>NZ_JAXHCB010000001.1:2412500-3127500 GCF_042466295.1 Pseudoalteromonas sp. R86517
GCGAATTTGCGCGTCTGTTTGTGCACCCGCTAATAAATCTACTGGAGCTGAATCTTTTAACAACACAAGTGTAGGTAAGGTTTGCAAGCCAACCTGCTGCGCTAATTGCGAGGCGAGTGCTTGTTCTGCGTCACAATCAAGATTAGCCACTACAATATGGTCTTTATATTGCGTAGCTAAATTTTCTAATATACCGATTTGGCTAATACACTCAGGACTTTGTGGCGAGTGGAAGTTAAGCAGCACCAACTTTTGTTGTGATGTTTCACCGAGTACTTGCTGAAGGTTTTGTGCGTTGATACTAACTATGTTGCTCATTGAATTAATTGCCATATTCATTTATTTAGGTTTTTATATGGAGACGAACATAATAAATACAAGTATTAAATACTTTCAAATAATGAGGGAAAACATGAAAATCACCTATCTAGCTGTAGCATTTATGATAGCAAGCCCACTCACTTACGCTAAGTCACTAAACTTAGATTTAACTAAGAGTATGCCAGCTATTGAAAAGTTTTACCTCAACTTACATCAATCTCCAGAACTTTCATATCACGAACAAGAAACTGGCCAAAAAATAGCATCGCAATTAACAAACCTTGGGTTTGACGTAACAGATAATGTGGGCGGCTACGGTGTGGTAGGGATTTATAAAAATGGCACCGGCCCTACAATAATGATTCGTACTGATACCGATGGCCTACCAATCACAGAGCAAACCGGTAAACCTTATGCATCTAAAGTACAAGTGACCAATGAGCATGGGAATAAAGTAGGAGTAATGCATGGCTGTGGCCACGATATACATATGAGCTCGTTTATTGGTACTGCTGAGCAACTTATTGCCCATAAAAGTAAGTGGCAAGGAACGTTAATGATGGTTGCTCAACCTGCAGAAGAAGTTGGCGGTGGAGCAAAAGCCATGTTAAGTGAAGGCTTATTTAGTAAATATGCTAAACCTGATCATGTTATTGCGCTGCATGTTAGTGCCAGCGTGCCTGCGGGTAAGGTATCAATGAAAAATGAATACACCATGGCAAGTGTTGATTCGGTAGATATAACTATAAAAGGTAAAGGCGGACACGGCGCCTACCCACACACTACCGTAGACCCTGTAGTTATTGCGGCGCGTACGGTATTAGCATTACAAACAATCACAAGCCGCGAGCTTTCTCCACTTGAGCCTTCTGTTGTGACTGTGGGCTCTATTCATGGTGGCTCAAAGCATAATGTGATTTCCGATGAAGTAAAACTACAGCTTACGCTTAGAAGCTACAACCCAGAGGTACGGACGGCGCAAATAGCAGCAATAAAACGTATTACAGCGGGTATTGCTCAAAGTGCTGGCCTTACTGAGTCACACTACCCTGTTGTTCACGTTCATGAAGATGAATCTATTCCATCTACTTACAATAACCCTCAACAAACTAACATTGTTAGGAGTGCTATTGCTGATGCAATTGGCGAAACTAATGTACTTGAGACAAAAGCGGTTATGGCTGGTGAAGATTTTGGGCTATACGGTAGAACTGATGAAAACATTCCTATTACGTTATTTTGGTTAGGTGGAGTAAACCAGCAGCAATATACAAATGCGATGAAAAGTAACCAAACACTTCCTTCATTACACTCAAGTAAATTTGCACCAGATTATAAAGTAGCATTACCGACCGGTATAAAAGCCATGAGTAACGCTGCAGTCGCGTTATTTAATAAAAAATAAGCCGTATTTGAGAGCTCAGCGATTAAGTGGTTGCTGAGCTCTTTTTATAATTTGATTTTTTAAATGCTGCTTTTTTACCACCCTTAGCAAAGCGCTTTTTAGGCGGTGTTTTAGGCAGCTTTGAAAATACATGGCTATCACAACTAGCTGCTTGCTGTACAAAACCTTCAAGCTCCACCAGCAGTGGTTGTAAAAATTGTTGGTAGCTCATTGCTTGTTGAGCAATGTTGCCTAAACTCGCCTCCCATTTAGCGGTCAAATCGGGGCTAGCTAAACCCTCTGGTAAAACACTAATAAGTGCCAAGCCTGTTTGCGTTGCTTTAATTGATTTACCTTCGCGCTTTAAAAAACGACGCCTAAATAATAATTCAATAATGCCTGCGCGGGTTGCCTCTGTTCCTAGCCCATCGGTCTCTTTGAGTATTTTTTTAATTTGTGAATCTTTTACATAACGACTAATGCCGGTCATGGCACTTAGCAATGTTGCATCAGTAAAATGAGACGGTGGCGTAGTGTGTTTTTCTACCACTTCACCTTTAGTGCAGTTAAGCGCCATGCCTTTTGTTAAATGAGGCAAGGTTGCTTCATCTTTTAGCTCGGCTTTGCCCATTAATACCTTAAATCCTAAGCTTACATCTTGCTTTGCATTGGCTTTAAATAAACCTCCCGCAATTGTTACCTCTACTTTAGTTTCGTTATAAATGTAATCGGGGTAAAACTGAATTAGGTAATGCCTGCTAATAAGTTGATATACTTTTGCTTCATCAGCCGCCAAAGTCGCTGTTTTTAGTTGTTTAGCGGTAGGTACAATTGCATGGTGTGCAGCCACTTTTTCATCGTTAAAACATTTGCTGCGTTTTTTAGCGTCTGCCCCATTCACAAACTCAGTGTTTTGACCGCCATTAGCTGCAATTGCTTTTAAAATTGCAGGCGCATCTACATGATGCTCTTTAGGCAAATAACGATTATCAGAACGAGGGTAAGTAATTAACTTATGACGCTCATAGAGCGTTTGGCAAATATCGAGTACTTGCTGAGCTGCCATACCAAATGCCTTTGCAGCATCTATTTGCAGTGCCGATAAATTATAAGGCAGCGGCGCGCTTTGTTTTTTTTGTTTTTGTTCGAGCGCAGTGACTTCAGCTGGTTGATTGGCTATTCGCGAGGCGACGTTTTCGGCTAATGCATTATTTAAAACGCGGCCCTCTTCATCTTGGTACGGCTCGCAGGCTTTGCTTGGTACCCACTTGGCCACAAAGCTTTGCTGCTCAGGGGTTATTAAATGCGCCAACACTTCATAAAATGGTTTTGACACAAAGTTAGCTATTTCGTTATCCCGATTAACCACTAAACCTAAAATTGGGGTTTGTACGCGACCCACTGACAACACATTGCCAAAGCCTGCTTTTTGTCCCGCCAGCGTATAAGCACGCGTAAGGTTCATACCAAATAGCCAATCTGCACGTGAACGCGCAAGCGCCGATACACTAAGCGGAATAAATTCACGATTTGAACGCATAGTAGTAAGCGCTTTTTTTACCGCCGCTAAATTTAAATCACTTATAAGTAAACGTTGAATGCTTTGCTTTTTGGTTTTACTTATTTTGGCTTGCTCTATGACTTCATCAACCAACAATTGGCCTTCGCGATCGGGATCCCCCGCATGCACGAGTACTGATGCCTGCTTAATTAGCTTTTTTAAAATAGTTAATTGCTTACGCGTTTTCGTTTTTGCCTTGAGCTGCCATTGCTGTGGCACTATGGGGAGGTGTTCAAATTGCCACTTTTTAAAACGCGCATCATAATCATCAGGTTCAGCTTGCTCAAGTAAGTGCCCTATACACCACGAGACACAGTCACCATTAGCCACTTCTATATAACCA
Source organism: Pseudoalteromonas sp. R86517 (assembly GCF_042466295.1). Classification (NCBI taxonomy): domain Bacteria; kingdom Pseudomonadati; phylum Pseudomonadota; class Gammaproteobacteria; order Alteromonadales; family Pseudoalteromonadaceae; genus Pseudoalteromonas; species Pseudoalteromonas sp. R86517. The sequence goes on from NZ_JAXHCB010000001.1 coordinate 2,416,110, forward strand.
TCGTGTTTTTTATGTGGTTTTGGCAATGCATCAGCAATAGCTCTGCCAAGTGATGGCTTTTCTGCGATATAGAGTTTCATGGGAGTTGCTCATTAACTGTTTATATGAACAGTAGTTTAGCACAGCTATTTAGAAGGTGGAGCGCTTTCTATTTTTGAGGGGGAATTACTTTTTTTAGCGAAAAGCATAATTAAAGGTAAATAACACACTATGACGGTGCCAATGTTGATAAAGGGCATTAACGTTTTGTAAATAATGGTGCTGTACGCTAAATCCCAAAGGTGACGGTCAACTAATCTGAATAATTGTAATATAGGTGCGCCAATAACCACTAACTGACCAATAACGCATTGCCATAAATAAACTTTATCTTTTATTCCCCAATAAGCTATTAACGCCATCCATATAATATCGGTAGCCGCCCATACTAAATAACGATAGATATAAATATCGTCAAACTCTCTCAAGCTAGAGGCTGTTATCCCCCCAAAGAAGAAAAAAGCGACGGTCAGTAATGCAAACCTAAAGGCTAAGTAATCTTTAAATATAAAAAATATTAAAAGAGCCGGGCTTAGCATAAAGACCCAGCTTTTACTTAAAATACTAACGAAATACAAAAACCAATCAGGCAAAATGTTTTACCTTATTTTTCTTTTGTATCGTCGTCGGTACCATCACCATTACCTGGCATATCACAATATTTAATTATAACTTTCACAGCGCATCCATTACATATGTTAAGGAAATGTACTTTAAGCTAAAATAATGAGCTTGCCAAGATACTTAGGTGATTAAGTACCTTAAAAAGAAACTTAATTAGAAAAATTAGCGCCCGCTACTCGCCTAGCGCACATCAATAGGGTCTGACTCTTTAGCCTTACCTTGTAAGATTGATATTTCTACTCGGCGATTTCTACGCCTATCTTCGTTTGAATCATTCGGCACAAGTGGACGAGTATCAGCACGCCCTACTACCATCATACGGTTTTTATCAAACCCTTGTACCGTTTGTAATTCGCTTGCGACTGCTACAGCACGCTTTGACGATAAGTCCCAGTTATTAATATATAACTCGTTAGAAACCTGAAAATCATCGGTGTGACCCGATACCGTAATTTCTCCAGGTACATCTTTTAATAACTCACCAATATCTTGAATTATGGGCTTAAACTTAGGTTGTAAAAAAGCACTGCCAGAGGGAAATGAGCCATTTTCACGGATACGAATAATGATTTGCTGCCCTAAAGATTCAAGCTCGATTGCACCATCGATAATTTGTTTTTCGAGCTGCTGCGCTATTTTTTTCACTAACTCGTTAGTTTGTTCTTGATCGGCGGCTGAAGTTGCTTGCTCTGAAGATTGCTGCTGCGATGTACTACGTGACTCGCCACCACGTTTATCGCCACGTTGCTCTTGTCTACCACCAGCAGAGCTTTCATCACCCGCTTGAAATTCTAACATTTGCTGGGTCATTTCAACGGTTTGTTGCTGAATGGTTTCTATCGGGGTAGGTTCAGGCTTACCAGGGGTAAATTCCATAGCAATAACCGAGGTCCCTTTAGGGATATCTTTTACTTCTATTTTGTTTTGCACACCAAATGCAAACTTCATCGAGCCTGCTATTTGCTTAAATTTAAGTACATCCATTTCTGAAAACGCGAGCAAAAGTACAAAAAAGCACATTAAAAGCGACATTAAGTCGGCAAATGTTCCCATCCAAGCAGGCAAACCTGGGGGTGGGCATTTGCACTCTTGATCAGACATGGTTACTCCTCGGTATCTACTTTGCGCTTAGACTCAGCAAGATAGTTTTTCAAAATACCTTCTATTACTTTCGGGTTTTGGCCATCTTGAATACCTAAAATAGCATCCAGTATTAGACGCTGATTCATGGCTTCTTCGTCTTTACGAAGCTCAAGTTTTACCTGAATAGGAATAGCCACTACATTTGCTAAAAATGCACCATATAAAGTAGTTAATAATGCCACCGCCATTGCGGGGCCAATGGCTTTAGGGTCATCCATGTTAGATAACATAGCAACTAAGCCTATTAACGTTCCTATCATACCCATTGCTGGGGCTATATCGGCAAGTGACTTAAATAAACTGGCGCCCAGTTCGTGACGAGTTGTGGTTAAAGAAATGTCTTTTTGAAGCGTGGCACGAACTACATCAGCATCGTGGCCATCAACGAGCATATCTACACCTTTGCGCATAAAAGGGTTTGGTATTTCGGCTTCTTCGAGGGCTAAAAACCCCCCTTTACGGGCAGAATCAGCAAGTTCAACTGCTTTTTCAATCAGCTCTTCTGGCGATTCGATTTTAAACATAAATGCTTTACCAACAACTTTACCTATGCCCAAAAACTGCGACAAGGTAAAGTTTGATAACACAATAAATAGTGAGCCACCAAATACAATTACACTAGAAGGCGCATCGGCAAACATCCCCATTTCACCGCTACTACTCATAAACATGGACATGACAATTAAACCAATTGCGCCAAGGATCCCAATTATGGTTGCTAAATCCACATTTCCTCCAAAGTATTATACTTTGTTATTCAAACTTTTATTATTAACTGCTTATCGGCAAGATACTGAAATACTTAAGCCATTTTTGAAAAAAGTGTAAAACACTGTGTTTGGCCTAATTTTAGATCAAGATACCCTACTCGCCTAGCGGCTGATTAATTTTATTGTACACAGTGAGCACTAATACGCATCTTATACATGGTAAAAATGCGATTTAAACTGATATAACTCAAAAAACAACGATCATCCTTTGACCTAGTTTAGCATTCCCCCTAAAATTGGCTCCTAAATTTATCATGCTGGCTGAAATTAAACATGGCGACTAAAAAACCTGAAAACCTAAGTTTTGAACAAGCACTCGAAGAACTATCAACCATTGTCGGTGAAATGGAACAAGGTGATTTATCGCTTGAGCAGTCGTTAAAGCAATTTGAGCGTGGTATAGCCTTAGCTAACGCCTCAACGGGTAAGTTACAACAAGCAGAACAAAAAGTGTCTATTTTGATGGGTAATGACGAAAAAGCAGCGCTTACTTCATTTAACAACGATATGGAATAACCGTGAGCATACAAGAAAAAATAGAATGTGCTCAACAAGATGTCGTAAAGACCCTGCAACAGTACTTTGATCAACCCCTTGATACCGCACACACAGTAAAAGAAGCTACGCAGTACGGCTTATTTAACGGTGGCAAGCGTTTACGCCCCTTTTTAGTCTACGCAAGTGGTGAAATGCTCGGAGCTAATAAGCAAGATTTAGATATTCTTGCTGCTGCTATTGAGTGTATTCATAGCTACTCGTTGGTGCACGATGATTTACCAGCCATGGATGATGACGACCTTCGCCGTGGACGCCCAACTTGCCATATAGAGTTTGACGATGCGCACGCAATTTTAGCGGGCGATGCACTACAAACATTGGCCTTTGAGCTTATCTCGGCTCACAATTTTACCTGCAGCGCGTCAACACAAGTAAAAATGATCAGCGCACTGGCTAAAGCATCGGGGCTTGAAGGCATGGTCGGCGGGCAAGGGCTAGATATTGCAGCCACAGATAAAGTGATTACAGTACAACAGCTTGAACGAATTCATAAATTAAAAACGGGTGCCTTAATCAACTGTGCCATTACATTGGGTGCATTATGTAGCGAAAAAGCAGACAAACAAACCTTAGAAAACTTACGTGTTTTTGGGTATGCTATAGGGCTGGCATTTCAAGTGCACGACGACATTTTAGATGTTGAAGGTGACACATTTACTTTAGGTAAGCCACAAGGATCTGATTTAGCTGCTAATAAAGCAACTTATCCGGCCCTATTAGGTATGCAAGGTGCCAAGCAAATGGCGCAAAATTTAATAGAGCAAGCGCATCAAGCATTAAACAAAATAGATGCTGATACCTCTACTCTAGCGGCGCTGGCAAACTACCTGATTAAACGTGACCATTGAGTGTTACATATACGTATTGCCATTTAGCACTGACATTATTACTCAACAGCGGTAACAACTAATAAGTTAGCACCGGTGTTAGCGAAGGATAAAATAAATACCATGACACTTGATAGTAGCAAGTATCCATTACTTAACTTGGTTGACGAACCAGCCCACTTACGCGATATAGCGCAAGATAAACTCCCTGCGTTTAGCAACGAGTTACGAGACTATTTACTCAACTCTGTTTCGCAAAGTAGCGGCCATTTAGCGTCTGGTTTAGGAACTGTTGAGCTTACCGTTGCTCTACATTATGTGTATAACACACCAGAAGATCGCCTTGTATGGGATGTAGGCCACCAAGCGTACCCGCATAAAATTTTAACGGGACGACGCGATTTAATGCATACAATTCGCCAAAAAGACGGATTACATCCATTCCCTTTTCGTGAAGAAAGCCAATACGATACCTTTAGCGTAGGCCATTCAAGTACCTCTATTTCGGCAGCGCTTGGTATGTCTATTGCGGCTCAAAAAGAAGGTAAAGGCCGCAAAACTGTTGCTGTTATAGGCGATGGCGCCATTACAGCAGGTATGGCATTTGAAGCAATGAACCACTTAGGCGATGTAAAATCTGACATGTTAATCATTTTAAATGATAACGAAATGTCGATTTCTGAAAACGTCGGTGCGTTAACTAATCACTTTGCGCGTATTTTATCTGGCAGCTTTTACACAAATATTCGCGAAGGCAGTAAAAAGTTACTCTCTGGCGTGCCTCCTGTTAAAGAGCTTGCCAGTAAAGTAGAAGAGCACCTAAAAGGAATGGTTATTCCAGGTACCTTTTTTGAAGAACTAGGTCTTAATTACATTGGCCCAATTGATGGCCACGATGTAAATATGCTCGTAGATACACTGCGTAATATGCGTAATTTAAAAGGGCCTCAGCTTTTACATATAAAAACCCAAAAAGGAAAAGGCTATAAACCCGCAGAAGCTGATCCTATTGGCTATCACGGTGTGCCAAAGTTTGACCCTAATACATCAAGCTTACCTAAATCTAAACCTGGCGCCGCCACTTTCTCTAAGGTGTTTGGTGATTGGTTGTGTGATATGGCCGAGCAAGATAAAAAATTAATGGCTATTACCCCAGCAATGCGTGAAGGCTCAGGTATGGTGCGTTTTTCAAAAGAACACCCAGAGCAGTATTTCGATGTAGCCATAGCAGAGCAGCACGCTGTCACATTGGCCGCCGGTTTTGCCTGTGAAGGGTTAAAACCCGTTGTAGCTATTTACTCGAGCTTTTTACAACGTGCGTATGATCAACTTATCCATGATGTTGCACTGCAAAACTTACCTGTGCTTTTTGCTATAGACCGCGCTGGTATTGTAGGCGCCGACGGCGAAACACACCAAGGTGCGTACGACTTAAGCTTTATGCGCTGTATTCCCAACATGGTTATTATGGCCCCAAGTGATACTAACGAGTGCCGCCATATGCTTTATACCGGTTATAAAGCTAATTGCCCTGTAGCAGTTCGCTACCCTCGTGGTAGTGCCGGTACTGCCGATATTCAAAGCGAAATGACGCTACTAGAAATAGGCAAAGCCAATACCATTAAGCAAGGTGCTAAAATTGCTATTTTATCCTTTGGTACTTTGCTTGAAAACGCGCAACTTGCTGCAAATGAGCTAGGGGCAACGCTAGTTAATATGCGCTTTATTAAGCCACTTGATACAAGTTTATTAGATGAGCTTAGCCAAACTCATGATGTAATAGTAACGCTTGAAGACAACGCTATTTGTGGTGGCGCAGGCTCAGCGGTTAATGAATATTTAGCAGCGCAAAAAGCCAACCTAAAAGTGCTTAACTTAGGTATTCCTGATGAATTTATTAAGCACGGCACACAAGCGCAAATGCATGATGAAATGGGCTTAGGTGAACAAGGCATTTTAAATTCAATAAAATCGTTTATCGCTTAATTATTTTTGCTAGCTAGTTTTTAAAGGGAGCCTGATGGCTCCTTTTTTGTTTTTTATTTTTAAATATTTGCATCCAATGTGTATTTCTACGCGTTATCTCTATGAGGTTAACACAGTAAATAGTACGTACTGAGGAGTATAAACAGGCACGTTATTTACTTTCATTTGATGGAATATTAAAAGGTAAAAATGATGAAAAAAGCTAATTTAACTCACCTTCATACACAAAACATTTCACTTAAACGCCCCCTTTGTTTTTCAGCATTAGCGCTTGGGATAGTACTTGGTATTTCAGGGTGTAGCGGTGATGATGGAGAAAACGGTTTAGCCGGTACGCCGGGAGCAGATGGTCAAGATGGAAGCGATGGCACAAACGGTAACCCCGGCTTTAGTGCTGCCACGTTTATTTTAGCTAATAACGGTGAGCAAAACGCAGGCACTGTTGATTTAATAAACCAGAACGCTGCCAAATTAAAAACCTTTAATACCACTGCAAATGAAGGCGTAGCCTTTGATAGCCTCGGTAATTTAATACAAGCAAGCGACAGCGAAAATGGTAGCATTAAAACTATATGCCAACTTGCCAATCGCGATGATGGTGCAAGCTTTAGTACTAATCAAGACCGTGAAATTACAGGCCCTGCCACTACATTGGTTAACCCTAAGGGCATAGCGATTGCAAAAAATAGCGGGCTGATATTTATAGCTGATTTTGGTGCCATGCAAATTACCACATTTGGCAGTGCTGCAGCGGGAGATGCCGCGCCGCTTGCTACTACTGTTACCGAAGCCGCCCCGTGGGATGTTGATTATGACCACGTAAACGACCGACTTTATGTAGCACTTACCAACGGTGATGTCGCGGTTTACGATAATTTTGTAAGCGGTGAATTTACCGCTATGCCAAGTCGTACTATTACACCAAGCGATGCCGATGGTGTGCAAATATCGGTAAATATTCACGGCATTGTTTATGATGAAACCACCAATAAACTTATTTTATCGGATGTTGGTAGCGCATCAGATGCTACCGATGGCGCGCTTTTTGTTATTAATAATGCCTCAACTGCGCAAGGTAATACATCTGTTGCACGCAGTATTTCAGGCCCTGCGACTATGCTAGGCAACCCTGTAGATATTACCCTTGAGGGTAGCGATTTACGTGTGGCCGAAAAATCAAACGATGCAATTTTAGTGTTTAGTAATATATTTGCCGGTGAAAGTGGCGATATAGCGCCCGATTTAAATACTGCGTCTACTAAGCCAGAGTCAATTACTAACACGCTAACTCAAAGCTCAATGGCTGATATATCAGATAGTACTGAGCCTAATATGGCGCTATTAGGCGTAGCCGTATCCAGTAATCCAAGCACTGCGGGTGATACAACAGGCCAAATTAGCCGTTTAAATACAGCATTAAGTAGCGAACTTGCAAGCTATAATGCAAGCCAAACGATAGAAAGCGTTAGCTTTGATAAAGCAGGTAATAGCTACGCAACATTCGATAATGCCAGTACAGGAATGGGCGGAATCGTCATCTCTACTAAAGTGGCTTATAACCGTGATGGCGAAACATTTAACGCCAGCCAAGATAGACTGATTTCAGGAAGCAATACAGGCCTTATTTCACCTAAAGGATTAGATATTGCCTCCGATAGTGGAATGATTTTTGTGGCTGAAAATAATGAAACCACGCCGAGCATTGCTATATTTTCAAGCTGTGCCACCGGCGATGTATCACCTCTTATGACCTTAACTTTTGCCAATAATGCACGCCCGTGGGATGTTGATTACGACAGTAACACTGACCGCGCTTTTGTTGCGCTAACTAATGGCACTGTAGCGGTATTTGATCAAGTTAAAAATAAGCTACTAAGTGGCGAGACCACAATAAGTACAGAAGATAGATTAATTACACCTGCCAATAATTCACAAGCACTGGCAGCGCCTACCAATATTCATGGAATAGATTACGACTCATTAAGTGGTGCGTTAATACTTTCTGATGTAGGCAGCGCAGCCGTTGCTGACGATGGCAAAATTTATGTATTAAATAATACCGCAAATGCCTCGGGACTAGTTAATATAAGCGCGACGATTAGCGGGCCCAATACATTATTAGGAAACCCTGTTGATATTATGTATAGCGGAACCGATTTATACGTTGCCGAAAAGTCTAACAACGTAGTTATGCGCTTTAATAATATTTTAAGTACCGCAGGGGGAGATATAAGTGCCGATGCAAGTATGGCATTTAGTGCACCTGAGTCAGTGGCTATTTTACCAGCGTGGCTAAACCAGTAATTAAATAGCGTTACCCTCACCATGCCTAACCTACTTTTGTAGGTTGGGCATTATCGCATCCACACTTTAATATCTGCTAAGCCATTACTTTGTAAAATACCCAGCTGCTGATCTACATTCGAATTTTGCTCAAACTCAAACGCATCCAACTGTTTATCAAACGTAATATTTGCCACACCGTCACCACCGCGTTTTTTAACCTGATGAAGCGCTATATCGGCTAAGTTTATCGACGTTTCCCAGCTTATTACTTGCCCACCTAAAAGCGGCAGTGGGTAAAAAGACCACCCCAATGAAGCCGTAATATTGGTTGTTTTACCATTTGGTAATTGAAACGAATTTAATGCGATTGCTTGGCATAAATCAGAGGCATAGCTGTCAATCATGTTGCACTTAAAATCGCGCAGCAATAATAAAAACTCATCCCCACTCCAGCGTGCTACATAGTCAGAGCCTTGGGTACGCGAATTAAGTAACGCTGCCATTTGTTGTAAGCAGCTATCTCCTGCTATTGGGCCATACGCATCGTTTATACGGCTAAAGTTATCAAAGTTGATAATAAGCAGTACAAGTGACTTACCTTGCGCTTGTAAAGACTGTGCATTACGTTGGAAGTGCTCAATATCTTTAGGGAGCTGATCAAACAAAAAGCGGCGGCTACGTAGCCCTGTAAGCTCATCTGAGTGACTAACTAGTTTAAGCTGTGAGTTTACTTGGCCTAATTTATCGTTAGCTTGGCGCAGCTCTAATGTACGCTCTGTAACCAGCGCTTCGAGTACTTCTTGCTTACGGCGCTCTTGCGCTCTAAATACCCAAAAAATAAAGTAAAACAGTAAAATAAACCCACTAACAATTAGCAATCTAAAGTAAATAGTTTCGTCAAAGCGCTGCGGTACTACAAATGCATACTCGACAGTTTGCGCTCTGTCCCAATCTTCGCCTTGGCGTTTTGCCTCAAGCTCAAATAAAAATGACCCCGCCGGTAAATTTGTATAAATGGCTTCTCGGCGTGCATTAGCATAGCGCCAATCGCTATCTAACCCACTTAACTTATATCTAAACTCAATACTATTTGGCGCATAATAATCGATGGCGGTGTACTTTAACGTTATGTCGCGCTCATCAGTATCTAGTAAAGGCTTTTCGCCCAATGCTGCGGTAGTTAACGCGCGCAGTGGTGTGGTTAGTGTTTCTACTTTAGGCTTTAATACATTTAGGCCAAATAGCTCGGTATTTTTAGGTATTTCTACAATGCCTTGTAAGCTTGGGTACCAAATTGAATAATCGGTCATGGCAACGGCATCGTGTCCTAAACCGTTACAACACTGGCTTGCTTTACCATCGAGCTGCCTATCAAAAGAAGAAATAACCTCTTCCACTTTTAAGCTCGACACCTCTGATTTAAATTGCGCTACTGGCATACGGTAAACACCTTTCATGGTACTTACCCATACACGCTTATAAGTTTCGTCATACTCTAGGCTAAAAATAGAGCCATAGGGTAAGCCGTTGGCTGCATCTAACTGTCGCCAATGCCCTTGTAAACTTCTGTAAAATAAGCCGTCATTAAGCGAGCCAATTAAAATACCTACACCATCTATATGTAATACGCTGGTGATGTATGCACTTTCGAGCGAAGTTTGGTCACCTATTTTTTCAATGCCACGGTCAGTAAAGTAATATGCCCCTTTACTGGTCCCTATTACACCAAAGTTTGCTTTATCGAGCACATACGTTATAAATTTACTGCCTAAAAAGGCATTGTATGCAAAGGGTGTTAACCCGCCATAACTCAGCCTATACAAGCCACGCCCTGTACCTATCCAAAAACCGCCTTTGCTTGATGGGCTAATAGCAAATACCGGATTGTCGCGCAGCGCTCTGCCAGGAAAACTGTATAGTTTATCTTGCTCGTAAAAAAACAGCCCTCGTCCGGTCGCTATATATAAACGCGAGCCATCAAACTGTAAGTCGTGTACTGTTGCGCGGCCAAATTGCGCACTGGGTATTTTATTGACAAAGTTTTTATTTAAATCGAAATAACCAATACCACTTTTATTTGCCACCCATAAATTACCATCGGGCGCTTGGCTAATTGCCATAACGGCCTCTGTCATTTGCGATAAAGCAGAGTGGCGCTCAATACGCCCTTCGTGTGCAAGCCATAAGCCTTCGCTAAAACTTGCAAGCCAAATATTATTTTGGCTATCGCGGTAAATATCGGCAAACCAAATACTTTGATCTAGCTGACTTGGCTCAACCCATTGCCATTCACCCGACTTAGCTCTAAAAAGCAGTCGTCCATAAGTAGAAACCCATAAGCCACCATTGGTGTCGCTCATAAATTTATACACAGCTGAGTTATTCGCATTCGGAAGCGGGAAAGGTCTTAGTTCATCGTCTAAATCTAAAAAGTAAGCACCCAGTTCAGAGGCTAAATATAAATTACCATTTAAAAAAGACAGATCATGAACAATGGTTTGTGCTAACCGCTCAGGCAATGACACCTTAGCTGTTAACTCCAACCTGAGTTTTGAAAAATCCGAGGCGCTTTTAGTTAAGCGTAGTAAATGACGGTCGTTGACAAGCCAAATCCCCTCTGGAGAAAGCGCCATTTGACTAACCGACCCCACTATTTGGGTGATCACAGTGGCATTTACAATAGGAACGAGTTCGTTCGCTTTATCACGTAAATCAACTTGGTTGCGGTCTACATAATAAAGTCCATTAGCTGCAATCCAAATGCTGCCCTTGGCATCTTCTAATATGTCTCTAACTGGGCCTTTAATATTAAATTCTTGTGCGGCAAGCGTTTGCGGGTTTATGACCACCAAGCCACTTTTAGTGCCCACCCACAGATAGCCATTACTATCTATGAGCAGTTTATTAATACCATTGCTTGGCAAAAAAGGACTATTTTGTGTGTTGTAATTAGTAAAAGTTGTGCCGTCAAAACGACTAAGACCAAATTGCGTTCCGACCCACATATAGCCTTGCTGATCTTGCACAACACTTTTTAGCGATTGCGAGGGCAAGCCATCTTTGATATTCCATTGCTTAACAACGTAATCAGTAATAGAAGCCCAACTTGGCATGGCACACAACATAAGTACACATACCAGTAAAAATCGCATCATTTCGCTGCCACCTAGTTAAACAAATAAAACACAAAAATTAAAAGGGTAGTAAACCTGCTTTTATTAACGCTTGCAAACAAATAAGCGAAAAAATACCGGCAAGTACATCATCAGCCATTATACCCACGCCGCCGTCCATTCGCTTATCGAGCGTTTTGATCGGGCCAGGTTTGGCAATATCAAAAAATCTAAATAATAAAAAGCCTACAAGTAAGGTTTGCCAACTAAGCGCTGCACCAATCATCGTAATGTAATAACCCGCAACTTCATCCCACACTATGGCTGGGTGGTCGTGCACACCTAAATCATCGGCGGTTTTGCCACACGCCCAAATACCAAAAATACTAATAACCACGGCAAACACGATTTGTAGCCAAAGCGGAAAATACATGGTCATAAAAATAAATGGTAAAGCAGCAAATGTACCAAAGGTGCCTGGCGCAACAGGCGCAAGGCCAGTGCCAAACCCTAGGCCAAATAACTGGTGCGGGCGCTTTAAATTAAACTGTTTTTTGCTAGTCAAACCTGCTCCTTGGCAAAGTGCTCAAAGCCCTGTTGCTCAAAATTAAATTTTTCACCGTGGTGTAAAAGCTCAATGTGCCCTTCGCCACTTTTTATTTGCCCTATGCACGTTGCTTCTACGCCGTATTGACGTAATTTAAGCTCCAACATGCTTTTATTATCTTCAGAGACAGTAAAAAGTAATTCGTAGTCATCGCCATAGCCTAAAATATACGGCAATTGCGCCTCAAAGTTCAGGCTTGAACGCATAGCGTCAGAGGTTGGGATGTTTTCAATATTTATACTGGCGCTGACTTGTGACATATCAAGTATGTGGGTTAAATCCGCCATAAGGCCATCAGACACATCAATAGCTGATGAAGCAAGGCCACGTAATACTTGCCCTGCAGCCACCCGTGGAGTGGGGTAATCAAAGCGGCTATTTATGTACTTTAAGTGCTCAGGCTCAATACTTAGGCCACGCTTGCGAGATTCAATAGCCAAGCCGGCATCACCTAGCGTGCCGGTTACACATACCCAGTCGCCCACTTTAGCACCTGCACGGCGTAAAGCTTTGCCCTCTGGCACAGTGCCTTTAGCGCATATAGTAACTGTTAAAGGGCCCTGCGTAGTGTCGCCACCAATTATTTGTACATTAAAGTACTCAGCAATTTCGTGCATTCCCTCAGTAAATTCTTCAATCCACTGCTGGTTAATATTTGGTAAGGTTAATGCCACCGACACCCAAGTAGGCTCAGCCCCCATGGCTGCTAAATCACTTAGATTTACGGCCAGTGCTCGGTGTCCTAATGCTCGGGGAGAAATGTCATCAAAAAAATGAACACCCGATACAAGCGTATCAGTTGTTACTGCAAGTTGGCAGTTTTGCGGAACGGTAACTAATGCACAGTCGTCCCCTATTCCTAGGCTTACATCACGACGAGTTATACCACGACCTTTAAAGTAGCGGTTTATTAATTCAAATTCCTTCATACACAAAAAAGCCGACCTATGCCGGCTCTCCTTTTTAACGTGTACTAACTGTTAAAGCTAAGCTCTTTAGCAGAGCGCTTTAGCAAGGCTAGTATTACTTGCGTAAATGCTTAACAGCTTTATCAAGTACACCGTTTACAAATTTATGGCTGTCTTCAGCGCCAAATATTTTAGCAAGCTCAATGCCTTCATTGATTGCTACTTTATATGGCACATCTTCACGGAATTTAAGCTCATACGCGCTTAAACGTAAAATTGCACGCTCTACCATATCTAAATCATCAAATGGACGTGTTAAATGCGGAGATACAGCTTCATCTAGTTGCTTATAATTAACGGCAACGCCACGCGCTAAATCTTTAAAGTATTCAACATCAATTTTAGTCACGTCGTTTTCGATCAACATTTGTTGTTCGATATCGGCAATTAAATTGCCACTTAATTGCCAAGAATAAACGGCTTGAAGTGCTAAGATACGTGCTTTACGTCTTGCTGCTGGTTTCACAAAAATTCCTTAAACTTAAATTTTATCTAACACATTAACCATTTCAAGCGCGCCTAATGCCGCTTCGCCGCCTTTGTTACCCATTTTGGTACCAGCGCGTTCAATTGCTTGTTCAATGCTTTCTGTGGTTAATACGCCAAATGCAACCGGGATATCATACTCAAGCGATACATTTGCAAGGCCTTTGTTAGATTCGCCAGCAACGAGGTCAAAGTGTGGTGTACCACCTCTGATCACTACGCCTAATGCGATGATTGCATCATACTCTTTTTTTGCCGCAATGCGTTTTGCCGCTAAAGGTAACTCTACTGCACCGGGTACATACACAACGGTAATGTCATCATCGGCTACGTCACCAGTACGCTTTAGCTCATCAACAGCACCTTCTAGTAGGCTGCTACCAATAAAATCGTTAAAACGAGAAATAACAATAGCGAATTTTTTGCCTGGAGCGTACTTATTACCTTCAATAATTTTCATTTGATAACCCTAAAAATATGTTCAAGCGGTTGCGATTGCGCAAAAATTGCTGCGCATCATACCATAAAAATAAAAAAATAGACTAGTTAAAAGCTGAGCCCTTATTGTGGCTCAACGTAATCAACCACTTCTAAATGAAAGCCCGAAAGTGCATGATACTTTTTAGGGCGACTCATTAAGCGCATTTGCTTAATACCTAAATCAGCCAGTATTTGCGAGCCCACACCAACAGTGCGTGATGTGCCTTTAAATTTACGCGGCGTAACATTTTCGCCAGCATCGGCAGCAGCAAATGTTTTTACTGTGGCCTCTAGCTCTTCGGTGCTTTCTTGTTTGCCTAAAATAACCAGTGCACCGTTATTTTTTGCAATGTAAGCCATTGCATCAGAAAGCCCCCAACTACGGTCCGCACTTCTGTCTGAAAGCAAAATATCGTTAAAGGTACTTTGTAAGTGCACGCGCACAAGCGTTGGCTCTTGCTCTTTAATTTCACCTTTTAGCAATACGTAGTGCAGTTGGCCGTCAATCGTATCTTTGTAGGTTACTAAATCAAACTCACCGTGCTCAGTGGGTAATTTACACTTAGCCACTTGCTCTATGGTGGTTTCGTTAAGGTTTCGGTACTCAATTAAATCTGCAATTGTGCCAATTTTAATACCGTGCTCTTTAGCAAATATTTCTAAATCTGGGCGGCGCGCCATAGTGCCATCGGCATTGAGAATTTCTACAATAACTGATGAGGCTTCAAGGCCGGCTAAACGTGCCAAATCACAGCCAGCTTCGGTGTGGCCTGCGCGCGTTAACACGCCACCTGGTTGTGCCATAATAGGAAAAATATGTCCAGGTTGTACAATATCACTTGGTACAGCACCCTTTGCAATTGCCGCTTGAACTGTACGCGCTCTATCGGCTGCTGATATACCCGTTGTTACACCTTTAGATGCTTCAATCGACATAGTAAAGTTAGTAGAAAACGCTGCGCCATTGTTTTTAACCATTAACGGTAAATCAAGCTGCTCACAACGCTCTTGCGTCATAGTTAAACAAATTAAGCCACGGCCATGAGTGGCCATAAAGTTAATTGCTTCGGCGCTAATGTGCTCTGCTGCAATGATTAAATCACCTTCGTTTTCTCTGTCTTCGTCATCCATTAAAATAACCATTTTACCGGCTTTAATGTCGTCGATGATTTCTTGTGCGCTGTGTAAATTCATAAATTTGCTCGTGTAAGTTATCAGTGTCGTTATTTAACAAAACCAGCTTTAGCTAGTAAGCTCATTGAAATATCTGAGCCTGTCGGCTGCTCAGCCCCTTTAATAAGGCGCTCTAAATAACGTGCAATTTGGTCGACTTCTAAATTAACGCGTGTGCCCACTTTAAAATCAGCAATGGTGGTTTGCTCGCTTGTGTGCGGCACTATGGTTAATTTAAATTTATTACCTTGTACAGCGTTTACTGTCAGGCTTATACCATCTATACATACAGACCCTTTGTAAGGAATGTACTTCATTAAATTTTCATCGGTGCTTAGCCAATATTCTGTGGCGCGCGCATTACTAGTAATAGCTGTAATGGTTGCAATGCCATCAACATGACCTGACACTAAATGCCCGCCTAAACGTGAAACCGGCTGCATGGCTTTTTCAAGGTTAACTGTTTGGCCAATATTATAATTTGCAAACCCAGTTAAGCTGATAGTTTCGTTTGATAAGTCGGCACTAAAGCCATCAATGTGCTTATCAACTACCGTTAAACATACGCCATTAGTGGCAATGCTATCGCCAAGCTTTACATCGCTCATATCAAGATTAGCGCTTTGAATGCGAATGGCTAAATCGCCTTGTTTTTTTTGTAATAGTGCAATTTTGCCTGTGGCTTCAATTATTCCAGTAAACATAGCCCTACTCTTTTAATTAAGTGATTGGAATGTGTTTTGTAGCGGTTATACGTAAATCATCGCCTATTTTCACACACTCTTTAAACGTCAAATTAACGGTGTTTTGCATATCTGTCAGCGGTGCAAAATTAACTAAGCTTTTTGCATCGCCCCCCATTAGTTTAGGTGCTAAATAAAATATATATTCGTCTATTAAATTAAGCTCTGTCATTTTACCGGCAAGTGTAGCACCCGCTTCTAAATAAACATGATTAAATTGCAGCTTAGCAAGGTGCGCTAAAACAGACGTTAAATTAACTTTGTTATTTTGCTGTGGCACTTCTATATGCCTTACAAAATGCGGCCACTGCGTTGATTTATCAACCTTGGTAGTAAAAATTATTATTTCACTTTCAATATTAAATACTGCCAGCTCTGGTGTAAGCCTATTTTGTGAGTCAATTATAACACGCACCGGTTGGCGTAGGGGTAAATCGGTAGGCAAAGCCTGTGGCAACTCGCTTAACCTCACATTGAGCTTAGCATCATCGGTAATAACCGTATCGGCGCCCGTTAAAATAGCGCAGCTTTGTGCTCGGTGTAATTGTACATCTTGTCGCGCAGCGCTGCCGGTGATCCACTTACTTTGGCCATTTTTAAGCGCGGTTTTACCATCAATGCTGGCCGCCATTTTACACGTAACATACGGAAGTCCCTGCTCCATACGCTTAAAAAAACCTAAATTAAGTGCGCGCGCTTGCTGCTCTAGAAGCCCAAATGCAACCTCTATACCTGCATCGCTGAGTATTTTAAGCCCTTTACCTGCGACTTGTGGGTTGGTGTCGACCATAGCCGCAATAACTTTTACTACACCTGCGGCTTTTAAACCCTCTGCACACGGCGGAGTGCGTCCGTAATGGCTACACGGTTCAAGCGTAACATACGCAGTCGCGCCTTTTGCGTTTTCACCTGCTACAGCAAGAGCATTAACCTCAGCATGCCCCTGCCCAGCTAATTGATGAAACCCTTCACCAATTATGTGGTTATCTTTAACTAAAACACACCCGACATTAGGATTGGGGGTGGTTGTAAATCGCCCTTTTTTTGCAAGCTCGATGGCACGTGCCATGTACATTTCATCTTGCGCAGTAAAGGTTGTTTGGTTTTGCATTATTACTCCCCTAAACGGGCAATTTCTTCACCAAATTCGCGTATATCTTCAAACGAGCGATACACAGAGGCAAACCGCACATAGGCTACTTTATCCAGTTTTTTAAGCGCCTCCATTATGCACTCACCCACTAGGTGACTTGATATTTCTCGCTCGCCGGTAGCACGCAACTGCGATTTAATAATATTAACCACTTCATCCACTTGCTCTGTACTAACAGGGCGTTTTTCTAGGGCACGATTAAGGCCATTGAGTAGTTTATCTTCATTAAAGGGCTCTCGACTGCCATCTTGTTTAATTACACGTGGCATGACTAACTCGGCGCCTTCAAAGGTAGTAAATCGCTCGTGACACTCGTTACATTCACGACGACGGCGAACTTGGTGGCCTCCGCCGACTAGGCGAGAATCAATAACTTTAGTATCTTTTGCGGTACAAAATGGGCAATGCATAACTCGGTACTTCCGTTTTAAAACAAAAAAGGCCGCTATTTAGCGGCCTTTTATCTTAGCAAAAAAATAGGGCCTGTTGGCCTTTCAGGATTAAATTTGTTCTATCTAGGGGTGATTTGATCGCGGCGCGAGGTTTGTAACCTAGTGGGCTAAGTAAAAACCGAGCAACAAAGAGTAAATCGCCCCTAGGACGAACCCGAGGGCAGTGCATGTTTGGCATTTATGCTGCGTTATCGCCTATTTGTGTGGAGTAACCACACTACATAGACTCTGCCTTGCCTAAAAACCAAACATACTACTGCAAATTAAACCTCGAAAGGTAAACAGGCCCCTTGTTGTGATCTAAATTACTGCTGCTTATGCAATTAAGCGTATACAGGTAGTTTTGCACAAATTGCTTTAACTTTTTCTTTAACTTGCGCTTGTACTGACTCATCGTTGATGTTGTCTAATACGTCACAAATCCAGCCAGCAAGTTCTTTCGATTCAGCTTCTTTAAAGCCACGACGCGTAATTGCAGGTGAACCAATACGTAAACCAGAAGTAACAAACGGTGAGCGAGGATCGTTTGGTACAGAGTTTTTGTTCACAGTAATATTTGCATTACCAAGCGCTGCGTCTGCATCTTTACCTGTGATATCTTTATCGATTAAATCAAGTAAGAATAAGTGGTTTTCTGTTTTATCAGATACGATTTTGTAACCGCGCTCTTGCATAACAGCAACCATAGCTTGAGCATTTTTAACTACTTGTGCTTGGTATGTTTTAAATTCTGGTTGTAGAGCTTCTTTAAATGCCACTGCTTTTGCAGCAATAATGTGACATAAAGGACCACCCTGGCCACCTGGGAACACAGCGCTGTTAAGCTTTTTGTAAATTGCTTCGTCGCCACAAGCAGAAATAATTAAACCACCACGAGGGCCTGCTAATGTTTTGTGTGTTGTTGTTGTTACAACATGCGCGTGAGGTACTGGGCTTGGGTAAACACCCGCCGCAATTAAACCAGCAACGTGAGCCATATCAACAAATAAGTAAGCACCTACTTTATCAGCAATCTCACGGAATTTAGCCCAATCAACAATACCTGAGTACGCAGAAAAACCACCAATAATCATTTTTGGTTTGTGCTCAAGTGCTAGCGCTTCTACCTGTGCGTAGTCAATTTCGCCAGTTGCTTCGTCTAGCCCGTACTGGATTGCATTGTATAGCTTACCTGAGAAGCTTACGTGTGAACCGTGCGTTAAGTGACCACCATGAGCTAAGCTCATACCAAGTACAGTGTCGCCCGCTTCTAATAATGCTAAGAAAACAGCTGCATTTGCTTGAGAACCCGCATGTGGCTGAACGTTTGCATAGTCAGAACCAAATAGCTCGTTAGCACGATCAATTGCAAGTTGTTCAACAACGTCTACGTGCTCACAACCGCCATAGTAACGTTTGCCCGGGTAACCTTCTGCGTATTTGTTTGTAAGCTGTGAACCCTGTGCTTCTAGTACGCGTGGGCTACAGTAGTTTTCTGATGCGATTAATTCAATGTGCTCTTCTTGGCGAGCAGTTTCTTTGTTTATCGCGTCAAATAACTCTGGATCAAAATCCGAAATATTCATGCTACGTTCTAACATTGGGGTCTCCTAGGGCAACGTGTATGGTGTTTTTTAGAGGCTTTATTGTACGCTTTAAACGACTCTTTGCCTACGCTCTTAAGTTGAGGATATTTAAACAGGGATTGAATCTATTTCACAGCGTTTTTAAGATGATATTTTTTTATAAATGCATTAATAATTTAAATGGCTTTTATTTTTTACATTTAATTAGTTAATGATAAATACTTTATTTAGCGCGTTAAAAATACAAAAAAAGCGGCCAAAGCCGCTTTTTTAACGCTAAGTTAGTTAGCCTAACTTAGCGAGTATTTCAGTGCGTAACGCTTCATAATCAGGGTTAATTTCGCTTGCTAAACAAGGTTTAGCAAGTGCGTCGCTAAGTGGTTTTGGCATATCAAGTTCAATATTTAGGATCTCTTCTACGCTTTCTTTAAACTTAGCAGGGTGAGCAGTTGCTAAAAAGATACCTGCTGCGCCGGGTGCTTTATTCTCTACAAGACCTTGGTATGCAATGGCGGTATGCGGCTCTGCAACATAACCAGTTTGTTGAATATTTTTCATCACTGCTTGCGTATTTTCTTCGCTCACGCTGGTTGAGTAAAAATTATCGTAGCTAAACCAGTTATTATCTAACATTGTTTGCACACGTGGCCAGTTATTTGGCTTGCTCACATCCATCGCATTTGAAAGCGACTCAAGTGTGGCATTTGGCGCCCAATTTTTATCAAGCATGTAACGTGGCACGGTGTCGTTTTGATTTGTAGTCGCGCTTAGTTTACCCACCGGCAAACCGATTACAGCACCAATCATGGCGGCACATACATTACCAAAGTTACCACTAGGGACCGAAATATGCGCTGTAGCACGCTTTTCTTTTGGTAGCTGAGCAATGGCTTCAAAGTAATAACATACTTGTGCCACTAAGCGGCTAATGTTGATTGAGTTAGCTGAATTAAGGCCAAGTGTAGATTTAACTTCGTCATCTAAAAACGACTTTTTAACCAGCTCTTGGCAATCATCAAAACTGCCATCAACCGCGTAACAATAAATGTTGTTACCAAGCGTAGTAAATAGCTTTTGCTGAGCAAGCGAAATTTTGCCTTTAGGGTATAGAATAACCACATCTATGTTTGGCTTGTTGTAAAACGCATGCGCTACAGCAGCGCCAGTATCGCCAGAGGTTGCCGTTAAAATCGTGACTTTTTCGCCTTGATTAAACTGTGCTAAACACTCAGCCATAAAGCGCCCGCCAAAGTCTTTAAACGCAAGCGTAGGGCCATGAAAAAGCTCTAAACAATAGTTATTGTCTTCAACCTCTACCAATTTTACGGGGAAGTTAAATGCATTTTTAACCATTTGAGCAACGGTATCAGCGGGTAATTCATCACCAATAAGGTGCGATAAAATTTTGCTACTGCGGGTAACAAAATCCATATCTAATAACGCATTTACATCGGCGAGTGGCGCTAAGCTTTCAGGGAAAAATACCCCCTGATTACGCCCAAGCCCTGTTTTTACCGCTTCAACAAACGACACTTTTTGAGAATTTTCTTTTAAATTATGTAATTGCATAAATGCCTATCCTATAAAACTGTTAATTGACGCGTGCCGTCGTTATCTAATTTACAAATGTGGCAAAAGCCCTGCTCATTTATATAGTTTTGCGCTAACCACTGCGCACATTTTTCAGCAGCTTCTAATGTTTTACACACTGTAAATAACGTAGGGCCTGCACCTGAAATACTGACAATTTCTGCACCAAGCGCTGGCAAATTTGCTTTCGCTTCGCTAAACCCTGTTATTAACGGTGCTCGGTAAGGCTCTGCTATATCATCTTGCATAATGCTCAATGCATCATCAAAACGCTGCGTTAATAACAAACTGCTAAATGCCGATAAACGCTGTGCAAACTCAACCCCTGCATGCATGCTTA
Source organism: Pseudoalteromonas sp. R86517 (assembly GCF_042466295.1). Taxonomy (NCBI): domain Bacteria; kingdom Pseudomonadati; phylum Pseudomonadota; class Gammaproteobacteria; order Alteromonadales; family Pseudoalteromonadaceae; genus Pseudoalteromonas; species Pseudoalteromonas sp. R86517. Next base: position 2,437,013 of record NZ_JAXHCB010000001.1, read on the forward strand.
GCTCTTTAGGTAATACCGAGCGCGCCTTTGCGGTATTAAGCGAAAACCCAGGAAACGCCGCTACGTAGTACCAGTTTTCATCAACTGGTAGAGCAATTGACTTATCAGGAATTAAATCGCCTGTAAGCTGTAAGCCCCCTAAATAACACGGGGTGATGTTGTCATAATGACGTCCGCCACTGACTATCGCTTCAAAATCAGCCATTAATTCAATCAGCTCAACTTGGCTTAAATTGGTTTGAGCAAACTTATCAAGCGCAGCAAAGGTTGCTACCACCGAGCACGCACTCGAACCTAGCCCTGAGCCAATTGGTAAATTCTTTTTAAGCTCTAATTTTACACTTGGCATATCTGGCGCAACGTGCGCTCTAAAATGTACTAAACATTGATATGCTAGGTTTTCGCTCGCATCGCTTGGTAACTTATGCGCATATTCGCCAGAGCAAACAAACTCATCACTTGCTGCGGCGCTTACTGCGGCTACATCACCTAATAAGCTGCCATCAATAGGCGCAAGCGCTGCGCCAAGTGCATCAAAGCCCACTGCAAAATTACCTATAGACGCCGGAGCATATACTTCTATCATAATGCTCTCCTAGCGCGATAACGTTTTTAATACGTCGGCAAATACGCCTGCAGCTGTTACCGCAGAGCCTGCACCGTAGCCACGAATTACAAACGGGCGTGGTTGATAATATTGGCTTAAAATAGCTAACGCGTTTTCACCATCACGAATAACATTTAATGCATGCGATGAATCGACCGCTTCAATACCTACTTTACAGTGGCCTTCTTTAATTGTACCTACATAACGCAGTACCTTGCCCTCTGCTGCCGCACTTTGAATACGGTCGTTAAACTCAACGTCTAAACTTGGCAGTTTAGCCATAAATTCATCTACGCTGTCGCCTTGTGCAAAACCTTGTGGCAATACCGACTCTACTTCTATATCGCTAAGCTCTAATTTCATGCCGGCTTCGCGTGCAATAATAAGTAATTTACGTGCTACATCGGTACCCGATAAATCATCGCGTGGGTCTGGCTCTGTAAAACCGCTTTCTTTTGCTTTAATGGTTGCCTCAGAAAGTGATAAACCATCTTCTAGTGCACCAAACATGTACGACAGTGAGCCTGATAAAATACCGCTAAACTCAAGTAACTCATCACCTGCACCAAATAACGACTGTAGGTTATCGATTACCGGTAAGCCTGCACCTACGTTTGTTTCGTATAAAAACTTGCGGTTATTTTTTTGTGTTGCTGCAATTAAGTCTTGGTAATAATCGTACGAGCTGGTTGTTGCTTTTTTATTAGCGGCAACCACATGGAAGCCCGCATTTAAAAAATCCACATACTGAGCAGCTAGCGCATCAGAAGACGTACAATCTACAAGCACAGGGTTTACTAAGTGATTTTGTTTTACAAACTGCTCAACTAAATTTAAATCAAACGCTTGCTCTGATGCTGCAAGCTTTTGCTGCCAGTCATCAAATGCAATACCTTCGCTGTCTAAATGCAATTGACGAGAATTAGCAACGCCATATAGGTTTAACTTAATATTACGTTTTTCAAGCCACGCTTGCTGGCGCTCTAACTGAGAAATAAGCTCTTGGCCTACTAAGCCACAGCCAAGTAAAAATACGTCAATTGAAGGGACGTGGGTAAAAAAGTTTTCATGGCATATTTTCACTGCATCGTTACACAGCTCGCCATCAATAACCGCCGAAATAGCACTTTCTGTAGAATCCTGCGCAATGGCTACAATGTTTACTTGGGCCTGTGCAAGAGAAGCAAAAAACTGTGCTGCTAAACCTTTGTGTGCGCGCATGTTATCGCCCACTAAAGTAACAATGGCAAGATTACGTTGTACTTGTACCGGCTCAATTAAGCCTGCTTGTAATTCAAGTTCAAATGCACTTTGTAAGGCTTCTAGCGCGAGCGCTAAATCGCTTTCGTGCACACAAAAGCTAATGCTAAATTCACACGATGATTGAGTAATTAATACTATCGATACGTTATCGTGCGCAAGGGCATTAAATACCTTAGAGGCCATGCCCACTTTACCTTTCATGCCTGGGCCTGACACGGTAAGCATTGCTAAGTCTTGTAAGCTAGAAAGCGCTTTTACTGGCTCATCCGATGAATAGTCGTTACCAATTAATGACCCTTGAGCATCTGGGTTATGGGTATTTTTAATTTCGCACGGTACGCCCGCTTTCGCGCACGGTAAAATGGTTTTAGGATGAAGTACTTTAGCGCCAAAGTAAGAAAGCTCCATCGCTTCTTTATAAGATAAGAAATCAACTTTAGTCGCTTTTTTGATGTAGCGCGGATCAGCACTGTACACACCATCAACGTCAGTCCAAATTTGGCAAATTTCAGCATCTAAACATGCCGCTGCAATAGCTGCAGAGTAATCAGAGCCATTACGACCAAGTGTAGTAAGTTCGCCTTGCTCGTTGCTTGCTGTAAAGCCTGGCATAATGTAAATGGTGGCTGGGTTTTCTTTAAGTACTGCTTGAAAGCGTGCTTTACTCGTTACTAAGTCGGCCTCAGCATCAATGTAGCCACCAGTAGAGGCAACACAACGCGTTGCTTCAAGGTATTGTGCATTGTGCGAGCTTAATAAACTTTGCATTAGCGATACGCTAACACGCTCACCAAAACTAATTACAAAAGCACGAATTTGATCTGGGCAGCACTTAATAAGCGCCACACCATCTAGCTTATTTTTAAGCTCATTAAAATCTGGCCAGTTTGTTACTTCGCCACTGCTTTTTTCTACTTCTGCTTTTAATGTCTCGCATCGGCTTAGTAAAGCTTGCCATTGCTGAGAAAAATCTTGACCTTGCTCAGCGGCACTTGCCAGCGCAACTAATGAATCAGTCATACCACCGGGTGCAGAAAGTACCAGTAACATTTCATCTTTTAACTGTGCTTTTACCAGCAAAGCTACTTGTTGCAAACAGGCAAAGTCGGCAAGCGAAGAGCCTCCAAATTTTAAAACGCGCATTATTTATGTTCCTCATCCCATAAAACGAAAAAAGGCCTGTGTTCTTAGTGAACACAGGCCTTTAAATTTGTTGCACCGACCTATGCCACTATCCAGTAAGAATGGTGGTTGTAATAATAATGGTCAGTGCGCGATTAATTGTTTTCATAGAGCTAAGACTGCCTTAACAAAGGCTATGCTGTCAACCCCAAATTAAAAGATAAAACAGCCTTTTTAAACATGAAAAAACCTAATGAATGCCAAATTTATGCAAAACTTCACTTAAAGCCGATTTATTAATAGGTTTATTTATAAAGTCGATAGCACCAAGCTGCGCGACTTTTTGCTTCATTTGTTGTTGTATATCAGCGGAGATCACCAGTACAAAACACTCTATTTTTTCTGCTTTAATGCGCTCCAGCACTTGTACGCCGTCAACTTCTGGCATGGTTAAGTCTAAACACAAAAGATCAAATTGCTGCAAGCGTAAAAGCGCCAGCGCATCGGCCCCGTTTGCGGCTTGTTGAATGTCGGCACTCACGCACTCATTTAAACAACGCACAACTTGTTTGCGTGCAACAGTGGAGTCATCACACACTAATATAGAAAATTTCATCATGTTAACTACTAAAATAACCTTTTAAAATTATAAAAACGAGCCGTCCGTTGGTTTTTGCTATTCTAACACGTTCCTAAAACTCTAACACTTTGCTTGTTCGCATAATGTAGTACTGTAACCTTACAATAAAACGTTAAATATTATTGATAATTGCTCTAGTTGCCTATTAAAAATCATCGTTTTTGAAATCTCAGTAGCCATTAAAATTAATTTAAATCAGTTTAGTGCACTATTATTAAAACAAAACGACTCAATAGCAGGGCTATCTCTTTAAAATATAAATTTTTTATTTATTTTTAAGGTTTTATTGACTAACTTTTAAGTTAGAAATTGCAACTTAGATATAATTACACCGGATGAGTAAATCCCATATGTTACAAAAAAGCCTTTCTAAGAAATTGTTAACTAATGTTTTATCAGTGTATTTTTTGCTTACCTTTGTGGTGACATGTGGACAGGTGCTTGCAGAATTTGTAAATACTAAAGACTACATTCGTGATGAGCTAAGTACGCTGCAAAAAACCTTTAGCCGAAGCTTAACACGCGCAATTTGGGAACTAAACACAAAGCAAACAATTACAACCGCAGAAGGCTTACTTGCTATACCTATGGTGGAGGGCATTATAGTGCGCGACGACAGCGGTGAAATTATTTCGCAGCTGGGGCGCTCTTTGGATATACACAAACTTTATAACCAACAACTCGTACAAGAGGAAGTCATTATAGAGGACACCAAATCGGGTCTCTTTGGTTATACCTTCCCCCTAATTTTTGAATTTTCGGGACGCGCTACTCAAGTAGGTGATGTGACCTTGTTCTCTAGCCGCGATGTGGTATTTAGCCGAATAATGGTATCTATTTACTTTTTAATTGGTAACGCCATGATCAAAACCACCTTTTTGATCATTCTGTTTTTAATGGCATTTAGAAAGCTGCTCACCGACCCTTTAAACGAGTTAACCGATCAAATAGAAAACTTAGAGCTTGATGACTTAGAAGGTCAACACATAGACATTGAGACCGAAGAGCATAACGAGCTAAACGTTATGGAGCAGTCTTTTAATAACTTAATAGATAAAGTAGTTCAATACAGAAAAGAGCTTGAGCATACCCAACGTGAGTTGATTGTTAGTAACGAAAAGCTCGACCAGCACAATATACAGCTTGAGCAAGATGTTGCCCGTAAAACGTCAAACTTAAGCCAAGCTATGATGGATTTACAACAGCAAAAGTACGAACTAGAAAAACAAAAGCTGGTACTAACCGAAGAAGTTGATTTACGCAGACATACCGAAGAAGAATTATTAACTAAACAAAAAGAGCTTGAACGCTACCTTGACGAGCTAAGCCTTGCTCAAGAGCGCTTAGTAGGCACCGAAAAAATGGCTGCACTAGGCGGATTAGTCGCCGGTATTACACACGACATAAATACACCTATTGGGATTGGTGTAACTGCTATATCGTTTTTACAAGAGCGTTTAAACACGTTAGAAAATGCCTACAAAGAAAAAAAGTTATCGCCCAAAGCATTAGAAGAGTTTATAAACGAAGCCAAGCAAAGCACAAGCTTGCTTACAACCAACCTTGATAGAGCCTCTGAGCTTATTGCCAGCTTTAAACAAATAGCGGTAGACCAAGCCAGTGAAGCTGTAAGAACAATTAACTTTAAAGATTATTTAAACGAAGTAATTTTATCGCTCCACCCTAAACTTAAAAAAACTAAGCACACCATAAATTTACAGTGTCCGGATGATTTAGTTCTTAACCTGCCTGCAGGGGCAATTAGCCAAATTTTTACCAACTTAATTATGAACTCAATTATTCATGGTTTTGATAATATTGCGCAGGGCAATATTGATATAAATATTAGCGCCGATGACACACTCCTTATTATTGACTACACCGATAACGGCAATGGCGTAACAAAAGAGCAATTAGCCAAATTGTTTGACCCATTTTTTACGACAAAACGCGACCAAGGCGGCAGTGGGTTAGGCACACACATAACCTTTAACTTAGTTAAGCAAACACTTAGCGGCTCAATAGAGGCAAGCAGTGAGCCTGGCAAAGGGCTTCATTACCATATTGAATTTCCTAAAAACATGCCAAAGCCATTATTTAATCAATAACGGCTTTGCTTAAAATCAGCCATTTCGAGAACCCCATTTTATTGCTATGATTGAGCAAATTTAAAAGATGGAAAAGTTACCTTATGTGGTTTAGTAACCTGATTTGTTATCGCTTTAAGCAAGATGTTTCGTACACTCAAGAAGAGTTTGAAAAAGCGTTAGAACAAGATGTATTTCGCCCTTGTGGCTCTCAAGACCTTTCTACATTTGGTTGGACAAAAGCATTTGGTAAGCATGGTGACTCGCTGGCGCATTTTTCACAAAAAAGCATTTTAGTGTGTGCCAAACGTGAAGAAAAAGTGCTGCCTGCATCTGTTGTTAATGAAATGGTTGCCGAAAAAGTAGATCAAATAGAAGCGGAAGAAAACCGCCCTGTTAAAAAGAAAGAAAAAGACGAGTTAAAAGAAAACATTTTAACTACCTTATTACCTCAAGCGTTTAAAAAATCGAGCCTACAGTTTGCTTTTATTGACCAAGAAAACGGCTGGGTTGTAGTAAACAGCGGCAGTTTTAATAAAGCAGAAGAGCTACTTGCATTGCTGCGTAAGTCTCTGGGCACATTACCAGTAGTACCTGCTTTTGCAAACTACGACCTAGATGTATTTTTAACTGATTGGTTAACTAACTTCAGCACCCCTGAAAACTTTGCTATAGGTTTTGATGCTGAGCTAGAAGAAGCCGACGACAGTGGCGCACAGGTTAAACTAAAAGGTCATGATTTATCGTGTGATGAAGTTAAATCGCACCTAGAAAATGGTAAACGCGTGACCAAACTTGCACTTGATTGGCAAGAACGCCTGAAGTTTATGCTGCAAAACGATGGCTCTATCAAGCGTTTAAGCTACTCAGAAACTTTAAAAGAAGAAAACGCCGATATTCCTAAAGAAGATATGGCGGTTAAATTAGATGCTGACTTTATTTTAGCCTCAGAAGAAATCAAGCTACTGCTTGAAGAGCTGACGGCCGGTTTAGGTGATGCAGAAGATTTATAAAACGCTAAAATTATAAGCGCTATTAAAATCGAAAAAAGCACGACTTAGTCGTGCTTTTTGCTTTTACCTTATAACTGCTAATTAGCTAAATGTGTCTTTTACATTTTCGAGCATGTCGTTGTATTCGTCACTTGAAAATAGCTGCATAGAAGGAATAACGCCTTTATCTATGTAGGTTTGTAAAGCCGCTGATTTATCAGAAACCTGTAAAGTCCCCTCTAAAATAGCGCCAATACGAATAAAATCAACATACCCAATCTCTTCAGGGCGATACGTAGGGTCGGCCCAATGCCTAGCAACATTTACAAATTCAGGTGGAAACTCCCACGCTCCCATAATTGAGCCACCAATTTTACCACTGAGCTTTTGAATTGCATGTGCTAAAAAGCTTGGGTTAGCAAACACCTCTGGGTGGCGCTCAGCTTCGGTTAAAATAGGCAGTACACCAATGTTATATACCAACGACGCCAACGTAATAGCGTCACTATTTAACGATGTACGTTTATTATTTTGTAAATAAAACGCCATAAGCGTTATTGAATGCCCCGCCACATTTAGCGTTTTTTGCCACGCTTTACTCATGTAGCCTTTTATTAGCTCATTATTAGAAACAAACAGCTGCTCCATTGCCATTGCGGTTGCTATATTTTTAATTTGGCGTAAACCAATGCGCGTAACCGCTTGCTGTAAGTTAGACACTTTAACCACTCGGCCCATAATTGCACTGTTAGCCACTTTGATCATGCGCGCTGAAAGAGCCGGGTCTTGTCCAATCACATCTGACATTTGCATTAGGTTTACATCAGGGTTATCGGCCGCTTGGCGCACTTTAATTGCAACTTCAGGTAACGTAGGTAAAACCAAAGTGTCGTTATTGATTCTATCAACCAAAATCGTTAATAGTGCATTTTCTGTAGACATAGAACTGTCATCCTTTTGTTTCTGGGCCGCAATGCAACTGCTAACCTCGGATAAAATGAGTAATACAATGAGTAATACAATGAGTATTATCTAACTTACCGATAAAGTTAAGAAAATTATATAAATTAATTGTTATTATCGCCTGCAGACGCGGTACACCGCCAAACACTTGCTATTTACCATTTAGTTTTGCTTTAATGCAGTCACTATAAGGAAACGTTTGTACGCGCTAGCAATTAAATTTAAGCGTACAAATAATTAAACTTACTTTTTTAACAGGCAATCAAATGATCTTAAACAAAATTAGCCAAGCAATTTTACTCTCAGGCGTCGTTTTTCTTAGTGCATGCTCAGAGCAAGCCCCCTCTTCGACCGAAGCCACAGGTGTAGAACTTGCTCAAAAAAGTGCCGCGCAAGCTGGCCCAGATTTAATTAATATTGATAAACAACGTTTAGATATTTACACCGACTTTAGCCTAGAAGCCGACCTATCTCATTTAAGTGAGAATCAAAAAGCCATGGTTGCTAAGCTTATCGATGCCTCTAAAATTATGGACGAGCTATTTTGGAAGCAGGCTTTTGGCGATAATAAAGACGCTTTTTTAGCAAAACTAAGTGATGAAAAAGTACGTAAATTTGCTGATATTAACTACGGCCCTTGGGATCGTTTAAATGGTGACGAACCGTTTTTATCAGGTTACAAAGAAAAAGCCCTTGGCGCACAATTCTACCCAGCCGACATAACAAAAGAAGAGCTAAATAATGCCGACGTAGAAGATAAAAAAGGCCTTTACTCATTAATTAAACGTGATGAGCAAGGTAACCTTTACAGCGTGCCTTACTCAAAAGAATACGCTGAGGAGTTAGCTAAAGTAGCAGATTTGTTACGTGAAGCCAGTAAGCTTGCCGATGATAAAGAATTTGCCAATTACTTAAACCTACGTGCTGATGCACTACAAAATGATGATTTTCAGGGTTCTGACTTTGCCTGGATGGACATGAAAAATAACCCAGTTGATGTGGTTATTGGCCCAATTGAAACTTACGAAGATCAACTCTTTGGCTACCGCTCTGCTTATGAGTCGTATGTACTAATTAAAGATTTAAAATGGAGCGAGCGCCTAGCTAAGTTTGCGGCCTTTTTACCAGAGCTTCAAAAAGGTTTACCGGTAGATGCTAAATATAAGCAAGAAGTGCCAGGCTCAGACGCCGATTTAAATGCTTACGATGTGGTTTACTATGCAGGTCACTCAAATGCGGGCAGCAAAACCATTGCCATTAACTTACCAAACGATGAGCAAGTACAGCTTGAAAAAGGCACTCGTCGCCTGCAGCTTAAAAACGCAATGCGTGCAAAATTTGATAAAATTCTAGTGCCGATTGCTGAGCAGTTAATTGTACCTGAGCAACGTAAGCATATTACCTTTAACGCCTTTTTTGCCAATACCATGTTTCACGAAGTGGCTCATGGCCTAGGTATTAAAAACACCATTACAAATAAAGGCACTGTGCGCCAATCATTACAAGAGCACGCAAGTGCACTTGAAGAAGGTAAAGCCGATATTTTAGGTTTATACATGGTTGAGCAGTTACTTAAAAAAGGCGAAATTACCGAAGGCACATTAGAAGATTACTACACCACCTTTATGGCGGGTATTTTCCGTTCAGTACGTTTTGGTGCATCAAGCGCACATGGTAAAGCCAACATGATCCGCTTTAACTTTTTTGCTCAAGAAGGCGCTTTTTCTAAAAATGAAGAGGGTTTATACCGTGTAAATATGGAAAAAATGGGCGTGGCTATGGCTAAGCTGTCGCGCTTAATTTTAACATTACAAGGTGACGGCGATTACGAAAAAGTAGATCAACTAATTGCCACTCATGGCGATATTAAAGAAGAGCTTGCTAAAGACTTAGAAAAACTAAGCCAAGCGAATATTCCGGTTGATGTAACCTTTAAACAAGGTAAAGACGTGTTAGGCCTTAACTAACCCAACACGTAATACTTTGTAATAGTTTAATAAAGCGCTGTAGTTTATAACTGCAGCGCTTTTTTTAGCGCTATTATTTGCTCATCTGTGTATGGTTTTGCTGGAAACTTACCCCACACCGGTGCAGGCCACGCAGCATCAGTTGTAAAACGTGCAATATGATGAATATGCAATTGCGGCACCATATTACCTAAAGCGGCCACGTTTAATTTATCAGGGCTAAACACTTGCATAATAAGTTTGCTGAGTTTGGCCGACTCTTTTAAATATACAACTTGATCGGCATCAGATAAATCGATGATCTCTTTTAAATTAGGTTTTCTGGGTACCAATACAAACCAAGGATATTGGCTGTCGTTAAGCAATAGCACCTTACATAAAGGCCAATCTGCCAGTTCTATACAATCGCGCTTAAGCTCTGGGGCGAGTTCAAAAGTGTGGTTCGTCATCGTCACATCCTAGTTAGTCTTTAATAATGGCCACTTTATAGCATTTATTTGCAGTTGCACACGCTTAGCTTTACCATTTAATACAATATTTATAATAAGCTAAGGCAACCTTGTGCTAAAAAAAATAAAACACTTAACCCTCGCACTACCGCTAGCTGTTGGCGCACTAAGCTTACAAGCAAAACCATTATCGCTAGAGCGTATTTTTGATGATCCGAGCTTGTCGGGTAAAGCTCCCGTACAACTTAAGTTTTCACCAGACGGTAGCCGCGTAACTTACCTGCAAGGTAAAACCGATGACTACAACCGTTATGATTTATGGGAATACAACTTAAAAGATAACACCAACAGAATACTGGTTGATTCTGCAAAGCTATTTTCAGGCCCAGAAAACCTCTCTGATGAGGAAAAAGCACGCCGCGAACGCCAACGTATTTTTGGTAAAGGTATTTTAGAGTACAAATGGTCTAAAGACGGCAAAGCCCTGTTATTCCCACTCAATGGTGACCTGTATTATTACGAGCTTGCATCTGGTAAAAGTAAAAAACTTACCAATACAGAAGCGTTTGAAACCGATGCCCGTTTTTCTCCTAAAGGTAACTATGTATCGTTTATTCGCGAGCAAAACCTTTACGCTTTAGCACTTGATTCAGGTAAAGAAATACAACTGAGCAAAGATGGCGGCGGCGTTATTAAAAACGGCATGGCCGAATTTGTAGCACAAGAAGAAATGAGCCGGATGACTGGCTACTGGTGGGCTGGCGATGAATCTAAAATTGCATTCACTCGCGTAGATGAAACCCCAGTAAAAGAAGCTATCCGTAACGAAATTTATGCAGACGAAGTAAAGCTATTTAATCAACGTTACCCATTTACAGGCACCGACAACGTTGAAATACAACTTGGCGTTGTGTCTTTAAATAATCAAAACGTTGACTGGGTTGATTTAGGCGACGATAAAGACATTTACATTGCGCGTGCTAAATGGCTAAAAGACAGCACAACCCTTTCGTATCAATGGCAAAACCGCTCACAACATAAGTTAGAACTACGTTTTTACAATAGCGATACTAAAACGCAAAAAGTAGCGCTAACAGAAAACAGCGATACGTGGATCAATTTAAACTTTGATCTGCATTTCTTAAAAGACAAAAAGCATTTTGTATGGGCTTCTGAGCGCGATGGTTTTAAACACCTTTATTTGTACCGCACTAACGGCCAGGTAATTCGACAAATCACCTCTGGCGATTGGGTTGTTGATAGCTTAAAAGGCGTAGATGAGAAAAAAGGCATAGTGTACTTTGCAGGACGTAAAGACACCCCGCTTGAAAGCCATTTATACAGCGCACCACTGTTTAAAAAAGGCAATATTAAGCGCATCACCGAACAAGGCCAATACCACAAAGTGGTAATGGCTAAAGACAGCAAAACGTTTATTGATAATAGCTCATCGGTAAACAAGCCTAACTCGGCGGCTCTTCGTAAAGTAAATGGCGAATTTATCACATGGCTTGAACAAAATAAGCTTGATGATAGCCACCCATTAACACCTTATTTAAGTGATTTAGCAACTCCAGAGTACGGCACAATTAAAGCAGAAGATGGCCAAGTAATGCATTACCGCTTGTTTAAACCAAGTAATATTGCAGACGGTAAAAAGCACCCAGTAATTGTTAATGTATACGGCGGCCCACATGCACAACGCGTTACAAATAGCTGGCGCAGCAAAAACTTGTACTTTCAATACATGGCGCAACAAGGCTATGTTATTTTTCAGCTCGATAACCGAGGCTCTTACAACCGTGGTAAAAAGTTTGAAGACGCTATTTACAAGCACTTAGGTGTTGTAGAAGTAGCAGATCAAATTAAAGGCGTTGAGTTTTTACGCACGCTTGATTACGTAGACCCACAACGCATTGGTATTTATGGCCACAGTTATGGCGGATACATGGCCCTAATGACCATGTTTAAAGCGGGCGATTACTTTCAAGCCGGTGTTTCAGGTGCACCAGTTACTGACTGGGCACTTTACGACACCCATTACACTGAGCGCTACCTTGGTCATCCAAAAACCAATGCAAAAGGCTACGAAGACAGCGCCGTATTCCCATACGCTGATGGCTTAAAAGGCCCATTAATGATTTACCATGGCATGGCCGATGACAACGTGTTGTTTACCCACGCCACTAAATTATTTAAACAACTACAAGATAACGAAAAACAGTTTGAAATGATGACCTACCCAGGCTCAAAACACAGCTTACGCGGTAAACAGGTGCAAACACATTTACACCAAACCATCACAAACTTCTTTAATCGACATTTTGATGTTAAATAATCATATGACGACTAAATAGACTAAAGGCTGATTGAAAAATCAGCCTTTTTTTTGTCTTAATAAGTTAGTGAGCCTAGATTAAACGCTTTTTTTAGCTACGCTTATTCTATGCGCTAAGGCGTACACTAATTGAGGACAAATTAATGCTTAACCTACGTAGTTTCAGTATTTTCCAGCGTTTTTTACTGTTAATAGCCATTGTTGTATTTGGCTTAATAGTACTTAGTATATCTAGCTTAACTCATCAATATAGCTCACTCAAAAACGAGCAATATCTAAAAACCCAAAATGTAGTAGAAACGGCATACAGTGTTATTGAGCATTACCACCAGCTTGAACAAAACAATACACTCACACAAGCGCAGGCTCAATCACAAGCACTGGCCGCTATAAAAGCGCTGCGCTATGACAAAACAAATTACTTTTGGGTAAACAACTACCAGCCCAAAATGGTAATGCACCCAATAAAGCCTGGGCTTAACGGTAAAGACTTAAGTAATAATAAAGACCCCGATGGCAAAGCACTTTTTGTAGAAATGGTGAACATTGTAAAACAACAAAAAGAAGGCTTTATTCCTTATAAATGGCCAAAACCAGGAAAAGATCAGCCGGTAGATAAAGTCGCATTTGTAAAAGGCTTTAGCCCGTGGCAATGGATTATTGGCTCAGGCGTATACCTAGATTCAATAGATGAAGCATTTAGCGAGCAGCGTAATCTCATCATAATTAGCGCTTTAGTTATGATTATTGCTGTCATTTTATTAAGTTACTTTATTGGTAAGAGTATACTCACGCCTACTCGTCTTGCCGCAGACATGATGAAAAACATATCGCAAGGTGAAGGTGACTTAACGCGTACGCTAAACGAATCGGGCAATGATGAAATATCTGAGCTGTCACGCTCTTTTAATTTATTTGTTTTAAAAATGCGCGAGTCGTTAGTACATGTATCGCACAGTGCTGATGATGTAAGCAAACACGCTCACACGGTGGATGAGTCAAGTAGAACAAGCCACTCCTTCATTGAACTACAAAACGACAGCTCCACACAGGTAGCTGCCGCCATGGAGCAAATGACGCACCAAATTCATGATGTGAGTCGTAATGCCGAAGCCGCTGAACAAGCAGCCAATGATGCAGCGCACAATGCCTCAACCGGTAAAAACGTGGTAGCGAATACCATTACCGCCATAGAAACACTCTCAAGTAATATAGAGACAGTGAGCCAAGTAACTGAAGATTTAGCAAACGAAAGTAACAATATAGGCTCTGTGCTTGATGTGATCAGAAGTATATCGGAGCAAACAAACTTACTTGCACTCAACGCTGCTATAGAAGCGGCTCGTGCAGGCGAGCACGGCAGAGGGTTTGCAGTTGTTGCCGATGAAGTGCGCACATTAGCCAGCAGAACCGGGCAAAGCACAGATGAAATTCAAGCCATGATCACTAAATTACAAGAAGGCGCTAAAGCGGCTGTAGAGGCGGTAAAATCAAGCCAAGCACTGTCGGTGACGACGGTAGAGCAGGTTTCATCTGCCGATACATCGCTCAATGAAATAGAAAGGCTGGTATCTATAATTACCGACATGAACAGCCAAATAGCCCGTGCCACCGAGCAGCAAACACAAGCTGCTGACGAGGTTAATTTACGTATTAACGAGCTATCTCAATCAACCGAGCAATCACTAAATAATACAAAGCAACTTACCGATGCCAGCGATAACCTCAAACAAAGTAGCCAAGGGCTTTCAAGTGTGGTTAATCGCTTTAAATTAAAATAATTTAAAAAAAAGCCCTGAATTAACAGGGCTTTTTATTACATAAGCGTTTTTAGCTTATACCATTTCGCATAATTAAGTGATCTATTTTTAGGATGGAAAAACGTGTTGATGGCTAGGCAAAAAATTTGCTATTTAGTTGTTCTAAATGAGAATTTTTTAACACAGATAGCGACACGTTTAGCCCCGAAAAATGATTAAGTATTATTGCGGATTGGTATTACATACAGTAGCGTGCAAATAAGCTGGTTACTGATGCTGCGGTTGGCTTGCCGTGCTGCCAATCACCGCCTTCAACACCACTACCAGCAATATCCATATGTACATAAGGAAGCGGCTGCTCAGAGTCGTTACCGTGTTTATCAAGCCCACCAACAACGGCTAAAAACGCCATAGGGAATTGATGCCCACGGGCTGTAACAGCAGAGGCCGCATTATTGCTTGATAAAACATCATCAGCGAGGGTACGCGGTTTGATAAAGGCGTAATCTTCACGGCGAGAGCGAGAAACCTCAGCTGCATCTGCCCATAAATCACCACAATCCGCTATTTGACGAGAGGTATTAGCGCTACGTGCAGGTCCGTTTTCAACATATGCTCCGTAAGGGCCCATAGCACGTGCCGCATGGCCTGTAAGGGTTGCTACGGTGAACAATGTTGGGTTAACTTCACCTTTGGCGACATCTTTCATTTCGCTAAGTAGATCACCCATAGCTAAGCGCCCTTCTGCATCGGTGTTACCAATGCGTACACGTACGCCTTCACGGCTAGTGATAATTTCATCTGGTACAAAACAATCTGAGCCAATTGAATTACGAACCACAGCTAAGTAAGAAATAACTTTAACGCCTTTAGGTTGGTAATCTGCCACGGCTTTCATAAAGCCCGCAACGGATGCAGCCCCGCCTTTATCGCGGCTCATACCCGCCATGTAACCGCCTACTTTTAAATCGGCGCCGCCGGTATCGTAAACTAATCCTTTACCAACAAACATTAGCGTGCGCGTTACTTCACCTTCTGGCACGTATTCTAGCTTAACAACACGTGGGTGGTGGCGCTCAACCGCATAAGATGCGCGAGCAACGGTACTAAGCATAGGGTAGTTTTTATCTATCGTGTTAATATCGTCAATCACATCAACCGCTACTTTAGAGCCTTTAAAAAGCTCAACACAGTAATCGGCAAAGCGTGGTGGCGCCATACGTTCAGGCTCAGTACCGCATAAATCACGTGCTGCATATTGCCCTGCTGCAATTGCATTTACAGCTTTAACTGTTTGCTCATTTGCATCTATTAAACCTATTTGCGTAATAGGTTCAATGCTTTCGCCGTGGTATTCGCGCGCCTCTAAAGGCTGCCATAATGCTTGGCATGCGCCTAAATACGCCACTTCTAACGCATGCTGGTAACGCGCATCTGTATGTAATTTAGGTAAGTAAATAGCAGGGTTTACACTGCCCGCGGCTTTTGCTTCGTTAATCGCTAGTTTAGCGGCATCAAAGTAGCGCCTTACATCATCGTAATCGCGGTTAAGCGGCCCAGTAGGTGCTAAAACAACGCGTACATTATCAACCACTAAAAACGTAACTTGTTTACCAATACGAGAATCTACTTTAGCGTGTGATTCGATAGCATCACTTAATGAGTTATTGGCTAATTGAGAAAAGTCATCACTAATTATAATAAGTGCATCGTGAGAAAGTGAGTCAAAGCTTGCACTAAGTGATTGTGCAGCTATCGCTTGAGGATATGCCATAAGTAAAACTCCTGTTAGAAAACATAAGGGGCTATTATCGTTGATATAAAAACACAAAACCAGCCAACTGCGATCAGCTCATTTTAATCTGGCAACTTGGTTTTACAGCTAACTAAAGTGACTCCATATTTTAAGAAGAAATTAACAACCACTATATAGTTTTTAGTAAAGGTAGCCGCTGCTTGCTCCACGTTTAAATTACTTTGCTAAAGCACTCTAAATTGCAAAAAAGCGTGTAGTTAATCAAGAATACTCAGTTGCAAATTTAAATTAGGTTCATTTTTAACACCCACTCCGATACCTAATAAACGCACTGGTTGCTGCATACCCCGTTGATACGCCTTAGAGAGTAATTCAGTAAAAATAGCGGTATTTAATTGATGATGGGCTTGATCCGCTGAGGTAACAACAAAGTTTGCAAACTTCACTTTTACACTTAGCTTATTAATACGATTTTGTAGCTGTTGCTTATTAAGGCGCGCTGTTAGCTCTTCCAGTAATTTAGGTAACTGATCTAAACATTCTTGTAAGCTATTTTTATTGTATTCATAGGTGTGTTCAACACTAAGGGATTTACGCACTCGCTCAGTGGTTACTTTACCAATATATTCGCCAGCACATTTTTGATAAAGCGATACACCAAAATTCCCCACGTGCTGCTGCATCCAATTAACGCCTTTCTCGCGAACGTCTTTACCTGTGTATAACCCCTTTAAATTAAGCTTTTCGAGGGTTACTTTGCCCACACCAGGGATTTTACCTAGCGGTAAATTATTTAAAAACGCATCAACTTCATCCGGTAAAACCACAAATTGGCCATTGGGTTTATTTTCGTCACTGGCTATTTTGGCAATAAACTTAATGGGGGCAACTCCGGCAGAGGCAGTAAGGCCAGTATCGTTATAAATATCTGCTCTAATTTGCTGAGCAATAAGCGTTGCGCTGCCTTTGCATGCGGTGCTGTTGGTTACATCTAGGTAAGCTTCATCAAGCGACAGCGGCTCTATTTGATCGGTGTAGCGTTTAAATACAGCGCGTATTTGGTTAGAAATTTCTTTATAAACCGCCATGCGCCCAGGCACAATAACTAAATCGGGACATAATTGCTTAGCGTGGTAGTTAGACATAGCCGAGCGAACACCATATTCGCGCGCTATATAATTTGCTGTAGAGAGCACGCCACGACGGCTATTGCCACCAATCGCTAAAGGCACACTGGCAAGTTTGGGGTTATCGCGCATTTCAACCGCTGCATAAAAGCAGTCCATGTCGATATGAATAAACTTTTTCATCACCACATAACAACTGTTTATTTATACAGCCATTATTAAGGATTCACTTTCATTAAGCAAGTCCATTAAAGCCTGTTTAACTTGCTAAAGTTAAAGCGCGACTAGGTGTAGCGCGTTAAACCGTGCAAGCTTTAAACCGCTTTTTTAAAACGGCTGCTTAAAGCGCTTTGATTTTTTAAAGCAATGTAGCCAAAAAACAAACTCCAATAAAAACCCCGCAGCTAAAAGCATTATGCCGCCGGAGGCATTACCCATTGCATAGCAAGCAAAAGACGCTATAAAAACTAAACTGGCTAAAGCCCAATTAATTATATTTTGCATGTGTGTTCTCGTGTGTGTGTTGTCTGTGTTATTTAACTGTAGTCCTAAAAATAAATAGGTACAATCATCTTATAAAAAAACATGGCATTTATTGTCTTGAGCTACAAACACCATATTGATAACCTCATTCATTTAAAACTAAGAGTACACATACATGCAAAGGTTCAAAGATCAGCACCCTATTCATACCGATATCACCGTAGCATGGGCCGATATGGACGCCCTACAACATGTTAACAACGTGGTGTACTTGCGTTATTTTGAAATTGCGCGTATCGATTTTCTAAATAAAATAAATCAGTTTGATACGATAAAACCAGGTGGAATAGGCCCGGTCATTAGTGAAAACAATATTCGCTATAAACGTCCAGTGACCTTCCCAGATACCTTAACCGTAGGTATTACTATTTCAGATATAAAAAGCGACCGTTTTATGATGAATTACTCTGTATTTAGCCATGCTCAGCAAGCTATTACTACCACAGGCTATTCTCAAGTTGTTATGTTTGACTTTAAAACAGGACAAAAAGCGGCGATTTCAGAGCCATTACTATCGGCACTACACCAATTCGCTTAATTAGGTTTTATTGCGAATTGGTATTAATTATCCACTCTCAAGATCTTACATAATTTAAGGATTTTAAATGCAATACAGTCCGTTAGGCAGCAGCGGTGTTGATGTTTCTAGAGTATGCTTAGGCAGCATGACTTGGGGTAAACAAAATACCCAACAAGACGCCGATGAGCAAATAGCTTATGCCTTGGCACAAGGCGTTAATTTTATTGATACTGCCGAAATGTATGCCGTTCCTCCTTCACCAGAGACCTACGGTAAAACAGAGCAAATTATAGGTAACTGGCTAAGTCGCAATGCGCAAAAGCGCGGTGATATTGTATTGGCGACCAAAATTGCAGGCAATGGCTTGTCGTGGGTACGAGATGGCGGCGATATAACACGCAGCGCTGTCATTGAGGCCGTAGATAACTCGCTTAAACGCCTACAAACCGACTACATAGATTTATACCAATTGCATTGGCCTAATCGCTCTACCCCACACTTTGGCAGGCAGTGGCCAGGTAAACTCACTTTTAGTGACGTAGATACTGAGCAACAACAAGCGGGTATGCTTGATATTTTAGAGGGCCTTGATGAGTGTGTTAAAGCCGGAAAAATAAAATATTGTGGCCTTTCAGATGACACCCCATGGGGCATTAGCCAATTTTTAAATTTAGCAAAAGCGCATAACTTACCGCGTATGGTGTCTATTCAGAACGAATTTAGCCTAGCGCACGCTAAAGATTGGCCCTACTTAATTGAGCAGTGTATCCATGAAGATATTGCTTATTTACCTTGGTCGCCGCTTGCTGCTGGCTTGCTAACGGGTAAATACCTAAACGGCGCACGCCCAGCGGGCTCGCGTTGGACATTTATGCAGCGCAATGGCATTTTTAGAGATACCCCTAACGCGCAAAAAGCCACGCAGCGTTATGTAGAGCTTGCACACGCAAGCGGCATAACCCCAGCCCAATTGGCACTTGCTTGGTGTAATCAAGTCGATGGCGTTACCTCATCAATTATTGGTGCGACCAGCATGGCGCAATTAAAAGAAGATATTGAGGCTTTTAGCATAACTTTAAGCGACGACACTCTAACTGAAATTGGCACTATTTTTAAAGATTACCCGCAGCCATATTAAACCCAAATAATAGGCAGTTTTTTTACTGCCTTTTTCTCTCTTACATTTGAACATATACAAAGTAAAACTATACTAAAGTTACCTTAAAATGATTGTTTTTAGTGAGTTATGCTTAGAAATGTAATTTTATTCTTTGGTGTACTAGGTGCTTTAATGCGTTACGGGTACGCTGACAATACTCATCCAATTAAAGAAATTGTATGGTTACAAAGTTACACGCCCCCGTTTCATATGGATAAAGATTCGCATGCGCCGCAAGGTGGTATTTGCGACAACCTCACCGAGCAACTAATTAACAGCATTGATGATGTAAAACATACACGACTAATCGTGCCGCAAGAGCGAATTAATAAGCACTTAAATGAAGGCGATAATGTATGTTTTCCGTGTGTTATTCATAAAAAAACAGCCAATGGGGTGTTACAGTTTTCTACCCCCACCACGGTTTACCCGCCTTTTTCGGTTTTAACCACTCAAAAACTTGCTCCAGAAATACACGCTAAGCATGGCAGCCCTATTAAACTTATACATTTATTGTCAGACGAGCAATATGTATATGGTCAAGCCGCGGCGCGCAAGTTTACTTCAAAAATTAATAAAATAATCGAAAACACCACGGTGTATCATAAAGCATCGCTAAGCTGGAGCAGCGAAAATGAAAGCCAAGCTGTTATTGCTCGCTTAAGTCGCGGCTTTTTAGATTACACAATAGACTACCCGTTTATGGGGGATTATTTTGTCAATCACAGTAAGTTTAAAAATATAGTCAGTTTGCCAATTGAAGAAGACCCCAGAGAGTTTGTTTTAGGGGCTATAGGGTGTGCAGTAAGAGCACCGAATGATTTTGCTACTAAGGCGCTTAATAAAATAAATAAAGCGCTACATAAGCAGGTATTACAATCGCCTGCTTATATAAATAGTCAGCGTTTTTGGTTAGAGCAAAGTTTTCCGCAGTTTACTAAGCATTACCAACAGCAAATACTTAACCCTATTGCGCCTGCCAGCTCTGCGATAACAAGCAGGTCGAATTAGCATACAAGCTTACTGTAAATACGCTGTTTGCAGGCACTTCCCCTACGCCTGCAGGCGTCCCTGTCATTATTACATCGCCATTTTCTAAGTGCATAAACTCATTAATTTCACTTAAAATATCTTTAGGCTTATGTATCATAAATTGCGTATCGCCTTGTTGAATAACGTTATCGTTAATTTTAAGCTCAAACGTAAACACCTGCTCAGCATCCGCTATAGCGACAAAGGGCGTTAATAATACCGAGCCGTTAAACGCCTTGGCGCGCTCCCACGGTAGCCCTTTATTTTTAAGCTTACTTTGCACGGTACGTTTAGTTAAATCCAACCCTAAACCTACGCCTGCCAACTCATTATTTTTAATAACAAAACACAGCTCGGCTTCATAGTGCAGTGTGTCGTTATTGTGCGTAGCAAATAAGGTATCCGTTATGGCACTGTTCGGTTTATTAAACAATACCATTTGATCTGGTAGCTCATTATTAAGCTCGGCAATATGCGCGGTGTAATTACGCCCAACGCATACTACTTTAGAGGGCGTTAATATCTCACTTTCTAGTTTTATCGACTGCATAAAATAACTTCTAAATTACGAGCTGATCAAGGTTTCTAATAAGCTCAGGTTAATCGGTTTCAAAAGTACATGATTAATATTTAAATCTTTGATCTGCTTAGGATCGGGCTCTGCACCACTAACAATCACTAAGCTTAAGTCAGGGTAACGTTCGTTAATTTGTTTACCTAAATCTACACCACGCCCGTCAGGTAAGTGCATATCGAGCAATACCTTATTAAATTGTTGGTCATGATTGAGGGTTTGTAAACACTGTGCACACGTTGAGGTAATAACGGTTTCTACCCCTAAACTTTCTAGCAACAACTGCGTAATTTGCGCTGCATCTTGGTCGTCCTCAACCAATAAAAAGCGCTGTTTTTTCTCTATTACAGCTTTGTCGCTGTGAATGTTTTTAGCTTGAGGCGCATGCTCTGGCGATACTAAGTAATCTTGTAAGCATTGATACAAAGAAGAGCTATCAACGGGCTTTGGTATTACATCGTTAAAGCCAAGGGCTGCAAGTTCTTCATGTATGCCTTTCATAGTGGCGGCAGTAAGCGCAATAATTGGGCCTGTATAGCCCATTTTTCTAAGCTCTATTGTCGCTTCTTTACCACCCATTACGGGCATATGTATATCAATAAAAATAATATCATAAGGCGAGCGATACGCCTCGGCAATTCTAACTTTTTCAAGCGCTTGCTGGCCATGTTCGGCGTAGTCTACGCGCGCACCACATGTGCTAATCATATGGCCAACTAACATGCGTAAATCGCGTAAATCATCAACCACTAATACGCGGCCGGTCACTTTGCATGGCGCTGATTTTGTCTGTAATTGCGAGCCACTACTAAAGTTTAATACTTGGCGTTCTACTTCACTTATATCACCTGGGTACACTGAAATAGTAAAGGTAGAGCCTTCGCCCATTCTAGAGGTTAAATCAATACTGCCGTGCATACGCGCTAATAGCTCGGCACAAATCGCAAGGCCTAAGCCTGCTCCGCCAACAGAGCGCGATTCTACATCGGCTATTTGCTCAAAGGGTTTAAAAATTAATGCTTGTTTTTCAGGGGCAATCCCCATGCCTGAGTCTTTAATACTAAAAAATAGCATTTCTTTCTCATCGACCCACTCAGTCCAGGCACTAACCACTATTTCGCCCTTTTCAGTAAATTTAACCGCATTATTGATTAAGTTAATAAGTATTTGGCGTACGCGGGTGGCATCTACTCTCACAATAAGAGGTAAGGGCTGTAGAGACTCAAAGCGAAGCTTTAAACCTTTATCAAGCACAGATACACGCATTAAAGTGTAAACATCAGCCAGCATGCTATCTAAGTTTACTTCACTTAAGGTGAGCTCTAATTTGTCGGCAGCAATTTTAGATAAATCGAGCACATCGTTTAACAAACTTAGCAAGTGCTTACCGTTTCGGTAAATAACCCCTAGTTCGTTTTCGGCCTGTTTGCTAAAGTCGCTTTGTAGCAGTAACTCTGTGTAACCTAATATAGATGAAAGCGGGGTACGTAATTCGTGGCTTAAGTGGGCTAAAAATCTGTCTTTTGAGCGGTTCTCTGCTTCGGCTTTTAAACGCTCTACTCGCTCGCCTTCAACATCTTTACGCGCTAAAGCATAACGTATAGCGCGAGCAAACCGGCTCGAACTCATTTCTGTTTTTATAAGGTAATCTACCGCGCCGGCATCAAGTGCTGCAGAGTCTAATTCATCATTAGATTGCCCCGTAAGCATAATAATTGGCCCGCTAAACCCATTAGCAATGGCCTTTTTTAATACACTTAGCCCATTTGAGGCGCCTAATCGATAATCAAGCAAACAAATATCGTGATCGTTTTTACTTAAAATGCTTATTGCTTGTTCAGGAGAGCTTATCCATTCTATGTCAAATGTATGTGAATCTAACTGATCTAAGTAGTCGCAAGTGAGAATGTAATCATCTTCATCGTCTTCTACTAAAAGTAAGCGAGTCACTTTATCTAACATACTACCTCCTTTTAATTGCATTTAATAAGCCCCTAATTAGGGGCTTAATGTTGCTACTTATTTAGTCGTTAAACGTTGTCGGCAGCTCTACAAATTCTACCCAGTATTTTCCTAGGGTTTTCATTAAATCAACCAAGCCATCAAACGTTACCGGTTTAGTAATATAAGAGGCCGCTCCTAAGTTATAGCCTTTAACCATGTCTTCTTCTTGCTTAGAGGTGGTTAAAATAACAACCGGTATGCCTTTAAGGTTTGGGTTTGCCTTAATGGCCTCAAGTGCTTCACGGCCATCCATACGTGGCATATTTAAATCAAGCAAAATCAACCCTGGGCGTGGCGATGAATTTTTATCTTCAAACTTACCCTTGCGCTCTAAGTACTCTAATAATTCAACCCCATCTTCCACAAAATGCAGCTCGTTTAATACACGGCTTTCGGCTAGCGCATCTTGCGTGAGTAGGCGATCATCCTCGTCATCATCTGCCATTAATATTGTAATAGGTTTCACTTTTGAATACGGCATCTAAGCCTCTCCTTGAAGTGTGAAAAGCGTTGTTTCCACAGGTAATTTTATTATGAAGGTTGCCCCTTCACCGTCTTTACTATGAGCGGTAATTATCCCACCATGCCGCTCAACTATACGCCTACAAACTGAAAGCCCAATCCCTGTGCCTTTATATTCCGAACGCCCATGCAGGCGCTGAAATGGTACAAATATTTTATCAGCATACTCTTGTGAGAAACCAATACCATTATCTTTTATGGTAATAAGTTGCCAACCCACTTTTTCGTTATGCTCTTCACTAAACTCGTCTTTATGCTCGTACATTACGCTTATGTGTGGCTCAACACCTGGCTTTCTAAACTTAACAGCGTTAGACAGTAAGTTTAAAAACAACTGCTGCATTTGGCTTTTATCGGCTTGAATAACCGGTAGTTCGCCCACCTCTACGTGCGCATTGCTTTCTTTAATGGCAACCTCTAAATCACTTAAAATATCGTTAACTACGCCTTTTAAGTCAGTGTCATCAAAGTCTTTACCTCGGGTTGTTACCCGCGAAAACTCTAGCAAGTCGTTAATAAGGTTAGACATACGTTGCGCTGCATTTTTCATACGGCCTATGTAATCTATGCCTTTTTCGCCCAGCTCATCTTTAAACATGGTTTCTAGGCGGTCACTAAATGCTTGAATTTTTCGTAGTGGTTCTTGTAAGTCATGGCTGGCAACAAACGCAAACTCTTCAAGCTCACGGTTTGAGCGGCTAAGCTCATCTGAATATAAGGTCAGCTCTTGCGTGCGCTCAGACACTTTAGTTGCAAGTGTTTCGTTTTGTCTTTCAAGCTCCTCACGGTATTTAGCCGCGTTTCTTAAATTTAGGCGTGTTAATAAAAACATACCTATTATTAAAAGCGCACTGGTAACCGCTGTAATAGCAAAGGTGATTTTTGCTTCATTTTTTATTTGTGCCAGCTTAGAAAAATGGCTCACCTTAAACAGTAATTCTCGGTCTTGAATATCATTAACTTTAACGCGAATATCTTTGTACAGCTCTCGCCCTCTGTGCGTATTTAATACATATAACGCACGGCGCTCTTTGTCATTAGTAGCCAACTTAACCGTTTGTTTAAGCTCTTTAATTTTAGCTTCTGTTAACACTAATAGCTCAGCAATTCGCTCAGCTTGGCCATCAATTTCAGAGTGTAGAGACTTTACATGCTCCATTTGCGATTCTATTTGCCCTATCGCATCGTAATAAGGCATTAAGTAGTCTTCTTCTTCGGTGAGTAAGTAGCCGCGCTGGCCAGACTCTGCCTGCACAATTGATAAGTGAAGACGCTCAATGGCATCGGCTAATAAGCTGGTGTTATCCAAGCTTTTTTGCGTTTGCGTTAATCCCTGAATAGTACTTAATGCCAAAACTGCATTGCCAACAACAATACACAGTACTATTGCGATAAAAGCGGCCCACGTTATATTCGTTTTACCCTGCTGCTTTTGCTTACTCATTATGTGTAAATACCTAATTTTAAATGACTACTTATTATTAAAATCAGTAATGTTTTGCAAGCTTTCGCTACATTGCTGACAGTTTGAAATTATTTTATCGAGTGCTGCTAACGCTTTATCTTTTGGCATATCGTTTTCTAATACCAGTTTAATGAGCTCTGCATTCATAGAAATTCTATTCAGTGGAGCTCTCGCATCATGTACCAATTTATTTAGCGTATTAACTTCTTTTTCATCACTCATATTACTTCCTATACTTATTCAACCTGAACTCTGGTTAAGAGACTTACTAAAATATTAAATTATAGTGATAACCAAATTCTTTTCTCTAGGCAGAGATTTTCAATGAAAACAAGCCGAATTTACGCGTCAATAGCTGGCCTATTGCAAGCAAATTAAACGCAGTTAACGTTGAAAATAGCTGCTAGAGATAGGTTTATTATTCAGAGTTTAGGTTATTTATATTCTCCAATTCCGCCGTATGCGTTTAATCGGTTATACAATGTTTTTGTACTGATCCCTAGCATTTGCGCAGCTAGCGTTTTATTACCTTGCACCTTATCTAGCGTGGCGTGGATTAACTCTTTTTCGACTTCTTCAATGGTTTGCCCTGCCGAAACATGGTTGTCGGCCACTTGCGTATTTACACGCGAAAACGGCGACTCTAAGTTATCCGGAAGTGTAATTTCGCTCGATTGTGGGTCGCTCATAATAAA
This sequence comes from Pseudoalteromonas sp. R86517, assembly GCF_042466295.1. Lineage (NCBI taxonomy): Bacteria > Pseudomonadati > Pseudomonadota > Gammaproteobacteria > Alteromonadales > Pseudoalteromonadaceae > Pseudoalteromonas > Pseudoalteromonas sp. R86517. The sequence goes on from NZ_JAXHCB010000001.1 coordinate 2,462,598, forward strand.
GGCGCGATGGATAGCGTGGCGAAGTTCACGCACATTGCCTGGCCACTCGTATTGCTGTAGTTCTTTTAGCTGCTCGTTGTGCCAATAAAACGAAGTGCCATTTTCATCATTAAGTTGCTCTAAAAAGGCTTTCGCAAGCAGTGGAATATCTTCTTTTCGCTCTCGCAGCGCAGGTATATCAATGGGGAAAACCGCAAGCCTAAAGTAAATATCTTCACGAATAATATTATTTTGCGCTAAGTCGGTCAGCGAACGGTTAGTCGCAGAAATAACGCGGCAGTTTATAGGCAGTTCACGATTGCCGCCTACACGTGTTACTTTTTTAGTTTCAAGTACACGCAGTAAGTTTGGCTGCATATCTATAGGCATTTCGGTTACTTCATCTAAAAATAACGTACCGCCATCTGCTTGCTCAAACACCCCTTCTTTACGGGCAATTGCACCTGTAAAAGCCCCTTTTTCATGGCCAAATAACTCACTACCTATTAACTCTTTAGACAAAGCACCACAGTTGCTCGCCACTAAAGGGCCTTCGCATTGGCTTGCGTTATGAATTGCTTGGGCGACCACTTCTTTACCGGCACCGCTTTCCCCCATTAGCATCACGTTAGCATTGGTTTTAGCTACGCGCTCTATCATGGTGTAAAGCTTTTGCATTGGCTCTGATTCACCAATTAAGCTATTAAAATGGCGAGTAATAGCCGGAACTTTAGCTTTTTTAGCTGTTTTTTTAGGGCCGTTTAATACCAGCTCTAGGTCTTCACGTTGCAGCGGCTTTAATAAATGCCCAACATCTTGCTCACACATGTCTGCCAAAATCCCTTTTACTGAAGGGTGGCCAGAAATAAGCGTCACTTTTGGAGACTGCCCAATCATTTTTAAATGATCGAGTAAATGAAGACCACTGCCATCTGGCAGCATAAAATCGAGTAATACGTGATCAAAGGTATTATTTTCAAACCATTGATGTGCTTCTTTTAAGCTAGTTGCAGTACAAATGTTGTGCCCGAGGAATTCGACAATGTGGCAAACAACGTCACTAAATTCAACGTCATCATCGACTAAAAGTATGTTTAACATGATAAATCCCTATGCTTTTCTTCTTATTCTACGCACCCTATTTTGCAAATAAAAGGGGCTACTAGAATCTCTTAAAAATGATTAAACTATTGAGTCTTTTAACGTTTAATTTTAACAACCGAGTATGTACGTAAACTTAAGCCATACCGATCATAATTTTTAAAAATAATTAGAATTATTTTTACTACTCGCCTAAGTATACCAGCTGATATAATTTTGCTTTTAAAAAGGAGACAAAATGCAATTATTAAAAACAATGGTCCACCCTGGCATAAATTTAAACCAAGGTAGCCAATTTACCCGCCGCACAGGCCGCGCCATTGTGATTAAAGATGCACACATTTTATTAATGTATACCAATCGCTACGAAGACTACAGTTTACCCGGCGGCGGTGTAGATGAAGGTGAAACCCTAGAGCAAGGGTTAATAAGAGAGCTTAGCGAAGAAACTGGCGCGCAAAATATACAGGTTATTAAACCCTTTGGGTTATACGAAGAGTACCGCCCTTGGTACAAAGACGACTTTGATATTATACATATACAGTCGTATTGCTATTTATGCGATACAGACAAAGAGCTTGGCAAAGCACAGCTTGAACATTACGAGCAACAAAATGGTATGACGCCTAAATGGGTCAATATATACGACGCCATTGCACACAACGAGCGCACAATGAGCCTTAGTGAAAAACAAGGGCTGTCTATCATTCGAGAAACTTACCTACTTAAACAAATAGCACAGCAACTGTTTAACTAAGGCTGTAAAATTTGCATAAAGCAGTATTTTTTACTGCTTGCTCATCACTCGCTTTTTATTTACATCCCATAATTAAATTTAAAGCGACCACTATTCAATAACTTAAACCCTATTTTACTTTATAAAACAAACTGGCTTTGTGTTTGCACCCTTACTGATAACTAATTTGTAAGGAGATAAAAATGAGTAACACAGTTAAAACAATCAACCCCGCAACTGAACAAACCATTGATACCTACACGCTGCTTTCTCAAGAGGAAGCAGAGCAAGTAGTCGAAAAATCTCACGAAACATATTTAAAATGGCGCCAAACCTCATTTACCGAGCGTGCTAAGTATTTAAATAAACTAGCCTCTTTATTTGAAGAGCAAAAAGAAGCCATTGCTAAGCTAATGACCGAAGAAATGGGTAAAGTGTACGAGCAAGGTTTTCAAGAAATTGAACTGTGCGCAGGTATTTGTCGTTATACAGCCGAAAACGGCCCACAAGTACTAGGCGATGAAGAGCGCGATATGGATGGCGGCCGCGCTATTGTTAGCTACCAACCAACGGGCGTTTTATTAGGTATTCAGCCTTGGAACTTCCCGCTTTACCAAGTAATTCGTTACAGTGCAGCTAACATTATGGCCGGTAATACCACCGTACTTAAACATGCCGGTAATGTATTTGGTATGGCAGAGAAAATCGATACCCTGTTTAAACAAGCGGGCTTCCCTGAATATTGCTTTAGCAACTTACTTATTGATGGCAAAACTGCCAGCGCGCTTATTTCACACAAAGCAATCAGCGGCGTAACATTTACAGGCAGTGACGCTACCGGTAAAAAAGTAGCTGAAGAAGCAGGTAAATACGTTAAAAAAACAGTGCTTGAGCTTGGCAGTAACGATGCCTACTTAGTACTTGATGATGCAGATTTAGACCTTGCTGTTGAAACCTGTGTTACAGGGCGCATGATCAACAACGGCGAAACCTGTGTATCGGCAAAACGCTTTGTGGTTGTAGAGTCATTATATGATGACTTTAAAGAAAAAATTAAAGCGCAATTTGAAGCATTAAAAATGGGCGATCCAATGGCCGAAGATACCGATCTAGGCCCAATGGCTCGTGAAGATTTACGCGATAAAATTCACGACCAAGTAATGCAATCTGTTGAAGCAGGTGCAAATGTAGTCACAGGCGGTGAAGTGCCATCGCAAACAGGTTACTACTACCCACCGACTATTCTTGATAATTTATCGCCGGGCATGCCAGCATACGATGACGAATTATTTGGCCCTGTAGCCTCGCTCATTAAAGCAAAAGACAACGACGATGCAATGCGCATCGCCAACGACTCTCGCTATGGTTTAGGCGGTGGTATTTTCTCTAAAGATGAGAAAAAAGCCATTGAACTGGCTAAAAAGCACTTTGATACCGGTATGATCAATATTAACGGTTACGGCCTTGCCCAACCAAACCTACCGTTTGGTGGTGTTAAAGAAAGTGGCTACGGCCGAGAGCACGGCGGCTTTGGTATGCGCGAGTTTGTAAATATCAAATGTATTATGATTAATTGCTAATTTAGCTATACACGTATTAAAAGAATATTTATACGTGTTTTAAAAAATATTATTAAGCCTAAAGGTGAGCAATCACTTTTAGGCTTTTTTATGGGTATAGCTACTAAGTGTAATGCGTTTAAAGACTATATTTTGCTTAGAAATTCACACCTAAAACTTCACTTCCCAATTTAGCTTATTTAGTAAAAGCCCAAGCATGTTGTTTAAAATTGTGATTTCAGATTGCTCGATAAGCTCTGTAAAACTTAGCGCTAAGATTTGATATATAGAAGTTGGTAAAAAACCTAAAGATTTGATGGGTAGACTTAAAATGACAGACAATAATGAGCGAGAATCGGTCATTGAGGCTGGCTAAACATCGTCGTTAATAGATTGGTTAAACTGCTCTTTGCGCATATATTCATGAAGATGAGCGACGAGCGCATATATTCATGAAGATGAGCGACGAGCGCATATTGTTCTATTTATCTTTTCTTTAAAGTTTCAGAAAACTTAGTGATAGTAATACCTTAGGTTATTTGTTAAAAGTAGATAAATAAAAGCTGGTATCGGTAGAAATATGCGCGATGAGTGCATTATTAAATTGTTAGAGAGCACAGGGATGATTCAGCAAGCGTTCGAAAAATTTGGGAAGAACTCCTTTCAACATGCGATTTTCTATAGCAACGAAAACTGTTTAAGATTTGAGTTGTCCGAAGGCGCTATGCATGATTCACATATTTCGATGTTCACAACAGCTTTGGAGCGGTCAACTGAAGTTATCGAAACTGTATTCGAAAAAAAAGATGAGCTATCAATCTGTATCTCTTTTGCCGGAGATTCTTTCTTATCAAATTTGTCTCAATTTCGTGAGCTACACCAGTTAGGAATCAAATTCCCAAAAACAAGGTATATACACAGTGAATGGGACGAAGATGAAGAATGGCATCGAAATTACGTATTCTTCAAAATCGCTAAAACCGAATTGCATAAATTACTCTTTGGTAAAATGGCAAATGAACTAGGGATAAGACCATCGTTTTGGGTTGATGTTTACATATTTGATATTGAGTTAGGCATTTTGGCTCATCCATATGATGATAGAGGTATGGATCTGGTGGGTAGCAATAAATTCATGCTTTCAAGTATATATAAACAGTTTAACAGTTGGCTTTTGAAGTATGATATTGGCATCATGAAGCAGTGGTTTGGTGCTCTCTAACAAGCGCATAAAGTAACGGGACACATAACAGTTGGCTTGTCGCTCGTTCCTCACTAAATTATAGCCAACTATTATTTAGCCCCTTATGCGGGCGTTATGATTACAAGGACACATATGCAAGATTATTCAAAAATAACAGACGAATTAAATAATATATCCAGAAGAATGAAAGCCCATAACAGAGTTTTCAGTCAGTTTTTATCTAATATTGAAGGGTTTAATGGAAGAGTACCTCAATTAAAGCACTTAGATATCGCCATCAACGAAAAAGAAATAGCAATTAAATTCCATGAACAAGAATTGTTTGTTTCCTCTGAATTTAAACCTAACTCACCAGAATCCGAAAATGAAATTGTCATATTCAAAAAGCATGAGGGAAATAGCAATCAAACTCTCAGTAAATGCTTTTTTGATACTTCTGGAAAAGTCAATGAATCAGACTTGTCAATGATGGATGATATTGAGGCGATGGCTATTTTGCTAAACCTTGTAAAACAGGCACTGTAATCATAACAAACACATTAAGTCGCTCGCTGGGACAGTAACACGTGGGCTCTGTCGCTTCGCTCGGATTTTAGCCCACGTGTTACTGGCCCTTATGTGGGTGTTAAATGCTCGTTAATCTTTCAAAACATGAGAATAAAATGGGATCGATAGTAAGTTTAGGTATTGGAAACTTGGAGATTGATTGGGGTAAGAATAACCACTTCATAAATCACTCAAGGTTATTTAATCCTAGTGATCAGGGAGTGATTGACTATCACACGTATGATGGAGAGACATACGAGCAAGCCGGTTTTGCCAGTCCTTTGAACAAAGTAAAGCTTAGATTAGATCTGCTAGGGTATTCGCTCAAAGATGTTAAAAGAGTTTATGAAGACTGTTTGGAAGATTATCCAGACTACTATCCCAAGTTCAATCTCACTTTCGAAGATTTTTCCAGAGTTATATCAAGCATTGATATCGATAAGATAAAGTTGAGCGACGATTATCCTGACTACGATCTCGGTGAATATGCCTCGAAGGTTGTGCTCTCGCAAAGTGAATTTGAGGGGCCGAGGGAACATGTTGATACTCAGGATAACGATATAGGAACGTTTTTTGAAAAACTTGATCCCTATGTTCAATTGAGGCTACTTGCTGAAAACCCGAAAAATCAGGATCTTAAACTAGAATGGAGAACCCATGACATAGTTGAAGGTGGCTGGGTGACAGAAGGTGAGCTTTTTGAAGGCCTTAATGATAATCAGAAGTTTTTAATAGTTACAGAAGGTTCTTCCGACGCATTTATCATTAAGCGGGCTATTGAACTTCTCAGACCTGATATTTCAGATTTTTTTACTTTTGTAGATATGGAAGAACATTACCCATTTTCTGGAACAGGTAACCTTTTTAAATTCTTTCAGGGACTCGTTAGTATCAGGATGCTAAACAAGTGCTTATTTATATTCGACAATGATGCCGAAGGAATTGAGAAGTATGAAAAGGCAAAATCCATTGATGCACCGGATAATTTGAGAGTAGCTAAGCTTCCTGACTTGGAAGGGTTTTCTAGTTTTCTTACTGTTGGTCCAAATGGAGAGCAGGTGGCCAATGTTAATGGAAAAGCAGTGGCAATTGAGTGCTTTCTTGATTTGTCATACAAAACTAGAAATACACCTATAATCCGGTGGTCTTCGTACAAAAGCGCCTTGGACTCCTACCAAGGAGCCTTGGAGGAAAAAGAGTATTATACGAGGCAGTTTAAAAAAGTTTCCTCGCTTGAGGATAACTATGACTTCGCAAAACTCAATATTCTTGTGCAGCACATTATTGAAAGCTGCATTTAACAAGCGCATGTTGTCGGACTGGTTTTCCGCTGCGCTCCAAACCATCCGCAAATGCGGGCGTTATACCTTCGGAGGTTTAGGTGAAAGTTGAATTCAAAGAAGAAAATAATAACCTAACCATTTCTGAAGATGGGGTTGAATTACTAACGATTGAAAAGCAAGATAAAGATTCATCTGTATTAGCGTACTATTCTGAAGATTTTACTGATGAACTTGCAGTCAAGGTTTTACATTGTGACGCAACTGAAATTCCTATGGGGCTCCAGTTTTTTTCTAGTTACACTAATAATGATTTCGAAATCATAAATTGGGTTGATATACAACGTGACGGTGAACCTGTCGAAATCGAGTTATCAATAACATTTGACTGGGAAAAATGGGATAAACCTATTGTCATAGGCAAGTTTTTGGAACTATACAGCACTGAATTGGAAGCTTTTGGGTTTAAAACTAGGATACTTAAAGAAACCGCGGACGCTTGGGCATCGGTAAATGTTATTATCTATATCGAAGCAGGTTGCTTAATAGACTATGTAATATCTAGCAGTCGCAAAGCTAAAGATATTTATGAGCAATTGCTCATAAATATAATAAGAAATGATGCGCAAAGCTCGTTCGTTAAAATATTTAATTTTCCAAAAGAGTATGAAGTAATCTGTAGCCAATATATCCTTTGGTTTGGTGAGCTACTTAACACATTAAATATAAACGCAAATGTGACTACTGAAATTAAAGAAGGTAAAACATCAATAATTGTATCTCCAACTGATGCTCCTGAATTATTAGAGGAAATTGAAAGGCTCTTTTATCAGTACCTTGCTCTTCCATACTCTGAGTACTTACCTCGTGAAACAGATACTACTTCGCATATTGATGAAGCTACATTTCAGCTTTTAGCCAATCAAGTAGAGAACTTTAAATTACAAATTCAAATGAAAGAGTCAATGATTCAACTTAAAGACGCAACGATATCTTCCTTGGCGTTTGAGAACCAGAAAAAAGATAATGAATTATTGTTATTAAAAAGTATTAAAAACCAAGATGAATTGAAAGTTCTCAATGGTGCAATTAGTGTAGGAGAGCTTAAATGGGGCGCGGTGAGAATAAACTTTAAAAAAATCGCAGATATTTTCACTAAAAAGGTATAACAAGGTCATTAAGAACGGACACGTAACAGCTTGCTCGGTTCCGCTTATGGCGGCGTTACCACTGTTTGCAATTGGCACTCTCCAGCCACTCGACAATATAAATATTGATTATAATTGGTAAGGTATTTTACTGTGTCGGATGGCGCTTCGCTTATCCGACCTACACTGGCTGATTAAGTTAACAGTATGATGAAATATCATGAGTTAAACCTGAGCGTTCAAGTTAAAACATATTCAACTAACAGCTAATAGCTAAAAACTAATAGCTAGCTCTTCTCAAACCTTGGAACCTTTCGTTTATCGGCTTTGCTCATAGCAAGCTCTTGTATCTCTTCTTGCTTTAGCTCTTTTGGTTTATCTTCTAATGAATGCTGCTTGGCGTTTTCATACACCAGCTCGGTAAGCAGTGCAAAGTGGTCGGAGCCATATTTAGCAAGGCGCTTAATGCGCTTTACTTTAAACCCTGGGCTGTGAAATAAATGATCGAGCGGCCAGCGCATAAAAAAGTAACTTGCGTGAAAGGTGTTATAAAAGCCACGACCTTTACGTGGGTCTAAAAAACCACTTATTTGCATAAATAAACGGGTGCTGCGCGACCATGCCACATCGTTTAAATCACCGGCTACAATGGTCGGGCGTGTTGGCTTTTTAAGTGCTTTAGCGACCATTATTAGCTCTGAGTCGCGTGGGCGCGATGAGTCTTCTTCAGTGGGACTTGGTGGCGCGGGGTGTATAAAGTGCCCTTGCATTTCAAGGCCTTCATTGTTTTCGAACAGGATATGAATTGAAGGAATATCATCTTCAATGAGCTCACATATTTGCGCATCAAGAATTTTAAATTTACTGTATAAATGCATGCCGTAGCGGTTGTCTTTAGGGCATTCAATATAATAGGGGTAGTTTTTTTTAAGAACAGCTAATTTATTTTCCCACCAGCTGTCGCTTTCAAGGGTAATTAATAAGTCGGGCTGGTGTTTATCAACCAGTGAGATTAATTGCTCACTATTGTGGTTTGACATAAGCACATTAGCCGACATGATTCTAACACTGTGATCTTCGCTCACTGAGGCCGTTTTAACTTCTTTTTTAGCAAGCCAAGTGTAAGGAAATATCCACTTACCTTGTAATGCCATGGTTAGTAATGCGGTTAAAGCAGTATACAAATACCCGCTATTGCCGCTTTGCCACAGTAAATAAAACGATATAATTGCAACAGCGCTGGCTATATAAAATACCTGTAGTCGAACAAAGTCGCAGCTGCGCACTAAGTAGTGCTGACTGTACGACATAGGTAACAAGGTCACTAATAAAAAAAAGCCAATGATTATAGCCAGTGCAATGAGCATTGAAATATCCTTATAAATTGTACTTAACGAGTTAAAATTGAAAGTATTTCTCGGGTATCGTGCACCATGTGTATAACTGTACTGTCTATTTTTATACTTACTGTACCATTATCTCTAGATCGTTCAATAACGCGGCCTTGTTTATATACGTTGCGGTCTAGGTAATCGCCTCTATGGTAACGCTTACTTAACCCTGGTGGCGTCCACCCAGCACGCACTAACTTTTTTTGCTGCTTTTTAGATAGTTTCTTACTGCTTTTATAGTTGTGCTGCTGATGTTTATGGTGGCCATTTTTATGGCCGTGATTGCCTTTGTCGGGCTTTGCCTGTACATTAACGCTAACCAAGGCACCCGCTAAAAAAACCGTATATAAAAACGCTTTCATAAATAATCTCTAATAATGTTAATAGCTAAAGATTATCAAACACGCCTGAACATCATATGAAACTGCAAGCAGCTATTTATCTCGGCTTGTACTGTGTTTTGCAATGGCTGCGCATTATGGCTGGGTCTCGCAGTTTTAAATGCTTAGTTTTACGCCCTGCGTGGCGTTTGCGCCACACTTTAAAACTACCCTTTGAAATATGCTCTCGCATAAACACGACCAGCTGTGAATAATTAAGCCCGTATAACTGCTCTATAGCCTCAAAGGGGGTTCTGTCTTCCCACGCCATTTCTATAATTCGCGATTGCTGCTCTGCGTTAAACATGGTTATCTCTTAAAATTTAAACTTATACGAGAAGAAAAAATACATAGATCATCCCCTCAAAACCGAATATCGCTGTATAATAAACACACTAACATAAGAAAAAATCGGATTTACATTTATGCGCACATTATTGCTGCTTTTAGCTTTTAGTTTTTCTTCGCTATTATTAGCCGCGCCTAATAAAACGCTGCGCTGTGCAACTACCCATTACCCGCCTTTTACAATTTATGACGATGAAACACATACCTTTACGGGCATAGACATAGACTATTTAGCTTTTATAGAGCGTAATTTAAATTTAAACATTGAGGTGGTGCATTTACCGTGGGCACGCATTAAAAAAGAAATGACGTTAGGTTACTACGATTGTTACTTTGCGTTGGCTAATAATACCGAGCGTGCGCAATATTTAGAATTTACCACTGAGCCGCTACACACCACTCAATTTGGTTTATTTAGCACACAAAAAGCGAACCTTAATAATGACTTATCAAATTCACGCATTGCTATGCTAAGAGGCGTTAAATTACCCAGTGTACTGGCAAAAGAATATAATATTAAACAAAGCAACTTTATGCATTCACTCTCAACGAAAGCCACGTTTGATTTGCTTGATAAACAGCGTGTTGACTACGCAATTACTAATTATCAAGCCGGTTTATGGTACTCAAAAGGCTATAAAAACATTCATGCTAAGCAGCTTGAAGGCTACGCCCTACCTGTTTATATTGCTTTTAAGCACGGCATGGTCGACACCGCACTCGTTGATGAGCAAATAAAGCGCTATAAAGCACAATTCGGTGTGCATTAATAAGGTAGGCAATGTTAACTAAATTACCAAAATGGGTTGAGTACGGCGCGTTTACACTCGCCTTTATTGCAGGCATTGTTAACACTATTGGGTTATTAGGGTTTGAGCATCAGGCTATTTCTCACCTTTCCGGTAGTGTTACTTTACTTGGTATAAAACTAATGAGCAGTACCTCTGCTGCGTTACTACTAATGAGTATAATTTTAAGCTTTATGCTTGGCTCTGCCCTTTCTGGTTTTTTACTTACCGGCGGCTCGTTAAAGCTGGGGCGCCATTACGACACCCTATTATTTATTGAAGGCCTATTACTGCTTTTAAGCGCCTATTTACTCAGCCGCGCCCATGTTTATGGCATTACGCTTGCCTCTGCCGCCTGTGGTTTACAAAATGCCCTTGCCACTAACTACAGCGGCGCAGTAGTGCGCACCACTCATTTAACCGGTATTTTTACCGACCTAGGTTTAATGATAGGCAAAGCGCTAAAAGGTGAACCCTTTGATACCCGCAAAGGCGTAATATTTATGCTTATTATTGCCGGCTTTTTACTAGGTGGAGTGTGCGGGTTTATGCTTTATGAGCACTTAGCCCTACTTGCTTTAACCGTGCCCGCTGCGGCTTGCTTTATATTATCGCTAACTTATCGGGTATATAGAATACGCGCACTTTAACGCAAGCGGTTTAAAAACCGTTTAAAACACCTTACCATGGCGTTAATAAAGCGTTACTCACCTTAAAGGAATGTATGAAACCTTATATTTTGCCGCTGTTATTGCCTCTCAGCCACGTTGCACTTGCTGATAATAAAAACGATGATGCAATAGAAACCATAACAACCACCGCATCACGTACAGAAGCACTGGCTACACTCTATCCGCTCACTATTAGTACCTTATCTGAAGCGCAGTTAAATAGCATTGCACCTACTCATGTTGAAGAGTCGTTACAACGTATTGCAGGTGCTAACGTACAGCGCGGAAATGGGCAAGAATACCTACCGGCACTTCGCTCGCCGGTGCTCTCGGGCGCGGCAGCCTGTGGCGGCATACTAACCCTTGAAGATGGCATTCCACTGCGTGCTGCAGGCTTTTGTAATATTAACGAGCTTTTTGAAGCGCATAGCGAAATGGCACAGCGTATTGAAGTATTAAAAGGGCCGGGCTCTGCACTTTATGGCTCAAACTCCGTACACGGTGTAATTAACGTAATAACGCCTGATACAACCCAAGGCGGTGGATTAGTCGGGCTTGATTATGGCTCATACGGATATGCCCGTTATAAGCTTCGTGCTGGGCAAGACTACGGCAACAGTGGTATTGGCATAAACGCCAGTGTTACCGACGATACCGGTTACCGTGATGATGAAAGCGTTAAACAGCAAAAAATAAATATTCGTCATCGTTTTGAGCGCTCAAACCTATTGCTTACCTCTGGCCTTACATACACAAATTTAGATCAGCACACTGCGGGCTTTATTACGGGTTTTGAAAGCTATAAAAACGAAGACATAGCACAGCAAAACTTTGACCCCGATGCATTTAGAAAAGCCCGCTCATTTAGAGCGTGGAGCAACGCCCAGTGGCAATTAAAAAACGGCAATGTGCTTTCTATTACGCCTTATGTGCGCGACCAAAGCATGGACTTTTTTAAGCATTTTTTACCGGGCACCCCGCTTGAAACCAACAGTCAAACAGGCATAGGTGTGCAATCGCTGTATCAACATAACTTGCAAAGTAATGTAAAAGTAAACCTAGGGCTTGATGGCGAATACACTCGCAGCGACTTTACTCAAAGCCAAAACGAGCCAACTCAAGGCTCTGCATTTTTAGTAGCCACAGTACCGCAAGGCAAACACTACGATTACGATGTAAACGCAACCCTGTATGCGCCGTTTGCATCAGTTGAGTGGCAATTAAGTAAATGGTTTATTAGCGCCGGCCTCAGGTATGAGCATATGCAGTACGATTACACTAATAATATGCTCACAGGGCGCACAACAGAAGACGGCACAGAATGTGGTTTTGGCGGCTGCCGTTATAGCCGCCCAGCCAGTGGTAAAAATAGCTTTAGCAATACCTCACCTAAATTTGGTGTGAGCTACAAGGTCAACAATAACAATACGCTATACGCTAACTTTTCGCGTGGCTACCGAGCGCCGCAAGCGGCAGAGCTTTACCAATTACAACGCGAACAAACCACCGCCGATTTAAGCCCCGAAATAGCCAATAATGCCGAGCTTGGCTTAAAAGGATATTACAGCAATATAAGTTACGCATTGGCTGTGTATGCTATGAGCAAACACAATACTATTTATCGCGATAGCGACTTCTTTAACGTTAACGATGGCAGTTCACGTCACAGAGGTATTGAGCTTGAAGTAGATTATGCATTAAGCAAAACGCTTAACTTACAATTTGCAGGTACACATGCAAAGCACACGTATACCAATAATCAGTTAATTAATGGGCTAAATATAAACGGTAACAACGTAGACACCGCGCCTCGCAATGTGGCTAACCTTGATTTAACTTGGCAAGCCTTTAATAACCTAGCGCTTGCACTGCAATGGCATAGCGTAAGTAGTTACTATACCGACCCAGAAAACCTACATAGCTACGAGGGGCATGATATTTTAAGCTTGCGTGCAAAGTGGCAAGTTACCAATAATTTAGAAGTGCTTGCACGTATAATTAACCTTACCGATGAAGCTTATGCAGAGCGTGCTGATTACACCAGCTTTACTGGCGATAGGTACTTCCCGGGTAAACCGCGTAACGCCATGCTTTCGGCTACGTACACGTGGTAAAACCATGTATAAAGGTTAATTTAAATCGCCCATATATTTAGTGGGCGATTTTCCCATTACCTTTTTAAACATAGTTATAAACGCACTCACCGATTCGTACCCCAATAACGCCGACACTTGCTGTACAGTTTGCCCATCTGATAGAGCCTGCAGCGCTGTAATTATATGTAATTGCATTCGCCACTTACCAAAGGTCATACCGGTTTGCTTTTTTATAAGCCGTGCCAACGTACGTTCGGTTAAAGCAAAATCGTGTGCCCATTGCGCAAGGGTTTTACGATTATTTGGCTGTGCGAGTAACTGCTGCCCCATTGCTTGAATAACCGTATGCTTAGATAACACAAAGTCGAGCGGCTGGGCGGGCATTTCAATTAATAAATCAAACAGTACCTGAGCTAAACGTGCTGTTTTAGTGTCTTCATTATAGGCTTGGTGTTCGCTTGCTAGTTTTAGCATTAAACTTTTTACCAGCCCCGTTATTGCTAATGTACAGGTATGCTGTGGCATACCGTGCTTATTGGCATCAATAAATACAAAACATAATTTGGCGTTATCAGATGCGCGATTGCTGTGTAAGGTGTTTGCAGGTACCCAAATAGCGCTGTGCGTTGGCACCATCCACATTTTGTTAGCCGCTTCACAGGTTACATAACCATCAAGCGCTAAAATTAGCTGCCCCTTAGGGTGAGTGTGTAACGGGTATTCTTTGCTGCCTTGTGCGGTATCTACTTTGGCAATTATAGGCTGTACCATGTGCTCGTAGTTTTGTAGGTATCCCCACCCTTTAGGCTCAAACATATTTTGTCAGTTTTTAGTTATTTAATGTCAGTATAGCTAAATTATAATACTGCTGATTTGTTTATACTAGCGCCAATAATTAGCTAACTTATTTTGTAATAATGACTCAAACACCTCACAGTAATGCTGGTATGTCGCGCTTTTCAAGCGTATTGCTTGTAATAGGTATTTTACTTATTGCTGCTAATTTACGTGCGCCTTTTACAGGGGTTGCCCCTGTGCTTGAACAAATAATTACGCATTTTAATTTAACCGCTTCGCAAGCAGGCTTTATTACCACGTTACCGCTAATTGCCTTTGCCATTATATCGCCTATGGCTGCAAGCCTGGCTAAACGCCAAGGGCTTGAGCGCACATTGTTTTTTGCTGTATTTTTAATATTACTGGGCATTGCCGCACGGGTGGTTAATTCATCCATTATGCTATTTGTAGGCACAGCCATAATAGGCGCAGGTATTGCCATAGCTAACGTATTGCTACCAAGTATAATAAAACGCGACTTTGCGGCAAAAGTTGCGGTAATGACCTCTGCTTATGTACTCACTATGGGCATTGCCTCGGGTGGCTTTTCAGCATTAGTTTATCCGCTTAGCCAATATGAAGGGTTAGGCTGGCAGTTTGCATTAGGGGCAAGTGCACTCATTACAATTACCACTTTAATTGTGTGGATGGCGCAATTAAATAAACACACAAAACCGGCACAAACAGCACAGGCCTCAACACTTAATAAAAGCGTATGGCGCTACCTACTTGCTTGGCAAATTACCTTGTTACTGGGGCTAAATTCATTTTTAAATTACATCATTATTACTTGGCTGCCTAGCATACTCACCGAAGCGGGCCAAAGCGCAACGCAAGCAGGCGCGTATCATGGTGCTTTTCAAATTGCGACCGCCATACCTGGGCTTGTGCTTATACCTTTGCTAGGAAAATTAAAAGATCAAAGTGCGCTTAGCTTTATACTTGCATCACTGAGTGCGTGCTGTGCGCTAGGGCTACTTTATATGCCAAGCTTTGCATTAGTGTGGACGCTACTACTTGGCTTTAGCTCGGGGGCGTGCTTTATTTTAGGGCTGTCGTTTATTAGCCTACGTACCGATAACTCCACGCAAGCGGCTTCGCTTTCGGGTATGTCACAAAGTATTGGCTATTTGTTGGCGGCTATTGGCCCTATGGTAGCTGGGGCGCTACATACAAGTACCGGCAGCTGGAGTGCGCCGCTTTGGTTATGTGCAGGTGCAGGTGTGTTATGTGCTACATGTGGATGGTTTAGCGGCAAAAACACCACGCTTAATAATAGTTAACTTACTAGCTGCTGTAACCATGAAAACAAGCCCGTTGCTGGCTTTTTAGCGGGGCGATGCTTTTGCTCAAAGCGCTTATTAGCGGCTTGACGTTGCTCACGGCGCAGCTGTGCTAAATTAGCTTTTGCAGCAAAACGCAAACGCTGCTCTTGGGTCAGTTCGTCATTAAAGTTAATGGCTGACTTTTTAACTGCTCGGCTACTTTTCGGTGAACTGCACATATTTTTCTCCAAATGACTGTCTTATAAATAGACAGTCATTTGTTTAAAAAAATTTCACAAAAATTTAAAGCGCAACGTTATCTTTATAAAATTACGCAACCTAAAATTACTTACACCAATCGTGTTAAGTTATTAGGCATTTATAGCGACAGATAAATAGCGTGATAACAAGGCATGAATATCGACATGCAGTTGTTCTACATAAGAAATTTACAACGCTGTTAGCGCTCTATTTAGCACGTTAGAATGATTAAATATTTAAGTCGATTGGTGTTATACAGCACCAATACACTCTACTTCTACTAACGAATCAAGGGCTAACGCGTTTACTGCAAATGCACTACGTGCAGGATACGGCGCACTAAAATATTGCGTATAAATAGCGTTAAACGCTTTAAAATCGTTAATATTGGTAAGCATAACAGTGCACTTTACAATATTGCTCATGCTGTAGTTATGCTGCTCTAAAGTGCGCTTAATGTTTTCAAGGGTTTGCTTAGCTTCACCTTCAAAACCACCCGCTGCTAACTTACCGGTTGCAGGGTTAATCCCTATTTGCCCCGACATATAAAGCGTATTACCGGCTTTTACTATTTGCGAAAATGGTAAGTTAGGATTAGCTTTGCCTGTATTTAAAAAGTCGACATTACTGGGTTTTGCCTGGGCAAAACTCGTCAGTAGTACACTTGCTAATAAGGCTGTTTTTGTCAGTGTTTTCATTAATAGCCTACCTGTTTATTTAGGTGTAGTTTCAAAAGCCGGCACTTGGTGTAAATCGTTTAGCCATGTAAGCGTTGACTGCGACCAAATTTGCGCAGCTGGGGTAAACTCATCACGCTGATCAACAGCACCTATGCGCAGGCCGTACACTCTATCGGCTTTTGCTTCGTTGGTTGCGTAAAGTGTAGTGCCGCACGTACCACAAAAACCTTGTGCGCGTTTATTGCCGCTTTGTGCTGTTTTAACATACTCTTTTGGCTCGCCTTTAGTAAATACCACCGAGTTTAGCTCAGCCATAATTACCGCTCTAAATGGCCCACTCGACATGCGTTGGCAATCGCTACAATGACATACAAGTACGTTATTATTTTGCGACTGAGCTTGGTATTTAATTTCACCACAATAGCAGCTTCCAGTAATTTTCATTTTACTCTCCTTGAGTATGTTTAAAGGTGTTTAACCTAAATAAGCTAAAATAATTTTAGGTAGTTCTTGCGCGTATTGCTGCGCCGATAAATCACAGGCTATCGCAGGGGTTAAATCGTGATACAGCACTTTATCAAGCAATGAGCTGACAATTAAAAATACTGCAGTACCTGCCGCCGCCTCGCTCACTTTGGTATCTGTTTGGCTAATTAATTGCGCTAAACGCTGATAAATTACTCGTCTGTTTATGTGTTTATCACTGCCTAATAACTCGCTGTGCAAACGCGAATTTAAATGTAGCGTTCTAAATACCCCCTGCTGTGATGATAAAAACACATAGGTTTTATGGCATAAAGTGTTAACTACATCGTCTAAGTTTTTATAGTGCTGCGCCTCAAGCTCTGTTACCCAGTTATCTAATGCAATACCAAAGTCTTGATACAGCATAGGCAGCAGCGACTCTTTATTTTTAAAGCGACGGTAAAACGTACCTACCGACACCTCGGCGTAATCGGCCAGCTCTTTTATACTTATGTGCTCAAAAAACTTACTTTTTAAACTGTGATGCAGCGCTTTTAATAGTTTTTCTTGGGTTTGTTGACTGCGTTGTTGCTTAGGTGCCAAAAAGGGTTGATCAGACATAAATTTAAACGTGTTAGGTTAAAGTGCACACATAGTGCAGCTTGTTAATATAAACAACAATACCCAGCTAGCAATTACTTTACTCGCTGGGTAACTACGGCATTATTTGTGGCTATTTAAGTAATCTACCGCTAATTGGCTAAGCGCTTTGGTACCCACTTTAAACGATGACTCATCGGCGTAAAAATAAGGTGAGTGGTTACTTGCTACCGTTTTCAAGTCTTGATCGTCAGGCGTACCACCTAAAAACACAAATACACTGGGTATTTCTAGGGCATAAAACGAAAAGTCTTCTGCGCCGGTTATTTTACCCATTTCTTGCACGTTTTGTTTACCGGCTGCTTTTTCAAGGCTAGGTAACATTTGCGCAGTAAGTTCAGGGTTATTAACCGTTACCGGGTAACCTTCGTGAATATGCACATCGGCCGTAGCCCCCGACGATTTAGCAATATGTGTAGCGGTTGTTTTAATATTTTCAAAGATTTGCGCGCGGTTATCCATATCAAAATTACGAATAGTGCCAACCATTTCAACTTCTTCAGGAATAATATTATTACGCACACCACCCGCTATTTTACCAAACGACACAATAGCAGGCTCTTTGGTTATATTTACTTGGCGGCTCACAATATGGTTAACGCCCGTTACAATTTGCGCTGCGGCAGCAATAGGGTCAACGCCTGTCCACGGTGCTGAGCCATGTGCTTGGCGACCGTGTACGGTTATTTCAAAGCGATCGGCACTGGCCATAAACGGCCCACTTCGATAGCCAATTTTACCCGTATGTAGGCTCGATGTAATATGCAGGCCAAAGGCTACGTCAGGTTTGTATTTTTTAAATATACCTTCTTTAAGCATTAGCTCTGCACCGCCCTCTTCGCCTAAAGGTGCGCCCTCTTCAGCAGGCTGAAACACAAACATGATGTTGCCATG
The DNA here is from genome assembly GCF_042466295.1 of Pseudoalteromonas sp. R86517. Taxonomy (NCBI): domain Bacteria; kingdom Pseudomonadati; phylum Pseudomonadota; class Gammaproteobacteria; order Alteromonadales; family Pseudoalteromonadaceae; genus Pseudoalteromonas; species Pseudoalteromonas sp. R86517. The sequence continues at coordinate 2,480,887 of NZ_JAXHCB010000001.1, forward strand.
CAATTCATCTTTCATATTTGCTAATACTTCGGCTGCGCCCATTAGCATAGCTACGTGCGTGTCGTGGCCACAAGCGTGCATTATGCCTACATCAACGCCACGGAAATTTGTGGTTTTGGTTGATTTAAATGGCACATCTGTTTTTTCTGTTACCGGTAGTGCATCCATATCGGCGCGTAGCATTACTGTAGGGCCAGGCTTTGTGCCTTTTAAAATACCAACAACCCCTGTGTAAGCAATATCGGTTTGTACTTGCATACCTAACGACTTTAAGTGTTTAGCCACAATGCCTGCGGTACGCGTTTCGCGATTACCAAGCTCAGGATTTTGGTGAAAGTCGCGTCGCCATTCAATTACCTGCTGCTCTACATTTTTAACGTGTTGATCAAGGTTTGCCTGCGCGTTAAACGCACCAAGTGCAGCAAAACCTAATGCCACCGAAAGTAGTGATTTTTTCATCCTGATTTCCTTTATTATTTTAATGAAGCCCAACAACCGATTTAGTGTTATCGAAAAGTGCTGTTGAGTTATAGCCTACACCATTTTTAAATACAGTTTCCATATTACGGATAGCCGACGCATCTTTAGCAAAGTCGCCATTAACAATAACCAAGTCGGCATGTTTACCTACTTCAATACTACCTATTGTATTTTGCTTATTTAAATACTGCGCTGCATTTAACGTAGCTATTTTTATTGCTTGTGGCTGCATAAACCCAGCCTCTACGAGTAATTCAATTGCACGCTGGTTGGAAAAGCCAGCAATAACGCCGCCATAACCTGTTGGGTCAGTGCCCACCATTAATTTACCACCAGCGGCTACAAACATTTTTTCTAGCTGCATCATTTTTTTAAATACTAAAGGCCAACTAGATTCGCTCTGCTTTGCTATTTTTTCAAAGCGCGACTCGTATTGAGCACGTACTTGCGGTATTAATGCATCAAGTGCTTTTGGGTAGGCTTTAGGGCGACCTTTAGTAAAGGTTTCAAATACAGTAAGTGTAGAGGTAAGTACTACATTTTTAGCCACTAAGTAATTTATTAGACTCGTTACTTCTGGCGAGTTTATATCTAACTCAACAAACGATTGCTGTACGTCTTTATTACTTGGGCATACATCTTTTTGTTTGTTTTTAACAAAGTCGGTGGCGGCAAAAAAGCCATGTTCTAGGTTATCAATACCTAAAGCGGCTGCTTCGCGGTATGTAACTGAACATAAATGAGCCGTTACTTTGTTATTTTGCTCGTGCGCTTTTTTAATAACAACATCAAGCTCATTTTGATTAATATGCATATACGCTTTATATGAGGTAACCCCCTCTAAGCCCCAGTAGTCCATCATTTTTTTAGCATCGTCTGCATCGCGTAGCGACTTTATTTTTAAAATAGGTAAACCGGGGCCATTTAAATACGGCGCCGTTACATCTATATCTGGGCCTAAACTTTTACCTGCGTTTATATCATCTCTTAATTTTAAATCAGCATATGGTGCAGTGGTGCCTGCAGTACGAATTGTGGTTGCACCGCCTGCTAAATAAAGGCGAGGAAAGCTGTAAAGCATTTCGGTGTAATGAGCCTTGCCAGTTGGATAAAACATGTGCTCATGCATCATCACCAATCCCGGAATTAATGTTTTTCCACTACCGTCAATAATATTCACACCTTTAGCGACGCCTACTTCTGCTGTGGCGCCTATATTCACAATTTTATTTCTATTTATTACAACCGTTTGATTAGTTTGTGCCGGTTTGCCGGTGCCATCAATTAACGTGATATTTTTAATTGCATAACGCCCCGCTTGATAACGTACAAATTGCTCATCAACTGCATAACTTGTAAAGCTAGTTAAAGCGCAAGTAATTAATAATAAAGATTTTTTAATTTTTTTAAATGCGTACATAGATATACTCATAGTGTGTGCTCATCTTGGTAGAAGACATTACTATAAATGCACCACCTAAAAATGTAAATCAGGATTCACATTTTAATTCATCATACTTTAATAAATCTTTTTTACTGTACTCTTTTTAAATTACACGGAATGACTATGAAAAATCGAATCGCTAAAAAGCACGTTTTAAAATCAACATTGGCACTGACTATTGCACTCGCATTGAGTGGCTGCGACATTGATGATGACGATAATAACGACCCTGTCGTTGTAGAAACACCAGAGCCTGCACCGGTTACTTTGCGCGTGATGGAAACAACCGACATACACATGTATTTATCTAACTACGATTACTTTGCACAAGCCCCCTCAGAAACCTTAGGGTTTGTTAATACCGCTACCCTTATAAAAGAAGCCCGCAATGAAGTGCAAAACAGTGTACTTGTTGATAATGGTGATTTAATTCAAAACAGCCCGCTTGGCGATTACGAAGCGATTGTACGTAAAGACGATATTTTAAATGGCGCAACCCATGTGGCCTTTAAAGCAATGAACTTGCTTGATTACGATGTTGCTAACTTAGGAAACCATGAATTTAACTTTGGCTTAGAGTTTTTAGATGCCACATTAAGTGGTGCCGACTTCCCGTATATTAATGCCAATGTATACGTTGATGATGGGGATGATGACGACAGCAACGATGAAAACCGTTACACACCGTACTACCTTCAAGATAAAACTGTATTCGATATAAACGGCAACGAACAAACAATTAAAATTGGTTACTTAGGCCTTACCCCACCGCAAATTATGCAATGGGATAGCGCTCACTTACAAGGTAAGGTAATTGCTAAAGATATTGTTGCTACTGCTGAAAAGTTCATTCCACAAATGAAAGCACAAGGCGCCGATATTATTATTGCCATTCCTCACTCTGGGTTAACAGCCAGCGCCCAAGAAGACCTTGCTGAAAATACGGCCCTTTACCTGTCTAAAGTAGATGACGTAGATGCCATATTGTTTGGTCATAACCACCGTTTGTTTCCGGGTGATTCGTCGTACGATGGCTATGAATCGGCGGGTATTGATAACGTAAACGGTAAACTTAATGGCGTACCGGCTGTTATGCCTGGCTTTTTTGGCAATAACTTAGGGGTTATTGATTTAATTGTTGAGCCAAACGATGAAGGCGGCTGGGAAGTAACCAGCTCAAAAGTAGAAACCCGCGCCATTAGTGGTACAGATGAAAACGGCGACTTTGTTGATTTAGCTGCTGTAGATACCGATGTAGCTGCCGCAATTGAGCTTGAACACCAAGCAACGATTGATTGGGTGAGCGAACCATTTGCTGAAATTTCAAATCCAATTTATAGCTTTTTTGCTTTGGTGCAAGACGACCCGTCAATTCAAATAGTATCAGATGCACAAATAGCGTGGGGTAAAGCATTTATTCAAGGCACTGAGCTTGATGGCTTACCCGTGCTTTCGGCAGCAGCCCCTTTTAGAGCTGGCCGCAATGGTATTGAAGATTACACCAATGTAAAAGCAGGCGATATTACCTTACTAGATACCGTTAGTTTATATGTGTTTCCAAACACTATTCGTATGGTAAAAGTAACAGGTAGCGATGTTAAAGAGTGGCTTGAACGCTCTGCGGGTCAGTTTAATCAAATTGATGTAAACAGCAGCGCTGAGCAAAACCTACTCGATACCACCTTTCCTACTTTTAACTTTGACATTATTGACGGCGTTACCTTTGAAATTGACGTCACTCAGCCAAAACGATACGACAACGATGGCGTATTAATAAGTGAAAACAATTCGCGAATTACTAACTTGCAATACCAAGGTGAAGCGATAGATTTAGAGGCAGAGTTTTTAATTGTAACTAATAACTATCGTGCATCGGGCGGCGGTAATTTCCCAGCGATTGACGGTACTAGCCGTGAAACATTTGAAGGCCCAGATGAAAACCGCGGTGTGCTGCGTAGTTATATTATTAGCGAAGCCGCTAAAAGTAGCACAGGCAGTATTGACCCTTCGGCCGATAATAACTGGCGCTTTAGCACCGTGACCACCAGCACAGAGCTAAACGTTGTGTTTAGAACATCACCGCTTGATGAGGTAGCTACTATTGCACAAACACTCCCTGCTGTTGCGCCTACCTCACCACTTAAAACAGATGAAAATGGTTTTGCGCTATACAGTATAGATTTAAAGCAATAACCTTTAAGGCATAAAAAAGCCAGCTTAGCAGCTGGCTTTTACTTAACCTAAACCCTTAATTATTTAGCAATATACACACTATAGCTTAGCCCTTTTAAAGTGACCGTTAACTTGCCATTTTGTTGCTCAAGTTGCTCGGCAGCTACAAGCGGCGAAAAGTGTTTATACGGGCTATTAAACTCTATTGTTTGTGGCGTTTTTTCGCTATTAAACACAATAATATACGCCTGCTCTGCACCTTTTACTGTGCGTGAAAACGCAAACATGCCAGTGTTTTTAGCAAAAAATAAGTCGTTGTATTCACCGCGGCGAAGCCCTTCGTGATTTTTTCGTAACTTACTTAATTGCGCAATAGTTTTAAATAATGGGTGCTGCTGGTTAAAGTTATTATCGGCCGTTGTTTGCGTGGTGCCTATAAGGTTATTGTCGTTATAGCTTGCAACATTTGATGCAAACATATCTTCGCGTGCATCAATATCGTGGCCATCGCCTGTAAAACCTTGTTCATCGCCATAATAAATAACCGGTATACCGCGAGATAAAAACATAAATGCATGCGCTAATTGGCTGCGCTTTAATTTAAGCTCATCACTTTCGTGATCAAATGTTTGGTTTATAAATAAGCCAGGTCTGCCCATGTCGTGGTTCCCTAAAAAGGTCATAAGTAAATCGGCTTGGCTGTCTTCATCTTGGTATAGTGAGTCTTGTGCAAATAGCTCGCTAATGGCGCTTGGGTTCTGTCCTTTAAAAAACACATCGGCCGCTATTTTTTGAAATGCAAAATCAAGCACCGATGGAATTTTACCTTCTGTAGTAAATACACTTAGGTTTTTAGGATTAGGGTCGTACACCTCACCAAACACATGAAAATTTGGAATCCCTTGCGCTTTAGCGTAATCAATAATAGCGGGTGTAAATGTTTGCCAAAACTCGAGATTAACATGGCGTACGGTATCGATTCTGAAGCCGTCGGGCTTAAACTCTTTTATTAAATTTTGATAAATATCGACCATGCCGCTCACCACCTGCGGATGCTCTGTTTTTAAATCGTCTAGGCCGTTAAAATCACCATTAAGTGAGCTTTCACCACTAAAGGTGCTGTCGCCTTGGTTGTGATAATAATCGACATTGTTTAGCCACTGTGGGTACTTAACATTTTTTAAGTGCTCAGGAATAAATGGGCTATACGGCTTAGGGTTATTTAGCGCTTTATACTCACAATGCGTTAAACCTGCTTTAAATTGACCGTTTGGCATGTGGCATTCGTCGTAACGAATAATATCGGCTGTGTGGTTAGTAATAATGTCAAAAAATACTTTAATGCCTTTTTTATGAGCTGCATCAATTAGCTTTTTTAAAGAAGCATTCCCACCAAAGTGCGGGTCTATTTCGCTAAAATCGACAATCCAATAACCATGGTGCGCAACACCATCTGATTGAATCGCTTGGTTGCGTAATAAAGGCGTCATCCAAATTGCTGTAACCCCTAGCGCTTCTAAATAGTCGAGCTTTTGTTCAATGCCTGTTATATCTCCACCATGAAAACCACTGGTGGTTGTTAAATTTAACCCACCAGCCGAAATAGCATGCTCATTGCTGCCATTATCGTTTTGCGGATCGCCATTATTAAAACGATCAGGTAATACAAAATAAAATATATCGTCGCGTACATCGCGCTGTAAATAATTATCAGTGCTTGCAGTGTTTGCGTTATCGGCCGCTGGTGGCTGATTACTTTTACAGGCCGTTAATGCCACTACAGTGCTTAGTAAAAATGTTGTTAGTGTGTTTTTTATCATTTTAGTGCTCCTTTACTAAACTATGGCAGCTCGCAACCTTTTACACTTTCGTAAAGTGCATACCAATGAGCGGCCGTTAATTGTATTTTGTTTACTTGTGCACACGCTTTAATACGCGCAGTGTTAGTAGTCCCAATAACAGATTGAATGTTTGCAGGGTGCCTGTTTAACCATGCCAGTACAATGGCTTCTGCACTTGTTTCGTACTGCGCAGCTAAGCTTTGTACTAATTGGTACGTGTTTTTAATACGGGTTTCAGCGCCGGTTATATCAGCACCCGAAAACAACCCTTGGCATAAACTTCCCCACGCCTGCAGCTGTATATTTTCGTGCTGGCAAAACTCGATTAAGCCCGGCGTAAAGTTAATATTTGCGCCTTTCGCGTTACCAGCATATATGCCCTCTTCAACCCAGTCATTTTTTAATAAGCTCATTTCTACTTGATTCAAAATAAGTGACTCTGACAGGGCTTGTTGAATGGCTTTTATTTGATGTTGCTGCATATTAGACACCCCTAAAAAACGTACCTTGCCTTGGCTTTTTAGTTTTTTATAAGTGCTAGCAATTTCCTGAGGGCACATGAGTGGGTCGGGTCTGTGCAGAATAAGTACATCTAAGTAGTCTGTTTTTAGCTGCGCTAAACTTTTATTTACACTTTGCTCTATCCACTGTCCTGAAAGGTCATAACGCTTTGGGCCATGCTCATCTTCAAAGCGAATACCGCATTTAGATTGAATAATTAACTTATCACGGTCGGTGCGCGTTTTTAAAACTTCACCAAATACCTGCTCTGCTTTACCAAAAGTATAAATATCAGCATGGTCAAAGTAATTAATGTTATTTTCAAGCGCTGCCTCTACTACTGTATGTGCTTGGTTTATATCGGCTTTGGTTATTGGGTTGTTATTCCAGCCACCACCCAAGCCCATACAGCCATAAATAAGTTCGCTAGCATTGGGTATAAATTGAGAAATAGTTTTATTGGTCATGAGTTATCGGTATTAAAAAAGAGTGACTTGTAGTTTACCGATTAAATTATTCAACTAAATACTAAAAATAAAACTCATTATTTGCTATAACAAACAATAAAAACACAGTGCTCATTTAAATGCTGAGAGAACATAAAAAATTTGAACGGTTATTTTTGTTTAACGAAGTAGCCAAACACTTAAGCTTTTCAAAGGCAGCTTTAGCGCTTGGGATCTCCCGAGGGTATTTGTCTGAGCAAATAAAAGCGCTCGAAAAAGAATACCAAAGAGCCCTACTTATTCGCACAACCCGCAGTGTAAAGCTCACCCCGCAGGGAAAGCATGTGCTTAGTTGTATGGGAAATATTAAAAACACATTATTAGAGCTTGAACGAACCTTAGCCCATGAACACGAGGCTATTGCCGGCAACATTAGAATTACCGCGCCGAGCCAATTTACCAATAGATACCTGCTAACTATTTGCGAGCAATTTAACCAAGAGTACCCTGATGTTAAATTTAATATAGACTGCAGCTACACCCCTCACAATTTGATTCAAAGCAATTACGATATTGCATTTAGATCAACCCTTAATCCGCCCCAAAACATGATTGCCAAAAAGCTATTTAGTTATAAACAGGTGTGCTGTGCCTCGCCTAGTTATATTGCTAAAAATGGTGAGCCAAGCGACGTTGAAGATTTATTAAAGCATAGCTGTTTAACCAGCACGCAATTTAGCCTGTGGCATTTTTCCGATAGGGCCATTGAGCTTGAAGGAAAACTAAGCATTAACGATAACCACATGCTTAAAAACCTTGCGCTGCAAGGTCAAGGAATTATATACACCCCGGAGTATTTAGTAGATTTAGAAATTAACGCGCACACTTTAAAGCCGCTATTAACGCAGTTACAGTATCCGCAATCTGATGTGTATTTAATTCACCCTCAGCTAATTAACGAATCAGCACGTATTAGCCATTTTATTAAATTTACCACCAACTGGTTTAGAAACTAGCTTACCAATTACTTTTATATTGAGATAAGTGGTTTACTAAATAATCGACTAAAGCTTTAACAGTTGGGCTTAACAAACGTTGAGACGGATAAAGTAAATTAATAGGCAGCGGGCTTGGCGCGTATTCACTTAGCACCTCTACCAGCTCACCGCTTTTAAGTGCTTGGTTAACGTAAAAATTAGGTAATTGCGCTACACCTTGGCTTGCTAAAGCAAACGCTTTTAAACTTTGCGAGTCGTTAACCTCTAAACTACCTGATACTTTTACAATGGTATTCTTACCATCAAGCCTATAACTCCAACGCTTTGCGTTAGCGACAACCGTGTTTATAAGGCAATTAAAATTTTTTAGATCATATTAAAACAATTAAGCCTATTTCAGCACCTGAAAAATAAACATCTTTACCTACCTAACTAATTAAGTGCTAGGATAATGGCTTGAAATACTGATAACTTGCAAACCTAACTATGAATTTAAATCAGCTCGATCTAAACCTTCTTATTATTTTAAAGCAGCTTTTAAACGAAAAACATATTAGCAATACCGCCTTAACTTTAGGCATGAGCCAACCTTCTATAAGCCGCTCGTTAAGTAAATTGCGCTCCTTGTTTGACGATCAATTATTAATAAGAATGGCTGGAGGGTATGAGCTAACCCCAAAAGCGCAATCAATTCAGCAAGACCTAAATTCTATTTTAAATATGGTAGAAACACTGGTTAATAAGCAAACCTTCGACCCTAAAACCAGCACAGCCACCATTAAACTGTTTGGCCTACCGCCGCAAATGCATTTATTTATAAAAACAATAATTAAAGATGTTCGCGAGCAAGCGCCTAATATCACCCTTGAAATAGACACCCTGCCTAAGCCGCAGTTTTCTGATTTGCTTAAAGGCGATACTCACTTTGTGATTACTGGCCACAAGCCCGCTAATTCAGAGGGTAAGTTATATCAACAACCGTTGTTTGAGCGCGAGTTTAAATTAGTAATGGCTCGCTCCCACAGGCTGGCTAAACAAGAATTAAGCGTTGATTTATTGCGTGATTGTAATTTTGGGCAAATATCAATTCAGGGTGAAAAAGCATTAACTATTGCACAAAATTTTGCCGCGCTAGGCATTGATAATATAGCGACGCCAATACGCTTAAAAAACTTTTACAGTATTGGCAGCATTGCTGAAAACACTGATTTAATATTTTATGTGCCCAATCATTTTGCTGCAGATGTGTGCCAACAGCATGACGTAGTTGCCAGAACCCCGCCCCCAGAGCTTAGCTCAGAGTATGCACAAGTGGCTTTATACTGGCATCAACGCCACCATAATGACCCTGTATGTCAATGGTTTAGAGAGCTTGTAAAAAATAAAGTATTTGAAGTTTAAATAACTGTTATTCATGTAGGGTATGTATTTTAAATTGCCATTTAAGGCGGCGAACGGTTTAATACGAATCATTCTTAATAATATTAAAATTAGATAAACATACTCACCATGAAAAACACGCTCCCATTTAATAAGCACGCGCTTAACGTTGTTATTGGTACTTTGTGTACTGGTATGTCATTCATAAGCTTAGCGGAACAAGCTCCCGACACCTCAGAAACCATTGAAGTATGGGGCACAACAATTACTAATGACTCGCTACTACAAGACGATATTGAAAGAAAACAAGCCAACCATTTAAGTGATTTACTGCGTGACCAAGCTGGTATTGACGTAGGTGGCTCGCACTCTATTGTACAAGGTATTAATATTCGTGGTGTTGACGATTTAGACCTCAACATTACTGTTGATGGTATTAGCCAAAACAATAATATGTTCCACCACTCAGGAAACTTACTTATTAATGCTGATATTTTAAAAGCAGTAGATATAAAAGTAGGCACTAACTCGGTGCTAACTGGCGGCCTTTCTGGTGGTGTAGCCTTTGAAACCAAAGATGCTAAAGATTTACTAGAGCCAGGTGAAGATTTTGGCGCACGCTTATACACAAACTTAGGTACCAATGATTACGCAGGTGGCTCTGCTGCGGTATATGGTCAGCTAACCGACAACATAGACGCCCTTGCCTACTACACCTACACCGACAGAAATAACTTTGAAAACGGCAATGGTAAAGAAGTTACAGGTAACGAAGGCCGCACGGTAGATGGCATCTTCAAGCTCGGCTGGGATGTAAACGAGAGTAACCGTTTAGTGTTCTCATACGACAGATATAACGATGAAGGCGATTACTACGTAAAAACCAACTTTGGTGCTGGCTTTGCTGAAGATTCAGACGCGCAAACAGAAGATATTGACTACACACGTACCAGCACTTCACTTGCCTACGAGCTAGATAAAGGCGATGCCATTACCCTACGCGCTAGCGTTTATCGCAACGAACTAAGCTATATTGCACTAGGAACTGAGGGTAACTCTGAGCATACGGGCTACACTGCCCTTGCAACATCTAAAATTGCACTTGCTGGGTTTAACCATACATTACGCTACGGCGGCGAAGGGTATGAGCAAGTATCAAAACGTATCGAAAACCACGTACAAACCAATGAAGACACTGCCGACTCTCACGCTATTTATATTGAAGACGAAATCGCTGTAACCGATCAGTTATTTGTAACCCCTGGCGTGCGTTACAACTACTTTAAAGTAGATATGTACTCAGCCGGTACTAACGATTCGTTAGATAAATCGTGGAACGAGTTAACGTTTGGTTTAGCGGCTAAATACCTAATTAACGATAACTGGAGTGTTAACGCAAGCTCAACAGAGCTGTTTCAAGGTCCTGGCCTGCGCGAAAGCTATGTTGATTACAGCACTAACTTTGATAAAGACCTAAAAGCAGAAACCGGTGTTAATAACGCCATTGGTTTTGCCTTTAAAGATCAAAACATTATGGGCTTAGACTCATTTGGTTTTTCATTAAACCTGTTTAAAACCCGTATTGAAGATTACATAGACAACTGGGCAATTGGTAAAGGTCGCCCAATTGGTACCTATGAAAACTCGGGTGATTACGATATAGATGGTTTTGAATCAACGCTTTCACTGCGTAAAGCGCTATTTAGTGCACGTTTAAGTTACTCTAAGTCAGACTCTGAACAACTAGAGACAGGCGAGCAACTGCGTTATGAAGTAGGTGATAGCATTTCACTAAACCTTGGCTACGAAGTACCAAAATACGACTTAAAATTTAACTGGACCAGCCTAGTTAACAGAACTGATGACTCAGTATCAAGCGGTGCTGATATTCATAAAGTGGGTTATCAGGTTCATAACATCAGCATGCAGTGGCTACCAAGCCAGCTTGAAGCACTAAGCATGACCTTAGGTGTTGAGAATATTTTTGATAAAACGTATTACTCTCACGCTTCATACTCAAGCGACACAGTGCAAGATTACGAAGCGGGTCGTAATGTTAAATTAAGCGCGTCTTACGTTTTTTAATTTAATAACTTGCTCATGATTTAAGGCTCAATATTTTATTGAGCCTTTTGCTGTTTAAGGGGGGCGTACCTTAAATAGCGTCAACCATACCAATCCGCAATAATACTTAATCATTTTTAGGGGCTAAACGTGTCGCTATCTGCGTTAAAAAACTCTCATTTACGACTGCATGGATGCAGAAGATAGAGCACTGCAGGAGCAATTGCCGAGAACAACTAAATAGCGAATTTTTTGCCTTGCTATCAACACGTTTTTCCATCCTCAAAATAGTTCACTTAATTATGCGGATTGGTATTATAAATAAATTATTTCAGGGTCAATAATGTCTGATTGGAAACAAAACTTACAAAAGTTCCGTTATGTAATGGACACCTTACTGCTTATTAGCTTTATGCTAGTAAGTGCACCTCAAGCCACTGGCATCCCTTTACACGAATGGTTTAGCCTATTTTTTATTATCCCTTTTGTTATTCACTTACTACTGCACTGGGATTGGGTAACACGCAGCTTTAGCCGTTTATTTGCCAATATAACAGCACGCGAGCGCTTTAATATAGTGTGGGATTACCTACTTTATATAATGATGTTATTAGTATTTGTGAGTGGCTTTTTAGTGTCGGTGGCTCTACTACCTGCACTTAATATTAGTTTAAACATTCAAGACTTTTGGTCGAAAATACATCACGATTCAGCCACCTTTATTATGCCCATGCTAGGTGTGCATTTAGCGCTTAATTTTTCTTGGATAGTAAAACTGACTAAACGCATGTTTGCCAAAGAGGCTAAATAATGAAGCACCTAAAACAACAGTGGAAAACCCGCACCAGCATTGTGTTAGTTGTATCTGTTTTAGTGAGCCTTTTACTGGTTAGTTTAGAGCTCACCGACTGGGCCGCACAAATAAATCAGCAGGGATACTCCCACGGTACAGCTGAGTGTGAAAAGCCGAAAATAGCCCCTATTTTGATGTACATTTTACCCTTTGTAAAAGAGCTTATTTTAATAGGCGTACCTATGTTACTTACTTTAGGGATTGCTAAACTATTAGGCTTAATAAAAAGGATGGTTAAAAACAAAGTCTGAATACGAATGCAACACGTATCAAAAACCGGCGTTTATAGATACATTGCTAAGTTAGTATGTCTATAAGCGCAGGTTTTTATGAGTTATAAACCAAGTAATTACACACTCCAACACATCACTTTTCTACTTGGCACATTAATTATAGGTGCTGTATTAATAAGCTTTAAAGCTAATGCCGAAAAGGCAATTCCTTTTCAATCGCAATGGCTAAAAAACCACTATGCTGAGCGTATAGCCCATTTTAAGCTACAACCTTTACGCAAAGGCGATATTGTATTTATTGGCGATAGCATTACAGAGCAAGGGCTAAATTGGAGCATTCGGTTTAACGACCTACGCGTAAGAAACCGCGGTATTAGTGGCGATATGACCTACGGTGTTTTAGCGCGTTTAAACGAATTAAAAGCAGCCCCGCCTAAAGCTATATTTTTAAAAATTGGCGTTAACGATATTTTTAATTACCATTATATAAAGCAAGTTAAAGACTTAGCGTCGGTGAGTGAAAATATCGAAAAAATAGTGACTCAGCTCAATAAATCACTCCCAAATACACAAATTTATGTACAAAGTATTTTGCCCGTTCATCGCGATTTTATAACGCAAATGACGCAAACCGTTAACCAACAAATTAAAGCAATTGAGCACGCAAATTTTACCTATATAGACTTGCATCCCGCATTTTTAGGCCCTCAAGGCATGCTTAATGAAACGCTCACTACCGATGGCACCCATTTAAACAAGGCAGGCTATGATCTTTGGGCTAAACAGCTTGCACCAATAATGAAAACCTTAAAATGAAGAGTTTATTAATTGCTATATTAATGGCGGCAAGCTTTACGTGTGAAGCCAGTAAAGCACCTTTAAAAAGCTACCCTACCGGCGCGACTAAAGCTGTTATTTTTAGCTACGACGATGGCGTTATACAAGACAGAAAGCTTGTGGAACTATTTAATAAGTACCAGGTTGTTGGTACGTTTAACTTAAACTCAGGTTTATTTGCTAAAAAGCTACCGTGGATGAAAGCCTTTACCGGTAAAGAAGGCGAATATATAAAGCAAAGTGAAGTAAAAACACTTTATAAAGGCCATGAAATAGCAAGCCACAGTTACTCACATCCGGGCTTTGCGGGCTTAGATACAGCAGAATTAAAATTACAATTAGCCCGCGATAAGCACATTTTATCGCCCTTAAAAAGCAGCTCCTTACACTCTTTTGCATACCCTTTAGGGTCTTACGATAAAACCGCTATGAAATTAGTAAAGCAAGCGGGCTTTACTAATGCCCGAACAGTAAACGACGCCCTTAATTTTGAGCTCCCTACCAACTACATGGCATGGAACCCAACCGTTCACCACTCAAAAGCAATGCCATTAATAGAGCAATATATTGCGCTTAAAAGCAATAAGCTCACTGTAATGATGATTTGGGGTCATTCGTGGGAATATGACAAAAACACTAAAAATAATAACTGGGATTACGCCGAAAAGCTCGTTCAAACAATCTCAAATAAAGATGATATTTGGTATGTATCGGCTGGAGAGTTCATCGCGTTTTTAGAAGCTAAATAAGCGTGCGCAGTGCTAAGTAAAGCTCATATAAGCCCATTTAAATGTAGTAAGCGTAATTAGCTCATCCTTGATGCAGTATCCATCGTTAATCCATTAACTCACTTCGAGTAACTGCGGAACTTCGTTTCGGTTCACTCTTACCTAGCGGGCGGACTACCACTGATATTATCGCCAGTCTGAGTGGCCTCGAGCGCGCCCCGACACAAATTTTAGGCATAAAAAAACCCTAACCAATTTGGTTAGGGTCATAAAAAGTGGTACCAGCGGCCGGGCTCGAACCGGCACGCCTTTCGGCAGGGGATTTTGAATCCCCCATGTATACCAATTTCATCACGCTGGCGTCATTTTTCTTTAACCTTCTAAACACGAGAAGATAAAGAAAAACCACTTTAGAGCTCAGGATTATTTATGTGCCTTCGTCTCTATGCCAAGCATTATACAAACAATAGGGGTGGCAGCAAGCGTTTTATGACATTAGCCTGATCAACCGCTTAACATTTAGACAGCCTGTGCAAAATGTCGTTTACTGGTTGAAGTATTAAATACAGCTAATAATAACGCCAAGGTATATCACTGAACTATAGCGCTTAGTATTTGTGAGCTTTTTTGCTAAACTAGCGCGCATATTAACAGTGAGAGTGTATTTATGTCGGGTGAGTTTCCACGAGCTGGTTTTTGGCGTCGTTTTGCGTCGTTAGTTTATGATACGATAGCTATTATTGCGTTTGCTATGTTAACGGTTGTGCTCTATTTGTTTGCCGTACAAGGGCTTATTTCACTTGATGTTATTAGTTTAAATGGTGCTGAAGATGTATCGGCACTTATTCAAGAGTCACTGCTGCTGTCGAGTATTCGAAGTGCCTTACTTGTTATTGTTACTTTCGTATTTTTTGGCTATTTTTGGACTAAAAGCGGGCAAACTATTGGCATGCGCGCATGGCGTTTAAAAGTACAAACTAATGAAGGAAGCTTAATTAGTTGGCCGCAGTCTATTGTTCGCAGCCTAAGTGCCCTGCTTGGCTTAGGTAACCTTGTGGTATTAATTGATTTTAAAAACAAAAAAGCGCTGCAAGACTATATCTCAAAAACTGAGGTAATTACTCTTACAAAAGAAGAAAACAAACGTATTTACCGCGAGCTAGATTAATACCTATTTATACCAATGCGCAATAATACTTAATCATTTTGCGGGGCTAACTTGTCGCTACCTGCGTAAAAAATTCTCATTTACGACTGCATGGATGCAGAAGGTAGAGCAATGCAGGAGCAATTGCCAAGGCAACTAAATAGCGATTTTTTGCCTAGCTATCAACACGTTTTTCCAGCCTCAACTTGATCACTTAATTAAGCTGATTGGTAATAGTTTTTAAATAACGCGTTATAGAAACAAAAAAGGTGACCATAGGTCACCTTTTTTAGTATTAAATAAGCGCTTATAACGGCTATACCCGCTTATTCATCATGTACGTAGCAAAGCCTATAAATAGTATACTTGGCAGTACCGCGCCTATAATAGCGGGTATTTGATAAACCATTACCACAGGGCCAAATATCTCATTTATTAAGTGAAATACAATTCCCGTTACTACACCCATAATGATACGCGCACCCATAGTAACGGTACGTAACGGGCCAAATATAAACGACAGTGCAACCAGTAGCATTACGGCAACAGACACAGGCTGCATTAGCTTACGCCACAAGGCCAGCTCATAGGTGCTGGTATCTTGCTCATTTTGCTGTAAGTACCCTAAGTAAGACCAAAGCCCTGTAAAGGAAAGCGACTCAGGCTTTACCGATACAACACCAAGCTTTTCGCCCGTTAATTGCGAAGGGTAAAACTCTTCATCAATGTGTTCACTGCTTATTTTCTCATCACTAATATGAACCTTATTTACATCGCGTAATAGCCAACCTTCATCACGACCAATGGCCACTTTAGCTTTGGTTATTTGAGTTAAATCGAGTGACTTATCAAATTGATACATGTGCACACCGTTTAAACGGCCGTTTTGATCTACATCTTCAATATTAATAAAGTTGTTGCCATCTTTAGCCCATACGCCTTTTTGTGCATTGAATACATCGCCGCCATAAATTGCCTGATTACGCATTTCTTTGGCGTGTTGTTGCGCCTCTGGTGCGCCCCACTCACCAAGAGCCATCATACACACAGCCATAAACACGGCGGTTTTCATTACCGAGCCTATAATTTGCAAGCGCGACATACCCGCAGCTTGCATTACCACCAGCTCACTGTTTGAAGCCAATGCACCTAAGCCTGTTAAGCCACCAATAAGCGCGGCCATCGGGAAGAATATAACTAAATCGCCCGGCATACTGTAAAAGGTGTAAAGCGTTGCGGTCATTAAATCGTAACTGCCACGACCAACCGACTTTAGCTGATCAATAAACTTAATTAATGTACTAATCCCTACTAGCACCAACAAAGCAAATCCGGTGGTTTGTAAAATGCTGCGGCCTAAGTACCAATCGAGTGTTTTCATCATGCGCTTAACTCCCGTTTTGTTACAACGGCTTTAAGCCAGGCGCCCAATGGGCGACCTTTTATAATTAATAAACTACCTATAAATAAAGCGCTTAAGTGAATCCACCACAAACCAATTGAAGGCGGTATTTTGCCATCTTCTACGGCAAATTTTGCAGCATTGAGTAAGATAAAATAACCTAAGTACAAGCTAATGGCTGGCACTAATTTAGCAAACTTACCTTGGCGCGGATTAACCACACTTAGCGGTACTGCTATTAACGTTAGTAACGGAATAGAAAGCGGTATTGCAATACGCCACTGCCACTGGGCTATAGATTCAGAGGTATTGAGTGGCAATAGTTGATTAGTAGGTATTGCTTCTAATTTACGGCGCTGATGCTCTATTTCTTGCTCGCGTATTTGTACGCTGTAGCCATCAAACTGCGTTAAATTAAGGGCCGGTGTTTTGCCATCGGTTTCGTAGCGTTTGCCATCGGTTAGCACTAATTGTTGCTCGCCATTTATTGCCTCTACCACCACGCCTTGTTCGGCATACACTAAACGTGCAAGGTCATCTTTTTCGGTATCCGGCAGCTGCGCTACAAATACTTTGTTTAGCTCTTTACCACCGTTTTCAATGTTATGAATAAACACTACGGCTTTTTCATTACCGGTTTGTTGAAACCGCCCAGCCCTTAACGCAGATAAACCCGCATCGGCTTTGGCTTGCTCTTTTAATTGGTACTCTTGCTCACTCGCCCACGGCGCAAGGTACATGGTGAGAGAGGCTGCTAATATAGCCAAACCCACACTCGAAATTAAAGTAACGCGTACCACATACCATTCACTCACCCCACAGGCTTTAAGAACGGTCATTTCGCTGTCGGCGTAAATACGGCTGTAGGCTAAAATAATACCCAAAAATATACTCAATGGCAGGATCAGCGAAGCTAATTGCGGCAGTTTAAGCGCAATCATCGATAATACTAACTTGGCAGGAATGCTCCCTTCAGAAGCATCTCCTAAAATAACCACAAACTTTTGTGACACAAAAATGGTCATTAAAGTTAAAAATACGGCGACCTGCGATTTTAAAACCTCAGCGGTCAAATAACGAAAAATAAGCAATGCTCGCCCCTGTTAAACATAGAATTTCACTACAATAGTGATAATTTGATAATAAAGTAGCTATTTTACCCAGTTTTATCTGGTAAATAAGTCGTTATTATAAGCTAACAAAATTAATTATCCTACCTAAGTGCACGATATATTGTTGCATTAGTAGCCCTTAAACATATAAAGTTCAATTACACAGTAAGAGTCAGAAAAAATCAGCTAAAATTAAGATTATCTCTACATAAGTTACGTAGCGAAGACTAGATTTTATTTTTTTAGCCCCAATTAATAACGTATATGACTCACAACCAGGAGTAACAATGGAATTTAACGTAAAAAGTGGTAGCCCAGAAAAACAACGCAGCGCGTGTATTGTCGTTGGCGTTTACGAACCACGTAGGTTATCCCCCATTGGTGAACAACTCGATAAAATCAGCGATGGTTATATCTCAAATTTACTACGCCGTGGCGACCTAGAAGGTAAGCCGGGGCAAGTGTTATTATTGCATCATGTACCTAACGTTTTAAGCGAGCGCGTATTGCTTGTTGGCTGTGGTAAAGAGCGCGAGCTTGATGATAAGCAATATAAGCAAATAATTTCTAAAACAATTAATACCTTAAACGAAACCGGCTCAATGGAAGCGGTGTGCTTTTTAACAGAGCAACACGTTAAAGGTCGTGATACCTACTGGAAGGTTCGCCAAGCGGTAGAAACAACACAAGATTGCCTATACACATTTAATCAGCTAAAAAGCAAAAAAGTAGACCCTCGTCGTCCACTTCGTAAAATTGTGTTTAACGTACCAACGCGTCGCGAGCTGACCATTGGTGAAAGCGCTATTGAGCATGGCTTAGCCATTGCCGCAGGTAGTAAGCTATGTAAAGACGTAGCCAACATGCCACCTAATATTTGTAACCCTGCTTATTTAGGCGAACAAGCGCAAGAGCTGGCTAGCAATTTTGACAACATCACCGTTGATATTATTGGCGAAGAAAAAATGGCCGAACTAGGTATGAACTCGTACTTAGCGGTTGGTCGCGGCAGTGATAACGAATCGGTTATGTCGGTTATTAACTACAAAGGTGCAAGCGATGAGCAAGCGCCTATTGTGCTAGTAGGTAAAGGCTTAACGTTTGACTCAGGCGGTATTTCAATTAAGCCAGGCGAAGCCATGGATGAAATGAAATACGACATGGGCGGCGCAGCCGGTGTAATTGGCGCTATGCGCGCACTGGCACAAATGCAGCTGCCTATTAACGTAATTGGCGTTTTAGCCGGCTGTGAAAACATGCCAAGCTCTAACGCGTATCGCCCTGGCGATATTTTAACAACCATGTCGGGGCAAACCGTAGAAGTGCTTAATACTGATGCTGAAGGCCGATTAGTATTATGTGATGCGTTAACTTACGTTGAGCGTTTTGACCCAGATACAGTAATTGACGTAGCAACACTAACAGGCGCATGTATTGTTGCCCTTGGTGCACACGCAACAGGTTTACTGTCAAACCACAACCCACTTGCGCATGATTTATTAAAAGCGTCTGAGCAAAGTGGCGACCGTGCATGGCAGTTACCACTGTGGGATGACTATCAAGATCAACTCGATAGCCCATTTGCCGATTTTACAAACTTAGGTGGGCGCTCTGCTGGTACTATTACCGCAGCGTGTTTCTTATCTAAGTTTACTAAAAAGTATAACTGGGCTCACTTAGACGTAGCCGGTACCGCGTGGCGCAGTGGCGCTAAAAAAGGTGCAACGGGTCGCCCTGTTCCTATGCTTACTCAGTATTTATTAAACCGAGCGGGTGTAAGCGAAGCTACGCACGACTAATAACCTAATTAACCTGAGCCTTATTTAGAAAAGCCACTCAGTAGGTATTTTTAGCACTAACAGCGTTAAATTTATTTGCCATAGGCCAAATATATTTAACCAGAGCTTAGGTTATTTAACTTGTATTAAGGCGCCATTTGGCGCCTTTTTTATTGCTGTAATTATCTGTGTATTAATTGAAGCAAACCCCGTTATATGGCAAAATCTGCCTCTTAATTTATGTGTATCAACTATGTGCACATTCAATGTCATGGGAAACCCCGATACAATGAACATGAATGCTCAATTTTTCGTTCTAAAGCAACAAGATGAATCTAAAGCGCAGGCTGATGATCATTTTGCTTTAGCAGCTCAAATTGCCGCAGAGCAGTATCGATTAGGGCATCGTGTATTTATTTTTGTAGATAACGAACACACCGCCTATGCCATTGACGAAACCATTTGGGCATTTGATCCCGACAGTTTTGTGCCGCATAACCTGCAAGGCGAAGGCCCTAAAGCCGGCGCACCAGTAGAAATAGGCACCACGCCTCCTGTTGGCAAACGTAACGTTTTAATTAACTTAGCTAATAACCTGCCTGATTTTATTAGGCGTTTTAGCCAAGTTTTTGATTTTGTACCAGTAGAGTCTGTAGCTAAACAAGCCGCTCGTGAGCGCTTTAAAAAGCTGCGCCAACTTGGTGCCAATATCAGCACGCAAGAGATTAATAGCTAGCCGTTTAGGATAAAGCTAACCAACTAATTTAAGTACTTATTTAAGGTTCTGTGTAATGGATAAAACCTACAATCCGCAAGATATTGAACAGTCGCTATACCAAGACTGGGAACAAAAAGGCTACTTTAAGCCATCTGGCCAAGGCGTACCGTATTCGATCATGATCCCGCCGCCAAATGTCACCGGTAGCTTGCACATGGGCCACGCCTTCCAAGATACAATAATGGATACCCTTACGCGTTTTAAGCGTATGCAAGGTAACAACACATTATGGCAAGTAGGTACTGACCACGCGGGTATTGCAACGCAAATGTTGGTTGAGCGTAAACTACACGCTGAAGAAGGTAAAACACGTCACGATTTAGGCCGCGAAGATTTTATTAATAAAATTTGGGAATGGAAAAACGAATCTGGCGGTACTATCACTAAACAGCTTCGCCGTCTTGGCGCATCGGTTGATTGGGACCGTGAACGCTTTACGATGGACGATGGCTTATCTGAAGCGGTTAAAGAAGTCTTTGTACGTCTTCACAAAGAAAACCTAATTTACCGCGGTAAGCGCCTAGTAAACTGGGATCCAAAATTACACACAGCTATTTCAGACCTTGAAGTTGAAAACAAAGACAAACAAGGCCACATGTGGAATTTGCGCTACCCTCTTGCTGATGGCGTTAAAACACAAGACGGCAAAGATTACATTGTCGTAGCAACAACACGTCCAGAAACCATGCTAGGTGACTCAGGTGTTGCGGTTAATCCAGAAGACGAGCGCTACACAGATTTAATTGGTAAAGAGATTTTACTGCCTATCGTAAATCGTCGTATCACAATTGTTGCAGATGAACACGCTGATAAAGACAAAGGCACGGGTTGTGTAAAAATCACCCCTGCACACGACTTTAACGATAACGAAGTTGGCAAGCGTCATAAAATGCCAATGATCAATATTTTCGATAAAAACGCTGCTATTCTAAGCCAAGGTGAAACATACACCTTTGACGGTAAAGAACTTGAGTTTGATGCGCCAATTCCTGAGCGCTTACACGGCCTAGACCGTTTTGCTGCACGTAAAGCGATTATCGCAGAATTTGAAGAACTTGGTTTACTCGAAAAAATCGAAGACCATGCGTTAACTGTACCTTACGGCGACCGCTCTGGTGTGGTCATTGAGCCACTCCTTACCGACCAATGGTATGTACGTGTTGCGCCACTTGCAGAACCTGCAAAAGATGCCGTTAAAAATGGCGACATTCAGTTTGTGCCTAAACAGTACGAGAACATGTACTTCTCGTGGATGAACGACGTACAAGATTGGTGTATTTCACGCCAGCTTTGGTGGGGTCACCGTATTCCAGCTTGGTACGACAGCGAAGGCAACGTTTACGTTGGCCGCGATGAAGCTGAAGTACGCCGCGACAACAACATTGCCGATGATGTTACGCTAAGCCAAGACGAAGACGTACTTGATACCTGGTTCTCATCTGCGCTGTGGACGTTCTCAACGCAAGGTTGGCCAGAGAACACGGATGATTTAAAAACCTTCCACCCGTCTGACGTGTTAGTAACGGGCTTTGATATTATTTTCTTCTGGGTTGCGCGTATGATCATGATGACGCTGCACTTTATAAAAGATGAAAATGGTAAGCCACAAGTGCCGTTTAAAACAGTGTATGTTACTGGCCTAATACGTGATGACAACGGCGATAAAATGTCTAAGTCAAAAGGTAACGTACTTGACCCACTAGATATGATTGACGGCATCGAGCTTGAAGATTTAGTACAAAAGCGTACTGGCAACATGATGCAGCCTAAACTTGCCGCTAAAATTGAAAAAGACACGCGCAAAGTATTTGCAAATGGTATTGAAGCACACGGTACCGATGCGCTTCGCTTTACCCTTGCAGCAATGGCATCAACCGGTCGTGATATCAACTGGGATATGAACCGCCTAGAAGGTTACCGTAACTTCTGTAATAAACTATGGAACGCAAGCCGTTACGTATTAATGAACACAGAAGAGCAAGATTGTGGCTTCAACGATGCACAAAAAGAGTTCTCGTTAGCCGATCGTTGGATATTAGGTCAATTTGAAGCAACGGTTAAAACCTACACTGAGCACCTTGATAACTACCGATTTGATTTAGCGGCTAATACACTTTACGAATTCACTTGGAACCAGTTCTGTGATTGGTACTTAGAGCTGACTAAGCCGGTATTATTTAAAGGCAATGAAGCACAGCAACGTGGTACACGTAATACACTCATTACGGTACTAGAAAGCCTACTGCGCTTAATGCACCCAATGATGCCATACATTACCGAAACTATTTGGCAGCGCGTTGCACCACTGGCAGGGCTTGAAACTAAAGGCACCAGCATCATGGTACAGGGTTTCCCTGTTTATAATGAAGCAAACGTTGATGCCCAAGCTATGGACGACTTAGAGTGGGTTAAACAGTTTATTTTAGCAATTCGTGTTATTCGTGGTGAGATGGACATTAGCCCTAGTAAACCACTTAACGTGTTGCTAGCTAACGCATCGAGCGATGATGTGCGCCGTATTAACGAGAACGAGTCATTTATTGCCTCGCTTGCTAAACTTGAATCGTTCACCCTGCTTGAAAACAAAGACGATGCACCGGCGTGTGCAACATCCTATGTTGGCAACCTTGAAATTATGATCCCTATGGCGGGCTTAATTGACGTTGAAGCAGAGCTTGCACGTATTAACAAGCAACTCGAAAAAGCAGAAAAAGGCCTAGCCCAAGTGCAAAACAAGCTGGCTAACGAAAAGTTTGTAAATAACGCACCAGAAGCCGTACTTGCAAAAGAAAATGCTAAATTAGCTGAATTCACTGATGCCAAAACCAAGCTACTTGAGCAAAAAACTAAAATAGAAAGCTTATAATTTTAGTTGCCTGCTAAAGCAATTTAGCAGGCATTAAAAAAGCCGCTCACTGTTAAAGTGAGCGGCTTTTTTGTGCCCTGCGATTAACCACAAGGCACAGCTACATTAGAACTTGTAGTTGTACTGAGCGCCAACAAGTACAGCGTGACCTTTAGACTCAAAGCCCCACTCACTGCCTGACTCATCAGCTTCAGTAAATGTTTGTGTTTTACCACGAATAATACTCACACCTAAATCAACATTTGATTGCGTGTCGATAGTGTAGTTACCACCAAACGAGAACCAAAAACGGTCTGTATCAGGGATAGAGATAGAAAGGTGAGTTTGCGATACTGGCGACTCATCAAACGCTACACCTGCACGAAGTAGTAAGTCTTCGTTGTATTGATAATCTGTGCCGATAGAGTAACGAAACGCATCGTCAAACTGCTCTTGCTTTTCAAAAGCAACAAACTTGTCGCCTGTTGGTGCAGTTACTTGCGCTTCTAGTGACTCAAAGCTGCTCCAACCTGTCCATAATACGCTGTAGTGTAAGCCAAGTTTTTCATCTAACTGGTGAGAACCAGAAAACTCAGCAATAGCTGGTAACGTTAGCTCTACAGAACCCGGTAGTTGTGCACCACCAGTGCCGCCTACAGCTACTGGTAAGTCATTTGAGAAATCACCTTCAAATGTGATGTCTGTTTCGCTGCGGTAGTTAAAACCAAAACGGCTATTTTCGTCTAGTTGGTACATTAAACCAACGTTTAAACCTAGGCCTGTGTCGTCACCTTGAAGGTTTACTGCATCAGCACCAAAATCAAAGCCGCTTGTATTAGCGCCTACTTTACGGATTACGGTTGCATCTGCATAAATGTAGTTTAAGCCAATACCAAAGCTAAATTGCTCAGTTACTTTATAAGCAACGCTTGCATTAAGGTTAACGGTGAAAATTTCTGTCTCGCCTGCAATTTGGCCCGCTACGTAGTCATCGTTAAACTCTGTAGATAAACCAAAGTTAGAAAACGCGCCAAAACCTAGTGATACTTTATCGTTATACGGCATAGTAAAGTAAGCGGCAGGTACAACTGCGCTTGGTGCTATGCTGTCATCATCTAGGGCACTTGAATCAATACCGTTATTGGTTTGCGTCCCTTCTAAGCTCACATCTGGAATTACACCAATAGCAGCAACACTAAGTTGCTTATCTTTAAATAAAGTCATTAATGCAGGATTGCGAGCAACAACAGACGCATCATCTGCGATAGATGCTTCACCTGCGTATGCACGGCCTAAACCTGACGCGTTTTGCTCTGCTAATTGAAACGCGGCTGCAAAACTATCAGCCGAAACAAATGCAAGCGAAGCTGCAATAAGAGTTTTAGAAAATTTCATTGTTGTGTCCTTAACCAAACAAGCGTTTGGGTATCTATGTGTTGTTATTAGGATTTTAAACTTGGCTACACTACCTTAATTTTTTATAAAAAACTGTAACAAAGCGACAAAAAACACCAAAAAACACGTTTTTTAACTGCATTTTAACAACTATTTAAAACTCATCGGAGCAGAAATGTGTTATTAGAGCTTATACTCTAACTGTAATTAATTATCATTTAGATTGACTTGTAATTCCCTGCATTTTAAACTCATTACAAAATCACAAAGGAAGCAAATAGGTGATCATTTTACTTATTATTGCAGGGCTCATTTTTTGTGGCGCCAGTGTGTTTTGTTTTTATAAAGCAAACTATTGTGCCTGCACACAAGCCGGCCAATGCGATAACCCCGTAAACCATTACTGGTTAGGGGCCATGCTAAATGCATTAGTGTCGTTAGCTTTTTGCTGTATTGCACTGCATGTACAGCAAGGAACATTATTATGGCTAACGTTAATGGCGAGTTGTTTTTTAGGCGCTTATATTTCTGCTAAACGCGAAAAACTTAAGCGCTGTAAAAAAGCTAATTCAACAAGTGCTCTTTTAACAAACGAGCCAAATTAATTTGATAGTCGAGTGGCTTGATACTCGACACTATTTTAATACTTTGATCAGGCTCATTTAAGTCTAAGTCTTTAAGAGTGACGTGGTGCCCGTGTTTAGCATTATAAAATAGCTTAACTTTAGGCTTGATGGGATTTGATTTATTGCCCTCGAGCACGAGAGCTAATCGCTCATTAGTTAATTTAACAATAGTGCCTACTGGGTGCACACCTAAACATTTAATAAAGTGCTGTACTAGCTCTGCATCAAATAGCTCTTTGTTAGCCAACAAATAACGCAGCGCATTAATGGGTTCATCCCCTTCTTGATGGGGCCTATCGGCTGTTAGCGCATCGTACACATCAACAATTGCCATTATGCGCGCTGGGCGACTAAGCTTTGCAGCTGTTATACCACGCGGATAGCCTGAGCCATCTAATCGTTCATGGTGGTTAACTATCATGTCGAGTATTAGGGGGGTAATGCCTTTTTCACCTTTAACCAAACCTAAACCTTGAGCCACATGGCGTTTAATAATATCCATTTCGCTGCTAGTGAGTTTACTTGGCCTAGAAATAATCCCCTGCGGGAGTTTAGCTTGCCCTAAGTCGTGAAGTAATGCGCCCATAGCAAGCTGCTGCACGGCTTCTTCTTTATATCCTAAATATTTAGCAAATACGGCGGTGAAAATAGCGCAGTTAATCATGTGGCGCCAATTGTAGCTATGTTTGTCTTTTATGCGGGTTAAAATGGTCATTGCGCTGGTATTTCTAAATACCGAGCTGACTATATCGTTAGCCATTTCATCAATCACCTTTAAATTAACCGACAACCCTGTGGTTACATCGCCATACAAAGCTTGCAGCTTGCGATTATGCTGCTCAAAGTTGATGCTGGCTTTGGCAAATTCTTGCTCAAGGGTAATCGCAGGTTTTACCGCGGGTGGCTTTGTTTTGCTGCTTGAAGTGGTGCTCTTTTGTGGGGGCGCACTCTTAGGTTTGTACTTATCGGGTATGGCGGCATCGCCTTTGGTAAAGTCGATAAGCAGTTCTAAAACGCCTTCGGTTACTAAGCGTTTTATAATTGCCTGGTTTCGCACTAAGCCACTGGTTTTTATTTTTATACTGTTGAGCCCTTCATGCTGTTTGGTAACACTGTCAACAAACATACCTGGGGTGAGCTCTGAAATGGGTAACGCGATGAGCATGGCAGAAGCGTTTTCTACAATTAAATATGCCTACTAAATAGCATTATTTAACCCTAAAAGTCTACTTTTTGAGTTGAGGGCAATACCATATAACTATAAAGGACTACTAAAATGAAGGTAGACGTAAACAGGAAAACAATAAAAAGCAAATGGCGCTCTTGCTAGGAATCGAACCTAGAACTCAGCCTCCGGAGGGCCACGTGATATCCATTTCACCACAAGAGCACATTTGTTGCCAAAACACTAACTCGCGATATCAATGCTTTAGCACTGGCAATAATAAAGAGATCTTTAAATAAATACCAGCATCATTGAGTTATATGCCTATAAATCAAACTGTTTTTGATAAAACACTTCACAACTTGCCAAAAACAAGCTATTTATTGGTATTCGATAAAAAAATAGTAACCGTTTGGCAACATGTTCTGAATGCTTACGGATTATATAGAGGATGTAATTATGAGTTTAATGTCGACTGAGCAAGTGGCTGAGTTTTTAGGTGTAAAAGCCGAGCGGGTAAAACGCCTTGCTCGTGAGAGCTTGCTTATTGCCAAGTCTGAAGATGAAAACGGTGAGCCCCAATTTGATGCTGACGAAGTAGCAAAGTACAAAGAGCTTGCCGCACGTTTTGGCGGGCTTTAATCTTTTATCTCGCTTAATAACTTATTTAGCTGCGCGCGTAATGTGCTTGCCTTATTATTTATGTCGCGCTGCTCATACCACCCTATACATAACACCAAAAACACCACTTTAAAGTAACGTAGCTTGTCATAAGCGCAATAAAACTCACTGGGTATTGCTTGCTGGGCACTGTATTGCTCAAGCAAAGTGTGCTCTGCGTGCGCATTTAGCTCTAAGCTAACCGCAAGTGCCGCTAAATCAAAATACACGTCGTTTGTTTGCGCATATTCAAAGTCAATTAAATACATGCCACTTGAATTTACTATTAGGTTATCTTTAACTAAATCGTTATGACAAAAGCCACTGTTGTAGGGCATGTCACTAATGGCGCTTAGCGTATCTTCAATTAAGCGGCTGTGCTGTTGATATATATTGCTAGTAGCGTAATACGCAAGCTCTTTTGCAATATCCATTGGCTGTGTAGCTAGAGGGTAACTATGAACGCGTGCCAACTTCTCAACTAGGTCAATACTGTAATTATTAGTAGCAATATCACCACAAATATAGCGAAATGCAGCTCGCCTGTTAGCCTTATCGAGCCAAATGGGTTTAGGGCAAACGTTATGCTGGCTAAGTGCAGTTTGGGCTTGTAGCCCTATTTTAGGCCAATGCGATTTATAGCATTTTAATAAGTAGTTTTGCTGTGCAGTTTTTATTAGGTAATTGTCGTTACTTAAACCATTCACTAATTTAGTGGTTTGTAGCACGTGCTCAGGTGCCATAAACTCACTACATAACGCGGCAATATTTGGGTTACGGTGCATGCGTTATAATTGCGCTAATGGCTTAGCTTGGCTTTGCTCGTACTCTTCGTACCAGGTTTTAAATCCCCACGCGGCCATAATAGTGTAAAAAATAAATAGCGCGAGCGTTGGGTAATAGCCTTTTTCGTAATACAAATACATAGAGGCCGCATCAATAACAATCCAATACAGCCAGTTTTCGAGTACTTTTTTAGCAACCAAATACGTGGTTACCACCGCAAAACAGGTTGTAAAGCTATCTAGGTAGGCAAAATCGGCGTGGGTGTAGTTTTGCATTACATAGCCAATAACAATGGCCGCTAAGCTCGTAGCGCCTATAAGAATGGCGTGGCGTTGTGTAGACCATGAGGTAATACTAATATTATCTGCTTTGCCTTTGCGCCATACCATCCAGCCAAATACAGCCATGTACATGTAATAAAAATTGAGTAGCGACTCCATAAGCAGCGCGCCATTCCAGTACATTATGGTGTAAATAAGCGTGCTAAAAAAAGCGGCAGGCCAACACCATAGGCTTTCTTTTATTGCCAGTAATAAATAAGCAATAGACAACCCTACCGCAATATATTCCCAATGCGACATTGCTGTAAAACCACTTAAGGTTTGTGTTAAAAAATCCATGTGTGCGGTTACCGTTTTTAATACACGTTAAATAAAGGCGATTACTCTGGAGATAAATCGCCAGATAAAAACTTACAAACAAAAATAGCCTTACCAAACTCTTCGTACGAGCGTTTAATCTCGGTGTTTAGCACTTGCATTACTAAATCATAATCGCCAAAAATTTGCGTAGAAAGCGTATTGGTGATCACTTTTAAGTTGTCGTATTCGTTTAAACGGTCAATAAAGCCCTTAATAAACGGGATGTAATCTTGATGAAGTGGGTATTTACTGATCTCTACTGATAATTTCATTTTAAACTCTACTTTTAATTATTTGATTTCAACAAATCGTTCAATGCCAGTTCAATACAGTGTAAAATTACACTCACACTCAATTAGCTGAGCTTATTATGGCACGCAGAATAACCTATACATTTAAAAACCAACCGCGCGAAATTAACTTCGCAAAAGACAAATACCACGACATGTATCAAGCTATTGCCGCTGCCGAAGGTATTGATTTAACCAACTACTTAAACATGGTACGCCAAATAGAAATGACCTCAAAAGGCTCTTCGGCTGTACGTAACTTTCGTGACCAAGAATTTGCCCGTATGGGCTTTAGTGATATTTACTTTATTAAAGAATAAATATCACTTATTAACTATCGCTGGTACTCGTAACTTACGCGCGGTGTAATATTACACAGTAATTCGTAAGGGATAGTATCGGCGCAGTGGGCTATTTCTTCAACAGGAAGCTCCGGCCCCCACATTGTAACGCTGTCGCCTACTTTAACATTGTGCTCGTTTTCGCCTATATCAATGCTTATCATATCCATAGACACACTGCCTACAATACCGTAACGCTGCCCTGCAATCATAACCGGTGTGCCTTCTTTGGCATGACGCGGATAGCCATCGCCATAACCCATAGCCACTACGGCTAATTGGGTCGGTTTATCACTTTGCCAACGGCCTCCGTACCCTACACGCTCGTGTGCGGCAACATCACGCACTGCAATCACCTTTGTGGTTAAACGCATGACCGGCTTTAAATTGTGTTCTTGCCCTGTGCAGTTTGCCATTGGCGACACCCCATAAAGCATAAGTCCTGGGCGTATCCAATCACCGTGTCCTGCAGGCCAAGCTATAATACCGGCCGAGTTTGATAAACAATGTGCTTGGTCTATGCCCTTTACAAGCGTATCAAATAAGCTAATTTGCTGCGCCGTTTTAGTATTGTGCGTATCATCGGCACACGAAAAATGGGTCATCAAATTAATGGTGCTTTTAGCATTGGGTGTGCGCTGCAAGCGGCTATAAAACGCGTCAAACTGCTCCGGTGCTATGCCTAATCGGTGCATGCCGGTGTTTATTTTTAGCCAGCAAGTAATTGGCGCATCTAAGGTGGCATTTTCTATTGCTGCAAGCTGGTTTTCGTCGTGCACAATAGTTTGAAAATTATTAGCCAATAAAATAGGTAAGTCGGCTTTATTAAAAAAACCTTCAAGCAGTACTATTGGCTTTGTTAAACCACCGGCGCGCAGTGCGAGGGCTTCATCAATTCGGGCAACAGCAAATGCATCAGCACTATTTAAGTACTGGGCAATTTTTACTAAACCATGCCCATACGCATTGGCTTTTAATACCGCCATTATTTTGCTATTTGGCGCAAAACGTTTTACCTGCGATAAGTTATGCGCAAGGGCGGTTAGGTTAATTTCGGCAGTGGCTAGGCGCATTAGTATTCATCATCAACTGCTGGCCCCGCGTAATTATCAAAGCGAGAAAATTGCCCTTGGAAGGTTAAGCGCACTTTACCAATTGGGCCATTACGCTGTTTACCTATGATGATTTCGGCGATGCCTTTTTCAGTGCTGTCTTCGTTGTATACCTCATCACGGTATATAAACATGATTAAATCGGCATCTTGCTCTATTGAACCCGACTCACGTAAATCTGAGTTAATTGGGCGTTTATCGGCACGTTGCTCTAGCGTACGGTTTAGCTGCGAAAGCGCAATAACCGGGCACTGTAACTCTTTAGCGAGCGCTTTTAATGAACGCGATATTTCGGCAATCTCTAAAGTACGATTATCTGATAAACTAGGTACGCGCATTAACTGAAGGTAATCGACCATGATCATACTAATACCACCGTGGTCGCGCGCTATACGTCTTGCACGTGAACGCACATCGGTAGGTGTAAGCCCCGATGCATCATCAACATACATTTTGCCTTTTTCCATCAACAGCCCCATAGTTGATGAAAGGCGTGCCCAATCGTCATCATCTAGCTGGCCAGTACGTACCTTAGTTTGGTTAATACGACCAAGTGATGCCAACATCCTCATCATAATTTGTTCAGAGGGCATCTCTAATGAGTAAATAAGCACAGGCTTGTCTTGCGTCATTGCGGCGTGCTCAGCAAGGTTCATCGCAAAGGTGGTTTTACCCATTGAAGGACGTGCTGCAACAATAATTAAATCAGAAGGCTGCATACCTGCTGTCATTTTATCTAAATCAGCATACCCAGTGCTTACACCGGTTACACCGTCTTGCGGCGACTGGTATAGCTCTTCGATTTTATCGACGGTTTTTTCAAGAATGTTATGAATGCTTTGCGGGCCTTCGGTACTTTTTGTACGTTGCTCAGCAATTTTAAATACTTTACTCTCGGCAAAGTCTAATAAGTCGTGGCTGGTGCGCCCTTCTGGGTTAAAACCAGCTTCGGCTATTTCATTAGCTACGCCAATCATTTCGCGTACTACCGCACGCTCACGCACAATATTGGCGTATGCATCGATATTCGCAGCACTTGGGGTGTTTTTAGCTATTTCGGCCAAATACGCAAAACCACCAATGCCTGCTAGTTGGTTATTTTTTTCAAGACTTTCTGAAATTGTGATTAAATCTATCGGATCGCCCACTTCAGCAAGCGCGGTCATGGCTTCAAAAATAAGCTTATGGGTGCGGGTATAAAAGTCCTGCGCAACAACCAGCTCTGCTACGCGGTCAAAAGCTTGGTTATCAAGCATTAAGCCACCTAAAACAGATTGTTCAGCTTCTATTGAATGGGGAGGAACTTTAAGGGTATCGACTTGCTTATCTGGTTTGGCCATAACTTCACAGTACTAAAATTGAATGGCTCTATTCTATCGACTTGGCGGGGCTGTGCAAATAGCAAAGCAGGAAATCTTTTCCTGCTTTTTGTAATCATTAGCGTTATTTAGTTCGCAGCTCAATTCGCCCGCTTATAGTATCCATTTCAACACTTGCGTTGCCACCATTGGCACTAAACTCTAAATCACTAGAAGGGCCATATTTAGCTTTAGTAACTTTATCGCTGGTAACTTTATTAATAATTTTACCGTTGGCGTGCGCTTTAATCTCAAACTGAGCCGACACGCTTTGCGGGAAGTAAAAATCAGCATCACCACTTACCGACTCATAGCGAACATCAGCCCCTTTTAGCAGTTCGCTGATGTGTATTTCAGCTTCACCGTTTACAGTATTAATACGTAAGCTTTTTATGCTCGATAATGTAAAATCGATATCGCCATTTACGTTTTCTAATCGTACGTCGTTTGCGGTTGTGCTTGATTTAATATCGCCATTTACGGCACTAAAACGCAGCTCTCCGCTTGATTGCTTATCGTTTATTTCACCGTTTACGGTTTCAAATTGAATATTGCCGCTTAAGTTCTGTGCGTTTACATCGCCATTTACGGTGCTTAATTTAACAGTGCCGCTAATGTCATCTACCGTAATTTCACCATTAACAACATCAACCTCAGCGCCTTTTTTAAGTGTTTTTGCAGTCACTGACACATTTACGCCAGCAAATTCTAAGCGACTGCTTTTTGGCATAAATACCGTTAAGTTAGAGCCATCTCCATTGTTACCCCATCCCAAATTGCGTGGCATTTTTACTATAAATTCGGTTTTATCGCCTGTCGTTTTAAGATCAAACCCTTGTGCTTTATCATCAAGCTCGCCGGAGACTTTAAATTCGTTTTTATCCCAGCCGGTTATGTTTACATCGCCGCGTTGGTTTTCAATAAAAATAGTGCCGCCGCTTGGCACCTCTATTTGCTTATCTATTTTTTCGCCCGCTAAAACGCTCAGTGGTAATAGGCTTAGCCCAAGTAAAATTGCTTTCATGTTATTCCCCTATATTTGCTGCCAACGCGGTGCATGCACCTTGTTAATTAAGTCGAGTTGTTGCTGGTAAACTTGCGCCAACATGGTCAGTAATGCCTGATTTTGCGGCTCGTTTTCAAGTGCCTGTTTAATTGCTTGCTCTGCTTCTTCAAGCTCTTGTAACTGTGCTTGCCAGTTATTGGTAAGTGCATCCTGGTTTTTGTACTGCACTAATAAACTTTGCTTTTGCGCTTTAAAATAATCGCTCATAGCAACCACTTGGCTTGGCTCGTTATTGCTCATAAATATATTTATTGCTAATAACGCCGCTGCACTGCACGCAGCAATAGCGCTTAATTTAGGCCATAATGGCGCTTTAACAGCTGGTGGCTTAGCTGTCACTATGGCGTGTTCAATGCCCTGCCAAAGTGCTTTATTGGGCGCTATGTCTTTATTTAAATTGTTTAAAGACTCGTTTAAGTAGTCATCAAAATTTTGTTTACTCATACTCGTACCACTCTTGTAATAACTGCCTTGCACGATGATATTGCGACTTACTCGACCCCACTGCCATTCCCAATTGCTGGGCTATTTCTTCGTGGCGGTAGCCTTCAATGGCATATAAAACAAACACCATGCGGGCGCGCTCTGGTAGGCGAACAATTAATTTATCTAACCCGTTTAATCCCTTACAACTTTGCGCGCTTTGCTCATCCATACCGCTTTGTTCTATGCTCACAACTTTGTTTAACCAGCTTTTATGCTTGCGTACATAACTAATCGCAATGTTGCTTGCTACGCTATATAGCCAAGTAGAAAATTGTGAGCGCCCGTCAAACTGCGCTATTTTATGCCACACCTGCACAAACACCTCTTGGGCGGCATCTTCAGCGTGCGCTTCATCGGCCAATAAGCGCAAACATAAACCGTAAACACGCTTTATATGCAGCTCATATAATGCCTTATAAGCATTTTGATCCCCCGCTTTAACACGCTCAATGAGTGCAAGGTCGCATAGGGGCGTGTGCTCGGGTTTTGTGTGTAACATCCGTGATGTCGCCTTTTAATTATTTTTATTTAAAAACGTGTATTAATGAGTGTATTGATTACTAAGACGCAAAGACAGACAAGAAAGGTTTAAACTAATAATAAAAATAGTTAAATAATTTTATATAGAGCTATTAGATGGGTATTAAAGAGGAATTTTAGATACAAAAAAGCCGCGCTAAAAGCACGGCTTTTTGGGCTTAATTAAAAATTAAGCTTCAGCAATAACGATTACTTTAATAGTAGCTGTTACGTCTGAGTGTACTGCGATTGCAACGTCGAATTCGCCAGTTTCACGGATAGTACCGTGAGGTAAACGAACTTCTGATTTAGCAACTTCAACACCAACAGCTGAGATAGCGTCAGCGATGTCACGAGTACCGATTGAACCGAATAGCTTACCTTCGTCACCAGCTTTAGATACTAAAGTAACTTCTGCTAATGCTTCTAGTTTATCAGCGCGTGCTTGTGCTGCAGTTAACTGTTCAGCGATTTTCGCTTCTAAGTCTGCGCGACGAGCATCAAACGTTTCAATGTTTGCTTTAGTTGCAGGAACTGCCTTACCTTGCGGGAAAAGGAAGTTACGTGCGAAGCCAGATTTAACAACAACCTGGTCACCTAGGCCACCTAGGTTAGCGATCTTATCTAGTAGAATAACTTGCATGTTTCTACACCTTTTAAAAACTGTTAATCCGCTGCTTACTTATGTAAGTCAGTGTATGGAAGAAGGGCTAAGTAGCGAGCACGCTTAATAGCAGTTGCTAGCTGGCGCTGGTATTTAGCGCTAGTACCTGTAATACGGCTAGGTACGATTTTGCCACTTTCTGTAACATAGTTTCTAAGAGTAGCTAGATCTTTGTAATCGATTTGTTGTACGCCTTCCGCTTTAAAGCGGCAGAACTTACGACGTCTGAAATAACGTGCCATGAGATTAATTCCTCAAATAATTCTTTCTATATGCTGAGCATGCAAAACCAATTGGCTAAGGCCGTTACGACCTTCGTGGCGATTTAAAAAACCACTCACTTGCAATGCCTGCCCAACGTGCAAATGTTGAGTCTGTTGTTGCATTTGCTTACCACTGGCAACAACCTGAAGCCTAACGTAACTATTACGGTTAAGATCTGCTTCGGTTTGCATCGATTTATGTTCTACAACAAAAATACAATGCGGTATGCCTGCAGGGCTTTGGCTAAACTTGGGTGTTTTACAAACAACCCCCGATATAACCAGCTGATTCATATATGGGCTAACCATTACATTAACTGCTGACTACGTGCCATGCTAGGACTCAAAACAATTAAGCAGCTGGTGCTTCTTTCTTCTCTTCTCTTGCAAGAGGAGACGCTTCAGTTACTGCATTTTTAGTACGCATAACTAAGTTACGAAGCACTGCATCGTTGTAGCGGAAAGTAGTTTCTAGCTCGCTGATTACTTCAGTAGGTGCTTCAACGTTCATAAGAACATAATGAGCTTTGTGAAGCTTGTTGATTGGGTAAGCCAGTTGACGACGGCCCCAGTCTTCAAGACGGTGGATAGTACCACCAGCTTCAGTGATAGAACCAGTATAACGTTCGATCATACCAGATACTTGCTCACTCTGATCAGGGTGAACCATGAATACGATTTCGTAATGACGCATGGATATTCCTTACGGTTAATAGAGCCTTCTACCGTTTCGGCCGGTCGGTTTAAGGCAAGGAATTAATAGTGTAAAAGCCGAAATGAGCGCGCATTTTACGCTTAGATGGATAATTAAGCAAGCAGGTTTTTTAAGCTTTGATAGATAAGTGTTAAAGCTATCAGCTATCAGCTATCAGCTATCAGCTATCAGCTATCAGCTATCAGCTATCAGCTATCAGCTATCAGCTATCAGCTATCAGCTATCAGCTATCAGCTATCAGCTATCAGCTATCAGCTATCAGCTATCAGCTATCAGCTATCAGGGGGATATTAATATGCGTCCGCTTTATATCAACAAGCAGAATTACGATAAGTGCGTTGGGTTTGTGTGTAAACGCAAAGCTTGCTTGCGTAAAAAGCGCAGCTTTTAATTACTTACCCCCTCCATTTGCGCCTAAAATATAAACATTTACTCAAACCTAAAGCCGTGCAATTATTAAGCAACACATTATTTAATAAGGATATTTATGAAGCTCTTACTATCACTTGTATTTGCATTTGCTTTTAGTACCTCTTTTTTATGCCACGCAGACACTGCTACAACCGACATAACCGTTGGTAAAAAAGTCATTTTACAATCAAAAATACTTAACGAAGACAGGCCTATCAGAATTTTCATACCTGACACTGTAAAAGACGATCAGCCGCTTTATGTTATTTATTTACTTGATGGTGTTGAGCACTTTCATACGGCGTCAGGTGTTATAAAATCCTTAGTTGATTACGAACAAATACCTAATGCCATGCTTGTTGGTATTGATACAACAAACCGCGTGCGTGATTACTTACCTAAAGTACAAGGTGAGCCGAAAACTGAGTTTCAAACCTTTGTAAAAAATAAATGGCCCGATGCTGGGCAAACCGACAGCTTTTTAAAATTTGTGTCTGACGAGCTCATGCCCTATATAAACAGCAATTACTCAACTAACGGCTACAACACCTTAATTGGTCACTCTAATGCTGGTACATTAGCGCTTTACACTTTAGTTAATCAGCCGGAATTATTTAACAACTACATAGCTATAAGCCCAAATAGTTGGTGGAGTGATGAAGAGTTAAAAAATAATATTGTTAAATACACTAAAAACCCTAAAGGCACTCAAGAGTTATTTATAAGTGTAGCGAGTGAAGGCGCACGTTTTTATACAGGCGCATTAAATACGTTAGTAAATTTAGAACAACAAATGCCCACACAGCTAAAATGGGAATATAAGCATTACCCTACTTTTACTCATATGGGCACTATACTGCCAGCCCTTAGCGATAGCCTAATTCACTTATTTAGTGACCTAATTTTTAAAGTGACTGACGAGCACGGAAAGTTTGCCGATGTATCACTTATCACAGGTTACTACCAAGCACTGAGCGATAAGTACGGATTTGAGCTTAAAATTCCACAAGATGTGTACGTAGAGTTTGCCCACAGGCAGCAAAAGTTTGATAACACTAAAAAAGCGATAACTACACTTAAACACTTTACTCGTGATTACCCTAATGCTGCTTACTCCCACATGCGGTTATCGCAAGGGTACACGGCTGACAAACAATTTAAGAAGGCTGTTACCAGTATGAAACACGCACTAAAACTTGCTAAACAAAACTCGCGCGACCCACTGTTAATTGATGCACTACAAGATATGGTGAATGAAGCCCAAGCCAATTTGTAACTGATTTAACGCAAAGCGCTTTTTAACTAACGATAGTAATTACGAGCTACGCTCGTCGCGTCAGCAAGCTAAACGCCTACAGGTAAAATTAAGCTCAGTGTTAAACTTTGCATGTAGACGCAAAGCTTGCTCGCGTGAAAAGCGCAGCTTTTAATCTGTTTAAAGCCACTTAAAAACAAAAAACCGATGTTTAAACTAAACATCGGTTTTTCTTTACTGAAAGCTGATAGCTAAAAACTAACCACTTTACTTTATACGTTGGGTGTCGCTTCGCTCTTCCCAACCTACGTTATTTGCCTATCGCTTCTTTGGCGAATAGGTGTTTTATTGGGCCTAGGTTATCAACGAATGATAGCCCTACTCCACGTATCAGCTTTTTAACCGGGTTGGCCCCTTCAAATAACTCTTTAAGCCCTTGCATCATGGCTATGTGCTTTTGCGCGTCGAGCTTACGGGTGCGCTCGTAATCGCGAAGGGTACGGGTGCTCGCAAACTCTTTACTATCACTTGTCAGTAGCTCAATTAAATACGCGGCGTCTTTTAGGCCTAGGTTCATACCAAGCCCTGCAAGTGGGTGAATGGTGTGGGCTGCATCGCCCATTAATACCACTTTGCCGCTCACCCATTGCTGGGCGTAGCGCATTTTAAGTGGAAATGCTGCGCGTTTACTTTGCACTTCACAAAGCCCGCATTGGCCATCTATGGCTGCCATTACAGCTTTATTAAAAGTAGTGTCGTCCATTGCTAGCAATTCATCGCAATGATTAGGGCTGGTAGACCACACAATAGAATGGGTGTTGTCATCGCTAAGGGGTAAAAATGCCAGTGGCCCAGTTGGTAAAAACACTTGGCGTGCGGTGTTTGCGTGTGGCTCTTTGGTTTTAACCGTAGCAACCAATGCATGATGGTCGTAATCTTTAAAGCTTAGCGCCATATTAAATTGTTTACGAATAGCCGAATTTGCGCCATCGGCCGCCACCAGCAGCTTAGCAATAATAGGCTCGCCGCTTTTAAGGGTTATAAATACATCAGACTCACTTTGGTGTACTTGTTGATACTCGGTATCAAACATCAGTGTGGCACTTGGTTGTTGCTCTAGCTCTTTTATAAGTGCAAAACGAATAATATCGTTTTCAACTATATGGCCTAAGTGTTCAAGCTCAAGTTGCTCGTTATTAAAGGCTATTTTACCAAAGCTGTCGGCGTCGCGTACGTCCATATGCGTATATGCGCACGCTCGCTCTGCCATTATGTGTGGCCATACGTTTAATTGCTCAAACAGGTTTTGGCTTGCAATACTCAGCGCACTTACGCGCAAGGCATATTCATCACTTGGCGGTAATTGCTTTGGCGCGGCGTCTAGCACCACAACACTTACATTGGCTTTAGCGAGTCCTAACGCGAGGGTTAAGCCTACGCAGCCACCACCCACTATACAAACCTGTGCTTGCTTCATAAACGTGTACCTTGTTTAACTTGCCCCATTAGCTGCTTGGCCAACGGTGCTTTTAATGCGGGAAATAAATCCATTGAGAAAAGCCCAATGCTGCGCCCAAGCGCTAATACCCGTGACGAGTTTGAAAAAAGCCTAACCAGTGCATCGGTTAAACTCATTACGGTATTTATATCGTTGCTACGCTTTAGTGAATACTCACGGGTAAACGCATAACTGCCTAACTCGTTTTTACTTGTTGCAATTAAATTACTAAGTACTTGTACATCACGCAGGCCCAAATTAAAGCCCTGCCCTGCAATGGGATGAATAGCATGAGCAGCGTTACCAATGACTACCGTACGATGCGCTGTTAATGATTCAGCTTGGCCATATACTAGCGGGTAGCTTGTGCGTGTGCCCACTTTTGTAAATTGCCCTGCCCGGTAACCAAATGCACTTTGCAGTGCGTTTAAAAAATCATTTTCGTTTAAGGCTGTATGCTGCTCAACGTGCTGTTGCTTCATGCACCACACTAACGAATAACGGCTATTGCTCATTGGTAAAAGTGCCATCGGGCCGTGCTCGGTAAAGCGCTCATACGCATGGTTGTTATGCCCGCCTGCTACTTCAACATTGGCTATAATAGCGCCTTGCTCATAGGGCTGAGTATTAAAGCCTAAACCCAGTAAGTTACGGGTTGGAGATTGCGCACCATCGGCAATAACCAGTAGCTTAGTATTAAGTTGCTCGCCGCTTTGTAAAGTAACCTCATTACTGTTTAGGCTTTGCTTTATAGCGCTTACGCTATCGGGGCAATAAAGTGCAATACTCGCTTGCGTTAAACGCTGATACAGTGCGCGGCCAAACGGGTTTACCTCAACCACGTAACCTAATGAAGGTTTAGCAAACTCGTCGCAACTAATATGCGCTTTACCAAAGTGACCACGATCCGACACGCTTACTTTTTTTATTGCTGCTGTGTATGGCGCACGTGGCTCGAATAAATTTAACTGCTGTAAATACTCAACCGACTGCTGTGCAAGGGCAATACTTCTGTCGTCAAAACTTGGGTGGTAATCACCCGTTACTTGGTTTGCCTCTACTACCGCAATAGCGAGTGAAGGGTTTGTTTTAGCAATGCTTAACGCACAACTTGCCCCTGCAAGCCCGCCCCCAATAACAACGACATCAAACTGCTTAGCCACTTTATCTCTCCAAGCTTATGCGCTTTTTGCACTTTGCATAAGTGCTTCTATATCGTTTATGGTTTTAGGCACACTCAGGGTGAGGTTTTCATGCCCTGACTCAGTAATAAGTAAATTATCTTCGATACGAATACCAATGCCTTTATATTGCTGCGGTGCGTTTGAATCTTCACTAATGTAAAGCCCAGGCTCTATGGTTAACACCATGCCTGGCTCAAATGCGCGCTCAACGTTGTTTTGTTTGTAATCGCCTACATCATGAACATCAAGGCCTAACCAGTGGCCAAGGCCGTGCATGTAATATTCTTTACAGGCACCTTTTGCCATTAACTCATCAAAGTCGCCGGTTAAAATACCTAAATCAAGTAATCCTTGAGTCATTACTTCCATTGCACGTTTATTGGCATGCGACATAAACCCGCTGGGTTTAACTTCTTCCAAGGCCACTTCTTGCGCTTTAAGTACAATGTTATAAAGCGCAGCTTGAGGTTCGCTAAACTTGCCATTAACCGCAAAGGTACGCGTAATATCGGCAGCGTAACCTTGTAGCTCACACCCTGAGTCAATTAATACTAGGTCGCCATCTTTTAGCACATCGCTATTTTGCGTGTAGTGCAAAATATTAGCGTTATCGCCACTACCAACAATGGTGCCGTACGCTGGGTGCGGGGCTCCGTTCATTGCATAATGATGATGCAGCTCTGCCTCTAGCTGAAACTCTGTAGCACCAGGGTGCGAATAACGCATTGCGCGCATATGCCCACGGGCACTTATTTCGCAGCCTTCACGCATAATGTTTACTTCGCTTGGCGATTTAAACAAGCGCATTTCGTGAATAAGACCACGCACATCTTTTATCGTACTCGGTGCCTGATAGCCTTTTTTAGGCGCGCTGCGAAGTGTGTTTAACAAGGTAAATACTTTGGTATCAAAACTTGGGTAAGCGCCTTGTGCATAAAATAAAATCTGCTGACCGTTAACCAAATCTAATAATTGTTCAGTTAGCTCACTTAATGCGTAAGTTTCGTCGAATAAGTACTCATTTTTAGCTTTTTCGAAGCCAATTCTGCGGCCGTGCCAAATTTCGGCCAGTTTATCTTTATCAAGACAAAATAACGTACTTGGCGTATCGCTGTTATTACACAGCACTAAAACGGCATCGGGTTCGTTAAAGCCGGTTAAGTAATAAAAGTCGCTGTCTTGTCTAAATGCATATTCCGTATCGCGGCTACGAGTTACTTCACTGGCCGCAGGAATAATGGCCACACTATTTGCATCCATTTTCGCAAGTAAACGCTCACGGCGTGCTTTAAATTCTGACTTTTGTATTTCAACCATGCTTTAACAACCCGTTTTATTTAGATTAATGTAGTGTTTTTTTAGGTGCTTTTTCTTTGCCAAGCTCGGCAAAACAAAGTAATGCTGATACACGTACATATTCAATCACTTCATGTAGGGCTTGGCTGTCTTCTTCGGTTTCGTCAAACATGGTATCTAGGCGTGTAATTTCGCTAAAATCGCTAATAACTTCTTTTACATCTGCCGATAACTTACCGTAATCTTTTTGCTTTAAACCAAATCCAAGCATAAACCCTGCAACCCATGATACGAGGCCATTGGCTTGATCGATGAGTGTTTCATCATCGCTTGGTAAAAATAAATCGAACGCAAAAGCTTCATCGTTAAAACTTGCTACCACTTGCTTATAAATGGTGCCAAAAAACTGCTTTAGGTCGTTGCTAAACGCTTGGCCATCATTAAATACATCACTTAATAGGCCTAAGTATTCTTTGTCATCAATACTTAAACCACACGCTAGTAATCCACTAATTACGCCGTGCGCTTCTGCCGGTGAGACAAAAATTTCGTTTTTTTCTAAAAGCAGCTGGGCTTTTTGGTAATCTGGTAAGTCGCTCATGTTTATATCTTCGCTTTGCTAGTTAAGGCAATGCTACCACTCGATAAAAAGCAACTCCAATTAATTGTATGATCCTGCTCAAAAAGTAGCATGATAAGTAAATAGCGAGTTACCAGCGGGCAAAAACTGCTCGAACGGTTCAATTTTTTACGTTTGGGGTTTAAGGAATGGATTATGTCTTATATACTGAACTTGTTCCCTGGGGTGCCGGAGTTTGGTTAAGTCCCTGAGCCGATAAATTTTATACCAGGATTTCTGTTCGTCTACTATTGTGCAAGCTCGGCATGTACCGAGAAGCCTACGGTAGACCGCAGCTTTCCGCCCTGAAACCTTCTGGTTTCAGGACTGACGCCGGACACCGCACGCTTGGGGA
This sequence comes from Pseudoalteromonas sp. R86517, assembly GCF_042466295.1. Lineage (NCBI taxonomy): Bacteria > Pseudomonadati > Pseudomonadota > Gammaproteobacteria > Alteromonadales > Pseudoalteromonadaceae > Pseudoalteromonas > Pseudoalteromonas sp. R86517. The sequence continues at coordinate 2,522,631 of NZ_JAXHCB010000001.1, forward strand.
ACACTTTTCTTACCTATCTTTTTGCTACTTTCCTGTTTTTAATACCGCTTATTACTCTATAAATTTTTAGCAAAAAAAAGCTGCAATTGATATTAATCAACCACAGCTTAGTCCTAGAACACATTTCGTTATTTATCTAAACCAGCTTTGAAAACGCTCCATCAGCATATAGTTTACTGGCACTAATATAAGCGTAATAAACGTAGCAAACACAATACCAAAGCCAAGGCTTACTGCCATTGGAATTAAAAACTGTGCTTGTGTCGCCTTTTCAAATAGTAGCGGCATTAAACCAATAAAGGTGGTTAAACTTGTTAGCATTACTGGGCGAAAACGTGCAGCCCCTGCAAGTTTAACCGCATCAATAATCTTGCCGCCTTCACTGCGTTTTTTATTAATAAAGTCAACCAACACAAGTGAATCGTTAACCACCACCCCAATAAGTGCCAACATACCAAGTAAGCTCATAATGGTTAACTCCATCCCCATAACCCAGTGCCCTATTACAGCGCCTATCATGCCAAACGGAATAACGCTCATTACAATAATTGGCTGCATGTACGATTTAAGCGGTATCGCTAATAGTGAGTAAATAATAAAAAATACAAATAACAATGCCCAAGCGAGCGAGCCAAACGACTCTCTTTGCTCTTTAGCTTCACCTTCTAGCTTGTAATCAACACCTGGGTATTGCTGCATTAATTCATCTAAATACTCAGTTAGGTCGGCTTGCAGCGCGGTCATGTTGGTATTGCTTTTTTCTATGTCGGCAGTCACGTTAAGTGTGCGGTAGCGGTCTATTCGGTTAATCGTAGATGGGCTTTGCCCTGCAATTAATGTAGCTACATGCGAAAGTGGCACCGAGCCGCCCGTAGGCGTAGTAATAAGTATATTTTGTAAGTCGGCTACAGAGCGGCGCTCTTCAATAGGTAGGCGTACCATAACGCGTACATCGTCACGCCCGCGTTGAATACGCTGCACCTGCGAGCCAAAAAACGAGTTACGTACTTGGTTTGCTACATCAACTCGGTTTAAGCCCAAAGCAAAGCCTTGCTCGGTAAGCTCTATTTGCAACTCTTCTTTACCATCAGACATGCTATCGGCAATATCAAATACGGTTGGGTAAGTACTTAAGCGCGCTTTAACGCTTTCGGCAATTTTTTGTAACGTATCGAGCGATGTACCACTTAGCTGCACATCTATAGGGTCTGAGCTGCGTCCTATTTCGGCCCTAAAGGTTACGCTTTCGGCGCCAGGAATAATCCCTATTAAATCGCGCCACTCACTTACCAGCTCACGTGAGCCAATGTCTGAGTCGCGGCTCTCTGCAGGGGTTATTTCAAAGCGCACACTGCCTGAGTTAGACACGCCACCACGGCCACCGGTTGAGGCTAAAATATTTAATATAACGCTTTCGCCGGTATCTTCATCGCGGTATTTGTCTTGCAATAACTGCGCTTTTTGCGACATATCCATTACATACTTATTGGTAACTTCAAACGGCGTGCCTGTTGGCAAGGTTAATGTTACTCGTACGGTTTCGCTTGGGATACGCGGAAAAAATACAAACTTAGTCCAACCACTAGTTATTAAAGTTAAAATTATAAAAAACACGCCAACAAACAAACTCACCGTCGCTAATTTATAGCGCAATGCTTTAGCTAAAATAGGCTGATAGTATTTTAAAATAGCGCTTTCAAATCCGTCTGCAAAACGCTGCTGAAGTACTTCAAGCTTTGATGATTTTGTTTTTTGATTACGTAGTTTTATGTACTTTAAATGAGCTGGCAGCACAAACTTAGACTCAATTAACGAGAACAGTAATACCGGAATAACCACCACCGGAATTTGTGCAAATAAGGCACCCCGTGCGCCTTCAATAAACGCTAAAGGTAAAAAGGCCGCTACGGTTGTTAGTACCCCAAAGGTAACTGGTGTTGCAACTTCTTGCGTGCCTAAAATGGCAGCTTGTTCGCCCGACTCTGCGGTTTTTAAATGAGTATAAACGTTCTCCCCCGTTACTATGGCGTCATCCACCACAATACCCAGTACTAAAATAAAGCCAAATAAGCTCATAATATTAAGGGTTACACCAAAAATAGGCATCGCAATAAATGCCCCCATAAACGAAACCGGAATACCAATAAACACCCAAAATGCGATGGCTGGGCGTAAAAATAGGGTTAGCAAAGCCAGTACTAAAATGCCCCCTTGTAGGGCACTGCTGGTTAGCGTAGCAATACGGCTTTTTACAACTTGAGAGTCGTCATCCCAGTAACTTAATTCAAAACCTTGTGGTAAGGAGCTTTGCTTGGACTCTATGTAGTTTTTTACATCATCTGCGACATCTATCGCACTTTGCGGCCCTATGCGGTATACATCTATAAAGGCGGCTTGTTTACCATTAAAGCGTGTACGTACTGGGGTCTCTTCAAAGTCATCATTAATGCTTGCTATATCACCTAAGCGTATTACTGTACCGTCGCTCTGATTTTTAACGACAATGTTTGCAAATTCATCTTTTCGGTAAGCTTGCCCTTTTGAGCTTATAAGTACATCGCCCCCTTCTGTTTTTAAATTACCAGCCGAAATATCAGAGCTCGACTTAGCCACAGCGGTAGATATTTGCGCAAGGGTTAAGTTGTATTGGCGAAGTGTATCTTGGCTTACTTCTATGGCGAGCTCGTAATCGCGTACACCACTTAGCTCAACCTGCGTAACATTCGGAAGGCGTAAAATATCGTCGCGTACTTGCTCGGCGTATTCTAAGGTTTCTTTTTCACCGTAATCGCTCGCTACGGTAACAGCTATTACTTCGCGTTTTCGCTCGGCAAGCGCCACAATGGGCTTTTCAGCATCGGCCGGAAAAGTGTTTATAGCATCTACACGGCTTTTTATATCGGCTAATAACTCGCGCGGGTCGTAGCCACTTTCTACTTCTATGGTTACCGACGCAGAGCCCTCTGATGAGCGGCTAGATATTTGCTCTATACCTTCTAAATCTTGAACGGCTTCTTCTATTCGAATGGTAACCCCTTGCTCTACATCCTCAGGGGTTGAGCCGCGCAAAGTAACGCTTACACTTATGCGATCTGTTTCAAACGATGGAAACACCTCAAGCGGTATTTGACTCGATAAACTAAATAAACCCGATAGCAGTAACGTAATAAGCAATAAATTGGCTGCTACATGGTTTTTTGTAAACCAAGCAATCATGGCTTATCTCCTTGTGCAGCGCGGCGTTTTTGTATTAGCTCTTCAACACTAATTCCCATTTCTTGCGCTTTTTTTTCTAGCTGCTCACGCGATGGACGCTTACCTTTACCTGCGCCATTTGGGCCTTTTGCTCGCATATTTTGCGTATCGGTTTCGCCTAAAATGCTTACTGCTGTGCCTGAACTTACTTGCCCAAGCGGTGTAATTACTAACTTATCGCCTGCATTAAGGCCTGTTTTTACCATAGCTTGTGTAGCATTTTGCCATGCAAGCGTAATGTTTTTACGCTTTAACAGCCCCTCTTCAACCACATACACGTAGCTGCCTTGGTAAATAGTACTATTAGGGATTATTAACGCACCAGGCACTGTTTTACCGCTAATTTGCGCAGTAATGTATTGCCCAATTTTAATTGGGTATTGGTTATTAGCCGTGGCTTTGTAAGGGTCATTTATCTGCGCAACAATATACAATTGCTGTGCGCCTTCATCGATAGCGCCTTCAGTACGTATTATTTGCCCTTGCCATGTTTGCTCGCCCACTAAGTCAGATTTAAACTTAACGATTGAGCCGGCTTGGTTTTTACTGCCATCTCTGTATTGCTCTGGCAAACTAATATACGAGAGGTCTTTATTTTTAATTGGTAAGCGCACTTCAACGCTGTCTATGGCATAAATAGTTGCAAGTTCTGTGTTTTCGCTTACCACTTGACCAAGGTCTACATTACGACTAAGCACACGCCCAGCGTAAGGCGCAGTAATTTGGGTGCGCTCTAAATCAAGCTGTGCTTTTTCAAGTGCGGCTTGTGCTGAAAGTACTTGTGCTTGTGCAGCCGCTAGTTGGGGCTCGCGAAGTACTAAGCTGCTCGCTTGCGATGAGCCGCCTAAACGCTTCCAATCAGTAATTGCTTGTTGGCCGCGGGCTTTTTCTTCTAACAAACTTTGCTCTGCAGTAAGTAATGCTGCTTGCGCCGATTTAACCTCAGCCTGATGATCTCTATCGTCAAGCTGTAGCAGTACATCGCCTTTTTCAAAAAAGCCGCCCTCTCTAAAATCATCACTTACTTTATTAATTTGCCCAGATGCTTGAGCAACTAACAAACTTTGAGTACGCGGCTTTACCGTGCCATAGCTATCAATAAAAATTAAGTAATCTTGTGGCTCAATCTTTTTTACCGATACGCTCACCGTGGCTTTAGGAGGTGAGCCAAAACGTTTTGCTTCAGGTGGATTCCCCTTAATAAACATAACAATTAAAATGGTGGCCACCACCACTACGGCTGGGATTAAAAGTTTTGCTGATTTAGTTTTCATCGTTATTGCTCTTAGGTTCGCTTGTTGGGGCATTAAAATCGCCGCCAAGGGCAACGTATAGGTTTATTCGGTTAGCAATTAGCTGGTTTTTTGTTTCAATGAGTGAGCTTTGCGCATCAAAAGAGCGCGACTGGGCATCAAGCACTGTAGTGTAAGTTACTAAGCCGCTTTGGTACTGCTCAAACGACAGTTGCTCTGCTGCAAGGGCGTTTTCTTGCGCCTCTAGCGTGCTTTTATAACTGGCTTGCAAGGATTGCTGCTGAGTAATTGCGTTTTCTACATCGCTGAATGCATCGTACAAGGTATCTAAATATGCTTGTTCTTGTTTTTGTGCATTTAAGCGTGCTATTTCTTCATTTGCTTTTAGCTGGCCACCATTAAATATTGGCGCAGAAATACTGCCTAATAAAGACCACGCTAAGCTTGATGGCGAGAATAAATCGCTCACTCTATCGGTGCTATCACTCACGCTTGCTGATAAGTTTAAACTAGGGAAACGCTGTTTATGTGCATAGGCTAGGCCTGCATCGCTTGCTAATAACTGGTACCAGCTTGCGCGCAATTGAGGCTTGCGTGTAATTAGCTCAGAGGGAATACCGGTATTAATCGGCGAAAGAAAAACTGGCAGTTCAACCTCTGCTGATATATCGCCTTTGGGGTAGCCGCCTAATAAGCGCTCTAAAGAACGCGACGCGCTTACAAGCGAGGCTTGTTGATTAGCAATACGCGTACGCTCGTTATTAAGCTCATTACGGGCTAAATATACATCGAGTGCTTCATTAATACCTTGGCGGTAGCCTGATTCAATAATATCTAAGTTTTGCTGTGCGTTTTCTTCTCGGCGTTTATATAAATCGAGTAACTGCTGGGCGGTTACTAAATCAAACCAGCCGGTGACAACATCGGCCACCAATTGCTGCTTAGCTTGCTCAAAACTAGCTTGTTGCGCTAAGTAGTTTAGGTTGGCTTGGCGTTTAGCATCAGATAACTTACCCCACACATCTACTTCATAGCTTAGCTCTAGCGTAACAGAGCTGGCATTATCATAACTTACAGGTCTATTGTCTTTACTGCGCCTAGTTTGCGCAGATAAATCAAGATCGGGCCAAAGCGCAGAGCCTGAAATTATTAATTGCTGCTTTTGTATTTGTACATCGTAGGCACTTTGCAGCAAAGCCTGATTATTATTAAGTGCTTTATTAACAAGGTTTTCAATATAAGGGTTTTCTAAGGTTTGCAGCCATTGCTGATCTACTGCAAGTGTATTTTGTGCTAAACCATGTTGCCATGTCGCTGCAATGTCGCTGGGTGCTTGCTCGCGCTGCTGAGGGTTTAGCGTACCCGCACAACCGCTCAACAATACCAAGCTAAGAGCCAATAAAGTTGGCTTAGTTTGCCAAATCATAGTTAACCTAAATTACTGCCATTTATGAATGTAATTCAAGCACTTTGGCAAATTTTGCTCAACTTACTTTACATAACATTACATACGTTGCGATGAATTAACATAATAGTCAGTTATTATAAAAAGCGGCAGGGAATTTGGAGGGTATTTATACAAAAAAGCAAATAGCGTGTAATACACTATTTGCTAAACGGGATAAGTAATATTGTTAAACACTAGCCTTTAAATTTCTTTAACGAAGCTCATATATTGCTGCATATCGCCAACAACTGCTTGCGCTAATAATTCGCTTGTTTTTACTGCGTACGGCTGTTTAAAGTGAATATCCCACAACGCAGATTCACTGCGCCAATGTTCATAAACAACTAATGTATCGTCGTTATTTTCAATACTATATAAATCAAACACTAAGTTACCAGGCTCCTGGCTGCGCGTTTGCGTTACATGAGTTGCGAAACGCTCAATGACTTTATTTTTAAAACTTGGCTTAATCTTAAAAATAAAAAACACAATACATATATCATCTTCAGGGTTAACAACTTTTGTATTACGCTCATGCAGCGGAGCTGGCACTGTATTTTCTAATAACATGACCTGTGGCGCCGATTGGCTGATTTCAGGCAGCGCATTTAATAACGTTTGTGTGTAATCTTGTGCGCCATGGTAATCAACTGCATTTTGATCTTCAAAACGCTCATAAGCAAAAAAGACGCCTGGCTCGTTTTTATCCTGATATAAACGCATCTCTATAAGACCTGCTTCGGCTTTAGCGCCTTGCTTGTCTTCTTCTAGTAGCGCTTTAAATTGTGCGATGTGCTCGTCTTTAATATCAAACTTAACAATTTGCGTGATCATAATTAGCTCCAGCTTTAAATTACTTATACCAATACGCTTAATTAAGTGATCTATTTTGAGGCTTGAAAAACATGTTGATAGCTAGGCAAAAAAATTCTTATTTAGTTGTTCTAAATAGGAACTTTTAACGCTGGTAGTGACACGTTTAGCCCCGCAAAATGATTAATTATTATTGCGGATTGGCGTTATTAGGGCTAAAGGTACCCTGCACTTTATTACTTAAATCAATCATATTGAGTGAGTAAATGGAGTGAGTAATAACAGCACCTAACCTTTTGATGAGGTAATTATGCGCATGCAAACAAGGGAGAAAAAGAGAAGATATACCCAATTAATATGGACTGTTTTGTCCATAATAAATTTTAAGCAAAAAAAAGCCCTGCATGTGTATGCAGGGCTTTAATATAAATGGTGCCTCGACCCGGAATCGAACCAGGGACACGAGGATTTTCAATCCTCTGCTCTACCAACTGAGCTATCGAGGCACTTAAACAGTGCAATTAAATGTTTAAAACATTTAATTTAAAATAAATGGTGCCGACTAACCGAGTCGACGGGTAACTTAAACAGACTACTGATTACAGTGCTCTTTTCAAATTACTAAAATAAATGGTGCCGACTAACCGAGTCGAACGGTTGACCTACTGATTACAAGTCAGTTGCTCTACCAGCTGAGCTAAGTCGGCACACTAAACTGTGTGCTAAGGCACGTTCAATTTTAAAGATTGAGAACTTAAAGTAAATGGTGCCTCGACCCGGAATCGAACCAGGGACACGAGGATTTTCAATCCTCTGCTCTACCAACTGAGCTATCGAGGCACATAAACTGTGCAATTAAATGGTGCCGACTAACCGAGTCGACGGGTAACTTGAACAGACTACTGATTACAATGTTCTTTTCAAATTACTAAAATAAATGGTGCCGACTAACCGAGTCGAACGGTTGACCTACTGATTACAAGTCAGTTGCTCTACCAGCTGAGCTAAGTCGGCACACTAAACTGTGTGCTAAGGCACGCGTAATAACGTTTAAACTATTGATTAAACACCACTACTTTAATAAATGGTGCCTCGACCCGGAATCGAACCAGGGACACGAGGATTTTCAATCCTCTGCTCTACCAACTGAGCTATCGAGGCACTTTAACAGTGCTAATTAAAAATCATAAATGATTTTTAATGCAATTCCCACTCAGCGCTATCGACTGAGCCATCTGGGCGTGCGGCGTATTAAACGAGTTTTGCCCTTACAAGTCAACTTTTTTTTTACTCTTTATAACTGTTTGAACGGTTTTCACACAACAAAGCGTGTTTTTATATACTAATGTTTATTTATCCAACAAAAACTCACAAAAAACCTTAATTTAATCAATTAAACCAGACTAAAAACGTAGTGAATTATTTTACGTAAATGATACGATTACTGTGAAAATACGATAAGGGCTTATCGTACAAACAAATACCAATGGGAACAATCAATGCAGAGTAAATTCTCTTCGCCGGTGAAAGGCTTACTGCCGCTTTTTTTAATAATTAATATTGCAGTAACAGCGCTTGCTATTGTTGCCTTTGCGTTTTATTCGCAAAACACACAACCTGCACCAGCAGCCAAACAAAAAGTAAGTATTACGCAGCTAGCACAGCAACTTGATTTACCAATGGTAGATGCACTTACTATGTATGGGCAAGGCAAGGTTCGCCAGCTACTTGAGCTTACTTCAGTATTAGATGATAAGTTTGAATATACGCTCTATCGCTTTAATGCCACCTCAGAAACCCAACTTGTATATAGCAGCACTAAACCCGCTATCGAGTCTAAAAAAGTAAATGAGCATTTAACTGAGCAAGGTGTATTGCACCATATATTGCTTTTGAACGACCAGCCTATTGGTGAGCTAATAATAAAACAGCAGTTACCAGCACCGCCTTTAACGCAGCAAGACTCGCAAGTAATAGCCTATATTATTGCAATTGTAAGCGTGTTTGCCTTATTTGCATTAGCCCTACTATTTAATACCTACATAAATACTCGCTTGCGTAAAAGTAGCCATTTATTAAATGAAGAACTTCAAGCGATTACCGAAAATGGCAATTACGACAGTAAAGTAAGTGAAAAACTAGACCTAGGCTTATCTGGCGTGGCTAAAAACATAAACTTGCTGCTAGATAAAGTTAACTCAGTAATGTCTGAAAAAGAAGCTGCGCAAAAAGAGCTTCAAAAATTACAAACAGGCCTTGAGAGCGAAGTACAACAAAGAACAATTGCATTAGAGCAAGCGACATTAAAAGCACAACGCGCTAGCGAAACTAAAACGACCTTTTTAGCCACTATGAGCCATGAAATTCGCACGCCTATGAACGGCGTTATTGGCACTATAGATTTATTAAGACAAACAGAGCTTGATGGCGCGCAGCATCGTTTAAGTACTATTATCCGTGAATCAGCGTTTTCACTATTAAGTATTTTGGATGATATTTTAGACTTCTCTAAAATTGAAGCGGGTAAGCTAAATATTGACCCTACGCCTTTTTCAGTTACTGATACGATTGAAGAAGTGGCTCGCGTGCTTTCATCTGTTGCTAAAAAGCGCAAATTAGATTTAGAGCTTTCTATTGCGCCAGATATTCCAACTAATTTAACTGGCGATACAATACGAGTTCGCCAAGTACTGTATAACCTTTGTAGTAATGCAATTAAGTTCACCAGTACTGATGATAAACGCCAAGGGCACGTAAAAATATCGGTAGAAGTGGCCCATAATACGGCGGATCATTTTACGCTGCGTTTTTGCGTAACCGATAACGGCAAGGGCATGACCCAAGCGCAACTGCGAGAAATATTTAACCCGTTTGTGCAAGCCGAAAACTCAATTACCCGTGAATACGGCGGCACTGGTTTAGGGCTTTCTATTTGTAAAAGTTTAACCGAGCTTATGCTCGGTACTATTAATGTAACTAGCCATGCAGGCATTGGTAGCGAATTTACCGTTGAGCTTCCATTTGGTACCTCAGGAAAAATTAAGTACGCACATAAAAATGCGCTCAATGGCAAACATGTAGTGGTAGTGAGCAATCATTTAGAGCGCGAAAAAGCAATGTACCGCTATTTATCATTTATGGGCGCTAAAATTACCTACGTGCACAACCAGCAAGAAATAGAAGCTCAACAAGAGCAGCACGACATTATATGGGTTGTCGATGGCATAGATGATATGGAAAAAGTTAACTCTTTACTGCGTCGTCTTATTTACTCACTTGAAGATAATAATCAACAAGTGGTGGTATTAAGTAAGCTTGATGAAGCCGCTATAAACCATAAAAATGTATTTTATATTAATGCCTCACCGCTTTGTAAATCTAACTTTATGATGTCGATATTGGTAGCAGCAGGCTTGCATCAACCTAAACAAATTAAAAAAACAAAAACTCTCAACAATTATTTAAATGTTGAACAAGCACGCGATGCAAATAAACTCATTTTATTAGTAGAAGATAACTTACTAAACCAGCAAGTTTTAACCGACCAACTGCATATACTTGGCTATGGCGTTGAAGTGGCAAATAACGGTGAAGAAGGTTTAGATATGTGGCGTCAAAACAATTACTCGCTCATATTAACCGACTTACATATGCCAAAAATGTCAGGTTACGATATGGTTGAAAAAATTCGTGATGAAGCCGAGCTGTTAGACTCTATAGACGCTCAGCCTTATATAATTGCGGTTACTGCCAATGCGCTCAAAGGTGAAAAAGAGCGTTGCCTGGCGGTAGGTATTAATGACTTTATTACTAAGCCTATAGAGCTTAATGCCTTAGAAGATACCTTAAAGCGTTGGTATGATAAGCATAATAAAGACCAAACTGTTGTTATTCATCAAAAGCCTGCCATGCCTATTAATATGGACGCGGTATCTACTTATGTAAACGGCGACGAAGCCAAACAATTACGCTTTTTCAAAATGTTTTTAGAGCAAAGCCAAAGCCTAATTAAAAGCATTAATTCCGGCGTTATGGTTAATGACAGAGACGAGATAAGCAGTGCTTGTCATCAGCTCAAGGCAATCTCTAAAACTATTGGTGCAGAGGCCGTTGCACAATGTGCAGAAGAGTTTGAAGAGAAGTGTCGAAATGCCGAGCTTGATACTGATGAGCTAATAGCGCAAAGAGATACCCTTGAAATTGAATACTCTAAAGCTGCGCAGTTTTTAAAAGAACAAGTACGCTCAGCGAATACTGATGAAGAAACGCTATAAAATATAGCTATAAAAAAAGGGCTACACAGCCCTTTTTTTTATGCCTAAAAATTACTTTTCAGGAGGTCGATAACCTTCAATTTCTACGTCTTTGTCTTCAAACAAAAAGCCAACCATTTGCTCTTCTAAAAACGTACGGTGCTCTGGGTCCATCATATTTAAATGCTTTTCGTTAATTAGCATAGTTTGCTTATGCTGCCACTGGCCCCATGCTTCTTTAGAAATATTATTAAAAATTTTCTCGCCTAGTTCACCAGGGTATAACTGAAATCCAAGCCCTTCGGCTTCTTTTTGTAACTTTTGACAAAATACTGTACGTGCCATAATTGACTCTCTTAAGCGCTAAATGCTAATAGTTTAACCTATTGGGCTCATTTGTTTAACCAACTTTTTAGTCGGTGCGGCTAAACCCACCTCTATAGATTGATCGAGTGGGTACCACACAAGTTGTTTATCGTTTACTACATCCGGTACGTTATTAATATTAAGCACATGTGGATTTATTGTCAGCTCAAAATGCGAAAACACATGAGTAAAAGGCGTTAGCTCTTCCAGCTCGGTTTTTAAGCCTTGCTGATTTAAAAATAACACCATTTCGCTGTATTCGTTAAACTCAAAAAAGCCAAACAGACCGCCCCAAATACCGCTACTTGGGCGTTTTTCCATTAAAACTTTCTCGTCATGCTGAATAATTAATTGGTGACAACTCTTTTTAGGCACCGCTTTTTTAGGTTTAGAATGAGGAAACTCTTTTACTTTACCGGCATTAAACGCACCACAATCGCTATTAAGTGGGCACGCTTGGCAATCAAAGCGACTGCGAGAGCAAAGGCTGGCGCCCAAGTCCATCATGGCTTGGTTAAATTCAGTCACATTGTTTTTAGGGGTTAACTGGGTAGACAAATGCCAAAGTTGGTTTTCTACTTTTTTTACCCCATACCATCCTTCAACCATAAAATAACGGGCAAGCACTCGCTTAACATTACCATCTAAAATAGGGTGGTGCTGGCCAAGCGACAGCGATAATACCGCACCAGCGGTAGAGCGCCCTATTCCGGGTAAATCCATGACCTCTTCAAGTGTAGTTGGAAATTTACCTTGGTATTTATCTCGCACTATTTTGGCCGTTTTATGTAAGTTACGTGCCCGTGCGTAGTAACCTAAGCCAGTCCAATGATGCAGCACTAAATCTTCATCTGCATTTGCTAAAGCAATGATATCTGGGAAGCTTGCCATAAACTTTTCAAAGTATGGGATAACCGTAACAACTTGCGTTTGCTGTAACATTACTTCTGATACCCACACTTTATACGGTGTTTTACCTAGTTGCCAAGGCAATGTTTTACGCCCATGAAGGTGATACCACTGAACCACTTGGTTAGCAAATTTGTCTGACTGCTGTTTATTTAAATCCAACATATACTACTTTTACTCATGCTCAATAGCGGCTCAGTCTATTGCAGTTAATAAAAAGATCAAGCTATGAAGGCGCTATAACACGCTAATACTTGTGATTAGCTGCGTGGTCAGGGATAATACGCAACCATTTTTAAACACATTGTTTTTGTCAGGCCAATAATATGAGTGAATCAAGTAACAACAACCTTGAGCAAGCTAAGCAAGAAGGTAAGTATATCCGCACAATTCGCAGTTTTGTAAAACGCGAAGGCCGCTTAACTAAAGGCCAAGCTGCCGCAATTGAAAAATGCTGGCCAACTATGGGGCTTGAGCATAAAAACGGCCTACTCGACTTAGCTCAAGTATTTGGCAATAACAATGATGTAGTATTAGAAATTGGTTTTGGTATGGGCAAGTCATTAGTTGAAATGGCAAAAAATGCACCGCACCTAAACTTTATTGGTATTGAAGTACATCGCCCAGGCGTTGGCGCATGTTTAATGGATGCAGATGAAGCCGGTGTTACTAATTTACGTGTATTTGAACACGATGCAGTAGAAGTACTCGCTGACTGCCTTGCAGATGAAAGCTTAACAACGCTGCAGTTATTCTTCCCTGATCCATGGCATAAAAAGCGTCATCATAAACGCCGTATAGTACAAACAGAATTTGCTGAAAAACTGCGTAGCAAATTAAAAATTGGCGGTGTTTTTCATATGGCTACTGACTGGGAAAACTACGCCGAGCACATGCTAGAAGTTATGCAAGCAGCGCCAGGCTATAAAAATCAGTCATCTACCAATGACTACGTACCTCGCCCTGATTCGCGCCCGCTAACTAAGTTTGAACAGCGCGGCCACCGTTTAGGTCACGGCGTATGGGACTTAATGTTTGAGCGCAAAAAATAATTACACCAATTTACTAATCAATAATTTGTAAGGCAAAGCCATTTATGAGCGTATTAACCAACCCAAGTTTACTGTTACTTCGTAATAGCGAAGAACTAGTGGGAAAATCTATCTTGGTTGTCAACTTTGTTCAAGATGGCTTTTTAGCAGAGCTAAAGCAGCTAAATCCTCAAAGTGCCATCACCGCATTTAGTTATAACCATGCTAATGGGGAATTTGCTAAAAAAATAAATGGCATAAACGTGTGTGTTAACCATGAAATGGCCGCCAACGATTACGATTTAGTCATTCTTTACTACCCAAAATCAAAGCCTGAAGTATTAATGGCACTTGATAATATTCGCGCCGTTATTAACGAAAAAGCACAGCTACTTGTGGTAGGCGAAAATAAAAGTGGCGTTAAATCGATAGAAAAACAGCTCGCGGGCAAAGCGCAGTACAGTAATAAAATTGACTCTGCTAAACATTGTATTTTGTTTTCATTTGAGCAACTAGAGAACAACCCAACCTTTGAGATTAGCCGCTACCATAAAACGTTTAGAGTAAATGTAGCAGGAGTAGAGTTTGATGCTATCAGTGTTCCGGGAGTATTTAACCACGGCGCTTTAGATGCTGGCACAAAAATGCTACTAGAAAATGCCCCGACCACTAAACAAGGTAATGTACTGGATTTTGGCTGTGGTGCGGGCTTAATAGCCACTTTTTTAGGTATTAAAAACCCAGCACTAACTTTTACTTGCAGCGATGTGAGCGCACTTGCAACTTATGCTACTGAGCAAACATTAAAGCTTAATAATATTAAAGGCGGCACTATTTTAAGTGATGGCTTAAAAAGTATTAGCGGCAAGTTTGATTTAATAGTTAGTAACCCGCCTTTTCATACTGGCATAGCGACCGACTACACAATTGCAGAAGCATTTTTATCAAATGCTAAGCAGCACTTAACCAAGGTAGGAAAGCTAAGCATAGTGGCTAATAGCTTTTTAAAATACCCGCCAATTTTAGAGGCGCAGTTTGGTAGCTTCCACACTGTGTACAAAAATAACAAATTTGCCGTTTACAGTAGCTAACTAATTACACTTAATTAGGCTAAGTGTAATTAATACTTAGCCTAACTTTCGAATAAATATCAGAATTAATTTCACTATTTCCCTTCACTTTCTATGGTTTTTGCTAAACTAAAGTTCTAAATATAAATATTCATACTTAGGCGATGCAGCAATAATGCCAAAAAAAGTACATCAAAAAAGTATTCGAAAAGCGCTGATCAACACCATCATGCTTATCACTGCTATTTGTTTAACTTTATCGGTTTCAATTTCCACTTATATGAGTGTAAAAGAACAAAAGGAACTGATCATAAACAAGCTCGTGATCCTTTCCGATATTGTTGCTTTCGATGCCGCAGATTCATTGGTAAAAGACGACAGAAAAACAGAAGAAAAACGCCTAAAGTCGTTTGATAAAATCCCCCTTGTTAAAAACATTCATATTTACGCAATAGAGAAAACATCGAGTAAACCTGTATTTTTTATTAGCTTTAATGCTAAAAAAACCCCACCTGTTCCGCTGCGCGTAGACAGCATTAAAGAGCTTAACGAGCCAAGAGCGACCAACAACTACATTGAGCTAATAACACCTGTGCTTAATAACGAGCAGGTGGTGGGTTACGTTTACATGCGTGGTAGTTTAGAAAGCCTAGATGAATTTATAAAACAAAAAATTATTATAGATATTTTCCTTACCCTGTTTATTTTGTTTTTTGTGTACTTTATAGCGATAAAAACACAAAAAAGTATCGCTAACCCTATTGAACACTTAAGTGTATTGCTACAAGACGTATCAAAAAATCATAACTATGACGTACGCGCACCCAGCACCAGCGTAAAAGAGGTTACAGCCTTATCAAACAGCTTAAATATCATGCTTACTCGCACCCGTAAGCAAATAGAACGTCATGAAAAAGACAAACTAGAGATAAAACAACTCAACCAAAGCTTAGAAGAAAAGGTAAGCCAAAGAACAATAGCCCTGCGCGAAGCAAACCAAGAACTGCTTTCTACCCTTGAGCGAATGCACCAATACCAAGAACAAATAGTAGAAAACGAAAAAATGGCATCTTTAGGGCAAATGGTAGCCGGCGTAGCCCATGAGGTTAACACCCCAATTGGCCTAGGTATTACTGGCTCAACCTTGCTGCGCGATAAACTTGCCGATATTCAGCTTAGTTTTGATAATAAGTCTCTAACTTCTAACCAACTAAAACGCTTTATTGACGAAGGTATCGAAAACCTTGATTTAATTTATAGAAACCTAAACCGTGCGGCCGACCTTATCTCTAACTTTAAAAAGGTAGCTGTAATTCAAGATGATGGGATTAAAACCCATGTAAACATCCATAGGTTAATATCTGATGTGTTAATGTCGATTCAATCAGAGTTAATAAAGTCAAAGCCTAACGTTGTGATCAATTGTCCGAGTGATTTAACCATTGAAAGTAAGTCTGAGCCACTACAACAAATTTTCCAACAGCTTATTTTAAACTCTGCCATTCATGGTTTTAGCAATAGCGAAAATAACGAAATTAAGTTTGATATAGAAATAACAGGCCCACAAATAAAAATAATCTACACAGATAACGGCCAAGGCGTTGATAAAAATGTCAAAAACAGGATATTTGACCCATTTGTAACCTCTAAGCGAGGCCAAGGGGCAAGTGGTTTAGGCATGCACTTAGTGTACAACTTAGTAACCCAAGCATTAGGTGGGCATATACTGTATGACCTAGATGCAAAACCCGGCGTACGCTTTGTTATTACAATTCCATAAAAAGTGTTTAAAAAAAGAGTATTTATTTACGCTTTTTACTTGAATTACCATTTAATGACCTTATAGAGAGAGCATGTGGTATTTCATGTTTAATTATTTAACTTGATCTAATAATTAAGCGATACAATTTCTGAACTTTATTGCTTTTGCAGTATCACATACATTGATGAAAGGTTATAAAATGATATAATTCCGTTTTGAATTTGCGCGATTATTTTTAGTACCTTTAAGCGATTGGTGGATGTATCAATTATTAAAGGAAATGGCTTCGTTTTCATAATTCAAAAGCTGCATCCGTTATATATCATTAAACAGTAGTTTTTGCACAATGCCTTTTGGTTAGTTTGGAACACCCCTACTGTTTTATTTTTATCCAACTTGTTTTTTCTTGTTAACATTTGGGTATAATCCTATAATCTCTAGTAATCGAATTATTTAGTTAAGATTCGATTTTTTGTAAATAAAATATTCCAAAAAGGTTAATTAATAATGCAAACGCCAGTCATTCTAATCGTAGAGGATGAAGACGTAACTCGACTAAACCTCGTGAGTTTATTTGAAGCTGAAGGTTACAAAGTTATTGAAGCCATTGATGGCGATGATATGCATGACAAGCTTACAAATAATGATGACGTCAATCTTGTAGTTATGGACATCAACCTACCGGGTAAAAACGGGCTAATTTTAGCACGTGAATTACGCCAAAAACGTAAAGTCGGTTTAATCTTTTTAACCGGCCGTGATAACGATGTAGACCGTATTTTAGGTTTAGAAATTGGTGCTGATGATTACATCACTAAACCTTTTAACCCTCGTGAATTGACTATACGCGCTCGCAACTTAATTACCCGTACAGCGCTAGGCGGCGAAGAGTCAGTGCTAGAAACCAACGGTGTAATTACATTTAACGGTTGGGAACTTGACGAAAACAGCCGTTGTTTAACGTCACCAAATGGTGATGCTAAGCGTTTACCTAAAGGTGAATACAGAGCGCTGCGTTTAATGCTTGATTCTCCAGGGCGTATTTTTAGCCGTGAGCAACTTATTAAGCATATGACTGGCCGTGAGCTTCGCGCTAATGACCGTACAGTAGATGTAACGATTCGTCGTATTCGTAAGCACTTCGAAAGTGATAATTCTACTTCTGAGCTAATCAGCACCATCCATGGTGAAGGTTACCGCTTTATTGGTAAAATCGACGCTTAATTAGAGTAAACCGCTTACTCTAATAATTGTAAAAACGAATGAAGGGCAATTTGTCCTTCATTTATTTTATCTGCCAATGTATCTAACCATTCTTTTAGTACTTCATCTGATTCATCAAGCGCACCGTGTTCCATCTTTTTAGCATGTAACTGTACGTCGTTTAATCCTACAGAGCCCGCAGCACCTTTAAGCTTATGCGCCACCGATTTGTACTCTTCCCTGTCGTTTTCATTTAACGCGCTTTGCAGCTCTTGCTGATATTGCGGGTTTAGTTTTTCAAATAAACCACTGCTGCGCTTAAATACTTCAAGCCCCATAGAGTTTACAAAGTCTTCAATGGTTTCAACATCAAGCACACCTGCATTAATACCCTCAAGCGCTTCTTTACTTACCGTGAGCAGCGGTTTGTCTGATTCACTTTGTTGAATATCAAACAAATCAGCTAGCATTTTATCAAGCTTTATTGTATTAATCGGTTTAGCAAGCGCCCCTTGCACCGAAATACCTTCTAAGTCTTCTTCGGCGCTACGTACATTCGCTGTAAGCGCAACGATAGGTAGTTTATCAAAATGGCTATCGGCACGTATTTGTCTTGCCACCTCATCACCATTTATATCGGGCAGTTGCATATCAAGTAGTACTAAATCTAGCTCGTCTTCGGTTTCTACAAACGAGAGTGCATCTTCACCCGTTTCGGCCCAAATTACTTCATGGCCGCGCTGCTCTAACAGGTTAGTCGCAATTTCAGCATTTAATGGCACATCCTCTACAAGTAAAATATATAAACCTCTACCGGCATAGCTTTGTTCAGTAGGCGCTACACATAAGCTAAGCGGTATGTGCACGGTAAAGCAGCTGCCTTCACCTTCTGCACTGGTTACCGAAATAGTGCCTTTCATTGCACTGACTAACGCTTTGGTAACGGCTAAACCAATGCCTGAGCCAATCGCGTTTTTACCGCTTAAATCTGGGGCTTTGTAGTACATATCAAATATGCGCGAGAGTTGATCCTCTGGGATCCCCTGCCCTGTGTCTGATATTTTAAGTTCAAGCCACGGTCCATCGTTACGCTCTTCTCGGCTACATGTGAGTTTTACCTCGCCATGCTGGGTAAACTTAACGGCATTATTAATTAAGTTCCATACCACTTGGCGTAAACGCGTTGGATCTAGGAGTGCATAAACATCTAATGTGCCATTTCGCTCAATTGAAAATTCAAGCTCTTTTTGTTCAGCAATTAAACCTGCAAAGTTCACTACATCGTTAATAAAGTCTGAAACGTTAATAGAGTCGGTTGCTATATCTAACTGCTCTCGGTCTATTTTATCTAAATCTATAATATCGTTAAAAATATTACCTAAGGTTTCAGCGCTCGAAAATACCGTATTACACCAACTGCGTTGCTGCTTATTAAGCTCTGTATCAAGTAGCATTCGGGTTAAACCTACAATGCCATTTAATGGCGTGCGCAGCTCATGACTAAGCGTTGCTATAAACTTACCTTTATCCTTATAGGCTGTTTCAAGCGCTTGTGCTGCTTCTTTACGGCTGGTTATATCACGGCCAAATGCAAGCAAACCTATGTAGTCACCTTGATCGTTTATAAACGGTAATTTACGCAGCTCAAACCAACGGTTTTCACCATTAACCATATATTCAACATCAATTGTCAGCGCTTGATGCGTTTGCTCTACTTGTTTATCGGTTCTGAGTACTTCTGCTAAAAAGTAGCTCGGGAAAATTTGCTCAACTGTTTTACCAATTAATTCAGCACTGGTTTTGCCCATAACCTCTTCAAACATTTTATTACAGCCGGCAAACACGCCGTTGTTATCTCGGTAATAAAATAAATCGGGGGAAGAGTCGACAATAGAGCGAAGGAGCATGCCTTGCTGAGCAAGTTCTTGTTGTGTTTTTTTACGCTCTGCTATTTCGCGGCGAAGCTCTTCAATGGCGCGATGCTTGGCATGAAAAGCCATTTTTCGCTCATCTATTTCAATGTTGAGGCGGTTGATATTATCTTTTAATGTTTGGTTTAACAGCTTTTCTTGTTTTGTGGCGCTGTCTAAATAAGCGTATGAGGCATCTAATTGTCTAATCGAGTTGAGTAAAATACTGATCATAAAAGGAGATACAACCGCGGTAAAAAATACCACAGCTAAAATATCAACTAAATTAACCTCACCCAGTGCCACATAATAAAACATACTCGACAATATAAGCGACACGCCTAATAAAAGCGCGTAGCACATTGCCGCGGTTTTTAACTCACCAAAGCGAGTTATTAAACTAGAAAGTACTCGAGCCCAAGGGCTCAAAGAAGAATCGGTCATAGGTCAGTGTATCTCGTTACTAGGCATAAATAAAAAGTGCCTATTAATAGTCAAACGCATTTTGCAGCAGATTTTAGCATTTTTCTATTAGCTATATTCATGTTGTGCGACAAAAACAGAAAATTTTCATGTTTACTTTTGCCTACTTGTTAAACTCATCATTTCAGCAATAAATTATTTAGTGTAAAATGCTGCGCTTTATTATGACCAATAACGAGTAGCGCACATGCAAACCAACATGCCCGATATAGCTGATACGGCTCCCGCCTTACAAACAGGTAAGTTAGACTGGGTTGGTATGGGCGAAATAGAACTGCCATTTATTTTTGAATCGAAAGATTTAGCACCCGTTACCGTTAACGCAAAA
Source organism: Pseudoalteromonas sp. R86517 (assembly GCF_042466295.1). Lineage (NCBI taxonomy): Bacteria > Pseudomonadati > Pseudomonadota > Gammaproteobacteria > Alteromonadales > Pseudoalteromonadaceae > Pseudoalteromonas > Pseudoalteromonas sp. R86517. The sequence goes on from NZ_JAXHCB010000001.1 coordinate 2,542,714, forward strand.
GCGCGTGCCTTTGTTAATTTGCATAAAGAAGACGCTAAAGGCATTCATATGTCGCGTTTATTTTTAGCGCTTGATTTACTCTCAACAGAGCAACAAGTTAACCCACAAACTTTAGCTCAAGCACTCGATACCTTTATCACCAGCCACGAAGGATTAAGTGACAAAGCTCAAATAGAGTTTAAATTTGAATTACCGCTGCGTCGTAAATCGTTGTTAAGCGGTAAAGCAGGTTGGAAAAGCTACCCAATTACCCTAACCAGCACTATTGAAAATAGCGTAATTAGCTACGAGCTAAGCGTTGATGTTACTTATTCATCAACCTGTCCATGCTCTGCAGCACTTGCTCGCCAACTTATTCAAAATGCTTTTAGCGAAAAGTTTAACCAAGAAACACTTAATCAAAAAGATGTTTTAGCATGGCTAGGTACAACGCAGGGTATTGTGGCAACGCCTCACTCACAGCGTTCAATTGCAAACGTTAAAGTAAAACTAGATAACACGATTAGTGAATTTGACGTAGTAAATTTAATTGATACATTAGAAGCTGAACTAAAAACCCCCGTACAAGCGGCAGTAAAACGTGAAGATGAGCAAGAATTTGCCCGCCTTAACGGTCAAAATTTAATGTTTTGTGAAGACGCTGCACGTAAAATTAAAGCGGTTCTTGAAAACGATAACTTTAGTGATTACTGGCTGCAAATTAATCATTACGAATCACTCCATGCGCATGATGCAGTCGCGATTGCCGTTAAAGGAATTGAGGGCGGTTACAAAGCCTAACAGCCCTGCTGCATTAATAATAAATACATACGGTAATTAGCTATAACAACCAATTTTTAGGCACGTAAATTGCTTTACTTGAGCAGTGTCAATTTGTTGTTATGGAGTTACCGTATGGAATTCGCTTTATTATCAATTTTAGTATTAGTGGTTGGGGCCTCTGTGGTTGCGTCAAAATTTAGTGATGATGGCGGCAATCCCTATCCTTTTACCCGCAAACAAACTGTGTTTACACAGGTTGAGGGTGCATTTTTAAATCTTTTAGAGCGTGCGGTAGGCGATCAATACAAAATTGTGAGCCGCGTCAAACTCATCGATGTAATCGACTGCAAGCAAGGCCTCTCTGCTAAATCAAAACGTGCAGCTTTAGCTAAAGCTAAAAATAAGCAACTCGATTTTGTGCTGGTAGATAAAGAGAAAATGACGATAGTCGCTGCGGTCGATTTAGTTAACAACGCCAATAAAGATGGCCACAAAGCGCAGCGCGACTGGTTTGTAAACGGCGCTTTAGAATCTGCTGGCATTCCACATATTCGTATGAAAGTAAAATCAGGCTACCGCCCTTCAGAGGTGCGCGATGCAATTATGTTTAAATTAGGCAAACCTGCAGCGGTGCAATCGGCTCGTCCAACACGTAATCGTGTAAGTAAACCTGCGGTATTGTCACCTTCTCAGGCTAAAGCGCAAACCACTGCGTTAGCCGAAATTTAAAATAGAATTAAATACTCTCCTAAAAGTATTTAAAGCGAGCCGTAAAACAGCTCGCTTTTTTGTTTTTTATTGCTAACTTCACGTATAATCTACGTATTCAAACTCAGGAATCAAACACTATGAATGTTGGTATTATTGGCGCAATGGAGCCAGAAGTTAAAATTTTACGTGAAGCAATGCAAAACCCACAAGTGCTGACTAAAGCAGGGTTTACCTTTTACACAGGCGAATTAGCAGGTAATACAGTAACACTTGTGCAATCGGGTATTGGTAAAGTGGCATCAACGATTGCAACCACGTTATTAATTGATAACTTTAATCCTGACTGTGTTATTAACACAGGTTCTGCCGGTGGCTTTGATCCCTCTTTAAGTGTTGGCGATGTTGTTATCTCTTCAGAAGTACGCCATCACGATGTAGATGTAACCGCTTTTGGCTACGAAATTGGCCAAGTTCCACAAATGCCAGCAGGCTTTGCCGCACACCCAAAACTAGTTGAAGCTGCCGAGCAAACCATTGCGCAAATTAGCGAAGTAAAAACCTTAGTAGGCTTAATTTGTACGGGTGATTCATTTATGTGTGACCCAGTGCGAATTGATAAAGCACGCAGCGACTTTCCTACAATGCTTGCAGTAGAAATGGAAGGCGCATCTATTGCACAAACGTGTTTTGCGCTTAATACGCCATTTGTGGTTATTCGCTCTATGTCTGACATTGCCGGTAAAGAGTCGCCGCAATCGTTTGAAGAATACTTAGAGACTGCATCAATCAATTCATCAAAAATGGTTGTTGCACTATTGGAAAAACTAACAAAAGTTACACTGTAAATGCTAAGCAATATTGTTCAAAACCATTTGGACTTTATTGCCTTTTTTGTGGCGCTCATTGCTGAGCGCTTTTTCCCGTTAAAAAGCTGGTATCACCCTAATACAGTATTAACCGCTGTATTTAGTGCTATAGGAAAACGGGTTTATAAACCAAGTGAGCCTAAAAGTTACCTTTATTTAGCCTCCACTCTTGCCTGTGCGCTAGTTTTAAGCGTTATTCTTATTATTATTGTGTTACTGCTTGAATTTGCCTTTTATCCTGAGCTGCTAGCGGGCCTCATTTTATATTTGTGCCTAGAAAGCAAAGCGATTGAAAAAAAAGCCCTGCGTGTTGCAAAGTTAGTAAAACAAAACCAAAAATCTACCGCGCGTGAACTCGTAAAGCCACTGCTTGCCCGAGAGGTCAATAAGCTCTCAGCGCCAGGTATTATAAAAGCCTTAATTGAAAGCTTAATTTTACGAACTGCCCGTAATTACTTTACCGTTATATTTATATTTTTATTACTTGGGCCAATTGCCACTTTAGCGTATCGGCTACTGACTTTAATGCAGCATGCTTGGCGCGCCGATATTTCACCTAATAGCCACTTTTTAAAACCGCTTAAAATACTTTTGTTTATAATCGAATTTATCCCCGTACGCTTACTTGCATTAACCATTGCCGCAAACAAAGCCAGTAAACAAAGTATGCATTATATAAAGCACTATGGCAGACACTTTTATCAAACAAATACGGGGTGGATTTTAAGTGTGTGCTCCGCCTCTATTGGCGTACAGCTAGGCGGCCCTGCGGTTTATTTTGGTAAGCGTTTTAATAAAATGCGAATTGGAACCGAGCGACTCCCAAAAGCCGAAGACGTACCCGTGTTTATAAACAGATTAAATCAAGCGCGTGCCTTTTGGCTGTTAGTTATTATCAGTATTGAGATATTAAAGCTGATTTAGTGGTTTTTTAGCAGCCAAAATACGCGCACAAAAAAACCAGCCTAAGCTGGTTTTTTAGTTTTAACTGCGCTTACGCTACAGTAATGTTGGCAAACTTACGTTTACCTACTTGGTAAATAGCGGTCGTGCCTTTTGCTACTTCAAGTTTTGTATCAGTGATTTTATCTTCACCGTTAAGTTTTACTGCACCTTGCTTAATCATGCGCATTGCTTCAGAGGTACTGGCTACTAAATTAGCTTCTTTAAGTAAGTTAGCAATTAAAATACCTTCTTCTGCAATGGTAATTGTCAGCTCAGGGATTTCATCAGGTAGCGCTTTTTTCTGAAAACGTTTGATAAAGTCATCGTGTGCGGCTTGCGCAGCTTCTTCACTGTGAAAACGTGCAATTAACTCTTTCGCCAGCTCAATCTTAATATCACGCGGGTTAGTGCCCTGCTCTACGCGTTGTTTTTGCGCTGCAATTTCTTCGATTGATAAGCTACTTAGTAAGTCGTAGTAGCGCCACATAAGTACGTCGCTAATCGACATTACTTTACCAAACATATCGTTTGGCGCATCAGTAATACCAATGTAATTACCAAGCGACTTAGACATTTTTTGAACGCCGTCAGTGCCTTCAAGCAATGGCATCATTAATACTGTTTGAGGCTTTTGGCCTTCTACTTTTTGAAGCTCGCGGCCCATTAAAAGATTAAAGCGCTGATCAGTACCACCAAGCTCTACGTCTGACTCAAGTGCAACCGAATCCCAGCCTTGTACGAGTGGGTATAAAAATTCGTGAATTGCAATGGGTTGTCCGTTGCCGTAACGCTTTTTAAAGTCGTCACGCTCTAGCATACGCGCTACAGTTTGATTAGCTGCAAGTTTGATCATACCTGCGGCACCGAGGTTTTCCATCCACGAAGAGTTAAAGGCAACGGTGGTTTTAGCTGGGTCTAGAATCTTAAAAACCTGCTCTTTATAAGTCTCAGCATTGGCAAGTACATCTTCACGGGTCAGTGGTTTACGTGTTACATTTTTGCCTGTTGGATCGCCAATCATGCCGGTAAAGTCACCAATTAAGAAAATAACCTCATGACCTAAATCTTGAAAGGTTTTCATTTTATTAATTAGTACAGTGTGACCTAAATGTAAGTCTGGCGCGGTAGGATCGAAACCGGCTTTAATTTTTAACTTTTTGCCCGACTTTAGTTTTTCAACTAATTCGTCTTCAATTAATATCTCTTCTGCACCGCGTTTTATCTCTGCTAGAGCGGTTTGTAAATCCACTGTGTATTACTCCAAAATTCTGCCAACGAAGGGGCAACTAGATGACTTGCTACATAAGGGTTTAAAACAGATTTAAACCAAAAGCACTTATGTTGCTAACATAACAAATTTCTACCTAATTAAAACAATTTTTTATGCGAATAATGCAACTAAACTCAATAAGCTTAGTCTCACTGTGTTAGGCAATTAGAAATGGTGTTTAAACGCCGATTTTAGCGCACTTTAGAAACAGTTTAAATCGATAAACTTAAACAACTATAAATTGTCATTTTACTAACATTTGCGGGGCTTTTAGCTTTATTTACTAGTATTCGTACCTTATTACGTATATCCTGCATTAATATATATTTTATTTTCACGACAGCAGAAAAGGCACGTTATGGTTCACGTGGTTAACACGCTTCCCAAAAAACACAAATTGCTTATTCTAGGTTTGGTTTCTGCTATTGTTGGCTTAGCCTTTCTTCCTTCAGAAAAAGCGACTGCATCCAAAGACAATAGTGCAAATGCACTAGAAATTGGTAAGCGTTACGAGTTACAAGTTAAAGTTGAAGACAACGAAAAATTAACTGAATTAAATTCGCCAGAAGCAGCAGAAAAGCTGCCAGAATACGACTTAGTCGATCATCAAGTTAAAAACGGCGATAATTTAGCAATTATCTTCAAGCGTGCTGGCTTTTCAGCGCAAACGCTTCACAAGCTAATTAACACCAATGCTGAAACACGCAAACTAACTAAAATTCACCCAGGTGAAATACTTAGTTTTGCAACAGCAGAAAACGGTGATTTAGCTCAGCTTCGTTATGTTATTTCAAAAACAGATACTTTGTTTGTTACCTTAAATGACGAAGGTAATTACGACACATCAATAGATAGCAAAGAAATAGAAACACTGAGCAAAACAGCCGGTGGCGAAATTTCTAGCAGCTTTTGGACCTCAGCAATTGCTGCAGGCTTAAGCGAGCGCCAAATAATGAACTTTGCTGATATATTTGGTTGGGATGTGGATTTTGCCAACGATATTCGTAAGGGCGATCAGTTTGGGCTAATTTACGAGTCGCATTATGTTGATGGCGAGTTTATTGGCACTGGTAAAATTATTGCTGCAGAATTTATAAACCAAGGCCAGCGTTATGCGGCTATTCGCCATACCGACGGCAGCTTTTATACGCCTGAAGGGCGCAGCATGAAAAAAGCATTTTTACGTGCGCCGGTAAACTTTAAGTATATTAGCTCGAGCTTTAACCCACGTCGCTTACACCCAGTAACAGGGCAAGTAAGAGCGCACCGTGGTATTGATTACGCAGCACGTACAGGCACACCGGTTGTAGCCTCGGGTAACGGTAAAGTAATTAAAGCAGGTTATAGTAAGTACAATGGTAACTATGTATTTATAAGCCATGGCACACAGTACGTAACTAAGTACTTACACCTTAACAAAAAACTTGTTAAAACAGGCCAAAAGGTTAAACAAGGTGACAAAATTGGTACCGTGGGTTCTACCGGCCGTGTAACAGGCGCGCACCTACACTACGAATTTTTAGTAAATGGTGTACACCGTAACCCTAAAACCGTTAAGTTACCTAAGTCTGAGCCATTACCACGCTCTGAACTTGCTAAGTTTAAACCTATTGCCGAAAACTTTATTGCACAGCTTGAACGCAATCGCGAACTACAGCTAGCACTTAAGTAACGTATAAGTTATAGATACTAAAAAAGCCTTTGCAGGGTTAACCTGCAAAGGCTTTTTTGTGTTTTTTATTAGTTTATTAGTTTATTAGTTTATTAGTTTATTAGTTCATTAATACATAAATTAGCTGTACGACTAAAGAAACCATAACCAGCGGCCAAATATATTTGCTGTATTTGGTTGCGCCATCCAACCCCATTTTACCTTGGTACTTTTCAAGCAAAGGTATCAGCACCGCTAGAGCGACAAACAAGCAAATTAAAATAACAAATATATTCATTCCTAAACCTTAATTATGGTAATTCATGGCCTTTGGCGCTTACATACAATGCATACCAATGTTCGCGACTTAACGTAACATTTAGCGCACCGCATGACGCTGCAATACGCTCAACGTTCGTTGTGCCAATAATTGGCTGTATTAATGCAGGGTGGCGTAATAACCAAGCTAAAACAATTGCCTCAGGCGTTGTATCGTAAAGTGCAGCAAGCTTATTTACGAGTATGCTGGTATTTATATCGGCTTGCGATGCATTTATTAAATCGCCCCCTGTGTATAGCCCTTGGCATAAACTCCCCCAGCTTTGTATTTGAATATCAAAGTGGCGGCAATACTCTACACTGCCCGGTGTAAAGTTAAGATCTTTTCCATCTGCATTACCTGCATAAACACCTTCATCAACAAATTGGTGTTTTTGTAAACTTGCTTCAATTTGGTTAGCAACAATTGGCATATCTAGGGCATGTTGTAAAAAGTTCATTTGGTGCTGCTGCATGTTCGATACGGCAAAATTACGTACTTTGCCACTTTCTTGAAGGCAGCTAAATACTTGTGCAATTTCTTCTACTTCCATTAGCGGATCAGGGCGATGAAGCATAAGCACATCAAGATAATCTGTGTTTAAACGTTTAAGTGAACCTTCAACTGACTCTTCAATCCACTTGGCCGAAAAATCGTAACGCTTAGGGCCTTTATCATCTTCAAAGCGTATACCGCATTTAGATTGAATATACATGTGCTCGCGCAGCTCTGGTCGCTCAGCTAGTGCTTGGCCAAATACCTGCTCGGCTTTGCCAAAGGTATAAATATCGGCGTGATCAAAAAAGTTAATGCCGCCAGCTATGGCTGCATCAATACACTCGTGAGTTTGCTTTAAGTGAGCCTTAGTAATGGCGTCTTTATTCCAACCGCCGCCTAGGCCCATACAGCCAAAAACGAGTCTACTAACATGAGGTAAATATTTTGCCAAAGGGGTGTGAAGCATGATGACTATCCTTATTAGTGTGCATAGCCCTCACTGTAAACAAAAACACGTCTGCAAACAAACTTTAATACGTGCAGTTTTATAGGCATAAAAAAAGCGCAGTAAACTGCGCTAATCGGTTGGATTAAATCCTAAATACTAGCCAACAAGCGCCAGTAATATACCTGCGGCTACGGCACTTCCTAGCACCCCAGCTACGTTTGGCCCCATAGCATGCATAAGTAAAAAGTTATGTGGGTTATTCTCAAGCCCAACTTTATTAACTACACGCGCCGCCATCGGTACTGCCGATACACCCGCAGCACCAATTAAAGGGTTAATAGGTGTTTTAGAAAGCTTGTTAAGGCCTTTTGCCATAAACACACCCGATGCTGTACCAATAGCAAATGCCAGCGCACCGAGCACCAAAATACCAATGGTTTCTACAGTTAAAAACTGATCAGCCGCTAGTTTAGAGCCTACTGCCAAACCTAAAAATATCGTGGTTATATTAATAATTTCGTTTTGGGCACTGTTACTAAGCCTATCTACAACACCAGACTCACGCATTAAATTACCTAAACAGAACATGCCTACCAGTGGAATAGCCGCTGGTAAAAACATAGCGGTTAAGCTCAGTACCATTAAAGGAAATACTATTTTCTCTTTTTTAGATACTTTGCGCAGCTCTGGCATTTTAATAGCACGCTCATCAGGTGTAGTTAATGCGCGCATAATTGGCGGCTGAATAATTGGCACTAACGCCATATAAGAATAAGCAGCAACCGCAATGGCACCTAGTAAATCAGGGGCAAGCTTAGATGCTAAAAATATGGCTGTAGGGCCATCGGCACCACCAATAATGGCAATGGCTGAGGCATCTTGTAAGCTAAATTCAAAGCCAGGTACATAGTTTAATAAAATTGCCCCAAACAAGGTGGCAAAAATACCAAACTGCGCGGCTGCACCCAGTAATAACATACGCGGGTTGGCAATAAGCGCACTAAAATCAGTCAGCGCCCCTACTCCCATAAAAATTAATAAAGGGAAGATCCCCGTATCAATACCAACGTAGTACACGTAATAAAGCAAACCACCTGGGTCAGAAAGCCCAGCAACCGGAATATTAGTCAGTATTGCGCCAAAGCCAATCGGCAGCAGTAATAGGGGCTCAAAGTTTTTAGCAATGGCTAAAAACAACAACAAACACCCTACCGCAATCATTATTAAGCCAGGAAACGTAAAGTTAGCAATGCCGGTAGCATGCCAAAGGTTTAAAAGACCTTCCATTAAAGCTACTCCTACGCCATCGCTATAATTGCATCGCCCGTTGTCACAGCATCACCTTCAGACACTAAGACCTCAGCCACAGTACCTGAGTGCATTGCACGAACCTCGGTTTCCATTTTCATCGCTTCCATAATAACAACCACATCGCCTTCGTTTACGGCTTGGCCTGCTTTTACTTTTACTTTAAAAATATTACCTGCCAGTGGCGCATTCAGTGTTTCACCTGATGCAACCGATGCTGATTGTGGTAAGTGCTCTGAATCTTTTAGCGTTACCTCTTTAAGCTCGCCACCTTGCGCAACCACTACATCGTAAACTTTACCGTCAACTTTAACGCTGTATTGCTCAGCGCTAACACCTTTGTTACTTGCAGGTTTTGCTGCAGGCTTAGTGTTTGCATCATCAGCACTTGGCACTGCTTCAAAGGCATCTGGGTTGTTACGGTTTTTAATAAATTTAAGGCCAACCTGTGGGAATAATGCATAGGTAAGCACATCATCTATTTGCTCATCAGCAAGTGTTAAACCTTGTTCTTGCGCTTCTTTTTGCAGCTCTGCTTCAAGCGATGCAAGCTCTGGGGCTATATTATCTGCAGGGCGACACGTAATAACCTCACAGCCATCAAGCACTCGCTCTTGCAGCTCTTTGTTCATAGGCGCAGGTGTTAAACCATACTCGCCTTTTAAAACACCGGCGGTTTCTTTGGTAATTGTTTTATAACGCTCACCCGTAAGCACATTTAGTACTGCTTGTGTGCCTACAATTTGCGATGTTGGAGTAACTAGCGGAATAAAACCTAAATCCTCACGCACGCGTGGGATCTCAAGTAATACTTCATTTAGCTTATCTGCTGCGCCTTGCTCTTTAAGTTGGTTTTCCATGTTGGTTAACATGCCACCAGGTACTTGCGCGAGTAAAATACGGCCATCAACACCTTTAAGGCTCCCCTCAAAGGCAGCGTACTTTTTACGTACATCTCTAAAGTAAGCCGCTATTTCTTCTAGCTGGTTTAAATCTAATTCGGTATCGCGGGGCGTTCCTTCAACAATCGCTACAATGGTTTCTGTAGCTGAATGACCGTAAGTCATACTCATTGAAGAAATTGCGGTATCAAGCATATCAATACCTGCATCAATGGCTTTTTGATACGTAGCGGTACTTAAACCTGTGGTTGCATGGCACTGCATAGCAATAGGGATAGAAACGGTTTCTTTTAGCCCTTTAATAAGTTGCTCTGCATCGTATGGTTTTAATAAGCCTGCCATATCTTTAATACAAATAGAGTGACAACCTAAATCCTCTAGCTGTTTTGCAAGGGTTAACCACATATCAAGGGTATGCACAGGGCTTACAGTATAAGAAATAGTGCCTTGTGCGTGTGCTCCTACTTTTACAGCCGCTTTAATTGCCGTTTCTAAGTTACGCACATCGTTCATGGCGTCAAAAATACGAAATACATCTACACCATTTTTGTGGGCACGCTCTACAAACTTTTCTACCACGTCATCGGCATAGTGGCGGTAACCCAATAAATTTTGCCCACGTAATAGCATTTGCTGTTTAGTATTGGGCATTGCTTTTTTAAGGGCACGAATACGCTCCCACGGATCTTCACCTAAATAACGAATACACGAGTCAAACGTAGCGCCGCCCCACGACTCAATAGACCAATAACCGGCATCATCAAGTTTGCTAGCAATAGGTAGCATGTCATCTAAGCGCATACGGGTTGCAAGTAAAGACTGATGAGCATCGCGTAAAACAAGTTCTGTTAATTTTAATTTAGCCATGTGTGCCTCTTATTTATTATTTGATTTGTACTGAGCAATGGCAGCACTAATAGCAGCGATGTGCTCGTTTGGCACACCTTGAGATTTTAAAGATGGTGATTTAACCGGTATTGCAACTTCAGCCTCGTCAAAACGAGCAACCAAGTTAGACATGAGTGACACAGCACCAATCAATATTGAAAGAAATACAAACACGCCCACCATGCCCGTAAGCATCAAGCTACCTGCGGTTGTGAGTACAGCTCCTATATCCATTTTTCTCCCCCTGCACTATATAGCGATATAAAAAACCGCTTTATTTAAATAATTATTCACCGAATGATAACAAAACTTTTAACTTTGTCCACCACCTGTCAATTGGTAAAACCAATTAAAATTAAACTAACATACAGCCACAATAGTTAACATAGCTAATACAGGGTTAAATTAGCTTAGATATAGATGATAAAAATAACCGTTATAGGCAAAGGTTATATGGTTAAACCCAAAACAACTTAAAAATCATAAAAAATAGTAAGTTAAACGGCAGGTAAAAAATCAGCTTGGGCTAAAATGTAAATTGGTCTTACCAAGACTAGTAAAGCAGCGCACAAAAAATATTTATTTTTTCACTCTCTTTACAATAGTGTGAATAAGTTACATCGTTAAACGTAAAACTTACCAATCCTAAATTTACAACCTTCGTTCAAAAAACCATAACATATTGAAAATTAATAAAATTAAACTCTGGCACGCAACTGGCATTATTACTTTCGAACGAATTTGATAACCAAGGAGAAAACAATGTTACGCTGGACAATTACATTTTTAGTTATTGCTTTAATCGCTGCAGTGTTAGGTTTTGGTGGTATCGCAGGTGCCGCAGCTGGTATAGCAAAAATTATATTCTTTATCTTTTTAGTACTTTTAGTGATTTCTTTAGTTTCAGGTGCGCTGCGCGGTAAATCGCCCAGGTAGCTACTAACATACTTAAAACACTAAACAATCAACATATACAAGGAATTACATTATGAACTCAACAACTTTAAAAGCAGCACTAATCGCCGTATTTGCAGGTTTCTTTATGATGGGTTGTGAAGACAACCACGCAGAAGAAGCAGGTGAGCGTATTGATGAAGCAGTAACTGACGTGCAAAACTCTGTTGAAGATGCATGTGAAAATGTAAAAGAAGGCGTTAACGCAGAAGAAACTAACTGTTAATCTGTTTGGTAACGTAAAAAACGGCTTTTAATAAGCCGTTTTTTTGTGCGCTAATAAAAAGCGGCTTCTAACTCTTATAATGCATAGCCTACATTAACGGGTGTGATTTTTACGCTAGCTTGTTAAAATAGCGAAAACTATTACTTATTAGCAATTATGGCACTGACCACCACTTACACACTCGATAAACCCTACTACTACGAATGCTTTGACGAGTCCCACTCTTATAGTAAAGCAGCTAAGCCAAAGTATTTTTTGCTGGCATTACTGGTGTGCTTAGGTTTAATTAGTATTTACGCTATGGACGATCATTACCTAGGTACATTTTTAATAATGCTAGGTGTATTAGAATGCGTTGCCTTTTATTACCGTAGGCCTTGGTGGGTTACGCGCCAAATGTTTAGTCGTGCTTCGGGCTCAGAGGTTACTCTTTCGTTTACCGATGACGCTATTAGCACCGAAAACCACTATAAAAGCCATACATTTAAGTGGGCAGAAATAACCCATATTATTAAAACCAACCACGGCTACTTAGTGCACCATAATAAAGGTATGCAATATATTTCTAGCAGTGTATTAACCGATGAAATGCGCGATTTTATAAACAAAAAAGCCACTCAGTGAGTGGCTTTTGGTATAGCTAAGTGCATTACTCAGCTAAGTATACGTGTTGATTAAGCATTGCCCGGATTAGGGTTAGACTTTTCAGCTTGTATACGCATGTAAATCTCTTCACGATGCACTGAAACGTCTTTAGGTGCGTTAACACCAATTCGAACTTGATTTCCTTTAACACCTAATACAGTAACAGTTACTTCGTCACCAATCATTAGGGTTTCACCTACTCTACGAGTTAGTATTAGCATTCTCTTGCTCCCATGTTCCAATAAATTATAAGATTCCGCTTGACCATTTTAATGAAAAATTGATTGAAAAGTAAGTAAAAACTCCCAAACTATCCATTTTCTGTTAAAAATTCTGAGTGTAACGCTCTTGCTGCTAGTTCTAAATACTTCTCGTCAATTAAAACCGATACCTTGATTTCAGACGTCGATACTAAAACTATGTGTATGCCTTCTTGCGCCAATGCATCAAAAAATTGATGCGCTACACCACTGTGAGACTTCATTCCTATGCCAACAGCCGACACTTTTGCAACTGTTGTATCACTAGAAATGCTATCAGCCTGCAGATTTACCTGTTGTTGAGTTAGTAAATCGTGTGCTTGCAAATAGTCATTTGAATGCACAGTAAAAGCATAGTCTATTTTTTCAAAGTTATGATTAACTTGACTAATCATATCTATTTCGATGCCATTTTCTGCAAAAAGTTTCAAAATTTTTGTAAGAGAATGAACACAGTATGGTACGCCATGTACCTTTATCAAGCATTCGTCACGATTAAACGCAATCCCCGACACAACCTTAGTTGGCATATCGCTCTCCTCAAAACTTATTAGCGTTCCTTCATCGGGCTCAAAACTCGAAAGCACCCTTAGCGGCATTTTATGATTACCAGCCGACTCAACAGCACGAATATGCAATACTTTTGCGCCTAAGCTTGCCAGCTCTAGCATTTCGGCAAACGTTACATGACGCATTCGCTGTGCATTTGGTTCTACACGAGGATCAGTAGTGTATACGCCATCAACGTCGGTATAGATCTGACATTCATCGGCTTTTATTGCCGCGGCTATTTCCACCGCAGAGGTATCGGTGCCGCCGCGTCCAAGGGTTGTAATATTGCCCTCTACATCGCGCCCCTGAAAACCGGCAATAATCGCAACCCGATTATGCTCAAGCTCATGCTTTAAACGCGTTGCAGCAACCTCTTCAATACGGGCTTTACCAAACATGTTATCGGTTTGAATATTAACCTGATCGGCTAGTAGGCTTACAGCCGAATGGCCACGTTTTATAATAGCCATAGCAAGGAGCGAAACAGAAACCTGTTCTCCAGTGCTAATAAGTACGTCTAATTCTCGGCTACTCGGGCGAGTATCTATTTGCTTGGCGAGGTTAATTAAGCGGTTGGTTTCTCCCGACATGGCCGAAAGAACCACAACCACTTGATGACCTTGCTGCTTAGTTTTAACAACAAGGTCGGCGACCGCTTCTATTCGCTCAATAGAGCCAACCGAAGTGCCGCCAAACTTTTGGACAATAAGTGCCACGTAAGCTTAAACTTTCTCGCTTACCCAGGCTGTTACGCTTTCAAGCGCGGCGTTTAGGTTTTCAGGCTGTGAACCACCCGCTTGTGCCATATCAGGACGACCGCCCCCTTTACCGCCTACTTGGCCTGCCATGTGGTTTACAAGCTCACCAGCTTTAACTTTACCGGTTAAATCTTTCGTTACACCGGCAATTAGGCTTACTTTTTCGCCGCTGGCAACACCCAGTGCAATAACACCTGAGCCAATCTTGTTTTTAAGGTCGTCAACCATACCACGAAGCGCTTTAGATTCAGTCCCTTCAACGTTTGCCACTAGTAGCTTAACGCCATTAATTTCAACAATCGAATCAAGTAAAGATGCACCCGCTGCACTGGCTAGCTTATCGTTAAGCTGTGCAATTTGCTTTTCAAGACCTTTAGACTTTTCAAGAAGCGCAGTTACTTTTTCAAGTACCGATGCGCTATCACCTTTTACCAGCGCCGCTACATCGTTTAGCTGTTTTTCTTGCTCGCTTACATACGCCACTGCATCTGCGCCTGTTACTGCTTCAATACGGCGTACGCCTGCAGCAATACCGCTTTCAGATACAATTTTAAATAAGCCAATATCACCCGCGCGCTCTACATGCGTACCGCCACACAGTTCAATTGAGTAATCGCCAATGGTTACTACGCGTACTTCATCGTCGTACTTTTCGCCAAACAGCGCCATTGCCCCTTTTGCTTTAGCGTCATCAATCGCCATAAGCTCAGTGTTTAGGGCAAAGTTACGACGAATTTCATCGTTAACTACACGCTCAATTTCACGTAGCTCGTCTTTAGTAACAGCTTCAAAGTGCGAGAAGTCAAAACGTAAACGCTCAGGCTCAACCAGCGAGCCTTTTTGGCTTACGTGTTCACCTAGTAATTGGCGCAATGCTTCGTGTAAAATATGCGTAGCTGTGTGATTTTTCTTAATGCGTTCACGGCGTGCATCATCAATAGTGGCATCTACTTTATCGTTAACCGCAATGCGCCCTTGTACGCTACCATGGTGCGCAAACGCATTACCCAGCTTAGTAGTGTTAGTTACTGTAAACTCGCCACCTGCAACAGTAATGGTACCGGTATCGCCTGTTTGGCCACCAGATTCAGCATAAAATGGCGTATGGTTAAGTACAACAATGCCTTGTTGGCCGTCTTCTAAAATAGAAACCGACTCACCATTTGCAAACACTTCTACTACTGTAGCGCTATGATGTGTGCTGTCGTAGCCTTTAAACTCAGTGTGTTTTTCTGACTTTAATTGCTCGTTGTAATCGGCACCAAATTTACCAGCTTGCTGCGCTGTTTTACGCTGTACAGCCATGCACTCTTCAAAGCCTGCATGGTCTATTGTCATTTGGCGCTCACGGGCTACATCGGCCGTTAAATCAGCAGGGAAACCATAGGTGTCGTATAATTTAAATACTAAATCACCAGGAATAACATCGCCTTTAAGCTCGCTTAGGCTCTCTTCTAAAATAGCTAAGCCACGCTCAAGGGTTTTACCAAATTGTTCTTCTTCAATACGCAGTACTTTTTCGATAATTTCTTGCTGCTTTGCAAGCTCTGGGTAGGCTTGGCCCATTTGTTCAATAAGCGCTGCAACCAGTTTATAGAAAAACGCACCTTGTGCACCAAGCTTGTTACCATGGCGTACTGCACGACGAATAATACGACGCAATACATAACCACGGCCTTCATTTGATGGCATAACACCATCAGAAATTAAAAACGCACACGAACGAATATGATCCGCAACAACGCGTAGCGATTTATCGTTTAAATCTTGTGCGTTAGTTACACTTGCCGCAGCTGCGATTAAGCCTTGGAACAAGTCGATTTCGTAGTTTGAATGCACGCCTTGTAAAATAGCAGCAATACGCTCAAGGCCCATACCTGTATCAACAGATTGTTTAGGCAGCGGCTCCATAGTACCGTCGCTTTGACGGTTGTACTGCATAAATACAAGGTTCCAAATTTCTATAAAGCGGTCGCCATCTTCTTCAGGCGAGCCCGGAGGACCACCCCAAATGTGCTCACCGTGATCGTAAAATATTTCAGAACACGGACCACATGGGCCAGTATCGCCCATTGACCAAAAGTTATCTGAGGTAGCAATACGAATAATACGATCTTCGCTTAGGCCAATATCATTGTGCCAAAAGCCAAATGCATCTTCATCGTCGTGGTAAATAGTAACAAGTAGTTTTTCTTGTGGTAATTTAACAACCTCAGTTAAAAACTCCCACGCAAACTTAATAGCGTCTTGTTTAAAGTAATCGCCAAAACTAAAGTTACCTAGCATTTCAAAAAATGTATGGTGACGCGCTGTGTAACCTACGTTTTCTAAATCGTTATGTTTACCACCAGCACGCACACAACGCTGTGCACTTGTAGCACGCGTGTAAGGGCGAGTTTCGGCGCCTAAAAACACATCCTTAAAAGGAACCATGCCGGCATTGTTAAATAACAACGTGGCATCGTTACCCGGAATAAGTGAAGCCGATTGGACAATTTGGTGCTGTTTGCTGGCAAAAAAGTCTAAAAACTGTTGCCTAAGTTGTGCCGTAGTCATGTGCTGCATGTGAAAATCTCACCTGTATTTACTGTGCTTGCATTGCAAAATCAATTTGTTCGTAGCTAAATCCTCGGTACATTAAGTAGCGCACGCGCTTAGCTTTATCTTTGTACTCGAGGTTGGCCGGTGTAGTTGAATACTTTTTGTTGTACGCTTCCTGCGCAAGCTCAAACCAGTCTATTTCAAGCTCTTCAACCACTCTTTCAAGTAGTGAACGGTCAATCCCTTTGCCTATGGCTTCGCTTTGAATGCGCTTTAAGCCATGGCCTTTAAAAATGTGTTTTCTGACAAACCCTTCGCAATAGCGTTGCTCATTAATAAAATTGTGCTCTTCGCACCAATTAAGCAGGGTTTCTATAAACTCGTCGCTGGCTTCTTTTTGCTGAAGCTTAAAGGTTAACTCGCGGCGCGAATACTCTTGGCGCCCAAGTAACCACAGTACATAGTTTTTAAGCTTTTGTTTTAACTTATCATCCATTAAGCGTCAAAGCGCCCGCTTTGTTCACTGCTAAGTGGTTTAACATTACTATCGTCACTTGGCGGTACAACTGGCATAAAAATAGCCTGATAAGATACAAAGAAACTAATGTAGCAAATTGGCATTAAAATCAACAGCGGTAAGAACGATAAGAACATAGAAAGCGCCATAAATAACACACAAATAATGCCAAAAACACTCAATGCGAACAGGTTATGATAAAAAACCAATAGCGAATTTTTAAGCGCCGTTAAAATGCGTTTTTCTTTACTAAAATAAATAAGCGGTACCGCGTAAGCAAACGCCATTAAATACACCGCCATTGCCACTAAAAATAGCACCACACTGGCGCCCGAAATACTATTTAAAGTTTGCTCAAGCGCAATGTTAGGATCAAGCCCCTCTTGGCTCATAATAGCCACGGCATCGGCAAATAAGCCATTAGCCAATAAGGCCATTAAAATACCCGCTCCCATTTGGTAAAGCGCTAAACGTAGTAGCCCTAAACGGTTACCTTTTGCGCTAAAGGGTTTGAGTATGTCGGCCAGCATAATTTTACCGCCCTGCTGCTTGCTAAGTACCGCTTGGTAAAAACCGGCGGTTAAAAAAGGCGTAGCAAGTGCCGCAACAACTTGCAGCAAAGGTAAAAATAACGACAGTATGCCCACTATGCCTATTAATAAGTGCATAACTACAAAGGTAAATGGCTGGGTTTTAAAAATATGCCAACCGGCTTTAAACCACTTTAGCCCGGCATCGGCTTTAAAAATTCGTAATTCGTTAGACATACTGGCTCTTAAATTAAACAAAACACGCCAAGTATAACTTGGCGTGAGGGGGGATTAACAGACACTACATGATTAAATAGTTAAGGTTTTTTAATTTTTTTAATATCTAACATATGTGCGCCGTGTTTTATTTTGGTTTCTAGGTAAGCTTTGTTACCTGTAAGGCCTGCTTTAATATGCGCATGGGTACCAATAACGGTGTCTACTTCAATGCCGGCATCTTTTAATGCATTAAGCTTTTTAGGGTTATTGGTCATTAATTTAACGTGGCTTAAATTAAGTGCGTTGAGCATTAATACCGCGTCCGAAAAATCACGTAAGTCGTCGGCAAAGCCTAAGTGGTTATTAGCCTCGTAAGTGTTCATACCTTGAGATTGCAGCACGTAAGCATCAATTTTATTATATAAACCAATACCTCGGCCCTCTTGGCGTAAATACAATAACACCCCGCCTTGCTCGTGCATCATTTCAATACACTCATTTAACTGCTCGCCACAATCGCAGCGCGATGAATGAAACACATCACCGGTTAAACACTCAGAGTGCATGCGAATAAGCGGCACATTTTGATTTACATCAGCATTGTTAAATACAAACGCAACGTGTTCTTGGCCGTCTTTTAAGCCACTAAAAGACACTATTTCTGCGGGAATATCACTATTTTTGCCAACATTAAGCTGGGCTCTTGCTCTTACTTGCGCCACGACAAATCCAAATAATTAAATAACTACGACACCATAAGGTGATAATATCACAAATGTTTAAAGTTAGATCGTAGTACACTAGGTTTATGGCAAATATATGGCGATTACACAGCCTATTTTCAATCTTAATATGCAATAAACTCCCACTACCTAGGGCTATTTCCCCAAAACAATGACAAACTTGAACGCATTTGCTATTTTAATTTTATTACTTTTACCACGCTGCTTATACATTAAGTTAATACACCGCACCTATAAAAAGCTAAAACGGTGTTACCTAGTTATCTCAGCAGGCACTTTTAGTACAGTTTAATGACGAAAATTAGTTACAGCTTAGTGCACATTGGTAGTTAGGTAATTAGTTAGTTTTATAAGCAAGCGCCCACACAAAAGATAATGAAAACCATTATCACTTGTGGTATTTTGTTTCTAGATTGAACACTAATAGGGATTATTATGAAAGCACAACACCTCGCCTTAGTTATCGGATTAACCTTTACGGCTTTTGCAAGCCAGGCCAATGCAAGCCAAGTAAGCGATGATAAAGCCGCCTTTTCTGATGCATACCAAAGTTATTTAACGGCTGTTAAAAAAGACGATAACATAGAGCAAGCAGCTAAACATGCCTATATTACAGGCCTTACGCTTTATGGTGATAAAAGTGATAACACCGCAAGCCTTGCTATTAATTACGCCAAAGCAATTACAGCGCCGCGCTCTACCAACGACAAAAAAAATGTATCAGAGCAACGCTTCGAACTTTACTCGCAAGCCTATACAATACTGGCAAATAACCACGGTAAAAATGCAATAGAAACAATCGACGCCCTAATAGGCAAGGCGGAAAACACCCGCTCGGCCTATCAAGCCGATAACGATTACGACCGTATAATTGAAATAGCTAAAACACAAAACAACCCTAAATTTGTTGCCGACATGCAGTTTGAAGCAGCCTCGCTGCTTGCCAAAAAATTTGCTCATAAAAAATACCATAAAGCTAAAACGCTGCTTAACCAAGCCGATGACTACTACCGTAATAACCTAGACGACAACACCGTAGAGCGCATTAAAGCCGACTTTTTAATGGCGTCGTTTGCTCAAGGTAAGAAAAAATACAATGAAGCCATTGAACGACTAAACCATGTTGTATCGGTATTTGATAACAACTTAAGCTTTGATCACAGCGCTGAGCTTACTGCGCACTCAAAGCTTGTTAACCTTTACGAAAAAACAGGCCAAAGCGAACAAGCCACTAAGCATTGTTTAGCAATTGCTAAAATGGTGCCGTGGAAAAAAACACAAGAGCAAACACCTATATACCGCAAAAATCCTGAGTACCCACAAAACAAAGCGCGCCAAATGCGAGACGGTATTGTCGTTGTTGAATTTGACGTAGATACCGCAGGCTTTGTTAAAAACCCAGAGGTAGTTAGCTCACAAGGGGGGAAAGAGTTTGAAAGGTCGGCACTTACAGCACTTAAAAAGTGGCGTTATGCACCAAAATTTGAAGACGGCCAACCAGTTGTTGCAAGCACGCAAGTACAGCTCGACTTTAAAATAGCCAGATAACACGCAAGGTATTATAGCGTCTTTTTGTTCAGGTAGTTTTACTCAAAGCTTTGCGAGTATTTTATCGCTTGCGGCTTCAATTAAATCGAGCACATTTTCAAAACCATCATCGCCGCCGTAGTATGGGTCGGGTATGGCGCTTTGGCTTTGCTCGCCGTATTCTAAAAACAATGCCAGCTTGTAATGTAAATGGGTGGGGCATTGCGCTTTTAAGTCAGCTAAGTTTTGTGTGTCGGCCGCTAAAATTAAATCAAACTCAGTAAAATCGCTGCTGCGCACTGGGCGCGAAAATATACCTTTAAAGCTATAACCGCGTTTTTCGCCTGCAGCCATTGAGCGGCTATCTGGCGTTTTACCTTCGTGGTAGCCAATAGTCCCTGCCGAGTCGACTTTTACCTCAACGCCTAATTTTTTAGCACGCGCTTTTAACACCGCCTCTGCTGTGGGCGAGCGGCAAATATTACCTAAACACACTATCAGTACTTTTTTCATTAAGGCTCCTTTAGCTAATTTAACCACCTTGGCTTTAAAACTGTTTTAATATAGCCTCGTTATAGTCATCGGCATTTAAAGTCAGGTTATACTTGGCCGCCACACTATCAAGCTCGGCTTGTTTTATAGCTAACTCATCCATAGTAATGGTGTTATCGTCAAGCTGCCATAAAAGCCGTGAGCCCGCATAACTATAATGAATCGCTAACAATGCATCGGCATTACCCTCGCGCCCTGCCGCTTTTAGCTTTGGCATTTTGCGGGTTATTTTATTAAGCGCTTGTTTAAGCTCCCACACATATACCACTTCGGTCATAAAACTATGGGTACGGTATTTATTTAACAGCCAACCAATGGCCAAACTTGTTATAACAACACCGGTTAAATTCCAATGAAAGTGGCTCCCGCTTTCATCAGGAAACAACGCAATTAACGTTTGCGATATAGCCAAGCTGCCAACAGCTAAACCCGCCGCACACCCAGCAATTACCCTATTTAAATGTTTGCGGTAACGTGCTTTATCTATTTGTATGAGTTGCATAACAGCCTAAAAAATTAATAAGTAAAAATATAGCGAACGCTATTGTAACTAAACCCCGCAATTTTTATAAAATTATTTAACCCCTTTTTGATTTCCCCCCCGTTATAGCTTTTAAACAACCCAATAAGTTTACTCGGAGCGGCTTATGCACACACTTGAAATACCCAATAATTCAGCATTTATTAAAACATCAACCGCCGTTATTGGCGGCGCAGTAATGACCTTTGTCGCCTTTGCATTTATGCAATACTTAATTAGTGGCGAGCAGCGCGCACCTATAAAACTCGGCGACGATATTATAGTAGAGATTTTTAAGGCACCAGAGGATTCACAAGTAAGGCATATACAAAAAATACAGCCACCACCGCCTGTGCCAAAAACACCGCCTAAAGCACCACCAATAGATACCTCAAACGACCCTGTAATAGCGATTAACGAATTAACACCTATCACTATTGATGATTTTGGAGATGATATAAATAGCACGATTAACCGCCCAACAGGCGATGCAACACCCATAGTGCGCATAAATCCAAAATACCCAACATCTGCTGCTCGTAATGGCATAGAAGGCTGGGTACAACTGAGCTTTAGTATTTCGCCCACCGGCGAAGTAATAAACCCAGTGGTAATAAACGCCGAGCCCAAACGCACCTTTGACCGCGAAGCAATAAGAGCCATAAAGCGCTGGAAATATCGCCCCAAAGTAATAGAAGGTGTGGCACAATTACAAACAGATCAAACCGTACAGCTCGATTTTAAATTAGATAACTCTATTTAACGGACTAAACGCCTATGCTACTCAGTATTAAGTCATGGTTATTTGAAACGCCAAGCAAGGATTGCATGGCAAGTTACGCAAAAAGTGGCGACAACCGCTACTTAGAGCAGCTTATTTCCCTATACAGTAACGATTTATATCACTACCTAGTGACGCAATCTAATACGCATTTAGCATACGACGTAAGCCAACAAACCTGGCTAAAAGTAATCGAAAAACGCCACCTTTACCAAGCGCAAACCACGCCAAAAGCGTGGTTATTTAAACTCGCGCGCAACACATTAGTAGACGAATACCGCAAACAGCAGCGCTTTGTAGAGCTTGACGAAAACACCCACCTACCCGCGCAGCAAAATGAGCAAGGTAATAACAACAGTATTAGCAATATAAATTACCAAGCGTTCGATAGCGCACTCAAGCAACTGAGCTTTGTGCAACGCGAAGCCATTACCTTACAACAAGAAGGCTTTAGCCTTGCCGACATAGAGCTTATAACGCAAAGCAACCATGAGAGCGTAAAAACAAGGCTGCGCTATGCCAAGCAAAACCTTAAACGTTTATTAGGAGCAAACAATGAATAAGCCTGATGAGCAGTTTGCTCAAAAGCTCACTCAACACTACAAAGAGCGAAAAGCACGCACTACACTCAGCGCTTCCCAACAAAAAGCGTTACTTAATAATGCCAGCCATAAAAAGCCCTCAAGGCTTAGTTTTACGCTACAGTTAACCAGCCTTGCCTGCGCACTGGGCGTATTCGCATTTATTGTATTTGATAACAGCAATGGCATTAACTACGCACCTAAAACGGTGCTTAACACTATCGATATTCACAACTACTCAATTATTAAAACCCACGAAATAACCCCATCGGGCAGTTACACAAGCGCCATTACCGAGCAAAAACACGCACTCGATACTCAGCACGCTAATAGCTTGCGCTTACACCAACAACGCCACATAGAATACGGCACGCTCGTAAAGGTTAATAACGACTGGTACATAGCCAGCTGTAATGACGAGGTACTGGTGCAAATTAAGCAATCACTGCTCAGTGATTTAAAGGGTAAACATGCGGTAGAAATTGGCCTAAATACGGGCGATATGCTGGCTATGGCGCATAACGGTAAAGGGCAGATTGTAGCACTTAAACATGCGGGTGCTGGAGTTAGGCAGTGTGGGGCTTAGATTACAATGAGTTTATTCATCTGAATCTATTTTCTAACATAGGTATACCAAGGGTTCGAGAAGATTAAAAAGTTTAATTTGTGTAAGATAAAGAAAAACAGAATAAAGTATGAATAAGCCAAAGGAAAACTATGGATAATTTTAAAATATGGTTTCAACGGTTAACATTTGCTAATTTTATTTTATTACTTTTAGTATTTATTTCCTATATTCTTTGGGTACCTAACGGAAAGTGGGGGACATTAAGCGATGTTATTATAGCTACGTTCACTTTCATAATAGCGTACACAACTACATTACTTTTGGTCGCGGCTTACATAGCGGGAAACTCTTGGTTTGACCAATTTAAATATCAAAAAGAAAATGAATTTATCGAAACCTTAGTATCTATATTTATATTGAATCAGATTATCAGAGAGTACAACAATCGCTTAAGTATGTATCAAGATTTAATCGACAAAGAAGAAGGTGATCAGAAAAAATTTCCAAGCGAAGCTGAAGGTTTTTTACAAAGTAATGGGATAGATACTTCTGTAAAAACGTACTCCATATCAGATATTATTAATTTCAAAAAATATTATGATTTCATACAACCTAGAAATAGAGAAAAGATTCTCGAATCAATAGTTGAAATTGACAATAAAAAATATAAAGCTATATCTTTAGCATCTACTTTAAAGCTTGGTATATCTAGTGAAGAACTTAATGATGATATCAGCTTACTTAGAAATTCAGAAAAAGAAGATGATCATTCATCATCAAAGAAAATTATAGAAAAATATGCAGATAGCTTGGGCCTAAAAGACTTTACCTTAGTTACAACAAATAGATTCGAAGAATATAAAAAGGGTAGCTTTTAAAACGTAGACTTGCGTTCATCAATCAAGCAAAAACTGATTAAGTTTTTTCGCACTTATTTCCGGTAAACGCCCGACGCGCTAGCAAGCTAAGCGCCTACAAAACAGTTTATATACTTGGCTTTAAAGCGGTGAAATATATTGTTGATACGTTGGGTTTCGTGTCACTCAACCCAACCTACGTCACTAATATCTTATAAATCAGCGTTAATGGCTACTGCTTTAAAAGTCGTTGTTCTGGATTGTGTAAGTACTTTAAGCCGATGGTCACTATACGTGTATGTACCATTGTTATAACGCGTAGTTGAACATTACCAATAACCACAATTGAGCCTTTACTGATTTCTCCTGAGAGCTTTTGGTTGATCACCTCTTCCAAGCTTATGCCCTCTGGGGCGTCTATTTTCATGTGATATGAGTAAAATATATCGCCTACTAGCGTAACCCCTTTCACTTTAAGTTCGTTGCGCGCTAAGTGACTGTCTTGGTGGTTTGTTTTATCGGTTGCTGTAAAAACTAAATCAACAAAAGGTCTGTTAGCGGGTTTTAAAACAACAAATAAATGATCGTTTGGTTTTAATTTAGTAGACCCGCGTGGCGGTATGATTGAAGGCCCTCGTGTGATCATGGCTACAACTACACTTTCTGGTAGTGCAGCATGTGACAAACTGCGCCCAGAAACGCGAGAAACCTCACTTAACGTGTACTCTACAATTTCTATATCAATATCGTTTAAGGCGGTAATTTCGAGCGTTGCAGCTGCTAAATCGGGTGGCGGCTCTATTAAACTTAACTTTTTAGCCATCCAAGGCATAGTTGAGCCTTGCAACGTGGCCGAGATTAACACCACGAAAAAAACCACATTAAAAATAAGCTCTGCCCCTGAAAGGCCAAACAACAGTGGGAATATAGCTAAAATAATCGGCACTGAGCCTCTTAACCCCACCCAAGATACAAATAAAGTTTCGCGATTATTAAAGCCAAATAATTTTAAAATTGGCGCTACCGCTAGTGGGCGAGCAACAAAAATAAGTGCCAGTGCAATTAACAACCCTTCTAGCCATACATCAACCAACGACGAGGGGTTAATTAAAAGCCCTAACACAACAAACATGGTTATTTGCCCAAGCCACGCTAAACCATCGTGAAACAGAAAAATACCGCGTTTATATACAAATTTACTGTTACCTAAAATAACGCCGGTTATAAATACAGCTAAAAAGCCACTGCCACCAAGCGTTGCAGAAAGGCCAAAAGAAAGCAGCCCAAATGCGGTTACCATTACTAAATACAAACCTGATGCATTTAATTTTATTCGATTAATAAACCACACCGACACCTTACCAATTAAAAACCCACAAACGGCGCCTACGCCCATTTGCTGGGCAAATAACTGCAGTAAACCCAGCCCTATTGGCATGTCGTTCACTAGCATTTCGAGCAAACCAACCGTTAAAAAAATAGCCATTGGGTCGTTCGAGGCACTTTCTATTTCAAGGGTTGATTTAAGCTTTTTATTTAAGTGAATACCGGCGCTACGTAAAAGTGCAAATACGGCAGCGGCATCTGTAGAGCCCACAATAGCGCCCAGCAAAACGCCTTGTAATACGGGTAAGTCTAAAATATAAGTGGCGACAAGGCCGGTAATTACAGCCGTTAATAGCACCCCGACCGTTGCTAAAGCCGAAGCAGGTTTCCACACTTGTTTAATAGAGCTGGTTGGCGTTTGTAGCCCACCATCAAATAGAATAATAGCCAGTGCTAACGTGCCCAGAGCATGCGCCGCCTCTGCGTTATCAAATGATATACCTGCAATACCGTCTTCACCTGCAAGCATGCCCACCAGTAAAAATAGCACCAGCACGGGTAAGCCAACGCGCGCAGATAGCTTACTCGAGATAACCCCTAGTAAAATTAAAATGGCACTAACAAGAATGATATTATCTATTACAAACATAGTGTGGGTTTACAGCCTTGTATAAGTTAAAAAGTAAGAATTTATAGCTATTAAAAAGCTTAAAGCTCATGCCATACAATAACCTAAAAAATATAAATACGGGTACTTAACTGCATATTTAAAACAAAAAAGCCTGCGATTAAGCAGGCCTTTGAGTATTTAAACGGGCAAATTTTACAACACTATTATGCTTGTTACTAAGTACGCTATAAACGTCAGTGCGCCGCCAAATAACGCATACGGTAGCTGCGTTTTAACGTGGGTGAGTAAGTCACACCCCGAGGCGAGTGCCGATACGGCGCTGGTGTCGGATATAGGCGAGCAGTGATCGCCAAATATACCGCCGCCTAAAATAGCGCCTACCACCAGTGAAGGTGGCAAACCGAGTGCTTGAATAAGCGGTACGCCAATAGGAATAAGTATGGCAAATGTGCCCCACGATGTACCCGTAGTAAACGACATAACCGCGCCGGTTAAAAACAGCACTGGTACAATTAAGTAAATAGGTAGGTAATCGCCCACTAGTGATGCGACAAATACGCCCGTGCCTAGCTCTTTTAAGCTTGCGCCCAGTGTAAGTGAAAGCAATACAATGCTCACCAGCGGTAATAACTCGCCCATGCCTTTAAAGCCGGTGTCGACTAATTGATGGTGAGTAAATTGGCGCGAGCTAATCATTAAAACATATGCAACTACAATGGCTAGTACCGTTGCGTATAAAACCGATTTAGAGCCGCTGCCTTCTGCAAGTACGCCGTTGCCGGTGTAAAACATAAAGCCTACCATGCTCACAATTAGGGTAAGTAATGGCACTAGCATGTAACGCGCTTTAGAGCCTTTTACTTCTTCTTTTAGGTCGGTTTTTTGCAGCTCTAGCTTTTGCTCGGCTTCTTTCATTGGGCCGTGTACTTTATCAAACGCGATAGTGTAAAACACAATGACTAACGTGATAATGGCGTAAAAGTTGTACCCTACGCTGCCCCATAAAATAGAAACCGCCGATTCGCTTAGCTCGTAATTGCCAAGTAAACCCAGTACAAATGCGCCCCAACCGTTAAGTAATATTAAAATACACACCGGTGCACTGGTACTATCAATAATATAAGCAAGACGCGCTCGGCTCATTTTAAATTTGTCGAACAGGCCACGCGATACAATACCTGAGGTTAATACGCTGAGGTTTGACTCTATAAATACCGCGATGCCGGTAAACATGGTTAAAAAGCCAACTTGGCGCTTACTTTTTGCAATGCCTTTATTCATAAGCATATTAACGGTGGCTGCTACGCCGCCAGATTCACGTATGTAGGCAAGCAAGGCACCAATCATAATACTGAATATTAAAATGCGAGTGTTACCCGGCGAGCTGGCTACCGATATTATGCGCTCAATGGTATTTAAAAATGTAGCAAATAAGGTATTACCCTCGCCTTGTATAGCGAGTAAAAATTCTGATGAAGCCACGGCCACCAAAAGTGCCATTATTACTTCTTTTCGCCAAAATACGATAGCGATAGCAATGAGCGGCGGTAATATAGAATACCAAGACATAAATTAACCTTTATTAATAGCGAAGTGCGTTCGCTTTATTCACGTTGAAACGCTTATTTTACAGGCCGTTTTAAAAATGTGGCCTGAATTTGTAAACCGCTTAGCTTAATGGATTGGCTTAGTTAAGTCACCTGCAAATAAATCACTTCAGGCACTGCACTTAGGCCGTTTTAACCTAAACGATAATTTATTGATTTAGTAGTGCTTCGTAAATAAGCGATACCACCGAGCCATATTGCGCGGTCTCGTATTGTTTGCCCAAAAACTGGTAATGTTTTTGGCTTCCTTTTATTTTTGTGTGCCGCGCATTGGTCAATAAAATAATGGCTAAGTCGTAGGTTGGATCAATAACCGTTACTGTGCCCGTCCAGCCGGTGTGACCATACGCTTGTGCACTTGCATAAGGGCCAAAATGCCAACGCCTAGCTTGGTTGTTACCTGCAAGCCTAAAGCCTAGGCCATAGGTTTCGTTGTTTAATTGTGGCGTTACAAACTGCGCTAAGGTTGATGCGCTAAATAACTGGGTATTGCCAAAGCCACCTTGGTTTAATAGTACTTGGCAAAGCACAGCTAAATCGGGTGCATTACTAAATAAACCGGCATGCCCTGCTACGCCATTAAACGAATAAAATGCTCGCTCGTCATGCACTTCGCCTTGCAAAACATTAGTACGAATATTATCAAAGGTAATACGGCCATCACGGGTATTGCCGCTAAGCTCGGTTGCTGCAAATTCAGCGCGTTTAAAGCCCTTTTTAAGTGGGTTAAATACCGTATTGGTCAGTTTAAGTGGGGCGTAAATGTGTTGCTCGAGGTAGTCATCAAGTGGTTGCCCGGTTATACGCTCAACCAGTACTCCTAAAATCATGTAATCAATATCGGAGTAAACGGCTTGTGCGGGGTATTTATTGCTCAGCGGTACTTGCGTAAGTAACAGCTGCTTTGTGGTTTGGCTATTTTGCGAAAAATACGCATCGCCAGTTTTAGCACCTTTACGATGAAAATCAAATACAGGCGGGTAACCCGCAGTATGCGTGAGTAAATTTTTAACTGTGCGCAACTCGCGGCCATCACCTTTGTATTCGGGTAAGTAACTTTGTACGGAGTTGTTTATATTTAAAAGCCCTTCGCTTACAAGTTTCATAAGGGCAAAATTAGTGGCAAATATTTTGGTGTTAGAGGCTAAATCAAACAGAGTGTGTGTTTGCATTGGCTCTGGGCGTAGTAGCATTAAATCACTTTGCTGGTACTGTTTGGCATCGCCATAGGCACTAAGCTTTATAAGTTCGCCACTTTTAATAACGGCTAATACCGCCCCCGGAAAACCTGCTTGTATGTCTTTTTCAATAAGGGCATCGACCTGGCTAAAGTCTATATTACTTTGCGCAGCGGTATTCAAGGTCGGAAACTCAAAGCGCAAGGTAAGGCTTGCGCCTTTAGGTTTAATATTTTCAACCTTAAACGTATTTACCCCGTTGTGGGTGCGCCTTGCTAGCGAATACTCATATAAAGTATTAGCGGCTAATTGGTTGGTAATATTAAGCTTTTGGTTATTTATAAAAATATCGGCGCTTATCGCGTTATTATTTTGAATTAATAACTGCCCTCGCCCTTTATACGCTTTGAATGTGCCACGGTTATTTACGTACTCACGGCTACTTGGGTTAGCCTCAGGAAAAGTGACAATAACTTGGGCGTTTGGAAGCGTTACTAATTTGCTTTGCTTAAGCTCACTTGCTGTAAACTCATTTGGCTCATTTGCCGTACTGCACGCTACAAGAGTAACACTAACAAGCGCCAGTAAAGCCGTTTTAAAACAGCTGCTTAATTTTTTGTTTATTACTAAAGCCATTTATACCCCTTACTTGTACAGCAAATACGGCGCTCGTTGCTTTTTAAATGCTGCAAGCCCTTGCTGCCAACTTTGTTTTATTTGTCGCTCTGATTGCCCTGCTTCAATAGCTAACCGTAGTTTGTTAGTGCCAGCCAATTTATCCATAAAATCAGCGCGTTCAAAAAAGGTAATATTGTTTTTAGATAATTTATTATAAGCCGTAATTAAATAACTTAAATCAAGCCCACGCGTGTTTGCTGTGCGTAAATCGAGCCCTTTTACAGGAGTATTTTTAAATTTAGGGTTTGCTGCCGCCCCTTTAATAGAGCGCGGTGTAAAACTAAAATCCCCAAGCGCAACGGGCGAGTAGCCAATGACTTGAAACGCAAAGTCGGTGCCTCTGCCAATACTTACAGGGGTTGACTCAAAAAAGCAAAGCGACGGATACAGCGCAATTGATTGATCGTTCGGTAAATTAGGGCTGGGTTTTACAGGTAAATTGTAGGATGTTGAGCGCGTGTAATGATCAACTGGGATCACAGTAAGTTTTAAATCAGCCGCTTTATTGATCCAGCTTTCGCCTTTGATCATTTTTGCAAGCTCGCCTACCGTCATGCCGTGCAGCACGGGTATTGGGTGCATGCCTACAAACGATTTAAATTGGCGCTCAAGTATTGGCCCATCAACGTAGGCAATATTGGGGTTTGGCCTATCAAGCACAATAAACTCAATACCTTGCTCGGCTGCGGCTTCCATCATGTAATGCATAGAGCTTATGTAGGTATAAAAGCGCACGCCCACATCTTGTATATCAAAAATAATAACATCTACTTCGCTCAGAGCCTCAGCGCTTGGTTTTTTGTTTTTACCATAAATAGAAATAAGCGGGATACCGGTTTTACTATCAACCGCATTTTTAACATGGGCTCCAGCGTCGTGATCGCCTCTAAAGCCATGCTCAGGTGCAAAAATTTTGGTTATGGTTATATTTTTAGTGAGTAAAGCATCAACCAAATGAGTATTTTCGACAAGCGATGTTTGATTTACCACAAGGCCAACACGTTTATTTTGTAGCTGCGGCAAATAATGTTTGTATTGAGCAGCGCCAACAATTGGCGTTGTTTGAGCTGTGTGAGCGTGCGCGCCCACATTAAAAATAGTGATAAATAGTAAAACAAAGGTGATGAATACAGCTTTAAACATACAGCAAGTTCCTTTTAAACAAGGTGTTTAAAATACCACAGCTTAAGTTAAAGAGCAGTGAATGGTTTTGAGCTGTACGTAAGTAATTAGAAGCTGCGCTTCTAACGTGAGCAAGCTTTACATCTAAGACAATTAAACTCAGAATTTAGGGTTCACCCGTAGGCGCTAAGCTTGCTAGCGCGACGAGCATCGCATGTAAATGGATTTGAATATATGCATAAGTAATTAGAAGCTGCGCTTCTAACGTGAGCAAGCTCTACATCTACGCTGAAATTTTTAGCTGAGGTGTTTGTTTGGCTTAACTGATAGCTGATAGCTGAAAACTTTCTCAAAATTCAGACACAAAAAAACCGACTTTTGTCGGCTTCTTTTCTATTAACTTAAGTAGTAATAGAAAGTGGTGGGCGCAGGAGGATTCGAACCTCCGACCGCCTGGTTCGTAGCCAGGTACTCTATCCAGCTGAGCTATGCGCCCACTTTCATTAGTTACTTGTTTATACTCTAAGTTGAGTTTCTGAAACAATAAATATAAGTATACATCGTAAAATATGCGCTTAACTTATATGTTATTTCAGACACAAAAAAACCGACTTTTGTCGGCTTATGTATGAAAGTGGTGGGCGCAGGAGGATTCGAACCTCCGACCGCCTGGTTCGTAGCCAGGTACTCTATCCAGCTGAGCTATGCGCCCACTTTCATTAGTTACTTGTTTATACTCTAAGTTAGAGTGTGTAAAAGTGGTGGACGCAGGACGTAACTTCTAAGAGTGAACCTCCGACCGTTTGGCTTTAGCCAACACTTTCTACTTTTTTATACTCTAAGTTAGAGTCTGTAAAAGTGGTGGGCGCAGGAGGATTCGAACCTCCGACCGCCTGGTTCGTAGCCAGGTACTCTATCCAGCTGAGCTATGCGCCCACTTTTACTGTTTGCTTGTTTATACTCTAAGCAGAGTGTGTAAAAAGTGCTGGAAGCAGGACGTATCTTGTAAGAATGAACCTCCGACCGATTTGGTTTTAAACCAAACACTTTAACTTATTTATACTCTAAGCAGAGTGTGTAAAGAGTGGTGGGCGCAGGAGGATTCGAACCTCCGACCGCCTGGTTCGTAGCCAGGTACTCTATCCAGCTGAGCTATGCGCCCAATCTTTACTTTACAAGACTGCCATTAAAAGAAATGGTGGAGAAGGAGGGATTCGAACCCTCGATAGAGCTACAAACTCTATACTCCCTTAGCAGGGGAGCTCCTTCGGCCACTCGGACACCTCTCCGTCTTGTGGGGCGTATAATAAAGATTTCAGAAAATATGTCAAACACTTTTATGCCAAAAATGACTATCTGGTTACAGAACGCACATAAGTCAGCTTTAATTGTATAATTGGTTTGAAAAGTAAACGATTTAAATATTTTTGTCTTGTGGGTTAACGCCCATTAAAGGCACTAAATCATCTTTGAGCTGCGCTAAATATTGCTCTTGGTAACCTAATTGCTGAAACTCAGCAATACAGGCTCGGTAATAAGCTTGTCGCTTTTGCTCTGTGGTGTCAGTTTCTGGCGATTCTTCAACTCGGTTGTCTTTCATATTATATTCTAAGTCCATTTGAGAATTCATATTTAGAGTGCTATTTTTACCCAGCTCAAAATTTTGGCGTATTTTAGCTAAGTTTTTTACATAAATACAACATAATGTTTAAAAAACAGTCATAAAATTACGTTATAGCACTGTTATTAAGGTTATTTAAAACAAGACTACATTAAATAACCTAATCTGAATTAACTATTAATAAGTACTAATAACTAGCTTTAAAATTTAGCTTAGTACTAATTAATTAAAAAGCGAACAATCTTATCCTCTCTTTCGTCTGTTTTTATAAAGCAATTTACTCTCCAACTTTTCCTGCATTGGCGCTTATTTTTGTACTCACACAAAAACGCCGCTAAAATTTAGCGGCGTTTATCACATTTATTTTGTTTAAGCTTCTTAGTCAGCTTGTGGGCGCATATGCGGGAACAAAATAACATCTTTAATGGTTGGTGAATCAGTAAATAACATTACTAAGCGGTCAATACCAATACCTTCACCGGCAGTAGGCGGTAAGCCGTACTCTAGTGCGCGTATGTAGTCTTCATCGTAATGCATTGCTTCATCATCGCCGGCGTCTTTTTCTTCAACTTGGCGAGTAAAGCGCTCTGCTTGATCTTGCGCATCGTTAAGCTCCGAGAAGCCATTTGCAAGCTCACGTCCGCCAACAAAAAACTCAAAGCGGTCGGTAACAAATGGGTTTTCGTCGTTACGGCGCGCAAGTGGCGATACTTCCCACGGGTAGCCTGTAATAAATGTAGGTTGGATAAGCATGTGCTCAGCCGTTTCTTCAAATATTTCACATAAAAACTTACCTGGGCCCCATACACAATTTTCAGGAATTTTTACATGCACTTGTTTAGCGTACGCTTTTAATTCTTCAAAGTGGTTTTCTGGGTCATTAAATACCGCAGCATCAAACTCAGGGTTATATTTTAAGATAGCATCAGCCATGCTTAGGCGCTCAAAAGGTTGGCCAAAGTCGTACTCTACTGAGTCGATAACTTCGCCGTTTTCATCTTTAGTGGTATTAACAACAATTGGGCTACCTAAAACGTTTGTTGCAACTGTACGTAGCATGTCTTCGGTAATATTCATCAGGTCGATGTAATCAGCGTAGGCTTGGTAAAATTCAATCATAGTGAATTCTGGGTTGTGGCGCGTTGATAACCCTTCGTTACGGAAGTTACGGTTAATTTCAAATACGCGGTCAAAACCACCTACTACTAAACGCTTAAGGTAAAGCTCAGGCGCTATACGTAAGTACATGTCTATATCAAGTGCGTTATGGTGAGTCACAAATGGACGCGCAGACGCACCGCCAGGAATAACCTGTAGCATTGGCGTTTCTACTTCCATAAAGTCGCGCTCTGCTAAAAAGCGGCGAATACCTTCAACTACTTGTGAGCGAATGCGGAATGTTTCGCGCGTTGCTTCGTTAGTAATTAAATCAACATAACGTTGACGGTACTTGGTTTCTTGATCTGATAAACCATGAAACTTCTCTGGTAATGGGCGTAGTGACTTAGTAAGTAGTTCGTACTCGGTCATTTCTACGTATAAATCGCCTTTACCTGATTTATTAAGCGCACCTTTAACACCAATAATATCGCCAATATCTAGTTGGCCATATTTTGCTTTTAAGTCTTTTTGCACATCTTTAGATGCGTAAGCTTGTACACGGCCTTTCATGTCTTGAATGGCCATAAAAGGACCACGCTTAGCTAAAATACGGCCAGCAATTGATACAACGTGCTTAAGCTCTACTAATTCTTCTTTACTCTTATCACCAAACTCAGCCTGTAAATCAGCCGTGTAATGTTCACGACGGAACTGATTAGGATGACCGTTGGCTGGGCAATTTTCGCGAATAGCGTCTAATTTGCCGCGACGCTCAGCGATTAACTTATTTTCGTCTTGGATTTGATCAGTCATTTTTTAGCTCTTTTTTAGCTTGGTGGTTATAGGCCAGATTTTAGGCTGGCTTCAATAAATTTGTCTAGGTTGCCGTCAAGTACCGATTGCGTATTACGGTTTTCAACGCCAGTTCGTAAATCTTTAATACGTGCATCATCAAGTACGTAAGAACGAATTTGGCTTCCCCAGCCAATATCCGACTTTGCGTCTTCTTGCGATTGCTTTTCAGCATTTTGCTGCTGAAGTTCAAGCTCAAATAATTTTGCTTTTAACTGCTTCATTGCTTGGGCTTTATTTTTGTGTTGTGAACGCTCGTTTTGACACTGAACAACCGTGTTGGTAGGTACGTGAGTAATACGTACTGCCGATTCGGTGGTATTAACGTGCTGACCACCCGCGCCCGATGCACGGTAAACGTCTATACGTAAGTCAGCCGGATTAATATCAATTTCAATATTGTCATCTACTTCTGGGTAAACAAACGCAGAGGCAAACGAGGTATGACGACGACCACTTGAATCAAATGGGCTTTTACGTACTAAACGGTGTACGCCTGTTTCTGTGCGCAGCCAACCATATGCGTATTCGCCTACAAAGCGCACTGTTGCACCTTTAATACCGGCCACATCGCCATCGGTTGCTTCTACTAGCTCAACTTTAAAGCCTTTAGCTTCGCCCCAGCGTAAATACATGCGTAATAACATGTTACACCAGTCTTGTGCTTCAGTACCGCCAGACCCAGACTGTAAATCAAGGTAAGCATCGTTTGCATCGTGAGAGCCCGAAAACATACGGCGAAACTCTAAACCCTCAAGCTGTTTATTTAAGCCTTCAAGTTCAGTTTGCGCTTCAACAAACGTGTCTTCGTCTTCTGCTTCTACTGCAAGCTCTAATAAACCTTCTACGTCGTCAGCACCTGCTACTAAGTTGTCGATTGTTTCAACAACCGCTTCTAAGGCTGATTTTTCACGGCCTAGTGCTTGTGCGCGCTCAGGTTCATTCCATACGGCTGAATCTTCAAGTTCGGCGTTTACTTCTTCTAGGCGCTCTTGTTTATGAGCGTAGTCAAAGGTACCCCCGAAGCAGTTCAGTACGTTCGCGAATTTCCTTGATTTGATTAATCACAGGATTCACTTCAAACATGTACATTACTCCAAAATGGCTAGATTATTGCGCGCTAAAATTAGCACTAAACGCAATAAATTATCGTCAAATGATAAAAACGCCCGATTTTAACAAAAAACCGCGCGCTTTATTAGCCTTTTATGCATGCATTGTGCATATTTTTTAATGCACTTTTTCAAGCTCGCGAACAATTAATTGCAGGCTAAACTTACCTCTAAATTCGTTTATGTCGAGCTGATAAGCCACTTTGACATAACGGGCCTCGGTGTCGGGCCATGCTTTTACATCTATTCCAAATACAATGGCGTCAACTAAGCGCCCAGATTGATGTTTAAGCACCAGCTTTAAGTGTTTTTCGCCTACTATACGCTGCTGAATAACTTCAAAGGTGTGCTCAAATACCGGCTCAGGAAATTGCTGCCCCCATGGGCCTGATTGCTTTAATAGCTGAGCAAAGTCCATTGTAAAGCACTCGTTTGGCAGCTCGCCATCGGTAAATACAATGCAGCGTTTACTTTCTTCGCTTAACTGCGCGCTTACAGCTGCATCAAACGCGTTTTTAAAGTCATTAAAGTTTTGCTCATCAATACTTAGCCCTGCCGCCATGGCGTGGCCGCCAAATTTATTAATTAAGTGCGGGTCGGCGGTATTTAGCCCTTCGAGTAAATCGCGCATGTGCAGCCCTTCAATAGAGCGGCACGAGCCTTTTATTTCACCGTTTTCGCCACCGGCAAAAATAACGGTTGGGCGGTGGTATTTTTCTTTTAAGCGACCCGCCAAAATACCAATAACACCTTGGTGCCAATCTTCTTGGTATAAACAAATGGCATCGGGAATGTTGTCGTCACTAAACGCGAGCCTATCAAGCACAGCTTGCGCCTCGGCTTGCATGCCCTGTTCTATTTCGCGTCGTGCATGGTTTAAGCTATCTAATTCGCTGGCAATACGCCTTGCTTGGTTTATATCGGTACTTAATAAGCACGCTATACCCAAACTCATGTCATCTAGTCGCCCTGCTGCGTTTAAACGCGGGGCCAACGAAAAACCAAAATCACTGGCGCTTAAACGCGCAGCATTACGATTAGCCACTTCAATAAGCGCAGTAATACCTGGGCGTGTTTTACCGCTGCGAATACGCGCCAACCCTTGGTGTACTAAAGTGCGGTTATTTGCATCAAGCGCGACTACATCGGCCACGGTGCCTAGGGCAACTATATCAAGCAAGTCGGCCAAATTTGGCATAGCATGGCGTTCAAAATAACCTTGCTCTCGTAACGTGCTTCTAAGGGCTATAAGCAAGTAAAAGGCAACGCCGACACCCGCAATTGATTTTGAAGGAAAACGGCAATCATGGCGGTTTGGGTTAACAATTGCATCGGCATTAGGGAGCTGCTCCCCTTGCAAGTGGTGATCAGTAACCAGTACTTTAATGCCCACTTTTTTCAGTATGTCTATGCCTGCAATACACGAAATACCGTTATCTACCGTAATGACCAGCTCTGGTTTTATATCAACAATTTGCTCAGCAAGCGCAGGGCTTAAACCATAGCCTAAGCTAAACCTGTCCGGTACAAGGTAGTCTAAGTTATTAAAGCCAAACATTGCCAAGCCTTGCATTAAGGTGGCTGTACTGGTTGCGCCATCGGCATCGAAGTCGCCAACAATTAAAATGCGGCTTTGCGCATTCAGCGCATCAATTAATAGCTCGGTGGCTTTGTCGATGTCTTTAAACAGTTTAAAATCGATTAGCGTGGCTGCACTATTATTTAGCTCGTGTGCATTTTGCACGTTACGCGTGGCATAAATTTGCTTAATAACAGGGTGCAGATCGCTTGGCAGGTAAGAATCGTCTACATTTTCGCGCGCAATGATCAGTTTTTTCATGCTGGTTTTTAACTTATGGTGTTCATAATAAAAAGACAAAAAAAGGCCATAAAGGCCTTTTTAAACCAATTCGCTTAATTAAGTAATCTATTTTGAGGCTGGAAAAACGTGTTGATAGCTAGGCAAAAAATCCGCTATTTAGTTGTTCTCGGCAATTGCTCCTGCATTGCTCTATCTTCTGCATCCATGCAGTCGTAAATAAGCATTTTTTAACGCCTGTAGCAGCATGTTTAGCCCCGCAAAATGATTAAATATTATCGCGGATTGGTATTAAACAGTTACTCAGATTTTTAATTAACCTGCTTTGTTCGCCTCAAGCGCTGCACTTAATGCCGCGGCTGGCTGGTAGCCTGGGATCATTGTACCGTCTTCTAAAATAATGGCTGGCGTGCCGCTAATACCAAAGCTTTGGCCTAGCTGGTAATGCTCAGCTACTGGTGCGCTACAACCGGCAACTACTTTAGTGTCTTCGCCTGATTTAGCTTCTGTTAGTGCTTCTTGTTGGTCGCGTGCACACCATACGTTCATTAAATCGGCGTAGCCCGAACCTTGCAGTCCACCACGCGGAAATGCTAAATAACGAACAGTAATGCCTGCATCAAGCAAGTCGTCTAGTTCGCGGTGTAATTTACGACAATAGCCACAACTAATATCAGTAAATACCGTAATTTGGTGTTTTTCGTTAGGCGCTTTATAAACAATCATTGAATCTTGGTATTCTTTAATACCTTCAACACGGACACCATTTAACGCTTGCTCGGTTAAGTTGCTGCGGTTGTTTAAATCAATTAGCGTGCCTTGCATTAAAAACTGGCCGTCTGGGCTGGCGTAAAGTACACCTTTATTTGTAATAAGCTCTTTTAAACCGGCAACAGGGCTTGGGTTTATTTGCTTAACTGTTACACCTAACGTGGCAAATTTAGTAACAATAGGATCATTAGCATCTGGCGTTGTGGCTACGCCATTTGCAAATGCACTAATACTTGTGCACAACATTGCACCTGCTAACATTAATTTTTTCATAATTTTCTCTATCTAATAATACGTACTAAATTGACCGCTAAGCTGA
Source organism: Pseudoalteromonas sp. R86517 (assembly GCF_042466295.1). Lineage (NCBI taxonomy): Bacteria > Pseudomonadati > Pseudomonadota > Gammaproteobacteria > Alteromonadales > Pseudoalteromonadaceae > Pseudoalteromonas > Pseudoalteromonas sp. R86517. Next base: position 2,580,750 of record NZ_JAXHCB010000001.1, read on the forward strand.
TATTAAATTTCATATTACGCGCGCGGATGATGCTCTGAGTGTACCGATTTTAATCGCTCATTGGCAACATGGGTATAAATTTGTGTAGTCGATAAGTCGCTGTGCCCTAACATCATCTGCACCACTCTTAAGTCGGCACCATGATTAAGTAAATGTGTTGCAAAGGCATGACGCAATGTATGCGGCGATAAATCTGACTCAATAGACGCCAAAATAGCATAGTGTTTAATACGATGCCAAAAGGTTTGTCGGGTCATACCTACGCCGCGTTTTGAAGGAAACACAAAATCGGTGGCGTGTTTTATCATTTGTGCACGCCCCCCTTTTAAAAACTGCTCAAGCCAGTACATGGCTTCTTCGCCTAAGGGTACTAAGCGCTCTTTGTTGCCCTTACCTTTTACAAACACAACCGACTGGCGCAAGTTAATTTGCTCCATACGCAGCCCTACAAGCTCGGTTACACGCAAGCCCGTAGCATAGAGTAGCTCTAGCATGGCTTTATCGCGCAGCCCCATTGGCTCTTCAATATTGGGCGCACTTAATAATGCCTCTACTTCGGCTTCTGAGAGCGTTTTAGGTAACGATTGACCCGCTTTTGGTTGCGCAATGTTTTCAAGCGGTGAGCTTGCAATACGTTTTTCACGTACAAAATACTGATAAAACCGCTTTAACGCACTTATGCTGCGTGCCGTGCTACGTGGTTTTAACCCTAAATCTACGCGATACGCTAGGTAGCTTTCTATATCTAAGCTGGTTACCGTCATTAAGCTTTCGCCTTTTAAAAACTGACAAAACTTATCTAGGTCACTGCGATACGCGCTAAGGGTGTTTTCGCTTACACCTTGCTCTAAGTACAAGCTATCTAAAAAGGTTTCTAAAAAGTCGCTGTTGCTGTTTAGCTCGGTATTTGGTTCAGGTAAATCGTCAGGTAGCGTTGTCACGTTGTGATCTCATGTTGGTAATACCCACGGTAGAAGGTATCAATTAAAAATACCTTACGGTAAACTGCGCCCTATCATAACAGGCAATTACACAGTGATAAATACGATGCAGATTGGTTTATTTTTTGGCTCTACTACATGCTACACAGAGATGGCAGCAGAAAAAATTCGCGACCTTATTGGCGCCGATGTAGTGACCTTACACAATATTAAAGACGAACCACTTAAAAATGCAGAGCAGTACGACTTTATCATCTTTGGTATTTCAACATGGGATTTTGGAGAAATACAAGAAGACTGGGAGTCTAAGTGGGACGACATTAAAGATGTAAACCTAAATGGTAAAACCATTGCTTTATTTGGCATGGGCGACCAACAAGGTTACGGACAATGGTTTCAAGACGCCCTTGGTATGCTTCACGATGAAATAAATACCCAGTCGTTTACGCAACTTGGTTTTTGGCCAAACGATGAAAACTACGAGTTTGAAGCGTCAAAAGCACTTACCCCCGATGGCAAACACTTTGTGGGCCTAGCGCTTGATGAAGACAGCCAATACGAGCTAAGCGATGAGCGCATAGCCAGCTGGGTTGAACAAATAATGACAGAGTATAGCGAAACGCTATAACGAGTTTGGCCTAAACCATGTTTAGGCCAATACATTACAAATAACTAAGTTTTTTAGCGCACTTTTTTTCACGTATTTTTGCTTGCCTTTGCAATAGCCAATTAGGCGCAAAGGTATTAATAATACATGCCAGTACAATAAGCGCTGAGCCTATTACTTGCGATAGACTTAATGTTGTATCGTAAAAAATTAGCTGAAATAACAACGCAAATAACAAGTTAGAATAAATAAGCGGTGCTAGCTGCGAGTTAGAACTGGCTAATCGGTACGCCTTTCCTCTAAAAAACTGCGTTGCAGCAGTCGAAAACCCAATTAACGCCACCATCAGTAATAAACTGTAATTGCTTATATCGATTGCAAAACCTTGGTAAAAGCGCTCACCTTCGCTGGTAAACATTAATACTGGCACCATAAAAATGGCAGCCAGTGTAAAACTCCAACCGTTAATAACCATCATCGGAAGCTTAATTTTACTGGCTCTAAACAAGGTGATTTGCGAGCAGGCATTAAAAATACCAGCCCCTAAACCAATTAATAAGCTCCAGCGCCATTGTATGCCGTCGCTATGAATATTTTGAATAATCACACCCGCAAACATCAGCGCCATTGTAGGTAGCAATAACCAATTTAATTTAGTTTTAAAAAGCACCCGTTCTATTAGCGGTATAAATAACGGCCCAGTGCTAAATAAAATAACCGCTTCCACCAGCGTTAAAGTATTTAGCGCCACTAAAAAGCAGTTTTGGCACAGCACTATAAAAATTGCGCGAATAGCAAAGGTTCGCCATGCTGATTTATTAGGTAGCTGCCATTTAATACCTGCCGCCAAAGCCAGCATAATAATCGCGGGTAAAAACACCCGTAAAAAAACCACTTCGCTGGTGCTAAAGTAATCGGTAAGTAACTTGGCTATAAAGCTATTTAACGCCAAGGTAAATGTAGAGAGCAGCATAAACACACTAGCACGAAAATTTAACGTCACCGCAGTTATCCTTTGAATAAAAAATGAATGTAAAAAGCAAAATTAAAGGCTTAATTTTTTTAATCTATTTATTATTTTTCAAAAAATTGGCATTGGCTTTTATGGCGCTAATTTTACGTGTACTTTATAAATTTAAAAGCGAATAATATTAAACTAACCTGTAAGTAAAACTTAACTGTTAATAAATAACCTATGATCAAATCAGCGCCGTTAAAATCTCTCTATACGTTTATAGCTGTTGCCGAAACTGGCAGCATGGTGCTCGCGGCTGAGCAGCTAAGTATTAGTCACTCGGCGGTAAGTCAGTCTATTAAAGCGTTAGAGTTACAACTTAATACACCGCTTTTTAATCGCATTGGTCGCCGCGTTGAGCTCAACCCTGTGGGTGAGCGCTATTACAAACGCATAGCCCCGGCCATGGCTGAAATTTTAGCAGCCAGCCAAGAGACAAGTAACACAGCGAATGAGCCAACTTATTTAACACTCAATATGGTTAACTCGCTAGCTCTGCACTGGTGGATCCCTAGGGTGGCTGATTTTCAGCGCATTTCGCCAAACAGCGACATTCGTATTTCTAACTTGGTGGGAGAATTTGATTTAGAGCGTGAAGGGATTGATGCAGCGATTATTCATGGCCAGCCCGATAAGTGGCAAAAATATCACTGTGAAAAACTAGCCGACGATCAGTTAATTTTAGTCTGTAACCCACAGCTTTTAGTTGGCTTAAATAAAGATGAGTTAACCGCGCAAAATTTGCTGCAGCGTTTTAAAGCAATCTACGTTACCAACCCACGTAGGCAAAACGATTGGCAAACGTGGTGCGAGGCTAATAATTTAGCGCAGCCTAAGCAGCATAATAACTTAACCTTTAATATTTCAGTGCAAGCAACACAAGCCGCGATGCGCCAGCTTGGCGTTTTGGTCACCCACAAACAATTTGTACGCGACGATATAAAGCACGGCATGCTCACGCAAATTGGCCAAAGCATTGTAAATCCGCATCAGCAGTTTTATTTTGCAACGAGCCACGCCATGCTTAATCACCCACAGGTAAGCGCATTACGAGCATGGCTTAAACGCGAGTTTTTAAAAACAGCAAACGAGTAGTGCTACTCCACACGTTGCCAATATTGGTTACGGTAAAAAAAGCCTATATAGCCACGTACTTCCAATGTTTTACCGTCGTTTTGTGGCGTTAGTTGCACGGTATAAGTTTTACCATTTGTAGGGTCAAGTATTTCACCATCGCCCCACACGCCATCATCTTCTGGTTTTACATCAGTGATTATGGTCATTCCTAAAATAGGCTGATTTTTTAATGCCCCATCACACTCTTTACAAATACCGGTTTGTTTAGCTGGGTCTAAAATAGTCTCAACTTTACCACTGAGCACCTTATCATTTTGAGTAATGCGTACGTACGATTTAGCCTCGTTGGTGTCTTCATCTATGGTTTTCCAAAGCCCAACAGGAGTCATGTTTGCAAGCGCACCTTGGCTTATAAATAAAGCCGCAGCGAGTGTTGTTAGTAACGGTAATTTGTTTAACTTTTTCATTGTGTTGCCTAAATTAAAAATGGCGAATAAAACGATAATACCAGCTGATTTATAAACGCACTATTAAATTAAACTGCTATTTAGGTACTTATAAAAGTAAAAAACCAAGTACGCGTTAACCCACTTGGTTTTAAATTGGCTGATAGTTTTTTAACGTACGCGTTTTAAAGTACGTATTTAAAAGTTACGTACCTCTACATTTGAGCTGTTAAATTCAAACATATTAATTTTGCCACACTGTGCCATATGGTTAGTACTTGTATAGGGGGTATTTGCTTGGCTTATATCGCCTTCCCACTCTTGGCCATTTTTTATAAATGCTTTTAATTCAAACCATCCGTTAACAGCTTTACTGCAATCCATATCAACATCCAGCATCCAATAGTGTTCGCCCCATATATTAAGGGGTGTAACACCAAAGCCATCTACTGTTACCGATTTTTGGGCGCCATATTCACTTGGCCAAACATTTGTAGTCCAATCCATGGCAGTACCTTGCGCTTCACTGCTTTGGCCTTGTTCAATTCCATACCAATCTAGGTAGTTATCGTTTGCTTTCCAAGGTGTTGTGGTGTTGTTTTTTAGATTGTTATGGCGAATTGGCATAGCACATTCAACATTTGTTGTTTGGCAGTTTCTAGCAAGGTTTATATTTGCATAGGTGTGGTCTATACCACCGCGTACAAACATGTCTTGTCCACTTTGTGTTTGAGCATTAATAAAAATAACGGTTCTTTGCCAGTCGCTATTATTAGGCACTGCCTCTTGGGTTAATTTAGCATTTTTATGAATTGCTATTGCACCCCATGGCGCTACATTTAAATTTATGGTGCCGTTGCTATTAACTGTTATTACTTCACCGCTACAGCTAGTAGCATTACCCAAAAGCTCGCCTTTTAACACATTGCAGTACTGTCCAGGCGCCATATCTGTTTGAATTGTTGCATTAAGCGTTGAGTCTTCTTTATTAATTGCCATATGACCTGAGCTACCACGTCCAAATGCAATCTGGTTATGGGTGTTATCCCACCAATTTGTTACTACCCAGTTGTCGGCTGTGTTATTTCTAAAATCGACACCACCCGCAATATAAGACCAGCGATGCTCGCACTTCCAGCTACTTGCAAAACATTCTAAATTACCATTATTGTGCACCGGTACACTTGGCCCACCCGCATCTGTATCGCCGTGAAAATCATAACTCGACATTACTTTTGGATACCCATACGGGTATGCCAACATAAATACGTTAGCTAGGTCGTATAAACGGCCATCTTCAAAAGTAATTACATTACCCGCACCACCATCGCCGCGCTGATTGTCGTGGTTATCTACAAATACCACAGCTGATGAACTTGGCATAAAGCCCCAGCCTTCACCAAAATTACTTAACCATGCAAGCGAGCCATTTCTAAAGGTATTACCAAGCTGCGTACTGTATTTAAACTCGGTAACTAGCCCTGTACTTAAATACTCTGAGGCTGCAACCGCTTCAGTACCTTGATCTATCACCTCATGAAACACCACTGGCGAGCCATTTATTTTTGCCATTAAACCTTGAATATCACTTGCAGCAACATGCTTAGCAGCATCAAACCTAAAACCTTTAACACCCATAGCTTGAAGGTCATTAATATATGCCGCTAATGTATTTTGCACATAATTTGAAGAAGTATTTAAATCGGCCAGCCCTACTAGCTCACAGTTTTGCACGCGATAACGGTTATTACCGTAATCTTCTGGGTTAATAGAACAACTTTCGTGAAAATCTTGTGGGCTATAAATAGGGTATTGTTTATTACCAAAAGTGTTACCAGCAGTGCCCGTACCACTGCCGGCTGCCATATGGTTTATTAATGTATCAACATATATATCGACGCCTGCGGCGTTACAGCGATTAACCATATCTATAAATTGCGAACGGTTACCGCCTCGGCTTTGTAGTTGGTAGCTCACAGGTTGATAACGAGTCCACCATTGGCTACCTGTAATATGCTCGTTAGGCGGAGACACCTGTACAGCAGCGTACCCTTTTGGTCCTAAAAACTGCTCACATTCTTGGGCTACATCTTGCCAATTCCATTCAAATAAATGCACAAATGTTGTAGGCGCAGCCGATACTAAACTTGGTAAGGTTAAACCTAAGCTAAAACCTGCAGTGGTGATCATTTTACTGAGTTTCATAGTGTGTGTTTCCAGTGTTGGGCGAGTTAAACAACATACTCGACGTTATTTACAAGTAGTTAACACTAGTTTGAGAGTTGCTCAAATAAAAACTGAATACGTATGCATAATGGGTAAACTATCCTTTATTACTAGATAATTACCTGCCTAAAAAATTACATTTTCAAGTAAAACGCTTTGCATAACGCAATATAATCATCGCTGTAGCGGTTGTTGTCATCTTTTATGCATAGGGAGGTAAGCTCAGGCAAAGTGTTTACTAAGCTAAAGCGCATCAAACTGCGGCTAAATGCTTTACTTGGTGTGGTTTTTACTTGGCAATGCGCGTTTAAATAAAGCCCGCTTTGTTTTGCCAATTCAATGAATAAGCCCGCCTCTGTGGTAGGTAAAATTACGTTAAAGCACGATTGCTCATGACTTAAACGCATATAGGCATGTATTAGTTCGTCAAAACTTAAACCATCGGTATGGCGTGCGGTGTTACGGGCATCGCTTAGCCCTTTTAAACTACGGTTAAAATAAGGGGGGTTAGAAATCACAACATCAAATGGCGCCGCCTGTTTAAACGCTTGTATAGTGGTGTGCTTTACTGTGATATTTGGCCACGGGCTAGAGGCTATATTTTGCTGCGCTTGCTTGTAAGCAGCTTCATCAATTTCAACAGCGGTTATGCTAAGTGCTGGTTGGCGCTGTTTACACATAAGCGCAAGTAAACCGGTACCTGTGCCTATATCGAGTAATGTGTTGGCGCCTTTTAAATACGCCCATGCGCCAAGTAAAATGCCATCGGTTGAGACCTTCATAGCACAGCTATCGTGCTCAACCTTAAATTGTTTAAACGTAAACCCTGACATTTTTTCACCTTTTCATTCACCAACTGGCGTATAGCGCGTATAATTGCAGGTAATTGTCCCTTATTTTAGACACTCTATGCAATTTTCTGAATTTGATCTTGATACTAAACTACTCAACGCCATTGATAAAATGGGCTACGAGACACCAACCAGCATTCAACAACAAGCTATTCCTGAAGCGCTGCAAGGTCGCGATATTTTAGCATCAGCACCTACTGGCACAGGTAAAACGGCGGCATTTTTAATTCCGGCTATTCAATACTTAATGGATTTTCCGCGTCGCGACCCAGGTTTTGCACGTGTGTTAATAATGACCCCAACCCGTGAACTGGCTTATCAAATTCATGAGCAATGTGAACTACTTGCTAAAGGCACTCACCTTAAAATTGGTGTAGTAACAGGTGGTATAAACTACGGCACCCATAAAGAAATTTTTGAAAACAATAACGATATTTTAATCGCCACACCAGGACGTTTAATGGAATATCTTGAAACCGAAAATTTCCATGCTGAAAACGTAGAAATGCTTATTCTTGATGAAGCCGACCGCATGTTAGATATGGGCTTTAGAAAAGAAATGCTGCGCATATGTGACGAAGCTAAAAACCGTCGTCAGTGCTTTTTATTCTCTGCAACGTTAGAAGGCGATAGCGTTGAGTTATTTGCTGAGCGTATTTTAAACGACCCAGCTTTACTTGAAGCTGAATCGTCACGCAAAGAAAAAGCAAAAATTCATCAATGGGTTCACCTTGCTGATGACTACCACCACAAGCTTGAGCTGTTGGTTAATACCCTAAACGGCCCAGATGTAAGTAAAGCCATTGTATTTGTAAAAACCCGTGAGCGCCTAGAAACGCTAATTGGTGAGCTAACTAACAATGGCGTAAAAGCCGCGTGGCTGCGTGGCGAAATGCCGCAAGATAAGCGCATGAAAGCGATGGAAAATTTCCACAGTGGCAAAACGCGCATATTAATAGCAACCGATGTTGCGGCCCGCGGTATTGATGTTTCTGACATTAGCCACGTAATTAACTTTGATATGCCGCGCACTGCCGATGTCTATGTACACCGTATTGGCCGTACTGGCCGTGCAGGTAAAAAAGGGATCGCTATATCATTAGTTGAAGCGCACGACATTGGCATTTTATACAAGGTTGAGCGATACACAGAGCAAAAACTTAAGCGCCGCATAATTAAAGGGCTTGAGCCACAGCATAAAGAAGCTAAGCCACCCGCTAAAAAGCGTAAAGATCCAGTAAAAATGAAAGCTAAGAAAAAAGCCAAAGCTAAAATTAAAAAGAAATAGCACACCATAAATAAACAAGCCGGCAGTTGCCGGCTTTTTTGTACCCGTTACAAATGTAACCCAAGCATGTAACTCATTCCCATTAAAATGTAATTATTGCCCACCTGAATTCCCACTTAATAAAATAACCTTATATTTCAACAAATTAAAACTGGCATCGAAATTGTAACTGAGAAAGTAACTCAGCTAAGAATAGCTGCACGATTAACCGTAATGTAAGGATGAAGTTATGAACCGCTTTAAGTTAACTATCGCTTTAGTATCATTTTGTTGTTTATTTTTATTAGCTTGCGCTACAAAAGTAAGTGCAGCAACTAACTTAGCCGTAGTAAGCAGTGTGGCTACTCAACCTAACTTACAACAAACAATCACCAATACGTTACGCACTAACCCAAACTTAGCATTAAGCGATATTCGCGTGCAGGTTGAAGACGGTGAAGTTGACCTATACGGTGAAGCGCAAACAGGTTTTCAGCGTGCACTTGCGCAAAAGTTTTTAGAAAATATGGATGGCGTTAAAATTATCCGTAATAAAATTAGTGTTATCTAATACCGCATTACAATTTTTGTTTATATAACTTATTCCTCTGCGTGGCTTGTTTCTCCAACACAAGCCGCGCTTTTTTATGCTTAACAGCACACTTTAGTATCTAAACTTCTAGCTTTAGCTCCCCTATTAAAAATAGAGCAAACACTTAGCCGCCCTTTCCCACTCTTTTAAATTAGTGACTTACTACAGCTTTGATAAAAGAATGCTATAACAAGGCTGTAAAGTTCATCTAATCAGCGCATTTTTAATACCGTTGGCAACCTACAAGTGTTTGCTAATCAACCTCACCATGAATAGCAGTTAATAATATATGGCTTAACGCATGCAAATGCCCCATCACTTACACAAGGAAGCTAATACATGAAACGATTTATTTACTACTGCTAATCCCTCTTATTGGCCATGCAGAGGAAGGTACTTTTGGCTTTGCTGCAGATGTGTCTGTATCCGGCTTTTTTTTAGCCCAGAAATTAGTGAAATAGATATTATAAAAGTCTTTGCTGATTTGGCAGGATTAAAAGTAGGCGACAAGGTAATAGAGTTAGATGGCTGCGCTATTCCAGGTCGCCCTGCTGAGGTTACAAAAAAATCGATGACAAAAAGCAGTGGTGAAACGCTTTTACTACTAATCAAAAATTCGATGGCAGCGAAAAGCAAATAAGTATTAACTTAAAATAAATTTATTAAAAGTATGTAGTTAAATTTAACCCGACTTAGCGCTTTGAAATTACTAGCAGCGCACTTTTTATGTAAAAATGCGCTGCTAGTGGGTAACTATTACTGGGCTAGTTTAAAGCAGTATTAGTCGCTCATTCGCTTTGATTTGAACCCGTATTACTCCCGCCTTGTTGTTTGGGTGACTGTTGGTTTATTTTATCGCTTATCATGGCATCGAGCTTTTCACCGCCTTTAATGCCAAAATCTAACGTACGTATTGGGAATGGAATACTTATATCTGCAGCATCAAGCGCTTGTTTAACAGCGACTACGCCTTTATGGCGTACTGTCATAAAGTCTGGCTCGCCTGGGTATTTTATCCAAAACCACACCAGTAAATTAATACTACTGTCGCCAAAACCTTCTGCGTACACAGCGGTTTCATCTTTACGTATTACAAAGTCAAACTCGTTAATTTTATCAACGATAACTTCTTTGGCTTTTTCAATGTCGTCGCCGTATGAAATACCCACCGGTACCTCTATGCGCCTAACGCCTAACGTGGTGTAATTCTTTAACACGTTTCTAAATAATACCTTGTTAGGTACCAGTATTAACTGCCCGTAAAAGCTCTCTATTAGCGTGTTACGCAGGTTTATAGAATGTACAGAGCCAAATACATCGTCGGTTTCAATTACATCACCCGCTTTAAATGGCTTGCGTATTCCCATAGCAATACCGGCAATTAAGTTCTCGGTCATGTCTTGAAAAGCAAAGCCAATGGCTAAACCCACAATACCCGCACCCGCTAGTAACGATGTGACTGTGCCTTTTAACCCCATAAAATCTAAAGCGATAAATAGGCCCACACATAACACCATAACCTTAAAAATAGACGCCATTAAATCAGCAATTTGCTTAGAGTCGAGTGAGCGCCTTAATAGGTTTTTCATTAGCTGGCCGGCAAAGCGCGCTATTATTGAAAATACAATGGCTATCACCACTGCCACAATAAAGTTTGGGATGTGGCTTATTACTACATCAAACCACCCTCCGAGTTTTTCTTCGATGAGTTTTTCGGCTTCGGCTACTGAAGGTATGCTGATCATATTTTTACACCTATCTATTTTTTATCTCATTAATAGTAGGTGAAGTTAGCAAGTTTAGCGCCAGCATAAAAAAAGCCACGCAATGCATGGCTTTTTAACTCATTGTTTGCTGAGTATAAATACTTAGTTTTGCTCGTCGCGCATAAATACTGGCTCAAGCTCTTTTGCTGTTGCTTCAGGGCTAAAGTAATAACCCGCCACAGTAAACTCTTTTAATTGGCTAAGCTGTGTTACCTGGTTTTCTATAATGTAACGGGCCATCATGCCGCGCGCTTTTTTAGCGTAAAAGCTAATTACCTTATATTGACCATTTTTGCAGTCTTTAAAATGCGGGGTAATAATTTGCGCATTGAGTGCTTTTTTATCTACTGCTTTAAAGTACTCGTTTGAAGCAAGATTAACGAGGTATTGTGCGTCTTGCGCTTTTAATTCCTCGTTTAGTTTATTAGCAATAATGCTGCCCCAAAATTCATACAAATTTTTCCCGCGAGGGTTATCAAGCCTAGTGCCCATTTCTAGGCGGTAAGCTTGCATTAAATCAAGCGGCTTTAATAAGCCGTATAAACCCGAAAGTATACGTAAATGGCTTTGCGCATAATCGAGGTTAGCGGCAGTGAGTGTTGCGGCATCTAAACCACCGTACACATCGCCGTTAAAGGCTAGTACCGCTTGTTTAGCATTACTTTGTGTAAATGGTTGCGACCATTCGCTAAAGCGCGCAGCGTTAAGCCCTGCAAGCTTATCGCTAATTTTCATTAGACTGCCAATTTGCGCTGGAGTTAGTTCACGGCATACTTTCATGAGCTCTTCGCTGTGCTCTAGTAATTCAGGTTGAGTGAACTTATCTGTTGCGGGTGGCGTTTCGTAATCAAGATTTTTTGCTGGTGAAATAACAGTGATCATAGTTAGCTATTGACTTGTAATTTATTTAATGTCAATTTCAACATTAAATGAGACGAAAAGCACGTTTTGTTTATAAAATACCATTGAAAATTAATCGCAATGGCCTAAATCCTACCTTAATAAACCATGCATCGTCGTTTTTCTATTGATAAGGACATAAGACCTATCAAGCATTGTCACACTGTTGCAGTATTGAATACTTATATTAAGGTAGTTTAGATTTTCTTTTAACTTGCTTGGAATGAGGAAGGCAAATGACTAGCGCTCTACAAAGGCTAAAACAACATTCATCTATCGTAGCCGACACTGGCGATATTGAAGCGATCAAAAAGCATCAACCAGAAGATGCAACCACAAACCCGTCGCTTTTATTAAAAGCGAGCGAGATTGAAGCTTACAAGCCTTATTTAGATAAAGCTTGGAGCTATGCAAAAGAAACAGAGCAAGATGCAGCTAAACAGCTTGAACTTGCATGTGACTACTTTGCCGTATTACTTGGTAAAGAAATTAGCGAAATTGTACCTGGTTATATTTCTACTGAAGTAGATGCTCGTTTATCATTCGACACCCAAGCAACTATTGATAAAGCACATACCCTGCTTAGCCTTTATGAAAAAGAAGGTGTAAGCAAAGACAAAATTTTAATCAAAGTTGCGTCTACATGGGAAGGCATTAAAGCGGCCGAACAGCTAGAAAAAGAAGGGACTAAATGTAACCTGACTTTATTATTTAGCGATGCTCAAGCGCGTGCATGTGCTGATGCAAACGTATTTTTAATCTCACCATTTGTTGGCCGTATTTTAGATTGGCACGTAGCAAATGGTATGGAAAAACCAACCGATCCGCTACAAGATCCAGGTGTTCAATCTGTACGTAGCATTTTTGAGTTTTATAAACGCCATGATTACAAAACCGTTGTTATGGGCGCAAGCTTCCGTAACACTGGCGAAATTATTGCCCTTACAGGTTGTGACAAGCTAACGATTAGCCCTAACCTACTAGAAGACTTAAGCAATTTAGAAGGCGCAGAAGAATACTTACTACAAAGTGATATTCCTAAAGAGCCAAAGCCTGCTCCACTTACTGAGTCGCAGTTCCGTTGGTTACATAACCAAGATGCAATGGCCACTGAAAAACTAGCTGAAGGTATCCGCTCATTCGCAGATGCACAAGAGCAGCTAGAAGCACGTTTTAAAGCAATGTAATACGCGCTAATTATGTATTAAACGCCGCACCTGCGGCGTTTTTTTATGCCCTTAATATAATCCGCACTGCTTTATACTAACCTGCCACAGCATGTACCATTACCTACACAGCTAAATAACTAACTTTTAGTATTTTTTTATTTATTTTTTCTATCTAAAAATAACGTGCTCAATAAAGCTAGTTAGTATTAAACTTCATCAATGCATCACATATCTGTAACAAATTCGTCACTTTTTTATTCTATTTTAGCTAGGCCTGTGGTATAGGTATTCTCGAGGTTCACTAAAATCAATAGGAGATAGTCATGGATAGCCTAAACGATATATTAGAGATATTAGAAGGTCCTGATACAACAAGAAAAACCTCTCAAAAGAATAAAAAAAGAAAGTGGCGCGAGATTGAGGCCATAAAAGACAAACAACGGTTACGTAAAGAACTACAGGAGTTAGACTTTTTTACAGACAGCATTGAAATTGATGAGTTAGATTTTTAATTTCAAACTAATTGCGCTCAATTAGGCAATTTATTTTGCGGCAGGAAAACCGTATCGATAGTAAAGCTAACGCCAGGTTTTACCCCTTCAAAATAATTGATAATTATTGCGCATGGGCATTAATACTCAATAACTAAGCAAAAGGCTTTCATAATACGAAAGCCTTTTTTAATATATCAATTAAACCTGCCAGTTAATGGGCGTATCGCCTTGGGCTTGTAACAATTCATTTGTTTGTGAAAAGTGCTTACAGCCAAAAAAACCACGATGCGCAGAAAGCGGCGATGGGTGCGGCCCTTTTAAAATATGATGGCGAGCGCTGTTAATATTTTTACCTTTTTTTTGCGCATGAGCGCCCCATAAAATAAACACCACTCCTTTGCAGTTTGCATTTATATGGGCTATCACATTATCGGTAAATTGCTCCCACCCTAAATGCTTATGCGAGTGCGCTTGGCCTTGCTCAACCGTGAGTACCGTATTGAGTAAAAACACGCCCTGCTCTGCCCAGCTTTGTAAGTAGCCATGGTCTGGTATTTCAAAACCGGGAATATCCGTTGCCAATTCTTTGTACATATTTTTTAACGACGGCGGTAACGTTTTAACCTCTGGCAACACAGAAAAACATAAGCCATGGGCTTGGCCTTCTCCGTGGTATGGGTCTTGGCCTAAAATAACCACGCGAATATTGTTAAGGGCTGTCGCTTCAAAGGCACTAAATACTTGCTCTTTGGGTGGGTACACAGCAACACCTTCGACACGGCGTTTTGCTACATAATCTAATGTTTGCTGCATATAAGGTTGCTGTAATTCATATTCTAAAAAGGCTGGCCAATCGCTCATTGTATACTCTTAATTTGTTTGCGTGATGCGTCTATTTTATCACACATATTTGCCAGTCCATCTAGCATGCGCGGTGTAAAACGATGTAATAAATCGGCATTTACACGTATAAATTGGTTCTGTTTTACAGCGGGGACTTCTGGCCATTTTTGCCAATTAATTTTAGGTTGTGGCTTATCGGCTTGTTCATCAGGAATAATAATAATCTGTGGTTTTTTAATCACCACGTTTTCAATACTTATTTGCGGGTAGTCGGTTGGGCTGTGTGCAAATACATTGCTTACATGACATGTTTCTATAAGCTGGTTTATCCATGTATTTTCACTTACCGTCATCATTGGCTCTGGCCATAATTGATAAAAACCAGTTAATATTTTTTTGCTTTGCTGCTGCTTTTTAATTTTTTTGAGCTTAGTAATAAATGCGTTTGCTACTTGCTTGCTTTGCTCAATACGCCCTGTAAATTTTCCAAAAGCAATCAGCTCGTTTGCAACTTCTTCTATTTTTTTGGGATCACTTAAATGTACTTTTATACCAAGGCGTTTAATTTGTTCTAAATCTTCACTTTGATTACCGCTTTTCCAACCAATCACTAAATCGGGTTTTAGCGCTAATAATTTTTCAAGAGAAATACCATAGTAACCACCAATGCGTTCAATACTTTTAGCTTCATTTGGGTAATCGGCGTAATCAACAGTGCCAACAATATTACTTCCCGCACCTATAGCAAATAGGTTTTCTACTATATGCGGTGCAAGTGCTACAACGCGCAGTTTATCTGGCGTAGCTGTATCATTGGCCACGGCACTGCCCCCTGAACACAATAACAGCAGTGCAGTAAAAAACGCTTTATACATTAGTAATCAAACCCTTCTAGTGCTTTTATACCCGAGTCGAAGGCGTGTTTAACATTGCGCACTTCGCTTACTGTATCGGCAAGGTCTGTTAACGTGCGGTGCGCTGCGCGACCTGTAATAATAACCGATTGCATGGGAGGGCGATTATTTAGCGCGTTTACTACCTCATCTAAATCAATATAACCGTAAGTCACCATGTAGGTAAGTTCATCAAGTAATACTAAATCAATACTGCTATCTGCAAGCATACGCTTTGACTCTTGCCACGTTGCTTGCGCGGCTGCGGTGTCGGCTTCTTTATTTTGCGTATCCCATGTAAAACCGGTATTCATAACGGCAAATTCAACCCCTGCGCCTTGTAATAAGTTACGCTCTCCACACTCCCATGTGCCTTTAATGAACTGACAAACAGCGGCTTTTTTACCATGACCTACGCAGCGAGCAACCACACCAAAGCCTGAGGTAGATTTACCTTTACCATTACCCGTAATTACCTGAAATATCCCTTTAACATCTTGCGCAGCAGCCACGCGTGCATCTACCTGCTCTTTTACTTTTTGTTGGCGCTGCTGGTGCTTATCGTTATTTGTATCCGTCATTATTATCTCCTTCATAAATCGATATAATGTGTTGTATGTTCAAATGCGCCTCGCACATAGTGGCTAAGCGCTCTAGTTGTTGCTCGCGGTGCGCTACAATACTCACAGGTTGTATGGCTGCATCGCTTTTTACCCACTTTAAAATTTGCAGTGTGGCAGCAGGTTCATCAAACAAGCCGTGTAAATAAGTACCAGCAATGGCATTGTCATCACTAATAAAGCCATCGTTTTCAAACCCATGAGGGTGCGCGTTAAACGTTAAAAATGGCTTATCAAGTGCTGCGCCTTCACTAATGCCGGCATGAATTTCGTAGCCGCTACACGGTGTTTGCAAATCATTTAACTGCATAGCCGCCGTTACTTTAGTGAGTACTTTTTGGGTGCTAAGTGTGGTTTCAAAATCGCATAGGGCAAGCCCCGTTACTTGCTTTAAGGACGACTCGACTCCGTTGGGATCATTTATGGTATACCCCAACATTTGCATACCACCGCAGATACCAAGTACTTTGCCACCATAACGTATGTGGCGCTTTATTTGCATATCCCAGCCTTCATTTTTTACAAAACTTAAATCGCCCAGCACGTTTTTACTGCCAGGAATAATAATCAGATCAACCGGTGGGATCGCGTGTGTGTGGCGTACATAATTTATATTAATATTTGGGTGCAGCCGCAATGCATCAAAATCGGTATGGTTACTAATATGCGGCAATAAAAGCACGGCTATATTAATGGTGGCAGTCGTCACCGTGTTATCTATTGCTACAGCATCTTCGGCATCAA
The DNA here is from genome assembly GCF_042466295.1 of Pseudoalteromonas sp. R86517. Taxonomy (NCBI): domain Bacteria; kingdom Pseudomonadati; phylum Pseudomonadota; class Gammaproteobacteria; order Alteromonadales; family Pseudoalteromonadaceae; genus Pseudoalteromonas; species Pseudoalteromonas sp. R86517. The sequence continues at coordinate 2,597,201 of NZ_JAXHCB010000001.1, forward strand.
GTGCTAAATCATGCAAATAAGGCAGCACTCCAAGCACTGGTTTTTTTGTGTAGCGCTCAAGCCAATCTAGCCCACTTTGTAGCAAGCTTATATCGCCTCTAAAGCGGTTTATAACAAAGCCTTTTACGCGCGCTTGCTCGGATTCGCTTAATAACGCAAGTGTGCCCACTAAATGCGCAAACACACCGCCCTTGTCTATATCGGCAATAATAATGACAGGGCAATCTACCGCTTCTGCGTAACCCATATTGGCAATGTCGTTCTCGCGTAGGTTTATTTCTGCGGGGCTGCCTGCGCCCTCAACCAATAATAAATCAAACTGCTTTGCTAGGCGTTTATGCGAGGCAAGCACTGCATCCATCGCAACCTGTTTATAGTTATGATACGCCCCGGCCTCCATATTACTAATGGCTTTTCCATGTACAATGACTTGTGCCCCCGTATCACTATTGGGTTTGAGCAATATGGGGTTAAAGTCGTTTTGAGGCTCTACTTTAGCGGCTATAGCTTGCAAAGCTTGCGCACGGCCTATTTCGCCGCCTTCTTTTGTAACCGCGCTATTAAGCGCCATATTTTGCGGTTTAAAAGGCGCGACCTTTACACCTCGCTTTGCAAACACTCTACAAAGCGCAGCAACTAAGGTGCTTTTTCCGGCATCTGACGTAGTGCCTTGAATCATTAAGGTTTTCATCAGCACTATGCCTTTGTTTTTCTAAAAAAGAGTAAGCTTAAAAAAAATACGCTACCCATGGCTGCTGTGATCACCCCTACAGGGAGCTCTTGGTTTTTAAGTAATGAGCGCGAAAGCACATCGACCCACACCATAAACGTGCCGCCCACTAAGCTAGTAATTAGTAAGCCTGCAGTACTGCCCTGAGATATAAAAAAGCGCACTATGTGCGGCACCATTAAACCTACAAAACCAATACCGCCACATAAGGCCACCAGCACGGCCGTTATTAACGAGCTCAATACCAACATTAAAATTCTAAAACGGTGTACACGGACCCCAAGCGTTATCGCGCTTTCATCGCCAAGAAGCAACGCATTTAACTGCCTTTTAAAGCTCAACATAAAGCTAATACACACCACTATAACCACGCATGGCAACCATAACGTGCCCCATTGTGCGCGGGCAAAGCTGCCTAACGTCCAAAACAAAATACCAGCCACTGCTTGCGGGTCACTCCAATACAGCAATAAACTTGTAAATGCGCTAAATAAAAACGACAGTGCCACCCCCGCTAACAACATAGACTCTACTTGCGTGCTTTTTTGCCGCCCAGCAATAAGTATCAATAAGCCCATTGCTAAAAAGCTCCCTAATAAGGCAGCAGCCGATAACATAAAACCTGCACTAATACCCGCAACAGCCATAAGCAGTACGACCCCAAACGACGCGCCTGACGATATGCCAAATAAATACGGATCAGCGAGCGGGTTACGGGTAACCGTTTGTAAAATAAGCCCTGCAATAGCCAAACCTGCCCCCGCCATAAAGGCAAGTAAGGTACGAGGTAACCTAAGCTCATAAATAATACGCGCGTTAAACGAGCCCTCCCCTGCTGATAAAACCCCTGTGAGCACATCACTTAACGGCGTATCTGCGGCGCCAAAGCTCAGTGCGCTAAAAAGGCTGCCCAGTGCAATTAATACGGCTGCTATAAATATTGTCCACTGGTTTATTTTTGTTATATACATTTAATTAATAGCCATAAAAGTAAGTAATATGAGGAATAGTTTGGCCATTTTCTGTGCGCTGAGGGTGGCTAGTTACGCGCGCACATACCCCAAAAACATCCGCTAGCATGTCCTCACTAAGTACCTGCGCAGGCGAGCCTGCATGTGTTATTTTACCTTTATTAATAACCACCAGCTCATCGCACATCGCGGCTGCTAAATTTAAATCATGAAATGAGGCAAACACAGTAACCCCTAGCGATTTTGCCAGTTCCATCACTTGTATTTGGTATTTAACATCTAAATGGCTGGTTGGCTCATCCATGATGAGCAATTGCGGTTGCTGCACTATAGCGCGGGCAATCAATGCACGTTGCTTTTCGCCCCCCGAAAGCGACTCAAAATTTTGCTTACACTGTTGCTCAAGCCCTACGGTTTTTATTGCCTGTGTAATTTTTTGTTTGTCGCTGTGGGTGGTGGCGCTAAATAATGACTTATGAGGTGTAAGCCCAAGGGCAACCACATCAAATAATGTTAGGTTAAATTGCGCAGGCGCTTCTTGTAGAACTACAGCAACATATTTTGCGTAGTCTTCACTTTTAAGCTGCCAAATATCCTGCTGATTAAAGGTAACGTTACCAGCGGTGGGTTTATTAAAGCGATACAAACAGCGCAATAAGCTCGACTTACCCGCCCCATTTGGGCCAATTAACCCAATAAACTTACCCTTAGCTATGTGTAAATTAATATTGTTTAAAATGGCGTGATCATCGACTTCCCACGACACATTTTGAACGTTTAATAAGGGTGTATTTGGCGCTAATGTAGTTTGCAAAAGTGAGTCCTTGGAAAGCGTGCACTCACTAACACACAGCTAAAAGACTAGTGCATCAATAAAAATGAGTTTACCCGCTCGTTAAAAAAGTATACCAATCTAGAACTTCTCATGCTGATTGATATGTCTCATTTGTATCTGACTTAAAGCGTGGTGCTAATTACAGTTACGGGAATAGTTGAGGAATTTCACCCCATTCCAAATGAGGGTCTATTATGGGCGGGTAAGTAAATAATTTAAAGCAAAAAAAACCGCGCTCATTAGAGCGCGGTTAATAAAGGGAGTGTTTAAGCAACGCTTAAAACTTGTATTCCATACCTAGGCCAACGTAGTCTTGGTCAACATTGTTGTCCATATCAAAGCTTGAGTAAAAACCAAATACTTTAATGTTTTTATTAAACTTATGATCAACACCTACAGAAACTGCCGTTTTGTCGTCGCTGTCATCAAAGTCCATTGCTTGGTATTGCACTTTAAACGTGTTTTTACCCATGCTGTAGGCTGCGTTTAATAAATAGCCGTCAGCTTCTGCGCTACCGTCTACTTTTTCTTGAGTTTGGTACATAGCGCCTAATTTAAAGCTCTCTACTTTACCTTGAATTGACGCACGCACTACATCGTAGCCATTTACTTCGCTATCGGCTGCAACCGAGGCGTATACCGCACTCTTTTTAAGTGCAGAGTCACCGTAAGTAACCGCCATTGAATAGCCGTTATCTGCATCTACGTCATCTTCGGCAACAAATGTAGCAAGTACTTTAAAGCCTTCGTAGCTTTTAGATGTATAAGTGATTGAATCACCTAGGCGGTTTTCACCTTTAAAGACATTTTTAATATCGCCTTCAAGGTCATTAAATAAATCTAACTTACCTTGCGATTGTTTAAGCGCTGTATCGTTACGACCCACAACAACTTGACCATATGTACCTTTTAAACCTACATACTGGTTACGTGCAGAAATATTGTCGTCGTTATCACCTTTAGAGTCAGCATCAGATACATCAACTTGAAACTCAAACTTATAAACTGCTTCTAATCCATCAGTAATCTTTTCAGACCCTTTTAGTCCAAAGCGAGATGCATTACTTTTAATTTCAGTGAAAGACCCTTCACCATCATTAGACGATTGCACAGTAACATTCGCTTTACCGTATACATCAACGTCTGCAAACGCGCTAAAAGATAAACCACTTACTAGTGCAACACATAAGCTCGATTTTACAAAATTCATGTTATTTCCTCGATAATCACAAGACTAATTTTTAAAACAGCTGCAGTTTGTCACCGTTAAATGACAGATATATTACAAAGGAAACATTTTTGTCTTTTTATTTTAATAAAAGTGTCTAAATTCTGAAAACAAACCGACATGAATATTTAATAAACAAAATTGTACCTATTCAACCTCATTAAAAATCATAGTCGGTATTTAGTGTTCATCAACAGGCTGATAAGCATTTATTTTAGGTAATAAGTTAATCAGGGTTTCTATTAACTCTTTTTGTTCGTTGTCTCTGTGGTAAGCCACAAAAATATCACGCGAAGTATGTTCTACATCTTTTACATGAAACAGCTCACCCTTTTCTAGGTGAGACTCAACAAGTACCTCGGGGATAAACGCACTGCCGCCACACTGAAGAATTAAATCAAGGGCAATACGCCCCGTACTGGTTCTAAAATAAGGCGGCGTTTTACCGGTAAATTGGCGCGCATGCCATAGCGAAAACGTAGTACCCCAATCAACATATACATATTGGTTATCAAAAAAGTTCTCGTTAGTGGCCGTGTCATAGCCACTAACCGGAATAATTGGCAGCTCGCAAATTCGCTCTACCACAAGCTCGTCTACTTTAGGGGGGTCAAATAAAATGGCCAAATCAAGCGTACGCTCTAATAATAACCGCGTGCTTTCTTGTTGGGCTTTAACCTCTGCGACCAACGAGACCCCAGGCATAGCCGACACAATATTAGTAATGCCAAATTGTAAAAACGCATCCCATATATTAGGCGTACCCGCTAAACTTATTTGCTTGTGCATGTTATCGGCAAGTGCCACATCGACTTTGGCACGCTGCATGCCGGTGATGATCATTTTAGCGTGCGGAAGCAATCGCTCTCCTGGCGCCGTTAATTGAATATTGTTACGCTGGCGAATAAACAAGTTTACACCCAACCCCTGCTCTAATTGGCGAATTCGAAAGCTTACTGCCGATTGAGTGATATACAGGTTTTCGGCCGCTTTACCAAAGTGACGCGTGCGCACAACCTCTACAAATGTTTTTAATAAATCTATATCCAATTTTTTATCCTCACGATAAAAATAACTTGTTTAATAAATTGTCAAACTTGCATCATACTCCAGCAATAAACAGGGTATGAGGATACAGTTATGAGCAACGATATTTCACTACTTCGCCAAGCGTTTGTTAGCCAACGTCAATTTTATGATGATCAAAACTTTCCTCGCGGGTTTAGCCGCAGCGGAAACTTCACCTTATTAGAAGCCAGCATATTAGAGCAACACGGCGTTGTACTAAAAGGCCTTTATAATAAAACTTTAGCACCCCAAAATACGCTACAAGAGCAATTTGTTGACGTAGTTTGTGGCAGTAAAGAACCTACAAACCCAATCGAAAAAGCCTGGGTTAAATATTTAAAACTAACAACCTGTAAAACCAAGTTTCATACACTTTTTGGCCGTTCAAAAATGTCAGGGCCGGTACCAATAAGCCAAGACGATTATAGCGAATCAGATAGCGTATAAGCCTCTAAGATATTTGCTTTTTTGCGTTTTAACAGTTACAACTTGTATAAGCAAATACTTTTGCAAAATATCAAACAAGGTTGTTACGTGACGCGAAAAATACTCATAGTTGAAGATACGCCTACTATAGCGCGTGTGCAAAAGCATATCGCGCTTAAAGCAGGTTACGAAGTAGATATAGCCGAGTCTTTAGCGGCAACAAAAGAGCTAATAAAACACAATAGCTACTTTTGCGCTGTTGTTGATTTTATCCTTCCCGATGCTCCTGCCGGTGAGGCGATTCCGTATACTATTAATGCCGACATTCCCACCATAGTAATGACTGGCAACATAGATAAACAAACTCGCGACACGGTAGAAAAATACCCAATAATTGATTACATAATCAAAGAAAACAAACAGGCTTACCAATACCTAGAAAAACAACTAAGCCGTTTACCACGTAACGAGAACGTAAAAGTGTTGGTCGTCGACGACTCAACCTCTACCCGTAGATACATTTGCAGTTTACTAAAGCGCCATAAGTATCAAATACTCGAAGCAAAGGACGGCAAAGACGCGCTAGAGGTACTTGAAAGCCAAAAAGATGTGTCTGTTATTATTACCGATAACGAAATGCCAAACATGAATGGTGATGAGCTATGCGCCGAAATTCGCCGGCTTTACAGTAATGATGAAAAAGCCATTATCGGTATTTCAGGTGCTGACTCGTCAGCATTATCGAGCCTATTTTTAAAAAATGGTGCCAACGACTACCTTCATAAACCCTTTAACAGCGAAGAGTTTTACTGCCGACTAAGTCAAAACGTCGACATGCTTGAGCAAATCGCAACAATCAAACGCCAAGCAAATACTGACTACTTAACTAACCTGCCTAATCGACGTTACTTTTTTGAAGAGTCGAGCAAGTCTCTCAAGTATTTAAAAAAATCAAATCAAGATGGCGCACTCGCCATGCTTGATATAGACCACTTTAAATCGATTAACGATACATACGGTCACGATTCAGGCGATGAGGTTCTCAAAGGGTTGGCGGTGTGTTTTAAAAAGTACTTTGAAAAGCAGCTAGTCGCTCGCTTAGGCGGTGAAGAATTTGCCGTTTACTTTACTGATGCAACCACAGCGCAAGCGCTAAAACGCCTTGAAGGATTTAGGCAATTTATAGAGCTTAATAGCCAAGAGTTTAGCCAAGAAAAAATTAAATTTACAATTTCTATTGGTTTTGCAAGCGGCCCTATTTACCAAATAGATGAGTTACTTAAACAGGCCGATTTAAAGCTATATGATGCAAAAGAAACCGGCCGTAATAAAGTAATAAGCTAAACCTTAACGCTGCTTTATAGCAACTTGCTTAAACTATTATTGCGCATAGGTATTAAACTTCGGCGGCGGTTACAGCCGCTTTTTTACGCTTACGCGATTGATGATAAGAGTCCCAGGTAAATATAGCCAGCGCACTCCAAATACAGGCAAACGTAATCACCCGCTCTGCATCAAATACTTCATCGTAAAACACCACAGCAAGCATAAACATTAAACTTGGCCCTATGTACTGAAAAAAGCCCAATGTTGTGTACTGCAAACGCTTGGCCGCTCCGGTAAAGCAAAGCAGCGGCAACGTAGTAATAATACCGGCACTAATTAACAGCGCATTGGTATGCCAATCGTTCAGGGCTAAATCGGAAGTAGGCGTTGGTGCCATTACCCACCAGTAAATTAATGCAACCGGCAGTAAAATTAGGGCTTCGAGTAAAATGCCTGGCAGCGCTTCAACAGGTAACTTTTTACGCAGTAAGCCATAAATAGCAAAAGACGTGGCAAGCGAAAACGCCACCACCGGAAACGAGCCAAAACTGACCAATTGCAATACTACGCCCGCAAAGGCTAAAAACACTGCAAACCCTTGTAACTTTCGCAGCCGCTCGCCTAAAAATAGCATGCCCAACAGCACATTAAGTAATGGGTTTATGTAATACCCTAAACTGGCATCGAGCATATGGTTATTATTAACCGCCCAAATAAACAGCCCCCAATTAAAACCCAATATAGAGGAGGTAAGTACTAACATTAAAATAATTTTTGGCTGGGCAACTATGCGCTTAACCTTATCCCAGTATTTAAGCACACTGACCACAAGTACTAAAAAAACCACAGACCAGACAACACGGTGAGTTAAAATTTCAAAAGCAGAAACATGTTGTATTTGTTTGAAATAAATAGGCGCTAAGCCCCACATTAAAAAAGCTAAACAGGCAAAAATACCACCTTTACGCTGCTCGTTTGCAATCGACATACATACTACTTATTCATACTAAAAGGCCGACAGTTTATACCAATTCGCGCTATTAAGTGATTTATTTTGCGGTAACTAAAGCTCAGCGTAAGGCAAAGCTTTTTATTTTAGCCGTGCGTAATTAGCAGCTTTAACCTACTAAATACGTACCTGTACCAAAGGCGATTTGGATTGCCTTTTCATTGTGTAGCTCCATTCTACATACACACACTTTATTTCCAGAGCGGATCAAAGTAGCACTGGCTGTAAATGTCTCCCCTTTGCCAGGGCGCAAATAATCTGTGCGCAAATCAATAGTGCCTAAGGTAGCCAGCTTTTGCTGAACGCTAGGGATATCGAGCTCGGTTAATTTATCAATAACACTGGCTGCTGCAAGCATGCCGCCCACATTATCGAGCACCGCCGATATAATACCGCCGTGAAGAATTTTTTGCGCAGGATTGCCTATAAACACATCCTGCCAAGGAAAGGTAATTTTAGCTTGCTCAGGGCTGAGCGACTCTACCGAGATATTTAAAAACTGATTAAATGGCATGCCATTTACAAACAGTGCGCCAACTTGTTCAATTAACATTTCTTTATTCATTATTATTCTCTATGTTTAAATTAACACTGGTACGATGAGTTAAGCATACCTGAAGCAAAACCACGAGGCACTAATTAAATCATTTACCTCTAAGCTAAAGACATCCTATAAAAAAACCACTAAAATAGCCGCCGATGAATACTCTAACCCCTACACCTAGCACATTGGTCCGCAAGCCCGACACGGTTCTTAAACAAGTGTTTGGCTACAGCGAGTTTCGTGATGGCCAAAAAGCGGTGATCGACGCGGCCATTAATGGCCAAGACTCTTTGGTACTACTGCCTACAGGCGGCGGTAAATCAGTGTGTTACCAAGTACCAGCGTTAGTGCTTGAAGGGGTTACTGTGGTAATTTCACCGCTTATCTCGCTCATGCAAGACCAAGTAACGCAACTGCAAGCATTAGGTGTTAAAGCCGCTTACATTAATAATAGCCTGGCTCGCGAAGAGCAACAATTAGTGTACCAACAATTGCACCAAGGGCTAATAAAATTACTGTATGTAGCCCCTGAAAAAGTGCTTCAGCATGAATTTACTGAGCGACTCAGCCACTTAAATATCAGCTTATTTGCAATTGACGAAGCACATTGTGTATCGCATTGGGGGCATGACTTTAGACCTCATTACTTTAGATTAAATGAGCTTAAGCAGCGCTTTCCCCATGTACCTATGATGGCACTGACCGCCACGGCCGATAAAGCGACCCGCTTTGATATAGTTGAGCAATTAAAATTACAACAGCCCTATATACATACCGGCAGCTTCGACAGACCGAATATTCGTTACACCATCGAAGAAAAGTTCAAGCCAATGGCGCAACTACTGCGCTATTTAAAAGAGCAAAAAAATCAAAGTGGCATTATTTACTGCACTAGCCGTAAACGCGTTGATGACATTGCCGAAAAACTCGCTGATGCAGGTTTAAATGCCGCCGCGTACCATGCCGGCATGAGCAACGAGCAACGCCAATTTGTGCAAACCGGATTTGCCCGCGATGATATTCAAATAGTCGTTGCGACCGTTGCCTTTGGTATGGGCATAAATAAACCAAATGTGCGTTTTGTTCTGCATTACGATATTCCAAAAAGTATTGAAGCCTACTATCAAGAAACTGGCCGCGCTGGGCGTGATGGCTTAGCCGCAGAAGCCATTATGTATTTTGATCCCGCCGATATAGGCCGCGTTAGGCGCTTTTTTGAAGACATAGACGATGAACAACGCCGCCGCGTAGAAGAACAACGCTTTAATGCCATGGCCAGCTTTGCCGAGGCGCAAACATGCCGCCGGCAAATACTATTAAACTACTTTAGCGAGTATAAACGCGAGCAATGTGGCAACTGTGATATTTGCATTAACCCACCAAAAAGCTTTGATGGCACATTAGTAGCGCAACAAGCGCTTTCGTGTGTGTATCGAGCTGGGCAGCGTTTTGGCTTAGGCTATATTGTAGAATTATTACGCGGGGCTAATACCAGCCGCATACGCGACAACAACCACCACGAACTCAGCACCTATGGCATAGGCAAAGACAAAAGCAGTGAATTTTGGCTCAGTATATTACGCCAACTTATACACCAAGGCTTGTTAAGCCAAGATATTACCCAAGGCGCCTCGCTGCGCTTAACCGAAGCAGCACGCGCAGTGCTTAAAAGTGAATACGCTCTACAGCTTGCCGAGCCGCGCTTACAAGCTAAACACGTATACCAAGATAAACTGGCGCAGTTTAACTACGACAAAAAACTATTTGCCCGGTTACGGGCTCTGCGTAAAGAACTCGCTGATGCCGACGATGTACCGCCGTACGTTGTATTTAACGATAAAACCTTAGCCGAAATGGCGCAATTAATGCCCACCAACGACAGCGAATTTTTAAAGGTATCGGGCGTTGGCTTTACCAAACTCAATAAATATGGCGGCGAATTTTTAACGGCCATTCGTAATTACCTTGCTAGCAATTAAGTAAACTATGACCCAAATTGAATATAATCACGCCCATAAATGCATTGTTATAAGCCCGGTAGAAGCCCCACACGATGAAGACTTTGAGCTGTGGAGCACACTGTTTTTACACGCCGATGAAATAACAATTATTGACTACGCAGGGGGTGCTGACCGTCATCAATTGCGCTTTAGCTATCAACAGCAAACCTTTAATTTAAATTTTGAACACTACAGCGAAAGTATTTGGATTAATGGCGAAGGCCAAGAAGCCGAGCATTTATTAGCAGCCCTTGCTTTTTACTTAAGCTAAAACACTTCGCATATGCACTAATTAACAAAGGTGCGTAACGGTAACAATTAATTAGTTTCAAAATCCATACCTTTTACTTACATTGTAATAACAATGATGTAAGCTGATATTACGACTCATATTTGCAGTAGTATTGAAGAGGTTGAATGGTGAATAGAAAATGGATTGCACACTGTTGTATAAGCTTAGCCCTTGTAAGCTTTAGTGCGCCTAAGGCCTTTGCACAACAACCACCCAATAAAACTAATACCTGCTCCGCTGTGCAAACTCACTCAGACAAAAGCAATAATTTACGCCGTGAGGTTGAAGATAAAACCACACTGATTAATAGTCGCAGCGACGCCCAAATAACCTCAATTACCCTTAAACAACTTAACGTTTTTAATACCGAGTTGGAGGAGGAAAATAACGCGCTTTTTCGTTTTGCCAACCGCGCGCATATTCAAACCGAGCCAGACGTTATTAGTAATATTCTGTTATTTAAACAAGGCGATAATTACAATGCCAGAAAACTCGCTGAGTCAGAGCGTTTATTACGCCAACAAAACTATTTATATGATGCGCAAATAAGCGCGGTTGAAAACTGCGACGGCAACGTAGATGTAACGGTGGTAACTCGCGATTTATGGACCTTACTACCCGAAATAAGCTTTAGTCGCAGCGGTGGCGAAAATAAATCGAGCATTGGTTTTCGTGAGTCCAATTTACTGGGTTGGGGTAAGCGTTTGTCGTTTTCACGCACCACCGACAGTGATCGTAATGGTTATTTATTTGTTTATGACGATCCTAATATATTATCTAGCCGGTATCGCGGGCGCTTAGAGTATGCCGACAACAGTGACGGTAAACGCCACTTATTAGAGCTAACCTATCCGTTTTACGCCATAGATACACCTTATAGCTATGGTATTAAAAGCTTTTCTGAACAGCGAGAAGAGTCGTTGTATCGCCGTGGTGATGAATACAGTGAGTTTGATCAAACAACCGATTTTTTTAGCACTTTTTTAGGCCACTCTAAAGCATTATCTGATAGCTGGACACAGCGCTTAACGCTTGGCTATGTAAACCAAGAAGACAGCTTTGCAGAAATAGAAACAACCTTTGCTCCCTTGGCCAAAAACAGACAACTAAGTTACCCCTATGTGAGTGGTCATTGGTTTGAAGACAGTTATATAAAAGTGCGTAATTTTGACAGTATTTCGCGCACCGAAGATTTAAATTTAGGGTGGAATATTAAAGCCCTATTAGGTTACTCAGATGAATCACTAAGTAATGATGACAGCAGAGCCGTGTATTCGTTAAAAGCTAAAAAAGCACACTTTACTACCGACAGAACGCTGTGGCGTTTTAGTGCTCAAGTGGATGGTTATTGGAATAAAGAGCAAAAACAACTAGAAAACTTTTTAGCCACCAGCGAAGTGCAGTACTACTTAAATACCAGCGAAAACCAATCCTGGTTTGTTAAAGCCCGTGCTCAGTATGCTAAAAACCTAACCGCCGATAAGCAGCTAACACTTGGCGGCGAAACGGGCCTTCGTGGCTATCCTATGGATTACCAGCATGGCGACCGAAGCTTTTTAGTCAGCTTAGAAAAACGCTATTACTGGGAGTACGATTTACTGCAGCTATTTAAAGTCGGTGCAGCGGGCTTTGTTGATGTTGGCCGCGCTTGGTTTAACGATGAAGACAACGGCGAAAACGATCATGTTTTAAAAAATGTTGGGGTGGGTTTGCGTTTAGCACCTAGCAGAGCAAACTCCGGCACCATGATCCACCTTGATATTGCCGCCCCGCTTGATAGCTACGGCGATGTTGATTCGGTGCAGTGGCTCGTGAGTGTTAAAAACACCTTTTAAATAGCGAGCAATAAACGAAAGCGTTACACTAGCGCTTTAATTTTCCTAAAAAAAGTACGGGATCACACTTTGGAATTGTTTGCACTTTTAGAGCTAATGGGTACGCAATATAAATTGATTGTTACCCTTATGGCCATTTTACTTTTTCCTCTTTTATTAAAAGTCACTAAAAAGTTGCTCGAAAAAACCATAAAAGGAAAAGTAGATGTTCATCGTAAATTTAGAGCTGAGCTGTTATTAAAAATAATACTCGCGTTTGTAGTGCTGTGCTTAGTGCTTATATTTTGGGGTATAGAGCTGCGCGGGCTATTAGTTTTGGGCTCATCATTATTTGCTATGCTCGGAGTCGCTTTATTTGCCGCTTGGTCGCTGCTTAGTAACCTTACCGCTTTTTTACTCATGTTTATTCAAAATGGTTTTCATGTGGGAAATTGGGTGCGTATTGTTGATGGCGCAAACCATATAGAAGGGCGCATTGTCGAATTAGGTTTAATGAACGTGCTACTTGAGCATGTGGATGGGCACCGAGTTGTTTACCCAAATAACCTGTTTGTGACACGCCCGGTTATGGTATTAAATAAAGAACCTAAGCCTACAAAGGCACCGGTAATAAAACGGATTATTGGCCCTAAAAAGACATAGTTTTAAAAGTCATATCCGCAAAAAAGCCGCAGTAAGGCAAACCTCACTGCGGCTTTTTACTAGCTAACATAATGCTAATTATTTAGCTCAGCTGTTTTAAGCTCTTCATCTAAATCATTTATTTCGTCAATAAAATGCTCTAATTGCTGCTCTACTAAGCTGTTATCATTTGCAAAGTAAGCAAGGTGGAATACCGCATCCCCTTCGTTTACTAATGGCATAGTTTGCTGGCCTATCACAATACCGCCTTTAGGCGCTAAAAGCTCAAGTTCGGCATCACCTAATGGGCTACTTATGTACGCCAGCACTTGGCCTTTTTCTACGTGTTCACCTAGCGATACTTGTGCACGTACAATGCCATCTACCTCAGCGCGTATCCAACTTGTAGACCCTGCAATAATAGGATCGGGCAGCTTTTTAGGACGTTTGCCGCGGATCATTTTTAAATGCCGCATCACATAATCCACACCCTGCACACCTGCTGCAATGGCAATAGGGTCAAAGCGTAAGGCTTCACCGGCTTCGTAAGTAATAACCGGTATACCTAAATTAGCGGCTTCACTACGTAATGAGCCATTACGAAGGGATGCATTTATAACCGCTGGCGTACCGAATGCTTTGGCCATATCAGCGGTTGCTTCATCATCTAAGTTAGCGCGTATTTGCGGTAAGTTAGTTCGGTGAATAGCCCCCGTATGTAAATCAATAATGTGGGTACAATGTACCGCCACCTGATTAAAAAACATATGTGCCATACGCCCCGCTAGCGATCCACGCTCAGAGCCCGGAAAGCTGCGGTTCATATCACGTCTATCGGGTAAATAACGTGATTTATGAATAAATCCAAACACATTAACAATCGGCACAGCAATTATGGTTCCGCGCAGTTGGCTTGCATCTATTTTAGAGAGCAGCTGGCGTACAACTTCTACACCATTTAGCTCATCCCCATGAATAGCGGCACACACCATCAGCACTGGACCTTCCATTACACCATTAACCACTTCAATAGGAATATTGAGCGGTGAATGGGTGTAAAGTTTAGCAGCCTCTAAGGCAAGGGTTTTACGCTCGCCCACGCCTACACTTTCACCTAGTAAGGTAAAAGGACGATTAATTTTAACCTTTGCCACGGGTTGCGGTTCCTTTAATAGCAGCATTTTTTTCGATGAAATCAATCACCATACCGGCAATATCTTTACCTGTTGCCACTTCAATCCCTTCAAGGCCTGGAGAAGAGTTTACTTCCATTACCAACGGCCCACGAGATGAGCGAAGTAAATCAACGCCCGCTACATTTAAGCCCATTGCTTTTGCTGCAGCAACGGCGGTTTTACGCTCTTCTGGGGTAATGCGTACCAATGTAGCGCTACCACCACGGTGAAGGTTTGAGCGAAACTCGCCTTCTTGCGCTTGGCGCTTCATGGCCGCTATTACTTTATCGCCAAGTACAAAACAACGAATGTCGGCTCCGCCGGCTTCTTTAATGTATTCTTGAACCATAATATTGGCTTTTAAACCCATAAACGCTTCAATAACACTTTCAGCCGCTTTACGTGTTTCAGCAAGTACAACACCAATGCCTTGTGTGCCTTCAAGTAATTTAATAACAACCGGAGCACCGCCTACCATTTCTAGTAAATCTTTAACGTCATCTGGTTTGCTGGCAAAACCGGTTACCGGCATGCCTACCCCTTTACGTGATAACAGCTGAAGTGAGCGTAATTTATCGCGCGAACGAGAAATAGCCACCGATTCGTTAACAGGATAAACCCCCATCATTTCGAACTGACGTAAAACAGAGCAACCATAAAACGTCACCGATGCGCCAATACGCGGAACAATGGCGTCAAAATCTTTTAAATTTTCACCACGGTAGTGAATTTCTGGCTGTTCTGAGTTTATATTCATATAGCAACGAAGCGCATCAATCACCTTTACCTCGTGACCGCGTGCCTCTGCCGCTTCAATTAAGCGACGCGTTGAATATAAATTTCTGTTGCGAGATAAAATACCAATTTTCATAGTTAAAACCTTAACTATCTAATAAATGAGATAAAGCCGGATCAACGACTATACGATTTTCCATGGCTGTACGCCCTAGTAACATTCTAAACTTCATTGTTGCTCTACTCGTTAAAGTAACTTCTATTGGCCAGCTGTGCTGCCCTGCATGCAATGTTGTTTCTATAAAGTAGCGTAACTCTTTTTGCCCACTTGAGCTGGTTACCGCCTTAATTTTTTTAACCTTTGCTTTGCAAGTAATGCGTGCTTGCTCATCGTCTTGCAAAGGCTGGGCTATAAATTTTACCCACTTTTCACCGCCCTCTTCGTACTCTTCAATGTTAATTGCATGAATACATGAAGTACGGGCGCCAGTATCAACTTTTGCTTTTATCTTTTCGATGCCAAGCTCGGGTAAACTTAACCACTCACGCCAACCAACAGTTAACTTTGCTGTCATAAATGTGCCCTTAATAAAAAAGTGACTTATACGCTACGGTGCAAAAAACACCAGCGAAATAAATTTATCTAGTCGATGAGTAAATTAAATTGATCTTTTATAGGAACTAATCACACAATGCGCGCCTTGCTATTTAGTGCCTTATTTAGCAATTAAAGCCTGCATATAGGTTTTACCTGAACGCTAACTTATTAAAAGTTAAGGTAAGTTTGTAAAGCACTATGCAGATACACTATAGTTAACTGTATTAAAAATACACTATTATATGAGTTTAAAATATGATTAATGGTTTACTGCATGCACTGGTGCTTGATGAAAAAGGCGGCGCGCTCGCCATAGAAAACACCCGCGATTTAAATAACTGGCACCCTAGCCAAGGTAAACTGTGGATACATATGGACTACAGCCAAAGCGAGGCAGTAACGTGGCTTAAAAGCCAGGCTCACCTTACCGACTTTGAGCTTGATTCGCTTATTGCTGATGAAACTCGCCCTCGCTTAACACCTAGCACCAATGGCCATATGCTGTTTTTGCGTGGTGTAAATTTAAACCCAGCGCAAAGCCCTGAGGACATGGTGTCAATACGTTTATTTATTAGCGAATCTGTGGTTATTACAACGCGCAAACGTCGCTTACTTTCGATTCAAGATATATTAGCAGAGCTTAATGCTGGCCACGGCCCATGCTCAATATCAGAGTTGGTCGGCTCTATTACGCAAAAACTGACATCGCGCATGCAAAGTGTCATTGATACGCTTGATGAAACCCTGGATGAATTTGAAGAAGAAATAGACGAGCCAAGTAAAAAGTTTGATAACCAAGGTTTATCTCAACTACGCCGTCAAACTATTGCCTTAAAACGTTACTTAAAACCGCAAAAAGAAGCGTTGAGTTTAATGGTAAATAACCATTACCCTTGGCTTTTAGATGAAGATAAAGCAAAGCTAAACGAAACCACTAACTTACTTATTCGTTATTTAGAAGAGCTAGATAGCGCCATAGAGCGTGCGCAAATTATTCAGCAAACCATTACTAACCAGGTGTCTGAGCAATTAAATCAACGCATGTATGTAATGTCAGTTGTGGCTGCGCTTTTTTACCACTGGGCTTTTTAACGGGCCTTTTAGGGGTAAATGTAGGTGGCATACCTGGTACCGAAAACCCTTATGCATTTAGTGCATTTGTGATTTTTTTAATTGTGCTTACTGGCGGTATTGGCGTGTACTTTAAAAATAAAAAATGGTTATAAGATAAAGTTTTTTTATTATGGCCACTCAATTGAGTGGCCATAATAAGTCACTAATTAATTAGTTTCGCGCGTATAACTCACATTGGTCATCGTCACTTTTGACTCTGTAATGCCTAAATCCTCAAAACAGTTTTTAAACGAGTTAGAGTTTCCGGCCTCACCACATTTATCTAATGTGTATGGGTCTTGCGATTGCAGGTAGTTACCAAACTTAAAGTATGACTGCGAATCATCCTCTACCGGTATACCGAACGAGTTACCGAATGCCGTAACCTCTACATCGCCGTAGTTATTAACTACCCGCAAGTTAAATGTCTCACCGCTGGTCATTGTACCCAAAGCAAATTTTTCTTCATTACCGCTGGTATTACGTAAACGTACGTACACATCAAAAATTCCGTTGTTCGCTACGCTATCATTAAAGCCCGATTCATCAGTATCCGACACATACACTTTAGATATAGTGCCGGTATCGCTAGCATGGTGCTGCGATATAATTGTTTTTCCGCCATCAGACATCTCAACTTTTACCGTAGCTTCGAACACTTCATAGGTTTGAGTCATAGCAACGCGTAAACTTTCTTTAACCTTATACTCATGACGCCAGCCATTACCATTAGGCGTAATATGTTGTGCCTCTAACGGCACAAACACTAAGGTGCTATCGTCAACGAGAGGATTTGGGTTATCCCCTTCTAAATCAAAAATGCTACCACTGGTTATGCTGCTAGGAATTGTTGAACCATTTGAGTTATCGCTGCCGCCATCTGAGCCACCATCATTGCTGCCGCTACCCTCAACCAAGGCAAAATTATCAAACCTTACATCGCTGGTGTTGTTGTAATGTTTAGCAAAAACCTGAAGTGAATTGGTGTTTGCTGAGGTAAATGTTTTTGTTACTTTAGTCCACGAAGAAACATTAAAGGTTTGGTTTTTAAATAAACCATTTAAATCGTTTACACCAATTTGCCCTTTACCCAGCACATAAGCACTTAGGGTGTATTCAGTGTTAGGCTGTATATCTACCACTTGATAAACCCGTGCTGGACTGCCCTGAATTTTTAACGATTTTGAGCCACTGTAAGCATCTGAAGAAATAGCGGCTGGGTCGGTTTCGTTCCAGTTACTAAAGCCACTTTCAAAGCCTGCATTATTAATTGTTGCAGCATGAGATAGCGCTGAACTTGTCGCAATTGCGCTGTAAAAAAACAGTTTTTTATGGTTAATCATTATCTTTATTCCTTTAAACCTGAATATAAAAATAACCTAACTACCTAGTTTTGTGTCAGTCACTAAAACTTAGATCACCCTGTGTAAACAGGTTTCTATTTTTGTGTATGAATAGATTTGGCAAGAACACTCGGGTTACAAAAATCAATCTAAAACCCTTAAATTGGCCTTACCAATATTAATGCCATATGGCGAGCTAAAGGCTATATTTTTTGTTACCAATATGTCAACAGAGGATGTAATAGCAAATAAGTATTAGTTTTATTAAATATTGCATTTACAACTTGTAAATAGTTATGTCTATTCAACAGGTTATATATTAGGGACAGGTTAGCAATAAATAAAAATATTTTTTCAATTTAATGAATAAGTAGTACGTCGAAATAAGCCCTATTACCAATAGGAATATGAACAAGCTTAACTTTTAATGAATAAATTAAGGAGAATTAAGTTTTTTATATGAAAGATAATAATTGGTTATAACAAAAATAAAATTGGTAACACGAAAAGTATTAAATTTTTGCCGTTAAATAAGGCAAAATAAAGGGGGTATTAATGCGCCATTACACTAAAAATGAATTAATATCTGAAAATAGGCTGCGATTTAAAGAGTCATGTTTACTCTGTGCACAAAAAAAGCGAGCATATATAAATGCTCGCCTTTATCAACTAGCTAACGCCTTACTCTTGAAAGTAAGTGCCCCAACCGTCGTATTCAACGTCACACTCAACAGCTAGCGCTGCAAGTTTATCAACGTCTTCCATTATAACTTCAACGTCTAGCTCAGCTTCGACTACAATATCAAAGCTCCAAATTTTGCTGCCATCTTCTAACTCAAGCTCTGCCGGTTCTTCAACATCGTAGCCTAATTTAAAGGCAGCCAGTGCCGCTTGCTCTAATTTGCTAAAATCTTCGCATACAAAATGATGCTCAACTTCATAAAGTATTTCAGGATCAGAGCCATCTTCAAGTAGTGAACTTACGATGTCTTCACTTATTTCACGCCAGTTTTCCATTATTTATCTCTCGCTTGAGCATCTAATTCAGTTATTTTAGCAGCCATAATACTATGCACTTGTGTGGCCTGTTCACGGGCACTCACTTTTTTATCAAGTGATATAGGCGCTAACATTTCAATGTAAATTGTACCATTATCCCAGCGGTTTAGCTTAATAGTTTTATCAGTTGTGCTCATACATACCGGTACTATGGGTACATCTGCGCTTAAAGCGGTGTGAAATGCACCGGTTTTAAATGGCAGTAAACCGCGGCCATAGCTTCTTGTGCCTTCGGGAAATACCCAAATAGATAGGCCTTTTTGTTTAATTTTTTCAGCGGCTTTTGAAATTGTACCTGCCGCTTTTGAGCGATTAGCTCTATCAATCAGTATGTTGCCCGACAACCAGTAAAGTTGTCCAAAAAATGGGATCCACTTTAAGCTTTTTTTGCCTAAGCTAACGCAGTTTTCAGGCACCATAGCCGATACAGTAAATAAATCGTAATTGTTTTGATGGTTTGATAGGTAAACCGCAGGGCCAATATTGAGCGCATCTGGGTGGCGCTTAAGGACAAGTTTAACCCCTAACATTTTAGCCATTGAGCCAAACCAGCCGGCTATCACATGCACATTATTAGGGTGAAACGGTCTCACAATCGACAATAACAACCCAAACACGCAGCTGAAAAATATAAACAGCACCATAATTAAAATACGTATAACAGCTAACAAACTTCTCTCCAAAATGTGTGTGCAATGCGCTATAAGCCACGCATATTTCACTATTATAACGTGATTTTATGACGATCACGAGACAATAGCGAACAGCTGTAAGCTGAAAAATACAGGATAAACAAAAACGGCCTGCAAAAGCAGGCCGTTAGAGGTATATATTACGGGTTTATTCTTCGGCTAATGTGTCATCACTTTGCTCATCTGCCGGCGTAAACTCCACCACTGCTTCATCAACACGCTGTAAGCCTCGCGGTAACTTATTACCTCTACGCCCGCGCTCACCATGATAATGCTCCAAGTCGCTCGGTTTAAGCGTTAGCTTTCGTTTACCAGCATGAAGGGTAACGCTACTGCCTTGTGGTACCACCGCCAGCACTTTGACAAACTCTTCACGTGCTTGCACTTTAGCCCCTGGTATAGAGATAATTTTATTGCCTTTACCTTTACCTAGTTTTGGTAAGTCGCGCAGTGGGAACAACAGCATGCGTCCTTCGTTCGAAATGGCCATGCAGTAATCGGTTGCTACATCGTTTACTCTGATTGGTGAGAGTAAAATTCCGCCCTTAGGCACGCTCACTAAGGCTTTACCGTTTTTATTTTTACTTACTAAATCTTTAAAGTCAGTAATAAAACCATAACCCGCGTCAGAGGCCATAAGTAGCACCTGATTGTCTTCACCCATTACCACGTGCTCAAAATTAGCCCCAGTGGTGAGGTTAAAGCGCCCAGTCATTGGCTCGCCCTGGCTACGTGCCGATGGCAAGCTGTGTGCATCGGTTGCAAATGCACGCCCTGCTGAGTCTAAAAATACCGCAGGCTGATTACTCTTACCCTTAGCGGAGGCTTTGTACTCATCGCCAGCACGGTAATTAAGCCCTTCTACGTCAATGTCATGGCCTTTACCAACACGTGCCCAGCCTTTATCAGAAAGCACGACTGTTACCGACTCTGAAGGAATTAAATCTTTTTCACTCAGTGCTTTAGCTTCTACGCGCTCAATAACAGGTGAGCGGCGATCGTCGCCATACATGTCGGCCGCTTCTTGAATTTCTTTTTTAAGAAGCGTTGACATACGACGGTCTGAGCCAAGCGTTTGCTCTAACTTGTCACGTTCTTTGGCCAGCTCATCTTGCTCGCCACGTATTTTAAATTCTTCTAGTTTTGCTAAATGACGAAGTTTTAATTCTAAAATGGCTTCGGCTTGAGTATCGGTTAAATCAAAGCGCTCCATCAACACAGGTTTTGGTTTATCTTCTGTGCGAATAATTTCAATTACTTCATCAATATTTAAAAAGGCAGCAAGTAAACCTTCTAAAATATGCAATCGTGCCAGTACTTTATCTAAACGGTGCTGTAAGCGCCTACGTACTGTTTCGCGTCTAAACGTTAGCCACTCAGATAAAATACTGCGTAGGTCTTTTACTTGCGGGCGGCCATCAAGGCCTAGCATGTTTAAGTTTACACGGTAGTTTTTTTCAAGGTCGGTGGTGGCAAATAAGTGCGCCATTAACGGCTCAGCTTTAATGCGGTTTGAACGCGGTACAATCACAATACGGGTTGGATTTTCGTGATCAGACTCATCTCGTAAATCAGCGACCATTGGCAGCTTTTTAGCATTCATTTGCGCTGCTATTTGCTCAAGCACCTTAGCCCCTGAACACTGATGCGGTAGCGCAGTAATAACAATATCGCCATGCTCTTCAGTATACACCGCGCGCATTTTAATTGAGCCTCGGCCGGTTTTGTATATTTTATGAATATCGGCTTTTGGAGTAATTATTTCAGCGTCGGTTGGATAATCAGGTGCGTGTACAAGCTCAAGTAACTCATCAAGCTCGGTTTTAGGCTTATCAAGTAATAAACAACAGGCACTGGCTACTTCACGCACATTATGTGGTGGAATATCGGTTGCCATACCTACTGCAATACCCGTTACGCCATTTAACAAAATATGCGGTAAGCGCGCCGGTAATACTAATGGCTCGTCCATGGTGCCGTCAAAGTTTGGCGTCCAATCAACGGTGCCTTGGCCTAGCTCTTTAAGTAATACCTCAGAGAACTTTGATAAGCGTGCTTCGGTATAACGCATTGCCGCAAACGATTTAGGGTCATCTGCTGCCCCCCAGTTACCTTGCCCATCGACTAATGGGTAACGGTAAGAAAACGGCTGCGCCATTAATACCATAGCCTCGTAACAGGCACTGTCGCCATGTGGGTGGTATTTACCTAATACATCACCTACCGTACGAGCCGATTTTTTATATTTAGCAGCGGCCGATAAACCCAGCTCGCTCATAGCATAAATAATACGACGTTGAACCGGTTTTAAACCATCACCAACATGCGGTAATGCACGGTCCATAATTACGTACATAGAGTAATTTAAGTAGGCGTCTTCAGTAAAACGCCCCATTGTTTGTTGTTCAATTCCTTGCATTAGCAAGGTATCTGTATCACTCATTAAAGCTTACCTAGTTTTTCTTATAGCTTACGCGGTAGATCACGTTTGCGTAATCGTCGCTTATTAGCAGACTGCCGTCATTTAATTGTGCAAATGCAACTGGGCGTCCAAAGGTTGTTTCGTTATGCATAAAGCCGGTAATAAATGGCGTGTATTTAGTAATACGCCCTTGCTCTACATTGGCTACAGCCACTTTATAACCTGATTTTTTAGTACGATTCCACGAGCCATGTTCAGCAACAAATAGTTGCTCTTTGTAAGAGCCCGGGAACTGTTTACCGGTATAAAAATGAATACCAAGGGGCGCAACGTGAGCACCTAGCGCAAGCGCTGGCGGGCTGTAGTCGCTAATGTTTTTACCTTTACCAAACTCAGGATCTACAATGGCACCGGCGTGAACATAAGGAAAACCAAAATGCTCGTTTTCTTTACTTACGCGGTTAATTTCATCAGGTGGAATATCATCACCCATCATGTCGCGGCCATTATCACTAAACCATAATGCTTGCGTGCTTGGATGAAAGTCAAACCCCACTGAGTTGCGTACCCCTTGGGCTATTGTTTTAATTTGTTTGGTTTCTACATCAAGTGCAAAAATACGCCCGTAACGCTCATCTTCGGCGCATATATTACACGGAACACCAACCGGAATAATAAGCTCTCCGGTGGGTGCAAAGCGTAAAAACTTCCACCCGTGGTGACGATCCGATGGCAACGCGTTGTAAACCACGTCAAATTTAGGGTCTTTTAACTGCGTGTCTACGTTTTTAAAGCGAATAATACGGTGTACTTCACCTACGTATAGGTCGCCATCTTTAATTGCTAAACCAGAGGGCATGTTTAGCCCCTCAGCAATCACCATTTTTTTATCTGCTACGCCATCACTGTTATGATCGATTAACGCATACACATTTCCTGCTTTGCGCGAACCTGCGTAAACAATGCCTTTTTTTGATACTGCTATTTGGCGTGCATTTTCAACATCATCAGCAAATAAGCTTACCTCAAACCCAGGTGCTACGGTGAGTTTGTCTAGTATGTCTTTTGCCATTGCTGGTGCTGTTGTTAAGCCAAGCAATAATAAACTTCCTAGTATTTTATTCATTTGCCTCTCCAAGTGTTAAACACAAGCTTATTATACTTGTGCTTTATTACCGTGATCTTCTAGCCACTGGCGTCTGTCTGACGAGCGCTTTTTAGCAAGTAGCATATCCATCATTTCTAATGTTTGCTCTTCTTCATCTAGCGTAAGTTGCACTAAGCGGCGAGTATTTGGGTCCATTGTCGTTTCGCGCAGCTGCAGCGGGTTCATTTCGCCCAACCCTTTAAATCGTTGCACGTTTACTTTACCGCGTTTTTTCTCTGCTTCTATGCGGGCCAAAATACCTGTTTTTTCATCTTCATCGAGGGCGTAATACACCTCTTTACCAATGTCGATTCTAAACAGTGGTGGCATAGCCACGTATACATGCCCTGTTTTAACCAATTGCGGAAAATGACGCACAAACAAAGCACACAATAAGGTGGCAATGTGTAGTCCATCCGAGTCAGCATCGGCCAATATACAAATTTTATTATAACGCAGGCCGGTTAAATCAGTTGAGTCTGGGTCAATACCCAGCGCCACCGAAATATCATGCACCTCTTGCGAGGCTAATATTTGCCCTGATTCAACTTCCCACGTATTCAAGATTTTACCGCGCAGTGGCATTATTGCCTGAAACTCACGATCGCGCGCCTGCTTAGCCGAGCCACCTGCTGAGTCACCCTCTACCAAAAATAGTTCTGTACGGTCGTTATCGGCGGCACTACAGTCGGTTAGTTTACCGGGTAACGCAGGGCCTGAGGTAACGCGTTTACGCACCACTTTTTTAGCCGCTCGCAATCGGCGCTGTGCATTTGAAATACACAGTTCAGCAAGCAATTCTGCAGTGTCTGTGTGCTCGTTTAACCATAAGCTAAATGAGTCTTTAACCACACCCGATACAAACGCTGCACATGAGCGAGAAGAAAGCTTTTCTTTAGTTTGACCAGCAAATTGTGGGTCTTGCATTTTTACCGATAACACATAGCTACAGCGCTCCCAAATATCATCTGGGGTAAGCTTTACGCCACGCGGTAATAAGTTTCTAAATTCACAAAATTCGCGCATTGCTTCAAGTAAGCCTTGGCGCAAACCATTTACGTGAGTACCACCTTGTGCGGTAGGAATAAGGTTTACATAGCTCTCAGCAATCGACTCGCCGCCTTCAGGTTGCCATACAACAGCCCAATCAGCCCCTTCAATCGAGCTTGAAAACTCGCCTACAAATGGGTCTTTTGGCAGTACTTCAAAGCCTTTAACAGCTTCAATTAAGTAATCCTTTAAGCCTGTTTCGTAAAACCATTCTTGAGTTTCTTTAGTTTGCTTATTAACAAACTTAATGCGCAAGCCTGGGCATAAAACCGCTTTAGCTTTTAATAGGTGGTTTAATTTAGTAATTGAAAAGTTAGCTGAGTCAAAGTAACTCGCATCGGGCCAAAATCGAACGGTTGTACCGGTGTTGCGCTTACCAACAGTGCCAATGACATTTAAGTCTTCAACTTTATCGCCGTTTTCAAAGGCCATTCTAAATTGTTGAGCGTCGCGCCTTACCGTTACTTCAACACGGTGCGATAACGCATTTACAACCGAAATACCTACCCCGTGTAAACCGCCCGAAAACTGATAGTTTTTGTTAGAGAATTTACCACCTGCATGCAGCTTGGTAAAAATCAGCTCCACCCCAGGAATACCTTCCTCAGGGTGAATATCTATAGGCATACCACGGCCATCGTCTATAACTTCAAGAGAGTTATCTTCGTGTAAGATCACATCAATTTTAGTGGCATGGCCCGCCATGGCTTCATCGACACTGTTATCGATAACCTCTTGGCCTAAATGATTTGGACGTACCGTGTCGGTATACATACCAGGGCGGCGTTTTACCGGCTCTAATCCATTGAGAACCTCAATGGCTTCGGCGTTATAATTTTGCTGACTCATAATTTTTATCTTTATATGCGCTTAGGCTAATTTGTTTTAGGTAATTTAAGAAACTCTACAATACTATCTAAGGTGCGTTCAAAACCAACAAAGCTGTGATCGCCACCAAACTCAACTAACTGTTTGCATTGTGAAAAATAATTTACTGCGTGTTGATAATTTAACACTTCATCTCCCGTTTGCTGCAACAAATAGAGCAATTCGGGGGATGTTAATTTAGGCACATACAATGCTTTTAAAGCATCCATGTGGCTGGTATTTAACTCATAATGATAATCTTGATACGGATTATAATTGTGGCCAATAAGCGGCGCTAATAAGTTAAACGGTGCTACTGCTGGGTTTATTAATGCTGCTCGCAGGTTATAACGCTGCGACAAATAGGTGGCATAAAATCCACCTAGTGAGCTCCCAAGTAACGCGGTATCTGGCGTTAATAAATGCTCAAGCTGTAAAATAGCTTGTAAGGGCTCGTGATTTAAACGCGGTACGCAATAGTCAACGTCATAGTTTGCCATAAGCTCGCCAAAGCGCACAGCTTTATATGATTTTTCAGAACTATTAAAGCCATGAATATAAATTACGCGTTTAACCATACAACATCCGTTTTAACTGTTAAAGCATTGTCCTGTGTAGTTAAATGCAACATTCGATAAGCGGGGCCGTGGTTTTCTTGCTGCCATTGCGGGCAATTTTTTGTAAATTGCACCGAACTGGCGGGCGTTGCATAAATACTCAGCTCTCTAAAAGTTTGCGTATAGTGATTATGCACATGACCGTGCAGCAACGCCGCTACATTAGCGCTATTAACTAACACGTTTAATAACTGCGGGCCGTTTTCAAGCATGTGTTTATCAAGATAGCCATTAATAGCAAGCGGGTTGTGATGACAAAACACCACATGCTGTGATTGCGAACTTGCTAAACAATCCGCGATTTCATTTAAGTGCTCGCTAGACACCCACCCTGCAGGTGTAGGGCCTTTTGAATTTATAAGTAGCAGCTCAAATCCTTGTGCGATAATGCGTTTAGCTGACACTATTTGCCCACCACTGATGCGATTAAGCATGGTAATCTCATCATGATTGCCTGGTACCCAAAATACTGGGCAGGTCAAATCAGCGTTATTAATAAGCTCAGCAAATAATAAATAAGATTCAAAACTATGATCTTGTGTTAAATCACCACCAAATATAACCGCATCTAATGACTGCGTGGCCATGTGCGCTAATGCTTGTGCAAAATGCGCGGCGGTGTTTACGTTAAAGTACTCAGCGTTAGGGTCGGCAAATAAATGGCTATCGGTTATATGCGCAACACGCAGCGATGAGCGGTTAAAGTGATAATGCTCATCAAACCAAGCCATTGTTTATATCCCAGTTTAGTACTGCTCGGCCATGCTCTACACAGGCTACTAACCAGTCATATAAAAATGCATTAAGTTGATACTTTTCATCTTTTTGGTGCATTTTAGGATTTGGATAACCATAAGATGGCTTTATCCGTTGATGATAATCGTGGTGAATAATTTCAGCCACTTTTGCATCTTGATAAAGCCTGACTGTTAAATACAAAGGAGAAACGCCTTTAACCATCCCTGTTAGCTGTTTGATAGAAATATCCAGTGTGTACTTAGCACTATCGTCAATGATAATGGCAAATTCACTATGACCTAGTTTAACTTTACGCACACTATTAGCGCTGCGCTCTTTAGGTAATAGTTTTGAAAGACGTACGTAATTATGCTCGCAAAGCGTCATGTACTTTGGGAGGCTCTGAATATATCGTTGGGTTGCTAAAAGTGCTGTCAAAGTACCGCCGTATTAAAAAGTTAAAATTATGTCCACTTACTGCTTATTTTTTCACGATTTAACGCCAACCACTGTAAACAGATTACCGTTGCCGCGTTATCTATTTCACCGTTATTGAGGCGCGAAAGCGCATCATCAAGGCTTAAAATATGGGTTTTGATGTCTTCACCTTCGCTTTCAAGGCCATATACACCACTTTGTACTTGGCTTAAATCTGCCCGCGCTAGGTATAAATGTAAGCGCTCAGTGGTACCGCCCGGACTTGAAAGGTAAGAGAGCATAAATTCAAGATCAGTAAGCTCAAGTCCAGCCTCTTCATAGGCTTCTTTTTTTACCACCCCTTCGTAATCGGTACTGCCATCGGTCATACCGGCAATACATTCTAGCAGCCAGGGCGAGTGTTTGCTGTTAATAGCGCCAATACGTATTTGCTCTATTAATAGTACACTTTGCGTAGTTACATCATAAGGTAGAACAGCGATTGCATCACCCCGCTCTAGTATTTCGCGCTTTATAAGTTGCGATGTACCACCATTAAACAGGCTATGCTCAAACTCATACATATCCACCTTAAAAAAGCCATTATACAGACTTTTAACTGCTTTTAAGCTCACATCTTTATGTGTAAATTGAACCAAGCTTTTATCTGCCATATTATACATCCCGCTTATTTAAACGATTAAAGTTTGTTAATATATTCTGTTACATTTGAACATACAGTTTTACTAATTTCTTTTTTAGTTATTAAGCAAAACACGTTACCATGCTTTTAGTACAAAATTTGTCTAAGGACTGAACCTAACATGAAAAAGAACATCCTTGCAGCGCTCGTTAGTTTGTCGTGCGCATTAGGCACAACCACAGCAAGTGCTGAAGATTTAATGCAAGTTTTTGAAATTGCTACTGCTAACGATCCCACTGTTTTAAAAGCAAAAGCCCAAGCAGATGCGCAATCGTACGAGAGCGATTTAGCAATGAGCGCATTACTGCCGCAAATTGGTTTAACTGCGAGCTATACAAAAAGTGACTCAACTTCTTTTCAAAGTAATGAAGACTTATCTAATCAAGTTAAAGTTGAGTCTGAAACTGATGATTTCAGCCGAGGCGTTAGCTTAAGCCAAACTCTGTTTGATTTAGGTGCATGGAACACATTAGACATTGCAGATAAACAAGCACTTCAAGCAAATGGTCAATACGATGCAGCCAAGCAAAACTTAATTATACGCGTTGCTGAAGGCTATTTTAACGTATTAAGCGCCATTGATAACCTTGAATTTGTGCAAGCCGAAAAGCGTGCCATTGAACGCCAGTTAGAGCAAACAAAACAGCGCTACGCAGTTGGCCTTACAGCGATTACAGATGTTCACGAAGCTCAAGCACAATACGATAACTCTGTAGCACAAGAAATTATTGCCAGTAATGCCGTTGAAACCGCACGCGAGCAACTGCGTGAAATAACCGGTAAGTACCATGCAAAACTTGATTTTTTAAACACTGAAACGTTTTCAACGACCAAGCCAGTTAAACAATCTAGTGATTTTGTAAAAATAGCTGAAGAAAATAATATTAACTTACAAGTGGCTAAAGTCACTGTTGATATTGCAAAAGATCAAATTGTACTTGCTAAAGCAGGTCATTATCCAAAGTTAACTCTTAGTGCAAGCTACGGCGATTCACTCACTGACACAGAAAGAAACGGGGTTAACTTTGATGATCAGCCTCGCTCGGACTCAAGCTCTGTAGCACTTAACTTTAGCGTGCCTTTATATTCAGGCGGCGCAACCGTAGCTGCAACTAAACAAGCCCGTGCGTTTTATGTTTCAGCCAGCCAAGATTACGAAACAAATTACCGCGCCGTAACGCGTACCGTTATTACCTCATACAACCAGGTTGTATCAGACATCGCGACTTACAAAGCTCTAGAGCAAGCTGTGGTATCAGCCCAAAGTGCGCTTAAAGCAACAGAAGCTGGTTTTGAAGTAGGCACGCGTACTATTGTTGATGTACTTGTAAGCACGCAAAACTTGTATGATGCAAAACGTAACCTAGCTGATGTACGCTATCGTTACGTGTTATCTACGCTTCGCTTAAAGCAAGCTGCAGGTACACTAACAACTGCCGATTTACTGAGTATTAACCAAGGCTTAAAAAAAGCCTAATAAGTTAAAAAGTAACGTATAAAGCCAGCCATTGCTGGCTTTTGTATTTTACAACACTAAGCGTTAAACTAGCGTTTTTATTTTAGAGAGTATTTTGTGGTCACCTCATCTCCTTTTAAAGCCTCGTTTTTAGGCCCTCGTTATTGGCTAACTTGGATTGGCGTTTTCTTTTTGTATTTGATTTCGTGGCTGCCACAAAAAATTCAGCTTAGCTTAGGTAAGTTATTGGGGCGCTTAGTACATAAATTTATGAAACGTCGTCGCCATATTGCCGAGGTTAATATAAAGCTGTGTTTTCCTGATATGAGCGAAGCCGAGCAACAACAGCTTGTGCTAAAAAACATGGAAAACACCGGTATTGCCATGGTTGAAACTGGCATGGCTTGGTGGTGGCCGCAGTGGCGCGTTAAAAAAGCGTATGGCTCTATTAAAGGATTAGAGCACTTTGAGCGCGTGCAGGCTCAAGGTAAAGGCGTATTGCTATTGGTGCCGCATATTTTGCATTTAGAAATGGCGAGTCGTGTTATGGGCACCAAATGCCAAGGGCTGGGATTTTACCGCCCACACAACAATGCACTCATGGAATACTTTACAACCAATGGCCGCCTTCGTTCTAACGAGTATTTAATTGGACGAAAAGACGTAAAAGGCTTGTTAAAGTCACTAAAAAATAAAAAGGTGTGTTATTACCTACCCGACCAAGACTACGGCCGTAACCGCTGTGAATTTGTGCCTTTTTACGCAGTGCCAGATACAGCCACAACCACAGGTACATTACTTTTTGCAGCAAGTAAACACTGCGAAACCATGAGCCTAATTAGCCGTCGTGATGAGCACGGTAAATACCATTTAGAAATTGTACCTGAGCTAGAAAATTTCCCAAGCGGCGATGATAAAGCAGATGTAACACGTGTAAATCAGCGCGTTGAGCAATCAATTAACGCTGCGCCTGAGCAATACATGTGGCTGCACCGCCGTTTTAAAACACGCCCTGATAAAAATACCCCTTCTTTTTATAAAAAGTAGTGGTATAAATAAATAATGATAATAAATGAGCATGAGTTATGTGGTTTTGGGTTAAGCATTTAATACTAGCAGTTGCATTAATCTTACTAGCTACCTATGTGTTAGTTGGTACGGGTCCATTGTTTGACATAAAAGAGAGTAAAAACGCAGCTGCCGAGGGGCTTTCTCGCTTTTATTCGTCTATCCGTAACCAAGTTAAATCCGATAGGGAGCGCGATAAGTTTGTATTACAACTTAAAAAGCCCGAGCAAACACTTGATCGTGTTTTAGCAGAGCGCGGCAGAGCCGTTGACCCTATGCCTGCTAGCTGGACAGGAACAAGTGCACCAAGACGCTTTGAAAACGGCTCAACGTTAAAAGACGTACTTAACCAATACGCAAAAAGCGAAGGTATTCAATTATATTGGTATTTGAGTAAAGACTACGTTGTAAAAGATCATTTTAGGGTTGATAGCAGTTTTACCTCAGCGCTTTATCAAGTTGGCCGCGCAATTAATGATGACTTTGAATACGAAGTGTATACCTACCTTTGCCACAAACAGCGCGCAGCGGTGATCACTGAGCTGCCCTCTGAATTTGTGCGCAGCAATTGTTTAAAACTTAATACTTAGCAGCGTAAATAAACCAACCCCATACATAATAAAAACCCAAGCCTGTGCTTGGGCTTTTAGTGTTTATGTTTCGAGGGCGTGTTGAACTTTGATGGTTGAATTTGCAGCAGCATGTTTGGTTTTTAGGCAAGACAGAGCCTATGAAGTGTGGTTATTCCACATAAATAGGCGATAACGCAGCATAAATGCCAAACATGCGCTGCCCTTCGGGTTCTGCCTAGGGGCGATAAACTCTTTGTTGCCTACATGGATGTAGGTAAGGGGCGTGAGCAGGACGCGGAAGCTTTGCTCGGTTTTTACTTATTCTTACAGGGATGTAAGTCATTAGAATAACGCAGGAGCAGTTATCGAGCCCACTAGGTTACAAACCTCGCGCCGCGATTTAATCGTCCCTAGGTTGAACAAATTTCAATCCGCAAAGATCAACACGCCCTAGTTCAAATATTGTATTCCAGCATGCCGTTACACTTTCTATATCGGTTTGATACTCCTTACGCGACACCAAACGACCTTGCTGATTTAGGCTTAAAACGTGGTAACGTGAGCGATAATCAATATACGCCTGGATTAACTGCTGCTTTTGGGTTTTAGTGATACAACCAATCGCGGCAGCGTCTGTAAGTATTCTTACATTATCGGAAAACACCGTTAGCTGGCTAAACTGATTTGCGTTTTTGAGCACTAGGTATTGAGTTATAAATTCAATGTCGGTCATGGCGCCTACATCTTGTTTTAAATCAAATTGCTCAGAGTTTCCCTTAGCTAAGTGCGTGCGCATTTTTTCGCGCATTTTAAGCACATCCTGTTTGAGTGTATCTACATCCCGTGGGGCACATAATATCTCTTTACGAATTTGTGCAAAGCGCGCTCTTAGCTCATCTTGGCCTAATATAACGCGGGCGCGCACAAGCGCTTGGTGCTCCCAAGTCCATGCTTGCGTTTGCTGATAATGATTAAAGCTCTCTAAGTTAATAGCCAATAAACCAGAGGCGCCTTCAGGGCGCAGGCGTGTATCAAGCTCATACAATATGCCCGAGGCGGTACGGGTATTAAATAAATGCATTAAGCGCTGTGCAAGTTTTAAATAAAACTGTCGTGAGGTAATCGATTTATCGCCATTGGTACTGCTATTACCGTCGTGATTATGCACAAACACAAGGTCTAGGTCGGAGTCGTAGCCTACTTCAAAGCCGCCCGTTTTACCGTACGCAATAACGGCAAAGCCTTTGTGTTCATCATCAGTGTTTGGTGGCATGCCAAAGCGCTTAACCGTGTTATACCACGCTATATTAACTGCTTGGTCTACCACAGCCTCGGCAAGAGCAGTTAAGTGATCGCTTACTTTCATAACATCAATCACACCGGTTGCATCGGCAGCCGCGATACGTAATTGATGTGTTTGCTTAAATTGCCTAAGCGCTTCCATTTGTAGCTCTAGGTCGTCGTGTTCTATACGTAAAAAATATTGCCGTATTTCATCTTTATAGGCGCTCAACGGCGTAGGTTTGTAAAGGGCAGCAGGGTCTATTAGCTCATCAAGCAAAATAGGATAACGGGAAATATGCTCCCCTATCCATTTACTATGGCAACATAATAAAACAAGCTGCTTTAGCGCACCTTGGTTTTCGTAAAGCAATTCAAGGTAAGCAGTACGCGATACAATTTTATTTAAAATTTGGCATACCAAGGTAAATGTCTCACCACTGGCATTAAAGTCACTGAGCTGTTTGAGCAATAAAGGCATTAGCTTGTCGAGAATATCTCGCCCACGATTACCTATATTTACCTTACTCAAACGTTGTTTAAAATCATGAAGTGGCACTTGCCATTGCTCTTTTATATCGTTTAAAAAGCTAACATCACCATGATCCCAAGCACTTATAAACGCACCTTCGCAGGTATCAAGGGGAACAGTTTCCTCCCCTATCACCAATAAAAATTCATCGTGAATTTTAGCCATGACCTGCTCAATATCGCTCATGGTATGGTCAAAGCTTTCAGACTCGAGTAAGTAATTTAAGCGCTCTTGATTGAGGTCATCATCGGGCAGGGTTTGTGTTTGTTGATCGTCAAACATTTGCAAGTATTGCTCTACTTTACGTAAGTGTAAGTAGTTGCGCTTTAGCTCATTCGCTTCTTGCTCATCCATCGCTTGGTTTAACGTTAACTGCTCTAAGGCGTACAGTAATGATTGGGTTTGTAAGTTAGCTTCTCGCCCACCACGCACCATTTGCAAAGCTTGTACAATAAATTCAACCTCGCGAATGCCACCAGCACCTAGTTTTATATTGTTGGTCAGGCGTTTTCGGCGAACCTCTTGGGCTATCATAAGCTTCATTTTTCTGAGCGATTCAATCACCGAAAAGTCAATATATCGACGATAAACAAAGGGCTTTAAAAGCTGTATAAACTCATCCCAATATTGATTGGGTGTGCCAATTAGCCGCCCTTTTAACATGGCGTAACGCTCCCAATCGCGGCCTTGCTCTTGGTAGTAATCTTCTATGGCGTGAAAGCTCATCACTAAAGGCCCACTTTCACCAAATGGGCGCAAGCGCATATCAACCCTAAATACTTGGCCATCACCGGTTACTTGATTAAGTGCATTAATCAGTTTTTGCGCTACTTTGGTGTAAAACACTTGGGCTTCAATACGTTTACGCCCACCTTGGGTCGGTACATTGCGCGGGTAGGCAAAAATCAAATCTATATCTGATGAATAATTAAGCTCGTGGCCGCCCAATTTACCCATGCCTAAAACCATTAAAGGCAAAGAGTTACCTTGCTCATCTAATGGCTCCCCTGCTGTTTTTGCCGTTTGCGCATGGGCCCATCTATTTGCGCTATTAATAAGCATATCAGCTAATAGGCTTATGTATTTTATGCTGTCACTGATTGGGTTATCGCAACACAAATCGAGGTACGCTACTTTTAACCAGTATTTTTCTCGGTACTGTCTTAAAATCCTATTGCACTGGTTTTCATCTACCTGCTGTAAGTCAAGGCCGTCGAATGGCGCGGGAACATCTCGGCTAAATTGCTCATCGGGGTTTATTAACCAGTCTTTTAATTGAGGTTGCGACTCTAAACTACGAAAAGCAAAGTCGCTCAAAGCACATAATTTTACAACTTCTTCTTGTATAGGTTGCTGCGGATACAGCTGTGCAAAGCGTGTTGAGCCAAGTTTTTGTAATTGAATAGGAAGTTGCATTTTGTTACTCATCAATCCTCTCTTTTATATATGCGCTAACCATACTAGAATAACTAAAACCAAGAAAGGTTATCTCTACTTAGGATCAGCATGTCATATTTATCATTATCTAACACTAGTTTAGTTGCGATTGCCATTAGTTTTGCGGTTATATGCATTACTATTTTTAGTCTTAGAATTGTCGCTCAAATAAAAGCAAAACAGGCACTTAAAGACGAACTAGCGCAGCATGATAATTTTGCAATGGGGATTAGTTTCGCCTCAGAAATTACCGTGGTTATTGCCACTATGGCGTTTTTATTTGATGAAATAAGTATGAGTACGGCACAACATAATCCATTAAAAGTGGTTATTTTAATTGTTCTATTATTTACATTTATAAAAGCCGGACATTTAATTCATAGAAAATGGATATTACATAGATTTAATGAAGAAGCTGCCATATTAAAGCAAAATGTATGCGCTGCATTGGTTGATTCTGGTATGTTATTAGCCAACTGTATTATTGCACTTGGCTTGTATACCTGGACTCATGCACAAGGGTTTAGTAACTTACTTATTGCTTTTGTTAGCTTTTTTACGCTACAAGGGATGTTTGCGCTAGATAGCAAAATCCGTGAATACCGCTTCGCTAAAGCAAACCAAGGTGCCTCACTGCAAAGTAACTTTAACCTTGAAAACACCTCTATCGGCATTAGATATGCTGGAAAATCAATAGGTTTAGCTCTAGCCGTGTATGCAGGATTATCTAGTGCGGCCTTTCAAAATGGAAAAATGGTCGAAAATATATTTACACTGGTAATGCATTGCGGTGTAATGTGGGTGTTATTATATTGTTTAAGTTTTGTAATAAAAGCTATTTCATTACCCAATATTGATGCCGCTTTAGAGGTCGACCATCAGGACAATATAGGCATAGCATGCATTGAGTTTGCTGTTTTTTGTGCTATAGGCTATTTACTTATTAGCATGTTTTCACTTTAACGCCACGCTATTAAATAAGTCGCCAAGCGCCCCGTATTTAGTTAACTGGCATAACACATTTGCATAAAGCAACGGGGCCCTATGTCATTTGAAGTAACTAACTATTTGTTAATTGATATAGATAACGAATTTAGTCGTACATTTGCCGAGTATTATTTTAAGCACGCGGCACCCAATACACCCAGCACCTTAATAGTTGCAGGCAGTAACACCCGTAAGCTGGTAAAAATGATGTTTGACGAACTCATTAAAGACTATTGCTATTGCGACCTAGAAAACGAAATTAGCGTATCTGAACTGGCCACTTACCTGCACGAGCACCACGATATTCAGGGCGTGTTATTTAATAACACCGACTATCTACTTGCCGACGACAAACAACGTTTTATATATAACTCCCTGCATGAAAAGCGCTACGTAGTTAGCTTTGACGGCAACGGCTATACATTTAATCGTATTACTGACGAAGGCTTTAAAAATCACTTATCGTGCGATACCGATATTGCCGAAACACCTAAAGATTTAATCGCTCTTGCCAAGGCACTTAAACAAAAATAAATAATTGCGTACAACGCCCTGCTTACTTACCATAGCGCTATACACCTTTACGCTATAAAATAAGTGACCCCCATGCGAGTACCTCATATTTATCA
The DNA here is from genome assembly GCF_042466295.1 of Pseudoalteromonas sp. R86517. Lineage (NCBI taxonomy): Bacteria > Pseudomonadati > Pseudomonadota > Gammaproteobacteria > Alteromonadales > Pseudoalteromonadaceae > Pseudoalteromonas > Pseudoalteromonas sp. R86517. Next base: position 2,632,724 of record NZ_JAXHCB010000001.1, read on the forward strand.
GGCATCGAGTATTGCCTTAAACACCCCGGTTTCTTTAAACGACGATGCAGCGGGCCATATTGGCCGCGTATTGCGCATGAAAGTAGGCGAACATGTGTCTATTTTTAATGGCGAAGGCGGTGAATACTTCAGTGAAATTATTGAGGTAACTAAAAAATCAGTTGTTGTTATGCCACAACGTTTTGATGAGCATGATGTCGAATCGCCGCTTAAAATTCATTTAGGGCAATGTGTATCACGTGGCGACAAAATGGACTTTACCATCCAAAAATCTGTTGAACTTGGCATTAGCGAAATCACCCCTATTTTTAGTCAGCGCTGTGGCGTTAAACTTAGTGGCGACAGGTTAGAAAAAAAACACCAACAATGGCAAAAAATTGCAATTTCAGCCGCCGAACAATCGGGGCGTAACTTTGTGCCAGTTGTTCACACACCGGTTGATTTAAAGCAATGGCTTGAACAACAAACGGACGCCATTAAGCTCACTTTGCACCCTCGTGCCGAGCACAGCATTAAAACAATAACCGTTCCAAGTACCGGTGTACGCTTTTTAGTAGGCCCTGAAGGCGGCTTTACCGATGAAGAAATGCTGCAAACTAAAGATCAGCACTTTATTGATATTCGCTTAGGGCCGCGTGTTTTACGAACAGAAACGGCCGCTTTAACGGTCTTAAGTGCATTACAATTACAATTTGGCGATTTAGCTAATTGAAATAGCTCAATGGCACCCTCATATTAAAACTATTAGCACTCTAGTAGTCATTATAATTAGATTAAGGCACAGCGCATGGCGATAAAGTTAGGTATTATTTCTGATCCTATTAGTGGATTTAACATCAAAAAAGACACCGGTTTTGCAATGATGATGCAAGCGCAAAAACGTGGCTACGAAATTTACTACATGGAGATGGATGACTTATCGCTTCGCCAAGGTAAATCGTATGCAACCGCAGCAAAAGCGCAGGTATTTAACAACACCGAAAAGTGGTACGAGCTTGGAGAAAAAACCACAATCGCGCTTGCCGACCTAGACGTTATTTTAATGCGAAAAGATCCACCGTTCGATACGGAGTACATCTACGCAACTTATATCTTAGAGCGTGCAGAGCAAGAAGGTACGTTAATTATTAATAAACCACAAAGCCTGCGTGATGCTAACGAAAAGCTATTTACAGCGTGGTTTAGCGAGCATACGCCAGATACGCTAGTAACACGCAGCCAAGCTCAAATACGCGCGTTTTTAGCTGAGCATAAAGACATTATTTTAAAACCACTTGATGGCATGGGCGGCGCATCTATTTTTCGTATTAAAGAAGATGATGCAAACATTGGCGTTATTTGCGAAACCTTAACTGAGCATGGTAGTCGCTTTGCCATGGTGCAAAATTACATTCCAGAGATCAAACAAGGTGATAAACGCGTATTGGTTGTTGATGGTGAAGTTATTCCGTATTGTTTAGCGCGTATTCCACAAAATGGTGAAACCCGCGGTAACTTAGCTGCAGGCGGCCGTGGTGAAGCCCGCCCCCTTAGCGAGTCAGACCTTAAAATAGCTCAAGCAGTTGCCCCTACGCTTAAAGAAAAAGGGTTAGTGTTTGTAGGGTTAGATATTATTGGCGACAAGCTCACCGAAATTAACGTAACAGCACCAACCTGCGTACGTGAAATTGAAGCCGCTTACGATATATCTATTACCGGTATTTTGTTTGACGCAATTGAGCGTAAGCTCGCTAAATAAACACCATTTAAAAGTCCATTAATTTAAGTATTTCATACAATTAATGGACTTTTTATACGCTACGTATATATCTATGCCATACTCAAAGTTCAATAAGTATTCATAAACTAAAAGGGTGAAATCAATGCAATCATTAGAAAATCATTTTTTAATCGCTATGCCGTCGATGCAAGACCCTTTTTTTAAACGTGCCGTTACCTATATTTGTGAGCACAATGAAGATGGGGCTATGGGATTGGTGATCAACCAGCCTATTGATGTGACCGTTGGTGAGCTTTTAGATAAAATAGAAATAGACAACGACAAAACCCAACAAGCCGCGCAAGTCTCTGTGTTTGCAGGTGGTCCGGTTAAAACCGACCGAGGTTTTGTACTTCATTCACCTCAGCCAGGCTATTCTGCAAGCCAAAAGCTTAGCAGTGATATAATGATCACCACATCAAAAGACGTACTTGCCAACCTGACCACCGCCCACGCACCTGAGCAATTTATTATTACGCTTGGTTATTCGGGCTGGGAGCAAGGACAACTTGAGAAAGAGCTTTTAGATAACAGTTGGTTGATCATTAAAGCCGATCCGAAGATCATTTTTGATACGCCGGTAGAAAAACGCTGGGAAAAAGCAGTTTCGATGCTGGGCTTTGATGTTAGCCAACTTTGCAGCGAAGCTGGACACGCTTAAAGAACGATAATGACGAAAAAAAACCTTAAGCCGCAAGGCCAGCGCACCGTAATGGGCTTTGACTTTGGCACCAAAAGCATTGGTATTGCCATAGGACAAGAACTAACAGGCAGTGCGTCTAGCTTAAAAGCGGTAAAAGCCCAAGATGGTATTCCTAATTGGGATCATATTGCGGTTCAAGTTAAAGAGTGGCAACCCGACTTAATGGTCGTCGGGTTACCCCTTAATATGGATGGTACTTCGCAAGAGGTAACCTTTAAGGCTAAAAAGTTTGCTAACCGCTTGCACAATCATTACGGCATACCGGTGCAAACACAAGATGAGCGACTCACAACCGCCGATGCTAAAGCGCGTTTATTTGAACACGGTGGCTATAAAAATTTAGGGAAAGGAAATGTCGATAATATGTCGGCAGTGATTATTTTAGAGAGTTTTTTTGAAGCCAGTTATGGTGAATAAGTAATGCCGACTCCTTTAATTACGTAATCTATTTTAAAGGTAGAAAAACACTGCAGTGGTATAAAACGTTATAAGTAATTTTATCCATAAAAAAAGCGCCCGGTGGCGCTTTTTTTATGGATAAAATTGTCTTGTCCTGAAATGTGTTTACACATTTAGGACTTATTTTATGAAAACCACTAAAACTAAAGACGTTAAGCGTACTCAGCGAGATTATACATTAGGCTTTAAATTATCTATTGTTGAGCAAGTAGAAAAAGGCGACTTCACCTATAAACAAGCGCAAAGTCATTACGGTATTCAAGGCCGCAGTACCGTTCTGGTATGGCTGCGAAAACATGGTAAATTAGATTGGTCTAAACCAACTTATATAGCCAACATGCCTAAATCGAAAGAAACCCCAGCACAAAAAATTAAACGTTTAGAGCGCGAGATAGAAGAGTTACGCCTAAAGGATTTAATCAAAGATGAAATGATTAATATTATGGATGAAGAATATGGAGCGGGCTTGCGAAAAAAGTACATATCCGAGCTATCACGCGCGCAAAAGAAAACCTTCAAATAAAGCTTACTCCGTTATGCCGTGCATATGGCATAACGCGACAAGGTTACTATCAAGCTATGCGCAGAATAGATGCTCGGAATAAAGAATTGGAGCCAGTCAAAGAATTAGTGATGTACTGGCGGCAATTCATGCCTCGTATTGGTGGGAAGAAACTTTATCTGATGATAAAGCCAGACCTGCAAGAGCGTGGCATTAAACTAGGTCGTGATTGTTTTTTTGATTATTTGAGAGAGCATGACTTTCTTGTAAAACCAAAGAAAAATTACACTAAAACAACAAACAGTAACCATTGGATGCGCAAGCATCCCAATTTACTAAAGGAATACATGCCTACTGCGGCCGAGGAAGTCTTCGTTAGTGACATTACATACGTAAAGTCAGCGCAAGGCGTGCATTACCTATCGTTAGTCACTGATGCTTACAGTCGAAAAATAATGGGTTATGAGCTGAGTGATGAAATGAAAGCAACCGATGTAGCCAAAGCATTAGAAATGACAATTAAGCAACGCGTATATAAACGTGATGCCATTCATCATTCAGATAGAGGTTTACAATATTGCTCTGAAGTATATCAAAATGCGCTATTAAAAGAGGGCATTAGACCATCGATGACCGATGGGTATGACTGTTATCAAAACGCATTAGCAGAGCGTATTAACGGGATATTAAAGCAAGAGTTTTTACTGTATAAATGTCGCAATATGGCAGAGTTAAAACAGCTCGTTGAAGAATCGATATTTATATACAATGAAATGCGACCGCACTTAAGTTTGGATATGAAAACACCAAATCAAGTGCATAAAAAAGACCTGGCGCTTTCGCACCAAGCCTTTCATTAAAACCGTCAACCTATTTCAGGACGGGACAAATACAATGTTAATTGCTGTTTTTATCATCTAGTCCATCAATAGTTACACCTTGTAAAAATCCTGCACCTTGTTGCTCATTATTGCGCAGCTTAATCATTAAGCGTAAATCGTTTGGCGAATCAGCATGATGCAGTGCATCGGCGTAATTAATACGTTGCTGTTTGTATAGCTCAAATAAGGCTTGGTCAAAGGTTTGCATACCCATTTCTTTAGATTTAGACATGGCCTCTTTTATGCCACCAATATCCCCATTTTTAATTAGCTCTGCCACCATAGGTGAGTTTAATAATATTTCAATCGCGGCTACACGCCCTTCCCCATCAGAAGTGGGAATAAGTTGCTGTGCAACAATGGCGCGTAAATTTAGCGCTAAGTCGTACTTAAGCTTGTCGTGTTTTTCTTTAGGCACTAAGTGCATAATACGGTCAATGGCTTGGTTGGCATTATTAGCATGCAATGTAGCCACACATAAGTGACCCGTTTCGGCAAAGCTCAGTGCGTATTCCATGGTTTCTTGCGAGCGTATTTCACCAATTAATATGACATCGGGTGCTTGGCGTAAAGAGCTTTTAAGTGCCGACTCAAAACTGTCGGTATCAAGCCCTACTTCGCGCTGAGTAATAATACTTTTACGGTGCTCGTGTACAAACTCAATCGGATCTTCAATGGTGAGTATATGGCCACGCTGATGACGATTTCTGTAGCCAATTAAGGCAGCCAGTGAAGTTGATTTACCCGTGCCAGTACCACCAACAAACAGCACTAACCCGCGTTTTGACATAATCACATCGGTAAGTGTAGAGGGCAGCCCTAAATCACTTATATCAGGTATTTGCGTTACAATGCGGCGAATAACCATACCCGCTCTATCGCGCTGCCAAAAAGCCGATATACGAAAACGCCCTTCGTCTGTGGCTATCGCAAAGTTACACTCTTTAGTAGTATGAAATTCGTTTTTTTGTTTATCGCTCATCGCTGACTCTACTAGCGCAAGCGATTGCTCATCACTTAACTTATCGTCGCTAAGAGCGATAAGCTCACCATTAATTTTTGCACTGACTGGTAATTGGCTAGAGACAAATAAATCCGAGCCTTTTTTATCAATCATTATGTGTAAAAAGTGATTTAAAGATAAATTCATAATATGTCCTTAGCCACCAAACTGGGTTTTATCTTGGGCTTTTTCTTTTGCGGCTGCGGTTGTCACAATACCGTGATTAACTAAATTATTTAAACATTGATCCATGGTTTGCATGCCGTGTGATGCACCCGTTTGAATAGACGAATACATTTGTGCAATTTTATCTTCACGAATTAAGTTACGAATCGCCGGTACACCAATCATAATTTCGTGCGCGGCCACGCGTCCACCGCCAATTTTTTTAAGTAGTGTTTGCGAAATAACGGCACGCAGTGACTCAGAAAGCATTGAGCGCACCATATCTTTTTCTTCACCTGGGAATACATCAATAATACGGTCAATCGTTTTTGGTGCCGAGGTGGTATGTAGCGTACCAAACACTAAGTGGCCGGTTTCAGCGGCGGTCATCGCAAGGCGAATGGTTTCTAAGTCACGTAGCTCACCAACGAGTATTACATCCGGGTCTTCACGCAGCGCGCTGCGCAGTGCATTAGAGAAGCTATGCGTATCTCGGTGTACTTCACGTTGGTTAATAAGACTGAGTTTATTATCGTGTACAAATTCGATAGGATCTTCAATGGTGAGGATATGGTGATGTTTTGTTTGATTAATATAATCGACCATAGCCGCAAGCGTTGTTGATTTACCCGAACCAGTTGGGCCGGTAACCAATACTAAACCACGCGGGTTATCTGATATTGTTTTAAAAATATCTGGCGCACCTAAATCCTCAAGCGTCAGTACATCGCTAGGGATGGTACGAAACACCGCTGCAGGGCCGCGGTTTGAGTTAAATGCGTTAACACGAAATCGAGCAAGGTTAGGCACTTCAAACGAAAAATCCACTTCTAGATTTTGTTCGTAGTCCTTGCGCTGATTATCGTTCATAATGTCGTAAACAAGGCTGTTTACGTCTTTGTCTGCAAGTGCAGGTATATTAATGCGGCGAACATCACCATCTACGCGTATCATAGGTGAAACACCTGACGATAAGTGTAAATCAGATGCTTTGTGTTGCACACTAAACGCTAATAATTCGGTAATATCCATTTATGACTCCACAACTAACTGATAAATATATGGTTACAATAGCAGAACGACTCACATCCGCCTACGCTAGAATTGCCAGCGCGGCTAAAAATGCTAAACGTAGTAGCGACGCTATTACGCTGCTAGCAGTATCAAAAACAAAACCAAGCGACGATATTATTGCTGCCTACGAGCATGGCCAGCGCCAATTTGGTGAGTCTTATGTTCAAGAGGCTGTAGATAAAATAGCTCAACTACACACATTTAGCGACATCATTTGGCATTTCATTGGCCCTATTCAATCAAATAAAAGCGCCCTTGTTGCTGCACATTTTGATTGGGTACAAAGCGTAGATAGAATAAAAATAGCTAAGCGTTTAAACAGTCAACGTCCAGAAAACCTAGCCCCTTTAAATGTGCTTATTCAAGTAAATATAAGCGCCGAGGAGGCTAAATCGGGCTGTAGCGTAGAGCAAATACCCGAACTAGCTGAGTTTATTGACCAATGTGAGCAACTCACTTTGCGTGGTTTAATGGCTATTCCGGCTAAAAGCGACGATCCGAGTGAGCAAAGTCAATCTTTTGAGCAATTACAAACTTGCTTTGATAAACTAAAGGCCCAATATCCTCATATAGATACGTTGTCGATGGGGATGAGCAATGATGTTGAAGCCGCCGTTAGCGCAGGTTCAACCATGGTGAGGATCGGCACAGATATTTTTGGAACTCGAACTTAAAAGGTGATAACAGACATATGTCAGATAAAACAATCGCATTTATAGGCACAGGTAACATGAGCTACGCCATTATTGGTGGCATGGTAAAAAACGGTTTTAATGCAAACAACATCATTGCTACAAACCGCAACCAAGAAAAGCTTGCCAAGGTAGCAGACGATTTCAAGGTGAAAACCACCAGCGACAATAACGAAGCCTTACGCGATGCTGATGTCATTGTATTGTCTGTTAAACCACAAATGATGGGCGATTTATGTAAATCGTTTCAAGAATCGGGTATCGACTTTAGTGATAAACTGTTTATTTCGGTAGCGGCAGGCTTAACCGTTAAGCGTTTACGCGAAATGCTTGGCCAAAACGTTAAAATGGTACGTTGTATGCCAAACACGCCATCGCTACTAGGGCGTGGTGTATCGGGTTTATTTGGCGCAGATGAAACAGCCGAAGAGCACGACTTTGTACAACAAGTGTTTGAGTGCACAGGTATTGTTGTTTGGGTAGAGCAAGAGTCGCAAATTAACGATGTCATTGCTGTGACAGGCTCATCACCCGCTTACTTTTTCTTATTTATGGAAGCCATTGAAGAAAAAGCGAAAGCACTTGGCTTTAACGATGAAGATGCGCGCCGCTTAGTACAGCAAACTGCGCTAGGTGCAGCCGAAATGGCATTGAGCCAACCAGAGATAAGCATTTCGCAATTACGCGCTAATGTAACTTCTAAAGGCGGCACCACCCATGCTGCGGTTGAGCATTTAAAAGGCGAAGGCCTAGTGCAAACAGTTAGCGATGCAATGGATGCGTGTATTGCGCGTGCAATGCAAATGGAAAAAGAACTTTAAAATTACTTTTTATTGAAGGTTACACTATGAATGCCATGCAATTTTTGATCAGTACCCTGTTTGATTTGTTTTTAATGGTGGTACTACTGCGTTTTTGGCTACAGTGGGCAAAAGCCGACTTTTACAACCCAATGAGCCAATTTGTGGTTAAAGCAACCTCGTTTGCAGTTAACCCGTTACGTAAAATTATACCTGGCCTAGGAGGGCTTGATTTAGCCTCTCTATTGCTGGCATTTATTGTAGCCGTTGCCAAAATTAGTACTTTAATGCTGGTGATATACGGCGCATGGGCTGCGCAACCTGTGTTTATACAAGCACTTATTACCGTACTTAAAGAAGGCTTAAACCTTGTATTTTGGGTATTGATTATTCGCGCTATTTTAAGCTGGGTAAGTCAAGGTTATAACCCAATAGAAGCGGTTTTCCATCAGCTTACTGAGCCAATGCTCAAGCCACTTCGTAAAATTATTCCACCAATGGGTGGCTTAGATTTATCGGTGCTTGTACTAATTATTGGTATTCAGTTTTTACAAATGCTGCTAATGGACTTTTTAGCCTAAATTTTTTGTTATAAGCAAAAGAGGCCCTTTGGCCTCTTTTTTATATAGGACATCATAATGAACCGTTTAATTAAGTTTTGCTTTATTAGTTTTTTAGCCTTTGCTTTTAATGCCCACAGTGAAGATATGCAAGGCGCACAGTACAAAGAGCTAGGGCCTTGGCAAGTGCATTATATTGCTTTTCCATCTACCTTTATTCAGCCGCAAATAGCTACAACATATGGTCTTGAGCGTAGTGGTTATAAAGGCATTGTTAATATTTCAGTTCTGAAAAACAATAGCGATAAAACCGCGCAAACCGCTCAGCTCAGCGGCACGGCAAAAAACCTACTCGGCAATAAGCAAGCCCTTACTTTTAAAGAAGTAAAAGAAGGTGAATCAATTTATTACCTTGCGCAAGTAGACTACACCAACGAAGAGATTTTACGTTTTGAGATAAACATCCAGCAAGGTAGTCAGTCTCAAAAACTCACGTTTCAGCAAAAATTTTACGTAGATTAAAAACATGACCAAAACATTAGTGCTTGCCACAGGCAACCCTGGCAAAGTTAACGAGCTGGCCAATATGCTTAGCCCGCTTAATATAAATGTGCTTCCGCAAAGCGATTTTAACGTAGGCGAAGTGGCCGAAACCGGCACCACCTTTGTAGAGAACGCGATAATTAAAGCCCGCCATGCTGCTAAAATTACCGGCATGCCAGCCATTGCAGATGACTCAGGCTTAGAGGTAGATGGCTTAAATGGTGCACCGGGCGTGTACTCAGCTCGTTTTGCCGGTGAAAGCGCCAGCGATCAAGACAACATAGATAAACTACTTAGCGAATTAGCCGATAACCCAAATCGTAAAGCCCGCTTTTGGTGTGTGCTGGTATTAATGCGCCACGCCGATGACCCTACCCCACTTATTTGCAGCGCAAGCTGGGAAGGCGAAATTACACAAACCCAAAATGGCGAAGGCGGCTTTGGTTATGACCCAGTATTTTTTGTAGCAGAGCAAAACTGTACCAGTGCCGAGCTCACCAAAGAGCAAAAAAATGCGGTGAGTCATCGCGGCCAAGCACTTAAAAAGTTATTACTAGAGCTACAAAGCAAAGGCGGCCTGTGAACCTTCCACCACTGAGCTTATATGTGCACGTACCTTGGTGCGTGCAAAAATGCCCCTATTGCGATTTTAATAGCCATGGGCAAAAAGGCGACATTCCTGAAGCTGAATATGTTCAGCATTTAATTGACGACTTAAAAGCCGATTTGCACTTGGTGCAAGGGCGTAAAATTCACAGTATTTTTATTGGCGGCGGGACACCAAGCTTATTAACTGGCGATGCATATACCCGCTTATTAAGCGAAGTCGATAACCTAATTGGCCTAAGCGACAACTGCGAAATAACCCTTGAGGCAAATCCTGGTACCGTAGAAACCGGACGCTTTAAAGAGTACGTTAAAGCGGGTATTAACCGTATTTCTATTGGCGTGCAAAGCATGCAAAACGACAAGTTAAAAGCACTTGGCCGTATTCATGGTGCCGATGAAGCGCACTACGCTGCAGAGCAAGCTAAGCAAGCCGGGTTAAATAGCTTTAACCTTGATTTAATGCATGGCTTACCGGGGCAAAGCCTTGACGATGCGCTGAGCGATTTAAAAAAAATAATTGCTTTAAACCCGCCACATATTTCCTGGTATCAGCTCACTATTGAGCCTAATACACAATTTGCATCCAAGCCGCCAACTTTGCCACAAGATGAAACCCTATGGGATATTCAAGAGCAAGGCCAAGCACTACTTGCTCAAGCCGGTTACATACAATACGAAATATCGGGCTATGCAAAGCCAGGCTTTCAATGCCAACATAACTTGAATTATTGGCGTTTTGGCGATTATCTCGGTATTGGCTGTGGCGCTCATGGTAAGGTTACTGATGCAAAAACCGGTATTATTACCCGTACAGAAAAAATTAAGCATCCGCGTGGTTACATGGATATGCTTAAGCCGTACTTGTATAAAAGCTGGCAAGTAGAGCAAGACGATTTAGCCTTTGAATTTTTTATGAATCGCTTTCGCTTAGTCGAGCCTTGCCCTATTGATGATTACAGTGAGCTGACTAATCAGCCATTGCAAAGCCAACAAGCAGCGTTAACTAAAGCAATAAATGCAGGTTTGTTAATACAAGAAAACGGCCATTGGCAAGTAAGCCTTAAAGGGCATCGTTTTTTAAATGACCTGCTAGAATTGTTCGTGTAGTGGTTTTAACCACGCGCGATAAACATAAAATACAAGCAAATAAATATAATACACCCTAATGGGTTTCTAACAACAAAGGGAAAACAATGCGTAAACTTACCTTTATTGCAGCAGCCGTGAGCGTTGCTATTTTAGCCGGCTGCCAGCAGGCACCACAACAAACAACGCCGGCGCCTGCAGTTCAAGCGCAACCTGTGCAAAGCGAAATCGACAAAGCGAATGCGTTTTTTGAAGATACCTTTAACCGCGATGTAATGAGCAGCCCGGTTTATCAAACTTACATGGGTATTAAAAAAGATTACGATAAATGGGATGACGGCAGCGAAGAGCAAAAACTAAAAGACCTTGCGCAAGCAAAAGAAGACTTAGTTACTTTAAATGCTATCAACCGCGACCTGCTTGATGATGCCACTAAAGTAAGTTACGACTTAAAAAAACAAGACCTAGAAAGCTCGATTGCTGATTTTAAATGGCGTTACCATAACTACCCAGTTAACCAAATGTTTGGTACTCACTCTATGGTGCCTGCGTTTTTAATTAACCAACATTCAATTAGTAATGTTAAAGAAGCTAAAGATTATATTGCGCGTTTAAACGGTGTACCTACTGTATTTGATCAGCTAATTACTGATTTAGAAACCCGTGCTGATAAAGGCATTATTGCGCCTAAATTTGTGTTCCCACATGTTATAGATTCGAGCAAAAACATCATTCATGGTGCGCCGTTTGAAAAAGGTGAAGACTCAACACTATTAGCCGACTTTAAACGTAAAGTAAGCGCTCTTGAAATTAGCCAAGATGAAAAAGATGCCTTAATTAGCGAGGCAACTGATGCATTAAAATCAGCCGTTAAGCCTTCTTACTCTAAGTTAATTAATTACTTAGCACAGCTAGAAAAACGTGCAGATAACCGCGATGGCGCATGGAAACTGCCTGACGGGGAAGCGTTTTACAATAACGCACTTAAGCGCACCACAACAACTGACTTAACCGCTAAAGAAATTCATGCCATTGGCCTTGCTGAAGTAAAACGTATTCATGATGAAATGCGTGAAATTAAAGACAAAGTAGGCTTTAAAGGTGATTTAAAAGCGTTTATGCAGTTTATGAAAACGGATAAACAATTTTATTATGCCAATGACGAGCAAGGTAAACAGCGTTATTTAGATGAAGCCACTGGCCTAATCAACACCATGAAAACTCGTCTAGATGAGTTATTTATTGTTAAGCCAAAGGCTGATCTTAAAGTTAAAGCCGTTGAAGCATTCCGCGAAAAAGCAGCAGGTAAAGCATTTTACCAACAACCTGCACCAGATGGCTCACGCCCTGGTATTTACTACGCAAACCTTTACGACATGGAAGCAATGCCAACGTACCAAATGGAAGCATTAGCGTACCATGAGGGTATTCCGGGTCACCACATGCAAATTGCTATTTCACAAGAGCTTGAAGGTGTACCTAAGTTTCGTAAGTTTGGTGGCTACACCGCTTATATTGAAGGTTGGGGCTTATACTCAGAGTACATTCCTAAAGAAATGGGCCTTTACTCAGACCCATACTCAGACTTTGGTCGCCTTTCTATGGAATTATGGCGTGCGTGTCGCTTAGTCGTTGATACCGGTATTCACGCAATGAAATGGACTCGCCAAGAAGGTATTGATTACTACGTGAATAATACGCCTAACGCCACATCTGACGGTGTTAAAATGGTTGAGCGTCACATTGTAATGCCATCGCAAGCGACAGCTTATAAAGTGGGTATGCTTAAAATTTTAGAGCTGCGTGAAGAGGCTAAAAAGCAACTAGGCGATAAGTTTGATATTCGTCAGTTCCACGACGTTATACTTAAAAATGGCCCTGTACCACTTAACGTACTAGAGAACTTTGTAAACGAGTGGGTAGCAAGTAAAAAAGCTTAATACTTGGTTATAAATAGAAAAAGGTCGCTGATGCGGCCTTTTTTGTTTTATAGTAATAAAAACGCTCAGAGGTAGGGTTAAGAATGGATTTAAGCATACAATTACTTAATGCGCGCATTGCTAAGCATCAGCTAGACGAGCTCGATAACGACTTTAAACAGTTAAGCCCTGCTCAGCAAACATTACAGCTAAACCACCTTTACGAAAGTGCTTTGCGGATGAGTATTAAATACGACTTTATGCAAAATGTGGCCACACGTATTTTAACAACCAACAACCCACCAGCACCTTTTATAAACCAATTAACAACGACTGATGCATTAACGTTTTTTACACCCGCATTAAAAGAAAATAACGGCTTTTTAGCACAAGACGGCCAAGGAAATAATGTACTGCACAATGTATTTAAACACGCCAATGCTCAAAAGCTGGCGTTTAACTATGTGCGCTCATTAATGCTATTTGAATCTAACGACAATTTAGTAAAAGCCCTTGCTCAAACAAATGCTTGCGGCCTCACCCCTGTTGCCTGTTATATCGCCTATGCTGATAAACCTAGCACACCAATAAAGCATGAATTTTCAGCATTATTAGCGCTTATGGAAATAGAGCAAAAACAAAATCCAACCGCTAAACAGCAACTGACAAATATATTAAAAGGCGCTGATATTAACGAAACCAGCATTTTACTTAGCGCTGCTTACTTACAGCGCTCAACCGCGCAAATTGCCCACTTAGTTAGAGCAATTTAATCACTTAAGTAATATTCAACACTGGTGACCACCCTCACCTTTTTGATATGTGGCGTGTTTGAATCGCGATTGCTAATGCTAAATTGCCCTTGGCGAGCGGATTTTATTTTACCCAGCGTTGAGTTCGAATCTTTAGCAAATTTGTTGGCAACTTCACGGGCTTTTTCTGTAGCCTCTTGCACCATGGCTGGCTTTATATCGTTAAGGCCGGTAAATAAATATTCAACTTTGGTTTCGTAGCTATTTTGCACAATGGCAATGCCTTGTTTAGCTAATTGACTCACTTTACTCAGCGCATTTTGTACTTTGTCGGGCGCGTTCGAATACACAATAATATTAGCGCGTACCAAGTAACGAAACTTTTGATTATCGTTAGCGTATTCTCGGGCTTGCTTATCAATAATCGACTGGCTACCCATACTTATTTCGTCATCATCAAAGCCATGTAGCTTTAAAAATGCAATAACAGCATCGTTTTTTTGCTCAACTCGACTAACCAGTTTTTCTAAGTCGTTGTCTGCATCGCTGTATTGCAGCGGCCAAATTACCGTATCGGCGCTAACTTCACGCTCTGCTAACCCTTTAACCTGCACACTACGTTCCATGCTTTTTACATCTACTGCGGCACTTTTAATAATAAAGCCTAATAAAATGAAGCCTATACTTAGGCAAATTGCGGCTATAACGGTGTAAAAACCGGGTGTTTTATTCACAAAAAACTCCTTGATTGATATCAATAATAAGTATCTATGCGCTCGAAATAACACAGCAAACAGGGTACATTGAGACTATAAATAACGCAAAATATAATCAGCCAAGGATATGTCATGAGCTTAAAGCGCATCAGCCAATTTTTTAATCCGGCCTCGGTAGCCGTTATTGGCGCCTCGAATACCCCCACACGCGCGGGGTTTGTGGTTATGCGCAATTTATTGCAAGGTGGGTTTAAAGGGCCAATTATGCCCGTAACCCCTACCCACAGTGCGGTACACGGTGTGCTTGCCTACCCTGATATTGCCGCGCTGCCCAAAGTGCCCGACTTAGCCGTTATTTGTACAAATAAAAATACCTTACTAAGCATTATCGAGCAACTAGGTGAGCTTGGCTGTAAAAGTGCAATTGTGATTGCTGATGGGCTCTCATTGAGCCAAAAAACAGCCTTAAAGCGCGCTGCAAATGCCCATCACGTTACTTTGCTTGGGCCTAATTGTTTAGGGCTGCTCATTCCGCATATTGGCCTTAATGCCAGCTTTTCTCACACAGTTGCAGCACCAGGGAAACTGGCATTTATATCGCAATCCGCAGCGGTGTGTTCCACTATTTTAGATTGGGCTAAAAATAAAGAAATTGGCTTTTCGTATTTTGTTTCGGTCGGTGATTGCCTAGATATCGATTTTGACGAGCTGCTCGATTTTTTAGGCCGCGATGCTAAAACCAAAGCGATTTTGCTCTACATAGATAATATTGAAGACATTCGCGGATTTATCTCGGCAGCACGGGCAGCGGCCTTTAGTAAGCCAGTTATTGCCATTAAAACGGGAAAAACCGGAGCAGGTGCACTGGCTGCTGAAATTCATACCGGTGGCAAGCAAAGTTCAGATGCAGTGTACGATGCGCTTTTTCAACGCGCCGGTATGCTGCGTGTTAGTGATCTGCGCGAACTTTTTGCAGCCACGCAAACACTTGCCATCCACCCTAAATTACTAAAAGTTGAGCAGTTAACCATTTTAACCAACGGAGGCGGCCCGGGGGTTATGGCGGTCGATGAGCTTATTTTAAATTCGGGCAAACTTACCCAGCTTAGTGAGCAAACACGATCCGCACTCAATAAAGTTATTCCGCAGTCGGATACTACATCTAACCCTGTCGATATTTTTGGTGACTCTGCTCCGGCGCGTTACAAGCAAGCATTAGAAATTTTACTTCGCGCCGAAGAAGTTAAAAACTTACTTATTATTCATACCCCTTCGGCACTTGCACCAAGTGAAGACTACGCCGATATGATAGTGCAAACCTTACAAAAAATACCAAAGATGGCACGCCCTTATGTAATGACCAACTTTATGGGTGAAGATGCTGCTTATGCCGCGAGGCGTGTTTGCTCTAACCACACTATTCCAACCTATCGTACGCCTGAGGGTGCGGTTGGCGCATTTATGCATTTAGTTAGCTATCGTCGTAACCAAAAACATTTAACGCAAACACCCGAATCAAATACCGATGATGCAAAAATAAATAAATCAGCGGCCACTACGCTCATTAACGAGTTTTTAGAAGAAGAGCAAAGCTACTTACCCACTCATCAAGCAAGCCAAATTCTTAGTCATTATGGTGTTGAGTGTATTCAAACAGAAGTAGCCTACACGCCCACAGAGGCGCGTGAGCAAGCAATTGAACTAGGCTTTCCGGTAGCGTTAAAGTTGATTAGCCCAAGTATTGCCTCAAAATCAGAAGTAGGGGGTGTGGTTCTTAACTTAAACGATGCAAACGAGGTTGAGCAAACCGCCTTTGCCATGCTGATACGAATTAAAAACACCTATCCAGATGCTGTTATTGAAGGGTTTTCATTGCAAAAAATGGCGCCGCGCGCCGGCGCTAATGAACTGCGAATCGCCATTAAAACTGAGCCTAATTTTGGCCCTGTTATATTACTTGGTGAAGCGGGTAATGGGTTAGAGTATGCCCAAGCAGCCGTTGCTTTGCCGCCACTTAATATGAACTTAGCTAAATACCTCATTGCAGCCGCAAACGATAAAGGCGTATTAAAAGATCGCATTTTGCCAGAAAAAGTCGACAAATATCGCTTATGCGCCCTGCTCACACGTATATCTCAACTTGTTGTCGATCAGCCCGATATAAGTGCCATGGAACTTAATCCTATTTTAGCCAGCAATGGGCAATTTTTAGTGCTTGATGCCACTATTAGTGTTAATCACTATCAGGCACGCAGCGATCGTAAACGTTTGTGTATCCGCCCTTACCCTATTGATCTTGTAGAAGAAGTAACCCTTAAAAATAATACGCGAGCTACATTAAGGCCTATTCGTCCAGAGGATGAAAAAGCCCACCAAGAGTTTGATCAATCACTCAATAAAGAAGATCGTTACAAACGCTTTTTTGGTGAGCTGCCCCAGTTTAACCACGATCAACTCGCAAAAATGACGCAAATAGATTACGACCGAGAAATGGCCTTTATTGTTTGTCAGCGCTTTGAAGGTAAAAGCCGCACCCTAGGTGTAGCACGCGTTATTATGGACCCTGATAATTTACATGCTGAGTTTGCAACCGTGGTTCGCTCTGACTACCAAGGCTTAGGTCTTGGCAGGCTGCTTATGAGCGCTGCAATAAATCATTGTAAGCGCCAAGGCGTAGAAGTAATTGAAGGCATAACACTGCCTGAGAACACCGGCATGATTGAGCTTGCCCGTAAGTTAGGTTTTACAATTAGCCGTGATTTTGAAGAAGGCAGTATTAATATGCTGTTAAAGCTAAACACATGAGCAGCACAGCAAGACAAACGTTAGCGCAGGTATTTGAAGGGACCGGCGATTACCGCAAAGCGGGGCATATACTCGATACCGCGCTGATTGCTTTAATTATGCTTAACGTTATTGCCATTGTGTTGGAATCAGTACCGAGTATAAACAAAATATACTACCCGCAGTTTTTACTATTAGAGGTTATTTCGGTGGCTATTTTTAGCCTTGAATACCTTGCAAGGCTTTGGGCCTGTGTTGATAAAAGCAAATACGCAGCTATAAAAGGTTCAAACGCAAAACGCCGGCTGCATTATTTTTTATCACCTTTGGCTCTTATCGATTTAATAGCCATTTTACCCAGCTTGTTAATGTTTGTTTTTCCTCTGGATTTGCGTTTTTTACGTGTATTAAGGCTGTTAAGAGTATTTAAACTTACTCGTTATTCACGTGCAATGCAGTTGTTATTACAAGCATTTAAAGACGAAGCGAGCTCGTTACTGGCCGCGTTTTTTATTATGTCGGTACTGCTAATACTTGCCTCCTGCGGTATTTATTTATTGGAGCACGATATTCAGCCAGATAAATTTGGCTCTATTCCTGCGGCTATGTGGTGGGCTATGGCGACCCTCACTACGGTTGGGTATGGTGATGTTGTACCGCTAACGCCACTTGGTAAACTATTTGGTGGCGTAGTCACTTTGGTGAGCATGGGAATGGTGGCAATTCCTACAGGCTTGCTTGCCTCTAGTTTTTCGGAGCAAATACGTAAACGCCGGCAATTTTTTGAAGATGCCGTACATGAGCAAATTCACCAAGGCAGTTTAGATGACTCACAGCGTTTGCACTTAGAGGAGCTGCGCTACAAGTTAGGTTTAAGTAAACTTGAGGCCAATAAAGCAATTAAAACGCAGCTTAATCAACGCAACAGTCATTTATTTTGCCGTCACTGTGGTAAACGCCAATAAGCTTATTTTTACTGGTTAAATATGTTGCCCCAATCTTGTTTGATCAGTGCGGGAACAGCTTCTTTAGGTACTGGCTTACTAAATAAATAGCCCTGAAAATGCTTACACCCTAACTGCTTTAAAAACTGCAGCTGTTGTTTGTTTTCAATGCCCTCAGCCACACACTCTTTACCTAAGCTATGAGCTAAGGTAAGCGTTGATTGAATAATGGCTTCATCATCCGAGTCCACGCCAATATCTTGCACAAAACTTCTATCTATTTTTAGTACATCGATAGGAAAACGCTTTAAATACGTTAATGAGGCATAGCCTGTTCCAAAGTCATCCATGTAGAGTTTACAGCCAAGCTTTTTCAGCATTTCCATACTGTGTAGCGCATGTTTAGAGTCGCGCATTAAAATAGACTCGGTAATTTCAAACACTA
The DNA here is from genome assembly GCF_042466295.1 of Pseudoalteromonas sp. R86517. Classification (NCBI taxonomy): domain Bacteria; kingdom Pseudomonadati; phylum Pseudomonadota; class Gammaproteobacteria; order Alteromonadales; family Pseudoalteromonadaceae; genus Pseudoalteromonas; species Pseudoalteromonas sp. R86517. Next base: position 2,651,120 of record NZ_JAXHCB010000001.1, read on the forward strand.
TGGCTTCTGAGGGCACATTAGCGTGGCTCAGCGCTTTATGAATGTCGGTTACAAGCTCTTCGTATTCAAAATCAAGTGCTGAAAGGTTTATCGACAAGTACAGCTGAGGTGAAATCTCACGCCATTGTTTAAGCGCTTGCAACGCACGGGCAAAGGTTTGCAGCATAATTTTTGTTATTAACCCTATGCTCTCAGCCGCTAAAGAAAACTCTTGCGTGGGCACTAAAGTGTTTTCTGGCCAGCGTAACAACACTTCAAAACCTTCGGTTTTTTGAGTGTGCGCATTCACTATAGGCTGGTAGTAATTGCAAAACTCTTGCTCTTGGTACGCTTTAGTTAGCAAAGACTCTAAATGCAGGGCTTTTTGTACATGTTGATTCATCTCCTGCTTGTAAAACTTATAACTGCTTTCGAGCGACTCTTTTGCATGGTACAAAGCTATACTGGCAGCTTTTAACAGCGCAGCATGATCTGCGGCGTCATCAGGCGCAATTGCTACACCAATACTTAAATTAACGTTTACCACCTGGCCATTAAATTCCATATTTTGGCTTACAGAGTCTATTAATTTAGAGCAAATAAGCAATACTTCTTCAATTTGCTGCACATCTTCCACCAGCACCACAAATTCATCGCCACCAAATCGCGCAACACTTGCAGAAGGACGCAAGGAGCGCTTAATACGCTTAGCCACTTGCTTTATTAGCTCATCAGCCGCTTCACGTCCAAATGAGTCGTTAAAGTATTTAAACCGCTTAATGTTTATGTGCAGCATAGCTACTTTACATTGATGATTTTGTGCTTGCTCAATCGCATGCTCGACCCTGTCGTTAAACAGCATACGGTTAGGCAAACCGGTTAATGAGTCATAGTTGGCTAAAATATGAAGCTCATTTTCAGCCAATTTTTGCGCATGAATATCGGTTAAAATAATAACGTAGCTGCTTAAACGGTGTTCGGTGTCGGCCACTGCACTTATTTTTACTAACACATGGCGCTGCTCACCACTGGCTAGGGTGACTAAGTCTTCACAGGAAAAATGCTCACCCACATTCAGCTTTTGCATTATCCGTAAGTAGTCAAAGCGATTGCTTCTCGATATGCCTAAATTAAGGGCGCGGCTAGAGCGTGGCTCACTAGGAAAGTTAAAGGCCGTTTGCAACGATTTGTTAGAGGCGCGAACCGTAAAGTTTTTATCAAGAATAAATACCCAATCGCGGGTTTGCTCAAACGCAGCGGTAAATAAACGGGCATGCTCTTCAAACACCATTTCGCGGGTCATATTGGTGTAAGTACCCGCTACTTTTTTAGGAAGTTGCCCGCTCCATTCCACTACTTTGCCAAAGTCTTTATACCAACGCCAATAGCCTTTAGCGTGGCGCAAACGATAAGTGCAATTAAAGTAGCCTTTATCGGTTGATAAGAATTCTAACCATTCTAATCTGAAAAGCGCTTTATCTTGAGGGTGAATTTTAGCTAGGTAATCATCTAGGCTCACGCTTTCTTGATCATACCCAAGTTCGTTACATAAGCGCGGCTGGTAAATACTACTCGATGTAGACTGCCAATCCCACATGCCCGACTCACTACCCTCTAAGGCTAGTTTTAATCGCGCTTCACTTTCTTTACTTTCTTTATTAGCGGCCAGTAATATGCGCTGAATTTTGTTGCGGCGCATTACCCAAAAAGCAATAAATGCGATAAACAAAACGCCATAAAGCACCATAAAATATGGCGCTCGCCACAGGGGATACTTAACACGAATTTTTAGCACTGCAGGCGGCGTGTACTCGCCGGTTAACGGATCTTTAGCCCATACTTTGAGCTGGTAATTACCTGGATTTAATTTAGGGAATAACACCCGATTATTATTACGGGTGTAGGTTTTTTGGCCGTTATCGAGCTGGTACTCATAAATTATGCGCTCTTGATAGCTAAACGCCATCGCCGAAAACGCCACCTCTAAACCGATATCATCATGGTTAAGGACTATTTCATTTAATGGCTGTTTTAAATCGATAGATAAGTCGCGCGACATTAAATCAACTCGCGTTATATTTACATGATCAATTAATGAGTGGTAATTTTGATTTTCCATCGGATGAAAATATGTAATGCCCTTTAAGCTGCCATAGGCAATGCGGCCATCGCTTAAATGCGCCATGGCACTGCTGTTAAACTCAGCAGAAAGCAGCCCCTCAGATGTAGTAAACTGCTGAAAATGAAGTGTTTCTGGGTTTAGTCGCCATATGCCTTTATGGCTACTCATCCAAATCATGCCATTATCATCAAGCACCATGTCATAAAGTAAGGTACCTAGCTTATTTTTTTCTAAGTCAATCGTGTGTACCAATTTGTAACTGGCTGCATCAAGCCCAATCAGACCAAAATTAGATAGCGAAATCCATAAAATATTGTTGTTATCGACCACGTAAGAAAGCACATTAATAGCCACGTTATCGTGCTGTTTTGGCACTTTATAAATGGTGTTTAATGCTAATGTGGTCGGATTTACCTGATATAAAATACCCGCATTAAAAAACAGGGGCATATCAGGCTTGGTTGCCAGCGCTGGCGAAAAACCATGCGCCAAAAACGGCTCTATTTTGCTAAAGGCCCCTTCTAATCGGGTGATCTGCTGAGTATCAATATTATATACAAACATACCGTGATCTGAGTGCACATAGTACAAATCACCGTTAGGCATTAAGGTTACGCCATGTACCCAGCCTTCTATGTAGGCTCTATTGTTGGGGTTTGTTATTGTTGGCTCGTTAATTTGATGCGTTATGGGGTCAAACTCAAACAGCCCACGGTTTGTATGTAACCAAAGCTTTTGCTTATAAGGAATAATTTCATACACGCTAAATTCGGTAGTCAGTAAGTCTACTTTGTGGTTTTTTAAGTAAACTTGGCTGGTGTTAGTGGCTAAATCAATTTCGGTTAAGCCATTATGCGTTGCCAGCCATAGGCTGTTACCATACTCCGTAATGCCCCAAACCGAAGGATGAGAAAGGCCATCGCCACCCAGTTTACTACCATCTATATTGCTAAAGTGATAGGTATTATTAGACAGATAAAATGCACCATCGGTTTTAGTAGCGAGCCAATACCCTCCCGATTTATCTTTTACCATGTCTATCATACTGGTATCAGATAGGCTGTATTTACTTTGCGTAATCCGTGTGTTTTTTACCAACTCTTTGGTATTTAAATCAAATTTAAAGAGCCCTTTATTAGTCGCCAGATCTAGCTTTTCGCCTTCGTTGATGATGCGCCATACATTTAAATCGGCAATAACGGCTTGGTTTTTAAATGCTATGTCGGGGCGTTCAAACATGCCTGGCAAGTCGCTAATATCAACTTGATACAAGCCTTTAACGGTGCCTACTAACAACTGATTATTTTCAATAACCGAAAACGATTTAACGTTGTTTTGATAAATATGCTCAGCTTTGCTTTTTAAATGCTGCAGCGGCCTAATTTGTTCAGAGGCGATATCAAATACAAACGCCCCATGGCTTGTGCCTATAAAAATATACCCATTGTAATGAAAAAGCTCTCTGACTAAGGTGTTTTCGTATTCTTTAGGCAGCTCAAATAGGCTGGTTATTTTACCTGTTTCAATATCTAATTTAGCAAAGTCGCGACCACGCCCAATCCATAAGGTTTTGTCATCAACCGCAGCCATACTAAATACCGACTGGCTTAAAATTTGTTTTTCGCTGGTAGGTTGAGAAATAAATTGCTGGTAGGTGTCGGTACTTGGGTCGTATTTAAATAAGCCGGCAAGTAACGAGGCTATCCAAATATTGCCTGCGGGGTCTTGGTAAATACAATCAATTATGGCTTCTTCAAGCTCGCCATTAGGGCCATTAATTGAAACAACTTGGTAACCATCATAGCGGTTTAACCCCCCTTCGGTAGAGAGCCATAGGTAACCGTTATCATCAAGCAGCATAGTGTTCACATAGCTTTGCGACAGGCCTTCACTGGGGGATAAACGTTTAACCTGTGCGCCAACATGGCAACTAAATATAGCGATTAAAGCTATACAGCAACTAATGATCCAATGAACGCCTTTACTCATGGCTTGATCCGTTGTTTTTGTTATAAGTATTCGAGAGCGACTATATTTCGATGCGTATAAATATCAAAAAGTGCTTTTAAACCAGGAGTATATGTTAATACTTGGTTAAAACCAAGACTCGTATATAAAGCTGTAATATTTTTATAAGCAAAGGTGTAAAGCGGCATGCTTTGCTGTTTTATAGCGGCGCATACAAGTTGCTTTGCCAGCCCTTTTGCACGGTGCTGCGGGGCAACAAATACGGTCGATAAAAACAAAAAATCGTGTTTATTTTGTATCCGACACGCCGCAACTATCTGCATTTCACTGTAAACAACCCAAACCTGATCTTGCTTATTAGCACGTCCTCTTACGCTATACAGTGCATAAAACTTATTAACTAATGGAATCTTAAGTGTGTCTAACTTTTGTACTGTGTACATATATTAGCTTAGCATTAACGCCAAATACTGCTCAAACTGTTGCTTTAAAAACGTTTGATCTGCCACTGGGCGGCTATGAATCGTGTTATAAACTTGCTCACGTGTTTTTTTATTACGTTTAATTTGATAAGCCCAAAATGAGGCTTCGTAATCTAATTGAATCTGGTATTTTTGCTCTCGAGGTAAAGCACATAAATTAAAACTCACAACCACTCCTAAGTACGGTTAGTTATCCGCATTTATTATACGTATATTTGAACCCATTTACTGTTTAAAAAGCAACAAACATGGGCAAAAACCAGACTATTTTGGTATTATTCGCTGCGATCATTTGCCCTGTCCTTATTTTAAACGGAAGTAACCTTGCAGATACAGCTCAATGCTTTGTTTTTATTAGTCGTTTTATTTTTTAGTAAAATTACACTCGCCAATCACAATAGCGTTATATTTAACCGCCCGGCCGACTCAGCTCAAGCAAGCTATGCGCTCGCTTTACTCACATTAGCCTATAAAGAACTTAATTATGAAGTACACATAATTGATTTTAATCGCCAAAATGCCTTATTAGCAGCCAATAATGGGGTGTTAGATGGCCAACTTGGCCGCGATATAAGTATAGAGGCGGACAATAAAAACCTGATCAGAATTAACTACCCACTGTTTGACTATAAGCTTTTACTGTTTAAAAACTGCCTACCCAATACACTCGATAAGCTCGATAGTATTGCGGTTTTGTCAGGCTATCCAGTTCAGCACCATTACTTAAATGAGCATAAGTTTAACGGCAATATTATTGAAGTAAAAAATATTACGACCCAACTTAACCTACTAGCCCAGCATAAAGTTGATGGGGCAATTATGCTCGACTTTGTGCTTAAAGCCGATAACTTTTCCCTACCAGAGACCTGTATGCAAACCCAGCTGCTAAGTACATTTTCGCTCTATCACTATGTACATAAAAAGCACGCGGCTTTGGTAAGTAAATTATTGAATGCTTTAAATAAACTACACGATAACGGCACTAGTCGCGCATTGCGCGCAAAATACAATTTAAAACTCTAGCATGTAAAGCAAGGTTTAAAATTCAAAGCCTTGTTGTTTATCTAAAGTGGCTTGTGATTGCGCAGCTTGGCGTTTTTGTAAATACCGTTTGTAACGTTGTTGGCACAAGCTAAGTACTTTCTTTTTTTGCGCATTGCTTAACGCATTCCAATTAAAGCGCTCATCCCGGCTTCGGTAGCAGCCTTTGCAATAACCTCGGTTGTTTACTTGGCAAATACTTTTACAGGGGCTTGGAATATCAAATATTTCAATTTGTTGCATTGCGCCCCCTAAGTAGATTAATTGCTTTGTATGAGTATAGCGTTATTTATGCACAAAAAAAAAGCAGCGTTTACGCTGCTTTATTACGCTATTTGCCAACGCAGATGCCTAATGGCTTTGCTCACATACTTTGTTTGTGATTTCAGTTTTGCGTTGAAATGGCTTTGCATACATAGCTAAAACAAGTGGCTTTAGCTCTTCTGGCACTAAGGCTAAACGCTGCTCAAAAGTGGCGGTATCGGGCTCATCAATAACTGCTTGCTTGCACCCACCGGCAATGTAATTTCCTGGGTGTAAGTAAAAAGACTCAACAATGTGCTTATCAATTGTTTGCGCCAGCTCATCAGCATCATCGCAACCGCTTTCAACCGGTTGTCCAAATGCTAAATGCACATGCCCTTTAGCAGAGCTAAATCCTTCAACAATACTTGCTATGTCTTCGCCTGCTGATTTTACGTATTCACCGTGCTGCTGTTTATGATAAAGCTCTTTTGCTTTAGAAATTGCACAAGGCTCATACTGATAAGAAATAGACACCGGAACAATTTTTAACTCTTTAATGTACTCGCCAAATTCTTTCTTTTGTTTACGACCATTAAGTTGCAGCATTTTTAAAAGCGCCGGATCTGTTTGATCAAAGCCGTCTTTTGCACGCCCTTCTTTTTGCGCAATCCAAATGGAATTTCCTGCTGTTAACGAGTCATAAATATACGATGACAACTGCGTAAGCGCCTTAAGCATCTCTTTAGGAGCTTTGGCTGAGCGCTTAACGATAAAGCTTTTATTTAAACGCATCAGCTCGGTTATATACGGTATTTGCAATAAGTTATCACCAATTGCTATACGCACCGTCTTCATTTTATGTTGATACAAACCCCAATTAACAAGTGCAGGGTCCAGCACTATGTCGCGGTGGTTTGATATAAATAAATACGCTTGCTGCGGGTCTAATTTGTCTAATCCCGAAAAGGTAACTTTTGAGGTAGTGCGTTTTATAAGTTTATCTAAATACTTTGCAACTTCGTTTTGTACATCTTCAACGCTCGTAAATTTACCCCATTTTTTTCGTAACTGGCTTCTCACCAGTGTGCGAGCAATAAAAGGCATAGCGGATATAAAGCGCGGTAAGTTGTACTTTGCTATTACATCTATAAACGCATTATCGTTAATTAAACGCGCTAGCGAGGCCGCAACTTCATCGTCGTTGTAAGGTCTTATGTCTGCGTACTTATCTTCTAATTCACTCATTACTGCATCTACAATGTTAAAAAAACGGCACGCAAAACGTACCGTTTATATATAATTTTGATTATAACTCAGCCACTCTTAAATAAGAAATAGCCATTTGGTTATGCTTATTTGCGAGCCATTTCAGTCTATGACCACACAAAAAGGGGTTGGTGCATTGTTTTTTAGTTTTATCAACCTTAATAAGGCTTGTTGACCTTTCACAGGAAAGTGAGTTCAACCTCAAAAAATAAACAGGCCCCAGCGATATAGCCCGCTAAAATATCATGTTATTTATATTTGAGTGGGCAGACCAGCCAATTTAAACTTTTATCAGCAACCTGACTTTTTGTACTAAGCATTTGGTAGTAATAGCATTAACAAAGGTGTGTATTCGTAGTACCTTAAACGCTCTTGCCATTTTACGGTACGCATTTAGATAGGACACACAATGAAAATCACCATTCTCGATAACGCTACTTTAGCTAAAACCTCGTTAACTTGCATTGAAGAACTAGGTGAGCTAACTACATACGAACTTACGTCACCTGAGCAAGTTGTTGCTCACAGCCAAGGCGCGGACGTCCTTATTACCAACAAGGTTGTGCTAAATCGCGATACGATAAGCCAACTTAAAACGCTTAAGCTTATTTGCGTAAGTGCAACAGGCACTAATAATGTTGATTTAAACGCCGCTGAAGAATTTGGTATTGCCGTTACCAACGTAGCAGGCTACTCAACCCCTTCGGTTGTACAGCACACGTTTTCGTTAGTGACTAATTTATTAGGTAATACACACCGCTACCAGCGCGACTGCCAGCAAGGCGCTTGGCAAAAAAGCGAGATGTTTTGCCGATTAGATTACAGCTTTAATGATTTACAAGGTAAAACATTTGCCATTATAGGCGGCGGAACGCTAGGTAAAGGTGTGGCGACAGTAGCGCAAGCTTTTGGAGCCAATGTAGTGGTTGCAGAGCGTAAAGGCGCCTCTTGTAGAGAAGGCCGTACACCTTTTGAAGAAGTATTAGAAACCGCTGATATAATTAGCGTGCACTGCCCGCTTACTGATGAAACACGTGATTTAATTTCGTTAAATGAGCTAAAAATGATGAAACCCAGCAGTATTATTATCAATACCGCCCGTGGTGGCATTATAAATGAAGCCGACTTAGCCACAGCCCTAGAGCAAAATTTAATTGCCGGTGCGGGTGTTGATGTACTTACTAAAGAGCCGGCAGAGCCTTCTAACCCGCTGGCTAATTACACAGGCGAAAACTTGCTTCTTACACCTCACATTGCATGGGCCAGCACAGAGTCAATCGTGCGCTTAATTAATGAGGTAAGCCTAAATATTGCAGCCTTTACTAACGGTGAGTCTCGTAACCGCTTGGTATAATAACAATTTGCAATAATAATTAGCCGCATTGAGGCTAGGTTTTACCTGCCTCAAAGTGCCTTATTCTATTTAGTAAATAGCTGTAACGTGTTTTCGCTATGCTAAATAAACGCAGGCTAGCTCAATCGTTAAAAAACCTAAAAAGTGGCTGTTTTTGCTAATGATTTTTATAATTAATCACTTAAAAACAGCCATCGCAACCTAACCTCATGAATTTTATAACTTTGTTATATTGGCCTATTACTTGCTCCTGATAAGTAAATAATTAAATTAAAACTCATCAAGGACTATAACAATGAAAAAATCACTTTTAGCTGCTGCACTTATTGCTCCGTTTTTAACAGGCTGTGTTATTGCCGTATCAGATGGCGAAGCAGAAACGCACTGGGCAGGTAACGACTCATCAAGCTGGCAACATCAGCATAAAAAAAACCGCGAAGCGATTGCAGATTTAACAATGGATAGCAGCTACCAATCTGTTTTAGCGCAATTAAAAACGCCAAACTTTACCGAGCTATTGAAAAAAGACGATGATGTGTATCAGGTACTGTTTTACGTGACTAACAGCATTCACTCTGATGGCAAAACAACAAAAGATGAATGCACGCCATTGGTATTTAAAAATGATAAATTGGTGGGTATTGGTGAAAGCGCACTGGGCATGATCACAAAATAATCGCTAGTAGCGTAAAGCAGCCCCACTTGGTAATAACATTAACGTGTGGGGCCGATTTAAATAACGCTTTAATATAAACACAGCCACATTATAAGTTAAGCGCAACCACCTGATCTCGCCCTGCATCTTTTGCGGCATATAGCCCTAGGTCAGCTTGTTCGAGTAAGGCTTGTTCGGCACTTGCATTGCCGTTTTCCATACTGGCAATGCCAATACTGATTGTTATGTGATCTGCATTTAACGAAGCTTTGTGCTCTATATTGAGGCTGTTTACTGCTTTTCTTAACTTTTGGGCAAATGCTAATGCCTGTTGTTTGTTAACATCGGGTAATACCGCTGCAAATTCTTCCCCCCCGTAGCGGGCAATAAAGTCAGTACTACGCTCACATTGCGCTGCTAACGCCTGGGCAACCTGCTTTAAACACTCATCCCCCGCTCGGTGGCCATAGCAATCGTTGTAACGCTTAAAGTGATCTATATCCATTAATAAAACAGACAAACACGAGCCATTGCGTTTACTTCTGCGCCATTCACGAGAGAGGTTTTCATCTAAATAACGCCTGTTGGGTATTTCCGTTAAACCATCAATTGAGGCAAGCATTTCTAGCAAATCATTTTTTTGCTTGATCAGTAATTGGTTGCGTACCCTCACTTTGACTATAGACGCATTAAAGGGTTTAGTGATGTAATCCATTGCACCTAACTCAAGGCCTTTTGCTTCATCGGTGTGGCTATTATTAGCCGATATAAACACAATAGGAATAGACTGAGTAATAGGGTTTTCTTTAAGCTGTACAAGCACTTCATAACCATCAATGCCTGGCATCACCACATCTAAAATAATTAAATCGACCTGATTTAATTTAATAAAGGTGAGCGCTTTTTCGCCGCTTTCGACTAAAAATACGTCATGCTCCGTGCCCAGTGTTTTTTCAAGCACCAGCCGGTTAAGGGGATCATCATCCACAATCAGTATTTTAGCTTTTTTCGACATCCCGTCCCCCTAAGGTTTCAATAAATATAATCACTTGCTTTAGCTGAATGATTAGCTCTTTTAAAGTGTGCTGAAGCGGCTCGTTAGTTGTTTTAAGGTGCGTTTCACATTGTTTCGCACACAATGAAAGCCTAATAAAACCTAAGTTACCTGCCACGCCTTTAATGCTATGCACTAAGCGTACCACTTCATCTCGCTGGGTGTTTTCTTCAATTTGTTCTAACTGCGTTTCACACAATTTGGCAAACTTTCCGACCATGGTTGCCAGTAAATTTTCATCAAAATTAAACTGGGTGAGCGCAAAGCTTTGGTCATAAAACTTAGGTTTTATAAAGTCTACGTCTCTAATTGCATCTAACAGCACAGCTGCAACCACAGGTTTAGTCAAATGCTTATTCATGCCGCTACTAAGTGAGCGCTCAACATCTGCAGGTTCACAATGTGCTGTTAAAGCAAAAATAGGCAGCTGGCGCGCGTCAAACTGTTGGCGAATCAATTGCGTTGCTTGGCAACCATCAATATGCGGCATTTGCACGTCCATCAGAATTAAATCTGGTTTTAATATTTGTAGCAGCTCTATTGCATCTGGCGCATTGGTAACCGTTATTACATTTATATGGGCCTGTTTTAGCACACTGCTAATAATGTCTAAATTAAGCGGGTTATCATCAACCGCCATAATAAGTAGACCCGATATATCTTTTTTTACTTCTTCATTATTTTCAGCGGCTTTAGGTGGCTCCGCCCCCGCATTAGCATTTAAGCTAATCAAGCGCTGAGCTAACGCCGTAGCTTTAACATGTTGTGCGTTAATTTGCGTAGTACAAGGCAATGCTAAAGTGTGTTCGTGATTCACCACAACCACAGGGTATGAGTTGCCACTGAGCGTTTCGTGTATAGATTCAACCTTCAATAAATCGTTCAATGTGGTTTCATCAATAATCAGTTGCTGTGCATCAGCAAGCTTTATTGGGTAGCGAAGCGCCTCTTCTAAATCAATAGCTACCACTTGTGAGTAGGCATTAACCACTTCGTTTAGCCGTACAGTGTCATCGCTCACAATGGCTAATGTATTAGGTATAAATACACTATTTTTAGCCGTATCTACCGCAAGCGCTAGAGTAAAGAAAAACTCACATCCACGGCCTTTGTCGCTATTAATTGCAATTTCGCCGCCCATTAAGGCTACACCATGTTTAACTATAGCAAGTCCAAGCCCGACCCCTTGGTGAATACGCGTAGAAGATTCATCGCCTTGAGTAAAAGCATCAAACAGTCGTCGTTGGTCAGCTTTAGCAATACCTACACCACTGTCTATTACGTGAAAACAAATACGTTGCTGATCTAAAACGTCATTTTCTTCAAGCACCATTTTTAAGGTAATACTGCCTTTATTAGTAAACTTAACGGCATTGGTAAGTAAGTTACCTAATATTTGTTGCAAACGTATTGAATCCCCCACCAGCGCGGGGTTAATGAGTGGATCTATTTCAATATTAAAGCTTAACCCTTTGTTTTGGCACAATGGCGCTGTTAAGCTCTCACAAATATCAATCAGTTCAACTAAGCAAAAAGGCACCGGTTTAATTTGCGCTTGCGCACTTTCTACACGGGCAAAATCGAGCATTCTGTTTAGCATTAATAATAAGCTTTGTGCTGCGTTTTTAGCCTGCTTAGTTTGTTGCAGCTGCTTATTTTTTAAGCCTTGCTCTACTATCATATCTAACAGCCCTAACACAGCGTTAAGAGGGGTGCGGATCTCATGGCTTAGATTAGCAATAAAGCGGCTTTTAGCTATTGTTGCGCGTTCTGCGTCATGCTTAGCTTTAGTCAGCGCACTTACATCTTGAATATGAATAACATAATAAGAGGGATCACGGTTTTCATCCCACACCAGCGACACACTCAGCTGCAGCCAACTTGTTAGTTTTCCTTGTGAGAGCGTTAAATGATAAACCCGTTTTTTATCATCTAATAAGTGACAAAGCGCATTTTTTATTTCTTGCCACTGCGCCTCATCAAACAGCATTTTTAGTGGCTCACCAGTTAAAATATCTTGCTGTGAAAATAACTTACGAGCCGCTTTGTTAACTTGCAATATGGTGTGCTCAAGCGAAAGTAACACCACACTGTTTGCTGCAAACTCTATTGCACTTCTAAATTTAGATTCTGACGCTTTTAACGCCGATAGAGTTTGCTGCTGCTCAGTAATGTCTCGCCCAATTCCCATAGTGCCTAATAAGTGCTGGTGCTCGTTATAAAATGGGGCAATCGTTAATTGATACGATTTGTCGGTGCTATCTATGCGTTGCTCAATGCTACTTTTGGTTTGTAAAACTTGCTTTTCTAGTAGGCTTAACTGTAAATCGTCGCTGTCTAAATCTTCAATACGCTTACCGACGAGGATGGCTTGCTCTTTGCCTACATAGGCTTCAAATGCTTTATTACAACCTAAAAAAGAGCCATCAATATTTTTAAAGTAAATAAGATCAGGCACACTATTTAGCATGGTATTTAATAGCGCTAGGTGTCGCTCTTTTGCTTCGTAGCTACGTTTTAGCTTTTGAGATTGCAGCTGTAACTGCTCATCGAGTTCTTTATTAGCCTCTTGGAGCGACTCAACTAACTGTGCATTTTTATCAAATACATATTTAACGCGAGAAAACCAAGGCTGCCAATTTAAAGGAATGGGGTAATTGGAAAGCGCAGCTTTAGGGGCATCATTTTGTTCAAAATATTGCATTAAATGAGTCATAGGTCTAACAAAAATACGTTGGCTTAACCAAAAAAATACCGCAAACATTAAGCTTAAAAATAACGTTAAAAACGCAAACTCTAAAAGAACCTCATACCTAATTGGCGTGATCACTTTTATCTGCGGCTCATAAAAGGCGGCATGAATGGGCAGATTCCCCATAGCTTGCATAAAAAACTGCGCATTTTTGTTATTAACTAAGTTTATTTTTTCATTGTTATGGGCTAATTCAGGCCAATAATCTTTTAAGGCTGTTGCTTCATTTAACTGCTTAACAGAGCTGGCTATCACTTGATGCGACTGGTTCATAAACACATATTCGCCTTCGCTTGGTGCCACCTTTTTAAGCCAGCTAGACATGGCCTCTAAATCGTATATTAAAATGATGTAGTCTGACGAATTAGGTTGTTTTTTACGGCCAATAGCAAAATAAGCGCTATCGCGTATTTTAACAATGGCGCTTGAGGTAAGCTGGCCAGGTATAAATGTGGGCTTAAAATTACCATTTAAAATTTTATTAAGCATAGTGCTTTGGCTTTTATTACGCCTTACCACATAGGCAAACCCCGAATCATCAACATAGGCAACAGCCGACAACGATTGCATAAGCGATAACGCGGTATTAAACGTTGGGCTTAGGGTTGTAGCTTGCTGCCATTGGATCAACGCCCGGTTAGAAAAAGCAAACTGCCCTTTACCGACTATTTCGCCTTGGCGCTCGCTAAAGTGGCGGTAGTAGTAATTGTCGTATTGATTAATACCTTCTAATAAGTTGCGATTGAACTGCTCAACACTAGGCTGCTGATACGATATAAAGGCATTGTCAAAAAAGTCGTTTACCGAGCTCATTATATGGCTAACTTGAGCCGACACTTGTTCAAAATCGGCTTGACGTTTTTCTATGGCGCGCTCAACTTTTATATTATACAAGTGCAAACACAGTAAAAATGCCACAAATAAGGGAACAAATAATGCTACAAATAAAGAGCGGTAATAGTCTTTTAGAGGTAAAAATTTCAACGTTTTGCCTAAGTTTTGGCCCGATAGTCAGCCACTAGACTATCGAGCCAAATTGTTCTGCGCAAGTTATAAATTTTCTTCTGCAAAGGAGGCTAAACGGCTGCGCACTACCCCGTTTAAATTAACTGTTGCACTACCTTCAAAGTCTTTAAAACGCTCAACAATATAAGTAAGGCCGGAGGTAACGGGGGTTAAGTAGTTACTATCTATTTGCGCTAAATTACCGCTACAAATTAGTTTTGTTCCCTCGCCACAACGGGTAATAATAGTTTTAAGCTGAGATGCCGTTAAGTTTTGGCTCTCATCCAAAATTACCACTGCATTTTGAATACTACGCCCACGCATAAAGTTCACCGACTTAAACTGTACATTGGCTTTTTCCATTATGTAATTGCGACTCGAAATTGGGTTCTCGTCTCCTTTGTGTAGTACCTCTAAGGTGTCGGTAATTGCAGCTAGCCACGGCGCCATTTTTTCTTCTTCGGTACCGGGTAAAAAACCGATAGACTCAGCTATTTCGGGGGTATTACGCGTTACAATGACCTTGTCGTAAATACCGCGTTCAATCACCATTTCAAGCGCACTGGCTAGTGCCAGTAATGTTTTACCACACCCCGCTGGGCCGGTTAAAATAACCAGCTCAATACTAGGGTCAAGCAAGGCGTCGAGTGCCATACCTTGGTAAATATTTTTAGGTTTTACGCCCCACGCTTGCTGGTGCATTAAACGCTCAACACTAATATCTTTTAATTTAATACGCTCGTTATCGTAAGATTTGACCCGCGCAGCAAAGTGCTCGCTGCCATCAAGTATGTACTCATTGCAAAACACATCTGGAATTAAGTTTTTAGCCACATAATGAAACGTATCACGGCCGTGCTGCTGTGTTTCGCATTGCCCTACGTGCTGCCAAAAATCGCCCTCTATTTTTTTATAGCCGCTAGTTAATAAAGCAATATCATCAATTAGTTGGTCGGTACGGTAATCTTCAACATATTTAAGGCCTGCACCTTTTGCTTTAAGGCGCATGTTTATATCTTTTGTCACCAATACAATTTTTGAATCGCTGTGCTGTTTTTGTAAATACACGGCGCAGTTAATAATACGGTGGTCGTTTTCATCCCCCGGTAAACCAGAAATAGAATCTGCAAAAAGATGATCATTAACAATAATGAGCGTACCGGTGGAATTGGCATTTGCCTTTTTATTGCTAGGCAGTGCAACACCCTGCAACATTTGCTCTGGAGTTGCGTCTTTTAGTACCTCATCTAAGCCGCGAATAGCCACTCGTGCATCACGGCTTACGTCGTGTTTTCTATCTTTAATGTGGTCAAGCTCTTCTAAAACAGTCATGGGAATGACAACGTTATGTTCTTGGAAAGACAAATAAGCGAGGGGTTCGTGGAGTAATACATTGGTGTCTAGCACATACATTTTACTTTCAAGGTTCGAAGCTTTTTCCATAGCACTTTCCTTACGTTTTATGATTTTTATGCTATACCAAAATAACTAAGTAAAACGGGCCTAAATTCAAACCTGCAATACTTAATTGCTAAGGCATAATCTAAGTTTAGTCTATTTGTCATAAAAGTCCGTTTTATTACAAACACGATATAGTTTTTATTTACCTAAAAAAGAGCCATTTGTTAGCACTGTTAATGGGATTAATTCGCACTTATAAAATTAATTAAAAGTGAGTCAAATAGCGCCTTGCAGTGGTGTTATGTAACAGGTAACATAGCCGCCTTTTTCTTCATAGACGAGACATACATGAATTTTTCCTTAGGTCAGCGTTGGATCAGTGATACAGAGTCAGATTTAGGATTAGGCACCGTAGTTGCCATTGAAGGCCGCCAGGTCAGCATTTTATTTCCTGCCAGTGGTGAAAACCGTGTTTATTCTAGTGCAGAAGCACCGGTTACCCGTGTGGCATTTAATCCAGGTGATGTGATCAAAAGCGTTGAAGAATGGGAATTAGAAGTAGAGTCTATTGAAGTGCAAGGTGAACTACTTTGCTACGTAGGTACTCGCGTTGATACCGGCGAAGAAGCAAAGCTAAAAGAAACCTTTTTAGATCATTTTATTAAGTTTAATAAACCGCAAGATCGTTTATTTGCAGGCCAAGTAGATCGCTTTGATCGCTACACCTTACGTTACCAAACATGGCAACACCAATTTGAGCGCCAGCAATCGCCTATTAAAGGCTTAATTGGCCAGCGCGCTAACCTTATTCCGCATCAGCTTTATATTGCACAAGAAGTAGGTAAACGTTTTGCCCCACGGGTACTGCTCTCAGATGAAGTAGGCCTTGGTAAAACCATCGAAGCCGGCATGATTTTACACCAACAAATCATTAGTGGCCGTGCTAGCCGTGTACTCATTGTGGTGCCAGAAAACCTGCAACACCAATGGTTAGTAGAAATGCTACGCCGCTTTAATTTACGTTTTTCTATTTTTGATGAAGAGCGCTGCGACGAAGCCTTTGCAGACTCGCCAAACGTATTTGATACCGAGCAGCTAGTGCTTACCAGCCTTGAGTTTTTAACCAAGAAAAAACGCTGGTTTGAACAAGCAACACTTGCTGATTGGGATTTATTAGTTGTTGATGAAGCGCACCACCTAAGCATTAACAATGGTAAGCCGAGCACCGAATATCAGCGCATGGCTGAGCTTAGCCAAGATATTCCGGGTCTTATTCTATTAACAGCAACGCCTGATCAACTTGGTCACCGTAGCCACTTTGCCCGCTTACAATTGCTCGACCCAGATAGATTTTACGACTACGACGTATTCAAAGAAGAAGAAGCTAATTACAAAGACGTTGCCGAAGCGGCAAATCAGCTACTGCAAGCGCAAGCCCTTGATGATACAGCCAAAGCCACACTTATTGAGCTATTAAAAGAAACCGATATTACTGATGTGCTTGAAAAAGCTCAGCAAGGTGATTTACCGGCGCGTAAAGAAATACTTAACATGCTGCTTGATCGCCACGGTACAGGTCGTATTTTGTTTAGAAACAGTCGCAGCGGAATTGATGGCTACCCTAGCCGTAAATTACATGCTTACCCAATGGCACTGCCAAAGCAATATAAAACAGCAATGTCAGTACTTGGCAGCATGAGCGGTATACAAAGTGCAGAGCTAAGCGCACAACGCGCGCTGTTTCCAGAGAAAATCTTTCAAGAGTTTGAAGGTGAAAGTGCAAGCTGGGGCGCATTTGATCCACGTGTAGATTGGTTAATCGAAACACTTAAAACCCTAAAGCACGAAAAAGTACTGCTTATTTGTGCCAAAGCCGAAACCGCTATTAGCCTTGAGCAAATTTTGCGTGAGCGTGAAGCAATAAAAGCATCTGTGTTCCACGAGGGCATGTCGATTATAGAGCGTGACCGCGCAGCCGCCTTTTTTGCCGATGAATACGACAATGCACAAATACTGCTGTGTTCAGAGATTGGCTCAGAAGGACGTAACTTCCAGTTCTCGCATCACTTAGTGTTATTTGATTTACCACTAAACCCTGACTTACTTGAACAACGTATTGGCCGATTAGACCGTATTGGGCAAACAAAGGATGTTAATATTCATGTGCCGTATTTTGAAAATACAGCGCAAGAAGTATTACTGCGTTGGTACAACGAAGGCCTTGATGCATTTGAAAGCACATCTACCACTGGCCAGCTATTGTATAAAGAATTTAGTGAAGACCTACTTGATTACATTGCTGCCCATAATTGTGATGAAGAAGAGCTCGACCCTCTACTTGAGCAAGTAGCCAAGCAAAATGCCGTGCTACGCAAGCAAATGGAAAGTGGCCGAGACCGTTTATTAGAGCTGCATTCATCAGGCCAAGGCGCTGCCGATTCATTGGTTGAAGAAATTGAAGCACTTGATAACCAATTTGAGTTACCAAGTTACATGATCAACGTATTCGACACATTTGGAGTAAGCCAAGAAGACAAAGGCGAAAACACCATTATTTTAAAGCCAACAGAGCATATGCTAAGTGCATCGTTCCCAAGCTTAAAAGAAGATGGCATGACGGTTACCTTTGACCGCGATACCGCCCTTTCGCAAGAAGACGTACATTTTATTAGCTGGGATCATCCTATGGTGCAAGGCACAATGGACATGATTTGTGATGATGACTTTGGTAGTGCCTCTGTTGCTTTACTTAAAAACAAAAAATTACCACCAGGTACCTTTTTTGTTGAGCTAATATTTGTAGCCGAAGCTATGGCACCAAAAGCCCTGCAAGTAGGTCGCTTTTTACCGCCAACGCCTATTCGCATATTACTTGATAAAGCCAGTAATAACCTCGGCGAAAACGTGGCGTTTGATAGCTTTAACCAACAGCTTTCAGCCGTTGGTCGTCAAACTGCAAGTAAATTAGCAGGCGCTTTACAAGGTGCGGTTCACCCAATGATCAACACCGCAAAAGAAATGGCTCAGCAACAGCTTGAGGTTATACGCAGTGCGTCACTTGAAAAAATGCAAAGCACCTTAGGGGAAGAGCAAGCTCGCCTTGAAGCGCTTAAGCAAATTAACCCTAATATTCGCCAAGAAGAAATTACCTTCTTCGATAAGCAGCGCAGCGAGCTGACAACGCATATAGAAAAAGCCCAGTTAAAACTTGATGCGATACGCTTAATCGTAGTTTCACACTAAAGGTTTTTGAGCGTTTAGTTTATAGCTATCTGCCGTTAGTTAGCTCAAGATTTAACTAAACTACACTTCAAAAAGCACGGTTTACAGGCCGTGCTTTTTACATTCACCTCTACAATTACTCATCAGTATCTTAGCCACCTAGTATAGCCATTATTTCAATATCTATTTCTGTAACTCTATAATAGATGCTGTCTGAGCCACAAACGGCACGTCGATTGATCACTAAAACCGCTTTTTTCTGAGTTAGCAAGCTTACCATTTATTGCTTCTGCTCTTCTTGCACGGCGAATTAAATCATTCAGCAATTCACTTTTATTTGTGTAATCCCCCACGTTTTCAACGTGATTACGAAGCCATAAATCATTCTGTTCAGTAAGTGAAATACTTTGCCTTGCCATAATGTGTTCCTACAACTTTAAGTTGGTGCAATTTCACACCAGCATGAAAAATACGCAATTAAACTTTTATCTTTTCCTTGAGCCTTTGCTCTCGCTCCCCTAAAATAGCGCCCTGCAAAATTACTGAGGTCGGCCGTGTTAGTTAATTACAATCCCCCAATGAGTCCGTATTTAACAATACTGCACCAAGATGACGACTTACTCATCGTTAATAAACCCAGCGAACTTTTAACCGTCCCAGGTAAAGATCCAAAACATGCCGATAGCTTAATTAATCGCGTTAACCGTGTTTTTCCTACAGCTAAAATAGTGCACCGCCTAGATATGGCAACGTCAGGCATACTTTGCCTTGCTATGAATAAGGCAGCTCATAGGCATTTAAGTATGCAGTTTCAAGAACGTGAAACTGCAAAACGCTATATTGCACGTGTTTACGGCCAACTTGAGCAAGATACCGGTTCGGTTGATTTGCCACTTATCTGTGATTGGCCTAATCGCCCTAAGCAAATGGTTGATTATGAAAACGGTAAGCCCTCGCTAACCCACTTTAAAATACTTGCACGAGAAGCGGGCGCAACACGTGTAGAGCTCACGCCAATTACGGGGCGCTCGCACCAATTACGCGTGCACATGCTAAGCCTTGGCCACCCAATACTGGGCGATAGACTTTATGCCCATAAAGAGGCCCTAGCCGCGGCGCCACGTTTACAACTACATGCGCAAATGTTGCAACTAAAACACCCCGTGACCGAGCAAGTACTGACCTTTGAGGTAGAGCCCGACTTTTAATAGGTAAAGCCCACAAAGTTAGTACTAAACTTTTACCTTAGCGCGCCGATACTTAGTTATTACTCACCTTTTGGGCTTACTATGATATTTGCGCAGCTAATCAAAAAAACGCTACAAAGTGTATGTTATTGCTCTGCGTTATGCTTAAGCGCATATGCCAGTGCTGCAGAGCATATAGCCCCACCTTCTTTATCAAGTATCGAAAATAGCGATATAAAACGTCTACTACCCAATGATGAAGTTAAACCCATACTTGCTGGCGATACAGAGTTTTTAAGTTTGTATAGCGAATACATGAGCCGAGATTTTAGAGGTATTGTATTACTCATCCCCGATTGGAATTCTACCCCCACTAGCAATGCTGGCATGAGTTACCTGCGAAAAGAGCTTACTAATTTAGGTTACACAACCTACGCCATGACAGTACCCGATATAGATTGGCAAGCAAGTAACATGGCTGCACAAGCAGCTGCCCAATCAAGTACGCAAGCGCAAACTGAAGAGCCAACAAAAACGGCGCAAAGTAACAGCGACGGTGTTGCCACAACGGCTCAAGAGCCACACTTTGTTAATGCCATTGACTTGGTGAGTAATGAGGTACTAAGCAATTATAAAACTAATTTAATAATGCGTTATGAGGCGCTCTATCAAAACGCAATGAGTGAGCCAAATAATATTGTCGTCATAGCACAAGGTACCAGTGCGGGGGTACTCCTAGAATACTATGCTGATTTTCCTGACTCGCGAATAGATGCGTTTATAAGCTTAAGTAGTTATTTACCTAATACACAGCGTAATAAAGGTTTAGCGCAAACCACATCGCTGGTGACCCCCGCCTTGCTTGATATTTACTATGCAAATGACAATACCGATATACTTATGAGCCTTAAAAACCGTCAGCGCTGGGTAAATCGAAATGCTAAATTTGATTACCGCCAGCGCCAACTCTTTGGCCTGCGCGATGCGCCAGAGCAGCATGCACGGTTAACTAAAGTGATAGACGGTTTTTTACGCCGCCTTTTTTAAATACTCGTAAGCCGCTTGAATATCTTGGCTTTTTTTAACTGCTACTTCCATCATGTGTTTAGGCAGCCCTTGAGAGACTAATTTATCAGGGTGATGCTGCGCCATTAATTTACGATACGCTACTTTAATATCTCGTTGCGTCGCGTCACTACTTAACCCTAATAAAGCCAAGGCCTGTGAGCGGTTCATGCTGTTATTAGGGGGCACATGATGACCAGAGCCTTCACGGTAACTGCTACTTTGACCTTGCTGCTGTTGTCTATACTGTTGTTGCTGCTGTCTAAAACTAAATTCAGCTTGGTAACGCTTAAGAATAAAAGCAAAATGAGTTTTAGAAATACCTAATTGCTTACTTACCTCTTGTAACAGCTGTTTTTCTTGCTCTGCGAGCACGCCATCAGAAAACGCCATTTGAATTTGAATTTCTAAAAACAGTTGCAGTAAGTCGTAACGTTTTGCAAAGCGTTCTTTAAAGTCGTGCACTGTTTCTTTAATCGAAAAGTCGCTGTCTTTACCTGATTGAAATGCATGCTGAGCTTCGCGGCGCTCATCGCCCTTTAGCCCCATTTCATCCATAAACATACTTGCCGCTTTTATATGCACCTCGCTTACGCGACCGTTCGACTTTGCAATATGCCCCATAACCGCAAAACAGCTCGAAAAAAACAACGCTTGGCGCTCGTTTACATCATCACCTTTAAACAAACCTGAAAAGCCTCCGGCTTTATCAAAATCGTTTTTTAAGCTTTTATCAAATAAATGGCCGAGGTATAAACCTAAAATGGCGCCAAAAATTTTGCCAAACATAAAGCCAAAACAAAAACCGAGTATTTTTCCCCACATCTAATTAACTGCCTCTATTAAAGTGTGTTTTGTATGCGCTCGTTGAGCTGCGCGAGTCGCTGTGGTGTGCCTATATCGTCCCACTGACCAATATAAAGCTCAGTTGAGATAACCTGTTGGGCGAGTTTTTCTCGCAATATTGGCCCAAGCGGGCGTATGCCTGGCTCTAAACCTTTAAAAAAATTAGCGTGGTAACGGCTAATTCCCGAAAATGTATACTTTTGACTCTCAGCCGATAAGTGACTTAATGCAAAATCCCCTTTTTCGTTATGAGGTGGGTTTTCTACTAACACTATGTGGGCCTCGCCATCTTGCAGGTGCAATTGTGTAAGCGCACTCACATCGTAATCTGTGAATACATCGCCGTTAATTACAATAAATTGCTCACCTAGTAATGGCAGCGCCTGAATAATTCCGCCTGCGGTTTCAAGGCCGCCCTCAGCCTCTTGGCTATATTCAATACTCACACCAAACTCAGCACCATTTTTAAAATAGCTTTTTATTTTATCCCCTTGCCAAGCTAGGTTTATAACAATGTTAGTAATGCCAGCGGCTTTAAGGTTATTAATATGGTGCTCAATCAGCGGTTTACCCGCCACTTTTAGCATAGGTTTAGGCATAGCTTGTGTAAGCGGCATCATTCGCTGGCCGCGCCCGGCAGCTAAAATCATGGCTTTCATGTGCGCTCCTTAGCTAATTTTAGTGTTACCTGCGGTATTACAATGCTGCTTACCCACTCACTTAACGCTGCAAGCTCTGGATAGGTTTTAGCAACATCAACAATGTAATCCAACGTTGGCAAAATATTATCAAGGTAACCGGTTTTGCCATCGCGTAAATAGAGCCGGCAAAATATTCCCGCCGCCTTTAAATGGCGCTGAATACCCGTTAAATCAAACCACTGTTTAAACTGCTCAAAAGAAGTATCTGTTATTAATTTTTGCGCTGTAAATTCTTCATATCCGTACTCAAGCAGCTGATTAAGCTGTGCTTGTGGCAACTTAAAGTAGCAATCACGTAGCAGCGACACTAAGTCATAACACAGCGGCCCGCGCACGGCATCTTGGTAATCTATAATTGCCCACTGCTCATTGCTATACATAATATTACGGCTGTGATAATCACGATGAACCGTCACCGTAGGCTGCGCTAGCATAGCGTTCGTTAATAGCTCACAGCTTTGCTGCCAAAGTGTTTTTTGCTCAGTACTTAATGTTAAGCCAATAAAATCAGTAACCAGCCATTGGCTAAAAATATTCAGCTCTAGGTGAATAAATTCTTTATTATAATTTTGCATAGCTGCTGATTCAGGGGTTTTGGCCCAGCTTGCCGCTAAACGGATTAATTGCTTGTAATATTCATCTCTATTTGGCTCATCGAGCTTATCGGCTAAGTGTGTATTTCCTAAGTCACTTAACACAAAAAAGCCTTGTTCTTCATCGCTTGCAATTATTTCAGGCAATAAAAAGCCGTTGTCGGTGAATACTTTATTAAGAGAAATATACGGAGCGTTATTTACTTTTTGTGGGTCGGAGTCCATCACAATAAACGCTTTTCCGGCACAGCTTAAACGGTAATAACGGCGAAAGCTGGCATCCCCAGTAATGGCTACTAAGGAGTGTGGTTTAGCATCAAAGTGCGTATTTATAAATAGTTGTAAATTATCAAAGCGTGTCATTATATAAGATGTCTATTTTTATAGGTCAATTACTGTATTTGCCATTGTTTTCCTTTATTATGTCTAGCTTATAATAAACCAAAGAGCATTAAGGTCGATAAATGAGCAAAACCTGGGGCATATTGATGCTAGGCGTAATTAGCGCACCATCGCTTGCCGAAACTGAACTGGCACACAATTTATGTGGCATTTCAATGCAAACCAGAGCTTGGCAACCTCTACCAAACTTAGCGGTAGGATCGGTTGATATACAAGCTGACGATGTAGAGCTCCTCGGCACACAAAGCGCTGAATTTACCGGCAATGTTGATATTAACACCCTTGATATGAGTTTGTCCGCACAAACTGCGCTTATAGATAAACAGCGCGGTTTACTTAATGCAACAGGCCCTATTACTTATCAAGACCGTGTAAGCCAAGTAAACAGCTCAGGTTTAAATGCCGATTTAAATAATTCAGAAATAAGCCTACTAGGTGCCGATTACAGCTTAACAGCGCAACAAGGCAAAGGTGGCGCCGAAAAACTCACCGTCAACGAGTCTGGCTTATTGTTAATGAATGCAAGCTTTACTACTTGCCCAAGCGATACACCCGTGTGGGAAATAGAAGCCGACGAAATTAACCTCTCTCGTGAAGAAGGCTGGGGCGAAACCTATAACGCCGTTTTACGTATTCTTGATACCCCCGTTTTATATTTACCTTATTTCACGTTTCCACTGGATGAGCGACGAAAGTCGGGCTTATTAACACCAAGCATTTCAAGCTCCGACCGTTACGGCCTTGAAACTGTTACGCCTTATTATTGGAATATTGCGCCTAATTTTGACGCCACTATTACACCACGTTATATGTCGCGCAAAGGCTTACAATTGCAAACTGAGTTTAGATACCTCACGGAGCAACATGAAGGCTTAGTCGGTATTGAATACTTAGATAGCGATGATTCGGAGCCAAGCCTTGATGAGCGCTATATGTTTCATTGGCAGCAACAAAGCTATTTAAGTGAAGACTGGCGCGCCAATATTGATGTAACTAACGTCAGTGATGACAACTACATCACCGATTTAAGCTCTAATTACGCAAATAAAACCGATACCCAACTTTATCGTACCGGCTCTGTGACTCACCTTGGTGACACATGGCGTACCGATATTAAATTTCAAAACTTTGAAGTACTGGGCGATCACTTAGAGTCGTATGCCGCGGTTCCACAAATTAGCTTTACACAAACCGCCCCATGGCGTTTTGATAACTTTGACTTTAGTTTGTCGGGTGAAGTAAGCCACTTCACCAACGACTCTTCAGAAATAGCCATAGACAGTGCTACCCGTGTACACGTAGAGCCAAAAGCCCGCTTTAACTATGCAACACATGCGTGGTCGTTTCTCTCAGAAGTGAGCTTATTGCAAACTAACTACAAGCAAAGTGGTAATTTAACGGGCACTCAATATAGCGATAGCGTTTCGCGTACCTTGCCAAAAGTACGTTTGTACTCGCAGCTTAATTTTGAACGTGACACCTCGACCTTTTTTGAAGATGGCATTCAAACTCTTGAGCCACAAATACAGTATTTATATACCCCTAATAAGGATCAATCTGAGATAGGCCTATTTGACACCACTCGCCTACAGGATGACTTTTTTGGCCTATTTAGAGATACGCGCTTTTCGGGTGTAGACCGTATAGCCGCAGCTAACCAATTTACGTTAGGTGCAACAACACGCTTATTTGATAATAAACACGAAGAAGTGTTTAACTTTAGCGCGGGTCAAATTTTTTACCTAAACGACTCGGCTAAACCTACCGAGCAAGATTTAGACTCAGAGACAAACTACAACGCCCTTTTTGCAGCGCAAACAATGCTACATTGGCACCGCCGTTGGTACCTCTCAGCGGGTATGCAATACGACACGGATGGTAAGCAAATGATCCAGTCAAATGTCACCCTCGATTACAAAGGTGACAATAATGAGCTAGTTCAATTGAACCATCGCTATGCAAATGATGTCTCAGGAAATACAATCGAGCAAACGGGTGTATTTACAAGTATCCCAATTAGTGATCAGTGGCAATTTATTGCAAGCTACCACCGGGACCTTGAAAATAATCGAAGCATCGAATTTTTAAGCGGATTACAGTATGAATCATGCTGTTGGGCAATCCAAATTACTGGTCACCGTCAGATTGAAACCGATTTAAATCAGTCTATCGGGCAGCAACAAGCCACTTTTGATTCAGGTATTAGTTTAAACTTTGTATTAAAAGGACTTGGCAGTAAGAGCCGTTACGATGCACAAAAATTATTACAACAAGGTATTTTTGGCTACCGTAGACCGTATTTTCTTAATAATTAAGGCAAACGAGCAATTAAGGTGATACTTTAAAGCCCTAAAATGCAGTACGCCCTGTTTTAAAGCAGTACTATTAGAAGAGTAGTAAAAAGAATATGAATTTAAAAAAACTATTATCAACAGCTATTTTAAGCTTAAGCTTATGCCATGGCGCATTTGCCGCCCCACAGGAAATCGACAAAGTAATTGGTGTTGTAAACCAAGGCGTAATTTTAAAAAGTGAAGTAGACACCATAATTAATCGTGTTAAAAAGCAAGCCGCAGAGCAAGGCCAACAACTTCCTAAAGACGAAACGCTTCGCGTACAAGCCGTTGAGCGTTTAGTTAACCAAACGCTTATGATGCAAATGGCTGAACGTATGGGCCTTGAAATTTCAGACAGCCAGTTAGACCAAACACTCGCGAATATGGCAAAAGATCAAGGCGGCAGCATTGCCGATCTTCGTCGTACCATTGAAGCCGCTGGCGAGAGCTTTCAAGCCTACCGCGAAGAAATTCGTAAAGAGATCACCACCCAACAGGTTACCCGTGCCAATGTAGATCGTCGAATCTATATTAGCCAACAAGAAGTAGATAACCTGTTAAAAATAATGGAAAGCCAAGGTCAAAACTCTGAAGAGTATGATATTGGCCACATCCTTATTGATATTCCTAACGATGCAACAGCAGATGAAATCACCAGTGCTAAAACCCGTGCTGACAAAGTTATTGAGCTATTAAACGATGGCCAAGAGTTTAAACGCATCGCTATTTCATCATCAGGTGGCTCAAAAGCGCTTGAAGGTGGACAACTCGGTTATATGGGTATCAACGAAATGCCTTCGTTATTTGCCGAAGCTGTAAAAGGTCAAAAGAAAGGCGCTATTGTTGGCCCGCTTCGCTCGGGTGCTGGCTTTCATATAATTAAGGTGCAAGATGTACGTGGTCGCCAATTAGTAGAAACTACAGAAGTACGCTCACGCCATATTCTTATTAAGCCTTCAATTATTTTAAGTGAAGAAAAAGCACGTAGCATGCTAGCAGGATTTGCCAAAGATTTACGCGCAGGAAACGCTGACTTTGCTGAGCTTGCTAAAGAATATTCAGAAGATCCAGGCTCAGCCCTTAAAGGCGGTGAGTATGATTGGACTGACCCAACAACGTATGTACCGGCGTTTAAAGATACTTTGTTATCACTTGATAAAAATCAAATTAGTGAACCATTTAGAACACAATTTGGTTGGCACATAGTACAACTTTTAGATAAACGTGTAGCAGATAAAACCGAGCTAGCTAAACGTAACCGTGCGCACGGCATGTTGTTTAATCGTAAATTTAAAGAAGAAAGTTTTAACTGGCAGCAAGAAATGCGCGAACAAGCCCATGTTGAAATTTTCCCTATAGACGAGTAATTATGACATTACGAATTGCAATTACCCCGGGTGAACCCGCGGGGATTGGCCCTGACTTGCTGCTGCAATTAGCGCAGCAACCATGGCAAGCTCAACTGGTCGCTATCGCCGACAAACAGTTATTAAAAGAACGCGCTCAACACTTGGGCCTTAATATTGAGCTAATTGATTTTGATGAAAATGCCCCTGCAGCTATAGCGCCTGCAGGTAGCATTTATATTCACCAAGTAGATTTAGGCACTGACGTTAAGCTAGGTGAACTAGACGACTTAAACGGCCAATACGTGCTTGATACCTTACGTATTGCCAGCGAAAAGAATATGGACGGCACCTTTGATGCCGTTGTCACGGGCCCTGTTCACAAAGGGATTATTAATAAAGCCGGTATTTCCTTTAGTGGCCACACTGAGTACTTTGCTCAGCAGTCGGGCACCTCTGATGTAGTAATGATGCTAGCAACTGAAGGCTTGCGTGTTGCCCTAGTAACAACGCATATACCACTGGCTTATGTATCGCGTGCAATTACACAAGAGCGCTTAACTAAAGTTATTAGTATTTTAAACCACGACTTACAAACTAAGTTTGGTATTGAGCAACCAAAAATTTTAGTGTGTGGATTAAACCCCCATGCCGGCGAAGACGGTCATTTAGGCACAGAAGAAATAGAGACAATTTCACCTACGCTTGAGCTCTTAAACAGCCAAGGCATGAATTTAATTGGTCCGCTTCCTGCCGATACCCTATTTCAGGATAAATACCTCTCTCAAGCCGATGCCGTGCTTGCTATGTATCACGATCAGGGTTTACCTGTGCTAAAATACAAGGGATTTGGTAACTCGGTAAATATAACCTTAGGTTTACCATTTATCCGCACTTCGGTTGATCACGGTACTGCGCTTGATTTAGCAGGCACCGGTGACGCTGAAGTTGGCAGTTTTGAATTAGCGATCCGCGAAGCAATTAAGCTCGCCCATGAAAAAGCACAGAATCAATGACCGATAAAGTACATTTAGGACACCGCGCCCGTAAACGTTTTGGGCAAAACTTTTTATTTGATGAATCTATCATTGATAAAATAGTGACTGCAATCGATCCTAAACCACAAGACAACCTAGTAGAGATTGGCCCAGGTTTAGGCGCAATTACCGAACCTGTTGCCGATTTAAGCGGCCAACTTACTGTTGTTGAGCTAGATAAAGACTTAGCTCAGCGTTTAATTGAGCACCCTTTTTTAGGTCCTAAATTAAACGTAAACCAAGGCGATGCAATGAAGTTTGACTTTGCAAGCCTTGTACGCGATGACAAAAAATTAAAAGTGTTTGGTAACCTGCCTTACAATATTTCTACGCCATTACTGTTTCATCTTTTTGAGTTTGCTGATCATATTGAGCACATGCACTTTATGCTGCAAAAAGAAGTAGTAAAACGTATGGTTGCAGGCCCAGGCAGCAAAACTTTTGGCCGCTTAAGCGTGATGACACAATACTACTGCCACGCAATGCCCGTGGTTGAAGTACCGCCAGAGTGTTTTAAACCAGCACCTAAAGTAGACTCTGCGGTTATTCGTCTGATCCCTAAAAAAGCCGAGCAACGTACCGCTAAAAGCGTGAAAATTTTAAACACCGTGTGTTTAGAAGCCTTTAACCAACGCCGTAAAACATTGCGTAACAGCTTAGGCAACTTACTCACCGCAGATGAGCTTACCAGCATTGGTATTGATATTACTTTGCGTGCTGAAAGCCTAACGTTACAACAATTTATTGATATAGCTAATTGGATTTATGACAACAAGCAGTAATATTGGCTCTCCTGTAAAAGTCTCTGTAGAGACTTTTTATGTTGAAGGGCAATCTCAGCCTGAGCTAGAAAAGTACGTTTTTGCCTACTCAGTGACAATTAAAAACCACAGTCTTTGCAGCGCTACACTTTTAAGCCGTTATTGGTTGATCACCGATGCCAATGGTAAAGAAGTTGAAGTAGAGGGCGAAGGCGTTGTGGGCGAAACCCCCGTTATAGGCCCAGGCGAAACTTATAAATACACCAGTGGCGCAATATTGGACACCCCTGTTGGCACCATGCAGGGACACTACACACTGCGCAATGAGTTTGGCTCTGAGTTTGAAGCACCTATAAGCGTATTTCGTTTAGCGTGCCCTAACATTCTACATTAGTAAAAAGCGCCATGGCTGATTACGCAATTGGTGATTTACAAGGCTGCTTTAAAGAGTTTAGCCGCTTGCTCAAACGGGTTGACTTTAACCCAAGCAAAGATCACCTTTATTTAGTGGGCGATATCGTCGCACGTGGGCCGGACTCCCTAGCCTGCCTAGATTATATTTATCGCCATCAAGACAGCATGACTGTTACTTTAGGCAATCATGATTTACACATGGTTGCCTGTCACTATCTTAATAAGCCAATCAACCCCAAAGATAAACTCGGTGCTATTTTTGATAGTAAAAAGCTTCATCACTATATCGCCTATTTGCAAACTCAGCCGCTTGCTATTTATTTAGCACAGCACCGCAGCTTTATATCGCATGCAGGGCTTAACCCTAATTGGTCTATAGAAAGCGCACTTAAACACGCACAGTTTGCTCAGCGTTGTTATCAATCGGCTAATGCTAAGCACTTTTTTGAAAAAATGTATCAGCCCCACCCCGCTATATGGCATGACGATTTAAACGAATTTGAGAAGTTTAGATACATTGTTAACTACTTTACCCGCATGCGCTTTTTAACCAGCAACAACACGTTAGAGCTTAGTGCGAAAGGCGCAATTAACGATAATAAAACGTTAACAGCCTGGTTTACTCACCCTAATATAAAAGCATTAGAAAACAACCTTATATTTGGCCATTGGGCCGCTCTTGAAGGGGTTACTCAGCTCAATCACATACATGCGCTCGATACCGGATGCGTATGGGGCGGTGCTTTAACGATGATGGACTTGCAAACTAAGCAAAAAATAGTAGAAAAGCCGACGCTTTTATCTAAATAAACTGTAAAACTCCAGCACATATGTTAAATTTAAATTAATAGATATTAATTGCTTAACTTATTGGTTAAAAAGCCGATAAGATGTGATTGAAGTACTTTAATTGGAAATCCATATGAATCTGACAGTAAGCCAACGAATTTGGTGTGGTTTTATATTTATCACCTTATTACTCATAATCATTGGTGGTAACTCTTTAATAAAAATTGCGAGCATTGACCGCTCTACCCAGCAGGTAAACCAGTTATCACTGCCCGCGCTTAATAAAAGCTCAGAACTACAAGCTGAATTTATTTTAATGAGTAAAGCAGCCCAAGCTAGTTTTTATACCACCTCAAGCGCACAGCTCACCCCTATAAAACAAAAAGTACTTGAGCAAAAAGACAAATTCAACTCGCTGCACGCCGACCTTCAACGTGTTGTAAAAAATGATGCATCACTGAGTCAAAAAAGCCAAGCTGTAGAAAAAACCTACCTAAGCTTTTTAGGTACGGTCGAAAACCTATTAGCTGATAAAGATAAACAACTAGCACTTAATAAAACCCTCACAGCACAGCTTGAAACAATTGAGATTGCAGCTGAAGATGCCAATTCAGTCGTGCTTGATATCACAGATATTACTAACTTTGAGCAAAATCACCCACGCGCTTACCAAGCCGCCAATAACTTAGAAAACAACTTTATGTCTGTGGTGAGTAACAGTACCGATATGCTCACGGTTAAGACGACAAACACCTTAGATATTGTAAAAAATGAGCAAGCTTATTACCTTGACGAAGTAATTCGTACTTTAACGTTAATAAAGCCAGCTATAGAGCAAGATAACAACGACCTATACAGTGATTTACAAGCATACGTTGATACGCTGATAGAAAATATTAGCGGCAATAATAGCCTAGCGGCCAATAAGCAGCGCCTTATTGACGCTATCGCACTTACCGAAAAAGAACTTGCCCAATCAGAGCAAGCAACCACTATGGCACTGTCGCAAATTGATGATTTAGTAACACAAGCAAGTACTGTGGCTTACAAATTACAAGAAGGTGTTCGCGAGGATGTAGACTCAGCGACGCTCTGGACATGGGCAGGTATGATCATCGCAACGTTAATTGCAATTGCAATTGCGATCCTTACCGTTAATAGAATCACTAAGCCACTGGCTGAGGTTAATCGGATTTTAGATATTGTTGCCAGCGGTGATATGACCCAACGCTTAGATGACTCTGCAAAAGATGAATTTGGCGAGCTATCAAAAAGCTGTAACACCCTTATAGATAGCCTACGTAGCTTAATTAAGGGCATTATTTCACGCTCAACTCAATTAGCAGCGGCGTCTGAGCAAACATCGGCCATTACCGGTGAGTCAAGCCAAGCTATTCGTAACCAACAAGCACAAGTAGAGCAAGCGGCAACCGCCACAACCGAAATGAGCAGCACGTCGCAAACAGTAAGCAACAGCGCACAGCAGGCACTTAACGAAATAAAAAATGCCGATAAAGAAGCTGAACGTGTAAAAGGTATATCTCATCAAAACAAAGCCACTATTGAGCAACTTGCTCGCGAGGTGGACGATGCATCAGGTGTTATTAATAAGCTTCATCAAGACAGCGCATCTATAGGCAGTATTTTAGATGTAATACGCGGCATTGCAGAGCAAACCAACCTATTAGCACTTAACGCTGCAATTGAAGCAGCGCGTGCAGGTGAATATGGCCGAGGTTTTGCGGTAGTAGCGGATGAAGTACGCTCACTGGCAAGCAAAACGCAAGAGTCGACCCAAGAGATACAATCTATGATTGAATCGCTTCAAAGTGGCGCAGAAGCGGCTGTAACAGCAATGGATAAAGGTAAACAGCAAGCAGAATCATGTGTTGAACAAAGCGACTTAGCAAGCAGCGCATTAGACTCAATTACACTTGCCGTATCGCAAGCACACGATGTAAGTGAAGAAATCTCTACCGCTGCTCAAGAGCAACAACAAGTATCACAAGAAATTAGTGAACGTTTAGAATCTATTGTAGCCATAGCCGAGCAAACAGCTGAGGGTGCAAATCAAACAAACATTTCAAGCTCAGAAGTAGCCAAACTTGCTGAAGAGCTAAGAATATCGGTAGAAAACTTTAAAGTGTAATGTACACCTAACAACAGTAAATTAACGCAATAAAAAAACCCGATACTGTTACTCAGTATCGGGTTTTTTATTTACTTGTTTTAACACTTAGCGAGAAGCACGCTGGCGATTGCCGCCCACTTTAGGTTTAGTGTTAGCCTTTTTAAATTGGCTAAACCCAGTATGGCGCGTTAAGGCTGGGCGCCCTCCTTTACCTTTACCAGCGCCTTTATGTGCTTTTTCATCACGGCCTTCTTCTGGCACTAAGCAATTTGGGCCTTTACCAATTAAATTGGCTTTCCCCATACTACGCAGTGCATCGCGGATCATTGGCCAACCCGATGGATCGTGATAACGCAATATTGCTTTGTGTAAGCGACGTTGGCGTGCTCCTTTTGGCACGGGAACTTGCTCTTTGTTGTTTTTAATATTACGCAACGAGTTCATTTCTGTATGGTAAATGGTGGTTGCATTGGCCATAGGCGACGGGTAAAAGTTTTGTACTTGGTCTAACTTAAAGTCGTTAGATTTAAGCCACAATGCCATGTTAACCATGTCTTCGTCTTTGGTACCTGGGTGCGCTGAAATAAAGTACGGTATTAAATACTGCTTTTTACCCGCTTCTTTTGAGTACTTATCAAATAACTCTTTAAATTGATCGTAAGCACCCATGCCCGGCTTCATCATTTTAGACAAAGGGCCATCTTCTGTGTGCTCAGGGGCAATTTTTAAATAGCCACCCACATGATGTGTAACCAGCTCTTTTACATAGCGAGGGTCTTGTACGGCTAGATCGTAACGAACGCCTGAGGCGATCAAAATCTTTTTAATGCCTTTCACTTCACGGGCTTTTTTGTATAAATCGATAGTAGGTGTATGGTCTGTATCCATGTGCTTACATATATCAGGGTAAACACATGAAAGTCGTCTACAGGTACTTTCTGCTTTTTTGCTCGTACAGCGTAATTTATACATGTTGGCCGTTGGGCCACCTAAATCAGAAATAACACCGGTAAAACCAGGTACTTTATCTCTAATTTGTTCTATTTCATCAATAATCGACTCTTGCGAGCGACTTTGAATAATACGTCCTTCATGCTCGGTAATAGAGCAGAACGAACAGCCACCAAAACAGCCACGCATAATATTAACCGACGTTTTAATCATATCGTAGGCTGGTATTTTTGCATCACCATAACTTGGGTGCGGTATACGCTGATAAGGCAAACCAAATACATCATCCATCTCATGGGTTTCGAGCGGGAATGCCGGCGGGTTAACCCAAATAGAGCGATCGCCATGGCGCTGAAATAACGCACGAGCACAACCTGGGTTGGTCTCTTGGTGCAAAATGCGCGAAGCATGGGCATAAAGCGGTTTATTAACACTTACTTGCTCAAATGCAGGCAGTTTAACGTATGTTTTTTCCCACGGTTTAGGACGTGCAGGCTGAATAGTTATAGGTTTAGCGGCCTCTGCTTTTAAATCAATACCGGCTTGCTTAAACTCTGATTTACTACACCCAACATCATCAGCCCCATAGGGGTTTGGAATAGGGTCAATTTTGCCAATTTTATCAATCGCTGTTGAATCACTTCCGCGCCAGCCCGGTATTGGCTCTTTACGAATAACCGCTGTACCACGAATATCCTGAATTGTATCCATAGTTTCGCCAGCGGCTATACGATGGGCTACTTCCACCAGCGGGCGCTCTGCATTACCATAAATAAGGATGTCGGCTTTGGCATCAAATAAAATACTACGGCGTACTTTTTCTTGCCAGTAGTCGTAATGAGCAATACGGCGCAAGCTTGCTTCAATACCACCAATAACAATAGGCACACCTTTGTAGGCTTCGCGTAAGCGCTGAGAGTAAATCATCACCGCACGGTCAGGGCGCTTGCCGCCCACATTACCTGGTGTATAGGCATCGTCATGGCGCATTCGTTTTTCTGCCGTGTAGCGGTTGATCATCGAATCCATGTTGCCGGCTGTTACACCAAAAAATAAGTTTGGTTTACCAAGCCCCATAAAGGCATCTTTTGATTGCCAATCTGGCTGAGCAATTATACCCACTCTAAAGCCTTGCGCTTCAAGTACACGGCCAATAACCGCCATACCAAAACTAGGGTGATCTACATAGGCATCGCCGCTAATAATTATAATGTCGCAGCTATCCCAGCCAAGAGCGTCCATTTCTTCGCGAGTGGTAGGTAAAAATGGGGCGGTGCCATAACATTCAGCCCAATATTTGGGGTATGAAAATAGCGCGCGTTCAGCTTTAAGGGAGCTCATAGTTTTGGCCGTAGAATAACAAAAGGCGCGAATTATATCCTAATACATTGCTTATTTATACAACATTGCCTAGAGATATCGCGCCTACTGTAAAGTCTGTTGATATTAAGTTTTTTTATTTCGCTCTTTAATAAACTCTAAAAGTTCGTGCTCAGGCATTGGCTTAGCGTACATAAAACCCTGTACTTCATCACACCCTAAGTTTTTCAAAAACTCTGCCTGCTGCTGTGTTTCTACACCTTCAGCAATTGTTTTTAGTCCTAGTTTAGCACCAAGCGACACCACCAAAGCAGCAATAGCACCGGTATCGTTATCAGGTAAATCTTTTACAAATGCGCGGTCTATTTTAAGCCTATCAAGCGGTAAACTTTGTAAGTAACTTAACGAAGAAAAGCCCGTTCCAAAATCATCAATCGCCACTTCTACGCCTAATTCTTTTAACTCTTTTAGGGTATTGATCACGGTTTCTAATTCATCCATTACCACGCTTTCAGTCACTTCTAACTCTATATTGCAGGGTTTAACATCGTACTTTTGTAAGGTGTTTTTTACTGTTTTAGCGTAGCCTTTAACCTTAAATTGCGGCACAGATACATTTACAGCAATGCAAATTTCTTCACCGAGTGCCTCTAAGCGTTTTTGCTGTTGGCAAGCTTGTTCTAAAACCCATTGGCCAATATCAACAATTAAACCGGCATCCTCTGCTAAAGGCACAAACACCGCAGGAGATATAAACGAGCCATCTTCTGATGGCCAGCGCAGCAATGCTTCACAGCCAATCAAAGATAAATTATCGAGTGAAAGCTGAGGCTGATACCACACTTGGAGCTTTTGCCGAGCAAAGTCATGACGTAACTGCCTAATAATACCTAAGCGCCAAGCCATTTTGTCTTGCATATCAATATCGTAGTAAATACCCTCTTTGCATTTAAGCTTTTTAGCTTGGTTTAATGCAATATAGGCAACTTTGAGTGTATCTAACCCAGTACTTTGAAAGTCTTGCTGCTGACATAAACCAATTCTAAAATCGACAGGCAAAATATGCTCGCCAGCACTAAAAGGCACACTTAGCACGTCGTTAAATTGTTCAAGGTCAAACTCCGTTTGGCGAATAATAAAGCCAAATACATCTGCGCCAATACGCGACAATAACTTTGCGTCTGGATAAGCATCTTTAAGCCGCTTTACAATCTCGATTAACAAATGATTGCCAATTTCTTGTCCTAAGCCATTGTTAATATCTGCAAAACCAATCACATCAATTAATACAAAAACGTAGTCATTAACATGTGGTTTTTGATAACGCACCACCCGCTCAATAAAATTAGTACGATTAGAAATACCGGTTAGTACATCTTTGTAGGCCGCATCTCTTAGTTTTACAAACAGCCTTACGTTATCAAGGGCTACACTCACATTAGTAAGAAAAATCTCTGCAAATTGCAGCTGCGCATCACTCGGTTTATGCTCGCACTCTAAATAAATAGCAGCCTGGCGGTGCTTACTTTTAACAATAAAAGTTACGCTCGAATCAGTTTGGCAATGCTGAGCCGACTCAAAACACTGATCTACTTGTTCAAGCGCAACGCTATCAACATTAGCAAGCTTTTCACCAAAGTAGCTCTCATAATGGCCACTACCACCCAATACTTGAATAAAGTTATCGCCATCTAGCTTACTGCATACCAACCCAACTTGTTGGCACTCTAAAATAATACCCAAGTGTTTAATAATCTCTTTGCATAACACTTTAATATCGGTAAGCCCTAAAATAGACTTTGAAGCCGAAACAATGGTGTTCATCGCATCACTTTGATACTCAAGCTGGCATACTTGCTCGTACGAGCGAATAGCGGTGATTAAAGAAGTTACTAATTTAGAACGAGTTAACTCTGTTTTTGTTTTATAGTCGTTAATGTCATATTCGCGAATTACTTTTTCTTCTGGGGTGTTGCCCGCTTGGCCGGTTCGTAAAATAATTCGCACATGCTGATTGTTAAGCTCTTCGCGTACGCGTTTTACAACTTGCAAACCCGCATCATCAGATTCCATCACTACATCTAAAAAAATAACGGATATTGTATTATTGTTTTTGAGTATTTCGATGGCTTCGCTGCCAGAGTACGCATCGTGAAAACGCAGCCCTGCCCCCCAAAACTCTACGCCCGACAATGCAAGCTTAGTCACTGAATGTATTTCAGGATCGTCATCAACGATCAAAACATCCCAAAAATCAGATAATTCTTGGGTTATTTCTTCTTCGCTGTCTGGCGCTAAAAATAAAAAATCGCTTTGCTCTGACGACATTATCTACCCTTTATCAGTTTTAATACTTATATAAGCTCATACCTATGTGCTAAAAATATATTTTTGGTTTATAGGCTAATTCATACTATAGTCGATTAATAAAAAGTTGTTATATTTCAAACTAAAAAACTCGTGAAAGGTGTGCCTATTAAATTTTTTAAAATCCTTATAAAAACGCTCTTATTGTTAGTTTTAGTGGCTATTTTGATTGGTTTAACCCTGCCGCAAAATTACAGCGTAAATAAAAACATACAAATAAATGCCAATGTAGCGACCGTTAAATCGCTGGTCTCTGACTTTAGCCTTTGGCATACATGGTCACCTTGGGGCAAAGTAGATCCGTCTATCACTTTTACTTTAGGCGAACCTAGTCGCGGTATAGGCGCGCATCAATCGTGGCAAAGTGACTGGGGGTATGGAGAAATGACCATTACTTCGCTTTCGCAAAATAAAATGACCTTTAATGCGCTTTTAAAAAATGAGCATATTATTGAAGGTGAAATTACATTTACCGAAGTAGAAGGTGTGGTAAATGTAACGTGTAATATTAATGGCCAAACCAATACCCCGCTAATTTCGGGTTATCTATCAATTTTTAGTGAGTATGTATTAAGCAATACAGTGTCACTTGGCTTAAATAACTTACAAACAGTGGCGCAATTACGCGACCAAAAAACGCAGCTGGATAACGATGACAGTAAAATCAGCCCAAGCGAGAATTAACCTCGCCAATATAATTGAGTCTTTACTTGGCTACCCCGTAAAAAAAATAACCACAAATACTGGGCAACCAAGTACAGATCAAAGTTACGGCTCTAAAGGCGATCTAAACCCGCTTTATCACATAAATAGCGATAACCCTATTTTAGCGCGCGCCCAAAAGCGCCAAGATTTACTGCTTATAAAACAGCAGCAAAATATAGAAACCATTTTAGCTAAAGCAATGGGATTTTGCCCCGATGTGGCAAGCAATAAACAACCAGATGCCGACTGGGTAGAGCGCTTTATTGCCTTATGTGAAGACACCTCAAATGAATCGATGCAAACACTGTGGGCTAAAATTTTAACTGGCGAGACGCTCAACCCCGGTACATTTTCTATAAAAAGCTTACAAACACTCAAGCATATGACCCAACGCGAAGCTGATGCATTACAAAAGTGTGTATCGCTGAGTAGCTACAACGCAAAAGACGACAGCCACTTTATTTTATTAGGGTTTTATAAAAAGCCTTCGCTTTTCGACTTACTACGAAAAGGCAATAAGGTATCGTTAAATTTAGGAAAAACGGGGATCAGCTTTCCTGATATTTTAACCCTAATGGATCTTAATTTACTCTACAGAAAAGAAATAGAATCGGCGGTATTAAAAGCAGGTCAAGAACTCACCCTGTCGTTTTTATCGCAAAAAGTGACGTTAAAAGCTAAAAGCAGTGACTTAGTATTAAGCTATTACAAGTTTACCCAAACTGGCGATGAGCTTTCTAAGCTTATAAATTACCCGGTAAATAAGGTGTATAAGCAATTAATTAATAATGCATTGGAGGGAGAATTTGATTTAACGTGGCATGTTAATAAATAACACACCACGCTGTAAGCTCACTAATTAAAAGTGAACTTGAATACCCGCAAATGGGCCTGATGCGTCAATATCGGTGTTAATATCATCAACATCATCTAGCTCTAACGTCATAGAACGGTAACCTGCTTTAATAGCTACATCTACCGCTAGGTTATCAATAAGTTCATACGCTACGCCTACTTGGTAGTCTTGCACTTTACTATCGTCGATAGCTAAAAAGCTGCCTTCAAAAAACACACTTAAACCCGTAAATGGTAAGCCTGCTTCAGCACGGCCATAAGCAAGTGGCACAAAGCCCGAAAAATCTTTAGTTTCAGAGAAGTTAGTGCCACCTTGTTGAGTAGTACCAGTTACAACAATGTCACCGTCAAACTGCTTTGCGTTTAAACCTAAATCAATTGAAATTAAATCGTTATCAAAAATTTCGTAATAAAGAATATAATCAATGTGAGTTAAATCACTTAATGTATTTGCAGTTGTACCAACCACGTAATCTGAGCCATTAAAGCTAAACGTATCAGTAAGGGTTGCTGAGCCATTAAGTTCAAGCTCAGTGTATTTAAGCTTTAGGTTAGGAACTAATGGCACTGGGTGCTCTAGTGCCGCGTAGTAGCTAATAAAGGTTTCGTCTTCAAAATTAAAATCTTGTGGTGCGTTATCTTTGTAAGAAAACTGACCGTCGTTATCTGACTGCCAGCCATCAACACCTACATATAAACCTAATAGAGTGTCTGCCTGTGCTGCAGGGGCTAAACATGCCATTGAAAGGGCAGCTGCTAAACAATACTTTTTCATTTTTTATCCTTGAGCTAGTAGTTCGCTAAGTTCGATTAAAGCCGCATTGGCTCTTGAAATATAATTTGCCATAACTAAAGAATGATTTGCCACAAAGCCAAAACCATTCCCGTTTAATATAATTGGGCTCCACACGGTTTCTTGTGTTGCCTCAAGCTCACGTATAATTTGCTGTAAGCTTACACGCGCGTTTTTCTTTTCTAATACATCAGCAAAGTCATACTCAACTGCTTGTAAAAAGTGTAATAACGCCCACGTTGCACCGCGTGACTCGTAAAACACGTCGTCTATTTCCCACCACGACGTTCTTACTTGTTGCTGAAGTGGTGTATAGGTCGCTTGCGTGTTTGAAGAATTACCGGCTAAATCGGTATTTACTTTGTCTTGGCCAACACTTGCACTTAAACGCTGACTTAAACTGCCTAAACGCTTTTCGGCTTCTTTTAACCAGCTACGTAGATTATCTGCACGTGAATAAAATTGGCTATCGCGCTCATGTTCGTTAGCAATTTGTGAGCGGTACACAAGAAGGTAGTCTATTCCCTTTTGATACTCTCCCTCGGCACTTGGCCATGCCCATGCCTCAGAGCTAATATTAAATTGCGGCTGCGCTTTTTTAAGGGCTTCATGTTCGGTAGATTGCGACTGTGAACGGCTAAAGTCTTTACGCATTGATAGCGCTAAATCACGCACCATTTCAAGCGCGCCATATTCCCACGCAGGCATGTCATCCATTATCACACTTGGCGGCATCACATCGTTTGATAAATATCCACCTTGCTTATCAAGTAATGTGCTAGCAACGGTAATAAGCGTTGAGGTGGTTGTATAGCCTGTTACCATTTTTTCGTTGCGTGCTTGCGCGGTTTCTTTTGCATTAGTTACTACGTTAAAACGTGCCGGCTCAATGCTCCAATAAACTGCAATAGCGTAAAAAATAATAAGTAGTACCACTAAGGCACCAGCTATTTTTCCTTTATGTTGCGACATTTATCCTCCTAGTGATGAGCGTGTTGTTTTT
Organism: Pseudoalteromonas sp. R86517; assembly: GCF_042466295.1. Lineage (NCBI taxonomy): Bacteria > Pseudomonadati > Pseudomonadota > Gammaproteobacteria > Alteromonadales > Pseudoalteromonadaceae > Pseudoalteromonas > Pseudoalteromonas sp. R86517. Next base: position 2,691,269 of record NZ_JAXHCB010000001.1, read on the forward strand.
TAGATGGCTTTGAATGCGCAGCTTGCGCTTCAAGCGAAACCACTTGAGCATTAGTAAACAAGCGGTTACCGTCACTAAAATATAGCGTGAGTTTACGTTCTTGCCCTACTTTTAGTGGCTCTTGTGGATCAAATACCATTAAATGGTAACCACCAGGCTCAAAGCTTAGGCTTTCATGGCCCTTAATAGTAACGGCTTTAACCTGTTGCATTTTCATCATGCCGTTGACATGTTTATGCTCATGTATTTCTACACGGCCTAAACCTTCGATGGTCGCTTTAGTTAATTTAGCAACACCACCACCGTGGTTAGAAATTGTTAAATAGCCAACACTCGACTTACTACCAGGCAAAAATGCCCTTACTTGTGCATGGCTTACTTCAAGCTTAGCTTCGTCTGTATCGTGGCTGTGCCCAGCATGTGCAGCAACCGATGACGAAAACACATTAATCATTAACGCCGAGGCCATAAAAAAGCACTGCTTCATCATCGCTTTATTCCTTGTGAAAGCATAAAATTTCACTTTAAATTTAACATAGTTAACTAATAATAGTCAGTTAAATTAAGGCTTAAGAGGTTACTTTTTTGTTATCGAGCACCAACCAGCACAGTACAGCTACAAATAATAATGGCCAGGCTATCATCACTGAACCAAATAACAGTGCCAAAATGGTGCCAACCAGCGCGACAATCCCTGCGCCTATTAACCCCATGGTCACTAAAGCCATTACGGCTACCACTGCAATAATAGCGACTAATACGCCAGCCAGCTCAAGCCCCACCCAGCTCATATCTGCAATCCAAAGTGGAAACTGCCATGAATCAAAATGTATTAGCGACACAGTATCAGTAAAAAGTAACACATATACGACAACACATATTGCTAAGGTTTTCATATCCCTCTCCTAATACGCACGCTCTTCAAGACAGCAGTGAGCAATCAAATAACCAAGCGCTACTGCAAACGGAAAACTTATAAATAATAAAATTGTTACTAAGCGTGTTGACCACACTGGAAAATCAAGGCGACGCGCTAACCCACTGCATACGCCCGATATTTTTTTATTCAGTGAATCTTTGTACCAACCACGCCGTGTTTTAAAGTTATTCATACTTTACTCCTTAAGCGCTTGGCGCAGTTGTATTGGTATTACTTTGCTTAACACTGGCTTTTAAACGAGCCAGCTCTGCATCTATTTTTTCATTTTTAACTAAAGACTCAATTTGTTCAGCGGTTGATTGCGCTGTATTTGTAAGTTCATAAGCATCAACCTGTGCTTCTATGCCTTCCACTTTTTGCTCTATCATTTCAAAGCGAGACAAAGCATTTGCGACCTTGTCGCTGTGTAATTGCATGTTCATTTTTTCACGTGCAGCAACAATATCGTGGCGTTTTATTAATTGAGCTTGTTTGCTTTTAGCTTGCGCCATTTTTTGCTGTAAGCGCTCACAATCTGCCGTAATTTTCTCTATCGACTCCTTTAGAGTATTTAGCTGAGTGTTTTTTGCTACAATTTGCTCATCTACTCGCTGTTTTTCTACTAACGCAGACTTGGCTAAATCGTCACGGTTTTTAGCAACTGCCAGCTCAGCTTTTGTTTGCCACAAAGTTAAGTCTTTTTGTTTTTGTGCAATTTGGCGTTTAAGCGTTTTTTCTTCGCACAGTAAGGCTGCGGCCGTGCTTCTACATTCGTTAAGCGCTTCTTGCATTTCACTTAGCATAAGGTTGAGGAGTTTTTCTGGGTCTTCTGCTTTATCCAGCATGGCAGCAATATTGGATTGGATAACATCATTTACGCGATTAAATATACTCATTGTTTTGTCCTGTTGTTTTTAATTGATAACAACAACAGGATTCCAAGAGTTATGCCAATTAACAAAAATTTATTTATAAGCCTTTATATTCAGACAGTTAGATAACTAACAAGTTATTTTAAACTGACTAAAAACTGAATGCTAATAAGCTAAAATCACTAATTTATTTATCTTTTGACTAAATTTTAGTTATAAAAAAACCACTTTATAAAGTGGTTTTTTTATAACTGGTCAACGCTTTAGTATTACTCAGGCACAAAACTTAATGCTTTATCCATTACCGACAAATCAGCCTGTTTACCATGACCGTTTTCTGAAAGGTGACGTCTAAATCCGCGCGCCCCTGGCTGCCCCTGAAAAATCCCCAGCATATGGCGTGCTATATGCCAAAAGTTAGCACCTAAACGCATTTCTTCTTCTATGTAATCATACATAGCGCGCACCACATCGTGACGAGTCTGAGTATTAGCCACCTCACCGTAAATCTTTTCATCCACCTCATTAAGCATAAATGGATTACTATATGCTTCGCGACCAATCATAACGCCATCTATATGCGCTAAATGCGCTAGGCTTTCTTCAATTGTTTTAACGCCGCCATTAATGCTTAAATCGAGCTGTGGGTAGTCTTTTTTTAGTTGGTAAACGCGTGGGTAATCAAGAGGCGGTACTTCACGATTTTCTTTAGGGCTCAAACCATTTAACCACGCTTTACGGGCATGAATAATAAAGTCATCACAGCCAACTTTATGGCTGGCTTCAATTAATGCGCATAAAAATTCATACGAGTCTTGCTCATCAATACCGATGCGTGTTTTTACCGTAACAGGTATACTAACTTCGCTTTTCATTGCCGCAACACACTGGGCAACCAGCTCAGGCTCGGCCATTAGGCATGCACCAAAGCGCCCGTTCTGTACTCTATCTGAAGGGCAGCCTACATTTAAGTTAATCTCATCGTAGCCACGCTCACCGGCAAGCTTTGCACACTTTGCTAGCGCCTCGGGATCAGAGCCCCCCAGCTGCAAAGCAACCGGCCCCTCGTGCTGATTAAAGTGTAGGTAATCGCCGCGACCAAATAAAATCGCCCCCGTGGTGATCATTTCAGTGTATAAAACAGCGTGCTTAGTCATCTTACGATGAAAAGTGCGACAATGACGATCAGTCCAATCAAGCATCGGTGCCACGCTAAACCGCCTAAACCCTGTATTACTTGCCATTACTGGGCTAGAGCCCTTATTTAGTGTGTTACTCATATAGTCTGAATTGCCTTGAATTGCCTTGAATTGCCGCGAGTTTCGATATACAGTCACCCTATAGTCACCCTCATGGGGTTGGACTGTTCAATAACTTAGGGTTAAAAAATGGCTTCATATAATATCGAAAAACGCCGTCTTGCTTCAGGCGACTACCGCTACAAGTGCGTAGTACGCGAGAAATCTAAGGGTAAGATTATACACAATGAAAGTAAAACATTCAGTAAAAGAGTGTTGGCTGAGAGTTGGGGCAAGAAACAAGTTAACGATATTGAGCAATCGAGGGTGACTGAAACAAAACAAGCGGTCACCCTAGGCACCCTGATGAACATGTATTATGAAAATCATGATTTATGGAATGCTACCGGACGCACTAAGCAATTTGTTATTAAGATGCTGATTGATTGCGATATAGCATCGGTTTTATCAAATGAGTTACGCACTAGTGATTTGATAGAGCATTGTAAAAATAGACGCAGCGCTGGTGCAGGCCCAGCAACTATTTATCATGATATTGCATATTTACGCAGTGTTATGAAAAAGGCGGGGCCAGTATGGAATATTGATGCTAACCATAAAATATTTGAAGACGCAGTGCCGGTGCTAATCGAAATGGGGTTAGTTGGCAAAAGCCGAAAACGAACACGCCGCCCTACCGATAATGAATTAGATAAATTGCGTGAAGGCTTAAAGGAACGCATGGACTATAGGCGGAACGGTAAAGTGCGGATTCCCTTTTTAGATATTTTGGATTTTAGCATTTTAACCTGCATGCGCATTGGTGAAGTTTGCAAACTACGCTGGGAAGATTTAAACGAAGATCACAAAACTATTTTAGTCCGCGATAGAAAAGACCCGCGTAAAAAAGAAGGCAACCACATGATAGTTCCTTTGCTGGCTGGTTCATTTGATATAGCTATGAAACAACCTAGGAATGATGAATTAATATTTCCTTATAACTCACGATCGGTTACTGCTGGTTTTCAACGGGTGCGTAATTCTTTGGGGATTGAGGATTTACGCTATCACGATTTACGCCGTGAAGGTGCGAGCCGATTATTTGAGAAAGGTTATTCAATTGAAGAAGTGGCCCAAGTAACAGGCCATCGCAATTTAAATATTTTATGGCAAGTTTATACGCAATTATTCCCGCATAAATTGCATGATAAGTTTACCTAGCTTTGAATATAGCCAAGTTGTTTTCATCTATTTCAATGAAATCAGCTGATAGAGCATCTTCTAATTTACCAACCACCTGCTGATCTGCATTAGGCTTTAACTCTACAGCGATAACCTCTTCATGGTATTCAAAGTTCCCTCTGTTCCTGAGAAATATCTCGCCATCAAAGTTTTCATTGTATCCGTATAGTACGCTCATGCTGAATCCTCTGTTTAAAACTTGCACCATTATACTATCTTTTGTTTGTCACTCCTAATCAACCAATTTCAGTTTTGTTTTTATTTAAGCTTCTGTTTTATATTGTTTTTTATATAACTTATAAAAAGCACTTTGATCCTCAAAACCTCACGTAAACTAGCTAAGCTATTGTTTAGCAATTCTATTTTGTTTTATTCCTTATTATTTACAGGCGGTTAAACTGTAAAACAGTGAAATTAGTTTCGATCTTTTCAGATCTTTGATCTGCTAATAACTTTATATAAGGCGGTGGCTGGCGGTTTAAATGAAGTACTTAAAAACTGAAAAAAATTAACGATAAAGAGCGCGCAGGAGGGTGAGGAAGAGTGCGGATTTCGTGGCATACATTCTGTGTGGGGCTGTTTTCCGTGGGTGAAACTACGCTGGCCAACATAGACGGCGTTAACTTTACTGCAGTGAGTGGCGGGCAATAAAAAACCCAGCGGGGTGCTGGGCTTGTTTGAGTGGCTTTGATGCTATTTTGTTATTGGGTCTAGCCTGCCTTTTTGTTCGTCGGCTTGTGATGCTTGGCCGCTAAAGTCTCCGGCTTGTTCTGGTGCTTGGGTTTTTGCAGTTCCTGCAGCAACGCCCTTATGTGTGTGGCTTGCACATGTGTTAGCTAATGCGCTTACTGTTGCCATTAGTTCTGATAGTAGCTTAAGTACGTTCTCGCCTTCACTGCCTAACCATGTTTTTGGGCTTCGGTGGTCTTGCTCTTTAGTTGCTATTACTTTGCGGGTTTCACATTGTAGGTCGGCTAATTTGCCGATGATGTCTTTTAATGATTCGTCGGTTTTGTTTTCAAAGTTACCGGCGTCATCAATGTGTTGATAAACACCTTCACGTACTTGGATACGGGTTTCACCTTCTTTGATTGCGGGCAGGTCCCAACCAAACGGTAGCACGGTTCTAATGAATGGCTTATCGGCTCGTCCGTAGGCAAAACCAATTTCTACAATTGAATTAATAGCCGGCGGTTCTAATCGGCCTGCTTTATCACCCGCACCTGGTAATGGTAACGGCACAGCTTGAAGTGGTTTCGATTTGGTGTCTGTGCCGTTTTCATCAACAAGCTGAACGTTAACAGCATAGCGCGGGTAGAACGCATCGCTACCCCGTTCGCCATCATCGGTCGGCAGTTCAGGCAATGCAACTACTCTACCCCAGCGCGGTAAATGTAATTGGCCCGTTAGTTCTGGAAACTGCCGGCGCACTATTCTTTGAATTGATTTATCCATATTCACCAACTTATTTGCATGTTAGTGCCTTTAAACTCAACCGCTGTTATACGTTCGTCATTGGCAGTTACGTTTGGGCGTATCATTGGTGCGGCTGGCATAGTGGCGGTTCTTCCTGCTTGATGATCAGTCATTAGGCCATTTGCTATGGTAATTGGTTTATCAGACCAAAACGAGTCGGCATAACTACCCACATAAACTTTACCATTGCCTTGTTGATACCATACAAAATCGTTAATCTTAAACGCACGACCTATGTTGTTTAACATGGCATAGCCTGAGCTATCAGAGTAAAAACACGGTATGGCCGTATCAACATAAGCAGCGTTTGGTATAACAAACTCTATACCTGTTTGATTAGTAATTTCGTCAAGTACCTGGCGCATGGTTGGGTGGCGCAGCATTACACTTAAATTATAAGCAAGTGATGCCGCCCATTCACGGCAAAACAATGTATACCAGCCATTTACTGCTGGCATTGCACGTTCAACATAGCCGCTAAATACACGGTCGACCATATCACCCCAACCTAAATCAACCGCAACCGGTGCCAATTTATCAGCCTTTTGATTAACCGTAATTTGGCATGTACCAGGCGTTGATGATTGCAGTACTATCCAGTGCTCTTTCATATCAACTTTTGAATCGCTGACATAAGCACGTGATATAAAACACGCGTTAGCCGTAGTCATTATACTGTTCTCAGTGCGGCAAAGTTTTCGTTTAAATGCTGGCTAATGTTTGCATATTGAACACCAGTATCACCGCCTTGCACATTTGCCGTTGCACCGGGTGTACGCTCTTCCACTTTTTGTGGCACTGAGCGGTATTCGCTTAGCGTAAAACTAACGGCCCATTGGCGCGTGGTTTCTTGCTCCACCGCTTCAATTTTACTGCTAAAGCGCACTTGTTTAACACCAAGCGCACTGGCCGTATTGTTGCTTATACGATAAATAGAGCGCGCACCACTTTCAGTTGCTTCGGCTAAAGTAAACAGCTCAGCTAAATGATCAGCCTTAGTAAATGGTAATAAACCACTGACCGTTAGCTTTTTAGCTTTAGTTCCTGTTTCAGCTTGGTCTGTACTGGATGATTGGCCGCTCGCATCCTCGCTAGCAAGTTCAAGACTTGCCGTAATGCGAAGTGACTTAAGGTTTATTGAAAGTGAGTTGAGATTTAGCATTTAAACACTCCATTGGTAATTACCTACATCACCAACTAATACTGATTTAGGCAAATCACTAGCAGTCGAATTACCTAAAGACACACAACCTATGGCTATCATTCTACCATTACCACCACCATCAATTACCCCCTGCGCCATTTTATCTACGAGCAAGTTCTCCGTTGTGAAGTTATAAGTGCCTGTATATTTAATGCCGCCACCATTAGCCGACAAGGAATCAGCATTAACTTTAGCTACCCTCAGTTTTGAGTATTTACTATTTTTTATATGTATCGTTGCATCATTTGTACTCTTGTTCGCAGTAATATTGTGCGAATCAATAGGACCAACCATTGAATGCTGCGCACCATACTCTAATAATTTTTTATTAACCGCCACTTCTGACTTCGCATGTATAGGTCCAAAATCAGAACATATAGCTCTTGTTCCAATTAATACGCTGGGCTCTAAATAGTAACTCCCTTTAATAGTCACCTTATCAAAGACAACATTACCTATGTCGTGTTTACAATGAATTGAAATTGGTGAAGCTGAATGGTCACCACACTCAAAACTACCTAACGTTAAGCTTGGCTCTTTGAGCATTGCTGGTGTGTTTGCTGGTGTATATAAGGGGTTATGTAAAATAACGGATGATTGCTTTGCGTTTTTGCACTTTACTTTCCCTATTTTAGCTCTCGTATACCCTATATTTATTAGTCCCTTATCAAGCCTTGAAGCATCAGATAAAATTATTTCATTTTCATCTGGAATAATACCCAAGCTTATTTTTCCTATACTTGGCGAGCACCACCCCTTATATGTACCAAGGTCAACAGCAACATATTGCGGGTTTAAACATTCTATGTGCCCAACACTCATAGCTAGCTCTTCATCTAAAAATGAACTTTGATTAGGACTATCCCATCTTAAAAAGTCTCTATCAAAAACCACATCTTTGTGAGCATAACCTCGCCCATCAAATCCATATTTTTGATTTACTCTAATGTAGCCTATTTTTCCACACGATCTACTCAACCACACACCATGGGCAATATTTGCAGAGCTACCGCCCTGTAAATCTGACTGCCCAACAAAAGGGATCACGCTACTCATCACCCCTCTGCCATATGCATCGACTATGAGCGTGTCGACAGAGCACCCTTCCCCTTGGATTATTGCCCCATTACAACGTGAGTCTTTCACCCAAACTCTACCAAATTTATTATTTTCTAGCCCTATGCCATCACACGCAAACGCTGCATGCTGGTTTGCGCTCTGCGCTTGGCTCTGAGTGTCATCAATAATGGTGTCTCTTCCGTTAAAATTTTTACACATTGTAAATATATGCACACCTCCACCATAACCTCCTGTAGCGTGTTTAGTAGGGTCAGATTTACAATGAACCCTATCATATGTTAAACCATCAACATTTATACAACCAAACCTATCATATGTTGTGTAAGTCCCTTTTAATATTACATTTTTTATAGGTGTATCTGAAATCCTGCCAGTATTAATATTATTTCCTAAAAGGCCTGGGGCATCAACTGTTGCATGTCGGCTGTCCGTTGGCGTGACTAAATAGCTCCCTTTATCTAAAATCGTACCAGTATCAACAAACGTACACATTCTAGGTGTAATCATCCCATGCGGCTCTGGAAAAGTAAGAGTCTGATCTGGTGAGTTTATTGGTATTGATACGCGTCTATCAAATATAGCGCTGCCAGAACTGATAATATGAAATATGTTCCCAAATTCTACACCTTCGTCAAAACTCATTGTCCATTTTTGAGCATAATTATTGTAAATATTCATACCGGTATTATATAAATATTTTTCTCCCACACGAACAAACTTAACTTCAACACCTTTATTTAAGGCCGCATATAGCGCCTTCATTCTAAGCCCTTGATCAGCCTCCCAGTTAGTCACTCCATCAGGCATAACCCCGAACTGTGTTGAGGTTAATCCATTTTGCTTTCTGTACGGATGTGCATATAAACCACCTATAATTTCAAACGAACTATAACCATCAATATCAGAATTAGTGCTTATCTCATAAGTAGTATTTCCACCATCTAATGGCTCATAATAACCTTTAGTACTAACTTTCATTCCTGCAACTAACCCAAACAACTCCTTTAAACTTTCCGTGTTATCTACTTCAGATCTGTTTTTAAGAATGTAATCTTCTAATTTTGCTGCTAACCCATTATTATTTCTTAAGTCCTCAACGGCGTCAGCTCCACTAAGCACCGAAATTTTAAACACATAATGATTTACCCCATTTTCATTCATGTAGTCTTCTTGTTGAGCGTTAGACAGTGTAAATTTATATTGTGGCTTCCACTGGCTAGATACATCCCCCTCAAACAAAGCATCAACATATACATTTTGCGGGTAGCTCTGCACACTAAATACATAGTCTTGTTCAAGCTCTAAACGCATGCCGTGTACGTAACCAACACCCGCAATTACTCTAAATTCATCATCATTAGCTGTCGGTTCTACCTTAAACCCGTCACCTATAAACCAGTCGCGGCCGTTCATATCCATTGCTAAGTTTTGTGTCAATGCATCCATGCCAGCTAATCGGGCGCTAAAATCTAGTTGCCATGTTTCTGGTGCTACTGTAATACCGGTTATATCGCTAATGCCTGAGTACTCAATGGCAAAGTTACGGTTTAGCGTATTACCCGCGTTACCCAGTTCTGTAATTGTTTTATTCACGCTTTTTACATGGCTAATAGCTACTAGCGTATTATTTACAGATGAATACAAGCCAACCCAGTTAAATTCAAATGGGCCTGTTAGGCTGTTTAATACTGTTGAGTAAACCACTGTGTTGTTATTGATACGGCCAACTTGCTGAACAGGTTGAGTATGCACTTGCTGCGCTGTAGGCGGTAAACCTTCGCTGCGGTCTACCGGTGCTTGTGAATCTTGTCCTGGAACATAAGCAAAAATAAACGTATCAATATCTAACTGCTCATTTGCCTGCGCTTTTTGGGCAAATAAGGCTTCGCCTGCGTTAGTAACTACTTGTGACATGGTTTAACTCTCCTGATCTATTTTTGCAACGGTGTAATCGCTGTGGTTATCAAATGACTGTAAGCCACCGTATGTATTCATTTCTGCTACTGTTTGGTACTGGTAACGCCTTGCGGTACGTCCGTATTGCCTAACAATGTAATTAATAAGATTTTGCCGCTCGCCTAAATCATCATCCGTGAGTTTAAGGTTTATAACGTCCCAGTCAGATACCGAAAAACGCTCAGCTATCTCTACATAAGGCATATCGAGCTTTTTAAACATGGCAAGCCAGCCTTCAGTACTCCCTGCGCCTTTTGCAAATTGCAGTGCAAACTTAACGCGCACCCGGTACATTACTTCGTCTTCTTGAGGTATTTGCTCTACGTCACGTTCCCACGCTAATAAGTGCACTAATTCAATTTCGGCTGTCATTGGGTCAAGCTGCTTTGCAGGCCATGCCAATAAATCACTTAAACGCTGCCAATAAATAACAGCGCCTTTGCGTAATTTATCCAGCTCACTGGCTGGGCGAGCCAACCAATAAGGCATTTTAGTAATTACGTTAAAATCAAACGCCATTATGGTTAGCTCCCAAGTTCAACGGTTAACGAACCTAGACGCGGCACATCATTTGCGCTGGTAATGTCGCCTTGGTGCCAGTTTAACGATTCAATATCAGCAAAGTTACGGTGTAGCTCTTGGCTTAACCGACTAAAGCTAAAGCGGCTTGTTGGCAGTGTTTTAGTGGCGGTATAGTCGGTGTTTTCTCTAAATGCGCAGCGTATAAAGTTGTCTATTTCTTGCTTAACTTCGTTGGCGGCTTCATTGGTTAAGGTATTAACTAAATAAACAGTTACCCCTATATCAACCAATACGCCTGGCATTGCTAATACTAAAATATCGTCGCCATGGCCGTGGTGCCCTTGCTGCATTACATAGTCGTTTAAATCATCAAGTAATATTTGCGAAGGCTCGCCAATGTCTAACAAAATAAAGGCATTTGCTGTACCAGGTCCGCGCGGTGCGTCGTGTTCAAAATATATGTTGTCGGTATCAAGGCCTGATCGCTCAGTCATAATGGCGGTATATACAGCATCAATATGCCAAGGTGCCGCAGCGGTAAATGCATTACGTGTTCTAAGCTTTAAGTTTTGATTACTTTCAGCATCCGCTCCCAGCACATCAATCCATTCAGCGTCGTTATTTACACTGCCAATTCCCGTTACAGATTCCGGTAATATATGGTAATACCCAGCGCCTAAGTTGTAGGCTGCACCGGCATTTTCTGCAATTACGTTTACTAATATGCTGCTTTGGTTTTCTGGCAGTATTACATCGTCAACCGTAAGCACACGGTAAATAGTCCCGTTTATGGCATCGGTTTGTATTACCGTGCCTGCGCTAATGAGTAAGCTAGGGCCAAGGTTTGCTGCACGCTTAAAACGCACTTTGCCTTGGGTGCGCTCTTCGCTTTTACGTGTTAGGTCGTGCTCCCAAGCTTTGGCTTCAATAAAGTCGCTGTCGGTGGCTGTTTGCAGAAATAAGTTGGGGAGTATTTTTTCAATTAATACTTTGTTGACTATCCACGTTGCAGGCTTCGCCACAATGGCGCTAATCAATCGCCAAAAAGGTGAGTAAATAGAGTCATTGGCTATAATGCTGCCTTGGTCTTCTACGTCTTGCTTAAATAGGGTTTTCCACCCATCTTCGGTAGTTGGAATACCTGCATTTTCTACAATACGAGTAAAATTAATAATTGGGGTTTCATCAGCCATTTACTGTGCCTCTACTAATAACGATGAAATTTCACCGAAGTCTATTGTTTGTGCGTACACCCACCACTGGCCTTTGTTAATGTCGCTTTGCTGAACTTTTACCGTGCCTGGCATAATGCGAACGTCATCTTCTACCAATAGTTTTATTTTTGTTTGGGTGTCGTTAGTAACGCTGGTTCCCCTATCGCTTACTAATAAATTTGCAAGTCCGGTGTCTAAAATAGCGTGCACTATGTCTTGGGCTATTACGTCACGATCGGTTAAGTAAGTCGGGTTTTTCCCGGCATCTAATACCACATCACCGTTTAATATTTGTAAGTCGCGGTAAATACTCATGAGTGCATCTCAACAAAGTTCATGTAGTTGGTTTCACCTTTGGCTGGGTACACGTTAACCGTGCCCACACTGGTCGATTTTTGCTGATTCGCATTGCTTATTTGCTGAGTAATACCGCCGCGCTCAACACGGCTTTTAACGGGAGCTATTGCCGCAATACTCGATTTTTCTTCAGATGATAGGCTAGCAAGTTCAAGTGCCATTTTAGACGCTAAGTCACTTCCACTTTTACTCCCAAGGCTGGTATCTATATCAACACCGGGGATCATATTTAATTTGTCTATTATCCAATCCATGGTGTCATTAAATACGCTTTTAATACCGCCCCATACGGTATTAAAAATACCTGCAATGGCCTTAACCCAACCCCATTCGCTCATGGTGGCTTTTAGGTCATCCCAGTAATAAACTAATGCGCCCACGGCTGCTATGGCTAAAGTAATACCAGCCACAATTAATCCTATTGGGTTAGCGTACATAACAAGGTTTACCGCCAGCATGGCACCTCTTAAAAATGCTAATGATGCTGTAAACGCTGCGCTTATACCTCTACCAATCATTGTTGCTGTATTCCATGCGGTCATGGCCATTGTTGCGCCACCCATCACAACAGAAATTAAACCGCCTGCGGCCACTAATGCCAGCACACCAACTGCTGCATAACCAAGCCATTTTGTTAATGTTGGGAACTCTTCAGTAAAACTTAAGACGCCTGATCCCATATCTGCAATCAAGCCAACAAAGTCATTAAAGGCTGGGAGTATTGCTGAACCAAACGCAGCGCGAATAACAAACCAGCTTTGGCTTAGTCGCTCGCTTTGGTCGGTCATGCTCATTGCCATTTTTTCAGCTTGCTGCATGCCGGTAACGTCGCCTAGGTCATTTATTGATTTTCCTAGACCGTCAATGTCATTCATTAGTAATTTTATAGTGCCTACGGCCTCACTTGAGCCGAATGCTTTTTTAAGTTCGTCACCCTCAGCTACGTCTATCGTTTCGCCGTATTTCCCTTTAATTTGGTTTAGTATGTCAACCATTGGCAGCATAGCGCCCTGGCTGTCAGTAAAACTTAAATTAAGGGCATCTTGCGCTTTACCTACACCGGCTAAAAACGATTTATATTTTGTACCGGCTTCGCTGCCCGACATAGTCGCTTGCAACGTACCGAGTATGGCCATTTGCTCGTTCATACCAATACCGGCGCTTGTTGCTTCAGCACCAATTGATGTAAACGCCGATGACATTTCAGCGCCTGTTGTTTTAAACGCTTGTACGGCGGTAGCCGTCATGCCTGTTAGCTGCTCTACCCACTCACTTTTACCCATAGCATTAGCTTGGTTTTTAAAAATGCCATACATGGTGCCCATGTAATTGGTAATAGTGCCTGCATCAGCTTTGGTGGCTGCGGCCAGTACGTTGCTCGACATAGTAAACGCTGACAGGTCGTTGTCGTTCAATCCAGCAATGGCGCTTTGTATGTCGTAGCTTGATTTAACAAATTCGGTAGACGATTTACCGTATTTAAGGGCAAATTCGTAAGAGGTATCGGTAAGTTGTTTTAAGGCCGATTCGCGCACACCTAGCGATTTAACCTCGCCTAATGCGCGGTCCATTTCAATGGCTGGCATTAATGCGTTTTGTAGTGCATAGCCGCTGGCAGCAATACCCGCTACGCCCGACGCCATTTTCATGGTGCCGCGTTGGTAGTCGTTGGTTAACCCATTTAAGCTATTGCTTACTTTGGCAATAGGCTTTGTTATTTGGTCAATCATGCCAACGGTAAACATTAGCGGTTGCGGTAAACTCATTTACTTGCCCCCAAAGGCCTTGCACACAGCATTGGTTATTATGTTTTCTAGGTTTTCGCGCTGGTTTTTATACAGCCAACCAGCGCGGGCTAGGTTTTGCTCGTCGTCTTGCTCATGTGGCAAAAAATGACGGCGTAAAATAAACAGTTGTTCAAGCTGATTCGAGTCGATTGAATCAATCAGCCCTTCTATTTTTTTACGGCAATTTCCAGCACTGGTGAAAACTCAGCTTTAAGCGTTGACGCAATTTGCAGCTCAGAACCTGGTGAGCTTTCAAGTACCTTTTTAAGATCGGCTTTTTGTTTGTCGTCAATGGTGCGCATTACCATGTTGTGTGACGCTGCGGTCATTGAGCCACCGCGGGCAACAAGGTCTACAAAGTCGCTGTGATCTTGCACTGTCATGTTAAAAGTAAAGTCAGTAGCAGCGATGGTTAATATAATTGCTTGTTTCATGGGTTAATCCTTAGATTTGGTTAATAGTCTTTCGAGTGTGTCAAATCCGTTTTGTAATTGGCGCTCCATGCGTTCGGTTAATTTGTCAAAATCGGTTTTAGTGGCGTAGGTTTCGGCCACATGGGTTTTATGATCGCTTAGCTCTTTGGCCGTATCTTTATTTGCTCTATTCAGCGCCACAATAATGGGCACTAATACACTCAAAATTAACGCGGCTGTTGATATTGCAACCATTATCCACTGTGTCATTTTGCTACTCCTTTAATTTTTTCGACTGTCCTTAAACTTGCTAGGCCAAGTAATGCCAGGGTTAATTCCATCATTACATCTGTTGGCAGTTCTGGTGTGCCAGCGTCTGGCATAATCCATTGCAGAATAGGGTTAATTAAAAACGTGAATAAAAAACCAAAGCCACATACCCACAGTAAAAATGGGCGAGCGCCTGCCACAAACGTTGAGCGGTGTTGTGCTGCATAAGTATTAGCTAGCGCTTGCATTAACAGAGGTTTTTGCTTAATTTCTGCTAAATCATTGCTTAGCTGCTGGCGTTCTTCGTCTGATGTGAATAACGCATCGCCCGCTTTGCCAATGGCTTCTATTGGGTTGCCATTAAATACTTTTGAAAACCAGCCCATAACTAGTGCCCTGCCTGTTTTAAGTAACTTGCTTCACGCCAGCGGCGCGTGGTGTATCGGTCGCCAAAATCAACAAGCTCTCTGATCATGGCTTGAGTATTTTGCGTTATGGCGTAGCGCCAAAAATTAGGGCAACGCTTAGCTAAATGGCCGTACTGAAAAGCAACCGATGCAATCACGGTTTGCATCGGTTCGCTTAGTTGTTCAAATTCAACCGTTGAGTGCTGGTTGTAAGTAGTAACTAAGTAATCGGTTGATTCTTGCTTTACACATAAATCAATAATGGTTGCTTCATTTTCGTTAATACTAAGCGGGTTCTGCTTACAGGCTTTTAGTGCCTGTTCGCCTTTTAATAAGCAAAAGCGCTTTAATTTGTTAGCTATAAATTCAGGCAATAAGTACTTAAGTGCCGCTTCATCGCATTGGCCAATATCAAAGCCGGTGGCAATAGTGACCCCCGAATTAGAATGTTTAGCATCGGGCACATAGCCGGATAGCTGTGGGCCACCTTCCAGTGCGGCGATAAACTTAAAATTCACTTTGATATTGTTCATTTTGCTACTCGCTTAACGATTGGCACGGTACACAACGCTGCACACCGGGTACTGCTTTGCGCCGTGCTTTAGGTATTAGGTCGCCGCAATCAATGCAATCCGTTGCACTGATTTTATTGGCGTTGTTAAGTCCTTTTAGGCGCTGATCAATAAACTGCTGATCGGCGCGTTCCTGTGCAATGGTTAGGTGGTCTATAAAGTCCATTTACTAACTACCTTATTGCACTATGTTTTCAATTTCGTCGGGGCGCAGGTACGGCACACCGTTAATTTTTACAAAGTCAGGGTCGGTTACATCAAACGGAATTTTAAACAGGCTGGCGCTGCCGCCCTTTTTGTCTATGTCTAAAATGTCGCTTAACTTAATGCGGCAACCAAAGGCTTCTACTTTCATTTCGTCTTGGCTGGTTTTGGCGTAAAACATTATGTCGAACGGTTCCATACCACGCCAAGAACCGGCGCTTTTTGCAGCATCCGATATAAGCGCAAAGTTACTCGCGTTAACCGACAGTTCGCCGCTGGCCGATACATCGCCATCAACTGAGCCATCGGGTACGCCACTGGTTTGGCTTACGGCACTGTTGTCGGTAATCGCCAGTGAAGCGGTGTCAACTTGGACCATAATGTCGCCCAAGTTCACGTTAAAATTCATTCCTGATAAACGCATGGTGAATGCTCCTAGTTGCTGCTTAAATCAAGCAAAATATTTACGGTAATTTCTTTTGGGCTGTTGTATGGGCGCAGCACCATGTAAATAACCACGCTTTTATTGCTGGTCCATTCAATGGTTATGTCGCCTTCAACCGGTGGCTGTATTTCACCAGGGAACTGCGTGCCTAAAATCGTGGTACTCTTGCTCATGGCGCGTAGTGGGCGCATAAAATACGCCTTGTTTAGTTCAATACTGTTTGGTGTTGAGTTAAGGGCGCGGTTGGCAATACGGCGAATGGCAAGCACACGTACTTCGCGGCTGGCTTTATGCACAGGGCGTAAATGCTCAAGGTATTGGTAATCGCCACCTGCAGCGTCTAGCGTTTGTGCATCGCTCCAATAAGTGCCTTCAAAATCGCTATACCACTGCGGTACGCTCATGCGGTTATTTGCTAGTGTTTCTAGCGTGGCAAGTGATAGGGGGTCGCCGTTCGTATCAACTGGTGCATCGCCTAAACCTAATACGCTGCCTGTTGCTACGCGCATTGGGCTGTCGGCAATACTTACGCTGCGGTCACATAGTCGCCCTGCTAATACGCCTACGTTATTAGCGTGTAACTGTGGTACGGGTACCACTAAGTGCGCGGCAATATCAGCTTGCAGTGCAATGGTTGCGGCTTCATATTGCGACCATGTTTGTGTAGCTACATCAATACCTGGCACGGCAACTAATGCTGATACAAAGCGGCCTAATGTCGCTTGCAATGATGTTAGGTGATCGTGAATATCGGTTAAGCCTGCGCTGGTTGTTTGCTCATCACATACAACAACCATTTCAAAGCTTTGTACTTCGTTGGCGCGGTCAATGGCATCGGTAATGCTTTCACCTTCGGCCAGTGGGTAAACCGCTGCAGTCCAGTTTTGGCCTGCATTTAATTGCGCGGCTTTTACTATTTCAAGCAATGGGCTGTCTGCAAAGGTGTCGGCTAATACTGTTTGAGCGCCTACGCTAAACAATTGGCTTTCTTCGCTTGCGTTACCAGCACGGCCAACAAACAAAAAGTGTCGTTCAACACCTTGGATGTCGCCTTGCCCTAAATTCAGATTGTTAACTTGCACTTTACCTAGTGACATGGGTTTATCCTCGTTTATTGAGTTGGTTTAAAATTGTGGCTAGTTGCGCTTGCACGTTCGCGGTGGTATCGCCTAAAAATGGGCGCGCCTTTACAGGTATTTGCCAGCTTTTACGGCTTTTTTGGCCGCGTAATTCACTTAACACTAATGTGGCTTTGCCATGGGTTAAGCTCCCTGCAATTTCTTTTATTGTTGCGCGGCGATAGCCTTTACCTTTTGCTCTGCGTACTTTATAACCCTCGGCTGCCAATGCTTTTGCTTGGCTACGTGTACACGGTGCTTTGTAATCTGGCTTGCCATGAATACGGCTCATGCGTGTTGAGGTCATTTGCTCGCTGCCGCCTTCTTGGTGAAGAGCCGCAATACGCCCAGTAAGCCCGGCTTTATGTTTAAGCTCTAAGCGCTTACCGCCTTTTACGTAGGGCTCTAGTGTTTTACCCATGCGTTTAAGCATTTTGGTTTTTTTGCCATCAGTGCGACTTGCAAACTTATTACCCTCAACGGTGTTTTGTGCACGTATTCGCTGGCGGGCGAGCTTTCGCTCATAACGACCTAGCGTTTTAAGTACGCGCACACGTTTACCTGCTGGCAATGCTAATAGCTGCAACTGGTGCTTTGCACTGAGCGCTTGTTTGCTATTTGGGGTGATCACTAAACTCATGATTGCCCCTTAATATCTACGTCAACATCTTCGGCCACACTAATTGGCGCCAGCGATACGTAATAACGCGCACCGTTAAATAAAACAGGGCCGTTTTCAGCGGGTATTAGCTCTATGTCGTCAATCAGTTGCACGTCAATTAACACTGTGGCGTTGTCTTTACTTACAACATCAATGTCTATTTCAGGGTCGTCTAGCCCGTATTCGTCACGTGGCCAACTGCTATCGATTAAAAAGGCGCCCACTATCGCAAGTAAGTTATAAGGGTTAACTTTGCGGTGCGGGAATTTTTCTATTGCAATTACGGCGGTATGTTTCCACTTAGCAACTGCGTAACCCTCTTGGCCTTTGTCTTCGCCGCTTATTATTAAAGTGCCACGTTCTTGCCAGGCATCTATGTTGTTGGTGTGAATAGCCCCTTTTAAACTGGTGTTTAAAAAGTCGGTTAGTTGCTGCAATTGGGTAATAGTTTGGCTCATAGTGTATGCACTCCGCCGCGGCCAAGGCCAAGCAGTAAACGAATGCTGCGGTTAGACTGCGCTAATATCGCATCTTGCTGATCAACACTATCGGCTTTGTTGTTGCCCGCTTCTTTTTGGTCAACCGCTGAAAAGTACCCCATTAAATCGCTATGCGAACGGGCATACACTGCTCCGCGGTAAACGCTTTGCTGTGCGGCGCTAAAGTTAGGCACGCCGTTTGTTTGGGTGAAAGCAACATCCATGTTGTCTTTCATAATGTATTTAAGTATTTGTTGTTGTACTTCTAGGGCGCTGCGGTTTAATGAGTCAGCTATTACGGTTTCTTCATAAAATTCTGGTATGCGGCGATGATCGCGAAACTCGCCAGTGCTTAGCGCTGGCCAGCCGCTTGCAGCATCTATTTCAATGCTGTTTTGTGCTGTTGCTTCAAATCCAAATGACATACCGCATACCTTTTTCAATAAATTAGGTTCAGTGCAGTTAGCGTCGACGCGGTTATTAACGGTCGCCCATTAAACGCTCGGCTAGTGCACTGGAGGGTTGGGAGTAATGGCTATTACTGGGCGTTTAACTCGGCAATGGCTCTTAATCTCATGGCTATTTTGTTTCGTACTGTTTTAACGCCTGCGTTTTTATGTAGCTCTGCGGCTTTGGCTAAGTAGCCATCGGCTTGTTGGAGCCTTTGCACGTCGCCGACATGCGATGGCGAAACATCACCGTTTTTACTACGCAGTAACGCAAGGCCCGCAAACTTGTAGTACTTAGCGGTAACTTGCTCAGGTAATTTCCAATGGTTTGCAACCTTGCTAAACACTTGGCCAAAATACGGTTCAATGCTGTTCCCTTTTTCAGCTTGGGTGTCTGCCCAATCAAAAACAGTGTCGGCAATAAAGCCAGGCCACTGGCGACGTATGCTGTTAGCCATGGGCTGATTGAGCTCAATGGCTCTAAAGCCAAACTCAATGCCACGGCTGAGGTCGCCAATATCAAATAACCACACAGTGCAATAAGCAAAAATAGGATTGTCTTCATTTTGTTTACCCTTTTTAATCAAGTATTCATCAACTATTGGCAACCACTTTGGCAATAACACATCACGTTTGTGGGCTATTTTGTCGGCGCGGCTTACAAAGCTTTTTAACCGTTTTAAGTCGTCTTCTAATTCAATTAGCTGTAAGTGCAGGCTTGGGGCGTATTTACCTGAGCCCGTAAGGCTTACTTTTTCGAGCTGTTTTTTGGCTCGGTTGCTTTCTTTGAATTGGAGGATTTTTGCGCCGCCGACGGCTTTTTTAGCTCTTCAACCGTATCTTTTAAGTCACTATTAGCCGCGTTAATGTCATCGGCTTGGTAAGCTAAGTCGCTGGCTGCATCACTTGCTTTATCTGCGGCACTTACAATTTCACCTGCAGCATTGCTTGCCGTGTTAATGCTTTCGTTTAGCTCGTCGGTTGCATCTTCAACGTTTGAAACATCAACGCTTTCAATGTTGACTTTGTCATCAAGGGTGGCTTCTGCAACTGCTGTTTTGTCTTCGCCTTCAGCGGCAGGATCAAAACCTAAATCAAAAAATTTAATGTTTTGGTCAACGTATTGTTGCGCGGTTTCAATTGCTTTTGATTCGTCGCAACCTAGTAACTGCGCGAGTAATTTAAGTGCGGTGGTTTCCGGCGTAATTGTGGTTTGGGTATTACCTTTTTTGGTTTTAGCAGCAAGGCGGCGTTTTTTAAAATTAGCAATGGCACTCATAGCATTGTTACCTTTAAATAATTAGAGTTAATGCTAGGCGCTTAGGCCTAGCTGCTTAATCGCGTTTAAGGCTTAGCGCCAATGTTCATTGCGCTTTCATCAATCGCGGCATACGCTTCAAACTCTTCAAGTGCGTAGCCTTCGTTACGCCAGTATGAGTTTTCGTATTGCTTGCGGTCCTCTTCGTCTTTGGCTTTGCGGTGCGCGGTGCCTTTTTGCGTATAAATATGCAAGTTGCTTAAAATGGTGATTGCAATGCGTTTACCTGGGAAGAACGGCGGCGTGTATGCACGCATACCACCAATATTTTTATCCATTTGCTGAGCGGCTACTTTTTCGCTTGGCTTATCGGCTTGGTTCATCATGTGGGTTTGTGCAGTAGCAGTTAAGTCACTACCAACCAACACAACTAGGCGTGGGTCATTACGTAATGATGGGTGAATAAGCGTGTTTTTAAGCTCTGTAACAATGGCATCTAACGTTTTGTAATCGCCTGCACCATCTGGGTCAAAGTAAACAGGGTCGGTAACAATTTGGTCAGCCGCTTTTTCTTTAACGATTTGATGCCAGCCTTTGTTTACGTCTTCACCATTTGGGTTAGCATCTGGGTCTGATGTGGCAGCAGCTGATACACCATTAAAACCAACTCGCAGCATGTCGAGTGCAAAACGTAACGTGGCATTTTGGTTAATCAGCTTCATAAACTCGTTTAAGTTACCGGCATTGGCCCATGTAGATAACAGCGCCCATGTTGTTGCTGAGCACGAATCGGTTTCAACCAATTCGTAGGTATGGCCGTCAACGCCTTGTTCTGATGTAAAACGGCCACCCGCTTTACGGCCTGTCGCAATACCGTAGTTACCTACTTTTACAACTTGGCCTTTAATTTGGTCTACTTGCATGGTGGTGATCATGCGTAAAAACTCGACCGACTCTAAAAGCGCGGCACGTAGCTTTGTTTCCATTGGGTCTGAAATGGCAAATTTATGTGATGCGTCTTCTACACCAAATGATTTTGCTACTTGCGTTGAGTATTTTTGTAAAAACCCAGCGGCTGTTTGATTTAAGTGCATGCGTTATCTCGCTCTGTTATACATTAGTAAAAAGTAAACGTGGTTAAGCGCTTGGTTAAACCAGATCTACGCTTTCGCCGCCTACTGGGTCGGGCTCTTGACCGCCTTGCTCTTTGCTAAGGGCATTAAATTTGATTTCGATGCCGTCAACCTTTTTGCCAAAGCCGTCCATTTTTTCCATTAACTGGCTAAATTGCTCAGCGGTTACGCCTGCTGCACCTTTATCACCTTCAGGCTCGTCTTTTGGCTCTTCATCTGGCGGGGTTTCTTCGGCTGCTGGTTTGCTGAATTTAGTTTCAAGGTCAGTCACCTTGGCTTCTATTCCTTCAAACTTGCCCATTAGGGCGTCAAACTGTTCTTGTTTCATGGTGTCTTCCTCGGTGATTTCATCTTGCTGATCGGCTGGCTGCTGATCACTAGAAAATAAGCTAAATAGTTGCGCCATTAAGCTTTGCGCTTTGGCGTGTTTGCTATTTGGGGTAGTTGGTTCGCTATTGGTGGTAATAAAGTCACTGTGTTGTAGCGTTTCGAGTTGGCTATATTCGTGATCGGCTTCATTATCACCAATAGAGAATTTTAAGCGGCTGGTGCCAGAACTGGCAGGCGAGTCGGTAACGGCAAGGCCTTGTAGGTAGCAACGCCCTTCGCTTTTGTAATCAGGGTTTGGCTCAATTGACATAAACAGCTTTTGGCCGTCTTTGTTTGCAGCAAGTAGGTAGTCGTTAGCGGTAATTTTTACAAACAGGCGTAATTTGCCACCTTGTTTAGCGGCTTTTACTTCGTCAACAGTACCCCAGTTTTTACCCTCGCTTGGGCCCCAACTAGAGCGAAAATGCTCAGGCCAAATAAGCGCGGTGTATTCATCAACCGAATACGATGCAGCCATTTGAGTGATCCACTCTTTTGAAATGGTTCGCCCGTCTACTGTTGCACCTTCTGTTGCTGCAATTACCCAACCTGATTGCTTAGCCATTATTTGCTTACCGCGTTACTTAATATTTAAACGCAGCATAGCCATAAAAAAAGGCTGAATACATTGGTTAGCTTTTTGGTAATTCCTAGATTGAGGTTTTAGGAAACATGTGGTTTTTTATGCGGTTATAAGCTTATTGTAAACCAATACACTGTGCTCAGTTATCAATTATATGAGCACTTATATTAAGCAATGGCTTATTCATCTGAAATACGCGAAGCAGCAAAACGGCTTTATTTGCGCCACCATACCCCCGACGAAATACGCGCGGAACTGGGTTTACCAAATAACCGTGTTATTTACTATTGGGCCGATAAATACAATTGGCGCGATATGCTGCGCGAGGAAGACGTAGACGAAGCTATTGCACGCCGCATTTTAATACTTACCGATGTAAGCGATAAAACAGGCAACCAAATAAAAGAGCTCGACATGCTAATAGAAAAGCATGTGAAGCTTAAAAAGCAACGCGCCCAGCAAGAAAAAGCAGCGCAGGCAGAGCAACCCCACGGCACAAACCAACCCATTAATAAAAACAATAATCGCGGCGGTACCGACAGTAAAAAAAGCAAAGGCCGTAAGCGTAAAAATGATGTTAGTCATTTAACCGCTGAGGATTTTGGCACCTGGTACGACTCGTTATTTGAATACCAAAAAACGATGCACGAAAATTTGCATCAGCGTATTCGTAATATTTTAAAAAGCCGCCAAGTTGGTTTTACATATTACGCAGCGGGTGAAGCGTTTAAAGATTCTGTATTAAATGGCGACCCACAAATATTCCTCTCAGCGAGTCGCGCTCAAGCTGAGGTATTTCGCAGTTATATTATTGCCATTGCGCAAGAATTTTTTGAAATAGAGCTAACCGGAAACCCCATTACGTTACACACCGCCCATGGCGATGCCGAATTACGCTTTTTAAGTACCAACAGCAAAACCGCGCAAAGTTACCACGGCCATGTTTATGTAGATGAATACTTTTGGATTGGTAAGTTTAACGAGCTAAACAAATTAGCCAGCGCCATGGCCACGCACAAAAAGTGGCGTAAAACGTATTTTTCGACCCCTTCAACTAAAGCGCACCCTGCTTATACGTTTTGGACGGGTGATCATTGGCGACAAGGCCGCGCCGAACGCGAAGAGGTTGAGTTTCCCAGCTTTGATGAATTACGCGATAACGGCAGGCTGTGCCCCGATAAACAATGGCGCTTTGTAGTTACCATTGAAGATGCTTTGCGCGGCGGCTGTGAGTTGTTCGACATTGACGAGTTGCGCGACGAATACAACGCTGATGATTTTAATAACCTGTTTATGTGCATTTTTGTGGACGATGCCGACAGTATATTTAAATTCAGCGACCTTGAAAAAGCCATGGTTGATGCCACCCGCTGGCAAGATCACAAACCCAATGCCGCACAACCATTTGGTAACCGTGAGGTATGGCTGGGTTACGACCCATCACGCACCCGCGATAACGCCGCTTTAGTGGTGGTTGCCCCACCTGAAAAAGCCGGTGAAAAATTCAGAATACTTGAAAAACACTATTGGCGCGGTATGAACTTTTCGCACCATGTGAGTGAAATTCAAAAAATTTATGCCAAATACCGCGTTACTTATATTGGTGTAGATACCACAGGCATTGGCGCGGGGGTGTTTGACTCAATAAGCACGCTGTACCCACGTGAAGCCACCGCCATACATTACAGCGTGGGCAGTAAAACCCGCTTAGTACTTAAAATGATAGACCTTATTGAAGGTGGCCGACTTGAATGGGATGCATCCCATAAAGATATTGCTATGAGCTGCCTTTCAATACGCCGCACCAGTACCGACTCGGGCGGCGCGATAACCTTTAAAGCTAGCCGCGATAACACTATAGGCCATGCAGACGTATTTTTTGCTATTAGCCACGCTGTTATTAACGAACCCCTTAACCATGCACATAAGAGAAAATCACGATGGACCATGCAGAATTAGACCAAAACGCTGAGCAGTTAACCCAGCAATCAACAAAACAAAATGCGCCCGTTGTGTTTGGCTTGCCTGAGCAAGTAATGCCTGACATGTGGCTAACCGATTACGACTCACTATTTTATAACGATACCGACCAGTATTGGGAGCCGCCAGTTGATAGGCATTTATTAGCCAACTTAACCCGCCGTAATGCCCAGCACGGCGGCATAGTGCAAAGCCGTGCCAATATGGCAGCGAGCCGTTTTATTAATGGCGGTATGAGTGCGCAACAAGTGCAAGCGGGGTTTTTAAACCTGGTGCAATTTGGTGATGTGGCGCTACTTAAAATACGTAATGGCTTTGGGCAAATTGTAAGGCTGTTTCCGCTGCCTAGTTATCGTACCCGCGTTGGCGGTGATGGTGGCGCAGTGGTGCTTGAGCGCAATAGCCAAGTTAAAAAATATAAAAAACGCGACATTATTTGGGTTCGCCAGTACGACCCAGTGCAACAAGTGTATGGTTTAGCCGATTACTTAGGTGGTTTACAGGCTACGTTATTAAACGAAGATGCGACCTTGTTCCGCCGTAAGTACTTTTTAAACGGCGCGCACATGGGTTTTATTATGTACGCGACTGATCCTAACTTAGACCCTGACATTGAAGACGACATAAAAGAAAAAATACAAGACAGTAAAGGCGTGGGTAACTTCCGCTCGCTGTTTGTAAACATACCCAACGGTAAAGAAAAAGGCTTACAAATAATACCCGTGGGTAATTTTGAAAGTAAAGATGAATTCATGAACGTTAAAAACGTATCGGCGCAAGATATATTGAATGCTCACCGTTTCCCGCCGGGC
This sequence comes from Pseudoalteromonas sp. R86517, assembly GCF_042466295.1. NCBI lineage: Bacteria > Pseudomonadati > Pseudomonadota > Gammaproteobacteria > Alteromonadales > Pseudoalteromonadaceae > Pseudoalteromonas > Pseudoalteromonas sp. R86517. Next base: position 2,716,289 of record NZ_JAXHCB010000001.1, read on the forward strand.
TTAGCGGGAATTATTCCAGCTAACAATGCAGGCCTTGGCGACCCGACTAAATACGATGCCATGTATTTTAAAAACGAGACTAAACCGCTGATTAAGTTAATGAGTGATGAAGTAGCAAGGGATCCTGAAATAGGCAGTAAGTTGCAGCTAAATTTTGATTTAGAACCAAATAGTTAAATTTTTCAAATAAGAAGTCAGGTAACTGACTTCATTCACACTTGAATTCAAGTGATACATTCCCTGGCTTTGCAAGCCCTGAGTCTGTCATTTCAAGTTTCACTGTTTTAACCTTTTGATTTGTTTTATTGCAGAATTGATTTGCTTCTACGTAAACGTCAGCTTTAGCTCCGTCAGGTGGTCCAAAGCCAACTTGCGCACTCCTTTTAGCAATCATGTAAATTCCATCATCCATAGGTATAACACCTGTGCTACTGCAAGCAGTCAAAAATAAAGTAAATAGCACCAAAATATTTTTCATATATATTCCTTTAATTTAGAGTAATAACAACTCTGTAATAAGATAACACTACTTTGAAATATTCGTAAATTATCAAGACCCATTTAGAAATGCTTTTGCGCTTTTAAATTAAACATAAATAGCTAAATGCTTATTTGTTACGCACAAAACAACTGTATATAATGACAGTGTATTTTATTAACGATTGGTGGTTATTATGGCGCGGGTTACTTGTCCAAATTGCGAAGCTAAAGCAACAATTACATCACGCGAAAAGCAAAGCGCCCATGTAGTTAATTTATATTGCTCGTGTACTAATACTAAAGAATGCGGCGCTACGTTCCGTATTACCCAATCGTTTGATCACTTCTTAAACCCTCCTTGTAAAACCACTGCGCAACTAGCGGCATCGCTTATTAAAAACCTACCGCGTGAAGAGCAATTAGAACTTATTGGCCTTTAGCCTCTACTTTATTGAAGGCATGAAAAAACCCACAAATGTGGGTTTACAAATGAAAATCTATTTGCCTTTCGGCACTTTTAAACATAGCTGGATTTGATAGGTTTGCAAGTAGTTTCATTCACAAAGCTTTTGATAAATATTTCTTCATTTAACTAAATTAGATATTAAGACTTTTTATTATGTCTCTTCTTATCTCGAAATTTTTTAAAAGCATACTTCGCTGTAGTTGTTAACCCTGCGGCAATAACAACACCTAACACAGAACCAGCTAAAGACGCGCCACTAGTACTATTAAAATCTTTTTCTTCTTCGCTATTATTGCGTCGTAAATCTTCTAAATCATCTTCATCCATGAATAGTTCATCATAACTAATACCCTCTCCATTACAGAGTTCGTCTAAAGAGTAATACTTGCCGCTATTTATCATATCAATATATTCTTGCTCAATTTTTGGCTCGTCATCATATATATCATCATCATATACGTCGTCATCATTAAACATAAGCTCTCACCATTAAAATTTGTTCTAAAATATTAGCCTTACCACTTAAGTTTAACAAGTGACTCAATAACCATATTAAACAATATGAACACCTATAAAATTATAGTTATTGTTTCTTTTACGCCATCATATCTAATGCCCACCAATCGTTATCGCTGATTGCTGATGCTTCACCAGCTAGAACAAGCCTAGCCATTTCAAGGTCGCCAATTACATCAGCGTGACCGTGTTTAAATTGGGTGCTTGATGGCGCGGTTCGGCCATCAAGCTCGGCATACATTGTTGCTAAGTCGTATAGCTCACGGGCATATGCAATCTGTTGCTCTGTTGGGTTTAGCGTTATTTGCTTTTTAGGTTTTTCCATATCGAGCTTTTCAAAGCTGTGCAATTCGCGCTCGTGCAGGTGGTAAACGCGGTTACCAATAACCACAATACCGCCTTGGTTAAGGGTGCTTATTTGTGCAGAGGTAAAGTCACTGATCTTATTTTTACACGGTACTGATGTTTGCTCGTCTGCTGCTGGGGTGGCTTTTTTGGCTTCGGTGCGGGCTATTTCGTCAATAGCTAGGCGGCGCTGCTCTTGGCGCTGCGCTTTTTCGTCTAATGTGACTAAATGGCCGTCTTTTATTAGGTAAATAAGGCCGTTATTTTTAACCCGCTTACCTGCTAACAGATCCTTTTTAACGCTTGCGATCTGTTTTGTTGTAAAACCGATCATATCTAGCAATAATTCGTCTGTATGCCCTACAGCTAAAGGCGTACGATTATTCCCACTAGTCCAAGATAGGTCGGCTGCGCCGACGTTGTTAGCATCCTGCCCACCAATTACGGTGGTGTTGTTATTAGCTGCGGTGCCTATGGTTTGCTTAGACCAGGTATGAACGCGAGTCACTAACGTACAAAGCCCAAAGGTGTCTTCAACGCCTTTTAGGGTTTTAGTAAATTCGGCGTATTGGTTGCCGTATTCGGTATGCTGGTAGGCAGGTTTAAAACGAGCATCGCGACCAATACCAAAGCCACCCATTAAAGTAACAAAGGTTTTAAAGTCGCCTTTGTCGGCGGCTTGGCGTACTTGTTCTAATTGCTCGTTGCCTTGTACCTCTTCGCGCACTCGGCGCAACTCGCGCCAAATGGTAATAGAAGGTGATTTTTGAAACTGAAATTGCCTAATGCCCCACGTGCTGGCCCATGCTTTAACCGGGTTAACCGCTTGGGTTAGCTTTTCGCCTGTTTCGGCATCGTATTCATTTGCCAGTGCAAAGCCATCTATATTTTTACTTACATACTTAGCAACATAAGCCGCTGCCCCGCCTGTTTTTTTGCCGTCTTTATCTTCTTTTGCAGGTAGCATTTTAATGGCGGTATAACGTGGGCCGCTTGGTGTGTAGTCTTTTTTAGGTTCGCGGGTATAAATACCTTTTGATTTATTTAAACCCCAAATACGGCGCGCTTTTGTATAGCGTGCGCGTAATGCTTTGCGGTTTTTAAAACGCTGAAAAAATACCTCACGGTCGTCGCGGGTAAAGTAGCGGCGTAGTATGTGGTTAACTTTGTCGTAGTAACGTGCTGGCATCCATAAAAGCATGTGCCAGTGAGTGCAACCGTCTGCATGCGGCTCGGCTACACGAATACCAAAGTACGGTATTTCTTCGCGGTCTAATTTAGCGCGTGCTTGTGAGTAAAGTTTATTTAAATAAAGGCTGGCGTCTTTTGGGGTTGAGCCATCCCAATTATTTGAATTTGCATGAAAACGGCTCGGCGCAGTAATGTTATAAAACCCGCCTGTGTAGCCCATTTCATCGGCTAGTTCTTCGGTTTCGCGTATGCGTAGCATTAACTCGTTACGCATGTTTTCGGGGTTGGCAACACCTGCCTCAACCGCTTTCATTAGCGATATAACATCGCTTTGCTCGTTTACTAACTCTAGGCTTTCTAGGTAGCGCTGCCCGCGTTCGCGATTTGTAGTGTATTCGGCAACCGCTTGTTTAGAACAGTACGCACTAATACCACGGCGTTTAGTTGTTTTTTCCCCTTTTTTATCGGTGCTGGTAAATAAATCACGGCCTACTTCGCCGGTAGCAATTTCTAAATGTTCAAGGTAGCGGCTGCGAATCGTTTTGAGCTTACGCGCCCACCACTTATGATCTTGCGCTTTTAAAAGCGCTACTTCGGCATCGGGTACGGTTAAGTAATCGCCCTTTTCAGCAAACTGCAATTGCACAGTAAATTGTGCAGCGTATTCGTTAACGCTTGCGTGTATGTCGGTTGCATCCCATGTGGGTTGCTCTTTTGCAAGGTCGGCTATTATTTCGGCCACTTGCATTGCCAATACATTTGCATGCTTTTTAGTTTTATCGGCATTGGCTAATATGTGCCAAGGCAATGGCATAGTATCGGTAATGTGCTTAAGTATTTTTAAGCGCGGCGCTAATGTTTTTACCGTGCGGCGTAACCAACTGTTAGCTTTTTGCTGCTTACGAATTGCCGTAACAGTAACTTGTGCTTTGCTTTGTATCGTGCTGTTGCCCGTAAAGTCGTAATGTTTACGGCTGGCATTAATTAGCCGCTCGTTATACTGCGCGTTTGTTTCGTTTTGTGTTTGGCCTGCGTTTTTAAGGTTGGCGCTGTATTTATCAATAAAGCGTTTTGCTACACGCATTTGCAGTGGCTTAGGCACTTTGCTTAAACAGTCGTAAACAAAGGCGACCTCTTCTGCGTCATCAATTGCATTAATAACCGACATAGCCGATTTAGACACCTGCTCGCCAACCTGCTGCTGTAAGTGCTGGCTAGGCTCTGGTTGTGGCTTTTTTACATTGCGCTGCTTGTTCGCAAACTCCATATTACTGGCTGTTTGGCGCACAAAGCTGGCTTGTATGCTAGGTGCACGGCCGCTTTGAATAATATCTTTAACAATAAAATTATGAATATTATTGTTATGCACTTTTTTAAGTGCCGCTTTAGCCGGCTTACTTAGTTTAAGATTGGTTACATCAATGCGGTGCTGCACAGTTTTAAGCTCATCATAAAACCAAGCGTTTGCTTTTTCGCTTGGGTTTATAGGCTCGTCTTTATACCAGGCATCACTCGGTGGGGTAATTTTAGCAAGGTACTGCTTAACCATTTTATATTGGCTGTACGCAGTAAAACGGCCAAGGCCGTTTACTAATGTTGTGCGGTGGTCAATGTCGTCAACGGCCTTAACCAAGGTTAAAGCCGCTGTACATACATCAAAGTTTACAATGGGCCACATGCTCATTTATGCAAACTCTATTTCAACTAAATCTTCACCCATTTGAACGGCATCAATTGCGGCGCACATTTGGTCGTAAATAGGTGCGTATTCAATGTGGTCATCGGCAATAAACTTAACCACGGGCATAAAGTCAGTTAGGCAGTTTTCGCACTCCATTAGCATGGCAACTGTTGGGCGCTTACTTAAATTTTTAATAGTAAAGTTGGCTTGGTCGATAGCATGTTCAACAATGTTTTTAACTAATAGCTGATTTTTAGATAGATCTTGGTCTTTGATTGTGTTCATTTTAGTAGTCCTTTGGGTGTTGTTTTTGGGTGTTAAATTACGAAAAGCTCAGGGGCTAGCTCGTATCCTTTGCAAAATACAAAGTGGGCGTATTCTGTAGAATCGGTTTTACTTGGCTTTTGTGGGTCAAAGCCTGGGCGTTTGCTATGCACATAAACCGCAGCTAATGGCAGTTTTTGCCACATAGGTTTTCGCTTTTGGCTACCTAGCCAATTAAGGCGTTGCAGCATAATGACTAAACCGCCCTCTTTAACCATTTCAAGTGCGTGTTCGGTAAACTCTTGGGCTTTGTTGAAAGGTGGATTTGTGATGATCATGTCGTATTTACGCGATTCATAACTAGGGACGTTTAAAAAATTTACGCCTGTTAAGTTAGCGCGTGAGTCTTCACGTATATCCCAGCTATTAACATTAAATCCGTGCTTTTCTAATACGGTTGGGTAGCTCATTTCGTACTTGTCGCAGCCGCCTGCGCTTGGGTCTAACATTAACGGGTATGCTTGTTCGTCAAAATTAAAGCGGCAGTTTTCGCTAAACGCTGCTAAAAAATCTTCAATTAACCAATGCGGTGTTACGTAGTAGTCATCTGCATTGCGCTGGGTTCCGCGATTAGTTGAGCTCATGATCAATCCTTAGTGTGAACTAACAGTTAGGTGGGAGTAGCTGGTTTTTGCAGACTCAGCAGGCGCATTTTGCAAAAACTTAGCCGGTGCCATGGCGTTGGCATCAACAAATGCTTTAACCAGTTCTTGCAACTGCAAAATGGCTTTGTGAATTTTTAAGCGGGTATCGGCGTTAAAATTGGCAAAGCCTTTTTCAAGGTCATGGCGCTTTAGGCCTGCAGCAAAACACACTATTGTTCGCTCTTGCTCGCTTAACACTTTGGTGTATACGTACTCTGGTGTGTGGCGTTCGCTACCCATTAGCGCTTTTATTTCAGCTAAGCCTTTTGGTATGTGGCGCCCTTCTACAGCTTTTAATGGCGCTGGTTGTGCGTTCTCGGTGTGTTTAACTAATGCATTTGCCATGGTTATACCCCTTGTGCTTGTTGCTGCGGTTTAGATAAAGCTTGTGTTTTTAACCAGTACACGGCTTTTTGTATGGTTTGGCTTTCGTTGCCGTGGCAGTAAATAGGTAATGGCAACTCGCCAACAAAGGCCTGTAAGCACGGTTCAAATTCAACTGATTGGCAGTTAACGGCGTCTTTCGTGCTTATTTTGCACGTAAGTAAATACTCAGCTTTGGCAGCTAAATTAGGTAATGCGTTATACGTGGTTTGGTCAAATACTTTATATGTGCTCATTGCCTTTGCTCCTAGTTATTAACGCTTTGCCATTCTTTTTGGGCTGCGTCATAACGGGCCTGTAAATACGCGCCTAGGTCGTTTACGTTTACCATGGTGGGGGCACGTTCTGAGTCGCGAATTTTAAATGTGGGTATGGGTAACTGCGCAGCCTTTGCTTTTTGCTCGGCTGTTTTAAACTTAAGGCCTAAATATTCCTCACAAATGTCTTTAAGCGGAACCGCTGGGGTGTTGTATATCGCTAAAAGTGCAAAGGTCATGTTCATGCTGCAGCGCCTTCACCTAATTTTTGTGCTTTAATTTGCTCGCCGTACTCTGCATAAAAATGATTGGCATTCATTGAACGCCACAGATTTATGTCTGATTCAAGCCAGACCGCACTGCGGTGTGATACACGATGCGACTTAGGGAACATGCCTTTATTCATTAGGTAGTACAGGTGAGAAAGTGAAATACCGCACATTTCGAGCACTTGTTTACGCTTTAAGAAGTTTTCATCAGGGCCAACTACTTCACCCTGTAAGTTTTTTCTGTATTTTTCAGTATCCATAATTGACCTTTATCTTGATTCGTTTGGTTCCTAAACGGACTATAATTGTGCTAACCTTTATTGTTAGGGCACGTTATTAAGCCCAATCACATAAAGAGAATACAAAAAGAACCACTTGGTACACTATTGTATCTGGGATAATATTAGGATCTTATAAGAACCATGTCAAACACTATTGGGCTTAAAATTAAAACTATTCGTGAATCACTTCATTTAAGTCAGGCTAAGTTCTGCGAATTGCTTGATATTGGGTTAAGTGGTTACAAGAAGTATGAGGCTGGAATCTCTGAACCTGGAGCTGGTAATTTAGAAAAAATTGCTAATCACCCACAGACAAAAATGTATTTAATGTGGTTGTTTACAGGTGAAACTAATCCTGCAGCTGGACAAATTGCTCCAGGAGATTTAATCAGTCAACAAGGCCTGTTGGATGAAGAAGAGTTTGAAAAAGAGTTTATTGATACTTCAATTAAATCGTTAATGATGTTCTTTCATCTTGATTGGTTTAGGGTAAACCCAGATAAAAAGATTGATATTAACGACTGTGGTAAATTGTTGCTAAAAGACTTAAAGCCTGTGATTGACGCCCGCGCAAGCAAGCCCGCCAATAGCCAAAAAACAGCATAAAAAAAGCCCGCATTAAGCGGGCTTTTTTTATGTGCTAAGAGCGGTTCTTGATAGATTTGTAAATTTGCTATATCCATCACCAGTTATAAGTAATTGTAAAAATTCCATTTGATTACATTGATAGCGCTGATAATAGCTGTACTTTTTACTTTCAAGTTTATACACATCGAATACGACACTACCGAGATACATTTTATTGCTATCATTGTCCCAGCCCATTTGATCGCCATATTGGACTTGTACTGTGATATTGCTATTTTTAGCTACAAAGTTATCACCCATTTTAAATTTTAGAATTGGGCCTTGTGTCCAGACCATGTATCCCTTTTTATCTTTTTTTCGCTCTTCAAATTTAATATCTAATGCATCTCTGAAAGCATAACAGACACTAAAATACCAATTGCTATTATTTAACGTTCCCTGACTAAGGGCGGAGTTATAATAAACAGTAGGTAAGCTTGCCACCTCTCTTTTTATTTTTGCTTTATCGCCACTAGGCCACATTGTTTTTAGATGCTTTAACTCAGCAATTTCTTTAAATTCAAATTCTATGTTTGGTTTATTTAATAATTCTTTACACCATATGAAGAAGCGTTCAGCGGCTTTGTTTAAGGTTCCATAAGATATAGCTGATTTTTTTTGCTTGTTACGTGCAACCCAGTTTTTGGTTCTTTTTATTGTTACTTCTTCAAGCTCGCCTGATTCATCGTTAAGTATAAGCTCTGTTCTATATTCTTCGTAGCATAGTTCTAATTCGGGTGTTTTTTTAGGGTTCCCGTTTTTAAATACCCCATAAATCAAAATTGCTTTCTCAGCTTCTTTAAAATCGATATACCATAGGTTAGAAGGGAAATGAGGATAGATAGCGCCAAGTACATCAGGTAATGTTTGTTGTGGGTCTACTTTAACCTGTTCGATTATTTCTGAGGAACGATTTGTAGTTAATGAGCCATCATCGTTTATGACCTGTATCCTTTCAATAAGAAAAGTTTTAAGAGCGTTAGTTGTGTAGCACTTAGCCCTAACTTTATTTCCTTTTATACTAATAGGCCCAAGCACTCGTGACTTACCATTCATGCTGCCACCGTGGTAAATTGCACTTATTTTTTGCTTATTATCAATTGCATTTTGAATTATCTGTTCTGCTTCCATGACCTTCCCTTTTCAATGAAGATCATAGGTTAATCTGTATCCAATAATTGAACAAGCTGGGGATTTATACAGGTATTAAAAAACCCGCATTAGCGGGTTATTTAACAAGTTTGAATACTGGCCGTTCTTGTGAGGTGGGTAAATTAGTTGGCTTTTTAAGTGCTTGGTTTCTAAAAATAGTGGCACGTTTTTGTACCGCATTCATTGATTCTATTTTATCCCAGTTATCTGTGCGCTCTATTGTGGCGCCTAAATCCATAACTATGGAATACGCTACGCCGTAATCGGCTTGTTGGGCTGCTGTTCCCTCTGGCATATAGTGCTTTATTTTATGTTTAAGCGCGGTTTCTATGCCTGTTGTGTTTTGGCCGCGCACTATAGCAACTCCAGTTATACACAAGGCCATTGTTAAACAGATAAACATAACTATGAGTAACGGCATTTAAATTCCCTCTTTTGTTAGTAGGCCAGTAAATTTTTTAGCTGGGTAAATAGCAACTACGCCGAGCGATAATATGTTAAGCGCCACCACACTAAAGCTATAAGCTGGTGACAGCATGCTGCTATCTAGCAGGCCACGCATGATAAATTGTATTAGCTGCACAACCGATTGAGCTAGTGCAAGGTATAAGCAAAGCCGCGCTGTTGTTGAAAACGTGCAACCCCTAATGTTATGCATAAAGAATAGCGCTATGACAAATGCCATTGAACAACTAAACATGGTGAAGTAAAAAAACTGCCTGAGTGCTAGCTTGCCCATTTCTATTGTAATTATGTATTGAGCTAAGTTTGAACTTACAAAGTGAAATACCATTACTGTAAGTGCAGCAATAAAGCATGAATGCATTGTGTGATCATCAATTGATTTTAAATTATTTTTACCACCAAAAAATAACGCTAAGCGGTGCTTGTTAAGCGTTACTAGCAAGTAAAGAATAACAAGCACTTCTAGCGCTCTTATTGTCCAGTCTGTAGCAGTTATAAAATCAATCATGTGTTTTCCTTGGTGGTGTAATTAACCAGCAATAATGCTGGTTAATGATTTGTGCTGGCTTAGTTTAATTTTGGTGGCTCTACCCCGCCGCCACCGCCGCCATTGTCCTGAGTATCTTCACCACCACTTACCTGCGCTGATAAAAGTACTGATTTTCCGTTTACGTGTTGCTTGTTCATAACTTAATCCTTTTTTTGTTAAAAGAGCTCTGTTTAGGAGTCAATTTCATTGTAATGATAAAAATGATAATAGCAATAAATAATACTGTATAAGTAACCAGTTAAAACTTTCGAACAAATTGATTTAAAAGGCTTTATTGGTGTAAATATTTACACCATTTTGTAGTGTAAAATTGGGCGAAATCGACTTAACTTTTAGAGGTGGCAATAACTTACGTATTTTGTTGAAATTAAAAAAATCTTCCGAACATTTTTTTAATATTGGCTTAAATAGGGCTAAAATTAATTTAAATTATTTTTATAAATAGGGTTATTTGATGGTTGATTCTAATGTTGATGTGGGCCCAGGCATAAAAGAGCTAGAAAGCGATTTAGATAATAGCCTTATAACTGACGCTACTTTTATTGGCCGTGCCAGTGGCAACAGTATGGAAGGGGTTGGTATTTTCAGCGGGGATTTATTGATTATTGATAGGGCCGCAAAGGTTAAACACGGCGATGTAATTGTTGCTGCTTTAAATGGACTGTTCGTTTGTAAAATAGCCGACTTAAAAAACAACCGGCTGTTATCTGCTAACCCCGATCACCCAGCGGTAAAAATAACTGAGCATGATGAATACAACGTTGAAGGTGTTGTTGGCCAGTCAATTAGAATGCATAGAGCGAGTAATTTGTTGGGGTAAAGTTTTTGAGCATTAAAAAACCCGCATTAAGCGGGCTTTTTTATTTAATTTTGCTTTTTATATAGTTAGCTAAAGCCATAAATAACTCACTTGCAGGGCCAGCAAGTGCCACATTTGGATTGTCTTCATTTTGTTGTCGGCTATGGAAAGAGAACTTAACAATGGTCAACAACAAGGTTAAGCCAGTACCTAGTATAAATGCAACTAAAGTTATGATTGACCCTGAGTAAAGCATTTTATTACCCATACTTTCTGATTCTTCTTTTTTAACTTCGCTGTTTGCTTTTTCACTTTTATTTACAGGCTTTGTTTCGGTAACTTGTTTTTTTGGTTCCGCTTGATGCTCAACAATCTTTTCTAATGAATATTTGCTAACTTCCAGCCCTGTTTTTAAGAAACATACAGCTAACCCCATGGCAATAATAAAACCAAAAACCTTAAAACCTAGATATACTTTTTCTTCAAGCACGTTGAATTTAATTATTGCTGAAGTTTGCTCATTATTGATATTAACGTTTTGACTATTTGTGCCACTATTTACATCACCAGCTATGTCAAACCCTGAACTATTATTTTCATCAGACATAAAAAAGCCCTTCATTTAAAGGGCTAGATTATATTAATAATTTATCCGACTCAACTTTAGATTGTTAGGTAACCCAAGTTCTTCAAACGATAATACATTGCGGCTTCTGAAACGTGGAAAATCTCCGCAAGCTGCTTGATATCACTAATGCGTTTAACAAATAACATTGTTTTGATTGCATCAAGCGGCATTAGTAATTGTGCAGCAAAGTTGTTTGCTTCACGCTCTTGCCATACAGGTGAGTTTGAATTAAAAGTATTAGAATCATCTCGAAAGCATGGATTTTGTGGATTAACGTGGTTAAGTACGTGATGCCCTAACTCATGTGCCATAGTGAAACGCTGACGGTTTTTAGACTCAGAGTTGTTATAGTGAATAACTCTAAAGCCGTTACTGTCAATTTCTGCAAGCCCACTTAAGCCACTATTTTCAGAGTTCCACGGATTAAGAACACTTACTTTAATACCTAACTTACTAGCTATGTACTCAACATTTACAGGTAGATGCCAGTCCCAGTTGGCATCAAGTATATTCTTGACTGCTGGCAATTCCATAATAAACCTCACGACAAAAACAGCCATAATTGGCTGTTAACTAATAAATAAGACTACTAATATTAAGAATAGTTGCATAAACAAGGTAAGCAACTTAAATGATGTATATGTTTAGTTAAGTAAACTTTATGTGTGTAAAGTAACTGAAGTTAAGTACCCAGTCAATTAAATATGACACAAACTGTGTTATATCGGGACCCCCTAAAACTAAAAAGGTGACCCTATAGTCACCCTTACATACTAATAACCCTTTAAATACCTAGTTATCAGTCCAATCAAGCATGGGTGCAACAGAAAAACGTCTGTTTAACGTTGGATTATCTAATGTGCGTTTTTGCAATGTAAAAGCCTCGGGGATTATAAGTAAATGCGCCCATAAAAAGGCGCTGTATTCTACACAAAAGCCTAATTAGCATCAATGTTAGCTGTATATTTGTAAACCAAAATAATGCGCGATACCGTTGAGTATATTTGTAACTGCCACAGAGCTTAAAATTAACCCCATGATTCTACTTATAATACTTGCGCCACTGTCGCCTATTAATTTATGCACATGATTTGCGAGTAACAACAGCACAAGCACAACAACTAATACAACCAACATCATCGACGATGTAGTAACTTGCTCAACCCACGTGTATTCTTCGTTGCGGGTCATCAGTACTGCGCCAAGCATGGCGCCTGGGCTTGCTATAGAGGGAATGGCTAGCGGAAAAATAGCGGTTTCTGTGCTGTCGCGCACACTTTTAATCTCAGACTCGGGCTTACTTTCACCAAAAATCATTGAAAGCGCAAAAATAAGCAGGACTATGCCCCCCGCTATTTGAAACGCCGACAGCGGTATTTCAATTGCATTTAATAGCTGCTCACCGGCAATAACAAAAAAGAGTAAAACCACAGCGGATACACCCACGGCCTTAAAAACAACTTTTCGTTTAAACTTTTCATCTTCCCCTCGTGTCACAGCAATAAATACAGGCACTGTACCTATAGGGTCTATCACCGCAAAAAAGAAAATAAATATAGCTACCAGTTCATGCATTAATGGGGTTCCTAGATAAAAAGTGTTTAATAAAAACGCTGCAAGTACAACACAGTATGTTAGTATATCACGGTAGCGTAAGGATAAGAGAATGATGAATATAGAATCACTCGTAAGTAAAGCAAAACAAGTTTGTGACAACCGTGGTGCGCGTTTTACGCCTATCCGCGAAAAAGTATTTCGCCTATTAGCTAGCGCCCAAGGCGGCGTTGGGGCGTACGATTTACTTGAACAATTAAAAGTAACAGAAACAGGCGCAAAACCTGCAACAATTTACCGTGCGCTAGACTTTTTATCAGAGCTGGGCTTTATTCACAAAATAGAAAGCACCAATGCATTTATGCTTTGCCATCACTTTGATCATATTCATCCTGTGCAGCTATTAATTTGTGACAGTTGTGGCTTTGTAAAAGAGCTGCACTCTACGGTTATTTCTCACGAGCTAAACAACTTAGCAGCAGAAAGCGGCTTTGTTGTATCAGGGCAAACTATTGAAGCACACGGTAAGTGTGAGTCTTGTAGAAGCTAAACCCAAAGTTTGTTTTAAAGCTATACTCATATTTAGATAGCCACTTTAGCACCAATTTTAAGAGTACCTAACATGAATGTTGAGTTCATTAATCCATTTTTATCTTCTTTGATCAATGTGTTATCTACAATGGCACAAACCGAGTTAAAACCAGGTAAGCCGCGTATAAAAACAGACGAAGTCGCCTGTGGCGATGTATCTGGTTTAATTGGCATGGTGGGCGCGCAAACTCGTGGCTCATTTTCAATTACCTTTGATGAAAACTTAGCTCTGACTATCATGGAACGCATGCTTGGTGAGCGCCCTGACAACATAGACGATGAAGTAACTGATATGGTTGGGGAAATTACTAATATGGTTACCGGTGGAGCTAAAAACTTACTCGGCGAAAAAGGCTATGACTTTGATATGGCTACGCCAATTGTAGTTGCAGGTAAAGGCCACACCATCACACATAAAAGTAAGGGCAAAAAAATAATCATGCCATTTAGCTGTGATGCAGGCGATGCAAATATAGAAGTTAGCTTTGATAAGTTATGAGCTGGCAACAAACTCAAATAACTTTAAAACCGCGCGCTCGAGGATTTCATTTAATTGATGATGAAATACTCGCGCAGCTGAGCGAGCTGGCTAATTATAAAGTTGGCCTATTACATTTGTTTATTCAGCACACATCGGCAAGTTTAACCATAAACGAAAACGCCGATCCTACAGTGCGCATAGATATGGAAAGCCACTTTAACCATTTTGTTCCCGAGCGCCAGCCTTACTATCGTCACGATTACGAAGGTGATGATGATATGCCAGCCCATATAAAAACCAGTACGTTAGGGAGTGAATTAAGTATTCCTATAAGCAATGGGCGCTTAGCGCTAGGTACATGGCAAGGTATTTACTTAGGTGAGCATCGCGACGCTGGCGGTGCAAGACGTATTATAGCGACCTTGCAAGGCGAAACCTTTTAACCTTGTATTGACCTCCCCTCCCTAGCTTTTACCCACGCCACTTCGCATTATTTAAAACCCTTTATATCGCGCGGCGGCATGCGGCCACTCGTGCGTATAATATTTATAAATAATTTTCGTAGCTATAAATCAGATCAAGATATTGTTTTAAAGAAGTGTTTATTTTAGTGGGATATTTAGAGAGATTGGAGCGGCACACGAGGCTCGAACTCGTGACCTCGACCTTGGCAAGGTCGCGCTCTACCAACTGAGCTAGTGCCGCTTTATAGATTGTCAGTAATTTGTCCGTTGGTGCGCGACAGGTCGCGTCCTACATTCTGGCAACTGAACTAGTGCCGCTTTATATTTTATTCAATACTTCAATTTCTTTTGGTGAGAAATTGGAGCGGCACACGAGGCTCGAACTCGTGACCTCGACCTTGGCAAGGTCGCGCTCTACCAACTGAGCTAGTGCCGCTTCATAGTTAGTCAGTAATTTGTCCGTTGGTGCGCGACGGGTCGCGTCCTACGTTCTGGCAACTGAGCTAGTGCCGCTTTATATTTTATTCGATACTTCAATTTCTTTGGTGAGAAATTGGAGCGGCACACGAGGCTCGAACTCGTGACCTCGACCTTGGCAAGGTCGCGCTCTACCAACTGAGCTAGTGCCGCTTCATATTTAGTCAGTAATTTGTCCGTTGGTGCGCGACAGGTCGCGTCCTACATTCTGGCAACTGAGCTAGTGCCGCTTCATAGTTAGTCAGTAATTTGTCCGTTGGTGCGCGACAGGTCGCGTCCTACATTCTGGCAACTGAGCTAGTGCCGCTTCATAGTTAGTCAGTAATTTGTCCGTTGGTGCGTGACAGGTCGCGTCCTACGTTCTGGCAACTAAGCTAGTGCCGCACTTACTGATGGTATTTAAACCACTCAAACACACCAACCCCGCGAGGGTTATCGTCTTGAGCGGGGCAGGATTCTACAATAATCTAATGTGTTTGCAAGTGTTTTTTACAAATTAAAGAATTTTTCTCTATACACCTTTAATTCCATAATAGAATCTTTAATGTCATCGAGAGCTAAATGAGAGCCTTTTTTATTTACCTGTTCTAGTACCTCAGGCTTCCAACGTCGGGCAAGCTCTTTAATTGTGCTTACATCTAAATTTCGATAATGAAAAAAGTCTTCAAGCTCGCGCATATACTTATTCATAAAGCGTCTGTCTTGACCTATTGAGTTACCACACA
This sequence comes from Pseudoalteromonas sp. R86517, assembly GCF_042466295.1. Taxonomy (NCBI): domain Bacteria; kingdom Pseudomonadati; phylum Pseudomonadota; class Gammaproteobacteria; order Alteromonadales; family Pseudoalteromonadaceae; genus Pseudoalteromonas; species Pseudoalteromonas sp. R86517. The sequence continues at coordinate 2,731,640 of NZ_JAXHCB010000001.1, forward strand.
TCGGTGATTTACCCGCAGGTACCCACTGCTTTAAAAAATTAAGCGTTTGTTCAACCGCATAAGCTTCATCATATGTACTGGCTTTACAACGGGCCGTCAAACCTGATTTCCCATGCTGTGTAGTACACCATTCGTCCATGCCATCTAACAACTCATCACTTTGGTGAATAGCTATAGTAGGCCCTTCCGCGAGTATATTTAAATCGGCATCAGTTACTACTGTTGCAATTTCGAGTATTTTATCTGTGGCCGGCTCAAGTCCAGTCATTTCCAGATCAAGCCAAATTAAATTAGATTCATTAATAGTCATAGTAACCTTAAACAGTGCTTTTCTTTAGATCCAACGCATTTCGATATATCATATTAGCATCAACCGTCGAGCTAAAGCTTTTTTATACGCAAAGCCGACATTTAAACCAAGGTTATAGGCCAAAAGTGGCAAAACAGAAAAAATTAAGTAAAGGCCAATCTCGCAGGATCAAGGCTAATCATCAAAAGCGCTTAAATAATGCCGATACAAAATTGGCAAAAGGTGGCGCACAAGAGTGGCAAACAGATAATCTGGGCGCAACCGAAAACGCTGTCGTGATCAGCCGTTTTGGCCAACACGCCGATGTAGAAACACAAGAAGGTGACGTATTACGCTGTAATATTCGCCGTACCGTTACTAACTTAGTGTGTGGTGATGAAGTACTATTTCGCCGCGCAAAAGTAAGTGAAGGCGACTTAGCGGGTGTTATTGAAGCAACACAAGAACGCCGCTCACAGCTTACGCGTCCCGACTTTTACGATGGCGTAAAAGTAATCGCTGCAAATATTGATCAAATTTTAATGGTCTCAGCGGTACTACCAGAGTTTACGCCCAGTATTATCGACCGTTACTTAATTGCCTGTGAAGACATGGGTATAGAACCTATTTTAGTACTTAATAAAATCGATTTAATCGACGACGAAGGCCTAAATGAAATTCAAAAAGTACTCGATATTTATCGAGGCCTTGGTTATCAGGTACTGCTTGTAAGTAGTGTAACCGGCGAAGGCATAGATGATTTAAAAAACGTACTGGTTGATAAAAATAATATTTTTGTTGGTCAAAGTGGCGTAGGTAAATCAACCTTAGTTAACACTGTGCTTCCTGATGCCGAAATATTAACTAAAGAAGTATCAGAAAACAGTGGCTTAGGGCAACATACCACCACTGTATCGCGCTTACATCACCTACCAAGTGGTGGTAACCTAATTGACTCACCGGGAATACGTGAGTTTGGTTTATGGCACTTAGATGTTGAACGGGTAACCTGGTGCTTTAAAGAATTTAGAGAGTTTATAGGTGGATGTCGTTTTAGAGACTGTAAGCATTTAAACGACCCAGGCTGTATAATTCAACAAGCGGTAGCCGATGGCGATATTTCGCAATTGCGATTCGACAGCTACCACCGTATTTTAGAAACAATGGCCGATGGCCGTGCTGGTGCACGCGCACCTCGCGTTTAATTTAGGAAACAATCTGTGAGTTTAGACAAATTTAAAATTGCAATGCAGTATGCAATGCCAAAGCACTTTATTTCACGCGTAGTAGGTAAATTAGCAGCAGCAAAAGCAGGTGCTTTAACTACAACGCTCATTAAACTATTTATTAAACAATATAAAGTAGACATGAACGAGGCTTTGTATGAAGACCCAGCGCACTACAAAACGTTTAATGAGTTTTTTACTCGCCCATTAAAAGACGGCGTGCGTCCAATGGCGCAAGGCGAGAACGTAATTACTCACCCTGTTGATGGTGCTATTAGCCAACTGGGCGACATTGTTGATGGGCAGCTAATACAAGCAAAAGGTCATGACTACAGTCTACAAGCACTATTAGGTGGCTCTGAAGATGATACAACACCATTTTTAGGCGGAAAATTTGCTACCATTTATTTAGCGCCAAAAGACTACCACCGTATTCATATGCCTATAGACGGCACACTAAGTAAAATGATTTACGTACCGGGCGACTTATTTTCGGTAAACCCGCTTACAGCGCGCAATGTCCCTAATTTATTTGCTCGTAACGAACGTGTAGTGGCTATTTTTGAAACCGAAATTGGCCCACTTGCTATGGTACTAGTAGGCGCAACCATTGTAGCCAGCATAGAGACCGTTTGGGCAGGCACAGTAACACCACCCGCCGGTAGCGATGTGTTTAGCTGGAACTACCCTACTAAAGGCGAAAACGCCATTACCCTTAAAAAAGGTGAAGAAATGGGCCGCTTTAAACTAGGCTCAACAGTGGTATTAGCATGGGGTGCAGATAAAGCAGACATTTTAGACGACCAACTGCCAGAAACAGTAACGCGTTTAAACACCGCATTTGCAACAATTAAAGAAAGTGAAGAGCTGTAAGCTTTAAGCTGTAAGTAAAAATAAATATTAAGCACCGCGTTTACCATAAACGCGGTGCTTTTTTATTGGTAGGCGTGAAGCTTGCTCACGCCAAAAATAAAAAGCGTAAATAGATTTTATATCAACGCGCCAGCAAGCAAGGCGCCTATAGATTAATTAAACTACGATGCTAATTTTAGCTGTAGACGTAGAGCTTGCTTACGTTAGAAGCGCAGCTTCTCATGGCTTAACCCCGAGTTTAGCCCCGCGAATTACCGCATACTTTATTCACCGCACTCTTTACAGTTTATGTCTTTAATCATTTTAAAATGCTGTTGCTTTAAGCTCAGCGCATCAAAGCTGATAAACACACTACCTTCAACATGCCCTAGCAGCATATTAAGCGTAAGTTGTGCCTGCATAGAGCCTATAATTCCTAACAGTGGGCTTATTACACCCGCATTACTACAATTTACAGCAGGAGCGGCGTCACTTTTTGCAAAAACACAGCCATAACATGGGCTATTGTTTTGCCTAAAATCAAAGCCCATAAGTTGCCCACTACTTGCAATCGCGGCACCTGCAATTAAAGGCAACTTATGAGTAAAGCAATAACGGTTAACACTGTAACGTGTGGCAAAATTATCAGAGCAATCAAGTACTATGTCGGCATTTTTTAAAAGCTCCCCTGCGTTGTTATCATCAAGCTTTTTACAATGCGTCACTATTTCTATTTGATTATTAAGACTTGTTAATACTTTGCCAGCGGCGGTGACCTTGTTTTGCCCTAAGTGATTAATTTTATATAGCACTTGGCGCTGCAAGTTAGAAAGCTCAACCGCATCATCATCTATTAAAATAAGCGTACCAATACCTGCCGCAGCTAAATACAAAAGTGCAGGGCTACCTAGCCCGCCAACTCCCACTACTGCAACGGTGGCTGCTTTAAGTGCTAACTGCCCTTCTAGGCCCACTTCTTTTAATAATAAGTGGCGACTATAACGCAGGGTTTCTTTATCGCTAAGCTTATTCATTAGGCTGATTTATAGCACTTTTTAGCGCACTAATTGCAGCAATATAATCATCCGATTCACTAATCGCGCGTACAACCGCAACACTGCCTACTCCTGTACTTGCAACCTCGCTTGCGCGGGTTAAATCTATGCCGCCAATGGCAACTGTTGGGTAGCTTTGCATTAATGGCACACACTTTTTAAGTTTATCGAGACCTTGTATTTGGCCGCTCATATCTTTGGTCGTGGTTGGGTAAATAGCACCAAATGCCATATAACTTGGTCGGTAGTTGTGCGCACGTAACATTTCGTAAAAACCATGGGTAGAAAGCCCAAGCCTTAAACCTGCTTCTTTAATTGCTGCTAAATTAGCGGTTTCTAAATCTTCTTGGCCTAAGTGTACGCCGTAGGCACCGTGCTTTATTGCCAACTGCCAGTAGTCGTTTATAAATACGTGAGCGTGGTACTTTTTGCCCAGCTCTACCGCCTGCTTAATTAATTCATCAAGCTCAAGGTCGGTTTTATTTTTAATGCGAAGCTGCGCCGTAGTAATACCTTGCTGCAAACATTTATCTAGCCAATCTATGCTATCGACCACAGCATACAAGCCCAACTTTTTGCTCTCACAAGGTGCAAAATCAGCCGCCATATTAAATTCAAGCGGCACATCAAAATCAAGCTCATCGCCAAGCCAGCTGCCAGGCTCAATTACTTGCGGGTAGTCATCTAACTGTGTAGGAAAAGCAGTATGTGCAACAGGGCCTATTCCTTCGCCGTATCTAACCGACTGCTTTAAGCCCTGGTTTATATAAGCTTTAGCTAAAATAAAAGCATCTTTTAGAGGGTAGTCTTTTGCTAAACATGAGGCAATAACCGAGGCCATACTACAACCTGTACCATGACTATGAGGGCTTTGAATTTTTTTATTACCAAGCCAATACTCTTCGCCGTTTTGTGTGCAGTAATCAATACAATAACCTGTTGGGTAATCCCAGTGCCCGCCTTTAATAACAACCGCTTTTGCGCCCCAGCTTAATAGCTTTTTAGCAGCGTCTTTCACGGCGCTTGGGCCAATTAAATATACGCCTGTTAATAATTGCGTTTCGTGCGTGTTAGGCGTTATTACATCCACCAGCGGCATTAAGCATTCTTTAATGGCACTTACGGTATCTTCTTCAGTTAATACATCACCACTTGAAGCAATTGCAACGGGGTCGTAAACAATTACAGGCGGTACAGGCCATTTAGCTTTATAATGCGCTATATGCTCGCTTATTAATTGAATTTGCTGCACATTAGCCAGCATGCCAATTTTAATTACTTTGGTTTTCATATCGCTTTCGAGTGCGAGTAATTGCGATTCAATAATATCGGTAGATACCGCGTTAATGGCCTCTACACCTAAGCTATTTTGCGCCGTAAGCGCGGTAATTGCAGTACAGCCATGCACGCCAAAACTTTGCATTGCTTTTATATCGGCTTGAATGCCTGCGCCACCACCTGAGTCTGAGCCTGCAATTGTCCACACTAAATTATTCATACTCTTTATTTCCTTACTGCTGATGCCAAAACGGCATACCCATTGTAGGGGTTGAGGGGGCGGCTAAGTCTTTTTCAGGCATTGCTTTGGCATTATACGCAAAGCGCCCAGCCTCTACCGCGGCTTTAAATGCACGGCTCATCGTAATTGGGCAGCCAGCTCCTGCTATCGCTGAATTTAATAATACCGCATCATACCCTAATTCAAGTGCTTGGCAGGCATGCGAAGGCAAACCAAGCCCTGCATCTACAATTAAAGTTGTGTTAGGTAAGCGCTCACGAATTGTTTTTAAATTATAACTATTTAAAAGCCCTTTACCGGTGCCAATAGGCGCCCCCCATGGCATAAGCACTTCACACCCTAGCTCATTTAAACGCTGGCAAAGAACTAAATCATCGGTGCAATAGGGCAATACTTTAAAGCCATCATCAATTAATATTTTTGTGGCTTCTAACAATGCGAATGGGTCGGGTTGTAAGTTGTAGTCATCACCTATTAGTTCAAGCTTAATCCAATCGGTTGCAAATACTTCACGGCACATTTTAGCAAGTGTTACGGCTTCTTTTACACTGTGGCACCCTGCGGTATTAGGCAGTATTTTAAGGCCTGTGTTTTTTATAAGCTGCCAAAAGTCATCCCCTGCGGCAGCGCTTTGCTGGCGCCTTAATGACACCGTTACTATTTGCGCACCAGAGGCTTTTATAGACTCTTCCATCACCGCTGGAGAGGGATAAAGCGCCGAGCCTATTAATAAACGGCTATTTAGTTGCTCGCCATAAATAGTTAAGCAATCGTTACCTTGCATAATGCTACCCACCTTGAATAGGCGATAACAACTCGATGCTATCCCCTTCGTTAATTGTGGTGCTGGCATGCAGACTTTGTGGAATAAATTCGCCATTTAGTGCCACCGCAAATGGAGGCTTTGCACCAAAATTTTGTAATACATCAACAAGCATTGCGCTTTTAATAGTTAACAGCTCACCATTAATTGTTATAGTCATTTATTACTCACCCTATTTGAGATAACGCATCAGCCACTAAGGCGGGCCCTAACATGTAGCCATGACGATATAAGCCATTAATGCTAATTACGTTACCTGTTTTTAAAACCGCAGGGCGGTTATCGTTAAATGCGGGGCGTAACCCGCTTTGAATATTTAACAGCCGTGCTTCGGCAAACCCGCTGTGCACAGTGTAAGCCGCCGAAAGTAGCTCAAGCGTGGAGCGTACTGTTGCAGGGCCGCTATCATCAGACTCTATTTCAGTTGCACCAATTACATACTCATTATTTGGTTTTGGCGCTATATAAATTGGGTAGCGCGGGTGCATTAAACGCACCGGCCGCGTTAAATTAACCTCAGGTGCATGTAATCTAGCCACCTCACCGCGTACCCCTCTAAGGGGTTTATTGCCTTTAGCACCTAAGCCACGACAGTCAATAATGTAATCAAACGCGCGGTTATTCACCTCGCCGTTTTGAATGCTAACGCGTTGGTTAAAAACAAACTTAACCTTACGTTTATTAAGCATGGTAAAGCTTGCTTTATAAAAGGCCTGGTTATCTATTTGCCCTTCGCAGGGTAAAAACATACCTTGGTTAAAACGATTAGCTAATTCGGGCTCTAACTGTGTTATTTGCAGAGCATTTAACGCCTGCGCGCTGTGCCCTGCTATTGGCTTTATTCGCTGACTAAAGCTTTGTAAGTCACCTTTATCTTGCTGGTGCGCCACAACCAGCGTGCCTTTTTGCTGATAAAAAACCTCGCCTTCAAGCTCGCTCACTATCTCTGGCCAGCGCTTGAGTGAATTTAGCCCCATGATGGCTAAATCTGTTTCACACAATACCGACTCAGCAAGCGGAGCAAGCATTGCCGCAGCCACTTTACCGGCACTATTTTGTGTGTGTTCGTCACTGGCTTCAAACACGGTTACATGATGCGACTTACTAAGCTCGAGGGCAGCTAAGCGCCCTGCTAAACCAAACCCCACAACAGCAATGTTGTAAAACATAAAACCTCCTTTTAATAAAAGGCTAGCAGCCATAAGCCGCTAACCTGTTATTGGCTTATATTGCTTTGTGGTAAATTTCTGAGCCCGTTTGTTTAAACTCTTCAGATTTCGCTTTCATTTGCGCTTCTACATCAACCATTTTGATCTCAATTGCATCACCAACATTGTTAGGATCGATCCCGCGTGATTCGAGATCTTTGGCGTAATCGCGTACCTCTTGGGTAATTTTCATTGAGCAAAATTTAGGGCCACACATAGAGCAAAAGTGCGCTACTTTGCCAGACTCTTGCGGTAGGGTTTCGTCGTGATATTCACGGGCACGTTCTGGGTCTAAACCAATGTTAAATTGGTCGTGCCATCTAAATTCAAAGCGCGCTTTAGATAACGCATTATCGCGCTCTTGAGCGCCGGGGTGGCCTTTGGCTAAGTCGGCCGCATGCGCTGCAATTTTGTAGGTAATTAGGCCCTCTTTTACATCTTCTTTATTGGGCAAACCTAAATGCTCTTTTGGTGTTACATAACACAGCATGGCACAGCCGTACCACGCTATTTGTGCAGCGCCTATACCCGATGTTATATGGTCGTACCCTGGTGCTATATCGGTCGTTAATGGGCCTAATGTGTAAAAAGGCGCTTCGCCACAATGCTCTAATTGTTCATCCATATTGGCTTTAATCATATGCATTGGCACATGGCCTGGGCCTTCAATAAATACTTGTACATCGTGTTTCCACGCAATTTTTGTAAGCTCCCCTAACGTACGTAGCTCACTAAATTGTGCTTCGTCGTTGGCATCAGCAATCGAGCCTGGACGAAGGCCATCTCCGAGCGAAAAACACACATCGTATTGTTTTAAAATTTCGCAAATATCTTCGAAGTGCGTATATAAAAAGTTTTCTTTATGATGCGCTAAACACCACTTAGCCATAATTGAGCCACCACGCGATACAATGCCGGTTACTCGCTTTGCCGTCATTGGCACATAACGCAGCAATACACCGGCATGAATAGTAAAGTAATCAACGCCCTGCTCGGCTTGTTCAATTAACGTATCGCGAAATATCTCCCAAGTTAAATCCTCGGCCACTCCGTTTACTTTTTCTAGCGCCTGATAAATTGGTACCGTGCCAATGGGCACAGGCGAGTTACGTACTACCCATTCACGGGTTTCGTGAATGTAACGCCCGGTTGATAAATCCATTACGGTATCGGCACCCCAGCGGGTAGACCACACCATTTTTTCTACTTCTTCTTCGATTGATGAGCTTACAGATGAATTACCAATATTCGCGTTAACTTTAACTAAAAAGTTACGGCCAACTATCATGGGCTCGGTTTCGGGGTGGTTAATATTATTTGGTAAAATAGCGCGACCGCGGGCTATTTCGTCGCGTACAAATTCAGGGGTAATAAAATCGGGAATACTCGCCCCAAACGATTCGCCTTTATGCTGTGCTGCTAGCAGCTCTTCTCTAATTTGTGCACGACCCATGTTTTCGCGTATGGCTACGTATTCCATTTCTGGGGTAATAATGCCTTGGCGAGCATAATGCATTTGCGTCACGTTTTTGCCTGCTTTACCACGGCGAATTTTAGGTAAATGATCAAAGCGAATATGATCAAGACCGTCATCGGCCATACGTTGCTGAGCAAATTGCGAAGTGACCGAGTCGAGCACTTCAGTGTCGTTGCGCTCTTTTATCCACTGCTCACGAAATTTAGGTAATCCCTTACGTACGTCTAACTCAAAGTTAGGGTCGGTATACGGGCCTGATGTATCGTAAACACGCAGTGGATCGTTTGGCTCATACACAGGGTTTTGCTCATCGCCACCAATAAACGTATCGCTTAATGTAATTTCGCGCATACCCACGCGTACACCGCTTTGGCTGCCCTCAACATACACTTTTTGTGAGCTTGGAAATGGCTGACCCGTTAAATTATAAATGTAATCTGACGCAGCAGCGCGCGTTTCTCGACGTGTAGACTTATTTGTAGTGTTTGACATGACTTACCTCATTGCTAAAGGGTTGTCTTGTCAGATATTCCATAAGGAATAGAGAAAGATCGTAAAGCAGTGGTTACGCTGCTTTGCGGCCTAAAATGGCTAGTTATTTTGTTGTGCGCATAAAAAAGACGCACAAGCGTCCCATTTTAGGCAGCTTGTTCCCTACGCAGGTTTTAACCTGATCAGGTTCACGGATCCCGCTTTCGCGATCTCAGCCTTAATATTTAAGGCACTCCGACAAGTAAAATTATGTTCGTTGATTTGCTATTTTTATCAAATCAGCGTTGAGTGTACGCCAGTTAAAAATTGCCTGCAAGGGGCAGTTTTAAATACTCATGCCACTACTTTGCAATAAATAAAAAAGTTTGATCGCCCTGCATAACTAATTGTGAGCCTTGCATGGTAAGCGTTGCACCTTCTCTTAGCGCTTGTAAAAACTGCTGCTCTAGCTCATCAACGTCTGCTCCGCACGACTTACGCGTCATACCAAGTTTATTAACGCTAATACTGCTGTCTTTAAGCTCGCCTTCACCAAAAAACTTATTACATCCTGCAAACCCGTTTACTTGCAACGCTTCAATAAAGCTCATTGATGCACTGTAAGAGGCCGGCACAGCTAAACCATCAACCTTTGATAGTTGCCATTGTGTGTACTTTAGCTGCTCAGTGGTCACCGTCCCTGTGGCTGTACAACCAATACATAAACCGATTAAAAGCATCGGTAGTGCTGCTAATTTCATGCTATTTCTAACTAAATATTTAATTACCGTAATAGTAACAATTTTTATGCGGTTTATCCGTTAAAAATGCATGTTTTAAATGTAAATTTTTGTTCTATGATAGTTTAGAGAGTGTTGAACTTTGCAGATTAAAACGTGTTCACAGTAAGGGGGCTTTAATCGCTTTGCTTGGTTTGTAACTTAGTGGGCTCGATAACAGCACCTACGCTACCCGCTATTTACGATAAACAATCCCACTGCCTAGGCGCTGCTTTAAAACAAACTAGGTTAAATTTAATCCCAAAGGTCACAACCCCTAAAAATTATACCCGCTAATCTTGGGTGTAATTTTTAAATAAGTTATCTATTTCGGGAGGTAAAAAAGGGCGCCCTTTTTCATTAACCGAGGTGCCTATAACCTTGGCTTGTAGCATTACTTTGTTGTCGTGTTTACGCACTAAGGTTTGCTTAAACGCAAACTTTATACGGCTTATACGCTCAGGTTCAACTGCTATATAAAATTCATCATCTGGTACAAGCGAATGTTTATAATCAACCTCACTGCGTATCACCACTAAATTAACTTTTTGCTTTGCTAGTAGTGCAAAATCAACCCCATTTGCAAATAAAAACTCATGGCGAGCATGCTCTAAATAATTAAAGTACACACTGTTATTTACAATTCCTTGTAGGTCACATTCGTAATGGCGCACTTTAAAATCAACTTTAAAGGTCATATTAGTAATCCTGATTATTTAACGTATAATCGCTGCGTTATAACACAAGTATTAAAATAATTGCTACCATACGAGTCCCCAAAATGGAGTTAAGTAACCTAATGAACTTACGTTTGTCTTTAATTACTGCGGCGTTATTACCGCTAATTAGTACACCACTTATAGCAAACGCTGATGACAGCGACCTAGAACGAATTGTTGTTACAGGCGACTTTCAACGTGAAAGCATTCAAACATTAAGCGCTAGCGCTAGCCTATTTAGCAAAGATGAAATTAATCAACGTGGTGCAAGTTACTTAGACGAAATGCTAGGTAGTACAGCCAACGTAAACTTTACATCTGGTGCGTCTCGTGGTCGTTATATTCAAATTCGTGGAGTGGGACTTCGTTCACAATTTGTAGATCCAATTAACCCATCGGTTGGCTTAGTCATTGACGGCATTAACTACTCGGGTTTAGGTGGCAGCTCATTATTATTTGATATAGACCAGGTAGAAATTTACCGCGGCCCACAAGGCACTCGCTTTGGTGCAGACGGCATGGCCGGTATGATCCAAATGGAATCAGCTCAGGCAACTGCCGATCCTAGCTTAAAATTACAAGTGGGTATGGGTACTTATAACTCGCGCGAAGCAGGCCTTGCAGCAAGTACTGGATTAACCGACGACACAAGTGCCCGCGTCAGCTACTTCCGTAGAAAATCAGATGGCTACGTAGATAACCTATATTTAAACGACGAAACTCAACAACAAGATGAGCAAGTAGCCCGCTTTAAATTAAACAGCCAACTTACTGAGCATTTAAACACAGAGTTAAACCTGCACTACATAGATATAAACAACGGCTACGATGCGTTCACGCTTGATAACAGCCGTAATAGTGTAGCCGACGAGCCGGGCCAAGATAATCAACAAAGCTACGCCATTGGTATTAATAATACCTACACAGGCTTTGATGCCTTTGATGTAAGCTTAAACCTTTCAGCCATTGATACAGAGCTACTTTACAGCTTTGATGAAGACTGGGTATGTAACGATGCAAGCGAGCCACAATTATGTGCAGCTGGCCTACACCCTTGGGGTTATAGCTCAACCGATGTGTACACGCGTGATCGCGATGATCAATCGGCTAATTTACAGTTTAATTCTAAAACAGGTAACTGGGTTGCCGGTGTTTACTATCAAAACCGCGACGTAGATTTAGAGCGCGAATACACTTGGCTTGCAAGTCCATTTGCATCAACCTACGAAACCAGTAACGTAGCTGTTTACGGCCAAGTAGCCACACCTATTGGCCCTAAAACCACGCTCATTACCGGTTTACGTGTAGAGCAATACCAAGGTGATTACACCGACAGCAACGGCTTTATTGAAGAGACTGACGACGTAATGGTAGGCGGTAAAATAGCACTTGAATACCAAGTGATTGACCGTACTATGATCTACACCAGCATTACCCGTGGTTATAAAGCTGGCGGTATTAATTCAGAAGCATTAGCCAAAGCTAAAGATGAAGGCTTAAACCTAGATGCTGATTTTTTCCAGCAGCATACAAGCTTTGACCCAGAATACCTTTGGAGCGGCGAGTTTGGCGTTAAGGGTTCATCGCTTGATGATAAATTTACCCTGCGTTTAGCAGCATTTTATATGCACCGCGACAACATTCAGTTAAAAGCATGGCAAGTAGAAGGTCAGCAATTTACAGGCTACGTTGATAACGCAAGCTCTGGTAGCAACTACGGGCTAGAAGTTGAAGGTAGTTACCAACTTACCGAAGACTTATTCTTAACAGGTAGTGCGGGTTACTTAAACACAGAAATTGACGACTTTGTAACGCAATCTGGCTTAAATCAAGACGGTCGTGAGCAAGCGCAATCACCTAAATACCAATACGCATTTAGCGCACGTTACAACTTTACTAATGAGCTGTACGGTATGATTGGTGTTGAAGGTAAGGACGATTACTACTTCTCCGATAGCCATAATTCAAAAGCACCCAGCAGCAATTTAGTAAACCTAAGTTTAGGCTACGAAGCCGACATGTGGGCAGTGCGCGCATGGGCACGTAACGTATTTGACGAAGAAGTACCAACCCGCGGCTTTGAGTTTGGTAACGACCCACTTGATGGCTACGCTACACACACCTACGTGCAATTAGGTGAACCAAGAGTAGCGGGTATAACGTTTACGTTAGAGCTGTAAGCTGTTAGCTGTTAGCTGTTAGCTGTTAGCTGTTAGCTGTTAGCTGTTAGCTGTTAGAAAAAATAAATATTAAGCACCGCGTTTACAATAAACGCGGTGCTTTTTTATTGGTAGGCGTGAAGCTTGCTCACGCAAAAAGCAAAAGCGTAAATAGATTTTATATCAACGCGCCAGCAAGCAAGGCGCCTATAGGCCATGCATCACGCCCTATCTACATCAAACGCGATGACTTCTTTTATTGTATCTTTAGCGGTGGCTAGCATAACTAACCTGTCTATCCCCATAGCAACACCTGCGCATTGCGGTAAGCCGTGCTCAAGTGCGGCGATTAAACGGGTATCCATAGGCACGTGGTTTAACCCATTGGCGGCGCGATAAGCGTTATCTTCATCAAAGCGCTTTGCCTGCTCTTTAGCATTAGTTAGCTCATTAAAGCCATTCGCTAATTCCATATTTTTATAATAAAGCTCAAAGCGCCCTGCTACGCGGTTATCATGCTCACAAATTTGTGCCAATGCCGCTTGCGATGCCGGAAAGTGATACACAAAACACGGCTTAGTTTGCCCAATAGTTGGCTCTACTTTCATACAAAATAACAGCTGTAGCAAGGTATCTTTATTGGTTTCGTTTTCGGCTATATCGGCAAAGCCGTGATCGCAGGCAAGTGTTTGCAATTGTCTAAGCGTAGCTGTTAATGGGTCAAGCGCTAACACTTGCTCAAATGCTTGTTGGTAAGTAAGACGCTCTGCAGGCTCTACATTTAAAATCAGCTGCATCAGCTCATCCATTTCATCCATTAATGCAAACTCATCAAACCCAGGGCGATACCACTCAAGCATGGTAAATTCGGGGTTATGATGGCGTCCCGCTTCTTCGTTTCTAAATGCTTTACAAAGCTGAAATATGGGCCCTGAGCCTGCTGCTAACAAACGCTTCATTGCAAATTCAGGCGATGTTTGTAAATAAAGCGGCAAGCCACCAGCATGGCCTGGGCCTACAAACTGCGTATTAAAACTTGCTAAATGCACATCGGTTACACTGGCACTGCTTAAGCTCGGTGTTTCTACTTCCATTACATTACGCGTATAAAAAAACTCACGAATAGTTCTCAGTATGGCTGCACGTTGCTTAAGGGTGTTTATGCTTGCACTAGGTGCCCAAGGTGTTGCTGACATATTTTCTCCAAAAAAAATCCCAGCTTAAGCCGGGATTTTATAAACCGTACTCAAGCTTACTTAACACGGCCTACGTATTCACCGCTACGGGTGTCTACTTTAATTACTTCACCAATTTGTACGAATAATGGAACGCGTACTACTGCACCAGTGCTAAGCGTTGCAGGTTTACCGCCTGTGCCCGCTGTATCGCCTTTAAGGCCAGGATCAGTTTCAGTGATCTCAAGCTCAACAAAGTTAGGTGGAGTAACCGCGATTGGGCTACCGTTCCATAATGTAATAGTACATACATCGTTTTCTACTAACCATTTAACGGCATCGCCAAGTGCTTTTTCGTCAGCGGCAATTTGTTCAAATGTTTCGTTGTTCATGAAATGCCAAAACTCACCGTCTGTGTATAGGTACGCTAAGTCGGTATCCATTACATCGGCGCCTTCAACTGATTCACCCGATTTAAAGGTTTTTTCAAGCACCTTACCAGAGATAAGTTTGCGGATACGAACACGGTTAAACGCCTGGCCTTTACCAGGTTTTACCATTTCATTTTCTAAAATACTGCAAGGTTCGCCGTCCATCATAATTTTTAGGCCGCCCTTGAACTCGTTGGTGCTATAATTCGCCATCGTTTCCTCTATTTAATTTTTTTCGAGTAATCTACGTGCCAATGATACAAAGAAATGAAGCAAATTTGCATAAAAACTGGCAAAAAGAATTAGCAAATGTAGTTACCTGCCCAAAAACCTTGCTTGAAATGGTCGGTTTATCGAGCCAAGCCCATGAAAACGACCTAAAAGCCCGCAGTTTATTTCCGGTACGCGTGCCAGTCCCTTTTATAAAAAAAATACGCAAGGGCGATGCAAACGACCCCTTATTGCTACAAGTTATGCCACGCCATCAAGAGTTTTTAACCAAAAAAGGTTTTAATAAAGACCCTTTACTAGAGCAAGACAACGAACAGCCAGGGCTTTTACATAAATATAAATCCCGTGTTTTAATTATGTTTAAAACTGGCTGTGCAGTAAATTGCCGTTACTGCTTTAGACGCCACTTCCCGTATCAAGAAAACCAGCTTAATAAAAAAAGCCTGCTTGATGCGCTGAGCTATATAAAATCAGATGCCAACATAAACGAAGTGATTTTAAGTGGTGGCGACCCACTTATGGCCAAAGACGATGCCATTAGCTGGTTTTTAGATGAGCTTGAGCAATTACCTCAAATTAAACGCATGCGAATACACAGCCGTTTACCCGTTGTAATACCTGCGCGGATTACCGATGAGCTGTGCGCGAGGCTAAAGCAATCACCGCTAAAAATTATATTTATTAACCATATAAATCACGCCAACGAAATAGACGACGAGTTTAAAGCCGCCATGCAAAAGCTAAAGCAAGCAGGCGTAACGTTATTAAACCAGGCAGTTATTTTAAAAGAGGTGAACGACACCGTTGAGGCACAAATAAATTTAAGTGAGGCGTTATTTGATGCCGACGTACTGCCATACTATTTATATTTGCTAGATAAGGTTGAAGGCGCAAGCCACTTTGATATAGAAGAGCCACAGGCCATAAAAATAATGGCAGAACTATTAAAAGCCCTGCCTGGATTTTTAGTGCCTAAATTAGTAAGAGAAATAGGCGGTCAAAAAAGCAAAACACCTATCGACCTTAAGTTAGGGCGTGTTAACCTTTGATGGTTGAATTTGCAGCAGTATGTTTGGCTTTTAGGCAAGGCTGAGCCTGTGTAGTGTGGTTATTCCCCATAAATAGGCGATAACGCAGCATAAATGCCAAACATGCGCTGCCCTTCGGGTTCTTCCTAGGGGCGATAAACTCTTTGTTGCCTACATGGATGTAGGTAAGGGGCGTGAGCAGGACGCGGAAGCTTTACTCGGTTTTTACTTAGCCCACTAGGTTACAAACCTCGCGCCGCGATTTAATCGCCCCTAGATTGAACAAATTTCAATCCGCAAAGATCAACACGCCCTAGTTTAAACGTATATATTTACATTGTTACCCAGTGTTGCAGTGACCGACTGAGCCGGTGATTGCGCATTTGTTGGCTGGGCAGCACCTTCAATTAGTGCAAGTGCTGCTGCGCCATCTGCTAATTGCTGCTTTTTAGACAAAGCAGCGGTATATACTTCACCACCTTGGCCAGAGCTAGACATAGCGGGTAGATTTCCACCTGATATATTCATCGTTATAAGCCTTAATCAACCTGACATTTAAATGTAATCCAAGTACTATATCGGCAATGCAGTACAAAGCTTTAGGAAAACCATGGATTCTATAATTGAACAACTCAACGCTAACTTAAAAATTGTTTATCGCCAAGCACTTGATGCCGACAAAAAACTAGATGAGCTACAGCAACAAGGCCACGGTAAATTTAAAGCCTTGTTCCCAGCTGATGCCGGATTTAGTTTTGAAGCTAAACGCTTTAAGCCATACGTACTTGATGTAGCAGCCGATGTAGAAAGCTTAAGCACAGATGGTTTTGATGAAGAAAAGCTTAAAACAACGGTTATTAAGCTACAACAGTTACTTACCCTGCTCGCTACGTTTAAGTAGCTAAAAATTAAAGTTTAATTTAGTAAACATCAAATACAAAAAATGCCGATAATGTTTATCGGCATTTTTTATTTATTTTGTAACTGTATTTAACTTATATTAGATAAAACTTTTGAATGAAACCAGTTAGTTACTAAGCGTTTTTCATAATAAAATGATCTAGAGGTTGAGCGCTTAATTTTATCTAAATAGCCTCTATCTTTTAATAACACTTCTGTGGCGTGGTTCACAACTTCACCCTGCGGATTAGTTACCGTGTAAGACAGCTTAATTTGTGGGTAATGAAATGGTTGAATTACTCTTATTTTTTTAGCGCCAGAAAACTCAATAGCACCTGCTAAATCAAGATCTGCAACCTCTACATTTAATTTATATCCACTTGGTAATTTTTCAGCTAACTTCGCAAAATGCTTTTCAAAGTTAATAGTAATTTGCTTTTCAAAAGAAGTTGGTGATTGATTTGCTGCACGCACATCGCGGTAATTGTCAAAATCTTGCCATTTAACTGCAGACTCACCAGCTTGTGCAATACCAATAGAACTTAAACCCATTACTAACGTTAGTAATTTTAAACTTTTCATAATCTTCTCCATGTGAACTATCAAAAGTCAACGCAAGTACAGCACATTCAATTTAAAACAATAAACCAGAACACTTACACTGATGACATTAGTTTAAATTAGCAGCAAAAATTTTTAATGTAAAGTTAGGTACATCCCTATATTGATAAAACACAATCAAAAAGTAATTTAATCACTTAATTGCCAGCTTGAAATGCAAAAGCTAATAACTCTCTTTGTACGCATAATCAAAATGATAAAAAAGCCTACTTATACTTAAGCTCCGCTTGATAAAACTAATTTTAATAAGGAAAACTATAAATCGCTGTTTTTAGTCTGCAATAGTTGCTTACTTTAGCCGCTACCTTTAAGTCATTTTGATTTTGTAACTTACCGCTTTTACTGGCAAGTTTAATTTAATCAATACTTGCTAAAATTTGCTCGCCAAACCATTCGGTTATTAAGCGTTTTTCATAAAAAAACGGCTCGTCGCGACCCATTTTAATTTTATCCATAAAGCCCATGTCTTTAAGCTCTACATCGTCCTCTTCACTCACTACGCTCCCTTTATTATCGCTTAGCGAGTAATTGAGCTTAATGCGCGGAAAATAAATAGGTTTTACTACGCGTATTTCATCCATACCGCCATAGCGTACGTCCCCTGCTAAATCGATATCGGTTATTTCTAAATTTAGCTTGTAGCCTTTTGGCAATTGCTCGGCAAGTTTAGAAAAATGTTTTTCGAACTGAGTAGCAATTTGTTTGTGGTACGACGCTTTACCCTGGCTAGATGCGCGCACATCGCGGTAGTCTTTAAAATCTTGCCACTTAACTACAGATTCTCCAGCGTGTGCAAATGCAGGTAACGTGATACACATTGCCATAGCGATTGTTTTAACTGAATTCATAGCATTCTCCAAAGGGGCAGTACTAATTATTTAGACTTAGCCCAGTAATAGACCATACAAGTTTAACACTAGTTTATTAACCATTACTTAATTAACCTATTTTAATACGCTTTTAAAATAAAGCATGTAAATAGTAAGAATATATGATGAAATTAAGATAATTGAAAAAGGTATCCACGGAGCATTCATGGCAATTTTAGTAACAGGCGGCGCAGGCTACATAGGCTCACACACCGTTTTAGAACTTTTACAGCAAGGCAGCGAAGTTGTTGTTGTTGATAATTTAAGTAACGCATCAAAAGAGTCGCTTGCACGCGTAAAGCAAATCACAGGCAAAGAAGCCACGTTTTACCAAGGCGACATTCTTGATAAAGTTTTTTTAGATGCCATTTTTACAAGGCACACTATAGAGAGCGTTATTCATTTTGCTGGCTTAAAGTCGGTTGGTGAGTCGGTCGCTAAACCTGTTGAGTACTATCAAACAAACGTACAAGGTACGCTAACACTTGTAGATGCCATGCGTGATGCAGGCGTATTTAAATTAGTATTTAGCTCATCAGCCACAGTTTACGGCGACCCTGCAAGCTTACCGATTAAAGAAGACTTCCCGGTAGGTGGCACAACTAATCCGTACGGCACATCAAAACTGATGGTTGAGATGATGCTGCAAGATATTGCTAAATCAGATGAGCGTTTTGCATTTGCTATTTTGCGTTACTTTAACCCAGTGGGCGCACATGAGTCAGGCTTAATTGGCGAAGATCCAAATGGTATTCCTAATAACTTATTACCATTTATTGCCCAAGTTGCAGTAGGTAAATTAAAGCAGCTTGCTGTATTTGGTGATGACTACGACACCGTTGATGGCACTGGTGTACGCGACTATATTCACGTTGTAGATTTAGCGATGGGGCATTTAAAAGCGCTTGATAAAATTGCCAACAATACCGGCGCACTTGTATATAACCTTGGCACAGGCAATGGTTACTCTGTACTGCAAATGGTTAACGCCTTTATAAAAGCCAGCGGCCAAGACGTTCCTTATCAAGTATCGCCTCGTCGCCCTGGCGATATTGCTGCATGTTACGCAGCGCCAGAAAAAGCACTTAATGAGCTAGGCTGGGAAGCGGTGCGTGGAATAGATGCCATGATGGAAGACACATGGCGTTGGCAGTCAAACAACCCTAATGGTTATAAAAGTTAATTAAAAAATACTTTATAAATTTTGCCTGTTTCACAAGCAGGCAAATCACCTATAAATAAATTTACTAACGCGCTAATTTTTTAATGGAGACGTAGAGCTTGCTCACGTTAGAAGCGAAGCTTCTCATAGCTTTATCAAAGGGGTTTAACACAACGTAAAAGCGCTGCTTTTAAACGCCAGCAAGCTGCGCGCCTACAACACCCACTGCACCTGTGTTATTTTAGTCGTAGGCGTGAAGCTTGCTCACGCACAAAGTTGAAATACCAGTATTTTTATACCAACGCGCAAGCAAAGCGCCTATAAACTTAGCGTCAGCGCTAATTACCAATTTTGCATTTCGACAATACGCGACTGCGTTCGCGCATATTCAAAGCTCAGCTTTTGCCCCTGATACAAATACTCAACGTGCGCGTGGGCGTTAATAACTAATAACTTGTGGCAATCGTAAAACTCGTCCACCAATGCAATAAAGCGCCGCGCTTCGTCATCTAAATAATGCTCATTGAGGGTTTGTTTTTCGCGTTGATAACTGTCTTCAATACCATGCACTATTACTTTACCTGTTGCGCCTACACCCATTTTTGGTACATTTTCTATATATAAAATATCAAACTGCTTGGCTAAAAACATATAATCGTAAGCGCTACGCGCTCCTGAACAAAGCGCCATAAAATCGATCATTAATGCATTATCTGCGGTTAATAAACACGGTAAGCTGCGGGAGTGTACCTGTAAAATTTGGTTTTCCTTTGCTTGCGGATACTGAGATAAAAACTGCTTTTTAAACTCGCTTATAGGTAAATTAATAAAATAATGGCGGCTATTTTTACCATACCTAAAGCGATGATCATCCTGCCCTTCAACACTAATTACATGGCAATAATTTTTAATTAAATCGATTGTGGGTAAAAACCGCGCGCGCTGTAGGCCATTGCGATAAAGCTGCTCAGGTTTTGCGTTAGAAGTTGCCACCAGCACTACCCCACTATCAAACAAGGCGTTAAATAACCTTGCCATAATCATTGCATCGCCAATGTCGCTAACAAAAAACTCATCAAAACACAGCACTTTTATATCTTTCGCCCATTGTTTAGCAATTAACGTGAGAGGGTTTTTATGACCTTGTAGCTGGGCAAGTTGCGTGTGTATTTGCGCCATAAAGTGATGAAAATGCAGCCGCTTCTTACGCTCAGTGGGTAAGTTTTTATAAAATAAATCCATTAACATGGATTTACCCCGCCCCACCGGCCCATGCAAATAAATACCTTTAATTAACGGCGCTTTTTTCCACCAAGGTGTTTTTATGTGTAACTGTATACTTAGGTTATTTAACGCGTTTACCGCATTTTGCTGAGCGCTATCAACACACAGTTCACCCGTATCTATTTTTGCTTGGTAAAGCCTTAAAATTTGTGGGTAGTTTACTGACATGGGGTTTCACTATCGGCTATAATCGCCGCCATTGTAGCCGACTAAAAATGTGAACCAAAATGAAATTCCCTTGCCGCTTAGATAAATTTATTAGCCACCTAGCCGAGCTACCACGCTCAAAAGCTCGCGCGGGTATTAAACGCCAAGAAGTGCAAGTAAATGGGGAAATTGTTAGCGCGTTCGATTTTCAAGTAACCCAGCAAGATGAAGTAACATTTGCTGGTGAGCCTATGGTATTTTTAGGCAAGCGCTACTTTATGCTACACAAACCTGTAGGCTACGTGTGTGCCAATGTAGATGAACTACACCCCACCGTATTTGATTTGCTCGATGAGCCAAATATGGCCGACTTTCATGTAGCAGGTCGCCTTGATATAGACACCACCGGCTTAGTACTTATTACTAACGATGGCGATTGGTCGCACCGTATTACCTCGCCAAAGCACAACAAATTAAAAACCTACTTAGTAGAAACACAAGAGCCTATAACCGAAGAAGCATTAGAACAACTACGCAACGGCGTACAACTTCACAACGAAAAAGATCTTACCCGCCCAGCTAAAGCAGAAGCACTTGCCACCTACAGCTTACGTTTATCAATCAGCGAAGGTAAATACCACCAAGTTAAACGCATGTTAGCCGCGGTAGGTAACAAAGTGGTAGAGCTACACCGCGAGCAAATAGGCAATATTATACTGGACGAAAACTTAGCAAGTGGAGAGTATAGGGAGTTAAAAGAGGGAGAGGTAAAACTATAGAGCGGTCAGCGGTCAGCGGTCAGCGGTCAGCGGTCAGCGGTCATTTTTAATGTTGCGATTAAACTAGTCAACATTTTTGAAAGCGCTACGGTTTCATCAAGCCACTTTCGACCAACGGACTTATCTATATAACGAATATCTATTCCAATATAAATTTGCGTTCTTGCTTCAGCTATTGATGAGCGAGCGATATCTAAAAACCTCACTTTTTCTTTATTGCTGTCTCTTGTCATTCCCTCGGCTATATTACTAGGAACAGACAAGCCAGAGCGCGTTAATTGATCTCTAAATCCGTAATCTTTTATAGTGCTAGTCGCTTTATAAATATCAGCACTTAAGCGAGCAGATCGTTTCCATACTTCCAAGTTTTCAAAGTTCATGGGCTAAATCCTAGCTATTTACTGTTAGCTTAGAAGTATTTCAAGAAATAGAAACCCTAAACGCAATTAAAGCCTAAAACTGACAGCTGACAGCTGACAGCTAAAAGCTAATAACTAACAGCTTATAACTAATAACTCCCCACTTTCCTTACGATTTTATCTGTACTAAATCAAAGTCAGCCATGCCTGGTACAATCGCTTGCAAGCGTGATTCGGTCACATCGAGTGCGTTTAAACATTCACAGTATTCAGAGGCTTTAAGCTCAAGTTGCTGAGCCTTTTTTTGCAGTGATTTATCTATTTCTTTCGAGATAATATCCATACGTTGGCCTATGTCGTTAATGCGGTCTTCAATATTACCTTCGCGTGATTTAAACGCATCACCAAGCGATATTAAAATAGCCCCTAACGAACCATGTACGGCAGAGTGTATTTGCTGGCTAATTTCTTTAGTGAAAAAATCATCTATTTGCGAAAGCGACTGTGGCGCGATAAAAAAGAAGTCATCACCGCGCTTAAATTTGTCCATAAGCGCACGCTCTACGTACTGGAGCTGGGTTTTTAGCACCTCTGGCTCTTTGTCAGACATCCCCTCGACTACATGTTCAATGGCGCTTAAACCTAAGTTAACACCATCGGTAGCCAAATTAACAAGCTCCGGCACCGTATGGCGAATACCATTGCTAAATTGCTCAAGTACTTTGCTTTCTTCAGTGCTTAAATCAACCCAGTAACCTCGAATAAAAAGCTGATTGTTATTATTAATTTGTACGCGTGTTTGGCCTTTATCAAGAATACGTATAACGTCGTCAGTGATAATTAAGCCATGACTAAGCTCAACATCGCACTGTGACTGAGCTAAAACTGCAGAGCTTGAAAGTGCTAAACACAACGCCAATATCGAACGAGATAACAACGCCATATACACCTCAACAAGCTAAAAAAGGAAGGCAAGTAGGTTAACAAAAAACCAACTTTATGCAAGAAAAATAGCTATCTCGAAGAGCTTATAATGTACCAAACGCCAGCAAGTAAATTTATTTACCCCAGCGTCAATTCCGGCGGCAAACGTAGAGCTTGCACACGTTAGAAGCGAAGCTTCTCATTAATTATTAAATTACCACCGAGGCCACCGTAGCGCTTTGCACTACACAAAGAAAGCAAGAGCATTAGTTAGTTACTTCTCCCTCTCAGCTCAATGTACTCTGTGGTGACACAATCACTCTAAACCGCCAGCAAGCTGCGCGCCTGTAAAATAAAACTTAACCTCAAAGCTCATTTGGGCTAAAAATGTAGATCTTACCCATACTAAATAACGACTAATCTACGTGGGTTTGAGTCTTTTTCTTTCTTACTTAGTTATTTATTGCTAACCTCGCATTAACGTTTTTTACTTAAACAATTTTTTGCTAACGGAATAATTATGCTAAAAAAAATATCGCTACTTGTCGGGATGGCAATCAGTGCAAATGTAATGGCTAAAGGCGGGGTTTCACCTTATTTACCTTTAAATCAAGTTCCTGAGCTTGAACATCAAGTACAACGCCTTTTAGCTGTAAGTAAAAACACACACATAATGAGTAAGCCCTATAAAGCGCATGATATCTATAGAGTGCTACAGACAGTTAGGCATACTTACCCTGAGTTATATCAAACGCTTTCTTATCAGCTTAGTCCATATGTACAAAGCGACGCAGGCGCTTTTGCAAAGTTAACCATTGCTGCAGGTACTAAAAACAAAACACTGCTAAACCAGCGCGGGCAAACCACAAAAACCAACTTAATTGTTGAAGGCGGAGCATACGCTAACTTTGGCCGGCACTTTGGTGTAAGTGTGGCAGGCATAGCCAACGAAGACGAAATACTTCCAACACAAAGTTTTGTTTACCTAGGTTATAAATACGCACAACTAGATATTGGCTACCGTGAACATTGGTACTCTCCCTTTGAAGACAGCGCCATGCTACTAAGCACACAAGCTAAAACAACACCTTCTATAACAATAAGTAACGTAGAGCCAATCACTAGCTTTAAAATTAGATACGACATGTTTATTAGCCAAATGACAGAGCAAAGCGGCATATTAAAAGAAGGTAAACAAACTGGCGTTGAAAGAGTTTACGAGCCGGGCAAGCCCTATTTATTCGGTTTACATACAAGCTTTGCAGCTACCGATAATTTAACCATTGGTTTAAGCCGCTTAATGCAGTTTGGTGGCGGGCCGCGTAGCGTAACACTAAAAGATTTTGCTGAAGGTTTTTTTACCCCAGGTAGTAAAGACAACATAACAACGGCTGATGCAAATGAATTGGGGGATGATTACGAACTAGGCGACCAACTAGGCTCTATTACATTTGAGTACAACAATAGCATTTATTCACTACCATTTGAATTTTATGGTGAAATCGCATTAGAGGATACCTTAGGAGGTACTCGTAATAACGCCTACAGTTTTGGGCTATTCCTGCCCTTTATTAACAATAACCACAGTTTTCGTTTTGAACACAGTAATTGGCAGCCCGGCTGGTATGGTAACCACTTATACCTTGATGGAAACCGTAACTCGGGGAGTGTGATTGGCCATTGGGCGGGTGATGAGCATGATTATACCGACTACACGCCGGCTAAAATAATGAGTATAAATTGGCATTGGCATTTAAGTTCTATAGAAACACTTAATACCACTATCCGTACGCTTGAAAATAAAAACAGCGGCTATAAAACAGGCTATGAGCTGCAAACAGCCTATACACGTAAGTTAAGCAAACCTATAATGGGGGCACAAAGCTGGGGGGCAGAGCTCTATCAAGGTAAAGATGTATACGGGGAAACATTTTCACGCTTAGCTGTATTTGCAAAATTTTAACGTTTATTAAAAGCGCACCTTAAAGTTTTGCTTTGAATATTTTAGTAGCAGCGAGTTTAACTCGCGTTTGGCACTAATACTCAATACGCGGCATAAAGCCGCGACTACAGCGTTAACTTCTAAAGCGCAGCGTCTCTTAACCTCTTTGTGAATTAATCCTTTAAATTTTTTGTAGGCGTGAAGCTTGCTCACGCAAAACATAATGACTTATCACTAGCAAAATACATACACCCACAAAAAAGCGCGGCATATAGCCGCGCTTACAAATAGTATAGGTTACGCTCTACAATTTTATAAATTTACAACATTATCAGATTTCAAAGTCGACTCATCGTTAATTAATGTAGTTAAGTATTTACCAAAGTCGTCGCCAAGTTTTACATCGCGCATACCGTATTCAACAATCGCTTTTAAGTAACCTAGCTTATCGCCACAGTCGTGCGATCGCCCACTCATATGAAATGCTTCAACGGTTTCTTGGGTCATTAACGCATCAATAGAGTCTGTTAATTGTATTTCACCACCAGCGCCTACTGGCGTTTTAGCAAGAAGCGGCCAAATGTTTTTACTTAACACATAACGACCAACAACAGCAAGGTTTGACGGTGCTTTATCGGCATCGGGTTTTTCAACCATTGTTTTAATTGCCGCACTGTTACCTGGTGTTAGCTGTACACCGTTAATATCAGCAATACCGTATTTGCTTACATCATCTTGTGCTACTGGTTCAAGCATAATTTGGCTGGCATTGGTATCGTTAAAGCGTTTGATCATCGCGGCTAGGTTTTCAGTTTTTTGATCGGCCGTATAAGCATCAAGTATTACATCAGGGAGCAATACAATAAAATCGTCATCGCCTACAATTGGTTTTGCACACAAAATAGCGTGACCTAAACCTTTAGCTTCACCTTGGCGAACACTCATTACAGTTACATCAGCAGGGCAAATAGAGCGTACTTCTTCAAGTAGTGCACGTTTAACACGTTTTTCAAGCGTTGCTTCAAGCTCGTAGCTGGTATCAAAGTGGTTTTCTATGGCGTTTTTAGAGCTATGCGTTACAAGTACAATGTCTTTAATACCGGCAGCTACACACTCACTCACTATGTATTGAATAAGTGGTTTATCTACAATCGGTAGCATTTCTTTTGGAATTGCTTTAGTCATAGGTAACATGCGTGTGCCAAGGCCAGCAACAGGAATAACAGCTTTCATGGGTAGTCCTTTATTTGTAAATTAATTATTTTTAAGTTAACAGGTAAAATGTAGATGGGGGCTGAATGGGAAGGTTTTAGCTTTTGGTTAAATTAATATTTTTTGAAGCTGTAACCCCTCAATGAATCAAGGATGATACATTGAGGGTAAAATAGATTTAGCAGTATATAAATGTTTAGCAAGATTAACCGCTAATCAATCGCTACCAAATAAATCGCGTGTATACACTTTATCTGCAATATCGCTCAGTTCTTCTACCATACGGTTAGAAACCACCACATCAGATATTTGCTTAAATTCGTTTAAGTCTTTTATTACGCGTGAGTGATAAAACTCATTCTCTTCAAGCACGGGCTCATATACAACAACCTCAATACCTTTTGCTTTAATGCGCTTCATAATGCCTTGAATAGAAGACGCCCTAAAGTTATCAGAACCGCTTTTCATTACTAAACGGTACACACCGACAATTTTAGGGCTGCGTTTAATAATTGAGTCTGCAATAAAGTCTTTACGCGTGGTATTGGCATCTACAATAGCGCCAATAATATTGTTTGGCACATCTTGGTAGTTAGCACGCAGTTGCTTAGTATCTTTTGGTAAACAGTAGCCACCGTAACCAAACGACGGATTGTTATAATGACTGCCAATTCTAGGGTCTAGGCCTACACCTTGTATAATTTGTTTAGAGTTTAAGCCATGCGCTTCTGCGTAGCTATCAAGCTCATTAAAGTAAGCTACACGCATGGCAAGGTAAGTGTTAGAAAATAACTTAATAGCCTCGGCTTCTGTTGAGTCAGTAAATAGCACTTCAACATCTTGCTTAATAGCGCCTTGCTTAAGTAAGTTAGCAAAAATAGTTGCGCGCTCGCTTTGCTCACCTACAACAATACGTGACGGGTGTAAGTTATCGTACAGCGCTTTGCCTTCACGTAAAAACTCAGGAGAGAATATTAAGTTTTCAGCATTAAGTTGCTTTTTAATATCAGCCGTAAAGCCTACCGGAATAGTCGACTTAATCACCATAACCGCATTAGGGTTATGCACCATAGTATCTTTAATTACGGCTTCAACAGAGCTAGTATTAAAGTAGTTGTTTTCAACATCGTAGTCAGTGGGTGTAGCTATAATTACGTAATCAGCGTCTTTATAAGCGGCTACCTTGTCAGTAGTGGCTGTAAAATTTAAGTCATCACGCGTTAAAAACTCACTAATTTCTGTATCAACAATGGGTGACTGCTTATCGTTTAAAAGAGCTATTTTTTTCTCGTCAATATCAAGCGCAACCACTTCGTTATGTTGCGACAAAAGCATAGCGTTTGAAAGGCCTACATAGCCTGTACCTACCACGGCAATTTTCATGTTATTCCCTTAATGTTTTCATTGGTAATTAATAAGCATAATTTTATCAGAATTGCCCAATATCATCTATTAGATATTGAGCTCCTAGTACCAACACGGTGATGCCAAACCTAAAAGTAAAAGGTGAAAGGTGAAAGGTGAAATCACGCGCGACAAAAGCCGCGCAATCAAAAATTAGCGATATGCAAAATCACAAAAATGAGCTTTTACAGTAACGCTTTAATAGCTTCGGCTATATGCTCTGCTTGTTGTTGTGATACTACTGAGTTTGTAGATTCAACCATTACACGAATAAGTGGCTCAGTGCCCGATTTGCGGAGTAAAACTCGCCCAGAATCAGAAAGTACGATTTCGGCTTCACTCACCGCTTGCTTCACTGAGCTAGTATTTAATATTTCATCCGCATTATTTTGTGATAAGCGTACATTTAAAAGAACTTGCGGTAATTTTTCCATACCTGCTACATATTCTTTCAATGACTGTTTTTGTTGGATTAGTGCAGTTAAAACTAAGAGTGATGCAACAATGCCGTCCCCCGTTGTTGCGAAATCTAGATGTAAAATATGACCAGAGCCCTCCCCACCCAGTTTCCAGCCAGTACTTTTTAGCTGCTCTACTACATAGCGATCGCCCACTTTAGCGCGCTTAAATGGAATATCCATTTCCTTTAGCGCTAACTCTAACCCAAGATTAGACATGAGCGTGCCAACTACACCACCTTCCATTTTATTCTGTAACTTTGCAGCTTTAGCTAATATATAAAGAATTTGATCCCCGTCAATCACTGTCCCGCCGTCATCCACCAGCATAAGCCTGTCGGCGTCACCATCAAGAGCAATACCAAGGTCTGCTTTATTTTCAATTACAGAGGCTTGTAAACTCTCTAAGTGAGTGGCGCCACATCGCTCATTAATGTTTAAACCATTTGGTTTATCATTAATACTGATCACGTCAGCACCTAACTCTGAATAGACATTAGGAGCAATGTGGTACGCTGCGCCATTGGCGCTATCTACAACAATTTTTAAACCTTCAAGGGTTAAATCTTTTGCAAATATACCTTTGCAAAATTCAATGTAGCGGCCGGCAGCATCGTTAATACGCCTTGCCTTACCTAAACGCTCAGAGCTTACACACTGCATAGCATTATTATTTAGTGCTTGCTCAAGTAAAGCCTCAATTTCAAACTCTTGTGCGTCATTTAGTTTAGTGCCAAAATTATTAAAAAACTTAATGCCGTTATCATAAAACGGATTATGCGAGGCACTTATAACTACACCGGCATCGGCTCTAAAAGTTGAAGCCAAGTATGCAACAGCGGGGGTTGGCATTGGGCCAACAAAAGCCACATTTACACCTGCGGCCGAAAGACCAGCCTCAATAGCAGATTCAAACATGTAGCCACTATTACGTGTATCTTTACCGATTAAGATTTCTTTAGTACCCGTTGAGCCTAAAACAGTACCTACAGCCCAGCCAAGCTTCATTGCAAAGTCGGGCGTAATAGGAAAAGTACCTACTTTTCCTCTTACGCCATCAGTACCAAAATACTTACGTGACATGGTTATTCCTTAATTAATCTTTATAAATGCGTATATGTACAAATAATAAATGCATACTGTAAAAATCTGTATCCAGAAGTTTATTGAAACAAGCAAAAGCTAAATATAAAGCTGCACTTAAAATAGGTTGTTGTAAAATTATTTGCCGGCTGAATATTCCTTTTCAGGTAAGTCCAATTTTCTTCTAAAAAAGTTAATAATGGCGCAGTAGTTTATTAATACTAATAAATAGACTGAAAACATGATTATGAAGCTATAAAACATTAAAAATTCAGGTATTACAAAAACTTCACCTATAATGCCTACGGAGGCAAATAACGCAGCAATAAAGCAAATAAGCATAAGAGTTTGCGTGGGGCTACAACCTAAACGTTGACAAATATGGTGTAGATGTTCGCGGTCTGGTTTAAAAGGGGATTTACCTTGCTTTATACGGCGTATCATTATTGCAGCCATGTCCATAAGGGGTAGTGCAATCAGCCATAATGCAGTAACAGGACGTATTATAGAGTTACCAGGGGTTTGACTGGCGCCAATTAACAACCAAATGACTGTAAATCCAATCATCATACTCCCTGAATCACCCATAAAAACTTTACGCTCTCGCCCAATAAGGCCTAGATTCATTACTATATATGGGATCATACAAACAACTAACAGTAAACATAAATAGCTTAGGCTATGCTCATTTTCTCCATACAGTAAAATACCGATAGCGCTAAATGTTACGACCGATAAGCCACCTAATAAACCATCTATGCCATCAACCATATTGAATGCATTGATACAACCTATAACAGCAATCACAGTAACAATACTACCTAAATAGCCGTAGCTTAAAACTATTTCACCAAACCCTAATATATTTCCCAGTGTTACTAATTCGGCTTTAGCAAAGTAAATCATGGCAATTGATATAACTGATTGCACTAACATTCGTATTTTTACACTTAAATCAAAACGATCATCAAGCGCACCTACGGCCGTTAGGACGGTTATACAAATCATGTATAGATTGGCATGATTAATCATGTTTGGATGTGTGTAAATGTAGTTTACTATGGTTATACAAATAGCTACTCCACCAACTAGCGGAATATTGCCTGTATGCATTTTGCGGCCGGATGGTTTATCTACCAACCCTACACTCCGCGCTACTTTGCGCATTAAAAACAAAACGGCAAACGCAATAAAAAAGGTAAGCAGTAAATCTATAAACATGGTTTTCCTTATCCTAAATCGTTTATTTACACAGTAGTAAACAAACGCTTTGGTAATAAAATTAAGTGCATAAAAAACAACTTCAGGCACTAAATTACATTCTCAGCCTAAGGGAACACTTGGAAATTACTTTATAACCCTAGATCCTGTTAAGTTGGGGGGGATAGTAAAGCTAAGTGTTTTTAAAGCCTTTATCAAATACATCACATATTATTTTTTTTGCTTTTTCACATGTGTCGGATTCAGCGTAACACCTAAGCTCAGGCGCATTTCCTGAAGGTCTTAGATGTACTATATCACCGCATGCTAGTGTTATCCGTAAGCCGTCCGTAATATCTAACTCGTAACTTTGTTCATAAGCAATATCTTTAAGAAAGTCATTAGCATTATTTTTCAGTTGTTCAATAAACTCTAAACTTTTTTCTTTAGGAAAATTTTGCAATCGATCACTAGCAGTGAATCGCTTTGGTAACTTATTTAACTGATTTGATATAGGCTCTTGCTGGCTTAATAGCATAAACGCAGGCAATAGTGCATCACGTGTAGGGAGCGCGCTTAGTAACTTGCCATTTAACATTACCTCACTGCCCAGTAAATACCCCCCATTCGCTTCAAACCCTGCTACGTTTTGATATGAACGATTCAAATCAGAAAACTCCGCAATTACATAAGGGGAGCCAATTTTGGTGCGCGCAACATGTTTAAAGTACCCTGATTTCTCTATAGCTGTATTACAACTAACAGGCACTGCTAATGCGTCTATGCCAAGTAACTGACTGCATAACAAACCCAGAATATCTCCTCGCAGCCACTCACCATTCTCATCTGCCACCAACGGACGGTCGCCATCACCATCTGTTGAAAATATCGCATCAAAACCATGCGTTCTTGACCAGTCACGGGCTTTTTGTTTATCCTCATCCGACACTGCTTCGGTGTCGATAGGCACAAAGGTATCGCTTCTTTCTAAGCTCGTTACTTCTGCCCCTAGGCTTTCAAATAATGATTTATATATATCACGCCCCGCGCTTGAGTGTTCGTATATACCTATCCTTTTACCCGCAAGCGAATCAGCACTAAATAGCTCTGCATAACGGCTTATATAGGCCTGCTCTGCTGAATTACTCACAGTTAGGACTAATAACTCACTCAGCGGCATAAAAGGCGCATCATTATGTAAAATAGCTTGCTCATCGTCTTTCGTGATTTCACCATCTGGACGATAAAACTTTAAGCCATTGCGGTCAAAAGGAATATGGCTGCCTGTAATCATTATACACGGCATCGCATCTTGCATTGCTTTATAGGCCAGCGCTGGGGTAGGTATCACCCCATAATACACAGTATCAATATTGAGTTGTTTTAACCCTTGTGCGCAGGCTTGCGCCATCGCATAACTACTTGGTCGATTATCTATCGCCAGTGCAACAGTATTAAAACTAAACTCATTATCAATTGATTTTACAAACGCGATGGCAAACGCAGCACACACATCTGGCGTAAAGTCATTGACTAAACCTCGTGCACCACTGGTACCAAAAGCAATACCACTTTGCGTGATTACTTGAGAACTTATCAATTTATTCATTAAACTTCCGGATTATTATAATATGATGATATCTAAGTTGAGATGCGCTTTATACCTAACACAAAGCAAAATGAATGCTGCAAAATAAGCGCATCGCTATGAGCTGATAATGCATTTACTTGAAAGTGCTAAAAGCCCTTACTTAACGTTTTAACCACTGAAAAAGCACTAGCCTCACAGTGGTTAATATTATTAAGGACTAACGCTATAAACTAGCTTTACTTTACGCGCCCATAGCGGTCTTCAAAACGCACTATGTCATCTTCCCCAAGGTAAGAGCCTGACTGTACTTCAATTAACTCTAAATCAACCTTACCTGGGTTTTCTAAAGCATGCACCGCGGTGATAGGAATATAAACCGACTCGTTCTCTGTTACGTACTGCTCTGTATCATCAATTTGTACTTTAGCGGTACCTGATACAACAATCCAATGCTCTGCACGGTGGTGATGCATTTGTACGCTTAACTTCGCTCCCGGTTTTACCGTTATGCGTTTAACTTGAAAGCGCTCGCCATTATCAACAGAGTCATACTTCCCCCAAGGACGGTAGACCTCCCTGTGTAATTTAGCCTCAGAGCGCTGCTCATCTTTTAATTGTTGTACTATTGCTTTTACATGCTGCGACTTATCTTTATGAGCAACTAGCACTGCATCTTTTGTATTAACAATTACTAAATCTTCAACGCCAACGGTAGCAACAAGCTTATCTTCGCCAAAAATTAAGGTGTTTTTTGTATCAACGGCTTTTACATCACCTTTAAACGCATTACCCTTTTCATCTTGTGCTGATACTTCCCACAATGCAGCAAAACCACCCACATCACTCCAGCCTGCATCCATAGGCACAACAACAGCATCTTTAGTGTGCTCCATTACTGCATAATCTATCGATTCGTCTGGGCATACTTCAAATGCTGCTTTATCTACACGCACAAAATCCATATCGTCATTTTGTACTTGCATCGCTTTTTTACACGTAGCATATATATCTGGGCGGAATGCGTTTAACTCTTCTAGGTAACGACTTGCTTTAAACAAAAACATGCCGCTATTCCAATAATAATCGCCACTTGCAATATACTTTTCAGCGGTAGCCGCATCGGGTTTTTCTACAAAACTATCGACAGCATAACCTGTTTGAAATTGCTCACCCCGTTTTATGTACCCATAACCCGTTTCTGGTTTATTTCCAACAATGCCAAATGTGACTAACTTATCTTGCTTAGCAAGCTCTGTTGCTTGGTTAACACTTTGCTGAAATGCACTCGTATCATTAATAACATGATCTGCAGCTAGTACGAGTAACAATGGGTCTTCACCATTTTCTAATGCTTTAAAAGCAGAAAGCGCAATAGCGGGTGCTGTATTGCGCCCTACTGGCTCTAAAAATATACCGCTATGTTCAACACCTAGCTGGCGTACTTGCTCTGCCGCGATAAACCGGTGCTCTTCATTACAAATGAGCATCGCTGGTGAATGGACTAACCCATCTAAACGATTTAACGTGCTTTGCAGCATTGTAAACTCACCGCTTAAGTTTAAAAATTGCTTTGGATAGTTACCGCGGGATAGAGGCCATAAACGTGTACCTGAGCCACCGGCCATTATAATTGGTAGCAGATTCATTGCTGGTTTATATCCTTATATACTTGTTCAGTTTTATTGATCATTTTATCTTTTGTAAAGTATTTTAAATACCGTAAATAAGCCCCTTTACTTAGAGACTTATGTAGTTCATTGTTATTTAGAACTCTGTTTAGCGCTTCAGCCAGCGATTTAACATCTTTGGGCTCACAGACTAAACCACTTTCCCCATGCTTATTAACCCAGGGAACGCCGCTTCCAGCTATATCGGTTGAAATCACCGGTGTCGAAACCGACATAGACTCAAGCTGTACCACTCCAAATGCTTCAGATTTCTCAATAGATGGAAAACAAAATACATCTGCTGCTGCATAATAAGAAGGCAGCTCTTCATCTTCAACTCGGCCTATTAATTTAACTTTGTCCTCAAGATTATATTCTTTAATCATACTAATATATTTATGAGTGTCAGGTCCTTTACCACCAATTAAAAAAACGCTGTTTTCAACTTTTCTTGCGGCTTCTATTAAATATTCAAAACCCTTGTAATAGATGTGCCTACCCAAAGAAAATACAATTTTCTTTCCTCTATATTCACTTTTTAAGCTTAAGACTAAATCTTCATTAACTTTAGGATGAATACTATCAATCCCAATAGGAACAACAATACATTTATCTCTATAAGGCATTAAAGGCTCTGATGAGTCTAAGTAACGCTGGCTTGTTACGATTATGACTTTAGCTTTTTTTAATAACCAGCTTTGCAATGGCTTATATAAAGCCAAAAGGTATTTTTGCTTTATAATATCACTGTGCCAGTGGATAACTATTGTAGATAAATCCCGACGAGCTAAGAAAGCCAAAAAAAGAGCGATATTAGCTAGAGGGTTAGGTAAATGTACATGCAAAATTCCGCTGTTAGAATATTTAAGGGTATCCACGATATATTTTGGAGCAAGGGAGGTTGAAGCTAAGTTAAAATATTCTTTCGAACGAATTATTTCTACATTGTTAATAACCTCTCTTTTCCTTAAGTTATTTGGATCTGCTGCTAGTACAGTGACCTTACACCCATTAACCCCCTCAGATATATCAGATACAACCGACTCTAAGCCGCCCGAGTAAGGCTTATAAAATTTACTAAATTGTATAACTCTCATTAAACCTGTTCCTGAAGCTTCTTATAATTAATTAAAAATAATAAAATAGTACCACTTACAATCATATAAGAAATTTGCCCATTCAACGGATTAGAAAGGAAAGAGTAAATTAATTGAGATTGAATAAAGGGGTAAAAAATAATACCGGAGTAGTAGCCCTCCTCTTTTTTTCTATATAAGAAGCTACATATTATACCTAATAAAAAGACTTCAGCTAAGAACATATAACCAAAATCGATATAGGCTAAACCCCAAAAAGTTTGATAATGACCAAGAATAACATTTACACTAGCTATAGCTGCCACAGAAGGGACATCAATTCCCAAAATCCCAAAAAATTTAAAAAAAAGATAGCCTTGAGAAAGCCCTAGTGTATGTAAACTTGAGTTGAAATTATTTAATAAATAAATAAATTCATAAACCCCGTGAATAAAGTAATAAGATATCCAAGTAAATATATAATTCACAACTGAAAGAAAGGACTCTTCGTCAACTTCTTTTATAAAAGAAGTTGGGTAACTTGCTATCCATTGACCATTAAATTCATGTAAATAAGACTGTATCCCTCCGAACATTTGTTCCAATCTTAATAACCATAGATATCCAGCTAATGCAAATACAGTTAATACACCCAAAGTTATTAAGATAAACCGAGATTTTGTTATAATAAAATTTTTAGTAGAGAATAAGCAATAAAGGAAAACTATAACGATACTTGTCCCCCCGCCAGAAAAGAGTGAGTCTACAATAAGTAATAAGAGCATGCTCTTAAACAACAACTTTTCCTTAGTGCTTTTATCTGAAATTGAAAAATATAGCGGTATGAATAAAAGACAAAATGGAAATAAAATTCCAGCGACCAAAGACAACACGCCTCCTTTTCCTGCTCCTATGTCATTCAATAATAGTAATCTAATATCAATTACATTAAGGGTTAAAGGTACGCCTTTTATAATAAACAAAGTATACATTTTTAATATAAAACCAATTAACCCCAGAGAAAACACTGTTGGTAATAAGCGCTTTGATACTAAATTATTATTAGCAAGCACAAAGCCCGCACCTCTACTTTTTATTGGGAGCTTTTGTCCAAATAAAAAACCCAAGAAAAGAAGTACATTCAAAACAATTAATACAATTACATTTAATGCATCTAACTTTACATTAAAATCAATTGGTGAAAGGGCAGCCAAAATAAGCCAGAGTAATAGTAGATATAAATAAAGCTTTACAGGTCCTATATCTAAAGAGAACTTAAGCATAAATTATTCTTTCCTAAATATTTTAGCATTCGGATTATTTGAATCAACTTTACGGTATTTTTGGAAAAAAGCTTCTTCTGTAACTTTTATACACCTTAAAGGCTGCGATACATACAACCCAGAAGACTTTATGCTTTTCCCCACAATTGCCCCAGCACCAATAGATACCTCGTCCCCTACAACTACATTTGGATTGAGTAAAACTCTCGACCCTACATAAACACCGTCCCCCACAGATATTGCCCCATCAACTCGAAGTCGGACTGACCCTAAGTTAAAATGCTGAAACCCATGAGTCCAGAATTGACTCCCAATACCACCTATTACTGTATTACTGCCTATTATTATACTTGCTGTCATATCAAAATAGTGCTTTGATGTTAAATTTGAGTATACTCCTAATTTCAATTCCGATTTTAACTCTTCTAATTCGCTGTTAGAATTTACAAAACGATTAAAGTTACCAATAGATGCTTGCTTATCAAGCTTAACAGCAAATACACCTTCAAACGTGTTAAACCTTCGAATAAATGAATCTTTTTTTAACTCAACTGAGGAGCATGACAATAAATTGAACCCCCCTATAAATGTACCTTCATGCAACTTTAACTTAGTGGAAGCACCTAAAATAACAGGTCCGATTTTTGATTTTCTAGATATAGAATGCCCCAATAAATTCAATATCATGACCTTTAATAAGGAAGGTAAAAATATTGTTACAAAGTTTTGGAAAATAAGTTTAAACATGGTGTAGTCCAAAGATTATTATTAAAATTGAGCAGGTAGCAACCTCACCTAGCATACGGGTAAAGCTCTTATAAAAAATAGCAACTAACTGAGATACCACCACACAAATGAAACATACTATTAACATATACTGCTTACTTACAAATCCTGAAACTAGTGCTAAAAAGAAAAAGGAAAAAGCCAACAATATAATCACAGCAAGTAAAAACACACTTTGGCGCTCAGATTTAGACACAAAATATTCAAAGAAAGATACAGTTACCCAAATAGAGGTTATTAATGCAGATAAGAAATTAAAGTTTGAATTATCAATAAACCCAAACAAACCAATTAAATATAGACATAATAGAGTAAATAAGAAGACAATACTGAAAGTTAGGCTGCCAAAGAGTAATATTTTTCCATGTTCTAAACTATAAATTTTAGAGAAAAATTTTATCGAAAAAAATTGATAGAGTAATACAGAAATTGTTGCATACCTCAAAGATAATAAAAAACTTTCTATATCAGAATCCCCAATAAAATAATCAACGAAAGCACGCGGTATCATAGTTACAGCAACTACTATCGCTGAGACATAAAAAGCTTTCCCCCCGAAAGCATAAAACTCATGTGGCTTTATACCTTTAAAAGATAGCGTCGATAATTTAAAGTTTAACTGACGAAATATAAAATAAATAATAGGAAAAAAAAGTAGAGTAAATACTGAATTCAGATTAATACCCGCAATTAAAAACACCAACGAAACACTTATAAAAATATACGGTAGAGCATCAATCAAAGAAGAGTAATGCACATTGTTTTTAATTTTGAATGATTGTGAATAAAAGCGAGCGAATACAAACAAAATCAACAATAATACAGCATTTTGATTTGGCCACTGAAAAAAACTAAAACATAAGAACAGCAAAACTAAAACAATAGTGCTGTACTTCAAATGATTCCAATAAAACCAGTCATATTTGTTTGTTTTTTTAGTTAAGTTGTAATGAGAAAAGCTCATGGTTAAACCAAAAACTAAAAACGGTGTAACCATTGTCGCTAAAGCAATATTTTTCTCTAGTTGGATATACTCCTCTGTAAAGCCTAATACTGAAAAGAATATCACTGAGAAAAAAACAATCCCTTTAAAAAAAACAAAGCTTAAAAGGCTTTTAGCTATCCCAACCATTTAACTTTGTATCTTTTTATAATATTGAGAAATAACAATAGCATTAAATATTACAACTAAAATAGCATTATCTTCAGGCTTCCAGTTTTGATGTTTTTTCTTGGCTAAAGCTATTAACTCATTAATATAGATTGCTTCACCAAGCTCTGTTCCTACTAATGGGTTGCTATAGATAAAATCATTCAACGATGCTTTTAATGCTCCATTAAAAAACATATAAGTAGTTGGGCAAACAGCTTTATCTCTATAAATTAAACTATCGTCTAGCTCGCCTTTATAAGCTTCTCTTAAGGCAAATTTATTCACTCGTACTTGTTTGTTAGAATGCCCAGCCCTACCCTTAGTTATTTTTGTTGCTAAATCAAAATCAATGTTCGCAGAAAATTGCGCTAACTCTTTATCATAAAACGGCATAACACAATCAAAGCCAAAACCTCTACAATTCCCAACCATATACTCAATATCAAACATGTATTGCTTACGCCAGTTAAGCTCTACTATTTTATTGTATGTATCTCGAGGGGTTGAAAAGCTTTGATTGCTTAATATTGTCTTTAATTCATTTAAAGCACCGTGTGTAGCTAGCTTCTCATTGATAAAGTCGAATTGGTGAATATGAAAGTGTCTATAAGCTAAAAAGTTTTGTGGTTTACTTAGATTGCTTACTAAGCGAATTAGCCTATCGAACTTCTCTGTTCGCTCTTTACGCCTAGCATGCATTAAGGTAAAAGCGCCTAACTTACCAGCTGTATTTAAAATAGACTTCGAAGCCGAGCCGATAATACTATTAAATTGCCAATAAAGTAGGTCTAATTGAGTTAGAGAAGGGGTATGTAAACGGGTATCTTGCCCACCAAAAAATGTAACATTTCTATTATTGTTAACCTTACTAAAAATATTACTTAAAGGTATAGAGCCTACATAAGGGGAGTTTTGTTCTAAAAAAAGCTTTTCAAAATCAATTTCTTTTTTAGGGTCGACTTCTACGTGCTCAAAATCAATTCCTAACCTATTAGCAGTTTGTTTTGCTTCAGCATGCTCAGAGTTCTTAGCGCCTTTGAT
This sequence comes from Pseudoalteromonas sp. R86517, assembly GCF_042466295.1. Taxonomy (NCBI): domain Bacteria; kingdom Pseudomonadati; phylum Pseudomonadota; class Gammaproteobacteria; order Alteromonadales; family Pseudoalteromonadaceae; genus Pseudoalteromonas; species Pseudoalteromonas sp. R86517. The sequence continues at coordinate 2,770,023 of NZ_JAXHCB010000001.1, forward strand.
TGAAAAATTATAAGATGATAAGTTTTTAGTGCCTAAGTCTTTTCTCAAAGCTATAGCCATAACTTGAGAATCAATACCACCGGATAAAAAAATTGCATTATCAGTTGACAATCTTTTTTCATGCGCTGCTGTTATTGAGTCCCTGAGTGTGAGTGTTTGACAGTTTTTAGTGCTTTGTACTTTAAAATAATCTTGCAATGTAAAGCTGTTATTCTGTTTGTCGAAACAATATACAGTATCGTTTAAAGCTGAATAAATATCTTTAAATAAACTTTGAGGCTTCCAAGGCATTTCAAAATATATAAAATTAAATGCCGCCATTTCATCTATTTGGTTGTCATCAGTTGCATTCAAAACAGAATTCACATTATCACTAACAATAATTTTTGATGAGGTTATCTTATAATAACCTGCTTCGCATCCAGTAAAATCTTTTAGTAAAAACAACTGCCCTAATGGTTCTGAATAAAACACCGCAAAGTATTGATAGCAAATAGAGTCTAAATATGTTTTGAGTTTTCCAATGTCATTAGATTTACTTTGTATACTTTCGTTACTGATATTTTTCTGTTGCTCATGACGTAATTGGCCAACCAACCAACTTCCATTGTCAAGTTTGATATGTTGTGAGCCCTCTTGAATCAAAAGCTCAGATATTTCTTTTAAATTGGTTGTATTTATATGAATACAAAACGACATTTAACCCGCCTTTATTTAATGGATATTCCAAATTGGATTTGCAAAATCAATCGCCTTTTATTTGGGAAACAACCTTTATGATAACAGAATGTATCTTCAGCAAACCCAGCTCCAGCCCCTCCTAACATTTCAACTATTTTATCTGCATACCTTTTTTGTGCGACATTATTGCTAATACGACGATTAAAATATTTAAAAGCGCTACTTTCATTATGAGTTCCTGAGATTATAATGTGAGGCCCTGTGTCACTATCTACCTTATCTAAATAAAAGAAAAACTTTAAAAACTTATAGTCATCTACATCATAGTGAAAACCGAAATTGTGGTGGTTAGCTTTGCCTTGTATTGGAAACGTATACCAAATTTGACTATTCATTAACACTGGCATTGCCCCAAGATAACTCTGAGCCAACGACTTGAGTGGTGACAACTCAACTAAATCCTGCACTACTTTAGAGTCATTGTGTGGATTCATTAAACTATAAATAGAGCTAACTCCTGGTGCATTTTTATCACTAAATTGTACTTCAGTACCACCCATAACATCTCTGTCAGGTGTAAATACTTTGTTATCACAATATATTATAAGTTCCTCAATGGCTTCTGGGGTCAGATTTATCCCCTCCGCATAACCTTTTTGATATAAGCTTTCCAGTACTAATTTATTTTCATCTTTTAAAGTTAGCCATTTACTTTGTTGGACCTCTTTAGTTGGCTTACACTTTGGCAGCTTATTAGCATACCGCTCGCGTAACTTTGGTGACCTAGCTAATAGCCTCATTTTTTTAAAACTAATAGATGTTTTAGGGGACATAAGTTCAAAAAAGAAATCTTTAATCCCAGTTAAATAACCCATACTACTTCCTACTTAAAACACTAGAGAATGCTTTTGAAACTGAACTAATATTCTCTGCTGAAAATACTTGCGGTGTGTGAATATCGTCACCAATTAAGCCAGAAAAACTAGAGCTAATTAAATATGAGATTAATAGCCTTGAATTATTTTTATTGATTATTTCATCTGCCAGAAGATCTTGCTTAATAGGTAGTTTAGCTGTCGTTGGAGAGAATTTTTTAGTAATAGGTAAGCTTGGGCTAAAACACTTTTTCTTACCTGATAAGATGGTTTCATGATTTATAGTTCCCGTAACAGAAAAGAAAAAGTCAAACTTTTTAAAAAGAGCTTTCATGTCTACATTGTGTTTTAACGCATATACATTGGTGCTTGTTTTTATTGAGTCTAGCAACTCTTTTGATATTTCATACTTAGATTTAGGGTTTGGTTTAATAAGTATATTCCACCCTTCACCCAAATTTTTTGACAACTGCCTTACTAAATCACTTTGTGAGTTATATGGGTACCCCCAAACATCAATGTTTGATTCTGGTTGCATTTGCAGTGGAAAAACCAAGGTATTTCTCATTTCAAATTTATCGATGCTTTCAATTGCTAAACTTTCATAATTTTGATAATACAACCTTCTCAAGCTTTCTACTTTTCTTTTTTGTCTTAATGATGGTGTATTATATGTTTCACCTAAGAATTCTGAAGACATAAAGCTACATACTAGCCCTTTAATTCGCCTTATGCGATAACTCACTTTTTTAAGTGAGCTAGGTTTTTGCATATAATCGGGCTGTTTTTCTCTTAACGTTACTTGTTCAATAATCTGATCAACCAACTCATTAGACCATACATCATTTGAACCTAAATATGGTTCTTGTGTATCGTATTTATAAAATGAGAATCTTCCGGTTGGGTAGCGACAAGTTGATGGGTTTAGATAAAGAATACTTTTTTCTCTGCAGCATTGAATGGTCAGCAGCTCATGAAATAGAGTAGATTCACCAAACACAAAGTCCGGTTCAATTTCTGTCAATACTCTATTTATGCTCTTATAGTAGTATGAGTAATGTGTAGGTTTCTGATCGTATATGTAACAATATCTATCTTTTTTTTCTAATGTTTTAAATTTTTCACTGTAGTGTAAATCTTTATTTTTGGGTAATGGTATTACATGTACATAGCCCACTTTTGGGCTAAATAATTTATTTTGAACAATCCAAGAAATTTCATGGCCACCATTTGATAACTCTTGAGCGATACGTTCCCAAAATCTGGTTTTATGTTTATTTTCTACAAAGACAACTTTCATATTTAAAGCGCTTCCGAGGTAAGAGCAGTTCCTTTTTTCATATTTGAATTTGATTTTTTACCTAAAACATTTTTTAAGTGTTTAGGTGCCAATCCATAACCAGGTCTAATACTCCGCACATTCTCATGGGTAAATAACTCCCCCTCAGCAACATCTTTTACTACGTAAAGTGAGCGCCTAAATACCATATTCCCTTTTTCACTCTCTTTACGCTCATAATTCACTTTACCTGTGGCTGCCCAAGCAGTTTTACTATCATCACATAGCTGCTTTAGCTCTGGTTCTTCAAGTGAAAAACTGTCATCTGGGCCACCGCCATTTCTATCAAGTGTTACATGCTTTTCAATCAAGCATGCGCCTAGCGCAACAGAAGTAATTGCCGTCGTATTATCTATTGTATGGTCTGAAAGGCCTGTGAGCACATCAAAACGTTTTGCCATATCTGGTATAGTAGCTAAATTGTAATCACTTGCGGGTGCAGGGTAACCACTTACACAGTGCAGCACGACTAGCTCTTTACACCCTGCATTTTTTGCAGTTTCAACCGCTTCACGAATTTCTTCTTCGTTTGCCATGCCCGTTGAAATAATCATTGGTTTACCTGTCTTCGCGACATATTCAATTAACGGTAAATCAATCGCTTCAAATGATGCTATTTTATAAGCGGGTGCGCCTAACTCTTCAAGTAAATCAACGGCTGTAAAGTCGAAAGGTGAGCTAAAAATTGTGATACCTAACTCTTTTGCTTTTTCAAAGAGAGGCTTGTGCCACTCCCATGGCATGTGTGCTTCAGTATATAAATCATATAATGTTCTACCATCCCACAAACCACCTTCAACTTTAAATTCAGGCTTATCACAATCAATTGTTAATGTATCTTGAGTATAGGTCTGTATTTTTATAGCATCAGCGCCACAACGTTTGGCCATCTCTAGTATTTCAAACGCTCTGTTTATATCCCCATTATGATTAGCCGATAATTCAGCTATGATATAAGGAGTAAAGTCAGGTCCAATTTTTTTTCCGTCAATTGTAATAAACTCATTCATACTAATACTTCTCTATTTTAATTTTATACTTGCAGCCGTTTTTATAAAAATAGGCCGGAAATCGCTCAGGATCACATACTCTAAGCAAGTTAAATTGCGACTCTAGGGATTGACTAATATCTACTTCACTATCTTCAGGGGTGCGCTTGCGCAAATAATTTGTTGCGCTCTCATCTTGAAGAACCGGCGCAACTGAGTCTACATTTTCACACGCCCATGTGATTAATTGAAGTTCAGCGGCAAAGAGCTTTTCATTAATTTCATCATAGAGCTCATTACCATCCAGTGGTATGCGTAGCTTTTTCCATATCGCTCCTGTATCTACTTTATCTTCTGCTTCAAGTAGCGATAAGGTTAGCTCGTTAGCGCCATTTAAAATAGCCCAAATATGTGGACTCCACCCTCTGCCCTTTGGTAGGTCGCTCGCATGAAGTACCAGTGTATGCTCAAAAAAATCGCGATGCTGCTTTTTGACTATTTCGCTGCATGAAATTAAAAAAAGCAGCGTACCGTTTCTTTTAATTTCATTTACTGATGTTAGTATTTCAATATCGTAATGCTGCTGATTAACTTCTTCCCACAGCTTCAATGCTTTAAAAACTGGGTGTTTTGTATCTGAACAAAGTAGAGTCACTTTTAGCATTGTTCCATAAACCTTTTTAATTGCTTTAATGCTCTATCGCACCCCAAGCCATCACACAATGCAAAGTTGTGTGCTCGATAGTTTTGCCATTGCGATAGTATTTCTTTTAACGAGGCGACAAGGTCACTTTTTATATTTTCAAGCTCAACAACTTTTACCGCGTTGGCAGATTCTAATTGCAGTGCAATAGTTTGCTGGTTATCGGCAATAGGTACTATTATTGATGGTATACCTAAACACGCTCGCTCCCATGAGGTTGACCCTGGCGCCCCTACCATAATGCTATACTTAGTCATAAACTCAGGCATATTATCCACAAAGTCGACGTGATTTACCCAATCACTATTTGTGTTAACAAAGGTTTTTACTACCTCATAATTTGGTGAGCGTTTACTAAGTAGAACCGTAGTTAGAATCTTCTCTTCTAAGTGCTGCAGTGCAACTAATGCGCTTAGTGAAGCATTCGGAAGATCAACTCCCCCCATGCTTATTAAAATAGTATGTTTATTAGGCTCCCCCTTGTGAAGTAGAGTCTCTCGTGAGCACCTAAAGCCGGGTTTTAATAAGGCATAATCGGTACCGGTAAGTGCTAAGCAATCACGAAATTTTGTATACTCTAACGCATCTCGATTCAATGTTTGGTCAAGCACAATATCTGCCTCATGCTCCCTTACAAGGTCATCTATAACCATTAAAGTACAGGATAAATGCTGTTTAACTTGCTTGTGCCATTTTATATTAATCCCATAATGGTCAACAATTACCAGGTCCGCATTTTCCACTTTATATATGAAGTCCTGAGAGTCTTCTATTTCACTAACTTGGAGCCATGCAGCATAATCAGCCGAGCTTGTAGGTGTTTGCCAATAGCTAGGTTGCATTAAGTCTATTACCGAAAACCCCTTGCTTGAGATAAAATCATTTAAGTCTGCGACTTGAGCCCGCGTAGCAAATAAAACACTATATCCATTACCCCTAAGAGCCTCAGCTAAAACTAAGCAACGCATTACATGCCCACTACCAATATGTTGGGATGCGTCGACCCTGAACACAACTCTCATTGAAGTGCCTTATAGAGTGCCTCTGCTAGCTCCCAATCTTCATTTGTATCAATATCTTGAACGCGTTTGCGTGGTAGCAAAACAGCTTTCGATTGAGGTGAAAAAAAGGGTTTGCGTTGTAAAAAGGCACTTTTGGTACCCCAGTAGAATTGCCCAGCGTCATGATATGCCTCTTCGAGATCTTGCGAGCGTGTATTTAAATGTTCTGGCTGAAACATTTCAACACGTTGCTCATCACTAAGCTTTAAAGCCCTTTGAATTGGAAAAGGAAAACTTGTTGCACTGAAGGCATAATCTATCTTCGCAGATGTTAGTTCATCCAACCCTTTTTGAATAAATTCAGGAATTAAAAAGGGTGCTGTTGCATAAATACAACATACGTTTTTAACGGCCCAGCCTTGTGATTCCGTAAATTCAATAGCATGCTTAATTACATCAAGCGTCGTCGCATAGTCGTCTGAAATATTGTCAGGGCGTATAAAAGGCACTTCAGCTCCATGCTTTATAGCAACCTCGGCTATTTCGGCGTCATCTGTAGAGACAATTATTTTATCAAAGCACTGACTATTTACCGCGGCTTCTATTGAATAAGCAATCATAGGTTTACCATGAAACGCTTTAATATTTTTTCGAGGTATACGCTTGCTACCGCCACGAGCTGGGATTATTGCAATATTCATTACTAGGCTTCTAAAATGAGTGATAGTTTACTAATAACTTCGTCCTGTTGTTCTTGGGTCATACCGTGGAACATTGGTAATGAAATTGCATTACTATAGTAGCTTTCAGCATTAGGGAAGTCGCCTTGCTTAAAACCCATTTTTTGATAATAAGGCTGCAGATGTACTGGTATATAATGCAGGTTTACACCAATACCATTTTCTCTTAGCGCGTCAAACACTTCTTTATGCGTTTTACTAATTTCATTTAGGTTTAAACGAATAACGTATAAATGTAGGCCTGAATATGTATTAGGTAATTGATAAGGTAAAGTTATAGGTAGCTCAGCTAGCTTTTCGTTATAACGTTTTGCTAACTGATGGCGTGCAGAAACAAAATCACCTAAGCGACTCATCTGCGAAACACCAAGTGCAGCTTGAAGCTCTGTCATGCGGTAGTTGAAGCCTAAATCAATTTGCTCGTAATACCAACCACCATGTGAAGCATTTTCCATCAGAGCTTCGTCACGTGTTATACCATGGCTGCGATAAAGCGCCATTTTATCAGCAAGCGCTTTACTATTTGTTAAAGCAGCTCCGCCTTCTGCCGTGGTGACTATTTTTACCGGATGAAAGCTAAACACGGTGATGTCACTGTATACACATGAGCCTATGGGTTGCTCTAAGTAGCGTCCGCCAATTGCGTGTGATGCATCTTCAATTATTTTAAAACCATACTGTATTGATAACGCATGGATAGCTTTCATATCACATGGCTGGCCACATAAATGTACAGCAACTAAAACTTTAGGTAATTTACCTTCTTTTTTAGCTTGTACTAATTTTTGCTCTAATGCCTTTGGACAAAGGTTGTAAGTAGCTGGATCAATATCTACAAAGTCTACCGTGGCACCACAATATAAACCACAATTAGCTGAAGCTACAAACGTGATAGGTGTCGTCCATAATATATCACCTTTCCCCAACTCAAGCGCTAAGCAAGCAATATGCAAAGCTGACGTAGCGCTATTAACGGCAAGTGCATAGTCTGCACCTGTCGCTTTCATAAGTGCATTTTCAAACGCTGGAACTTGTGGCCCCTGTGTCAAAAAGCTTGACTTTAAAACGCTTACAACAGAATCAATGTCTGCTTGAGTTATATCTTGCTTTCCATACAGTATCATTTTACTAGCCTTGCACTTCAAATGATGGGTCAACATGCTCAATGATAAGTTCACGCAACCCTTCTACTGTTTCCCATTCGGTATTTGTTCCTGAGTTATATTTAAAGCCAAACGGTACTTTTTCAGCTTTGTGGTGTGCAATGTACTCATCTTCAGTATATGTGTATGAAACCGATGGTAAAATAGCGTAGTAAGGGCCCAAATCAATCGTATTGAGTGAATCTGTATCTGTAATCATTTCTTCGTGCAGTTTTTCACCGGGGCGAATGCCTACATTACGTGTTTCACAATTAGGCGCTACCGCTTCTGCAATGTCTAAAATTTTATATGATGGAATTTTAGGAATAAATATCTCACCACCTAGGTGATGCCCTAGTGCAAACATAACTAAGTCAACACCCGCTTGAAGGGAAATATTAAAGCGCGTCATTTCATTGTGCGTTATTGGTAAAACACCTTCTTTGCGTTTTTCTAAAAAGAAAGGAATAACAGAGCCACGAGAGCCCATCACATTGCCGTAACGAACAACACTGAATTTAATATCTTTAGAGCCACGAATATTGTTAGCAGCAGCAAATAATTTATCAGAGGCAAGTTTTGTTGCACCGTATAAATTGATTGGTGCACACGCTTTATCTGTTGATAAGGCAACAACATCTTTTACACCACATGCTAACGCTGCATGAATTACATTTTCAGCACCGTCAATATTAGTGCGAATACATTCTGTTGGGTTGTATTCAGCGGTATCTACTTGCTTTATTGCCGCAGCATGGATAATTACATCAACCCCTTCACACGCCTGTGTTAAACGCTCTTTATCGCGTACATCACCAATAAAAAAGCGTAGTTGTGGGTAGTCATAAGCAGGATACTTTTGCTTTATAATCGATTGCTTTAATTCATCACGTGAATAGATGATTATTTTTTTTACATCAGGGTAGCGAGCTAAAATGGTTTCTATAAATTTTTTACCAAACGACCCTGTGCCACCTGTAATTAACACTGTTTTTTTGTTTAACATGTTGCTTCCAATTAATTTAAATAAACGTAAATATTCTTGGTTTTATTTATCTGATTTATATTCGTAGTTGTAGTAACCATAATATCCATATGCATTACTGGCTTTTTTTACTACACCGTTAAATACTAAGCCTTTAACGTCAATTCCGTTTTGATCAAAGCGATCTCGCGTTAATTCTATTTCGCGTAAATGGTTTTGGCCAAAGCGTGCTACCAATAACGTAGTGCCTGTGTGTGCGCTTACTATAGCTGGGTCGGTTACCGCAAGTATTGGTGGTGTATCTATAATTACTATGTCGTAAGCGTTGCTTACTTCTTCAACCAACTTACTAAAGTTGCTGTGCATTAACAGCTCTGATGGGTTGGGTGGTATTTGCCCGCGGGTAATAACACTTAGGCCTTCTACCTTAGTCGGTTTAGTAACTTGCTCCAGATTTAAACGCCCCGATAGGTAATCACTTAGTCCGTCGTCCCATTTTAAGCCAAACTGTGTTTGCAAATAGCCTTTGCGCATATCGGCGTCAATAATAAGTACTTTTTTACCACTTTGTGCGAGTACTGAGGCTAAGTTAACCGAAATAAACGATTTACCAACGCCAGGGCTTGGACCCGAGATAGCAATAATGTTGTTTTTAGCTTCCATCATCGCAAAATGTAAGCTTGTACGTAAACTACGTAGCGCTTCTATTGAAAGGTCTGCGGGGTTATCGAGCGCGAGTATGGTTTTTGCTTTTGCGGTTTTATTTTTGCGTGCTTTAGCAAAGCCGGTTAGCTTATCTTGATGATCTGAGTGCGGTACACTTGCGTAAACAGGTATGCCAAGCGCTTCTATCTCGCTTGGGTCTTCTACTCCTTTATGCATTGCTTTTTGTATAAGCACAATTGCAATACTCAACATACCGCCTAGCATAGTCGCCATAACCACTATTAATGCCTTTTTAGGCTTAACTGGTTTTGTGGTGTTTACCTCTGCGTAGTCAATAACACGTACATTACCCACAGTACCAGCACGCACTATGTCGAGCTCTTGGGTTTTACTAAGTAGCAATGTATATATTTGATTGCTTACCTCAACATCGCGCTTTAGGCGTAGTAGCTCTTGTTGGGTTTCGGGCAGGCTACCTACCTCGCCAATTAGTTGGTCTTTTTGTTTTTCTACTGCTTGTATTTGCTCAATAATACCTTGGTATGCTGGGTGATTTTTTTTAAATTTACGGCCAAGTTCTAAGCGTTTTAAGTTTAGCTCTTGTAGTTTGGTTTCTAGCTTTACTACTTGCTCAAGCACACCTTGGGTCTCAAGCGTTATGTTTATAGACTGGCGTTTTATTTGGTAATCGTTAAAGCGTTGCTCGGCGTATTCAAGTTGCTTTTTAATCTCAGGTAGTTGTACTTCTAAAAACTCGAGCGACTTTTGTGCCTCTGCACTGTTGCGCTCTACGTTACGGCGTACATAAATAGCGGCTACTTTATCAAGTACTTTTTCAGCGTAGCTTGGTTTTGTGCTTTGCAGGCTTAAATTTATGATGCCTGAGTCTTTACCTTTTTCGCTAGCGCCAATGGCTGCTTGTAAATCAAGTATTGTATTTAAGCGATCTTTACGGGTTAGTATAAACTCGGTACCAGGCCGAGCGTTAAGCTCACGCACTGTTAAGTTAAACTTGCCATTGGTAAGCTCCTCGCCTACTTTACCAGCGAGTATTTGTTCGCCATCACTACTTAAAAGTTCTACGCTATTATTTATTTGTGCTACAAGTGTGAACTCTTGGTTTACAGCAGTGCGAGGTACATCAAACCTAAATATATTGATGCTTTCGCCGCCCCACGCATAGCTGCTTGCTCCAAAGCTTGGCTCGGCTAGGTCACCCTCGCTCATAGGCATAAATTTACGATAAGCGCGATTACCAATAAAAGGGAAGAGCTTAGGTTCGGCTGTTATATCAAGCTTTAATGTATCTACTGCCTCGCCAATAACGCTACGCGATTTAAGGAGTTCTATTTCGGTTACTGCGGCCGATGTACTTTCGAACATGCCGGCCATATCGTCAAACCCTGGGACCGATGCGCCGCCATCTTCTACTTGGATCATGGCGGTGGCTTGGTAAACCGGTGTACTTAATACAGCATAAACCACACCTACAAACATAAATAATGCGGTTATACCGGCTATAAAATATTTACGGTCGAGCAATGCACCTAATAGTGCCATTAAGTCGATTTCTTGAGTTGGTTGCGTGGTATTTTTACTTTTATTACTTGGCTGGGCAGTCATTAATTTAGCCATTCCTTATAAATACTTTTGCCAAGCGCTGCATGCGCTATCGATTAATGTGTACACGTGTTCAAACGCCTCTTGGCTTTGGCGGTATGGATCGGGTATTTCGGCGTTGTTAATCCATTTACCTAATAAAAAGGTTTTACCGCGTGCCTCTGGGTAACGGGCGTGTACATCGTTTAAATGGCGCTCTTCCATTACTAAAATAACACTGTTTTGTGCCACTAAAGCCGATGTTAATTGGCGGCCTTGGTGGGCATCCATATTTACACCGTTTGCCTGCGCAATTTGCTTTGCTGTGGCATCGGCGGGTTTACCTTCAAGTGCGGTTAATCCAGCCGACGATACTTTAATATTTTTACCTTCAAGCTTTTGCTTTAATACATATTCACCGGTAGGACTGCGGCATATGTTACCCGCACAAACTACTAAAACTGAATCAAACATTTTTTAACCCTTAGTTTGATGAAATATCATCTAAGCTATCAACTGATGCTACCGATGGTAATAGTAAACTTATTACACGGTTCCAACGTGCAAGCGGTGCAGAGGTTACATATACAATGTCGCTTGGCTCAAGCTCAAACTGCTCTGCTAGTACCATTGCTGCAATATTTTTTGCATGCAGCTGGTATACGTTTGCAATATAGCCCGTTTGCTCTACGTTACTTTTACGCAGTACAAATACGCCGTTTGCATCTGCTGTCGCTTCGTTTAAGCCGCCCGAATCGCTTAATGCTTCGGCTAAGTTTAAGCCATAGCGATTAAGGGTTACTGAACCTGCTTTTTTTACATCGCCTAGTACAAATACTTTTTGTGCATCGTTACGGCTTACATGCACTATGTCGCCGTGCTGTAATAAACGGTTTTGCGAAATATCGCCATGGGCATAAAAATCATCAAGCTTAATAACTTCTGTTTTATCGCCTCGGGTAAAGGTAACGGTGCGCCAATCGGCAGAATCGGTTAAACCGCCGGCTTGGTTTAGCGCGTCAATTAGGGTTAGCGGTATTTCGGTTACAGGGTAAACGCCTGGCTGCTTAACCTCACCTGTTACGTATGCTTTTTGACTTCTAAAGCCCACTACTTTTACATCTACTTGTGGGTCTTCTATTACTCGGCTTAAGCGCTTTACTAGGTCGTCACGCACTTGGCTAATAGTTCGGCCTGCGGCAGGTATGTTAGGCGCATACGCGTAAGTAATTGTGCCGTCTTTTTGTACCCTAAAGCCATCAAACTCTGCGGTACGCTGTACTGCAGCAGGTATTGTAAGCTCGGGGTGATCCCACACGCCTATTGTTAGTACATCGCCAACACCTAGTTTGTATTCGTAGTTGCTGGTGTTTACACCTGCATTACTTGAAATAGGCTTAGCGGCGGCCTGTTCTAACTTTTGTGTGTTTAAAAGCTTTGAGTCAATAATTTGAATGTTTACTTTTTCGAGATCTTGCTCAAGGTTATATGTTTTTTCGCCTGAGTCTATGCCTTCAAAATGGCTACCGGGTACTATTGTACACCCTGATATTGCTAGCATTACGAGAGAAGTTGCGAGTGATTTACAGCTTAACGCCATTGTAGAATCCCAAAATTATTTTAAATATTGCACTTGCTCACCAACCTTGGTGAGTACTTATTTTTTTAGCGGTGTAATTAAAGCATGAGGTATGTTTACGCGCAAGCGCGAATCGGTTTGTTGAGGTTTTTAGCTTTTCTATTAAACGCTTATTCGCTTTATACCTTCAATTAGCTTTACTTGGTTAAAGTTTATGAGCAATCCTGTTTTTATACCGGTTAATTTTAAGTATGTTATTAGCTGTGCTGTATGAATTGGCAATAGTTTATCAACTGTTTTTATTTCTATTATTAATTGCTTTGGAATTAATATATCGAGCCTATACCCTGCATCTATGGTTGTATTTTTATATTTGATTGGTAATTTTATTTGGCTTTTTGTTGATAAACCTGTTTGCTGCAGTTCATATATTAGGCAGCTCTCGTAGCTTGATTCTAATAAACCTGGCCCTAGGTTTTTATGTACTTCAATGGCGCAACCAATTACTTTTTGAGTTAGTAAGTCTTCCATGGCGATCCTTTGCAAATTTGTCACCTTGGAATATAGACTAATTATTTAAGTTGCACATATTTTGTTCGCCACTTGTGCATTTGCTTGCTAGCTTATTTAAGTTACACATTAATTACCACCGAGAGCACAGAGGCGCTGCGCGCTACACTGAGGAAACATTCTATTTTTATAGTATCTCCTCCTGTACTTACCCTTGCCTTCTCTGTAGTGATAATAATGTTCTCTTTATTTATCAATTAGGTAAAAATTCAACCGCAAAACAATCTGACCACCGAGAGCACAGAGGCGCTGCGCGCTGCACCGAGAAGTTATTAGCTTTACTAGCTCTTCTCCTTGTATTCTCTGTGGTGATAATAATGTTTTATTTTTTATCAATTAGTTAAAAATTCAACTTACAAATTTTTTGCTTGTCTAGCCCTTCGGGCACGTTCCAGTTCGTCGCAGAGCTCCTCTCGCTCCAGCTTGAAAGCAAAACTTTTTGCTTGTCAAGCCCTTCGGGCACGCTTCCGCCCCTAGGTTGCAGTTCCTACGTACTGATATTTACTTAATTTTTGCGGTATAAAGGCACAACGACGCTTTAACCTTTTGCCTTTAACTTTTACTGCCTAATATCTTTATTATCGACACTTACTTCAACTTTTTGATTAAGTAAGTTAATAAGTAAAATACTGCGCATGTCGCCGTCAGGCTCTTTGTATATTGCTGTAACATTATTAAATGTATTGTTATGTACGCTTACAGCGTCGCCTGCTTTTGGTATTGTTGATTCGGCTAATTCTGTGCGCTCACATTTAAGCTGTTCTATAAGGCCTTTTGGCACAACCTGGTAATGAGCGCCATAAGTTACAAACCCACTAATTCCGCGCGTATTTTTTACAGCAGAAAAGTTACCGTTTTGAGACTCTAAGCAAATAAATAAGTAGCTTGGGAATAGAGCAGACTGTTTAACAGTTCGCCTGCCTTTAATGAGTTTTTCTGTGGTTAATTTTGGATAAAAAACTTCAATGCCTTGATTAAGTAAGTTGGTGGCTGCTCGCTCTTCTTGGCGAGGTTTACATGTAACTAAATACCAACTTTTCATAGCAATCCTTACTACATACACAATTGCAACAAACACAACATTATTTTTAACAGCGCGCAATTATAAACAGTTTAGGTTTATTAAGTAAATAGCCTTTAAGGTAAATGCATACTTACTTTGTTAACAGCAGCAAATGAATTTATTGTTCCCGTTGGTGTTTATATAGACTAAGTCTAGCTTAAAAACATGTGAGTAGCAGTGAATTTGGCTCGCGTTTGACATACTGCTTTAACGCGGGGTAAAGCCGCTGTTACGGTGCTCCTGTCTAAAACACCGCGCCCTCCTAACCTCTTTGTGTATTAATGTTTTTATTTTTTGCACATAGAGGAATAAAAGAGAAGTATATAAGGTAACTCACTAGTAGCAGCGAGTTTACCTCGCGTTTGAACTTATTGTTTTAACGAGGAATAAATCCTAAATGCGCCAGCAAGCAAGGCGACTACAATAGCAACTCAGTCAAATTTTGCTTAAACCGCTGTTTAACTCTACCTTTAACTTTACCCTAAAAAAAACAAATATAGATACCCTATGCAAATACCTCACCACGGAGCGGTAAATGGCGTGACTGGCTCGTGCCACGAATTAGTTATTAATAGTATAAACAGCGTGCTAATAGATTGCGGGCTTTTTCAGGGAGAAGACGCAAAAGATGATTTATCAATAGAGTTTGATATTGCGCACATTAGCGCGCTTATTGTTACCCATTGCCACATTGACCACGTGGGGCGCATTCCTTATTTATTAGCAGCCGGTTTTAAGGGGCCCATTTATACTACGCCTGCCTCGGCTAGTTTGCTGCCACTAGTGATTGAAGATGCGTTAAAGGTAGGTGTTACTCGCGATATAAAAATTATAAATGCCTGCCTTAGCTTGCTAAATAAGCAGATAGTAGCGGTTAATTTTAATACTTGGTTTACACTGCCTTGCGCCAAACAGCAAATAGCTAAAGCGCGGTTTCAGCGTGCTGGACATATATTAGGTTCAGCCTATGTAGAAATAGATGTTGGCATTAATACAAAGAATAATAAAAGCCATAGAGTTGTGTTTTCGGGCGATTTAGGTGCCCCCTACACGCCGCTGTTACCGGCTCCAAAACCTCCTTATAAGGCCGACACATTAGTTATAGAGTCAACCTACGGTAATAAAAATCATCAAGGCCGAAAAGAGCGCACTCAAAAACTAAAAAGTGTAATTGAACGCGCAGTAGCTGATAACGGCGTAGTGTTAGTGCCGGCATTTAGTATTGGCCGCACACAAGAGCTACTTTACGAGTTAGAACAGCTAATACATCAATCAGCTAAAGGATCTCCTTGGCGAAGTATTCATGTGATTTTAGACTCTCCCATGGCTGCCAATTTTACAGAGCAATATAGTAAGTTTAAACACTTATGGGATGCAGAAGCTAAGCGCAAAGTAGCCAAAGGCCGCCATCCGCTAGACTTTGAAAACCTAACCACGGTTGATACGCATAGCGAGCATATCGCTATTATTAATTATTTAGCGTCGCGACAAACACCTGCCATTATTTTAGCTGCCAGCGGTATGTGCAGTGGCGGGCGAATAGTTAATTACCTTGAGCGCTTTTTACCTGACAAATCAACCGATGTATTATTTGTTGGCTACCAAGGCCGAGGGACGCTTGGCCGCGATATACAAAAATATGGCCTCCGCAATGGGTATGTTTTTATAAACGATACGCGTATTACAATTAACGCACAGGTGCATACCATTAGCGGTTACAGCGCGCATGCCGATCAAAACGGATTAGTTAAATTTGTAACCGGCATGCGTAAAAAGCCAAGCCATATAAAAATTGTACACGGCGATGAAGACGCAAAGCGCGCATTAGCAAGTAAATATAAAGAGGTGTTGGGGGAAGGTGCTAAAATTGAGATAGGTAAGGGGTAAACACAGAGCTTATTCGAAAATATGTGTAAATACCCGCGTAGATACCATCTCTCATTTTAAGCTTCAAGGTCGTACTTAACTTTCTTGGAGCTTAAACGCTTCTTGGTTTTTTATTACACCAAAACATATATGAATGAGCTTTCTCATATTCGCACACACAGCTTGCATCGGTGTTTTACCGTTATTTATTAATGTTAACTTGTGTCGTTTTATTCTTTTATTCCATTGCCCAGCGACAATGGCTGCCATGTAGAGTTTACAGCGAATTCTGGCTGGCCCAAGTTTACTGATTGTTGTTCGCCCTTTTAATTTACCCGATTCATTGTACCGTGGGATTAATCCACAATAAGCTGCTGCTTCTTTGGCTTTATTAAACTTTTTAGCCGCAAACAAATATGTCAGCTCTCTCGATAATACAGGCCCAATGCCAGGTATAGACTCTAGTAGTTTCCTGTTTCTTTTTAAACCAGGCTCATTATCTATGTGATCATCAATGTCAGATTTAAGCTGTTTAATTTCGTCATCTAAAAATGCGATAGTCACTTTTATCGATTGGCGAACACGTGCTGAAACGTTGCTGAATTCACTTGCTTCTAATCGGTTAGCTTCTCGTTGCCGGTTACTCTCAAGCGCATCTAAACGACGGATAAGGGCTTTAAGCTCTCTAACTTCTAACGCTTCAGGTTGCCAATAATCAACGACTACGTGCTTTGCACAGCCGTAGTGGGCAAGCATCGTTGCATCAGATTTGTCTGTTTTATGAATTATGTTTAACGCGTCAGCATACTTTTTCGCTTTGCCTGTATTCGCTAAAATAATATTAAAGCCTTGCTCATGTAAAAAATACATCAGTGCTTCATGATAAACACCCGTTGGTTCGAGGGTGATAACGAGCTCACTAGCAACGCTTTTAGTTGTATTTAAAAGCCATTTTTCTATTTTCACAAAGTCTTGATGCTTGTTTTTAAAGACTTTTGTTTTAATCTTGTTTGTAAGCTGGTCTCTCAACCACGATAAATCAATTTTCTCTTTACTAATATCAATGCCGATAAACATCATCTCTACTTACTCCCCTTGTACATACAGCATCTACTTAAATAAAAGTGTGCTTGGATACCATTCAGTTTGTGAGAATAGAAAGTCAGGGCTTTATCTACGGAGCAGTATTAAATACTAGGCGCAAAGGCAAGCTCACTGACTTCGATGTGATAAATGATAGCTAATCATTTATCAACGAGAGATACAAGGCGCGAAGCTTGCTCACGCAATTTTGGTTAATATGATGCAAAAGCAGTGCTTTTAATATGACAGTAAGTAGGGTGTCTATAACACAATAAATATATACCGAACGTAAAAGTACATTTATGCGTTAGGTTAGCTCAAACAAATAGGCTGCAAATTATTAAACTATTGCAGCCTAGCCATTTTAAGAGCCGCTTACGTTGGGTAAAGCGGTAACATTGGTTTGGCTATTTTGTTTTTCTTGCCAGTTTAGGTCACATATACCATCCGTTGGCGAAAAAGCGGTAGGCGCTTGAAGTAATAGCTTACGTATTTGAATATGATCAGATTCATCACATGCAGCTTTAAGCTTACTTAAAAGTGGCTCTAGCTCATGCCACGGCATTTTTATTTCTTGTGCACTTAAGATTCTTGGGTGATCGGTGCCAGTAACATTGTCGCCAATTAATAGCTCTTCAAAAAGTTTTTCGCCAGGGCGAAGGCCTGTACATTTTATTTCTATATCACCATTTGGACGCTTTTCGTGCTTAACTTCCAGCCCCGATAAGTGAACCATTTTAGTTGCTAAATCTTTAATTTTTACTGGCTCACCCATGTCTAACACAAATACATCACTGCCTACACCCATGGCACCTGCTTGAATAACAAGCTGAGCAGCTTCAGGTATGGTCATAAAGTAGCGTGTAATATCTTGGTGAGTTAATGTTATTGGGCCGCCTGCTTTAATTTGTTTTCTGAATAATGGCACAACAGAACCAGATGACCCTAATACATTACCAAAACGTACCATTGTAAAACGTGTAGTATTTTGAACCTCAGACAACCCTTGCAGCACAAGTTCAGCCATGCGCTTTGTAGTGCCCATAATATTTGTTGGGCGCACTGCTTTATCGGTTGATATTAAAACAAACGTGTCTACTTTTGCGTTTATTGCTGCCGTCGCTACATTGTAAGTGCCGTAAATATTATTGCGAACACCTTCAACTACGTTGTGCTCTACTAATGGCACATGTTTATAGGCGGCTGCATGGTAAACCGTTTGCACGTTAAAGGTAGAGAACGTTGATTCAACCAACTTTTTATTTTGTATTGAGCCTAATATTGGCAACACTTCTATATTTAAATTATTTGCGTTGCAGTACTCCGATAGCTCTTTTTCTATTGCATATAAAGCAAACTCCGAAAGCTCAAACAGTACAATTTTTGTAGGCTTATTTTTAACTATTTGTCTGCACAGTTCAGAGCCAATTGAGCCACCCGCCCCTGTTACCATTACCACTTTATTTTCTATATTCGCCGACATTAGATCCTGTCGAGGCTGTACAGAGTCTCTACCTAGTAAATCGTCTATCTCTACATCTTTAACTTCGTCAAGGTTAGTCGTGCCTGAAACAATATCAGCCATGCCAGGTATGGTCATTACTTGTAGCTTGAACTTTTCTATTGCGTTAAGCACCTCTTTGCGACGGCTTCTTGAAGTGCTTGGCAAGGCAAGTAAAATTTTATTGGCACATTTTTGTTTGGCTAGTTCGGCTATTTGCGAAGGTGCATGCACACATATACCCTGAATTAACGATAAATGCTTTTTAGGATCATCATCAATAAAGGCAACAGGTGAATACTCTGGGCCATTAGCTAAGGCAGTTGCAAGTTGGCGGCCAGCAGAACCCGCGCCATATATAATGACCCCTTCTTTACGGCGCATTGTAATTTGCCCAACAACTGCTCGAACGGTAAGCCTTGCTCCGCCTACAAATAAAATACAAAAGCTTGCGTATATAAATGGCACAGTACGTGGTACAGGGGCACTTAAAAAGAAAGATAAAACGGTTAAGTAAACGGTAGAAAGTACAACACCTGCAATAATGGCCCACATAGCTTGGGTGTTCATATAACGAAGTACGGCCCGGTATAAGCCAAGCTTAACAAAACTGAACAAGCTAAGGGGTAATACTGTTGCCAGTAGAATCCATGTGTGTATATTTTTTAAAACAGCCGTGCTATCTAACCTTAGTAAAAAGGCTAACCAAAAAGCAACAATAATAAAAATGCTATCTACAACAAGTGATACAACTCTTTTTTGGGGGCGAGGTAAGTTAACTAAGAATTTTAAAAACACAATACATTTCCCTGAAGCTAGCAGTGATACTGCTATTCTATTGATTACAATTTTACTACAAGATGAACAACTATTGCACTTAATAGTTAAAGACTATATGCAAAAGATTATATAGTCTTTATGTATTTGGTTACTTTTTGTAAATTTGTGTATGAGAGTTTGGTTATAGTGAGGCGATTTCTAAAACTTCTTTTATAACTTTAGCTGTTAATTGGATCTCTTTTTTCGACAAAGTTGGATGTACTAGAAACATAAGAGCCGTTTCTCCTAACTCTACAGCATTCGGTAAGCGCTTTTCCGGCCGCCAAGGTGTGTTATCGAAAGCTTTTTCAAGGTAAACCTCTGAACAACTTCCCTGAAAACACGGAACACCACGTTCAGTAATTTCGTTTACTATACGGTCGCGATTCCAACCATCAGCTAAATACTCAGGTTTTATAAACATGTAATGCTTATATTCAGCGTGCTGTATGTGCTTTGGAATATTAACTAATCTTACACAATTAAAATTACTTGCTGCTTTGTCTAACTGTGCAGCGTGTGATTGGCGTTTAGCAGTCCAATTATCCATTCGTTTTAATTGTATACGCCCGATAGTAGCTTGCATTTCTGTCATTCGCCAATTAGTGCCAAAACTCTCATGTAGCCACCTAAAACCAGGGGGGTGCTCTCTGTTATAAATAGCATCAAAGCTTTTACCGTGGTCTTTATAACTCCACATAGTTGACCATAACTCTTTTGAGTTAGTCGTTACCATGCCGCCTTCACCGCCGGTGGTCATAATTTTATCTTGGCAAAAGCTCCATGCGCCTATGTGGCCTATACTTC
This sequence comes from Pseudoalteromonas sp. R86517, assembly GCF_042466295.1. Classification (NCBI taxonomy): domain Bacteria; kingdom Pseudomonadati; phylum Pseudomonadota; class Gammaproteobacteria; order Alteromonadales; family Pseudoalteromonadaceae; genus Pseudoalteromonas; species Pseudoalteromonas sp. R86517. The sequence continues at coordinate 2,790,031 of NZ_JAXHCB010000001.1, forward strand.
CAACAGAGCGACCTTTATACGTAGCCCCGTGCGCTTGTGCACAGTCTTCAATTACATAAAATCCATGCTTTTTACTCAGCGCCATTATTTCGTCCATTTCGGCTGGCATACCCGCTAAATGAACAACAATAACTGCTTTTGTTTTTGGTGTAAGCACTGCTTTTATAGATTCGGCAGTAATGGCCTGGCTATTTAAGTCAACATCAGCAAAAACAGGAGCGGCGCCAGATGTAACAATACTTGAAGCAGATGCTAAAAAAGTACGCGGAGTAGTTATTACTTCATCATCAGCACCTACATTTAATGCTTTTAAAGCAATGTCGAGTGCTAGTGTGCCGTTACCCAAGGCTATGGCATATTCACTATCAGTCCATGTTGCAAATTCTTTCTCAAATTCACGCCCTTCAGTGCCCGTCCAATAATTTACCTTATTAGATAAAATAACACGGCTAACTGCATCAGCCTCTTCTTGTGTAAAGCTTGGCCATGGAGAAAATGGGGTATTTAACATTGAATTCCTATAAAATTTAAAAGGCTTGACTGTTTTCTGAAACTTTAACGCAAGGGGACCCATAAGCAGTTACATCAGATGATATATCTTTAACGACCAAACTACCTGCACCAATTAATGTATTATCACCAATATGGATGAGTTGTTTTACTTTACTGCCAATACCTAACCAACTAGCTCGACCAACGCTAACTCCTCCGGCTAAGGATGTGCCCGGACAAATATGAGTGAAGTCGCCTATTCTACAATCATGCTCAATTATAGCTGAAGTATTAATTATACAGCCTCGGCCTACTACTGCAAAGGCGTTAATAACAGCGTTAGCTGCTATAACAGAGCCTAAGTCTATTTGAGCATATTTACTTATAACTGCAGTTGGATGAATGAGCACAGGAAGCATGTAGCCATTTTTGGCTAGCGTTTTTATTTTTACTTCTCGCGTATTATTGTGACCTATAGCAACAGCAACATTTATGTTAGTGCTAGGTACATTAAGTAAATCTGAAAATGTACCTATAACAGGCCAATGCTCTATGTTTTTTTTATTAGGGTATGCATCATCATAAAAGCTAACACTAAAGCCTAGTTGCTCTGCAATATCAGCTATTACTTTACCGTGGCCACTAGCCCCTAAAATAGCCAAAGTTTTAACCGTTGCCTTAATCATTACTAGAACCTTTAAAAGGCTCAATAGTTACGTGCCCATCAGCACTTATTCCTTCACGCACAAATACTTTTTTTACCGTTAACAGTAATATTTTAATATCTAGCCAAAAACTTTGGTTATCAACATACCAAACATCAAGTGTAAACTTTTGTTCCCAGCTAATTGCATTACGCCCATTAACTTGCGCCCAACCGGTTATACCTGGGCGAACATTATGTCGGCGTGCTTGCTCTATACTATAAAGAGGTAAGTACTGAACTAATAAAGGTCTAGGGCCTACAAGGCTCATGTCGCCTTTAATAACATTAAACAAGCCAGGTAGCTCGTCCAAACTGGTAGAACGTAAAAAAGCACCAAACTTAGTCATTCTTTCGTTATCAGGAAGCAAGTTACCGTGCTTATCTTTTGCATCGAGCATGCTTCTAAACTTCATCATTTTAAACACTTTACCGTTTAAACCAGGGCGATCTTGCGTAAACAAAATAGGTGAGCCCAATTTGATTCTGATTAACACAGCAACCAGTAATATAACTGGAAGTAAAATCAAAAATACAATTATTGAAACCGTTAAGTCAAAAAGATATTTAATCATTAATAGCATCCTGTAGCGTTTTCTCGACTCTTGTAGCCATAATGTCTCTAGAAAAATGTTCATAAGCTAGTGTTTTACAGCTATTCACGGCTGCTTCGTAATCAGATTTACTGTCAAGAAATTCACTAATAAGCATACTGGATGCCTTGTAATCATCCGCCTGTAAAACTAAGCCACACTTGTGTTCTTTAATGAAGTCTTTTTGCCAACCACCGTAATTAATTGCGATGGGCGTTTTTGAAGCTAGTGCATCAAACAGCTTATTTGCAGAATTATGCCACATCTCTTTTACTGGACCGAATAATGACAAAGATAAGTCTGCGGCAGATAATAAACGAACTATTTCTGTTTTTGGTACTGGGTCAAGAAAGTATAGATTTTTATTGTAAACACCTAGCGCTCTTGCTTCGCTTATTATCTTCCCTTTTTCCATCCCGTCACCAATTGCTACAAAACATAAATTTGGATTAGAGTTCTGCGCAGCTTTTGCCAAGCCTACAATATAGCTCACATTATTAATTAGACCGAATGTACCCGTATATACAATAAGTTTTCTACCATTAACAAAACCTAACTTAGATTTTAAATAATCGATGCCAACATCTTCACTAACATCAAACAAACTAGTATCACAACTATTTGTAGCAAGGGTTACTTTGTCAGGTGAAATTCCATGCTTTATTATACCATCACACATACCTGGTGAAAGGCCAATCAACCTGGTTGAATTTTTATAGGTATATTTTTCTAACCATGTTGCAAATTTTATTATTAATTTATTTTTTATCACTCCAGCAGCTACAGGCAATTCAGGCCAAAGATCGCGCACCTCAAATACTAGAGGCCTTTTTTTGCACTTAGAGTAAATCACACCTGGTATTGCAATAGTTAAGGGTGTACTTGTAGCAAAAACTACATCGGCTTTGATAGAAAAAGATTTAACTGTTGAGCTTACTGAAAACCTAATAAATTTTAAAATTCGCTTAAAAAAACTATCTTTATTTGAATATGCTAGATGTAGAACGTGTAGTTTTATACCTTCAATATCTATAAGGTTCCAACCATGGTTTAGATTATAGTTTTCTGAAAAATAAGCCGAGCTAGTAATAAATGTAACATCATGACCACTTTTAACTAGTCGCTTGGCCATTTCATAAGATCGCGTGCCAGCATTTGACTCAGGCGTAGCAAAGTATTGATGTAGATATAGGATTTTCATTAGTTATCCTGTTTATAGATTTGTACTGATAAGTTTGACATTAATTTTATAAAAGCCAGAACTTAATTACATAAGTGATTAATTACACATGGGAATAATCTTTAGTAAAAATTATTATGGCTATATAATGCTTAAAATTACCTTTTAAAATAAGTTCTTAACATTAGTATTATCTTTCTATAAAAAGACAATTCAGCAGGAATGTATATAGCCCATCTAATCATTAGAGGGAAGCTAATATAAAACGGGTAAAAACGTAATAAATAACCGCGTGCAGAAAAGCGTCCTTTATGATCAATCTCTCTACCTTCAAGTTCTGTGGTATGAAAACATGTAGCTAAATCTAGATATTTTACCTTTGCATTGGACTGAAATAAATTTAATACAAACTTATTTTCTTCACCACAAGGAAGATCTGTACCCAAGCCCAAATTTGTATCAAATTTAATATTTTTATCGTTTACAAATTCTCGCCGTACGACTATTTCAATTGAAGATATTTTTAACGAATTGGTTAATCGATGAGTTTCATGAAAAGTATAATTTTTATAAAATTCATTTTTATTTTCTAATGATTTTACTTTAATAAAAACAAGATCGTTCCTTGATTCTGAAAGAGTTTCCAAAAGTTTCTGTAGAGCTTCAAATTCTATTTTTATGTCATCATCTTGAATCCATAACCATTTATTTTTATTTTCTTTAAGTAGTGTGTTTCGACTGCGGCTTAGTCCTGACTCATTAGTTTTTAATACTTTTATTCTTTCAGAGATAACTATAGCCACATTCTCTGGTTCTCTTTGAGAACAAATTAAAAAATCAATACTAGGATCAATTTTTTTAATATTATCCTGTATATATATAATCAACTCACTCAAAGAAGAAGCGACGGTTGATATGCCTATTGTTAACATGGAAGCCTTGTAATTAAAAATAAATTTTACCCAATATATTATAAGGTATGTATTGTTCTGCATTTGTTATTTTGTAAACAAAAAAAACAACAATCAACGATACTATAAACAAATAAACGAGTTTGCCTCCTCCCTTAAATATACGCATCAAGTAAGTCAAAAGAACTATATTCGTTATGTTGAAAATAATAACAAATCGATCACTTAAATCCTCAAACTGTAAAAACAAAATACTTAAGATAAGACCAATAAAACTCAGATTGAAAAATAAGTTGTAATATTCAAACCTTTTTTCTAACCTTTTGTAATAATATAATAAAATAAAGAACATTAAGGGCTTTTCTATGAATGAGAAAGAAAATGGCTTTGGTTCTCCAGAGGAAACATATGATTTAAAAGCATAAAGAATAATATTCGAACTTGGCAAGGCGTCAGCTAGTAATTTAATTATATTGATAGCCTGTAAAAATATAGAACTCGCTAAGATCAAAAAAAATACGCGGGGACTAAATTTTTTGTGTACAAAAAAGTACAAAGGTAATACAGCAATTAAACTAACATGAAATGTAATTCCTATTATATTTAATAAAAAGTAACCATAAATGTTTCTACTTTTAATGTACCGTATGGAATATAAAAATATTGCTACAGCAATACCTTGCCTCAAAAACATCATATTAAACTGAAAATAACCATATCGCATGTATAGTAGTAATGCAAAAATGGTCATTGGTGTATAAATAGATACACTTTTGTACGTTAATCCAATTGTAAATAATGCAGTGACCACTAGAAAAAAATTAAAGTCTTCAACGAAATAATGAATAATAAAATTATAAGTCAAGTATCCCTTTTCTAAGCGGCTATTATCTGAAAAGTAATTAAATAAGTTAGATAGATATTCAGGCGCATCATAAAACACCTGATGGTACACTTCCCAATCAGGCTTCGCACCAACCTCATGCCTTAAACCAGCAAACAGAGCTAGTACAAGAACAAGAAAGTACCCTAGAAAACTATAATCTTTTTTTGCTATAGATGAATATGAAAACAAAACAACAACAGCAATAAGAACTATATAAATCATTTACAAGAAGTCACTATTCATCGAGTTTTAAATCTAAGATCAATCTTTCATATAAAGAGTCTTTATCAAAAACTGAATTTTTATCTAAACCTTCTCTTCTCAATTGTTCATTCCATAAATGTACGGCTTGAGCCCCATCCAGGTTAATATGCTCTTCACTAGCAAAAAATATATGCTTCCAATCAGCGGATGGAATTGGATAATATTTTTGGATTGGTGCAGCAAAATTAAGTAAACTACCTTTTTTCACAAAGCCTGTAAGTGCTTTTGGGCCGGTAATTCCCCATGGTAGATATGAAAAATCCCCTCTTCCCCATGTCCTTCCTATAAGTTTTCTTATTAAGAACTTAAAAGTATCCCATTTTGTAAATTGAAATGGATTATTGCAGTAGTTGCTTAAATTAGAAAATAACTTATTACCCGATTCCTGAGTTCCAATTACGGCATTGTTTATATAAGTATCATTTTCAAAGCCAAAATCGAGCTCGTTTTCAATGTAAAATGGAGATAAACAGATAACGTCCATATCAACCCAATAGGTATTGCTACACTTTAAAAGCATTTCATATCTAAAGTGATTTGCAAAACCTGCGTAACTTCCCTTTCCCTTGCCAGTGACTGCTCCATAAGTGAATATTTTATCTCTAGGGAGTATTGAATTAGCGTCTAGTACTTCCACACCTTCAGGTATGTTTAGCACTTCATCATAAGTATACAAGTACACTTTATGCCCTGCGCGCAAAAAAGACGTTAAACACACTCTCTCTAATCTAGATAAAGATCCACCGATCCATAATGATCTTATTTCTGCCAACACTATATCTATACCTTTTTATTAATTTCGTGGCTTTATTACAAAACGATAATGAATAATCGACTAGTAATTCAAATATACCTTTGATAATAAGGTATTGCTTATTAAAATACTTAATATCTTAATACTCATTAGCAATGGTTAAATAATTAAGCCAAATAATGCTCTAATTAAACTTCTCTTCGTTTTTAAGCCTAAAGTAATGCTCAGAATCTCTATGACTAAAAACAACAGCAGGGTGTCCGCCTGCAATAGCGAGTGTAGGAATATCAGATACAACCACACTACCAGCCTGTATTACAGCCCCTTCACCAATTTTAACCCCACCTAAAATAATAACTCGGTTTCCTAGCCAAACGTTATCGCCTATTTCAATATCCTTTAAAATATAAGTATTGTCATAAGGTAGGGCTCCGCCATTAATATTATGGTTTTGAGCTATCATCATGCACGACGACCCCGAGTGGAAGTTATCACCTATTGTAACCCTGCCCCCACCCGAAATTTGCATTCCATTAAAATGACAATTGCTTCCCAAATATGTATTTCCATTGAAGCTGCTTTTATAGTTGATATTAGGCAGTTCTTTAAAATAAGAAATTTGTTTAAGCGCTTTTTTGGTGTAATATTTTTTTCTGAAACGGCATTTTAATTTGCGCATTAAGTTTAATATACTTTTCATTTTAACTCTCTTAGCCCCCATGGCATATGAAATAGTTTTGCACTGACAATCCATGTGCAGATAAACTGCCAGACATTTGCAATCAAAAAGGAAAATCCCGCCCCAATTATACCGTAGTGTGGTATTAGAATTAATAACAAAGCAATATTAATCACACCTGAAGAAATAGTTACATATGATAAGTATTTGGTTTTCTTTATATAAAAGATATAATTCGTTACCATAAAGTACATGCCTAGAAAGATTTGCCCTGCGATAATAAAGGGTAATACTTCAGCAGCTTGGTAGAACTTTTCACCTACTATAAGTTTCAATATCGTAGGAGCAATAAAAAAAGATAGTAACGCCATTAGAATTAAAAAAACAAAATATATATATGTTTTTTTAACAATCGATATTTTTTTATTAAGGTCATTTTCTTTTAGCTGACCAAACAACCAAGGAGAGTAAGCTTTGTTAATACTATTGAAAATAATATTTAAAGCATTACCTAAGCTAAGAGCTACCATGTAAATACCCGTCATCTCCAAACCTAGCTCTTTATTTATTATTAATCGGTCAATAGAGAGTAATAAAAAACCGCCTAGCACATGCGGTATAAGTGGCACACCAAATGATAAAGCATATTTAATATCATTTATATTATATTCAAATGTAACTAGCTTATCTTTACGAAGAATTATGTAAGATACAAAGCCAATCATTGTACTTGTTATAACAATTGCGAAAACACGTCCATCTGAACCTAATTTAAATAAAATAACAAACAATAAACTAAATAATAAAACAACGAGTGCATTCGTGATTTGAAGTAGACCATACGACTTTGCTCTACCTCTAATTTGCCATTGCCCTAAGCGTATATTTAATATAAAACTAAAAAAAACACTTAATATGCCTAAGTAAAGCCAAGTCGTTGGAATGCCTAAATATGCAGCTAAAAAATTATCGATAAAAGCTAAAACAATTAAAAATAAACTCGTACTCGCTAATAATATAAAAAAGCAATTACCATTGAACCTTGCAAGTTCAGCTGGAATAATATTTTCATCAAAGAAACGGCGATTAGCCGCGCCATGTACACTTAGACCAATTAAAGCAGCTAAGGCACTAGTGAAAATGATAAACATAGCAATTTGGCCGTATTCTTCAGGTGTAAGGTAACGAGTTAGAATAGGCAGTAATATAAAAGGTATCAAGGCACTTGCTATAGAGCTTAATACATAGATTGAACTACTTTTGAAGAAACCACTCATGATTGTCTTATGTTATAAAGTGTATAAAAATTTGATTTAGATAGTTTGAACAAATCATTAAAACTTTCATTGGTTAAGATTTTTTTTATTAACTCAGCAGAAAGCTCTCCCTCTTGATGCTCCCACTTTGTCATATATGTTGCGCTATATTTTTTTACCGCTTGACTACGCTTTTTAGAAGAGCAATAAATAACCCCTTCTTTAATAGACTGTTCAATATTATCTAAATTTAAAGGGTATACTAAGCCGTTTTTTTTATACTCATAATAATCAGACATATCTGCATCAGAAGAAAATTCATAATATAAGGTTGCCTTTCCTGCTAATGCAGCTTCTAGGTGAATACTAGAATTAGCTGACACTAAGCAATTTATTGAATTAAAAAAAGAGCTCAAACTATTTGTAGTTGGATCGCACCACTGAATTTGGGTGTTAGTAATAATAACCGATAACTTTTTTAAAAAAGAACTCGGTTGAGATGGGTGTGTTCTTACTAATATTTTATTTCCGCAGTCAACTAATCTTTCAATCAATACTTTTAAGTAATCGAAATCATCCAACATGTTGACAGCTATCCCTAAATCAAAAGCACCATTTACATCCTTATTTATGTTTATTAACTTTTTTTGGCCACTTAAAAAAACGTTAGAAGGAAATATAGATAAACCAGGTAGATTATCAGCGCACATTTTATATGTTTCATAAGCTATTTCACCATCAAGTAAGGCATAATCGTACTGTAGGGGGGGAAATAACTTCGAAACGGACGCGTGTTGCATATATAAAGTTTTTATATTTAACATTTCACATACAAGGCGTAAGCACCTATTCGCGCTATTATGGTCGTTAGATAGTATGACTAACTTTAGATTCCCTTTACTCGATAGATTACTTAACGTTCTGATAAAGTATGGTAAAAAGGTATAACTCTGACAAAGTGCAGAAAAAAAATAATTTAATTCGAAATTTTTATTTGCTTTCTTTAATTTTAAATAAAGCCTCGGTGATTTCATAAAAAAAGTACATACGCTAATTAAAAAATCAAATATATTAATTGATAAGTCATTACTTTTCCCTTTAACAACTTTTGACGTAATTAAATTATATGCGATATTCAACCTATCTAATCCATTTAAGGTTGAGTAAAGGCTATTATATTGATTATTAGTCCCAGCAAATACTAATACCTCATGATTACTATTTAAGTTTTCTTTCCTAAAACGAACTAATTTTAATAATGAATAAAAATATAAACATATTTGTGGGATTATACCCGGATGATTAGACTTCAACCTTTTATAACTATCTAAACTTTCGAGCTTGGTTCCAAAAAAATACGCCAAAACACACTCATCTTCCTTAGTTAAACAAGTATTCATCAATTTAAAAGTTTTTATTATGTTCATTTTACTTCAACAACACTGAGAAATAATACTTCACTTTACGAGCTCATGCGAAAGAGCTGTCCCTGAAGGAATACTTGAACTAGCTATTTTGCCTATAACATCACATAAATGCTTTGGCGCTAATCCATAACCTGGACGAATGCTTCTTACATTTTCATGCGTAAATAACTCCCCCTCAGCAACATCTTTTACTACATAAAGTGAGCGCCTAAATACCATATTCCCTTTTTCACTCTCTTTACGCTCATAATTCACTTTACCTGTGGCTGCCCAAGCAGTTTTACTATCATCACATAGCTGCTTTAGCTCTGGTTCTTCAAGTGAAAAACTGTCATCTGGGCCACCGCCATTTCTATCAAGTGTTACATGCTTTTCAATCAAGCATGCGCCTAGCGCAACAGAAGTAATTGCCGTCGTATTATCTATTGTATGGTCTGAAAGGCCTGTGAGCACATCAAAACGTTTTGCCATATCTGGTATAGTAGCTAAATTGTAATCACTTGCGGGTGCAGGGTAACCACTTACACAGTGCAGCACGACTAGCTCTTTACACCCTGCATTTTTTGCAGTTTCAACCGCTTCACGAATTTCTTCTTCGTTTGCCATACCTGTTGAAATAATCATTGGTTTACCTGTCTTCGCGACATATTCAATTAACGGTAAATCAATCGCTTCAAATGATGCTATTTTATAAGCGGGTGCGCCTAACTCTTCAAGTAAATCAACGGCTGTAAAGTCGAAAGGTGAGCTAAAAATTGTGATACCTAACTCTTTTGCTTTTTCAAAGAGAGGCTTGTGCCACTCCCATGGCATGTGTGCTTCAGTATATAAATCATATAATGTTCTACCATCCCACAAACCACCTTCAACTTTAAATTCAGGCTTATCACAATCAATTGTTAATGTATCTTGAGTATAGGTCTGTATTTTTATAGCATCAGCGCCACAACGTTTGGCCATCTCTAGTATTTCAAACGCTCTGTTTATATCCCCATTATGATTAGCCGATAATTCAGCTATGATATAAGGAGTAAAGTCAGGTCCAATTTTTTTTCCGTCAATTGTAATAAACTCATTCATACTAATACTTCTCTATTTTAATTTTATACTTGCAGCCGTTTTTATAAAAATAGGCCGGAAATCGCTCAGGATCACATACTCTAAGCAAGTTAAATTGCGACTCTAGGGATTGACTAATATCTACTTCACTATCTTCAGGGGTGCGCTTGCGCAAATAATTTGTTGCGCTCTCATCTTGAAGAACCGGCGCAACTGAGTCTACATTTTCACACGCCCATGTGATTAATTGAAGTTCAGCGGCAAAGAGCTTTTCATTAATTTCATCATAGAGCTCATTACCATCCAGTGGTATGCGTAGCTTTTTCCATATCGCTCCTGTATCTACTTTATCTTCTGCTTCAAGTAGCGATAAGGTTAGCTCGTTAGCGCCATTTAAAATAGCCCAAATATGTGGACTCCACCCTCTGCCCTTTGGTAGGTCGCTCGCATGAAGTACCAGTGTATGCTCAAAAAAATCGCGATGCTGCTTTTTGACTATTTCGCTGCATGAAATTAAAAAAAGCAGCGTACCGTTTCTTTTAATTTCATTTACTGATGTTAGTATTTCAATATCGTAATGCTGCTGATTAACTTCTTCCCACAGCTTCAATGCTTTAAAAACTGGGTGTTTTGTATCTGAACAAAGTAGAGTCACTTTTAGCATTGTTCCATAAACCTTTTTAATTGCTTTAATGCTCTATCGCACCCCAAGCCATCACACAATGCAAAGTTGTGTGCTCGATAGTTTTGCCATTGCGATAGTATTTCTTTTAACGAGGCGACAAGGTCACTTTTTATATTTTCAAGCTCAACAACTTTTACCGCGTTGGCAGATTCTAATTGCAGTGCAATAGTTTGCTGGTTATCGGCAATAGGTACTATTATTGATGGTATACCTAAACACGCTCGCTCCCATGAGGTTGACCCTGGCGCCCCTACCATAATGCTATACTTAGTCATAAACTCAGGCATATTATCCACAAAGTCGACGTGATTTACCCAATCACTATTTGTGTTAACAAAGGTTTTTACTACCTCATAATTTGGTGAGCGTTTACTAAGTAGAACCGTAGTTAGAATCTTCTCTTCTAAGTGCTGCAGTGCAACTAATGCGCTTAGTGAAGCATTCGGAAGATCAACTCCCCCCATGCTTATTAAAATAGTATGTTTATTAGGCTCCCCCTTGTGAAGTAGAGTCTCTCGTGAGCACCTAAAGCCGGGTTTTAATAAGGCATAATCGGTACCGGTAAGTGCTAAGCAATCACGAAATTTTGTATACTCTAACGCATCTCGATTCAATGTTTGGTCAAGCACAATATCTGCCTCATGCTCCCTTACAAGGTCATCTATAACCATTAAAGTACAGGATAAATGCTGTTTAACTTGCTTGTGCCATTTTATATTAATCCCATAATGGTCAACAATTACCAGGTCCGCATTTTCCACTTTATATATGAAGTCCTGAGAGTCTTCTATTTCACTAACTTGGAGCCATGCAGCATAATCAGCCGAGCTTGTAGGTGTTTGCCAATAGCTAGGTTGCATTAAGTCTATTACCGAAAACCCCTTGCTTGAGATAAAATCATTTAAGTCTGCGACTTGAGCCCGCGTAGCAAATAAAACACTATATCCATTACCCCTAAGAGCCTCAGCTAAAACTAAGCAACGCATTACATGCCCACTACCAATATGTTGGGATGCGTCGACCCTGAACACAACTCTCATTGAAGTGCCTTATAGAGTGCCTCTGCTAGCTCCCAATCTTCATTTGTATCAATATCTTGAACGCGTTTGCGTGGTAGCAAAACAGCTTTCGATTGAGGTGAAAAAAAGGGTTTGCGTTGTAAAAAGGCACTTTTGGTACCCCAGTAGAATTGCCCAGCGTCATGATATGCCTCTTCGAGATCTTGCGAGCGTGTATTTAAATGTTCTGGCTGAAACATTTCAACACGTTGCTCATCACTAAGCTTTAAAGCCCTTTGAATTGGAAAAGGAAAACTTGTTGCACTGAAGGCATAATCTATCTTCGCAGATGTTAGTTCATCCAACCCTTTTTGAATAAATTCAGGAATTAAAAAGGGTGCTGTTGCATAAATACAACATACGTTTTTAACGGCCCAGCCTTGTGATTCCGTAAATTCAATAGCATGCTTAATTACATCAAGCGTCGTCGCATAGTCGTCTGAAATATTGTCAGGGCGTATAAAAGGCACTTCAGCTCCATGCTTTATAGCAACCTCGGCTATTTCGGCGTCATCTGTAGAGACAATTATTTTATCAAAGCACTGACTATTTACCGCGGCTTCTATTGAATAAGCAATCATAGGTTTACCATGAAACGCTTTAATATTTTTTCGAGGTATACGCTTGCTACCGCCACGAGCTGGGATTATTGCAATATTCATTACTAGGCTTCTAAAATGAGTGATAGTTTACTAATAACTTCGTCCTGTTGTTCTTGGGTCATACCGTGGAACATTGGTAATGAAATTGCATTACTATAGTAGCTTTCAGCATTAGGGAAGTCGCCTTGCTTAAAACCCATTTTTTGATAATAAGGCTGCAGATGTACTGGTATATAATGCAGGTTTACACCAATACCATTTTCTCTTAGCGCGTCAAACACTTCTTTATGCGTTTTACTAATTTCATTTAGGTTTAAACGAATAACGTATAAATGTAGGCCTGAATATGTATTAGGTAATTGATAAGGTAAAGTTATAGGTAGCTCAGCTAGCTTTTCGTTATAACGTTTTGCTAACTGATGGCGTGCAGAAACAAAATCACCTAAGCGACTCATCTGCGAAACACCAAGTGCAGCTTGAAGCTCTGTCATGCGGTAGTTGAAGCCTAAATCAATTTGCTCGTAATACCAACCACCATGTGAAGCATTTTCCATCAGAGCTTCGTCACGTGTTATACCATGGCTGCGATAAAGCGCCATTTTATCAGCAAGCGCTTTACTATTTGTTAAAGCAGCTCCGCCTTCTGCCGTGGTGACTATTTTTACCGGATGAAAGCTAAACACGGTGATGTCACTGTATACACATGAGCCTATGGGTTGCTCTAAGTAGCGTCCGCCAATTGCGTGTGATGCATCTTCAATTATTTTAAAACCATACTGTATTGATAACGCATGGATAGCTTTCATATCACATGGCTGGCCACATAAATGTACAGCAACTAAAACTTTAGGTAATTTACCTTCTTTTTTAGCTTGTACTAATTTTTGCTCTAATGCCTTTGGACAAAGGTTGTAAGTAGCTGGATCAATATCTACAAAGTCTACCGTGGCACCACAATATAAACCACAATTAGCTGAAGCTACAAACGTGATAGGTGTCGTCCATAATATATCACCTTTCCCCAACTCAAGCGCTAAGCAAGCAATATGCAAAGCTGACGTAGCGCTATTAACGGCAAGTGCATAGTCTGCACCTGTCGCTTTCATAAGTGCATTTTCAAACGCTGGAACTTGTGGCCCCTGTGTCAAAAAGCTTGACTTTAAAACGCTTACAACAGAATCAATGTCTGCTTGAGTTATATCTTGCTTTCCATACGGTATCATTTTACTAGCCTTGCACTTCAAATGATGGGTCAACATGCTCAATGATAAGTTCACGCAACCCTTCTACTGTTTCCCATTCGGTATTTGTTCCTGAGTTATATTTAAAGCCAAACGGTACTTTTTCAGCTTTGTGGTGTGCAATGTACTCATCTTCAGTATATGTGTATGAAACCGATGGTAAAATAGCGTAGTAAGGGCCCAAATCAATCGTATTGAGTGAATCTGTATCTGTAATCATTTCTTCGTGCAGTTTTTCACCCGGGCGAATACCCACATCTCGTGTTTCACAATCAGGCGCTACCGCTTCTGCAATGTCTAAAATTTTATATGATGGAATTTTAGGAATAAATATCTCACCACCTAGGTGATGCCCTAGTGCAAACATAACTAAGTCAACACCCGCTTGAAGGGAAATATTAAAGCGCGTCATTTCATTGTGCGTTATTGGTAAAACACCTTCTTTGCGTTTTTCTAAAAAGAAAGGAATAACTGAGCCACGAGAGCCCATCACATTGCCGTAACGAACAACACTGAATTTAATATCTTTAGAGCCACGAATATTGTTAGCAGCAGCAAACAACTTATCTGAAGCAAGTTTTGTTGCACCGTATAAATTAATTGGTGCACACGCTTTATCTGTTGATAAGGCAACAACATCTTTAACACCACACGCTAACGCTGCATGAATTACATTTTCAGCACCGTCAATATTAGTGCGAATACATTCTGTTGGGTTGTATTCAGCGGTATCTACTTGCTTTATTGCCGCAGCATGGATAATTACATCAACCCCTTCACACGCCTGTGTTAAACGCTCTTTATCGCGTACGTCACCAATAAAAAAGCGTAGTTGTGGGTAGTCATAAGCAGGATACTTTTGCTTTATAATCGATTGCTTTAATTCATCACGTGAATAGATGATTATTTTTTTTACGTCAGGGTAGCGAGCTAAAATGGTTTCTATAAATTTTTTACCAAACGACCCTGTGCCACCTGTAATTAACACTGTTTTTTTGTTTAACATATTAATTCCTTAAATATTTTTATACTTTATGTATCGAATACAAAATGTATCTTTATTCTTTGATATACCAAAATGCTTAGAGCAGCATATTCATAAATTAAGTTAGAGCTTTTCAGTCATTCGTTTTCTTTAAAAAGTTTCTAGCGAGCACTATTAATACGCTTAAAATTCCTCCAAAAAGAAAACCTAATATACAAATTAATGCACGCTTCGGCTTAAACTTTTGTTCCGGTACTAATGCTGGATCAATTGTTTTAAATACATATTCGTCTCGTACATTTGCAAACATAATAGTTTTTGTTTGCTCTTCAATTAATTTATATAAAATAGTTCGAATATCTGCAATTTTAGTCTGCTCTAACTGTTCAGTTAAAAATTTAGTGCTTTTATTAGCCTCTTCAACATCTCTAGACTTCATTACAGTATTAATATCTTGGATTAACCAATTAACCCACCGCTGCGCAATTACTGGCGAAACATGCTCAATTGATATAGTTATCATTCCGCTTTCTTTGCTCATATCGGCAGTAATAATTTGGCTAAACTTTTTGAAGGCTTCTTGCATTGATGGCTCTGGTTTAAAAGGAGCGTTTACTTCCCTTAACCATTTTTTTTCTTGTTCGTTATATATCTCTTCGTTGTATTCAATACTATTATCTATTTGATTCCATGACTTAACAGCCATTAAGTCTGGTAAGATATTGTGCTTTTTAATAAAGTTAAAAGTGAATTGGCGAGACTTTAAAACCTCAAGCGCTAATTGGGTTTTGTTAGCAGTGCCACTACTGTCTAAATTAACTCCAGCTAAGCTAGCTAAACCACCGAATTGACCTGCTAAAGCACCTAAGCCACCACTTTGCTCTTGCTCTGCAGCAGCAAGTAATGCTTCAGATTTATAAACATTCGGAAGGCTAATAGCGTAAAAAACTGATGCCACAGCGAATAAAGTAGTTAAAACAATAACTGTCAACTTGCCTTGCCAAATAACGCTAAATAATTCACGAAGGTCTATTTCATCGTTGGCAATATTATTAGTCACTGAACCACTTGCTAGGTTTAGGTTATTTGAGTCGTTTTCCATTTAAATCTCATAAGTTAGGCTATCAGCTATCAGCTATCAGCTATCAGCTATCAGCTATCAGCTATCAGCTATCAGCTATCAAAATTGTACAACATGAATTATCACGTCAAGTTATTGTTTTAGGGTTAAGAACTTCTCCGGCTGCCCGTAACCAGTAACATCAGATACACCGTCTGAAGGTTTACTTTAAACTTAGTACTATACCGAAGCGCTAGAAGGGAAAGCGCTGTGTAAATAAAGCCCTAACCTTCCTGACGCCTCTATAAATATTAGATACCGCTTATAGCCGCTACTGCCACACCTAATTGGTATACAATTTGCGTTGCAGTACTCCAAAGCGTTAGTTTGTCCATATGGCTTGCATCCATTGGTATTACTATTGTATCGCCAGGCTCTAATTGCTCTGAGTTATTAGCAGCAAACCAGCCACCTGTGTTTGGTATTTTTACTGAGCCATTTGCTTTAATTATGTAAATACTGTCTTCATCAGCGCGATCTTTAAGGCCACCACTTAAATCAATGTATTCATCAACACTTATACCTGCTTTGTATAAATGAGAGGTAGAGTAATTAACTTCACCTATTACGCTAATCGAGTCACGCTTGCTGGGCACATATAAAACATCTCCGTCTTGAAGGACTAAGTTTTGTTTGTTTTCAACAATAAGTGGTAAGTCGATAACTAAACGCCCTACCGCTTCTATACTCGCTAGGTCATTTAATAACTTATTCATTTCATCATAAGAAAGTGAATTACTGCTTACTGAGTTTTGAAAGCTTTTTGATGCAATATCACGACGTAACTCGGTTGATAAGCGAGCTAGTTGTTGTTGTTCTTGTTCTTTAATTGAGGCACGGGTGAATACAGCTGCTTTTTGTTCAGCAAACTCAGAGAAGCCGCCTGCACGTTCTAATAGCTCTGTGAGTGTTTCTCCGCGGCGTATTGTGTATGTACCAGGGAACCTTAGTTCACCTTTAAGCTCTACTTTTACGTTTTCTTGCCAATTTGGGATAGCGAATACGTTAATGCTGTCTTTACTTTGCAATGTAATGTTGCTTTGTAAATCACCACGCATTGCACTTTCAAGATCTAAACGTAAGTGTTCTATTTTAGACGCGTCGCTTGCAACAATACGCGTAATTTCGGCTTGTTTTATGTAGGCTGATTCTAGCAGGCCACCTGCAGCGGTTACTAAATCACGTACATCACCGCCTACCATTAACGGGTAAACACCAGGGAATGTAACGTTGCCGCTAATTTCTACTAGCTGCATAGCCTGCTCAACTGAGGCTTGCTGCTTAAATTTGGCAATAATGGGGGCTAAAAGGTTATGGCGGCTAAATAAAGCGTAATCTTCAGGCTTTAACTCTAGCTCGGCTTCTTCTTTTGCTTTACGTTTTGAAATTTCGGCTATTGTAAGGGCTTTATTTTCTTCAAAAATAAACTCCTCTTCTTCTTGGTTTATACCGATGTATTTTTCAAACTCTTTTTGCTGATATGTATGCCATTGCTCAGCTTTAAGCTGTTGTTCTTGTTGCTCTTGGCTCAACGCCATATTAGCAAGTGCTGATTTTTCAGCTTCTTTTTCTTCAAAGCGGCTAAATACTATGATTTTGTCATTAGCTTTTAATGCTAAATTGTTTTCAGGGTTTTTAATAATGGCTTGTGCTACATCAAATTGATGCGCTTCTATATCACCATTTATGTTAATTTCGCGAATAACTAAGCCGTAGCTTAAATCGGCTTGTGGCAGTAAGTCACCACGTACTGATTTTAAAACATCAGAAATACGCTTACCTTGATACCATTGATAATTCCCTGGGCGCGCTACAGCACCAATTAAGCTAATAGAGTTTTGGTATTGTGAGCTTACAGAATTAAAGCGTACACGGTCGCCATCTTGCGGGATGTAGTTAATTTGTGGCTTAGTAAAGTCTACTGATAGCACTTCTTTGCGATCAAAATTGAAACGCTCTACCACTGCATTTTTAGCATAAGCACCCGGCTTTAAGCCCCCTGCCATAGTGAGTAACTGCTTAGCCGTTTCGCCTTTTTTAAGTTCAAATATTGCAGGGCGTTTAACTAAGCCGTCCACAGTAACTTGAGCACCTACTGGTGGTACAAAAACAACATCGCCAGGCTTTAGTACAATATCGTTGCTGCTATCTCCATTGATTAGTAAATCGTAAAGGTCGAAATTTGCTACTGTTTTACCAGCGCGTTTTACTTGTATGTTACGCAGTGAAGCAATTTCAGACACACCACCACTTACAAACAAAGCATGTGATACGGTTGTTAAAGACGATACGCTGTAGCTGCCTGGTTTGTAGGCCTCACCTAATACAAGTATGCGCATACTACGCAGTTGGCCCAGTGATACAAAGGCTTTTACACCGATTACTTCTTGCTCAACTTTTACTTTTATTAGCTCTTTAATTTCGGCAAATGTTAAGCCTGCTACTTCTACAGGGCTTAAATCGGGAATGCTAATACGCCCTTCACGGTCAACAGTTACATCAAAACTATCGCTTTCTTTACCGTAGAAGTTAATTTTTAGTTGATCCCCAGGACCTACTATATAAGTGTCAGGTACGGCTGCATTTTCACTAGGCATAAATGTGGTGGGTTCACCTGCAAAAAGCTCGTAGCCGTAAGGCTTTAATTCTTCTGTTTTTGGCTTAAAACGCTCTTCGTCAGTTAAGTCTTCTTGTTCTTTTTCTGGGCGTTCGCCGATAGTTGACTGCTGCTCATTTGAGTTTTCGCCATTTGATTGATTAGCGCCGGTGATCGTAGAAATATCTACACCGTATTGTTTCGCTAGGGCTTCTTGCTGGGCTTTTGGCAATTTTTTAAATTGCTCAATTTGTGAGGCCGTTGGCGTAAAAGCCATGGTACTAAAACTACAAAGTAGAATAAAAGCACTAAAAAATTGTGTAAAAACTTTCACGAGTAGGTATATCCCTAGGTCTACAACCAAAATTGGTGGCTATAATACATTAAATCTAAACAAATAAAAAAGGGACTTTCGTCCCTTTTGTCACTTAAATGTCATTAAATACGGTTTTTGGTTAAAAACTGTAAACTAACGTTAATGACGTCTCTGTATCTGTGCTTTCTTCGTCATCAGCAACATCTGAGTTGTTGGTAACATTAAAAGCAACTTTCATTTGCAGCGAGCCATTTATTTTTGCTAGCAATGCAGTTTCTGAACGCGTTTTGGTGTTTGAGTCACCGTACTCAACTGATACAAGTTGAGTAAAACGTGCACTGTCTGAAATCTGCCAGTTGTAATCAAGTTTACCTAAAGCAATTACTTCACTGTCGCTTTCCCCTGCAAGTAGGTTACCGTCATCATCAACTTGCGTGCTGTCGTCTGAGTATTCAAAAAATTTGTAACCCGGACCAAACTCTGCATTTAACCACATATCTGGTTGGTCAATTAAACGTAAGCCATAACCAGCAGAAATTACAGATTCAGTTCTATACGCGCCAAAGTAGTCAGAAACGTGTGAACCATAAATGAATAAATGAGAATTCTTTTCATTTAATTTGTAATTACCTTGCGCAGATGCAGAGTACTTTTCGTTCGTACGCTGTTTGTCTTTATCGCCGTTGTCATCCTCTACTTCATCTTCTTTATAGATGCCGTCGATTTTGTACTCGTTATTCCAGTTTTCTAGGTGGTGTAATACCTTTAAACCGCCTTTTAACGTTGTAGTTTCAGTGTTACCACTAGTGACAATAGCACCTAGCTCGCTTGTTACTTCCCACGTTTTTTTCTCTGCGTCTTCAGCGAATGCGTTAGTTGCAGCAGATGCTGCAACTAAAAGTGTTAAAAGCTTTAATTTCATTAAAAATAACCTATTTAATCCTAAAAATTATACTAATTCGCTTAATTAAGTAATCTATTTTGAGGCTGGAAAAACGTGCTGATAGCCAGGCAAAAATTCGCTATTTAGTTGTTCTAAATGAGAATTTTTTAACGCAGATAGCGACACGTTTAACCCCGCAAAATGATTAAGTATTATTGCGGATTTGTATTAGTCTTGCTTGTGTAAATGTACATCCATTTGTGGAAATGGGATTGTAATGTCTGCATCATCTAATGCAATTTTAATGTTCTCTAATAATGCCCAGTACGTTGGCCAGTAATCACCAGAGTTTACCCAAGGACGCACAATAAAGTTTACGCTTGAGTCTGCAAGTTCAGAAACTGCAACAGTGTATGCTGGATCTTTAAGTAAACGAGTCTCTGCGTCAAGTACTGACTGTAATACATCTTTTGTTTTACGTAAGTCAGCATCGTAGCCTACACCAATTACTAAATCGATACGGCGAGTAGACTCACGCGAGAAGTTAGTAATAGCACCAGACATAATTTGTGAATTTGGTACGATAATTACTTTGTTATCTGGGGTGCGAAGCTCTGTAGAGAATATTTCAATTTTTTTAACTGTGCCCATTTTACCGCCAGCTTCAACAAACTCACCTGATTTAAATGGACGAAGTAATATAATAAGTACGCCAGATGCAAAGTTAGACAGCGAACCTTGCAGCGCTAAACCAACAGCTAGGCCAGCCGCACCTAAAATAGCAATAAACGAGGTTGTTTCTATACCGATTTGCGAAAGTGCCATTAAAATAGTGGCAGCAAATACGATGGCATAAACTATACTCGATACAAATGAGCCTACAGCTTTATCAACTTTCTTTTTATCGAATGTTTTTTCTGTTAAACCTGCACAAAACTTGGCAATACGGCTACCAAGTAAAAAGATAACAAGCGCAATAACTGCTTGAATACCGTAGTGTAAAATTAGGCCTGAGTTTTCGTTTAGCCAAGTAAGTATTGAATCCATAGTAACTCCAAATAGTTTTTATTAAGCAATTTCCCGCAAGTGAGTATACATTAATTTACATTTTATTCTCATTAAACAGTAAATTATAACTACAAAATAGTTTTTATTGTCAGCGCTATTACGCTACACACTCTTTATGAACCTTTACTGATAGTAGGCAATTTTATGAAATATTTATTTTTTTTGATTTTTTTTAATTTTAGGCTTCACAACATTTATAATATTATGTATTATGCGCGCCACACCAAACGAGGTGTGTAGTGGCGGTTGTAGCTCAGTTGGTAGAGCCCCGGATTGTGATTCCGGTTGTCGCGGGTTCAAGCCCCGTCAATCGCCCCATTCTTTTCCTTTTGTTCCTGTTTTATCCCCCGTTCGTTTTTTAAATTTAAATTTGCTCATCTATCCTACTTTACCTAATACCTTACTTGATCAGATACTAAATTAGTTTGCTGTTTACAATCGCACAATAATGCACCAATATACTTTACATATAAACAGAAAGTGCTACCTTATTATCGTTTAATAGCATTTAGTATTAGCAAACCACCACTTCTTCTTAGGATATTCTAACGAGCATGATCAAACACGCTATTTTTATTTTATTACTTGGTTACCTTTCTTTTGCTAGTTTGAATGCAAAAGCCCAAAATAATATTTCCTATGTAAAGCTACTTGGTGAACTGCAATATTTAATTTCGCAAAAGCAATTTGATGAAGCATACAAAAGCAGTCAAAAACACTATAAATATTTGGGCGAACCTGATTTTGACTACTTGCTTGGGGTTTCAGCACTAAATTCTGGTCTTTCTGCTCCGGCGGTATTTGCTTTTGAGCGAGTAATAGAAGCAAAACCACAGTGGTATGAGGCACGTTTATATTTAGTAAAATCTTATATTGCTGCCAATAATTTACCTGCAGCTAACGCTCAAGCGACTTTATTAATTAATACTGATACTTCCCCAGAGGGTGTAAAAAAAGCAGCTCGTTCTTTATTAGCAACATCACAGCACAAGCAGCGCTTAACAGAGCGTACATATGATCAGAGCATTGAGCTTGCATATGGTGTAGATGGTAACGTTAATGCAGGCACCTCTGAGGATACAATTTTAATCCCTAATTTGGGTGAGTTTTTACTATCACCAGAAAGTAAAAGCACCGACGATAATTATATAAAGCTAAATTATAAAGGGCGGTACTTTCACCCCATTGACCAGCGAAGCTCTTTTGCTTTAGGTCTAAATACCGATTGGTATAAATTTAATGAGCTATCTGAATACGACCGTATTAATACCAATATATCAGGTCGATACCAACAAAAGTTAAATGATAACACCCTGTGGTATTTGCAAGCTGGTATTACGCCTTTACTGTTAGATGGCGAGCTATACAGAACCGAGACATCATTAACAAGTGGAGCTAGTTACCAATTTAATAAACAATTAAGTGTATTTGGAGCGCTATCAATTGGACTTATGAATAATACATTTGACGAGAAACTAGATAACTCCTTTTACACTCTTAATATAGGTGCAAGTTATCTATCTCAAAAGTGGTACCAAAGCGTTAGCGCAAACTTTAAAAATGAAAGCGCTAACATTGACGAAGGTGAGTTTAATGCAAGAAGCATTAGCGGAATTTATTACCAAATAAATGCATTACTTAGCCAACAATGGCAAGTCTCTGCACAAACAGGGTATCAATGGATTGAATATCAGGATGAGCACCCGCTATTTCTTCAAGAGCGAAGCGATAACCTATTGATACTTTCTAGCTCGTTACGCTACTTAGTTAATAAAAGTTTAGCGTTGCAATTAGCATTGAACTACCAAGACAAAACCAGTGATATTTCTTTGTTCGAATACGATCGCTTTGATACCAATATAAGCGCAAGTTACTCATTCTAATTAAGGTACTTATGAAACATTTAATTCCGGTATTAACCACCTTACTTTGTGTGAGTTTTTATTCTCAAGCGAGCACAACTGTTGCAGGAAAAACTATTTTAGCCCGGGGCGCTGTACTTGCTACAGATGCCGAATCCACCCAACAACGCACACTTAAGCGACGCGACACGGTTTATGGCGTTGATAAAATAACGACTGGCGAAAAAAGCAAAGCGCAATTTTCAATGTCTGATGGCGGCTTAATAGCATTAAAAGAAAACTCTGAGCTAAATATTGCTAACTATGAGTTTAATACAACGACTCAGCAAGGCTCTGCCTCTATTGAGCTAATAAAAGGCGGGCTGCGCTCTATTTCGGGTGTTATTAAAAAAAATGGTGGCGCGTACAGTGTTAAAACACCGGTTGGATCAATTGGTATTCGCGGTACCCATTTTGAACTACAGCTTATAGATGGTGATATGTATGTAGCTGTTTGGGATGGCGCAATAGATCTAACACTAGAAGATCAAAGCGTTGTATCCCTTGGTAGTAATGAGCCCTTTTCTTTTGCGCAGGTTACTTCATCAGGGCGCGTGATTAAAACAACTCAGGCACCTGCTGTTTTTACCCAAACCATAGCGACTATTAGTGATGACACAACTGCTGAGCAACCAACAGAGCAGCAATCAATAGTACAAAACAATACTTCAGAAAAAACGACAGATGCCGATATATCAATAACTGATGTTTATGCTCAGCAGCAATTTCAGGCGGTAAATGATGCAACCTTAATTGACCAAATCGCGCAGCGCCAAGGTGTTTTTAATTACCAAGCAACCAGTTTTGATGTGTCGTCGAGCCTAGGAGAGGTCAGTGATTTTTCTATGTCTATGTCGGTAGATTTTGATAACGGCACAGTTCCCGATGGTGAAATTAGCTTTAATGATGCTGGCGGCAACTGGTACGCAGCTTACAGCGGCTTAATTGATTTAACCAAACTAGATTTAGCCGTTACATTTGCTTCTCATAATAACAATAAAGCAACTGGCCAAATTGATGCTGTGTTTTTAAATGACATAGATACCATCACGGGTGATTTTAGCCTTAGTGAAATTAATAATCCTGCTGTAAATGCCAGTGGCGACTTTAGATTAGAACCTTAAGTAACCTGCACTGTGGGTAATAATTTTCTTAACTAGTATTCAGGTTAAGTAACTTGAATATAAAGCTTTTTATTGGAGTATGTAGAATGACAGCAAAGAACCTTTTTTTGCTCGGTTCAATGGTTTTTTTGCTTAGTGCGTGTGGAGGCTCCGATGAGACAGCTCAACAAGACTCAGAACAGCTACCTGTAGAACAAGTTACACCCACCCCTTCTGCTACACCGATAAACCTTACAGGTATAACTGGTGACTCTGTTGTTACTAAAACACAGGTGTCGGGTGCTGTCGCCTCTAGCAGAGGGGTTGTAGGCACAACGGTTGCAAACTCTCAAGCGACAATAACTCTTTCGCAAACTAATGAAGTTATACAAGGCAATATCACTTTTTTACTTAGCGTGTCTGATCCCGATGGCATTAGCGCAGTAAATTTAGTACTGCCGAGTGTAAATAAAAGCCTAGCACTTTGCACACAAGCATGTGGAACAGATTTTGAGCAGTCGGTTATAGGGTTGAGCCCTTACTTTTATGGCGTTGATCATGGTGATCTACGCTTAGAGATATGGATCACCGATAGCCTTAACAATCAGGTGCTTGCAGACGCAGTGACGGCTAATTGGCAACCCTACCAAATAGAAGGCACAACAGCACAGCGAGACGGACAAACGATTAATTTAGAGTGGCAAGAAAACGAAAACTTAAACCGCTACAATATTTACTTAGCAACCGAAGCAGGCATTACCACCAGCAATATAAATACGCTAGAAAATGGCCAGCAGTTTTTAAGTGTATCTGGCTCTAGCTTTAGTGTAGACAACCTATTAGCTGATAAAAGCTATCAAGTTTTAATAACTGGTGTAGATGGCAGTGGTGAAAGTGGCTTTGCTGAGTTAATTAACGTAGCACCGCAAGGAGGAGAGCTAAACTTTGCGCCAAAAGCGGTAAACAATCAATTCTTAGTTAATGAAGATCAAGCCTTACAAGGCAACATTTTAACTAACGACACTGATGAGTACCAAGGGGAGCTATATATAAACACAACCCCTTTGGTTACCCCTCAGCATGGCAGTATTTCACTCAGCGAAAGCGGTGATTTTACTTATACCCCGCGAGCTAACTTTAACGGCATTGATGCATTTAGTTACCAAGTAATTAATGAACTTGGGATGACAGATACCGGTATTGTAGAAATAACGATTAATGCTGTAAACGATGCCCCCATAGCCCTTAATAACACATACAATATAAGTGCTGACGGAACGTTATTAGTTGGCGCCCCCGGCTTATTAAATAACGACAGCGATATAGACCAAGATCTGCTCACTCTAGATACAACGCCTGTTAGCCTACCGAGTAAGGGTACTCTCACACTTGTTGCTGATGGCAGCTTTGAATATGTAGCTAGTGCAAATATGCAAGGCACTGATAGTTTTCAGTACCGTATTTTTGATGCTCAAGGTGCTGAGGCTATTGCAAGTGTTACAATTAATGCACTGGATCAAAATAGCCCGCCTACTGCTGCAAACGATAGCTATAGTGTAGATGAAGATACCACACTTGTAGTTGATGCAAGCCAGGGTTTACTTGCTAACGACACAGACCCTAATAATGATACTTTCATCATTGATGATACTTATCTTATTTCACCTGCCCATGGGCAATTGCAATTAGCTACCGATGGTAGTTTTTCATATATTCCTGATGCTAACTACTACGGTATCGATGAATTTCAATACCAAGTAATCGACACTTTCGGTGCCACGGCCACTGCAACGGCAACACTCACAATAAATAGCACGCCTGATACCCCTAATGCTCAAAATGATGAATACCAATTTCAGTATAATCAAACACTGGTTATTTCAGCTGAAAATGGCTTACTTAAAAACGATGTAAACATAGAGCCAGGTAATCTCACCGTTAACACCACTCCCGTAGTTAACGTACAAAGCGGTACTTTGGCACTTAACGTTGATGGGTCATTTTCCTATCAACCCGATTCAGACGCATTAGATGTTGATAGTTTTACTTATTCAGTTTCAAATGAACAAGGGTTAACATCCACAGCACAAGTTGTATTAAGTAAAACTGGGTCTAACTCCCCTGCTGAAGCTAATGACGATGAATATACGTTATTAGAAGACAGCCCAGCTACTTTGTTAAACGTATTAGAAAACGATACCGATGCCAACGGCGATACACTTACCCTTACTAATGTTACAAATACAATCGGCAGCGCACGCATTGTAAACAATAGAATTGAGTATACACCTGAGCCCAATTACTTTGGTGAAGTAACTCTAAACTATACGATTTCTGATGGCATTGCAGATGGCACGCCAGCTCAAAGTAGCGCAATAGCCACCCTCATTATTATACCGGTTAACGATGCCCCCATTGCGGTGGCTGATAGCGCCGCAATGCAAGAAGATGGATCGCCAATTTTAGTTGATGTGCTTGCCAACGATACTGATATAGACAGTGATAATTTAACTATAACAAGTGTTGGCACCGAATTTGGCTCAGCCAGTATTGTTGATAATAAAATTCAGTATAGCTCTGCACCTAACACTCATGGCGTGGCAGTTGTATCGTACAGTGTATCCGATAACAACGGCGCAGAAGCAACGGCTAATTTACAAGTAACCATTTCGCCAGTTAATGATGCACCCATAGCAAATGCCGATAGCATTACCATTACAGAAGACGCTACTGCTACCTTAATAAATGTATTAAGTAACGATACAGACATAGATGGTGATACCTTAACTCTTAGCTCTGCTAGCAGTGATATTGGCAGTGTCTCAATTGTAAATTCTCAAATTCAATATACCCCTGCAGAAAACGATAATGGCACTGCAACAGTCAGCTATACAATAACCGATGGTACGCAAAGTGCTTCGGGGATACTTACAGTAACAATCACTTCTGTTAATGATACGCCGGTAGCAAACCCTGATACCGCAACCATTTTAGAAGATGCTGCGCCAACGAGTATTAACGTGATAGCTAACGACACCGATGTAGACAACGACCCCCTTGCTATTAGCACAGCAAGTGCAAGCACCGGCTCAGTATCGGTGTCTGGCAGTAACCTAGTTTACACACCTGAGGCAAACTTTAACGGCCAAGCCGTTGTAAATTACACACTTACTGACGGCACGACTACCGCCGCAGGTGTGCTTACGGTAGCGGTAACAGCAGTTAACGATGCACCTGTTGCTAACCCCGACTCAGCGACTATTCTAGAAGATGCTGCAGCAACAAATATTAACGTACTTGGCAACGATACAGATGAAGAAAACGACGCTCTTTCTATTAGTGCGCTAACGACCACATCAGGTGCAGTTACAAGTACAGGTAATGATGTAATCTTCACGTCTGAGGCCAATTTTAATGGCCAAGTAACGGTAAATTATACCCTAAGTGATGGTACTGATACGGCTATGGGCGTACTAACAATAACAGTAACGCCCGTTAACGATGCCCCAATTGCAAACCCTGATTCTGCCACCATTTTAGAAGATGCCGTAACAACAAACATTAATGTATTAAGTAACGACACAGACCCTGAAAATGACTCGCTCACGATAAGCGATGCAAGTACCAATACTGGTAGCGTTTCGGTAGCCGGTAGCAACCTTGCTTATACTCCAGAGGCCGATTTTAACGGCCAAGCAGTTATAAATTACACCCTAAGTGATGGTACTGATACAGCCTCTGGGGTACTTAATATTACGGTTACACCTGTGAACGATTCGCCAGTTGCCAACCCTGATACAGCCGCAATAAATGAAGACAGCTCGACTACTGTAAATGTAGTGGCTAATGATACTGACACTGAGGGCGACTCACTAACTATTACCACGGTTTCTGCTGACTCAGGAAGCGCAACCATTGTGGCTAATCAAATACAATATACACCGCAAGCTGATTATAACGGCACTGCAGTTGTTACCTATACAATTAGTGATGGCGAGGCGGCTACATCAGCTACACTTAATATCACAATCAATTCAGTAAACGATGCGCCAGTTGCCAACCCAGATACTGCCACTATTTTAGAAGATGCCGCAGCAACAAATATTAATGTGTTGGGCAACGACACTGATGTAGAAAACGATAATCTTTCTATTAGTGCTGTAACTGCCACATCGGGCACGGTAACAAGCTCTGCCAGTGATGTAATTTATACTCCAGATGCAAACTTTAATGGTCAAGACACTATAAATTACACCCTAACTGATGGCACTGATACAGCCAATGGCGTGTTAACTATTACGGTTACCCCAGTGAACGATGCGCCAGTTGCAAACCCTGATACAGCTACTATTTTAGAAGATGCCGCAGCAACAAATATTAATGTGTTGGGCAACGACACTGATGTAGAAAACGATACACTTTCTATTAGTGCTGTAACTGCCACATCGGGCACAGTAACAAGCTCTGCAGGTGATGTAATTTATACCCCTGAGGCAAACTTTAATGGCCAAGCTACTATAAATTACACCCTAACTGATGGCACCGATACAGCCAATGGCGTGTTAACTATTACGGTTACCCCAGTGAACGATGCGCCAGTTGCCAACCCAGATACTGCCACTATTTTAGAAGATGCCTCAGCAACTAGTATAAATGTATTGAGCAACGATACGGATGTAGAAAACGATACACTTTCTATTAGTGCTGTAACTGCCACATCGGGCACAGTGGCAAGCTCTGCAGGTGATGTAATTTATACCCCAGATGCAAACTTTAGCGGTCAGGCTACTATAAATTACACTCTAAGTGATGGCACCGATACAACCAATGGCGTGTTAACTATTACGGTTACCCCAGTGAACGATGCTCCTGTTGCAAACCCTGATACTGCCACTATTTTAGAAGATGCCGCAGCAACAAATATAAATGTGCTGAGCAACGATACAGATATAGAAAACGATACTCTTTCTATTACTTCGGTAAATGCTGATGTTGGCGCCATTTCTAGCTCTGGTGCTAACGTTGTTTACACGCCAGAAGCTAACTTTTATGGCCAAGTAATCGTAAATTATATCCTAAGCGATGGTACAGACACTGCAGCGGGAACACTAACCATTAATGTAACCCCTGTAAATGATGCGCCTGTAGCGCAACCTGATACAGCAACTATCAATGAAGATGCTCCCGAAACAACAATTGACGTTATAAGCAACGACACCGATGCAGATGCAACCGATACCCTAGCTATAACAGCCGTTACAGCAGATATTGGTACAGCCAGCGTTGAAAATAATGAAATTAAATATACCCCCGCCTTAAACAACGAAAGCACAGCAACACTCACCTACACGTTAAGTGATGGTACTGATGAGGTACAAGGTAATTTAACCATTACAATTGTAGCAATTAACGATGCTCCAACGGCAGTAAACCAAACTTTTGCTATTGGTGAAAATGCCGCTGATGGAGAAACAATTGGTACTATAACAGCGTCTGATATTGAAAATGATACCCTTACATTTAGCCTAAGCGGTGGCGAAACCTCATTATTTAATATTGATAGCAATAGCGGGTTGTTAACCGTAAATGGCAACAGTGCCTTTAATTTTGAAACAGCTACACAGCACACAGTTAATATTGATATTACCGATAACGGCTCACCAAATGAAACCACTACAATAACCATTAATGTGAATATTACGGATGAAGAAGACCCATTAATTCCTGTAGAAGATGATACATTTGGACGAGCGATTAGCGAACAGTTAGATCTTTCGAGCGTTTTTTCAAACGGTGAATTTAACGATAGCATTGAGCTTAACACTAACCTTTATTTTGTAGGTTACAATAACAACACAGATACAGATATCGTTGTTGTTTCTTATACCAATACGGGCGATTTAAACACTGCATTTAATAGCAGCGGCTTTAAAACGATAGATTTTGGTGAAGATGAAACAGGTACAGCTATTATCTCTGGTAATGGCGAGTTATTTATAGGTTATTCAAGCTTTAATGGCTCAGAAACTGAAGCATGTTTATTAAAAATGAGTGCTGCAGGCGTTATAAGTACTAACTCTGGCGACGCTAACAGCGGTACTAAATGTACAACACTGGCTAGTGAATCTGTAATAAACGACCTTGAGTTCACCGACAATAAAATACAAGGCGTTGGCTACTCGGTAAATGGTTCAGACAAAGACAGTTTATTCCTTAAATTTGATGTATCGACCCTCGCTTATGAATCAGGCAGCCCAGGTATAGTAGATGTAAGTGGCCAAAACCTGGATGATGAATCGCACGCTATTAAAAACTTTGGTAACTCTAATTTACTTGTAGTGGGCAGCGCCATAGGTGAAGAAGGTGATTTAGATGCAACCATCAGATACCTTATTCCGGATGGCAACAATAACGGAAGTTTTAACTCTGGCGATGCGCTTATATTAGATTTATCGGACGAAGAAGGTGACGATGAGCTACTTGCAGTTGGCGGAGTAGACGCAGCTAACTTTAATGCCTTTGTAGGTGGATATATTACTCGCTCTTCAGTTGAAAAAGAGGCTGTAATGATCTCAATTGATAACAATGGCAATATTGATGAGAATATAGGGGATGAAGGAATCGCCGTATATAATATTGATGGAGATTCTGGTTCTGCTAATGGCGGCGCACAAATAACGGGTGTGCAATACGCCCCTATGAGTAATCAACTAATTCTCTCAGGTACTACTGGTGTGGAAGCCTCTGATGATACTCAAAACGAGCAACTATTTTCGGCGCGGGTATCTATATCTGATGGCGCGCTTGACACTAGCTACGGCAATGCAGGCATAAACATCGTCTCTAACGTTATCAGTCATCAATCTGCTAATGCATCAACTATTGATGTAAATGACACTCTGTGGCTATCAGGCAAATTTAACGATTCATCTAATGAGCCTTTTGTAACGTCAATAACGAGTGATGCAAATTTAAACACCGACTTTGCAATAAATGGCTATACAAGTATAAATGACTTAAGTGTTAGCTCAGACGACTTATCGATGAATGTATTGCAGCTACAAAACGGCGTGCAAGCCAATAAGTTTTTAAGTGCCTCTATTGCACAACTTAATACTAATAATAAGCTAGTGCTCACTCGCTATACCAGTGCAGGCATTATTGATACCAGCTTTAGCCTTGATGGTAGTAAAGCCTTAAATATTGATGTTGCGTTTAAAACCATTACTTTAAAAGAGCTGAGCGATGGCAGCATCATTATTGCGGGTACACTCATAAACGGTTTAAACGAAGAAGGCTTTATAGCAAAAGTAGACCAGGACGGTTACCTAGATGAAAGCTTTGCCAGCGAAGGTATTTATACCACTGTAGATATATTAAATATCAATATTAACTTTGCAGATGTTGCAGTAGATAGCAGCGGCTATATTGTTGCTGTAGGATCTTCGACTAATGCTTTAAGCGTAACAAGATCGTTTGCAATGATGTTAAAAAGCGATGGTAAATTAGAAAATAGCTTTGCTACAAGCGGTGCTTATTACGGCAGCGTAAATGAGTTTTTTGAAACACTCTATATTGATGCAAATAAAGATATATATATTGCAGGCAAGCAAGTATCTGGCAGTGACTCACAATTAATAATGTTGAAAATAGACGATGATGCTAACGCGCTATTTAGCTATACAGATAGCCGCTCTTCGACAGATATTAGTAATAGAGCAGCAAAAATACTCGCCGATAGTGCGGCAAATCTCTATTTAGTTGCTAATGAAGGCACTACGCCAAACCAAGCGGTGATCATCAAGTTACAACCAGATGGTAGCGAAGATACAAGCTTTGCCACTAGTGGTGTGGGGCAATATCAATTAGCATCAAGTTCTGATACTAAAGTTACCGATGCGGCGATTGATACTACAGGTAATATAATTTTATCAGGCATGAGTGACTCTAAAGGGGTGATTGCCCGCATATTAGCTAATGGCACTATCGACACCTTATTTGGAGAAAATACGCTTGGTTATTATCAGGCTAATCAATGCGATGGCACACATCAGTTTACATCAATGCTTTTACAAACAGATACCCAAGTGGTACTTAGCAGTACATGCTTTGATAATGCCTCTAATAATGTCAGTTTATCTAAGTTTAACTTTTACCCTGATGGAGTTAAGCCCTAAATTATGAAAGTTAAATTTTATGGCGTAAGAGGCTCAATGCCATCTCCGGGTGAGCATACCCACCAATTTGGTGGTAACACCTCATGTGTGTATGTTGAGCAAACAAATGGCAAAAGCCTGATACTCGACTCAGGAACGGGCATTGCACAGTTAGGTGAAAAGCTCATAGAGCACACGACCCCCATTGCAATTTTATTAACGCATAATCATTGGGATCATATTCAAGGCTTTCCTTTTTTTAAGCCTATTTACCAAGCCGATCGCGATATAACCATTGTTGTAGGTGATGTTGAAGACGAGCAAACTAAAAATGCGATTTTAATGCAAATGTCTGGCTCTTTTTTTCCGGTTAGCTACCAACACTTACCTGCAAACATTACATTAAACACTCAGCTTGCTTCTCAAAAAAACTTTACTCTAAATAGTTTTAACGTATTTACCGCGCCGTTAAATCACCCAGGCGGCGGCACA
This sequence comes from Pseudoalteromonas sp. R86517, assembly GCF_042466295.1. Lineage (NCBI taxonomy): Bacteria > Pseudomonadati > Pseudomonadota > Gammaproteobacteria > Alteromonadales > Pseudoalteromonadaceae > Pseudoalteromonas > Pseudoalteromonas sp. R86517. The sequence continues at coordinate 2,822,441 of NZ_JAXHCB010000001.1, forward strand.
GCGTATTGTGTGCATGCTGAAGGCAAAAAAATTGCTTATATAACAGATAACGAATTGGCCCCACCCGGTGTTGTTAAAACCACAGTTACCCAGTGGGCTGAGTTTATTAAAGGTGCAGACTTATTAATTCATGATGCACAGTTTACTACCGAAGAGCTTCCACTTAAGCACGGTTGGGGGCATAGTACATTTAAGCAAGTAGCTGAATTAGCAATGCAATCGTGTATTAAAAATTTAGCGATTATAAGCCACGACCCAGCAAGAACCGATGACGAGCTACTCGCAATAGAAACACATTTACAGGCAAATTATGGCGAGCATATTAATATTGAATGTGCCAGAGAAGGCCGAACGTTTGAGTTTACGCCAAGTAAGGATTAATAGTTATTTCTCGCGTTTATATTCCTAAAATTTACCGCCACCTATTTGTAGGCTTAGCCATTACGCTGCTTATAGCTGCTGTAGAATTATTCTCTAGTGGCGCATTAGCCAAGCTGCTCAATAGGGTCGAAGGTATTATTTACGACTCTAGGCTATTGCTAACTTTACCCGATACTCCCCGTCAGCTCGACGAAACCGTTGTTATTATCGACATAGATGAAAAAACGATGCAAGAGCAAGGGCGTTTCCCGTGGAGCCGGGCAAAAATGGCAGACCTGGTAAATAAACTCACAGAGGCCGGTGTTGTAGTTATTGCATTTGATATATTTTTTTCTGAACCGGAAACAAACCCTGTTAACCAAATTCAATCTAGAGCCCCTGATTTATTAAGTGCATACAAAGTAGCGTTAAATGATATTAAACATCAGGTAGATGCTGATACCACCTTTGCTAAAGCACTCAATAGTAACGATACCGTATTGGGTTTTTTATTAAACAACGATACCTACAAACAGCGTAACCCGTTGCCAGAAACAAGCCTACTATGGCCAAAGAGCGAGCAAAGTAACTCCCAAGTAACCCAGTTTTTAGGCGCTACTGTTAATATACCTATGCTGCAAAATAGTGCCACGGGCAACGGATTTATCAATGCTCACAGCGAAAACGACGGATTTATCCGTAAAGCGGCACTGGTTAATAGAGTCGGTGATAAGCTCTATCCTTCTTTAGCACTTGAGGCAGCACGTTTATATACCTTAGCGGACAGTGTTGAAACACGCGCGAGTGCCCAAGGCGACCTGACTTTTTTTGAAGGGGTAAAATTTCATGAGCATTGGATTCAAACAGATGAGTACGGCCAAATTTATATCCCGTATAAAGGCCGTGCTAAAAGTTTTCAATATTACTCTGCCACAGATGTATTAACCAAAAAAGTTACCGAGCAGCAATTAGAAGGCAGCGTAGCATTTATTGGTACATCCGCAATTGGTTTAGCTGATTTAAGAGCAACACCAGTGGGTTTACAATACCCAGGGGTAGAAGTCCATGCCAATATTTTTGAAGGGCTACTCCATCCAGAAATTTTACCTTCTCAACCCACATGGGCTTTAGGGGCAACATTATTAATAATTACCTTTGTGGGCTGTTGCTTATCGTTTTTAAGTTTTCGTAAAAGCGCCCGCTTTATTGTCACGCTTTCAGTGAGTATGGCTGGGCTGGTTATATTGCTTAATTTTTATTTATGGTCAGTACAAAAAATTAGTCTGCCGCTATTTATGCCGCTGTTACTTATTTCCCTATTAGCAGCCTACTTTGTTTTTATTGGCTCTATAGCAGAAATGAAGCACAGCCGAAAAATTAAATCGATGTTTAATCAGTATGTACCGCCTGATCATATTGAGCAGTTAATTCGCCAACGTAAACAGCTTACTCAGCAAAGTATAAAACGAAATATGACCGTATTATTTGCTGATATAAGAAGTTTTACTGCGCTGTCGGAAGGAATGAGCGCAAATCAATTAAGTGATTATTTAAATCAGTACTTATCGGCGACTACAAAAGTTATTTTTGATCACAGCGGCACAATTGACAAATACGTAGGCGATATGATTATGGCCTTTTGGAATGCTCCACTTGAAGATAGCGACCACGCAAAACACGGAGTTGAAGCAGCAATGGCAATGGTAGCAGGCCTTACAAGCCTTAATAAGGCATTTGCTGAGCAGCAGCTTCCTCCCATTAGCATTGGTGTGGGTATAAGCACTGGCGAAATGAATGTTGGCGATATGGGCTCGGTGTACAGAAAAGCCTATACAGTACTTGGAGATGCAGTTAATTTAGGCTCAAGAGTAGAAAGCTTGACCAAATTTTACGGGGTAGCTATTCTGGTTACAGAAGAGACAATGCTTGCTTGTCCACATATTGCATTTCGCTTAATTGATAAAGTACAGGTAGTGGGTAAAGTAAATGCAACTGAGCTATATGAGCCTGTCAACTTTATAGCTGATATAAGCGAAAGCCAGCTATTTGAAATTAAAAAGTCGTTCACTGCTATGCAGCATTACAATAATAAAAATTGGCAACTCGCTCTATCGCTATTTGAAGAGCTAAGTGAAACCAGCTTATTGACCGATCACGTTTACCACATTTTTATTAACCGAATTAAAAATACCGATTTGCAAACTTTAGCACAGGATTGGAATGGCGCCTTTATTCACAAAACAAAGTAGTAATAATATGTCTGAGTACATTAAAGATAGAACAAACCTTCATCACTTTATTGATATTAGTATTAGGCTAACAACAGAAAAGGATGCGAGTAAACTTCTTGAAGAAATTCTACAAGTTGTTATGTCTATTTCTAACTCTGACGCAGGGACTATTTACTCTATTACAGATGACAAGCAGCTAAAGTTTGAAACAGTTATTAATAAATCTTTAGACCTCTATTTAGGGGGAGCTTCAGGGAAGCCCGTTGACTTTCCTAATATAGATTTGTTTATAGATGGCAAAGAAAACGAAACAGCTATTGTCGCTCATGCGGTTAACTCTGGTGAGATTATTAACATACCGGATGTATATGCGGCCCTGCCCTTTGATATGAGCGCTGCGCGTAATATGGATGCGCGTACGGGGTATCGTACTCAGTCTATGTTAACGATTCCGCTAAAAGATCATACCGATGATATTATTGGTGTGATCCAACTGATCAACGTAAAAAATCAACACGACAATATAATCACTTATAGTGACGAACTTGTCACATTGATACGATCATTTGCATCGTTAGGCGCTATATCACTTACAAACTCTACCCTTATTAAGGGAATGGGAGAGCTATTTTCTAAATTTGTAGAAACCATTGCTATGGCCATCGACGAAAAGTCGCCTCATACCGGCGGACACTGTAAGCGAGTTCCTGCGCTTACTTTAATGCTTGCTGATGCTGTGCATAAAATTGACCGTGGTCCCTTGGCTAACTTTTTAATGAGTGATGCAGACCGTCATGAGCTAGATATAGCAGGCTGGCTTCATGATTGCGGCAAAATAGCGACTCCCGATCACATCATGGAAAAGTCGACCAAGTTAGAAACTATTTTTGATCGTATTGAACACATTGAAGCTAAATTTGAAGTTATTAAACGTGATTTAGAAATAAGCTATCAAAAACAAATTATCTCTGCAATGAAGCTCAATAGGCCAATTGAGGTTTTACAATTTGAGCGCTTACTCGATACCGAATTAAAACAACTTTCTTTAGACCGCGCGTTTTTGCAAAGAGTTAATGTGGGTGGCGAGTTTTTATCAGATGAAGACGTTGCGAATATTGACCGCATAGCATCTCACTATCATTTAACTATAAACGGCAAAGATACCCCGTTACTAAACGCAGATGAAGTAGAGAATTTACAAATACGCAGGGGCACATTAACGCTCGGCGAGCGCGACGTTATGAAGCGCCATATGGATGTGACTAAAAATATTTTAGACACACTGCCATTCCCTAAACATTTAAGTAATGTGTCTGAATATGCATTGGGTCACCACGAAAAACTAGATGGTACAGGCTACCCGCAAGGATTAACTAAAGAGCAAATGTCGATTCCGGCAAGGCTAATGGCCATTGCAGACATTTTTGAAGCCTTGTCAGCAGTAGATAGGCCTTATAAAAAAGCAAAGCCTGTGAGTGAGTGTTTAGCTATTTTAGGAAAAATGGTAGAGAACAACCATTTAGACGCCGATATATTCGCGGTATTTGTAGAGAGTGAAGTGTATAAGCACTACATAAATGAGTACGCAATTGCAGAGCAATTAGACTTTGTTGATTTAACCACCCTACCGGGCTATTCACCTATAAAATAAGCCAGCTAAACTTACTCAAGCTATAAAAAATGCCACCTTGCGGTGGCATTTACACACGGGTTATTTCTACAAGTAGAAATTCTTTTTATTTTTGATTACTTTTAAACAAAAATTATGCCGTAAATGTAGCACTAAGGCCTATATCTAGCAATAAAAAGGTAACCTGTAGTTATAGATCACTTAATTAAGCAAATTGGTATTAGTAACCTAAACCGTGCTGGGTAACCAATTTTTCATGGTTTCTGGTGTCATCGTTTTTAAACTTTGATACACACGTACTTTTCTTCAAGGTATTCATCAAGTCCTTGATGGCCGCCTTCTCGGCCTAAGCCTGATTGCTTAACTCCACCAAACGGTGCCACAGGGTTAGATATAACCCCTTCGTTAACACCAACCATGCCAAACTCAAGCCCTTCGCTAATACGATAAATCTGCTTGATATTTTGACTATAAAAATAAGCCGCTAAGCCATATGGAACATCGTTAGCAAAGGCTAGTACTTCGCTTTCCTCATCAAAAGGAATAACCGTTAATACTGGGCCAAATACTTCTTCGTGGTATATATCCATTTCGGTCGTTACGTTAGTAATAATAAGCGGGTTTTGAAAGCTGCCGCCTAAGTCGCTGTTATCCCCTATTAGGTCTGCACCTTTATCAAGTGCATCTTGCACAAGCTGCTGCACTTTTTCTTTCGCTTTTGGGTAAATCAGGGGGCCAATGTCTACGTCCTCTTCAAACCCATTGGCTACTTTTAATGCGGCTACTTTAGGCGTAATTTTACTCAGCACTTCATCTAAAATACTGCGCTGAATAAAAATGCGGTTTGCGGCTACACATGCTTGGCCACTGTTTCTAAACTTAGCCGCCATGAGGCCGTCGATTGCTTCGTCTATATCGGCATTATCAAAAATAATAAAGGGGGCGTTTCCGCCAAGTTCCATGGAGGTACGTTTAATCGTACCCGCACACTGAGAAAGTAACTGCTTGCCTACGCCTGTTGAACCTGTAAAAGTAAATTTGCGCACCACTTCTGAGTCTGTAAGTATTTGTCCTACTGTTTTTGCGTCTTGCGAAATCAGTACGTTAAAAGCCCCTTTTACAAACCCGGCTTGATCGGCAAGGTATGCCAACGCCAAAGCACATAAAGGTGTATATTCAGAAGGTTTTAGCACAAAGCTACAGCCTGCAGCGTATGCTGGCGCCACTTTACGTGTCACCATAGCAACCGGAAAGTTCCAAGGAGTAATGCCAGCCACAACGCCTACAGGTTGTTTAAAGCTCGATAATCTATGTGTATCGTCGGTTGGGGGGATCACATCGCCGTAACTGCGTTTAGCTTCTTCTGCAAACCATTTTATAAACCCAGCGCCATAGTCTATTTCACCTAACGACTCTTTAAGCGGTTTACCTTGCTCTTTTGTCATTAGCTCAGCAAGCGTTTGCTTGTGTTTTATTACCAGCTCATACCAACGCATTAGCGTATTACTTCGCTCAGTGGCATTGGTTGATTTTAACTTAACAAACGCACCTTGCGCTGCCTTTATTGCGCTATTAACGCCTTGCTCGTCTATATCACTTACTTCAACAATACTTTTTTCGGTCGCCGGGTCGTCAACGCTAAAACGTTTATTGGTTTTATAAAATTCACCATTAATAAACGAGTCACAAAAAATTAGATTACTCAAAATAGACCTCCGAAATAGTTTTATGGGTTAGGTAAAACGCGTAGCAGCGGGTTTAGCCAAAAGCGATAATTCCTTGACTGTAATTCAACCTGTAAAACGTGATCACTTTAGATCTAGGCCTATTTTAAAAACGCGACATAAAGTCGCTGCTACGGTGTAAGATGTAGCAGCGGGTTTACCCCGCGATTATGATTACGTGGTCATTCATTTAAAAACGCGACGTAAAGTCGCTGCTACGTGCTTATACAATCTCTTAAACAAAAAAGCCGCTGTAAAAACAGCGGCTTTTAAAAAATTCTCGTTAATTAAAAACTAGTGCTCTTCATTAACGATATTGAGATTGTACTTAGGTATTTCAACCACTAAGTCTTCATCTCTAATAACTGCTTGGCATCCTAAGCGAGATTCTGACTCTAAGCCCCATGCTTTATCTAACATGTCGTCTTCGAGCTCATCGCTTTCATCTAGTGAGTCAAAGCCTTCGCGGATCACTAAATGGCATGTAGTACATGCACACGATTTTTCACATGCGTGTGGAATGCTAATGCCGTTTTTAAGGGCCACATCAAGGACTGTTTCGCCCGCAGGCGCTTCAAGTGCTGCACCGTCAGGACATAATTCCGGATGGGGAAGAAAAATAATTTGTGGCATTCTAACCTCTTTAAACGTTGTCTACTGACTGCCCTGTAAGGGCCTTTTTAATTGATGCATCCATTCTGCGCGAGGCAAAATCGCTGCTAGCGTTATCTACTTTTTCAATTGCAGCTTTAATATCACCTGGTTGCTGCGCGGTTTCGCGCACTTTAGCAAGCTCGCTTATTTCAGCTTTTAAATTAGCAAGTTGAATATCGTCGAGCAAGTCACCGTCGCTAGCAAGTGACGCCTCTAGTGCTTCTATAACACGTAGCGCTTCTACTTGTTGCTCTTTAAGCATACGTGCTTGCATGTCGTCTTTAGCGTTGCTCATTGACTCTTTAAGCATGTTAGCTACTTGGTCATCAGATAAGCCAAACGATGGTTTGACTTGGATTTCAGCTTGCACACCAGTTGATTTTTCCATTGCTGATACACTTAACAAGCCATCGGCATCCACTTTAAAGGTAACACGAATATGTGCAGCGCCTGCTGCCATAGCCGGTATGCCTTTTAAGCTAAATTTAGCCAGCGAGCGGCAATCGTCAACCAGTTCGCGCTCACCTTGTAGCACATGTAAAGACATTGCCGTTTGGCCGTCTTTAAAGGTAGTAAATTCTTGCGCACGAGCAACAGGAATAGTGGTATTACGCGGAATTATTTTTTCAACTAACCCACCCATCGTTTCAAGGCCAAGCGACAGTGGCAATACATCAAGTAATAGCATGTCAGAATCGGGCTTGTTACCTACTAATACATCAGCTTGTAATGCAGCACCTAGTGCAACAACACGATCCGGATCGATTGATGTTAGCGGCTCTTTTTCAAAAAAGCCTTCAACTTGGCTGCGAACCAGTGGCATGCGAGTTGAACCGCCTACCATTACAACTTGCAGCACTTCTTCGTTTTCGATGCCGGCATCTTTTACTGCACGACGACACGAACGAAGTGTTTTTTTAACAAGTGGCATAGCCAGCTCGTCAAAGGTTTCGCGTGTCACTTCTACGGTGTGTTTTTGCTCGTCAAATTCAAGCACTACATTTACTTTTGCGTACTGGCTTAGCGCTTCTTTACACGCTTTTGCTTTATTAATAAATAAGCGAAGCACAGAAGGCGATAATGCCGAAATACCGGTTTGTTGCTTAAAGTAATCGACTAATAATGAATCGAAATCATCGCCACCTAAGCTTGAATCACCGCCAGTGGCCATTACTTCAAACACACCTTGGTGTAAGCGAAGTATTGAAATATCAAAGGTGCCGCCGCCTAAATCGTAAACAGCAATGATGCCTTCTTGGCCCGAGTCTAACCCGTAAGCGACTGCCGCAGCGGTTGGCTCGTTTAATAAACGTAATACGTTAATGCCAGCAAGCTCGGCTGCATCTTTAGTGCTTTGGCGCTGTGCGTCATCAAAGTACGCAGGCACGGTAATTACTGCACCTAAAATGTCTTGATTACCAAAGCTTTGCTCTGCACGCGCTTTTAGAGCCGCTAAAATATGGCTAGAGGCTTTAACAGGGCTGATTTTTCCGGCATCGGTTTGAATGGCAAGCGAGCCGTTATCTTCACAAAACTGGTACGGTAATTGGCCGTAGCTTTGCTCTATTTCAGCTTGGGTTTTACCTAAAAAACGCTTAACTGAAATAAGGGTATTGGCTGGGTCTTGTGTTGCAGCTTGTGCAGCATCGGTGCCTACCGTGATGCCGCCAGCTTGGTAACGCACAACCGATGGCAACATGGCTGCACCAAGGTCATCTGTTAATGTGCGGGCTTCGCCACTTTGTACCGTTGCAACCAATGAATTAGTGGTACCTAGATCAATACCTATTGCTAATTTGTGTTCATGTGGTGCCGCGCTCTGCCCCGGCTCAGCAATTTGCAATAATGCCATAATGCTCTTTAAACTCGTGTTGCTCGCTTTACAGCAAGTAATTAATCGTCAAATAAACTGTCTTCAATGCGCTCAAGTTCGTCTTCTAATTTATATACAAACTTTAATTTGCGAATGTTGTCAGCAGCTTGTTGATATTGCGCCTCGTCGTTACTTGCAAGTTGCTCGGCAAGTTCATTACTGTATTGGACTTTTAATTGCTTTATTTGTGATTCAAAATTGGCGATAGCGGCCTCAGGATTACTTGCTGAAGCGAGCTCTTCTAGCTCTTCACGCAGTTCCATTTGCTGCATTAAGAACATTGGATCTTGCAGTGTTTGTTGCTCAGCTCGAATATCAACACCTAGTTCGCTGAGCATATATTCAGCTCGTTTTACTGGGTGTTTTAGCGTTTGTAGCGCATCGTTAATTTCAGCGGTACTTTGTACGGCCATTAACTTATCACGGCTGCTCGCATTAGCGTGGCGATCGGGATGCACTGCGCGCTGCAGCTCTAGGTAATGCTTATTTATTGTTGCCAAGTCAATGTTGTAATCAACTGGTATTGCAAATAACTCAAAGTAACGCATAGCTTCAACCAATAAAATTTAGAAATACAAATTTCACAAATAACAAAGCCCTACAATTACTGGCAGGGCTTAAAAATACTACAAAGGTAGCTGAGCTTAAACAGTAAAGCTTTCGCCACAACCACACTCGTCGGCTTGGTTAGGGTTATTAAATTTAAACCCTTCATTTAAGCCTTCTTTGGTGTAGTCAAGCTCAGTGCCGTCAATGTAAACCAAGCTTTTAGCGTCAACAATTAAAGTAACGCCTTTAGCTTTAAAGGTTTCATCGTCTTCGTTAAGCTCATCAACAAACTCGAGTACATAAGCAAGACCTGAACAGCCCGTCGTTTTAATGCCAACGCGCAGGCCTAAACCTTTACCGCGGTTTGCTAAAAATGATTGTACGCGGTTTGCTGCCGCATCTGTCAATGTCACTGCCATGAATTTCTCTTACTTCGCTTGTTTGCTTTTGTAATCAGCAATTGCTGCTTGAATTGCATCTTCAGCTAAAATTGAACAGTGAATTTTCACTGGTGGTAATTCAAGCTCTGCACTGATATCAGTGTTTTTAATAGTTGATGCTTCGTCTAGTGTTTTGCCTTTCACCCACTCTGTTACAAGCGATGATGAAGCAATTGCACTGCCGCAACCGTATGTTTTAAATTTTGCATCTTCAATAACGCCTTCAGACGATACTTTAATTTGCAATTTCATTACGTCACCACATGCTGGTGCGCCAACCATACCCGTTGCCACTGACGGATCATTTTTGTCTAAAACACCAACATTACGTGGGTTTTCTACGTGGTCGATTACTTTATCACTATAAGCCATAATTCTATCCTCATTACCTGCTACGGTAGGTGCTCACTCGTATTAGTGGTGAGCCCATTCAACTGAATCTAAATCAACACCTTCTTGATGCATTTCCCATAAAGGAGACATCTCGCGTAGGCGACCGATAGAGTTTTTCATTAATTCAACGGTGTAATCAATTTCTTCTTCGGTAGTAAAACGGCCAATACTAAAACGAATTGAGCTGTGTGCTAGTTCGTCATTACGGCCAAGTGCGCGTAGTACATATGAAGGCTCTAAGCTTGCTGATGTACACGCAGACCCTGATGATACCGCTATGTCTTTTACTGCCATAAGTAACGACTCACCTTCAACAAAGTTAAAGCTGATGTTTACAATACCTGGTACTGATTGGTCTTGTGCGCCGTTAAAGTATACTTCGTCCATATCAGCCATAATGCCGTCAATTAGGCGTTTACGTAATGCGCTGATGTGTGCGTGATCTTTTTCAAAATCTTGCTTAGCAATTCTAAATGCTGCACCCATACCTACTAGCTGATGAGTTGCAAGTGTACCTGAACGCATACCACGTTCATGGCCGCCACCGTGCATTTGCGCTTCTAGGCGAGCGCGTGGTTTACGACGAACGTAAAGTGCGCCAACACCTTTAGGGCCATATACTTTGTGGCCTGAGAACGACATAAAATCAACTTTAAGCTGTTGTACGTCGATTAATACTTTACCTGCGCTTTGTGCTGCATCTACGTGGAACATAATTTTACGTTCGCGACACATTTCACCAATAGTATTGATATCTTGAATTACACCTAGCTCGTTATTAACGTGCATAATGCTGACAAGAATAGTGTCGTCACGCATAGTTTCTTCAAGCTTTTTAAGATCTAACAGGCCGTTTTCTTCAACGTCCATGTAGGTTACTTCAAAGCCTTGGCGCTCAAGTTCACGACACGTGTCGATTACTGCTTTGTGCTCAGTTTTAGCGGTAATAACATGCTTACCTTTCTTTTTGTAAAACTGCGCTGCACCTTTAATTGCAAGGTTATTTGATTCTGTTGCGCCCGATGTGAAAACAATTTCACGCGGGTCGGCATTAATTAAATCGGCAATGTCTGTACGCGCTTGGTCAACTACTTCTTCAGCTTGCCAACCAAAACGGTGCGAACGTGACGCAGGATTACCAAAATTACCGTCCATTGTCAGGCATTGCATCATTTCTTTTGCAACACGCTCGTCAACAGGCGTGGTCGCTGCGTAATCTAAATAAATCGGTAACTTCATTTCTCTCTCCGCTGCAGGTCAACTTTTATAGTTGACAGCTTACTTGAATGTTTTCCAACTGCTTAATTGCATTATTGATGCTGTTATCTTGGCGAGATGCGATTTCTTTCACATCTGATTTTTCCACCAATTCAGCTAAGGTAATATTATTTAAAAACTCTTCGATACGTGCGCTTAAATCAGACCATAGGTTGTGAGTTAAACAACGCATACCGCTTTGACACCCGGTATCGGCACCTTGGCAACGTGTTGCATCTACCGATTCGTCTACGGCGCTAATTACATCGCCAACAGAGATAACCGCGGCTTCTCGGCCTAGCAAATAACCGCCGCCAGGACCACGAACCGAGCTCACTAAGCCATTTTTACGTAAACGGGCAAATAATTGCTCAAGGTAAGACAAAGAAATTTCTTGTCTTTGTGAAATATCAGCAAGGGCAACAGGACCTACACTCGCATGTAGTGCAACATCCAGCATAGCTGTTACGGCATATCTGCCTTTTGATGTTAACTTCATAACGCCCCCCGCACAAAAGAGTGCAAATTTTAATTACCAGAGTAAAATAGTCAAGTATTATCACTTGATAAAAATTTGATTAAAGAACACTGTTCTATTAACAAATTTTTAATACCTGACCTTTTTGGTCAAGTATTAGGTGTATTGTAATTACTTGAGTGTTTTAGTCAAGTATTAGCTCGTTATTTACCCGCAGGTTTTTATAACCAATCGCTATACCTTACTTAGGAATAGATTTATTAATTGAGGTAAGAATGCCGCGCAGTATGTTTAGCTCAGCCTCTTCAGGGCGTGCACGGTTAAACAAACGGCGTAGCTTGGTCATTACTAAACCTGGATGCTGCTTAATAATAAAACCGGTGTTATCGAGCGTTTCTTCTAAATGCTCGTAAAATAACTCTGTTTGTTTTGAGCTTGGGTAAGCAGTCTCATCGTCTGCTTGCTCAACCTTTGGTTGCTGATTTAAAAACGCCATACGCGTTTCGTAGCTTAGCGTTTGCACCGCCATAGCTAAATTAAGCGAGCTGTACTGTGGATTTGCAGGAATACATACATGGTAATTACACAGCTGTAGTTCTTCGTTAGTTAAACCGCTGTTTTCACGGCCAAATACAAGCGCTACAGGGCCGTTTACAGCCTCAGCAACTAGCTTTTCACCGCACTCACGTGGCTCAACCATAGGCCAAGACAGCGTGCGTGAACGAGCACTCGTACCAATAGTTAATGCACAATCGGCAATGGCATCAGCCACGGTATCAACAATAACCGCATTACCTAAAACATCGGTTGCACCGGCTGCTAAGGCGCTTGCATGGCTGTCTACTTCACAAGCAGGGTCCACTAAATACAGTTTTGATAAACCCATGGTTTTCATGGCGCGAGCCGCCGAACCAATGTTGCCAGAGTGTGAGGTATTAACTAAAACGATGCGAATATCATCTAAGATCATTGCTGTGCTACTTTACTATGCCAAAAAATTGTGCGAATTCTAACATAAAAGCGCGCTAAGATCCTAGATCCTTAAAGCCGATCAACACGCTAAATACCGTTAAACCATGGCCGCTTTTACATACACATCAAAACGGTTCTTTTTTGTTTTAATTTGCATGCTGGGGGTTTGGTTGTTTAAAAATGGGGCGTAATCGGGGCGTTTAACTACCACACGCTTACTGGCAAGTGGGTAGGCGAATTCAAGTAAGTCATCGGCGTCGGTATCTGCGCCTACTAATGCCTGAAATACGCGCATTTCTTTTTTAACTAACGCTGATTTTTCTCGGTGTGGAAACATAGGATCTAAATACACTACATCGGGCATGCTCTCGCACTGCTCTAACAACGTGTGGCTTGAGCCAAACACTAAGCTCATATTTTGCTGCATCCACGAACCAATCTCTGCATCTTCGTAAGCGCGTTTTAAGCCATCAAATAATAAAGCTGCTACCACAGGGTGGCGCTCATGCAGTATAACCTTACAGCCAAGTGACGCTAGCACAAAGCCATCTCGGCCAAGCCCGGCGGTGGCATCAAGTACAACAGGGGTTGCGCCTTTATTTAACCCTACCGCTTTTGCGATTGATTGGCCTTTGCCGCCGCCAAACTTACGCCTGTGAGCAACTGCACCTGTTACAAAGTCTACGTTTATTGCGCCAAGTTTAGGCTCGTCGCTTTTTAAAAGGCTAAGGCCTTTATCGTCGTAATGCAGAGTAAAACCGCTACAACTTTGCGCCCATTGGGCTAAGTTAAAACGCGTTTCTAGCTCATTTAAATATGGGCGACACTCTTTAAAAGCACACTGAATAACCACTACACACTCCGACGAAAAATTTCAGCTGCAGTATAACAAGCGTTAAAGCACTAAAATAGCTCTATATCGCTTTGATGCGCAAGACTATGTGAGCTGGCCTCCTCTACTTTAGAGCGTAAGTTGCACAATAATTCGTTGCGGCTCTCGGTCACTTGTTTAAGCTGGTACTTTATAAACGCTAAATCACTATTTGCGGTTACTAGCAGCTGCATAGTTTCGTCTAATTGCGACATGTATAAAGTTAAATCAGCAGGATTGGCGTGTGCTTGCGTTTGCTTAATTGCACAGTTGAGTTCATGAAGCTGCTCTATAAACTGCCTTGTGTAGTCGTTTTGTACAACATTTTGGCTGGTAAGCTGCTTTACTATATCTTGCAAAGCAGTGCTAATTTGGGTGGCTTGTTCAAAGCTATTTTCGTTTCTTTCCATAGCAACGACCTTTTCGTTTGTCACTTCGAGTATGTGCGGGAATAAGTCTTTATAACGGCCGTATAAAGCACGATTATCAGCCGGCATATTTTTAATTAATAAAGATATTTTGGGGTAGTTAATAATGGTGCTGCTACCAATATCAACAAACCGATTGGCATTACGGTGCTGCTCTAAAAGCTCCTGCTCAAGCGGACATACACCACTTTCTAAACTATAAAAATAGCTCCCCCCTTGATACCAAAACACAATAACCACGTCTAAATTAAACGGGCTAAAAAAGGCAAGCAAGTGCTCGCTTAATGACTGAAAGTTATGAGAGTGATAGCTTTGCCCCACAAACCTAACAATACGCCCCATATCCCCAGACTCCGCCAAGGCCATTGCGGCGGTATCTTGCGCTTTAGCTACATCAAATTTTAGCCTTTCACATTGCTGCCGGTACTCATAAAGCACTTTAATGCGTGCCATTAGCTCTTCGGTGTTGAAGGGTTTTATGATGTAGTCAGATGCGCCTACGCTGTAGCCTTTTACTCTATCGTTAAGCTCCACCTTAGAGGACAAAAACATAACGGGTATATCGTGTGTTGACTCATCTTCTTTTAGTGCTTGGCATACTTGGTAACCGGATTTACCGGGCATTTCTATATCAAGTAAAATTATGTCGGGCGTGTGCTTTTTGGCTAGCTTAAGTCCTTGTTCGCCATCTTTAGCGTGAATAAGCTTACAAAAGCCCGCTAAAGCCTCTTCAATAATTCGATGAACATATAAATCGTCATCAATCGTTAGTACCAACTTTGCCATGCCCTAGTCCATTTTGCTGCGTATACACAAAGCATAGTACGGGAGGTTAAAATTACTAAAAACAATTGGCCAATATATTAAAAAACATAAAAAAAAGCGCCATGTAGGCGCTTTATAAGGTTAAGTAGTTGTTTATGCAGCTATACCACTGTGACGCAGTAGCGCATCAACATTTGGCTCGCGACCTCGGAACTTTTTAAATAACTCCATAGGTTCTTCACTGCCGCCTTTTTCTAAAATATTTTCTAAGAAGGCTTTACCTGTTTCGGCGTTAAAAATACCGTCTTCTTCAAATTTAGAAAATGCATCGGCAGAGAGTACCTCAGCCCATTTGTACGAGTAGTAACCGGCGCTGTAGCCACCTGCAAAAATATGACTAAAGCCATGTTGAAAACGATTAAACTCAGGCGGGTTGACCACCGACGTGCGGCTACGCACGTCGTTTAAAATCGCTTGAATTTGGCACTCTTGGTTTGCCTGGTAGTCGTGGTGGATTCTAAAATCGAACAACGAAAACTCAATCTGACGCAGCATTTGCATGCCAGAATTATAGTTTTTAGCAGCCAGTAGCTTATCAAGTAGCTCTTTTGGTAATGGCTCACCACTTTCAAAGTGGCCTGAAATAAAGCTCAGCGCTTCTTCATCGTAACACCAGTTTTCTAAAAATTGGCTTGGTAGCTCTACGGCATCCCATGCAACGCCGTTAATACCAGCAACAGGAGCAGCATCAACTTGGGTAAGCATGTGGTGTATACCATGGCCAAATTCGTGGAAAAGCGTGGTTACTTCGTCATGTGTAAATAGCGCCGGTTTGTCGCCTACCGCTTTATTAAAGTTACACACTAAGTATGCCACGGGTGTTTGTAATTCGCCGCTGGCGCGCACTTTACGCCCCATACAGTCATCCATCCACGCGCCGCCACGTTTGCGCTCGCGTGCATATAAATCAAGATAAAAACGACCACGCAATGTGTTACTGCTATCAAAAATTTCAAAAAAGCGAACATCGCTGTGGTAGCTATCAAAGTCGCTTACTTCTTTTACCTTAATACCAAAAAGGCGGTTAACGGTTTCAAATAAACCGCTAAGTACTTTATCTGCGGGGAAATAAGGGCGCAGCACTTCATCTGAAATTGCGTATTTTTCTTGCTTGAGCTTTTCGCTGTAGTAACCAAAATCCCATGCTTGAAGCTCAGCAATACCATGGTGTTGCTCAGCATAGGCTTTTAGCTCTGCCACTTCTTGCTCTGCTTGAGGCTTAGACTTAGCGGCTAAATCTTCTAAAAAGGAGAAAACTTGCGCTGGCGACTCGGCCATTTTAGTTGCTAATGATTTTTCAGCGTAGTTATTAAACCCTAATAGCTGCGATAGCTCATGGCGTAGTGCAAGCTCTTCTTTCATAATGGCTGAGTTATCAAACTCACCCGCATTAGGGCCTTGATCTGAAGCGCGCGTACAAAATGCCGTGTAGGTTTCTTTGCGCAGCTCGCGGTCATCTGCATAGGTCATTACCGGTAAGTAAGACGGAAAATCAAGCGTAAATACCCAGCCGTCTAAACCTTTGCTTTTAGCTGTTTCGCTAGCAAGCGCTAATGCCGACTCTGGCAAGCCTGCCAATTGGCTTTCATCGGTAATGTGTTTATGCCATGCAAGCGTTGCATCCATTACGTTGTTGCCAAATTTAGAGGCAAGTTCAGATAAACGCGTGCTAATTTCGCCGTAGCGCTTTTGATCTTCTGCTGATAATGCAATGCCTGAAAGTTTAAAATCACGTAGGGCGTTGGTGATGGTTTTTTGCTGCGCAGTGCTGAGTGTTTTAAATTCATCGCTGTTATAAAGCGCATTATACGCTTCGTACAAGCCTTGATGCTGCCCGACAAATGTTGAGTACTCAGATATAAGTGGTAAACATTGCTCGTAGGCTTCACGCAGCTCGTCGTTATTCATGACTGAATTAAGGTGCGATACCGGTGAAAACATACGCGAGAGTTTATCGTCGGCTTCTTCAAGGGGTAATACTAAATCGTTCCATGTAAACGAGCCTTTCGCTAACACGTCATCTATGGCTTTACGACATTGCTCTATACCGTGCTTTAGTGCCGGTACTACGTACTCTGGCTTTATTTTTGAAAACGGGGGTAAGCCTTCTAGGCCAATGAGTGGATTTGTTTGTGCTTCGCTCATGAATTTTCTCAATTTAATTGACTATGAATTTGAAGTTGGGGCAAAACGGTGAAATACAAGCCTCCATTAATGGGTCTAATATAGCTTAGGATGAAACTGATCGGCATAATAAACAATTTCGTTTGTTGTATTTATCAGCTTTTTAGCGCGCCGCGCTGGGTGACTTGCACTTAGCATATGCTATCATCGGCACATTATAGTTAAATATATTTTTTGAGGATAAAACATGGCTCAGCATTTTGATTACATTGCGATTGGTGGTGGTAGTGGCGGTATTGCCTCTGCTAACCGTGCGGCAATGCGTGGCGCTAAAGTAGCGCTTATCGAAGCAAAACACATGGGCGGCACCTGTGTTAATGTAGGCTGTGTGCCTAAAAAAGTAATGTGGCATGGCGCACAAGTTGCTGAAGCAATTAACTTATATGCACCTGATTACGGCTTTAACGTAGAAGTAAAAGACTTTAACTGGAGCAAACTCGTTGAGAGCCGCGAAGCGTACATTGGTCGCATTCACAAAGGATACGACAACGGTTTAGCGAACAATGGCGTAACCGTAATTAATGGTTTTGCTAAATTTGTTGATAGCAAAACCGTAGAAGTAAACGGCGAGCATTACACGGCTGATCATATTTTGATTGCAGTAGGTGGACGTCCGCATACTCCTAATATTCCAGGTGCTGAGTACGGTATAGACTCAAATGGCTTTTTTGAATTAACAGAGCAGCCAAAGCGAGTAGCGGTAATTGGCGCAGGCTACATTGCTGTAGAACTTGCCGGTGTACTGCATGGTTTAGGCACAGAAACTCATTTATTTGTACGCAGACACGCGCCGCTTCGTAATTTTGATACGCTACTGGTTGAAACCCTGGTAGAGATCATGAAAAAAGAAGGCCCAACACTGCATACCGAATGCTCGCCTAAAGAAATTGTTAAAGAAAGCGATGGTAGCTTAACCATTCATTTTGAAAATGGTTACAGCCAAAACGTTGACCAAGTAATTTGGGCTATTGGCCGCGAGCCAAGCACCGATGTAATTAACATTGCAGCAGCAGGGGTTGAACTAAATAGCTCTGGTTATGTAAAAGTAGATGAATATCAAAATACAAACGTACCTGGTATTTATGCTGTGGGCGATATTATTGAGCACGGTATAGAACTTACGCCTGTCGCTGTTAAAGCCGGCCGTACCCTATCAGAGCGTTTATTTAATAAAGACCTACCTGATGATTTAAAAATGGATTACAGCCTTGTACCTACCGTGGTATTTAGCCACCCACCTATTGGTACTATTGGTGAAACCGAGCAAGAAGCCATTGCTCGCCACGGCGAAGAAAATGTAAAAGTGTACAAATCGGGCTTTGCCGCTATGTACACAGCCGTTACACAACACCGCCAACCGTGTGCAATGAAGCTTGTATGCGTAGGCCCTGAAGAAAAAGTAGTTGGCTTACACGGCATTGGTTTTGCCGTTGATGAAATGATTCAAGGCTTTGCTGTTGCTATGAAAATGGGCGCAACTAAAGCTGATTTTGATGCCGTTGTTGCTCTGCACCCTACAGGCTCAGAAGAGTTTGTGACGATGCGCTAAGCAAATTCTGCTTATAACGTTAAAAGCCCTTACTATGTTTTAGTAAGGGTTTTTTTATGCTTAACGCATTTAACCCTATACAGCACAACTAATTAACTCAACTTATTACAAAAAACACATCATAAATACATAAAATAAAAACATAACCCATTAATTTAACAGCAAAAAACTTAGACCGATAAATATATAAAAAGTTTCTATAATGTTTTGGCTTTTAGCCATTTTTATCATTAAACTGCCGCGCATTGTTTTCTATTTGAGCTTTTATATGTTTTTACTGCGATCTTTTATTTACTTATTATGCTTAGCAGGTGTGGCTTTTTTAATTCAGCTTGAAGGTTTTGATTTACAGCAAAATGCACTTTACAGTGAAGAAACACTAACCGAACACATGCAAGATATTTTAACGTTTTTAAGTTGTATGCTGTTTTTCTACGCCTCACGTATTCACTCTGATCTTAAAATAGCCGCGCTGTTACTGGCTGCTTTGTCGGCTGCTATGTTTGTTAGAGAATTTGACACCTACCTAGATATGTATGTATTTGATGGCGCATGGCAAGCAATTGTATATACGCTGTTAGGGAGCGTACTACTTTACTTAAAAGCCCAACGAGGCTTTATTTACAGCTCGTTAAAAGCCTATTCGCAAACACCGAGCTATGGTATTTGCCTATCTGGCTTAGTGACCTTACTCGCTTTCTCGAGAATGATGGGCAAGGGCGAGTTTTGGCACTCAGTTATGGGAGAACAATACGTTCGGGTCGTTAAAAATATTATTGAGGAAGGCATAGAAACCCTAGGTTACACGCTTATTTTTATCGCTGCCATTGAGCTTGTATTGTTTTGCCAAAAACACGCTAAACACACGCAGGTCTCTATTACAGAGCAAACAGCCTAGCTGCTAAGTAATACCGGTTTAATTAAGTATTAGCCATTCTAGCGTACAAGATAAAGCGCTAACAGGGTTATAACGCTATTCAGCTATTGCTATAAATGGCTCATAACTTAATACAATTGGTATAAGTGATTTTATGTAGCTTAAATTTGCTAATTGGTTTGATTACTCAATATACTTAGCGTGCCTATTGCTACTCGTATTTGGAAGTTATGATTAAAGACATACTCATGCACCCTTTTTTAGTTTCTGTGCTCGTGCTTGCCATTGCATTTGTGCTTAAAGTACTGGTTGATAAACTAGCAAGAAACCGCGCAGAAAAAAAAGAAAAAGACATTCGTTACATCACTCATAACATTAAGCACTTTATTAATTTTGTTATGGTGTTGTCGCTGCTATTTGTGTGGTCGACCGAAATACAAAATTTTGCGCTGTCTATTGCTGCGTTTGCAGTGGCTATAGTGCTTGCAACTCGCGAGTTTATACAATGCGTTAGTGGCTTTTTTTACCTAGTTACCACCCGCCCGTTTAGAGTAGGTGATTGGATACAAGTAGGTGACTATTTTGGCGAAGTAGCCGAAACAGACTGGGTAAAAACCACCATGCATGAAATAGACATGCACACTTATCAGTTTTCGCGCAAAACAATTTATATACCAAATAATAAGCTGATCACCAGCTCAATTAAAAACCTTAATTATGTAAAGCGCTTTGTTACTCATCATTTTACTATTGTACGCAGAGAGAGCTTTAACCCTTATGTTATTCATGACGAGTTAGTCAATCAGGCAAAGCTGTACTGCGAAGAGTTTCACGATGTAGCAACACGTTATAATTCGATGATAGAGCGTAAACTCGATGCAAAAATTTCAGGTCCGGCACCGGTTATTCACTTTGGTACTACGGAGCTTGGTGAGTTTAAAGCAAGCTTTACGCTATTTTGCCCAACCAACAAAGCACTTGAAATAGAGCATAAATTAACTGAGTGTTTTATGGCTTTGTGGTACGAACAGGCGAAGAAGAACAAAGAAGAGCAAAGCGAGGCGTAAACCTCGCATTGGTAACCTATAGAGCGCGAATTGCTTCGCGCTTTATTGTTTTATGCGGTGCCACCTACTGTAAGTTGGTCTATTTTAAGGCTTGGTTGACCTACCCCTACAGGAACGCTTTGGCCATCTTTACCGCAGACACCTACGCCTTTATCAAGGGCTAAATCGTTGCCTACCATAGAAATATGCTGCATCACCTCTGGGCCATTGCCAATCAGTGTTGCACCTTTAATTGGCTGGGTAATTTTACCGTTTTCAATTAAATACGCCTCTGATGCGCTAAATACAAACTTACCTGAAGTAATATCTACTTGGCCGCCACCAAAGTTTGGTGCAAATACCCCTTTTTTAACTGAGCTTATAATATCGGCTTGGCTATGCTCGCCCCCTAACATGTAGGTGTTGGTCATACGCGGCATAGGTAAATGCGCATACGACTCACGACGTGCATTACCCGTTGGGTTTACACCCATTAAACGCGCATTGAGCTTATCTTGCATGTAACCTTTTAAAATACCGTTTTCGATAAGTACGTTATAAGCTGCAGGTGTGCCTTCATCGTCAACGTTAAGTGAACCGCGACGATCGGCCATGGTGCCATCATCAACTACTGTACACAGCTCAGACGCTACTTTTTGCCCCACTTTACCGCTAAATGCCGAAGCTCCTTTACGGTTAAAGTCGCCTTCAAGGCCATGGCCTACCGCTTCGTGTAAAAGCACGCCAGGCCAGCCATTGCCTAACACAACTTCCATTGTGCCAGCTGGTGCATCAATTGCCTCTAAGTTTACTTTAGCTTGGCGTACAGCTTCTTCGGCAAAGCCCATCCAACGTGGCTTGCCTTCAACTAGTTCTTTAAAGTAACCATAATCTAAGCGTGCGCCGCCCCCTGCACCACCGCGTTCACGGCGGCCATTTTTTTCAAGTAAAACGGAGCAGTTTAAACGAATAAGCGGGCGTATATCGGTAGCAAACGTGCCATCGCTGGCAGCAATTAAGACCTCTTCGTATACAGCCGACATTGAACTAATTACTTGTTCAGCATCAGGGGCGAGTTCGCGTATGTAGTTTTCAAGCTCACGCAATAAACTCACTTTATCGCTGTCACTCATGCTTGAAATTGGCTGATGCGGGGCAAATTGCTCTTTTGCTTTCACATCGCTAAATACTTTAATGGTTTTATCTTCGCCTGCATCGGCAATGCTACGAGCTGCCGTTGCGGCTTTGTTTAACGCTTCAAGGTTAATGGCATCAGAGTAAGAAAACCCTGTTTTTTCACCACTAACGGCACGAACACCTACTCCGCGCTCAACATTGTAAGAGCCTTCTTTTACTAAGCCGTCTTCAAGCACCCATGACTCATGATGGCTTGATTGAAAGTATAAATCGGCGTAATCCACTTTATGCTGATGAATATGCCCAAGCGTTTTTTCGAGTTCTTCTCGATTTAGCTGGCTGTCGTGTAATAAATGCTGTTCAACCGAATTCATAATAAATGCTCTCTAAATCGTTGATGAGATTGCACGGGCATATCTCTTCTAATTTTATTTAACTGGTTTAGGTCGGCGTAACCGCTTATAAACCCTACCCCACTTTCAAGCGTTGCTATTTGCTCGCCCCACGGTGAAATAATAATACTGTGTCCGTATGTTTGGCGGCCATTTTGATGCGTTCCATACTGCGCCGCTGCAATAACGTAACATTGCGTTTCTATTGCGCGTGCTTTTAATAAGGGCTGCCAATGTGCCTGCCCAGTAGGGACTGTAAAAGCACTGGGCACTAAAATTATTTCAGCCCCTTGGCGCGTAAGTGCGCTAAATAATCCGCTAAAGCGCAAATCATAACATATTGTTAAGCCAATTTTACCAAACGGTGTAGCAACAACCACCACATCATCGCCAGCCTGAGTAAAGTCTGACTCTCGATAGCTGGCGGTTTTATCGGCCACATCAACATCAAATAAATGCATTTTATTGTACGTGGCTACGCATTCACCTTGGCTATTAAATAAGTGCGAGGCCGCAAAGTATTTATTATTTTTGTGTGGCTCAGGGATGGTGCCCGCATTTAGCCAAATATTATGCTTTTTACACAATGCACTTAATTGCTGTTTATAGTGTGTAATACGTTTAGCAACCGCTAGCGTATCATGGCCACTTTTACTAAATACTAAAAACGCCTCGGGTAAACACACAAGCATAGGCCTGGCTGCGGGGAGTTTATTTAACGCCTCGCCAAGGGTTGCCATGTTGTCGTCGGGGTTGGTGCCTGAGCACATTTGCAAAGCAATTATATTGGCGTTTAGCATACTCATTGTGTTGCTGTTACCGCGGCATCTTTAAGTGTGAGTGTGCTGGCCGCTTGCGGCTGATTTTGCGCAGCTTGCGGTAAGGTAACTTCCTTACTTTTACGCTCAAGCTCTTGTACCACAGGGTCATTCATTTTGCCGGTTACTTTAAAGTTAATTTCGGAGATCACCCTTGCTGAGTGAATAACCTTATCAAGCGCTAAAGCGGCAAGCCCTGTGACGGGATTAACCATCCAAGCCACAATAACCGGAATACTAGATGTTACTTGTGGTGCCACTGCTAAATCGTAATCTATTTCAAGGGTGTTTAAATTAGCATAGCCGTTAATCGTTAAATCGGCTGGCACGCCATCCATTTTGGTATCTTTTGTGTAGGCTATACCTTTATCTAGCTGCATAGAGCCTTTTAAGCTGTTGTAAAAAAAGCCTTTTGAAAATACATCTCTAAAATCGAGTTTTAATTTACGCACTAGCGAGTCAAGGCTAAGTAACGAAAACACACGTGCCCCACCATCACTTATTTCAGCAATGTGGCCTTCGCCTAAATCCCACTTAACTTCACCGCCCAAACTTGGTATATCAAAGTCATACGGGGCGCCTTGCCAAGCAAGGTTGTAGTTAATATCGGCTTTTGAGTCTTTTATTGCGGTGGTGATATCAAATTCATCAAATAGCGCGCCTATATCGTCACTTTTAAGTTCACCATTAAATTGCGTAAAGCCACCTTGCCATTGCCCTTTGGTACGTAAAATATGGTCGCCCTTATCAACCACAAGCTCAGAAATAGTGAGCTTGTCGCCTTCACCGACCAGCGAAGCGCTCACTTTATCAAGCTGATAACTTGCCACTTTACAATCTGCACATTCAAATTCAATGGCAGGTACTGTGTTAAGCCACGCTAGGTTTTGCTCTGGCAGTACATCGGTGATCTCAAGATCTTCTTCTACTTTAGGTGCAAAGTTAAGTCTTAAGTAATCGCTACTTATACGTATCGGCTGGCTTGGCTGAGAGCTGGGAATAAACACGTCAGCACGCAGCTCTTTGGCATTAATTTTTAAATATAAGTCGTTTTGCTGGGGCGCTAAGCGCATTTCAAAATCGTTAAAAATAATGTCGCTAGCATTAACCTTGTCAATATGCGCAACCACTTCATTTAATGGCGGCATAATACCCTCAGACTGCTGGTTTGGCTTAGCTTGAGCGGCTTTAATTATTTGGTCTATTAATTCAAACCATGCTTCTAGTTGCGTTTGTTCAAGGTTAATATTAACGCTTAAATCTTTTTGATTTAGCCCTAAATCTTGCTCACCAAGTACAATATGCATATTACTAAATTGCGGCTGACCGTTTTCTAAAATCGCATTAAAATATAGCTGCTGATTAGCATTAGCCGTAATAAGATTTGAAATATCATCGCCTTGCACTATGCCCGTAAACGGCCAAACCTGTTCACTTGTTTTGCCATAGGGCGCTGGTAGCATGCTCGTTAACCCTCGCAGCTCTGAGCTTACCTGAGCGCGGTAATTAAAGCCTTGCTCGGTAAAATTAAGTGTAA
Organism: Pseudoalteromonas sp. R86517; assembly: GCF_042466295.1. Taxonomy (NCBI): domain Bacteria; kingdom Pseudomonadati; phylum Pseudomonadota; class Gammaproteobacteria; order Alteromonadales; family Pseudoalteromonadaceae; genus Pseudoalteromonas; species Pseudoalteromonas sp. R86517. The sequence goes on from NZ_JAXHCB010000001.1 coordinate 2,846,666, forward strand.
GGCCTACATCAACTTCACTTTGCCCACTCAGGTACCCTTTCAGTACACCTTGCGCCTGGGTTGTTAGTGTATCTGCATTTAGTAACGCCGTTATATCAATATTAGCGGTGTACTGCTGTGCTTCGCTTGCACTATTATAGTTAATGCTAAGCGGCATACCCAACCATGTAGCGCTGGCGTTTTGCATGCTAATTGTATCGTTTTCAAAGTTGAGCTCGCCGCTTAGTTTTTCAAGCGTAATGCCTGGGGCCGCAATATAAACAGGCAAATCGTTTAGTTTTACTTTGCCGCTTACACTGGCTCCACCTTTAAATTTAGAGCCAATTAAAAGAGTTACGCTTGCATCGGCTTGACCTTTACCTTGCACCACTTCAAAAATATTGGCCAGTGGGTTTGCAATGGGCGTGGCTGCAAAAAAGTCATGCAGTTTTTCCATTTGCGCGCGTTTATCTATTTGTACAATGAGTTCATCAGCGTGCATTAAATCGGCAATACTCACTTGCACGCTATCGCCTACTTCTAAATTAACTAGCTGGCCTTGCTGGCTATAAATATCCATTCGCTCGTTGGCAAAGTGCAACTGCACATTGGCGTTAGTTACTGCCGGCCAATTGGGGTCAAACGCGTATGTTGCATTATCTATTTGCGCGAGTACATCAAATTGGCCGCTGCCATCGGTGAAAGGAAAACCTGAAAGCGGGCCCGCAAATAATACTTGCGCCTTAGCCACTTCGCCCCCTTTTATTGCGCCATTTAAGTAGCTTACAAGTTGAGGGCTCATTGCCTTTAACGGAAAGTAGTGCCCAGCTACTGTGGCATCCTCTGCATAGGCTTCTGCGTATAGATCTAAGCGAGGATCGTCGCTAAGGCTTACATTTAGCTCAGCCGCTAAGGTAACTTCGTTATTATCAAACCAAATATTATTACTGCTTACATTCCAGTAATTATCTGTTTTTGCTAAATCCAGATCGATATTAATTTGGTTGTAATCAATATTTTTACTGAAGCTGTCGCCGGTTATTAAAGTCCCATTTTCGCCAAATAGCTGCACTCGCCCGCGCTGCTGATTTATAAGCCCCGAGACTCTAAGCGCCTGCGCTGCAGGAATACCAGACACTTCTTGCCAGCCAATATTATTAGCTGAAAACCATAACTGCCATTGCTCATCTGGATTAAGTTCTAGGTAGGCTTGATCGATAAAACCACTTGGTTTGCGGTTTAAAAGTGGCTGTAATGCTTCAAAATTAGTTAACGACGCCAAGTTACTCAGTAAAGAAAGATCAACCTGCTGCAGCCACACTTTATTTTGCTTACCTAAGTTTGCCTCAAATTCTAGACTTGGCCAGGTTGTGTCGTTATTACTAAATGTTAGGCCCGTGCTTTTTAAGTGCCAAGCGTTTGCCTCAGGAAATAAATGAAATCCTCCTTCGCTTAAGCTTACTTGTTTAGCTTGTTGGTTGTTTTGCCAGTGCACAAAGCTAGGTAACCACTGCATTTTTACATCGCTGATAAAACCATTTTCGAGCTTAAGCCAAGACTTTAAGTTTATGTCTGTGTAAAGCTGTTGTTTTTCAGTATTAATATATTGCGCCAACCAATTAGACACATCTACGCTATTTGCTTGTACGTAAATATCACCCGCAATTTGCTCTATAGTTTTGCCACTAAGTGCGATACGAGCGTCAAAGCTACCCACACTAATGCCGGGCAAGGCGAGGCTGCCGCTTCCTAAATGCTGTTCATCTTGGTTTTGCCATACTATGTTTTCGAGTAATAGTTTGCGCTCTCTACCGTCTTCTAAAATAAAATTAATACTCGAATTTTCAATAGCAAAATGCCCTGTCTCTCCTAAAAACAGCTCTTCAATTAGCTCTTTTTGTTCAAACGAGACATCATCGTTATTGGTGTTATTAAATAAATTTTGAATATTTACACTGGTATGAAAGCCATTAATAACAAAGTAATTAGACTTTAACTGAAAGGCTTTAATGCTCTCCCATAGGTTAAGCTCTAAGCTTGTTTTGGCAATAGTAAGCGATATAGGCGCAGTTTCGTTATCCTTAAAAGAGAGCTCTTCTAATACCAAGGCAGGGCCGGCGCCATGCCAACTGGCAGAGATTGCGCCTATAGAAAGACTAATGGCAAATTTATCGTGCAGGTAGGTTTCTATATCGCCTTTGTAGTCGTTTGCATAAGGTAGGGTGTACTTTAAAATAGAAACAATCACGGCCAGTAATACTAAAATTATGGCGCAGGTTTGCCATAACTTTCTAAAACAAAAAAAACAGACCGCTTTCGTTTTCATTACATCATTACCACATCAAACTGCTCTTGGCTGTATAGGCTCTCTGTTTGAATATTGACCTGCTTACCAATAAATAGTTCAAGTTCGGCAAGGTTATGATACTCATCATTGAGTAAGGCTTCACTTACTGCGGGCGCCGCATACACCATGAATTTATCGGCATCGTAAGCACGATTAACGCGCACTATTTCACGCAGTATTTCATAACATACGGTTTCGACTGTTTTTTGTGAGCCACGTCCAGAGCAAGCCGGACATACATCACACAAAATATGCTCAAGGCTTTCGCGGGTGCGCTTACGGGTCATTTCTACTAAGCCTAATGCGCTTAAGCCATTTATGTTGGCTTTTGCACGGTCTTTAGATAGTGCTGACTCTAGAGAATGTAATACTCTGCGTTTATGATCTTCGCTGATCATATCGATAAAATCGATAATAATAATACCGCCTAAGTTACGCAGGCGTAGCTGCCTAGCAATGGCTGATGTGGCTTCCACATTGGTATTAAAAATGGTTTCTTCTAAATTACGATGCCCTACAAATGCACCTGTATTCACATCAACTGTGGTCATCGCTTCGGTTTGGTCAATAATTAAATAGCCGCCCGACTTAAGCGTGACTTTACGATGCAGTGCTTTTTGAATTTCGGTTTCAACGTCAAATAAGTCAAAAATTGGGCGCTCACCTGGGTAATACTCAAGCGCTTGCGAAAGCAAAGGCACAAACTCTTCAGTAAACAGCTTTAGCTCTTGATAGGTTAGCTTAGAGTCAACCCTAATGCGCTCCATATCTTCACCTACGTAGTCGCGCAGGGTTCTAAATGCAAGCGTTAAGTCTTCGTGTAATATACTGGCTTTATTGGTTTTTTTACGACGTGATACAATTTTTTGCCACAGTTTTCGTAAAAATTCAGCATCGTGTCTTAGCTCCGCTTCACTGGCCCCCTCTGCCGCTGTACGAACAATAAAACTGCCATTATCGTCGCCGTATTCTGCCACTATTTTTTTAAGTCGCGCACGCTCTTCTTCGGTTTCTATACGCTGACTGACACCTACATGCGTAGCGTCTGGCATAAACACTAAATAGCGAGAAGGAATAGTGATATCGGTAGTAAGCCTTGCTCCTTTAGTGCCTAGTGGGTCTTTAACCACTTGCACCATAATGTATTGGCCTTGGCGTACTAGCTCACGTATGTCTTGTACTTTTTTTATTGGCTCGTCGTCTACGCCCTCAACTATTGAGGCGCTATTGACTATGTCTGATGCATGCAAAAAAGCGGCTTTTTCTAGGCCTATATCAACAAAAGCAGCTTGCATGCCTGGCAGTACGCGGCTTATTTTTCCTAAGTAAATGTTACCTACAATACCTAGGTTGCCTATACGCTCTAGTTGAATTTCTTGTAAAACACCGTTTTCGATTAGGGCAACACGGCTTTCACTTGGCGTGACATTTATTAGTAATTCTGTACTCATGTTACCTTCTTAGGAATGCTTGTAATAATTGTTCGGTCTCGTATAAAGGTAAGCCTACAACAGCAAAATAGCTACCCGCAATGTGTGTAACAAAGCGACCACCTAAGCCTTGAATGCCATAACCACCGGCTTTATCTTGTGGCTCGTTTGACTCCCAATAGCTATTTATTTCTTCATCGCTGAGGGTTTTAAAGGTCACATCGGTACTCACCACACAACTTAGTACATCTGTTTGTGTAGCAAAAGCAACGGCAGTAAGTACTTGATGTGTATTACCAGATAAACGTTTAAGTGTTGTTATGAAATCGTTTTTATCGCGTGGTTTACCCAACGATTCGTTATCAATAACAACCACAGTATCACTACCAAGCACTGGGCGGTCTGTGTAACCAATCGCTACGCCTGTTTGCGCTTTTAAGCGAGCTAAGCGCTCAACCAATGCATGAGGCTGCTCGTTTGCAAGTGGGGTTTCGTCTGCATCTACACTAAATTGTTCAAACTCAATGCCTAACTGACTCAACAACTCTTTACGTCGCGGGGAGGCTGATGCCAAATATACTGCGGTTGTCATTACCTGATCCTAAAATGTCTACGGTATTTGCGAAGAAGTAAAAAGACCCAAAACCAGCTGACCATACCGGTCGCCACTGGCCACAGGTATTGTGGATTAAAATAAACACCTAATAAAAAGTGATTTAACCAAAATTGCATTAGGTGATACAAGGTTAAAAATAAGCCCACTAATAAGCTTTGCTGCCAAAGCGAAAAGTTACGTATTTTTTGAAAGTTACTTGCGGTCACAAATATACAAATAGAATACGTGAGTGAGTTAACCCCTAATGGCGAGCCTAAGGCTAAGTCCATGAGTAGGCCAACAACCCACGCGGTACCAATATTTAATCTATGCGGCACTGCCAGCGACCAGTACATTAATACCAGTAACACCCAATCAGGTCTGAAGGGCTCAAACGAAAAAGGCAGTGGCATTAATGCCATAATTAAAGCAAAAAAGATGCTTAGGGCAATTAACAATGAATAACGATTAATCATCGCTGATTTGCTCCTGTTGATTGCGCCATAAAATAACCAACAAACGAATACGGTCTAGCTGTGCAATAGGCTCTGCAAATACTTGAGCAAATGGGCGTCCTTCATCGCGGTTTATTTCGGTGACAACAGCCACCGGGTAACCTTCAGGAAACGTACCGCCAAGCCCCGAGGTCACGAGTACATCACCAATGCGAACATCAAGGCTATGAGGTACATGCGAAAGCTTAACAACGTTAATTTTACCTATGCCTTCAACTACCGTGCGTACGTCGTTTCGTAGTATACGTACCGGCGTAGCATGAGTTGTGTCTGTCATTAGTAACACGCGCGACGTGGTAGAGCCTACTTTCGTTAATTGACCAACAACCCCCATTTCATCAATTACCGCTTGGCCTTCGCTTAGGCCGTCGGTGGTACCGCGGTTAATAACCACTTGATGACTATAAGGGTTTGAATGTACAGAAAGTACTTGGGCTATTTTTTTACGATTAGATTGCTTAGCCGATGAGCCAAGTAAAGCACGTAGCTTTTGGTTTTCGCGGGCTAAAAATTGGTATTGCTGCAATTGCTCGCTTTGTAGCATTTGCTTTTTTTTCAGCGCTTCGTTTTCACTCAGTAACTGATCGCGGGTATGCAGGCTTTTAGCACCTAAGCTAAATATTTCGTAAGGTAGGTTGGCAACGTAAATTAATGGGCTGACAAGTGTATTGAGGCTTGTACGTACAACCGTGCCGCCTTGTGTAAACTTATCGCCCGCAATGAGCACTATGCTCAAAAGCACTGCGACAAAAAGTCGCAGTTGCAAAGAGATGGTTTGTCCAAACAGTAATTTCATTAATCGTAACTAAAAACGTCACCACCATGAACATCAATCATTTCAAGTGCTTTACCGCCGCCACGTGCTACACACGTAAGTGGATCATCGGCAACAACCACAGGAATGCCTGTTTCTTCCATTAATAAACGATCTAAATCTTTTAATAGTGCACCACCGCCAGTCAGAACCATACCGTGAGCTGAAATGTCTGATGCAAGCTCAGGTGGAGACTGCTCAAGTGCAACCATTACGGCACTTACAATGCCCATTAGCGGCTCTTGGAGTGCTTCTAAAATTTCGTGCGAGTTAAGTGTAAATGAGCGAGGAACACCTTCGGCTAAGTTACGACCGCGTACTTCAATTTCAATTGGTTCGTCAGTTTTAAAAGCAGAGCCAATTTGATGTTTAATATTTTCAGCCGTTGCTTCACCAATTAGGCTACCAAAGTTACGACGTACATAATTAATAATGGCTTCATCAAATTTATCGCCACCGATACGCACAGACGATGAGTAAACAACACCGTTTAGTGAAATAATAGCAACTTCGGTAGTACCACCACCAATATCAACAACCATAGAACCAGTTGCTTCTGATACTGGTAGCCCAGCACCAATTGCTGCGGCCATTGGCTCTTCAATTAGGTACACTTCGCGCGCGCCGGCACCCATTGCTGATTCGCGGATTGCACGCTTTTCTACTTGGGTTGCACCACACGGTACACAAATAAGTACACGCGGGCTTGGGCGCATAAAGTTATTGTTGTGCACTTGTTTTATAAAGTGTTGTAACATTTTTTCGGTTACATAAAAGTCGGCTATTACGCCATCTTTCATTGGGCGAATCGCTTTAATATTACCCGGTGTACGCCCTAGCATTTGTTTTGCTTCCGTACCCACAGAAGCAACGCTTTTAGGTCCACCAGCGCGTTCTTGACGAATAGCTACAACTGAAGGTTCGTTAAGTACAATACCTTCTTCTTTTACATAGATAAGGGTATTGGCTGTACCCAAGTCGATCGATAGATCGTTTGAAAAAATACCACGGAGTTTTTTAAACATGAGGCTGGATGACCTTTGAAATACGTTCTTATGTTAGCTGCACTCACTTTAACATGCCTAATTAGATGAGCAATATAAAGCGCAACTACCTTTGTTAATTTGTGAAAAAAGGAAGCTAGGCTTCCTTGGTTAAATGCTATCGTTCGCGGACTAAGCGAAAGCCAATGTAGTTAGATCTAAAATCTGGCGCTAAAATTAATCGTGTTGAAGCACGTGCAAGGCTTGGTGCAAAGTTCCACGCCCCGCCTCTTACTGCAACATCAGATTCGCCTGACTCTTTAGCTGTCCATTCCCACACATTGCCTACGGTGTCGTATAATCCAAATGCGTTAGGAGAAAAAGAACCCACCGGTGCTGCACGTTTGTTTGACCATTCGCTACCACACCAACCACAGTTAGCTAAATTTTTACCTATTTCGTTACCCCAAGGGTATTCTGTTTCTGTACCTGCGCGAGCGGCGTATTCCCATTCAACTTCATTAGGTAAACGGTACTGCTGGCCGGTTTCGCCAGAGAGCCATTCGGCGTACGCTTTCGCGTCGTTAAATGTTAAACACACAGCAGGAAAATCGCTGCTTTGCTCAAAACCTGGGTTACGCCAGTTTAAATTAGCTTCCCATACGGGTTCGCCATTTAAATAATAAGCACACCCTTTGCTTTGCTCTGCTTGTGTTTTATACCCAGTACTTGCTACAAACGCTTCGTAGGCACCTACGGTAACCTCTTTGGTTTGCATAGCAAATGAGCTGGCTATCACTTTTTCAATAACCGGGCGTTCATTTGCTAAACCATTGCCGTTAATATCGCCCATCTTAAATTTACCGGCGGGCACAACTACAACATTATTTTGTACATCAGCAGAGCGATTAGTGCTTGCTGTACGACTTACAGGTTTTGGTTGCTCGCGAGTGTAAGCCGGTGCAGCAATCGACTCAGACTTTTTTACTAAGTTAGCATGAATAGTCTGTGCTTTAGTTAAATCAACTCTTACTTTGTAAGGCTTATAACCTAATTTACGTATTTCTACGTTATGCACACCACGCGGTAAACGCGTAACTAAACGCGTAGAGCCAAAGCTCACCCCATCAATAAACACTTCATCATCGTAAACATTTGAACGTAAAGTCAGCTCAACTTGCTGATTTTTCTCTTTATTTATAATTGATGGATAGTTTTTTTTTGTAGGTGCAGCTTTCACTGAATAATCGCGCACTGGCTGATTGTTCATTCGCGATACAGACACAGTGTCGGTATTATCCGCGGCGTTGCTGAATGTTAACTGACTATCAGAGTAGGTTGTACCGTAACCAGGCTGATACGCTGTCGCGAGTGGCGAGCCATATTCAGAACAATAACGGTTATCTACGTTTAATAAGTTACATAGGCGGCTGCTGTTTACTTCGCCGCGCATGGTTACGCTTAAGTTAACGTTGTAATTGCCTTGTCCACTAAATGCACTGTTAACTACATGGCTACTTAAAATTTGTACTTGTGCGCCTGCCATGTTGCGTTTTGGTTCAACAATTCGCTCTTCTGTTAAATTAGCAAATATTTGATCAACAAAGCGCTTAGTGGCTTTTTGTAAACCCATTTGCTGGCCGCGTTGCTCACAAGCTGCGAGCGTTTCGGTACGCTTACAGTTAATTGTGTGGTTTACTTCCAGTGTACCTTCACGGGTAAACTCATTACGTAAACGCTCTACTCGGGCTGTAGTTAATTGCTCTTTTAAGCTTTCTAAGGTGTTTAAAAGCGTATGTTTTGCAACACGAATTTGCTCTATATCTTTACGATGAGATGCAATTGCCGCCAACTGCATTGAGATGTCGTCTTTATTTTGCTTATGATCAACCACGGCTTTTTGATAGCGCGATTGGGCAGCACTAATATCAAGCGTAGGATCGTCAATTAAGCGGCGATACATTTCGTTCATCGCATCAAGTGCTTGGTTTTTCTCTTTATCAAGCTCTGTAGAGCGAGAACGAAGTAGTTCAAGTTGGTTTTGTAACTGACTTTCTTCTTTTAAGTGTTTTTCAAGTATTTGTGTCGAGTTATCGTATTCTGTTTGTTTAATACTAATCTCTGATTCAATTCCGGTTACTGTTGCTGTGTCTTGTGCAAATGCACTACTAGCTAACAAACTAGCGGAAATTAACAGAGATAAAGGAGCAATTCGCATATATTCCAGTCCCAAAAAGCGGCAATTATTTGGTCGTTATTATTGTTTATTAGAGTGTACTCACTTTTGAAAGCTGAACATTTTTCAACCATCAAAAATCATTACACCCAATGCCTTATGCTATGTACTTGAAGCACAAAACACAAGCTTTGTTCAATTATTATCTTAGTTTACAACTATTCTCTTGTTTCACGCCAGTAAATAACCCGATCATTTCCTCTAAAGCGACCAAATTGCAAAATAGCATGGGGATCTTGCTGTGAATTATCACCAAGCCAATCCCACTTTAACCAATTTTCTGTTTCGTATTCTAATGTAAATGTACCACTGCCATTTGGTGTTGCATAAATAGCATTGTTTGTAGGGTAGCTGCCTGCTTCTAATGAACCCGCTGCACCTGCACCATACTCATAGCTTAATATTGGCGTTGATGGCGATATTTGGGATAACTGCGGATGCTCAAATACACTGCAGTTATCTTCGGTATTTAATACAAAGCCTGTTCCATTAAAGTACTGAGCCTGCATAGGCACACGTAATGAGTCTAAATCTGAGCCGGCATTGTTGCCTAGCACTAAGCGTCCAAAGCGAAAGTCTATTGGCACATCGTTTAAACGCACACTATTGCAATCAGTGCTGCAGCTCGCTTGCGTACTCGGCTCATCGTTAGCATCAATTAACATAGCGCCTTCTGTGTTAGTGACGGTGGCCATAAGATTAACCATAGTAAATGGGCCGTCGGGATTATTTATAGCCAAGCGCGTTAACATGGCAGTGCTGTCGCTCATTTGCCATTGTCCATCGGCTAGGGTGTTCCAACTATTGCTGCTTATATTGGCTAACCTGCTGGTTAGCGTGGTTGCTGGTACATAATTACCAGCTTGATTGTTTTCGGCATTTATTTGTACTTGGGCTTTTTCAAAGCCTTGTTTGTAATTAGCCATTAGCTGGTTGTTATGATTAAGCGCTTGCACCGTAAAACCAAGCTCAAAGGGCTGATCTAAATAGGTTAAATTACTACCTAACTGTGTACATTGCGCAGCAGCTTGAACACCTAATACTTGATAGTGCGATGGAGCAAATCGCCCTACGTTGTTTAGCTGCCCTTTTACATCGCCCACACCAAAATAATCGCCATCTTGTAAACCCGCAAATACGTTTATAATACCCACTTGGTCATAAGCGTACTGCGATATGGATTCACTTAAGCTTCCTGTATCAGTAAAGGCAAGGGTACTTAGCGCTTCAATTTGCCCCTCATTACCAGAGCTGGGTAATACTAAGCTATGTGTTACTAAAGGAGACTCGCTAATGAAGTGTTTGGCAATGGGATTACTATGAATAGCGCTATAGTTATCAGGTATCCCATCGTTGTTATTGTCTTGCCCTGCGCGCCACTGTACTGCATTCATTTTTAAATCAAATGACTCACCCGTTAATCTAAATAAACTATCGTTTGCTGTTTGGGCATAGCCGTCACTTGCAACTTGCATCGCTAATCCAAAGGGCTTAACTACATATTCGTTAGAACTGCCGGTTAAGCTTACTGATAAATTAGTTACTGGGTCTAATACAATTGTTGCCCGTGCATTTAAACTTAATTTAGCGGCATCGGGGTAGTTAATAGCAATAGGGGCTTTTGAGTCTTGATCAAAGGTGAGCGAAAAAGTTTGATATGCTTGCTGCACGCTATACGTATTCGCATTATTACTAAGTTGTATTGGATCTGAACACGTAGCGCCGGCACTGCAGCTATAAGCTAAATCTAAATCAACTTGACCACCTGCAGGGAATACGGCTTCGCATACGCCTGTTGTAGTATTTGTTTTAACCGCTTGAATGGATAGCTCGGCGGCATTAAAACCCTCGCTAGAGGGTTTACCAGATAATTGAGTGGGGATACTCGCTGTATTGGCTGTGTCGTTATTAAAAATAAACCCTGCATCAGAAAAAACCACTTTGCACCCGCCCAGCCCTACGTTACTACCATTAATATAACAACGCAGCGGTGCAGATGGGTCGGCGGTATTATAGCCAAGTGTGACGGTCCCTGTGGTACGCTTTGCAAGCGCTACGGTGGCAGAGCCTGTAAAGGTAATATTTTCACCGCTTACCCAGCTTTGTTGGCCACTGTTATCTGGAGACATGTCAAGTGCGGAGGGCTCATCATACAGTAAATCACATGCATCGTTTGCACAGGCGGTTAATGTCATTTCTTTTGCTTGACAGGTTAAGCCTTGGTTATCACTTAATGATATGCGGTAGTGATCAAGCAAAACCGGCGTAAAAATACCGCAAAATCCAGGAATGCTCTCTGGCACTGTTAACGCATCAAACGTAGAACTGCCCTCGGTTATTACTTGTGTTGCAGCGGTTATAGAGCCCTGGTATGTGACATTTTGAGCAATTCTTACCTCCCCTGTTGCGACAATGTATGCAGCAATATTTGCATCGGCCGCAATGGCAACATCCCCATCGACATATATAGCTAAATACGCCCCTTCCTCAACCGCAATATTCGTTTTGCCTATGTTCAAAAATGCGCTAGAAATTAGCGACGATGTATCTTTTAAAAAGATACGGGTGGGCGCTGTTACCTTGTACTCATCTTCCAATAAGTTAAGTGCTAGTTCGTCATAAAAATAATCACCAGCTAACGATACAGGCACATCACCGGTAGAGCTTCCATCGTTTGTGACCGTGGGTACTTGCGCAGCTTGATTTGGCTCAAGGGAGTTATACCCAGTGGCCACACAGCCTTGGCCATTACACAAAGGCGGGTTGGTGAGTGCCGTTGATATTAAATTAGTGGTGGTAATAAATTGTGCATTGCTATCGGTTATTTCCACACCTTGAACAAGCTGCACTTGTCCATCATTGTAGGTAGAAATAGCGCCAGGAAATAAAGTATCGCAATCTAAAATATCGCCATTAAATACAAACGTACTGGTCATAGCTAATATAGAGGCTTCTTCTTTTACGTGGTTACGCTCCCTGTCGCCATCACGGTCTTCATCAACCACCAGCCCTAACCGATCCGCTCTTAAATTACAGCTGCGCAGCCACCCACCGTCTTCTTCAAGTCGGGAATTTTTACTTGCCACCACCAGCGGTGCTTCACTAAAGTTATTGTTAAAATTAAAGTAGTTACATCCATCATTCCAACCATCAACTTCGAATCCTGTAAAAAAGGTCTCCCAGGACACTTCTACCCCATTGTCATCGGTAAAGGTGCGATTACTGCCAGGCTCTACAGCCATGTAGGCCACCGTTTCAGTTTGAATAACACCTAATGCGGTTTCTGAGGCCTCTAACGCTATATTTACCCCGCTTGTAGATAAGGAATCACTTTGCACTGCAATGGTTAAAAAAGGCACAAGCGCTTGAGACGGCGGGTTACTATCTAAACTATTTAGTGTTTGTAACGAATGAAAAAAGTTAGGCCTTACCGCAAACGGTTTATTAAAAGTCAGTGATTTGTAACCTTTAGGTGTGATAGGTGCAAACCCCGACTTATCACCGTATTGTAGCTCAAGGCGTAAGTCGGTGTTCCCCACTTCCATAATGGTCCCATCAGGAAATTCATGCACTCCATATTCTACCGCTAAATAGTGCGCGCCCATGGTTATATGCTCGCCATCTTCTCCTGATGGCTCAAGTGGCAATGCTTCAAACCCTGTGGTTGTTACATTGCGTATTCTCACTATAGCGGGGTTACCGCCTTGATTAGTGGACAACATAAATACCGCAGGAGGGGTTATGTATTGCTGCTGAAAATTTATTTTTGTCCATATGGGTGAAGTGTACGTGTCTTGTAGCTCTATAAATCGCCCTTCAATTTTAGGCGGTACAGCCATAGCGCATCGGCTTAGTAGCAAACTTAATAAACATAAAATACAGAGGGTATATTTGCTCATGGTAATGTTTTAGCCTCCACACTTAGAGTACGTTGAGTTTGCCAATATTCCTTTTGACATGCTGCACCGGCAGCACAATCATTGGCGGCGCACGTTGCAGAGCTTTGTAAGTAGTAAATATTAACAGTGCCAGAGCGGGTGCTGCTATCGGGTAAGGCTATGTATTCACTACAGCTCAGTTCAACTTCACAATTGGCTAGATAGAGGGTGCTAAAATTCCTACTGGTGGTTACTGCACTGCATGTTTGCGCAGTGCTACTTAGTGCAAAAATTTCGCTTAAGCCGGTTTCTAATCCGCTTTGGGCTGCCATGTAAGCGCGCGCGCCGTAATACTCAATGGTATTTTGCTGCGCCGCACCCGATAACACTTTAGAAAGCGCCAGCCCTAGTGCCAGCAAAGTGACAATGATCACCAACGTAATTATGAGCAAATTACCTTGCTGCTTTTTAGCAAAACTGATGTTTTTTATATTAGGGAACATTAGGCACATGCACCTCATGGCTAATACTTATTTGTTCGGTGTCGTTAAACCCCATTTGCGCAAACACATTAACAACCGCGCTGCGCTGTAGCGAAATTTCACTTAACGTAAAAAAGGCTCTGCTCGTTAAGTCGTTGGCAATATAATTACTCATTAAATCGCGTTTAATGCCCGAGCTAACCTGTAAGCTGGCGGCGTTTAATTGGCTTGTAGTAAAGCCGTAGTTGCTATAGCGGTACAGTGAATTACCTTCTACACAAAAGCTAACGGGCTGATCTAATAAATAAAGGCGCTTACTCGGTGACTCTTGAGCAAATGCTTTGCTAAATTGCCATGTATCTAGCTCACTTGTAACGGCGCTGTAGCCGCTAACTTGTAGGCGCTTGTTTTGACTTTCATCGTATATATCGCTGCTATTTAATGGATAAATACTTGCCCAATCGTTTATTTGTGGCTCAGTTAAATTATTAAGCGCAAAATTCACGGCGGTAATCTCAAAAGGGGCGCTAGTGGGTAAGTAATCGGTATAATGAGTGGCAGATAAAAACGGCGTAAATTCTAAACATTGCTGCGTGCTACACGCTCCAATGCTGGCGTTATCGCAATTTAAGCGTAGTGAGTTAGGGGTTGCGTGGCGAAGCTCTTTACTTAATCGGGTCAAAACAAAGCGACTTTGCGCCACCGCTTCTTGGCGTTTCACACCTTGGCTGTAAATATTAAATCCAGCGCTAATAAACGAAAATGACGCTACGGCTAAAATACCAATAATTACCATCACAAGTAATAGCTCAACTAAGGTAAAGCCACGCTTTTGCTTTGCTCTATTCATTAGTAATTACCTTTATATGCACTAAAGCCGTACACTTGCCCCAAGGGTGAGGTTACTTCAATGGTAATTCGTTTAAAGGCAACGCCATCGTTATTGGTTGCCTCGTTTAGGTCGCTGTCGTATTGCACGTTCACAATCAGTGAAAAGTCGCTGTATTGCGCTAATGTATTCCCTAAACTATCACTAATTGGTTGCCCTGTGAGCGCAATGTAATCATCAACATCGTTAAAATTAGCCCGTGCTTCACCGCTATCAGCACCAAGCTCAGAATGAGTACTACAAGGCTGGGCACCTAAGCTTGTTTCGGAGCAGCGCCTAAATGGTGGCGTGCGCTCGCTATGTTCATCAAATGATTTAGCTAATATTTCGTTCATTAATGCTTGCCCAAGCTCTGAGGCCCTGAGTGCGACAATAGGCTTGGCACTTTGCTTTGCTTGAGGTGCTATAAGCGCTGTAATGATACTTAGCGCAATAGCAAACATCACAATGCCAATAATCAGCTCAATCAAGGTAAAACCTGATTGTATTTTAGGGGCAGGCATAAATAAGCCCTTCACCGCTAATGCACACCGCGGCTAGACCCAGGTCAATTTTACATTGTACTGTGCAATTTTGATCTGCTCGCCCAAGTGGGTCAAAGTTAATTTGCGTAAACACATTAGCATTGCTATCTAAGGCATTAAATCGTACGTCGCTGCGCTCGGTATTGATAGCAACAACTAAATACTCGCTATTATTGGTACTTGGGCCGCCAGTACAGGTTTCTGGCTCTGGCCCCGCAACCAAGGTAGGTGAAATATACAGTTTATGGCAGCTGCTTGTTGCAGTATTTTGCATCGCGCGTAATTGTACTGTGCGTAGGGCGTTTAATACCCTATCTCTGTATGAGTATGCTTGCTCTGTTGAACTTCCTAGCAACTTGGGCACTGCCGTTACCGACAGTATGCCCAAAATAACTAAAGTAATAATTAATTCAACCAGTGTGAAGCCACGCAATCGTTGATTACTACTGCTATTCATTTATATAAATTAACACCCACTCGTGATAAGCGTAACAGTAGGAGGCGTAACAGATACAGGCGGCGTACCGTCGTTTGCATCTGCTGCTTGTGTATACTCAATACGACAATCATCAGTTTGCACGTAGCTATTAGGGAAAATAATTGCTTTTTCATCAGCAGCAACTGCTACAAGGTTAAAATCTGCAGAGTCATCAGATGCAAATTCTACATCTAAAAAAGCTTCAAAAGCTGCTTCTGTCGCTGCAGGGTAGCCATAAACAGTATCAACTGCAGCACCTGTATCTACAGTAACTTCCGCTTCATCTTTTTTGTGATCACTCGCAATAATAGATTTACCATTTACGATATTCATACCACTGCGAATTGAGCCTTGTAAACCTTCGAGTGTAGAAGCGTTAGCATCACCCTGCAGGTTTAAAAAACGAGGGGCAGCGGTAACCGCTAAAATACCTAAAATTACAATTACAATTATTAGTTCAACAAGCGTAAAACCTGCTTGCTTATTCATTGGTTGTTTTAATGACTGCGTTTTCATAAGTAAGCCTCTTTATAATTACTTAGTTTTTAAAAATTTGCACTTTGCCTGTTGTTGGAAAGTACGAAAACCCTACTTTTTTAGCCATAACGGCGCCATCAGTAGGTAGGTTATTGGTGTTTAAATTATGAGTTAAATAATAAATACACTGGTTGTTTTTAGTGTTATGACGCACTAAATAACTCACCTTGGTTATTATAGAAACCTCGGTACTTAATGTGCTTGTAGGCGCATCTTGTAAAATTACACTTAATACTTTTTGGCATTGCAGTGCAGTCATTGCGCTGGCCCGCGTATCAGTATTAGTCGTTTTATCACCCGTTGGTGTGCCTCTGTGTCCATCGACACCAACAATGACACCTCCGTAATTAATATGTGTTGTATTATTAACGCCCTTTGGACGCCCCGATAATTCCCACTGACCTTTGACCATCAACACCGCAGAGGCAAATCCACCAGCCACCACATCCACACTCGCATTGTGTGCCTGATTTTTAATGCCTATGTATTGAGGTATAGCAAAAGCCATAATAACTGCCAGTAAAACAACTACTAAAACGAGCTCAAATAACGAAAAACCTGTTGCACGAACACGACAGTTAGTCACAATGGCTACCCTTTAATAGCCGACATCATGTTCCACATCGGCATAAAAATACCGAGTGCTAAAATAAGCACCATAATGGCAACAAACACCGTCAAAATGGGCTCTATTTTTGCGGTTAAACTGCGTAAATCGTAATCGACTTCTCGTTCATAAAAATCAGCCGCTTCTTGTAATAACTCATCTACGCGACCGGTTTCCTCACCCACTGCCACCATTTGCAGTACCAACTGTGAAAATAGCTCGCTACTTCGCGAAGCCCGCAACAAACTGTCGCCTTTTTCGATATCTTGACGCATGGTGATGATGGCTTTTTCCATGTAGCTGTTATCAACTGCATGGGCCGTTAACGACAGCCCTGTCGTCATAGGAACGCCCGAGCGCAGCACCATGGCTAAACTTTGGCTATAACGGCCAAGTAAGGTGCGTTTTAAAATATCGCCTACAAATGGAATTTTGAGTTTGTGGTGATCCCACTTAAAGCGCCCAGCCGACGTATTTAAATACCGACGCCATGCAACGATTCCCCCCACTAACATTAGCGCTAGCAGCCACCAATAATTGACAAAAAAGTTACTGGTGCCAATGAGGATCTGGGTCATTAAAGGCAGCTCTGCATCAAACTTTTCGAACATGCTGGCAAAGGTTGGGATCACAAAAATATTTAATATGATCATCGCAACTAAAAGCGCCAAAATAACAAAAGTGGGGTAACGCATAGCGGCTTTTATGCGCTTACGAGTCTCTTGCTCTTTTTCAAAATAAATAGCCAGTTGATAAAACGCATCTTCTAATCGTCCCGACCCTTCTCCGACTTTAACCATAGAGATAGTTAAGCGGCTAAACACCTTGTTGTGTATAGCTAACGCACTAGATAGCTCACGGCCTTGTTCGAGCTGGCGTGTTACTTCAAGCAACACACTTTTAAACTCTTTATTTTGCGTGGTATCAGCAAGCCCTATCATTGCCCTAATAATGGGGATCCCGGCTTTAAGTAAAGAATACATTTGCCGTGAAAACATGATCATGTCATCAAGGGTTATTTTTTCGCTAAATAAGTTATCGAATAACTTTATATTGTTTTTTGTTTCAACTAACGAAATTGAAATAGGTATGTACTGGCGCTTTAATAAGCTATCGGCAACACCGGCCTCATTATTTGCCTCAACACGCCCTTTAACCAGCGCACCTTTTGCGTCTTTGGCTTTGTAACTATAAAGCTGCATCGTCATCACCTACCACTTCAGGTACATATTCAGCCACTTTAAATACCTCATCTAACGAGGTAATGCCTTGCTTTGCATACGTTAAAGCCATATAAGAAAGCGGTGCAAAATTAGCGCTATTTTTAGCCGCTTCGGCAAAACGCTGCGTGTCGTTAATACGCAGGGCATCCATCATAGCGTCGTTCATTTCTAACAGCTCAAAAATCCCCACCCTGCCTTTGTAGCCGCTATGGCTACATGCTGTGCAGCCTAGGCCTCGCCAAAACTGTGTGCTGCTAACATCTTCGCCTAAATAGGTAAGCCAGCTTTGTTCTTGTTTATCTGGGTGATACGGTGTTTTACATTCATTGCAAATACGCCTAACTAAGCGCTGAGCAATAATAGCGCGTAGTGAGCTTGCAACTAGATAAGCGGGTGCTCCCATATCAATTAAGCGCATTGCGCTTGATATGGCATCGTTGGTATGTAACGTAGAAAGTACTAAATGGCCTGTTAATGCAGCCCTTAGGCCTATATCAACGGTTTCTTGGTCACGCATTTCGCCAACCATAATAATATCGGGATCTTGGCGTAACGTGGTTCTTAATACACTGGCAAAATTTAAGCCTATTTTGTTGTTTATTTGCACCTGATTTACCCGCCCAATGCGGTATTCAACCGGATCTTCTACGGTAATAATTTTACTTTCTTGTTGGTTAAGCTCACTTAAAGCGCCGTACAAGGTGGTCGTTTTTCCTGAGCCGGTAGGCCCAGTCACTAACACCATGCCATGAGGACGTTTTATAATGCTGCGCAGGCGTTTTAAAATATGCACCGGCATGCCCGTTTCATCTAACGATAAAAGCCCTGCAGATTGGTCGAGCAACCGCATCACAACTGACTCGCCATATTGCACAGGCATTGTCGATAAACGTACATCAATGCTGTGCGCGTGCACTTTTATATTAAAACGGCCATCTTGCGGTAACCGCTTCTCCGATATATCTAACCCCGACATAAGCTTTAGCCTAAGTACTAAAGCAGAGGCTATTTTTACTTGGTTTAATGTGTGCTCTTGCAATACACCATCAACTCGTTGGCGAATGCGTAATAGCCTTTCATCGGGTTCTATGTGGATATCTGAGGCACGTACTTGTACTGCATCTTCAAATATAGATTGCAGTAGTTTTACTACGGTGGCGTCAGAGGTTTCATCTGCTAAGGAATTAAGATCAAACTCTTCTACGTCTTCGTATTCTTCGTGTAGCTTTTCAGCAAAGTTAGTAATCTCTTCTGTTCGGCGGTACACATTATCAAACGCTGCCATAAGCTGGCTTTCTTGCACAACAGCAAGCTCAATTCGCTTAGGGGCTAGCATTGGCGCTAACTGATCCAACGCTCTCAAATCAGCGGGGTCACTCATTCCGACTAACACAGAACCCCCGTTATCTTCTATTACTAATGCTCGGTAGCGTCTGGCATAAACTTCTGAAAGTAATTTAGATACATCTGAAGATATTTTGCGCTGCGAAATATCTAAAAACGGTATTTGTAATTGTTGGGCTAAAAAGCGCAGTAATTGCGGCTCACTTATAAACTCAAGCGCAATTAATGTAGCCCCTAACTTTCGCCCTGACGCAGCTTGCACATTAAGTGCTTCACTTAGCTGCGCTTCGGTGATCATTTGCTCATGAACGAGTAAGTCCCCTAAACGCATTTTTAAACTGGGTCTCATACAGCCTCCTTCAATGCGACTAAGCGCTGTAGTGCATGTTGCGTCATTGCGGCATTTAAACCGCCTAAATCTAGGGCAACTTTATAAAGGTGCTTTGCATCAGCAAACTCCCCCAATGCATCTTTTGAAGTAGCTAACGCCAGCCACCATTTAGCCTGCTGAGGCTGAAGCTGTGTAAGCTGTGTAAAACTCGCAAGCGCTATTTGATGTTGCTGCGCATTTTGTGCTGCAGTGCCTTTTAATACCCAAAACTCCAAGTTTGCTTGCGGCTCAAGTTCGGCTATAAGCAGTTTAAGCACGCCTTCGTACTCTTGTTGCATAATTAAAATTTTACTGAGCATTACGCGCCACTGCACAACCTCAGGGTTTATTTTTATGCCAGCAACTAATAACTGCTGAGCCATAAGTACATCTTGTTGCTGAAAATACGTTGCCGCGAGTAAATTACGCGCCTCTATATGCTCAGGTTGTGTTTGTAAAATAGCGGTTAAATCGCTAATCGCATCATCATATAAAGCAAATTCCAACGCCTGTTTAGCACGCTTTAATTGCTGTGCTATGCGCTGGGCTTTGCTTTGTTTAACACTGGCAGTTTTTACTAATTTATTTTCAGCGGGCGGTCGCTCAGCCTGTGTAATACTTTTTACTGGCGCACTGCTATTTGCTTCAACTGGGGTATTTATTTCTGTGCTAGTGGCTACTTGTACGCTTGCTTCTATGGGGCTTGCTTTTTTGCTCAGTAGCGCGGCTTTGTCTGTAGTGTGTTGCTGTATTACTTCGTCTTTTGGCTGATCAGGCAATGCGTTATTGCTTTGTACCTGCCCCAGCTCTTTTTGCGTATCTGCATTAATATGAGCTGCTTTAGCGCCTGTATTTTCTTCGCTTAATTGTTTTAAGGGCTTAATTACGGGCGTAACTTTAGCTTGAGCAATTTCAATCGGCTGGCTGTTATTATTAACCGCATATGCTTTTTCAGCCGTGTCGCTACTCGCTTGTGGTACCTGTGCAAAAGGTAAATAAAGGTAGGCTGTAAAAATTAGTACAATCGCTAATAAAACACTCAGCACTTTAAATAATACATCGTGGTAGTCGCGTACAGGGGGAATATCGACCCCGCCACTTTGCTGATTACGCTGTGCAGTTTGGCGCTGGTCGATATTTTTTAGCATGTTATTAATAACACTCATACCCATTGCCTCCATACCCACATAACTGCAATAACAAAAACACTAATAGCTAATAAGCTGTAAGCCCAGTAATGGTTAGCGTGGTGCTTTTTGCAATCTTCGGTGTCTGCAATGGCAAGATGTATATGGCGCGGTGTTACTTTATTAAGGCCTTCACCGTATGCCTGCAGTAAAACTTTATGGCATAAGATATTGACCAAACGGGGAATTCCTCGACTCGCACGCGCTATTTTTAATCCTAAACGATTAGTAAATAGTGGTGGCTGATTAAAGCCTGCCACCTGTAAACGGTGGTTAATATAATAAATAACTTCACTGGCGGTCATTGCACGCAATGAGTAGGAAAAACTGATCCGCTGGCGTAGTTGCCTCACTTTACTATTGGCAAGTTTTTCATCTAATTCAGGTTGGCCAAATAGCACCACCTGAATAAGCTTTTCGGTTTCGGTTTCTAGGTTTGTAAATAATCGAAGCGCTTCAAGTGTATCCCAACTAAGGCACTGCGCTTCATCTATTAGTAGTACAACCCGTTCGTTATCTTCTTGCAGCTCTAGTAAGTAATGGTTTATTTGCTGGCTTAACGATTGTTGATCTAGGCTTTTATCTACCTCCATGCCAAGTTCTACAGCAATAGCCCAACGTAATTCTTCAGGGCTTAAGTAAGAATTAGGTAAATAAGCCACAAAGTAGTCTTCTTCAATTTGATTTAAAAGTTTTCTGCATAGTAAGGTTTTGCCTGTCCCTACTTCTCCTGTTACTTTTATAAATCCCTCCCCCATTTCTAGCGCTGTGGTAAGTACTTGCATCGCTTCGTGGTGCGGCTCAAGTGCACAAAAAAACTCGGTGTTTGGGGTTAAGGTGAAAGGCATTTCACTTAAATTAAAAAAGCTCAAATACATAGTTAGTTCTCATACCATGTATTTAACAACGCGCGGCTATGGGCCTGTTGCTTTTTCCACGTGTCGGGCATCACCACCGTTGGCTTGATTAAAATAACGAGCTCTTTTTTCTCTTGGCGCTTACTAATACTTTTAAATAAATTACCTAATATTGGCACATCGCCCAAAATAGGTGTTTTCGATTCTTCATCTTCTGTGGTGGTTTGCATTAACCCACCAATTACGACTATTTCACCACTTTGAGCGCGGATCACCGTGTCAGATTCGCGAATATTACTTTGTGCAAGCGGCAACTCAAAACGCTGATCATCTAATGTAATCACCTTGAGCTGCTCTTCTGTTTCGGTTACCGATGGGTGAACGTGCAAAATAACTGAGCCATATTTATCGATTTGTGGTGTGACATCTAAGGCAATTCCCGAAAAAAACGGAGTTAGATCTATTTCTGGTGACGTAGTCGTTGAGGTGCCCGTTACTGTTGTGCTCGAAACGTTAGTAACAAAGTACTCATCTTGCCCCACTTTAATCACGGCTTTTTGATTGTTTGTTGCAGTTACACGCGGGTTAGAAAGCATTTGCAGGTCGCCCTGCGTTTCAAGCAAACTAATTACGCCGCTAAAGTCGCCTTTTTCAATCGTTAACGAGGAGACCCCTCCTAAAGTAGCTGAAATAGAATTACCTATGCTGCCTGCTGTAGTTGCAAACGACACCCCACCTTCTAACCCTCTAGAAATCCGCTCCCAGTTAACCCCTTGTTGGTATTCATCTTTTAAGGTTATTTCGACAATTTTAGCCTCAAGAATAACTTGTCGCTGAAGGTTTTCTTGGCTTTGACGTAAAAAGTCTTTTAACTGGTTTATTTCACTTGGTAATGCATTAACCGTAACCAAGCTTGCCTGTGGGCTGGCAACCACATAACGACCATCGTTTGAACCAATAAGCGATTTAAGAGCAAGCTCAAGTTCCTTCCAAAAGTCGTTTTGGTTAATTGTTTGGATGCGAGAGCCATTTAGCTCGGTATTTTGATTATCGCTGCCAAACTGATTATTTTGGCTTGAATTATTACTACTGTTTGAGCTTGAATTTGAACTTGAGTTGTTTTGTGAAAACTGGCTCACTCCACCAGCAACAACACTTACCGTTGATTGCCCATGGCGCTGCATCATTAAATAATTAACCGGTATAGTTTCTGTGCGCATGACCGCTGGCAACACCTGCACAATACGACCTTCTTGGACAATATCTAACGGGTACATGCGTTTAATAACAGCTATAACTTCCTCAAACGTTACGTTTTTTAAATTTAAAGAAATAACTCCGCTCACCTTTGGGTGTACTGCCACGCTGTATGGAGTATCAGCAGTTAATCCATTAAAAAATGAGCTTATTTCTACCTCTTTTGCGGCTACATCAAAACGCTTTACAGCTAACTCATTTGTTAAACTTTGCTCGCTATTAAGTGACGAAAGTAAGCTATGTGTAAGCGCGCTACTCACCTCTACCGGGGCAACACTTTTAGCATTATTGCTTATAGGAGCAAGCTCTTGTGCTATGTGTGGCTGAATCTCTTTTCCGGGCTTAAAACTATGGCACGCCGTTAAAAAAGGCGGTATTAAAATAAGCGCAAGCCATGGCTTTGTTATATTATTTTTTAATTTCATAGTCGTATAATTCTAATTTTATTTGCTTATCATCATTCGCTAACAACACTGAATTGGCGTTTATTGTTAGCACCCGAAATTCACCTATTACATCTCCTGGCTTATACACCTGCTTAGAAATAATCGCTTTGTATTGCTTTTCGGTTTTAATAATTGACTGTAACGACAGCGCTGTATTGCTAAGTGCAGCGCCTTTTAGTATTGGTGCATTGCTTGGCTGAGTAGGATCGCGCAGTATTTCAGCTGAACTAACAGAGAAAAAACACACGCAACATACACACAAACTATAAAGCGATAAATTTTTCATTGGCACTCACCGTTGCGATTTGTAATGTTAACTCTGCATTTGGGTATGTTTGCACCTGATAGTTAAACTGCTGTATTAACAACTTTTGTTGGCTAGCTTTAAGGCCTTCTAAATACTGCTGTAAGCTAAAATAACGCCCCTGCAAAGTAACCACCATTTGGTGTTCGAAAAACAAGGTTTGCGTATCGTGCTCACCGAGTTTTTCTACATCAATTGCTTTTGCTGGGTTTACTCTAAAGCCAACCACTTGCACATCGGGAGTATTTACTAATAAATCCTTTAATACAGCAGGTACTTTGTTTGCTGAAATAAAGCCTTGGCTAAACGTGCTTAACTTATTATTTATATCTTCTAGCTCGCGCTGGGTTTGCCCCACCTGATTTCTGAGTACTTTAGTGTAGTCATGCTCTAATGCCTGAGTAAGCATAGAGAGCTGTGCTTCATTTTGATTGAGTTTTTGCCACAATGTATTTTGTTCCACGCGTAAACTATTTACTGCATCTTGCTGTGGAAACACCACAAACCATAAACCTAAATAAACAATAAGAAATAAGCCAACAAACAGCACAGAATACTTTTCCCGCTGCTGTAACGCCGCAAATTGTGCTTGGTATTTAACGAATAATGGCCAGCCTTTATTTTCATTTTGCTCATTCATTGTGTTACCTCACTTGAACTAAGCTCTGTAGCCACATTAAACTCGCTCACGCCGTCACTGCTCGACAGCTCCAGCACTGAAAACTCCTTCCCTTTAAAAAAGCTCGAATGCTTGAGATTAGCAAGCCAAATAGGTAAAAATTTAGCTTGCTGAGTACGCCCTTTGAGCATTACTTTTTGGCCTTCAAATTTTATCTGATCAAGCCAAATTTGCGGTTCGTGGTACGCTGCCAAATCGCGCATCACATCGGCATAATCCGTTTTCGTGTGCATGGATGTGTTTTCTAAATAATCAAACACCTGCTGTTTATGCAAAATTTCTTGTTGCAGTACTTTTAGCTCATCTATCAAATGCGATTTATTTTGTTTATCAGCTAATCGCTGCTTTACCACGTTTAATTGCTGCTGCGTTTGCTTTAGATAAGCTTGGCTTTGCGTAAGTAATTGCTGGCTATTGTGCTCTTCGTATAAATAAAACAACCAAGTTAATGCAACCACTAACAATGTACCTAGCCACAGCAACAGCATTCCTTTAAAGGGCACGGGGTCGCGCCTAACCCTAATGGCTTTTTGGTAAAAATTAATCCGTGTTTTCATAGCACTGAATCCGGATCAGTTAATTGATACGCTGCGCCTAATGCGTAATAAAAGCTTGGTTCGAGATCCTGTGCTAAATCTATATTAGGTTTAAAATCAACAACCTTTACTTGCAAAAATTCTGCAAGGCCAGCCCTTAATGTTAAAGACGATAAATCATCGCAATGCAGCTGAATGCTTCTGATAGGAGGCTGTTTTAGTTGGCTTTCAAAAAAATCCATTGATCGTTGGATCTCAAGCCCTAAGGCTTCAACCAAACCGTGTGTACGCTCTTTATCTGAAATGCCTAAAAACCCGTTTAAACGCCTAGCTAATAAAAGCTGACCATCACGAATAATTAAAATACGCGGCTCATGCCCTGCATGTTGCACTATAAGCATGTGCGCGCTTTTATCTTCGCCAAACAAGGTTACTAAGATCATTTCTTCTGAGGTCATTGCTCTGAGCACAGGCTTTATTTTTGAAAAGCTATCAATAAAAGGCAGTAACTGTAGTTTATTGGTAATAAACACATTCATTTTACTGCTTTGCATAGGCTGAACGATTGGGTAATCGATAAAGTCGGCAACAATGTTCTCTGGTGGAATATCAACTAAGTCTTTTGTTGTCCAAGGTAAGGATTGAATGATCTCTTCGTCACTCAGCATGGGCTTATCCATTTGCACTATTTGATAAAAATAATGAGGAACCACTAAATTTACAGGGCACACCTCAGCGCAAACTTCATTTGTGCAAGTTGCAATAGCGACTGTATAATCCGTTTGGTCCTCTACATTCACACTGTGTGAGTTATGTACGTACCACTGCCCTTGATTTTTTTTTAAACACACCGCGTTTACTGTATCTGCATAAGTAGCAATACCAATCGCTGTGCTTGAGTCTAAACTGCGATTTAACCAAGATAACAACGAAAACAGCTTTTTTTTCATATAGCTACTATTGTTAATAAGAGATTAATTAAGTGTCGTACAAGATTGTTAGTTTGCAAGTTTAAACGCGAGAAATAATGCTTAACTTATTTAATATTGAAAAAGAAAGTCTAATACAACAAATAGATAGCGACTGTCTAAAAAAGAGAAACATACGGTTAAGTATAAAAAGAGATGACTTACTTCACCCGCTAATAAGTGGTAATAAATGGCGTAAGCTAAAATATAATTTACAGCAAATGCAAGCTCTTAATAAAACACAACTCCTCACCTTTGGGGGGGCTTTTTCTAATCATGTTCACGCCTGTGCAGGGGCGGGTAAACTATTTAATATAAAAACCCACGCCATAATTAGAGGGCCACACTTAGATACTCAAAACCCCACCCTGCAATTTGCTAAACAGTGTGCAATGGATTTACATGCGGTTACTCGTATTGAATATAAGCAGCGCCATGACCCAGATTATTTAGCCCAGTTGCAAGCACGCTTTACGCAAGCCTATATAATTCCAGAAGGTGGAAGTAATACATACGCCCTGCCTGGGTGTGCTGAGCTTGCTAAAAGCTTACCAAAACATGATTACTTAGTATGTCCCACTGGAAGTGGAGGAACACTTGCAGGCTTAATTGAAGGTAGCTATGAGGCCACACAGCTGTTAGGAATTGCGGTATTAAAACAAGCCGAGTACTTGAACAAAGAAATTACAGCACTCAGTAAAAAAGCAGCTCAGCAATCCAATTGGCAGCTACTTACTGAGTTTCATGATGGCGGTTATGGCAAATTTAGTAATGACTTATGGCAGTTTTGCCAACGCATGCAGCAGCAACATAACTTACCTCTTGAGCCTATATACAGCGGTAAAATGATGTATGCACTATGGCAACTTATCGAGCAAGATTACTTTGCTGCTGGTAGTCATATAATGGCGATTCACACAGGCGGTTTACAGGGGCTCAATGGGCTAAAATATCGTGGCCTGATTTAAGGCTATCAACCTCTGGGCATTAAAACATGCTTACTTAGGGCCAGTTTAACCACGGTGCAATGTGTAACCTAGTGAGCTCTACAACCGCTGCTAGAGTGGCCCTTTTGGCTGCGCTTAGCTTAAAAGGATTAACTGGCCTTAGTAAAACGTAGCATGTGTATATTCTTGCAAGGGCTCAGAAAAGTAAAAACCTTGTGCGGCAACTACGCCTAGTTTAGCCAACATAAGTAGCTCTTTTTGGGTTTCTACACCCACCGCGTATACAGGTATATTGAGCAACTTGCTTTGCGCCACAATGTTTTTAACTTGTTTTTGCTGTTGTGTTTTTTCATCCACATTATGAACAAGCGGATAACCCAGTTTTATACCGCTAACTAATTTTTGAGAAGCAATTTGGTTAATGTGCTCCACATTCTGTACATTATCAATCACCAGCAAACTTTGTAGGGCTGTCAGTTTTTCAAAGGCGCCTGCTAGTTGCGCTTGGTACTTAATAAAGTCTGCTTCGCTAATTTCAAACTGTAACTTTCGCTTTGTCGTAAAATCTTTCATATTAGTGACAAACCAGTTCCAAAACTGCTCGTTAAACCAATTACTTATATGCAAATTAACGCTTACCGTTAGAGCACTGGGCTCAGCTAAAATAAGCTTTTTAACTTGAAGTAGCACCGCTTTATCTAACTCAAATGCTTGGTGATTGTTAAAGTCTTGATTAATAAAGTAACGCGCAGCTAATAAACCGTGCGGTTGCTGCCTAATTCTTATTAGCACTTCATGTTGTACAATATCGCCGCTGGTGATCATAAATAACGGTTGAAAGAATAAGATAAATTTATTCTTTTTAATATTTTCAATAACCTGCTTACTTGAAATTAAGTTCCCTTGCTCGTGCTGTAACACGAGCCTATGCCAGTGTTGAATTAAGCTTTTTTCTGAAAATACTAAGGCCGATTTAGCGAGTTTAAAAATAACGGGTTGCTCAGCCGCATATCGATAATCGCACAAACCAACCTTTATGTTTTTACGTGTTACTGTGCTTCGATAACGCTTACAAATTTGATAAACGCATTCGTGTAGGCTTTCACTGTATGTATCTAGCTTTGCTACAGGGATATTATTTAAAGTAATAGCAAGGTTGTTAGCATCAAATACATTAACTGATACTGCAGGAAGCTCTTTAAAATATTTTGCTATCAATACCTTAAAGCTTGCTTGGGTATCGGTATTTTCATCAAACACACAATCACATTTCACTATGGCAAATAAGCTATGACGCGCTGCACTAACACCGTACATAGACTTTACTTCGCAGTTTAATGTGGTTATTTGCGTAGAAAGTTTTTTTGCTGCTTTAGTTTTGCTGTAAGGCAATGGCATGTTCGCTGCCGGTTTTTTTACTAATACTTTCCACCATCTAACCCACCAGCTAGTGGCACCTAATATAATGATATTTAATAATAAAAATAAGTAGGCTTGCTCCACCCAGGCAGGCCAGTGGTATAAACTTATGCTGAGCGTTTTATAGCTAAATACATCGTGCTGTTTATCAACTAAGTATTTGAAGTGTTCAGCATTTGAGTGTGCAGCCAGCATAAAGCCCTTACTTTGCACCAATGCCTGCACTATTTCTTTATCGGCATTGGCATTAATTTGCAGCTCAAAAATTTGCTGTGTTAACTGCTGACCATTTTTATGAATTTTTTTATGGAGCGTATCATTTAAAAGCACATTAAAAATAATTACCACCAGCGTGAAACTGGTTAAGTAAATTATTTTTTTTTGCTCAGCAATTTTTATTAAGGCTTTATGCATAGTGCTCTCTGTGGCAACGCGACTATTTAAAGTGTTGTTCAAAATAGTCATTAGCACAAGCAGGCAAAGCAAGTTTAAATGTTTATAATTTTGCTAAACAAAAAAACCCCGTGTAAACGGGGTTTTGGCAAATAGTTTATTACTTTTAGGGTTGCTCGCCCTGCGCGTTTAATATCATTTCGCCGTCTTCTTTGTATAGCTCGCCTTTAGGCCATTGTGCTAATAGCGTTAAAACTTGCTCACTAGGGCGACATAGTTTAACCCCTTTTTCGGTGCACACTATAGGCCTATTAACCAGTATAGGGTGCTTAAGCATGGCCTCTAAAATAGCTTCATCTGTTACGTTTTCATTTAACAAGCCGAGTTCTTCAGCAGGCGATTTACTCACTCTCAACGCTGTTTTTGGTGTTAAGTTTGCTGCGGCAAATAACGCTAACAATTGAGGTTTTGTCCAGCCCTCTTTAAGGTATTCAATAACCGTGGGGTTATAGCCAGCGGCTTTAATAATCTGCAATACATTGCGCGATGTACCACAATCAGGGTTATGATGAATAACGACCATGACACTCTCCTAGTTAAACCAATGACGCGTTTTATTAGCAAAATAAACTAAGCTAAGCATAACAGGTACTTCAACAAGAACGCCCACAACGGTGGCAAGCGCAGCACCTGAGTGTAAACCAAATAATGAAATGGCTACGGCAACAGCGAGTTCAAAAAAGTTAGAAGTTGCAATCATGCAAGCTGGAGCTGCAATATTATGAGCTAGGCCCATTTTTTTTGCGGCTATATAGGCTATTGCAAAAATACCGTACGTTTGAATAAGCAGCGGAATAGCAATCAATACAATGGCTTCTGGGTTATCTATTAATGTTTGAGACTGAAAACCAAATAAAAGTGCCACCGTTGCCAGTAAGCCAATTATAGAATACGGTTTCATTACCTTTAAAAAGTGATTTAACCGTGTGTGATCTTCACCTTTATCTAACTTTTTGCGGGTAATAGCGCCTGCTATTAATGGAATAAGTACATACAAAACCACCGAGAGTAATAACGTGTCCCACGGTACCGTTATGTCTGTTACCCCTAGTAATAAACCTGCGATGGGCGCAAAGGCAAAAATCATAATAATATCGTTGATAGATACCTGCACTAACGTGTAATTAGCATCGCCTTTTGTTAATTGGCTCCACACAAACACCATTGCAGTACATGGTGCTACTCCTAATAAAATCATACCGGCTATGTATTCTGTTGCCGTTTGTGGGTCAACAAAGTCTGCAAAAATGCCTTTAAAAAATAACCACCCTAGTAAGGCCATGGTAAAGGGCTTTATGAGCCAGTTGATAACGACTGTCAGTACTAAGCCTTTAGGCTTTTTGCCTACATCTTTAATAGAAGAGAAGTCAATTTGCACCATCATTGGGTAAATCATAAACCAAATGAGTACAGCGATAACAATATTTACATGTGCATATTCTAAGCTTGCAACAACACTAAATACATCGGGTACGGTGTAACCGGCGACAATCCCTACCGCGATTGCCAGCGCAACCCACACCGATAAAAAGCGTTCAAATAACCCCACAGTAACCTCCTAAATGTCTTTTTGATTTACGCGTTTACTGAGCTGCTCTGCTGTTTCTACTCGCTCAGAGTATCTATCAACAAAGTAATCTTTTTGGTCGCGCATTAATAAGGTAAATTTTACGAGCTCTTCCATTACATCCACAATTCGATTGTAAAAAGCGGAAGGCTTCATTCGGCCATTCTCTTCAAATTCTAAAAACGCTTTAGGCACCGATGACTGATTAGGTATTGTTACCATGCGCATCCAGCGCCCTAATACGCGTAACTGATTAACCACATTAAATGACTGCGAACCACCACAAACCTGCAGCACAGCCAGCGTTTTACCTTGTGTAGGCCTTACGCCACCCAGGTTTAATGGAACCCAATCAATCTGGTTTTTAAATACACTCGTCATAGCACCGTGCCGCTCCGGCGAGCACCATACTTGCCCTTCAGACCAGAGCATTAAATCACGTAGCTCTTGCACCTTAGGGTGCGTCTCATCTTCACTATCTGTTATGGGTAAACCTTCAGGGTTAAATATTTTAACCTCAGCACCAAAGTGGGTTAGCAAGCGTGCACTTTCTTCTATAACTAACTTGCTATATGAGCGAGCTCTTAGCGATCCGTATAGCAATAAGATTTTAGGTTTATGAGATGAAAACGTTAGCGTGAAATCCTTAACGGTAGGAGGAGTGCTTTGTGAAAGTTCTAAATTAGGTAGCTCGTGTTCAATTGATTTACTCATAATCCTTAACCTTGTAGTTCTATAGCGAATTAAATATATATGAAAAAACGAATATATGAAATTTCACATATTAAAAGGTGTGAGTCAAACCCTATTTATATAAATTTTGCGTTTGGTTTTTTAACGTTGCAGGCGTTAAAGCCTGCTATTAAAGGTAGGTAATTGATAAGTTTATTTATTTAAGCAGCTAATTATTGTATCGCGTAATGTTTTAGCTTTTATTGGTTTAGCGACATGTGCATTCATACCAATAGATAGGTAGTGAGTAATATCATCTTTCATTACGTTTGCAGTTAACGCAATGATAGGCATAGAGGCAAGCGCAGTATTGCTATCACTGCGTATTACTTTAGTCGCTTCTACACCGTCCATAATGGGCATATGAATATCCATTAAAATAATATCAAACGTTTCTAATTTTACGGTTTGTATGCATTCTAAGCCATTTTCTACTACGTGCACTTGCGCCCCACTGGCGGCTAATATATCGGATACAATTAACCTGTTTATGGCGTTATCTTCCACAACGAGTATTTTTACCCCTTGCAGTGGCTTTTCGGTGGCAGGTTTATGGGTATTACTTGTAGAAGGGCTAACCACTTTGCTTTTCATCGCTTCAAATAACACGCTGGTAAGCACAGGCTTATGCAAAATAGTTTTAATGTTTATTTTTTTAGCTATGTCGTAAATTGCGTCGTTTTTGCTTGCTGTAAGTACAATAATATTGTTGCAAAGCTGTGGGTTTACTTTGTAAATGCGGGTAAAAAACGTTTCACTGCTCATGGTCGGCATTTCACAATCAACAATAATAATTTTATAAGTGTTTATATTTTCTTTAATTATCTCTATTGCATCACTTGCCTGCGTGCAAGGCGTACAACACAGTCCCATTGCACTAAGCTGACTTTTAATTAAGCTTAAATCATCTTCGTTATCATCTATTAGTAATACATCAAATGGTTCAGCAAATGATAACTGTGGGCTGTCTTCTATTAATGCTTGGGTGTTTACTTCAACGTTTATGGTAGCAATAAACTCACTGCCTTCACCTTGCGTACTGCTTACAGAAATATCGCCACCCATTGCTTGGCATAAACGTTTACTAATGGCTAAGCCTAACCCAGTTCCCCCGTATTTTCGGGTTGTAGAGCTGTCGGCCTGAGTAAATGATTCAAACAAGTTAGGTAAGCTTTTTGCATCAATACCAATGCCAGTGTCTTTAACACTAAAGCGTAAAACAGTACTTTTGGTGTCATGGGGGGCTTCTTCTGCGTCTATTTGCACCGAAACAGCTCCATTAGAGGTAAACTTAATCGCGTTAGAGCACAAGTTAATTAATACTTGGTTTATACGCACCACATCGCCAACTAAGTTATGTTTCACGTTATCGCTAATATTAATCTCAAACGCAATACCTTTACTCCGCGCCCTATTTTCAAATGTGGTCGTTATATAATCGACAACCGCGTTTAACGAAAATGCAAAGGCCTCGAGTTTGATATTTCCTGACTCGATTTTTGAAAAATCTAAAATGTCATTAATAACCACAAGCAATTGATCTGACGAGTACTTTATTTTTTCTAAATACTGTTTATCTTCTTCAGGTAAGTTTTTGCCCAATAAAATATTTGTCAGCCCTATAATGCCACTCATTGGGGTTCTGATCTCATGACTCATATTGGCTAAAAATTCAGATTTTGACGAGGTAAGTTGCTCTGCTTCTTCTTTAGCTTGTAATAGCTCTTTAGTGCGTTGCTCTACACGCGATTCAAGTCGTAGCTTTTCTTCGTCAAGCGCGTTTACAAGCTGAATGCGGCGGCGGTTTAACCGTAATACAAACACTAAAAAAGCGCTCAATACAAAAATAGTAATGGCAGCGCTGTAAATTAACACTTTATTTTGTTCAAAGTAACTCGGCTTGTAATAAGCAATAATCGATTTTTCTGGCAGGCTTTGCGGGGCAACATTATATTTTTTTAGCTGTCGCCAATCGTATTTATGAACACTTAAATTTTCATCGCTTATAGTAGGTAACACGTTATTTTCACTGTAAGAAATAATAGCTTCACCCACGCGTTTACCTATTTTCTCACCTGATAAAACATAACCACCTACTACACCTGAGCCCAATAATACTTCCCAGTAGCTAAAAATGGGGGCGTTACTGTGCTGAGCGAGTAAGCTGACGAGCTGATACGGGCTAATCGACTTATTTTCGTAATTTCTAAATATAGGGGTAAATAAAATAATGGCGTCTGAAGGCGCATTTTTTACTTTTGTCATCAGTTCAGCAGCCGGAAGATCAAACCATTGCTCAACTTCTAAATACGAAAAATCTTGGCTGATAAAATTAAACAGCCCTGTATAAAAGTTTCTACCTATTTCATTTTTAGTATCTAAGATGACTATGAGCTTTTTAGGTTTCATTAAATTAACCGCGCTGGCGGTTGCTTGCTTGTAGTCTAACTTAGCCTGCATTGAGGCATTATTAGTGTTTGCCGGTAGCCTAAACTGCTCGCCAGGCTCAATATAAATTTTTGGCGTGCTAGTAAAAAAATCATTCAATTGCGATATTAACGTGGCTGCTGAAGGTGATAGCGTGACAATAATATCTATGTGCTTATTTTTATATTTTTGCTTAAGGTAGTCGCTCATTAATTGCTTTTGAGTGGCCTCATCAAAGCGCCCTACATCAATGTTTTCAACAAAAAGCTCATAGTCAAAAGTCCGTGTTGATAGCTCGCTATTTAAGCCCTCTTCAACACTTTTATGCCA
This sequence comes from Pseudoalteromonas sp. R86517, assembly GCF_042466295.1. Taxonomy (NCBI): domain Bacteria; kingdom Pseudomonadati; phylum Pseudomonadota; class Gammaproteobacteria; order Alteromonadales; family Pseudoalteromonadaceae; genus Pseudoalteromonas; species Pseudoalteromonas sp. R86517. The sequence goes on from NZ_JAXHCB010000001.1 coordinate 2,880,006, forward strand.
AGGCATATGTTGGTTGGTAGAATTTATAAATAAGACATTGGTAATTTTAGAATCCGGTTGAGCGCTTACCGGCAAACTGGCAAATTGAAAAACAAGAAATAAAAATAAAATAATGGCTTTCATGTTTCTCATAGTTGCTTGAAGTAATTAGTACCACTAGAGTAGATGTTAATTAGTTACATATCAATTAAATGAGATGTAAATTACAAAGGTGTTTTTGCGTTTTTGCGCATTTACGACTCGCTAATTATTGCGGCGCATAAGTTAGCTAAAAGCGCTTTTATAAAGCCAACTCAATTACGCATGCTAAGCTGAATTTCTGCTTGGGCATTAAGTGCCATTTCTACAAACGCTTGCGTGGTAGCGCTGTTGTTAATTTGCTTGTATTGCAGCTGCAAATAAATTTGTGTGTCGACCTTTTCTAACTCTATAAAATGGCAACCCTCGCTATATAATTTACTTACACAATAAGGCGCTATAGCTAACCCTAAACCAGCGGCAACCTCTGTTACTAAGGTTTGCATATGCCTTGGTTGACTAATAATGTTAGGTGAAAAGCCAGCGCGCTTGCAACGAGTAATAATTTCATCAAACAACCCTAAGGCTTCGTCGCGATTAAAAAGAATAAACGGCTCATTTTTAAGAGTTTTCAAATCAATAGTTTGTGCCGATGCAAAGGGATGATTTTTGTTGACCACCGCTACGAGGCGGTCAACGTACATAGTTTCACTTATAAACTCATCGGCTATGGTCCTTGGTAACGGCCGAGAAAACGCAACATCTACCCGTTCGTTTTTAAGGGCCTCTATTTGCTCGGTCGCGGTCATTTCTAGCAAGGTAACGTGAACATTAGGAAACTGCGACTTATACGTTCGGATTAATTTGGCTAAAAATGTTAAACACGCAGAGCTTAAATACGCAATACTCAGCGAGCCTAACTGCCCGCTATCGACCAGTTTAACCTTATTTTTAGCCCGCTCTGTAAGCGCTAAAATTGCAGTGGCATCTTTAACTAACTGCTCTCCCGCTTGCGTGATCGACACCTCCCGAGAGTTACGGGTAAACAAGCTAACACCTAGCTGCTCTTCTAACGAAGAAATATGGCGACTTATAGCGGGTTGAACTGTATGTAGCTCTTGAGCCGCTTCTGAAAAGCTCAAGTGCTTAGCCACTGCAATAAAACTTTTTAATATTTTTATATCCATGTGCGACTCAAATTTGCTCTGTGTGAGAGGTATAGCAACAACTATACGTTATTTGTATAGATTCCATCAAATTTAAACATTTCTAATATCGATAATCTCTCTCTATCATTCGCCTACCTTTTAATGTTGGAGAGCAAAATGTCCCAGGTAACGCAGAGTGCCTCGTTAAGTCGCTTTATTTTATTGTTGATGACAACCGCCATTGCAGCAACCGCTGCAAACCTATATTACAGCCAGCCAATTTTACCCCTGATTGGTAACGAGTTTAATTTAACGGATTCACAACTTGGTAGCATTCCCGCATTTACTCAATTTGGTTACGCTTTTGCCCTATTGTTTATTTCGCCGCTGGGGGATTCTATTGCGCGTCGTCGCTTAATAAGCATTTTATCGGGCTTACTGGTTATTGCATGTAGCTTTGCCGTATTTACACCTAACTTACCGCTGTTATTAATGTCGGTATTTTTAATAGGGGTAAGTGCCAACATTACCCAGCAATTAATCCCTTTTGCGGCATCACTTGTATCTGCTGAAAATAAAGGGACTACATTGGGCACCTTAATGATGGGTCTAACCATTGGTATTTTACTTTCACGCACGTTAAGCGGTTTTGTAGGAGAGCACTTTGGTTGGCGTGGCGTATTTGTTATGTCTGCAATATTAGCTGCGCTATTTGGTGTACTACTTAGGCTCTTTTTACCCCTAAATAAACCACAAACTAGCTTACGTTACTGGCCGCTACTTAAAAGTACAGTGGCGTTATTTAAACAGCACAAACCACTACAAGTGTTTACTTTAACTGGCGCGCTTTGGTTTGCTGCTTTTAATGTACTTTGGGCTACTTTAGCTATTTATGTCAGTGATGCACCTTTTAACTACAGCGCCCAAGAGGCCGGATTATTTGGCATCATCGCATTAGCTGGCGTAATAGGGGCTAAGTCTTCGGGTAAGTGGGTCAATGCGTTGGGCTCTAAAAAATTAGTCATGATAGTACTCACACTTGCCGCAATTGGTTTTGCTATTACAGGCGTTTTTTTAGGAAACCTAATAGCCCTAATTATCGGTATTATTTTAATCGACTTCGCTATTTTTAGCGCACAAGTAGCCAATCAAGTCCGCGTATTTAGCATAGACCCAAGCGCACAAAGCCGTATCAATGGTGTTTACATGCTCGGCTACTACTTAGGTGGCGCATTTGGCTCAATTATTAGTGTGAAAGCCTTTGCTTTGTACCAGTGGCCTGGCGTAGTCGTCCTTAGTGTAGTGTTAATTACCATCAGCGCTGCTTTTAACTCTCTCGCAAAAAAATAACCGCCATTAACTCCTTGCAACTAAGGGGGACTTACGCTTAGTTGCCCTATTTAAAAACAGAGAATACTTATGAATAAACTCAATAACGCAGGAAGCTACACTTTGCTGTGTATAGCCTGCTTAACAATCATGGTGGGTGCATTGGTTGCACCTGGTTTAATCAGTATATCAACAGCCCTAAATGTTGCTGACAGTGCGGTATTTTTAGTGACCTTACCGGCTTTAGGGGCTGTTATATTTGCGCCTATTGCAGGTAAATTAATTGATAAATATGGCGCTTACCGTTCATTAATTATTGGCTTATTTTTATACGGCTTTTTCGGTGCAAGCGTGTATTGGTTACAAGGGCCGCTGTTGGTTTTTGCTAACCGTATTTTACTTGGCGGTGTTACCTCAATTGTTATGGCCGGATGTACCGTTTTAATATCACAGTGGTACTTTGGTAAAGCGCGCCTAGGCATGCTTGCTAAGCAAGGCATGGCAATAGAGCTAGGTGGCGTTATATTTCTATTTATAGGTGGCTTACTTGCTGTGCAGCATTGGGCTTTACCATTATCGTTGTACCTTATTTCTTGGGTATTTTTAGCCATGTTGCTACTTTTTGTGCCGCGTAATCACCCTCAAGCACAAGAGGCACAAGCAACACAAGAGCACGTAATATCAAATAAAGGCTTATCTCTTAAGCATGTGTATTCGCTGGCTGTGCTTGCAATGGTCACGTTTTTTAGCGCAATTGTTTTACTACCCAGCACAATGCATGCGCAAAATTATAATGAAGAACAAGTAGGTTTTTTACTCTCTTTCATCTCGTTAGTGGCTGTTGTTGGGGCACATTTTATGCCTCAGTTAACTAAAAAAATGGGCGAGCAAAAAGTACTTGCGCTGGCATTTATAGGCTATGGGGCATCATTTGCTTTCTTTTTACAAACGGGTACAGCGTTATTGGTAATAGGCGCTGTGTTTAGCGGTATTGGCTTTGGTTTTAGCATCCCACTATTAAACCATATGACCGTAGAGCGTAGCGCAGCCTCTGTTCGCGGTCGTAACCTCTCTTATTTCACAATGGCTGTTTTTTCTGGGCAATTTCTAACATCGTTTGTTGAATATATCCCAGGAGGCACACGCAATATTTTTATTAGCTGTATCAGCTTATGTGCACTCACTGCGCTGTACTTATTTGTTAAAAAAAATCATTCACAATCAGTATAAAAGAGGTTTTTATGTCAGAGTCATTTAAATTAATAGCCGGTAATTCATTTCCAACAGTTACTGCACACTTGCTCGATGGTACAACCGCAGATCTAAGTAAGCCGCACGGTGGCGCCGAGTGGCAAATGCTCGTGGTATACAGAGGTAAGCACTGCCCGCTTTGTATGCGTTACTTAAATTTACTAGAAGCGCAATTACCCGCATTAAAGGCACTTGGCGTGAGCGTTTGTGCCGTTTCTGCAGATAACCGCGCACAGCTAACACAAAGTATGGACACGCTCTCGGTTAGCTTTCCTATAGCTTATGGTTTAACACAGCAGCAAATGAAACAACTTGGGCTGTATATTTCCTCACCTCGCTCTGAGCAAGAAACCGATCACAACTTTGCAGAGCCCGCTATGTTTGTCGTAAATGAGCAAGGGATATTGCAAGCTGTAAATATTTCTAATGCTCCGTATTTACGCCCTGAATTAGACGTGGTTGTAAGAGGCTTAAAGTTTATTAAAGAGCAAAATAACTACCCTATTCGCGGCACTGTTGTGTAACCATTTAAATTGCAGCCTTGGCATTTATTACCTTACGGCTGCTTTATTAAGGCATAAGCTTTCATGAAGAATTTATTTAGTAACCTTTTAAATTTAGCCAGCGCGCTTTTTATGTTTAAGTTTGCCCTGCCAAAATTATTAGCTGCGCAAGTAAGCGTTAAAACCTTTAGCTACTTTGCGCAGATACTGCCCGTTAACGCTAAAATTTATATGTATAGCGTTGGTTTACTGGAGTTGGTAGTGGGTTTAATGATGCTTGCTCTTTTGTTTATTAAAAATGAAAAGCAAAAAGCACTGTTTACCTATGTTGCATATGTTTTATTGGCGGGTACGTTAATTGGGGCGCTGTTACATGAATATTTTGTTCGCCCCGAGCCAATTGCTCAGTTAGTGACTTACTCAGGCTGTTTTTTAGTTATATGTGCCATTCAATTTTTAGCCTATAAAAAGGCGCTAATAGCGCGTTTTGAGTGACTTTAAAGTGTTAAACGGTAGGTGTAGAAACAGCACCTTTTGTACTAAAACGTGTAGTTACAAAAAAGCCGCTTAATAGCGGCTTTTAAGTAAATTTTTCAACATTTGTTTTTTTGTCTTTGGTTAGAACGGAATGTCGTCATCAAAATCTATTGTTGGTTCCATAGGATTTGATGCACCGCCCTGAGGGGCGTTTTGCGGCTTAGGTGCAAAACCACCTTGCTGCTGTGGCGCATTACTTTGCCCAGGAGCAAAGCCACTGTTGTTTGATTGTTGGTATTGGTTATTTTGCTGTGGAGCAGGTGCTGCAGCTGGGCGTTGTGCTGGTGCAGCTTGTTGCTGTGGCGCATAACCACCTTGCTGGCTGTTTTGAGCTTGGTTGTTTTGACCATAGCCACCGCCTTGTTGATTATTTTGGTAACCGCCACCTTGTTGGCCGCCTTGATTACCTTGATAACCACCACCTTGCTGATCGCCACCGCGTGCGCCTAGCATTTGCATTTGACCCGTAAAGCCATCAACAACGATTTCTGTTGTGTATTTTTCTTGGCCTTGTTGGTCGGTCCATTTACGTGTTTGAAGTTTACCTTCAACGTAAATCTGCGAGCCTTTACGGCAGTACTCACCAACAATTTCAGCTAGCTTGCCAAAAAACACTACACGGTGCCATTCAGTTTTATCAACCATTTGGCCAGTGTTTTTGTCTTTATAGCTGTCTGACGTTGCTAAGGTAATATTTGCTACACCATTGCCATTAGGCATGTAACGAACTTCAGGATCTTGTCCTAAATTACCAACCAAAATTACTTTGTTCACACCGCGTGCCATGGAACCATCTCCTATAAACGTTAGATTAAACCAGCTACTTTACGTGCTTGGTCTAGGTCAAATTCTTTATCATTAATCTTTAAATAGCTGCGGCTTTCGTCGCGTACTACTGTTGCTTCTATTACGCCAGGTAAAGCAACTAGCTGAGAAGCAAGTGCTTGGGCTTGCTCTTCAGAACTTAAATTGGTCATTAAACTAATAACTTTACTTTTCGGTGGGACTTGCATTTTCCACGCAATAATAAGCCATATTAACCCAACAAGTGCCGCGGCCGCAAACACAGCTTGCGTACTTGTAGTTTGGGCAACATACCCCCCTAAAATACCACCTAAAAAAGCCCCCAAAAACTGGCTAGACGAATACCCACCCATAGCCGAACCTTTTTGGCTAGCGGGCGCAATACGCGATACAAGCGCAGGCATAGTGGCTTCTAAAAAATTAAATGCTACAAAATAAAGCAACATACAAATGGCAATGCCAACCACGCTATTCACCCAAATAGACATAGCAAACATACTAATAGAAAGCAGTGCTACTGAGCCAATAAACGCCTGTTTTTCTTTTTCTTTTTTAATGGCAATAATCATAATAGGGACCATTAAAATAAACGCTAACAGCAATACCGGAATATATAAATACCAATGGTGGTTTGCCACTAAGCCATCTTTTATTAGTTGGCTGGGCAGTACCACAAAAATAGTGGTTAGCGTTAAATGTAGCAGTAATACGCCTGCATTTAAGCGCGATAATTGCGGATGCTTAATAAGCTTTTTAATATCACTAAAGCTTGCCAAGGTATCGCCTTTGGGCGCTTTATTAACGGCATTGGGAACTAAAAATAAAATAATACCAATACCAAACACGGCAAGGATTGCTGTTAACCAAAATACTCCCGCTACACCCCACGACGCGGCAACAATAGGCCCAAGTAACATAGCAAAAGCAAAGCTCATGCCTATGCTCATACCAATCACTGCCATTACTTTAGGGCGTTGTTCGTCGCGGCTTAGGTCGCTGGCAAAAGCAAGCAACGCACTGGCTATAGCGCCCATACCTTGCAATGCACGGCCCACTGTAACCATTTGAATAGATTCAGCAAGGGCTGCAATAACAGAGCCCAACGCAAACACAACTAAGCCACCAACAATGACTTTTTTACGGCCTATTTTATCTGACAAACGCCCCATAGGAATTTGCAGTACCGCTTGCGTTAAGCCATACGCGCCAATAGCAAATCCTATCCACATAGGCGAAAAACCATCAAGCGATTGGCCATAAATAGCCAATACAGGCATCAGCATAAACAAGCCGAGCATTCTAAATGCAAACACACTCGCCAGCGATACAGCGGCGCGCTTTTCTCGTGAATTAAGTGAAGATGCGGTCATTATCTGCGTATTCTTACGATATGAAAAATTTAGGCTGGGATTCTACCACAAGCTTGGCAATAATTAATCGCCTATAAGTAAGGATTTTTTCGTTGATCATTGATTAATAATGTTTCGTATTATGCGATACTGGACAAATAATTTTGGTAATAAACGAGATAGCATGGAAAACATTGAAGTCCGAGGCGCCCGTACGCACAATTTAAAAGACATCAGCCTAACCATCCCACGTGATAAATTAATTGTTATCACAGGCCTATCTGGTTCGGGAAAGTCATCACTGGCATTTGATACTTTATATGCAGAAGGACAGCGTCGTTATGTTGAGTCACTTTCTGCCTACGCAAGGCAATTTTTATCGTTAATGGAAAAGCCTGACGTTGATCATATTGAAGGCCTCTCTCCCGCCATTTCTATTGAGCAAAAATCTACATCGCACAATCCTCGCTCAACAGTGGGTACCATTACCGAAATATACGATTACTTGCGTTTAATGTTTGCCCGCGTGGGCGAACCACGCTGCCCAACCCACGACTTACCGCTTGCAGCTCAAACAATTAGCCAAATGGTTGATACCGTTTTAGCACAGCCAGAGGGCACTAAGCTGATGCTTTTAGCGCCAGTGGTTAAAGATCGTAAAGGTGAGCACGTTAAATTACTTGAGCAACTTGCAAGCCAAGGCTACATTCGCGCTCGTATAGACGGCGAAGTATGCGACTTATCAGATCCACCAACGCTTGAGCTTCATAAAAAACACACTATTGAAGTGGTGGTTGACCGCTTTAAAGTAAAAGATGGCCAACAGCAGCGTTTAGCAGAGTCGTTCGAAACCGCACTAGAGATGTCTGGCGGTGTGGCAAATGTAGCCTACATGGACGACAGTACGATAGAAGAAATGCTGTTCTCGGCAAATTTTGCCTGCCCTACCTGTGGCTATGCAATGACCGAATTAGAGCCGCGTTTATTTTCGTTTAATAACCCTGCCGGCGCGTGTCAAAGCTGTGATGGTTTAGGCGTACGCCAATATTTTGATCCTAACCGCGTAGTACATAACCCTGAGCTAAGCTTGGCCGGTGGTGCTATAAAAGGGTGGGATAAACGCAGCTTTTATTATTTTCAAATGCTACAGGCGGTCGCCGAGCACTATAACTTTGATTTAGATGTGCCATTTGAAAAGCTGGCTAAAGAATCGCAAAAAATTATTTTAGAAGGCTCAGGGCAAACAAAAATAGCCTTTAACTACCGTAACGACAGAGGCGATTTAATAACACGCAACCACGAGTTTGAAGGCGTGTTAAACAACATGAACCGTCGCTATCGCGAAACTGAGTCTAACTCGGTGCGTGAAGAGCTCGCTAAATATCAAACTAGCCAAGCGTGTCCTAGTTGCCATGGCTCGCGTTTACGCCAAGAAGCACGTCACGTATTTATAGGTCAAACAAACCTACCTGCTATTACGACTATGAGTATTGGCGAAGCGATGGACTTTTTTGAAGGGCTATCACTAACAGGCCAAAAAGCCCAAATAGCTGAAAAAATCCTGAAAGAAATTCGCGACCGCTTATCGTTTTTAATTAATGTAGGGCTTAATTACTTATCGCTTGAGCGCAGTGCCGATACCCTCTCAGGTGGTGAAGCCCAGCGTATTCGTTTAGCCAGCCAAATAGGTGCAGGCCTTGTAGGCGTAATGTACGTACTGGATGAACCATCAATTGGTTTACACCAGCGCGATAACGACCGTTTATTACAAACATTGGTGCATTTACGCGACTTAGGTAACACCGTGATTGTAGTTGAGCATGATGAAGATGCGATTCGCGCAGCCGATCACATTATTGATATTGGCCCAGGCGCGGGAGTGCACGGCGGACACATTATTGCACAAGGTACACGTGACGATATTTTAGCCACTAAAGACTCAGTAACTGGCCAGTTTTTATCAGGCGTGCGCAAAATAGAAGTGCCACAAGAGCGTAACCCAACCAGCGAAAAATGGCTTGAGCTATTTGGCGCAACAGGGAATAACCTAAAAAATGTAGATTTAAAAATTCCATTTGGCTTATTAACCTGTATTACAGGGGTATCGGGCTCAGGTAAATCAACGCTCATTAACGATACACTCTTTAAGCTTGCGCATACTGAGCTTAACGGCGCGACCACAGCAGAAGCCGCGCCGTATAAATCAATTAGTGGCCTTGATCACTTTGACAAAGTGATTGATATTGACCAAAGCCCAATTGGTCGTACACCGCGCTCAAATCCTGCAACCTACACAGGTATTTTTACCGGTATTCGTGAGTTATTTGCAGGGACACAAGAAGCCCGCTCTCGCGGCTATAAAGTAGGTCGCTTTAGCTTTAACGTAAAAGGCGGGCGCTGTGAAGCTTGCCAAGGCGATGGCGTAATTAAAGTAGAAATGCACTTTTTACCTGATGTATATGTACCTTGTGATGTATGTAAGGGCGCGCGCTATAACCGCGAAACCTTAGAAGTACAATACAAAGGTAAAAACATTCACCAAGTGCTCGAAATGACCGTTGAAGACGCGCACGACTACTTTGATAAAATACCTGCAATAGCGCGTAAACTTAAAACGCTAATGGACGTTGGTTTATCGTATATTCGCCTAGGGCAAGCTGCTACCACGCTCTCTGGTGGTGAAGCACAACGTGTAAAACTGGCTCGTGAGCTTTCTAAACGCGATACAGGTAAAACATTGTATATACTTGATGAGCCAACAACCGGCCTTCACTTTGCCGATATTGAACAACTACTTGTGGTATTACATCGCCTGCGCGATCATGGTAATACCATTGTGGTAATTGAGCATAACTTAGATGTGGTTAAAACCGCAGACTGGGTGGTTGATTTAGGCCCTGAAGGGGGCGCTGGCGGCGGTGAAATACTCATTGCAGGCACGCCTGAAGAAGTAGCCAAATGTGAACGCTCGCATACAGGGCATTACCTAAAGCCCCTATTAAACTAACTGGGGTTTATTACCTCATACGATAAGGAAAGTCGGTGTTAAGGCGTTATAAAATTATAAAATGGCGAGCCAGTAGGCTATTTAAACAGCTGCAAAAAAAATTGCAGCCTCTTAAAGCTGATATTGATAAGCATATTAAACCCATATGGTTTAGCCTTAGCACCGCGCAAAAGCTTTACTTAGCAGCGCTTATATCTGTGATTTTCTTTAAATCCTGGTCACTTTGCGCGCTTTTAACAATGACTGCCTTGGTAATTGAATTTTGGCCAAAGTTTAATAAACTATGGCACTCTTTAGCAGGCAAAGCTTTAATTTTGGTTTTTTATGCAACCATTGCTAATTTTGTTTTGGCAAATGCAAGCAGTATTGTTAACGATGTAACTCACGTATCAGCTGCAAACATGAGCTACACACACAATTTTGCAACTTTGATATATTTACCCATTTGGGCATTAGGAATTACACTCTGTACATTACTAATATTTCAATTTATTTTACCCTTTTATATCATAATGCTGTTACTTATAAAGCCATTTGGATCGCAAAGCATTAAATATATAAGTCAAAGCTACTCTCCCTTACTTACCGCATCTATTAGATTAATATTAGCCTTCATAACTTTAAGTACCCTCTATCCTTTATTGGACGATAGGGATGAAGCAACATTTCTATCAGATATAGAAAACGGTTTCTATTTTGGAAGAGAGCTGGCTAGTGACTCTCCTGAAGTGAAGGGGCATGCTATGGTCAACCTAAATGAAAGGCTGGCTAAACAGGAAACAAAAACTCAACCCAGCTCGCAAAAAGCAGAAGAAATAAATGAATTCGCCGAATCTGCAAGTTCATTTGTTGCTACTGAAGGTTATTTTGGGCGTAGTAAACACATTATAGCGATGTTTGCATTTAATTACGAAGCGGATGAATACTCAAGGTGTAAAAAAGCCAAAAATAGCAAAGTGGTAGAGTTGAACGATTACGAAATAGTAGAGATTACGCCAAATGAAACTATGCCTTATGGCTATTCTTTTATTGTAAAAGCCTGCGAATCTCCTGCGTTTAAGTCCACTAGCTAATAAATTATGGCTTTTTTAAGTGATGAATGAAGTATTAGAAGTTATAAAAAAATGCCGCTAAATTTAGCGGCATTTTTATTTGCTTATACTAGGGCGTGTTGATTTTTGATGGTTGAATTTGCAGCAGCATGTTTGGTTTTTAGGCAAGGCAGAGCCTATGAAGTGTGGTTACTCCCCATAAATAGGCGATAACGCAGCATAAATGCCAAACATACGCTGCCCTTCGGGTTCTGCCTAGGGGCGATAAACTCTTTGTTGCCTACATGGATGTAGGTAAGGGGCGTGAGCAGGACGCGGAAGCTTTACTCGGTTTTTACTTAGCCCACTAGGTTACAAACCTCGCGCCGCGATTTAATCGCCCCTAGATTGAACAAATTTCAATCCGCAAAGATCAACACGCCCTAAGAAAGCAATTTATGTACGAGGAATAAACCCTAGTGCATCGTAAACCGATTTAAGTGTTTTTTCTGCACGTACACTGGCCTTTTCTGCGCCTGATTTCATGATGCTATCAAGTAGGTTTTGATCTTCTCTGATCTCTTTAAAACGTGCTTGGATTGGCTCAATCATGCTAACAACTGCATCGGCTGTGTCTTTTTTCAGGTGGCCATACATTTTATCTTCATACTCTGGCACTAAGTCTTCAATTGAGCGCTTAGTGGCTACGCTTAATAAAGTAAGTAAATTAGAAACGCCTGGCTTTTCAGTGCGGTCAAAGTAAATACGCGCTTGCTCGTCTGAATCGGTTACTGCTTTTTTAAGCTTTTTCTCAATCTTTTTAGGCTCATCTAATAGCATGATATAGCCATTAGGGTTTTCATCAGACTTAGACATTTTTTTGAGCGGATCTTGAAGGCTCATTACGCGTGCGCCAAATTCTGGAATATATGGCTCAGGTAACTTAAATACGTCACCGTATAAATTATTAAAGCGTGTCGCTATATCACGCGTTAACTCTAAGTGCTGCTTTTGATCATCCCCTACCGGTACTTGGTCTGCTTGGTATAATAAAATATCCGCTGCTTGCAATACTGGGTACGAAAATAAACCGACGTTTACATTGTTAGCATGCTTAGATGACTTGTCTTTAAACTGAGTCATGCGGTTAAGCTCGCCCATTTGTGCGTAACAATTTAGCACCCATGCTAACTGCGCGTGTTCTGGCACTTGCGACTGTACAAATAAGGCCGATTTTTCAGGGTCTATGCCACATGCCGCATATAACGCTATACCATCTAATACGCGAGAGCGAAGAAGTTCAGGCTCTTGGCGAACAGTAATCGCGTGTAAATCAACAAGCATAAAGAAACTTTCGTGGTCTTCCTGTAGCTTTAGCCACTGGTTAATAGCGCCAACATAGTTGCCTATTGTCATACCACCGGTTGGCTGAATGCCACTTAAAACTACTGGTTTACTCATGATTTTCCTTTACTGTTTAGTTAATTAAAAATTTTAACGCTGTGTTAGTGTTGGTATTATATCTAAGAAGTTATCGCATAGGTACTGTGGATTATAATCCTCAAGATTTTCGCCTTGGTTATAACCATAATCCACCGCAATCACATCAATTTTAGCGGCATGTGCTGCCAATATATCGCTTTTTGAATCGCCAATCATAATAGCCTTACTCGGCTCAACATTCAGCTTGTTACATGCATACAATAAAGGCGCTGGTGAAGGCTTTTTAGCCATATCGTCTCCACACACTATCACTTCAAAGTGACTGGTAAGGGAAAGCTTATCAAGTAGTAGCTCGGTAAATAGACGCGCCTTATTAGTAACAAGTGCTTTTGGCATGCCCCGCAAAGCACTGAGCCCTGTTTCTACATGCTGATACAACACACTATACTTGCCCACTAGCTGCTCATAATGTTGGTAAAATAAGGCAATGGCTTTTGCACTAAGCGCTTCATCTAAATGTTCGCTAATTTGCATATCGCCGCTGAGTGCACGCTTGACTAGGGTTTCAATACCGTTGCCTATCCAGCTTTCAACCAAGCTTTGGCTAACAATAGGAAACGCTAAATCACTCAGTGTTAAGTTTACTGCTAGGTATAAATCGTAAACGCTATCAACAAGTGTGCCGTCAAGGTCGAACAAAGCTACATCATATTTCATTACTTTACGTTTCCTAACTGCTCACGCATTTGATCAATAACAACCTTGTAATCAGGCTCATTAAAAATAGCAGACCCTGCTACAAACATATCGGCACCTGCTTGCGCTGCTGCCGCTATGTTATCAACCTTAATACCACCATCTACTTCTAGGCGAATATCACGACCCGACGCAACTATACGCTGCTTAGCTTGAGCTAGTTTTTCAAGGGTGTGGGGAATAAAGCTTTGGCCGCCAAAGCCTGGGTTTACCGACATTAATAAAATAGTATCTAGCTTATCAATAACGTGATCGAGGTAGCTAAGGCTAGTGGCAGGGTTAAATACTAAGCCTGCTTTACAACCATGGTCTTTAATGAGCTGTATGGTGCGGTCTATATGCTCGCTGGCCTCAGGGTGAAAAGTAATTATTGATGCGCCGGCCTCTGCAAACAAAGGGATTATACTATCGACTGGTTTTACCATTAGGTGCACATCTATAGGTGCTGTTACACCGTAATCTCTAAGCGCTTTACACACCATAGGCCCAATAGTGAGATTAGGCACGTAGTGATTATCCATGACATCAAAATGTACTACATCAGCGCCTGCAGCGAGTACTTTATCCACATCTTCGCCTAATTTTGCAAAATCGGCTGACAAAATAGAAGGCGCAATTAAGTATTTTTGTTCAGGGTTTAACATAGTAATCCGTCAATCAGTAAAGTATGCCTTAATGTACCGTAAATGCTAAGGTTTCCCAAGTAATACACTGTAAATTAGGCATAACTAAAAATATCGATTTAAATACATAAGTATTTATTTATAAAAAGCTTTAGGGCGTGTTGAGCTTTAGTGGTTGAGTTTTAGGCAGCATGTTTAATTTTTGGTCAGGCCGTGAGTAGGATACACAAGCCATGCTTACATGATACAAGTTATTAGTTTACGCAAGAGCAGTTATTGTGCCCACTCGATTACAACCCTCGGGTCGCGATTTAAAAACTCTTAGCTTGAGAGCACACTTTAACTCGCAAGTTTCAACAGGCCTTAGCTATTACAGATAAATATTAGTTTGTTATTTATACAGCTTTTGTTATTATTAAAGGAGTAACTTAATTTTAGGCTAATATTATGCGTGCATTTAAAACAGGGATCTTAATTGCGTCGGCATTGTTATTTATTGGAGCATTTAGTTTTGCGCCAAGTTCTGAGCAAGATTTAAGCTTAGTTAGCAATTGTCAGCATCAGGCAAGTAGTAAAAACACTTCAAACACCTTAACGTGTGCGAAAGTAGAAGAAGACTCATCGTGGTTTTCGTGGCTAACAGGCGATAGCCGCAGTGCGCAGTTTCATTATTTAGATTTATTAGAGCTATTAACTAGCTCAGAAGACGCTAAGAATACGCCTTCAATAAAACCTCTATTTTAAATAATGCTGCACTTTATTAGCGCGTTGCAAAGTGTGCTAGCAGCATTTTTTGGTGTGCAATCAGAGCACAAACGCCAAGCCGACTTCCAGCAACACTCCCCTCTTTTTATTATTGCTTTAGCTGTGCTGTTTTTTGTTATTTTTGTAGTGACAATTTACGCAGTGGTTGCTTGGGTGCTAAATACATAGCCATTAACTCGTCGACCTTGTTGCGTGATCCACCTTTAGGGCTGATAGTACGTTTTACCTGAATTTTACCAAGTGTAGCTTGGCTATAAATTTTTCGCGTCCATACGGTATCGTGGTTAGATATAAGCACTGGGGTATTGTTTTCAAACGCGGCTTGCTCGGCTAAGTTTGCCAAGTTTGCTTGATCGTCTAAATTAAACCCGCCTTTAGCATAAGAGGTAAACGACGCTGTTTTACTTAGCGGCACATAAGGAGGATCGCAATAAATAACCGCATTGTTTGGCACAAGCTTAAACACATCATCATAGCTTAGGCAGGTAAATGTGGCTTTTTGTGCTTTTTCGGCAAAAAAGTACATTTCTTTTTCAGGAAAATAAGGCTTTTTATATTTACCAAATGGCACGTTAAAAATGCCTTTGAGGTTATACCTACACAGCCCATTGTAACCATGGCGATTCATGTATAAAAAGAGCATTGCGCGCTCATACACATCACTGCTTTTATTAAACTGTACACGGTATTCGTAGTAAGCGTCTGGGTGGTTATTTAAATCAACAAATAGTTTTTTAGAGTCACTTATAAACTCATCAGGCGAGCGCTTGAGCTCTTTGTATAAGTTAATTAAATCAGCATTGATGTCGTTGAGTAAATAGTGTTTAAAATTACTATTTAAAAATACCGAGCCTGCACCTACAAAAGGTTCTACCAAGGTTTCAGCGTGTTTGCTGGCTTGAGATAAACGTGCATTAATATCTTCAACTAGGCTGTATTTACCGCCAGCCCATTTAAGGAAGGCTCTACTCTTTTGTTGCATTGGTTCTTAACTTCAATCTGCTGTAGCGCGATTTTACACTAAAGTGAGTCAGTTTACTGATCAAGTCGTGCAATTTCTTGTTTTATTTTGCTGATTTTTTTATAAAAAGGCTTGTTCTTTCTAAGCGCACTCGACAAGGCAGACAACGCACTTTTAGCATCAGCGAGTGATGCATAACTGCCAATAGTAACCACCCACCACACTTTATTATTTCGCTTAGTTTGATATACCTTAGCGCGCTGGCTTAAATTATGTTCAATAATAAACTCACGGGTGATTTTTTCCTGTGTAACGGCTAGCAGCTGCACAGTTGTATTATTATCTGGCTGAGCTAAATACCAAGCGTTATCGGATACGTTATTTGAGATTTTAGGCTGCGGGCTTTCTTTATCGTCACTTTCAATTGGCTCAATAGTCTCAGGAGTGTTTAAGCTTTGTGGTAACGCCTCGCTTTGCTCACTTTGAGCGCTTTGTTGAGCCTGACGCGTTAAACTTTGCATTATCGCCGGCACATCGTTTTTATGGGGCGCTACATTACCTTGTGATTTATCGCTGACCGGCTCTAAAGGCAAATCCGCTTTTGATATATCAGAATTATCATTACTGACTTCTTTATCTGCGCTTGGGATAGCGACAATTTTAGAAGCAGGAATAGCGGTATCTATGTCCTGGCTTTGTTGATTTTGATAGTACGTTTGCCACCACTGGGTCATGTCATTTTTATACAGCAACCCAATGATAAGTAGCATAATTATAATTAACAACGAGATTAAGTGTACTCGCCACGACACTTTATCTTTTTTTACAATATCAGCCACATGCTCCGTTGGTTGCCATGCTAATAATAAGCTGGGGTTGCCATTCGCTTCATTTAAAAATGCGCTAAATACGGGGTCTTCATCGTACGGTAAATTAGGAAAATACCAGCTCATTAGCTGTTTAGATTCATGTGCAGATAAAGGCTCTAAGTAAATTTCAACGGCATTATTAATAGCTAGCTTTGATTGCGAAGCTAGCATGATATAAAGCGTTACAGGGCTGTTTTTGGCAAGTAACTCTAATTCCTGTAATAGCTCTTCAGATAGGTGCCTTGCATTATCAAGCACCCACAAACAAGCCTCACACGGCTGCTGCTGCAACAATTGGTAAAAGTTTTCACTTAACGATAAATCGTGATCAATCAGCGGAGAGTTAAAGCTTTGCTCTAATATATCACTCATCAGTGATACATCATTTACACTGGCACTTACTTGTACAAATGCTTTATTAAAACTGTTGTATTTGTCGGTGATGAAGGTTTCGAGCATATAACTTTTGCCTAGGCCAGAGGTGCCTAGTAATACAATTAAGTTTTGCCCGTATTCAAATTGCAGAGCGATTCTATCCACCAACGCCGCACGGCTTGGTAAAATTTGCGCCTGCATTATTGCTCGATTAACGCTCTAACTTGGTCGTCTGATACGTCATCTACCAATGCGCATTGACCAAATTGAGTAGGTAAAATAAAGCGGATAGTGCCTTTTTTATTTTTTTTGTCTTTACGCATATGCATTAAAAACTGCTCAGCAGTCATTTCACTTGGGATCTCAGTCGGTAAATTATAAAGCTTGAGTAGCGTTACAATTCTATCTACCTCAGTTTGCGATAAATCACCGCGTGTATGCGCTAATTTAGCAGCAAGTACCATTCCGGTAGCAACAGCCTCGCCATGTAGCCATACACCGTATCCCATTTGCGCTTCAATTGCATGCGCAAAGGTATGCCCTAAGTTGAGTAATGCACGAAGGCCATTTTCTTTTTCATCTTGCGCCACGATAAGCGCTTTAATTTCACAACATCTATAAATAATATGCTGCAAACTTGCTTCATCTAGTTGCTGTAGCTTTTCTACATTTTGCTCAATAAAAGCAAATAGCTCGGTATCGTAAATTAAACCATACTTAATAACTTCGGCCATACCCGCTGCAAATTCGCGCGCCGGTAAAGTGTGAAGTGAATTAGTATCAATAAAAACCGCTTGCGGCTGATAAAACGCCCCAATCATGTTTTTACCCAGTGGGTGATTTACCGCTGTTTTGCCCCCTACAGAGGAGTCAACTTGTGATAGTACCGTGGTCGGAATTTGAATAAACGGTACACCGCGCTGATAACATGCAGCAACAAAACCTGTTAAATCGCCAATAACGCCGCCACCTAGTGCAATTAAGCATGTGTCTCGGCCGCAATTATTTTGCAATAAAAAAGCAGATATTTTCTCAAACCATTCAAGCGACTTGTATTGCTCACCATCTGGAATGACAAAAGAAAGAGGGTCTAGATCAGCTAACGAATCAAGCAGTCCTTGTAAATATAAAGGCGCAACTGTGTCGTTAGTGATAATGATAGGCCGACAATCACCAATGTGGTGAACAAGGCGGCCATTATCTTGAAGTGCAGATTGACCAATAAAAATAGGATAACTTCGCTCGTCCAAATTAACAGTTAATTCAAGCATGCTTTGTTATTTCCTTTATTATTGGTTTTTAAAAATCTAATTTCTCGATGATTTGGTTAGCAACAACTTTAGCGCTTTGCTCATCGGTGCGTACAACAAAATCGGCAACTTCTTTGTATAGTGGCTCGCGTTCTTCTGCTAAGCGCTCTAGTACATTACGAGGTGCTTCTTCAGTTTGCAGTAATGGGCGACGCTTGTCGCGTTGCGTGCGTGCAACTTGCTTTTCTATAGGTGTCTCTAGGTATACAACGATACCACGAGCCGAAAGCTTGTTTCGAACTTCTTTACTCATTACTGAACCACCACCGGTTGCAAGTACAATACCTTGCATTTCGGTTAAGTCGCCAATAACAGATTCTTCACGAAGTCTAAAGCCTTCTTCACCCTCAAGATCAAACACCCAGGCAATATCTGCACCGGTACGGCGTTCGATTTCTTGATCAGAATCGACAAATTCAAGGTGTAATTGGTCAGCGATGTGACGACCAATCGTGCTTTTGCCAGCCCCCATGGGGCCAACTAGAAATATATTACGTTTCTCAGCCATATCTTTTAGTACAAACGAACTCTAAAATTTGAAATAAAACCCCGCCTAACGACCTGGCCCCAAAATTAAGGAGGGGATTATCTCAGTAATTGGCCGGGTATTTCAAGTCTATTACAATAAAAAGCCATATAACGAGCAATTATTATCAATAAACACTCGTTGACGAACATAAAACCACTAAATTTTAATCTATTTGTATTTTCGGTGTCACGAAAATAAGTAATTCACGTTTCTCATTAAACTCGCTGGTGCTCTTAAATAAGCGTCCAACATATGGAATATCACCAAGTACAGGTACTTTATTTGTGGTATTAATTATTTGCTGCTGAAAAATACCACCCAGCACAACGGTTTGGCCGTTATCAACCAGCACTTGTGTTTCAATTTGTTGAGTGTCTATCGAAACCGCTTCACCTGTTCCGGTTTGAACCGTTTCGCCACGAGTATCTTGTGTAATAACTAAGTCTAAAATAACTTTGTTATCAGGCGTTATATGCGGTGTAACCTCAAGGCTCAATACCGCTTTTTTAAAGCTTACAGTAGTAGCACCACTTGAGGCTGATTCGGTATAGGGGATTTCAGTACCTTGCTCAATACGTGCTTTTTGCTGATTAGCTGCAGTAATGCGCGGGCTCGCAATAATCTCACCTTTATTTTCTTCTTCTAAAGCACTAAGCTCTAAATCAATTAAAGTGCCATTAGCCAACTTAGCTATGTGTAAACCAATACTTGCCGCAGGGTTAGTAATAGGTAGGTTTACATTAAGACGGTCTGATAAATCAGGAATAGTGCCATTTGAGATAGACTCAGCTCCTTCAAGCGAGCCAGATATACCATCACTATCTTGTTGATCACTAAATCCCCAACGCACGCCTAAATCTTCTGTGACGTTATCGCGCACTGTTACCATACGTGATTCAATAACAACCTGTTGCACTGGAATATCGAGTGTTTCAATCATACGACGAATACTCTCAATGCTCTTCGCTGTATCTTTAATAAGTAATGTATTGGTACGCTGGTCAACCGATACACTGCCTCGGGCAGAAATGATGCTGTTAGTATCGGTTTTGAGTAAATCCGCAAAATCTTCAGCCTTAGCGTAGTTTAAACGAATATACTCACTGTAAAGCGGCTCTAAATCCTCGACCTTTTGTTTTGCTAGTAAATCTTTAGCTTCACGTGCTGCGAGCTCTTCAGCTGGCGCAACCATCAATATAGAGCCATCCATACGCTTATCAAGGCCTTTAATACGCAGTACAACATCTAAAGCTTGATCCCATGGAACGCCATCTAAACGAAGCGTAATATTGCCGGTTACGGAGTCACTCGTTACTAAGTTAAACTCGTTATAACCCGCTATGATTTGCAGTACAGCTCTAACCGAAATATCTTGGAAGTTTAAGGTCATTGGACGACCTTGATATTCTTTGCCGCCATCTAAATAGGCATTTTGCGTTTCATCTTTTTCAATGGTTAACGTTAAAATGTTATCTATTTGTTGGTAGGTAAAGGTAAAAGCAGCATTAGGCTCAATAACTACACGGCTTAAGCTATCTTCTTTAAAGGTCTCAATGGTACTTACTACAGTACCAAAATCTAGCACATCTAATTCATACAGTAAGTCATCTAAAATATCTGTGTGATGAAACTCTGCAATTATTTTTCCACCACTTTCATGTACTTCTATTGCAGCTTGCGTGTCTTGTAAAAATACTAAAACTTTTGCTTCGCCTTTTTCACCACGACGAAAATCAATAGATTGAATCCGATTAATATAAGCGCTTGAGGCATCATAACTATTGCTGCTTTCATCAGAAGCTTGCTCAGTAAGCGGGTTATCAGATACGCGCAACGACACTAAGTTATTATTAACTTGTGTTTCGTATATTTTTAAACGCTCT
This sequence comes from Pseudoalteromonas sp. R86517, assembly GCF_042466295.1. Lineage (NCBI taxonomy): Bacteria > Pseudomonadati > Pseudomonadota > Gammaproteobacteria > Alteromonadales > Pseudoalteromonadaceae > Pseudoalteromonas > Pseudoalteromonas sp. R86517. The sequence continues at coordinate 2,900,497 of NZ_JAXHCB010000001.1, forward strand.
AAATTTACCGTAACTTTTAAGCCTTGCTCTGTCAGTACGCTGCTTACACTGTTAATACCTGCGTGATCGACCGGCACATTTTCAAGACCCTGTTCTAGTTCTGCACCATCAAATAGCATTTCTATGCGCGCTGGTGTGTTGTGTACTTGAATTTTAGGTTGTTGTGTTAGCTCTTCGTCAAATACAAGTTGTAACTCTGTCTCGCCTTTTAGCAAGGGGTTATAACGTACATCATAAAGTAGCGGCGCTGCACTGGCTGTTTTTGCAACAAAAAGAGCCAATATGACAAATAACACCGTTTGAAAACGATGATGCCAAAGTACATCCTTATGCATGTGTGTTTTACCTTTTTTATTATTAATTTGCGCCATTATTTGCCGCCTCTAACATTTCCAATTTAGTCAGCCGCTCTTTCCAACAACCCGACCCATCAGGGATTAATTCAACTAGTTCTACATAATCACTACTTACAGACTTAACTTTACCGTCATACGTCCCTAAGTAATTATTTACCGTTACCCTATGCAGCGTTTCATCCGCTGCGGTGATCAGTGCCCACATTTGCCCGTTAGAGCCTAATGTACCTTTCATTGATAGGTTATCGAGCGGGTACTTTTCTAGTGGCTCTCTCACTCTATCAGGGTCAGGGTGTAAACAATTTTTAATTTGCGTTAGTTTATTTTGAATAATTTCAGGCTGCGGAGCCACAAAAGGACTACGTAACTGCGATGCATTATATTCAAAATGTTCAAACTGCGTTAATTCAGGTATTTCCTCAACTTTAGGCGTGGTGCTGGCCTTAACTTGGTCAATAAATTCTTTTTGCTCCGACGTATCGTCGTTACAACCTGCCAACAATAAAACTGATAATGATAATAAAGGGACTAATCTCACTTTTTAACCCCTTCTTCATAACGATATGTTTTTGCTACCACACTGAATGTTAGTTGCTTTTCGCCAGATGATACAATCGAAAAGTCGTGTAAACTTACAATTCGTGGTAATTGGGCTACTTTTCCTACAAATTCACCAAATTCATGGTAAGTGCCTATTACTTCAATTTTTATTGGCAGCTCAGTATAAAACTCTTTTTCGACTTCAGGTAACCAGCCAATTTTCAAAAATGTTAAACCGCTAGTAGTACCTACATAAGATAAATCGTCTAACAGGCCTGGGGTTTCATTTGAGGTAGGTAATCGCTTTAGTAGTTGTGAAAACTTATCTTCCATTTCAACCATTTGCTGGCGGTATATATCAAGCTTACTGGCTACGGCATACTTTGTTCTGTAGGTACTGCGCAGCTCTACTTCTTTAGCTACCGCGCTGTGATAGCTGTCTATTTCATCAGATACCAATAGGCTGTAACTAAAAAACAACACTAAACCGGCTATAAATAAGCAACAAATTGCTTTTACCGCAACGGGCCACTCGCCAATGTTGTCGAGCTCAATTTCATTCCAATCTATTTCATTTAAGGCTTTTAAATCAAGGTTCATCACTTACCTCACCAATTTCATCAAATGGTTTTACGTAAAACTCCATATTAAAATCACTGAGTAACCGTGATGTTTGATCGCCTGCCACAATGCCTTGCATGGTAGGTCTTTCTAATAAATATGAGCCTTGCACCTGACGCAGCATAGTAGATAAACGATTGTTTGATTCACTGCGCCCTAGCACATGTATTTGACTGCCGCGGCGCTCAAGCTTAGTTAAATACACGCCTTGAGGAACAATTTTAGCTACTTCGTCCATAATTTGAGTACCTAAATTACGGCTGCTTTGTAGCTCTTCAATTAATCGCATACGTTGTTGTAAATTTTCTTTTCGCTTATCAAGATTTCTAATTTCACTGATTTTTTTATCAAGCATGCTGATTTCTGAGCTTAAATAATTATTTTTTAAATTTTGGCCATCTTTTAAACCCGCGTAAAAAGAGCTAAGTAAGTACATACTTGCAAAACAGCCAATAACAACCGCAACTAAAATTGTTATAAATTTCTTTTTTGATTCTTCACGCTGTAGCTCTCGCCACGGCAATAGATTTATATGTGGCATGATGAAAAGCTCCTTAATGCCAAACCAGTAGCAATTGCAAACTGCGTTCTATTTCGCTGCATTACATTTCTGTCTACTTTTGGCGAAACTTCCATATTTGCAAATGGTTCAGCCACCACAGCATGAATACCTAGCTCTTCAATTAACAACCTATCTAAACCGTCAATCATCGATGTACCGCCGGTTAGCACAATATAATCTACTTGATCTTTACCTGTAGTTGTTAAAAACATTTGTACCGCACGGCGCACTTGTTGCAATAATGATGTTTGAAACGGTGCCAGCACTTCAAAAGTATAATTAGGGGGTAAGTCACCCGTTGTTTTGCCTATTTCAGCCTCATCAAAGCCTTTGTTATAGTAAGACACAATGCTGTTAGTGTATTGGTCGCCACCAAACACTTGGTCACGGGTATAAATTGTTTCACCTGCTTGAACAACACTCACCAACATTAAAACAGCGCCAATATCTACCACAGCAACACACTTATTAAAGGCGTCACTTGGTAATTGCTGATAATACACATCCATTGCTCTACTTAACGCATAGCTTTCAACATCAACCACTTTAGCGGTTAAGTTTGCCGCCTCAAGTGCGCCCACACGGGCTTCAACACTTTCTGTACGTGCAGCAGATAACAACACATTCATTTTACTCGGGTCGGCTTCGTTGGTAGAGAGCTTTTCAAAATCTAAACTCACTTCATCAAGGGGGTAAGGTATTAAGCTGTCAGCTTCTATTTCAATTTGCGACTCTAATTCAGCGTCGCTTAATGAAACATCCATAAAAATAACTTTAGTGATAACGGTTTGCCCTGATACAGCCACTGCCGCTGATTTTAAAGATTTTGGTAGTTTTCTTTTTAATTTTGTAATTATGTTACCAATTGCTTCAATATCCTGAATAGAGCGCTCGCTCATTGCGCCTTTTGGCATAGGTTCAATTGCAAGTGCTTCTAGTCGAAATCCCGTTTCAATTTCACTTAAAAGCACTGCTTTGATTGAGTGCGATCCGATATCAATTCCGACCATCGCAGTGGATGGCTTTTGAAATAGTTGACTTAGCATGTTTGCAACTTGACCTTTGTTTTAATAATAAACAAGTTATAATTTTTTTAGTAAAAAATATTATTCATTTTTTAATCAATATATACTAGCAGTCTAAACTCGCAATTGGGAGTCCATTTAGGGAAATATAAGTGATTTTATTAAAACGAACATTACAATTTTTTATCATTTGCACGTTATTTGGTCTGATCACTTTAATCAGCCTTTATTATTACGTTAAACCTGATATCCCCAGTGTGCAAGTTTTAAAAGACGTGCAATTACAAACCCCTATGCAAGTCTTTACAAAAGATGGACTCTTAATTAATCAATTTGGTGAAAAACGCCGCATCCCCATCACTATAGACGAAATTCCCCAGCCTTTAATTGATGCTTTTTTAGCAACAGAAGACAACCGTTTTTATGACCATATTGGTATAGACCCTATTGGTATTGTCCGCTCTGCTATTGTGTTAATTTCAACAGGTGAGAAAAAACAGGGCGCGAGTACCATTACTATGCAGCTTGCTCGTAACTTCTTTTTAACACGAGAAAAAGCGTATATTCGTAAAGTTAAAGAGATTTTTATAGCTCTACATATTGAAAGTGTATTAACAAAAGACGAAATTCTTGAGCTGTATCTTAATAAAATAGAACTAGGTAATCGTGCATTTGGTATTGGGGCTGCTGCTCAAGTTTACTATGGTAAAGAGCTAAAAGACCTCACTCTTGCACAAATGGCAATGATTGCCGGTTTACCTAAAGCCCCTTCGGCGCTTAACCCAATTCGTAACCCAATTAGAGCTAAAGCACGTCGTAATGTAGTGCTTGGTCGCTTACTTACTGAAAACTATATTACGCAACAGCAATACAACGATGCGGCTAACCAGCCTATCACTGCTTATTTTCACGGTGCCGAGATAGACCTTTACGCCCCTTATATCTCTGAGATGGTTCGTGCTGAGATGGTTGAGCGCTACGGTGTAGAAAAAGCATATAACTCTGGCTTTAAAATATTTACCTCTGTGGAGTCTAAAGTTCAAAAGGCTGCGCAAACAGCTTTAGTTAATAATTTACATAACTATGATATGCGTCATGGCTTTCGTGGGCCTGTAGACGTGTTGTGGGATCCAGAAACACAGCCTGCCTTAAGTGAGCAGCAAATTATAGAAAAGCTAAAACCTGTTAAAGAAATAGCTGATTTGCATGCTGGCGTGGTGTTAAATGTGGCAGAGAAAACCGCTGACGTTATTTTAAAAAATGGCCAGCGCACCACACTTGATTGGGATAATTTAAAATGGGCGCGCAAATACATTACTCGCTACCGCCAAAGTTTTGCCCCTAAAGCCGCTACTGACATTCTTACCCCTGGCATGCAAATATGGCTGCGTAAAAATGACGACGACAGTTACCTACTAAGCCAAATACCAGAAGCTGCCAGTGCACTTGTTTCACTCGACCCACAAGATGGTCGTATTAAAGCTATAGTAGGCGGTTACAGTTTTGAGCAAAGCCAATACAACCGAGCGGTACAAGCTAAACGCCAAGTTGGCTCTAATATTAAACCCTTTATTTATTCTGCTGCGCTCGAAAATGGCTATACATTGGCCTCTATTTTAAACGACGCGCCAATAAACCAGTGGGATAAAAGTTTAGGTGTAGCGTGGCGACCAAAAAACAGCCCAGCAGTTTATAATGGCCCTATACGTATTCGCCGTGCACTTGCACAATCTAAAAACGTTATTTCTGTGCGCTTACTTCGCGGTGTAGGGTTACAACGCACCGCCGATCACTTGCTTAAGTTTGGTTTTAAAGATGCTGATATTAACCGCAGTGAATCGTTAGCATTAGGGAGTGCATCAATCACGCCATTAGAACTTGCTCGCGGCATGAGCGCATTTGCTAATGGCGGTCACTTAATTGAACCTTACTTTATATCTGAAATTCAAGATGCTTATGGCAATGTACTATTTAAAGCAAACCCGGCTCTTGCTTGCGATGAAGACGAGCTATTACCCGTCTCTCAAGCAGTGGATAGCTTTGCCAACAATAACCTAGATACCGACATAACAGATGATACAGCCACGCAACCACGTTGTGCACCACGTGTTATTTCAAAGCAAAATGCTTTTTTAATTGCTGAAGCAATGCACAGCGCAGTATGGGGTGGCGGTAGCTGGACCCATAAAACAGGCTGGAGCGGGACAGGTTGGCGTGCGCAAGCATTAGATAGACGCGATCTATCGGGTAAAACAGGCACAACCAATGACTCTGTTGATACTTGGTTTAGCGGCTTTAACCGCAATGTAGTAACGTCTGTATGGGTTGGTTTTGACAACCCAGGTAACTCGTTAGGGCGCTCCACCTATAATAACAACCTAGATAGCAGCCAAATCTCTGGTGCTGAATCGGGCGCCAAAACGGCACAGCCTGCTTGGGTTGATTTTATGAAAGTGGCGCTTGAGGGCACACCAGAGGCGCCAATAGAGCCTCCTGAAGGACTAGTTTCAATTCGTATCGATTTAAAAACAGGTTTGTTAAGTCATAAAAACGACTACACCAGTCGCTTTGAGTATTTTGAAAAAGGCACTGCGCCTACAAAATATGTACTGTCTCAGCCAACTGATATTTTTGAAGAAGATACAAAAACAGAAGAAGAGTTATTCTAAAAACAAAAACGGCAGCTTACACAAGCTGCCGTTTTACTATTAATATTTGCCTGCGCTATTTTAGGTTTTTAACTAACCAATATAAATCAGAGTGCACGCCCGCGGCGGTCACTTCTTTGCCTGCCCCAGGGCCTTGTATTACTAAGGCGTTTTCGTTGTACCACTGGCTATTAATAACAAAGATATTATCGCCTGGTGTTAAGTTAGCTAAGGCGTCCCCTTTAGGCGCGTAAGTTATACCTACCTTCGCCGATACTTTACCCTGCTCTAATGCCAATAAACCGGTATACCTAAGTACAGCATCTTGCGCATTTGCCGCATCGGCATGGTGTTTAATAAAGGCATTTAGCTTATCTTTATTCACTAAAAAGTCATCCCATGAACCTTGGGCTAGCTCATCAGGCATTAATGCTTGTAAGCTTATATCATTTAAATCTAATTCAATGCCAAGCTCGCGTGCAAGTATCAGCAATTTACGTTGCATATCGCGGCCCGATAAATCCTCGCGAGGATCAGGCTCTGTAAAGCCCATTTTTTGCGCTTCAAGAACAAGGTCAGAAAATGCCACACTGCCATCGTACCTACTGCATAGCCACGAGAGTGTGCCCGAGAAAACACCTTCAATACGGGTAATTTTATCGCCACTATTTTGTAAATCGGCCAACGCAAAGTTAATCGGCAACCCTGCCCCAACACTGGTGTTGTAGCGCCAATGCAAATTACGCTCGCTAATACTTTGGCGCAGCGCGTTATACCAATTAGATGCAGCAGTGCCCGCGTACTTGTTAGCACTTATTAAATGGCAGTCTCGCTCTACAAAGTCGGTGTATAATTGGCTAAATTGCTCGCTTGCCGTTATATCAACAACAACTTTGTGCTCGTAATCAAGTTCGTTTAATACACTTAATAAATCCGCCTGCTCATAAGCAACGGCATTATGCTGCCATTGTTTTTTCCACTGTCCGAGTGTAATACCCGAGGCATTAAATAGCATATGCTGCGAGCGAATTAAGCCAACTAGCTTAATACTATAGTCGTCCGACAATCGTTTAAATTGAGCATCTAGCTGACTTAAAAATTCATCGCCTACATTACCTAAGCCAGCCACAACCAGGGCAACTTCTTGGCCTTTATTAATTAATTTTTCGTGCAATAAACTAAGTACATCGCTTTCTATTAACTGATCAGTTAACAGCAATGTATAGCCTGTATCTTGATGAATAAAACGAGGGTGAATACTTTGCTGATTTAAAACCTCAGCCGCTAATGTACTTAGTGTGTAAACATCTTGCGTAGGCGCAACCACCGCGCAGCCATTTAAATTAGACTCGCTGATATTTGCTCGCCCAGCAAAATAACTCACTACTTGATGCGTTGCACCCGCGGGCACAACTAAGTATGTATCGCCGTTGTGTATAAAATGATGAAGGCTGTGCTGAATAAGCTGGCTAACATGCGCCACTTCTCCCGCGTTAAGGCCTTCAACGAGCAGTAAATCAACGTTTTGTAATGTAGTAATAAAACGTTTTTGCTTAGCTTTGCCTTGTTTTACAATATCGGTAGGAGCAGTTTGCACATCAAAACTACTACGTACAGCCAGTTTAATATTACTGTTTTTTAAAGGCGAAAGCGTTTTAGCATGTAACACAGGGTTACCCAATCGAGCTAATAAGTTAGCTTGTTCACGGCACACCTTGTTGTACTTAATCGCCTTTTCAACTTTACGTGGGTCGGCACTAAATACCCCTGGCGTATCAGTCCAAATACATACATTTTGTGCGTCGCAATAATTGGCTAATAAGGTGGCGCTGTAATCACTGCCATTGCGCCCAAGCGTAACTGTTTTACCATCAGCACTTGCTGCGATAAACCCTGTTACTACGTTAATTTTATTTGCATCAATAACTTGGCTGCATTGCTGTTTGTTTTGCGCATGCAAAAGCTCCCCGCTTGTTACACTAAACAGCGCTCTAGCATCATGAGCACACGCTTGAATGTTTAATTGCGTTAAATAGGCTGCTAATAATCGCGCAGACCACAGCTCCCCATGCGCCAGTAAGGCCGCCTCTTGTAACTGCTGCTTGCTGGCTTGCTCCGCTACATCACTTAGCTCTTGCGCTAACACAGCTAAAGCCGTGTGTTTAGCATCGGCTTTTAATAACTCTTCAATTAATGCCGTTTGGTGATTGCTCAATTGCAGCAAAATATCAGCAACGGCTTGCTTATCTTGTTGTTGATAACTTTGCCACAGCGAAACCAATGTATCAGTGGTTTTACCCGCAGCAGATACAACCACGCAATCGCCAGGCTGTGTGTGGCCAATAATTATTTTTGTCACACTTTGATAGCGCTCGCCCGAGCTTAAGCTTGAGCCGCCAAATTTATGTACACTTTTTACCATACTCAATCACCACAAAGCTGGATGAGCAGCCTGCTGCTTTACATCACCATTGGCATTGCCTGCAGCTTTACCAACACGCCCTACATTTTTATTTTGACCAGGTTTAACTAAGTTAAATACACGTTCAAAATCAGCCAGTAGGTCTTCTACATCTTCAATACCGACCGAAATACGAATTAGCGTATCGCCCACACCCGCCTCTAAACGTGCTTGAGCTTCCATACCTGCGTGAGTCATGGTCGCAGGATGACAAATTAAACTCTCAACCCCACCTAACGATTCTGCTAAGCTAAATTCTTTAAGGCTCGTTAAAAACGCCGCTGCATCATTCACATCGCCTTTAATATCAAAACTAACCATACCACCAAACCCAAGCTGTTGGGCTTTAGCAAGCGCATGTTGAGGATGCGATTCAAGGCATGGGTAGTAAACTTGGCTAACATACTCAGAGCTTTCTAGGTATTTAGCAATTGCCAGGGCATTTTCTTGGTGCTGTTTTAAACGCACATTTAAAGTACGTAAACCACGTAACGTTAAATAGCTATCAAATGGTGCGCCGGTAATACCAATGTTATTGGCCCACCAAGCAAGCTCATCACCAAGCTCTTGTGTTGCAGCAACAACTGCACCGCCTACAACATCAGAATGGCCGTTTATATATTTAGTGGTTGAGTGCACAACAATATCTACGCCAAACTTAATTGGGTTTTGTAATGCCGGTGATAAAAAGGTGTTATCGGCGGCCACTAATGCACCGCACTGTTTTGCTATATCCGTCACGGCTTTAATATCCGTTAGGCGCAGCACAGGGTTACTTGGTGTTTCTATCCAAATTAATTTAGGTTTAATGGTTAAAATTTGTTCTAGGCTTTCTGCTTTAGTTAAATCAAGTACTTTAAGTTTAAGCAAGCCGCGCTTTTCTAACGACGTAAATAAACGGTAGCTGCCGCCATAACAATCGTGAGGAATAACCAATGTATCATCGTTATTTAATAACTGTGTGGCTAAGTGCACTGCTGCCATGCCCGTAGCAGTAATAATTCCGCGTGCGCCACCTTCAAGTTCTGCTAAAGTGTCAGCTAAAATATCGCGATTAGGATTACCACTGCGTCCATAGTCGTATGCGCGCTTAGTATCAAAATCGGCAAACGAATAAGTCGTCGATAAATAAATTGGCGGTACAACGGCGCCATGATGTTTATCGGCATCAACCCCATTTCGTACAGCAATGGTTGCTTTGTTTTTTTCGCTCATATTCGTCACCTGATTAATTTGGATGTTTAGACGTCTAAAAGAGTAAGTTATCCATTATAATAAGTCAAAGCATTTAAAGCTCTAGATGGCTAAAAATAACAGACGCGTAAAACTTCAATGAGGCTGTATTTACTATTACAGCCAGCTTATTAAGATAGATTGCTATCTATTATTTGACTATCTTTTTTAAAACGATAGAATTTCACGCATATTTACACGCTTTTTACGCCGTGTGAGAAATTAATAATCTGAGGCAACGATACATCTTATGGCTAAATGGAATGGTGAGTATATTCACCCATACGCAGAACACGGGAAAAAATCAGAGCAAGTTAAAAAGATCACCGTTTCGATCCCGCTAAATGTATTAAAAGTATTAACTGATGAGCGTACACGTCGTCAAATAAACAACCTGCGTCATGCAACAAATAGCGAGTTACTATGCGAAGCGTTTTTGCATGCCTTTACAGGCCAGCCATTACCTAATGATGATGACCTACGTAAAGATAACGCAGAAAAAGTACCCGAAGAAGTTAAAAAGATAATGCAAGAAATGGGTTTAGAAGTGCCTATTTTAGACGAAGAATAAAACGTCTTTTTTTAAAAAAAAACCTCAGCATGCTGAGGTTTTTTTTGTTTAAGCGCTATATATTACGCCATATAATTTTCCGGTAAGTCAATTTGTGCCACGCCCGATTCAACAGCAGCAATAGCAACCGCCTTGGCTATACGTGGTAATAAACGCGGGTCCATAGGTTTAGGAATAATGTAATCTGCACCAAATTCGAGCTTTTCTACACCCGCTGCTTTTAATACTTGCTCAGGCACTGGCTCTTTAGCAATACTACGAATAGCTTCGACAGCGGCTATTTTCATTTCATCGTTAATGGCGCTTGCACGTACATCAAGTGCACCACGGAAAATAAACGGGAAACATAAAACATTATTAACTTGGTTAGGGAAATCAGAACGCCCCGTTGCCATAATTAAGTCTTTACGTGCACTGTGCGCACGCTCAGGTGCAATTTCAGGATCTGGGTTTGAACATGCAAACACCACTGGCTTATCAGCCATTAGTTTTAGATCTTCAGGTGCAAGTAAGTTAGGACCCGATACACCTACAAACACATCAGCATCAGCAATTACATCTTGTAGAGTACGCTTATCTGTATTGTTAGCAAAAAGCTGTTTGTATTCGTTTAAGTCATCGCGGCGAGTATGAATAACCCCTTTGCGGTCTAGCATATAAATATGTTCGCGCAGTGCACCACACTTAATTAACAGCTCCATACAAGCAACCGCTGCAGCGCCTGCACCTAAACATACAATAATGGCATCTTCTATTGATTTGCCCTGCACTTCTAAGGCGTTAAGCATACCTGCCGCAGTTACAATAGCGGTACCGTGTTGGTCATCATGAAAAACCGGAATACTGCAACGCTCAATAAGTGCTTTTTCAATTTCAAAACACTCTGGCGCTTTAATATCTTCTAAGTTAATACCACCAAACGTGTCGGCAATATTAGCCACTGTATTTATAAAGTCTTCGGTGGTGCGATGCTTAACTTCAATATCAATAGAATCTAGGCCAGCAAAACGTTTAAATAAAAGCGCCTTACCTTCCATAACAGGTTTAGAGGCTAAAGGCCCCAAATTACCCAAACCTAAAATTGCCGTACCATTACTGATCACCGCAACCATATTACCTTTACCGGTATATTTATATGCATTGGCTGGGTCTGCTGCAATTTCGCGCACAGGCTCTGCAACACCAGGGCTGTATGCTAATGCTAAGTCTTGCACCGTTTCGGCTGGTTTTGTTAGCTCAATGCTGATTTTGCCTGGAACGGGGTGAGAGTGGTAGTGTAATGCTTGTTCACGAAAATCTGACATAACGCGATGGTATCCTGCAATTTAAGTTAAGTGAGAGGGAGTATGGGGCTAAGATACTCTTATTATTTTTAAATTCCAAGCAATATCAGGTCTATCCTGTTATATGCTATATCCGTTAATTTTAAGTGATTTATCAGCAACTTCGCTAAAAGTTATCAATATTAAACAAATAAAAATTCATTCAAAAAGTGCTTTTTGAGGTTCATTTTGCCCTGCCAATATTTTTGTAAAATAGCAGAATAGTAAAATAGTAAAATGCACCAATATGGCGCGTTTATCACCGTTAAAAACAAATATCGCCACGATAAGCACTTTTAGCAGCTTGGTTAAAAATTAACGTATAAAAAATATAGAGAAGAATTGAGAGTTTGTCTGCAAAGGTTTATGCATATTCAGAATAAGAACAGGAAATAGTTATGCACACGTAGTACGGCAACAATCGGTGATTTTTTAGTAAAAATGATGATTTTTAGACACAAAAAAAGCACCCGAAGGTGCTTTTTTTACTAAACAGCAATAATTACTTCTTGCTGCTAAGTGCACCGAAGCGCTTGTTGAAGCGATCAACACGGCCGCCAGTGTCTAAAATCTTTTGCTTACCAGTGTAAAACGGGTGACACGCAGAACATACGTCTAGGTGAATGTCTTTACAAAGAGTAGAACGAGTTTCGAATTTGTTTCCGCATGAACATGTTGCAGAAATTGCTTCGTACTTAGGGTGAATACCTTCTTTCATAGGAACCTCTAGTTAAGGCCGCATCGCTCTCCAAACCCGAAGTCTGGCACCATACGTCGTTAAAACAAATTTATAGGCCGCGGATTTTATCCAACTAGCTTGCCCCGCACAAGCTTTAATTACGCTTTTTGCCAAAAAAGTAACCAACCAGCGCTACCGCATCCATTTGTATGTAGGTTTTTAGCCTTATTTTTAGTACATTAAGCTATTACCCTTTATCACATGAGTTGTTATGCGTTTTGTTGAAGTTGCTATTAAAGTTCCGTTACCACGCACCTTTGATTATAAAATAGATGAACAACTCATCTCGCCCTCGGCGCCTATTGTGCCAGGGATGCGTGTTTTAGTACCCTTTGGCAATCAAAAGAAAGTAGCGGTTGTTCTTGCTCTTAAAACGCATACCGACGTGCCAGAGAACAAAATTAAAGCGGTTACTGAGGTTATTGACCAAACCCCTATTTTATCATCACAGCATTTAGAACTGCTTAGCTTTACTGCACGCTATTATTGCTACCCGCTCGGCGAAACCATACACATTGCGCTGCCAGGTGCGCTTCGCCAAGGTGAAAACCCAGATAAAACCAGCATTAACATGATTAGCCTTACCGAAAAAGGCGCAAAGGTTCCATCGTTAAAAGCGAAAACTCAGCTAAATTTATTAAAGCAACTCGCGCAATCGGGTAAGTCGTCGATAACCGAGCTAAAAGCGCTCGGCTTTAGTAAAAAAACAATAGATGCCTTAATAGATAAAGAGCTTGTAACCCAAAGCATTGAGCATGATAATCAATGGCAAAGCGTTGCGCCCACAGTCGGCACCAAGCCAGTACTAAATAAAGAGCAAGCCGTAGCGTGCACTACAATAAATCAAAGTGTTGGCTTTAAGAGCTTTTTATTAGAAGGTGTGACAGGCAGTGGTAAAACCGAAGTGTATTTACAATGCCTAGAAGAAGTCCTTAAACGTGGCGAGCAAGCCTTAGTGCTGGTGCCTGAAATAGGCTTAACGCCACAAACTGTTAACCGATTTCGTCGTCGCTTTCCCGATACGCCAATTATGCTATGGCACTCAGCCCTAACCGATAACGAACGCTTGCAAACATGGCGTTTTTGCGAAAAAGGCAGCTGCGCAATTGTAATAGGTACCCGTTCGAGTATTTTTCTACCTTTTTTAAAGTTAGGAATGATAGTGGTTGATGAAGAGCATGACTCTTCATTTAAACAGCAGGATACCTTACGCTACCACGCACGCGATTTAGCCGCTTATCGGGCATTTCAGCACAAAATACCGCTTATTTTAGGCAGTGCCACCCCTGCGCTCGAAACACTGCACAAAGCTATAAACAACAAATACCAACTTTTAAGCCTTACAGAGCGCGCACAAACTGCGACCGATAATCAGTTTATGTTGCTTGATATGAAAGGCCAGCCCGACCAAGCGGGTATTGCACACGCAAGTCTTGCCACTATGCGCCAACATTTAAACCGTGGTAAGCAAGTTATGGTGTTTTTAAATCGTCGTGGCTTTTCTCCTACGCTAATTTGTCACGAATGCGGTTGGCTGAGTGAGTGTAATCGCTGCAGCACCAGCGCAACCTTTCATAAAGCCATTGGCCAAATGATTTGCCACCACTGTGGGGAGCAACACCCGGTACCTCACCAATGTCCTGATTGCGGTAGCACACAAATTTTTCCTAACGGTAAAGGCACCGAACAAATTGAAGAATTTTTATCGAGTGAATTCCCCGATACACCCGTAACCCGCATCGACCGCGATTCAACCCGCCGTAAAGGGAGCCTAGAAAAAGCCTTAGAGGAGATAAACCAAGGCGGGGCGCGTATTTTAGTGGGCACACAAATGTTGGCTAAAGGTCATCATTTTGCCGATGTTAGCTTAGTGCTTATTTTAGATGTAGATAGCGGCTTGTACTCGTGCGATTTTAGAGCCACAGAGCATTTAGCCCAGCTGGTAACTCAAGTTGCTGGGCGCGCGGGTCGCTCTGGCGAACCAGGCCAAGTATTACTGCAAACCCACTTTCCTGAACATCCTTTATTGCAAGACTTAGTAAACAATGGCTACCAAGATTTTGCCCGTTTTGCTTTAAGTGAGCGTGATGATGCCGACCTTCCACCCATTACCAATATGGCTATAGTTAGAGCACAAGGGCACAGTATTAAGCTCGTTGTCGATTTTTTGACGGATTTGGTTCCTGTTAACGGTGTATCTGGTATACAATTGCTCGGTCCAATTCCTGCCCCACTAGAAAGAGTGGCGGGTATGTACCGGTTTCAATTGCATATTCAAGCGCAAGACCGCAAAGTATTGCATCAGTATCTTGCGCAAATGGTCGACTATTTAAGCACCAGCAAACTTGCACAAAAAGTGCGTTGGAGCCTTGATGTTGACCCTATAGACATGATTTAGGTTAAAGCCAAATGGCACAGCACGATTATATTAATAAAAAACCAGCGGGTAGAAAAAACACCAAGCAAGCCCCTGCTAAAAAACCATTTCCTATACTTTTAGTTGTTATTACTGTTTTGCTTGTAGGCGGCTTTGCTTACGGCTTATGGTTTATTAAAAATAACGCCGACCCTGAGCTTGTTGAGCAGCAGGCGCCCCCTAAAACAGCTGAAAAAGTAGAAATAGCTAAACCTCGCGCCCCTAAGTTCATTGAAGAAATTAAAGAGCACGAGATCCAAGTTGAAGTAAGAGAAATTGAGCAAAAAGGCCCCTATGTTATGCAGTGTGGGTCGTTTAGAACACACGCACAAGCCGAAACCCTCAAAGCTAAAATTGCCTTTGCGGGCTTAATTTCTGAAATTAAAAAGACCACAGGTACTAATGGTGTTTGGTATAAAGTGCGTTTAGGCCCTTATAAAACAAAGCGCCAAGCCGAAAGCGACAAAAACAAACTCAAGCGAGTGCATGTTGTTAGCTGCGGAATTTGGGGCTGGACTTGAAATTAGTCCATTCACCCATATAACCTCATCATAATCGTTTTTTACAAGCTGCCCCCGCAGCTTGATGATGAGGAATAACATGACCACTATCGTAAGTGTACGCCGCGACAATAAAGTAGTAATTGGTGGCGACGGCCAAGTTTCACTTGGTAATACCGTAATGAAGGGCAACGCCCGTAAAGTTCGACGCCTTTATAATGGCAAAGTAATTGCTGGTTTTGCCGGCGGTACTGCTGATGCCTTTACCCTTTTCGAACGCTTTGAAAGCAAACTAGAAATGCACCAAGGTAACCTCACTAAAGCCGCTGTAGAAATGGCCAAAGACTGGCGTAGCGACAGAGCTTTACGCAAGCTTGAGGCACTCCTTGCGGTTGCAGATGAAACTGCTTCACTAATTATCACCGGTAATGGTGATGTAGTGCAGCCAGAAAACGATTTAATTGCCATTGGTAGCGGTGGTAACTTTGCTCAATCAGCAGCCACTGCCCTATTAGAAAACACCGATTTAAGCGCTCGCGATATCGTAGAAAAAAGCCTGACCATTGCTGGCAACATCTGTGTATTTACCAACAACTTCCAAACAATCGAAGAATTATAATAGGACCCATTATGTCTGCTATGACCCCAAGAGAAATTGTACACGAGTTAGATCAGCATATTATTGGTCAAGCTAATGCTAAAAAAGCCGTGGCTATTGCCCTGCGTAATCGCTGGCGCCGTATGCAACTAAACGATGACTTACGCAGCGAAGTAACCCCTAAAAACATTTTAATGATTGGCCCAACCGGTGTCGGTAAAACTGAAATTGCCCGCCGTTTAGCTAAACTCGCTAATGCGCCTTTTATTAAAGTAGAGGCGACTAAATTTACTGAAGTGGGTTATGTTGGTAAAGAAGTAGAGACTATCATTCGCGATTTAGTTGATGTGTCAATTAAAATGACCCGCGAGCAACAAACTAAAAAGTTTAAACACCGCGCAGAAGAAGCAGCAGAAGAGCGTATTTTAGATGCACTTTTACCACCGGCTAAAGATCAATACGGTGAAACGCAGCGCGATGACAACTCATCTACTCGTCAAACATTCCGTAAAAAATTACGCGAAGGTCAGCTTGATGATAAAGAAATAGAAATAGATTTAGCACAAGCACAGCCAAACGTAGAGATTATGGCGCCTCCTGGTATGGAAGATATGACCAACCAGTTGCAAAGTATGTTCCAAAACATGGGTGGCGACAAACGTACTAAGCGTAAGTTAAAAATTAAAGAAGCCTTTAAGTTATTAACCGAAGAAGAAGCCGCTAAATTAGTTAACCCTGAAGAGCTAAAAGAGCAGGCTATTTTTGCAGTAGAGCAAAACGGCATTGTGTTTATTGATGAAATAGACAAAATTTGTAAGCGTGGCGATTCGTCAGGCCCAGATGTTAGCCGTGAAGGTGTACAACGCGACCTACTTCCACTAATTGAAGGCTCAACCGTTAATACTAAGCACGGTATGGTGAAAACCGACCACATGCTATTTATTGCATCGGGTGCGTTCCAAATGGCTAAACCATCAGACATGATCCCTGAGCTACAAGGTCGTTTACCTATTCGTGTAGAGCTTGAAGCACTAAGTGCTAATGACTTTAAACGAATTCTTACCGAGCCACATGCTTCCCTTACTGAGCAGCAACGTGAATTGCTTAAAACTGAGCAAGTAAATGTTGAGTTTAACGATGATGCAATAGAGCGCATTGCTAAAGCCGCTTGGCAGGTAAACGAGAAAACCGAAAACATTGGTGCTCGTCGCTTACATACGGTAATGGAAAAGCTAATGGAAGAAATTTCATACGATGCATCTGAACAAGCAGGCTCTACCCTTACTATTGATGCCGCTTATGTAGAAAAACATTTAGGCGCATTAGTTGAAGATGAAGATTTAAGCCGCTTTATTTTATAAGGTAGGCAAAAATACTATACTAAAAGCCTCCATATTGGGGGCTTTTTAATGGGACATATAAAATGAAACACGTAACAAAAGTGCATTATCATAGCGTGAGTAAAAACCTAGATGTTTACTTTGATGATGACAGTATGGCTGTATTTAGCTGCGAGTTTTTACGCGTTCACTCTCCCTCGGCCGAAGTGCAAGGGCATGGTGCAGAGCCAATGAAGTTGGTACTTAATAAACAACATGTTGGTATAAAAAAGATTGTACCGGTGGGGCATTACGCACTGAGGTTAGACTTTGATGATGGTCATAACAGCGGGCTATTTAGCTGGAGCTACTTTGAAACACTACAAGCGCAGCACGAAACCTTGTGGGATAAATACCAAGCGCGTTTTGCCGAGCACGAACAAAACAAAGATAGCGTACCAATAAAGTTTGTTCCCTAAACCTTATTGGCTTTTTAAACGCTACACTGTATTACACTTTAAACTTATCAATAGCCGCAAATAATACGCGCGCTTGTTCAGAGACTTCTTCACTGGTTTGCGCATTATTAACTGCATGCTCAGAGGCATCTTGGGCAATGTCTCTAATGCGTACTACATTTTTGTTCACCTCTGATGCCACCTGACTTTGCTCATCAATAGCAACGGCAATTTGAGTGCTCATTTCCATTATGGTTTGCACATCTTCGGTAATAGCACCGAGTAAATCACCCGCTTTAATAGCTTGTGAAGCACTTTCATCACCTTGCGAGCGACATTGATGCATAATACTTACTACCTCTTGCGTGCGCTGCTGAAGCGTATTAATAATGCCTTCAATTTCACTGGTAGACTCTTGTGTACGTTGCGCAAGCGAGCGTACTTCATCCGCCACAACAGCAAAGCCTCGCCCTTGCTCACCAGCACGAGCGGCTTCTATCGCGGCATTCAATGCAAGTAAATTGGTTTGCTCTGCAATGCCTCTGATTACATCGAGCACTGAGCCTATGGTTTCACCGTCTTTTTCAAGTTGCGATACCACACTTGATGCGTTACCTAACGACGAAGATAAATCGCGTATGTGCTTAACCGTAGAGTCTACTTCATTACGCCCTTGCTGCGCGCTTAGATTGGTTGACTCTGCTTTTTTAGCAGCAGCTTCGGTATTATGAGAAATATCTTGAATCGTTGCCTGCATTTGCGTAGCCGCAGTGGCAACCATATCCGCCTCATGTAACTGCTCTTGCATGCCTGAACTTGTTGCAGAGGTACTTTCAGATAAGTGCTCTGTTGCCACATTTAACGTATTAAGCGCGGTATTCACTTCGTTTATGAGGTTTTTAAAATCGCCTATTAAACTATTAAAGTCCGAGGTCATAATGGTAACTTCATCATTACCTGTTTGCTCTATCATTACGCTTAAGTCGTTATTACGGCGTATGTCGTTTATGGTGTGATATACCCGCTCAATAGGCACAATAATCGAGTGGCTAGTAAAGTACACCAGCGCCAACACTATAATGCCCGAAATAACAAATACAACGATGGCAATAAACTGCGCTTGGTCAACGCTTTTCTCGACTACCAGCTTAGTTGACTCAACAATTTGACCAACAACCTGATTGCTTTTTTCTGCGTTAATACGCATAACCCCTAGTGCACCAGAGTCTAAATCTAGCCCTAATTGCGTTTGTGCCTTTACAAGATTTTGAAAAGCGCTTTGGTACGTATCTATTAAAGGGCTTATTTGCGACTTATAACTACTTTGCAAATCAGCTTGGGTAATTTTTTGTTTAAACGTACTAATAAGTTCGTTAAAGCGAGTTAAGTATTTTGCATCAAAGCGCAGCATAAAATCTTTCTCAGCGCGTCGCAGCTGTAGCATTGCCGATAAAAGCTCAAAGTTATCTTGCTCTTTTAATAGCACCTCAACTTCGTGCACTGCATTTCTGAGCTTGCCATATAACCCATCTTTAGGGTTTAAACCTATCTGTTGCTGTAACCTAACAACCTCTGAAAAATTGTTGTTGTAGTTAGTAATAAGCGTATGAAAATGCTCAATTTGCGCTGTGGTAATGCCCTGCTGTTGCATTACCTCTTGCAGCTTTTTGATTTTAGTGCTTAGCTGTTTAAAATCCTTATCAAATGATGTAAGTGCTTCCTGCTGCTTGTAAAAAAGAAAGTTTTTTTCATGCTTTCTAAGCTCTAGTGCATGTACGTTGAGCTCTTCTGCAAGCTGAATTGTTTTATTCAGATTGAGTGTTACGCGTGACTCATAAATTATCACACACAACAAAATGACCATTGCCAGACCGACTACCACTGCATTAAGTTGCAAACGCCTTTTAATGGTTAAGTTTTGTAAAAAATTCATTGAAAACACCTATATTTAATATGCACTAATAGTGTAGTACGTTCTGGCGCTTTATATTGAATTTTTTATTAACTTTTTATACATATAACTCATGCTTTTAGATTAACATTCCCCCATAAATCTTTATGCAATGAGTGAGTGTCATGCCACTGTTTATTAAGTAGCCATTTAACCAAAGGGGCAGGATCACTGGGAAAATTAATTTGTTTGTTTTGCGGGGCACTATTCCAATCATCCAGTGCTTGCGGGTTTAAATAATTCATTACATGGGCCATTTTCATCGCCCGCAATGTTTGTGCATTTGCATCTTGTTCAAACTGACCATCAAGAGGTTTAAGTAATAATTTTTTCCCAAGCTTTAAGGCCTCACTTGCCAGCTCAAAGCCTGCATTACCAATTACGCCACTGGTATTTGCTAAGTCGTTTAAAAACCCCGCTCGTGAAGGAGTGCGCAAATGAATATGCCCAAGGGATTTATCCTGCGCATGTGGGTGGTAACAGTAAAACTCTTTTTCTGGGAAGTCCTTTAAATAATCAATAATGTTGTCGAGGTTCTCAAAGGGTAAATACACCAGCACTTTATTCATAACGGCGACAGGATTGCCATGGTCATGGTTTGCAATAAAGGGCGGTATAATATTATCTGCAAAGGGCTGCCAATGTACGCCTAAATAGGTGTTTGCTGGCGCGTAGTGCTTAATGAGAGATTTTCTAAATAAACCACGGCCAAACATAGGCACACTATTAGATAAAAAAGCCGCCTGGTGACTAATACCGACTACAGGCACGCCAGCGCGCTTTGCAGCCCAAGCTGAAATAGGCTCAAAGTCATTTAAGACAAAATCGTATTTTTTTACATTAAATGATTTTATATCGTTAACTAACTTACACACTCGGGCATTTTTTAATGTTTGATAGCTTTTTACTTGGCCGTTTTTAGTGCTAAACGATAAACCTCGAAACGTTTTGTAATCAGCAAAGTCCTGCATATCAAAGTAGTCTTTTTCAGGGCGTCCTGAAAAAACGTAATCTACATCTATACCTAACTCTTTAAAACAACTTGCCATAACACGGGCGCGCGTAATGTGGCCATTACCTGTGCCTTGTATGCCGTATAATATCTTCATACAGGCACCACCAAAGCCAGCGCAAATAAACCACATGAACTGCCAATAACAGCGCCTATTATTATATCTGCCGGAAAATGTACGCCTAATACTACGCGAGAGACCGCCACCCCCGATGCCCAACTAAACCAAAGCCACGCATACTCTGCAAAAAAGTGACTCAATATTACCGCAACTAAAAATGCTGCTGCACTGTGTCCCGAAGGCAAACTAAATTTGTCACTAGGCACAATATACGCATTACTGACTAAGCAATCGCAGGGGCGGATTCGGCCAAAGCTACGTTTTGCTAAAAAATAAATAGGCCTTTCAATTGCAAACCCCAGTAACACCGATATTGGCAATAACTGATGCTGATCATTGGCACTTAACCACCAAATGGCACCACACATAAGTAAATATAAACCACCATTACCACTTTTAGATAAACCAAGCGCAGCCGTTTTCAGCCATTTGGGTGAATTATAATTAAACAGAGTTAAAAAGAGTTGTTCATCCATTTGAGCCATTTTTTTAAGCACGTTATTGTCGTTCATTATTTACCCTTAGCTGCACAATATATAACCATAGTTAAAGCTTAGTGGCAGAAAATAACAATTGAGTGACGCTTTTAAGACACTATTGTTGCCATTTCTAATTTCGGCATTTTTTGAATAAATTTACTGCTATTAAGTCGTTGTTATTGCATATAAGGAGGGTATACTGAGGGTAACTTATGTACCCTTTGAGGATAAAATAATGGATTACAGCACTTCTGACTTATGTGACTTTTTTGCCGATGTGGTTGACGTGCTTGAACCGATGTTCATCAAC
The DNA here is from genome assembly GCF_042466295.1 of Pseudoalteromonas sp. R86517. Taxonomy (NCBI): domain Bacteria; kingdom Pseudomonadati; phylum Pseudomonadota; class Gammaproteobacteria; order Alteromonadales; family Pseudoalteromonadaceae; genus Pseudoalteromonas; species Pseudoalteromonas sp. R86517. The sequence continues at coordinate 2,921,739 of NZ_JAXHCB010000001.1, forward strand.
TTTGGTGGTCGACACACGTTTGGCGGCCGAATTAAAACGGTTAAATGTTTTGAAAATAATGAACTGATCCGTGAAATACTCTCACAAGACGGTACTGATCAAGTACTACTTATCGATGGTGGTGGCTCAACACGACGCGCCCTTATCGACATTGAACTTGCAGAGCTTGCGCTTGATAACAACTGGAACGGCATTATTGTATTTGGTGCTGTGCGTCATGTAGATGAGTTAGAAGAAATTGATTTAGGTATTCAAGCGATTGCATCAATTCCTGTGGCCGCCGACAGCGAAGGCGCTGGTGAAGATGGCATTGGCGTTAACTTTGCTGGTGTGTCGTTTTTTGATGACGATTTTATCTATGCAGATAGTACTGGCATTGTATTATCAGCAGAAGAACTTGAACTAGAAGTTATCGAAGAATAAAGTAACAAGCAGTGCTCAACAGAGCACTGCTTACGCCATCAGAATAATTTTTGCTGCTCAATACGGATTCAACACAGTGCACCCTACCTTAAAAGTGTATGATGAAAACGCCGTTAAACCCTATTGCTCCACACGCGTTAACGAAACAAAAACCTGGCAGTCTGCTGCCCTATTAGACACCCATGTAAATGTACAACAAGCCCTTAACGATGCAGCGCAATTTGGTATTCGCTACGTATTAATTGGTATATGTGAAGATATAGGCCCTCGCGCTAACTTAGGCAATGGCGGCTCACACCAAGCTTGGCCCGCTTTTTTACAATACTTTTTGAACCAACCAGTTAACCAGTTTAACGCGACCCAGCAGGTATTGCTGTTAGGCGAAATTGACGTTGATGATGTAATGGCGCAAGCGCAAGGCTTAAATAACCAGCATCCTGAAGAGCTGGCTCAACTACGCAAACTATGCGCAACAATAGATGAGCGTGTAGAGGCGGTATTAACGCTTATATTTAATGCGGGCCTTGAGCCTATTATTATCGGCGGTGGGCACAATAATAGCTTTGGCATACTCAGTGCTTTAAGCAAACATAGTGGGGCTTCAGTTAACGCTATAAATTTTGATCCCCATGCCGATTTACGGCCTTGCGAAGGTCGCCACAGCGGCAATGGTTTTAGCTATGCTTTGAGGAACAATTCATTGCAGCAATATCATATTATTGGCCTGCATGAGCAAAAAAATAACCAAGCCATTTTTGACTTAATCGCGCAAAATCAATGTAGTTTTCACAGCTATCAAGCTATTAATATACGCCGAGAAATATCACTAACCGATGCCGTACAGCACGCCTTAGCAGCGTTTAATAATGCGCCACTTGGTATTGAACTCGACTTAGACAGTATTTCATTTTTACCGGCCAGCGCGTATACATGCTGCGGCTTTAGCGTTAGTGATGCTGAGCATTATGTGTATTTAACAGCAAAACACAGCACTGCCCGCTACCTACATTTGTGTGAAGCTGCACCGCTAAATCACCCAGCTGGGTTAACAGCAGGTATGCAAAGCTGTGGGCAAATTATTAGTGCATTAGTTAATGCCTACTTACATGCAAAAACGCGTTACTTGTAATTAGCTTAATTAATCGCTGCATTTTTTAAGGGCGCAGAATTGCCTTACTAGCTTAGCTAAAATGGTGAGTTAATTGAGCTTACTATTGGCAGGTGTATAACTCACTTTTGCACGCTATACGCTCATAAGTGAGTAATTCTATCGCAGCTAATTGCAGAATTTTCCTTACAAAATAATTATTGCAGCTTGGCAAAACTTATTGAGTTTGGTGAGCCTGCCACTGCTTTAGCCAACTCATTAAGCCAATGCTGCTTAACGGGTGGCCAAAATAATAACCTTGTGCTGCGTGCGCTTTTAAACTTTTTACAAACTTTAATTGGTCTAAGGTTTCAACGCCCTCAAAAATAACCTTGGTATTTTGTTGGTTATGCATTTCAACCATACCGCCTACTAGGCTGCGAATATTATTTTGATTGCTAAAATCTGCAGTAAGCGATGGCGCCACCTTAATGTATTCAACAGCTAGATTTGGCAGCTTAGAAAGAACAATGGGGTTATCGCCTAGCCCATCAACGCATATTTTTAAACCTATATTATTTAATCGGGCAATCATCGCACGGCCCTTATTATCTAAATCTGTGAATATATGCAGCGGGCATTCAACAATTAAATCTCCGTGCTGTAAGTTGTGCTCACTCACCACACTATCTACAAACTCAACAAACTCTTCGTTAAGCATTTCGGGGCCAAATAAGTTAATGCTCAGCGGTATAGCAATTCCCTCGATGCGAAGTGCCATGGCAAGCTCTGCAGCTCGCTCTATAACAAATTTAGCCAGTGGGTAAGCTAAACCCGCAATATGAATATCATCAATAAATCGGTGGGCAGATAAAATACCTTGTTGAGGGTGCTGCCAACGCAACAGAAGTTCTAAAAACTCAATTTGGCCGTCGTCATTGCGGATAATAGGCTGAAAATAAAGTTCAAGCTCGCTTACAAAATCAATATTAGCCAGCTCTTTTAAACGGGCTTGCTGCTCAAGTTGCTCAACCATCATTTGTTGATGGTACACAACCACTGCTTTTTTAGGCTGACTATCAAGGGCTAAGTATGCACACGATACTAAGTTATCAAAGTTAGCGTCTTGCTCATCGCAATTAACGTAACTCGCCCTTGCTTTTACCTCTACGGTACAATTAGCGACGTTAAACGGCTTAAGTGTTGCGCCAATAATTTGCTCAATGATGTGCTCATGGCTATGTTTGTGCACAGCTAAGCTGCAAATAAAGGCAAAGTTAAGACCCCCTAAATGCGCCAACTTTTCTTGGCCACCTAAATCAATCACATTGTCGTTATTTAGTAAGCCTTTTATTCTGTTGGCCGATTGTGCCAAAAGCAAATCACCAAAATCTCTGCCTATGTGCTGATTAACTTGCTCAAACCCTTCTAGACGAACAATCACCAGTGCTGCTTCTAGCTGTTTTTCTTTACTCCAGCTGTAATAACCCTGGCGTAACTGCTGTTTATCTGCAAATGCAGCAAGAGGAGAGTCATCTTGGTACGGTTCAGGCTCATTAATATTATGCGAATCTTCAACTTTGGGCTCTTCTTCCTCGCTCATTAGCCCTACAACCGCTAGCAGAATAATAGCCACCACCACCCAAAATAGGGGCACGTCCATGAGTAAATGCGCTGAAAACAACACCACAAATAGCAACCCTGAAACGGCGCTTGTGATAATCATGCTCCAACTATTACGCTCAAACGCTTGCCATAAATGAAAGCAAAAACCAAAAGCGAGCAATATTGCTAACCAAGCAGCCCCGCTACTTAAAATGGCTAAACCGACAACGCCTGTACATAAGTAACTAAATTTAATACTGGTATTTTTAACCGCAAATAACGTAGCGACCATCGCCATTAACAGCGCGCCGCTAAAAAATATTGGAAAGTTACTGTCAGTCAAAATACTCAAGCTTACGCCACTCCATTAGCAATAAAATTTAATAAAAGCATGTTAAATATGGACAAAAATAATACAAACTAATTAATTCTACCCAAAATCCATAGATTTAACAGTTTATTTACGCCAAATTGGTAACTTAATTGTGCAGGGTGACTTATTTGCCAATGTGCAATATCAGCCCTTGCACCAACCTTTAGCACGCCTCTGTCTTTTAAACCTAGTGCCTGCGCTGCATTGCGGGTTACTCCCGCAAGGGCCTGCTCAGGGGTGAGCCTAAATAAAGTACATGCCATGTTCATCATTAATTGCACAGAACATAAAGGCGATGTTCCTGGGTTAAAGTCACTGGCAATAGCAATAGGCACATTGTATTTTTGCAGCAAATCGATGGGAGGAAGCTGTGTTTCTCGTAAAAAATAAAAAGCCCCAGGTAATAAAACAGCCACAGTGCCAGCCTCTGCCATGGCTTTTACGCCGTTTTCATCAAGGAACTCAATATGATCAGCTGAAAGGCCTTTATATTCAGCCACCAGCTGTGCGCCCTGCTGATTAGAAAGCTGCTCAGCATGGCATTTTACCGGCAAGTTATGTTTTGTAGCTGCATCAAACACTTGTTTTGTTTGTGCAAGACTAAAGCCTACATTTTCACAAAATACATCCACAGCATCGGCAAGGTTATTAGCCACTACCTGCTCAAGCATCTGCGTACATACTAAATCAATGTATTCATCTGCACGGCCTTTGTATTCAGGGGGTAGCGCATGTGCACCTAAAAACGTGGTTTTAATATCAATAGGATGATGCTCATTAAGCAAACGCGCCACTTCTAAAATTTTTATTTCGTTTTCAACATCAAGCCCGTATCCCGACTTTATCTCAGCAGTCGTTACGCCCTCGGCAAGTAAAGTGTTTAAGCGATCTTTTGCATCAACAAATAACTGCTCATGATCTGCCGCGCGAGTGGCCTTAACGGTACTGGCTATACCCCCACCTTGTGCAGCTATTTGTTCATAGCTTACACCTTGTAAGCGCTGCTCAAATTCCTCAGCTCGTGAGCCTGCAAATATTAAATGTGTATGGCAATCAATAAGCCCAGGTGTTAACCATTGCCCTTTAATACTTAATGTAGGGGTAGCAAAGGCATCAAAACTGGGTAAGTTTGATTGCTCACCTAACCATACAATTTCGCCGTTTTTAATCGCCAGTGCCGCCTTTTCTATAGCCCCATAAGGTGCATCTATTGTGCTATCCATGGTTGCTATGTTGGCATCAGTTAATAATAAGTCGAGATCTTCTAAGGTGTAACCCGTTGTTTTATTTTGCATACTTAGCTCCCTAACGTGCTTAAAATACAGTCTAACAATACACCTTGTATATACAAGATAATTATGCCATCTTTATTAAATAGTTTATTTTAAGTACAGCTAATAATAGTAATGACCACACCTAAATTTGCACAAATTAAACAATTTATTGTCGATAAAATAAAAAATGGCGCATGGCAAGAAAACCAACGTGTCCCTTCAGAAAACGAGCTTAGCAGTCAATTTTCTGTAAGCCGTATGACCGCACGACGTGCACTGAGCGAATTAACAGATGCCGGTATTTTAACGCGCAGCCAAGGGTTAGGTACGTTTGTAGCCAGTTTTAAATCGCAGTCGTCACTACTTGAAATTAAAAACATAGCCGATGAAGTAAAAGAACGTAACGGGCAATACAGCTGTAGTGTGCAAGTGCTTGAATCAATCAATGCGGTAGCACCCATAGCCATTGCGCTTGGCGTTGAAGTAGATAGCGTGGTGTATCGCAGTGTGCTTGTACACAATGAGAACGACAAACCACTGCAAGTTGAAGAGCGATTTGTAAACCCAGCTTTAGCCGCAGGTTATTTACAACAAGACTTTAGCGCCCTCACCCCGCATGAATACTTATCGAGCGTAGCGCCGCTCACACAAGCGCGCCACACAGTGGAAGCGGTTATGCCCAACTCGCAAATGTGCCAATGGCTTAACCTGTATAACGAAGAACCCTGCTTACAGGTTATTCGTCGTACTTGGTCTACAAAAGGCATAGTGAGCTTTGCTCGCTTAGTATCACCGGGCAGTAAATACCGTTTGGGCGGGCACTTAACATTTAAAAAATAATAACAACGTAACGCTCAAGGGCGTTTTTTTGTAGCTGACCACCTTGTATATACAACAGGAGAAATTCATGAACAACCGGCTCGACACACACCGAGACATCCGCGCGCCTCATGGCGATAAAATTAGCGCTAAAAGTTGGCAAACAGAAGCCGCTAAACGCATGTTAATGAACAATTTAGACCCTGATGTGGCAGAGCACCCTCACGCGTTAGTGGTATATGGCGGTATTGGCCGTGCAGCAAGAGACTGGCCAAGCTTTGATAAAATAATTGAAACCCTTGATAGGCTCGAAAACGACGAAACCCTGCTTGTGCAATCGGGTAAGCCCGTGGGCGTATTTAAAACCCACGAAAACGCGCCGCGCGTTCTCATTGCTAATTCTAACCTGGTGCCACATTGGGCAAATTGGGAGCACTTTAATGAGCTCGATAAAAAAGGCTTAATGATGTATGGGCAAATGACCGCGGGCTCTTGGATTTATATTGGCTCACAAGGCATAGTGCAAGGCACTTACGAAACCTTTGTAGCAATGGCAAAACAACACTTTGGCGGTAATGCAAAAGGTAAATGGGTTTTAACAGCAGGCCTTGGCGGTATGGGAGGTGCGCAACCACTCGCCGCGACGATGGCAGGTTTTAGCGCATTAGTTGTGGAATGCGACGAAACCCGCATCGATTTTCGAATTAAAACCGGCTACGTTGATGTAAAAGCCACGACACTTGAGCACGCGCTTGAGCTAGTTACCGATGCTTGCATTAAAGGCAAGGCATTATCGGTAGGCTTATTAGGTAATGCTGCCGATATTTTTACTGCACTGGCAAACAGCAATATTACCCCTGATATAGTGACCGACCAAACCTCAGCGCACGACCCACTCAACGGCTACCTACCGCAAGGTTGGAACATGCAACATGCAGCAAAAATGCGTGAACAAAACCCACAGGCAGTGGTTAAAGCCGCTAAGCAATCTATGGCAGTGCAAGTAAACGCCATGCTAGCACTTCAAAAAGCCGGTGCTGCCACTACCGACTATGGCAATAACATTCGCCAAATGGCATTTGAAGAAGGCGTTACTAACGCGTTTGATTTTCCGGGCTTTGTGCCTGCTTATATCCGTCCGTTATTTTGTGAAGGAATTGGCCCATTTAGATGGGTTGCGCTTTCAGGCGACCCCGAAGACATTTATAAAACCGATGCAAAAGTGAAAGAGCTTATCCCAGAAGATACTCACTTACATAACTGGCTTGATATGGCGCGTGAGCGCATTCAATTTCAGGGTTTGCCTGCGCGTATATGCTGGGTAGGTTTAAAAAACCGGGCTCGCCTTGCACTGGCCTTTAACGACATGGTTAAAAATGGCGAGCTTAAAGCGCCGGTTGTAATTGGTCGCGATCATCTCGACTCTGGCTCTGTAGCAAGCCCCAACCGTGAAACCGAAAGTATGCAAGATGGCTCAGACGCCGTTTCTGATTGGCCGTTACTTAATGCTTTGCTTAATACTGCGGGTGGCGCAACGTGGGTGTCGCTGCACCATGGCGGCGGAGTGGGCATGGGCTTTAGCCAGCACGCAGGCGTGGTTATTGTTGCAGATGGTAGTGAACAAGCTGCGCAACGCATAGCTCGTGTGCTTTGGAACGACCCTGCTACCGGCGTTATGCGCCATGCTGATGCAGGCTACGATATTGCAAAAAATTGCGCGCAAGAGCACCACCTAGATCTCCCTATGCTAAACAAGGAATAGTCATGATTTCACACACTCTCACACCAGGGCAGTTAGACTTAAGCACCCTAAGAAAAATTAATGACTCAGCTGTCACACTTAACTTAGTCGATGGCGCCAGTACACAAATAGCGGCCAGCGCACAAACTGTTCAAAACGTAATAAACAAACGCCAAACGGTGTACGGTATTAACACCGGCTTTGGCTTATTAGCCAATACAAAAATAGCAGATGACGAGCTTGAGCTACTGCAGCGCAGTATTGTGCTTTCGCATGCTGCCGGTATTGGGGAGTTCATGGACGACAGCACTGTAAGACTAATGATGACCTTAAAAGTAAACTCTTTGTCTCGGGGCTACTCTGGGATACGCCTAGAGGTGATCGCATTTTTTATGCAACTACTGTGCAGTGAAGTGTACCCGTGCGTACCACAAAAAGGGTCTGTGGGTGCTTCGGGCGATTTAGCGCCTCTTGCTCATATGTGCCTTCCACTATTAGGTGAAGGCAAAATGCGCCACAAAGGTGAAATTATAAGTGCAGAGCAAGGGCTGAAAATTGCCAATCTTTCACCTATTACATTAGGCGCAAAAGAAGGACTGGCACTGTTAAATGGTACACAAGCCTCTACCGCATTTGCGTTACAAGGGCTTTTCAAAGCAGAGGATTTGTATGCACAAAGCTGTGTTATAGGCTCTATTAGCATAGAAGCTGCAATGGGCAGCCGCGCACCCTTTGATGCACGCATTCACGAAATACGGGGGCAACGCGGCCAAATTGATACGGCCAGTGTATTTAGAGAGCTACTTAGTACTGAATCACAAATTAGCCAATCTCACGTAAACTGCGAAAAAGTACAAGACCCTTACTGCCTTCGCTGCCAACCTCAGGTACTCGGCGCGTGTTTAACACAAATTCGCCACGCCGCAGATGTGTTGTTATGTGAATCAAACGGCGTTACCGACAACCCACTAGTATTTGCCGATGTGGGCGATATTATATCCGGTGGTAACTTTCATGCAGAGCCCGTTGCTATGGCAGCTGATAACTTAGCTATTGCGATTGCCGAAATAGGCGCGCTGGCAGAGCGAAGAATCGCGCTACTTATTGATTCAAACCTCTCTACACTGCCACCTTTTTTAGTTGAAAACGGCGGAGTTAACTCAGGTTTTATGATTGCCCAAGTAACCGCAGCTGCGCTTGCCTCCGAGAACAAATCGCTTGCTCATCCCGCCTCGGTAGACAGCCTGCCAACATCAGCAAATCAAGAAGATCATGTCTCTATGGCAACCTTTGCAGCAAGGCGCTTAAAGGAAATGGCCAATAACACCCGCGGGGTATTAGCAATTGAATGGCTTGGAGCTGCTCAAGGGCTTGAGTTTAGAGCCCCACTTAAACCTTCACCGCAAGTAGAAAAAGCAAAAGCTCTGCTGCGCGAGCATGTAAGTTACTACGATAAAGACCGCTACTTTGCCCCCGATATAGACGCAACCAATACACTTTTAGCACAAGGGGCATTGTGCGACTTTATTCACCACAACCCACTACCATCGCATTTTAAATTCCATGCTGATAGCTAAAACCTAACGCTTCAATTGCTGAGCCAAGTACTTTGCGCTCAGCACTTTCATTACTGGTAAAGGTTGGCATTTCGCCGCCATGCTCTGCACATTTTTGTGCATAATAATTCGCTTTAGTTGGGTGCGATGGATTTACCACGTTATAAATATTTTGCCCCGAATTATAGTTTTCTATTACCGCAAAAATGGCGTTTATCACATCTTGTTGATGCACCATATTAACCACCTGCTGGCTCGATGAATTTAATTCTTTACCAGCAACAAAGCGCCCCGGCTCGCGGTTAGGCCCTAATAACCCTGCTAAACGCAGTACTTTACCATCTTGCTCAAGCACCTTTTCTTCGCCATCGTATAGTTTTATTTGTCGCTCATTGGTACAACTTATTTCACTGCTTTCAGTGTAAACACCTGGCTCTTGGTCGTACACACCGGTAGATGAGCACAAAATAAAGCCCTTTGCATTTAATTGTTTAGAAAGTGAAAGTGCAGCGCTTAGTGTTTCTGGGTAGTTACTTTCACAGTGTCTGCTTCGTGGGGGGATTGCACACACCCAGTAAGCATCGTGTAAATCTATTTGGTGTATTAGTTGCCCATCAATCAAGACAAATTGACGCTGAAAATCGTCTGTGTGCTCATCACTTCTATGCGTACCTTGTACCTGCCAACCCGCCTGTTTAGCTTGTAGGCACAAAGTATGACCCAACCAGCCTGCGCCTAATACTACTAATTTATTAGCTTTTGTTTCCATTTTTGCATAACCCTTCATTTTAAACGCATAATTAGTGCTTTTTATCTAACTTCATAGAGATTTAAAGTAAGATATGATTAGATACAACCTACTAAAAAACAATAATACGTGCACTTATGCTAAATAATTTATCATTACGGAAGAAAATATTATTATTGATTGGTGGCACCATCACCATTTTGCTAATTATTGCTTCAACATTTTTTGTAAATCACATCGCGAACCTTTCCAGAGTAAACATTGAGCGCGAAGCTCAAAGCTACCTACAAAGCGAACAACTTTCAATGCAAAGCTACTTTGCAAAGTATGGCAAGCTGGTTTCTACGTTTGTTAATAACCCGCATTTAGTTAATTTTTTTGAAAATTGGGATACTCGCGATCAGCCGATTAAAAATGCCCCCGGCTACAACGAAGTTAATCAAGACTTTGTACGCATTAGCTCAAATGACGAAAATGTACTGTCGGCGTTTTTCGCATCAGCAACCACCGGTGAATACTTTAAAGAAAACGAGCGTACCAGTCATTACAATGGCCAACCTTACTACGCCTATAAACGTGGTTGGTGGCAAGAAGCCCTGCAAATTAATAAACTTTACGTAGGCCCTATATCGGTCGATTTAACCACTGGGGTTGCCTCAGCAGTTGTACAACAGCCGGTATACAACGCACAGCGTAAACTTATTGGTATGGGCGGCGTTGATTTACAGCTTAATAAAATCAACGATATGGTTGAAGGTATTCGCTTTAACGGCCAAGGCTATGGCTTTTTACTTGATGGCAATCAAAAGGTTGTACACTTTTCAAATGCTACCGGCCATAAGCTGTCTAACACCGACGAAGGCCCTAAAGGTAAAGAAGGGCTAGATGGCCTTGAAAGCCAGTTTAATAATACTTCAGGCTTTACAGAGCTTAATGCACAAATGCGTAATAACCTCGAAGGCAGCCAATTGGTGACCTTAAAAGGAGAAGAGTATTATGTGGTGTATCATCGCTTACAACTAGAGCAACCTTATCTAGATTGGTATGTAGGTATACTGATCCCAACCAGCATGATTGAAGCCCCCGTTAATGAGGCGGTTACCACCACAACCACCGCAGTGGTGATTATTTTAGTGATCATTCTAGCGATGATATTATGGGCAACCCACATGATCTCGCAGCCTATTACCACTTTAACTAATATAATGCGTGATATTGCATCGGGCGAAGGCGATTTAACCCAAAAGATTAATATTACCAGCCAGGATGAGGTCGGCCAGCTTGCCAATCACATGAATACATTCATTGATAAGCTGCGCGCCATGATGCTAGAAACAGCCGCACAAGCTGAGCAGTTAACCAATGCCGCAGCGCAACTTAAAAACGTGTCTGCTCAAACCAACACCGAAATACAGCAAGAAAAACAACAAGTAGACAGCGTAAGTGCCGCCGTGACCGAAATGGCCAGCACTGTACTTGAAATATCGCGTAACGCACAGCATACCAACAGCGCCGCCGAAGAAGTACAAGCTATTACTGCCGAAGGGGCTGACCGCTCAACTCAAGCACAACGTGTGATGACCGAACTTGCGCTACACATAGGTGAAGCGTCTAAAGTGGTAGCAGGGCTTGAGCAAGAAAGTAATAACATTGGTGCATTGGTGGATGTAATTAACTCCATTGCCGATCAAACCAACTTACTTGCTCTAAATGCCGCCATTGAAGCTGCCCGAGCAGGTGAGCATGGCCGTGGTTTTGCGGTAGTTGCCGATGAAGTACGTTCACTGGCAAGCCGTACGCAAGAATCAACAGACGATATTCGTAATATGATTTCTCGCTTACAGCAAATTGCCCAACAAGCGTCGGTAATGATGCTACAAGGACAAGAGCAAACTGAAGGCTCAGTATCGCAAACAAAAGAAGTACTAAGTTCATTACAAAACATTGCTCAGTCGGTAACTAAAGTACAAGACCAAAGCCACCAAATTGCCACTTCAACTGAGCAACAAACCGTTGTCGCAGAGGATATTAATACCAGCCTTGCAGCAATTAATGGCTTAGTAAACAGCACCGCTGATCACGCACACATTTTAGCAGATGAAGCGCGCGATTTAAGCGATCTTGCTGTTGCCTTAAACAAAACGGTTAATCAGTTTAAGCTTTAAATACACAGCGTAATAAGGTGGGTAACTAAGTATAAAATTAACCCATCTAGGGCGTGTTGAGCTTTGTGGATTGAATGAATTTCAATCACCCAAGGCCTGCATGCCCTAGCACTCTTGTTTTTAAATTTTTTAACACCATATCTTCACAACTTGCTGCTATTTTTTAGCGTAATTAAATCAGTTAAAGTGGTTTTTACGCATCAGATCAAATTTTTCTGTTTTTAATACACATCTTTTAGTTGAGATAGTTTGTTGTTTGGCAGAGTCTGGTATAGTAGCACACGTATTAAACAGTGCTTTGAGGCTCTTTAATACAAAATTGCTAATTAATATGTTCTACAGGTTATGTAAAAGTACATATTAATTACCAATTGTAAAAAATGGGTTAGCCGACACTCGGTTAACAAAGAATACATTGTAACGGTTTTATCATGATATCTAATTTATTTACCAAGATTTTTGGTAGTCGCAATGACCGCACTATTAAAAACCTAAGAAAGACGGTCGCGCTAATTAATGCGCTAGAAACGCAATTAGAAGCGCTTTCTGATGAAGATTTAAGAGCTAAGACAGCTGAGTTTAGAGAACGTTACGATAACGGACAAAGCCTTGACGACATTCTACCAGAAGCATTTGCTGTGGTACGCGAAGCGTCAAAGCGTGTAAATGGCATGCGTCACTTTGACGTACAGCTATTAGGCGGCATGGTTTTACATCAAGGTCGTATTGCAGAAATGCGCACCGGTGAAGGTAAAACCCTCACAGCCACACTTCCAGCCTATTTAAATGGCTTAACAGGCAAAGGCGTGCACGTAATTACCGTGAACGACTACCTTGCTAAACGTGATGCTGAAACAAACCGCGAGTTATTTGAGTTCTTAGGCCTTACTGTGGGCTGTAACGTACCAGGCATGATGCCACAACAGAAAAAACAAGCTTACAGTGCCGATATTACATACGGTACTAATAACGAGTTTGGTTTTGACTACCTACGTGACAACATGGCATTTAGCATTGATGAGCGTGTACAACGCCCACTGTTTTATGCGGTAGTGGATGAAGTGGATTCAATCTTAATTGATGAAGCGCGTACACCACTTATTATTTCAGGCCCAGCTGAAGATAGCTCTGAGCTATACATCGAAATCAATAAAATTGTGCCGCTTTTAGAGCTTCAAGAAAAAGAAGACGAAGAAGGCATTGAAGGCGATGGCGATTACACAATCGACGAAAAGTCTAAGCAAGTTCATTTAACTGAGCGCGGTCAAATTAAAGTAGAAGACCTACTTACTGAACGTGGCTTAATTGAAGAAGGCGACTCGCTTTACTCAGCCGGTAGCATTACCTTACTGAGCCATGTGTATGCCGCACTTCGTGCCCACAAGCTTTATCAAAAAGATGTTGATTACGTTGTTAAAGAAAACGAAGTTATCATTATCGATGAGCACACAGGGCGCTCAATGGAAGGTCGTCGTTGGTCTGAAGGTTTACACCAAGCTGTTGAAGCTAAAGAAGGCGTAAAAATTCAAAACGAAAACCAAACACTGGCTTCAATCACTTTCCAAAACTACTTCCGTTTATACGAAACTTTAGCCGGTATGACTGGTACAGCCGATACTGAGGCATTTGAGTTTCAATCTATTTACGGCCTAGACACGGTTGTTATGCCAACTAATAAGCCGATGATCCGTGATGATCGCGCCGATTTAGTTTACCTAACACAAGAAGAAAAATACGAAGCTATTTTAGCCGATATTAAAGATTGCCAAGAGCGCGGACAGCCTGTGCTTGTAGGTACTATTTCGATTGAAAGCTCTGAGTATTTATCGCAGTTTTTACGCAAAGAAAAAATTAAGCACAACGTACTTAATGCTAAATTCCACGCGCAAGAAGCTGACATCGTATCGGATGCAGGTTTACCAGGTACTGTAACAATTGCAACCAACATGGCCGGTCGTGGTACCGATATTGTGCTTGGTGGTAACTGGAACAGCGAAGTTGAAAAACTAGAAAACCCAACAGATGAGCAAATTGCTGAAATTAAAGCGGCGTGGAAAATTCGCCACGATGCAGTAATTGACGCTGGCGGTTTACACATTATTGGTACTGAGCGTCATGAATCGCGCCGTATAGATAACCAATTACGTGGCCGTGCTGGTCGTCAGGGTGATGCCGGCTCTAGCCGTTTTTACTTATCGATGGATGATGCGCTAATGCGTATATTTGCCGGCGAGCGCATGACTAACATGATGCGTAAACTAGGCATGCAACGCGGCGAAGCCATTGAGCACCCTTGGGTTAACCGTGCAATTGAAAACGCTCAGCGTAAAGTAGAAGCACGTAACTTTGATGTACGTAAACAATTGCTTGAGTACGATGATGTAGCAAACGATCAACGTCGTGTTGTTTACTCTCAACGTAACGAGCTGCTTGAAGAAGGCGATATTTCAGAAACCATTACAGCAATCCGTGGTGATGTACTTGCAGGTGTTATTGATCAATACATTGCACCACAAAGCCTTGCTGAAATGTGGGATATCCCAGGCCTTGAAGAGCGCTTAAAACAAGACTTCCTGATTGAGCTGCCTATCACGCAGTGGTTAGCTGATGACAATAAACTATACGAAGAAAAACTTCGTGAGCGTATTGAGCAAGCGGTTGAGCAAGCTTACAAGCAAAAAGAAGAGCAAGTTGGCGACTCTGTACTACGCCAGTTTGAAAAAGCGATTATGCTACAAAGTCTTGATCAGCACTGGAAAGATCACCTTGCTGCAATGGATCATTTACGCCAAGGTATTCACTTACGTGGCTATGCACAAAAGAATCCTAAGCAAGAATACAAGCGCGAGTCGTTTGAGCTATTCACCGAAATGCTTGAAAACTTAAAAGTTGATGTAGTGGGCATTTTAAGTAAAGTACAAGTTCGTGCCGAAGAAGATGTTGAAAAAGTAGAAGAGCAACACCGTAAAAGTGAAAATGCCCCTCGCGAGTACCAACACGAAGAAGCTGAACATGTAGGCGGTGAAGCACCTCAAAGCGCAACTGTAATGGCAAGAACAGCGCCTAAAGTTGGCCGTAACGATCCGTGTCCGTGTGGATCAGGACAAAAGTTTAAGCAATGTTGTGGTAAATTAAAGTAACGACGCATTGTATGTAATTAAAAAGCGACGCTAGCGTCGCTTTTTTTATGGAGAAAAAACATGACAACAAAAATTGTAAATGTAGCGGTAGGCGTAATAAAAAAAAATAACGCCATCTTTATCTGCAAGCGCGCTGATGAGCAACATCAAGGTGGCTTATGGGAATTTCCAGGCGGGAAAGTAGAAGCTGGCGAGAGCGTATTTGCTGCACTTAAACGTGAGCTAAGTGAAGAAGTTGGCATTACCATTCACAGCTCTAGCCAACTGATGGTGATTGAACATGACTATGGCGATAAATGTGTAAAACTTGATATTCACGTTGTGAGTAACTTTAGCGGTGAAGCACATGGCGCCGAAGGGCAACCAAGTGAATGGGTCGCTATTAATGAGCTTAGTAACTATGAGTTCCCTGCTGCTAACGCCGAGATTATCGAAAAAATACAAGCGCGATACGCCTAAAGTACATGAATACAGCAATACAAAATAAATTAAGTAAGCTATTAGCGCTAAACCTTGAGCTTACTCAGGTGAGCTCTTTAGGCAGCGGACATATAAACACCACGTGGCTGTTAACTAATGCTGCGCAGCAATTTGTTGTTCAAAAGCTCAATACTCATGTATTTAAAAACCCAGCACAACTGGTCAATAACGCCCAGTTAATTGAGCAGCACCTAAGCGCTAAACAACAAGCAAATACTTACCCGCTCGACATTGTTAAGCATATAAGTACTTGCCAAGGTGAATACCTTATTACAATTAACAACGCGTACTATCGCGTGCTTAATTTTATTAGCCAAAGTATTAGCGAAGATGTGGTTACAGAGCCCCATCACGCACAGCAAGCCGCATTTGCATTTGGCACCTTTACACGTGCCTTGCTCGATTTTGACGCATCAAGCCTCTACCCTGTTATTACTGACTTTCATAACTTAGCCATGCGCTTTGAGCAGCTTAATACAGCCATTAGCACCGCCACTAAAGAGCGGCTGCAGCAGTGTAAAAACGACATTGACTACTGCATTGCACAACAGCATTTAGTAAAAGAACTCGCTGACGTGACAGCCGATTTGCCCACCCGGGTGTGCCACAACGATACTAAAATAAATAATATGCTGTATTGCAGCAATACATATAAAGCTAAAGCAGTTATCGATTTAGATACGTGTATGGCAGGCTTTTTATTGTATGACTTTGGAGACATGGTGCGCACATTTTGCTGCGCTGAGGCAGAAGATTCAATTAATCTTGAGAAAGTGGTTATTCGCAAAGAGGTATTTACAGCCCTTGTTAAAGGCTACCTTGCCCCCCTTAAATCGGCTATTAGCAACAAAGAGCAAGCAAGTTTGCTGCTAGGCGCTAAAGTTATGCCGTTAATGCTCAGTGTGCGGTTTTTAACTGATTACTTAAATAACGACGTGTACTTTAAAACCACCCATGCAGAACATAATTTAGAACGTGCGCAAAACCAGCTGGCTTTGTATAAAAATATTTTAAGTAATCAAAGCTGGATGCATAAAACACTCATGCAGTAGCCCTAAATTAAGTATTATTGCGCATTGGTATTAGTACTCAGTATTTAAATATAAAAAAGCCAGCAAGCTAAACACTTACTGGCTTTTATTTACTAACCTGAATGCTGGCTAATTTATCTCTTAACCAGATTCAAGTTAACTAACAGGCTATCAATTACCAAATTTTCACGCGGTCTTCTGGTTTGATATACATTTTGTCGCCTTCTTTTACGTCAAACGCTTGATAAAACTCAGGCATATTCGACAAGATACCGATAACACGGTAGTGACTTGGTGAATGCGGGTCTGTCATTAAGCGGTTACGTAGCTCTTCATCGCGGTACTTACGACGCCAAATTTGTGACCAACCCATAAAGAAACGCTGATCGCCGGTGTAGCCATCAATAACAGGCGCTTTGTTCTCACCTAACGATAATTGATACGCCTTATAAGCCACCGTTAAACCACCTAGGTCGCCAATGTTTTCGCCAAGGGTAAGCTCGCCGTTAACACCCGCATCTTCAAACGGTTTATATTCGTTGTATTGCGCTACTAACGCGCCGGTACGCTCTTCAAACTGTTTAAGATCAGACTCACTCCACCAGTTACGTAAGTTACCGTCACCATCGTATTTAGCACCTTGGTCGTCAAAACCATGGCCTAACTCGTGGCCAATTACTGCGCCAATTGCACCGTAGTTTACAGCGTCATCGGCTTCTAAGTTAAAGAACGGTGGCTGTAAAATAGCAGCTGGGAATACAATTTCGTTATTTACTGGATTGTAGTAAGCATTCACTGTTTGTGGCGTCATATGCCACTCAGAGCGGTCCACTGGCTTGCCTAATTTAGCAATCATGTCGCTATAAGCCCACTGACTGTAACGTATGTAGTTACCCACTAATTCATCAGGGTTAATGCTCAGCTGTGAGTAGTCTTTCCACTTATCTGGGTAGCCAATTTTTGGGGTAAATTTGTTTAGCTTTTCTTGGGCTGCAAGCTTGGTTTCAGGGCTCATCCACTCAAGGTTTTCAATAGCAACGCCGTAACCTTTAATAACGTTATCTACCAGCTCTTCCATACGTGCTTTTGCTTCAGGCGGGAAGTTATCTTTTACGTATACTTTACCTAAAATTTCGCCAAGTACGCTGTTAGATGCATCAACCGCTTTTTTCCAAAGTGGCGCTTGCTCTTTTACGCCGCGTAATGTGGTGCTGTAAAAATCAAATTTAAGATCAACCAAGTCAGTGCTCAGTAACTGCGCGTAACCACTTACAAAATGAAACTTTAAGTAGTTTTTCCATGTTGCTAAATCTGTTTCTTTGTACACATCAGCAAACCCTTCTAAGTAGCTTGGCTGACGTACAATAATGTCTGAGGTATCTACCCCAGCACTTTTGAAAAATGCTGCTAAATCAAAGTCGCCTGTTAGCTTATTTGC
This sequence comes from Pseudoalteromonas sp. R86517, assembly GCF_042466295.1. Classification (NCBI taxonomy): domain Bacteria; kingdom Pseudomonadati; phylum Pseudomonadota; class Gammaproteobacteria; order Alteromonadales; family Pseudoalteromonadaceae; genus Pseudoalteromonas; species Pseudoalteromonas sp. R86517. The sequence goes on from NZ_JAXHCB010000001.1 coordinate 2,939,619, forward strand.
CTCAGCTACGGTCATTTTATTGTATGACTTAGTTGCATCACGGCTTTGTACTCTACTCCATTGCGCCTCAGCTAAAGCGCTTTCAAATGCGATAACGCTTTTCGCGGCATCAGCGGCATTTTCAACGCCAGATTTAGCTAAAATATCGGTTATGTATTGCTCGTAAGATGCGCGAATTTTAGTAAATTTTTCATCATCTTTTAAGTAATAGTCACGATCAGGTAAGCCAAGTCCAGATTGCGATAAGTACAGCGCGTATTCACTTGAATTTTTAGCGTCGTTATTTACAAACCAGCCAAATGGTAAGCTCGCACCTTGCTGCTGAATTTTAGCCATTAAAGGAGCAAGATCAGCTTTTGAATCTAGGCTATCAATGGTATTAAGTGAAGGTTGTAAAGGTGTAATACCTAACTCATCACGTGTGTCTTTATCCATGTAGCTTTTGTAAAAAGCACCAATTTTGTACTCATCGCTGCCTTTTTTAGCACTGCTATTATTAGCGGCACTTTCAAGCGCTGTCTTCATCGCTTTTTGCGACTCGTCGTATAACTGTGTAAACGAGCCGTAGTTCGACTTATCGCCAGGGATCTCTGTTTTAGCAAGCCACTGTCCATTTACATGGTAATAAAAGTCATCTTGTGCACGAACCGACTCATCCATATTGGCAAGGTTTACACCTAGCTCAAGCGTTTTTTCTGCAGGTGCTGTAACAGCAGCGGTCTCGGCCACTTGCGTTTCTTGTTGTTTTTCACCGCAACCTACTAGGCCCAGTGCAAGTGCGATACTTGCAGCGGTAATAGTTACTTTTTTCATAATTATTCCGTTTGTTAGTAAAGAATAAAATATCTATTTCATTAAACTATTGCATGCCAGAGAAAAAATAAAAGCGCCCTGCGATGCTTTCACTTAATGAAATTAATATTTAGGCGGTTAAAACAACACGCCGAATTTGTATGATAAACCCCATTAAAGAAACAATAAAATAGAATATGTAACAAAGTATTTTCTATGAGACGAGGTAACAAAATAGCCCTACCAACAACCATAATCGCGCTTTTGGGAGTTATTTTTTACCATGGCGAGCAAGGCGCTCTAGCTTTTCTTTCAGCGAAGGAGGCGCTGATGCGGCAATGGCATTAAGGTAATCTGAAGTTTGCTGGCTCATTTTTCTCGAATTGCCAGGTGCTTTACCTGCGGGGCCGGGTTTATCTGTTGTTGGGCTTAAGCGCGCTGTTGCTTGAGGGTTTGCAACAATTTTAATTTGTCCGAGCTCTGCCATGCCTGCCGCTCTAAAATGCGACTGCATATCCATTTTTAAATAATTAAGTTTAAGGGCAATTGCCGCCGATACAGCTTCAATCATCAACGTGCCATCGCGGTAATTACTCACACGGCATTTTTCAGCAAGCTTTGGCCCTAAAAACTCTTTGAGCAACACCTGTTGCTTGTCAAGCGCTTGGCTTTTACCTGCATAAGCCGATAAGCGATTATTAAGGCCTGCCATAATGTCAGTCAGGGGTTTTGGTGCGTACCTATCTTTAGCCATTCAACACCTCAAAAATTTAAATAAAGCACGTTTAAGCCGAGCGTTTAAATGCTCGGCTTTAATATGTGCTTTTATATTATACCAATTCGCTTAATTACGTATTATTGCAAATTGCTATTATGCGCCTGCTACTTGCATTTGCTCTATAAGTACTGAGCCGGTTTGAATGCCGCCTCTGCGCTCAATATCGCCCCCTATGGCCGAAATACCTTTAAACATGTCTTTTAAATTTCCGGCAATGGTAATTTCACTAACAGGGTACTGAATTTCACCGTTTTCTACCCAAAAACCAGCAGCTCCACGCGAGTAGTCACCCGTCACGGTGTTTACGCCTTGCCCCATCAGCTCGGTAACTAATAAGCCTGTTCCCATGGTTTTTAATAAAGCCGATAAATCGCTGTGCGTTTGCTCAACTAACCAGTTATGAATACCGCCTGCATGGCCTGTTGGAGCCATATTTAGTTTACGCGCTGCATAACTTGCTAATAAGTACGTTTGCAGCTCACCGCCTTGAATAATTTCACGGTCAATCGTTTTTACCCCTTCGCTATCAAAAGGCGACGACGCTAATCCTTTTAATATGTGAGGACGCTCAGCAATATTAACGTTCTTACTAAATACCTGGGTGCCTAGGCTGTCGAGTAAAAAGCTCGATTTACGATAAAGCGCCCCGCCGCCAATTGCCGACACTAAATGGCCAAACAATGAGTTGGCAATATCGGCTCTAAAAATAACAGGGACTTTCATAGTACCCAGCTTTTGGCTATTTAGTTTAGCCAGAGTTTCGGTGGCGGCTTCTAGGCCTACCGCAGCAGCGTCGTTAAGTCCGCCCTGATCGCGAGCAACAGTATAAGCAGAGTCGCGCTGCATGTGCTCGCCTTCTTTGCCTATTACCATCGTGCTAATGCTGTGGCGCGTACGTGGAAAACCAGCAATTAAACCATGGCTATTACCATACACACGTAAGCCTTGGTGCGATGAAAAACTTGCACCATCTGAATTAACAATACGCTCATCAGCATTTAAAGCGGCTTGCTCTGCAGCGTGACATAGCTCAATACCTTGCTCAGGGCTTACATCCCACGGATGATATAAATCAAGGTTCTTAGGGGCAAACTCGAGTAATTCTTTATCGGCAATACCATTAAAAGGGTCGTCTGAGGTAAATTTGGCAATATCAATGGCTTTTTCTACTACCGTGCGCAGTGTTTTTGGGTTTAGATCAGCAGTAGACGCCGAGCCTTTATTATTCCCTACATAAACACTGATACCTAAACCACCATCTTGGTTAAACTCTATGGTTTCTACTTCACCCATGCGTGTGCTTACCGATAAACCCGATGTACTAGACATAGCAGCTTCTGCGGCAGTGGCACCCAATTTTTTAGCATGCTCGAGCACTTCAGCTACGGCATCTTTTACTTGAGAGATTTGAGAATAAATTGGATCGTGTTGTTGGCTTTTCATAAATTAAGTCCTGAGCCTTAAGGCAATATTGCACGCATTTCTTATCTTTAAATGCTAACACACTCACTGCACCACATCAGCTAATATTAATCACTAAAAGAATCGCGTATAATGGCAAAAGTTATTTTTACTTAAGAGCACCCCATGGCGAAGAAAAAAGGCAAGCCTGCTGAAATTGAAGAAGAAATTATTTACGTATCAAAAAGTGAACTAAAGCGCGACGCGCAAGAGTTTCATCAGTTAGGTTCTGAAATTGCTAAAATGGGGAAAAAGCAACGCGAACGCTTACCACTCAATGACGATTTGAAAGCAGCCATGGTAGTTGCTGATAAAATCAGTAATAAAAGCGATGCGTACCGCCGCCACTTAAATTACATTGCTAAAACGCTACGCACAGTAGAAAACGTTGAAGAAATTAAAGCCATTATTGACGTAATGCTTAATAAAAATAACCAAGCTGAGGTTTTAATTAAAAAAATTGAGCAATTACGTACCGACTTAATTGAGCAAGGCGATGATTTAATTAACGAAACTATTGAGCAATACCCAACCCTAGAGCGCCAAAAAATGCGCCAATTGGTACGCAACGCCGCTAAAGAAGTTAAAGCTGAAAAGCCAGGCAAGGGCTATAAAGAATTGTTTCAATACTTAAAAGATGCCCACAACATAACGTATTAGCAAAAAATACTATTTTAAAAAGGTGCTTAGGCACCTTTTTTGTTGTAGATCAAAACCCCTCCCTTAAAAGCTTTTTATACTCAACACCTCATTAATACATAAGGTGCGCGTGATGATAAAGCTTCCAAAATGGGATCAAACTCTTATAAATAAGTATAACGTGTCAGGGCCGCGCTATACCTCCTACCCTACCGCTTTATCTTTAAGCGAGGGGTATCAGCAACAAGCCCTTGTTAGCGCTATAAAATCATCCTCTAGTCGCTCTCTTTCTTTATATATTCATATCCCATTTTGCAGTGAGCTTTGCTATTACTGCGGATGTAACAAGGTGATCACACGCCATCAGTCTAAAGCCGATGTATATTTAGATTATTTAACAAAAGAAATAGCAGCACATGCCCCTTTATTTAAACACTACACAGTGGAGCAATTGCATTTAGGGGGTGGTACGCCAACCTTTTTAACTGTAAAGCAAATGACGCGCTTAATTAACTTATTAGAGCAGCACTTTCACTTTACCCGCAACACTGAGCGAGGCATTGAAATAGACCCACGCTCCCTTGCTAAAGATATGCTTATACACTTACGGGTTTTAGGCTTTAACCGCGTATCCTTTGGTATTCAAGATTTTAACGATGAAGTACAACAAGCGGTTAACCGCACACAGCAAGTAGATACCGTTAAAGCACTGATAACCCAAGCCCGCGAGCTTGGCTTTAAGTCTATAAATGCAGATATGATTTATGGCCTACCTAAACAAACACCCCAAAGCTTTGAAAAAACAATAGCGCAATTAATTGCCTTAAGCCCAGATAGAGTCTCTGTATTTAATTACGCACATTTACCAGAGCGCTTTGCAGCGCAACGTAAAATAAAAGAGGCTGACTTACCCAGTGCCCACGACAAGCTAACCATGTTTAAAAACACCTTGGCGCAAATGACCTTTGCAGGCTATCAGTTTATTGGTATGGATCATTTTGCAAAAGCCGTCAACGAACTTGCAGTCGCGCAAAATAAAGGGCAGCTACATCGCAACTTTCAGGGCTATACCACTCACGGTAATTGCGACTTATTAGGTTTAGGGGTCTCGTCTATTTCGCAAATTGGCACGGCCATTTTACAAAACCAAAAAGTGCTTAAGCATTATTATCACGCAATTGAAACGCAAGCCGGCAGTGCTATACATAAAGGAATGCATTTAACGCACGATGATGTAATACGCGCGGAGGCTATTAAATCACTTATTTGCCAGTTTGAATTAGACACGCACGCATTTTCGAAAAAGCATTCTATACATTTTAATGAGTATTTTGCGGATGCGCTGTTAGCGCTAAAGCCTTTAATAGACGATGACATGGTGCATATAAACGATAAGGTAATACGCGTCACGCCTCGCGGAAATCTATTTATTCGTATTATATGTATGTGCTTTGATGCTCACTTACAAAAGCAAATAAGTAAAACCCGTTTCTCACGTGTGATTTAATTAGTGCTATACCAATTCGCTTATCACGTTTGAGGTGGTAAAAACGTGTCGATAAGCAGGCATAAAAAAAGCAGACCTGAGTCTGCTTTTTGTATTTTCTATAGGGTTTAATTAAACACGATGTTTTCGCTGCCCGGCGCAGCTTTAAACTCAACAATGATTTTGTCGCAATCTGCTTTAATCTCATCACTAAAGTTTTCTTCAGCTCGCCAACGTGCTGTATCTTGCTTAAAAATCTCTTTTTTAGAGTATTTTTTGCGTGCATCGTGAGTCGGCATTTCTTTCACAACGTTATACATTTTATAAATGCCTGGGTACGCTAGCGTTAAATCTCGCTCATCTTCAAAAGCGTACTGAGACATTAAAACCCAAATTCGTAAACAGCCTTCAGAGTACTCACATTGCTCTTCAGCCATTGCACGAGCAATTAGATGAATGCTATCTGCAAGTTTAGCGTTACGCTTTAAGCGCGACTGCTTAAGCTTTTGCTGTTGCTCAGCTTGCTTTTGCGCAATTAACTTTTTTTGCGCGTTAAGCTTATAGAGCAACTGACCTGCATAAAATGCTAAGCCAGCAATAATAACAGCACCTACAAACAAGGCTACAATCACTGCGGTACTCATTAAGCGCCCTTACTATTTGTCGTCATCATCATCTAGCCACTCATTGGCTAAATCATCTGAAAGGTACTTATCGAAATCTGAGTTACCGTCGCTTTCGAAGTTATCTTCAAAATCATCTTCAAACTCGTCTTCGTCTTCATCTTCGATACCTAGTAACTTACAAAGTACTTGGTGGCGAGCAATACGGCTATTAAAGTACTTCGCATCTTTACCCGTCAGCATTTCACCTTGCTCATGGCGCTCAACGAGCTTAAGTAAACGCTCATCGTTTTCAAGCGCTTCTAACTCTTGCTCAGGCGTAAGCTCTGGCTCTGTAACCTTTTTAAGCTCAACTGTTGGCTTTAAGTTACGCTTCATTTCTACTTGCGGCTGTGGTGCACTAGCCACTAAAGGCACGGCTTTTTTACTGCCGACGCGCTTATCTTTTGGCGCTGAGTTTGCTTTTTTAGTATCGCTATCTAATAGCTCAGGCGCATTACGAGAACCAGGCTTAGCGCCCTTTGGCTTTTTAACTCGTTGCTCTTTTAACGCACGCATTTCTTTAAGCTTATCTTGGCTTAAACGAACAGGGCCGTTTGAAGGAATTTTGCGTGATTTTTTCTTTCTACTCATATCTTGATCATCTCACTTAAGAGGTTTTGAGCGAGGCACATAACATGAGCATCGCAGTGCTGGCCTAGCCAGAAGAATTCGATTTGCGCATTAAAGCTTGGGTTGCTCGTTGAATTAGCGCATTAGCTTATTGCTAAACGGTGGGTATTGTAACAGGACAAATAAAAAGGCGGTAGAGAAAACATCTCTACCGCCTACTAATCTGAGCGCCATTATCTGGACACTTCTCCCTTCGACTTTTTTTAGTCTTTATTATTTTTATTATTATCAGTCCGTATTGTTATTATTTTAACCTTCCTTGTTACATTCCATTTTGTTTTTATTATTAAACTTCCTTGAGATTTTATTATTTACGGTCATCCTGACGCTTTCTTGTTATTTCCTTTTGTAGCACCTTCAATGTGCTATTCAGTCGTGTCGCGCCATTTTCCTTTAGCATAATCCATGTTGTTATTGTTGTTTTGCGACAGTGGTTAATTTACCCGTTAATATTTTTGTTACAACTGGTTTATATAATTTTTCTTACATAGAGCATATATAAAAAACAAAAAAACTATAATAAACATAAGTTTAACTGTAAAAATATTTTTAAAATAAGTTATTTCTTACAAAATAGTATAGCAAATGTCTCACAAACTAAAGGGTGATATCGTTAAAATGTGGACACAAAAAAAGCAGCGTAAGCTGCTTTTTAATCATATTACACTAGCTAATACTAGATAAATACGACTTTAGTGTAAGCCACCTAAGTATTGAGATAGTACTTCAATATCTTTATCAGTTAGCTTTTTCGCTATATCTTGCATCATACCGTTATGGTCGTTTTTACGGGTTCCATCACGAAACTTCTCTAGCTGAGCTTTAATGTACTCTGGGTGCTGAAAAGAAATTTTAGGAAACTTAGCAAGAGACGAACCATTGCCTCGCGGACCATGACACGCCGCACAAGCTGGAATACCACGTTCAGCATCGCCTGCTTTGTAAAGCATCTGACCAACTTCAACCACGTCTTTAGGGGTGGCGCCTTCAGTCATGTTCAATGAAGAAAAATAAGCAGATAGGTCTTTCATGTCTTGTTCGCTAAGTGGCATAGCCATCGCGCTCATTACAGGATCCATACGGCCTTCTTTACCGCCTGAAGTCATACCTAATTTTAAATCCTTAAGTTGTTTAAGGATGTAATCTGGGTGCTGGCCTGCAAGTTTAGGGTAAATATTAACCGGTGCATTACCGTCTGGGCCGTGACAAGCCGCACACGTTGCTGATTTTTCTTTACCTGCGTTTACATCGCCATCAAATGCTGTTGCGTTGCTTGCTGACAACGCACCAAGCAATATTGTTAAAGATAGTGCTATTTTTTTCATGGTGAATTCTCTGTTTCCGACCCTGTATCATCTACAATATGGATGTTGTAATTCATGTATTCTACACGATAAAAAATTCTCTGGCACGTTTTCTACTCATATTAAGCTTATAATTTATAGGGTTTTGACCTAGATTAACCTTTAAGCAGCTTTAATAGTGCCATTTATAGAGTTTTTAGGTGTTTAAATACGCTTTTTAATACATCCTTTATAGTATAAAATACGCGCCCTGAGTGAATTTAGCTCAATAAGATTAACTTTTACGTTTTTAGGAGAGCCTGTGCTCAAATCTCGTATCAAATATAATACTGCGTCTTTTGTAACAAGCGCGCCAGACATCACTAAATTACCTGCTGATACGGGAATTGAAGTCGCGTTTGCAGGTCGCTCTAATGCAGGTAAATCAAGTGCTCTTAACGCACTGACAGATCAAAAACTTGCACGTACCAGTAAAACGCCAGGTCGTACGCAGTTAATCAACACCTTTGAATTAGGTGAAGTAGATGATATGCGCTTAATCGACTTACCCGGTTATGGTTTTGCTAAAGTACCTATTGAAATGAAAAAGAAGTGGCAAAAGTCACTAGGTGAGTACCTACAAAAACGTCAAAGTTTAAAAGGTATTGTTATATTAATGGATATTCGCCACCCATTAAAAGATTTAGACAAAGATTTAATTAACTGGGCTATTGGCAGCGAAATCCCGGTACTGGCGCTTTTAACTAAAGCCGATAAGCTCAAGCAAGGCGCGCGTAAAGCACAAGTACTGCAAGTACGCCGCGAATTAAGTGAACTAGACGGTGACATCACTGTACACGCTTTTTCATCACTTAAGGGAACAGGTTTACCAGAAGTCGCTAAAAAGCTAGATGAGTGGTATTTAGGGCCAATTGTGGCTGTTGCACCGCCGCAAAGCGATGAAGACAGCTCAGACGCTTAAAAATAAGTACCTACGAAAGATAAAACTTTCCCCCTGCTGATTTTATAAAATAGCCGCGCTCATCTGCGTCGGCTATTTCAGCCCACTGATAAAACACACTTCGTGATACCCGCGCGCTACACCCATAAGGTAATTGCAAATAAGGCACCGCTGCATTTTTATAGTTTTTTATATAAAGAGGCTGCTCAGCACTGATTAACCATTGCCGTGCTAAATTATCTACACAACACATAACCTGCCCTTGCGCTGTGCTTTCAATATGCCAGCTTACGATAACGAAAGGCGCATCTTGCACCTCTATCGCTATTTTTTCGATGGGTGTTTTTAAATAAAACTGCTCACCTTCTTTGCATAAAACACTGGCAAACAGTTTTACCATCGCGGGGCGAGTAATTTCGCTGCCATCGTAAAACCACTGCCCATGCTCGTTAATCATAATCGGCAGCTCACCACACTCGGTAGGCCGCCAACTATCAAACGGTTTGCTAGGCTCGCTTAATTGCTTACTAAGCGCCGTTAACGAGATCACTGTTTTTTAAGTGTTAGCGCAAAAGTAACTGGTACGGCTGTAGCAACAGCAGGTAAACCAGCTAATTGCTGTAGCTTTTTAACGCCTTCAGTCACACCAAAATCTTGGCTATTTACAATCACAGGCGTAAACGACGACACGCTTAAATCGCCATTTTCGGCACTGCTAACAAGTACATTTATTTTTAATGGCTTTTTATTACCATGAAAATCAAGCTGCGCATCAACCTCTTTTAATACATGCTGGCCCGGTTTTTTAATATTACTTAATTGCTTTTTTAAATCCGCAGTTAAAACTGCATGAGGAAATTTAGTCGCTTCAAATACAAATTGAGTTAAACGTTCATTGCGAATAGGGATCAGTGTTTCTGCAGAGGTTAAGTCTATATTTACACTAAAAGCACCACTGTCTGAAAGTGTTCCTTCTAGGTTAGTAAAATGATGTGCCTCAGCAATCGAGTCTTTTTTGATAGAAACAAAACTTAATTGGCTCTTGTCATTGACTAGCTGCCAATCTGCATGAGCGGCATTAGACAAAGCAACACTTGATAACGATAAACCGATAATGGCTAACGTTTTAAACATAACGCACTCCTAAAATAAAATGAGAATAATAGCGCTTTCGATACTATCACCTGAAATAGGGGCAAACCACCTCAAATTAAAGACGGCGCTAAATTACTTAGCCCGTACTGTTATTAAAAAATTAATAACGATATAGCAGCCTATAACTGATGCTTTTTAGGGGCGTAGCGCAACATCCACGCTAATAATTGCGTGAGATAGCTTTACTTGCCTACGTTTGCTTTATAACCGCTTTATACATATACCCGTTTGAGGGCGTGCAAGGTATGGCACAAAAAATAATAAGTATAAATGAGCATAAAGTGTGAATAGTAAAAAAGCGCTTAGCGGTGCCATTTAGCTTTAAAGGGCAATCTAATGAGGAAGAAAAAGCAGCCTGCTTAAAACAAGCAGGCCGATATAGCAAACTGGGGAGAAGCTATCAATTTGTTGCACCTTTTCAGATGCATCATCAACAGGATGTCCTACAGGATGAGGACGCGCGCACTTTAGCAAAAGCGCGCATAAAAATACAATGATATTCCGCCAAAATAGTTCGAATTGACGAACATATAACTATTTAATACAAATAGTTGCTTAAATTAACCTACTTTTAACTAAACTTTGTTTACGCGTAGAAATACTTATATCGATTCGCTTAATTGAGTGAGTTATTTAGAGGCAATAAAAAAGCGCCTTGCGGCGCTTTTAAAATGTAAGCATGTTTTAGGTTAGTGGGCTTGTTCCCAGTTTTCACCTTCGTCAGCTTCTACAATTAAAGGGACATCTAAGCTAGCCGCTTGCGACATTAGCTCACAAATCTGCTTTGTGTATGCTTGCGCACAATCGGTTTTAATCTCAAACACCAATTCATCGTGTACTTGCATTAGTAACTTAATGGTATTGGGAGCTTGTTGATTAACCCAGCTATGCACGCTCAGCATTGCTTTTTTAATAATATCAGCGGCTGTGCCTTGCATTGGTGCATTGATTGCTGCGCGTTCGGCGCCTTTACGACGAGCTCCATTACGTGCATTAATTTCTGGTAAGTGTAATCGACGCCCAAAAATAGTTTCTACGTACCCGTTCTCGGCCGCTTTTTCGCGGGTTGTTTCCATGTACTCAAGTACCCCAGGGAAACGCTCAAAGTATTTATCTATGTAGTGCTGCGCTTCGTGGCGTGGTACATCAAGCTGACGCGCTAAACCAAAGGCTGACATGCCGTAAATTAACCCAAAGTTTACTGCTTTAGCTTTACGGCGCATATCTGTGGTTACATCCTCTAGCTCAACCCCAAATACCTCAGCAGCGGTTGCACTGTGCACATCTAACCCATTAGCAAAGGCATTTAGTAGCCCTTTGTCTTGCGATAAATGCGCCATAATACGCAGCTCAATTTGACTGTAATCGGCAGCCACAATTTTATAGCCTTGTGCCGCTACAAATGCCTCACGTATACGACGTCCTTCTTCAGAACGAATAGGGATATTTTGTAAGTTAGGATCGGTAGAACTCAAACGCCCTGTGGCCGTAACAGCTTGATGATAAGAAGTATGCACGCGCTGTGTTTTCTCATTAACCATCAGTGGTAATTTATCGGTATAGGTTGATTTAAGCTTAGATAAACCACGGTGCTCAATAATCACCTTAGGTAATGGGTAGTCATGGGCAAGTTCTTGTAGCACTTCTTCAGCCGTTGAAGGCGCGCCCTTAGGTGTTTTTTTAATGACTGGCAGCTCAAGTTTTTCAAATAAAAGTACTTGCAGCTGCTTTGGCGAGCTTAGGTTAAATGGTTCGCCAGCTATCTCAAACGCTTCTTTTTCAAGCTCAAGTAAACGCTCGCCTAAACGCTGGCTGTGCGCCGCCAGCATGTTGCTATCAATTGCTACGCCGGTGCGTTCAATATCAGAAATAACATTCACTAATGGCATTTCTATTGTTTCAAATACTGACTTTAACTTCTCATCAGCTTCTAATTTTGGCCAAAGTACTTGGTGTAAACGCAGTGTAATATCGGCATCTTCTGCTGCGTAAGGCGCAGCTTGCTCAAGCTCAATTTGATTAAAGGTAAGCTGCTTTTTCCCTTTGCCGGCTATATCTTCAAAGCTAATGTTTTTATGGCCTAAGTATTTAAGCGCTAATGAATCCATGTCATGGCGAGTGCCCACGCTATTAAATACGTACGACTCAAGCATAGTATCAAACTTAATGCCATTGAGCTCATAGCCTGCATTAGCCAGTACGCTCTTGTCGTATTTTAGGTTTTGCCCTACTTTAGCTTTGTTAGCATCGGCGAGGATTGGCCCAAGCTTTTGCATTACATATTCAAGGCTTAATTGCTCTGGTGCACCCGGGTAGTCGTGTGCAATTGGTAAGTAAGCAGCTTCGCCTGCTTTTACAGCAAAGCTCATACCTACTAACTGCGCTTGCATGTAATCAAGGCTGGTTGTTTCGGTATCAAAGGCAAATAACTCAGCGCTATTTAGCTGCTCAATAAGCGTATCAAATTGTGATTCGGTTAAGATAGTTTCGTAATGTGCATCTTCTACTTTTGGCAGTTCATTTGCCTCAGTAGGGAGCGCTTTTTCTGCATCTTTTGGATTATCAAGCAGCTCAGCTAACCAGCGGCGGAACTCACACTCACCATACAGTGCAATAAGCTCATCTTTATTTGGCTCTTGTACTTTAAAGGTATCTAGGTCTGACTCTACCTCAACATCACATTTAATGGTGGCAAGCTCATAACTAAGTGGTAAATGATCAAGGGCGTTTGCAAGCTTCTCACCAATCTTGCCTTTAATGTCGCCGGCATTATCAATTACACCTTGAAGCGATCCATATTTTTGTAGCCATTTAACAGCTGTTTTAGGTCCACAGCCTTCAACACCTGGGATGTTGTCAACCTTATCACCCATTAGCGCTAAATAGTCGATGATTAGCTCAGGACCCACACCAAATTTTTCAACAACGGTTTGAGGATCTGAAATGCTGTCGGTCATGGTATTTATTAGCGTAACATGCTCGTTAACTAGCTGAGCCATGTCTTTATCGCCTGTAGAAACCAATACATGGCGCTTTTGCTCAGTTGCTATTCGTGAAAACGTACCAATAACATCATCTGCTTCAACCCCTTCAATACTAATTAGCGGAAAGCCCATCGCTTTAATAATACTGTGCAGTGGCGCTATTTGCGTTCGCAAATCGTCAGGCATCGGCGGACGGTTAGCTTTATACTCGCTATACATATCGTTTCTGAACGTTTTGCCTTTGGCATCAAACACCACCACCATGTGGCTCGGATCATATTGTTTGATCAAACTTTTAAGCATGTTTACCACGCCATAAATAGCGCCAGTTGCTTCACCTTTAGAATTGGTTAAATGCGGTGGAGAATGATAAGCACGAAATAAATATGAAGAGCCATCAACTAAAATTAGCGGGTTTTCGGGGATCTGAGCCATGGTGAATTTGGATCCTAAATACAAAAAAGTAATATTATTACAAGCATGCCATAAGGTTGTGAATAAAACGACAGTGAATTACGCTTAGTAGCCATAATTATTGCGGAGCAACCTGTGGATAACTTTGTAGATAACAGCCACGAGCTATTCCTCCAATGCATAATAAAATGCTTAGAAAAATAAATAACTGCTTGTTTTGTTTAAAAAAGATAATACGAGGTTCTTTTTTTATTATTTTAAAACCAATGTGGAAAAAGGTTTTCTAACTGATACATCCGCTGTTAGTCACTTTAGTTATTTGTATCCATTTAAATAACCGGAGGAGTATTCTAGCATAATGGATCAAAGATCATAGCGATCCTTTATAATTTTTTTTACAAGCGCACTGGCAAAAATGGCATAAACCGCAATACAACTTGCACTGCGAATACTTTTTAAACTAAAAAATTATTTTAGTGTGTGTTTTGGCCCGTGTTAAACTTCATCCAAACGACTTATTTAAAATACTTAAGGAGCACAAAAGCATGAAAAAGATAGCTGTAATATTAGCCGGCTGTGGTGTGTACGATGGCAGTGAAATAAACGAAGCAGTATTAACACTGCTGCACATAGCTAAAAACGGTGCTGCATATCAATGTTTTGCTCCTGATATAGAACAACTTCACACTATTAATCACCTCACCGGTGAAGAAATGCCAAGCAACCGTAATGTACTCACTGAGGCAGCACGCATTGCCCGTGGTGATATAAAATCATTAAGCGAATTAAAGGCATCTGAATTTGATGCGTTAATAGTACCAGGGGGATTTGGTGCCGCTAAAAACTTATGTGATTTTGCCGTTAAAGGCGCTGATGCGCAGATAAACGACCTAGTATTAGAGGCCTGTAAACAATTTGCTAATGCACAAAAAGCCGCTGGCTACATGTGTATTGCGCCGGCTTTAATTCCGTTTATATATCCCAATGCTACTTTAACCATAGGTAATGATGAACAGACCGCAAGCGCTTTAACCCAGCTAGGCTCTACTCACGCAGCCTGTGCGGTTGATGATATTGTGATTGATGAGGACAATAAACTCGTTACCACCCCTGCATATATGCTGGCGCAGTCTATTTTAGATGCCGATGCGGGGATCGAGAAATTGGTTAAAAACGTACTAGCATTAGCTTAAATAGTGATTTACTAAGCCACCGATTATAAATGTTTGTTAACTGAAACATGCAATTTTATTGCGTTAACGCAAAAATTAGTCAGTTTTATTGATAAAAACACCAGTGGGCGTTTTATAAATTGTTACACAAAGGTATAATCGGTTTAATTTCCGTCATCTATAATCGTGATTGATCACGTTCAAATCGAAGTGAGCAAGGCAAAATGAAAAAACTATCAGCTGCAGCATTATTAGTGCTAGCAACCACCGCATACGCACAGCCATATGATAACTCTATGACTGAAGATGCGATTAAAAAACGTTTAGCACCAGTTGGCGCTGTTTATCTTGAAGGCGAGAAAGCTGCTGCAGCCGCAGCTCCTACTGGCCCTCGCTCTGGTGAGCAAGTGTACCAAGGCGCATGTTTTGCCTGTCACGGTACTGGCGCACTAGGTGCACCTAAATCAGCTGATGACTGGGCACCGCGTATCGCTAAAGGTAAAGATGTACTGCTTGATCACGCTATCAACGGTTTTAATGCGATGCCGCCAAAAGGAACATGTATGGATTGTTCTGATGATGAGATTAGCGCAGCTATTGATTTCATGACATCTAAATAATTTAATTAAACCCCTGATAACTAGGGTGATTAATTTAAAAAGGCCTATTTTTATAATAGGCCTTTTTTTATTCCTAAAATAAACTTTTTAGTTGCTGTTTTAGGGCATTAGTTACTTGACGATCGCAACTAAAAGTGAAATTATACGTTTAATAAACATACAATAATAAAATAATATGATTCATGTCATCGGAAGATAAGCCCGCGGCACCGAGTAAACTAGCGCACCAAAATAAACGTCTTAAAGCGCTATTAGAAAAGTATAAGCAATCTCACCACTTACAAAATGCCCTGATCCAGCTATCAGAGCAAGCAAGCTCTGTTGCCGAATTAACCTTACTTTACCCCGCTATCCATGACATTTTACAAGCATACCTACCTAGTAAAAGCTTTTACGTGGTGCTTGCTAATCAATATACTCATGCCTTGGAACTTTCTTATTTTTGCGATGAAAAAGATGGTATATCAGTCGCCCTCAATCAAGATAATAGTTTTGAAGAAGGCGCTACAGGCTACGTTTATAAGCTTGGTAAAACCACCTGCTTTACCAAACAAGAAATGCAAAGCGCTGCACAAAACGGCTTGTTTAAAGCACTAGGCTCACCTGCTGAGTACTGGGTTGGTGTTCCTATCTATCAAGAGCAAAACATTATTGGCGTACTTGCTGCGCAAAGTTACGATAAACACCAAGATTACAGCAGCCAGCAAGTGCATTTACTCGAAGTAATGTCTTTATACTTAGCCACAGCCATAGAGCGAGTTAAAAAAAGAGAGCTGCTCGAATCTGAAGTAAAAATTCGCACCCGCGCGCTCACGCAAAGTAATGATGCGCTAAACCTAGAAATTGAACAACGAAAACGCGCACTACAACGCCAACAAATTTTGTTTAAAATATCGGAGTTGGCAACGCAAGCGCAAAACTTAGATGATGCCTATGTAAAAATTCATCAAATAATAAAAACCATTACATACGCAGAAAACTTATACATTGCACTTTATAACAAAGAGACTGGTTGGATTAGCTTCCCGTACTGTGTGGATGAATTTAAAGACAACACCGAGCCAAGGCCGTTTGCAAAAGGTTATAGCGAACTGGTTATTAGCAGCGAGCAGACCCAACTTATACACCCTAGTAGAGCCAAAGAGCTATTAGAAAGTGGTGATGTACAACGAAATAAGCCAGTACCAGAGGAGCAAATGGCCACCAGCTGGCTAGGTGCTCCGCTTAAAACATCGCAAGGGGTTATCGGCTTAATTGCATGCCAAGCGTATAATAATAATCATATTTTTAGCAAAGACGACTGCGAGCTTATTACATTTGTATCACACCAAATTGCCACGGTTTTACAAACTAAATTAGCCACTCAAGCACTTAAATCTAGCCACCAAGAGTTAGAGTATCGAGTTAACGAAAAAACAAAGGCGCTGCAACAAGCTAACCTACATTTACAAATGCAAATTGATGAGCGTAAAAAAGTAGAGCAGCAGCTTTATCATGATGCGCATCACGACTCATTAACGGGCCTCCCTAACCGCAGCTTGTTTTTAACCCAGCTAGAAAAAACACTGCAGCATTACCATCGTTTTCCTGATCATCACTTTGCTGTGTTATTTATTGATTTAGATAAGTTTAAAGATATAAACGATCAACTAGGTCACCATGCCGGCGATCAATTTTTAATAAGTGTGGCTGATTTATTTTCGCATTGTATTCGCGAACACGATTTACTCGCTCGCCTTGGTGGTGATGAATTTGTAATTTTGCTTACCCACTTAACAGAGCTACAACAAGCAGAAGATGTAGCTGATCGCATTATTAATATAATGAAAAAGCCATTTTGCAGCAAAGGTACCTGCATTCAAAGTGGTGCAAGTATTGGTATAACGTACTCAAATTCAAGTTATCAGCATACCGATGAAATTATTCGCGATGCCGATGCTGCTATGTATTACGCTAAAAATGCAGGGCGCGACCGCTATGAGCTGTTCCACCCGTTATTAACGCAAACACTAACAAGTGCAGAATCTCCAGCACAGCACCATCTTGATTCACTCCCGATGAGTTTTAGAAGTGCAGATATTATAAACCTTGATGAACAACAGCAATCAGAATCACTGTTTGAAGCCTTTGGTGAACACCCTGTATTAGGCTATACCAGTTTTGAAGTGCTGAAAAAGTTTGCAACCGATAAAGAGCAGCACCTCCAAGTTGAATTAGAACTATTACAACACGCCTATTCCCATGCCTTAGCGGCAAATGTAGCCATGGTATTATTGCCATGCTCAGGGTTACTGTTAGAAGCGCTTGAATTCAATTTATTTACTGAGGTATTAAGTAAGCTGCAAGGGCAAAGCCAACTGTGTTTATTGTTTGACGACCAAGAAATACGTTACGCCTGTGCAACTCAACTAGAAAACCTTAAAAAGCTCTCGCAGCTTGGCTACAGCATTGGCTTAAATAACTTTGCAAAAGACCGCTGTGAGCTAAATGCACTGACCGACATTACCTTCGATTATGTACTACTTAGCTCAACCTTTAGTAAACGCGTACTGCAACAAGAAAGTTTTAACTTGCAATTACAAGGTGTACTGGCAATCACTCAGCTAAAAGGCATAAAAGTCATTGCCAAAGGCCCTTCTATACTTAACTTTAGAGCCTTGCTAGATAAATACGGACTAAACTTATTTGTTGCTAAGCAGCAAGGCTTATCGGAGTCAGTAGCGGCTAATAACAACGCCGCACAGTCTATTAACTAGGTTTTTTCAGCATCGCCCTTAAGTTAGCGACCCGTGCTTGGCCTTTTTCCATGCGCTCAGCTTGCGAGCTTGGGGCTTTTTTGTTTTCAAACGCTAGGTCATCTTGCGGTAACTCTTGCACAAAGCGACTTAGCTCTGTTTGTGAGGTTTCGCCAAACTGACGACGTATTTTTGCATATGTTAGTGTCAGCTCTTGCTGGGCCCGTGTGATCCCTACGTATGCTAAACGGCGCTCTTCATCTACGTTTTCTTCGTCAATACTTACTTGGTGTGGCAATAACCCCTCTTCCATACCAACCATAAACACATACGGGTATTCTAAGCCTTTAGATGCGTGCAAAGTAAGTAACTGTACCGCATCAGACTCGTCTTCTTCCTCGTTACGCTCTAGCATATCGCGAAGCGTTAATTTGCTGACCACTTCAGGTAAGGTCATCGGTTCGTTATCGGCATCTCCGGTGAGCATATCGGTGATCCAACGATACAACTCAGAGACGTTTTTCATGCGCATTTCTGCCGCTTTGGCACTTGGCGATGACTCATATAAATACGCTTCGTAGTTAATATTACGTACCAAGTCTTTTACCGCTTCGAGTGTATCGCTACGCACTGCATTATCTGAAAGCTCAACAACCCAACGTGCAAACCCCGAAAGCGCATTTAAGCCACGCCCTTTAAGGCGGTAGCCTAGGTCGTTATCAAAACAGGTGGCAAATAAGCTTTGGTGTTTTTCGTTTGCAAGTGTGCCTAGCTTTTCAAGTGTAACGGTGCCTATTTCACGGCGCGGCGTATTAACTATGCGTAAAAAGGCGTTATCGTCGTCTTGGTTAACCAACAAGCGTAAATACGCCATAATATCTTTAATTTCTGAACGCGAAAAAAACGACATTCCGCCACTAATTTTATAGGGAATGCGGTTACTCATTAATGATTTTTCAAAACCGCGTGCCTGGTGGTTACCGCGATACAAAATAGCGTAATCTTTATAGCTGGTGCGCTTCATAAATTTATGAGAAATTATTTCAGCAACAACTCGCTCGCACTCATGCTCTTCATCCCTACAGCCAATCACTTTAATCGGCTCACCGTAACCAAGCTCACTAAATAGCTTTTTTTCGATATCGTGCGGGTTATTGGCAATTAAAATATTTGCTGCTTTTAGAATGCGCTGGGCACTACGGTAGTTTTGTTCAAGCTTTATGAGCCTAAGGCCGGGGTAATCCTTACTTAACAGTACCAAGTTTTGGGGGCGGGCTCCGCGCCATGAATAAATAGATTGGTCATCATCCCCTACCACAGTAAAACGCGCTCGCTCGCCTACTAATAACTTAACAAGCTGGTACTGGCTGGTATTGGTATCTTGATATTCATCCACCAGCAAATACCTAAATCGTTGCTGCCAACGCTCTCGTGAGGTGGCATTACTACTCAGTAATAAGGTGGGGATCATTATTAAATCGTCAAAATCCAGTGCGTTATATGCTCGCAGCTGATTTTGATAACGCGCGTAAAGCTGCGCAAATAACGCCTTTTGCGCATCACGTGCTTCGCGTATAGCTTGCTCTGGTAAAATTAATTCGTTTTTCCAGCTGCCTATTTGCATTTTTAATAGATTAAGTAGGTCTTTGTCTTTTTTAAGCTCGTCTTCGGTTAAATCACCTAACAGCTGGTTAGTATCTTGGTCATCAAACAGCGAAAAACCTTCTTTAAAGCCAAGCGTTTTGAGCTCTTTTTTAATTATTTCAAGCCCTAGGGTATGAAAAGTTGATACCCACAGCCCTTTCGCCTCTTGCTTATTAAGCGTTTGTAATACACGCTCGCGCATCTCTTTGGCCGCTTTATTCGTAAACGTTACCGCAGCAATATTACGTGCTTTGTACTCGCACTTTTGCACCAAATAAGCAATTTTGTTAGTGATTACGCGCGTTTTACCTGAGCCTGCACCCGCGAGTACTAAACACGGACCACTAATATATTTTACTGCTTCATCTTGTTTTGGATTGAGTTTCATAACGACCATGGAGTTTTAAAAGGCAGCTAATTTTACCGTAACCACAGATACAGGCATAGCCATTAGATTAATTAATTCCATTGTGGTGATCATGTATTAAATACCTTAGGTATAAGGTAATATTAGTCATTATCATTTTAGGGCAACAGCAAGGGACGATTATGATCAATCCAGCAAAACTTGAAGAAATTGCTAAGCAAATCACCAACAACATGCCGCAAGGTGTAAAAAACCTAGCAGATACACTGGAAGGTAAAACCAAACAAGTTTTACAAAATAAGCTGGCTGAAATGGACTTTGTTAGCCGCGAAGAATTTGATGTGCAAAGCCAAGTACTTATTCGTACTCGTGAAAAACTCACAGAGCTTGAAGCAAAAGTTGTGTTACTAGAGCAACAACTAAATGCTAAAAATAACGCCGAGTAGCACGTATTACGTCTGTATACTCAGCCACAAAAAAAGCAGCCAAGGCTGCTTTTTTGCTTTTAGTTTTAACATTTACCCACTATGTATTAAAAAGTGCCTCTAATACATAGTATTGCAGTGGTTGTTGCTGCGCCAAACTTACAGCGCACATTTTTAGCGCCACTTGCTTACCCGTAATGGGTTTATAACGTTTTAAAAAAGGAAGTTGAGTAATAACAGGTAACACAAATGCGCCTATTTGCTCAGCTATTCGTGTATCGTTTCGCTCACCAATTAATAAAGACGGCTGGAATATACTTACTTTTGCAAAGCCCAGCGTTTTTATGTGCTGCTCAAGCTCGCCTTTCATTTTTAAGTAAGGGCTGATGCTGTGCGCATTGGCGCCGCTTGATGACACTAAGCAATAATGGCTCACTGCATTGTTTGCCGCCATTTGCGCCGCAATAAACTGATAATCAAAATCAACTATACGCTGCGCCGCGGTTGAGCCAGCCTGCTTTTTAGTAGTGCCCAAACACGAAAAAAACACATCCCCTTTAAATAACGCGCAGTAGTTGGTTAAACAATCAAAATCAATAACCTGATTAGTGAGCTTAGTATGTTCAACGTCCAGCTTACGGCGAGTTATAGCAATCACATGGCCAAACGCAGGGTTTTGCAGTAAAAGCGTTAATAGCTCACTCCCCACAACCCCTGTTGCCCCTATGATTATCGCCGTTTTAGTCATTGTTTAAATTACTCGCAACCGGCTTTAGCGAGTACATGTGCAACGGCTTTTTTATACACATCGCCTTCTTCATCGGCGCAGGTTACAACCGATGATAAGTCGTGCAAGTGGCCGTTCTCTAATCCGTACACCCAACCATGAATCGTGAGCTCTTGGCCTTTATCCCATGCATCTTGAACTATGTTTGTTCTGCACACATTGCGTACTTGCTCAATAACGTTTAGCTCTATTAAGCGGCTTAAACGCTGTTGCTCATCCATTGCATTAAGCTGTTCTAAGTGTTTTTCTTTTACGTCGCCAACATGGCGTAACCAGTTATCGATAAAACCAAATTTGGCGTTATTTAATACCGCTTGTACACCGCCACAGCCGTAGTGGCCAACCACCATAATATGTTTTACTTTAAGCACCTCTACCGCGTATTGCATTACCGATAAACAGTTATGGTCAGTATGTACCACCACATTAGCTACATTACGGTGTACAAATAATTCACCCGGCAGTAAATCTACAATTTGGTTGGCAGGAACACGGGAGTCTGAGCAGCCAATCCACAAGTACTCTGGGTTTTGTTGCATTGATAATATTTTAAAAAACTCAGGGTTGGCTTCGGTTGTACGTGCAGCCCAACGTTTGTTGTTTTCGAATAAATTTTTTAGCTTTCTCATTGCATCTCTTATTTAGGACGGGATAGAAATTACACCCCAGAAAAGACAAATAATGAGCGCCTTTTTAGTTGGTGTTTGCAAGAATTAAAATATTGCGAGGAGTTAATTGTTTCTCACAAAAGGTGGTAACTGAAACGTGATAACCTTGCTGTTGCAAATATAAAGCACGATCGAGCACAAGCCAAACTTCTATTGCTCTTCTAAACACATGTCGAACCAGTTCGATTCGCTCTGTTACTTTTTTACGCGCCTTACCAATTAATAAAAACTTATCGTAATCAGTGTCTTGAGGGATAATTATAGACTGTTTATCCCCCGCCCAAGCGCAAAACTGTGCAAACGTATCAGAAAACACGGCTTTGTTAACTGAAGGCACACTCACGTAATATTGTTCATGAGTGAGTGACTTTCGAAGTGCGTCAAACCCTAAGCGCCATTCCACCTCAGTTTTTCGTATTTTAGCTACACGTGAAGGGGCTGTAACTGTTTCTTGCAGCGCCAGTTTGAGATCGCGGTGCGTTAAATTAAGCTTACTAGCAAGGGCAAGCTCACTCATTGCCTGATAACGACTATCGGTAAATAAGTGATAACAGCACGGCGAAAAACTAATACGTTTTACCCTAGCGGCGCTGGCGTGTTGCATAAATGTTTGGTGCAATGCGCCACATGCATGCAGTGCAACCGCATGTGTGTCGGTATTAAAAAAATGGCGTGTTTCATCTTCAAGCACATTAGCTTGGCTAAATTTCATCGCCAAACCTTGCTTGCGTGCACTGTGCTCTCCTTGCTCGCAAAGATGCCCTTGTAGCTCAACACTATGTACGCTTTGCGCGCCGTTATAAGCAAGCATTCGGCCTAAATGCCCTTTGCCTGCGCACCATTCTAGTACAGGCTGCGTGCTACTCGTTAATGCTGAAACAAAGTCTTGCAGTTGCTCAAACTTACGCCCTTTAATACCGTTACTTATCCAAAACGGGTATTCACCGCGTTGCTGCTGACTTTTTGGTAAATTGCACAGCTCAGGTAGCTGCTCTACCCCAGCAATAAACGGGCTAAAAAATTGATAAAGCTGTTGCTGATCGTTATCAAGCCTTGCAACATCTTCATCTGATAAGTTATTTAACGCCGCTTGTAGCTCAGGCCACGGTAATTCATCAAAATCAAATGCTGTACATTGCCAATATTCGCGGGTATTCATTAGCACTGCATCGAGTGCTGCAAACTGCTCAGCTAGGTTCATAACAACTTAAAATAGTAAAAAGACGTTTAATTATACCAGTTGCGCAGAGCAGCATTAAGCGGTTATTTTTTTCCAAGTATTAAACGCAAATAAAGGGGGATCGAAATAATACTCACAATAAAGGCGGCTATTAGCATCCACGACAGTTGTAATCGCTCTGGCTCTTGGTATTTATAAACAAACCCAGCTTTGTGCTCGTCAAATTGCGTTTGCTTAATGCCATAATAATCTGCAATTAAGCGCCACTTAGCCATCGACATATTCCCTAAATGGGTCGTAGGCGGCATTATGTAGTCTTTCAATACTTCGGCTTCATAAGCTAGCTGATGAAAACTTTTGTTTGGCGCATACACTTGCTGAGTAATTGCAATGGCTTCATCCATATTCATCATCGCATAGCGCCAACCTTTTAAGCTCGCTTGGTAAAACTTTTCGACCGTTTGCGGGTGCTTTTTAAGCATTGATTCGCTGGTAAATAACACATCACCATACACATCCATGCCATAGCGCTGTGGGCATATAAGGCGGTGCGATACCCCTTGCTGAGTCATAAAGTAAGGCTGAGTGGTGACATACACTTGCATTGCATCAAGTTTGTTTTCTTGCCACGCTTGTAGCGCAGGCTCATCGCCTTCGTATACCTCTAAGGTGGCAATATCAATACCGCTGCGTTTAAGCATAACTAGCAGCTCGGTACTGTCTTTTTTACTCACTTCGGTAATACGTTTAGCGGTAAAATCGCGAGGGTGAAAAATATCAGAGCTGTCTTTTACCATCCAACAGTACGGAGAAAACTGTAAAATAGCCGCCATTGCTACAAACGGTTGGCCGTTTACTCTTTGTTGTAAAATACCCGAATGCGCTACGCCAAATTGGGCTTCTCCACTTGCTACAGGCGTGAAAGTGTCAGGCATTTTAGGATTGGCTTCGCGTATGGTTACATCAAGTCCGGCGTCTTTGTAGTAGCCTTGTTGCTGAGCCATGTAATAGCCGGCGAACTGAAACTGGTGGGTCCATTTTAGTTGTAAAGTGACTGATTCTTGAGCCATTAGTTGGCTGCAAAAAAGCAAAATTACAAATATTAATCCTTTAATAAGCAACTGGGTGTTCCAAATAGTAGTCATTAGCTGTAACTATATTTAAAACACACGATAAAGCAAGCATGCAAACGTGCATACTTGCTTATAAAAACCCTAAGCTGAGGCTAAATTGTCAACGTTTGGGCTTTGTGGCTGAGAGGTTAAAAACTGCGTAAAACACGGGTTATGTGTTTCATCTTGTACACTGTAACCTAAGCGGTTTAAGTGCTCGTTAAACATATCAAATTGGCTTGGCTCAATAGCAAAGCCCGCCAGTACATTTCCGATAGACCCCCCATGATTGCGATAATGAAATAAAGTAATATTCCAATTGCTACCTAGGGTATCTAAAAAGCGCGCAAGGGCTCCTGGGTATTCCGGAAATTCAAACCGTAATAACCTTTCGTGTAACTGCTCCGGTGCTTTACCCCCTACCATATAACGTACGTGTAATTTAGCGAGTTCGTTATCTGATAAATCGCAAAATTGGTAGTCGTTGTTAGTTAGGTCTTGTTTTAGCTCGTTGAGTTCTTGCTCACCCTGGCGCAGGGCAATACCTACAAATATTTGCGCTTCACCTGGACCTGCATAACGGTAGTTAAACTCAGTAATAGCCCGACCACCTAAAGAGGTGCAAAACTGCTTAAAGCTGCCTTTTTCTTCTTTAATGGTCACCGCAAGTAGCGCTTCGTTTTTTTCACCTAGCGCAGTACGCTCAGCCACATAACGTAAGCGATCAAAGTTTAAGTTAGCACCCGAAAGCACCGCTGCTAAATGCAGCCCTTTTAAGCCCGATTGCTGGCTCCACTTTTTAAGCCCTGCGGTTGCAAGTGCACCTGAGGGCTCTGAAATTGCGCGAGTAGAGACAAAAATATCTTGCATGGCGGCACAAATTTCATCGCCACTGACTGTTACAACTTCATCGCAAAATTTTTGCGCTAAGCGAAATGTTTCGCTGCCAATAACTTTAACCGCTACGCCATCGGCAAAACTGCCAACACGGTCAAGCTCAACAGGCTCGCCCGCTTTAAGCGCGGCTTGTAAACATGCACTTTCGTCAGCTTCTACGCCAATGACTTTTATATCGGGGCGTAATGATTTGATATAAACCGCCATACCAGCAAGTAAACCACCACCGCCAACAGGGATAAATACCGCATCAAGCTCGTTGAGTTGCTGCATAAGCTCGCGAGCCACTGTGCCTTGCCCCACTATTACGTCAGGGTCATCAAAAGGCGGTACAAATACGCCATTGCGTTGCTCTGTTAGTTCAAGTGCATGTGCTTTTGCAGCATCAAAATGATGGCCATGTAAAACCACTTCACCGCCCAGCGCACGTACCGCACTTACTTTTATTTCAGGCGTGGTAACTGGCATAACGATAGTGGCTTTATGGCCAAGGTGTGAAGCACTAAGCGCCACACCTTGTGCATGGTTACCCGCAGATGCCGTAATAACAACAGACCCTTTTGGTAACTTGTTTAATTTATTATAAGCACCGCGTAACTTAAACGAATACACGGGCTGTTGATCTTCACGCTTTAACCAAACATGGTTGCCTAATTTATCACTGAGGTCGCGCATTTCGCTGACCTCAGTTACTTTAGCTAGCGGTTCCATATTGGCCTGAATAATAGCGCGAAAATAATCGAGCTCTTGAGAAACCATAATTAGCTAAGCTCCTCCAGTTTGGCTAAATCACGTACTGCGCCCTTATCGGCACTGGTTGCAAGTAATGCATACGCTTTTAATGCCGACGATACATAGCGGTCACGATCAAGCGGCTTATACGCTTGCTTACCACGCGCTAATTGCTTTTGTTTACGTGCTTCTAGCTCTTCATCACTTAATGCAAGGGTGATTTCACGTGTTGCGATATCAATGATAATTTTGTCGCCATTTTCAACATACGCAATGGCACCGCCACTTGCCGCCTCTGGCGATACGTGGCCGATTGATAAACCAGAGGTGCCGCCCGAGAAACGACCATCGGTGATCAGGGCACATTTTTCAGCAAGGCCTTTTGATTTTAAGTAGCTCGTTGGGTAAAGCATTTCTTGCATACCTGGGCCGCCTTTAGGGCCTTCGTAGCGAATAACCACAACATCACCGGCTTTTACTTCGTCGTTTAAAATGCCTTCTACTGAATCATCTTGTGACTCGTACACCACGGCAGTGCCTTCAAAATGCAGCATTTCGTCCACTACGCCTGCGCTTTTAACAATACAGCCATCAACCGCTAAGTTACCTGAAAGCACAGCTAAGCCACCATCTTGTCTAAAGGCATGTTCAACACTACGGATACAACCATGCTCTCGGTCGTTATCGCCTTC
Organism: Pseudoalteromonas sp. R86517; assembly: GCF_042466295.1. Lineage (NCBI taxonomy): Bacteria > Pseudomonadati > Pseudomonadota > Gammaproteobacteria > Alteromonadales > Pseudoalteromonadaceae > Pseudoalteromonas > Pseudoalteromonas sp. R86517. The sequence continues at coordinate 2,965,898 of NZ_JAXHCB010000001.1, forward strand.
ATCCCAACGGCACTCTTGGCTCATTGCTTTTGTAGTACGAATACCGGCAGGGCCTGCACGGTAAAACTTTTGTGCTGCTTCGTTTGTAGGATCTGTCGCATCCCACTTTTTAACAAGCTCACCCATCGTCATACCCGCTACGTGGTTTACCGATAAATCAACTAAACCTGCTTTACCTAGCTCACGTACAATTGCCATCATGCCACCAGCGCGATGCACATCTTCTATGTGGTACTCAGGTGTAGCTGGGGCTACTTTACATAAAAATGGGGTTTTACGAGAAAGCTCGTCAATGTGCGACATATCAAAATCTACACCAGCTTCTTGTGCTGCTGCTAATAAATGCAATACGGTATTAGATGAACCACCCATGGCAATATCAACCACCATAGAGTTCATAAAGGCTGTTTTGTTTGCAATTGCACGCGGTAACACGTCGTGGTTGTCTTTTTGGTAGTACTCGCGGCACAAATCAACAATGCGAGCGCCGGCTTCTACATACAGTTGCTTACGATCTTTATGAGTTGCAAGCGTTGTTCCGTTACCCGGTAGTGCAAGGCCAATAGCCTCTAATAAACAGTTCATTGAGTTGGCAGTAAACATACCCGAACACGAGCCACAGGTAGGACACGCAGAGCGCTCTACTTGCTCTGAATCAGCATCACTTACTGTTTCATCAGCGCCTTTTACCATGGCATCAACTAAATCTAGTTTAATATCGATGTTAGCAAGTTTGGTTTTACCCGCTTCCATTGGCCCGCCCGATACAAAAATAACCGGTATATTTAAACGTAGCGCTGCAAGCATCATCCCTGGGGTGATTTTGTCACAGTTAGAAATACAGATCATCGCATCGGCGCAGTGGCCGTTAACCATATACTCAACAGAGTCTGCAATTAAGTCGCGAGAAGGCAGTGAGTAAAGCATACCACCGTGGCCCATTGCGATGCCGTCATCAATTGCGATGGTATTAAATTCTTTTGGAACGCCGCCCGCTTGCGTGATTGTTTCAGCCATTAGCTCACTAAGCTGATTAAGGTGTACATGCCCTGGTACAAATTGCGTAAACGAGTTAACTACAGCAATAATAGGTTTACCAAAGTCGGTGTCGGTCATGCCTGTTGCGCGCCATAATGCACGTGCGCCTGCGCGTTTACGTCCTTCAGTTGTTGTTGCACTTCTTAATTTAGCCATAGTTACCTCTGTTTTGCCGCTGTGTAAGCGGGCATTCCTCATTCTAAAAATTGTTGAGTTACTGATGGTTATATTCAGTAACGCGTAAATGTGTTTCGTTAGCAGTTACACTGCTTGTTGCTGTAAATTTTCTAAGCTGATTTCTTTCACGTCTACCAACTTATTTAGCTGGCTGGTTAATAGATGAATAGGCTTATCGCTATCGACCGTCATTGCTATCGTATATTGAGCTTCATCGGTATTAAGCTGAAAATGCGTAAGGTCAAAACCACGGTGACGCACAACACGTAAAAAGCGCTCCACCGCAATACTTTGGTTTTTCAATGCAATAGTTAAGCTGTGTTTCATTGTGCTTTCTCCGTAATCATTTCGTCATTTGCAGCCCCTGGTGGTACAAGCGGCCATACGTTTTCTTTATCATCTATACAGGCATGTAAAATATACGGCCCTTCGCTGTTTACCAGTGCAGTGATTGCATCGTCTACTTCGTTGGCTTTAGTAATAGTTTGCCCAGGAATACCAAATACCGCCGCTAACTGAACAAAGTCAGGGTTATCTGAAAGATTGGTTTCAGAGTAACGCCCTTCAAAAAACAGTTCCTGCCATTGACGAACCATACCTAAGCGTTGGTTATCTAATATTAGTATTTTTACTGGTAAATTATTACGACGTATAGTGGCAAGCTCTTGAATGTTCATCATGATTGAGCCATCACCCGACACCGTTATTACAAAATCGTCTGGGCGTGCTACTTGCGCGCCAATAGCCGCGGGTAAACCAAAGCCCATAGTGCCTGCGCCACCACTACTTAAGTGATTACTTGGGTGGTTAAATTTCATATGTTGCGCCACCCACATTTGGTGCTGGCCTACATCGCAGCACACTACGCCTGTTTTTGGCATACGCTGGCTTAACTGGTTCAATAAATACGGGGCAAATACTTTTTCGCCTGGGTAGTCGTAACGCCATGCGTGTTTTTCGCTCATGAGCTTATTTGTATCGCACCATGCTTTAGGTGTTACAACACACTCAAGTGCGGGTAATGAGGTTTTTAGATCAGCAATTAAGGACGCTTTAGCAGGTTTGCGTTTACCTACTTCGGCCGCGTCAATGTCTAAGTGAATTACTTTTGCTTTGGCTGCAAATTTGGCTAAGTTGCCCGTTACGCGGTCATCAAAGCGCGCGCCTATACATACAAGTACATCACACTCTTGTACTGCTATGTTAGCCGCTTGTGTGCCGTGCATGCCTAACATTCCTAAGTAGTGCTCGTAATCTGGTAACACACTGCCTAGCGCTTTTAATGTTGATACCGCTGGCATTTGTGTTTTGTTTAAAAACTGCATTAACTCATTTTGCGCATCGGCGGCTTGTACGCCACCACCTACATACGCTACTGGCTGCTTTGCTTCAGTTAATAACTGGTTTGCAATGGCTACTTGGTTTAAATCAAGTTGTGGTAAATATTCATCAGCAGCTAACCAAGGTTTAAAAGGTACTTGCGCCATTTGAATATCTTTTGGAATATCTACAAGCACTGGGCCTGGGCGACCACTTTGAGCTAAGTGCATGGCTTCTTGTAATATTTCAGCTAAGTCTTCTGGGCGCTCTACCATGTAGCTATGTTTAGTACACGACAGTGACATACCTAGTACATCGACTTCTTGAAATGCATCTGAGCCAATAGCGGCAGTCGGTACTTGACCTGTAATTGCTAATAATGGCACTGAGTCCATCATTGCATCGGCAAGTGCTGTTATTAAGTTAGTAGCGCCTGGGCCTGAGGTAGCAAAACAAACGCCTAATTTGCCTGTGCTGCGAGCATAACCCACTGCGGCAAAACCAGCACCTTGCTCATGGCGAGTAAGGTAATGCTTTACAGGCGCGCCATACAGCGCATCGTAAATGGGCATAATAGCTCCGCCAGGGTAGCCAAATACTTCATTTACGCCGTGCTTGGCTAATAAATCGATTGTTAGTTCTGCGCCTGTCATTAATTAATCCTCATTCCTCAGTGACAACCCAATTACCTACTTTACTTAAAAAACTTATAGCTAATACCAATCCGCAATAATACTTAATTATTTTTAGAGGGCTAAAAGTGTCGCTATCTGCGTTAAAAAATTCTCATTTAGAACAACTAAATAGCGAATTTTTTGCCTAGCTATCAACACGTTTATCTATCCTCAAAATAGATCACTTAATTAAGCGAATTGGTATAAAATTTTTAAAACTTTGTGCTTAAAACTAAAAAGCCCTCCGAACGGTTAGGTGCGGAGGGCTTTTTAATGCTTAAGTTTATAGCACTACGAAGCCCTCGCGGGAATAATCACCACGATAATAATCAGGACTAGGTTAAGTGCATTTGTAAGCATGAAATTAATACCAAAATGTGTTCATTTGTTACGAAGTAATACTCTTCGCTCTGTATATGTATTTGTACCGTGCTGAGGCGAGTAAGTCAACACCAAACTTAATTCAACAAAAGAGCAAAAAGCGACTTTAAACGGATTTTAAATTCACAAAAAAAGGCTTAAATGAAAAATCTATACCTTAATTTGCATCAAGTAAATTCACTAGCCACATAATAGCCATATAGGGCTTGATTAATTTTTGATACATTGTAGTACAAATAACAGCGCAGCACGGTAAATAACTTAAAACTTTGCTAATTAGGCAGGTTTACTCCGCAAGCCCTATTACGCACCACTCAATTACATTCACCCTATTTAAATAAGGTGCCCTAGTGCAACTAAATTCATAAGCGCATTTAAAAGTGTTGAATATAACCAAATAGGTTTATTAAAGCGCTTTAATTTAAGCTAGTATTTAGGCAACTCAATTAGATTTAAGGACAAACCATGCAAGCCCTCACTCGAATTAGTCAGTTTTTTATATTGGCACTTTTTATAGCAACTAGTTTTAATAGTGTCGCAGCACCGGCATTATTTAAAGTAGAAAAAAACGGTACTAGCTCTTACTTGTTTGGCACAGTTCACGTAGGCGATGCCAGCATGAAAGGCTTACCAGAAAAAGTAACTAAGGCTATAGATCAAAGCGAGCAAGTTGTTGTTGAAGTAGATATTAGTAAACTCACGCCTTTGCAAATGCAGCAGCGTTCAATGCCCTTTATGATGCTTAAAGATGGCAAAACATTACAAACAGAACTCTCAAAACAAAACTACAATAAGCTTAAAGACTACTTTGCTAAAAAATCGATTGATATAGCTATGTTTAATGGCCTCAAACCTTGGGCTGTAATGGTAACCATGATGCAGATTGAATTTCAAAATGCAGGATTTTCTGACCAAACAGGCATAGACAAGCAAGTACTTGCTTACGCTAAAAAGCAAAATATCACGATTGGAGAGTTAGAAACGCTAGAGCAGCAACTGCAAATGTTTGATGGCATGGCTTTGCTCAGTAATGAAATGATTGAAGAAACGTTTGAACAGCTTGCCGATATTAATACTTATTTTATTAAGTTAGTAAACGCCTGGAAAAATGGTGATATGGATACGCTGACTGAATACTACAACATGAGTTTTGACGAGAGTAACTACGGTGAAATAAGCGAGCAAGTTATGCTAGTTAATCGTAATAATAAATGGGTGGAGCAATTAGTGCCTCGCTTAACTAACGAAAAGCTATTTATTGCTGTAGGCGCGCTGCACTTACCGGAGCAGCATGGTTTAATTAAACAGTTAACTGATGCAGGCTTTACCATTACTCGCCTATAACGTGGCGTTAAAGGTTGGGCATATTCAGCCCAGCCTTTAATTAAAATCTTCCATTTTTAAATAATGCTCAATCCCTTTAATTTTGTCTGCCGCATGGTGATTTACATAAATAACGGTGCTGGTATTTGCGGCACAAATTTTCTCTATTAAAATTAGTACTCGCTGTCTATTTGCTTCATCAAGCCCTAAGCAAGGTTCATCTAAAATAAGTAACGTGGGGTGTTTTACCATAGCACGCACTATTAATAGCATGCGCTGATCGCCGTATGAAAGTTGCGTAAATGAGCTATTTTGTTTATCGCCTAACCCAATCAGCGCTAACCATTGCTTAGCTGTATTTACTTGTGACTCTGTTGGCTTTTGATATAAACCAATGCTGTCGTAAAATCCAGAAATAACCGTATTCAATGCCGATATACTTACTCGATAATCCATATGCAGTGCATTTGATATATAGCCTATATGCTGTTTTATATCCCAAATACTTTCACCACTTCCGCGCTTAAAACCAAATACCTGAATATCATTGCTGTAGCATTGAGGGTTATCGCCAGTGATTAAATTTAATAAGCAGGTTTTACCTGAGCCATTTTTACCACTCAATTGCCAGTGTTGATGTTTATTAATTTGCCAATTGAGATTTTTAAATACATCAACCCCAGCGTAGCTAACCTTTGTATTACTAAGCTTAACCAATGTATCGGCGGTATACTCTGCACGGCCTTGGGAGTCATCCGGTTGAGGTATTTCTAAAGCGGTATGGGTTAAATGCAGTAGTTTAAGCAAGTCAGCACGCTGCTCTGCGTTTGGATTATTAAGTACATGCAGCAATTGCCCCTGATTTACATAAGCGTAATGAGTAATAAACGGCGGGATTTCATCAAGCCTATTTAACACAAACACAAAGTTAATTGTTGAGCTAAGTGTTTCTAATAAAGTGTTTAGCACCTCACTCGAATGTTTATCTAAGCCATCATATGGCTCATCTAGTACCACTAAATCAGCATGACTACTTAGCGCATTTATAAGTAGGAGTTTACGGGTTTCGCCGGTAGAGAGATCTCTAAAATGCCTGTCTAAAAGGGCGCTGTAATTAAAGGCATCTATTAGTTTTGTACGTAACTCATGGTTGTAGCTACTATTTTGAGGGAAGATAAAATCTTTTACTAAGCTGTGATGTTCATGCTCAATTTCGTTTTTGATTAACTGCTTTTGCACATCAGATGACACAAGCTGCGTGCTATTAAAGGTACTTTTAAAAGTACCACTTTGCTGCTTAGCTTCACCCGTTAATGCGGCGCTCAATGCCGATTTACCTGCGCCATTAGCGCCTAATAAGAGCCAGTGCTCACCAGCATTCACTTGCCAACTTAAGTCATTAATTGTGTAACAGCTTTTACCTTGCCCTTTTAAATAACCACTAAATTGTTCAAATACAATACTTTGCACAATACTGCCTTCACCATAAGCTAAATAAACAACTTAACGTATAGTAAATTGCTTTAGCAAGCGTATTTAATTGCGTATTAATTTATTTCATTAGCTATGCATACATTTACCAATGCATCAGCCACTGCCTGCTTACTTATGGGCTTATGAATATGCTCACTCGCGCCATATTCATAAATTAAGTCCATGTCTTCGGCTGAGGTATTTGCTGTCACAACGATTATGGGCATGGTTTTATTTAGCTCTTTGCGTATTTTTTTAGTCGCTTCAAAGCCATCCATGACCGGCATGTTTAAATCCATAAACACCACGTCATAGTCAGCCTTACCTACCTTTTCGCAGGCTTCTAGGCCATTTACAACGCATTCATAGTCCACACCTAACGTTGCCAAAATACGTGTGAGTAACAAGGTGTTTAATTCATTGTCTTCAACCACAAGGCAAAAAAGCTTTTTTTCGACTTCTCTTTCTGTTTGCTGGTTAGTAATTTCAATCGGCAAGTTAAGCGTAACATGAGCGCCACTCGCTGCGTTGTTTTTAAATGAAAGCGAACCATGCAGCGCTTTAACAACATACTGCGCCCGTGTTAATCCCGTTCTCAGGCCTTGAAAGTGGTTAGTTTGTTTAAATGAGTCAAACTCTAGTTCTGTTATTTCGCTAGAAAAACCGCACCCACTATCATTAACGGTTAATTGTAATTGCGAGTTTTGCATGTTTGCAGCAACTTCAACCTCGCCCTTGTCGGTAAACTTTATTGCATTGCTAATTAGCTCGGTTAATACATGCTGTAAGCGCTGATGATCTAATTTACAAAAACAATTAAGAGACTCATCAAAATGAGTGATTAATGTTAGCCCTTTTTGCTGCGCTGCATACTCATACGCCAACACCACTTTGTTTATGGATTCTAAAAGGTTTTCGTTTTTAAGAATTGGCGCCCACTTTCCTGTGCTTAGTGCTTGTAGGTCTTGTAGCTCATCAAGCATAGATAGAAGTCTAAGGGCACAGTAGCTTGCTTGCGTTTTAATATTTTGCTGCTCGGCATTGATGGTTAGCTCATCAATCGACGTAATTAATCCCTGTAACGGTGTTCTAAATTCGTGGCTTGCTCTGGCAATAAAGTGCTCTTTGTTTTGGCTCATTTGCGCTACAAAGTCCTTTTGTTTTTGAAGAGCTGTTAAGGTGCGTTCCACCTCTTTTTCCATCGGCATAAACACAAATCTTAGCTCAACGAGCAATAACACCATGGCGACTAACCAGCACAGCAATTCTAAATTAGACACGCGGTTAACTTTTTTTACTGCATGTTGCTCAAATAAAGTAACCGCGCGGTCAAGCTTAGCTAGCAGGTTTTCTACATGTGCTACGTTGAGCACCTGTGTGTCTACCTCGCCTTTTTGGTACAGCAGCCAACTAGCTTGGGCAATAAATTCATTCACTTCGCTATCTAGATTAGCTGGCTCAGAAAAGTATAACTTTACTAATTCTGGCGTTAAATAACGGTAACTACTACCTTGCTTGGTAAGTAATACCTCATGAGCTGTTTTAAATTGTGCGAGAGAGTGTTCGAGGGAATTGGTATGGGTAGCAACATCGATTCGTGATGAAAGAAGTGCATTGCTATGCCAAGCAATTTTTTGCGAGAGCATGCGCTGCTTACCTGCCATATTAATAATTTTAGCATCGTACTTTTGTACAGAAAAGCCATACTGCAGCAACAATGCTGAGCCACTTATTAACAGAGCAATAGCAATAAGCGCCCATCGGTAACGCTGTCTTACATTGGCAATAATTTTAAACATACAAGGCCGCTTTTTTATTTTAAGTGTAGCCTATATATAGAAAACTCAACATCAGCTTTAGTAATTATATAAATAAAAAGCCCAGTAACATGACTGGGCTAAATGTATTAAGTGTGAGGCAAAAAGGGCAATACTTGCGACACTTTTGTAATTACCAGTTAGCGATTTTCTAATCGGTTGTAGTCAAACATACCAAATTCAACGCCGCGATACTCTTTAGCTACTTGGTGCATTATGTCGCTGTATTTCCAAAACTCTGGATGTGAGCGACGAATACCAAATTTTACTTTTATTGCAGCATAATCTGCTTCAATTTGCATCATAGGTAATAGCTGTGCAAATTCACCCACTTCATTTTGATCATTTAAATACCAAATAGCCGCAGGGTAATCACCAATAAAGCCTGGCACTAGGGTGGCGGTATCTTCATCATAAGCGCGCTGCCCATCTTCATTTAATAAGCTGGAAATATTGTAATGCGCGTTGTGATGAATAAGCGTATAAGCTTTATGTGAAGCATCGTCTTGCTTAACCAAAATATACGATAACTGCGGTAATAAATTTATAGCCTTAGCTGGCATATTGTTCAGTGCATTTAATGGCGAGGATACTTTTGTGTAGTCGTAGTGCTCACTCAGTACTGGCGCTAAAGTTTGCTTAATTAGCCCATACAGCTCGTGTTGTGGATCATCCGTTTTATATTCAATACCGCTAGGTTGGCTAAACTCTCGGTTGTTTTTAAAAAACTTAGATAAGCTTGGCGGAGACTTTCTATACCAGCTTTTTTTAATTTGATGGCGCTTCGCTTCAGGCAATAAAGCCAAAAAGTTTTGCTCACCCTCTAAACGTAAAAAGTCCATGTATAGGCGGGTCACTAATTGGTGACCGATATTTCCGTATACATCAAAGCCTGCAACAAGTAAGTAATGAATACGCTCAAATAGCGCATAATCTAATACCCACATAGTTTTAGGCTCTTGACCAATAAAGCCTTTCACTACCGTGGCACTATCAAAATGGCGAAATATTGTAAGCGCTGCATTTTTGTTATGCCCTTCACCTTTCCACAATAGGTCGGTTGTTAAATGCTCTCCGTTTTTAAACATCTCGTTAGCCAGTTCAACTTTGGCTTGTAAGTACTTTTTCTCACGCACTGAGTATTTAACCCAGCTAGAGATAGGCAATGCATTGCTTTCTTCTGCTGCAGGTAATTCAAGGGCTTCTTCGTGCTGAAGCAACATATCTTCCACTGCTGGAGTCGCGACTTTTTCAGGGTCTGCAAAGGCAACCCAAAAATGATCGTTAATCACATTAAGTGCAATTTGGCCGCGGCATACAGGGCCCTTAATAAAGCCCATAATAATTAGCTCAGCTTCATCAAGCATAAATTGATACTTAGAATTAATAGGAATTACTTCAAACGTTTTAAAAGGATTAGATGCCGCCTCGCTCTTATAACTTGGCATTTTAGTAACCGTATAATCGGGAGCTATAAATTGCTCATAAATACGTGCAAGCTTTGCATCATCAAGCTTTAGCGGTAAATGTGTTTTTGATAAAACAGTTGAGCGGTCCTGTAGTAAACGGTAATACACACGGCTTACTTTAGGGTCATCGTATGGTCGGCGCGTATTAATTAACTTAATTTCTTCGCCTGGCGGCGTACTTGAACGAACCAGTTTAAAAAAGCTCTGTGGTTTATCAGAACCAAAATAAATATGGGCTAAAAACCAATGCTCGTAAATATAACGTGCGGCTAATTGGTATTTTAAGCTGTCTTGATTTAAAAACGCTTCCCAGTTTTTAACGTTTGTTAGCTCGGCTTTGGTGGGCGGTTTAATATGCGCCATTTTTCCACCGTCTTTAAGCCACTTTTGTAAATGATAAAATTCCTGGCTAGACACGCCCGGTAAACCGTAAGGCATACCGCCATGAGGCTGCTCTGCAGCTAAACGATCGAATTCTCCCATAGTGGCGCATGTTTGAGAGCGGCTAAGTGAAAAGTCAAATTCATCATCAAGAATTTCATTCTCTGGTAAGGGTGCACTTTGCTTAAGCACTAATGAATTAAATAACACCCCACCGGCAAGGTTTGCTTCTGGGTTTTGGTCACGTTCGTTAAGTACCGGAGTAAAGCCCTTTTTACGCCATTGCTCAGTGCTGGTTGCATCAAATAATAACCGGCTTGGTGTAGTTGCTAATAGCCGTGTACCATCATAAACAAGCTCTTTGCTTAGCCCTCTATCTATCCCTTCAGGGGAAGAAAGCTTTAGCTGACATGGCGCATCATAACAGCCATGGCATACTACACAGCGTGTATCTAGCACAGGTTTTACTTCTTGCAAAAACTCGGCACCAGCACCTGTATCATGCGGCACTATACGCTGCTGCGTTTGTTCATCACCAAATAAGTCGTTGTAGTGAGCATTGCCTAAATAAGCACACCCGCTGAGGATAATAAGCACGAATGTGCTGATCAGAATTTTTTTCATTCTTCATCCTCATCACCCAGGTCGAAGGTTGGCATCATATCCATTTGTGGAGAGACAAAAGTTTGGTTGTCGTGGGTATTTAACACCACACTTAACAGTGGGCCGTGGATCAGCGTTATTTGTGCATCGTGCTCTTGGTTTAACAACGCATTAAATTCGCTGCTATGCGGCGCAAGCTCATACTCTTTTAAACTAATAGCGATACTGCTATCAGGTGCTGGGTTTTGGCATATCTGCGTCAGTAGCTCATCATCAAGAGCAAATGAAATGTCTAAATCGGGCTTTTCTACATCTCGCTCACTAAGCGACTCATTTAAAATAAATAACGGTAAGGTTAATTTACTATCTTGTTCAAATTCCATTGTGCTCTCTTGCTGACTGAGGGTGTAATTACCCGCCATTATAGCAAAAAAGCACATAATTACTGCGCCTAAATAACCACACTAAAGTCTAAAATTTAGCCTTAAGCGCTGTTAATAACTAAGCTTTAATATCATCCATTGCCGATTCAATAATAGAAAATACAGCCCCTTGAGGGTCGCAAATAACACTAAAACGCCCTACATCAGGAATATCTGTAGCAGGTACACACACTTGCCCTCCAAGAGTCGCCGCTTTTTTTACATAGCTATCGCAGTTATCCACGGCGAAGTAAATCATCCAATGGGGAGGTACGTCTTGTGGCCACTCATCAGTCATTTGTAGCATGCCTGCTACCGGCTTACCTGCAACTAAAAACAAGGTGTAATCCATACCTTCCATAGGCTTTGTTTCACTTTTCCACCCCAGTAGTTCACAGTAAAAATGTCGGCTTGTTTCACTATCGCGCGTTGCCATTTCATGCCAATAAGGCGTGTTGAGCTCACAAGGACGCTTACATCCTATATGCTCTTTACCTTGCCACAATGCCACCGTGGCACCCGCGGGGTCTTTAAGCATTAACATACGCCCTGCATCCATAACATTGTGAGGGCCTGCTATAATTTGCGCACCGAGTTCATGCGCCTTAATTGCACATGCATCAACATCATCTACGGCAATATAGGTAAGCCAGTAGCTAGGCGTAGAGCCCACTTGCTCTTTAGGCATTTGATACATAGCAGCAATATCGTCACCTTGCTTTTGTAGCATAGTGTAATACTCATCATCGCCAATGGGCTGATCGTCATTTCCCCACTCAAACAACGAGGTATAAAAAGCTTTCCCGTCTTGCCAATTATGAGTACACAGTTCAGCCCAGCAAAATATACCTTGCGGATAGTTATTTTTATTATTCATCGCCCATTTCCTGTTGTAAATTTAAGCCATTTTTAGCTTAGGCTAATACCCTGTAAGTGTCGATAGTTATTCACTCAATAAACCCCCTTACACACCAGTGACCACTTCTACTCGGGCTTTGTAAAGCCAACCCAACCAACATTATTTACATTAACGCCAAGCAGCTAAAAGCTGATAGCTAATCACTTTTCTTCAGGCATTAAAAAACCCGAGGCTAAGCTCGGGTTTTTATAGTATTAATTAACTTAAACGTTAACTATTACTCTACGATAGTTGCTACAACACCAGCACCTACAGTACGACCACCTTCACGGATAGCGAAACGAAGACCTTCGTCCATCGCGATTGGCGCGATTAGAGTTACTGTCATCTTAACGTTATCACCAGGCATTACCATTTCTACGCCTTCTGGTAACTGTACGTCACCTGTTACGTCAGTTGTACGGAAGTAGAACTGTGGACGGTAACCTTTGAAGAAAGGAGTATGACGACCACCTTCATCTTTAGAAAGTACGTATACTTCTGAAGTGAATGTAGTGTGTGGGTTGATTGAACCAGGCTTAGCTAGTACTTGACCACGTTCAACGTCTTCACGCTTAGTACCACGTAGAAGTGCACCAATGTTCTCACCAGCACGACCTTCGTCAAGAAGCTTACGGAACATTTCAACACCAGTACAAGTAGACTTAGTAGTCTCTTTAATACCAACGATTTCAACTTCGTCGTTCACGTTGATGATACCAGCTTCAACACGACCAGTTACTACTGTACCACGGCCTTGGATTGAGAAAACGTCTTCGATAGGCATGATGAATGGCTTATCGATGTCACGCTCTGGCTCTGGAATGTAAGAATCTAGTGCTTCTGCAAGCTCAACGATCTTGTCTTCCCACTGCTTTTCGCCTTCAAGTGCTTTAAGAGCAGAACCTTGAATTAGTGGTAAGTCATCACCTGGGAAGTCGTACTCAGAAAGAAGTTCACGAACTTCCATTTCTACTAGCTCAAGTAGCTCTTCGTCGTCAACCATGTCACATTTGTTCATGAATACAACGATGTAAGGTACGCCAACCTGACGAGAAAGTAGGATGTGCTCACGCGTTTGTGGCATAGGGCCGTCAGTCGCAGCTACTACTAAGATAGCGCCGTCCATTTGAGCAGCACCAGTGATCATGTTTTTAACATAATCGGCGTGTCCAGGACAATCTACGTGTGCGTAGTGACGAGTTGGTGTATCGTACTCAACGTGAGAAGTTGAGATTGTGATACCACGCTCGCGCTCTTCTGGAGCGTTATCGATTGATGCGAAATCTTTAGCAACACCGCCGTATACTTTTGCAAGTACGTTAGTGATTGCTGCAGTTAGTGTAGTTTTACCGTGGTCAACGTGGCCGATTGTACCAACGTTTACGTGCGGTTTTACGCGTTCAAACTTTTCTTTTGCCATCTTAAAAAATTCCTAATTAAGAAATTAAAGCCTGACTCACTATTGAGCCAGACAAGCTAAAATCATATAACAGCGCGAGCTGAAATTATTGTATCTGCAACATTTTTAGAGGCTTCAGCGTACTTCAAAAACTCCATAGAGTAAGAAGCACGGCCCTGTGTTGCAGATCGTAAAGCAGTTGCATAACCAAACATTTCAGAAAGAGGAACCTGAGCATTAACTTGCTTAAGTCCACCTATTGCATCTTCCATGCCTTCGATTATGCCGCGACGACGGTTTAAGTCGCCAACTACATCACCCATGTTTGAGTCAGGAGTGATTACTTCAACCTTCATCATTGGCTCTAAAAGTACAGGGTCAGCTTTAAGCGCCCCAGCTTTCATTGCCATTGAACCTGCAATTTTAAATGCCATTTCATTCGAGTCTACATCATGGAATGAACCATCATATAAAGTCGCTTTAACGCCAAGTAATGGGTAGCCTGCCAGTACACCTTGAGACATTTGCTCTTGGATACCTTTGTCTACCGCAGGGATAAATTCTTTTGGAACCGAACCACCTACAGTTTCGTTAACGAACTCATAAATTGGTGCTTCATCATCCGAAATATCCATCGGTTCAAGTTTAACCCAGACGTGACCATATTGACCACGACCACCTGATTGACGTACAAACTTCCCTTCAACTTCAACAGTTGAACGAATAGCTTCTCGGTATGCAACCTGCGGCTTACCAACGTTACATTCAACACTGAATTCACGTTTCATACGGTCGACAATGATATCAAGGTGAAGTTCACCCATACCAGAGATTATAGTCTGGCCTGATTCTTCGTCAGTTTGTACACGAAAAGACGGATCTTCTGCGGCTAGTTTACCTAGTGCAATACCCATCTTATCTTGGTCAGCGATTGTGCGAGGCTCAACCGCAACAGAGATAACTGGCTCTGGGAACTCCATACGCTCTAGCGTAATGATAGAGTTCGGATCACACAGTGTCTCACCTGTTGTTACGTCTTTAAGACCAATAGCTGCCGCAATATCGCCTGCGTAAACTTCTTTGATCTCTTCACGTGAGTTTGAATGCATCTGTACGATACGACCAAATCGCTCACGCTTACTTTTAACTGGGTTATAAACCGCGTCACCCTGTTTAACAGTACCAGAGTAAACACGGAAAAAGGTTAAAGTGCCAACAAACGGGTCTGTTGCAATTTTAAATGCAAGTGCAGCAAACGGCGCTTTATCATCAGCTGGACGTTCTTCCTCAGTTCCATTTTCTAGGATACCTTGGATTTGTTTCACTTGTGTTGGTGCAGGCATGTATTCAACAACGCCATCAAGCACAGCTTGAACGCCTTTGTTTTTGAATGCACTACCACACGTAATGGGAACAATTTCGTTCGCTAATGTGCGTTGACGTAAGGCAGATTTAATCTCTGCTTCACTTAACTCTTCACCTTCTAAGTACTTATCCATTAGTTCTTCAGAGGCTTCAGCTGCACTTTCAACTAAATGAGAGTGCCATTCTTGAGCAAGCTCTTGAAGTTCCGCCGGTATTGCCTCATAAGAGAAAGTCATACCCTGGTCCGCTTCGTTCCAGTTAATGGCTTTCATTTTTATAAGGTCAATAACACCTTTAAAGTCGTCTTCAGCGCCAATTGGCAACTGGATTGGAACAGGCGTTGCTCCAAGACGAGATTTCACCTGGTCAACAACCGTTAAGAAGTCAGCGCCGGTGCGATCCATTTTATTTACGAAGATCATTCTTGGAACTTCGTATTTGTTCGCTTGGCGCCAAACTGTCTCAGTTTGCGGCTGTACACCTGATGAAGCACAAAGAACAACTACCGCACCATCAAGTACACGTAAAGAACGCTCTACTTCGATAGTGAAATCTACGTGTCCTGGAGTATCAATAATATTGATACGATGGTCGTCAAATTGCGCGTCCATCCCTTTCCAGAAACACGTTGTTGCAGCAGAAGTGATTGTGATACCACGCTCTTGTTCCTGCTCCATCCAATCCATAGTTGCGGCGCCATCATGTACTTCACCGATCTTATGAGAAAGACCTGTGTAGAACAGAACACGTTCTGTTGTGGTGGTTTTGCCTGCATCTACGTGAGCTACTATGCCGATATTACGGTAGCGCTCAAGTGGAGTTGTACGTGCCATATGATCCTCTTAAAGGTTAAGGACAGATTACC
Source organism: Pseudoalteromonas sp. R86517 (assembly GCF_042466295.1). Taxonomy (NCBI): domain Bacteria; kingdom Pseudomonadati; phylum Pseudomonadota; class Gammaproteobacteria; order Alteromonadales; family Pseudoalteromonadaceae; genus Pseudoalteromonas; species Pseudoalteromonas sp. R86517. The sequence goes on from NZ_JAXHCB010000001.1 coordinate 2,981,506, forward strand.
AACGGTAATGTGCGAATGCTTTATTCGCTTCAGCCATACGGTGAACGTCTTCACGTTTCTTAACCGCAGTGCCTTTGTTGTCAGCAGCGTCAACGATTTCTTGAGCTAAACGTAAGCCCATAGATTTTTCGCCACGCTTACGTGCAGCGTCTACTAACCAACGCATACCTAATGCATTGCGACGTACTGGACGTACTTCAACTGGAACTTGATAAGTTGAACCACCAACACGGCGAGATTTAACCTCTACCTGTGGACGGATGTTATCAAGTGCAGATTCAAAGATTTCTAGGTGCGACTTGCCTGATTTCTCAGCAGCCACGTCTAGCGCACCATAAACAATTTTTTCAGCAGTAGATTTCTTGCCGTCTAACATTACGATGTTAACGAATTTAGCAAGAAGTTCCGATCCGAACTTAGGATCTGGAAGAATTTTACGTTGACCTATTACGCGTCTTCTAGGCATTTTGTATCTCCGGTTTATTCAGGTTTGTCCTTTTGGAACAATCACCCAAAACAATAATTAATAATATTTAGTGCTTGGCCTTACTAACGGAAAACAATTAGCCTTTAGGGCGTTTTGCACCGTATTTAGAACGAGCTTGACGACGGTCGCTAACGCCTGCACAGTCAAGTGCACCACGTACAGTGTGAAAACGCACACCTGGTAAATCTTTAACACGACCACCACGGATTAGGATTACACTGTGCTCTTGAAGGTTATGACCTTCACCACCGATGTATGATGTTACTTCGAAACCGTTAGTTAAACGTACACGAGCTACTTTACGTAACGCTGAGTTTGGTTTCTTAGGTGTAGTTGTATATACGCGAGTACATACACCACGCTTTTGCGGACACGCTTTAAGCGCAGCTGAGTTACTTTTAGTAACCTTGCTACGACGTGGCTTACGCACTAGCTGGTTAATAGTTGCCATTTAAATAGCTCCTGAAATTAAAATTACTACTGAAAAAAATAAAAAAATCCGCCCTTTTTACAAGCTTGTAACATACATGCAAGTAAATGGGTGGCGGAATTTTAATGAGCAAAGTTTAACCTGTCAACCTAAACTCATCGTAAGACAGTAGATAACTGTCTTACGATTTATTAATCTGTTGATTAATAAGAGTTTATTGATTTCCAGATAAATCTGCGTTCAGAGCATCTGTTAGTGCTTGAGTTGCCTCTTCTGCACTTACTGTTTGCTCTTCAACAACTTCACCCTGCTTGCGGCGAGCCATACGGTCTTGGTGATACGCAAAGCCAGTACCGGCTGGGATCAGACGACCCACAATTACGTTTTCTTTCAGACCACGAAGCTCATCGCTCTTACCATTCACTGCGGCATCTGTAAGAACACGTGTTGTTTCTTGGAAAGACGCTGCCGAGATGAAAGATTCGGTTGCTAGTGATGCTTTCGTGATACCCATAAGTTGTATTTCAAACTTCGCTGGGATTTTACCTTGTTTTTCAAGGTCACGATTAGCGATATTAACGCGAGCTACTTCAATTTGCTCACCCGCTAAGAACTCAGTATCACCGCCGTCAAGGATGGTACATTTACGTAGCATCTGACGAATAATTGTTTCAATGTGCTTATCATTGATCTTAACGCCCTGCAAACGGTAAACCTCTTGCACTTCGTTAACAATGTAGTTAGCAACATGAGTCACACCACGTAGGCGTAAGATGTCATGTGGTGATTCAGGGCCATCGGCGATAACTTCACCTTTAGACACTTGCTCACCTTCAAACACGTTAAGTTGACGCCACTTAGGAATCATCTCTTCGTAATGATCGCCTTCAGCTGGTGTAATAACTAAACGTTTCTTACCTTTAGTCTCTTTACCGAAGCTAATAGTACCGGTGATTTCAGCTAAGATAGCTGGATCTTTTGGCTTACGTGCTTCAAATAAGTCGGCTACGCGTGGTAGACCACCCGTGATATCACGAGTTTTCGAACCTTCTTGCGGAATACGTGCAAGTACGTCACCTGGGTTTGCTGTAACGCCATCTGTCACTTCAATCGTAGTGAATGAAGGTAGACGTGTTTCTTGCAAGCCGCGCTCTTCACTTTCGATGATAAGCTTAGGCTCTTTCGCATTTACTTTAGCAAGGTCTTTAACAACTACACGGGTTAAGCCGGTTAGTTCATCAGTTTGTGCTTCCGTATTTGAGTCATCAACATCGCTGAACGAGATTTTTGACTTATGCTCAAGAACGATTGGGTGACTATGCGGGTCCCAAGTAGCAACGATGTCGTTACCTTGAACTTCTGCATTGTCTTGTACTGTTAGTACCGCACCGTAAGGTACTTTATAACGCTCTTTTTCACGACCGAAGCTATCAATGATAGTGATTTCAGTTGAACGTGAAGTAATTACAATCTTACCGTCGGTATTAAGTACATACTTAGCGTTATGTAGTTTTAACGTACCGTCAGTTTTAACTTGTACATTGTTTTCAGCTGATGCTCTTGATGCCGCACCACCGATGTGGAATGTACGCATCGTAAGCTGTGTACCCGGCTCACCGATTGATTGTGCCGCGATAACACCTACTGATTCACCCGCGTTGATGATATGACCACGTGCAAGGTCACGACCATAACACTTAGCACATACACCAAAGTCGTTATCACACGTGATAACAGAACGTACGCGAACTTCATCTACTGAGTGCTCTTCTAAAAGGTCACACAGTTTTTCATCAAGCATGATATTACGTTCTACTAATACAGTATCTGTATTAGGGATAACCACAGGCTCAGCTACAACACGACCTAGTACACGTTCGCGAAGTGCTTCTACAACGTCACCACCTTCAATAAGCGGTTTCATTGTTAAGCCATCTTCTGTGCCACAGTCGTCTTCATTAATTACCAAATCTTGTGCAACGTCTACTAGACGACGCGTTAGGTAACCTGAGTTAGCTGTTTTAAGTGCTGTATCGGCAAGACCTTTACGCGCACCGTGCGTTGAGATGAAGTACTGTAGTACGTTTAGACCTTCACGGAAGTTAGCCGTGATTGGCGTCTCGATGATTGAACCATCTGGACGTGCCATTAGACCACGCATACCTGCTAGCTGACGGATCTGAGCGGCACTACCACGAGCACCTGAGTCGGCCATCATAAACACTGAGTTAAATGACGGTTGCTCTTCTTCTTCACCTTTGGCATTGATAACCGTGTCTTTTGACAAGTTGGCCATCATTTCACGTGATAAGTTTTCATTTACACGTGACCAGATATCGATAACTTTATTGTACTTTTCACCAGCCGTTACAAGACCTGATTGGAATTGTTGGTTGATTTCAGTTACTTCAGCTTCAGCTGATTCAATGATTGATGCTTTAACTGGTGGGATAACTAAGTCATCGATACCAATTGAAACACCTGACTTCATTGCGTAGTGGAAACCGGTGTACATAACTTGGTCAGCAAACACAACAGTGTCTTTAAGACCTAGACGACGGTAACACTCGTTTAATAAGCCAGAAATCTGCTTTTTACCTAATGCTTGGTTGATTGACTCAAACGGCATACCTTTAGGTAAAATTAGAGACAGAATTGCACGACCAACAGTAGTGTCGATAAGCGTTACAGTGTCTTCAACAACACCTGCTTCGTTAGTGATTGACTGACTAATACGCACTTTAACGCGCGCGTGAAGTTCTGCGTTACCACTACGGTATGCTTTTTCTGCTTCTTTAGGATCTTTAAATACAATGCCTTCGCCTTTCGCATTAATGCGATCGCGCGTCATGTAGTAAAGACCTAATACAACATCCTGTGAAGGAACGATGATTGGCTCACCATTCGCTGGAGATAGAATGTTGTTAGTAGACATCATTAGTGCACGAGCTTCTAACTGAGCTTCAAGCGTTAACGGTACGTGTACCGCCATTTGGTCACCATCGAAGTCGGCGTTGTAAGCCGCACATACTAATGGGTGTAAATGGATTGCTTTACCTTCAATTAGTACAGGTTCGAACGCTTGGATACCTAAACGGTGAAGGGTAGGTGCACGGTTAAGTAATACTGGATGTTCACGAATTACTTCGTCTAGTACATCCCATACTTCCGCTACTTCGCGCTCTACCATTTTCTTAGCAGCTTTGATTGTCGTAGCCATGCCGCGACGCTCTAATTTGCCATAGATAAATGGTTTGAATAGCTCAAGTGCCATCTTCTTAGGAAGACCACATTGGTGAAGCTTAAGTGTAGGACCAACCGTGATTACAGAACGGCCAGAGTAATCTACACGCTTACCAAGTAAGTTCTGACGGAAACGACCTTGCTTACCCTTGATCATATCAGCAAGAGATTTAAGCGGACGCTTGTTAGAACCTGTAATTGCACGACCACGACGACCGTTATCAAGTAGCGCATCTACCGCTTCTTGTAACATACGTTTTTCGTTGCGTACGATAATATCTGGTGCAGCTAAATCTAATAGACGCTTAAGACGGTTATTACGGTTAATAACACGACGGTAAAGGTCGTTTAGATCAGATGTCGCAAAACGACCACCGTCTAGTGGTACTAATGGACGTAAGTCAGGTGGCAATACTGGAAGTACTGTCATGATCATCCACTCAGGGTTATTACCTGATTGGTGGAACGATTCCATTAACTTAAGACGCTTAGTGATCTTTTTACGCTTCGTTTCAGAGTTAATTGTTGGTAACTCTTCACGCATTTCAGCAATTAATTGGCCAAGATCAAGTTCACGAAGCAAGTCTAATACTGCTTCTGCACCCATCTTAGCTTCAAATTCATCACCGTGCTCTTCAAGTGCATCTAGGTATTCTTCTTCACCTAATAGTTGACCACGCTCAAGCGTTGTCATACCAGGCTCAGTTACTACGAATGATTCGAAGTAAAGAACACGTTCAATATCACGAAGTGTCATATCAAGCATTAAGCCAATACGAGACGGTAATGATTTTAAAAACCATATATGTGCTACTGGGCTCGCAAGGTCGATATGACCCATACGATCACGACGCACTTTTGTAAGTGTAACTTCAACGCCACACTTCTCACAGATCACACCACGGTGTTTAAGGCGTTTATATTTACCACATAAACACTCATAATCTTTCACTGGGCCGAAAATACGGGCACAGAATAAGCCATCACGCTCAGGCTTGAAAGTACGGTAGTTAATAGTCTCAGGTTTCTTTACTTCACCGTATGACCATGAACGAACCATGTCTGGTGAAGCAAGACCAATGCGAATTGCATCGAATTCTTCGGTCTTATTTTGTTGCTTCAGAAACTTAAGTAAGTCTTTCACCTTAGCTCTCCTGTCGGAGTTAATCTTGAGGGCGGATAATCTCGCCCCTACATTCTATTCAGCCGTAACAGATGCTGCAGTGTTAACTGCAGCATCTAATTGGCTTAATTTTCTTCCAACTCGATGTTGATACCCAGTGAGCGGATTTCTTTCAACAATACGTTGAACGATTCTGGCATACCTGGTTCCATTTTATGGTTACCATCAACGATGTTTTTATACATCTTAGTACGACCGTTCACGTCATCCGATTTCACTGTTAGCATTTCTTGTAGAGTGTAAGCAGCACCGTAAGCTTCAAGTGCCCATACTTCCATCTCACCAAAACGCTGGCCACCGAACTGTGCTTTACCACCCAGCGGCTGCTGAGTAACAAGGCTGTAAGAACCAGTAGAACGTGCGTGCATCTTATCGTCAACCAAGTGGTTAAGTTTAAGCATGTACATGTAACCAACAGTTACTTGACGTTCAAACTGATCGCCAGTACGGCCATCATAGAGTGTAACCTGACCACTTCTTGGGTATCCACCAAGCTCTAGCATGTCTTTGATTTCGTCTTCTTTAGCGCCATCAAATGCAGGAGTAGCGATTGGTAAACCACCTTTTAAGTTATCAGCTAAACGACGAATTTCATCATCAGAGAAGCTTGCAATATCTACTTCTTGACGAGATTCACCGATTTCATAAGCTTGTTTGATGAATTCACGTAGCTCATGTAGCTCACGTTGTTCCTTCATCATTTCCTCTAAGCGCTCACCAATACCACGTGCAGCTAGACCCATATGTGTTTCAAGGATCTGACCGATGTTCATTCGTGATGGTACACCTAGTGGATTTAGTACGATATCTACCGTACGACCTTTATCATCGTATGGCATATCTTCTACTGGTACGATAGTCGAGATAACACCTTTGTTACCGTGACGACCCGCCATTTTATCACCCGGTTGGATACGACGTTTAACAGCTAGGTATACTTTAACAATCTTAAGTACGCCTGGTGCTAAGTCATCACCTTGAGTAATTTTACGACGTTTGTTTTCAAACTTCTTATCGTATTCAGCTTTAAGCTCATCGTACTGTGCAGCTAGTTGCTCAAGTTCAGCTTGCTTGTCTTCTTGTGCAAGGCTTTGAGTAAGTAGCTTTTCAGCATTTAGTGACGCTAAGTTGTCTTCATCGAAGCCTGCTGCAGCAAGTAGCTTGCGAGCACGGTCTAATACACCGGCTTCTAGAATACGGAACTCTTCGTTGAAGTCTTTCTTCGCTTCGCGAAGCTGCATGTCTTCAACTTCTAACGCACGCTTATCTTTTTCAACACCATCACGGGTGAAAACTTGTACGTCAATTACAGTACCAGTTACAGAGTTTGGTACACGTAAAGAGCTGTCTTTAACGTCAGACGCTTTTTCGCCGAAGATAGCACGCAGTAGCTTCTCTTCAGGTGTTAATTGCGTCTCGCCTTTCGGAGTCACTTTACCTACTAGGATATCGCCGCCTTTAACTTCAGCACCAATATAAACAACGCCTGATTCATCAAGCTTGCCTAGCGCAGACTCACCCACATTCGGGATATCTGCAGTGATTTCTTCAGGACCTAATTTAGTATCACGGGCAACACACTGTAGTTCTTGAATGTGGATAGTCGTTAGACGATCTTCTTCAACTACGCGCTCTGATAGTAAGATTGAATCCTCGAAGTTATAACCGTTCCATGGCATGAATGCCACGCGAAGGTTTTGACCAAGGGCTAAGTCACCTAAGTCAGTCGAAGGACCATCTGCTAACACGTCACCACGAGTAACCGGTTCGCCAACCATGCACGTTGGTTTTTGGTTAATACATGTATTTTGGTTAGAACGTGTGTATTTAGTAAGGTTGTAAATGTCGATGCCCGCTTCACCAGGAATACGCTCATCGTCATGTACGTTTACAACGATGCGGCTAGCATCGGCGTACATTACTTCACCACCACGTTTAGCAACAATCGTTACACCAGAATCTTTCGCTAGTGTTAACTCAATACCTGTACCTACTAACGGCTTATCCGCTTTCAATGTTGGTACTGCTTGACGTTGCATGTTTGAACCCATCAATGCACGGTTAGCATCATCGTGTTCTAGGAACGGGATAAGTGCTGCCGCTACAGAGATCACCTGTTGTGGTGATACATCCATATATTGCTGGTCCATGCGACCCATAAAGGTAGATTCACCTTTGTGACGACACGGAATAAGTTCATCAACAAACTCATTGGTTTCAGTTAAGTTTGAGTTCGCCTGTGCGATAACAAACTGACCTTCTTCAATGGCTGATAAATAATCAACTTCATCAGTTACTACACCATCTACCACTTTACGGTAAGGTGTTTCTAAGAAACCGTAATCATTTGTACGTGCGTACGTAGATAACGAGTTAATTAGACCGATGTTTGGACCCTCAGGAGTCTCGATTGGACATACGCGACCATAGTGAGTTACGTGAACGTCACGTACTTCAAAGCCAGCGCGCTCACGCGTTAGACCGCCCGGACCTAATGCAGAAATACGACGCTTATGCGTTACTTCTGATAGCGGGTTATTTTGGTCCATAAACTGTGATAACTGAGACGAGCCGAAGAACTCTTTAACCGCTGCCGAAATAGGCTTAGCGTTAATAAGATCTTGTGGCATTATCGCGTCAAGGTCACCTAAGCTTAAACGCTCACGTACAGCACGTTCTACACGTACTAGACCAACACGGAATTGGTTCTCAGCCATTTCGCCAACACTACGTATACGACGGTTGCCTAAGTGGTCAATATCATCAACATCGCCTTGACCGTTACGAATAGCAATTAATACTTTCATAACAGACACGATGTCTTCTTTGCTTAATGTGCCAGGGCCTGTGTCTGTATCGTAACCAACACGGCTATTGAACTTCATACGACCTACAGTAGATAAGTCATAACGTTCTTCAGAGAAGAATAAGTTCTCGAATAAGGCTTCAGCCGCGTCTTTCGTCGGTGGCTCGCCTGGGCGCATCATGCGGTAAATTTCTACTAATGCTTCTAAACGGTTGCTAGACGAGTCAATATTTAATGTATTTGACATGTAAGCGCCGCTGTCCACCTCATTGATGTATAACGTCTCAATTTTAGTGTGACCTGCTTTAACCAATTCAGCCATCAGCTCTAGTGATAGCTCGTCATTAGCGTTTGCAATAACTTCACCTGTTGACTCATCAACATAGTTTTTAGCTACAATACGGCCAATGATGTACTCATGTGGTACTTCTAATTGATTAATGCCTTTTTTCTCGATGCTCTTGATGTGGCGAGCCGTAATACGACGACCGCTTTCAACAAGTACTTCACCGTCTTCGCCTTTGATATCAAAAGCGGCAGTTTCACCACGTAAACGTGAAGGCACAAGTTCCATAAGAACTTTACCGTCAGTTACTTCAAACGCGGTAGTATCGAAGAACATATCTAAGATTTCTTCGCTAGAGTACTCAAGTGCACGTAAAATAATAGACGCCGGTAATTTACGACGACGGTCTATACGTACATATAAGTTATCTTTTGCATCAAATTCGAAGTCTAACCATGAACCACGGTAAGGTATAACGCGTGCGTTATATAATACTTTACCCGATGAATGGGTTTTACCGCGGTCGTTATCAAAGAATACACCAGGGCTACGGTGTAGCTGAGAAACGATAACACGCTCTGTACCATTGATTACAAAAGTACCGGTATCAGTCATGAGCGGAATTTCGCCCATGTAAACTTCTTGCTCTTTAATGTCTTTAACTGTGCCTGGAGCTTCTTTGTCCATAACTACAAGACGCAGTTTCACGCGAAGTGGAGCAGAATAAGTCACACCGCGAATTTGACATTCTTTTACATCGAATACTGGCTCACCAATACGATAACTTACGTATTGAAGCTCAGAATTTCCCGAGTAGCTTTTAATAGGGAACACAGAACGGAAGGCTGCTTCCAAACCATGATCGCCATCAGCGTCTGGGACTAAGAATTTTTTAAACGATTCTAACTGTGTCGACAGTAAGAAAGGTATATCCAAAACTTGTGGACGTTTACCAAAATCCTTACGGATACGTTTCTTTTCAGAATAAGAGTAAGCCATGGGGTTCCTCAGCTTGCTGATCTTTGACCCGACCTGTTCTTGTAAGAACAGACTTAACTGGCATCTATGCCAAGATTTACAACATTTAATTGTTGTTCTAATTAACTCCGCCTTAGCAACACTAGCAAACTATAAAGCGTTGAAAGTAAAGAGAAAATCAGATTTTATTTGAGCTATAGGAATACATAACTCTATAGCGCAAAAAGGCCGGTGATTAAATAATCACCAGCCCTTGCCTGATTACTCAGGCAGCGAACCTAGCGTGAGCTAGATTACTTAACCTCAACTTCAGCACCAGCTTCAGTAAGGTCTTTTTGAAGTGCTTCAGCTTCTTCTTTAGATACACCTTCTTTGATAGGTGCAGGAGCAGCTTCAACAAGAGCTTTCGCTTCTTTAAGGCCTAGGCCTGTTGCGCTACGTACAGCTTTGATTGCCGCAACCTTGTTAGCGCCAGCGCCAGTAAGGATTACGTCAAATTCAGTTTTCTCTTCAGCAGCTTCAGCAGCAGGACCTGCTACCATAGCAGCTGCAGCAGTTACGCCGAATTTTTCTTCCATTGCTTCAACAAGAGCAACAACGTCCATTACTGACATTTCAGCAATTGCGTCAAGGATTTGGTCTTTAGTTACAGACATTACAAATTTCCTAATAATTAACGGACTCTAGGTCCAAATAAATTTACACCGAAAGAGAGGTTAAACAGCTTAAAATTAAGCAGCTTGCTCTTCTTTCTGTACACGTACTGCTTCAATTGTTTTACACAATTTGCCAGCAGACGCTTCTTTCATAGCGCTCATTAAGCGTGCAACAGCTTCATCGTATGTAGGTAATGTAGCAAGCATTGCTGCATCTACAACATTTCCTTCAAAAGCGGCCGTTTTAACTTCGAATTTCTCATTCTTTTTCGCGAAATCTGCGAAGATACGCGCAGCAGCACCAGGGTGCTCTGATGAGAAAGCGATTAAGCTTGGACCAACTAACGAATCAGATAGACATTCAAATTCAGTACCTTCAACAGCACGTTTTGCTAGAGTGTTACGAACAACTTTCATCCATACACCAGCTTCACGAGCTTCTTTACGAAGGGCTGTAATTGCGCCTACTGCTACACCACGAGAATCTGCAACAACTGCAGAAAGAGCACCATTGGCTGCTTCGTTGACTTCAGCAACAATTGCTTTTTTGCCTTGAAGATTTAAAGCCATGGGTGTTACTCCTGGTTTAATGGGTCACCGACACTCGGCTTCCCTGTTTTACTCTTCCCTATCAACAAACTTGATAGAGATGCTTTTTACGGCGAGAGCCAGAAGAGATTAGGAAAAATCTATCTGGGGATTCACACCGTCTACGTAGGTAATATTAAGGCCGAAGCCGCCTACGGTCTTGGACGGAAGCCCAATTTATCGCATCACTCAAGAGCTTAGCGAAATTATGGACTTCAACCCGAATTCTTTACTTGTTAAATAATAAATTATTCAACAAAATGGCGCAAAATTATAGTACAAATTTCACGCCATGTAAACACCTATTAAGCTACAGAAGTGCTTAAAGTGTTTTGGTCAACAGCAACACCTGCGCCCATTGTTGTAGAGATGGTTACTTTCTTAACGTAAACACCTTTAGCTTGAGAAGGTTTAGCCTTCTTAAGCGCAACGATTAGAGCTTCAAGGTTTTGTTGAAGTTGCTCAGCAGTGAAATCAACCTTACCGATAGTAGTATGGATGATACCATTTTTGTCATTACGGTAACGTACTTGACCTGCTTTCGCATTTTTAACTGCTTCTGCAACGTTAGGTGTTACAGTACCAGTTTTAGGGTTAGGCATAAGACCACGTGGACCTAAGATTTGACCTAGTTGACCAACAACACGCATAGCGTCTGGTGATGCAACAACAACGTCAAAATCCATCTCGCCTTTCTTAACTAGTTCAGCAAGATCTTCCATGCCTACTAATTCAGCACCGGCTTCTTTTGCAGCTTCTGCATTAGCGCCTTGAGTGAATACAGCAACACGAACATCACGGCCAGTACCGTTAGGTAGTACAGTTGCACCACGAACGTTCTGGTCAGATTTACGAGCGTCAATACCAAGGTTAACAGCAACGTCAACACTTTCTACGAATTTAGCTGTCGCTAACTCTTTTAAAAGAGCAACTGCTTCATTGATTTCGTAATCTTTAGTTACTTCCACTTTTTCGCGGATAGTACGCATACGTTTAGTTAATTTAGCCATTTCTTAGTCCTCTACGTTCAAGCCCATCGCACGCGCAGAACCTGCGATAGTGCGAACCGCAGCGTCCATATCAGCCGCTGTAAGGTCAGCTCGTTTTGTCTCAACGATCTCTTCAAGTTGAGCACGAGTTACTGTGCCTACTTTTTCAGTGTTAGGACGGCCTGAGCCTGATTTGATACCAGCAGCTTTCTTAAGTAAGTAAGCAGCAGGTGGCGTTTTCATATCGAACGTAAATGAACGGTCACCGTAAACAGAGATCACTACAGGAACTGGAGCGCCTTTTTCGATAGACTCTGTACGCGCGTTAAACGCTTTACAGAATTCCATGATGTTTACACCGTGTTGACCTAGTGCAGGACCTACTGGAGGACTAGGATTAGCCATACCAGCGGCAACTTGTAGCTTGATTAAAGCTTCAACTTTTTTAGCCATTATAAATACCTCATTTGGTGGGTCTTAGCCTTGTGCGCGCGAGGACGCGTACTCTAACGGCTTCCCAGTTTAAAAATTGGTTTCGTACTTTTTGCGAGCAAAAATAAATTTTTGCCTTAATACAAAAAGGCCGCTGATTATAAGTTAATCAGCGGCCTTTTTCAAGCTTCGTGCCAAAATTTTAGTAAATAATGGCGAAGCTTTTTTAATCAATTACTTATCTTGTTCAACTTGACCAAATTCAAGTTCAACCGGTGTAGAACGACCAAAAATAAGTACCGACACTTTCACGCGGCTCTTTTCGTAGTCAACTTCTTCAACAACACCGCTAAAGTCAGCAAATGGACCATCAGTAACACGAACAACTTCACCTGGCTCAAATAATGTAGCTGGTTTAGGTGCTTCAGCGTTTTCTTGAAGACGGTTAAGAATGCGTTCTGCTTCTTTAGAACTAATAGGCGCTGGGCGGTCAGAAGTACCACCAATAAAGCCCATTACACGTTCAGTGCTGTTCACTAAGTGCCAGCTTGCATCGTTCATATCCATTTGTACTAGTACGTAACCTGGGAAGAATTTACGCTCAGATTTACGCTTTTGACCAGCGCGCATCTCAACAACTTCTTCTGTTGGTACTAATATCTCACCAAAGCTCTCTTCAAGACCTTCAATTTTAATGTGCTCTGATAACGTTTGCGCTACACGCTTTTCGTAACCAGAGAATGCTTGTACAACGTACCAGCGTAATTTAATTTCTTTGTTCTCATCCGACATGGGATCAGATCTCCAATCCAGTTAAAAAGCCTACAGCGCGGAATAAAATACCATCTAATCCCCAAAGGATAAGCGCCATAATCACTGTTGCAACCATTACGATTAATGTCGTGTGGGTAGTTTCTTGACGCGTTGGCCAAACAACTTTACGTACTTCGATGCGTGCTTCTTTAGCAAATGCTAAAAAGTCACGGCCTTTAGCGGTTTGCGAGGCAATACCTAAACCTGCTGCTATAGCAACCACAACGCCAATTGCACGTAGTAATACAGACTGATCTGCAAACATGTGATTACCAACAACTGCGCCTGCAAGTAGCGCGATTGCTACTAACCACTTTACCGACTCCATCGCACTTGATGGTGTTTCTACATTCGTGCTCATAATATTATTACCTTAACTACAGACACAACAACCCTACACAACGGCAGGGTTAATCCATTAAAATCTAAACTTAAAAACAGACTTATTTAAACCGATTTTTAACCCCAGACTTACTCAACTTATGAGTAAAAATGGCAGGGGCGGAGAGATTCGAACTCCCAACCGTCGGTTTTGGAGACCGCTGTTCTACCAATTGGAACTACGCCCCTGCAAAGTGGATGCCTATTATACTTACGCAAATCATTAACACAAGCCTAAAAGATACCCACATTGCAAAATCTCGATAAACTATTAAGTCCTTAATAATAAAAAGGCTTAATTAGCCCCTTTTACTAGCGGCACGCCATTATTACCAACTGGAATATAAACCGTTGTATGGTTTGGCGACTCAGCCATTTTTGCCTGCGCGTTTATAGCTTCATGTTGTAAATAATTTGCAGTAAGCGTTGCGTTAATTATTTTTTGGGCTTGGGCAATACCTTTTGCTTCTTCCACTCTTATTTCAGCATCTTTGCGTGCTATTTCTTTTTGTGTTTCTTTCTCTGCTAGTAACTGCTGCGCGGCAAGCTTTTTCTCTACAGCATTTGCGACAATGGCTGGGTAATTAATATCTCCCACTACTACATTTGCTAATTTAAAGGGCGTTGATGATAAATAAGTTTGTAAACGCAAACTAACTTCTTGCGCTATTTGTTCGCGGTTTGTTTTCAGCTCACCACTGTCGTACTTTTGCACAATGTCACGCACATAGGTTCTAAACGTTTCACGCACAAAGCGTTTATACCAGTTCTCAGCGCCATACTCTTCTACAACTGTTTTTACCGAGCCACTTTGAATCCCTATTACTGCATGAAAATCAAATTTTATATTTAAATCATCATTAGCAAGAATTCTGAATGTTTCAGTATACGTATTAGGTCGCATATCAATATTTACCACTTCATTACGAAGTAAAGAAACACCATAGTTAGCAGGTCCTTTCATGGTGCCTTGGTAGCCCCCTTCGCCAAATATTCTTGGTTTTTCGTACACATACCCTTCTTCACCTGCAGGCGTGCTTGGGTTAGTACATGCAGTTAAGCCAAACCCTACAACACCGGCCAAAATGGCACCTTTAACAAGGTTATTGACCAGGTTTTGCATCCCTGAATTTCTTGGTTTCATTATATGTCCTTGGTTATTTTTCTAATACTTTATATACATCACTTAGTAAGCTTGATGCGCCAAACCTAAATGTAGTGGCCTGTAAGTAGTCATCACCCATAATTGAGCATGTCAGTGCTAAATACTCCTTTGCATCAGTAACGGTTTTAACTCCGCCTGCGGCTTTAAAACCAACAACCTTACCCGACTCTTTAATAGTGCTGAGCATCACGTTTGTTGCGTCAAGCGTTGCATTTACAGCCACTTTACCTGTGCTGGTTTTTACAAAATCAGCCCCGCCTTGAATAGCTAAGTTTGTAGCTTTAGTGATTAGCTCTGCAGTTTTAAGTTCGCCACTTTCTATAATTACTTTTAATTGCGCTTTTGTACCACAGGCTTTTTTGCTTTGAGTTACATACTCCAGCACTTTGCTGTGCTCGCCAGCAATAAGTGCTTTATACGGGATCACTAAATCTATTTCATCCGCGCCGCGCTCAATTGCTATCAGTGTTTCGTTTATCACATCGCTCAGTGGCGCATCACCACTAGGAAAATTTGTAACCGTTGCTACTTTTACATGGTTAAGCTCACGCGCAGCCAATGCTATTTTTGCATCATCTACAAAATCACTGTAAACGCATACTGCAGCAGGCGTGCCCAATTTAGGGTTAATACTATTTACAAGCTGCTGAATATCACTGGCCGTGTCTGAGGTGTTTAGGCTTGTTAAATCCATAAGCGACACAGCTAAGTGTGCATCGTTGAGTTGTTCAGTCATACGTAATCCCTTTAAGTAGGCGATAAATTAGGTTTAGCGTCATAGTAACAAATTAACGTAATCTCGCTATAGCTCATAACCAAACACTATAAGCACATTATTTTGCGTGTAATGCGCGTTAATCCCCTATAGATTAAGGCTTAAACCTAAAACAACCACCCATTATAACTTTTGGTTATATAAACTTGGTTTTAATTATTTTTTACTTACTAGTGCGCGCTATATTCTGCCCCCTGCTCAATAGCGTTTTATTTTAGATTTTACTTAGAGGTGTTAACCACGTGCAGTATTTACCTATCTTTACCAAACTCGACAACAAACCTGTGCTGGTTGTTGGCGGTGGAGAGGTCGCATTACGCAAATGTCGCGCGTTTTTAAAAGCCCGCGCAAATGTAACCTTAGTGGCACCTTGGTTTTGTGATGAACTAAAAGAACATGCACAAAACAATGAAGTAACGCTTATTGATGCCTATTTTGATGAGTCGCACCTTGATGGCAAAATGCTGGTTATAGCAGCCACAGACTTAGACGAAGTAAACAACAATGTATTTGAGCTAGCTAACGCACGCAATGTATTTGTAAATGTGGTTGATGACCAGCCTAAATGTACGTTTATATTCCCATCAATTGTAGACCGTGACCCAATAACCATTGCTATTTCAAGTGCAGGCACCGCGCCAGTACTTGCTCGGCGACTACGTGAAAAGCTTGAAACGTTAATCCCACAACACATTGGCCCACTGGCTACTTTAGTTGGCAGTTTTAGAGACAAAGTAAAACAGCGCTTTAAGCACTTTGCCGATCGTCGCCAATTTTGGGAAGGCGTGTTTGATTCATCAGTAGTAAGCAAAGTGCAAACAGGTAATACCGATGCAGCACAAGCACAACTAGAGCAAATGCTTGATGCCAAAGCCGAGCCAGAAGGCGAAGTGTATGTAGTGGGTGCAGGCCCAGGCGACCCTGAGCTTTTAACACTTAAAGCATTGCAATTAATGCAGCAAGCCGATGTCGTTGTATACGACTATTTAGTGTCTGATGAAATTATGGAATTAGTACGCCGTGATGCCGATTTAGTTTGCGTAGGCAAGCGTATGGGCGATCACAGTGTAGCGCAAGAAGATACCAACCAAATGCTGGTTGATTTTGCCAAGCAAGGCAAAAAAGTATGCCGCATTAAAGGCGGCGACCCATTTATTTACGGCCGTGGTGGCGAAGAAGTACAAGTACTGGCTGCCAATAATGTTAATTATCAAATAGTACCGGGTATAACTGCCGCCGCTGGTTGTAGCGCGTATGCGGGTATTCCGCTTACTCACCGCGACCACGCACAAGCCATCCAGTTTGTAACAGGGCATTGTAAAAAAGATGGCCAGGAGCTCGATTGGCAATCGCTTGCTAAAGCGCATCAAACTTTAGCTATTTATATGGGCGTTATTAAATCGCCACATATACAGGCTCAGCTTTTAAAACATGGCCGCAGCGCTAATACGCCAGTTGCCATAATCGAAAACGGCACGCGTAAAAACCAGCGTGTTGTTACGGGGCAATTAGGTGAGCTTGCAGATTTAATAGAGCGCAACAGTGTGGTATCGCCAGCATTACTTATTATTGGCGAAGTAGCCGCCCTGCACTCGCAGCTTGCATGGTTTGGCCAAAACGAGCAAACCAGTAGCTTTGCTCAGCCGCTAACCGGCGTATCAAATACATAATTATATTTTACTTAATCACTTTTAATCATTTTAGTAGGACGACTAACAATGGCTTTAACTCACCTTCAGCAACTTGAAGCTGAAAGTATCAAAATCATGCGCGAAGTCGCCGCTGAGTTTGAGAACCCAGTAATGCTTTACTCTATTGGTAAAGATTCATCGGTACTTTTGCACTTAGCGCGTAAAGCATTTTACCCTGCAAAAATTCCGTTTCCGTTATTACACGTAGACACCAACTGGAAGTTTCGTGAAATGATTGAGTTTCGCGATCGCCTTGCAAAAGAATACGGTTTTGACCTGCTGGTACACAAAAACCCAGAAGGCATGGCAATGGGCATTAGCCCGTTTGAGCATGGCTCGGGTAAACATACCGACATAATGAAAACCCAAGGCTTAAAGCAAGCGCTAGATAAATACGGCTTTGATGCTGCATTTGGTGGCGCACGCCGCGATGAAGAAAAGTCTCGCGCTAAAGAGCGTGTTTACTCGTTCCGCGATAAACACCACCGTTGGGACCCTAAAAACCAACGCCCAGAGCTTTGGAATACTTACAACAGCCAAGTTAACCCAGGTGAGAGCATTCGTGTATTCCCACTGTCTAACTGGACTGAGCTTGATATTTGGCAATACATTTACCAAGAAAACATTGAAATGGTTCCGCTTTATTTAGCGAAAGAGCGCCCAGTAGTAGAGCGCGACGGGACCTTAATTATGGTTGACGATGAGCGCATGCCACTTGCTGAGGGCGAAGTACCACAAATGAAGTCGGTACGTTTTCGTACTTTAGGCTGTTACCCACTTACCGGGGCAGTTGAATCTACAGCCAGTAACCTAACAGAAATTATTGAAGAAATGCTGCTATCTACGTCATCTGAACGTGAAGGCCGTGTAATAGATCACGACTCAGCAGGCTCAATGGAGAAGAAAAAACGTGAGGGGTATTTCTAATGTCTACCAATACTAACGACACCATTAACGAAGTAAAAGAGATTGGCATAGACGCCTACCTAGCACGCCAACAAGATAAAAGCTTATTGCGTATGCTTACCTGTGGCAGCGTAGATGACGGTAAATCAACACTGATTGGCCGCCTACTGCACGACAGCCACCAAATTTATGAAGATCAGCTAGCTGCTCTTCATAAAGATAACGAAAAAGTAGGTAACGCAGGCGAAGAGCTAGACTTAGCGCTACTAGTAGATGGCCTACAAGCTGAGCGCGAGCAAGGTATTACTATTGACGTAGCGTACCGTTATTTTTCAACGGCTAAGCGTAAATTTATTATTGCCGACACCCCAGGGCATGAGCAATACACACGCAACATGGTAACAGGCGCATCAACAAGCGATGTAGCCATTATTTTGGTTGATGCCCGCTACGGTGTGCAAGTACAAACTAAGCGTCATAGCTTTATTTGTGACTCGCTAGGTATTAAACAGTTTGTGGTCGCGATTAATAAAATGGATATCGTTGATTTTGACGAAACCGTTTATGAAAAAATTAAAGCCGACTACCTTAAATTTGCTGAGCAACTTAACGTATCAAACATTAAGTTTGTGCCTATGTCGGCGCTTAAAGGCGATAACGTAGTAACACGCTCTGCTCATACGCCTTATTACACCGACAAGCCATTGCTTGAGCTTTTAGAAGACTCACCAGCGGCCGAAACCGATACCGGCTTTGAAGCTCGCTTGCCTGTGCAATATGTAGTGCGCCCTAACTTAAACTTCCGTGGTTTTCAGGGCACATTGGCATCAGGTAAATTACAAGTTGGCGATGCAATAAAAGTATTACCGTCGGGTAAAACATCAAGCATTAAAGAAATTGTGACCTTTAATGGCAACCTAGATCACGCAGAGGCCGGCCAAGCAATTACCGTTACCCTAAATAGCGAAATTGATATTAGCCGCGGCGATGTCATTGTGCCGCAAAGCTCAAGTGCAACGGTTACTAACCTTATACAAGCTAAACTTGTGTGGATGCACGAAGAACCGCTGGTACTAGGCAAAAGCTACAACATTAAACTAGGTAGCAAAAATACATCAGCCGTGGTTAAAAAGATTGACCACACTATTGATGTAAACACTTTAGAGCACGGCACAGCCGATTCACTTCAGCTAAACGAAATTGCCATTGTCACGCTTGAACTAAGCGAAACAATATTAGCTGATGAGTATCACAACAACCACGAAACTGGCTCATTTATCCTTATCGACCGTTTATCTAACTTAACGGTTGCCGCAGGTATGATTGAGCAAGTACTAAAAAGCGAAAAACAAAACAGCGATTTCAGCGACTTTGAAATTGAGTTTAATAGCTTAGTACGCAAGCACTTCCCACATTGGCAAGCGCTTGATATTTCAAAACTGTAAGTATAAAAATGTCTGTTAGGAATATAAAAGCATGGTAGAGCAGCTCGTTTTAACAGGCATTATGCTTACCTTAGTTGGGTGCCTTTTTGGCACCCGCATTAATCCAGCATGGTTATTTGTAAGTGCTATTGGTACGGGTTATTTAACAGGCCTGATTGACCTTGAAAGCATGTTAGTAAACTACGCAAACCCGTCGCTCATTACCCTCGTATTATTAGTGCTGGTTTCAATCGCTATTGAAAAAACCACACTCATACAACAGCTTTCCCAATCCTTATCTAAAGGAAGCTTAGTAAAGTCGGTAACAAAGCTTGGTTTATCAACCGCGTTTTTATCGTCATTTACTAACAACACCGCGGTTGTGGCATCGCTTATTACCGCCATAAAAGACAACCCAAATCATTCACCCTCAAAGCTACTATTACCGCTGTCGTACACCGCTATATTAGGCGGCACCATTACACTTATTGGTACATCAACCAATTTAATAGTGAACGGCTTTGCCGTAGATGCAGGTATGGCGCCACTGGGCTTTTTTGATTTTACCTTAGTGGGCATTGGCGCATTAAGTGTGGGCCTCATTACTATTTTAGTGATGCTCAAATACCTGCCCGACAACGGCAAAAACACACAAGAGGTTATTCCCTTTTACTTAGAGGGAAAAGTGCAGGCAGGCTCTAAACTTATTGGCCGCACCGTAGAAGAAAACGGCCTACGCGATTTAAAAGATTTATTCCTCGCCGAAATTATTCGTGGCGATGAGCGTATATACGCAGTAACACCTCAGCAAATTATTAGACAAAACGATGTACTGCTGTTTGTTGGCGATATTAAATCGGTACCCTTATTAAGACGCTTTGACGGATTAAAAGTGGTGCACGACAACCACGAAAAAGACATAGAACACTTAGTTGAAGTGGTTGTGAGCCAATCATCAAAGTTTATTGGCAAAACCGTAAAAGAGGCGCGTTTTAGAGAGCAGTTTCATGCCGCTGTTATTGCCATTCGCCGAGGGCACGATCGCTTACAAGGCGGCCTTGGGCAAGTGCAATTGCAAGCCGGCGACTCCTTAATACTCGCCCCAGGTAAAAACTTTTACTCTTTACCTAATTTAAACCGCGAATTTGTGTATATATCGGGGTTTGATTTACAAACACATCTAAAACCTAAACAATCTAATATTGTATTGGCAGGCTTTGCCGCCGTGTTAGGGTTAAGCATTGTAGGTATAGTTCCTTTAGTAAAAGGCCTGCTGGTGTTACTCATTGGCTTATTGCTTAGCGGTACAGTTAAACTGAGCGAAGTAAAACGTCGCTTTCCCATTGAGCTACTCGCCGTTGTAGGCAGTGCCATAGGCCTTGCTAAATTAATGATAGAAACCGGGCTTGCCGGGCAAATATCAGATGCCCTATTTATGGTACTAGGTGATTTTGGCCCTTATGGCGCGTTTATCGCCATATTTTTAATGACCGTATTATTCACCGAGCTTATTACTAATAATGCCGCAGCAGCGCTTTCATTTCCTGTGGCTTACTCGCTAGCAGTGGGTTTTAATGTAGACCCTCTACCCTTTATTATGGCGGTAGCGTTTGGTGCATCTGCCAGTTTCATATCGCCGTTTGGGTATCAAACAAACCTTATGGTTTACAGCGCGGGTAACTACCGCTTAAAAGATTACATAACAATGGGCTTGCCCCTTTCTATTATTTATTCAATCACGGTATTAACCTTGATCCCGCTCGTATTTCCTTTTTAATACGGGCGCTTACAGTACAAGAGACACACCACTATGGATGAAAATATTGTTTGGCATAACTACGCAACCACAAAAGCACAGCGTAGTGAGCAAAAAAAGCATAAACCGGCCATTTTATGGTTTACCGGTTTTTCTGGCTCTGGCAAAAGCACCGTAGCCAACGCACTAGAAGCTGCGCTTAATCAGCAAGGTGCGCACACTTACCTGCTTGATGGCGACAACGTGCGTCACGGCTTATGTAAAGACCTTGGCTTTAGCGACGAAGACCGCATCGAAAACATACGCCGCGTTGGCGAAACCGCAAAACTAATGACCGATGCCGGCCTATTAGTGCTTACCGCGTTTATCTCGCCATTTAGAGCAGAGCGCGACATGGTGCGCAACCTAGTAGATGACGGCGAGTTTATTGAAGTATTTATAGATACCCCGCTTGATGTATGCGAAAGCCGCGACCCTAAAGGCTTATACAAAAAAGCCCGCGCAGGTGAGATTAAACACTTTACCGGTATCGACTCAAGCTACGAAGTACCCAACAACCCAGAAATAATTTTAGATACCAGTAAAAACACCCTAGACCAATCGGTTACACAACTGATAACGTATCTAAAACAAAAGCATATTATAGGTTAACCCCAATGAACCAAACCGAGCTACTAGAAGAAACCCTCATCCTTGCCCGCAAAGCAGGCCAAGCCATAATGGGGATTTACGAAAAGGACTTTAACGTTGAATACAAAGCCGATGAAAGCCCAGTAACCGACGCCGACTTAGCAGCTCATAAAGTCATTGTGACAGGGCTAAAACAGCTCACGCCCGACACACCTATACTTAGCGAAGAAAGCGCTGATATAAGCTGGGACATTCGTCAAACATGGAAAAGCTACTGGTTAGTAGACCCAATCGACGGCACTAAAGAGTTTATTAAAAAGAACGGCGAATTTACCGTAAATATAGCCCTAATCGAAAACGGCAAACCCGTGCTTGCTGTCGTTGACGCGCCCGCGCTTGGCGTATCCTACTTAGCCAGTAACGATATTGGCGCGTTTAAAGACAAAGGCGATGAGCGTATTGAGCTTAAAGTAACCACCAAACCTAATAAAGGGTTAATCCGCGTTGTTGGCAGTCGCTCGCACCCATCACCCGATTTAGCCGAGTTTGTAAAACGCTTTGACGACGTTGAAATGGTCTCAAAAGGCAGTTCACTAAAATTATGTTTAGTGGCTGAGGGCAGTGCTGATATTTACCCGCGCTTAGGCCCAACCTGTGAGTGGGATACGGGAGCTGGCCATGCTATTGCTGAAATAGCCGGCGCTAAAGTAACCAAGCTCGATGGCAGCCCGCTTATTTATAACACCAAAGATGAGTATTTGAATCCGTATTTTATTGTTTCGGCTTTAGAGGGATAAGAGCAGTTTTGAGTGGTTAGCTATCAGTTGTCAGCAAGATAAGTGATAGTTAATCCAAATCACAGTATTCAATAATTAAGACCCATACTAATTAAGGTCTGGTTCTTATGCACTCTACCCAATTCAAACTCAGGTAGATTTTTTATTCCCGCTTTTATGCCGTCCTTTTCTTCCAAGCTTAATGTTTTAATATGTTCTTTTACTGAATCCGATTTAGCACTACTGTCCAGTGTAAACTCAGCTAGTAACTTATACGCTTTATGGCTCCGTACTTTACAAATAATCTCAATGTATGATTTTGAATATTCATTTAAATAATTCTGCTCCAAACATATAAGCTTTTGGATCGTTATGTATTCAATTAATATCCTTATAGATTCAATACATAAATGTTGAAAATGTATTTCTAAAAATTCTATGATATTGATTTTTTCTGTATGTGACTTGTATTGTTCCAAAAAATCAAAAATTTCAGCTGTTTTTATAACCTCTGAAGAACTTGGAGAATAGCCAAGCATGCTAAGCTGGCGCTTTAATAGCTCATGGTACTTTATTATAATAGTATCTAAGAGATGCTCACTAGAGTTCAAAAGAACTAGCTTGGTCAATATATCCTCAAGTCCCCCATCTTCAGCAACTTTCACTAATAGATTTTCAAAAGCTTCACTCTTAAGTAATAATTCTGTATTTTTTTCACCTTGGGCGCTTAATATACCTAAAGCAAAGTTTTTTCTCCTACTTACCTCCTCTTGACTACTGCCTAGACAAAAACATTTACCAAACCTGCCAAATGATATTGCCCAATTTTCATGAGCTAAAATTTTATGGATTAAGCTATCCATTGAGCTTGGCGAGGGTTCAAAATAGTTTTTAAAAACAACTTGATCTCTAAGCTCTGTTTCAGGAACATTTTCTAATAGGACGCGCTCTAAATAATTTATGCCTTTAATTTTATAGTTCAGCCCCTGCTCTCTGTAACTAGCAGTACTATTAGAGTTGTCTATACCTAGTAAAAATTTAAGTAATAGCTCTAGTGAAAACTGCTCGGGAATTAGCTCCACTTTTTTAATGATTCTTTTGAAGAGCGCTTCTGGTGGTAAAGGAGGTTCAAAAACCTTATCCAAAAGCGATATGCTATCTAATTTTTTATATTCAGAAATTAGAGTATTGAAAGTGTAAGGACTAAACTCTCTCAAAACCATTAGCAGTAGTAAACTATCAAAGCTCACTTCACCTAGAAGTCTATCTTTAGTCCAACAGCTATCTACTCGCCTCATAACTCTTTTAAGTATCCTTATAGAGCCTATCAAGTTACTTGATATTTGGGCTGGTGAATCGCCCCGTGTTTGCCAGAGACTCAATAACTTGAGAAACTGGAACTATGAAAAAATCAAATCGCTATACATCAGAATTTCGTGAACGTGCAATTAGGCTTGTTACCACACAACAGCATGAATACCCTTCTCTTTGGGCTGCGCTAGTATCGATTTCAGATAAACTGGGATGTACCCCAGAAACACTTAGAGCATGGGTCAAGAAATCTCAAGCTCAACCGTCTAAACCCTCTTCTAATACGCAATCAACTGAAGAACGCCTTGCCGTCTTAGAGCGCGAGAATAAAGAGCTCAAGCGAACGAATGATATCCTGAGGCAAGCTGCCGCTTTTTTCGCCCAAGCGGAGCTCGACCGCAAACAGAAGTAATAGCGGATTTTATTGATGCTTGCAGAGAGCATTACGGTGTCGAGTCAATTTGCAAGGAATTGCCGATTGCACCATCAACGTATTATTCTCATAAACAGATACAAAGAGAGCCTGAGCGACTGTCTAACCGCAAAAAGCGTGATGCTGAGCTGATAATACTCATTCGCGAAGTGTGGGAGGATAATATGTCAGTTTATGGTGCAAGAAAAATATGGAAGCAGCTACAGCTTGACGACCATCAAGTCGCCCGCTGTACAGTCGAACGATTGATGCGAGTTATGGGAATTCAAGGTGTTCGTCGGGGTAAAGCACATAAGACAACGATACCTGACGAGCAACAAGATAAGCCACTTGATTTAGTTAATCGTCAATTTACTGCTGAGCAGCCAAATCAACTTTGGGTAGCTGACATCACCTATGTTGCCACATGGAGTGGGTTTGTTTATGTCGCTTTCGTGATAGATGTTTTTTCACGATACATTGTAGGTTGGCGTGTATCAACGACAATGCACACAGAGCTTATTCTTGATGCGTTAGAGCAAGCTATTTGGCATCGTGGCAACCCCGAAGGGTTAATTCACCACAGCGACAGAGGCAGCCAATATTTGTCTATACGATACACTGAGCGACTTGCTGAAGCTGGAATTCAAGCGTCTGTAGGCAGTGTGGGTGACTCTTATGACAATGCATTGGCTGAAACAATAAATGGATTATTTAAAACAGAGATTATTCGCAGAAATGGCCCGTGGAAGAATGTTGATGCTGTTGAATACGCAACGTTAGAGTGGGTCAATTGGTTTAATAATCAACGCTTATTATCTTCAATTGGGTATATTTCACCAGCTCAATATGAAACAGACTACTATGATAATTTAAACGAGTCAGGTAAAGTGGCCTGACTTAAACAAACTGGTCTCCGATGAACTCGGGGCGATTCATGGCTTATAAGTAATAGAGTTAAAACTCAATGGTTCACTTTTTAAAAAGCTTTCGAAACAAACATGACTTGGATTAACCAAGAGTTTCATCTGATTATCAAATACTTTTTTGGTATTGAGTTCAGCCCATTTACATATAAGCTTTGTATGATCGAGTACAGCTATGTTTTCAATATGATCGGCAATCTTACTTAGTACTTCAACTTCCTCTTTTTTACTATTTCCCATAGCTATTATAAAGTTAATATTATTTAAGCCTTTGCCTTTTAGTCTATCTAATAGGGCGGCGATATCATTTAAACGTTTTTCATTTTCGTTTCCAGTACCACGATCAACATCTTGAAGAGTTATAAGTACTTTGTTGCATGTAGTTTCGAGTACATCATTGAGCATTTGAAAACGTGTATCTGAATCAACAGGACCAGTGAGCAGCGTAGACGCAAACTGAAATACACTACCACCAGACTTAAGTGCTTCAGTATAATGCTTGGGTAAGGCACGGAAAGCGCACATATCAATGTACTGGCTTATATCATCAATAATATGACCAAGTAACACATGAGCAACGCTACCACTTTCTGCGCCCCATGTTGATATATCGCTATGTATCCAAACTACGTCTTTTTCAGGAAGCGTTTTTAAATCATTAGCTATGGCATTAACAATGCTACTTTTACCACAGCCAAATGAGCCACATAAAGCAATATGTTGCGCTAAAGGTTGCTGTTGATATTCATCACCACCTTTAAGTAAACGGTTATAAATTCGATCTGCATAAACTTGTAGGTCTGGCTCTAAATCACTTTTATGAACAATAGGCCGATCATCAGCAAACCATTTTTGAAAATCTTTTAAACTATTCAGCTCTGG
Organism: Pseudoalteromonas sp. R86517; assembly: GCF_042466295.1. Lineage (NCBI taxonomy): Bacteria > Pseudomonadati > Pseudomonadota > Gammaproteobacteria > Alteromonadales > Pseudoalteromonadaceae > Pseudoalteromonas > Pseudoalteromonas sp. R86517. The sequence goes on from NZ_JAXHCB010000001.1 coordinate 3,007,432, forward strand.
ATTTACTTGAATGGTTACATCTTCTTTTTCAGTAATGATGCTTGGCTGTTTACTTTGCCTATACTCATCAAATAACAAGTAAGCCGCCAATATAAAATAACTAGCAGCTAGGTACATAAAGACATTAAAGGCAGGTGTTGTATCAGCTAGGTTGACTGCAAAAATGATAAAGGTTGCACTAAGAGCAACCAATACAGCAGTAAATATTGGCTTTTTGGTATAAAGCTTTATTTGATAAATCACGGTTATTAGCATGGCAATAAACGTAAGTGCTAGGTATTTTAAGCTCATAAAACTTCGTGCGTATAACGTAGCTTCATCAAGTTTTGATACTGTATTTATTACGTACAAAGCAGTCAGAAGTAATGACACTAATACAGCAATTGTCACCGGCGGATATCGCCAGTTAAACCCAATACTGCGTTTGGGGTGCGATATATAAAACTTATCAAGCAGCAGCTTTATGCCAATTCCCGCTAAAAGTGCGCTGCTGTAATGCAAAACCGGATTCGCATTTAAAATAGCGCCCAAGCTTGAATATGCCTTTTGAACAAAACCGACCTTACTTAAAAATACGGTAATTGTTGCAGCGGTAATTGCGCACAATAAAAGGGAAAGCCAGCGTGTGGCTGTAATAGGGAGAGTTTTAACTTGTGACAACTTAATATCCTTATCAATACGTTACCTTGCCAGTGTATATCAATTGAATATTATTGGATAAGCAAGTTTAAGAAATAAAGTCGCCTCTTGGCTTTACCGCTCGAATGACGCTATGGCGTGTTGGGTTTCGCTTCGCTCTACCCAACCTACAACTGTGCTGGTTGAGGTATTTGTTTATTTTTACAGCGCTGTTTCGTATTCATGACACTTTTGGTGCAACGGCGTCTAATTAATTAGTCTACAAACCCCCTCAAAACATGAAAGTTTTAGCTAAAAACTATATTCTTGCGCGCGATTATTATTTAAATAATGGATGAGCACACACATGACACCATCACAAGATGCAACGCTTTCAAATGCATCAACAACAGGTGAACACACACCTACTTCTAAATGGAATCTGCACGATACGCAGTGGACGTTAAGCCTTTTTGGTACCGCCGTTGGCGCGGGCATTTTATTTTTACCTATTAACATTGGTATAGGTGGTTTTTGGCCGCTTATTATTATGGCGTGTTTAGCCTTTCCAATGACCTTTTTAGCACACCGCGGCTTAGCCCGCTTTGTGTTGTCGTCTAAAAACAAAGATTCAGATTTTACTGATGTTGTTGAAGAGCACTTTGGTGTAACGGCGGGTAGATTAATCTCTTTATTATACTTTTTATCTATATTCCCCATTTTGCTTATTTACGGCGTAGGCTTAACCAATACCGTTGACAGCTTTATGGTTAACCAAATCGGCCTTGAGTCACCTTCTCGCGTGTTGCTTTCGGGTGTATTGGTTGCCGGTATGATTAGCCTAATGATGGGCGGTGAGCGCTTAATGCTGCGCGCGTTCGCTATTTTGGTGTATCCGCTTGTAGGTATTTTATTTTGCTTATCGCTCTATTTAATCCCTAGCTGGCAAATGCCTGATATGAGCCTACCTGAGGCGGGCAGCTTTACAAAAACGCTGTGGTTATCTATTCCTATTATTGTGTTTTCGTTTAGCCATGCGGCGGCTATTTCAAGCTTTGTGAACGTGCAGCGTGGGCATTATGGCAATCAGGCCACTAATAAGGCTGAGGCTATTTTAAAGCGCACTAGCTTACTGCTTATTGTATTTGTACTGCTGTTTGTGTTTTCGTGCGTACTTTCGCTTACTAGCGAGCAAATGGCTGCTGCTAAAGCGGCTAACGTATCGATTTTATCTTACCTTGCTAATATCACCAGTAACTCGTATATAGCGACTCTTGGGCCGCTGGTTGCCTTTATTGCGATTACGTCATCGTTTTTAGGGCACTTTTTAGGTGCACGCGAAAGCTTTACCGGTTTGGTGACTAAGCAAACCAGCTTAAGTGCAAAAGTAGCCGACAAAATTGGCGTACTCATTATGTTTTTTGCTATTTGGTTTTGCGCGGTTAAAAACCCAAGCATTTTAGACATGATGGATCAGCTCTCTGGCCCTATCATTGCGATGATTTTATTTATTATGCCAATGATTGCCGTATACAAAGTGCCTGCGCTGAGTAAATACCGCAACCGTTTAAGTACCTTGTTTGTACTTGCTGTGGGCTCTCTGGCCGTATGCGCGCTTATTTACAGCATGCTTAATTAAGCGAATTGCTATAAATACCCCCACAAAAAATGGCGCTCACTGAGCGCCATTTTTAATACAACTAAATTGCTTTTAAACTAATTTATTCTGCGTCTGGTAGGTTACGACCGTAGAATATTTCCTGCATTTCGCGGGTTAGTTTAGAGCGAATTTCTTCTTCTTCCTCATCCGACAGCTCATCAGTAGATAGGCCGAACAGGTAAGTGTTTAAGTCGGTTTCTTTTAACATCATTTTGGTGTGGAACAGGTTTTCTTGATACACGTTCACGTCCATCATTTGGTACGCTTCTTTGGTATCTTCTGTCATGAAGTTTTGAATCGAGTTAATTGCATGGTCAATGTAGTGTTTAACACCGTTTACGTCGCGGGTAAAACCACGTACGCGGTAGTCAATGGTTACTACGTCTGACTCAAGGCTATGAATTAAGAAGTTTAACGCTTTAAGTGGCGAAATAATGCCACAGGTAGATACTTCAATATCAGCACGGAATGTACAAATACCATCATCAGGGTGCGCTTCTGGGTAGGTATGTACACAAATGTGGCTTTTATCTAGGTGCGCAACAACTGAATCTGGTAATGGGCCTGGCGCTTCGTCAGCATCGTAATTTTGCTGCTCTTCTACCGGCTCTTCCGAAACCAAAATAGTCACACTTGCGCCTTGTGGTTCATAATCTTGGCGCGCCACATTTAAAATGTTAGCACCAATAATATCAACAACATCACCTAGTATGTCGGTTAGTCTATCTGCACTGTACTGCTCGTCGATATATTCAATATATTCTTTACGTTGTTGCTCGGTCTTTGCGTAGCAAATGTCGTAAATACTAAAGCTTAAACTTTTGGTTAAATTATTAAAGCCATGAAGTTTAAGTTTATCGAAGGGTTTGTTCATGATAAACCAACCTATAAATTAGTGAAATCTGCACCTGCAGAATGAAAAGTTCGCGGATTTTATACGAATTTTCCTCACGGAAAAAGCGTTATTTTACCTGTTCTTGCACAACTTCGTGGCTGTGGGTAATTTCTACTGTTTTATCAAGCATTAAAGCAACAGAACAATACTTTTCAGCAGAGAGCGAAACCGCACGCGCAAGGTGTTTTTCCGAGACATTATTGCCTGTAACAACAAAGTGTAAATTAATTTTAGTAAATACACGAGGCGCTGTTTCGGCGCGCTCTGAGCTTAGTTGTACTTGCACATCAGAAAAATCTTGTTTGGCTTTTTTTAAAATACTTACAACATCTACCGACGAGCAACAACCTACCGACATAAGTACCATTTCCATTGGACTTGGTGCAGCGCTGTCGCTGCCGGCATCAAAAACTACATTGTGATTAGAATTAGAACGGCCAATAAAGGTGTCGCCTTCAACCCATTTTACATTTGCTTGCATGTGTTTATCTCTAAAAAAATTTTGTTGATTGTATAACAATCTGCAACGATACGTGAGCGCTGAGATTAAATTTAGTGGTGTTATTAATAAGGCGAGAAGTAATAGAAGCGCAGTCATTAGGTCATACTGCGCTGTGTTAACGGGTAACGTTAAGAGGTTTGTGTTACCGCGTTATCAAATAAGTTTTTAATAAGCCCAGCAAACTCATCTATAAATGCGTGTTGTTCAACCGTAACGGGTTGTGAGGTTATGCTGCTTAGCACTTCTTGTAAGTCGTAAACAATACCGTCTACCTCGCGCACTATTTGGCTGCGTTGTTCGGTATTAAGATTGGTATGTTGTTCACAAATTAGCATAACGTTATGCGCTATTACGTCTTCTATGAGTTCCATAACGGTAGGGGCACCGGGTTTGATTTCGCCTGGCTTCTCAAATAACGCTAAATTTTGAGTTAGATACATGATCAAGTCATCGTACCCTTGCCTGTCTAAAACCATTGTGATTTTCACCTTTGAATAACTAATTGCATAGATTTAAGCAGAAAGCGCCACTAATTACTAGCTTTGCGCGATACCAATACAAAAAAAGCAGCCTAAGCTGCTTTTCTCATTCTTTATAACTATAAATAGAACAGTAATTAATCTATTTTTAAGCCTGGGCTTAGTGTTGCTGGCATCGTCACTTTTTCAAGTTCTACCGATGCAACAGGGTATGCACAGTAGTCGGCTGCATAATATGCGCTTGCTCTGTGATTTCCTGATGCGCCAATACCACCAAATGGGGCTGCACTTGATGCGCCTGTAATTGGGCGATTCCAGTTAACAATACCGGCACGAATACGACGTAAAAAATGATTGTAGTCGGCTTCGCTGTCGCTTAATAAACCTGCTGATAAACCAAAGCTGGTATCGTTTGCTTTATCAATAGCGTGGTCAAAGTCATCAAAGCGGAACACTTTTAATAATGGGCCAAAGTGCTCTTCATCTGGGAAGTCGCTAATTGCTGAACACTCAATAATACCCGGTGTTACAAAACCTGTATTGGCTGTGTGCTCAAGCTCTACTAGTACTTCACCGCCAAGTTCAACAAGCTCGTTTTGTGCTTTTACCATGCCTGCTGCAGCCGCAGATGAGATCATAGAGCCCATAAATGGCTGATCTTCATCATCGTAGTTGCCTACTTTAATAGCTTTAGTTGCAGTGATAAGGCGCGCTAAAATGTCATCGCCTTGCTGGCCTTTAGGTAAAAATACTTTACGAGCACACGTACAACGTTGGCCGCTTGAAATAAACGCCGATTGAATAATATCGTGTACCGCGGCTTTAGTATCTGCCACATCTTTAATAATCAGTGGGTTATTGCCACCCATTTCAAGCGCTAAAATTTTACCCGGTTGACCCGCAAACTGCTCATGTAAAATATGACCAGTACGCGAAGAACCTGTAAAGAATAAACCATCTATGCCTTTATGCGCAGCAAGGGCTTTACCTGTTTCTACTTCACCTTGAACAAGGTTAATTACACCGGCAGGTAAACCGGCTTTTTCCCATAGTTTAAGCGTAAGCTCAGCAACCATTGGCGTAAGCTCTGATGGCTTAAATACCACGGTGTTACCGGCTAAAAGCGCTGGCACAATGTGGCCATTAGGTAAGTGCCCAGGGAAGTTATATGGGCCAAATACGGCAACTACACCATGTGGTTTATGACGGATCATCGCACGCCCTACTGGCATAGCGTTTTCAACGTCGCCAGTGCGCTCTAAAAATGCTTTTTCAGAAATGGCAATTTTACCTACCATTGCGCCCGCTTCTGTACGCGTTTCCCACAGTGGCTTGCCGGTTTCTTGGGCAATCGCAACAGCAAGTTCTTCGCTGTGCTCTTTAAGTGTTGCTGCAAAGGTTTTAACTATCTCTAGGCGCTCGTTAAAGCTTTTATCTGCCCAGCTGTAAAATGCTTCGCGCGCCGAATTTACCGCGCTATCTACTTGCTCTGCAGTCGCTGAAGATGCCTGCCAAATAACGTCGTTATTTGCAGGGTTTACTGAATTAAATGCGTTGCCTTGGCCTTGTGACCACTGACCATTAATAAATTGTGCAGGATGAGTCATTATACTTTCTCCTTAATTAAACTGGGGTTGCGCTTACGGTGCCGCCCGATTGTAGCTGTAGGGCATCGGCTATTTGTTGCGATAAAATAAGGCTGCTTGCACGCTCATCAAAGCTAAGCGCTGCAACCGTTGCACGGTAATCTTCTAACTTGCCGTTAGCAAGCAGTACCATGGTATCGCCCGATGCTTCGCCTATTTCTACTTTAAAGTCTTTTGCATTACGAATAGTGGCAATGTTATCTACTTTTGCTTCTACTGTAGGGCCCGCATCAAAAATATCGACGTAACCGTTGAAGGTAAATCCTTCATTTTTTAATAGCTCGATAGCTGGGCGTGTGTTGTCGTGTACTTTACCAATCACCGCTTGAGCGTCTTTGCTCAGCAAGTTTACGTAAATTGGGTACTTTGGCATTAGTTCAGCAATAAACACTTTTTGGCCTATACCTGTTAGGTAATCGGCGGTAGGAAAGTCCATTGAGAAAAAGTGCTCTTCTAGCCACTGCCAAAACGGGCTGCTGCCGTTTTCGTCAGACACGCCGCGCATTTCTGCTATTACTGTTTGTGCAAAACGCTGCTCATGTTGTTTTATAAACATAAAGCGCGCTTTTGAAAGAAGTTTACCGTTACAATTTTTACGATAGCCATCTTTCAAAAATAAGGTACATAGTTCTGTCGCGCCGGTGTAGTCGTTACATAGGGTTAAAATATCAACCGCTTTGTATACATCTAACGTGCGTGATGAGTGAATTACTTTACTTAAGTGGTAATGATAAAACGCATCATCAAGCCCTACTGCAGCTTCAATAGCTGAAGTACCGACTACTTCACCGGTTTCGGTATCTTCAAGAACAAACAGGTAGCCTTCGTCACCAGGTTGTGACGTTTGTTTAGCAAATGAACTTACAGAATGGTCAATTTTCTTTTGCAGTAACTCTTCGTTTAACGGCAAAGATGTAAAACCATGACCCGATTCGTGGGCAATTTTTAATAACGCTGCGTAATCATTTTGCTGGATTGGGCGAAGGATCATCATGAGTCCGCTTGCTCCCTTATCAATAACGGTAAATAGAATATGCAGGGCAAGCAGGCTTGCCCTTAATAAGGTGGTTTAACGCGCTTAAGCGTTTACTACGCTTGCTACTGCTTTTTCAAAACGCGCCATACCTTCGCGAATATCCGCTTCGGTGATTACTAACGATGGCGTAAAGCGTACTACATCAGCACCCGCTACAAGCGACATAAGCCCTTGCTCGGTAGCTGCTACTAAAAACTCTTTAGCACGGCCTTTGTATTGCTCGTTAACGGCTGCACCAATTAATAAACCTTGGCCACGAATTTCGCTAAACACGTTGTACTTTTCGTTTACCGCGTTAAGAAGCTCGTTAAATAATGCTGCTTTTTCTTTTACGCCCGCCAGTACTTCAGGGGTATTTACAGTATCAAATGCGGCTTCAGCTACTGCACACGCCAGAGGGTTACCACCGTAAGTAGAACCATGAGTCCCTACTTTTAAGTGCTGTGCAATCTCAGTAGTCGTTAGCATAGCGCCAATAGGGAAACCGCCGCCAAGTGCTTTAGCTGACGTTAAAATATCAGGCACTACGTTTAAACCTTGGTATGCGTATAGCTCACCAGTACGGCCAACACCTGTTTGTACTTCATCAAAAATAAGCAGTGCATTGTGTTTAGTACATAGCTCACGAACGCCTTGTGCAAATTCGTCAGTTGGCGAAATAATACCGCCCTCACCTTGCAGTGGCTCCATCATTACGGCACATGTTTTGTCGCTAATTAGCGCTTCGAATGCAGCTAGGTCATTGTAATCACAATGTACGATGTCGCCTGGCTTAGGACCAAAACCATCTGAGTATGCAGCTTGACCGCCTACGGTTACGGTAAAGAACGTACGACCGTGAAAACCTTTGTTAAATGAGATAATTTGTGATTTTTCAGCACCAAATTTATCAAGTGCAAAACGACGAGCTAATTTAAGTGCAGCTTCGTTTGCTTCTGCGCCTGAGTTTGCAAAGTAAACTTTTTCAGCAAAGGTCGCATCGACCATTTTTTTAGCTAAACGCAGCGCAGGCTCGTTAGTCATTACGTTTGATAGGTGCCAAATTTTTTCGCCTTGCTCTTTTAATGCACCTACTAATGCAGGATGGCAATGGCCAAGACAGTTAACAGCAATACCACCGGCAAAGTCGATAAATTCTTTACCTTGTTGATCCCATACGCGAGAGCCTTCGCCTCGAACAGGAATAACGCTTGAAGGCGCGTAGTTAGGAACCATTACGTGATCAAATAATTCGCGATTGACTGTCATTTTTTTTCCTCTTAATTGTGAGCAACACAAAACATCAAAATAGGTGTTTGGTTATAAATGTAACCAAGATATTTACGCACTAAATAGCAAAAGGTTGAGCGTAAAACTGCCTTGTGGTTCAATTTTCAGGCGCTCATTATTTCAGATATTTGTGGTGCTGTCTCGTTAAAAACTTTCATGCAGGCCTTTAAAATAAAGGCCTTGGGATATTATTTCATAGATAGTGAATAACTATCTGCATAGAAAATAAATGCCATTTTTTAATACTTATGCGCCTGCGCAGTGAGTCGCGCCTTACATTAAGTGCTTAAAGCGAGGTGTGCTTGGGGAGATGTTAATGAATGAATAGTCGCAAAAAAATTAACAAAAAATTCAATAGTTAATGAAAATTTGCCGCCACCAACGGCAATTTACCGATATAAGGACCAGCGAGTAAGCTGCTTTTTAGTCAATTTGAATAGCAAGGTTGGTAAAATTGCTTGTTTCGAGGGCTTTTAGCTCATTTTTAGTGAATTGGTGATACGAAAACCATGCCTGCATTTCATCTTGTTCAATAAGTTGGTGCTGTTTTAGATTTAAATACTGCGAATAGCATCGCGCTTTAAGCATGACTTCACTCATAGGGAAAACATCACTACTTTGCTCAATACCATGAACAAGTTGCGCCATAACATGATTAAACGGCAAAAACTTAAAAGCCATTTTTCGTATAACTTTAGCACTTAACTCAAGCGACTTATTACTTAACAACGTGGTTAAAAATAAGGGATCTGGCTTTAGCTCCATCAATGCCGTGTGTAAATCTTTTTGCTGTGCTTCGCGTGCTATTTGCACTTTGCGTTGCCATACCTGTTCAAAGGTTTTTAAGTACAAACGCACTAAGGCAATACGCCCAACATCTATAAGCATGCCCAGTGTAAACGCATGTACGGGGTTTACATCGTTAAGCTCTGCAATTTTTTGCGCCGCAATTGCATTAGCCATGGCGGCATCGCGCAGGCGGCGTTTTAATAATGGAAATGGCTCTGTGCTGTGTGGCATCCAATGGCGCATAGCAAAAGTAGGAATTACCAATTGTAAGTTATCAAGGCCAATATAGCGCAGTGCAAGTGCGGGGCTGTCTACTTTAACTGAGGTACTTTTGCTGCGCTGCTTTCGGTAGTAAGGCAGGTTTACCAATGACACTAATTCGCGGCCAAGCCAACTAGAATCATTTACCAATGGCTCTAAACGCCCAACACTTGCCGACTTAACCGCCAGTATATCTAGCATGGTAGCAACGTTATCTTCTATGCCTATGGTGTTTTGAATAACAGCATCCATATCTTCTAATTGCTTAAATATGGCTGTTTCTATTACTTTATGAAGTTGTTTGCTCGCTTGTGCTCGGTACTTATGATGCGCGGTGCTACTTTGCTGACGTTTATGCTGTGCGGCAACTTCTACTTCTAATAAAGTGCGTTGCTTCATTGGTTCGCCATAATCAATTTCCAGCGTATGAATAAAGCCAATTTGTTGATGTGCAAAACTATGGCCAAGCAGCAAGTCGTGAGCACGCTGGTCAAGCATTGAGGCTATTCGCTTTTGCGACGCAAGTTCAGTCATAAAGTCCATTCAGTATAAGTATTACCATTCGGTGGTTACTGTAAGGTTAGAAGCGAGATAAAAAGTTAGCAAGCAATTCGAGCCCTTGAGTTGTTAAAATAGCCTCGGGATGAAATTGCACGCCTTCAAGAGCAAGCTCTGTGTGAAGTAGCCCCATAATTTCGTCAAACTCACCTTGCTCGGTTTGGCTCCATGCGGTAATGGCTAATTCACTCGGTAAACTGTGTTTTTCGACCACCAGCGAGTGATAACGACACACAGTAAGCGGGTTTTCTAAACCGGTAAATACCCCTTTATTATTATGAACAATAGGTGAGGTTTTACCATGCATGACTTGCTTAGCACGTATAACCTTGCCCCCTAGCGCTTGCGCTATAGTTTGATGCCCTAAGCAAATACCCAAAATAGGGTAAATGCCTTTTAGCTGCTCAACGACATTGAGTGACACACCCGCTTCGTTTGGCGTACATGGCCCCGGAGAAATAACAATATGCTTGGGGTTAAGTTGCTTAATTTGCGCAACAGATATTTCGTCATTACGCTTTACCAGCACCTCTTGGTTTAAGCGCTGAAAGTATTGTACTAGGTTATAAGTAAACGAATCGTAGTTGTCGATCATCAACAGCATTACACAACGACCTTATTTAATAATGTAGTGCTCTTTGCTCACATGTGTGGCTTGTAAAATGAGCGATAGAAGCTTTTATAGGGCCATTCTATCACTAATAATTACCCAACATACATTAGCAAAACGCCTTAAAAACTTACGCCTTTAGCTAAAAGTGCTTCAAATTCGTTTGCTGGTATTGGCCGGCTTAACAAGTACCCTTGAATTAGGTCGCAGTTATACTCTTTTAGTTTTTCAAGTTGGGCATGCTCTTCTACGCCTTCGGCGATAATATCGAGCCCTAAGTTTTTAGCTAATTGGCAAATACTCAATACTAAAGCCTGATCGCGTGTGTCTGTGGCCATATTGCGCACAAACGACTGATCTATTTTTAATTTATTAACCGGAAAACGCTGTAAGTAACCCAGCGACGAATAGCCCGTACCAAAGTCATCAATTGATAAGCTAATACCCAGTGCACTCAGCGCCTGCAGTACTGAAATACCAAACGCTTCATCGTCCATAATGGCGGTTTCGGTAATTTCTAGCTCAATTAAATGCGCGGGCACGTTAAAGTGCGCCAACCGCTGTTTTATGCTTTGCACAAAGTCTTGCTGTGTAAATTGCCTTGCCGATATATTAATAGCCAAGCGGATATTTAAGTTTTGCTGATGCCACTTTTTAGCTTGGGCAAAGGCACTATCAAGTATCCATTCGCCTAATGGCAATATAAACCCGCTGTGCTCGGCAATAGGAATAAACTGCGCCGGAGAGACAAATTTCCCATCATCAAACCACCTAATTAAACATTCGCAGCTGTTTATGGTTTGCGATTTAAGGTGCATTTTAGGCTGAAAATAAAGCTCAAACTGCTGCTTTTCAATCGCGGTATCAAGGCGCCGAGCAATATGCAGCTGTTGGGCGTGCTTAACTCCGCTTTCGGTATCAAAATGAGCGTAGGGAATATTACGTTTTACCGCCTCTTCTAAGGCAATATTGGCGTGCAGTAGAAGCGTTTTATAGTCATTACTAGTTGGGTAGCGTGTTACACCGCAGTTAAAGCTCATGCGCATTTCACCGTACGGTGTGCTGATAGCCTGGCTTAAACGGCTTTGTACGCCTTTGAGTAAGTCATCTAGGGTTGTTGAGCAATCTTGCTCGGTATAAATAACCACAAAGTTTGCATCGGCAATGTGGTAGAAGGTCAGTTTGTTTTTGCTTTTTAATTGCTGAGAAAATTTATTAGCGCTGTGCGATAAGTGCATAGCAAAGGCATTTATACACTCGTTAGCGCCCGATAAACCATATTGCTCAAGCAATAGCTTAAAGTGGCTTACATCAATCAGCATTAAACTAAAAGGCTGCTCAAGCGAAATTAGCTCATTGGTGTATGTTTCTAAACTGGCTTGGTTTGGCAACTTTGAATACGGGTGATGAAAGGCTAAATACTCTAATGAGCGCTCTGCCTCAAATTGCTCTGTTACATCGCGTATGTGTATATCAAAGGCATCTATTTCTTGCAGCCAATGTACTTGGTAAGTGAGGTAATGGTTATCTAGCTGTGTATAAAAACGCTCAACATGACTAGCCGACTGTTTAGTGTCTATTAGTTGCTGCTTTATATTAGGGCTTAGTAATGCAATGGGCGTGCTATGTTTATCGCTTACGTACGCTTTATGCATAGCAATAGCGGCAGGGTTACAGTAGTTAAGCTCAAGGTTGGCGCTTAAACTCACAATTGGGTTAGGGTTGCGCGTTGGAAATAGCGCTAAACGTTCGTTACGGGTACTAAGTTTTATAAATTTAGATGCGTAACGCCCTGTATAAATGCTTACCAGCACTATGGCAAACGTAAACAAAAACACAATATTGACTGTGGTGTGCAGGTTGCTTTCGGTGTCTTTGTAGCCGCTATCAACCGCATTTGAAATAACCGTTTCTGCATTTGTTAAGTGCCCCATCACTTGGGCTTGCAGTTCGGTGAGTTGCTCTAGTTGTTCTCTGGCTAAATCCCAACTAGTGCTGCTGCTTGATAGGTTTTCGTGTAATTTAAGTGCTAAGTCTAAACCACTTTTAAATTCATCACTTAAGCTGCTTTCTAGCGCTAATGTGCTGTGGTTTTGATCTAGGTTTTTTATTAGCGCAAGTATACGTACATGGTTTTCTAAAAAGTCGATTAAATAAAGTTCACGCTTACTCGTTGCGTAATACTCATATAATAAGCGCTCTTGCTTTACTAGGTAGGTTTCGATTAAACGAATATCGCGCAGCGCCGGAATTTGTTGTTCCATTAAGGTCGATGAGGTGCGCTTAATGGTTTCTGCCTGATAATAAACCATCGCAGACAGTACACAGCCTACCAGCACAATACCGATATAAAACTGCTTAGCTTTACTGGCAAATTTATTAGTGAATATTTTCATATAAACGCTTGATCTGACCCTAAAATATTAACAACTCATTTTAAAGCGTAATTATATACGATTAATAAAAGCACTATTGTTTATATTTGGTTATAAAAAAGGGTGCGCAAACGTTAATCAGGCGGGCATAAAAAAGAAAGAGGCCGGCGAGGATGCCGGCCTTAATGATACCAATCCGCAATAATACTTAATCATTTTCAGGGGCTAAACGTGTCGCTATCTACGTTAAAAAATTCTCATTTAGAGCAACTAAATAGCGAATTTTTTGCCTTGCTATCAACACGCTTTTCCATCCTCAAAATAGATCACTTAATTATGCGGATTGGTATAATTTATTGTACAGAAATAACAACTTTACCCATAGCTTGGCCACTTGCTAAGCGGTCATGCGCTTTAGCTGCTTCTTCTAAACTAAAGTCTTGCTCATCAAGTACTGGGCGCATACCACCTGCTTCAACAATTTGTGCAAGTTTAGTAAGTTTGTCGCCGTGGTCTTGACGGTTAAAGTCGTGGATCATTGGAATAAGCATAAAGATTACGTTTAACGATAACCCTTTAAAGTGTACAGGGCTTAAATCTACTTCTAATAAAGAAAGCGTTGTAGATACCTGTGCATTTAGCTTTGCTGCAGCAAATGAGTTAGTCAGGTTACCACCACCTACGGTGTCAAATACCATGTCAAAACCAACGTTGCTTGTGTGTTTTTCAACGTACTGCTCTACGGTTTCGTCTTTAAAGTTTATGCCTGTAGCGCCAAAGCTTTCTATTAGTGCTAGTTGCTCTGCGTTACCGCCAGTTGAGTAAACATCAGCGCCAAAATGCTTAGCTAGTTGTACTGCTAAATGGCCTACACCACCTGCGCCGCCGTGTACTAATACTTTTTGGCCTGCACTTACACTTGCACGTGTTAAGCCTTCAAGTGCTGTAATACCTACAAGTGGAATAGCGGCTGCTTCTTTCATGCTTAGATTTTTAGGTTTGTGAGCGATTAAGCGCTTATCAGCAAGAATAAACTCAGCAAGTGCACCTGGTAAATCGCCTAGGCCACCAGCACAACCATATACTTCATCACCTACTGCAAAGTCTGTTACGCCTTCGCCAACAGCTTCAACGGTGCCTGCAAAGTCCATCCCTAAAATGCCTGGTAGTTTTGGAGCAAAGGGTAAGTCAGCACCCATTTGACGAATCATCATATCAATTGTATTTACGCTTGTTGCGGCAATACGAACTAACACATTACCTGCTGTTACTTGTGGTTTTGCAACCTCAGCTGCTACAAACTCTTCAGTGCCACCAAAATTATTAATTGTCATTGCTTTCATGGGTATTGCCTCTGTTATCTGTTGATAAGTAATTATGTAATGAAGCTTCATTCTAGACACACCCTTTACAAATGATAATAAGGCTAAACACACAATCAGTTTCAAAATAATATTTATAATAGAGTTTAAAAATCACTCTATCACTGTTTAAAAGTAGGCATTAAACAAAATCCTACACAGTCGCTGCGCTATATCAATTTAAGCTAGCTATGGTTGATTTATTATTGTCTAAGCCCCAGAGTAATATATGAAAAGGTAGTAATTCACTTAAGTAACTCATTTATCCTACTAAGGAGCGAATATGTTAGGCGAAGACCACTCACTTACCAATGACTTTCCGCAGTACCTAAATACCATTGCAGAGCTAAACAAAAGCGACACAGAATTTGCTAAAAAGGCAGATAAATACGACAAGCTAGATAAAGAGATTCGTGTTTTAGAGCTTAAAGATGCGCCCATTAGCGATGAGCAAATGAATCAACTAAAACATGAGCGTTCAGAATTAAAAGATTGGTTGTACGAGCGTTTACAACAAGAGTAATGTTGCACGCAAAAAAAAGAGTTCACCGTTAGGTGAACTCTTTGACGATCAACAAAGGGTAAAACATTTAAAGCACATATCGGCTTTATAAAAACAACTAGGCCTTATAAGGCATGAGTAAAATCTTTTCGCGTTAAATTGCTACTAGCTATCAGCATTTAGCTGAGCAAGCAGGCTATCTAACGTATCAACTAACTGCTGATTTTTAGCAGGGTTAAGCGCATCTGGATGTGGCGGTGCAAAGCGCTCTGCATCGTTATCGAAATAAAGGCCAGTGGCATCTTTAAATTCGTCACTTAATGCGGCGCGGCAAAAAATATCGGCGCCTAGTTTTAAGTCGCCACCAGCAAGCCCGTAGGCATCTTTTACCATTTTACTACCTAGTAACGACTTAGGGTTTACCGCAACAACTAACGGCCCACTGCCTTTAAGTGCTAAACCTAAATGACGCGACCACATAGTAATAGCCAATTTGCTTTGCGCGTAGGCTGCGCTATCTGATAGCGGCTTTTTGCCCACTAACGAGTCAAAGTTAACGCTGGTTTGTGCAGCCGATGACACGTTAACCACGCGTGATTGCTTGTTCATTACAGGCAGTAACGCTTTAGTAAGTAAATAAGGCGCTAACGTATTAACTGCAAACCGTGCATCTAGCCCATCTACAGTAGTGATATTTGCCAATTTATAAACACCGGCGTTATTAATAACTACATCAAGTATTTTATTCGCGTTTTGTAAGTCGGCTAACACTGACTGAGCCAAGGTGTTTACTTGCGACATATCGCTTAAATCGGCAATGTAGGTGGCTGTGCTTGCTTGCGGGTAATCAGCGTTTAAGCTTGCTTGTACGGTATTTAACTTGTCTTGGTCGCGGCCATGTAATAATACAGTATGCCCTTGCGCTAACAACATTTTAGCGGTCTCTAGGCCAATACCGTCGGTGGCACCGGTTAATAAAATTGTTTTTTTCATGTTGAACGTTCCTTTTTATATTAAGACTTTGGCCATTGCATTAACGACAAATTACACACGCATTAGCTCACTGCTATTTATTAATAGTACCACCACTTTTAGCGACTAATAATTAGTGGCTCAGTAGAATCAGTTTATAGAATTAATTGATAAACCTATGCGCCCTTATTAAGTAGGTATAGCCATTGTGCCTTTGCTTGGGTGAATTTTAAGCGTTTATTTGAAATAACGGGCAATCATAACTATTGTTTTTAAATTACCTTAATAGTAGTATTTATCATATAAATACACTTTTCGAGAAAACACATGAAAGTTTTAGTTACAGGCGGTATGGGTTATATAGGTAGCCACACATGTATTGCCCTTCATGAGGCAGGCATTACCCCAGTCATTTACGACAACTTATCTAACGCAAGCCCCCGTGTGCTTGATCAACTCGAAAAAATTACCGGCACCCGTTTTGAGTTTATTTTAGGTGACATTCAAGACGAACAGCAATTTAAACTTGCGCTTAAACACAGCCAAGCTGAGGCTGTATTTCACTTTGCAGCACTTAAAGCGGTAGGTGAATCAACCGAGCAACCACTGCGTTATTACCAAAACAATGTGTCGGGCACATTAAGCATGCTACAAAACATGCAAGAGGTAGGCGTTAACCATATTATATTTAGCTCATCGGCCACTGTGTACGGCGAGCCAGACTACCTACCTATTGATGAAAAACACCCTATACGCGCTACTAACCCTTACGGTTGGACCAAAGTTATGGTTGAACAAGCCATGCAAGACGTATGTAATGCCAACAGCCAATTTATGGGCATTGCTCTTCGCTACTTTAACCCTGTTGGTGCACACCCAAGCGGCTTATTAGGCGAAAGCCCAAATGGTATCCCAAATAACTTAATGCCATTTATTGCTCAAACTGCGGTAGGTAAACGCGAAGTGGTTAATATTTTTGGTGACGACTACGACACCAAAGATGGCACCGGCGTGCGCGACTATATTCACGTTTTAGATTTAGCTAAAGGCCATGTAGCGGCCTTTATGCAACACAAAACAGATACCGCCTTTCATGCTTACAACTTAGGCACAGGCCAAGGTTATTCGGTGCTTGATATGATCAAAGCATTTAGCGCATCAGCCAATAAAGATATTCCGTATAAAAGTGCACCGCGCCGTGCAGGCGATATTGCCTGTAATTACGCCGATGCCACAAAAGCGCAAACCACCCTTAACTGGCACGCAGAACTAACACTGAGCGACATGACCAACGACACATGGCGCTGGCAAACTAATTACCCAAGTGGGTTGGAGAGTTAACATGGCTTTATTAGAAAGTACTCACAGACGTAAAAACCCGCTAACGGGGCGCTGGGTATTAGTATCACCGCATCGTAATAACCGCCCGTGGTTAGGTGCTACAGAAGCAGTAAACGAAAGCATATTACCAAAACACGATGAAAGCTGCCCACTTTGCCCAGGCAACACCCGTGCAAATGGCGACAGCAACCCAGATTACAAATACACCCATGTATTTAGAAATGACTTTGGCGCACTTACCCCTAATGAGAGCGAGCAATCACAAAGCTTAGACTCAGACAGCGATTTATTTATTGCTGATGAAGCAAGCGGCGAATGCCGTGTGATTTGTTTTTCGCCAGAGCATAACAAAACACTGCCAGAGCTTGAGCACGATGCCCTACACGAAGTAGTAAAAACCTGGAAAAACAACTACACAGAACTTGCACAACACTATGAGTGTGTTCAGGTATTTGAAAATAAAGGCGAGATCATGGGTTGCTCGCAACCTCATCCACATGGCCAAGTATGGGCACACGCGCATTTATCAACCGAAATAGAGGCCGAAGATACCCAGCAGCTTGCTTATTATAAAAAGCATGGCAGCGCGATGCTTGCCGATTATGTGCAAAAAGAGCAAACAGATAAAACCCGCGTCGTATTTGAAAACGAGCACTGGCTTGTTGTGGTGCCATTTTGGGCAGCATGGCCGTTTGAAACACTGCTTGTAACTAAAGATAACATTCAAAACTTTAGCCAGCTAAACGATGCGCAAACAGACGCCTTAGCACAAGCGCTTAAAGTATTAACCACTAAATACGACAACGTATTTAATTGTAGCTTCCCGTATTCTATGGGATGGCACAATGCACCGGCTAATCGTGGCTCAGATGAGCAACATTGGCGCTTACATGCCCATTTTTACCCGCCACTACTTCGCTCTGCCACCGTTAAAAAACATATGGTTGGCTACGAAATGCTAGGTGAAAGCCAGCGCGATTTAAGCGCAGAAACAGCTGCCTCTATTTTACAAGCAGCCAGTACCACACACTACAAAAAAACAGCAGGACACACAGATGACGCTTAACGATTTTCAACAACAATTTTTATCACTGTACGGTGCGCCTGCTCAAGGTATTGCTGCAGCACCTGGGCGTGTAAACCTAATTGGCGAATTTACCGATTACAACGACGGCTTTGTATTTCCGTGCTCGTTAGAGTTTCGTACTCAAGTTATGTTTAAAGAGCGCGACGACAACATCATTACTGTGCATTCGTTAAATTACCCAGGCGAAAAAGACAGCTTTAGTGTTGATGAAGACATCAGCGAAGGGCAATCGCAATGGGGTAACTATATCCGTGCCGTGTCATTTGTACTAAAGCGCGCGGGCCATACTTTACGCGGCGCCGATTTACTTATTGACAGTAACTTACCGCAAGGCAGTGGCTTATCGTCATCGGCGGCATTAGAAGTGGCCATTGGTGGTATGTTTAACCATATTGCACAGCTTGGTTTAAGCGAAGAAAAAATTGCCTTACTAGGCCAAGAAGCCGAAAACGACTTTATGCATTGCCAATCGGGCATTATGGATCAGCTTATTTCGGCAAAAGGCGAAAACGGCCATGCGCTTTTAATTGACTGTGAAAACCTAGCGACTGAATCAGTAAAAGTACCCGATGATTTAAACATTGTTATTGTTAACTCTAACTACCCACGCAAATTGGTAGATAGCGAGTACAACCAACGTCGTGTTGACTGTGAGCAAGCAGCTGCAAAAATGAATGTAGCCACGCTTCGTAAAGCCACCATGGACACGCTTGAAGCAACTAAAGATGCACTAAGCGAAAACGAATACAAACGTGCACACCATGTAATTAGCGAAAACGAGCGTGTAATTGCAGCAACTAAAGCGCTGCAAAATAACGACATTGATACGCTGCGCGAGCTAATGGCGGCATCGCACCAATCGCTTAAACATTACTTTGAAGTAACCGTGCCAGCGACCGACGGCCTAGTAGAAATTTGTAAAGAAGCGATGGGCGAACGCGGTGCAGTACGTATGACCGGTGGCGGTTTTGGCGGTGCGATTGTGTGTTTATGCCGTGATGCAGAAGTACCACTTATCAAAGCAGCGGTTGAGCAGCACTACTTTGAGCGTTTTAATTTAAATGCCGACATTTACGTATGTTCAGCAGGTTCAGGATTACAAATTACGTCTTTTTAAACATCATTAAGGAATAAGCATGGCAAAGGTTAATTGGGGTATTATTGGGTGTGGCAATATTGCTCACACCTTTGCTAAAAGCATTGCGCATTGCGCTAATGCACAGCTTATTGGCGCTGCAAGCGAGCAACGCGCAAAAGAATTTGCCACACACTATTCAGTTAAAGGCTATGAGAGCTACCAGGCCCTTATGCAATGCCCACACATTGACGCCATATATATTGCTAATACCCACGAGCAACACTTTAAAACTATTGCGCAATGCTTAGTGCACGATAAGCATGTACTCAGCGAAAAGCCCATAACTGTTAATGCACAGCAACTCACAACCCTTAGCCAGTTAGCCGAGCAACAAAACTGCTTTTTAATGGAAGGTGTTTGGATGCGCTTTTTACCTGCCATAGTAAAACTGCAGCAGTTATTAAGCGAGGGCGTAATAGGCAAAGTACACAGTGTTAATGCCAACTTTAGCCTTGCGGGCAACTTTGCTGACTCACACCGTTTAATGAACCCTGCGACCGCAGGTGGCGCATTGCTTGATTTAGGTATTTACCCTATATCGATTGCCGATGTGGTATTTAATAAAGCCCCTGAACAAATTAAATCATTAGTACACAAAAGCACGACCGGCGTAGATGAGCGCAGTGTAACCCTTATAAATTACGGCCAAGGGCAATTTGCGCAGCTTAGTAGCGCGTTACAACAAAATGGCCCTACCGAAGCCTGTATTTTAGGGGAGCACGGGTATATTCGCATTGCTGAATTTGTTGGTGCACAGTCGCTAGAGCTTCATTTAAACGCACAACAAGTACAGCAGTTTGATTTTAGCTTTAATGACGATGAAAACTTTAAATTTGAAATTGCGCACGTTAGCGAATGTATTTTACAACAACAAACACAAAGCAATGTATTACCGCTCAGCACAAGCCTGCGGGTAATGCACATAATGGATACGCTTCGGGCGCAGTGGCAGCTTAAATATAGCGATAGCGTTGAAGCCCATGAGCTAGATTAATAATAAAAAATACACACAACAAGGATACACAATGACAACCACACACACGTTAAAGGTGCTTTCAAAAGCCTTGCTGCTAGCAACGGGCTGCTTAACAGCAAGTACTGTTTTTGCAGATCAAAAAACGCCAGAGCAACTCTACCCACCTTTAACCAGCGAAGTACTTCCTGAGCTTGCTGCTAAAGGTAGTTACAGCGTTGGCGTACAAACGCTTGATTTAATAAATCCCGCGCAGTTTGACCCTGCAACCCAAGGGAAAAAAGATCGCCCTTTAAAAGTAGAAGTGTGGTACCCAGCAGCAAACAGTGCAAACGCACCCTTAACCAGCTACAGCGACATAACCCGTACAGGTAAAGCGTTTACCTTACAAGCCGATGCCATGCGCGATGTAGCCATTAATAACAAAGAGCACTACCCTGTTATTGTGCTCTCACACGGTTATACCGGCTATCGTACAATTATGTATTACTTGGGCGAACATTTAGCATCGCATGGGTACATTGTGGCAGCCATAGATCATACCGACTCAACCAATGCAGATGTTGATTTTAAAAATGCGCCGTTTTCGGGCTTTTTTAGTACCCTTATAAACCGCTCACGCGATCAACAATTTGTACTTAACTACTTTAACGAACAAAACAACTTTGCCAGCAAGCAAGTAGATAACAAAAAAGCAGGCGTAATTGGTTACTCTATGGGTGGTTTTGGCGCGGTTAATACAATTGGTGGCTGTTATGACTTTAACGAGCAAACCACTGCAATGTTTACCGGTATAAAAGATTCGGCACAAATTAAACAAGTGCAGCAATTACTCAATAGCTGTGCGGGTGGGCAATATAAAAACCCACAAGTCGATTCGCGTATTAAAGCTATGGTGGCCTTTGCGCCTTGGGGCGGGCGACATAACTTATTTAATGCCAGTGCTATGCAAAACATTAAAGTGCCTTCGCTTTATGTAGCGGGTAACTTAGATGATATATCCGGTTATGAAGGCATTAAAAACCTATATAACCAAACGGGCAGCCCCGACAAGTACCTGCTTACTTACAAAAATGCGCGCCATAATATTGCGCCGCACCCTGCTCCTGCTATTGCCAAACGTAGCAGCGAATTAGATATAGGCCATTACTACGAGCCATCGTGGTCAATGCGCACCCTAAACGAGACCAACAAACACTTTGTACTTGCTATGATGGACTGCCACGTAAAAGGCATTACCAGCCAGTGTGAATACCTAGACTTACCACAAAATGGCGACCAAGCTGTGGTTAATGGTAAGCCACTGCCAGCATGGCATGGGTTTGATAATCGTTTTTCTACTGGTATGGATTGGCAACAAGCTAAACCGCGCACCAAGTAACACAAACTTTGGCGGCTATTTTTATATTTAGCCGCATACGCACTTAAAATAATGCTGCTATAAAACACCTGTTATTTAAAAGAGTTAGCAAATAAAAACAGCGTGCTTATTTTTTAAACGGCTATTTTAAGAAAAAATCATTGCCATTAATGTAAGTTAAAGGCAATCTAGTCATATATAAGATAAGATAAATAACACAAATATCATGTCAAAATACATACTCTCAATTGATCAAGGAACCACAAGCTCTCGGGCCATCTTGTTTACAAAAGATGCAGACGTTTTTGGCTCAGCACAACAAGAATTTTCGCAGCATTTTCCACAAAATGGTTGGGTAGAACACAACCCTAACGATATTTGGCAAACCGTGCTAAGTACCAGCCGCGAAGTATTAGCAGATAAAAACGTTAAGCCTGAAGAAATTATTGCCATTGGTATCACCAACCAACGTGAAACCACTTTAGTGTGGAACAAAAAAACCGGCAAACCTATTTATAACGCCATTGTGTGGCAAGACCGCCGCACCAGCGATTACTGCGAAAGCCTAAGCACTGACGAGCTTTGCCAAACCATAAGCGATAAAACCGGCTTACTGCTAGACCCGTATTTTTCGGCCACTAAAGTACGCTGGATTTTAGACAACGTTGAAGGCGCACGCGAACAAGCCCTTGCAGGTGAACTGGCGTTTGGTACCGTTGATACCTACTTACTATGGCAGTTAACCGGTGGTAAAGAGCACCGCACCGACGCCACCAATGCATCACGCACTATGTTATTTAATATTCATACTCAGCAATGGGATCAAGAACTACTCGATTTATTCGAAATTCCTGAATCTATGCTGCCCCAAGTGATGGACTCAGCCGACGAATTTGGCTCAACCAGCGATGAGATTTTTGGCGCACCAATACGCGTATGTGGTATTGCC
Source organism: Pseudoalteromonas sp. R86517 (assembly GCF_042466295.1). Lineage (NCBI taxonomy): Bacteria > Pseudomonadati > Pseudomonadota > Gammaproteobacteria > Alteromonadales > Pseudoalteromonadaceae > Pseudoalteromonas > Pseudoalteromonas sp. R86517. Next base: position 3,029,813 of record NZ_JAXHCB010000001.1, read on the forward strand.
GGCGATCAACAAGCAGCCCTTGTTGGCCACGCATGTTTTGAACAAGGCATGGCAAAAAGTACTTACGGTACGGGCTGTTTTTTAATGCTGAATACCGGCGAAAAAGCACTTACCTCTGAAAACCGCTTACTAACCACGGTGGCTTACAGGCTAAACGGCAAACCAACATACGCCATTGAAGGCAGCATTTTTATGGCAGGCGCCACGATGCAGTGGATTGTTGAAGGCTTAAAACTATTAAGCCATGCCGGAGAGAGCGAATCGTTAGTAAAAGATGTACCGCTTGATCATGGGGTATTTTTAGTGCCTTCGTTTACAGGTTTAGGCGCGCCCTACTGGGACCCAAATGCACGTGGCGCTATTTTAGGTTTAACCCGCGACTCGGGCATTAGCACCATTGTTGCTGCTGCGCTGCAATCGGTTGGGTATCAAACCAAAGACTTACAAAAAGCAATGGAACGTGATGGCTTACGCCCAAGCGTGTTACGGGTAGATGGCGGTATGGTTAAAAATAACTGGGTACTGACCTTTTTATCAAACATTTTAGGCGCAACGGTAGAGCGCCCAACAGTGACCGAAACCACCTCTTTAGGCGTAGCATACTTAGCAGGCTTACAAACCGGTGTGTATGAGTCAACTGAGCAATTAGCAAAAATGTGGACCTGCGACCGTCGCTTTGAGCCAACAATGAGCGCTGACGAACGTAACGATTTATACGCAAAGTGGCAGCACTGTGTAGCGCAAGTTTGCCTCTCTAGTGACGATAGCAAACAAGCGTAATACGCCTAGCCGCTAATTAAAATTAGCGGCTTACAAAACACCGGCAACAGCGCTTAAATGGCGCGTTGTACGCTGTATGTTTTAAAAAGATCAGGATTAAAAATTAACAAGCAAAAAGCGCGGTTATCTATTGTCAAATAAGAGCCGCAGCTTTATGATGCTATATGTCTTATTTATATTACAAATAAAAAGGTTAGCTCGGTGGAATTAGCAGATAACGAATACGACTTACTCGTCGTCGGTGGCGGTGTAAACGGCACTGGAATAGCAGCTGATGCAGCAGGCAGAGGATTAAAAGTTCTATTGTGTGAACAATCAGACCTTGCCAGTGCAACGTCTTCAAATAGTTCTAAGCTGATCCACGGCGGTTTACGCTACCTTGAACATTACGAATTTAGATTAGTAAAAGAAGCCTTGGCTGAGCGCGAAGTGCTGCTTAAAAATGCCCCGCATATTATGTGGCCGCTTACCTTTAGACTACCGCACCAATCGCACCTACGCCCAGCATGGATGATCCGCATTGGCTTATTTATGTACGACAACCTAGCTAAGCGCGAAACACTTGCTGGCTCGCGTGGCATTAAATTTGGTGAAAACAGCGTATTAGAACCTTCAATTACCAAAGGGTTTGAATACTCAGATGGCTGGGTTGATGATTCACGTTTGGTAATTTTAAACGCCTTGGCCGCCCAAAACAAAGGCGCAACCATTGCTACGCAAACCAAGTGTGTAAGTGCAAAACGCATCGATAACCAATGGCAGGTAACGCTTGAGCAACAACAAACTAAGGCACAACAAACTATTAAAGCCAAAGGTATTGTTAATGCAGCAGGCCCGTGGGTTGCAAAATTATTTGACGAAGCACTGATAGAAAAATCGCCACAAAATATTCGCCTTGTTAAAGGCAGCCATATTGTTGTGCCGCGTATTCACGATGAAAAACAAGCCTACATTTTACAAAATAAAGATCAGCGCATTGTGTTTGTTATACCGTTTGAGGATGACTACTCGCTAGTAGGCACCACCGATGTTGAACACAAAGGCGCAGCACAAGATGTAAAAATTAGTGATGAAGAAATCGATTACTTAATCGATATTACTAACAGCTACTTTAAAAACCACATTAAACGCGAAGACATAGTACATACCTTTTCGGGTGTGCGTCCACTGCTTGATGACGAATCAGTGAATGCACAAAAAGTAACGCGTGACTACAAGTTAGAACTTTCAAGTGAAGGCAAACACACACCACTGTTAAGTGTGTTTGGTGGCAAAATTACCACTTACCGTAAACTTGCCGAAGCTGCAGTGAATAAGCTTGAAGAATTTTACCCGCAAATGAGTGAAGCGTGGACCAAACACAGCGCCTTACCTGGTGGCGATTTTAGCTCGGTAGAAGCGCTGACCAATGAGCTTAAAGCGACTTATAGTTGGTTACCAGAAATCACTCTTAAACGCTTTGTACGTACCTACGGGACTCGTGCAAAACTAATTTTAGGCAGTGCAACCCAGCTCAGTGATTTAGGCCAAGACTTTGGTCATGGCTTATTTGCAGCAGAAGTCGATTACTTACTAAATGAAGAATGGGCGGGTAACGCTTACAATATTTTATGGCGCAGAAGTAAACTAGGGCTGCGCTTTAATGAAGCACAAGTGGCAACGCTTAATCATTATATTACGCAAAGCCAAGCGGCTAAAACAGCTTAACAGCAGCTTTAACCCTTACTTAATTTAAGAACTAGCCCCCAATGATTGCACAATCAATATTGGGGGCTTTTTTATATTTGCTTGGCTTTATTACTATTAAATAAGTAGTTAAAACCACTTAACGTAGCCTCTTTCACGTCAAACTCTAAACATTGCACACCAATGCAATTTAACGCATGGGTAAAGCAGGTATTTAGTTGCTCTGTGCCAATAACCACTACTTTAGAATTATTCACCAATTGCCATTCACTTGCATGGCGTGCAGCGCGTACATCACTACCAATAAGCACGCCCGACAAGTATGCCTTGGCTTGCACTGGTGTTAACTCTTTTGAAAGTTGGCGCGTACGGACACTAAAAATACCGTGCGCCAAATTACCGCTGTCACTGCCTAACGTGAGATCACAGCCTTGCTCAAATGCATGCCAATCAAACTCCCCTGCTTCACAGTCGTTAGGAATAAGCACACTTTGATGACATAGCAAGTCGTATAATTCGCCGGTCATTGCGGTTTTAAAACAGATAATTTGGCCATCTTTTAACAGCACCCATTTAGTATGGGTACCGGGTAAACAAATGAGTACGTTGCCGTGCTGATAGGCCGGGTTTTGTTTTAAAAAACCTAATATTTGCAGCTCTTCGCCGCGCATTACATCAAATAAATTGTTTTGTAATGTGCATTTTGTACCAGGCAAAGCACTGACTTTATTACCTGCACAATCAAAATTAATTGCGCCACTAAGCAGGCTTTCGGGGTTTATAGGGCACGCTAAATAAGGGGTTTCTTTCCAGCCAATACTTGAGGTGATTTGCCCTGCCATATAAATAGGTAAAACGCCGTATTCGCTGGTCCATGGCGCAACGACACCAATTAAAGTATGTTCAAAGTTTTGTTTATCTCTAATCACACCTGGGCCGTCGCGCTGAGCAATTAAAGTTAACTGCCCTGTGGTATTTACGCTGCATAAATAGGCGCGTAAATGACTCGTGCCCCAATCTACGGCTATAAAAAGGTTTAAGTGCTGCAACTTAGAGCCTCCCACCGTCAATTTTAATACCTTGGCCGGTGATCATACTGCTTTCGTCGGCAGCTAAAAAAAGTGCCAAATTAGCTACATCTTCAGGGGTTACTAACTTTTTAAGTGCCATGGCTTCCATCCACTTCACTTGCTCTTGCTCGGTAAACCAACTGGCTAATTGGCGGTCGGTGGCAACCCAACCCGGTAAAATAGCATTCACCCGAATACCAAACTCACCATAATCGCGTGCCAGTGCTTTAGTCATGCCGATTAAACCGGCCTTTGCCGTTACATAACCCGCCATTTGTGGCTGCCCCATGATGGCATTGATAGAGCTAAAATTAATAATGCTCCCCGCGCCTTCGCTTTTCATAAAAGACATAGCGACTTGCGAGGCAAAAAACGCCGGATTTAAGTTAATTTGTAGGCATTGATCCCAATCTTGTACTGTAACGTCTTCACTGGCTTGGCGGCGGTCATTGGCTACATTGTTTACCAGTACATTAATAGCGCCTAGTTCAGCACATGCATCTACCAAAGATTGCTGTAAAGCATTTGAGTCGGTTACATCAACCTGCCTAAACCATAATTTAGCATTAGGCAGTGAGGCTATAAGAGATTGGGCAGCCTCGTTATTAATATCTATAAAGGCAATTTTGGCAGCTTGAGCGGCGAACGCCTTTACCATTGCACGGCCAATGCCTGAAGCGCCCCCGGTAATAAAAACAACTTTGCCAGAAATACTGGGGTAGTGAGCGTGATTATTCAAATGCGTTTCTCCATAATACAGACTGCCCCTCTTAATATTTATAATTATTTGCTAAAGAGGATTACTGTTACAGCTGTGTTAAAATACTTGCCTTTAACAAAGTTTATAACATATCCTTTCGTACATTAATATGATATATGATATATAATAAAGCAATAACTCATTCGGATAACGCTCAATGAAAAGCCAACCTCGTCAAAATTTAACACAACAATTAACCCATGATTTAGGCTTTGCAATTGTGCGTGGCGTTTACCCTGTTAACGAAGGCCTGCCCTCAGAAGCTGACCTATGCGTAAAATACGATGTGAGCCGCAGTGCAACACGCGAAGCTGTAAAAATGCTCTCTGCTAAGGGCTTAATATCTTCTCGCCCTAAGCAAGGGATCCGCGTACTGCCAGAAAGTAGCTGGAATATGTTTGACACAGATGTACTGCGCTGGATTTTAAGCAGTAAACCGTCGCTTTCTTTATTAAAAGAGTTTACGCAAGTACGTGTCGCACTTGAGCCACAAGCCGCTGCCCTAGCAGCTGAAAATGCCAGCGCCGAACAACTTGCTGAAATAGACAACGCACTTGCCCGCATGGCCGATGCAGACCAAGGCTTAGACGATCCGCTTGAAGCCGATATTGCCTTTCATACCAGTATTTTAGTAGCCAGTAATAACCGCTTTTTTGTACAGCTCACTGAATTTATTAGCACCGCGCTGCGCGTAAGTATTCGTTACACCAACCACATTAAAGGTGTGCCAGGGGCCGACGTTGCAAAGCATGCTGATATTTTAGATACGATTAAATCGCGTAATCCAGAGCGCGCTAAAAAAGCAGTAGAAACTATTTTAGAAGAAGCGCTTGAGCTGATTGAGTCTAAACTCGACTAATAGCTTAAAAAACATTAGTAAAAAGGGAGCTAATTAGCTCCCTTTTTACTGCTTGCTATATTTTAAGCTTTGTTAAGCTCAAAAATAAGTGATGTTTGCGGGAATGAAATTGGCATTTGTAGGCCAAATTCCATCAACGCTTCACCCGTAAAGGTTTGCCCGTTAACAGCGGCAATAGACGAAGGTCGGTATTCTTCAAATTTAACAGGCCACACTAAATTAAGTGTGTACTGTGTATCTGCATCTAAACCAACAAAACGAAGCTTATTAGGCGCAGTGCGCGGTGTTTCGCGTACACTGTTATACGCAAATAACGCTTTTGATTTTTGCTCGTCGATTAAACCAAAGTTAATTGATAAATCGTCGCTATCGAGGCGGTACAAATCGGCAGCATGAATAAATTCACGGTGCTCTTTGTGCAGCGAAATAGCCGCTTTAAGCGCATTGTATTCGTGATCGGTCAGCTCACGTGGGTCCATTTCTATACCCATATGGCCAAACATAGATACCGCAGCACGCATTTCAATACTGACATTACGACCTGTGATATGACAATCACGAGGGCCTACGTGTGCACCCATAACCGACGATGGGAAGAAGAACGAACAGCCGCGTTGAATTTCAAGACGGTCAAGTGCATCGTTAGAATCTGACGTCCATACACGGTCTGTGTGTGCAAGCACACCATAATCTACACGGGCACCACCTGACGAACAGCTTTCTATTTCAAGGCCAGGGTGAGCCGCTTTAATGCGATCGATTAAGCGATACAGTGCCAGTGTTTGCTGATGCACCGCAGGCTTGCCTGAGAAGTTACCCGCGTGGTTTATATCGCGGTTCATATCCCATTTAATGTACTTAATTGTTGGGTATTCAACTAAAATGTCATCAATCGCTTTGTATAGGTATTCAACAACCTCAGTGCGCGTTAAATCAAGCACTAGCTGGTTTCTAAAGCTAAGTTGCTCGTTATTTTCTGAGCCTAATACCCAATCAGGATGAGCGCGGTATAAGTCACTATCTGGGTTTACCATTTCAGGTTCAAACCAAATACCAAACTCCATGCCTAAGCTGTTTACATGGTCAATCACTGGCGATAGGCCGTCTGGGTAAATTTCGTAATCTACGGTCCAATCACCTAGGCCTGCATAATCACCACGGCGACCTTTAAACCAACCGTCGTCCAGTACAAAACGCTCAATACCTAATGGCGCTACTTTATCGGCTAACTGCTTTAGCGTGTCTACATCATGATCGAAGTAAATACCTTCCCACGTGTTGTAATGCACTGGGCGTGTTTTTTCGCGCTGCGCCTGGCTAAGTAAGTTAGCTTTAACAAAACGATGAAAATTACGCGACAGTGCACTAAAGCCATCGCTCGAAAACGAGCCATAAATACTTGGGCTTTGATACGTTTGGCCTTTAGCAAGGGTTAGCTCGCCCGGTAATAATAACTCACCCATTTGCACATAACGGCGCCCTTCTGGTAATAGCTCAGCGCGTAGCTTGTTGTTACCGCTCCAACCTAAATGAAAGCCATAACACTCGCCTTGTTGCTCGCCTGCGCCTTCGCTATGAACTAATAAGCCAGGGAATACGTCGTGCGATGTTTTACCTTTGCGGTTTTCGCGTACAAAGCTGCCTAATACTAAATCAACCGATTGGCGTTGAAATTCGTTAGACCAACGTCCTTCAAAGCTCACTAGTTTGTTCATGCTATCGGGTAGTTGGAACGTAGGTGCGGCGCAAAAATTAACGCTTAGCGGTGCATCACTTAAATTAGTTAATACGGTATGCGCACTTAGCACATCGGTGTTGCTATCAAGTGTGATGCTGTGCACTACTTCAATACCACGCAGCTCATCAACACTTACAAACTCTAAACTAGAAGGGGTTGGCTGACGAACATCTTGAAGAGCAGGCCCAACTGACCAAGCTATGGTGTCGTTTGACAGCTCTAGTCCTGGCGCGCCGGTAAAGCCTTCACCTAATAGCGGAGAAAGAGAAATAGGTGCTTCTTCAACCACGGCACATTTTACTTCCTGACGAGTCGCAAGCTGAGTTAGCATTGTTTCAGTTGTTTGCTCAGTTAGGCGCTTACCAAAATAAAGTAACGCTGGGGTTTTGCTCTGGCAGTCGAAAATAACGGTGCTGTTTGCGCTGTCTAATCGAAAGAATGGTTTAATATCAGCCATGATTCTCCTGTCCTCTTTAATGAAGATGAGTTTAATACGCGAGTACATTATATGTGTGCTTACTCGCCGCTTACTGCATCAAATTGCAGTCAGTGATTTTAAAATAATAGTATATATCATACAAATTACTTTTAGATAGTGTTTACGGTGTAATTTAGCCAATATTATTACTGGCTATACCAGTAATTAACTTAAACAGCGGTTAAAAAATTTAATACCACCTTGAGCAATATTATATTTAGTGCGCTTTTAGCCTAGGGTAGCCTTTAAAGCCCCAGCAGGTAGTCACACGTTTAGCCCCGCAAAATGATTAAGTATTATTGCCCACAGGTGTTATCTACAGTGTCGATTAATTGAATAAATAAAAATCGGCCTAAGTTACCTTAGGCCGATTTAGGAATGTGTTAACTGGCTAATAAAAAGTGACTTAACTTTTTATTGCTGGTTATTTTGGTGCGTGCACTGGTGGCGTATCTTCAATAGCAGGTGTTTTACCTGCCCACTGTGCATTTAAACCAAATACCACTTTATTAACGATTAACGCAAAGGCTACACATACAATCAGTGTAATTGGCATTAAGTGAATATAGTGTAGTTCAGTATGTAGTGGCGAATTTTCAAACGTCAGCATGCCATACATAACCACGCCTAAAATTACCGCGGCAATACCTGCACGCGCATCCACATTTTTAAACAATAAGCCCACTACAAAAATTGAGAATATAGGCATACTTAACAAGCCGTTTAACTGTTGTAGTAAGTTAATAATGCTGTCAGCTTGCTGATAAATTGGCACAAGCACAAGCGTTAAACTAGTAAGTAACAACGTAACGTAGCCACTTAGCTTTACTACACTTGGCTCTTTATTAAAGTAAGCTTCGTGAATATCACACACGTAAAGTGCCGTAGCCGAGTTTAATAAGCTGTTATAAGTAGAAAGCACTGCTGCCGCCATTGCTGCGGCAAACACACCCGTTAACCAAGCAGGCATTACATCACCTACAATTCGGCCATAAGCTGCATCGCCAATGTCGCCATACAGTTTGTACGAAATAATACCCGGTAGCACCACAATCGCCGGTACAATTAAAAAGCGAATACCCGCTGCTGCAAATATCCCTTTTTGCGCTTCTTTAACGTTTGGCGCAGCCATTGCACGCTGGGTAATGGTTTGGTTAGTACCCCAGTAATACATTTGAATAAAGATCATACCAGTTAAAAGCGTAGGCCAAGGGATTGGCGAGTCAGCATCACCAATTAATGTTAAGCGCTCTTGTGGAATGCCGCTAAAGTCGTAATCAATCGCGTTAAGCGCTAAAAATACGACCAGTATTGCCATACCTAACACTAATAAACCATTGTAGGTATCGGATACGGCAACCGCTCGTAAGCCACCAAAAAATGCATAAATAGCGCCTACTAAAGCAAAAGCGGTCGCTATGTACATTAGCGGAATATCAACCTTAAACATGGTTTGCATAAATAGCGCACCAGAATAAATAACCGCAGGCATGTAAATTAGCGCATTACCTAAAAAGAATAAGCCACCAATAACAGCGCGAATATGCTTGTTGTTGTAGCGTTTTTCTAACAGCTCTGTGGTGGTTGTACAGTTGTACTTGTAATAAACAGGAATAAATACTTTGGCTAAAATAATAAGCCCTAAAATAGCCGCCAATTCCCACCACACGAGCAAGGCCATTTGATTGCCATTCATGCCCACCAGCTGGTCGGTACTTAAATTTGTGAGCGTAATTGAGCCTGCTACAAACATCCAAGTAAGGCCACCGCCCGCTAAAAAATACTCTTTTGTTTGATTATCACCACTATTACGGTTTTGGCCTCGGCACTTCCAATATGTAAGTCCACCAATTAAAGCGGTTACAAAGAAAAAAACCACCAACTGCAAAATGTTGTCTGACATGTGTGTGTCTCCAGCGCGTTAAACGCAATGTCTGTCTATGTGAACGTATTAACCTATCAAGGCTAATTAATAAATTGCACCTTACAGTGCGTGTGCATCTCGACTTAGTTCTAACTTAATTTGCTTTAATGGCATAAGTTCAGGATGCTGGTTGTGACGCTTTACTAACGCATTTAACTGAAACAACGAAATAAGCATGCTGTTAAGTACGCTCAGGTAACCTTGTTTGTGTAAATTGGCAATGGTATCGCTGTCTAAAGTTTGCAGTTTATCTTCATCAACAGTGCTCAAACCTTGAATAGTTTGCGCCTCGCCTTGTTCAAACTGCAAAACAATATCTATGTTTTTAATAAGCCCTAAGCGGGCAATTTCTTGGGTAAATTGGTACGTTTGATAATCATTTTTTAAATCGCTTTCTAGTAGCTTTTGCTGCGCACTTAAATACAGGCTTGGGTTGCCTTTGGCATCAAATAACGGCTCGCCTTGCTGGGTATTAACGGCTGAGCTTTGCTCATCAATAGCAATAAAGTAATCACTGCTATTTGCCTCACGAGTGAGTAAATAAAGCGGCTGGGTTTGCATGCACACAGGCGTGTACAGCGCTTGCCATTGATTGTTACTCACAAATAAACTTTGCTGAGCACTAAAGCTGGTTAAGCCGGAAATGGTGTAGCTGCCGTTGTGTGCGTTACGCGCTAAAAAAATAGGTAAATCGCAGGCTGCTTTTGCTACTTCGTTTGCACGTAGATTAACTAAATGCTGTGTTTTTGCGTATTCAACACCCGCATTAGGGTTAATTTTTATTGCTTGGTGTTGAGTATTTGATAGTTCACTAATTGCCATAGTTACACATCCTTAAACTGGGTTAGCCGCAAGCCACTGCTCAATATAAGCACGGTGAGGCGGCAACGTTTGCAACATCTGCTGTGTAAGCTGGCTGTTACGTTCAATTATTTGATTTGCTTGCGCATCGTTTGAGTACAAATACGCTTGCTTAGTAAAGTCGGGCTTAAAGCCCATACCGTATAAAACATACTGGTAACTGGCGGCAGGAAATAGCTCTAATGCGCCATGAAAATCTTGAATAAGAGGGCCACGCGTCCCCCAAAGCAGTAAATCTTCTTGTAAACTTTGCGGAATGCTTTGTGGTTGTACGTGCGCTTGCCAATAAGGCTCTGGGCGCTTAGTTAGCATGTAATGTAGTTTTAAAAAGTCGATAATACGCTGCCAGCGATAATCCATTTGCTCATTAAAGCGCTTTGCAACAATGGGCATTACTTGGGTATCGGCTGGCATGTGCTCTGCAACAAAGCGAGACGAAATTTCAACCAACATAATGGCGGTTGCTTCGAGGGGCTCTACAAAACCTGCCGACATTCCCACGGCAACACAGTTTTTGTGCCAAAACTTTTCGCGATAGCCTGACTCAAAACTTATTTTTCGGGCAGTTAAGCCTTTAGCGGCATCACCTAAATAGTTGCGTAAGTTTTGCTCGGCTTCTTCATCTGATAAAAACTTGCTTGAATATACATGCCCTACACCACGGCGATGCGTTAGGCCTATATCCCAAATCCACCCAGCATTTTGTGCGGTGGCAATGGTATGACTGGCCAGTGACTCATCACCTTCATCGTAGGGGACTTGCATAGCTAGGGCGCTGTCGTTAAATAATACGTGATCCATTTTTTTAAATGGCACGTTAAGGGCTTGGCCTAGTAACAGCGATGAAAAACCCGTGCAGTCTATGTATAAATCGGCGTTTATGGTGCGGGTTTGATCGGTTAAGGTAAGGGTGTCTATAGCCCCGCTTTCATCAAGCTTTACCTGATCAACGGTGCCAATAATGTGCTCAATGCCGAGTTTGCTCTTACAATGTTGCTTTAATAGCTCAGCAAAGGCACCGGCATCTAAATGATATGCGTAATTACAATTTGCTTGATACTCGCCTTGCGCAATGCCTCTCGGTGCTAGGTTTGCTTCGCAAATATCGTGCTGAAAATTAGTTTGCTGAGCAAAGTTTTCAACATTATCTAAATAGGGGGCTAAATCTATACGGCCGTAGCCTAGCGGTACCGTAAAGGGATGGTAGTAAAAATCGTTGTTGCCATGCGTCCAGTTTACAAATTTACCGCCTTGTTTAAAGGTGGCATTACAGGCTTTAAATACATCCACTTCCCGCAAACCAATTTGCTGAAGCGTGTTTTTCATAGTGGGCCAGGTACCTTCACCTACACCAATTGTTGGAATATCAGATGATTCTACCAACATCACTTTTAAGCCATCACCCTTATTACCTTGGTGATACGAAGCGATAATTGCAGCGCTCAGCCATCCTGCTGTGCCGCCACCAATTACGGCGATTGTTTTTATTGCTTTATTCATAACGGACTACTCTTTGAGTACTTTATTGATAACCGGTTAGACAACAAATGCCCTTTCGGGCATTTGTTTAAATTAGTCTCATTTTGTGCAAATTAGCTACTAACTTTATTAGTAACAGTACTTATAATGCACTGCAATGAAAACTAAGAGGCAATCGCTGCCTCTGCTATCAATTAAAACGTACCGCGAATACCAAACGCGTAACGTGAGCCATTATCTTCTACAGAGTAGATTTGATTAGCAAAACGGCCCGTTTGCACTAGCTCTTCTTCAGTAATGTTGATGCCTTCGGCAAAAATAGTGAAGTTTTCGTTGATATCGTAGCTTGCACTAATATCCCATTGACCGTACGTTTCTACATTCACTGGTTCGCCGTTAAAGCCGTTATCAACTAAGCGTAAAAAGCCCTCACGGTTGTTAAATGCAACACGTGCCTGCCAGTTATCTTGCTCGTAAAACAGCACTAAGTTTTGTGAATCACCTAACCCTTCAAGCGCAAATGTTTGGCTTGTATCGCCATCAACACTAATGTCGCTATCTACTACCGTGGCATTAGCAATAAAACCAAAGCCGTTTTCAAACATATGAGTTACACCGATTTCGTAACCCGTTACCGTTGCAGACTCGCCATTTTGCGGGCGGCTTACAGTGTAAACTTCTGAGCTACCGTTAAGTTCGGCATCGGTTTGATCAGTACAGGTTGTACACGCAAAATCAGGGCCTGTACGGTCAGTCATGTCGTATGTTTCGTCGCCGGTTAGGGTAACAATAAAGTCATCCACTTCTTTACTAAATACGGCAAAGCTAAATAAGTTAGCGTCGTTGTAGTACCACTCGTAAGAGATATCCCAGTTTTCAGATTGGAACGGCTTAAGTGCAGGGTTACCACCACTTGCTGTTAAGTTTTGACGACGAGGCTCGTTAAACGTGGTCGCAGGTGATAACTGTGACATAGTAGGACGAGTAATACTGTCGTACGCTGCAAAGCGTAAAATCATGTTGTCTTGCAGCTCAAGCTTAACGTTAAAAGAAGGAAGTAAGTTTGAGTAACTCGTCCCTTCTTGAATGTCTGTTGCCGGGCCAAATACGTTTTGGAATAAAGTGGCATCAGAGGTAGGAATAACATCGCTGATAAAGCTTTGTACAGCAGCTACTTCAATATCAGTTTCTGAGTAACGTGCACCCATGTTAACCGTAACTGGCATATCAGCTAGGTCAAAACCAATGGTAAAGTCCATGTAAAGGCTAGTGATGTCTTCGTTAATTGTGTAACGGTTATTTTGTAGTGTTGGCTCTACAGGGAAACCTTGGTCAGCAAGGTAATCAAGCATTTTATCGCCGTCGTAGCTATAAAATGTATCGATTAAACCTGGGAAGTAGTTACTTGCTGAGTAAGCTTCAAAATCAATTTCATCAAGTGGTGCTTCAGTGCCGTAACCACAAAATTGACATTGGCTACCAAAAATTTGGAAGCTTGATTTTTCACGTTCTTGACGATAAGCACCAAAGTTAATGCGATCAACAGGGCCTTTATCTGGTACATATTCAAAATCGGCTTTGATTTCGGTAATTTCATCTTCATCAGTAAACTGGTTACCAATTTCGTTGTAGTGAAGGCGCGCAAGGTTTGCATCTGGCAGCGAGCCATTTTCAAAACCATCATGCTGTACGGTAGGAACGCTACCGGTGCCGTCAAAGCTGTAGCTGTTAATAATACCCACTACGTTAAAGCGGTCATTACCAGCACGGTCGTTTTCAGCTGTTGAGCGAGATACGTCAAATTTTGCTTTTAATGACTCGTTTACTTGCCAGTCAACGTTAATACCAAATGCTTTGTTAGTTACATCACGCGAGTTACGTGTGTGTGATACAAAGTCGGTTGCAGGATTGCCACTGGCGTTACCTAAACCTACTTCTTGCGTAAAGGTAAGCAAGGTACCCGTTTCTGGATCGATTGTTGCGCTACCTACGCGGTCTGGTTCAAACCAAGAAGCTAAATCGCGTACTGATGAGTCCACTTCAAATTTTGAAATTAAACCATCTACGGTAATAGTAATATCGTCAGACGGTGCATATTGTAATACTAAACTTGCATTAGTACGTTCACGGTCTTGCTCATCTACAACTTGGTCCCAGTTACGTGGGATGTATGCATTGTCGTACAGTACGCCGTCTTGTGGATTTGAAATAGTTTGTCCACCGCGCCAACCAGCCGTTAAAATTTGGTTATTTTGCAGCTTACGTTGTTGGTTAGTGATGGCAAAAAGCACACCGAGCTTGTCGTCGTTAAACGTATTACTTACTAAAAATGAAGCCGATGGCGATACTTCTTCAGAAAGGCTTTCGTACATACCTTTTACTGAACCAATCACATGTAAGCCACCAAAATCGAATGGACGAGCTGTGGTTACGTTAACCGTACCACCAATGCCGCCTTCTTGAAGCGTTGCACTGTTACTTTTATAAATATCAGCGCCTGTGATTTGATCTGCCGCTAATACATCAAAATTAAATTCACGCCCTGCACTGTCAGTCGCAATTTGACGACCATTTACAAGTACCGTGTTAAATTGTGGGCCAAAACCACGAATTGTTACTGCTTGCCCTTCACCGCCACTACGGTCAATGGCTACACCTGTGATACGTTGCAGAGACTCTGCTACGTTTAAATCAGGAAATTTACCAAGATCTTCTGCTTTAATCCCATCGGTTACAACATTAGATGCTTTTTTATCTAACATTGATGAACGTAAGCTGCTGCGAATACCCGTTACTGCGATAACCTCAACATCTTTATCTACTACTGTCGGTGTGTCGCCTTCAGCGCCTTGAGCTGCAACGTGGCCGCTTGCCAATATGCCTGTAATAGCAATACTGAGTGCGGTTTTCTTGTTGAACGATAACTTATTGTTAATTATCATTTTTTAAAAACTCCTGATTGTGTGTAGTCATTTTGTCGTTGTGTGGTGTGTATAGCTTCAAATACTATTTATAATATAAATACTTTAAATTGAGCAAAAGTGCAACCTTTTCCTTAATTATGGCTATCTTTTTGTTACGTGTATTTTTCTTTTTGTTTTCTTTAATTTAACAGTGGAATTAGTACGTTATTGCGAAAACGCAAAAATTATTTGCTGATTATATTCTTCATTAGGCAATAAATTAGCTTTTGGATAATCGCTTCTATTTGCTGCATTGGGCCAGTTTTGAGCTTCTAAACACACTGCTTGGCGTGCTTTAAAAGGAGAACCTACAAAATTTGCCGTATAAAGCTGCATACCAGGTTGGGTACTTTTAAGGGTTAAATTAACGCCCGTGTGTGGCGAGGTTAATCTAGCCATTGTTTTTAAACGATTGTCATCACTAAAAATATAGCAATGATCAAAGCCACTACCGGCATCAAGCTGTGCATGCTGTGCGCACAGTGCATCGCCAATGGGCTTAGGGTAAGTAAAATCAAAGCAGCTGCCCGAGCCATCTTCATGATGGACAAGCGGTATACTGTTACTATCGATAGGTAAATACGTTGCGGTATTTATTTGCAGCAGGTGATTATTAATGCTCTCACTGCCTTCAAGATTAAAATAGCAGTGGTTGGTAAAGTTAACGAGAGTTTCTTTATCGGTAATGGCTTTGTAACTGAGGATTAGCTCGCCATTGCGTGCAGTAATTGTTTGCCAAACTTGTAATTGGCCAGGAAAGCCTTCTTCTCCATCTGCCGAGCAGTAATAGAGCTCCACTTCATTATTGCTTTGTTTAGTGACTTGCCACAGTACTTTATTAAAGCCTTTTTCGCCGCCGTGTAAGCTATTTGGGCCATTATTCGCTTTAAGTTGGTACTCTGTGCCTGATAATACAAAACGTCCGTTTTCAATACGATTTGCGTAGCGCCCGACTGTTGCCCCTAAATAAAATGGGTTTTCTAAATAATAAGCAGGTTCGTTAACGCACAGTGTCATCTCTTGGTTATTAAACTTTATGCTTTTGATAATAGCGCCAAATGGCAATATTTCTGCAGTTAAGCTTTTACCATCGCTAAGCGTTATTACCTCTAACGATTTATTGCCAGTTGTAGATGCCACATTCATTCTCCATAAACTACCAGCTCAACAGTACCTGTCATAGCGGTGCAACAATATATAATATAAATAGTATATAAGTGAGAAGCGTAACTCAATCAAAATGCGTTAAAATAACGCTATAAAAATTCACAGCTGTCGCTTGTGGTTTACATCACCGCTCCTCGTTGCGTGGAGCAAATGCACCTAGTTAAACTAGGTGATCGCTGAGTGCTGCGACTTCTGCTTCGCTTAAATTTTGTTTAGCTTTGTTTTTAAAGTTATAACGCACTAATACAGTTTTACCCACAACACAGCATTTACCTTGCTGCCACGCCTCTTGCTTAATGGTAAAAGAGCTATTTCCTACATGCTCAACAGCTGTTTTAATCGTCACTTCGTGAGCATAAAATAATTCCCCTACAAACGATGCTTCTATTTTAGCGATGATCAGTTTCCAGCCGTGTGGGTTTAGATCGGGGGTAAAAAATTTAAAAATAGGGACGCGTGCGGCTTCAAACCACACTGGTAGTACGGTATTGTTGATGTGTCCGAGTGCATCTGTTTCGCTAAAGCGCGGCATCACTTTTTCAATAAACATAAAAATCCAAATAATAACTAAATAAAAAGGTAAATCATGACGGACTTTATCCACGTTATTGATAACGCGTTAAGCGATGATTTTTGCGATAACTTTATTACCACATTCTCTAACAGCCCGCATGTAAAACAAGGTGTAACCTCTGGTGGTGTGGACTTAAAAAAGAAAGACAGCCACGACCTGCAATTAAACAGTTACCCAGAATACGCCCAACAATTAAAGCATATTCAGCAAACCACTGCACAGCATGTTTTTAACTATGTAGAAGCACACTTTTTTATGCTAATTGGCGCATTTGGCTTAAAAGTGTATCACCCAAAAACGGGGGATGTGGTGGATTTAACACAGGATAACTTTGACGAAGTAGGCAAACCACAGCTCTCTGTGCTGGTGCAGCAAATATTTAGACTTGGGAACATTCAGGCGCAAAAGTACGAGGTAAATAAAGGCGGCTACCCTTACTGGCATAGTGAAGTGTATCCACAGCTACAACACAATGAAGCACTGCACCGTGTATTATTATTTATGTTTTATTTAAACGATGTAGAGGAAGGTGGCGAAACAGAGTTTTATTATCAAAAACGTAAAATTGCGCCTAAAAAAGGCACTATGGTCATTGCCCCTGGCTACTTTACGCATACCCATCGAGGTAATAAGCCGGTATCGAACGATAAATATATATTAACTTCATGGGTGCTATTTAATCGCGCAGAGCACATATACGGCACACCTAAAAGCTAAAACAGTCAGCGGTCAAAAGCTAACTAACCGCTGACTACTTTAATGCATTTGAGCTTTAATAAGAGTTATTCAAAAGCGCAGATTTGTATTCATACCAATCCGCGATAATACTTAATTATGCGGATTGGTATAAACTGTCAGTTTCAAAGAAGTTGATCAAACAAATCAAATAACTTATCTAGCTCTTCGGTGGTGTTGTAATGCATACAACCAATGCGCACTACACCGCCTTTATCAAGTACGCCTAACTGCTCACATAAGCCTTGTGCATAAAAATGTCCATCCCATACACAAATATGCTGTTTGCCTAAAAACTCAGACACCTCACGCGGCTCTAGCCCTTCAAAGGTTAAAGCAAATGTAGGCGTACGCTCGTTTAAGCGCTCAAGGTCATCAATACCAAATAGCTTAATGCGCGGGTAATTAACTAAACGCGTTAAAAAGTACTCACTAAGCGCCATTTCGTGCTGCTTTGTTTTAGCAAAAGCCGCAGTTAACTTTTCACGGCGCGTGTGGCCTTCATCAAGCCCGCTAATTGCAGCAATGTAATCAACAGCGGCAATAAAACCTGCTAAGGCTTCGAAGCTTTGCGTGCCTGTTTCCCATCGACCTGGTGCTACATCTTTAGCTGGTTCTACTTTGTAAGGCGTAAAACCTTCAAGATGCTGTGTTTTACCGTACACCATGCCTAAGTGAGGACCAAAAAACTTATAGGCAGAACAGGCCAAAAAGTCGCAATCAAGGGCCTGAACATCAACAAGCTCGTGCGGTGCATAATGCACGGCATCAACGTACACTAATGCGCCTACAGCATGGGCAAGCTCTATAATACGTTTTATATCGTTAATAGAACCCGTAGTATTTGAAGCGTAAGTTACCGCAACCAGTTTAGTATTGCTGTTTAATAAGCTTTCAAACTGCGCCATATCTAAGCTGCAATCAGCCTCGTTAATTAAAGCGGTTTGAACTTTAACGCCTTTATCTTGCGCTGCTTGCTGCCATGACGATACATTTGAGAAGTGATCAGCGTTAGTCACAATAATCTCATCACCGGCTTGCCAATCACGTGAAATAGCACGGCTAAAGCTAAAGGTAAGGCTGGTCATATTAGGGCCAAACACTATATTTTGTGCACTTGGCGCATTAAGCAAATCGGCTGCTGCTTGGCGCGCATTTGCCATTAACTCAACGGTTTTATCACTTGAAAAAAACGCACCGCCTAAGTTTGAGTTGTAGTGCCCTAAATAAGCTGTCATTGCATTTAGTACAGACTGCGGCACTTGAGAGCCACCGGGGCCATCTAAAAATATTGGCGATTTACCATCAACGGTTTGTATTAATGCAGGAAACTGCTCACGTAGTTGCGCTATGTTCATGAGCATTCCTTAAGAGGTAAGTACAAAACAATCCAGGTAACCTGGCTTGTTTGTATCTACTTTGTTCATTGGCGTGGCATTGTGCCAAACTTGACGGTCGTTTATTAGTGCAAACATTCCGTCTTTAATTTCCATTTTAAAACACGGTTCAGCTTGCTTGTTTTCGTATACTAGCAGCTCGCCGCCTTCTAAGTTTTCGTGAGAAACACCACATACACAAACATGGTCAAACCCATCTTGATGCACACCTTCAGGTGCTGCCGGCGTATCGCTATCAATGGCAAGCATTCTAAATTGGTGAATTTCAATATCACGGCCTTCATCAATGCCGGTAAGCTCACAAAACTCACTTACAATGCTTTTCATACCTTCTGACTCAAGTAAGCTTTGCTCTAAGTTTTCATAAGTACGCTCAACATTACCCTGAAAGGTGTTAATAGAATCGTCTTGAACAAACGCTTTGGCAGCTTGTAGTTTTAGCTCACCATTTTGAAATTTAATTACCGAGTAACGACGCTTACGAAATTCACCATCTGCATACGGATTAGCAGGTAGGTTATCAAAAGAAGGCTTAACCAAATCAATATTTGCTTGGTTAATAAAACGAAGTTGCAGTAAATTCTGGTTGTTTAATGCAGTCATAAAATCTCGCTTAAAATAATGAGAATATTGAAAGAGATTTTAATGCATGTAGAAAGGAATATTTGCTTTATTATTTATATAAAAAGTGGGTAATGGTTATATTTAATTCAATTAAAACTCATTACAGCATGAAATATTCAATTTTATTTTAACCAATAAAAAACCCGCCTAAGCGGGTTTTTTTAAAACAGGTTTAGATTATACAGCTTGCTGAATAATTACGTTGTCTGCTTTTTTAGTGTACTGAGGCATACGGTGGAAGTTCAAGTAACGGTATGTATCTGCAGCCGTTGCATTGATTTTCTCTGCGTATTCTTGGTACTCAGCTGGTGTAGGTAATTTACCTAAAATTGCCGCTACTGCAGCAAGCTCAGCTGATGCTAAGAATACATTTGCGCCTGTACCTAAACGGTTAGGGAAGTTACGTGTTGAGGTAGAAACAACCGTTGCTTTATCAGCAACACGTGCTTGGTTACCCATACACAGTGAACACCCTGGCGTTTCGATACGTGCACCAACACGACCAAAGATACCGTAGTAACCTTCGTCAGTTAGTTGGTCTTTATCCATCTTCGTTGGTGGAGCTACCCAAAGTTGAGTTGGGATACGACCTGTAAAGCCATCTAGTAATTTACCCGCAGCACGGAAGTGACCAATGTTAGTCATACAAGAACCGATGAATACTTCGTCGATTTTCTCGCCAGTAACATCAGAAAGTAAACGCGCATCATCTGGGTCATTTGGAGCACAAAGGATTGGCTCTTTAATTTCTGCTAGGTCGATTTCTACAACGTGCTTGTACTCTGCATCAGCGTCAGCTTCCATAAGTTCTGGGTTAGCTAACCACTCTTGCATTGCATTAATACGACGTTCGATTGTACGTACATCGCCGTAACCTTCAGAGATCATCCACTTAAGCATAACAATGTTAGACTCAAGGTATTCGCTGATAGACTCTTTAGAAAGCTTAACAGTACAACCTGCTGCTGAACGCTCTGCTGATGCATCTGATAATTCAAACGCTTGCTCAACAGTTAAGTGCTCAACACCTTCAATTTCTAGTACGCGACCAGAGAATTCGTTGATTTTACCTTTTTTCTCTACTGTTAATAAGCCTTGCTTAATACCGTAGTAAGGGATTGCGTGTACTAGGTCACGTAAAGTGATACCTGGTTGCATTTCACCTTTAAAGCGAACCAAAATAGACTCAGGCATATCAAGTGGCATAACACCTGTTGCTGCTGCGAACGCTACTGCACCTGAACCCGCTGGGAACGAAATACCTAATGGGAAACGTGTATGTGAATCACCACCAGTACCTACAGTATCAGGTAATAACATACGGTTTAACCAAGAGTGAATTACACCATCACCAGGGCGAAGTGAAACACCGCCACGGTTCATGATGAAATCAGGAAGCGTATGGTGAGTGTTTACGTCAATTGGTTTAGGGTAAGCAGAGGTATGACAGAATGACTGCATTGTTAAATCTGCAGAGAAACCTAAACATGCTAAGTCTTTAAGCTCATCACGTGTCATAGGACCTGTAGTATCTTGCGAACCTACAGTGGTCATTTTAGGCTCACAGTATTGGCCTGGGCGAATACCTGCTACGTTACATGCTTTACCAACCATTTTTTGCGCTAGTGTAAAGCCTTTATCAGACACTTCTGTTACTGCTGGTACTTTAAATACGTCAGTAGCACCTAAACCTAAAGAGGTACGTGCTTTGTCTGTTAAACCACGACCAATGATTAGAGGAATACGGCCGCCGGCACGTACTTCATCTAAAATTACGTCTGATTTAAGCTCAAAAGTAGAGATAACGTCATCTGTACCGTGGCGCTTAACTACACCTTCGTATGGGTAAATATCAATTTGATCACCCATGTTGAACTCATCAACATTTAACTCGATTGGTAACGCACCTGAATCTTCCATTGTGTTGAAGAAGATAGGCGCAATTTTGTTACCTAAACATACACCACCAACGCGCTTATTAGGTACGTATGGGATATCATCACCCATAAACCAAAGCACAGAATTAGTTGCAGATTTACGAGAAGAACCAGTACCTACAACGTCACCTACGTATGCAAGTGGTAAACCTTGTGTTTTTAATTCTTCAAGTTTAGTGATTGGACCTACTTCACCCGCTTTGTCAGGAGTGATACCGTCGCGCTCATTTTTTAGCATTGCTAAAGCATGAAGTGGGATATCTGGACGTGACCATGCATCTGGTGCTGGTGATAAATCATCAGTGTTTGTCTCGCCGGTTACTTTAAATACAGTAACAGAGATTTTTTCAGCAACAGCTGGCTTGTTAGTAAACCATTCAGCGTCTGCCCAAGATTGAATAATCTTTTTAGCGTGCTCGTTGCCTGCTTTTGCTTTTTCTTCTACGTCGTAAAATGCATCAAACATTAATAATGTGTTTGATAGGCCTTTTACAGCGATAGGCGCAAGTGTTTCGTCATCAAGTAGCTCAATCATTGGGGCGATGTTGTAACCACCTAACATTGTACCTAATAATTCTGCTGCTTTTTCTTTAGATACTAATGGAGATTGTGCTTCGCCTTTAGCAACTGCCGCTAAAAAGCCTGCTTTGATGTATGCTGCATCATCAACGCCTGGTGGTACGCGGTTGATTAGTAAATCTAAGATGAACTCTTCTTCACCCGCTGGTGGGTTTTTAATTAGTTCAATAAGATCAGCCGTTTGCTGAGCATCTAATGGCGCTGGTACGATACCTAACGCGGCACGTTCTTCTACGTGTTTACGATATTCTTGTAGCACAATATTGCCCTCTTGGTGACGTGAAAGTATTCGGTAGCGCCTCATGCGCAAAAAAAGTAACCCAATACTTATAGTATTCTAACGCGGGATTATAAAGCTTTTATGTATAGATGAAAATCCATCCAGCTAAGCAACTGATTATACCGACTATAAATATTATGAATAGTGGTAAGCGTAAATTCTATTTTCGTGAATGTTTGTTAAGTAATAATCATTCTTGTTTAATCAAATTAATACTGCATATGCTGTTTTAAAGGCATAAAAAAACCCAGCACTAAGCTGGGTTTTTAAAATAAAGTAAGTAACTATTAACGCTTAACTTTTACACGTTCAATAGATTTTACATGTGCTTCTACACGACGGTTTTCAGCGTGAGCTTCTTTCGTGTTAGCTGTGTTTTTAAGACGTTCTTCACCTAGACCGACAGTTGTAATGCGATCTTCAGCAATGCCATCTTTAATTAGCTCTTGTGCTACATCATCAGCACGCTTTTTAGAAAGCATCTTGTTGTAGTTTGCGTTACCTACCGC
This sequence comes from Pseudoalteromonas sp. R86517, assembly GCF_042466295.1. Classification (NCBI taxonomy): domain Bacteria; kingdom Pseudomonadati; phylum Pseudomonadota; class Gammaproteobacteria; order Alteromonadales; family Pseudoalteromonadaceae; genus Pseudoalteromonas; species Pseudoalteromonas sp. R86517. The sequence goes on from NZ_JAXHCB010000001.1 coordinate 3,052,213, forward strand.
TGACGCGTGGCCTTCAAGTAGTACAGTTGTATCTTCGTGCTCTTTTAAGAACTCAGATACTGATGCAATATCGTCAAAGTAACGTTGACCAACTTGTGCAGAATCATGTGGGAAAGTAACTAATAAGCTTGTTGTTACTTCACGGTCTTCGTATAAAGTACAGCCATCGCCATCAACAGCGTCTGTCATTGGCGTGTTAGGACATTTATCATCTTTATCTAGGATGTTGTCGTTGTCGCTGTCTTTAGGTTCTACAGGTACTTCTACTACTGCTGTAGGCGCTGGTTCTACAGGCTGTGCAGGCATAGAGTTTTGGCCAAATAAGTAGTTAATACCAATTTTAGCACCTACATCTGTGTAACCTTTATCAAGACCTTGGTATACCGCAGTTTCAGCGTTTACGAAAAAGCCATCAGTAATAAAGTGTTGGTAACCAACACCTGCGTTTAAGAATGTGTTGTCATCTACTACGTCCATTTCTTTAATACCGAATAGACCGTAGAAAGGACCGCCGTCAAGGTGGTAAAGCGCATCAATACCGTAACGCTCGCCGTCGATATTATTACGATTGCCCGCAGCTTTATCGAACGCGTTAAAGTTCATATCTGCATACTCAAGGCGTGCGCTCCAGTAATCGCTGAAACGGTAACCTGCTTCTACACCCCAACCAGTTGACTCGTTTACGTCAAGGCCAGCTTGAGCGCGCATGTTTTCCCATGACGCATCATAGTAGTCACCAAATGCACCAATGTAGAAACCTTCTTCTTTATCGGCAGCGAATGTAGACGCGCTAGTTGCAGCTAACGCAATTGCAATTGTAAGTGATTTTAATTTCATTGTTTTCTTCCCATTTTAACAACTTAGAAAATTGTAGCTAATCAATACTAGCTCAACCAGTTTTGTACACACTACCCGAGCTTTTGTTAATCGATACTTAACGAAAAATAAAGTTTATAAATTTTTTCAACGATCTACAGGCATTCCAACCACCAATTGTAGGTTAAGTAAAAATTTTTACCTAATCTGCAATTAATAAATTATGGTAATTTATAAATAGTTACTTTTTATGAATGCGCACAATAACACCGAGTGTGTAACTGCTCAATCATTGTACACTGCATTATTTAAAAATGACTATTTATAATCAAAAACTTACAATTAATTACAATACTTAAGTACCGCAAAAAGTTTGATAGCCCTTGTCATCTTTACCTGTCTCTTGAAAGCGGGCTAAGTTAGCTGATTTATCATATGGGTTACTCATCACCGTTAACAAGTCGCTTAGCAGCTCGCTCTCGCCGTGTTGATTATATTGCGCAAGGATTTCTTCGACGATGTGATTACGCGGTATAACCCTTGGGTTAGCCGCTCTCATTAGGTTATAGCTGTTTTCATCACATCTTTTTTGCCATAACTGGGCCCATTGCGTTAATTCATTTGGCACTTTGCCACCCTTTAGTGACTCAGTTAGGGCATCAAAGGTATTGGTGTAATCGAGCTTATGCTCTTGAAATAACAATAATAACTTACTTACAAGCTCTACATCGTCTTCGTTATAACCTGCTAAGCCTAATTTTTGTGCCCACATTTGATTATATTGCTCGTTAAATAACGTAGAAAACTGATTAATTAGCGGCGTCATTAAACTTACAGCTTGTTCGTCATCTTCATCTATTAGCGGTATTAGGCTTTCGGCTAAACGCGCGCAGTTCCAACTTACAATATTTGGCTGATTACCATAGGCATAGCGACCTTGCTTATCAATTGAGCTAAACACGGTATCAAAATCAAAGGTATTCATCATTGCACACGGGCCGTAGTCGATAGTTTCGCCGCTTATCAAGGTATTATCAGTATTCATAACGCCATGAATAAAGCCTACTCGCATCCAGCTAATAACCAGCGCTAGCTGACTATTTATAACGGCTGCTAAAAAGTCTAAATAGCGCTGAGCCCCTGTTGATTGAATACTTGGGTAATGACGCTCAATGGCTACATCAGCTAATTTTTTTAATCCCTTTACATCACCTTGAGTTGCTAAATACTGAAACGAGCCAACGCGAATATGGCTACTTGCTAAGCGGGTAACAATTGCGCCTGGTTGCGGCGGATTACGATAAACAGCTTCACCTGTGCCTACAACAGCCAAACACCGCGTGGTTTTAATCCCTAAGCCGTGCATAGCTTCGCTCATAATATACTCGCGAATAGCGGGGCCTAGTGCACATCGCCCATCGCCTCCTCTTGAAAAAGGAGTGGCGCCTGAGCCTTTTAACTGAATATCCCACAGCTGATTTTTATCATCGCTGATAGCCCCCAGTAAGTGCGCTCGCCCATCACCCAAGCGCGGCGAAAAGTGCCCAAACTGATGCCCAGAATAGCCAAGCGCTACAGCACATAACGGTTGAGGCTCGTTACCAGCAAAAGTACTGGCGCGCAGCGCAGGCTCAACATCTATATTAAACTGCTGTGCTAACGCTTCGTTCCACAGCAGCAATTGCGGGGCAGCAACGCTTGAAGGTTGATCCTCTATTGCAAAGTTATCTGCTATGTCTGTGTATCTTGGCACTAGTTTCATGGTTAATCCTCTGTTTGTTGGCTTATGCCTACGCGATTGTCGCCCACGCTGTAAGCCACAATTAAGCTAAGTTCTTGCAGGCTCAAACCACTTTGCTTTTGCATTTCGTTAAAAAACGCCTGTGCGGCAGTGAGCGATTTTTTAGTTTGCAGGCCGCCATCTATAATTTTGTGCGCTCTTAGGTAACTTTCTACATCTCGCGAAAGTAAAAAAGTATCTTTACCAAGCGCTCTTAAGGCATACGGGCCTGTATTGCCGCCCAAACGGGCGCCGTGTTTTTTTAAATGCGCCCATAAACCAATAATGTCATCGCCTGGCCAGTTAGCTACAAACTTGCTAAAACTGCCATGTTGCTGAGCTATTTCGTGGATCATGTAGGCATTTTCAGGAATTGTTTTTACTTTTTTATAATTACGAATAATGCGCTCATCAGTTGCTTTTTGCTCGAGCATATCGGGCGGCATCATAAGTAATTTATCAACACTAAATTGCCAAAAAACCTCTCTAAAACCTGGCCATTTACTGTTTATTACCGACCAGTAAAACCCGCTTTGAAATACTTTTCGGGTAAACTCTTCAAGCCAATCGTCGTCACTTAATGCGCTTAATGCTTTTTTAGATAAGGGTTTTGCGAGTAATAACTTAAGCATTTTTTCAGAACCTTTTCGCTCTACTGCTCGCTTATAAATATCGCTAAATTTTTCCATACTTATTAAATACCTCATCACTGCTCATAGGGTTAGTTTACGAGAAAAGCAGCCAATACGTAACCACCCACATTTTCGATGAACTAATCTGTATCCTGCAACTTGACACCTAGACGGCTAAAATGTTTTAATCGCCGCAATTACCCTATTTAAATTGTATTTTGTTAAACCTTTTGCGGTTAAACAAAATACAAAGGGCTAGAAGAGGTGCGTTATTCAGGTAGCGTATGTTAGGAGCGCAAACTCCAGTGAGCATATGTGAGGGGAATACCGCCGAGAGGTAAACGCTTTTGCGAAGCAATTACTTCGGGCGACTAGGTTGAATCCTAGCGACTGTCACCAATAGCTGTTTTAGAGCAGCTTATTAGTTTGGTGGAGAGCTTCTGGTCTTAAATAATAAGGCCGTGCGCCCTATTATTTTAAGCCCATTCGCTCTTCGAATACTGTTCGAATGACGTTAATGCGGCTCACATCATACAGCCTCCTTAATATCTCGAACACCTTATAGGTTCGTAAGAGATGATTCACAACTTCAATTTAGACGACTACGCACTGTGGACAGCGCTTGTTACGCCGTTTGATCAACAAGGTAATGTTGACTACGACACGCTCACAACACTTGTTAGCGAACAAGAAGCGGCACACAACGGTATTTTACTGCTCGGTAGCACAGGTGAAGGCTTAGCCCTTACACTTAAAGAGCAGCAAGGCATTGTTGAGCACGTGTGCCAATTAAAACCCAGTGTACCGCTTATGGTTGCTGTTGGTGGTAGTAACTTGGCCCAACAAAAAGAATGGGTTAGCTACTGTAACCAATTACCTATTCACAGCTACTTATTAGGCTCGCCTCTTTATGCAAAACCAGGGGCTGTAGGTCAAACACATTGGTACGAAAGCTTATTAAACGAAAGCGCGCATCCGTGTATGTTGTACAACGTACCTGGGCGCAGCGGTGTAAGCATTCCTATCGAAACCATTGAAAACTTAAAAGCGCACCCAAAACTGTGGGCTTTAAAAGAAGCCAGTGGCAACATCACCCAATTTGAAGCATACCGACAAGCCGCGCCTAATTTAGCGCTATACAGTGGCGACGATGCACTTATGCCCTACTTTGCCCAAGCAGGTGCAAAAGGCTTAGTTTCGGTTGCGGCCAATGCATGGCCTTTGCAAACACACGAATTTGTAAAGCGCAGCCTAAGCGGTCAACACCCCAATTTATTTGCTCAGTGGACTCGCGCTATCAATAGCCTATTTGCTGTAGCAAACCCTATTCCCGTTAAAGTGCTAATGCACCAGCAAGGGCGTTTAAATAGCCCACTGTTGCGCCCACCTTTAACGCATCTTGAGTTAACGCAAACCGATTGCATCACCACTGCAAACGACACCATTTTATCTTGGCATTAAACACAGGTTTTTATAATGAGCTGGTTAGAACTACTAAATAATTTAGAATCGGGCGCAGTACGCGCAGCATCACAAAACGAAAGCGGCCAATGGGAAGCTAACGTAGAAGTAAAACAAGGCATTTTAGAAGCCTTTAAAAATGGCACTAACACAGAGTTTGCAGGCGGGTTTGTTGATAAGCACAACCTTGCACCGCAAGAATTTAGCACTGAAGATGGCGTGCGTATGGTACCAGGTGGCACCAGTGTTCGCCGCGGTGCCTACGTAGCTAAAGGCACTATTATTATGCCACCAGCGTACGTAAATATTGGCGCATACATCGACGAAGGTACTATGGTTGATAGCCACGCATTAGTGGGTTCATGTGCACAAGTTGGTAAAAATGTACATTTAAGCGCGGCTGTTCAACTTGGTGGTGTACTTGAGCCAATTGGGGCAAGCCCTGTAGTGGTTGAAGACGATGCGTTTATTGGCGCAGGTTGTGTTATTGTTGAAGGCGTAGTGGTTAAAAAAGGCGCTGTACTTGCACCAGGTGTGCGTTTATCTGCAACTATTCCGGTTTACGACTGTGTTAACGAGCGCCAGCTAGATAAAGGCGAGCCAATTCCAGAGTACGCTATTGTAATACCAGGTTCTCGCCCTGCGTCTAACGAATGGGCTCGTGAGCAAGGCCTAAGCATGTCGTGTGCACTCATTGTTAAATACCGCGACGAGCAAAGCGATGCATCGTTATTGCTAGAAGAGGTTTTACGATAATGAGCTTTTTGAGCACGCCTATCAAGGCCGCCGTAAATACACTTACTCAGCAACTTGATACACCTTTTTTTGTTTACGACTTAGACAAACTAAACGCACACCTTACCCGTTTAGTTGCGCAAACCGATGTAAAGCTTTGGTATGCGGTAAAAGCCAATCCGCTTTCTAAGGTTATTCAATGCCTAGACAGCGCCGGATTTAACTTTGACGTAGCAAGTAAAGGTGAGCTTGAACAAGTCCTTGCACAAGGTATTAGTTCACAGCGCGTGCTCAACACAGGGCCTGCAAAGAGCCCTAAACAAATTAAACACTTTATTGAGCGCGGCGTGCGTATTTTTGTTGCCGAAAGCCTCAATCAAGTACGTTGGTTAAACCAGCAAGCGCAGCTGCAAAATACGCAGCTGCAAGTATTACTGCGTGTGCAATTACGCTGGCCAGAAGGTGAAAAAAACCCATTAGGGGGTGACAGCCTTACTCCGTTTGGGCTTGGTTGCGATGAATGGCAAGCGCTCAATACTGGCGATTACCCAGCACTTAATTTTGATGGCCTGCATATTTTTCAGTGGGGCAACATGCTTAGCACGCAAAAGCTAAGCGAGCTGTGGTCGCAAATGATTGCACCGCTTACCACCTTGGCTAATAACTTAAATATAAACCTTAAAATTTTAGACTTAGGCGGCGGTTTAGGTATTCCTTACACATCAAACGATGCAACACTTGAGTGGGATGGATTAATCACCGCGCTGGCAAAAATTAAAAAAGATGCGGGTGTAGACGAGCTTTGGATGGAGCTTGGACGTTACGCTGTAGGCGAATGCGGACATTACGCGAACCCCGTCGTTGAGTGCAAACAAAACTACGGGCAACAGCAAGTTATTTTAACCGGTGGTATTAACCACTTATTGCGCCCAGCTGTTACAAGCCAAGATTTTCCTGCGGCGTTACTGCGCGAATCAACAGCGCCAGAACAAGCAATGAGCTTATACGGCCCATTATGTACTGCCCTTGATTGCTTAGGCGAGCATACCCTACCAAGCGATTTAAACGAGCAAGACTGGCTGGTGTTTAGCCAATGTGGCGCCTATGGTTTTACCGAAAGCATGCCGTATTTTTTATGCCATGAGTTAGCAGCTGAATACGTGTTACAAAAGGGCGAACTCACGTGTATACGCCAAGCTGAAGATGCCAGCCACTATTTAAGGTAATAAACATGAGCATAACAACACCCATCAGCCAAGAAAATATTGTAGTAGGGGAAGTAGCAAACGGCTTACCGCTAACCATTCCTGTATATCGCTTAAAAGGTGATGGCACAGGTCCAAGCGTGTATATTCAAGCCAATATGCACGGTGCTGAAGTGCAAGGTAACGCGGTTATTTTTCAGCTATTAGAGCAATTAAAACAGCTTAATTTAAAAGGCGATATTACCTTAGTCCCTTATGCTAACCCTATAGGTTGTAATCAAAAATCAGGGGAATTTACCCTTGGCCGATTCGACCCTATTACTGGCACTAACTGGAACCGTATGTATCACTACAATAGTGATTTAGTTACCCAGTTTGCACACGAGCATAGCCAGTACGACGATGCAGCTTTAAAAAGTAACTTTAAAAAAGCCCTGCTTGATGAAATAGATGCCAAACTTAATGGCCCAGCTTACTTGCTCAATACCGGTAAACGCATTGCGCTTAACCTGCAAAAGCTTGCGCATCAAGCAGATATCGTGCTCGACTTACACACGGGGCCTATTTCAAGTAAGCATCTGTACTGTCCAACGTATGCCAGCGACAGCGCACGTTATTTTAATATTGAACACGTACTGCTTATTCCAAGCGACTTTGATGGCGCAATGGATGAAGCTAGCTTTTGCCCATGGTGGCATCTAAGTGATGCACTTAGTGCGCAAGGCAGGGACTTCAATGTACAGGTTGAGGCCTTTACAGTAGAGCTAGGCAGCCAAGAAAAAATAGATTTAGCAGCCGCCTTTGACGATGCAAACAGCATTTTAAGCTATTTGAACCATAAAAATGTATTGGTAGATGCAGCGCATCAACCTAAGCAGATGACCCGTTATGCGTGCCATTTAGATGACTACTTTGCTTATTATGCGCCGATTGGCGGCATGGTTGAGTATGTTGCCCCGTTAGGCGCACACATAAAGGCAGGCGAGCCAATAGCCCATATATTACGCATGGAGCGCTATTTAACTGAGCAACCCCTACAAACATTAAGCCTCGATTGCGATGCAATTGCTATTTTGCATTTTGCCTCAGCAAGCGTAAACCAAGGCACTGAACTTTATAAGTTTTTTACTAACGTATTTGAGTTATAACGCACCGCGCTATAACTCCCCCTTCTCATTGCGTGAGAGTAAGTTAACTAACTTACAATATAAGCGGCTATATGCCGCTTTTTTTGATCTGTGATAACGGTGTAAACGTAAGGTAATCAAATAAGTGTAAATTCAGTGAAAGTTCACCGTTACAAATGTAAAAACACGTTATAATTTATAAATCTACCTTACTCTCAAAGGAATAAACAATGAGCTGGCGTTATTGGATTGCAGTTACGGCTTTACTAAGCACCCCCTCTTTTGCCCAACAAGAGGTTAAAAAAAATGAACAAGACAACGACATAGAGCTAGTTAAGCAATGTATTTTAAATGAAGTAATTGGTGGCGATGGTAAGCAAACCTTAGACGAGCTGCGCACAAAATGCTCAGCCCTTGAAGAAAACAAACAACTTACCGCACTTGATAAACGCAAGGCTCGCGAAGAGGTAAGTAAAAAAAATCGTAACGTAATTACGCCGCATAAACGTAACTACATTTTACCTTTATCGTATGTCTCCCACCCTAACGATCGCCCGTTTGATGGCTTTGACGAGCTAACAGATGAAGAAAATGGCGAACCCCTTGACAACCTAGAGGCTAAATATCAGCTTTCTATTAAGGTGCCACTGTACGATGATTTTGCAGATGACGACCAAGCCATATTTTTTGGCTTTACCTTGCAGTCGTATTGGCAAATTTATAACTCAGAGATTTCTTCTCCGTTTCGTGAAACCAACTACGAACCAGAAATATTTTGGGTAAACTACCTAGACCAAGAAAACGTACTTTGGGGCGACGAAATGGCCATAGCGCTGGGTATTTCGCACCAATCTAATGGCCGCAGCCAGCCAAACTCTCGTTCATGGAACCGAATTTACGCCGATTTTATATGGGAAAAGAGCGGTTTTGTATTTAGCTTTAAACCTTGGTATCGCATTGCCGAGGATGAAAAAGACAATATATTAGAAGCCGATGGCGACGACAATCCAGATATTTACAAATACATGGGTTACTTTGAATTTGGCGGGGCGTATCGTTATCAGGATCATGAGTTTAGCTTTATGACGCGTAATAATTTAAATTCAGATAACCGTGGTGCACTTCAACTAGATTGGTCATTTCCGCTTTGGGGTCGTTTGCGTGGCTACGCACAATATTTTAACGGTTACGGTGAAAGCCTAATTGATTATAACGCTGATGTAGAGCGTATTGGTGTAGGTATATTACTTACCGATTTACTATAATTTATTAATACGCCATAAAAAAAGCCAAGCCCTTTTATAAAGTGCTTGGCTTTTTTATTAAAGCGTTACTCGTTATTTTTTAACCGCAAACACCCCTTCAAACTCTGCAACAACATCGCTGCCATCAAATATAGTAACAGGTACTACGTAACTTGCTTTGCCTGTTGTTTCTAGCTCACTGAGTTTACCTTTACAGGTTTGCACATCAACACAACCGCGTGGGTCGGTATTAAGTGGTTTTAAGTATTTTATAGTGGCATCGGCTAATACAATATTGCCCTCAAGCCCTGCCTCTTTAAGCGCTAAGTACGTTGCGCCCCAACCTGTTAAGGTTGCTAAGCTGTATATAGAGCCTGCAAACATGGTGTTGTGTAGGTTTAAGTTAGCGTCTAAATCAGCACGCGTTGTAAACTGCCAGTCTGTGTAGCTTTCTACTTTTATACCCATTGCATCACTAATTGGGATTGATTCACGCCAAATATTTTGCAGTACTTGCGTCCAATCAGGGTGGCGAAACCAACCCGGCTCACTAGGCTTTTGCTTAATCATTTTGAAATGTTGTACATCGCCATACGCTAAGTGGGCTTTTTCTTTTAGCTCGTAGCCGTGGCGCTTATAAAACTCAAGCGCACGCTCGCGAGCAAATAACACTAATTCGCCTGCATTTTGCGTCCATGCTATTTTTTCAAGCTCGTGTAATAAACGGCTACCAATATGCTGGTTACGGTTGCCTTCGGCTACGGCCATGTAACGTACTTGCGCTTGTTCATGGTTGTTAAAGTGTAAACGGGCCACACCAAGCACATCACCGTTGTTATTTTTAATAAAGCGATGCTCTGAGTCTTGTTCCATATCATCTTGTTCAGAGCCACGAGGCTCATTCCAAGGCGCACGTAGTACTTCCCAACGTAATTGATAGTACGCTTGCCAGTCTTCGCTGCTCTGCGGTGTAGTTACTTGAAACATATATACTCCTGTTGTTTTGCCGTAAATAAAAAATAAAGGCTACGGCATGTAATCCAACTGAATAACTCTTTAACCTGCACATTGGTTTTTACATTAGAAAATTAAAGATTAAGTTGGTTGGAATTATTATGGCAAATACCATACTCCATCTTTTAAACACTGCCAATACGACTTTGGTAAGCAAGCGAAAAAATAACTGTTTTACCCATAGCATCAGCTAGTTTATGCTGGGCCTTTAGAGATTGAACATGCACTGAGCGAAGGGTTCTGCCTAGGGGAAATTTACTCTTTGTTGCCTACATGGGTGTAAGCCGGTAGAGTAACGCAGGAGCAGTTACCTAGCCCACCAGGTTACAAATCTCGCGCCGCGATTAAATCGCCCCCTAGATTGAACAAACTTTAATCCTGAAAGGTCAACAGGCCCTTAATGTTATGAGCGATTTTATAAACCCTTTAACGGGTGTAGTGAGTAGCCACTTTATTAGTCACAGCCAAGATATTGGGCAACTAGTTTACTGGCATAAATATGCAGGCGATCACATACAGGTTCGCCAATCCGGTCAGCTCCGCTGGCTGCTGATTAACGATACGTTGCAATCGGTGGTAGAGCTTAACAATCCACAGCGCTTACTATTTCCACATTTAACCTATTTAGCTAAACAGTGGCAAACCTTAGCACCGCCAAATCACGTGTTAGAACTTGGCCTTGGCGGTGGCGCTATACGTAATTACTTACAATACACTTACCCGCAGGCACACGTAACATCAGTTGAAAAAAATGCAGATATAATTGCCTGCTATACAGATTTTTTCGCTCTTAAAAACCAAAGTGACGTGCAGTGTGATGACGCGCAAAATGTACTTAGCAAGGCACATAACCATGACTGGATTATTCTTGATTTATTTAGCCAAATAGATGCACCACGATTTTTGTTTGAACGCGCTTTTTATCAAAAAATATACGATGCGCTAAACGCAGGTGGCACGTTATTTATTAACTTTTTATCGCAACATGAGTCGCAGTTAATTCAGTTACAGCAATTACTATTTAATGTGTTTGGCGTAAAAGTAAGCCCGCATAAAATTGCGGGCTTTGTGAATCATATTATTATTGTTACTAAAGCTGGTAATTAAACCGATAAGTTAAACGTAACAGGTCCATCGTTACACAAGCTCACTTGCATATCGGCGCCAAACTCTCCCGTGGCAACACTAATACCCTGCGCTTTAGCTTGAGTTACAAAGTACTCGTAAAGCGCGTTAGCTTGGCTAGGTGTGGCTGCCGATGAAAAGCTTGGCCGCATGCCTTTTTTAGTATCAGCCGCTAATGTAAATTGCGACACCACGAGTAACTCACCGCCTATATCTTTTAGACTTAAGTTCATTTTGTCGTTTTCATCGGTAAATATTCGGTAATTACTTACCTTATGCAATAGTTTGTCGGCGGTTTGCTCATCATCTGGTTTTTCAACACCGAGTAACAATAATATACCTTGGCCAATTTCACCTATAACTTGGTTATCAACTTCTACTTTGGCACTTTTTACACGTTGTATTAAACCTTGCATTTAACTGCGTTCCTCTGTTTTTAGTTCTTCATCAATGTCTATTTCTGGTGTTTGTGGTACATGATTAGGGCTTATACAGGCGGTAAATTCGGCCCCTAATAGCACTACCACCCACGACAAATACACCCACACAAATAAAATAGGAATGGTCGCAACAGCGCCATAAATTACTTCGTACGAAGGAAAATGGCTAATATAAAGCGCAAAGCCTTTTTTAGTCAGCTCAAATAATACTGCCGCAAAAAGAGCCCCAGGTAGCGCAGCCCGAATAGATACAGGCGTGTTAGGTACTAAAGTGTATAACATTAAAAAGCCAATCATCGAAAAGCCATAAGGCACCAGCTTTAACAAAAAGCCACTAAACCCAGGAATTCCCTGATCGGCAAACGACACTAACGAAACAATATACGATGTAACACCAATACTTGCGCCCAGTAGTACGGGGCCTAAGCTCAATACCATCCAATAAACCGCAAAAGAGATCATCATGGGGCGTTTTTTCTTAATACGCCAAATGCGATTAAGCGTGGCATCAACATTACGTATAAGCAGCAATGCAATCGCCGCTAAAAAGCCAATACCCACCGCGGTCATTTGGTTCGCATTGCCAGCAAAGGAGCTTATATGCTCTTTAATCACATCAGATGAGGTAGGTACAAAGTTAGTAAACAAAAAGCTTTCTATGGCTATGCGGGTCGACTCAAACCCCGGGAAGGCCGAAAATATTGCCACGCCTACCGCTATCAAAGGCACTAAAGAAAGCAAAGTAACATAGGCAAGGTAGCCTGCATTCACTGTAATTTGATCGTCTATACAGCGGTTAACGTACTGCATCCACCAGCTTGGCTGTTGCCTTAAAAAGGAGATAGCTTGCTGTTTATAAAGGGAGAGCTTATCATTCATACAATTGACTTGTGCTAATCGAATTTTGATTATGATAGCAATCAGCACCATAATTTACAGCACTTACTGGTAAATAGGGATCCAAATGAAAAAACAAACATTACTTAGCGCCTCGGTACTGGCCATTACGCTTACTTTATCGGGCTGTCAGTCGGCTTATTATTCTGCAATGGAAAAAGTAGGTGTACATAAGCGCGACATTCTTATTGACCGCGTAGAAGAAACCAAAGATTCACAAGAAGAGTCGCAAGAAGAATTTCAATCAGCACTTGAGCGCCTAACAACCTTAATTAATTTTGATGGCGGCGAGTTACAAGATGCCTACAATCAACTTAATGACGATTATGAGTCTAGCTTAGCAGCCGCTAATGAAGTGTCGAGCAATATTAATAAAGTTGAAGATGTAGCAGAAGCTTTATTTGATGAATGGAGCGATGAGCTTGAGCAATACAAAAGCGCGTCGCTTAAACGCGAAAGCAGTAAAAAACTAGCGGCTACACAACGCCAATTTAGCCAGTTACTTCGCTCTATGCGCAGTGCAGAAAGCAAAATGGAACCAGTGCTATCGTCTTTACAAGATAACGTACTGTACCTAAAGCATAACTTAAACGCACAAGCGGTTGCCGCTATTAAAGGCGAATTCACTAATTTAAAGCGTGATATTCAAGTACTGATGAACGACATGAATAAATCAATTGCCGATTCAAACAAGTTTATAGAGCAAATGAATAGCGCTGGCTAATCAATTAAAATCTGCCTAACAAAGCCTGCATATTGCAGGCTTTTTTGTTGTTACGTTTTGTTACCTTTGAACTATTTGTTAATCTTTTGATGTTGTTATACTTTTATAAAAATAATAATAGATAGCAACAATGAAACTAAAAACCACCAGCCTTGTATTTATTTGTGGATTGCTTAGCGCTTGCGAAACCGCTAATCGCATTGAGGTGATTGCAGGGGAAAGCACGCTTACCCCGCAACATCAAACAGGCGAGCGAAAAGGACGCTTTTATAACCTCTACCCTGGCAAAAAAACCTACCCCACCACCTGCGAAACCGGCTGCTACCCGCCAAGCCCTAAATTACAATGCAAACAAGACGCTGAAGATTGCCAATTTATTGCTGAGCAAAAGCCAATTAATTTAAATACGGGCTTTACCGTGCGCTGGTTAGGGCACGCTGGGTTTATGATCCGCACACCTAGCGGACAACACGTGCTATTTGACCCTGTAAAAGAGCAGTTCGACTCACCTGTTGATTTAGCCTTTAGGTTAGCATCAGGGTTTTACAGGCAACCCGGCGATTGGCTTACACAAAACGAGCTTAAAAACTTAAGTGCAGTGATGTACTCGCATATTCATTACGATCACTTTAATAAAGCCGATATAGGGGAGCTTGGTAATCAACCTCGCTACTTAACGCCATTAGGTATGGCCGACGACTTCCCTACTGGTGGCTATAACATTAGCGAAATGGCCTGGTATGCAAAAACACAGCTTGATGATTTAACGATTCATGCCCTACCAGCGCACCACTTTAGTAGCCGTGTATTGGTGCCCTTTATTTACGAAGATAACGATAAAGACCTATGGAATGGCTGGTTGCTTGAGCAAAACGGCAGTACCGTGTTTTTTGCAGGCGATACCGGCTACTCAAAACACTTTAAAGACATTCAGCAAAAGTATGGCGATATAGACATATGCCTACTGCCTATAGCCTCGTATTACAGTGAAGACAGCCCTACTTGGTACCGTTATGTACACACCACACCAGAGGATGCTGTAAATGCAGCTAGCGATCTTAACTGTAAAGTAATGATACCGTGGGGCTATGGTAACTCAAGCTGGAAAATGGGCGACCGGACAAGTCATTCAGCACTGTTAAGGTTGCTTTATATGCACAATAAAATGACTTCAACCACACCTTTATATATTTTAAACGAAGGCGAAAGTATTTCACTGTAACTCATAGCTGAACTGTTTTAGGATGATTGTAATATCTAAATACATATTAACATTGAGAAATTAATGAAAAAACACGCATTAGCTTTAAGTTGTTTATTAAGTGCCCCAGTAATGGCCATTGATGTAGCGCACACATCGACCCCTATTACTATTGATGGCGTATCTGAAAGCGCATGGGATAAAGCAACGTGGCATGATATGCCGCATTTAATGGATGGCACCTTGCCCTCATCAGATGCCGACTTTAAAGGCCGCTACCGCCTGCTGTGGGATAAAAACTACCTGTATTTACAAGCTGATATAACTGACGATGTACTTATTGATACGCACCCAGACCCGACTGTAAAATATTGGGATGACGATGCGCTGGAAATTTTTATCGATAGCGACGCCTCAGGTGGCATTCACCAGTTTAACCATACCGCGTTGGCATATCATATTGGCCTTGATAACCAAGCCGCCGATTACGGCCCCGATAAAAAAGCCCATTTATACACCGACCACTTAACAAGTAACTGGAAGCGTAATACCCAAGCCCCTTATAACATCACCTGGGAAGTTGCTATAAAGCTCTACCCTAACGATTACCAAGAAGGCGCTGTAAACACGCCCATCACGCTTAATGAAAAACAAGTCATTGGTTTTATGCTCGCGTATTGCGATAACGATGGCAGCGAAGTACGCGAGCACTTTATGGGCTCTCACGAAGTACAGCCAGTCAATGGCGACAGAAACCGTGGTTTTATAGACGCAGATGTCTTTGGCAAAATCACCCTGCTACCAAAAAGTAAGTAACTACCAATAAAATAATTGAAAACGTTGGGTTGAGCGTAGCGAAACCCAACGAAAAAGCACCCTACCAACACGCACTACCACTATGCATTGTTGCAGGTTTATATAGCCTACTGACTTTCAGCTTAGACCAGCCTAGTTAGCTGCGCCGTTCTAAACTGATCGCTGATAACTTACAACTGACAACTCTTGTTTTAACCCACAAAAAAGCCGCTGTATTTTGCAATACAGCGGCTTTTAAACCATTACTCTAAATTAATAGATTATGATTTTGGAGCACGACCCGCACGCTTACGCTCACTTTCAGTTAAGTGACGCTTACGAATACGAATGTTCTCAGGTGTTACTTCTACTAACTCGTCATCATCGATGAACTCAAGCGCTTGCTCTAGTGTGTAGTTCAATGGTGGCGTCAATGTTTGTGCTTCATCTGTACCAGATGCACGAACGTTAGTAAGTTGCTTACCTTTAAGGGCGTTAACTGTAAGGTCGTTATCGCGGCTATGAATACCGATAACCATACCTTCGTAAACTTCAACACCGTGACCGATGAATAATTTACCACGCTCTTGTAAGTTGAATAATGCGTTAGTAAGTGCTTTACCTGTAGCATTTGCAATCATTACGCCGTTCTTACGAACACCTAGCTCGCCACCTTTGTGCGGACCGTAGTGATCGAATGTATGGTAAAGTAAACCAGAACCTGAAGTTAACGTCATGAACTCAGTTTGGAAACCGATTAAGCCACGGCTTGGGATCATAAAGTCTAAACGCATACGGCCCTTACCATCTGGTGCCATATCAGTAAGTTCACCTTTACGAAGACCAATTTGCTCCATGATAGAACCTTGATGCTCTTCTTCACAGTCAATTGTTAGTGTTTCATACGGTTCTTCTAATACGCCATCAACAGTGCGTAAGATTACTTCTGGACGAGATACAGCTAGCTCATAACCTTCACGACGCATGTTTTCGATTAAGATACCAAGGTGTAATTCACCACGGCCCGATACGCGGAAGCTATCTGGGTTGTCAGTATCAGCAACACGAAGTGCAACGTTATGTACTAATTCTTTGTCTAAACGCTCACGAATATTACGTGATGTTACAAACTTACCTTCTTTACCACAGAAAGGAGAGTTATTTACAGAGAACGTCATTGTTACTGTTGGCTCATCAACACTTAGTGGTGGTAATGCTTCAACGTTGTTAGGGCAACAAACAGTATCTGAAATCTTAAGCTCGCCAAGACCTGTTACCGTTACAATGTTACCAGCGTAAGCTTTATCTGTTTCGATACGCTCAAGACCTAGGTAGCTTTGTACTGAACCAATTTTGCCGTTACGTGTAGAGCCATCAGCACTAACAATCGTTACTTGCTGGTTAGGCACAACAGAACCACGTTTGATACGGCCGATACCGATTACACCTTTATAAGAGTTGTAATCAAGCTGAGAAATCTGCATTTGGAAGTCACCTTCAGGATCTGCATCCGGTGGTGATACTTCGTCAACGATCATTTGGAACATAGGTTCCATGTTGTCAGACGGCTCGTCTAAATCTAGTGTAGCCCAACCGTTGATTGCTGAAGCGTAGATTACTTTAAAGTCTAGCTGTTCGTCAGTTGCACCAAGGTTGTCGAATAAATCAAAGATTTGATCCATAACCCAATCAGGACGTGCACCTGGCTTGTCGATTTTGTTGATAACAACAATTGGCTTTAAGCCTTGCGCGAATGCTTTTTGCGTTACGAAACGCGTTTGCGGCATTGGACCTTCTTGAGCATCAACAAGTAATAATACTGAGTCAGCCATCGAAAGTACGCGTTCAACTTCACCACCAAAATCGGCGTGTCCCGGGGTATCTACGATATTGATATGGTAGTCTTTCCAAGAAATGGCTGTGTTTTTAGCCAAAATGGTAATACCACGTTCTTTCTCAATGTCGTTTGAGTCCATCACACGCTCTTCGTTACCGCCGCGTGTTTCTAATGTACCTGATTGCTCAAGTAGTTTGTCAACCAATGTCGTTTTACCGTGGTCAACGTGCGCGATAATCGCTATATTTCTTAACTGTTCGATGCTCATATTTTTACTCAGAGAAGTTTATTCTCATTGATCCTGCAAGATCTACGCACTCATCTGCGTTTTCACCAGATGTCCCAGCATAGGATTTAAAAGGGCGCATATTATCCCTCATTAATGACATGGATGAAAGTTTATCCAATACAATTTTAAAAACTTTCTTAATACTTTTACTAAGTATCTGTTTTTTATATGACAATTATATGAAATAAATTTCGACAAATTACATAAATTGTCGTTTTTTAGCTAATTTGTTGATTGCTTTGGCACTATTTACTGTTTAAGTTAAGCTGATTTAGGTGATTAAAATACGTGCAGAATCGAGCGTGAAATTTTTGCACCAATGTGGATATTTTACGCACCATAAAAGTGCAAAGCCCGTGACCACTTTTGTGCAACCATAATTTTTAACTTAATAAACAGCAAGTTAAAATAATGGCATAAAATCGGCTTACTAAAAAGCCAAAGCATTTAATGCAGCAATAATAAAACCCAACAGTTGGAGGACACATGTCACAATCGGTTTTAGATTTTATTAAAGAAAATGACGTTAAGTTCATTGATTTACGCTTTACTGATACTAGAGGTAAAGAACAACATGTTTCTATTCCTCATCACCAAGTAGATGAAGATTTTTTTGAAGACGGCAAAATGTTCGACGGCTCTTCAATTGCAGGTTGGAAAGGCATTAACGAATCAGACATGGTACTTATGCCAGTAGCTGATTCAGTAAAATTAGACCCATTCACAGAAGAAGCTACGCTAATCGTACGTTGTGATGTTGTAGAGCCATCTACACTACAAGGCTACGAGCGTGACCCTCGTTCAGTTGCTAAACGCGCTGAAGAGTACATGAAATCTACCGGTATCGCAGATACAGTTTTATTTGGCCCTGAGCCAGAATTCTTCCTATTTGATGATGTTAAATACAAGTCAGATATGTCAGGTTCTATGTACAAAATTGATGCTGTTGAAGCAGCATGGAACTCTGATAAAGACTACGAAGGTGGTAACACAGGTCATCGCCCAGGTGTTAAAGGTGGTTACTTCCCATGTTCACCAGTTGACTCTTCACAAGATTGGCGTTCAGCTACTTGTTTAGTACTTGAAGAACTAGGCCAAGTAGTAGAAGCACATCACCACGAAGTTGCAACAGCGGGTCAAAACGAAATCGCAACTCGCTTTAATACAATGGTATTAAAAGCGGATGAAATCCAAGAGATGAAATATGTTATTCATAACATGGCTCACCTTTACGGAAAAACGGCCACATTTATGCCTAAGCCTGTTGTAGGCGATAACGGCTCTGGTATGCACTGTCACCAATCTTTAGCAAAAGACGGTGTTAACCTTTTTGCTGGTGATAAGTACGGTGGTCTTTCTGAAGATGCACTTTACTACATTGGCGGTATTATTAAGCACGCTAAAGCAATCAATGCGTTTGCAAATGCCTCAACTAACTCGTACAAACGTTTAGTACCAGGTTTTGAAGCACCGGTAATGCTTGCATACTCTGCACGTAACCGTTCTGCATCAATCCGTATTCCAGTTGTACCATCTGAAAAAGGTCGTCGTATTGAAGTACGCTTCCCAGATCCAACTGCTAACCCATACCTTGCTTTCTCTGCAATGCTTATGGCTGGCCTTGACGGTATCAAAAACAAGATCCACCCTGGCGATGCTATGGACAAGGATTTATACGACCTACCAGCAGAAGAAGCAGCAGAAATTCCACAAGTTGCATCTTCACTAGATGAAGCGCTAGAAGCACTTAGTGCTGACCGTGAATTCTTAACGCAAGGTGGCGTATTCACTGATGATTTAATCGATGCTTACATTGCACTTAAATCTCAAGAAGTTGAAAAACTTAACATGACAACTCACCCAGTTGAGTTTGAAATGTACTACAGCGTTTAATACGCCGTAGACAAAATTATCGATAAGATAATAAATGTGTGTTCTCAAGCCCGCTTAGCGGGCTTTTTTTTATGGTAAATTAGGGTTATCTCCACTAAAGTTATGTAATTACAAAATATGCAGGGTAGCAATGTGAATTACAGGATATTATTACTATTTTTTGCTTTAGGATTAAGCATTTATAGTTATGCAGGCAATAAGAAAATTTATGCTTGGAAAGATAAAAATGGTGTTTTAGTGTTCTCAGATACACCACGTAGTGGCGCGCACGAAATAAAACTAAGCAGCCAAGATCTTACCCTGTCTGAAACCGATAAACACACCCCTGGTTCACCACAACCAACGCACCCTAACCGTTTTCAAATTATGATATCGTCGCCTACACATAACCAAACTGTACGCGAAAACACCGGCTCGGTGTACGTAACAAGCCGCATAACACCGCGTTTTGAAGCTGGCTTTACCATACAGCTATTTTTAAACGGTAACGCTTATGGGCCCGCAAGCGATTTATCAACGTTTGCCATACGGGATGTAGAAAACGGAGCTCATACTTTGTATCTCAAACTTTATAATAAACAAAATCAAGCCATTGCTATCAGTCAGCCCAGTACCTTTGTGATGCAAAGAAAGGCTGTAAACTAAGTACAATGTCTCATGAAGCAAAATTAGCGCAGCAGTATTTACTGATTAAAACTTGCTTGCAAATATTAACGCACTAAAGTGGTGCATAGATGTCAAACGAACAAAATTTTAGCCCTGAACTTCTTAATGCCATTTGGCAAAATCAAACTACATCGGTCATGTTACTTGATAAAAGTTTTACCCTTGTTTATGCCAACACCAGCACCAGCGAACTACTCGGCTTGGGTAAAAAGCGCATTATTGGGCAAACCTTTAACAGCTTATTTAATTACCATTCTGTGGATTTAGAGCGCATAGCCCAGTACTCACTTGTTGATGGTGTAGATTGCAGCCAGCACAGAGCCGACGTGGTCTTTATAGATTCTCGCCATGCAAAAATAGCCATTACATCGCGCCAAGTTAAGTTTAAAAACGAACGCTATATTTTACTTGAGTGCCGTAAAACCGATGAAGAAATAAAACACGACAAAGCCTCTAACCAAATGCATCAATATCAAGCGGCACGAAATTTAATTAGAGGGCTTGCTCACGAAATTAAAAATCCTTTAGGGGGAATACGCGGAGCGGCGCAGTTATTGCAGTATGAGGTAGATCAACAAGAAAGGGACGAATGCGCTGAGCTTATAATTGAGCAAGCCGACCGATTACGCGAATTAGTTGATAGGCTACTTGGGCCAAATCAGCTTCCGCAAAAGTCGTATGGCAATATTCACCAAACACTTGAGTCGGTTGTTAAATTAAGCACATTAGATAATTGTAAAAATATTAGTCTAGTTAAAGATTACGACCCAAGTATCCCTGATGTGTTTATTGACCAAGGCAAGGTTCAGCAAGTTGTACTTAATATTGTACGCAATGCTCAACAGGCGTTAGTTGATGGCGGTGAAATAAAAATAAAAACCCGCATTAATCATCAGTATCGCCGCCCCGGAAAAGCCCCTAAAAAAGCCTTGTTGATCCAGGTTTCTGATAATGGACCAGGCATAGACCCTAGCGTTCGCGAAACATTGTTTTACCCGATGATCACCAACAAAGAAGGTGGCTCAGGGCTAGGGCTTTCAATCGCACAAACGCTCATAGATCAGCACGACGGTTATATAGACTGTGATAGCTGGCCTGGCCATACTGAATTTAATATCTATCTGCCTTTTGCAGATTAATGTTTTGGAGTTGGCATGAAAACAGTTTGGCTTGTAGATGATGACGCATCAATTCGCTTTGTATTAGAAAAAGCGCTGACACGCGCAGGGTTTGAAGCAGAAAGCTTTGCAAATGCGCAAGACGTGTTAAGCGCGCTAAAATTTAGCCAGCCAACCGTGTTGGTATCTGACGTACGGATGCCAGGCATGGACGGCATGGCATTGCTTGAACTCATAGCAGAGCAAAACCCAGGGCTGCCGGTTATTATAATGACCGCCCACTCAGATTTAGACTCAGCAGTTAACGCATTTCAAAAAGGCGCGTTTGAGTACCTAGCCAAGCCATTTGATTTAAACGAAGCCGTGGCATTAATCGAAAGTGCCTGTAGAGCAAACTCAACTAAAAAGACTAAGCGTAAACAAGTTCCACCTAAAAGCGCGCACATTATTGGCGAAGCCCCTGCGATGCAGGAAGTGTTTAGAGCGATAGGTAAACTGTCGGCTTCAAGTATGAGCGTACTAATTAATGGTGAGTCTGGCACAGGTAAAGAGCTTGTTGCCAGCGCTTTGCATAACCACAGCCCACGTAAAGAAAACCAGTTTATTGCATTAAACATGGCCGCTATTCCAAAAGAGCTTGTGGAGTCTGAGCTATTTGGCCACGAAAAAGGCGCATTTACTGGTGCCGATAGCGTTCGTAAAGGCCGCTTTGAACAAGCCAATGGCGGCACACTGTTTTTAGATGAAATTGGCGATATGCCACTGGATGTGCAAACACGTTTATTACGTGTACTCGCCGATGGTGAATTTTACCGTGTGGGCGGGCATCAAAGTATTAAAGTTGATGTACGCATTATTGCTGCAACGCATCAAAATTTAGAAGATTTAGTAAAACAGGGTAAATTTAGGGACGATTTATTTCATCGTTTGAACGTTGTGCGCCTTCGTTTACCGGCTCTTAGAGAAAGAACTGAAGACATTGAGCGCCTAGCGCAGCACTTTTTACACAAAAGCGCAAAAGACCTACAAGTAGAAAGTAAAGTACTAAGCCCAAAAGCCACAGAGCAGCTTAGGCTATTTAGCTGGCCTGGTAATGTGCGCCAACTTGAAAACACCTGTCGCTGGTTGACCGTTATGGCCCCTGGTGAATTAGTAAGTGAGCAAGACCTACCACCAGAGATCATTGATGCAGCGCCTGTTCAACAAGAAGGTGATTGGCTCGATGCGTTTCAGCAATGGCTCAATCAAGAGCTTAAGCAAGGTAAAGAAAACATTTGGCCTGATATTCAAGCTCAGCTTGAAACTCGCCTTATAAAAACAGCACTGGCTAATTGCTCTGGCCATAAACAAGATGCAGCCATAAAAATTGGCTGGGGGCGCAACACGTTGACCCGCAAATTAAAAGAGCGCAATATTAGCTAGTTTCTAACCCTTACTCGTTGGCCCTAGGATGAAATTAATAGAACACATTCCATTATTTAAACAAATGGAAATAGTGAATAGATTGCACTTTTTTAAAGACTTCACCCTTGCTGAACGCCAAGTGCTATTAGAGTCGTTTGGGTTATTGTATTTAGTTAACCAGCATCAGTTTTTATTTAAACAATACGATAACGACAAACGCTTATACATTGTATTAAGTGGTGCGTTACTTGTTTTTAAACATAACCACTTGCTGGAGCTTGGCACTATAGAGCCCGGTGAGTTTATCGGTGAAGGCGCATTTATTAATAACCGCGAGCGCAGTACGAGCGCTCGCGCTAAAGCCGACACCATAGTACTTGCCATTACCCCAGAGGCACTTACCCGCTTGCCTAATGTAATACGCGAAAAAATTAAAGATAGAATCATAGAAGGTATGAGCCTGCGCATTGCAAAGCTGAGTGAGCACATAGAAACCCACGGTTAACTCTATCACTCAGTTCATATAAACAATTTGTAGTGAGCAATCAAGCCAGCTGGGGTGATTAACATGCGCCGTAAATGTATACGTATCGGATGGCTTAGCGCCAAAGGGCGTTGCTACAAGCGGCTGTGAGTGGCTATATGTTTGCGAGTAGGTTTTATAATAAATAACAACGTAACCGTATAAAAACTCCCAACCTAACCTTACAACAGCGCCACTGGGTAAGGTAAAGTCAGCGTGTTCATTTGAAAATCTAACCGCTAAATCATTGTATTTATCGTCGCTGCAATGAGTTGTTCTTAGCCGAGACGGCATAGTAAAAGCGTCTTCTCCATCAGTGCTCTTTAAATAAAAACCAATATTGCCATCGCCATAAAAATGATTTGATCGTGTGGTGTAGTTAATTTCGGGCTGATAACCTAGCTCTTGCATAATAATAGCTAACTGCTCAGTTTCTTTTGGATAAATTTTATCGCTTGATAAGAGTAACGTAGCCTCACTAAAGGTAGATGGGATTTCTAGCGCTACGTATTCATAAGGAAGATTTTGTGCTTTTAGCGCAGCATCGAGCTGCTTGCGCTGCTCATCTTGCAAGTTTTCACTAAAAACATAAACGGTAGGTTGTTGGCACGCAGTTAATAATAGCGCCCACATACAGATTAAAATGCCATTTTTCATAGTTACCCCCAATGATTACAATTGTAGTCTATTGGAGGTAACTATCTATAGCAACTTAATACTCATGTGCTTAATTAAGTATTATTGTACGTTGGTATAATTTGTTTGGCTGTCTAACCAGGCATCTACACTTTGGCGCGTATATAAAACTTCGTTAAATAAGCGATGACGTTCAAATTCCAGTTTTGATTTTTTAAGTGGATCGCCACTAATTAGCCGACTGTGCGTATCGTTAAACTTAGAAATAACCGAAAAGCCGCGTTCATCTTGCTCTTTTTGTGTTTTTACCGAGTTAGCTAAGTGAGCTCTTACATCATCTGCTGTCAGCATATCTGAATTATCTAAGCCCATTAGCTCTTTTTTCATTGCTAATCTTATGCCCATTTACTGCTCCAATTATATGCAGACCTAAACAATTAAAACGGTGAAATAATTACCATGTTTTAGGTACGATTTTTATTTGCCAAAGCAATAGCAAATAGCACACCAAATTTTTGCTAGAGCATACGCATCAAATGCTGCAGTTTTTTTAAAGTTGAAAAAAGTTTTATATTTATCACTCTTTTTTATCCCACTCGGGCGAGCTTGCTAGGTGCAAAAAACAGTGCAAGCCTTTATACTTGCTGCTTATGCGCCACCAACAGAGATAACCATGTCAGAAGAATACATTGAAATTGAACTTGAAGAAGAACCTATAGAGCTTTGTAAATTACTAAAAGTACTCGATTTAGTAGAAGGTGGCGGCCAAGCTAAAAACCTAATAGCGCAAGGCTATGTTGGGGTTAACCATGAAATATGTACAATAAAACGGAAAAAATTATACAGTGGCGATGTACTAGAATTTGATGGCGAGCTTTTTCAACTCACTTTAAGTGAAGATGCGACTCCTGTAGAGCGCCCTGTAGCAACAACCCAGCAACAGCCAGAAAAAACACCTAATGAAACAGCTCAAAAGCCGGCAAAAAATAAAAGAAAGCGCACTAAAAAGCCAAAGGTTGATGAAAACACAGGGCGCCGCCCTATCTCATTTGGCTAGCCATTAGCGCTTTGTGCCATTTTTATTATATGTATAGGCTGGCTTGAACAGTTAGCCTTTTTGCTCTTTAATTACCTCGTAAAATACAATAAAAACAAGGTAATAATATGACAACCTCAGCTACACCCAATTGGTTTAAACCCGCCCTCTGGGCAGCACTTATCTGGAATTTATTAGGTGTGTTTGCATTTATAATGCACCTTATGATGACCCCCGAGATGATAAGTAAACTTCCGTTAGATCAACAAGCTGCATATTCAAACGTGCCTTTGTGGTCTACCATTGCATTTGCTGTAGCGGTATTTGGTGGCACCCTTGGCTGCATACTACTATTGGTCAAAAATGCATTTGCAACGCCTACCTTTGCGCTATCGTTGGTAGCGATATTTATTCAGCAATTTTATAATTTCATTGTGATAAATAGCATTAAAATGCTGGGGGTAAGCGCGGTGTTTATGCCTATTTTAGTGATTGTTATTGCGTTTTTGCTTTTATATTTAAGCATAAAAAGCAAACAACAAGGTTGGTTGAACTAACCTCCCCCCCTTTTGTAAACTCATTATTTTGCTACTTGAAAAAACAATTTTAGGTAGCACTTCTATACTTATTACTGTCTAAAAAACATGCATTACGCTACCTGCTTTTTAGCCTGATTTGTCATATTTATTATCTCTGGTATGCACTTTGCAAACTATTGGCAAATAAACACGTTATTTTATCAAGGACATAATCCTAACTATCAAAGGGGCAAAAAATGAATAGTTTCGACACCCAACAACAATTAACGATTAATGGCGAGCAATACCATATTCACTCACTTAAAGGATTAGGCGACAAAGCAAAGCGATTGCCCTTTTCTCTCAAAGTATTACTAGAAAACCTATTACGCAATGAAGATGGCGTAAATATTAAAGAACAAGACATTCAAGCCCTTCTTGATTGGGACCCTAAAGCAAAGCCCTCAGCTGAGGTGGCCTTTACGCCGGCACGTGTTGTAATGCAAGACTTTACAGGTGTTCCCGCCATTGTTGATTTAGCTGCCATGCGTGATGCAATGGAAAAGCTAGGTGGTGATCCTGCAAAAATAAACCCGCTTTCTCCTGCTGAACTTGTAATTGACCACTCAGTACAAGTAGATGGCTACGGTGATGACGGTGCGTTTGATTTAAATGCCAAGCTAGAATACGAACGAAATAAAGAACGCTACGAATTTTTACGCTGGGGGCAAACTGCTTTTGATAATTTAAAAGTAGTGCCACCAGCTACAGGTATTGTGCACCAAGTAAACTTAGAGTTTTTAGCGCGTGTTGTTTTTAACGACAGTGAAAACGGAAAATCAATAGCCTACCCAGACACCCTTGTAGGGACTGATTCGCACACCACCATGATTAATGGTTTAGGTGTGTTAGGCTGGGGCGTAGGTGGTATTGAAGCCGAAGCAGCCATGCTTGGGCAACCAATTAGCTTGCTTATTCCTCAGGTAGTGGGCTTTAAATTAAATGGCCGCTTACCCGAGGGCACCACAGCTACTGATTTAGTGCTCACCGTTACCGAAATGCTACGTAACCACGGCGTAGTGGGTAAATTTGTTGAGTTTTATGGTGACGGCCTAGCTGATTTACCGCTCGCCGATAGAGCAACCATTGCCAACATGGCGCCAGAGTACGGTGCAACATGTGGTATTTTCCCCATTGATGATGAAACAATTAACTACCTGCGTTTAACGAACCGCGATGAAGATCACCTCAAACTGATTGAAGACTACGCTAAACACCAAGGCTTATGGCGCCATGAAGGCGACGAAGCGCATTACACAGACACCCTTGAGCTTAAATTAGACGACGTAGTACCTAGCCTTGCAGGCCCTAAACGCCCACAAGACAGAATTACACTTGATAAAGCCGGTGATGTGATAGGCCAGCACCTAAAAGGTTTCCAAGATGAGCGTATGGCTCGTCGTGATAAAAGCGATATTGAAGAAGCGCGCATTGAAAGTG
Source organism: Pseudoalteromonas sp. R86517 (assembly GCF_042466295.1). Taxonomy (NCBI): domain Bacteria; kingdom Pseudomonadati; phylum Pseudomonadota; class Gammaproteobacteria; order Alteromonadales; family Pseudoalteromonadaceae; genus Pseudoalteromonas; species Pseudoalteromonas sp. R86517. The sequence goes on from NZ_JAXHCB010000001.1 coordinate 3,078,829, forward strand.
AAGGCCCAACAACCAACCCTGATGAACCGGTAGACGAAGCGCAGTTTATGGGTGCAGCCAAAGTGAAGTTTAAAGGCCAAGAATTTGAACTAAACGATGGCGCCTGTGTTATTGCCGCTATTACAAGCTGTACAAATACCTCTAACCCCAGTGTTATTTTAGCCGCAGGCTTAGTGGCTCAAAAAGCTAAACAGCTGGGTATTAATGTAAAACCGTGGGTTAAAACATCGCTTGCACCCGGTTCGCAAGTGGTAACCGACTACCTTGAAAAAGCAGGCCTAATGGATGACCTAGAAAGCTTAGGCTTTAACTTGGTCGGTTATGGTTGTACCACGTGTATAGGTAACTCAGGCCCGCTAGCAGATGAAATTAGCGAAGCTATTCAAAAGCATAAGCTAGTTGTAAGCTCTATTTTATCGGGTAACCGTAATTTTGAAGGGCGTATACACCAAGACGTTAAAATGAACTTTTTAGCCTCGCCTCCACTTGTGGTAGCGTATGCCATTGCAGGGCGTACAGACATAGATGTATACAACGAACCTTTAGCGCAAGATGAAAACGGTAACGATATTTACCTAAAAAATATTTGGCCAAGCGTGAGCGAAGTCAGCGAACTAGTACAAAAAACGGTAACCAGAGAAATGTTCGAAAAAAGCTATGCCAACGTATACGAAGGCGACAGCCGTTGGCAAAAAATTCAAATTCCTGATGGTAAGCTCTATGATTGGGATGATGGGTCAACTTACATTAAAAAAGCACCATTCTTTGAGGGCATGAGCGTTGAACCACCAGGCGTGCCAACAATTGAAGGGGCGCGTTGTTTAGCTAAACTTGGCGACTCAGTAACCACTGACCATATTTCTCCTGCGGGGGCCATTAAAGCTGAAGCGCCAGCCGGTATTTACTTACAGGAAAAAGGCGTAGAAAAAGCGCAGTTTAACTCGTACGGTTCACGCCGTGGTAACCACGAAGTGATGATGCGAGGCACATTTGCGAACGTTAGGCTTAAAAACTTACTCGCACCAGGTACAGAAGGTGGCGTTACTCGCACCCAACCTGATGACAAGCTTGCCAGCATTTACGATGCCGCAATGGAATATGAAAAGAGTAACACACCATTAATTGTGTTAGCTGGTAAAGAATACGGTACCGGTTCATCACGCGACTGGGCAGCAAAAGGCTCGCTTTTATTAGGTGTAAAAGCGGTGGTTGCACAAAGTTATGAGCGTATTCACCGCTCTAACCTCATTGGTATGGGTGTGCTGCCTTTACAGTTTAAAGAGGGTGAGAGCCACGAATCATTAAATTTAACTGGCCAAGAGCAGTTTGATATTGAAGGTTTGTACGACAAAACGAATGAAGTGAGCATTATTGCCACGAATGCTGAGGGCAAAAAAGTCAGCTTTAGCGCCGATGTACGGATAGATACCCCTAAAGAGTGGGATTACTACAAGCACGGCGGTATTCTACAATACGTTTTACGTAACATGCTTGACTAATCATATACTTAAAACTAAAAAGCCTAGCAGTCGCTAGGCTTTTTTATGCGCTAAATAATTAACGAGTATTGCAACTTGGTATTGCTTTTAACTGGCTGTAAGCCCTTAGCATAACGAAGGCGCAGTAACTCAGCTCACAAATTACAAACCCCTCATATTGAGTAAGTTTTAATGCTAAGCACACAATAAAATTTAGTACCCACCTATACTTTGCATCTCTTTACTGCGCTGCTCTAATTTTTGCTTTGCCTTTTCAGCATCTTCAAACAGTTTTTGAATAGATTCAGCGTTGTAAACGGTAGGTGTAGGTGGTTGAATACTCTTTTTTGAGGTGCTTGCACTGCTACTCAAAATTGAGGTGTCTTCTGCGGCTACAACAGTGACATCACGGGCATCAAGTTTTACCTCAATACTTTTGCCATCTGCATTAGGCGTATCTGAAAAATGCCATTGGCCGTTTTTATCTTGCCACTTATAAATTTTGCTACCGGGTTTAATTGTCGCCGCATCATTGTTTACACTCTGCGCAATTTTATCGCCTGCTTGCTTTGCGCCTTGCACTGCCTGATTAAGCGTATTGGTAGATAACGCGACCATTTTTTCTTTAATTTTGTGAGATTCAGCACTAATAGATGAACTAGAAAGCCATGTTTGGCCATCTGGCTTTTTTAGGTAAAACAAAGAGATAACAGCAATGATCATGACTGATATTGCCAAGTAGGTGAAGTATTTCATAGCGTTCCTGCTTAAAAATGAATCCTTGAAAGGCAAGTCTAATAAAAAATACTTAATCAGGCAATTTTTTTGCAATAAAAAACGCAACCTAAGTTGCGTTTAAATAGTTGTTTAGCATTCGCTTTTTTTAAATACCATCGCCGTCAATATGCAGCCCGCATTCGCGGTTTAAACCAAAAAAGCGCGTTTCTTCTTCGCTCATACCTGGCTCAAGTTTACGCGTAGTATGCACATCACCCATCGACACATAACCTTGCTCCCATAATGGGTGGTAAGGTAAATCATGCTTGGTAAGGTATTGATATACATCGCGGTTTGACCATTCAATAATCGGGTACACTTTTACCGTACCTCGGCTTATCTCAACAAACCGTTTATCTGCACGGGTCGACGATTGGTCACGGCGCAGGCCGCTAAACCAGGTACCGGCACCAATTTCTTTTAATGCGCGGGTCATGGGCTCTACTTTATTAAGCTGATTATATTGCTTAATACCGTCCTCGCCTTGTTCCCATAACTTACCGTATTTAGCTTCTTGCCATGCAGGGCTTAGCTCAGCTTTATACACCTGTAAATTAAGTGATAGGCGCGCTGTCATTTGCTCAATAAACTGATACGTTTCTGGAAATAAATAACCCGTATCGGTTAATACCACAGGAATATCAGGACGCTGAGATGTTACTAAATGCAGCATGACCGCCGCTTGAATACCAAAGCTTGATGATAAAAAAGCTGTATCGGGTAAGTTCTCTAGTGCCCATGCAACACGCTGCTCCGCACTCATTGGTGCAAGTATGCCGTTTGCATCTGCAAGCAATGCCGCTTGGCTTTGCTTATCAAGCTGTAATATGTTTTTAAATTCACTCATGGTCAATTTTAAACCTCACCCACGCTCCGCGTGGGTATTTAATTAAGCGTGAAAATCGGTTACTGATACTTTTACTTCAGCAACAATGCCTTTGCGAATAACAAAGTCACCAAAACATTCACCGTCGTTTCGCTCACTTGCCCACTGGCCAATCAGCTTATCAAACGCGTCTAGGTAAACATCTTCACCTACGTTTTCTAGGTACAGTTTAGGAATGCGTGTACCTTCTAAATTACCACCTAGGTAAACGTTGTATTTACCAGGGCCTTTACCTACTAAACCAGCTTCTGCAAGCATTGCGCGGCCACAACCGTTAGGACAACCTACAACACGCATAATAATGCTGTCATCAGGTATGCCATGCTTAGCAAGTAGTGCTTCGGTTTTTTCAATTAAGCTTGGTAAGTAACGCTCAGCTTCGGCCATAGCAAGCGGACACGTTGGCAATGCTACACACGCCATTGAGTTTTTACGTTGCTCAGTGTCTTTGTCATCAATTAGGCCGTGGTTACGGGCAATTTCTTCAATGACTGCTTTTTGATCGGCAGGCACACCGGCAATAATTAAGTTTTGGTTAGCCGTCATGCGCATATCGCCTTGGTGCACTTCTGCAATTTTACGACAACCTGTTTTTAATGGCTTACCTGGGTAGTCTAAAATACGGCCGCTTTGTATAAATAGCGTAAGGTGGTGCTTGCCATCAATGCCTTCTACCCAACCGATACGATCGCCACGGTGAGTAAACTCATAAGGGCGGCTTGGTGCAAAGCTTACACCGGCACGTTTTTCTACTTCCGCTTTAAATACGTCAGACCCAACACGGTCTAGGGTGTATTTAGTTTTTGCATTTTTACGGTTAGAACGGTTACCCCAATCGCGCTGCACTGATACAACGTGCTCAGCAATTTTTAAGGTGTCTTCTAGGGCAATAAAACCAAAGTCGTCAGCTTTACGCGGATACGTAGCCGTATCACCGTGGGTCATAGCTAGGCCACCACCTACAAGTACGTTAAAGCCAACAAGCTTGCCATCTTCAGCAATAGCAACAAAGTTTAAGTCATTCGCATGCACATCAACTTCGTTGTTAGGCGGAATGGTAACCGTGGTTTTAAACTTACGCGGTAGGTAGTTAGAACCTAAAATTGGCTCTTCTGTAGTTTCTGCTTTTTCGCCATTTAACCAAATTTCAGCGTATGCTTTCGTTTTTGGAAGTAAATGCTCAGATATTTTTGCCGCCCACTCATACGCTTCTTGATGTAACTCTGACTCAACAGGGTTAGTCGTACATAGTACGTTACGGTTTACATCGCCTGCGGTGGCAATAGAGTCAATGCCAACGCTATTAAGCATTTGGTGCATGCCTTTAATATTTGGCTTTAATACACCATGAAATTGAAACGTTTGACGTGTTGTTAAACGAATACTGCCGTAGCTTGTTTTTTCATCGGCAAATTTATCAATTGCTAGCCATTGCTCAGGCTTGATAATACCACCAGGCATACGTGCACGTAGCATTACATTGTGCAGCGGCTCTAGCTTTTGCTTTGCACGCTCAGGGCGTATATCGCGGTCATCTTGCTGGTACATACCGTGAAAACGTATAAGTTGGAAGTTATCGGCTGTAAAACCGCCGGTAATTTCATCTTTTAAATCTTGCTCTATGGTGCCACGTAAAAAGTTACTTTCTCTTTTCAAACGTTCGTTATCAGAAAGTTTTACGTTTTTATCTTGTTCGCTCATTTTAAATCCTAAATTTGTTACAGTGACGGCTGCTAGCTGTTAATAAAATAAGAAACGTGATTAATACACGTCTTTCTGATAGCGGTTAGCGCTACGTAAGTCTTTTAAATATTGCTCTGCGTCTTCGTAGCTTTTACCGGTGTTTTCGCTGATGATATCAACTAAGGCGTTGTGTACATCTTTTGCCATGCGGTTTGCATCACCACACACATAAAAATGCGCTCCTGCTTCTAGCCACTCAAAAATTTCTTTTGAGTTTTTGCGTAGTTTGTCTTGTACGTATACTTTTTCGGCTTGGTCACGGCTAAATGCAACGTCAACTTTGCTTAATAGGCCTGATTTTAAATAACCCTGAATTTCTACTTGATACAAGAAGTCTTGTGTAAAGTGTGGGTTACCGAAAAACAGCCAATTTTTGCCTTGTGCTTCTCGCGAGTCACGCTCTTGTAAAAATGCACGGAATGGCGCAATACCGGTACCTGGGCCAACCATAATAATGGGGGTATTATCATCGCTAGGTAAACGGAAGTTGTCGTTGTGCTCACTAAATACTTTAACTTTACACCCTTCTTCAGCACGGCGTGCTAAATAACCAGAGCAGCCACCTAAATGTTCGCTGCCAAAGGCGTCAAACTCAACTAAACCTACCGTTAAGTGCACTTCCTCTTCAACCTCGCTTTGGCTTGAAGCGATTGAGTATAAGCGCGCTTGTAGTTTACGTAGGCAATCAACTAAGGTTTGTGCGTCTATTTTTGCAGGGTTTTGTGCCACTACATCAAAAATTTGACGAGGCTCAATGTACTCACGCATAGCGGCTTTATCTTCTACAAGCTTTAGTAGCTCTGGCGTGCCCGTTGCAACTGCGTATTTTTCTACAAAGCCTGGGTATGACTGAGTAAGCTCTAACTTTTCGATTAATGCATCGCGAATAGGCAATGACTCTTCGCCCACTTTTACAAGTGTGCCTGAATCGATTTGCGTGTGTGTTAGTAGCTCATCTACGCGGGCTTCATCATTTAAAAAGTACACGCCTAATGAATCACCAGGTAAGTAGGTGATGTCTGAGCCTTCAAGCGAAATCTCAACATGGCGTACATCTTTAGTAGAATCGCGCCCTGTAATTTTTTGTACGGTAACAAGCTCTGCCGCAAATGGGTTTTGCTTAGTGTATTGGCTTGCTGCCGCTGTTGGCGCGCCAAATGGCATTGATACAACTTGGCCGCCCGCAGCATCTTGCTGCGCTTTTAGATCAGGTTCGAATGCATCAAGTGCACCGGTGATCCAAGTGGCTGCTTCATCATCGTAATCAACATCTAGGTCGGCACGTTGGAAAATAGTTTCTGCGCCAAGTTTGTTTAAACGCTCTTCAAAGTCTTTTGCTGTTTGGCAGAAAAACTCATAGCTAGAGTCGCCTAAACCCAGTACCGCGACTTTAACGCCATCTAACTTAGGTGCTTTTTTGGTAGTTAAAAATTCATACAGTGTTTCAGCATCTTCAGGTGGCTCACCTTCACCGTAGGTAGATACAACAACGGTTAAAAACTTTTCTTTTTTCAGGGCTGTAGGTTTGTAGTCAGACATGCTCACAAGTTTTACAGCTAGACCGCGCGACTCTGCTTGCTCTTTAAGCTTAGTCGCCACACCTTTTGCATTACCTGTTTGCGAACCATACAAAATAGTAAGTGGCGCAGCATCGCTTGCAGCCGCTGTAGGCGCTTGCCCACCAAGAGCCGCAGAATTAGCATTTGCAGCTAAGTAACCACTTACCCACGCTTGCTGAATCGGATTAAGTTCTGCTACTAAGCCTTGCAGCTTTTGTACTTGCTCTTGCGATAGCGGGCTTGCCGCTGCGTTAAGTTGACCTAACAACATGAATTTGTTCCCCATAACCCTGAAAATTACATACAGCCCACATGATGCGCTGTTCAAAATGAGTTTTACCTCACCCAGAGTAACTCTGCTGAGGTTTTATTAGTGTGCAGGATAGCGGGCTATGCGGTGAGAAAAAAAGAATAGAATCTGCTTTGTTATTCCATTTAGTTATTAATTTATATAAAGACCTTCAAAAACAGCTTAAAGGCTTATTATTGCTATTTTATTAATTTTGTATTTAACAAATTTGTAACCTTGTGCAGATAGTGTATGTTATTTACTCAACTATAAAAAATAGGAACAATCATGTCACACGGGACATACAAAAATAAGTTACTTAGCACGGCATTACTGATTGCCGCCACCCCAGCAATGGCCAATGTCGCTAATGGCGGCTTTGAGCAGTGGACAGGCAATACGCCTGACGCGTGGACCACAATTGATAGCGGTATTAATGTATCGCGCTCAACCAGTATCGTAAATAACGCAAGCAGCGCGGCGGCTATTAATGTGACCACCGGCTCGCAAAGCAATACCGACTTATTACAACAAGTCAGTGTGGAGGCTGGCAAAACATATGATTTCTCAGTGGATGTATATCACACTGAAGGAGGCATAAGGGCCCGCCTGTATGTAGATGGCTACCAAGGGTACTCTAACCAAGCGCAAACTAACCAGTGGCAAACAATTAGCCACAGTTATACGCCTAGCAGTAATAAAACCATTAATGTTGGTTTACGTTTTTACGATATGAGCGGCTTTGATGGCAATGAAACCGTTTATGTAGATAATTTTTTGCCTAATACAGACGGCGGCGCTTCAGGCAGCTGTAACGGCCATAGCCTTACTTTAACACTTAATACCGATAACTACGGCAGCGAAACCAGCTGGGTGGTTAACAACAGCCAAGGTAGCAGCGTAGCCAGTGGTAGTGGTTATGCCTCTAACACACAATATAATGAGCAACTCTGTTTAACTGATGGCGCATACACCCTAGTTATAAGTGACAGCTATGGCGACGGTATGTGCTGTAACGTAGGTAATGGTAATTATGCGCTCACTCAGGGCAGCACCACACTTGCCAGTGGCGCAAGTTTTAATAACACAGATAGTACAACTTTTGAATTAGGCGATAGCTCTGGTGGTGATACTGGCGGTGGCACTAACCCAACACCAACAGGTTATTACGTAACAACTCAGGGTTTATCTGGCTATGCATTAAAAACTGAGCTTTATAACATTATCAAAAATCACAGCTCGCAAGGTTACTCGGCTATTTGGAACTTTTACGATTCTTCAGCACGCGATAAATACTTTGAAAACGATAACAGTATTTTAGATATGTATAGCGAAAAGCCAAATGGTAGCGACAGTTATACTTACACCGCGGTGAGCGATCAGTGCGGTACTTATAACAGTGAAGCAGATTGCTATAACCGCGAGCATTCGTTCCCTAAAAGCTGGTTTGGCGGCACAAATGAGCCAATGAATTCAGACGTGCACCACATTTATGCAACCGACGGTTATGTAAACTCAAAACGTAGTAACTACCCATTTGGTGAAGTGGCTAGCGCATCATTTACATCAACAAACGGTAGTAAAGTCGGTTCAGCAGCAAGCTCTATTAATTACTCAGGTACGGTGTTTGAGCCAATTGATGAGTTTAAAGGTGACTTTGCTCGCGCTTATTTTTACATGGCAACCCGCTACGAGAATGTAATAGGCTCGTGGCAAAATAACACAACTGCCAGTAATGCAGTCCTTAATGGTACAAGCAATCAAGTATTCGAAAACTGGGTGGTAGCTATGCTACTTAACTGGCATAACGCCGACCCTGTTAGCCAAATGGAACTTGACCGTAACCAAGCAGCTTATGAGTTTCAAGGTAATCGTAACCCGTATATCGATCACCCTGAATTTGTTGAGATGATTTGGTAATAGCCTGCTTATAACTTTTTAGCCCCAGCATTAACTGGGGCTTTTTAATAACTGTACTTTTTGTTTGGCAATAAGTGACGCTACATACTGCTTTTCTAAATCCCACGGATGACGCTTCCAGCCCTTAAAACCAAAACCGATAATATACACCTGTGCTTGCTGCTTTAAAAAGTGCTCAATGGCTAACATTCCCGAACTGGGTGTTTTAGCTTTAAAAGCAGGTTTGCCAAACGTATTTAAGTGTTTTAATAATACTGTTTTATCGTGCTGGGCGATTCGACTCACGTTTGCATGCGGGCTATATTTACGTATTATTTCATCGCCATGGTCAATACAGCCCCTGCGGTTAATTAGCTTATAAAAAGGTTGAGTATATAAGTTAGGTTTTGGGTCAGTGATCATGACATTTTTCAGCTGCGTTATATCTATATCTGGAAACGCTACGCAGAGCATTGCGCCTTGCTTACCTCGCCCTACTAGCCATAAATCAGTACATTTACGGCCTAAGTATGCAGGCATGTTTGCACACATATTAAAGCGCACCACTCTATCAAAGCTGTTTAGGGCTTTACTTACATCCTTTTCGACGGGGCCATTACCTATAATTAACACTGTTTGCTTAGCCATACTACGCTCCTTGTACCTTTATTAGCGCATACTAACGTGCCCGCCACACTTTACCAGCAAACTTATATTAAACTTTTTTTGCAGCCACACACTGTACGGTAAATTAACAGGCGTTACTTTTGATTTAAGGCCTGCTCTGCACGCTCTATTGATTCGTAGCGTTTACCTGTAATTTTTATCAGCCATACTTTATCTGTAAAGGTGCGGCTTAAATACACTGTTTGCCCACTTGGGATTTGCGGCATAAAGGAAGAAATAGATTCCCACTTGCCATCAACCTGCTCTTTTAGCTTCAAACTAGCGTTAAAGTGCGACCCCTCTGCGTTAGGCTTTACTTCAAGCGCCGTCATTTGCGTATCATCACCAATTTCTATCATTGCACTTTTATTTAATAGCGTGAGTAGCTGAGGTTGATGCGTAGGGCTTAGATTTTTTAAAGCCTGCTCTATTTTACTATCTACGGTAATCTCATTCTGTAATTTATAAATACTGGCCTTAATTGCAAAAACAGGCTCTGCGTAACTGGGGTTGATAAAAAACAGTGAACTGATAAGCACTAAAATAGCGCTAGTAAATTTATTCGGCATATTATATCTCCTTATTAAAATCGAATTGAGCATACCTTATATTTTATTAAATTTAATATAAGCTATTAATATTCATAATATTCTTTATATTAATAAGCATGAATATACGCTTTTAGACTATTTATAAATACTAATTTTAGCGATAATAAAACGCTTAACTAATCAAATAAGAGCAGAGGGTATGCAAGCGTTAGGAATGGAGTTAAAACGCCTTAGAGCAAATAAAAAGTGGACTCAGGCTTATGCTGCGCGTGAAATTGGAATTCAACAGTCGTACCTTTCAAAGCTTGAAAATGGACAGTTTATCCCCTCAACTGAGGTAATTGAAAAGCTTAAACTTTGCTATGGCGAAGGCTGTATTGATAAATGCCTACCTATAAATTCAGCGATAGATAAGCCCTCAAACATCACTTTAATTATGTGCCTGACTTTATTTATATGTGGGCTGATAGCGTGGTTATGTGCAACATATGAAATTTTTTATCCACAAACCTACTTTACCTATCAAGCAAAGCTAGGTGACTTTTTAGCATTTAACGTCACTCAGCAATACCAAGGCGAACGCTTTATTGAGGGGGATGTGACCTATCAAATTGTAGGAGAAAGGCAAGTCAGTCGAATCGAGAACCGCTTCTTAGTGGTAGGCTCTGCCGTGTGCATATTAATATCTATTGTTGCAGCTTTACTCTCGCAAAGGCATAGGTTTGGTAAATTATAGAGCTGTTATTTAGTTGTTCTTGGCAATTACTCCAGTATTACTCTACCTCAAACATCTATACAGTCGCACATCAAAAATTTTTATCTGTCGCTATAAATGCCTCATCACTTAACACGATTGGTATTATTTTCGATTAGAATTAGGACTATAACGTATTCGTGGCGTGCTTTTTTCTCAAGTGTTCTAGACTCAACCCAAACTAAGGCGCTTCACTTCACTGCGAGCAGCTGAGGACTGAAAGCTTCAAACTTACAGCTTTTTTAAACGCAAACAAAAAGCCCCGGCTAATGCCAGGGCTTTTTTACAAAACTTACTTAATTTAAAAATTAAGCTTGTTTTGGACTAGAAACAACGTCTACTAAAGTCCAAGATTTATTCTTAGAAATTGGTGCGCATTCACGGATAGTAACTACGTCACCCGCTTTTGCTGTGTTGTTTTCGTCATGTACGTGTAGCTTAGTAGTACGTTTGATGAATTTCCCATAGATTGGGTGCTTCACGTAACGTGCGATAGCAACAGTGAAAGATTTTTCCATCTTGTCGCTTACTACACGGCCTTGAAGAGTACGAATTTTATCGCTCATTATTGACCTGCCTTCTGGTTAATAATTGTTTTTACACGCGCGATATCGCGACGTACTGTTCTTAGCGTGTGTGTCTGAGCTAACTGACCAGTGCTTGCTTGCATGCGCAGGTTAAACTGCTCACGAAGAAGTCCTAGAAGTTCAGCATTTAGCTCTTCTACGCTTTTGTCTTTTAGTTCGCTTGCTTTCATCACATTACCGTCCGAGTTACGAAAGTTGTTTTGAATGGCAGTTTACGAGCTGCAAGGTCAAACGCTTCACGAGCAAGCTCTTCAGAAACACCTTCCATTTCGTAAAGTACTTTACCAGGCTGAATTTCAGCAACCCAATATTCAACAGAACCTTTACCTTTACCCATACGAACTTCAAGAGGCTTTTCTGTGATCGGCTTGTCAGGGAAGACACGGATCCAGATTTTACCTTGACGTTTCACGTGACGCGTCATAGCACGACGAGCTGCTTCGATTTGACGAGCAGTCATGCGGCCACGACCAGTAGCTTTCAAACCGAAAGTACCGAAGCTTACTTTGTTACCGTTTTGCGCTAAACCGCGGTTGCGGCCTTTGTGCATTTTACGGAATTTTGTACGTTTTGGCTGTAACATTACTCGCTACCTCTACTTAGCACTTTTCTTGGCTTTCTTTGGTGCGCGTTTAGCTGGCTTCTCTTGCTCTTGTACTAGTGGTAAACCACCAATAACTTCGCCTTTGAAGATCCAAACTTTAACACCAATGATACCATAAGTGGTTAAGGCTTCAGAAGTTGCGTAGTCGATATCAGCACGAAGAGTATGTAGAGGTACACGACCTTCACGATACCATTCTGAACGTGCGATTTCTGCGCCGCCAAGACGACCGCTAACTTCAACTTTGATCCCTTTAGAACCGATGCGCATTGCATTTTGTACCGAACGCTTCATAGCGCGACGGAACATAACACGACGCTCTAGCTGAGAGGCAATGCCGTCTGCTACTAGTTGTGCATCTAACTCTGGTTTACGTACTTCAGAAATATTAATCTGAGCAGGTACACCTGCGATCTTAGTTACCGCTTGACGTAGCTTTTCAACGTCTTCGCCTTTTTTACCGATAACAACACCCGGACGAGCCGTGTGAATTGTTACGCGGATCGATTTTGCTGGACGCTCAATAACGATTTTAGACACAGAAGCCGCTTTTAATTCCTTTGTAAGGAAAGTACGTACTTTGTGATCGCCAAAAAGCTGATCAGAGAAATCTTTAGAACTCGCGTACCAGGTAGAAACCCAAGGTTTAGATATACCTAGGCGAATACCAGTAGGATGAACTTTTTGTCCCATTACTTATACTCCTAGCTATCTGAAACCACAACAGTGATGTGGCTTGTACGCTTAAGGATGCGGTCTGCGCGTCCTTTAGCACGTGGCATAATACGTTTCATTGTAGGACCATCGTCCACAAAAATCGTAGTTACACGAAGCTCATCAATGTCAGCACCTTCGTTATGCTCTGCGTTAGCAATAGCAGACTCAAGTACTTTTTTAACTAATACAGCCGCTTTTTTCGGGCTGTACGCCAGGATTTCTAGAGCGCGATCGACAGGTAGTCCGCGGATCTGATCTGCAACTAGACGAGCTTTTTGCGCCGAACCAGAGGCGAATTTATGTTTAGCTAATGCTTGCATTTATCATTCCCCTCTTAGCGTTTCTTCGCTTTCTTATCCGCGGCATGGCCACGGTAAGTGCGAGTTGGTGCAAATTCACCTAGTTTGTGACCGATCATTTCGTCAGAAACGAAAACTGGTACATGCTGGCGACCATTATGGACAGCAATGGTCAATCCGATCATGTTAGGTATGATCATTGAACGACGGCTCCAAGTTTTAATTGGCTTCTTTTCACCGCTTTCCAAAGCTTTCTCTACCTTCTTCAGCAAGTGTAGGTCTATAAAAGGACCCTTCTTGAGAGAGCGTGGCATGGCTATTCCTCAATATTACTTAGTACGACGACGTACTATAAATTTATCCGTACGCTTGTTCTTACGCGTCTTAGCACCTTTAGTAGGCTTACCCCATGGAGACACAGGATGACGACCACCAGATGTACGACCTTCACCACCACCGTGTGGGTGATCTACCGGGTTCATGGCAACACCACGAACTGTCGGACGAATACCACGCCAGCGATTTGCACCTGCTTTACCAAGTGAACGAAGCATATGCTCAGCATTGCCTACTTCACCTAGCGTTGCACGACAATCAGATTGTACTTTACGTACTTCGCCAGAACGAAGACGTAATGTTACGTATTGACCATCACGCGCAAGGATTTGAACGTATGCACCAGCAGAACGTGCGATTTGAGCACCTTTACCTGGTTTTAATTCTACGTTGTGAACAGTCGAACCTACAGGCATGTTACGCATAGGTAATGCATTACCAGGCTTGATTGGTGCATCAACACCAGACTGGATTGCATCGCCAGCTTTTAAGCCTTTAGGTGCGATAATGTAACGACGCTCACCGTCTGCATATAATACAAGAGCGATGTTTGCGCTACGGTTTGGATCATATTCCAAACGCTCAACAGTGGCTGGAATGCCATCTTTAGTACGTTTAAAATCGATTAAACGGTAATGATGCTTATGACCACCACCGATATGACGAACCGTAATACGACCATTGTTATTACGACCACCTGATTTAGAGTTTTTCTCTAATAGTGGTGCGTAAGGTTTACCCTTATGTAAATCTGGGTTAACCACTTTAACTAGGTGACGACGACCCGCAGAAGTTGGTTTACACTTTTGAAGTGCCATAATTCTAACTCCCCTTATTACTCGGCGCCGCCGACAAAGTCTAGCTCGCTACCTTCTTTAAGAGTAACGTAAGCTTTCTTCCAGTCGCTACGACGACCGAAACGCATGCCAGTACGTTTTGTTTTACCCTTAACGTTAAGTGTGCGAACACCCGTTACTTCTACTTCAAAAAGCTTCTCAACTGCTGCTTTAATTTCAGCTTTAGTTGCGTCATTTGTTACTTTAAAAACAATAGTATTGTTTTCTTCAGCAGCAATTGTGCTTTTTTCAGAGATATGTGGAGCAAGGATCACTTTTAAAAGACGTTCTTCACGGATCATGCTAGCGCCTCCTCAAGTTGCTTAACAGCAGCAGCTGTAATAAGTACCTTGTCGAAAGCAATTAAGCTTACAGGATCGATACCAGCTACATCACGCGTGTCAACCTTGTACAGGTTACGTGCCGATAAGAAAAGATTTTCATCTACTTCTTCAGTCACGATAAGAACATCTTTAAGCTCAAGTTCTTTAAGCTTAGAAACTAGTTCTTTAGTCTTTGGTGCTTCAAGACCAAAGCTTTCAACAACGATTAAACGCTCTTGACGAACTAATTCAGATAAGATGCTTTTGATCGCACCGCGGTACATTTTACGGTTTACTTTTTGGCTGTGGTCTTGTGGTTTAGCTGCGAAGCTAACGCCACCTGAACGCCAAATTGGACTACGGATTGTACCAGCACGTGCACGGCCAGTACCTTTTTGAGCCCATGGTTTTTTACCACCACCGCTTACTTCAGAACGTGTCTTCTGAGCACGAGTACCTTGACGAGCACCTGCTGCGTATGCAACAACTACTTGGTGTACTAATGCTTCGTTAAACTCACGTCCAAAAGTAGCTTCAGAAACTTCAAGAGCGCCAGAAGCGTCTTTAATTGCTAATTCCATCACTAAATCTCCAGGACTTATGCTTTAACAGCTGGTTTAACGATAACGTCACCGCCGATAGCGCCAGGTACTGCACCTTTAACTAAAAGCAAGTTACGCTCAGCGTCAACGCGAACTAGTTCTAAGTTTTGAGTCGTTACACGCTCAGCACCCATATGACCGGCCATTTTCTTACCTTTAAACACCTTACCAGGTGATTGGTTTTGACCGATTGAACCAGGAGCACGGTGAGATAGAGAGTTACCGTGAGTAGCGTCTTGCATGCTGAAATTCCAGCGCTTAACACCACCTTGGAAACCTTTACCTTTAGAAGTACCGGTTACGTCAACTTTGTTGATTTCGTTGAATAATTCAACAGTAAGCTCAGCGCCTACTTCAAAATCGCCTTCACCACCATTTAGGCGGAATTCCCACAGACCGCGACCCGCTTCAACACCAGCTTTAGCGAAATGACCCGCTGCTGCTTTGTTTACACGGCTTGCTTTTTTAGTGCCTGCGGTTACTTGAAGCGCGTTATAACCGTCTGTTGCGTCAGATTTGATCTGAGCAATGCGGTTAGGAGTCGCTTCGATAACTGTCACAGGGATAGATACACCATCTTCAGTGAAGATACGTGTCATACCCACTTTACGACCGACTAGACCTAATGCCATTTTCCTATAACCTCTCTAATCTTTCGATTAACCCAGGCTGATTTGAACATCAACACCAGCAGCAAGATCTAAACGCATTAATGCGTCAACAGTCTTGTCAGTTGGTTCTACGATGTCGATCAGACGTTTATGGGTGCGGATCTCGTACTGATCACGCGCATCTTTGTTTACGTGCGGTGAAGTTAGTACAGTAAAACGTTCAAAGCGTGTAGGTAGTGGGATTGGACCACGTACTTGTGCGCCTGTGCGTTTCGCAGTTTCCACGATTTCCGCCGTTGATTGGTCAATCAAACGGTGGTCAAAAGCTTTTAGGCGAATACGAATGCGTTGATTTGACATTCTTAAACCTCAATATAAAGAGCATTTAAAGAGCATAAAAAAACGACCGAAACAATCTTAATAATTAAGATGCCGGTTGTTGATTTATATCTACGATGAGTTCCAAATCGGAACTCCTGTTTATTAGCTTGAAATCCAAGCTTAATTTATCCCTTCAAGTTCCAGAGGAATCTTGAAAGCCTGCGTATTATAGTGATATTGGTGATAAATGCAACAACTAATTGCAAATTAATTACGGGTGTAAGGCTGCCCAAATAACCGCCATTGGTTATTTATAGCTATAATTGAACTGCTCAGCACCAAATTAGTCTTATGTTTATAATTTAACCGATTACGCAAATTACAGGATTTTATAGATATTATGGTATCCTATGCGCTAATTTTGCTTTTAATACTCTCAATATGGTGAGTCGATGCGTTTATTAAATTATTGTTTGAATTTTCTTACTAGCTGCGTAAGCCGTGTTTTGGTAAAAAGTAAGGTCCTTCCCCAAAGCCCAATAGAACAATATGACCTTAATCCTGAACACCCTACTTTTTATATAGTACGTTTAAATTCGCGTTTCGATTTAGCCGCGCTTACTAATGTATGTAAAAAGCATGGTTTGCCTAACCCATGCGAATATCAAACGTTAGGAAACCAAGAGCTGGCACGCTTTATTGGTATTAAAAATCCGCCACCTTTATTTGGCGATACCGCTAAACCGACCGCCGCTTTATCGCAGGGTAAGCAAATAGTTGAACATTTATTAAATAGCGGGCAAAAGAATGTACAAGTGGTGCCGGTAACTATTTTATGGGGGCGCGACCCAGGTAAGGAAAAGCCAGGTATTCGTACCTTAATTACCCACTCTCTTACGCCTAGTTGGTTTAGAAAATTCTTTGTTGTGCTGTTTTCTGGGCGCGATAACTTTATTCGCTTTAGCCAGCCACTCGATTTATCACTTATCGTGAACGAAAAAGCCGACGTAAATGAGCTACCACAAAAACTATTGCGTGTTGCTCGTGTGCACTTTAAACGCCAAAAACTGGCCGCTACGGGCCCTAAAATGCCTTCGCGCGAGCAATTATTTAACTCGCTTTTGGCTTCGCCGACAATAAAAAAAGCGATTCAAGATGAAGCAAAGTCAAAAGGAATAAGCCAAACAGAAGCCCGTCAAAACGCATTAAAACTACTAGATGAAATTGCCGCTAATTACTCTGAGGCAATGATACGTGTAGGCGACAGAATTTTAACGTGGCTGTGGACTAAGCTTTATAACGGTATAGATATAAAATACACCGAGCAGATTCATGAGCTAACAAATAAGGGTCACGAGATAATCTATATGCCGTGTCATCGCAGCCACATGGATTACTTGTTACTTACCTATGCTATATACCATCAAGGTTTGGTGCCGCCGCATATTGCCGCGGGCATTAATCTTAACTTTTTCCCTGCCGGTGGTATTTTTCGCCGCTCAGGGGCGTTTTTTATCCGCCGCTCGTTTGCCGGTAATAAACTTTACTCAGCTGTATTTAAAGAATATTTAAGCCAGCTATTTATTAAAGGTTACTCAGTTAAGTTTTACACTGAAGGCGGGCGCAGCCGTACAGGCCGATTACTACCGCCAAAAACCGGTATGCTCGCGATGACATTGCAAGCAATGCTACGTGGCATAGACCGCCCGGTTTCTATTGTGCCGGTATACATTGGCTATGAGCATGTAATGGAAATCAATACCTACTTAAAAGAGCTTGCCGGTAAAGATAAAAAAGGCGAGTCCATTTTTGGTATTTTTAAAGCCATTAAAAACCTTAAAAATTACGGCCGTGGTTACTTAAACTTTGGCGACCCTATTTCTATAAACCAATACTTAAACGACAACCAACCTGATTGGCGCGATGCAATACACCCTACCGATGTGCAAAAGCCGCAATGGCTAGGCCCTCAAGTAGCCGCATTGGCCGACCAAGTAATGGTAAAAATTAATAATGCCGCAGCACTTAACGCTGTGAATTTACTGGCTATGATTTTGCTAGTTAACGACAAACACGCGTTAAGTAAGCCTAAGCTATTAGCGCAACTAGATTTTTACTTACGCCTACAACGCGATGCAAGCTATAGCGATAAAGTCACGGCCCCCGATGAAACACCAGAGCAACTATTAACACACGCCATTAAGCTTAATAAATTTGATGTTATTAGCGATGAATTTGGCGAAATTATTGCAATTAACGATAAAGAAAAAACCCTGTTTAACTATTATCGTAATAATATTTTGCACTTATTTGCTGTGCCAAGCCTTATTGCTTTGCACTTATTTAAGCAACACAGTAGTACGGTTGAGCAATGCCAAAAGCTTGTTTCTGCTTTTTACCCTCTGTTTGCAAAAGAATGGTATTTACAGCCGCTAGATGAAAACTACATAAGCCGTATTTTGGCTAACTTTAGCGATCAAAACTTAATTGAGCTTGATGGCGATACCATTCATGTTACTAACACGAATGATTCATTAGCCAAACTTGAAATGCTAGGAAGGTCGCTTAGCTTTACGTTGCAACGTTATGCCATTGTTGTGGGCTTTATTCAAACCAGTAACGGAATTGAAAAAGCCGAACTAGAGCGTGAAAGCCAAGTACTGGCGAACCGTTTAGGCACCTTACACGGCATTAAAACCCCGGAGTTTTTTGATAAAAAAGTACTGGTAAGCTTTATTGATAATTTACGCGGTGAGCTGCTAATTACTGAAGGTGAAAATGGTATTCACGGTAGTACACAACTGTGTGAAATATACATGTACTTAAAAACCTTATTACCTGCGCGTATATGGCAATCGGTTAGCGACATAGTGCAAGATCAATGTAATTAGCCGAGCTGTTATAATTTAAGCTTTAATTAAACACCATTAAAAAAGCCTCAACATTTAACATGTTGAGGCTTTTTTGTACGTTTAGTTATTAAACAGCAACGCTACATAGAGGCGCTTATCTCTTGGTAAAACCTTTAGCGAAAGCACTGCTAATTTGCGCTTAACAGCCAGTCTGTTGCCAGCAAGTCTAATCAAATTAACGCTGGCGCATCACCCCTTCTTGAATCGTTGATGCGACTAAATTACCTTGGCGGTCAAAAAACTGGCCTCTTACCAAGCCTCGCCCAGAACTAGCACTTGGGCTGTCTATGGTATATAAAATCCAATCGTCCATTCTAAATGGGCGGTGGAACCACATAGCATGGTCAATCGTTGCCACTTGCATATTTGGCTGCATAAACGATACGCCATGAGGCTGTAATGCCGTAGGTAAAAACTCAAAGTCAGAGGCATACGCTAATAAGTAATTATGAATGCGTTGATCGTCGGGCATATCGCCATTGGCTTTAATCCAAATGTGCTTTACGGGCTCAATAACCTCTGGCTTAAACGGGTTATGAAAAGTAACCGGGCGCATTTCAATAGGCATCTCGCGTATAAACTTATTACGGATCACCTCGGGTATGTGGTGGGCGTTTTCTTGATAAAACTCTAGCGACGAGCGAAGCTCCTCTGGTGGCGGTACATTAGGCATGGTTGCTTGATGCGATAAGCCTTCTTCTTCACCCTGAAACGACGCAGTCATATAAAAAATAGGTTTACCGTATTGAATAGCGCTTACTCGGCGGGTGCTAAAGCTTTTACCATCGCGGATGGTTTCTACGTCGTAAACAATCGGTTTTGCGGCGTCGCCGGGGCGTAAAAAGTAAGAGTGTAATGAATGAACAACACGTCCTTTTGGTAGCGTTTCTTTTGCAGCAGACAGCGCCTGCCCCATTACTTGACCACCAAATACCGCTCTAAACCCTAAATCTTGGCTCTGCCCACGATATAAACCTTGTTCAATTTCTTCAAGTGACAATAACGATAATAAATCATCTAATACTTGGCTCATTTGCTGTTCTCTCAATCCCCAGATAAGCTAATGATACTATACAATGCAGCTATGTAAATCTAACTAAATGAGTAACGCTATCAATTATTGGCTATTTAAAACTGAGCCCGATGCTTTTTCGATTGATGACTTAAAAACAGCGCCGCAACAAACCACCCTGTGGGAAGGCGTGCGTAATTATCAGGCACGTAACTTTATGCGTGACGATATAAAATTGGGTGACTTAGTATTTATTTACCACTCTAGCTGCAAACAAGTAGGCGTTGTGGGTATAGCCACTGTTACTAAAGAAGCCTACCCAGACCCAACTCAGTTTGATTTAAATAGTGACTATTACGATGCGAAAGCCACGCCCGACAAGCCACGCTGGTGTGTAGTTGAAGTAACCTATAAAAGCCATTTAAACAAACGCGTAAGCTTAAAAGACATTAAAGCTAACGAGGCAATTACCGAATTAGCCCTTAAAAAAGCAGGCCGTCTTTCGGTAATGCCAGTCACACAAAACGACTGGGAGCAAATAATAGCCATGAGCAATTAAGCTCAGTAAGCAAATATCAAGCTGTAATAGTAGCTAATCATTAACGGGCTAGAGCTTGGCTATGTTTGACCTCATTTGGCCGTGTTTGATACGATCCCCCGCGAGTTATAATTGGGGGATTAATGAAACTACTGTATTGGTTAGATGAATGGTTAACGCTTTGCCGTGATGAACAACAAACTAAACTGCCTATGTCTGGCGGCGACCTACTCGGCGATGTGTATGTAAAATACGAATTTGTTGATTTAAATAAGCCCCTGCTTTTTACTTTTTCCCCCGCGGGCACCAACGTCCAAGAACACGACCTAACCGATGACTTTGCCCCTTGGGGCTATCACTTGGCGCAAAAACAAAATGTTAATGTTATTTCGTTCCAACATTTAGGCAAAAGCAATTGGTTTAGAAGCCGTAATTTAATCTTTTTTTTGGAGCAGTTATCAAGCTTACTTACACCGTTTAAGTGCCGCTTAGGCTATGGCCTTAGTCGCGGTGGTTTTGCTGTTGGCGCGTTTGCAAAATTACTTAAATTAGATCAGGTTTTATTTTTTCATCCTGTTAGCACCAAAAACACCGAAACAGTTCCGTGGGACACCCGCTCCAGCACAGAGCTTGCGCAGCAATTTGATTGGCAAAGTGAGTATAACGACCTCGATTTAGGCCATGCTAAGGGGTATATAATTTATGACCCCACCAATAAAATAGACCGCCTACATGCTAAGCGGTACCCGCAACTGACTCATTTAAGAGTGTTTGGCATGGGCCACGGTACCCACGCAAGCTACCTCACTAAATTTGGCTTTTACAAACAAGTGGCTGTTGACTTTATACGCCACCAGCAGATTGATATAGCGCAGTTTCGTTTGCAAACCAAAACCTTGCGCTTAAAAGAAGAGTATTATCAAAGCCTAAATAAGGCAAATGCGAGTTCGCCTCACCGATTGGCATTATTAAGTACAGCACATCAAATTTTAGCAGATGAAAAAGAAGTGCATGTGCAAGAACATCAGGCCAAAATAGATATTCAGCCGTTAATAGATGTCGCACTTAAACATCAAGATGAACACCCAAATGATGCTATTCAGTTATTAGAAGTTGCCCAACAAATAGTGCCAGATGATCCGCTGGTTGAGCACAAACTCAAGCAGCTAGAATAGACCTATGACGGTTTATTCTTCTTTCTTTTTTTGTGACCATGCTTGGGCACAATCGTAAAATACATAAAAAGCCCCAGCCACGAAAAAATAATTACGCCTAATAACCAGCCGTTTTTTTCGTGGCCTTGGGTGCGCTTACTATTAACCACTATCACCACGGGTAATATATAAGCGCTTAAAATAATTATTAAAAATACTACTTCATTCATTATTTAACCTAAGCCTTGGTTATTTGGCCAAGCTTTGCCAATCCACTTCATTTGTTAGCACACGTTCAAGGGCAATGTAGTGCAGGATATCGCCCGCATTTACCTTGTAATCGAGTGGCGGATTTAAATCCATATTTTGTGCACTTAAGTTATGCGCCACCCCTAACAAAATAGCATTATAGTCATGCTTAAAATGATGAAATAAAGTACCAAACTCCATCTCTTCGCATTCACTTGGAATAGCTAGGCTAAACTGCGTGTCGCCGTGCAATGTAGATAAAAGCTCTTCTTGTACTCGACTCGAGCCTGGGTCTTGCATTGAGCGTACTAAAATCTCAGCCGACTTAGCGCTACTACACTCCACATTTTGGCAATGCTCAAGCAACATATCGACCTTGGTTTCATCTAAAAAGTGCGCGCTAATATGGCACTCATCTTTAACTAAACGGCTAATACGCAGTGCCGTTGTAAATGTTTGGTCGTCATCTTGCCCATCAATAATAACTTTGTCGGCACGGCTAATAGCTACGCGCTCAAGTTCTTCTAAATCGGTAAAACTTGTTAGGCGGGCAAAGTCGACATTTTCGTTAGTTAAAAATGGGTGATCCATTTGCTCGGTAACCGCCAACAAAATACGGCGGTCGGTACGTTTGGTATCGGCAAGAATATAATCAATCATTTTTTTTGTTCGGGTATCGTGCCAACCAAAAATAATAATGTGGTTGTTACTGTGAGCAAAGTTTTTATCACCAGTCATAGCGCGCCTAATTAAGTAAGTCACTGTTTGCCCTGTTTTTCCTAACAGAACGCCAAATAAAGCTAATCCAAACGGAATTTGTATTAAAGCCACAACCCAACGCCCCAGCTCGCTGGTTGGGCTAAAATCGCCGTAACCCACTGTTGAGGTAGTTACTGTGTAGTAGTAAAAAAAGGTCGTAAACGAGGTAAGCGCTTGCTCATTTGCAATAAATAGCAGCCCCCAAGTCACTAACATATGAGCAAGTATTGCAAGCACCACGGCTTGCCAGCTCAGCTGATCGATATGAGCACGAACAAGTAGCGCTAGCCTCTTAAATATTACCGGCATGATACAAAATCTTTGTTAGTAAATTATCTATAAACAGTACGTTACTGTAAGCCATGCTTTTAAGCAACGTTTAAGCCTTTAAGTAAGGCCTGCTACCCTTTTAGGGTTAAATTTTGTTCAACCTATAAGATACTCAGGCCTTAAAATATAAGACTAAATGCGGGTTTGCTAATCAACTAAGAGCATGATTAATTATAATAAGACTAAAAAACACACAGACACATTATGCTTAATAAAATTGCCACACCGTTTACCAAATTAGTAGAGCGCTACTTACCCGATCCCTTTATATTTGTAATATTGCTAAGTATTATTACCTTACTGGGCGCTAGCCTATTTACCCCCTCAACCAGTATTGAAGTTATTAACGCATGGGGGAGTGGTTTTTGGGACCTGCTTAGCTTTGCCATGCAAATGTTGTTAGTGCTAATTACAGGTTACATGCTAGCAAGCACGCCCATTATCAATTCGTTATTAAACAAACTGGCGGCGCTTGCTAATTCAGCGCCAAAAGCGATTATTTTAGTCACGCTTATTTCGCTATTAGCCAGCTGGCTTAATTGGGGGTTTGGCTTAGTTATTGGGGCTTTATTTGCCAAAGCAATTGCAAGGCAAACACAGGTCGATTACCGCCTATTAGTTGCCAGTGCTTATTCTGGCTTTGTGGTGTGGCATGGCGGCTTAGCAGGCTCAATTCCGCTTACGATTGCTACCGAAGGGCACTTTTCACAAAATAGCATTGGCATAATTAGTACCGAGCAAACCCTATTTGCTGGTTTTAACATAGCAATATTAATTGGCTTATTTATTATTATGCCGTTGGTTAACCGCTACATGCTACCCAGTGATAAAAACAGCGTATATGTAGACCCAGCACTTATTAAAGAGCCCCCGCCCGCACATGAAAAAATTACGCGCCCTGCTCAGCATTTAGAACACACAAAGCTGCTTGGCATTTCGATTGGTTTACTTGGCCTTTGCTATTTAGGGTATTACTTTATAGTTGCAGGCGGTAGCCTAAACCTAAACAGCATTATTGCTGTGTTTTTGTTTTTAGCCATTACCTTGCACCAAACACCCCATAACTTGCTTAATAGCTTGCAACAAGCAATTCCTAGCGGCGCAGGTATTGTCATTCAATTTCCGTTTTACGCAGGTATTATGGCTGTGATGGTCGACAGCGGTTTAGCGCAGCAAATATCGCGTGGTTTTATAGCTGTTGCTGATGCCGATAGCTTGCCATTTTTTAGCTTTATAAGTGCAGGACTCGTTAATATGTTTGTACCTTCTGGCGGCGGGCAATGGGCAGTACAAGCACCTATTGTTATACCCGCAGCGCAAGAGCTGGGCGCCGATATATCACGCGTTGCTATGGCTGTTGCCTGGGGCGATGCGTGGACCAATTTAATTCAACCCTTTTGGGCATTACCGGTATTAGCCATTGCAGGGTTAAAAGCGAAAGACATTATGGGGTTTTGTGTAGTGCAGTTATTTGTAACGGGGGTATTTATATCGCTAGTGCTGAGCTTTTACTAACCCTTAATAACGCGCAGTATTTAAGTATACTGCGCGTATAGCGATTAGCTCGATAAAATCGTCATCGGTAAACTAAGTATTGGGTTTTCTGAATCTGCAAAGTGCATCATCACTGCCACATGGCCTGCAACTACAATGGCGTACATAGCGGCTGAAAAGCCTTGGCCGTATTTATCAAGCGGCAATAAATGCGAGTAATGTCGACCGCGCCATTCAAATACAATTTCCAGTGCGCCAACAAACAAAAAGAACACCAGCAACATTAAGCCAAATGTGTAGCTCAGCCATAAGCCAAATAACACACCGAGTAAGCACACACTTAAACCGACCCAAGATCGCATTGAAAAACTGATACTTTTTAACACATGCCCGCCATCAAGCGGTAAAATAGGCAAAAGGTTAAACAAATTCAATAAGGCACTGAGTACTGCAACGCCGGCAAATATGTCCATTTCGGTGGCGTAATATAAAACCACACCCAGCACTGAGGTAAATAAACCAAACGCTGGCCCCATGAGGGATATAACTACATCTTGCCAGCGCGTTGTTATTTTATCGTCACTTACAGCCAATCCACCTACAAAGGGGATAAGGTAAATACCTTTGGTTTTTATGCCAAAGTACTTCATGGCTCTGACGTGTCCGTATTCATGTACCACTAAACAGGCAATTAGCATTAGTGCAAATTCAATACTAAATAACCAGGCATAGCCGGCAACCGATGCACCTGCCAGCGCCACCTTAATTACTTTTGCACTTTTAAATAATTTAAAGCCCAGTGCCGCTAGCCCTAAAAAGCCTTTTTTGGGCTGGCTATTTACCGGCGCAGGTAAAGCTAGTTCAGTAGCAAACACACCATCAACAAATAACGATAAAGACTGCTCATGAACATGTGAGCTATCAATCCCTATTTGCTTATTATCTAAAGTAAATTCGGCGTAATGCTCTTTGGGTGTTGTAAAGCTTATGGCCTGTTGATTATGAAATATTTGTACTATTTTATGCCCAGATACCATTAGCATTAATGGTTGCTCTGCAAGCATGAGATCGATTTTTATCATGACTAAAACCAGTTAAAACAATGGCGCTAGTATACCGATGAATTTAAAAAACACGAATTGCCTAAAATCATAAGCGCAAAAGCACTTAGAAGATAAAAAATAATATAAAACTAAGCTGACAAAAGGCTGATCAGGCGCTATTTTTACAGTACTAATATATTAAGCAGTTACAAGGATAGAGCATGTCGATTTCGGTACCCAATATTTTAGTTGTGGATGACTCAAAGGCGATTTTAATTGTTATGGAGGCCATTTTAAATGAGCTAGGAGTCTCGAATAAAGTTACAAAATGCCTGAGTGCTCAGCAAGCGCTAACTCATGTAACCGACGATATAAACTTTTACGATATTGTATTTACAGACTTAAACATGCCTGAAATGGATGGTATGGAGTTTATAAGAAAACTAGGCGAGCTTAATTTTACAGGCGCAGTAGTTATAATTTCGGAAATGGATCATAAAGTTATTAACCTAGCTGCCAATTTAGCGCGCCATAGCAATATTCATTTAGTCGCAAATTTAGCTAAACCCGTGCAACTTAGCCAAGTAAAAACCGTTTTACAAAAAGCAAAGCACTTAGCAGTACATAACGACCTTTCTCATGCCTCTATTTCAGAAAAAGCATTGCATGAGGCAATCAATTTAAACGAGATAATCCCTTACTATCAGCCAAAAATAAATTCTCAAACCAGCGAAATAGAAAGTATTGAGGTGCTAGCGCGTATCGTTAAAACGCACACTGGCGAAATTATCTCGCCCAATCGGTTTATTTCGTTATCGGAGCAGTCGGGGCTAATTAATCAAATTACCTTTAGCTTATTTGAGCAAGCCACCAGCGACTTAAAAGCTATACGAACAAACATTGCTGCGCACCTAAAACTGGCTTTTAACCTATCTCCCACACAATTAGATGATTTAAGCTGTCCCAACAAGCTGATGCTTATATTGCAGCTCAATGAGCTATCACCTAGTGATATAATTTTAGAGATTACCGAGCAACATGCGCTGTCTAGCCTTTCTCAGCTAGAAACCTTAAACAGATTAAGAATGCATGGCTTTGGCATATCATTGGATGACTTTGGTGTTGGCTTTACCAACATGAACCAGATTAAGCGCCTGCCTTTTACTGAAATAAAAATTGACCGTACACTTATTAGTAATATTGAAACAGATCAGTTTTCGCAAGTGGTGGTCAGCTCACTGGTTGATATTGCCAGCCAAGAGCAATTAGCCCTTGTGGCCGAAGGCGTAGAGCGCGCCGAAGAATCGCTCTACTTAAAAAACTACCGCACTAATTTAGCCATGCAAGGGTTTTTGTTTACCTGCCCTAAAGCCAAAGACGATTTTATAGAGTGGGCACTAAACTGGGTAAATACAACGGGGGGCACAATTAAACGCTAACCTTCGACCCCGTCGTAATTATTTATTATCTCGGGGCGTGTCGTCATCTTCACTAACTATGTGCTCGCTGCTTGCTAAACGCTGGCGCCAGCGCTGCTTGGCAACCATACGCATATTGGTCGATTGGTCGCGCTCATCAACAATTTCAAGCCCCATAAGGGCTTCTATCATATCCTCGAGGGTTACAATGCCTTGAACATCACCGTATTCATCAACAATTAAACATATGTGAGTACGCTGTTTAAGTAAGGTTTGTAGTAGCGAGGACACATTATGCCCTTCGGGTACCGTATGAATAGGCTTAACTAATTTGCTAATTTTATAATCGGTACCTAAGCGGTGATAAGCCAACATAATGTCGTTTTTATGCACAAAGCCAATTATGTCATCGGCGTCTTTATCAAATACTAACACGCGCGAAAATGAAGACGAGCCGTGCTCGCTCATGTACTGATCGACCGTTAACCCTTTATGCACTTTATACAGCACAGTACGCGGCGTCATTAAGTCGGTTAATTTCGCATGCCTAAAATGTAAAAGGTTGCGGATTATTTCTGACTCATCGGCATGGATTGCCCCTGTTTCGGTGCCTATATCTGCCATGGCTTCTATTTCTTGGCGAATATAAAAAGCCTCATCGTGCTTGGCCCCCATTAAATTAGTAAGCTTTTGAGCAAGCCACACAAATGGTTTTAGCGATATCACTAAAAAGCGTAAAGAATAGGTCACGCTAGGGGTTAAGGCACGCCAATAATTGGCCCCTAAGGTTTTTGGAATAATCTCTGAAAGTACCAATACTAAGAGTGTCATTATGGCAGAGGCAATTCCTACTGCCGCATCTGAAAAAACCACAGCGGCTTGCGCACCCACACCTGCAGCACCGGCGGTATGGGCCACTGTGTTAAGCGTTAGTATTGCAGCAAGCGGTTGATCTACATTATTTTTTAGTTTTTCGAGCTGCTTTGCAAGTTCAGGCTGTTTTTTGCGTAATAGCGCCACATAGCTGGGCGAAATACTTAACAGTACAGCTTCCATTACAGAGCATAAAAAAGAAATAACGATGGCAGCAACCATGTACACAATCAGTAAAGTCACTTTTTCTCCGATGAGTTGAACATATGGGCATGGTAACAATACATGCTATATTTGGCCAAATAACTATCAATAATAGGCACAAATATGAGAATTAGCTCACCTTGGACCACAAAAAATAAATTACTAAAACAAGCAGCTACCTTTTTTGCTCTTGGCAGCTTGAGCTTGACAGCAATAGCAGCCCCGCTTGATAAATCAAATATCGAGTTTATTGGCCCTTTAGGCGAAAACATGCAAGTTAAGCCTTTTCAAACACCACACGGCCAAGTCATTATTAATAACTTATTAGAGCAGTTGCAACGTAATACGCAAAGTGTGTCTGTATTTGGTAAAAAGCATAGCTGGCAGCCGTTTAATAAAGTAAACGCACTTACTTTAGGTGGCCTACAAGCGCTTAAGTTCAATATTGAAACAACCCGCTATAGCCAAGGCACATTAACTATAAAAGGGATAGAGAACGCACAGTTGTTTATTGATGCCAAGCTTCAAAAAGGCGATAACCACACATACTCTTTATCGTTAACTAATGGCTCTCATAGTGTGATTGTAGTGGCGCAACAAGTGGCTAACTGGAACAACGTTTCTCTCGATTTTGAACCCAAAGCCGACACTGACAACATTACAATTAACACCTCTACAACTAAGCGACTTTCAGCCGAGCAACTTTTTGATGCCCCCACCATTAGTCGACTTTCTTTAGCGCCCGATGCTAAGCAATACGTTACCAGCACACGCAGCTATTCAAATAAAACAGCTAACCAAGCAAACGTGGTAACTGAGCTTAAAAATAGCCAAAATCAAACCTTGTATCGCTTTGAAGGCCAGCAACCAAGCAATATGGTATGGAGCCCCAATAATCAATTTTTAGTTTATATGTTAGGGAGTGAACTAAAACAGCTAAACCGTAAAAACCTCAGCATTAAAACATTGGCCAGAGAGCTTGAAGGCGCAAGTAACTTTAATTTTTATAATAATAACAGCCTTATTTTTAGCTGGTCTAAAACCCCCGAAGACAACAACAGCTTAACTAAGCACTACAAAGGCCTTCAAGATAGATGGTCATACGCACGCAACGTAAGTCAGCTCTATATGTTAGACACCAACAGCGGCTTAACCAAAGCGCTTAGCCAAGGCCCTATTTCGCATAGCTTTGAAGATGCAAACACTAATCGTGGCAAAGTATTAATGAGCCGCCAAGTTATGGTTATGCAAGCCACTACCCACCCAGAAACTGAACTGGTGGAACTTGACTTACAATCGAATAAAATAACGTCTTTTGGTAAATTTAAAACCTTTAACCATGCAAAGTACGCCAACAAAGATGTGTACGTTGTTGCTGGCCCAGATTTTAAAAATGGCGCAGGCCGTGCCCTTCCAAAAGGGATGTTAGCTAATAATTACGACGGCCAATTGTACTTACTTAGCGATAACGGTAAGAATGTAAAAGCGCTTAGTAAGCAGTTTGACCCCGCTATAGGTGAATTACATGTGCTTGATAATGGCGATGCGCTTATAAAAGTAACCGAGCAAGATACCCAACCTTTGTATTTATATGACTTAAGCAAACAGCGCTTTAAAAAACTTAATACGGGTTTAGATATCGTTGAGCAATTTAGCTACTCGCACGAGAGAAACCCGCAAGTGCTACTAAGCGGTACCACAGCATCCACCCCTCAGCAGCTTAAACGCTTAAATATAAGTAAAAATAAAACAGACCTAATCTGGGACTCTAAGCCGCTTGCCTACGCTAATACACAAATACCGACTCTGGAAGAGTTTAACTTTACAAACAAAGACGGCGTAGAAATTACAGGGCGTGTGTACTTACCTACTAACCTAGATAAAACTAAAAAACACCCTGCACTTGTCTATTACTACGGTGGCACCTCACCGGTTACCCGTGGTTTTACAGGGCGCTACCCATTTAACTTGTGGGCAGCAAATGGCTATGTTGTTTATGTATTACAGCCAACAGGGGCAACTGGTTTTGGGCAAACATTTTCTGCTCAGCACGTTAACGCCTGGGGCGATTATACCGCTAGCGATATAATGCAAGGTACGCAGGCCTTTTTAAAAAAATACGATTTTGTTGATAGCAAAAAAGTGGGTAATTTAGGCGCCTCATACGGAGGCTTCATGACCATGCTACTTGCCACCAAAACAGACATGTTTAGTGCATCTATTGCGCATGCGGGTATATCAAACTTAACCTCGTATTGGGGCGAAGGTTGGTGGGGGTATTTATACTCAGGCGAAGCATCAAAAAATAGCTTTCCGTGGAATAACGCTTCACTTTATAGCGATCACAGCCCTGTATTTCATGCCGATAAAGTAACGACCCCTTTACTACTGTTACACGGCGATAGCGATACCAATGTACCTGTTGGCGAAAGCTTAACCATGTATACCGCCTTAAAGCTTTTAAATAAAGACGTAGAACTTATTGAATATAAAGGCGCCGACCATCAAATTTTTGCTCGTGATAAACGCTTTGATTGGTGGAACACCATGCTTGCTTATTTTGATAAACAACTAAAAGGCGAACCACAGTGGTGGGACGCAATGTATTCAGATAAGTAACACAGCGCTCAGCACATTTTCAGCTAAATGTGCTGAGCTTACTCACATAAACAGCAACCTTAGGTAAGCCGCCTTTTATATCTGAAACATAAAGTTACCGAAAAGTTACACCGCCCCCTTCTCAGCATTTAACGATTGGTGCTACCATACAGAGCTATAAATATACAAAAATAAGTCCTATGGCAATTAACGTTTTATTGGTTGAAGACGACGAGCTACTCGTTAAGCGCATCCAAAATCACTTTACAGACACCGAATTTTCGATAGAAATAGACCCCACAGGTGCCGATGCCCTAAACATAGTTAGGCAACGCGTAAACCTGCGCAGTGCTATTTCTCTTGCCATTATTGATATTGTATTACCCAAGCGTGATGGGTTGCAGCTTGCCAAAGAGCTCAACACTTTGACCGATATTGGCGTGATTGTTTTATCTAGCCGCGACTCTCAAGCCGATCGTATTGCAGGGCTTGCACAAGGTGCTGATGACTATATTTGTAAGCCTGTTGATTTATTAGAACTTGAGCTGCGCATGCGCGCACTTTATAAACGTATTGCAATTAATCAAGACGATGATGAAAGCGAAGAGTTTATAGAATACGCCGACTTTAAGCTCCACCCCGATAACCGCACATTAATTACCTCATCAGGTATTGAATCGCGCTTAACCGAAGCCGAGCACAAAGTGCTAATTTGTTTAATTAGCAACGCAGGTAAAGCAACCTCACGAGAAAAAATATCAGAAGAAATAGGCCAACCAGATTGGAGCCCAAATGACCGTACTGTGGATGTTTTAATTGGCCGTTTGCGTAAAAAACTATACGATGAAAAAGACCAAAAACGCATTGTAACCGTGCGCGGTAAAGGTTACATGCTCTCAATTTAGCGCATTAAAATTTTAAACGCAGAAAAACGCAGCAAGCACTGAGCTTAGCACCTTAAAATAATTAAACATTATTGCGGTTCGGTATTATTTCCAGCAGCGTTTAGTTTATTTAGTTAACTGCGCCAGTAACCGCTCAAAAGCACGATAATTTAGCGCCTCTTTTAGCTCTTCTAAATTAATATGCTCTGCACCTTTTAAGTCACTAATAGTACGCGCCACTTTAATGACCCTATGGTACGAGCGTGGCGATAACGACAGTTTTTCGCTAGCGTGTGCTAAAAACTGCAACTCAGCCGGGGCTAAAGTGCAATGGATATTCATTTCTTTATTATTTAATCGTGCATTAACCTTACCTTGGCGCTTTAGCTGTGCACTGTAGGCCGCTTCTACTCGGGCTCTTACTTGGGCGCTGGTTTCTTCAGGCTCGGTACTTTGTAGCTCAACACTGGTTAGTCGCGGCAGCTCTATTTGTAAATCGATACGGTCTATAAACGGGCCTGATACGCGCGATAAATAGCGCATCACTTGGTCAGGTGTTGCTCGCTTATCATTATGACACCCTGTAGGGCTTGGGTTTAGTGCGGCTATAAGCTGAAACTGCGCCGGAAACTCCATTTGCCTTGCAGCCCGCGAAATAACCACCGAGCCGGTTTCCATGGGTTCACGCAGCGAATCAAGTACCTTACGTTCAAATTCCGGAAGCTCGTCCAAAAACAACACCCCGTTATGCGCAAGTGAAATTTCCCCCGGTTTAGGGTTTGAAGAGCCACCAACTAAAGCGACTGCCGAGCAAGTGTGGTGTGGGTTTCTAAAAGGCCGTTGGCGCCAATTATTTAGATCAATTGATTGGCCAATAATAGAATACAGTGCAGCCGTTGATATTGCCTCATCGTCAGACATGGTTGGCATTATCGTCGCCATACGCTGCGCTAGCATAGATTTACCCGTACCAGGCGGACCTAAAAAAAGTAGGTTATGGCCTCCAGCGGCGGCTATTTCGAGCACTCGCTTAGCACCGGGTTGGCCTTTAACATCACTTAAATCGAGTAAAAAGTCGGGAGACTGGGCGCAATCTGGGTATTCAATATTTAAAGGTAGTGGCTGCTGATTTAATAAATCCCCCCATACTTCTTGTAACGAGTTAACCGCTTTACGCTTAACGCCGTTCACCAAACTTGCGAGGCTATCGTTGGTAAAAGGTAAAAAGCAGCAACGGTTTTGCTCTTTTGCAGCAAGTACAGAGGGCAAAATGGCATTAACTCCCCGCACTTCACCATTAAGGGCAAGCTCACCGTAAAATTCATATTTATGTATATCTGGACACACTACCTGTCCCGAGGCCACTAAAATACCTACGGCAATGGCTAAGTCAAAACGCCCGCCATCTTTAGGTAAATCGGCAGGAGCTAAATTTACGGTAATACGTTGATCAGGAAAACCAAATTGAGAGTTTTCTAGGGCGCTACGCACCCTGTCTTTTGATTCTTTAACTGAGGCCTCTGGCAGCCCAACAATATTAAATGCCGGTAAACCATTACCTAGGTGTACTTCTACAATAACCTCGGGGGCGTTTATACCCACTTGGGCACGAGAGTAAATGCGAGCTAGCGACATTCCTTATCCTAATTAATGGTTTAATTAATTAGTTTAGTCAGAATATTTAAAAACGTGTACTGTGATTTGCCATTTAATAGCCGCAATACGAAGCAATAAAGTGGTTAGCATTGCCATTACCATGGCAAGTTCGGTCGCGAACGCAAAGTGAATTCCCAGCGTGTAAACTACACCGCCAGCAATACAGGTAATAGCATATAACTCGCCTTTTAGCAGCATAGGAATTTCGCGAGCAAGCACATCACGGAGCATGCCCCCAAAGCAACCGGTAATTACACCCATAATAATCGCGGTCATATTTGGCATGCCGGCTAGTAAGGCTTTTTGGGTGCCCATTACCGCAAAAAATGCTAAACCAAATGCATCGGCAATTTGTAATGTGTAGTGCGGAATCGACTTTTGCTTGTTAATAAGCCGCGTGGTAATAAATACCGCGGCTAAAATAGCATAAAAAAAACTTTGATCGTGTAACCAAAATACCGGAACATCTAATATGAGATCGCGAACCGTACCGCCCCCAATCGCTGTTACCGCTGCTAATACTACAACCCCAAAACCATCCATTTTCTTTTCGTGTGCGACCAAAGTACCTGTAACAGCAAACACAGCAATACCGATTAAATCAAACCAGTGATAAAGTTCAGTCATGTGTAACAACCCAAAATTATTTGTGCCGTTTTAACACAAACTATACAAAGTTTTAAGTAATAACGTATTTTTAGAGAAGTTTATAATATTTATAGATATTACTCGGGGGTATAAATCTAAGAGTGCTTTATAGGGAAAGAAATATAAATTTCAGGCATAAAAAAACACGCTTTAAGCGTGTCGTTTCATTTTATGTATTTCAGTGGTTGCGGGAGCCAGAGCTTATGAAAGGTGGACCGACGAGCTATTCATTTCACTGAATTTCAGGCATAAAAAACACGCTTTTGGCGTGTCGATTTAATATAACTTATTATTTCAGTGGTTGCGGGAGCCAGAGCTTATGAAAGGTGAACCGACGACCTTTGCTGGCTTATGCAGAGCTGAGACCGACGAGCTATTCATTTCACTGAATTTTAGGCATAAAAAAACACGCTTTAAGCGTGTCGTTTCATTTTATGTATTTCAGTGGTTGCGTGAGCCAGAGCTTATGAAAGGTGAACCAACGACCTTTGCCGGCTAGTGGAGAGCTGGGACCGATGAGCTATTCATTTCACTGAATTTTAGGCATAAAAAAACACGCTTTAAGCGTGTCGTTTCATTTTATGTATTTCAGTGGTTGCGGGAGCCAGAGCTTATGAAAGGTGAACCGACGACCTTTGCTGGCTTATGCAGAGCTGAGCCCGACGAGCTATTCATTTCACTGAATTTCAGGCATAAAAAAACACGCTTTTGGCGTGTCGATTAAATATAACTTATTATTTCAGTGGTTGCGGGAGCCGGATTTGAACCGACGACCTTCGGGTTATGAGCCCGACGAGCTACCAGGCTGCTCCATCCCGCGCCTGAAATATGTATACTTATTTAGCGTTGCTTACATTACAACGTGGCTGCCAACTTCCTAAAGGAAATTGGTTGCGGGAGCCGGATTTAAAACGACTACTTTTGCGGCTAATGAAGAGCTGAGACCGACAAGCTTTTCTTTAACTAACGTTTTACAGTAACCTCAAACCCCTAAAGGAAATTGGTTGCGGGAGCCGGATTTGAACCGACGACCTTCGGGTTATGAGCCCGACGAGCTACCAGGCTGCTCCATCCCGCGCCTGTATATTTTAAGTCTATCGACTACTTAATTTAATCTCTTAAGTTAGAGTTTACAGTAACCAAGCTTTTAAAAAAATTGGTTGCGGGAGCCGGATTTGAACCGACGACCTTCGGGTTATGAGCCCGACGAGCTACCAGGCTGCTCCATCCCGCGCCTGTAATTTCTTTGAAATAGTTTCGTGTTAATGACGAGCCTGTTTCGAAGAGAGCGCTATAATATAGGAATAAACTTATATTGCAAGGCTTTAACTAGTTAATTGTGTTCAACCGAACAAAAAGCAATCAACAAGCCCTATAAATAGCTACCTCTGATGTGGGCTTATCATTTTTTGAAACTCCCAATCTGGGTGCCCCATTACAATAAAGTCAGGATTTTCAGTGCTCTCACGCTGGTTATAAGTAAGCGGATTAAACTCTGCATCGGTTATACACCCACCCGCTTCTTCTACAATAACTTGTGACGCGCCGGTATCCCACTCGCCTGTAGGACCAATTCGTAAAAAGCAGTCGGCTTTGCCCTCGGCAACTATACATGCTTTTAGCGAGCACGAGCCTACTGCAATAGTGGCAAACTGCGTATTTAAATACTGACTGACCGCTTCAATTTTTTGTCTACGGCTTACTGCCAACGTTAGGTTATCGGGTGTTGCTACCGACATTTTTGTGTCGCTACCATTTTCTCGTTTAAATGCCCCCTGATTAGCAGTAGCAAAGTAAGTGATCCCTTTTGCTGGCCAATGAATCACACCTAAAACGGGGTGATTATTTTCAATAAGTGCAATATTAACGGCAAAGTCACCACTTTCTAAAATAAACTCGCCGGTGCCGTCCATCGGATCTAATAACCAATAGCGTTGCCAGTTCTTTCTTTGGGCAAGTGCCGGAATAGGCGTTTCTTCCGACATGATAGGAATGTCGGGCGCAAGCGCTTTTAAACCAGCAACAAGCACATCGTTAGACGCTAAGTCTGCTTTTGTAACAGGCGTAGAGTCTGACTTTTCTTGCTGGCCAATATCGTCTTTTTTATAAATAGCCATAATGGCATCGCCTGCACTCTGTGCAAGTTCAATACAAGGCTCTAGTAATTTATTCATTTGCAGCTCCAGACGCTAAATACTTATTTAATAATAGCAAAGCGGCAACACTGCGAGCTTCGGTAAAATCGTCTTGCTCTAATAATGACTGCCAATCTGTTAATGGCCACTTAACAACCACTAAAGGTTCGGGCTCATCACCTTCTAACGTTTGCGGATATAGTTGCTTAGCAAATAAAATATGCATGGTCGCGTTAAAGTAACTTGGCGCCATTGATACTACTTTTAGCGGCTCAAAAAATTCAGCACCAAAACCCACTTCTTCTTTAAGCTCTCTGTTTGCAGCTTGCTGTGGTGTTTCGCCTGGGTCTATCAAACCTTTAGGAAAGCCTAATTGGTAGTCGTTTGTGCCCGCGCAATACTCACGTACCAGTAGCATTTCGTTATCTGCAGTTATTGGTACAATCATTACAGCCCCGCGGCCACCGCCACGTATGCGCTCATACTGGCGCTCTTCGTCATTAGAAAACTTAAGCTCTAACGATTCAACAGTAAATAAACGGCTTTTAGCAACTACATTGTTACTAATAATTTGAGGCGGAGTTGGGTGCTTTTTCTGTGTCATTGGCGTTATTTTGCTATCATGGCAGTTGTGCTTAATCATAAACTTTTCACAAGGAAAAGCCCATGCTAAATTGGTCAAAAATCGATACCGTTTTACTCGATATGGACGGAACATTACTCGATTTACATTTCGATAGTCACTTTTGGCTTAACGTTGTACCAGAGCAACTTGCGCTCACTCGCAATATTACCCTTGATGAAGCAAAAGCCGATATGCACAAACGCTATCAAGCGGTAAGTGGTCAAATACAGTGGTATTGCTTAGATTATTGGCAAGAGCAACTCAATTTACCGATAATGGAATTAAAACGCCAAACCCAGCACTTAATAAAAGTACGCGAAGATGTGCCCCACTTTTTAACTGAGCTAAAAAAAGCAGGTAAAGAGCTAATTCTTTTAACTAACGCCCACCCAGAAAACGTCATGCTTAAATTTGAACATACCGCGATAGATAATTATTTAGATGGCGTGGTGTCTACTCATCAATACGGAGTGAGTAAAGAGCAGCAAAGTTTATGGCATCAAGTACAAAAAGACTTAGGGTTTAATAAGCAGCGCACTTTGTTTGTTGATGACAGTGTGCCTGTTTTAAATGCTGCCCGAGAATACGGCATTGAACATTTACTTGCGGTGGCCAACCCAGATAGCCAGCAACCACATAATGTAATAGCCGATTACTTAAACGTAACCGACTACAGAAACATAATCTAGCAGCTAGATTATTGTTGCGGGTAACGCGCCACTAGGCCTTGATATACTAACTTTGCAAAGTCGGCATGTTCGGTATCAAGGCTTTTAACGACTTCGACTAAATGCTCGTTATCTTCTTGGCCATTCCATACTTTGATGTAGCTGCCATCTTTGTAGCCATGATCTTGGCGGAAAAAGTTTAACGTGTTTTTACCTACGTAACCGCGGTATAAATCGTCAATATCCATCCCTATTTGCGCCATACACCCTGCAAACGCGGCCGCGTTAAAGGTTTTATTTGCAACTGCTGAAGCTGCTAATATTTCAAGAGTTTGTTTAAAGTCATCTGCGGCCTGTGGTGCGCTAAGTTCTTGTTCTAGCTGCTTAGCTAAATCTTCGTAAGAGGTTGTTCCGTCAATTCTTAACGACAAACCAAAATGAAATATATCAACCAATTCTAGAATTACTTGCTCGGTGTCTGGGGTTTGTTTTTTCCACCACTTCCAACCGTAATGATCTAGCATTTCTGCACACTCTACCCAAATGGCTCTGTACCACTCAAAGCCTTGGCTAAACCATTGATCATGAACTTTAGTGTTCATGGCATTTTGCATTTCTAGCATTACTACTAGCTTATTTAAGTTGGCTGACATATCGTTTCCACTTGAGCTTTTAAATTACGCTTATGATACAGGCAAATAATAAAAAGTGCATTTTTGATCTATTATAAACAGCACATAAAAACAGGGCAGGAAATAATGATGAGTAAAGTGTTACTGCACACCTTGGCGACTATTGCAATGGCTGCTTTTTTAGTAACGAATGCGCAAGCAAGTACAGAAGGAATTGCTGCAGCCCCTGAGCAAGTATCACCATTATTACCTGGCTTAAGCGTGCCTAATATAACGCTCAAAGATCAACATGGTAATAATGTAGAGTTACAAAAGCGCTTTGCTGAAAAAACAACGGTGCTTATTATTTACCGCGGAGGTTGGTGTCCTTATTGCTCAAAACAACTGGCTAATATACAAAAAATTGAGCAGCAACTCGCTAATTTAAACGCGCAAATTATTGCAGTATCGCCAGATAGTCCAGAAAAACTAGCCCAAAGTAAAATAAGTTCGCCAAATTATTTACTGCTTTCAGATGATAGCTTAACCCTAACAAAGGCCTTAGGTTTAGCTTATTTTTTAGATGATAAAACAGCTGCTATCTATCGCAATAAGCGCGGTGTTAACTTTGTTGATGCCCAAGGCAAGGTAAACGTCGCCTTACCTGTACCGGCTGTATTTGTAATTGATAAAAGCGGCGTTGTGTATTTTCAGTACGCAAACCCTAATTACAAAGTACGTTTAACAGAGGAGCTATTATTAGCTGGCGTTAAATCAATAGAAAATCAATAATTTGTAGATATATACCAATCGACTTAAATATTTAACCATTCTAGGGTGCTAAATAGAGCGCTATAAATGCCTAATAACTTAACACAATTGATATTACAAAAAAGGCCAACTAGGTTGGCCTTTTAAACATTTAACGCGAGCCACTAAACTCAGCCCACGACTCTATTAAATCTATAAAATCTTCAAAGCCACAACCACTCACTAGGCCATTTTCTTCAAGCATTAAGTCATCATCTTGATAGGCGACTAAATCTTCGCTGTCTTGGTGTAGGGCATGGGCTTCAAATAAGGCTTCGTCTTTAGAGAGTATTAAGTCTATCTCTTGGCCTTTTAACGTTATTGGCTCGTAACTTGTTTTTACCGAGCTAATAAGTGCTTGTACCATCTCGACTTTTTCTTTGCCAATTTCTTCGTTTAACCAGCGGCCAATTAGGGCATGCTCGCTGCTTATTTTAATGCGCAGCCCACTAATAGGGTCACGTATAAATTGATATTCCATAATTTTTACTTTTAAAACGCTAATGCGCTAATTATACCCATAAATAGCCTTAAACACCGACCCTAAAACGCAAAATAGCGCCAATGGGCGCTATTACTTATTTTATGATCACTAATCTCTGGAGCGGTATCTCGCGGCGTCAATTATTGCCCAAACGTATACTATCGCGGCAATAATCCCTGGCACAACTAAAAACCACAGTGCGGCACCGCCAAAAAAGAAAATAGCAAATAGTAAAGCAGCTAAAATACGCCCTTGTACTAATTGACCTAAACCGGGGAAAAATATATTACATAGTGCTGCAATTACATTACCACCTGAACCTTGTCCTGACATACTCACCTCTGTAGTTAATTAATTTTAAGTTTTAGTTATTTAATTACTATCACACTTTATGCCAATTTATTAAAGCTTAAAAATCAAATAGTTAAATTACTACTAAATAACTGCTTTAGTATTTTTTACTAAATATAGGTCAATTTGATTATTTTTATTATTAATTATCGTTACTTAAGAGTACACAAAAGCGACTAAGGGATTAGTTTTACAAGTATTTTTAGAATAGCTGTTCATAAAAACAGTATTTTATTTAGCCTAACAAAAACACCTGTTATACTGCCCTCATTATTGATTGAAAAGGCGTAACGATGGACGTTTCTGAATTACTCGATGGCTTAAATGACAAACAACGCGATGCCGTTGCAGCCCCACTACAAAACATGCTGGTATTAGCAGGTGCTGGTTCGGGTAAAACACGTGTTTTAGTTCATCGTATCGCGTGGTTAATGCAGGTTGAGCAAGCATCAGCCTATAGTATTTTTGCAGTTACTTTTACCAATAAAGCCGCTAAAGAAATGCGCACCCGTGTTGAAGAAACCTTAAAAGCCCCTGTCGGTGGTATGTGGATTGGTACTTTCCATGGTTTATCACACCGTATTTTGCGCGCTCATCACCGTGAAGCAAACCTGCCAGAAGCCTTTCAAATTTTAGACTCTGACGATCAACTTAGAATGATCAAGCGCTTATTAAAATCAATGAATATTGATGATAAAAAGTGGCCCGCCAAACAATTTGGCTGGTACATCAGCGCTAAAAAAGATGAAGCCCTGCGCCCTAAAGATATTCAAGCCTACGATATAAACGAGCAAATGATGCTACGTGTATATGCCGCCTATCAAGAGGCGTGTGACCGTGCTGGTTTAGTTGATTTTGCAGAAATACTGCTACGTAGCTACGAAGTACTTAAAAATAATCCTACGCTACTTCGCCATTACCAGCAGCGCTTTGCCCACATGCTGGTAGACGAGTTCCAAGATACCAATACCATTCAATACGCATGGCTAAAGCTACTTGCTGGTGATACACAAAGCATTATGATTGTAGGCGACGATGACCAGAGTATTTACGGTTGGCGTGGCGCTAAAATAGAAAACATTAAACGCTTTCTAACTGATTTTGACGCCGAAACTATTCGCCTTGAGCAAAACTACCGCTCAACCGCGACCATTCTAAAAGCATCTAATGCGCTAATTAAAAATAATTCAGAGCGCATGGGTAAAAGCCTTTGGACCGATGGTAACGAAGGCGAGCCTATATCAATTTATGCCGCCTTTAACGAGCTAGACGAAGCCCGCTTTGTAAGCAGCAAGCTACGCAGCTGGTTAAATGCTGGTAATGCGCTGCAAGACGCCGCTATTTTATACCGTAGTAACGCACAATCTCGTGTACTCGAAGAAGCCATGCTTCAAGAAGGCTTAAAGTACCGTATTTACGGTGGTATGCGATTCTTCGAACGTCAAGAAATTAAAGATGCGCTATCGTACTTACGATTAGTAGGAAACCGCCAAGACGACGCCGCATTTGAGCGTGTAATTAACACCCCTGCGCGCGGTATTGGCGATAAAACACTTAGCCATATACGCGACTGTGCGCGTGCTGAGTCGCTGCCTCTTTGGTACGCAGCTAAAGCAATTGTTGAACAACAACATTTATCGGGTCGTGCGGCAAGCGCTGTTACAAAATTTGTAGAGTTGGTAGAGCACATAGAAGATAAAATTAGCGACCTTACACTGCAAGAGCAAGCCAAATACGCTATTCAAACGTCTGGTTTAATGGCCATGTATCAAGCTGAAAAAGGCGAAAAAGGCCGAGCTCGCGTAGAAAACTTAGAAGAGCTTATCAGTGCCTGCGATCAGTATGAACTCCCCGAAGAAGAAGAGTTTAGCTCACCACTACAAGGCTTTTTAGCTTATACCTCACTTGAGTCTGGTGAAGGCCAAGCCGATGAACACGAAGACGCTGTGCAAATGATGACTCTTCACTCTGCTAAGGGCTTAGAGTTTCCGCTTGTGTTTATGGTGGGCGTTGAAGAAGGCATGTTCCCATCGCAGCAAAGTAATGAAGAGTCAGGGCGCTTAGAAGAAGAACGCCGCCTTTGTTACGTGGGCATGACCCGTGCCATGGACAAACTTTACATAAGCCATGCCGAAAGCCGTCGTTTATACGGCCAAGAAAAGTACCATAGCCCGTCGCGATTTTTACGTGAAATACCCGAAGATTGCGTAGAAGAAATTCGTATTAAAACACAGGTATCACGACCGCCTGCTGCAGGACGTTTTAGCGCATCAGTAAGCCATGCTGTATTTGAAGAAAGTGGTTTTAACTTAGGCCAACGTGTACTACACGCTAAATTTGGTATTGGCACTGTGCTTAATTACGAAGGCAGCGGCGCGCAATCGCGTGTGCAAGTAAACTTTGACGACCTTGGTAGCAAATGGTTAGTAACCGCATATGCACGACTTCAAGCTGTATAAGCGCAGTGTTGAGCAATTAACGCAGCAACTAACTGGCGCAAAGCATCGCCAGTTAGTGCTGATTACAGGCCAGCCTACTTGGTGCTATGAGCTATTAAGCGCGTTAACCCGTTCGGATGATGTAAAGCTACTTTCAAGCAGCCTTGCCAATGCAAGTTGGCCTGAGCATACTCATCAACTACTTGGGCAAGAGTTTCCTCATGCCGTTTATGATGGCTTTAGTGGCATTTACCCCGATAAACTCGCTGCATTAGCCGGCACCGTAAAAGCCGGCGGACTTTTATTTTTATTACTGCCTGATTTACAACGTTTAGCCTCATGGCAAGACCCAGCGCTGCAAAGCGTGCAGTCTTATGGGTGTAGTAATCAGCAAAGCTATTTTAATTTACGTTTTTCTCACCTTTTACAAACGCTACCTGCCATACACTTTGATGAACACACTGACTTTAAACAGTCGCCGCTCAAAAGCAATGTAACAAATAAAATTGAGTATCAGGCGCAGCAACAATGCGTTGAGCAAATAATTAAGGTGGCCACAGGGCGTGCGAACAGACCTTTAATTATTAATGCCGACAGAGGGCGAGGAAAATCAGCAGCGCTAGGTCTTGCAGCCGCAGCATTACATGATAAAAAAATCATTGTATGCGCAACACAATTTAGAGCCACTCATAGCTGTTTTAAGCATTTAGCTAAAACCTTACAGGTCGAATACAAGGCTCAGCAAAAACATTTAGCTAATTTACAATACATGGCGCCCGATGCACTGCTTAATCAGTTGCCGCCATGTGATTTATTACTGGTTGATGAAGCCGCCGCAATCCCTGTACCCCTACTATTAGCCATGTTAAAGCACTACCCGCGTATAGTCTTTGCAAGCACCTTGGTAGGCTACGAGGGTAATGGCCGAGGCTATACCATTCGCTTTACGCAACATATTAAAGCAAATTACAAAGCGGCAAAAATTGTAAACTTAGAAGAGCCTTTACGCTTTGCCAAGGGCGACCCTCTTGAGCAACATGTACGCACACTCTTTGCTTTAGATGCACAATATAACGAATACCCACCCGCTTTAAATAGCATTGAGCACGTTGAAGTCACTCAACAGCAACTCGTTGACAATGAGCCTTTACTGCAGCAAATAGTTGCGTTGCTAGCACTTGCCCATTACCAGAGCAGTGTTAACGATTTACGCCAATTACTTGATGCCCCAGCGCAAAGGCTGTTTATTAGTAGATGCGACATGCATGTTGTGGGTGTGTGTTTAATAGCAGTTGAAGGCGGTATGGATGCAGAGCTAGCTAAGCAAGTAATCAGTGGTGAGCGCCGCCCACAAGGGCATTTAATGGCGCAATCGCTCGCGCAATTAAGCGCACAGCCAAGCTATTTAACAAAACAAAGCGCACGCGTTATTCGTATAGCTGTTGCACCTAACCTGCACCAACAAGGCGTAGGTAAAGCATTGCTAGCGCATTGCCAACATCAGCTAACCCCCACCTGTAGTTATATAGGTGCAAGTTTTGGGGCTACAGCAGGGCTTTTACGTTTTTGGCAATCTCAGGAATTTTGTGCTGTAAAGCTAGGTTATCAGCGAGATAAAAGCACGGGTGAGCACTCAGCCCTCGTTATTAAAGCATTAGACACTTCCACGCAGGGCTTACATACCTTAGCTCAGCAATTTAAAAGTGATTTGTTTTATGGTTTATTAACGCACTTTAGCCAACTCGACAGTGAGTTAGTCAGTGAGCTAATAAGTAAATTTATCGATGAATCTAGCGTGCCCAGCCCACCTATAAACACTGCAATTAGTACAATAAATCGCTTTAATACCGCGCCAAAACTATGGTATTTATTTAACCACTCTCCATCCTGCCTAATGGCAACTAAAAGTGAAGATCGCCACTTGCTGATACAAATGGTATTACAAAACCACAGTAATGAGCAGCTAATCAAGCAACATTGCTTAAGTGGAAAAAAAGCCTTAGAGCAACAATTTAAACTCGCAGTTAAGTCACTAATTAAAAAACCACACAACCTTTAAGCTATTTATCTATTTTGTTCTATCCTTAAAGCATTACAAGGCAATTAAAGATAAAGGTATGGAATTCATAAACTTTCAAGTGGGCTGTAAAACCATTTCACTTAAAATTCTCGATATTTTACTCACCGAGCGGTTTGATAATAACCTCACTACATTGCCAAATAACAATAAGAGCTTTATTGGTGTAAAAGACTACATGGAAACACCCACGCCGGTGTTCGACCTAGGTGTTATTTTAAATGGCAGCTCTACAGAGCAAAGTAATAAAAAAGCACTTAATGAGCTAAGAACCTGGCAAGCCTCGCTTAATGATTGGTTTAGCCAATTTGAAAAAAGCATCGCGCAACAGAGCCACGTAATAACAAACGATAAAACTCAGCTGCACAACATCGCCGTATTTTATAAAGAGTTTAAAACTGACAACAGTGACCTAAAATCTATCATAGAAAAACTTGATGAGCCTTTTCAAGCGCTAGTAACAGCTACAGATCGTGCAGTTAGTACTCATAACGAGCAAGACTATAAACAAACCAGTAAATATTTAGCGAGTATAAAGCGCAACAGCTTTATGCAATTACAACGTCTGTTTGATGCGGCAAAAGAGCAAATAACACTCGATTATAAACCTATTATTGTTTTTACTACTAAAGATGGGCTCAACCCGCATATCGGATTACTAGTAGATAAAGTAGAGGACAATATAGATTATAAAAAAGAAGACATTAAGCCACTCGATAAATTAACCGAAGTAGGCTTTGATATAGACCCGCAAACCAAAGGCATGATGCGAGGGCTAATAAAGTTAGCCGAAAAACACAGTGTTTTAATAGACCCTAGCGCAATATTTAGACCTGATCATTTAGCACAACAGGAAGACGAAGAAACACAAGCGTATGGTTTATTCTAAACATAAAAAAGCCGAGAAGGCTCTCGGCTAATTAACTTATAGCAACACGTTATACAGTAGCTATAATATCTTCAACTGGTAAACGCGCTTTAGGTTTGCCAAAGTTCCAATCTTCTTCTTCAACTGGGTAGCCCATTGCAAGTGCCACTTCACAAATATGACCATCAAGCTCTTCGCTAAACTTCTCACCGATTAACTCTGGGTCAACACCTTCCATAGGCGTAGATGCAATATTTAAACGCG
The DNA here is from genome assembly GCF_042466295.1 of Pseudoalteromonas sp. R86517. NCBI lineage: Bacteria > Pseudomonadati > Pseudomonadota > Gammaproteobacteria > Alteromonadales > Pseudoalteromonadaceae > Pseudoalteromonas > Pseudoalteromonas sp. R86517. The sequence goes on from NZ_JAXHCB010000001.1 coordinate 3,123,770, forward strand.
CCAGTGTATGCATAATGTTACCCAGTGCTAGGTAAACTTGTGCTTTAGTCCAGCTGCCATTGTAGCCATTTTCATCCGTATTCATTTCAGCAAAAGCGTAGGCACTCATAAAGCTTTCACGCAGTTGCGCTGGTAAGTGACCAGAGCTCACTTCAACATCCACACGTTTAACAAACTTCTCTTTAGTAAACTTAGGATCGTAAGCTAATAACAGCGTATGCGACGCTTCTTTAGCGTGTAATTGATTAAACTGGTGCTTGTTAGCAAATGTATCGTGCAAACGCTGCTTAGCTTCATCACTTTCTACCAATACAAATTTCCAAGGTTGAGAGTTGATTGAAGAAGCAGACAAGCGAATAGCTTCTTTAATTACGTCAAGATCCGCCGATGAAATACGTTTGCTCGTATCGTATTTTTTAGCCGTGTAACGGTTATGTAAGTCTTTAATAATTTGATGAGACATGCTCTTCTCCCCTTTGGTAAGGTATGTAAATACAAGATGGGGCAAGTTTATAGGGTTTGCTATCAATTGATAATTAGCAAAATACTTAAAAGACTTTCTAAAAAAAATTGATAATAGATCAAGCCCATACCTTTTGGGATAACAGTGTTATTGGTGCGGGATCTGTAGTAACTAAAAATGTAGAGGCGGATACTGTTGTTGCTGGTAATCCAACTCGTGAGATAAGAACACTATAATTATAATCGATGTTTTTTAGCGTCGGGAGTCGCTTCGCTCGCCAGAGCTACGTAATAAGTTTAGATGTGAGTATTAATTGCGGCATGGGCTCTTGGCTATTTATTAAAACCCAGATAGCAAAAAACCCGTTACATCGCTGTAACGGGTTTCTCTTATTTGGAGCCTGGCAATGTCCTACTTTCACATAGCAAATGCTACACTATCATCGGCGCTGTTTCGTTTCACTACTGAGTTCGGCATGGGGTCAGGTGGGTCCAAAACGCTATTGTTACCAAGCAAATTAGGGTGTCAGTCCGTTTTCACGTACTAACTAAATTTGGAAATTCTGATAATATTTTTTAAGTCTAAGTATTTATCTACTTTAGCTATTAACTTCTGTCGCTTGTTTCTGTCACAAAACGCGTTTGGCGTTGTATGGTTAAGCCTCACGGGTAATTAGTACAAGTTAGCTTAATGGCTCACACCACTTCCACATCTTGCCTATCAACGTTGTAGTCTTCAACGGCCCTTCAGAGACTTTAAAAGTCTAGTGAGAAATCATCTCGAGGCCTGCTTCGCGCTTAGATGCTTTCAGCGCTTATCAGTTCCGAACGTAGCTACCGGGCAATGCCATTGGCATGACAACCCGAACACCAGCGGTTCGTTCACTCCGGTCCTCTCGTACTAGGAGCAACCCCTCTCAATTCTCAAACGCCCACGGCAGATAGGGACCGAACTGTCTCACGACGTTCTAAACCCAGCTCGCGTACCACTTTAAATGGCGAACAGCCATACCCTTGGGACCGACTTCAGCCCCAGGATGTGATGAGCCGACATCGAGGTGCCAAACACCGCCGTCGATATGAACTCTTGGGCGGTATCAGCCTGTTATCCCCGGAGTACCTTTTATCCGTTGAGCGATGGCCCTTCCATTCAGAACCACCGGATCACTATGACCTACTTTCGTACCTGCTCGACGTGTCTGTCTCGCAGTTAAGCTGGCTTCTACCATTACACTAACCGTACGATGTCCGACCGTACTTAGCCAACCTTCGTGCTCCTCCGTTACTCTTTGGGAGGAGACCGCCCCAGTCAAACTACCCACCAGGCACTGTCCGTAACCCCGATTCAGGGGCCAACGTTAGAACATCAAAACTACAAGGGTGGTATTTCAAGGACGACTCCACAACAACTAGCGTCGCTGCTTCAAAGTCTCCCACCTATCCTACACATGTAGGTTCAATGTTCAGTGCCAAGCTGTAGTAAAGGTTCACGGGGTCTTTCCGTCTAGCCGCGGGTACACAGCATCTTCACTGCGATTTCAATTTCACTGAGTCTCGGGTGGAGACAGCGTGGCCATGGTTACACCATTCGTGCAGGTCGGAACTTACCCGACAAGGAATTTCGCTACCTTAGGACCGTTATAGTTACGGCCGCCGTTTACCGGGGCTTCGATCAAGAGCTTCGTCCGAAAACTAACCCCATCAATTAACCTTCCGGCACCGGGCAGGTGTCACACCGTATACGTCATCTTGCGATTTTGCACAGTGCTGTGTTTTTAATAAACAGTCCCAGCCACCTGGTCACTGCGGCTCCCGTCCGCTTAGAGAGCAAGTCTCATCACAGATAGGAGCGTACCTTCTCCCGAAGTTACGGTACGATTTTGCCTAGTTCCTTCACCCGAGTTCTCTCAAGCGCCTTAGTATTCTCTACCTGACCACCTGTGTCGGTTTGGGGTACGATTCGGTATAATCTGAAGCTTAGAGGCTTTTCCTGGAAGTATGGCATCAGCAACTTCACACCCTTGGGTGCTCGTCTCGTGTCTCAGCCTAACAGCAACCCGGATTTACCTAAGTCACTAGCCTACTCACTTTCACATGGACAACCATCGCCATGCTTGCTTAGCCTTCTCCGTCCCCCCATCGCAATTATACCAAGTACGGAAATATTAATCCGTTTCCCATCGACTACGCCTTTCGGCCTCGCCTTAGGGGTCGACTTACCCTACCCTGATTAACATGGGATAGGAACCCTTGGTCTTCCGGCGTGCGGGTTTTTCACCCGCATTATCGTTACTCATGTCAGCATTCGCACTTCTGATACGTCCAGCATACCTCCCGGTACACCTTCAACCGCTTACAGAACGCTCCCCTACCACTCATCCTAAGATGAATCCGCAGCTTCGGTGCATAGTTTAGCCCCGTTACATCTTCCGCGCAGACCGACTCGACCAGTGAGCTATTACGCTTTCTTTAAAGGATGGCTGCTTCTAAGCCAACCTCCTGGCTGTCTGGGCCTTTCCACATCGTTTCCCACTTAACTATGACTTTGGGACCTTAGCTGGCGGTCTGGGTTGTTTCCCTCTTCACGACGGACGTTAGCACCCGCCGTGTGTCTCCCGGATAGTACTTTACGGTATTCGGAGTTTGCAAAGGGTTGGTAAGTCGGGATGACCCCCTAGCCTTAACAGTGCTCTACCCCCGTAAGTATTCGTCCGAGGCTCTACCTAAATAGATTTCGGGGAGAACCAGCTATCTCCCGGTTTGATTAGCCTTTCACTCCTAGCCACAGGTCATCCCCTAACTTTTCAACGTTAGTGGGTTCGGTCCTCCAGTTGATGTTACTCAACCTTCAACCTGCCCATGGCTAGATCACCGGGTTTCGGGTCTATACCTTGCAACTATTCGCCCAGTTAAGACTCGGTTTCCCTACGGCTACCCTAATCGGTTAACCTCGCTACAAAATATAAGTCGCTGACCCATTATACAAAAGGTACGCAGTCACCTAACAAGTAGGCTCCTACTGCTTGTACGTACACGGTTTCAGGTTCTATTTCACTCCCCTCACAGGGGTTCTTTTCGCCTTTCCCTCACGGTACTGGTTCACTATCGGTCAGTTGGGAGTATTTAGCCTTAGATGATGGTCCACCTATATTCAGTCAAAGTTTCACGTGCTCCGACCTACTCGATTTCACTTAAAATGCGTTTTCATGTACGGGACTATCACCCTGTATCGTGGCACTTTCCAGAGCCTTCCATTAACACATAATAAG
>NZ_JAXHCB010000001.1:3130000-3232500 GCF_042466295.1 Pseudoalteromonas sp. R86517
TGGGGTCGCATTATAGGGAGATCCGAAAACAGATCAACCCTTTTTTGAAGAAAACTTGAAATAAATGACTGTTCGCGTGAAATTGAAGCAAAGTGGTTACTTTAAACACTAAAAAGGCCCTTACGGGCCTTTTATATTAGTTTACGATGAGTTTCCAACCGAGTTTACTTTGCAATTTAGACTCTTGTTGTAGCTCACTAGCCATAAGAGGGTGTTCTTTTAACCAGTTATTGGCAAACTTTAAGTCTAAGGTGTCTTTTTCTACAGATAACTCAATTTTAGGAAGTACGTCGTCTTGTCGGCGCATCGATAATATTACGGCAATTCTTAATAACCTAACTAAGTATTGGGTAAGTGTACTATGTGCACCTAGAACGTCGAAGCTGCCTTTTTGAATATCGGAGCGATGTGCATTGGCAACAGCTGCAATCACTTTATGTTCAGATTGTGAAAAACCTGGCATATCGGTGTTTTCTATAATGTAGGCTGTGTGCTTGTGATATTGCTTGTACTCTATTAATAAACCAATTTCGTGTAGTTGTGCTGCCGCTTTTAAAAGCGGCAACGCATTTTCACTAACAAGCGGCCAGCTTTCACCTACTTGTTCTGCCAGTTGAATAACTAAGCTCGATACCCGATTAGCTTGCTTTTGATCAACATGGTAACGGTCCATAAACCCATCAACAGTGCGTTTACGAATGTCGTTGTTATGAAGCTCGGGCACCATACTGTAAAGCACACCTTCGCGTAGTGCACCGCCAGCTAATCCCATTTTTTCAATTTCAAGCGATTCAAATAGCGCAATTAAGATAGCTAGACCAGATACAAAAACTAATCTGCGCTCTTCGCTTAGACCAGGTAAGTCTAGTGCAGCGATAGTGCTAAACGTTATTGATTGCTCTTTTATTTTATTTAGCTTTTCTAGGGTGAGTAGTTCATCTAAGTGTTGCGCAACCATTATTTCTTGAATGGCTTGCACCGTGCCAGAAGCACCCGATGCAATTTGCCAACCTGCTTGTTTATACTCAGGGGCAATTTCATCAATGACTTCGTGGGCAGCTTTGATGGCAGCGTTAAAGTTTGCTTCACTTAATTGGCAATCTTTAAAATAGCGCTCTAAATAAGTAACGCACCCCATATTTAAGCTTTTATAGTGCAGTGCCTCAAAGCCCTTACCTATAACGACTTCGGTACTTGCACCACCAATATCAATAACTAGCTGCTTGCCAGTGCATGATGAAGTGTGTGCTACGCCTTTATAAATAGTGCGTGCTTCTAGCTCACCACTTATTACATTAATAGTATGGCCTAAGATTTTTTCGGCTTGTGCTTTGAAAACATCGGCATTCGTCGCAAGACGTAATGTGGCCGTTGCTACTATGGTTATATTTTGTTTTGGAATGTCTTGTAGGCGCTCAGCAAAAAGTGCAAGGCACTCCCAGCCTCGCTGCATTGCCTCAGTGCTTAATACGTTATCTTTATCAAGCCCTGCGGCTAATCTTACTTTGCGTTTAACGCGGCCTATAGTTTGTAGGCCGCCAGCAATTGATTTAGCAATTAGCATATGAAAGCTATTTGAGCCTAAATCAATGACTGCATACACATTTTTTTGCGGTTTAAATTGCCCCACCGTTCAAAAACCTCTAGTTACTACTACGTACAGTAACGGCCGAGTTACGACCGTCCTTTTTGGTAACTATTATTTGGGCGACGTCCGTTATTATTACTACGATTACGTGGGCCTGTAGAATAGTTGCGCTTTCTTTGAATAGTAGGCTTTGTTAAATCATCTAGCAATGCGGTTTTATCATAATGTGATAAAGGAATGCTGTGCTCTATATACTCTTCTATTTCATGCAGGTTATAAGCGTACTGCTCACATGCAAAGCTAATTGCATGACCTGATGCGCCCGCACGACCTGTACGGCCTATACGGTGAACGTAATCTTCACAATCATCTGGGAGGTCAAAGTTAAATACATGACTTACCTCAGGGATATGTAGCCCACGTGCTGCCACATCGGTTGCCACTAAAAAGTCTAATTCGCCTTTGGTGAATTGCGCTAATATAGATTGGCGTTTTTTCTGGTTTACATCGCCAGTGAGCATACCTACTCGGTGGCCATCGGCTTTTAACCAGGCATACACTGTTTCACAGCTGTGCTTTGTATTGGCAAACACAATGGCTTTCTCTGGCCATTCTTCCTCAATTAAAGTTAATAGCAGCTTAATTTTATCTTCTTGAGAAGGATGAAATAGCTCTTCTTTAATTCGCTTACCTGTTTTAACGTCTGGCTCGATTTGAACGTGCTCAGGGTTGGTCATATGTTCAAAGGCAAGTTCTTGCACGCGATAAGAAAGCGTGGCAGAAAATAATAGGTTTAATCTATCTGCTGTATCTGGCATACGGCGGAACATGTAACGAATGTCTTTTATAAAGCCTAAATCGAACATACGATCGGCTTCATCAAGCACAACTACCTCAATTTCATTAAGGGTGTAACAGCCTTGCTTGTACAAATCGATTAGGCGACCTGTAGTACCAATTAAAATATCAACGCCTTTTTCTAATTGCGCACGTTGTTTTTCGTAATCTTCGCCACCATATACTAAACCTAAGTTAAGATTACAGTGCGGCGCTAAAATTTTAGCATCTTTGTGTATCTGAATCGCAAGCTCCCGAGTCGGGGCCATGATCAGGGCTCTTGGATGTTTACTAGGTGCTTTGCTAGATTGTAATAACCGATGGCACGTGGCTGTTAAAAACGCCAACGTTTTGCCCGTACCTGTTTGTGCTTGGCCCGCGATATCGCGTCCGTCACAAATAAAAGGTAGGCATTTTGCTTGAATGGGTGTGCAATATTCAAACCCACTTTCGGTTAAACCGGCAACCACTTCCGGTGCGATAGCAAAGTCTGAAAACTTTTTATCGGTCAAATGTGTCTTAGTCATAGCGTTTAAGCATAACGTTTAAACTTGCAATAAGAAACAAGAGTGTTTAAATACGCACTAAATATTTCGCCTAACTAAATCGGAGAGCGCAATGAGCGAGAAAATAATCCAAATTACTGACGATAGCTTTGAAGCTGACGTATTACAATCAGACAAGCCTGTACTAGTAGATTTTTGGGCTGAGTGGTGCGGACCTTGTAAAATGATCGCCCCTATCCTTAATGAAGTAGCTGATGAATACGAAAGCCGTGTAACAGTTGCTAAATTAAACATTGACCAAAACGCGGGTACACCGCCTAAATTTGGTATTCGTGGTATTCCTACTCTGCTTCTTTTTAAAGACGGCCAAGTAGCTGCAACGAAAGTTGGTGCGCTTTCTAAAACTCAACTTATTGAGTTCTTAGAAAACAATATCTAAGTAAAAATTAAAAAAAAGGGCGTTTTTGCCCTTTTTTTGTGTTTATTTTGTATAAAGACTGGACGCTATGCCAGTGAACTGCTAGTTTATAAAGCCAACTAATCCTTAGTTATATTCAACAAACCTCACTCAACTATCAAAGCGATTTTGAGTATGACAATTGTAATAAAGAACCCACCAATATGCATTTACGCGAATTAAAAGACAAGTCTATAAAAGAACTTGTAAACTTAGCTGAGTCCATGGGGCTCGAAAACGTAGCCCGCTTAAGAAAGCAAGATATCATTTTTGCCATTCTTAAAGCACACGCCAAAGGCGGAGAGAACATCTTCGGTGGCGGTGTACTAGAGATTTTACAAGATGGTTTTGGTTTTTTAAGATCATCAGAAGCATCTTACTTAGCTGGCCCAGATGATATTTATGTATCTCCAAGCCAAATTCGCCGTTTCAGCATGCGTACTGGCGATTCTATTTCAGGGCTTATTCGTCCACCTAAAGATGGCGAACGCTACTTTGCTTTATTAAAAGTAAATGAAGTTAACTTCGATAAACCTGAAAACTCTCGCACTAAAATTCTTTTTGAAAACCTTACCCCACTACATGCAAACGAACGTTTTCGTATGGAACGCGGTAACGGCAGTAAAGAAGACATTACCGCTCGTGTACTTGATTTAGCATCTCCAATTGGCCGTGGCCAACGTGGTTTGTTAGTAGCACCGCCTAAAGCGGGTAAAACAATGCTACTGCAAAACATTGCACAATCAATTACTCACAATCACCCAGATGTTACATTAATGGTTTTACTTATTGATGAGCGTCCGGAGGAAGTAACCGAGATGCAACGCCTCGTTAAAGGTGAAGTTATTGCATCAACGTTTGATGAGCCAGCTTCTCGCCACGTACAAGTTGCAGAAATGGTTATTGAAAAAGCAAAACGTTTAGTTGAGCACAAAAAAGATGTGGTTATCTTGCTTGATTCAATCACCCGTTTAGCGCGTGCTTACAACACCGTTATTCCTTCATCAGGTAAAGTACTTACCGGTGGTGTTGATGCTAACGCACTGCACAAGCCTAAGCGCTTCTTTGGTGCTGCACGTAATGTTGAAGAAGGCGGTAGCTTAACGATTATAGCTACAGCTCTTATCGACACTGGCTCTAAAATGGATGAAGTTATCTACGAAGAGTTTAAAGGTACCGGTAACATGGAACTACACTTAAATCGTAAGATTGCTGAAAAGCGTGTATTCCCTGCCATCGACTTTAACCGCTCTGGTACGCGTCGTGAAGAACTACTTACTAAGCCAGATGAGCTACAAAAGCTGTGGATTTTACGTAAGATTGTTCATGAAATGTCAGAGATTGATGCAATGGAATTCTTAATTGATAAGCTTTCTATGAGCAAAACGAACGATGAATTCTTCGATTCGATGAAACGCCAATAAGCGCGTTTTCGTTACATAAAAAAAGCGCCTAGGGCGCTTTTTTTATGTTTAAACGAAATACCAATCGGCTTAGATATTTAGCCTTTCTAGCATACTAAATAAAGCGTTAATGGCGTTATAAATTTATTATGTAGAGCAACTACGTGTCAAAATTCATGCCTTATTACCACTTTATTTATCTGTCGCTATAAATGCCTAATAACCTAACACGATTGGTATCATTAACTCTCGTTATATTTTTTAAGTACACGCTGTAATTCATCTACAAGCTTTTGAATGTGTTCTTTACTTTGGCTTTGTTTATTGAGTAAAGCCATATCGAGATTTTTAGCGGCTTTGGCAATATCGTCTAACGCAAACATTTGCGCAGCACCTAAAATACGATGGCTGTCTTTTTGTAGTGCCTCTAGGTCATTACTATTATGGTGCTGACTTATGGTTTCGCTTTCAAACGTGAAGCTTTGCTTAAAACTTGTTACTAAGTCGCTCATGTCTATCTTAGCTGTATAGGCTGCCTCTTGTTTTGCTTCACCTAAATGCTGGGAAAGGGTGTTATAAAACGCGTTTTTATCTAATGGCTTACCTAAATACCCTGTAAACCCTAGGGCAAGATAATCATCAACTTCATGGCTCATTGCATTGGCCGTTAAAGCAAAAATAGGCGCTTGAAAGCCGCACTGTTGCAACAACGAAAACGCAGCGCGCCCGTCCATAATAGGCATTTGTATATCAAGCAGCACGAGGTCTGGGTATATTTGTAGGCACTTCTCAACCGCTTGCTCGCCATTTTCTACCGCAATAACTTCAAGCCCCATAGAACGTAAATAACGACTTATGAGTCTGCGATTGTCGGGATGATCCTCAGCCAGTACTACGCGCCCGGTTAACTGCTTAACCTGTTCAGCGGCGCTTACATGTTCGTACTCATCTAGCTCTTTTTCGACCTCTACACAGGGTAAAAACAGCGAAAACTGACTTCCGCGCTTAAACTCACTTTGTACGCTAATATAGCCGCCCATCATAGAGGCTAGCTGTTGAGACAAACTAAGCCCTAATCCGGTGCCACCAAAGCGGCGGCTAATACTGTTATCGGCTTGGCTAAAGCATTCAAATATTTGTTTTAGCTGTGATGAATTCATGCCAATACCGGTGTCTTTAACTATAAAAACAAGCCCTTGCTCGGTTTTGTTTAAAGACACAACAACCTGCCCCGCCTGAGTAAACTTAACAGCATTAGCACATAAATTAATGAGTATTTGCTTCACCCGCATTAAATCAAGCTTGGTATAAAACGCATTGCCTACATGGTTATCAAAACGAATTTGTAAATGCTTCGCCTTAGCCTGCGTAATAAACATGGCATGCACATCGCTAACTAGCTGCACTATGTCAAAGCACGAAATATTAAGCTCTAATCTGTTTGCTTCTATTTTACTTAAATCAAGTACGTCATTAATTAAACTTTTTAAGTGATCGCTATGTCGTTGAATTATTTTTAATTCGTCTTGTAGGTTTTCAGGCTCGTACAAACCATTAATTAAATCATCTGTTTGGCCTAAAATAGCGGTGAGCGGGGTTCTAATTTCATGGCTAATATTTGCCAAAAACTGGCTTTTAACATCATTTGCTTCTCGTAGCTCTTGGGCAATAGCTTGTAGCTCTGCTGTACGCTGCGCGACTTGTTCTTTTAATAACTGCTTAGCACGCTTTTCGGCGCCCCGACGATAAAGCGCGGTGCCCGTTACAATTACTAAAAATAATAAAACAAAAATAAAAACCGTAAGCTGCGAACGTTGGCTCATTTTTAACTTTTGTACTTTTCGTTCTTGCTTCAGCTTTTGAATTTCTTGATTTAACTGAGTAGCTTTAAATTGATTTTGTAATACAGCTAAGGCGCTGGTAATTGTTTCGCTATTTATACCGCGCTGCTCTGCTACAAACTTTTCGTGCAGAGTTAATGCCTCAGCGTAGTTGCCTTTGCTTGCCTCTAGGAGCGAGCGTGTACCAAAAGCATCGCGCTTTATACGCACACTATTATATTGTGTGGCCAAATCGGTTGCTTTATCTAAGCTTTTTTGCGAATCAGCAAGCTCGCCTCTCACAAATTGTATTTTAGCCAGTGCATGTAAGGCGTTAAGCTCTAAACTGTGATTGGCAATTTTAAGGGCATTTTGCACCCCCAATTTAGCTTGCTCGTAGGCAACATCCACGTTATTAAGAATTAAATTGATGTTTGCTAAATTAGTATATTGGGTAGATAACTTATTATAATCATTGGTAGAAATATAATAGCGCAGTGCCATTTGGTAATAATGCAGCGCTAAATCAAATTGCGAACTTTCGTAGTAAGCAACCCCTAAATTATTGTTAACTTGCGCTATGCCGCTGGTATCAGCTAATTTTTGATAAACTTTAAGTACTTCTTTATAAAATAAAATGGCGCTTTCGTAACGCGATAACCTTATGTACACCCCTGCGATATTTAGCAAAATATCAGCTTGGTCTTGAGCACTGCCCTTTTTCTCATAAATCTCTTTTGCTTTTAAATAATATTCGAGCGTTAGCTCCATATTATTCATTTCAAAGTACGCTAAACCAATATTACTTAGCAGGTTTGCAAGCTCTACTTGCTTATTGTTTTTTTCAACAATCACCATGGCGCGGCTATATTCAACAATAGCTTGCTGAAAATATCCCTGAAAATAAAACACAACGCCTTGCATTTTAATGGCTCTAAAGTGCATATCTGGTAGGTAGTTTAAGGAAGTGTGCTGTTCTAATTTTTTAAAATACAGCAGGGCATTTTCAAAATCATCTGAGGAGAAGGCTAAATCGGCAAGTTCAGAATACACACTGACCTTTTGGGATTCTGTAATATTTTTTGCTTCAAGCAGTGCATTACCGAGCGTGAGTTTTACGTCCCACTGCTGCTCTTTTTTAAATTCATCAAATAAAGATACACTATTTTGAGCAAAGCTTGGCAGTATGAACACACAACATAAAACAAATAAAAGGCACTTCAATTTGCCTTGCATAATATTATTCCTTCAAACTTTAGCTTTAGTCAGTGTAATCTTTATTGAAGATACACAACAAAACGAGTGCAAACAATGCTTAACCCCCTGATTGATGAGATTTTTGAGCTACTTTTAACTCAGCGTGTTTGGAAAGTTCATACCTTAGCTGCAACGCTCGCTCAACAAGGGGTGTTACCACCTTTAGATGCAAACCCTGAGCAAAATTTATTTAAAAAGAATTTTTTAATTATGAATGCTTTATTTGAGCTGCAAACACAGCTATTACCCAAGCACTTAATTATATCGTCATTACATATTGAACTTACAGAGCCAAGTAGCAATGTAGCAACACAATCCCATTTAAAAGGTTACTATTTAAACTGGGAAAACTACGACACCAGTGCCAAAGACATAGAGGCATTATTAGATAGTTTTTGGCAGCAATTTAACCCACTAATAAAGCAACCAGTTGGGCAAATTGAGCCATTACTTAAGGCTTGGCAACTACCGCCAAACTTTAGCCTGGCTATGCTACAAAAGCGCTGGCGGCAATTGGCATTAAAACATCATCCCGATAAGCAAACTGGGAGTGCATGTAAATTTAGACAAATAAGAGCCGAGTATGAGCAGCTAAAGCTAGCTGCTCAAAACAGGTAATTAACGGGTAAGGCGACGGGCACGAATTTTACGTCCTTTAATATTGCCCTCGGTTAATTTACGTAGCGCAGGTTTTGATGCATTGCGCTCAACGGCTACAAAGGCAACGTTATCGAGTACATTTATTTTACCTACTTGGCGTCCTGCAACACCATCTTTGCCAGTAAGTGCACCTAAAATATCACCAGCGCGCACTTTTTGCTTTTTGCCCGAGTCGATCATTAGGGTAACCATTTCAGGCTTGTAAGGCGGCTTTTCTAATAAACTAAAAGCAGGCATTGGCTCTGGCAAAAAGTCTCGTTCGTAATGGTCGCCTATTTGCGCCACTTTAAACTGCTCAGCCTCACCGTAAATAGAGCATGCAATGCCTTTTTTACCCGCTCGGCCTGTGCGCCCTACACGGTGTACATGGGTTTGTGGGTCGTGTGCTAAGTGGTAATTTATTACCATATCCATGTCGTCAATATCTAAGCCACGCGCGGCAACATCGGTAGCAACTAATATTGAGGCGCTCTTATTAGCAAAATGAATTAACGTACGCTCGCGATCACGCTGCTCTAAATCACCGTGCAACGCCACTGCGCTAAAGCCTTCACTTGCTAAATCATCACAAACTTGTTGTGTTTCTACCTTGGTATTACAAAAAACAACACAGCTTTGTGGTGTAAATTTAAGCAGTAATAATTTAAGCGTTGAGTAACGCTGTTTGTTGTTATCCATTTTGTAAAAGTATTGCTTTATTGTGCTTTTTTCTTGCTCTTCTTCTACTTTTATCATCTCTGGATTTTTTAATACGCGCTTTGCAATAGCTTCAATTGCACGCGGAAAGGTTGCACTAAATAACAACGTTTGACGATTTTGCGGTATGCGCTCAATAATGGCATCAAGGGTATCTTGAAAACCCATATCGAGCATTTGATCTGCCTCATCAAGTACCAGCGTTTCAACATCGTCTAAACGTAGTGTGCCTTTACGAATATGATCGTCCACTCGCCCAGGAGTACCCACAATAATGTGCGCGCCATGCTCAAGCGAGCCTATTTGTGGGCCAATAGAAACCCCGCCACACAAGGTTAAAATTTTAATATTGTGAATACCGCGGGCAAGTTTGCGCATTTCTACCGCCACTTGCTCGGCCAGTTCGCGCGTTGGACAAAGTACAAGCGATTGAATACGAAAACGTTTTACATTTAATTTAGCTAACACACCTAAACTAAAAGCAGCTGTTTTACCTGAACCGGTTTTTGCTTGCGCAATTATATCTTTACCTGCCAAAACTGGCGGTAAGCTTTGCGCTTGTACAGGCGTCATTTGCGAGTAGCCAAGTGTTGATAAATTATCAACTAAACCAGCAGGTAAAGCCAAAGATGAAAATGCAGTAGAAGTCACAATTAATTCCAAAATAATAAAAACAACACAGGGCTTAGCCCCAAAATATGAGCTGTATAATAGCAGAATTCAGATAAGGCAACCATTAATACCCGATGACCATTATTTTACGATGCGTTAATCCTTGTTAATAAAAAAGTTGCAAATGATACTAGTTTTCATTAAGATCTCCAAAAATTTTAACACCCTAACACTGGATGTAATTGATGAAACTAAACTCACTGTACGTAGCACTTGTTGGTGCCATTAGCACAAGCGCCTTTGCCGCCCCTACTGACCTAGAGCGAATTGAAGTTAAAGGCAGCTATTTCAACGACTACAAAGTCGACAACGCCAACGGAGCAATGAGAACATCAGCGTCATTGTTAGAAACAGCGCAATCAGTCACTGTTATTAGCGATACAATAATTAGCGAGCAATTAGCAACCACTCTTGGCGAAGTGCTTACTAACGATGCAAGTTTAACTGCCGGCTCTCAACAACGTAACCGTGAAGTATTTAACTTACGTGGCTTTGAGCTTAGCTCTTCAACAGGCTACTTACGTGATGGGCACCAACATTGGTCTCACTACCAGCAACCGATTGAAATTCTACAACAAGTAGAAGTTATTAAAGGCCCATCAAGTATTTTATACGGACAATCAGGTCCAGGTGGCTTGATAAACATGGTGACAAAAAAGCCTACAGCAACCACATTATTTAACGCCAGTGCAGATGTAGACCAACATGGCTCTACCCGCTTCATGCTAGACGCGGCTGGTGCACTTACCGACGCTGAAGATTTACGTGCACGCGGTATTTTAGTAAAACAAGATGTTGATTACTGGCGCGAATACCAAAACGGCGAAAACCGTGAACGCGACCGCTTTTTAGGCGCTGTAATTGTTGATTACGATTTAAGCGATAACGCATTAGTACGCGTGCATTACGACCGCACAGACGATGAAGCAGGCCTTGATACAGGTGCATGGATAGATGACAACGCTAATGTGATTGGCGATGACAAAACCATTCGCGATATGTCTTGGGCATTTACCGACATAACGGTAGAAAACTTAGGCGTAGATTTTGAAGTGTACTTAAACGATCACTGGCAAGTTAAGCTTGGTTACAACGAGCAAACATTTGAGCGCCAGCGTTTTGAGTCATCTCCTAGTCGAAATTCTTACATCTCACAAACGAATACATACACTTCGAACCCATACGATCGTTTTGATGATTGGCAATTCACCACTGCATTTATTGATTTTATTGGTGAATTTGAAACGGCTGGCATACAACACCAATTTCTAATCGGTGCGAACTCGCTTGACTACTATTATGGTCAACTACGCACATCTGCTGATTCATTTAGTTTTACAGCAGGCCAAAATGAACCTGCCCGCCCAGATGTCAGCTATAAAACTGATCTCACTAAAAGCGAAACTGAATATGACTACTACGGTGTATACGCCCAAGATTTAATTACTTTTTCACCACAATGGCAAGTGTCTGTTGGCGGTCGCTTTGATAAGCAAACACGTGAAGGACAAAATAACGAGTCGTTTTTGCCTAAATTCGGCGTACTTTATCACCCGAATGCATCTGCAACTATTTATGCCAGTTATACAGAAGGTTTTGAGCCACAAAACGAAACCATTACTAACGAAGAAGATATCAACTTTGGTATGAAAATAGATGCTGTCACCTCTGAACAAAGAGAGCTTGGTATTAAATGGCAGCTATTTGATGAGCGTTTAATGCTTAGCGGTGCTATTTTCGATATAAGTAAAAATGGAACCTTAGTTACAGAACAACTTGAAACACCTATCGGCTCAATTACCACTGAAACAAACCAAGTTGGTGAACAGCGTCATAAAGGTTTTGAAATGGCAGCACAAGGTGCAGCAACTGACCGTTTATTTGTTATGGCATCTGCAATGTATTTAGATGCTAACTATGAAAGAGCGAACGAAAATCTACAAGGTAAACGACCTACCGATGCCCCTAAATGGTCTGCATCACTTTGGACACGCTATGAGTTAAACGACACCATTGCGTTTAATGCCGGTGCTTTTTATGAAGGTGAACGCTTTGCAGATAGCGATAATTCTATTACCAAAGATGCCTATACACGTATAGATGTTGGTGCAACTTATAAGTTTAACATGAGTAACACCGATATAAATCTTCGCCTTAACGTTGAAAATCTATTTGATACTGATTACTTAGGTGGCGGCGGTAATGGTAATGTAACTATTGGCGAAGGCACCAATGTACGCCTAGCAGCTCAATTTAGCTTTTAAGTTATAAAACTTATACTTATAAAGCCCGCACAATAATAATTGTGCGGGCTTTTTACTGCCTATTAAAAACACCACTGCATTCATCTCATCTATTTTTTAAAGCCTTTAAAAAGTGCTCTAATACACTTAATTATAAAAAGGCTTACTCTATATGAAAAAAATTATTACAGCGCTACTAATGACTAGCAGCCTCAGCGTTAGCGCAAACAATGCAGAATTCACCACAACGCAATTACAACAGGTTGATGAGGTGCGCACTGCTGCACTTAAAAGCCATTTAAGCTACGAGCTACTCGAGTCACTCACAACAGAAGTTGGCCCTCGCTTACCCGGCACTGAAAACGATAAAAAAGCAGTAGCATGGGCTAAAGCAAAATTTAACGAACTTGGTTTTGATAAAGTATGGCTTGAAGAAGCAACATTTCCAAAATGGCGCCGTTATAGCGAAAGCGGAAAAATACTCACCCCAAGTGAGCAACCTCTGCATTTAACTGCGCTGGGTAACAGTGTAAGCACACCTGATGATGGCATTAGTGCACCGGTTGTGTTGTTTGAAACATTGGATGAGCTAATTGCAGCACCAGCAAATAGCTTAGAAGGTAAAATTGCCTATATTAATTACCGCATGAACCGCGACATAGACGGCAACGGATACGGCCCCGCAGTAAAAGCACGTGCCACAGGCGCAATTGAAGCTGCAAAAAAAGGCGCGGTTGCTTACATGATGCGCTCAGTGAGCACAGCTCACCATCGCTTTGCTCACACTGGTGGTAGTTACTATAAAGAAGGGGTTAAAAAAATACCTAACGTAACTATTGCCAACCCGGATGCGGATCAAATAGCGCGCTTAGTGGCCTTAAACAAAAAGGTAACGGTTAATATAAATGTACAAACACAAAGCCTAGGAGAAGGCACAAGCTATAACGTTATAGGCCAATTTAATGGCACCGAAAACCCAGAACAATATGTGTTAATTGGCGGCCACCTAGACTCGTGGGATTTAGGCACTGGCGCATTAGATGATGGTGCAGGTGTTGCGCTAACAATGGCTGCGGCTAAACACATTAGCGATGTTAAACGCCCTAAGCGCAGTATTCGTGTTGTACTGTTTGCAGCAGAAGAGCTTGGACTTTGGGGTGCAAAAGCTTACTTTGCACAACACAAAAGTGACTTACACAATATAGTTGCAGCTGCTGAGTCGGACTTTGGCGCCGATGTAGTATATGGTTTTGAGTCAAATGTTAATGCGGCTTCTCTGCCAGTAGTGCGTGCCATAGCAAAAGAGCTGGCTGCGTTAAACATTGAGTACATTGGTAAAAACCAGGCTAACGGCGGGCCGGATTTAATCCCATTTAAAAAAGCGGTGTCGGCACCTATATTTGAGTTGGCCCAAGATGGCACTGATTACTTTGATTACCATCACACAGCTGATGACACTCTCGATAAAGTAACGCCTGCTAAACTGCGCCAAAATACCGCTGCCTATGCTGTATTTGCGTTAATGGCAGCAGATGCCAAAACAACAATTCAACCGAAAGCGCAGGCTAACTAATAACTGACATACTTACTTACAGTTTGTCGCTTTGATAAACGCACTCCTTGTTTTACCTTTATATAAATTAGATAAAACAAGGAGTGTGCGGGCATGTTGCTTTTCAATACGAGTCAGTCGTTTCCTCATTTTGCACAAACACAGTGCTGCCCTAACTGCCATAGCCGCGCCTATCATCTAATAAACCAAAGTCGTTTTTTACGCTTTACGGTTATTCCGGTTCTACCTTTAGCACTAAACTATAAATACGAATGCTATCAATGCGGCCATAATGCGCCTGTAAAGTTAAAGCAGTTACCGATGTTTGAAATTTTCACTCTACCTAAATACTTTATAGGGGTATTTTTAGCGTTATGGGTGGGGCTATTTTTTTACCAACAACACGCTGCAGCGCAAGCGCAAAAGCAAAGCTACTTAACTAACCCTAAAGCCTACGATACGTATTTAGTACACGCTGATAAATTTACTCATGAGCCATGGACACTCACCAACTTAAAAGTTGCGCAAGTTTTAAGTTTTGACGAGCAGTTTATTACGTTTCAAGTAAGTAACTACAGCTATAAGCGCAACAAAGGCATTACTACTGCAATGCGTACCAGCTTATTAGTACAAAGAGGTTACTTCTCAGATGACAAAATTACTTTGCCTCGTAGCGAAGTAAAAAGACTTTACAGCGACGGGGTGATTTACGATGTACTGCGCCCCTCAGCAAACAGTTTATATGGTGGTTTTGTAATGTTTCCGCCAAAACCAAAACCGCTATATAAAGGCTTAAAGCTCGACAAAAATAACCAACAGGGCATTACGTATTTTAAAAACGAACAGTATAGCGATGCGCTTGAGAGTTTTACTCTAGCCGCAAATGCCGGCTCGCAATGGGGGCAGCTCAATCTTGCGCAAATGTACCGAGATGGACAAGGCGTGACTCAAAATGTACAAACAGCAAAACATTGGTATGAGCAGGCAATAGCGCAAGGTAATAGCAAAGCTAAAATAGAATTAGAGGAAATGTGCGATAAAGCAAACTGCAAATAAAAAATGGCCAGTTTAACTGGCCATTTTCAATCTTCGTTCATACTTATAATTAGAAAGTCATATGCTCATCTAAAAAGTTAAGTACCTGCTTGTAGTAGCGCGTTCTGTGCTCTGCTTTATAAAAGCCATGCCCTTCATCTTCAAGTAACTCGTATATGTAAGGATGGTTTTCTTTTTTTAGCGCTGCAACTAAAGACTCAGCTTGCTCAATTGGTGCTCTTTCATCCTGCCCACCATGTACAATTAAAACTGGCGCTTTAAGCTTGTCTATGTTGTAGCTAGGTGAAAAACGCTTTAACAGTGCCTCATCAGTACCAAGCGCGCTTTTAAGATAGCGCTGTCCACTGTCACGTTCAGAGATATCGCCTTCTTCAAACATTAGCGGTAAATCGTACACCCCAACGACACCAATAGCACACTGAAACATATCAGGTTCTAAAATTGCACTTTGTAGTGCCGAATAGCCACCAAAACTTGCGCCCATTATACAAATATTATCTTCATTTACAGTGCCTTGCTCTATTAAGTATTTTACACCGTCAATAATGTCGTATTGTATTTCAGCACCCCATTTTTTATGTCCGGCATGTTCAAAGTTGCGGCCAAAGCCACCAGAACCTCTAAAGTTAACTTTGAGTACTGCAATGCCTCTACTGGCTAATAGCTGAGCTTCGCTCTCATAGCCCCACCAATCTCTCGGTCCATGAGGCCCACCGTGAGGCATAACAACTAAAGGTAAGTTTTTCTCATCAGTATTATTAGGGATGGTTAAATATCCGTATATTGTTAAGCCATCTCGCGCTTTATAATTTACAGGTTTGGTTATAGCCATTTCACTTGGCTTGATCCAGCTTTTAGTCGCAAACAAAAAGCGTAAGCTATTCTTTTTGGCATCGAACAAGTAGTAACTGCCAGGATTAGTATCGCTTGACGCAAAGATAATACTCTTCTCACCATCTTTAGTACTACTAACAAGCTGAACTTGCTGCCCTTGAAGCGATTGTATTAATGCCTTTAAGCGCTCACTTTTATGTGAATTATTTATAAAGGAATAGGCAGGATAGCCAAGCTCATTTTCAATTGCGAATAATTCTTTAGAAACTTCATCTACCCACACTTTTTTTGGAGAGACCTGTGGTTCTTTATGTAAAAGCTCAAACTTTTTGCTCTCTAAATTTAGTTTATAAAGCCCCTTTGCTTCGCCATTTTCTGACGCTGTAACATAAACAGAAGCCCCCGTACTATCAAACGCATGGAGGCTAATATCAGTGTATTTTAACTCTCCTAAATCAAGCTGTTGCCATTCACTACCTGACTTCTCACGGGTATAAATTTTTTGGTTAATGTAATCATCGTTTGAAACAGCAACACGCACATTACCATCATGATCTGTTAAAAAGCCTGCCATTCTTGATGGTGAGCGAGCGACTCTTTTTCGCTTTCCACTGTAAATATCAACTTCATAAACTATTGTATGCGGCTCATTTGAAGCGCTCCATGGGTAGGTCAGGATCAGCATTTTACGCCTATCATGAATAAGCGGGTCTAGTACATAAGAAGTACCTAGTATGGGTGTCGCTTTTTTTATACGGGTTCCTGTTTGCATTTCACCTTGGTAACCCACTAGGTATTTGCCTTGGCTACCATCAGCATTTACACCAAAAAGCTCACCATGAAATTCGGGATGATCTTTCCAGCCTTTAATGTACTCTTTAGCCAGTACAATTCTTTCATTGTTAACCCAATAATAATTACCAACCTGGGCATCATTAGGAAACCTAATTGCATGACTTACTTTAAATGTATCAGTGCTTAGCACCATTAATACATTTTTTCCTTCAGGGCGAGTTATTACAGCTAAGTATTTTCCATCAGGTGAAATTTTCACACCTGCAAACTCTATATCTTTACTAAAGCTTTCTATCGGTACCAAGTCGTTACTTGCTGTAGTATGAGAGCTAAAAATACTAGCCAGCAATAAAGACAGACAAGCCAAAAACTTATTCATTAAAGTTCCTTTTATTTATTTTTGATTGAGCTTTTATGTTACATACTTTTAACAAAAATATACACCATACTTCTTCCCTTTATGTAAACAGGCGTAAATTAATAGGGTTATAAATCTAATGCTTAGGGTTAGTAAGCTTACTCCAAACTAAATGCAGAATAACAATGCATAGCCCTGCTACTACTCCTAGTAATCCGTCAAATATAAGGGGGGCTAATGTTTCGCCGGTGCCATTTAATAACGACTTGCCTATGGCTATTACTTCTAATTGCCAATGATGTAGTAGCTCAATACCGTGGGATAAAATGCCGCCACCGACTAAAAACATGGCCACCGTGCCGGCAAAGGCTAAAAATTGCATAAGCCTTGGTGCTGCAGCTAATAACCCCTTACCAAGCATCTCTTTAAATTTATTAGCCGACACCTTTGATTGATTAAGCAAGTACAACCCCGCGTCATCAAGCTTTACAATACCGGCTACAAGGCCGTATACACCTATGGTCATTAATACGGCTATAACACATAATACAAGCGCCTGATTTACAAGTGTGGCACCTGCAACCGTTCCTAAGGTGATCACTATAATTTCGGCAGAGAGAATAAAGTCGGTGCGTATGGCTCCTTTTACTTTTTGCTTTTCATACTCAGCTGGGTCTAATTGTTGCGACTCATCAGCCTCTTTTTCGGGGTGAGGTAAAAACCGAGTAAATACTTTCTCAGCGCCTTCAAAACATAAAAATAAGCCACCGATTATTAGCAGCGGGGTTATTAACCAAGGCAGCCATACACTTATGAGCAATGCACCAGGCACCAAAATGGCTTTATTTAAAAATGAGCCCTTTGCCACAGCCCAAACTACAGGTAATTCGCGGTCGGCTGTAACCCCTGTAACTTGCTGAGCATTAAGTGCTAAGTCGTCACCAAGTACACCGGCTGTTTTTTTAGTGGCGACTTTACTCATTGTGGCAATGTCATCAAGTAAGGTGGTTATATCATCAAGTAATGTTAAAAGGTTAATGCCTGCCATGTTGCTTCCTAGCTAAAAAATAATGCTATCAACATAGCGTAATCCGTAATTTTCACCAACGGTTAATTTTGCTTTGTTATGCTGATTAAACGCACTGATTTTTATCAATGGCAAACTTACTTAGGGGATATTAATGAAAGCATTGGTGGTTATTTTTACAAGCATGCTGGTTTTATCAGCCTGTAGTAATGAGTCTAAAAGTACCCACTACTTATGCAACGAGCGCGTAGTAGAATTAGCCCACCAAGGAGCGGGGGCAACACTTACTTTAAATGAGCAAACATATACGCTTAATAAAGAGCCGAGCGCATCAGGGGTAAAGTATATTAATGAGCGAGTGCTATTTTGGTCTAAAGCCGATGAAGCCATGCTGATTGTTTCAGGTAATAAATACCATTGCCAACTTCAACAAGCCGACGCCTTATAATTTTGTCGTTCGCGATTTAAACTTTTTCTTTTTTCTCATCGTAATAAATAGCCTGTTTTTACGCTAAACAACTGCACATGCATTTGTTGTTTAGTTGGGTATAATACTTTCACTTTTTGCTTAGTAGCGGCCTACCATGAAATATAAAGATTTACGTGATTTTATCGATTTGCTTGAAAAAAAAGGCGAACTTAAACGAATTACTCAAGAAATCGACCCGTATCTTGAAATGACCGAAATAGCCGACCGTACATTACGTGCTAAAGGCCCCGCATTATTGTTCGAAAACCCAAAAGGTCACAGTATGCCTGTGCTTGCAAACTTATTTGGTACACCTAAACGCGTTGCTATGGGCATGGGCCAAGAAGATGTAAGCGAGCTGCGTGAAGTTGGCACGCTACTCGCTTTTTTAAAAGAGCCCGAGCCACCAAAAGGGATTAAAGAAGCACTAGGGCAAATTCCGGTATTTAAACAAGTACTCAATATGCCGGCTAAAGAAGTTAAAAAAGCACCGTGCCAACAAGTTGTTCTAGAAGGTGACGAGGTAGATTTAACTAAGTTACCAATACAGCATTGTTGGCCTGGAGATGCCGCTCCCCTTATTACTTGGGGTTTAACCGTTACCAAAGGGCCTTATAAAAAGCGCCAAAATTTGGGTATTTACCGCCAGCAGCTATTAGGTAAAAATAAAATAATTATGCGTTGGTTATCGCATCGCGGTGGCGCACTCGATTTTCAAGAATGGTGTAAAGAAAACCCTGGCGAGCCTTACCCGGTTTCGGTTGCATTAGGGGCTGATCCTGCCACTATTTTAGGTGCGGTGACACCTGTGCCAGACACGTTAAGCGAATATGCCTTTGCTGGGTTACTGCGTGGTAGTAAAACAGAAGTGGTTAAGTCAATTTCAAATGACTTACAGGTCCCTGCCAGTGCCGAAATAGTACTTGAAGGCTACATTATGCCTGGCGAAATGGCTCCCGAGGGGCCATATGGCGATCACACTGGTTATTACAATGAAGTTGATGACTTTCCTGTGATGACAGTGACCCATTTAACACACCGTAAAAACCCAATTTACCACAGTACATTTACCGGCCGTCCACCTGATGAGCCAGCTATTTTAGGTGTGGCATTAAACGAAGTGTTTGTGCCTATATTGCAAAAGCAATTTCCAGAAATCGTCGACTTTTATTTGCCACCCGAAGGCTGCTCTTACCGTATGGCCGTGGTAACCATGAAAAAACAATACCCAGGCCATGCTAAGCGCGTCATGATGGGCGTATGGTCGTTTTTACGTCAGTTTATGTACACTAAGTTTGTTATTGTTTGCGATGATGATGTAAATGCCCGTGACTGGAACGATGTTATTTGGGCCATCACTACCCGTATGGACCCTGCGCGCGACACCACATTAATTGAAAACACGCCAATAGATTACCTCGATTTTGCATCGCCAGTATCTGGGCTTGGCTCAAAAATGGGCATGGATGCAACAAATAAGTGGCCAGGTGAAACCGACCGCGAATGGGGCGAGCCAATTGTCATGGATAAAGCGACAAAAGATCGTGTTGACGAAATTTGGCAAAGCCTCGATATACTTTAAGCACGCTTAGTGAATATAAACAGGCTATAAAATAACCCCGCAGATATGTTAATATTGCTCCACTTAACTGCATATCTGCGTAAACGCTGCTAAAAGGTAAAAAATGCAAACATTAAAAGCTGAAGTTGTTGCCATCAGCCCACTTACAGAATTTGTTCATAAAGTAATTTTAAAGCCTCAACAACCTGTTACGTTTGAAGCTGGCCAATACATGCAACTTGTACTTGGCGAAAAAGACAAGCGCGCATTTTCGATTGCAAGTCGTCCATCGCAATGTGATGAAATAGAGCTTCATATTGGCGCATCTAAAGCCGATTCATACGCAATGCAATCGCTTGAGCATTTGCGTAATGCGCATCAAAATAATACACCGGTAGATATAGAAGCCGGCCTTGGTGTATCGCAACTACGCCTTCAATGCGAGCGCCCTATTATTTTATTGGCTGGCGGCACTGGTTTTTCTTATGCAAAATCAATGGCTGATCACTTAGCTGAAATTAACTGCGACCGCCCGGTATTATTTTACTGGGGTGTTAAAGAAGAGTCTGCATTGTATGCTCACAGCGAAATGCAAGCATGGGCAGAGAGTAACGAGCACTTTGAATTTATTCCTGTTGTAGAAAACCCATCTGCTAATTGGCAAGGCCACACCGGGTTTGTACACAAAGCAGTCATGCAAGATATTGTGTCGTTAGAACCTTACGACATTTATATGGCTGGTCGCTTTGACATGATTGGCATTGTCCGGGATGACTTTATTGCTCACGGCGCTGTTCGCGAAAACATGTACGCCGATGCATTCGCGTTTATAAAATAAATTTTTATTTATAATACAAAGGCGCCCCATGGCGCCTTTGTTATTTCTATCAAATTTAAGCTATTAATTGGTATAACCTATTACTTTAATCAGTATAAACAATTTCCTAAATTCCTATCTATAAACCATACTTTGTATAGAACATCAGCGGGAGAGACCCAAATGTTAAATACAAAAGTAAAAGATTTTATGCAACGTAAGTTGCCACACATTACCCCAAATACCGAAATGACCACCGCCATTAGTGAGCTGCAAAAGTTTAACTTATTAGGTGCACCAGTATTTGATGACAATAAATCGCTGGTTGGCTTTATATCTGAGCAAGAGCTGTTAAAACCATTAATGCGAAGCAGCTATTTTTGCGATGGCGTTGTAAAAGTTTCGCAGCTTATGCAAACCGAGGTTGTAACCGTTAATGCCGATACCAACATTATCGAGCTTGCAGAGCAAATGAAAACAGGAAAGCCAAAAAACTACCCCGTTGTTGAGGGTGATACCGTGATAGGGCTAATTGGCCGAAGCGATGTATTAAAAGCACTGTTTGATAATTACGTGAGCTGCCAAACAAAAGTAAGCTAACATAAAAATGCCGCTAATAAGCGGCATTTTTTGTATTAAGCGTATTTAACGTGCTGCAGCAAGCGCAGTTAATGCGTTTTTATCGCTGTCGCTTAAAAATGCAATCTCTAAGGCATTAGCTTGTGCCTTATGCATATCGGCTTGTGTTAAACCCGCCTTTGGCGCAGCCACTAAATATTCATGCTCAATTTCAATGCCCTCTACAGCCGGATCGTCGGTATTTATACACGCTAAAATACCGTGATCTAAAAACTGTTTAAGGGGGTGTTTAGCTAAATCGTTTACGGTACTGGTTTGAATATTACTGGTTAAGCACGACTCAATACCAATGCGGTTATCGCGCAGGTAGTCCATTAGTTTAGGGTCTTCAATTGCTTTTACCCCATGGCCTATACGGCTTGCACCTAATTCATTAATGGCTTGCCAAATACTCGCTGCGCCCAGCGCTTCACCGGCATGAATGGTAGCGGCTAGGTAAGCGTCTCTTACTTGCTTAAATTGTTCGACAAAAAGCTCTCCCGGAAAACCAATTTCATCTCCGGCTAAATCAATCGCCACTAAATCATTTTTAAAGGCAAGTAATGCGTCAAGCTCCTGCTGGCAAGTTTTAACACCGTAAGTACGCGACATAATACCAATTAAGTTTGCTTTAATATTTGCGCCTTGAGTAGCCGATTTAATACCATCAACCACGGCCTCAACCACCCCTTGCGGGTGTAAACCTTGGCTTTGTGCCATATAATACGGGCTAAAGCGAAGCTCTACATAATCAAGTCCCTGCGCTTGAGCATCTTCTATGTTTTCAACTGCAATGCGTCTACAGGCGTCGTAGTCGCCCAGTACCGTTACCCCCCAGTCGAGCTTTTGCAAAAATGCCATTAAATCAGGCTCAGGATCAATAACTTGCACGTGAGGGATAAGCGCCTCTACGTTATCAGCAGGTAGCGTAATATTAAACTGTCGACCAAGCTCTAGTATGGTTTGCGCACGTACATTGCCATCTAAATGACGATGAATATCTAGCAGAGGTAATTTTTTATTTATCATAATAGCGACTCGGTTAGGTTAAAATTGCGCGCATGATACGCAGGTACAGTTATTTTTCAAGTGTAGAGCAGTTAAAGTAAATATTAGCGGTCATATGTCTGCTTTTTACTCAAAAAGTGAACAAAATTAGGTTTTTATTCACTTATTTTGATGAGCTAAGTGATGCCAGAGTGTTTTAAATAAGGTATTTGCTTCAATGGGTTTAGTAATATAATTATCCATACCGCTGGCAACTGCTTTTTTAACATCGTCATCGTGGGCATTAGCAGATAAGCCAATAATAGGTAGGTCAAACAAACCAAGTTCATTACGAATAACTCGCGTGGCTTCAAGGCCATCCATTTTTGGCATTTGTATATCCATAAGCACAATGTCGTAGGTATGCTCTGTCAGCTTTTCAATCGCCTCAAAACCATCATTAGCAATATCAGCAACGCACCCTTTGGTTTTTAAAATAGCGCTCGCGACGTGCTGATTTAATGGGTTATCTTCAACAAGTAATAATTTATAATCTGCAAAAGAAAGCGTACTAACATCTATCTCATCATATTGTTGCTTTATTTGCTCAGCCTTTGGTAGCGGCGAATAAATTGGTAAGCTAAAGGTAAACGTAGAACCGTGCCCTTCGTGGCTTATTAAATCAATTTCTCCACCCATCAACTCTACAAGCTTTTTGCATATACTTAAACCCAAGCCCGTGCCGCCATATTGACGCGAGGTAGAGCTATCTGCTTGTGCAAACGGTTTAAAGAGCTGTTTTTGTGCCTCTTTACTAATACCAATACCGGTATCGTTAACGCTAAAGTAAGTCATTTTTTTAGATTGCCACACTTTAAGCGTGATGCTGCCTTTGGCTGTAAACTTAATGGCATTATTGATTAGGTTTAGCAAAACTTGTTTTAAGCGTATTGGGTCGGTGTTAATAACCAAGTTACTTGATTTATCGTAATCAAGCATAAATTCTAGCGACTTTGCTTCTATATCAAACTGCAGTAAATTGGCCACTTCTTCACTGAGTGTGCCTACATCAATTGGCTCTTGAATTAAATCAAGTTTGCCTGCTTCCATTTTAGAAAAATCGAGCACATCATTTAATACTCTTAGCAATACGCCCAGTGCCCCATCCGCTTGTTCAATATAACTGCGAGCTTGCTGCCAATCGTTTTGCTGTAGGGCTAAATAATGCAGCCCTTTAATACCATTAATAGGCGTGCGAACTTCGTGGCTCATATTTGCTAAAAACTGGCTTTTTATTTCATTGGCTTCATCGGCCTTTTGCTTTTCTAAGCGTAAAATTTTAGTTTGTTTTGCTACCTGCTCACGTATACGAATATTGGTACCCGTTACCGATATTAAAAAGGTAATAAGCAGCCAAACAAATAACATGCCGGCTATTTGCGCAAGCCAGTAAACTAACCACGACTCTCGCTGCATTGGCTGATGCAGCTCCACCTGCCACACCCGCTTACCTACCAATAACTTATAGTCTTTTAACGGCAATAGCTGTTGATGATCGGCAATAAAAATAGGCTGTGCATTATTCTCTGTCGTGGTGTCTGTAAAGCTCACTGCAACGCCGTTGTTTTGATCAAATAACACCGCGTTAGATAGTCTTTCTAAACTAACAACGGCTACCACAAAACCTTTAAAATCGTCTTCGGTAATATTGTTGCCAAACACCGGATGAAAAAACAACACGCCGCGCTCAGCTTCGTTTTGCACTAAATTTATTGGCTCACTGATCACCAACTCATTTAACACTTTTGCTTTTATTAATGCAGATCGCCTTACCTCATTTGAGGCAAGATCAAAGCCAATTACGTCTTCATTTCCCGACAAAGGATGTGCGTATTGTACGGGGTAGTAAAAATCTCGTGGGGGTACGGCCTGCCAACTGCCATCTTTTGCTCTTTCTTTTAAGCTATATTTAGCCAGCTCTGTGTTGTTATTAGCCTCTATATACTGAGCTAGGTTTTCACTTGGTAAGTAGGGCACCCACTCAAATGCTAAAATTTCTTCGCTGTAACTAAGCTGCTTAGAAGTAAATTGCTTAAATTCAGTAAAGCTCACATCGTCACTACTAGAAAAAAAGGTCGCCAGTAAGGCGAGGTGTGCGGTTATTTCGTTAATTTTATTGTTGATAGCATCTTGAGTGGCTAATATTTTCAGCTCTTCTTTTTGAATGTTTTTTTCTTTTTTTACACTGGCCGCGCCATAAAAGCTAATACTTATAACCATATAAATTAACAGTGAGGGCAGTATAACTTGTAGGCGATAATTTACCTGTGAATAATTAAATGCCGCCAGCATAAGCGGAGTAAAAACAAGCACCCCAATACTGTCGCCTATCCACCACGCTATAAACGTATCCCAACCGGCTTGAGACACAATAACGCCATTAAAAATTAATAAGCTGGTGCCTACACCTGCAGCTATAACACAGCACAATGGGCCGGCAACAACGAGGCTTTGAATACAGTGTTTTAAAGAAGATAAGTCGAGTGGTGCTTTAATCACTTTCGTGACCAATTGGCTACCTACCCATGCTTGTAAAGTAGCAGCAAAGGTAACAGCCGCAGCATGCATAAATACACTTAACTGAAATATCGCTGAGGCGCTTTCTAAATGAATGAGGTTAGTAAAAAAAGCCCCTAAAACAATACCTAGTAAGCTCTTTCTGCCCCAAATTAAAAAGCCAGCAAGCGCAATCCCCGAAGGCGGCCACACAGCCACTGCGTAGCCATCTATCGCTAATAGTAAATTACTGAAATATCCGGTAAAAAAGTAAGCGCACGCTAAACTTACAGTGACAATGAAAAAGTGTTTCAACCCAATGCTCCCGAATATCAAAGCTGCAAAAGTATAAGTGTAGCCTTTATTGATACAAAACGAGTGCTTTATCGGCTTGTGCGGTATTTTTATAGCTAAGCGCTGCTTGCTGAGCAAATTGCTTTTTGTTTTCGATATTCAAGGCTTTATCAAAAACCTTTGCGGCTAACTCATAATCGCCTTGGGCATTAGCTAAACACGCAAGCGAGAGTAATAATGCGTTGTTTGCATCATCTTTTTTCAGGCGCTCTTGAATACTACTTTGAAGCTTTACAGCCTCTGCCGAGGTGGCGTTACTTAATATATTAGCCAGCTGAGCATGTTGCTCGTCGTGCTTCACCATTTTAATTAAGTCACTTTCAATCGCACTTAACTGACCCACTTTAGCCATTTGCATTAAGTAAGCTGTATTAGCATGAGCTTGTAGCTTTTTAGGAAGTTGTTTATATTTTTCAGTGATTTTATCGCTAGCTTGTGCATTAAAATAGGCATTAAACAGCTGTGTCCACTGCGCATCGTTAAGGACTTTTTTACGAAGTAAACGCGGTAAAAAGTCTTCAAGTGCACTAAAGTGCTGTTGCTGTACAAGTATTTCGGCGTATAGCTTAAGCTCAAGTGGTGTCGCTTTTTTTGAATCGCTGTTAGCACGCATTTGTGATTCTATTGCGCTGCTATCGCCACTGGCTATCCAAAGTTTAGCAACGTTAAGTTGCTGCTCTGGGCTAATTTCAAATAAACGCTCTAGAGCTTTGTCGGTTTGGTTATTAGCAAGCGCTGCTTTTGCTAATAGCGCTAAGCGTATATCTTCAAACTTACTGGGTACACTATTACCTGATAACGTTTGCTCAACAAGCTCGTAATCATCGTTTATCGCACTCCATAAGGCTTGCTCTATAGCTGCTTGCTTTCGCTCTTCGCTACGCGCAAAAAATCCATGTTTAGTATTATGATAAATCGACAATAAATAGCGCACTAATTTGTAAGTTAAAAACAAAATTGTTGCACTAATTACCGCCATAATACAAAACGATACAATCGTGCCTTCAATCGTGGTGTTGTTAAACGAGATCAGCACATAGCCTTTTTCATCCAGTACAAATGGCGTAATCGCTAAAACTAAAACAATCGCAACAATTAATACTATAAGCCCTATCATTGCGCCCACTCCTTAACCTGCTGCGTACTTTGTAGGTTTACTTCAGGGTTAAAGTTTAATGGCTCTTTTTCTAGGCTAGTTAGTGCATTTATAACCACTTTTGTCGTCTCGTCATCTTGTTTAAAGTACTCATTAACAAGACGCTTTGCCTCACTTATGGCACTAAAATAAATGCTCGCTTGTTTGCTCATTAATGCATCTTGAGCTTGCGTCACATTTAATTTAATACGTTGATTAATTAAGTGGCGCTCCTGATCGGTTAGCAGTGGCTCTATAGCAACCCCTTCGTGCTGGCGAATAGTAATAAAGCTATCAACTAGCTTATTCCAGCTATTACTTAGGTTTTGCTGCCAATCGCTTACATCTTCACTCAAGGCATTTTTTTCAATTTCTGTTGCTTCTTGCGGTATGTTAACGGCATTAAATGCAAGGTTATCTATGTTTGATAACACGCTATTAAGCTTTAAGTAAATGGCTTCTGTTGGGATAGGTTTTAAGCTATCTAGTGTTTGAATGTCTTGTGTTATTGCTTGGCGAACTGCAACAGTACCTGGGTGTTCACTCAATAAGGCATCTAAGCGTTTAAGTACAGCGCTGGCACCTTGGTAATCTTTTTCAGCCCACAGTTTAAACTCAGCCATACGTTGTAAGCTGGTTACTTCTTGCGGGTTTAGTGAAGCGCCTTGCTGCTGAGCTTGTTGCAATGCTGCTTTTAATTGTTGCTGGTTACTCTCTGCACTTTCATTAAGCGCAGCTGCCACTTTTTGCTCACTATTGAACAATGCTTGCTGAAGATTAGATTGCGCAGACTTGAGCGCCTGTAACTCTTGTGACAATAACGCGTTTTCTTCTTTTAGTTCATTAACAGCTACATTTTGGGCTTTACCTGCATTGAGTTTTTGGTAAAACTCATACCCCACACCACAGGCAACAATAAGCGAAATGATCAGCGCTAATACCGCTAATTTACTTATTTTTTGCTTATCGTTATGTGGTTTACTGTGTGCTTTAGCTGCCTCTTTTTTTTGTGCAGAGGCCGCTGCCTTAGTGGTTGGTGTGTTATCTGCCGTTACTGGCTTTGACTGTTCGCTCATCTTGCTACCTTGCTGTTTTATGCAGGAAAACATAGCGGTATCGCTTGCCCCTGCGGCAATGTGTATATTAGCCGAGCTTACCTGTTGCTGTTGTAAATAAGCGGCTATACGCTCGCTAGCAACATAAAATCGGCACTGTTGTAACCACTGTAACTGTTGTTCAGTCAGGTTATTAAATATTGCATCAACTGCTGCATTACTGGTTATGACTATACCTTGTACTTTCAGGCTTTGCCAGTGGTCTGTCCAGTTGGTTTTTACAGCGCTTATTGGCTCGCGCTTGTATACCACACAGTTATTTAAAAATGCCCCACGCGCCTTTAAGGTTTTGGCAATATCTGGGCGCCCCGCTTGGCCTTTTACTAATACAATATTGCTACCATCAACCTCAGCTAACGAGTTTAGCGCCAATAACCCTTCAGAATCATGTAGTTTAGGCACTGCTGCTCGCACGCCAAATAACGCGTAAATAGTATCTGCAGTTTGCTGCCCTACTGCGTAAAATTGTGCTTTGGTATTTATTGTTGGCTTTAATTGCGCAAGGGCAGTAACGGCATCTTGAGAGATAAAAATAATTTTATCGGCATTAATTAACGGGCTTAGCTCGGTAGTAGAAGGCGTAAGGTAGGATATTTTTAAAACAGGAAATAATGACGCCTGATAACCCGCTTGCTCAAGTTGCTGAGCAAGGGCTGCGCCTTTTCCTTCGGGCCGAGTTATCAGGATATGTGTCATTTATGCGTCTCTATATACTTCTGCTAATATTTTGTCGGCGCCTTGCGCTAATAACTTTTTAGCAAGCTGCACACCGATAGCTTCTGCATCATTTATATGACCGGTTACTTCGTCATGTAAAATTTCACTACCATCTACTGCGCCCACGAGGCCGCGTAAATGCACTTGCTCGCCATCAACTAATGCGTAGGCACCAATTGGTACTTGGCAGCCACCTTCTAAATGACGATTCATAGCACGCTCTGCATTTACACGAATACGTGTTTGGGTATGCTCAAGTGGGGCCAGTAAGGCTTTTGTTACTTCATCGTCAATACGACATTCAATGCCGACAGCACCTTGGCCGTTAGCAGGTAGAGATACCTCAGGCTCAATATAATCAGCAATACGCTCGTCCATTTTTAAACGTAGCAGTCCGGCTGCAGCTAAAATAATCGCATCGTACTGGCCATCATCTAGCTTAGCTAAACGAGTATTAACATTACCACGTAAGTCTTTAATGACTAAATCAGGGCGCAAAGCTCTAATTTGGCACTGACGACGAAGGCTAGAAGTACCGACTACAGCGCCTTGTGGTAATTCGCTTAAATTGGCAAAATTATTTGATACAAACGCGTCGCGCGGGTCTTCACGCTCACAAATTGTGTGCAGTGCTAAGCCTTCTGGAAATTCTACGGGTACATCTTTCATTGAATGCACTGCTATATCCGCGCGGCCATCTAACATTGCTTGCTCAAGCTCTTTAACAAACAAGCCTTTACCACCAATTTTAGCAAGCGGTGTATCTAAAATAATATCCCCTTGAGTAGACATAGGGACTAATTCTACGCGCACATCAGTATGAAAATGCTCAAGCTGTGCTTTTACAAATTCAGCCTGCCAAAGCGCTAAAGCACTTTTACGGGTTGCAATGCGTACTAACTTTGTTTTTTCTGTCATAGGGGTATCCAAATAGTTACAGCTAATAGCCAAGCTTAATTAGCTAAAATTCTAAATTCTTTTTGAGCAATTAAATTACCTTGCTCATCAACAACATCTACACGCCAATGGCCTGTTTGTGTATTCATAATATTTTTGGTTGAGTACGTTCTGTAGCGCGGCGAGGTAACATTAAGTGAAATCTCAGCCATGGTTTCACCCTCATAAGACCATACATGCTTTACTTGTTGGCCTTGTAGGTTTTTAAGCTCACTAAAAAACGAAAGCGCCTCTTCAAACTGATTTAAGCGAATATCTGCAGCAAATACATTAGTGGGCTCGCGCTTACTTACTTTGCGAGTAAGCACTGCACGGCTAATTTTACCTGTATCAATTTGTGCGCCTAACGCAACACTGGCAATGTGCGCATTAGATGAAAAACCTTCACTGCTAGTTAGCGAGCCGTCGTCGTTTTCAATATCTGGAAGCAGTTCACTGGGTGATGCGCTTAACTGCGTACTATTAAGCGGCTGATTAGCGATAGGCTCAGCGAGTTCAGTATCTGATTGCTCAATAACAGAAACTTGATTGCTTTGAACGTTAGCAATTGGCTCTCTATTCGTTTGCTCATTATTGCTTTGCGCTAACGAAGTATTATTAACGCTTTCACCTTCAAGCACAGCTGGCGCAACATCTGCTATATCATTTGTAAGCTCATTTGGGCGCGCTTGCTCGTCATTTACACTCACCGTGGGCTCAACATTATCTGCTGTGTTGTCGCTTAAAGGTGAATACGGCGATTGCTCATTAGGTTGCTCGCCCTGCTCGGCATTTACTGAGCTAGTTAAGCCATACACAACCGCTGCCGAGGTCATTGCTACCAACATAGAAACACTCGCAATACGACGCCAATGCCACTCGTAGCTTACATTAGGTACACTATTTTGTGGTTCGCGTTTTACATTTGCTTTAATAACTATTTTTTGACTCATATTGACCTCAGCGGCTCCAAATTAGCTTAAACGGGCAATTAACCATTGGCGAATAGCTTGCAGTTCTTCTGCGCAAACCTGATGAGCCATAGGGTATTCTTGCCAGCTTACATCCATGTTCTGTGCTGTTAATACTTCAAACGCACTTCTACCCGCGCTATGCGGCACTACATTATCTTGGCTACCATGAGCCATAAATACATTTAAATCAGTATGCTTTGCTTCTTGCGCTAGCTTTTCAGGCACGCACATATAAGTAGACAGCGCCATAACACCTGCAAGTTTGTGCTCAAATCGCGGCGCTAAATGTAAAGACACCACGCCCCCTTGCGAAAAGCCCGCCAAAATAATTTTATCGGCAGGTATACCATTTTCAATTTCTTGATTGATCAGGGCTTGCACTTTTTCGGCTGAATCTCTCACGCCTTGTTCATCGGCACGTTTGTCTAATTCTATAGATTTAATGTCGTACCACGAGCGCATTTCCATGCCACCATTTATGGTGACCGGTTGAATAGGCGCATGCGGAAAAATAAATCGTATACCAAGCTCACTGGGTAAGTTAAGTTGCGGTGCAACCGGTGCAAAGCCATCGCCCGAGTCGCCTAAACCATGTAACCAAATAACAGTGGCTTTGTGCTCACCTTGCGCTGGATATTGTGCAAACTCTAAACTCATAAGCTTGATTGCCACTTAATTTCTTGGCCAGCTTGGCGAGTAGACGCTTGGTTCATAAACTCCCAAAACTCTGCGCCAGAGCGGTTATCAATCCACTGGCCGTCACGCATTTCAAAATGGTGGCCATTAAATTTAGTCGCAACCCACACTTGATGCAAAGGCGCTTGTTTGTTAATTACAATTTTACTTTTATCAGGGAAAATTATTTCTAAAATACCCTCTGCCGATTCGTAATCTAAATCTGCTTCGCAATCATCAACTTGCTCTTCAATTGTGAACATAAGAGCTTCGGCTAATTGGTGATATTCGTGTTCAGTCATTGTAATTTTCCTTTGCAGGCGAGCTGCCTAATATTGGGTACGGTTTATATACAGCTAGTGTAACAGGAATAAAATCATCCGCGAATAGCTGCATTTTTTAGATATTCTGTTACTCTGCGATTATAAAGCCAGCAACCGTATTAATCTAATGAAAGCGACACATACCTTACAATTAAAACGACTATATATAAGTACTTTACTGCTAAGTGCATTAGCTGGCTGCGGCCAAAGCGGGCCTTTGTATTTACCAGAGCAACAGGCTGAGCAAAACACACCCCCTAATACAGCACAGCCAACGCCCGTAAAAAAAACCAACACAGAGCAAGTGCAGGAGCAATAAATGGATTATTTTAACTATCAAAACAATCAATTATTTGCCGAAGATGTCAGCATTGCCACAATTGCTCAGCACTATGGTACGCCGTGTTATGTGTACTCGCGTGCTACTTTTGAGCGCCATTATTTAGCCTTTGCAAATGCCACTAACAATCATAAAAGCTTGGTGTGCTACGCAGTTAAAGCCAATTCTAATATTGCAGTATTAAATATATTAGCGCGTTTAGGCTCAGGGTTTGACATAGTGTCTAAAGGTGAGCTGGCGCGTGTGATAAAAGCTGGCGGTGATGCCAGTAAAGTGGTGTTTTCAGGAGTGGCTAAAACCGCCGACGAAATTGCTTATGCACTAAAGTTAGGCATTAAATGTTTTAACGTTGAATCGGCCTCAGAGCTTGAGCGTATTTCTGAGGTAGCGTGCGAGTTAAATTTAGAAGCCCCTATTTCTATTCGTGTAAACCCTGATATAGATGCTAAAACACACCCGTATATTTCTACCGGTTTAAAAGAAAACAAGTTTGGTATCGATATTCAAACGGCTGTGAGCGTTTATCAGCATGCGGCATCTTTACCAGGTCTAAAAGTAACCGGCGTAGATTGCCACATAGGCTCGCAATTAACAGAGGTTAAACCTTTTTTAGAAGCGCTTGATAAGCTAATGGCATTAATAGATGAGCTTAAAGCAAATGGTATTGAGCTTACTCATTTAGATATTGGCGGCGGATTAGGCGTTCCTTACAATGATGAACAGCCACCCCACCCAAGTGAATATGCTGCGCAAGTTACCGAACGCTTAGCCAATTACAAACACCTTGAACTTATTTTTGAGCCAGGGCGCGCTATAGCCGCTAATGCTGGAATTTTAGTTACACAGGTTGAATTTATTAAGCAAAACCAAGATAAATTTTTTGCCATTGTCGATGCGGGTATGAACGACATGCTTCGCCCTTCGCTTTATCAGGCATGGCAAAAAATCATTCCTGTATCGGTGCGCGATGACGACACCCCAACACATAACTTTGATATTGTGGGCCCAGTGTGCGAAACCGGCGACTTTTTAGGAAAAGACCGCGAACTAGCCCTTAAACAAGGCGACTTATTGGCGCAGCGAAGTGCTGGTGCCTATGGTTTTACAATGAGTTCAAACTACAACTCTCGCCCACGCGTGGCCGAAATAATGGTAGATGGTGAGCAACACCACCTTATTCGCCAACGCGAAACCATCGAGAGCCTTTATCAAGGTGAGAAAATTTTACCATAAACGTTTTTGTTAAGGCGCTGCTCTGTGGCATGATTAGCGCAGAGCAAACCCGAATTAGAGCGCTATGTTAGTTAATTTTTCCAAAATGCACGGCTTAGGCAACGACTTTGTTGTAATTGATAACATTACACAAAATGTATTTTTGTCTCGCGATCAAATCAAAAAACTGGCTGATCGCCACTTTGGTATTGGCTTTGACCAATTACTTATGGTTGAAGCCCCTTACTCCCCTGATCTCGACTTCCATTACCGTATATTTAATGCCGATGGCAATGAAGTAGAACAATGCGGAAATGGCGCACGCTGTTTTGCCCGCTTTGTCCGCATGAAAGGCTTAACTAACAAGCACAAAATTAGTGTCTCGACTAAGTCGGGCAACCTCACGCTATACATAGAAAAAGACGGGCAAGTGACGGTAAACATGGGCCATCCTAATTTTGAGCCTGCTAAAATCCCGCTTAAAGCCAGCAAGCGAGAACTAACTTATATAATAAGAGCTCAAGAGCACACTGTATTTAGTGGCGCTGTGTCTATGGGTAACCCGCATTGCGTGTTAGAAGTTGACGATATAGCTACCGCACAAGTTGAGGTGCTTGGTCCGCTGCTTGAAAACCACGAACGTTTTCCAAATCGTGCCAATATTGGCTTTATGCAAGTGGTATCGCAAGATCATATTAAACTTAGAGTGTGGGAACGCGGCGTTAGTGAAACCCTAGCGTGTGGCACGGGTGCCTGCGCAGCAATGGTAATTGGCCACATTCAAAGCAAACTTAACACCACGGTACAAGTTGATTTACCCGGCGGCACATTACAAGTACGTTGGAGCGGCGAAGGCCACCCTGTCCGCATGACCGGCCCAGCCGAGCATGTATTTGATGGGCAAGTTGCCTTATGAGCGAGCTAACAAAAGAGCAAGTCGCTGAGTATTTAGCGCGCCACCCTGATTTTTTAATAGAGCAGCCAGAGCTGCTTGCACAACTTGAGTTACATCACAAAACGCAAGGCGCCACCTCGCTTGTGCACATACAACAGCGCCAATTGCGCGAGCACAATACTCAGTTAAAAAATCAAATACACAGTATGAGCGAACACGCTACGCAAAATGAGCTAGTGTATCGCTTGTTTAGCCAATGCCACCGCCAACTGTGGACAAACTACGACTTTAATACGCTTGCCGCAAATTTGCGCAATATTATTTGTACCAGCCCACACATTAGCGAGTGTAGGTTGGTTAAATACAACAACACTTTAGATGGGCTTATTGAGCACCGCCTTAGCCAATTTGGGCACTACTTAGGACGCGTTAATCAGCAAGAGCGTGAGCTATTATTTTGCGAAAACACGCAATCATCTGCTATTTATCTTATTGGTTGCGCTGAAAAACCCGTCGCTATATTGGCCTTTGGCAGCCATGATGAAAACCATTTTGAACCCGCACAAGATAACCTATTCGTGCTTGATTTTGTTCATGCATTGCAACTTAGGCTGTTGGAATTGGCATGAGCGACGAGACGCCTAACACTGAGCAATTAAGTGAGCATTGGCGTACACCCATTCATTTATTTAGTGACTATTTAAAGTACGAAAGACAGTACTCAGAGCACACTGTAAATCAGTATGTTAGCCAACTAAACTTTGCTGCCCTGTATTTTAGTAAATTATGTGATGACTGGTTTGGCGTACAAGGCGAGCATATTCGCCGCTACAGCATGGCGCTTCGTTCAAAGCAATTAAGTGGGCGCACTATTAGTTTAAAATTAAGCTGCATTCGTAGTTTGTATAAATTTTTAAAAGCCAAAAACATCGCTCAGCACGCGCATTATCATAACCCGGCACAAGGCATTAAAGGGCCTAAATTTTCTAAGCCTTTACCTAAAAATCTCGATGTAGATCAGATGGCAAGCCTACTAGAGATTAACGATGACGACCCATTAGCCATACGAGACAAAGCTATGATGGAGCTTATGTACTCATCAGGACTGCGCATTAGCGAGTTAGTTGGCACCAACTTACGCGATATAAACGCCGCAAGCGGCGAAATATTAGTCAAAGGTAAAGGTAACAAAGAGCGCCTCATTCCCGTGGGTCGCAAAGCGCTCACAGCGTTAAAAAATTGGCTCAACATACGAGGGCAATTTGCAAAGCCTGACGAAATGGCGGTGTTTTTAAGCAGTAAAAAAAATCGTATTTCGGTTCGCCAAGTTCGCTTACGCATGCAAGAGTGGGGAATAAAACAAGGCATTAGCTCACAAGTGCACCCGCATAAACTTCGCCACTCGTTTGCCTCTCATATTTTAGAATCATCTGGCGATTTACGCGCTGTGCAAGAATTATTAGGGCACAGTAGTTTATCGGCTACGCAAGTATATACGCATTTAGATTTTCAGCATTTAGCAAAAGTGTACGACAACACGCATCCGCGCGCTAAAAAACAAACCGATTAGGAATGTAATTATGATCCGATTTAATCGTGCTCCTCGCCCTTTTTCAGTTATGAGCTTTGACTTAGACGACACCCTGTATAACAACCACCCCATAATAAAAGCCGCGGTTAAAGCCCAGCAAGATTATTTAAACGCGCTACCCAGCTACTTACAACAAGGCCCAAAATACTGGCAACAATGCCGCAACGAGGCTGTATTACAGTTACCAGAGCTTGCTGATAATGTAACTAAATGGCGCCAACATACGCTTCGCTTAGCTCTTTCAAAGCTAGATTTAAATGAGCAAGAGGTAGAGCATCATGCCGATGCTGCCTATAACGCTTTTGCCGATGCGCGCAGTAAAATAGTGGTAACTGACGACGTACTAAAGCTGCTAGATAACTTAGCCCAGCACTTTACGCTGGTTGCAATAACCAATGGCAATGTTGAAATTGAGCGCTTTAACTTACGCGATAAATTTGCGCTAGTATTGCAAGCTGGTATGCACGGTAAAGCCAAACCCCACGGTACACTGTTTGATAAAGCCGCCGCGCACTTAAACGTGGCTAAAAGTGAAATTTTACATATTGGCGATAGCCTAGATACCGACGTACAAGGCGCTAATAATGCAGGCTGCCAATCGGTTTGGTTAAACGACCAAGGCGCGGCTTATCACTACAAAGGCCTTGCCGATGTTGAAATTGCGAATATTCATGCCTTAGCGCACTTTATCAAATAGCCTAAATAGAACGAAGAGGTTGCAATGAGCCATTATACCAAGCTAATTACCTTGCTATTAATAGGCTCACTTGGCCTAAACGCTTACTTATTGTGGCCACAAAAACAGCCTGTAGTTGGCACACACAAAATCCACAGCGGCAAGAGCATCAAAGCGCCAAAAAGTAACCTGCTCAGCCAAGCTCAACAGCAATTTACACAACACAAATTTGATGATGCTGTAAATACGTATCAGCAACTAAATCTAAGCGCTCCAAAAAAAGCACATACTTTATACGCTTCGTGGGTAGCACAACTAAAGCAATGGCTAAACACAAACCTACCGCTTAGCCAGTCATTGTTAAATGCACTTTTAAATAAAGACCCTTACAATACCGAGTTACTCACTTTACACGTAGATTACCTAGTAAAAAGCGGGCAGCGGCAAAACGCAATTATTGCGCTATTTGAGCTCTACCCATTATTAAATAAGCACCAACAAGGTCCTGTAGATAGGCGCCTTGTGCATTTAAC
Source organism: Pseudoalteromonas sp. R86517 (assembly GCF_042466295.1). Lineage (NCBI taxonomy): Bacteria > Pseudomonadati > Pseudomonadota > Gammaproteobacteria > Alteromonadales > Pseudoalteromonadaceae > Pseudoalteromonas > Pseudoalteromonas sp. R86517. The sequence continues at coordinate 3,166,246 of NZ_JAXHCB010000001.1, forward strand.
GACTAACGAACTGCATAGTTTGAGTGAGCAGCAAAATTGGCAAACAATTAGTGAACAAACTCAAATTTGGCTGGACTATCAAAACGACAATAGCCATTTTTTATACGCACTCGCTCATGCTTATTATCAACTAGAGGACTTTATTAGCGCCTTAACAACTATTGAGCGCATGCCACCAAATCACCCACTACAAGCCGAAGTAACAGCCTTACACGCAATGATAGAGAAAGCTCAATCGCAAGATGACTTTATTGCACTTACCCCCTACGGCGCACATTACTTAATTAGCACCGAGCTAAATAGCTCAATTAAAACAGAGCTAATGATAGATACCGGCGCAAGTATTACTTCTCTTTCGAGTGACGTGCTTAACCAACTTTCACCCCGACCACTGTATTTAGGCGATGTAACCGTAAACACGGCGAATGGGCAAATTAGAGTAAAACGCTACCAAATTGAGTCGTTTAAAGTAGGGGTGCAAACTATTTACGGTTTTGAAGTGCTCAGTATTGAAAACACCCGCGGCCAAGGTTTGTTAGGAATGAACTTTTTATCTAGATATAAATTTAATATAAATCAACAAACAGATGAGTTAGAGTTGAGTGCTAAATAAACAAAAAATAATAAAAGGAAGTTTATGCGTACTCTACTATTTACACTACTTTGTTTTTGGCAATGTACTGCTCAGGCAACAAATTATTTTGTAAAAGACAAAAGTTGTGAGGCTATTTCACCCGAAATAGAAATAAGCCTTAGCGCTACACTGAGAGATTTAGATAACCATCAAAGAAAAAGACAAAACCTTAGACAAAAAGCGCTGAATAAGTATAGCGAACAGTACAATCAACAGCATGAGCAACTATATGTAGAGGAACGCTTTACTACAAATAGCAGCCACTCTGCTGAAACTCCTACAATAAGCAGAGCCCAAAAAAAATTACATTACCTTATTAAGCTCACCCCCTCAAAAAACTGCAATCAACAAGTCGCTATGACTAGCGAGCTATTTATTTCTGGAGTGCACAAGCACAGCCTCTCAAATACCATTGAGGGGAATGCAATTGATGTCACTTTAGACATAAACAGTTCCCCTAAGTTTACTCAATTTAACAACCCCCTCATCACCCCCACTAACTTTTTTGGACTCCAATTTGGCAGTAGCTATGAGCAGGTATTAGCGTCTCTCGGACTTGCTAGTTTATCGCTAAGCGATAACAATAACGCAATACTTGTATATGGAAGAAATCATGCTTTTCACTTTAAAAACAATGTATTTATAGGTTATCAGTTCCATGAAACGCTACTACCTATGGTGATAAATAATGAGCTTTCTTTGGCAAATGAAAAATTACAAATAAGCACCGGTACAGATCAGGCTATTTTCTTAGATACAGATTTAACCCAACCAGCAATTAATAAATTAAAAAACAGTTTTGATGAAGTGGAAACCGCATCTTATAAAGTATCTATTAACAAGTCAGAGCAAAGAGTTGTTGGTATATCGCACGGTGAATTAGTTGAACATATAAAGAGCAACACTCAATGCTATAACGGCACAATATTGGCCGATGAATACTTAAAAAAACACAAAAATAGTAAAACGCTTAAAGTAGTTAATGAAAATCATGACAATATAATCATTACTCCTTGTTATGAGTTTATATATGAAGGCAACGGCTACATTTCTAAATTAAAGCTTGTGGAGCCCTTTTCAACCGCTAAAATTAAGCTCGCTGCATTAGCTGGCTATATTAACCAAAGTACACAGTGGAACTTATCAGGCGTAAAATACAACGACCCTGTTGCAAGCCTTGCTAAGTTAGGCGATTACGACGAGTTCTTTGACTCAGCAGAATTTACTTCTCAACACTGGGATGGTTATTTTTATATTTATGACGGAAAGCTTTTAAGTGCAGAGCTTACAAGCAACGACTATTAATTTTTCTCTTTGAATCTTCTGTTAGAAAAGGACAAACATGTTATTAAACGATTTTTTACAGCAACTTGCAGACAACCCTAAAAGCATACAATTTAGCGATACCATGGCGGTAATAGAAGCTAATTACGATTTTACCGCGTGTGGATTTAATAACCACGGCTTACTTAGCTCTGCAAGCGAGAACAACGGCTCATGTAAAATTTTTGCATTTGCTAAATTAAACGATTTAAGCAAGCAAAATACATTGGATTGCTTTGGTAAGTTTTACCGCGAAGACGTACTACAAAACCCTAAAGGCGATGATCACATGAACATTCGCACGTTTATGTTAGCGCCAGAAGCGACTCCATTTTTAGGCCTGAGCTTTGATGGTGAGCCACTAAAAGAGAAATAACACTAAGCTGCTAAATTAAAGCGTTTTTTCCATAAAGTAACGCGTACCAGATCGCGGATAGTTGTTAAGCTGATACTTAACCACGTATCCGCGCTTTTCATAAAAAGGCTTGGCCTGAAAATCAAGCGTATCGAGCTGAGCGGTCGTTGCACCTAGTTCAGCAGCTGATTGTTCAAGTGCCGTTAGTAACTTATCTGCAAGCCCTTGACCTCGCGCTACATCGCTACACCAAAGCCAACTAATCATCAGCCAATTTCCAAACACACACCCACTAATACCTGCAACAAGCTCACCTTGCTCATCAACAAATTTATAGCCTAATGGCACTCTTTGCGCATCAAAGTGCTGTGCGTTAAATTCAACTATTTTAGTGCGAAGCGCTGAGTTTAACGCATCGGTATTATCTGCTTTTAATTGATACATGTACCGCCCTTAAAGAAGCAAATACTAGCAAACAAACTTAATTAAAAAAGGTTATTTTTTCCATAAGGTACTTCTAGCAAATTGCTGCTTGTTTTTTCGGGTTGGCCGCACATTTCATCGTAAGCGCTAGTGTGTCGCAGTACCATTTCGGCATAGGCTATTTTTTCAAAACGTTTTTGAATATGCAGCGGGCTGAGCGCTTTAACAAACTCGCCATTTTCTTCAGTAACGTAATACTCTACGTTATTTATAATGACAGACACCTGATAGAGCGCCATTTCAAGGGAGTGCGCGACCACTTTTTGTAATGGTTCGTGCCTTTTTAACTCAGAAAATTTCATACCCATAACAATCGCCTTTTAATAAAAAGTAACTTTACAGATACGCACCTTTGCTATAATCGCGATCAAATTATTACATCACTGCCTTTTAAGCTTATGAGCAATAAAATTCGACTCGCTAAATACATTGCTCACGCTGGTGTGTGCTCACGAAAACAAGCATCGCGCTTAATAGATGATGGGAGAGTAACGGTAAATAATCGCCCAGCGAATCATATTGATCACGTTAATGAGCAAGACGACGTAATAGTTAATGGCCAAGCAGTAAAAGGGGCTGCCGATTTGGTTTATTTTGCGTACCACAAGCCTGTAGGTATTGACTGCAAATTAAATGAAAATGACCCTGCCAGCCTTATTCACCATTTACCTACCCTCACTCGGGTTTACCCCATTGGCCGATTAGATAAAGACTCTCGTGGCTTGCTTATTTTGACCAACGACGGAGATTTTTGTAATCAACTTATTCACCCTGACTTCCACCAGCCCAAACGTTATTTAGTCACGGTAGATAAACCTATTAATAACGCGTTTTGCGAAAAAATGGCCGCAGGAATCCCCGTCGATAAACAAGTAACCTTACCGTGTGAAGTAACAAAAATAGCTGACAACCAGTTTAGTATTATTTTAAAGCAAGGGCTTAACAGACAAATACGTAAAATGGCGCATTACTGCGGCTTTAAAGTAATTGATTTATTTAGAGTGCAATTTAGCGAACTCGCTCTCTCAAACCTAAACCTACCTGAAAACCACTATATACAAATTAATAAAACAGATATTTCAAAAATCTAATACCAAGTCGCTTAATTACATCATAAAAAGTTAAAAAATAACCTTGCAAAAATAGATTACAGGTGTAGTCTTAACTTAAAGATTACATTTGTAGGCAATAAAATGATTGAGTTATCAAAAGCAGAATTCGACGTGCTTGATGCGCTTTGGATTAATTACCCAGCAACCGCCAGCCAAATTATTGAGCGCTTAAGCGATGACAAACAATGGCACGAAAAAACCATTAAAACCCTACTGGGTCGATTAGTTAAAAAAGGCGCACTGACCTTTGAAAAAGACGGCCGCCAATATATTTATACTCCTTGTATGGAGCGCGCCGACTACACATTAAAAGAAAGCAAAAACTTTATTGAGCGCTTTTTTAGTGGCCGCATAGCGCCGCTGGTAAGCGGGTTTGCTAAATCAGAGCAGCTTTCGCAGCAAGATATAAACGAGCTAAAAAAGGTCATTGATGACTGGGAAAAAAACCAAAAGTAAGGAGTGGCTATGGATATTCAAACCCTGTTTAACTGGTTACTAGAGCAGCAATTATTACTCAGCATAATGCTTGGCGGGTTTATTATATGTGAGCGTTTTAGTTTAAGGCTGCTTGGCCCAGGCTTTGTGTATAAATTAGTATGCCTAATCCCGGTATCGTTACTGGTTGCAAACTTACCAAGTAACATTAAGCCACTACAAAATAGCGCCATTAGCCATTATTTAATAACGCCTAACCAGCCCCTTATTAATAACTTAGGCCTAAATTGGGCCGTGCTTTATGTAGTGGTTAGCCTAGTGCTGTTTAGCATAGCGTTTGTTGTGCATATTCGCTTTATAAAAAACCTGCAGCTCAATTATTTAATTAATAGCGAACACACTCTAACCTCACACATTAAAACCTATACCAGTAACCATATTGCATCGCCAATGGTGGTAGGTATTTTGCAAAGTAAGCTCATACTGCCTAGTAATTACAAAACCCAGTTTGATAAAGCCATTTTGGCACTTATTTTAGAGCATGAGGCTGTGCACATAAAACGCAAAGATAACCTAATAAATGCCCTGCTGTTACTGACTACTATTTTAATGTGGTTTAACCCGCTCGCCTGGATGGCTTACGCAAGCTTTAGACGCTTGCAGGAGCTAACTTGTGATCAGCGGGTACTTGCCAATAAAACCACACACCAACACATTTTATACAGCAAAGCCTTAGTTAACTGCGCGGCAGCAACGCCCGCAGGCCTAATGGCTTATTCACACTACGGAGATAAAAAAACCATGTTACAACGACTTACCAATATAAAGCACAGTGGCAATCACTCTCGCCTAGCCAAAGGTGGCTTACTGCTAATAGCAACAAGCATGCTTAGCGGTTTAGCCATTGCAAAACAGCCCCAAACTGAAATAACGAAAAAGGATCATATTTCACCAACAATACGCATTGAACCTGCCTACCCAGCCCAAGCCGCTAAGCAAGGCATTAGCGGCTCGGTTGTATTAAAGTACGATATAGCCGCCAATGGCAGAACAAAAAACATTAGTGTCATTCAATCTAAGCCGTCAGACGTTTTTGATAAATCAGCTAAAGAAGCGCTGGCAAAGTGGGAGTATAAAATCTCTGAGTCAGGCTTTAATGATGTACTTGTACAGCTCGATTTTGCTATAAACAGCGAGGTTGCTAATACCGATTTAATAGAGCGAATTAAAGTATCGCATTAAGGCTAATGAGTGATGCAAGAGCACAAAGCAAGCACCCTTTTAGGCCGCTTACTTTGTGGTTTTAACAATAAAATTAAATACTCACTACAATCATGGCAATGGCAGTGCCTAAGCCAATAAACCATACAAGCGTACGTATAATATCTAAGTTCAACCAATAAAAAATGCAATACAAAGTACGCGAAACTATATGAGTAACCGCCAAGGTTTCGGTTACTGCATTTACCGAGTTAGTTCCCAGTACCACCGCAATAGCAACAGCAAAAACAGCGAGTGATTCAAAACAATTTTGATGAGCAGCGAGCGTTCGCGCACCAAAGCCCGTTAATTTTGCTTGTTGAGAGCGCGGGTGTTTATTATCGTATCGACCAAGCTTTGCCATTGCAATGGCCACTGGTATTTTTGCAAAATAAGGCATTAATACAGCAAGTAATGCGCATACTACTAATGTTGTCATAATTTATTCTCTTATTTTAAAACCTAGTTATTTAACCAATACATATAACACACATACACAAAAAAGCCGCCAACACGTTTTATGACATACGCAGGCGGCTAAACAATAACATCATACTTACTATAGCTAAGTTTACCTATAAAGCAGTGCGGCATAATGTCGCAGGTGATGAATATTCACTATCACCCTTAATGCATCGCATTAATAACTAAAGATTGTTAACTTATAGACCTTATTTTTTACCGACGACCCCTATGACCTGGATCTTTTTCACTTTTTTAGCCGCCTTTATGCAAGCATGGCGAAATGCCCTACAAAGTAAATTAAGCGCACATGCAAGTGTGGCTGGCGTAACCCTTTCGCGCTTTATTTTAGCCGGCCCTATTGCTGCAGTGTATTTGTATGGTCTTTATCAATATAAAGACACAGCCATGCCTACGTTTAATAATGCCTTTTGGGGGTTTGTTATTGGCGCAAGTGTTATGCAAATACTCGCCACCGGCTTAATGGTAAAACTGTTTAAAATGAATAATTACGCCATAGGTGCAGGGCTTGCTAAAAGTGAGGCATTAGTAGCGGCTATTTTAGGGGTATTGTTTTTTGGTTCTGCGCTCAGCCTTCTTGGTTGGCTGGGTGTATTTTTAGGCGCTATTGCGGTGCTTTTACTTAGCGGCATAACCAGCGTAAAACACTTTGATGCTAAAACAGCGTTACTTGGCCTTGCCTGTGGTACCAGCTTTGCCCTTACATCGCTGTGGGTGCGTGAAGCGAGCTTAAATTCAGGGTTATTGTTTCCACACTCAGCTGCATGGGTTTTACTGTTTGTAATAAGCCTACAAACGCTTATATTACTTGGCTATTTATTACTAAAAGAGCCACACACTGTTGGCAAACTTTGGCAATATAAAGGCACCACTGCCGCAATTAGTACTTTTAGCTGTATAGGCTCTATTGGCTGGTTTAGCGCGATGAGTTTACAGCACGTAGCGTATGTTAAAACGCTTGGTCAGGTGGAGGTATTTTTTACCATACTAATTGCTGTACTTTGGCTCAAACAGCCACTTAAAAAGCAAGATACTGCGGGCTTAATACTTATAGCCATTGCCGCTATTTTAGTAATGCTGCCAAATTGAGAACATAAAAAAGCGCAGGCTTTTAAACCTGCGCTACTATAGGCTGCTAATAACGTTTAAAGCGAGTATTAAGCGCTCTTTTTAAGAGCTAATTTTTAGCGTTATCACACCGCAAATAATCATGAGTACACCAGCAATACGGCCAAACGTGGCTGCATCACCGTAAAGTAATATACCCACTAAAAACGTACCCGCAGCACCTATTCCGGTCCATACGGCGTAGGAAGTCCCCATTGATATTTGCTTTTGTGCAAGCCACAACATAAAACCACTGGCTGTTAAAAATGCAATGGCCATTACTATACCCTGCCAGCGTGTGTCGGGATTTTGTGAAATTTTTAAACCAATTGGCCAGCCTATTTCAAGCAAGCCGGCAATGACTAAATAAACCCATGCCATTAAACATCTCTCTTTTTCAAAATTACGTCGTATAAATCTTCGCGGCGATCTTTTAAATTGCGCACCGTACCTTCGCTATGAAGAATTTTTAGCTTATCCATATCAAGGTCGCTGAATAGTAACATTTCAGTATTAGGTGTGGCTTCATTTAATGTTGCATCGTGCGGAAAAGAAAAGTCAGACGGGGTCAAAACTGCCGATTGCGAGTACTGTACGTCTAGGCTTTCTACCTCAGGTAAGTTACCCACTGAGCCTGCAATAACCACATAACATTCGTTTTCGATTGCGCGCGCTTGCGCACAGTGACGAACCCGTAAATAACTATTTTTAGTATCGGTCCAAAACGGCACAAAGAGTATATCAAGCCCCTGCTTGGCTAATATGCGCGAAAGCTCTGGAAACTCTACATCGTAACAAATTTGAATACCTACACGCCCAGCATCGGTGTCAAACACGGCAATTTTGTCACCGCCTTGAATCACCCAATCATTTTGCTCATGCGGGGTTATATGTATTTTTCGCTGCTCGTCTATTTTACCGCTACGGTGGCATAAGTAACTTACGTTATAAATTTTATCGTCTTCGGCAAGCGGCATAGAGCCGGTAATAATATTGGCGTTATATTCTATTGCCATACGCGACATCGCGTTTTTAAATGTTTCGGTATATTCGGCTAAATAGCGGATAGCTTCGGTTTGATTATTCTGATCGCCTAAGCCCATAAGTGGCGCGTTAAAAAATTCCGGAAATAATATAAAATCGCTTTTGTAGTCAGATACCGTATCTACAAAGTATTCTACCTGCTTGAGCATTTCGTCAACCGACTCTACACAGCGCATTTGCCATTGCACCGCACCAATACGCACTATCGATTTAGTTGATTCGAGCACGGTGTCGGTTGGCTCGTACATTATGTTATTCCACTCAAGCAAGGTGGCGTAACCTACAGACTCTTGATCCTCCGGCAGGTACTTTTTAAGTAACCGTTTTACCTGAAAGTCGTTAGAGAGCTGAAAACTTAAAATTGGGTCGTAAAGCTCTTTTTGGTCAACCTTTTCAATGTATTCCATTGGCGTCATTTCACTACTGTGATTGTAATAACGCGGAATACGGCCACCGGCTAAAATAGCACGTAAGTTATATTGGCGGCACAGCTCTTTACGGGCATCGTATAATCTGCGCCCTAAGCGCATGCCTCGGTGGGTTTCGCTAATTGCTACATCTAAACCGTATAGTGCATCGCCATCGGAGTCACTAAATACCCGGTCGTGCCCATCGGCTATGTCTTCGTATGTGTGAGGATTTGAAAAACGCGCGTAGTCTACTTGCACGCTTAGTGCTAAGCCCACCAGCACGCCATCATCTACAATGCCTATTTGCCCTTCAGGGAACTGATCTATCAATCTAAAAATAGTATGGCTTGGCCACGCGCCACCTAAATCAGGATAAGCCTGATCCATCAAGGTTTTAATTTGCGGATACTGCTCTTTTGTTAAGTTACAAATTTCTAGGTGGGTTTTTTCTGCCGACATACACAACTCCTTTGGGCATAATAAAATAAAAGCCGAATGTACGCTAAAGTACACTCAGCTTTGTATCATGTTTTTTACGTTACGCGTACTACTTTAAGCTGCGATAAAAAAGTGTAGTCACTTTCTCTTTTGGCAACCAGCCTGCGTATTCAAGGCCAAGCTCTGCCAATGGATCGGCTTTTAGTACTTGCTCTAAGCTTGCGTCATTTTGCATTGCTTTTAGCATTAAATCTTTGGCTTTTTTAACAAGTTTAGCATACGTTTCCAGCCCTGAACGGTCACTTACCGGCCCATGCCCGGGTATCACTATGGTGCGCTCGTCTATTTGCTTAATAACGTCATTTACGGCTGCTAATATTCCGTCAACACTGCCGCCGCTATCTACATCAACAAACGGCAAGCTGCCAAAGTTAAAGTAAATATCGCCCATGTGCACTATGTTATCGTTATTAAAAAATATCACCGAATCACCGTCGGTATGTGCATAGGCGTAGTGCACTACATGGGCGTGTTCGTTATTAAAATGCAGTTTTAAATCGTGGCCAAAGCTAATGCGTGGCAGGTAATCTGAGTTTGCACCGTGTTTTTCTTCTAATCGCTTATGTACGTTGTCGTGCGCAATGACATGCGCACCGGCTTTGGCAAAGTTTTCGTTGCCGCCAGTGTGGTCGCCATGATGATGCGTATTAATTACAAACTCTGCACTACCGGGTTTTAAATCGCTAATGGTTTTTTTAATGTCGTTTGAAAGCTTAGCAAATTGGTCATCAATAATGTAAATGCCATCTTCCCCTACACTTGCGGCAATGTTACCGCCTTGGCCAAACAGTACATACACACTGTCGCTTAGTTTTTCTGCCGTTACCGGATTTTCATCTGCATGTGTTGCACTGCTAAGTAATAAGCCTGTTATTAATGCGGGTAGTATTTTTTTCATTTTAGTTCTCTGTTGATTTATTAATGATTATATAGAACGTGATTAACTGTAATTTAGTTCATCGTGCTGGCTCTATCACTATTTGATGTATTAGCGTTTGTGGTAGTAAAGGCGTGTGCTTACCTTCAATGTAGTCACTAAAGCCTGCACGATAAAACGCGGATAGCGGATGCCCCGACTGCCCACCGGGCACTGCCATAATGGCGTTTTCTAAATGCCCTGGTTGGGCAATAAAGCGCTGTGATGCACCAAAGCTTTTGCCCTGTACAGCCGGCATGTAGCTATCGCCAAAAGCTGGCGCTACAGGCATATTTAAAAGCTTAGCCAGTATGGGCATTTGTTTAGCAAACGGGTGCTCAATATTAAGCGCATTTACTTTACCCCACTGCCAATTTTGCAAGTTATCCCCATACTCAGCCCCAAGTGCTGTCACTGTTTGGCTAAATGCACCTAATAACTGCTCGTCCCAATTTTTATACTCAGGGTTTACCCATGAGCCCGGTCTATCCTTAATAAGCTGCCATATAGCTGGTTCTAGATCGCGTTTTACATATTTAAGCGTGGCGTCTTGCTCATTAAGTTTGTTCTCCATGCTTGCAAATACAGTATTAATTAATGTGCTGCGGTAGTGTTTAACTAAGGTATAACCTACCGAGCTTGCACATGCGCATTGCTGCCAGTTTTCAAGTGCACTTATGTACTGTGCGTTTTTGGCTTTGTCTTTTTTAAGCTGATTAAGTAGCAATGTGTGCCATGGCGTTAAAAAGCGGGCTTGGTTATCAAGCTGTAGCGCGTAAAAGTCGCTCTCAGCAAAGCTTTGTTTTTCAAATAACCTATCACGAATTTGGCTCGAGCGAGCGCCTAGCGCGTACCCGCCATTGCCAAAGCGTGCATTATCAGTGGCCGACACAACGCGCGAATTACCTGTCCATAATCGCCCATTTTGCGGGTTTTTAACATAAGGGCGCTGATGCTCATTTTGCTGCCAGTCGGGTGAGTATTCGTTTGCATTAACACTTAGCTCACTCGGTGTTTTACGCGCCGGTATAGCCCCAATATGTTGCCATGCAGCACTGCCTTGGCTATCTACCACCATTAAATTTTGTACCGGAATACCCACATCGCTTGCCACATCTAGCGCATCATCTACGCTAGTGGCTTGCTCTAGTTTGAGCAGGTCCATGTTTACAGCATAAAGTTGGTGTGCAGCCCAGCTAAGTGCATAAGGCTGTTTATTTATATATTTTACTGGGCCATATTCGCTTAACGTTAATGGGTAGTTTTCTACCTCATCATTTGGCAGCGCTATTGGCTCATTTACTTGCCATGTTTTACTGTCATCATTTAGCGCTATCCAATCAGCGGTATCTATGTAGCCGTTAGTAAAGCCCCAGGCAATTTTATTATTGGTACCCACCACAATAGCAGGGGCGCCGGGTAGCGATACGCCAGTTACCTGAGCTTGCTCGCCATTTTGTGTGTAATTAAGCTGCGCCCTGTACCAAATAACCGGCACCGCCATAGATAAATGCATATCATCAGAGAGCATGGCTGCTCCCGTTTGGGTATGCGCACCGGTTACTGCCCAGTTATTGCTGCCGCGCTCTTGGTTTGCCTGAATATTTTTAACCGTGTGCTGTGCTTGCTCTGGAAGTTGAGGAATGGTGCCTGTAAACGGGGCAAGTTTACTGCCATCAAGCGCCGCTTGGTATTGGCTAGGTTGTGTTAAAAAATCAACCATGTGTTGCCCGTATGCTTGCTCAATATGTATGAGAGCTTCATCTCGCTCAAAGGTGGCACTTTGCAAATCAAGGTACATGCTAAATATAACTAATAGGCTATCTTCACTTTGCCATGGTTTTTGCGCTCCGCCTGTAAGTAAATACTCAAAGCTTGCAAAGCCAACTTGTGCCAGCCCTTCGTTTACACCTTGGGCGTAGCTGTTTAATAGCTGTTTATCGCTTTCGGGTAAGGTGTTTAATATAGCGCGGCTGCGTTTTCGCAATTGATGAAAGCGCATTTTTTTATCAAGCCCAAGGGCCGCTTTACCAAATAACTCACTAAGCTCACCTGCGGCGTTACGTCTTAATAAGTCCATTTGAAAAAAACGGTCTTGCCCATGCGCATAGCCTAACCCGTATGCGGCGCTATTGCGGTTTTCGGCCTTTATAACCGCCTGCCCTAGTGCATCACGCGAAATAGTAACCGGCTTATTAATTGCTGTACTTTGGCCTTTACCATCAAGTGTGGGCATACTTAAACTTAATACGCCATACACAAGCGCTGTACCAGCTAACCCTAAAACCACAACGAGTAACACTAGCCATTTGATTACTTTAAACATTAATTTGTCCTTTGCACCATTTGTTGCACATATAATAACCATAGTTTTATTAAATAATAATGTTCTTACTCGCAAAGGGTGAAATAAACATCAAAATCCACGATAATAGCCATTCCACATTTTGTGCAGATCTAGTTGAGACTCATATGACTGAAAAAACATTTATCAAAGGTAAAGACCGCGACCTAGAATCGTCTATCTCTACCATGCAAAACAAGTTAAAAGCGCTAAACATCAATGTTGAAGAAGCACTTTGGCTTAACCCTGTAGCTAACTGTTATTCAGTTCATATAAAAGACAGCGACTGCGGTGTAATGTTTACCAATGGTAAAGGCGCAACCGATAAAGCATCTATCGCCTCTGCGTTAGGTGAATACTTTGAACGATTAAGCTGTAATTACTTTTTTGCCGACTTTTACTTAGGTGAAGAATTTGCAAACAGCGACTTTACTCATTATCCAAATGAGAAATGGTTTAAAGTTGAAGGCAATGAAGTGCCAGAAGGCATAATGGACGAAAGCCTTTGGGATTACTTTGACCCAGAGCGTGAGCTTAATGCCTCACACCTTTTTGACTTTAACTCAGGTAATAACGAGCGCGGCATTTGTACATTGCCATACACACGCCAACGCGATAACCAAGACGTATACATTCCGGTAAACGTAATTGGTAATATTTTTGTTTCTAACGGCATGAGCGCAGGTAACACTAAGTTTGAAGCACGTGTACAAGGGCTATCAGAAGTATTTGAGCGCGCCATTAAAAACCGTATTATCGCAGAAGGTATTTGTTTACCTATCGTCCCTGAAGAGGTTGTAAAGCAATACCCTAAAATTCACGAGGCGTGTGAAGAGCTACGCAGCCATGGTTTTCATTTACGTATTGCCGATGCATCACTTGGCGGTAAATACCCTGTAATGAGCGTAACGCTTATTAACCCTGTTGATGGCTCTGTGTTTGCCTCATTTGGTGCTCACCCATCATTTGAAGTTGCCCTTGAGCGTACGGTTACCGAGCTACTACAAGGTCGTCGCCTTGATCAACTTGATGTGTTCCAACCAGCTACTTTTGATAACGATGAAGTTGCAACGCCTGAAAACATTGAGCTGCACTTTATCGACTCAAGCGGTTTAATCTCGCATGACTTTTTCCGTGCTGACGCTGACTTTGACTTTGTTCATTGGGACTTTAGCGGTACAACAGAGCAAGAATACAACTTCTGTACTGACTTAATTCACAGCATGGGCCACGACATTTACATTATGGATTACACACACTTAAACGTGTATGCATGTCGTATTTTAGTACCAGGTATGTCAGACATTTACCCAGTAGATGAACTAATTTGGCGTAACAACAACGAAGGCGCTAAATTCCGTGAAGCATTCCTATCACTTGATCAGTACGATGCGCAGCAGTGGATGGACATTTACGACAGCCTAGAAGAAGCAGGCCACAGCGATATTATTCGTGCTGCTGAATTTATTGGCCTTGCCACCGATGCCGACACACCTTGGCATACATTGCGTATTGGTGAGCTTAAAGCGCACTTATGTTTAGCCGCAGGCAACGAAGAAGCCATTGATTGGGTAGACTGGATACTACACACAGGCCAAGTAAACGAAGATGCAATGCGTCACTTCCGCTGTTTAAAAGCCATTCTTGAAATTAAATACGATGACGAGCGCGACTACGCCGACTACCAAGATGCACTGGGTTTAATGTTTGGCAGCGATAACGTAGCGCTGGCTATTGAAATAGCAGAAGGCCGTAAATTATTTAATGGTTTAACCTTCCCAGGTTTATCGCTTGAAGGCTTTAAAAAGCATGCAGCACTACTTGATGGTTACCGTAAGTTACATGTCGCAAAGCAAAACCATTGGGCACGTGAAGTAACCGATGCTTAATAGTTAAACTACTAATTATAAAAATAAAACGGCGCTAATTTATCAGCGCCGTTTTTATTTATACAATAAATTAGCTATAGTTAAATTGCCTAAAATAACAGCATGACTTAGCCAATGCCGCCAAAAAATAACAACAAAAAAAACACTACCAGCAACTATAAGCTGACCTTTTGGTTATCGCTTACGCTAATAATACTAGTGAGCATTGTATTAGATAGAATTAACTACAATCGCGCAAAAGACGCCCACCGCCTACAAATTTTATCTCAGGTAAGTACATACCGTGCACAACTAGAGGCCACCTTGGTATCAAACATTCAGCTTGTTCGTGGATTAGCGGTTGCTGTATCAGCTGAACCTGAGTTACAACAAGCACGGTTTGAACAAATTGCCGCGCCTTTGTTTAAAACCTCCAGTGAGCTGCGCCATATTGGTGGTGCACCCGACATGATAATTCGTATGTCTTACCCACTAAAAGGTAACGAAAAAGCCATTGGCTTAAACTTTTTAGAAAACAAAAACCAACGCCTAGATGCCATTAGAGCCCGTGATACCAATACTATTGTTATGGCAGGGCCACTTAAACTGGTGCAAGGCGACATTGCCCTTATTGCCAGAGTGCCTGTTTATATTCCGCCCGAAAACCGCTTTTGGGGGTTATTATCGGTAGTGCTCGACATTGAAAAAGTATACAAAAACTCAGGCATAAAAGAGCTTGAAAAAAACTACAACATTGCTATTCAAGGGCGTCATGGTTTAGGAAAAAAAGGCGAGTTTTTTTATGGCAATAACAATATAACCTCACAAGAGCCGCTTGATTTTACGCTCAATTTTCAAGGGGGAAGCTGGCAATTATACGTAGCCCCTAAAGAAGGTTGGAGCCCTGCACCTTCAACTATATGGCCGCTTAGAATCGCCATTATAATTATTTGCGGATTACTAATATGGGCGTTCTTATTCTTTTTAAAAATGCTAAACCGCCAGCAACAAAACGAAAAAATGCTGGAGGCAATGAGTGATCTTGCCCAAATTGGGGCGTGGTCATTTAATTTAGAAACCAAACAAGTGTATTGGTCAGATATGACCAAAAAAATCTTTAAGTACCCACTAAACAAAGAGCCTACTTGGCCTACAAACTTAAATTACTTTAAAGCCGGTGAAAGCAGAGAACGTATCACTCAACTGGTTGAATCTGCAATTAAAGAAGGCAAAAGTTACGAGGCCGAACTTGAAGTAATTGACTCTGAAGGGCGCGAAATGTGGGTGCTTATTCATGGTGAAGCTGAGCGCAAAAACGAGCGCTGTGTAAGAATATTTGGCTCATTGCAAAATATTGATACCCGTAAGCGCATTGAACTTGAAAACAGCAAAATTGCCCTACATAACGAAATTTTAGCGTCGCTTACAGCCAACGACCTTATTTTAAGTGGCCAATTAAGCCAATCTAAACAAGTTATTACTGAATCTATTTGCCATGCATTAAACATTGAGCAAGCCAGTATTTGGTTTTTTAATAGCTCAAAAACCTCATTGAGTCCTATAGCATCTCATAATATTGAAAACAGAATGGGTAATAATAATGCGGTATGGCTTAAAAAAGAGGCGCCTGATTTTTTTGAAGCCATAGAAAAACACGCTGTGTTTAGCACCAGTGATGCCCAAAATCACCCTCTACTAAAACCCCTTAAAGCGCATTACTTTGCGCCGCTCAATATTAATGCCATGCTGTGCGCAATCATACCGGCGGGAAGTGGCTCCATTGGCATAGTATGCGCTGAGCAATGTGCTTCAATGCGCCCGTGGTCACGTAACGAAGAAAGCTTTTTAATTGCTGTAGCCGCCCTCGTGGGCAGCTTACATTCAAGTCAGCAACGTATTGAAACAGAGCAACAGCTAGTCACCGCCAAAGAGGCTGCAGAGCAAGCTGTAATGGCTAAAAGTGAATTTTTAGCCAGTATGAGCCACGAAATAAGAACCCCCATGAACGGCGTACTGGGCATGCTAAATATTATCAAGCGCACTCAGCTCAACCAACAGCAGGAGCACCATATTGAGCTTGCACAATCTTCAGCTCAGTCGCTGTTAAATATAATTAACGACATTTTAGACTTTTCTAAAATTGAAGCAGGTAAACTTGATATAGAAAATGTGCAATTTAACTTACCTAAATTACTTGGTGAAGTTGTTGAGTCGTTTGCGCTTAAAGTGGAGCAAAATAATACCAATCTCATTTTAGATGCCACCCAAATTACTATCAGCGAAATAATTAGCGATCCGAATAGGTTGCGTCAAATTTTAAATAACCTGATTGGCAATGCCGTTAAGTTTACTATTGATGGGCAAATTCTGGTGACCGCGCAGATAGATGAAACCACCGATGGCAGTTTTTTACATTGCTCTATTATTGATACCGGCATAGGAATAGACGCAGAAAAACAAAAAACTTTATTCGACTCATTCACTCAGGCCGATGCCTCAACTACCCGCCAGTTTGGCGGCACAGGCCTTGGCCTAGCTATTGTTAAGCAGCTTTGTGAACTCATGGAAGGCGAAGTAAGCGTAACCAGCATGCTAAATGAAGGCAGTACTTTTTCGTTTTCTATAAAAATACAGCCACGTTTAACTAAAGCGCAAGATTTACCCAGCCACTTAATTAATAACAAACATATTTTAATTATTGATGCCTGCACACTTAACGCCAATATTGCCGCCAAACAATTACGCGTTTGGGGCGCACACGTTAATATTTTAAATGACTATAGCGGCATCATTAATTATTTTGATAACTGCGATACCCAGCCAGACGCATTGCTAGTCGATTATCATTTTTTTGAGCAAGCTGCGCACCCACAAATAAATACATTAAAAAACCGAGTAACCACCAAGCAAAGCAAACTAGTTGTTATGGCACCGATGAGTTATTCGCAAGAGCATAACAACATTGGCATAAATATAGACTGCCTGATATTTAAACCGCTTACTCCGTCAGATTTATTTGATTCACTCACTAACGATAAATACATTGAGCAACAACAGCGCCAAGCACAACTGCAAAATGAGTTAACCGAAAAGCCCAAAGAAATATCAGCGCAGGCGCAAGTGCTTTTAGTAGAAGATAACAAAGTAAATCAGGTGGTGGCCTCAGCGTTGTTAAAACAAGTTGGGCTTACCTTTGATATTGCACAAAACGGCCAAGATGCACTAGATAAGCTAAACAGCAGCCAAGACAAAAAATACCAGTTAGTTTTAATGGACTGCCAAATGCCCGTGATGGATGGCTACCAAGCCACGCAAGCTATACGCGAAGGAAAAGCGGGCAAGCATAATAAACATATTACAATCATTGCGTTAACGGCAAACGCAATGCAGGGCGATAGAGAGAAGTGCCTCGATGCAGGAATGAACGATTATTTAACCAAACCTTTAGATTCCGCAGCACTAGAGCCTAAATTACAACAATGGCTTGGTACACAATAAAGGTGTAAGCTAAAAATACTGTTTACTAATAAAGAAAAGCCATGCATTTATCAGCAAATCAGCAGCGCGTTATTGGCTGCCTTTTAGAAAAACAAAGCACTACACCCGAGCATTATCCACTGTCGTTGAACGCACTGACGAATGCGTGTAACCAAAAATCAAATCGAGACCCGGTTGTAAACTTGAGCGAAAGTGAGGTGCAACAAACACTTGATGAGCTTATAAGTCAGCGCCTTGTAACGCTAGACGAAGGGCTTTCGGGACGAGTTAATAAATACGATCACCGTTTTTGTAATACAGAATTTAGTAGCTTACAGTTGAGCACGCAGCAACGGGCCATTATATGTTTACTGCTGTTACGCGGCGCACAAACACCCGGTGAGCTAAGAACGCGCAGCGCTCGCCTAGCTGAATTTACAAACGTTAGCGAAGTAGAAACCGCCCTGAACGCGTTAGCAAAAGATGACTACGTAACAAAGCTTGAGCGCGAGCCCGGCAAACGAGAAAGTCGCTACATGCACCTTTTTGCTGACCCAGCAGTAGCGCCAAGCCCAGTGCCAGCTACAGAAGTCGCAGAAGTTAAAAACGATGAAATTAACGAGTTACTTGCAGAAATTGAGGAACTAAAAGCCGAGCTTAGCCGTATAAAAGCACATTTAGGACTTTAATTAATAACCACTAAACCAGATAATGTAAGCCTATTTAAAAACAACTTATTAAATAACGAGGAGCTGGCCATGCGCGCCGAAATTATGGCTGAAATGAAAGTTCAGCCAACTATTGATGTAAACGCCGAAATTACCCGTCGAGTTAACTTTATAAAAGCACGTTTAGTGGCAGCCCATAGTGTATCGCTAGTGCTTGGAATTAGCGGCGGTGTTGACTCATCGACCTGCGGGCGCTTGTGCCAATTAGCCGTAGATGAACTAAACGCAGAGCAAAACACTAATAAGTACCAATTTATTGCGGTTCGTTTGCCATACGGTGTACAAGCAGATGAAGACGAAGCGCAAATGGCCGTTGATTTTATCAAGCCAAGTAAACGCATGACCGTTAACGTAAAACCCGCTGCCGATGCATTACACGAGCAAGCTATGGCGGCAGTAGTAGGCAGTGGTGAAGAGCTACCAGAGCAAGCTAAAGTTGACTTTGTAAAAGGTAATGTAAAAGCACGCCAACGCATGGTAGCGCAATACGAAATAGCTGGTTTTTGCCAAGGCCTCGTAGTGGGTACCGATCACAGCGCTGAAAACATTACTGGTTTTTACACCAAATTTGGTGATGGCGCATGCGATTTAGCCCCGTTATTTGGCTTATCAAAGCGTCAAGTTCGCGCACTTGCAACTGCCTTAGGTGCGCCAGAGCTATTAGTAACAAAAGCCCCAACAGCTGATTTAGAAAGTGACCGCCCAGGCCTCACCGATGAAGAAGCATTAGGACTGAGCTATGATCAAATTGACGACTTTTTAGAAGGCAAGCCAGTGGCTGCAGAGGTTGAGCAAAAGCTAACTGATATTTATGTTCGCACTCAGCATAAGCGCCAACCCATTCCGACTATTTACGATGATTTATAATGGCTAAGCAGCTAGTGCTGCGTATGCACTAGCTGATCTATTCGCCGTAATGTTACGTAAAACAAAAAACTGATTTATAGTTAATTTTAACGCCTGCCAAAGAGAAAACTGCATTACATGACATCTCCTATTTTAATAACAGGCGCTGGTCAACGTATTGGCCTTGCGCTTGCTAAGCACTTTTTATCGCAAGGCCAAGCTATTATTATTACCTATCGTACGCGCCACGATGCCGTCGACGACTTAGAACAACAAGGCGCCGTATGCATACACGCCGACTTTAGCAGCGATGCCGGTATAGCTAGCTTTATTGAAACACTAAAACAGCAAACTCACTCTTTACGTGCCATTGTGCACAATGCCTCTAGCTGGGACTGCGAAGCCAGTAACCCTGATTTTTCGAGTTTGTTTGATAACATGATGCGCATTCATGCCAAAACACCGTATTTAATTAATAATGCCTGTGCTCAGCTATTAATGGCATATCAAGCTGATGCTTACACACCGGCTGACATTATTCATCTTACCGATTACGTTGTTGAAACAGGTAGCCCAAAGCACATTGCCTATGCCGCAAGTAAGGCTGCACTTGATAACTTAACCAAGTCGTTTAGCGCTAAGTACGCACCAAATATAAAGGTGAATTCGGTTGCGCCATCGTTGATTATTTTTAATCAGCACGATGACGAGGCTTACCGTGCTAAAACCCTTAAAAAATCTCTTATGGGTATAGAACCAGGTTGCCAAGAAATTATTAATAGTATTGATTTATTACTGCGCAGCCACTACATCACAGGCCGCGCTTTGCCTGTGGATGGCGGCCGCCATTTAAAGTAGAACACACATTAAACTGAGAAATTTATGCATGACGATTTAAAGCAAAGCTACCAAAACATTATTACCGCTGTGGGTGAAGATGCAGGCCGAGAAGGTCTTCTCGATACACCAAAACGTGCAGCAAAAGCCATGGAGTATTTAACCAAAGGGTATCGTCAAACGCTTGATGAAATTACCAATAATGCGGTATTTAGCTCAGACGCTGACGATATGGTACTTGTCCAAGATATAGAGCTTTACTCTATGTGTGAGCACCACCTATTACCTTTTATTGGTCGTTGCCATATTGCTTATATTCCCGATGGCAAAGTACTAGGCTTATCTAAATTTGCGCGTATTGTTGATATGTTTGCACGCCGCTTTCAAATTCAAGAGCAGCTTACTCATCAAATTGCTAAAGCCGTTGAGGAAGTAACCGGTGCTAAAGGCGTAGGTGTTATTGTTGAAGCTAAACACATGTGTATGATGATGCGCGGTGTAGAAAAGCAAAACTCAAGTATGCGTACCTCTGTAATGCTAGGTAACTTTAGAAGTGACTCTAAAACGCGTAACGAGTTTTTACAGCTTATTAAGGGTTAATTATGGCCAACGCAATTATTAACGTAACCAACTTACGCTTACGTACATTTATTGGTTTTAACCCAGAAGAACGGGAAAAAAAGCAAGATGTAGTGATTAATTTAGAAATTCACTACCCTGCTGATGACGCCTGTAAAACAGACGAAGTGGACCAAGCGCTTAACTATAAAGTGATCACCAAAGAGGTGATAAACCTAGTAGAGCAAGGGCACTTTTTGTTGCTTGAAAAGCTGGTTGCCGAAATACTTGCAGTATGCCATACACATCCAAGCGTGCATTACGCAAAAGCCAGAGTAGATAAACCGCATGCACTGCGCTTTGCCGACTCAGTTTCGCTCACGCTTGATTGGTCAAAGTAACTTTACAAAACCGCTTGTGCACCACTGGCAAGGGCAATAACGGCTAAATACCGCGCGCCTTTGCCAATGCTCACTAATAATAAAAACAGGCTAAAACGCACTTTAAATATGCCGCCAATTACCGTTAGTGGGTCGCCAACAATCGGCAGCCAAGCAAACAGTAAGCTATATACCCCATATTTTTTAAATTGAGATTGCGCTTTTTCAAGCCCCTTGGCCGATACCGGAAACCATTTTTTGTGCTTAAAACGTAGCACATGAGTTCCCAACCAATAATTAACACAACTTCCTAGCACATTACCTGAAGTAGCGGCTAACCACAGCAGCCACAGATTAGCTTTTGCTTGGCTTATCATGGTAACAAGTACCACTTCTGAAGAACTTGGTAATAAAGTAGCGGACACAAACGCACTAAAAAATAAGGTGATATAAATCATTAAGTACTTAAAGTAAAAACCCAGCATACAGCTGGGTTTATTAAAGGGTCGTCATTTATTTTATCAAATTTAGACTCAGTGGGTAATTAAACTCTTTCCCTTCGTTGGCTTTAATACTGGCTAACACCACCATGATAAAAGAAAAAATAGCCACTAAAGGCAGCAAAACGAGGCCGATTACGGCAAATACCAGTAAAAAACATATAAAGTAAGCTATAGCCATAGTAATTTGAAAATTAAGCGATTTTTTACCGTGTAAATCGACAATTGGCATTTCATCTTTTTTAATAAGCCATACCACTAATGGCCCAAGTATAGAGCCAAACGGAATAACAAAGCCGGCTACAGCGCTTAAATGGCAAAGCATAGCCCATGTTTTTTCGTCTTTTGATAACGGCTCAAGCTGTTGATTTTCTTCCATTACGCTCTCCTTATTAGTTAATATATACTGCCTTTTTATTGAGCAGGTGTCTATATAGAGGCAGCTATATTGTTAAATAACACGCCCTAACCTGCTGTGATAAAAAAGTGATAACTTTGTGAGAGTTTCTTGAGGTGGTTATTCAATACTTAGCCTGAATCATCACTTACAGGAAATAATAATGAAAGCTTCAGCATTTACAGTTGCAACCCTTTTAGCAGTAGCTAGCCAATCAACATTGGCAGCAGAGCTAGAAGTAGAAATTACTAACCTTACTAAAGGCCTTTATTTTACACCGGTACTAATAACAGCACACGATAGCGAAGATCAACTTTTTGAAGTTGCAACCGAAGCCTCTGCTGCACTGCAAGCAATGGCTGAAGGCGGCGATATATCAGCACTTGTTACTCAAGCGTCAGCATCGAGCAGCGATATTGCAGAAAACCCAGCGGCAGGCCTTTTAGCACCCGCGGCATCTGCAACAGCAGAGCTCACAACTACCGATGGCAACGAATACCTATCTGTAGCGGCTATGTTACTGCCAACCAATGATGGCTTTGTAGGCCTTGATAGCTGGAAAGTTCCAACAGAAGCAGGCACCTATACTGTTTACCTCAATGGTTATGATGCAGGTACAGAAGCAAATAACGAACTTGTAGTAGAAGGCTCGGGTGCACCTGGTGTATTAGGTATCCCTGCTGCACCGGGCGGCCAAGCAGGCACTAACGGTAAAGGTATTACAACTGGCGATACAAATACGATGGTGCACATTCACCCGGGAGCCCTTGGCGATGATGACCTAGAAGGTGGAAACAGTGATTTGAATAACACTGTACACAGATGGTTAAACCCCATTGCAAAATTAACTGTGACGGTTAAATAGGAGAGTTAATTATGTCATCTCTTTCTAATTTTAAAAAAAGTGCGCTTATTTTACTGTTAGCCAGCTCAATAGCCGCATGTGGCGATAACGATAATAACGACTCTATTGAAGAGCAAGAACCTGTGGTTATTGTAGAGCCCGAACCTGTTGTTTATGAGTTTACTATCACTTTTAGTAACTTAACGGCTGGACAACCACTATCACCACTCTCGGTCATTGCATTTGATGAAACCCCACCATGGAAATTTGGTGAGACGGCTTCTGCTGGTTTAGAAATGATTGCTGAAAGCGGCGCTAATGAAGAGTACCTTAGCGATGAAAATGCACTTGCTTCAGCCTCGGCTGAAGGCGGCATTGGCCCTGGCGAAACAACCTCTGTAACCCTTTTAGTTGATGCACAAGATGTTCTTAATTTATCTTTTGCTGCCATGCTTGGGAATACAAATGACGCTTTTACCGGTCTTAGTTCTGTAGATGTATCAACATTGGAAGTAGGCAGTTCAATATCACGAACGACGTCCGTTTACGATGCAGGTACGGAAGCGAATACAGAAACAGCTGACACTGTGCCTGGTCCCGCTGCTGGCGGCGAAGGGTTTAACGAAATACGCGACGATATTGCCGATATAATCACAATGCACCCAGGTGTTGTGTCTAATCAAGATGGCTTATCAAACTCTGCACTAGGTACTGAACATAAGTTTGATAACCCAGTATCAAAAATCGTGATCACTCGTACACAGTAAAACAGCTTGTAATGGGGATGTGAGGCGACACGGATGTCCCTTTTTTACGAGGTTAACCATGCGGCACGAAAAAATACTGGTAGTAGAAGACGACAGAGAAATAGGGCAATTAATAACAACTCAACTTGCTGCGTTAAATTTGCATGTTGACCATGTTGTAAGCGCTGAGCTCGCACTAAAAAAAATAGCAAAACAACCTTACGGGCTTATTTTACTGGATATAAACCTGCCACAAATGGATGGCTTGAGTTTATGCCGTAAAATTAAAGAGCACTACCCTACCATTTCCGTTATTTTACTTACCGCGCTCAGTAGCGATATGGACCGTGTAATTGGCCTTGAAATGGGTGCTGATGACTATATTTGTAAACCCTTTTTTGCTCGCGAATTACAAGCCCGCGTTAAAACACAACTTCGCCACCGCTCACAGCTTCTAGCGATTCAAAATAACGAAAACGACAGCCCGTGCAACGAACAAACGCTAAATATAGGCTCACTCAATATTGAATTTAGCTCACATCAAGTTTATTTAGACGAACAAGCACTTAACCTCACCGCCACTGAATTTGATTTACTGGTATATTTTGCTCGCCACCCAAACCATGTTTTTAGCCGTCAGCAATTGCTCGACAAAGTATGGGGGTATCAGCACAGCGGGTACGAGCATACCGTTAACTCACATATAAATAGGTTACGCGCCAAACTTGAGCTACATCATCAAGCGCCTATTATCGAAACCGTTTGGGGCGTTGGCTACAAACTAAATCCAAGCCAACTTACTTAAGAGCCTTATTATGAACCTATCTTTGTATCAAAAATTAGCGGTGTCGTTGGTGGTTATATTTTGCTTTATTTGTGCACTCGTTTACAGCTGGAGTAAACAACTAGAGCTCACCTCAAAACATCATGGCGAGCAAAACCTGCACTTAGCCCTAGCTGAGCATTTAGTACAAGATAACCCATTAATAAAAGAGGGTGTATACGACTACGCAGCCCTAGAAAACCTATTTCATACCTTAATGTTATTAGGCCCCGCATTTGAGTTTTATTTTGTAGATGAAAACGGAAAAATCCTCACTTACTCAGCAGAGCCTGGTAAAGTTAAACGCACTCATATTAATTTAGCCCCCTTAAAAAAGCTGATTAACACCCCAGCTGCAGCGCCAATTTATGGTGATGATCCAAGAAATAAAGCGCAGCAAAAAATATTCTCTGTAGCGCCTGTTTTTAATAACGATAAGCTGCAAGGGTACTTGTACGTAATTATTGGCGGTGAAGCTTACGATACCTCTTTAAACACAATTAAAAATAATGACAAACTATGGCTTGCCGCATTATGGCTTGGAGCTGCACTTGCATTTTTACTGATTGCGATGCTTATTTTACTACGCTTTTTTACCAACCCTATTCAGCGATTAGCCCGTGATGTAAGCAATATTGAAGCAGCTAATTACAGCCTTACTGATACCAAACTCAGCAACTATTCGACCCAAAAAAGTAACGAAGTGCACAGTTTAGGCCGTAACATTCAAGCTATGGTTACCCGGATTGACGAGCAATTTAAAGCACTTGAGCAAAGCGATAAACAGCGCAAGGAGTTGCTTACCCACTTATCTCACGATTTAAGAACCCCCCTTGCCTCTTTGCAGGGGTTTTTAGAGGTGCTTAATCAGTCGGGGTCGCAATTAAGTGCTAAAGAACAACAAGAATACTTACATGTATCCCTTAATAACTGCGCGCAGCTTAAACAGCTTATTGAACAAATTTTTGAATTAGCCCATTTAGAAAACGGCGAAATAAGCATTCACAAAGAAACCTTTAATTTAGGTGAGCTTATTTACGATTGCATTGCTAAGTTTTCTCTAACCGCTGAGAAAAAAGGCCTTAACTTAACGGTAGAACCTGCAATTTGCGATTTTCCTGTTGTAGCCGATATTGCAAAACTTGAGCGTGTTTTAAGTAATTTAATTGATAACGCAATAAGGCACACACCTAAAGGCGGCAGCATAGCTGTAAACGTTAAGCGTATTGATGAAAAGCAATTATTTGTGCAGGTTTCTGATACCGGCGTGGGTATTAAGCATGATGAGCTAAACGCAATTTTTAATCCGCATTATCAGGCTTCAAATTCAAATAACGAAGGGCGCCAACAAGGTGGCTTAGGGTTGGCTATTTGTAAGGGGTTACTAAAACTTATGGACAGTGAAATAAATGTACAAAGTGAGCTGGGCAAAGGCACTATGTTTAGCTTTAACTTGCCGCAAAAAATAAAGGTATAGCCAACGGCTATACCTTTAGAACATTACTTAATTTTTATTTTGTTAGTTTTTAATACCGGCTAAATCAAGCATAAATGCATAGTTTAGCGCAGTATCTTCTAGGCGTTTAAAGCGACCAGACGCCCCGCCATGGCCGGCTTCCATATCTATTTTAAACAGCAGTTTATTATCATCTGTTTTATAGTCACGCAGCTTTGCAACCCACTTAGCTGGCTCAAAATATTGAACTTGTGAGTCATGTAAACCGGTAGTCACTAACATATTAGGATACGCTTGCTTTGAGACTTGATCATACGGCGAGTACGACAGCATGTAATCGTAATATTCTTTTTCATTTGGGTTACCCCACTCACCATACTCATTGGTGGTAAGAGGTATGCTTGCATCAAGCATGGTGGTAACTACATCAACAAAAGGCACTGCTGCAACCACCCCTTTATATAGCTCTGGTGCTTGGTTAACCACCGCGCCCATTAATAAACCACCAGCACTACCACCGTAGGCAAATATTTCGTCTTTTGCGCCATAACCTTGTGCCACTAATGATTTGGTTACATCAACAAAGTCGTTAAAAGTGTTCTTTTTAGTTAATAACTTTCCGTCTTCATACCATGGGCGTCCTAGCATTTGCGAACCACGCACATGCGCTATAGCAAACACAAAGCCACGGTCTAATAAGCTTAAACGTGAGCTTGAAAAAGTAGGGTCCATGGTGGCGCCGTACGAGCCATAACCATATTGCAGTAATGGGTTTGTGCCATCCTTTTTAAATGCATCTTTACGGTACACTAAGCTTACGGGGACTTTTATACCATCGCGCGCACCTACAAAAATACGCTCCGAGGCATAGTTATCTGCGTTAAAATCACCTAACACGGCTTGCTGTTTAAGTAGGGTTTTATCACCCGATTTAAGGTCAATATCGTACGACGAAACCGGTGTCGTCATACTGGTATAATAAACACGTAATTTGTCGCTGTTTATATCGTTGTTGCCATAGCTTGCAATGGTATAGGCACTGTCGTTAAAGCTTAGCGTGTGCTCATCTCCAGTCGATAAATGGCGTACAATAAGGCGCGACTGACCGAGTTCTCGCTCTTGATATACAAGGTAGTCTTTAAATAAATCAACGCCTTCTAGCTTAATATCATCGCGCGGCGCAATTACCGTTTGCCAATTTGCTTTATCATGCGCTTTATCTACATCCACCTTCATAAGCTGAAAGTTAACCGCATTTAAGTTAGTGACGATGTAATACGTATTGCCAAGCTTTGAAATACTGTATTCTAGGTCGTCCTCACGCTCAATTAAGCGCTTAGGTTTTGCTTTATTATTATCTGCGCTGAGTACCGACATACCAGAGGCATTGGTGCTGCTGTGCCAAATATATATTTCTGAGCCATCTTTGCTCTTACTAATACCCGTGTAATAACTTGTATCAGCTTCTTCGTAAATAAGTTCATCATCGCTTTGCGGTGTACCTAACGTATGGCGAAAAACTTGATAGCCAAGTAAGGTTTGTGCATCTTTTTTAATGTAGTAAAAGGTTTTATTATCGTTTGCCCAAATAACGCCGCCGTTTGTTCCCTCAAGCGTGTCTTCGAGTAATTGACCTGTGGTTAAATCTTTTACCTTTATGGTGTAAATTCTACGGCTAACGGTGTCTTCCCCGTACGCCATTAAATTTCCGTTAGTACTTACAGATAAGCCACTTACAGCAAAGTAGTCGTGATCTTTGGCCAACGCATTTACATCTAAAATAACTTGCTGATCAGTGCCTTTAAAATCGCTACTGCGAACATAGGTAGGGTATTCGTTTTCGCCACGCGTTTGTGATGAATAGAAATAGTCGCCTTTTTTAACAGGCACCGAGTCATCGTCTTTTTTAATACGCCCTTTTAACTCTTCAAATAGCTTATCTTGCAATGTTTGAGTATGCGCAAGCATTGCCTCGGTATAAACGTTTTCAGCATTTAAATAACTTATAACGTCTGGCGCTTTACGCTCGTCATCACGCAACCAGTAGTAATCATCAATACGCGTATCGCCATGAATCGTCATTTCATGAGGTACTTTTTTAGCAACTGGCGCCATGGCGCTCACTGGTTTTTCTGTTTGTTGTGTTTGCATAGTAGTTGCTGTATCTGAAGGTGTACTTTTAGGCGCATTATCACACCCGGCTAGCACAGCGAGTGATAACGCGGCTAGCGTGAATGAAGAACGAATCATTATGAAATCTCTATGGTTTTTATTATTGGTGCTATTAAATATACCTAATAATAAAGCGTGGTGTAATTTAGTTTGTGAAGCTATGTAAAAAGGGAGCCGAGGCTCCCTTTAAAATAACGTGTTAGTTATAAAATTACTTTTGTTTACGACGACGCATAAATGCAAACGGCGCAGCAAGTAACGTTAACCAAGCTAGTGAGCCCGATGAACCATTGCTTTCAGGCTCTGGTGTTGGCGTCACTGGCTGAGGGTCTGCAATGGTATCGTTAACAACGATTGATACCATAGTTTCTTCGGCGCTAGTGCCTGATGCTTCACGCACTGTGTATGTGAAGCTATCTTCACCAGAGAACTGTGCATTTGGCGTATAATCAATCGTGCCATCTTCATTCACGGTTGTAGAGCCATTTGCAGGTGCAGAAACCACCTCAACAGTTGATGCCACTAAGCTGCCTTTAATTCTTACACCTTTATGGGCAGAGAATTCTGCGTTCTCTGTTTCTGAAGAGGCTACTGCGTCAAATACAAAACGCGACTCAGCCATGTCATTGGCTAATACATCAATAGTCACTGTTTGCTCTTCATCAACTTCTACTGCATCTGCAGCTGTGTAATGGCTACGATCTTTTGCAAAGGCTTGATATTGAATATCAACAACACCGCCTTTGATTTGATCGACTAAGTAGCCACTACCAATAGCATTACCCGTTGGAACTGTGTCCAGCATTGCACCTACGTTGCCATCAGCAGACTCTACACCCGCTGAGTAAGGTGCAGGTAAAGCAGGCACATCAATGTAGTTCATACGAACTTCATCAGTCCCTTCTTTTAAGATCACTTGGAACGTGTACTTATCACCTAAAGAACTACCCCAAAGCTCAACGTCATGCCATTCTACAACTACATAGCCGCTATCAAATTTAGCCACATAAAGATCACCGCCACCGCTCGTGCCACCAGCTAAATCAAAGTCAGCCCAAAGCGGCGCAATAACACCATTAGGTGTACGTGCATTAGGCATTGCTTGAGGGCTCCAAGAGTTAGTTGTATTTACATCTGCACCAACAGCAATAAAGCCGTTATCTGAGATAGTAAATGCTGAGTACTCTTTCCCATCAAAAATAAAGTCAGCTTCAACCGTAATAGTTATCTCATCACACCCGTCAGGACACGCTTGTGGCTCAATGCCTTCATCAGCCAATGAGAAGGTACCTAAGAAATCACTGCTGTTAATAGCAAATTCTTTTGGTCCCAATGTACCTGTCCAAGTTAGCTCTTTATTGTCTTCACTTAATGTTACTTCACCTGCACCATTAGTCACTTCAACAACAGGGGCAGCACCTTTAAGAAGTTCTGCATTTTCATCAAGTTTTACATTTACTGATAGCTCGTCAGTGAACAGAGTATTATTAAATTGCACACCTACTTTTGCTGGAGTAGAAGAATTTAAAGAATCTGCATCGACTGTTGCACTAAACACACTGCTATTTGTTGCTTCGTTATCGTAAATAGCAAATGGTAAGTGAGCGATTTGACCTGTCTCAGTATGAGTCCATACTACGTGGCCAAAGTTCCACCCTTTTACATCGTTAAATGTTGAATCAATATCTAAGTTAAATTCAGCCATGTCAGTGCTTGTTTCTGCACCTTCAGAGTCTGTTGAGGTAGAACCGTGCGCGCCAAGCATAACGGTGCTAGGCGAAACTGTAATTTCAGCGCCTTGCATATCGGTTACTACTTTTGCAGTCCACTCACCGGCAGTATCAGTCATGTTTTGCACGGTATTTGAGAAACTACAAACACTTAAACAACTAGGGTCAGCGTAAGAGCCATGATCAAATGTAAGTGCTGCCTCTAGCGCATTAGGCATATCTAATCGACCGGCACCTACATCAAATGCATCAGCTTTGGTAACTAAGTCTTCTTTATGTAGGCCATCCATTTTAGATGAGCTCATAAGTGCCGTTTTGATTTGTACCGCATTCCACTCTGGGTGAGCTTGCTTCATCAATGCTGCTGCACCAGCAACATGAGGGCTTGCCATACTTGTGCCTGTAATCGCATTAAAGGTAATACCATTACCTTCATCTGGCGAGTACGCAGATAAAATATCTGTACCTGGCGCTGCAATATCAGGTTTTAAGAAGCTAGGCTCACCATTAGGACCACGCGAACTTGAAGAGTTTACTGCATCAGTAAATTTCTCTTGAATTGTTCTTTTAACACTAGGGTCGAGTGAAGCAATAACCGGCTCTTCAGCTGCAGTTAACAGCTCAACCAAGCTTAAACCATCTTCTTGACTAATCGCTGAGGCTGGAATTGTGGCGTCATCCATAGACATGCCCATAGCACCGCCAGCAACATTGTTGTGGATAATTACCGCTGTTGCACCTGCTTTTGCCGCATTTTCAGCTTTAGCTGAAAACGCACAGCTACCACGAGAGATTAATGCTACAGAGTCTGCAAATGAGATATCTTCAGCAAACTCTTCACACCCTTCAAAATTATCAGGAGCAATCACTTGCGCCGAAATAATAGGAAGTGAAATAGGGTCTGTTAATAAACCATTGCTTCCTTCAATACTTAAATAGGTTTCGCCTGCCACTTCAATTTGCTGAGAGAAGAAACGCCCTGTTTGTGTATTAGCAACTGTTAAACCAGACTCAATACAGCTAGGACAACCAATAGTTTGTGCGCCGTTACCATCGTTACCAGCTGCGGTTACAACCACTACACCCGCTTCTTCTGCAGCTGTGAATAAATCACTGTATGCACTGCTTGATGGATTACCACCAGCACCACCGCCCCACGAGTTATTAATTACGTCTGCGCCATCTTTAATGGCCGCTTCTAATGCCCCCATTAGTGCAACGGTAGTACCACTGCCTCGTCCATCGGCTGTGTGCCAAAGCGCTTTATAAGCCATTAACTGTGCCGCTGGTGCAACACCTGAAATTGACACGTTATTGTCTTGGTAAGTAATTTCAATTGGGTTACCTACAGCAGTACCAGCAACATGCGTTCCGTGACCGTCGTAACCGAGTGGAGAACCTATATATTCGTCAGGGTGAACATCACTTGGTGTTGGACCAAATGCACGCGCCACAATTAATTTATTATTACAAAAATCGGCTTCACCACCCTCTATACGACAGTAATCAGGGTTTTCTGCGATGTAAGCCGCTTCTTCTTCACTAAACTCTGCAGCTGCAAAGCCCACATCTGAAAACATAGGGTTTTCTGGGCGAATACCCGAGTCAATAATAGCAACTTTAACGCCTTTACCAGCTTCAGATTGACCACCAAGCGCCTGCCATGCCTCAACGCCTCTAATCACATCAATAGAAGCATCCATTAATGTGTGGTACTCAGTATCTAAAAATACTTTTTTTACACCCGCAAGTTTAGCGAGCTTTTCACGTTGACCTTGCTCACCTTCTACCACGATACCGTTGAATAACGTACTAAATGAATGTGAAACCGAGCCACCGCTAACAGATGCGGCTACTTGCGCTACACTTTTTTGTTTTGCTTTTAAGTAGCTGCTGTACTTTAACGCAGGTGCTGAAGATAGATTAACTTTACTATCCCCAGTTACTGCTGCAGAGGTTGCTTCAAGCCCTGCAATGCCGCCTTTGTAGGTTGCTAGCGGCTCGTCTTCAAGCTGGATAATATAGCGTGCTTTAGTAGAAATGGTTTTATCTTGAGAGTATGTTTTTACACTTGATGTTTCTGGGACATATCCTTTAGATAAATCAGGTGCGGCGGCTGCACCGTATGGCATCATAGCTAAACCTATAGCTGATGAAATAGCGGTTCTTTTCAGTGTTATATTAGACATTATTTCCCCTGGAGTGAGTTTTATATTATTGTATTTACTCAATTCAATGTGATTAGAATTGTGATTTTAATATAGAACTACAGCCCTCAGGCTAGCAACAACTCAATTACAAGTGGATTACAAAACTGCAGGAATAGCATCGCAAAAACATCACAACAAACTAATTTTAAATAAGTTTTTCCATTTCTGTGATTTGTAAATCACTGTAAACAAAACCTAACTTCTCTATGGAAAATGAATGAGTAACGACGTTATAAATATTTTAACCATGGCTAAAGTAATTCAGACTGCCGTCGCCCCTGTCTTTTTAATTACGGGTATTGCTGCCACGCTCGGGGTTTTATCTAATCGCTTAGCCCGCATTACTGACCGTGCGCGACAACTTGAGCGAAAACTCAAGGTAAGCACCGATGAAGACTTTAATAAAACCCTAGCCACAGAGCTGCGAGCCCTGTTAAAGCGCTCTCGATGTATTCACATTGCTTTTAGTATGAGCGTGCTAAGCGCCTTGCTAGTATGTGCTGTGGTTATGCTGTTGTTTTTATCACACATTCAGTCTATTAATTTAGGGGTAACAATTGCCAGCTGTTTTGTGGCTGCAATGGCCTTATTAATATGTGGGTTTATGTCGCTACTTGGCGAGGTATTTTTGGCCACACGTAGTATGCGCCGAGGGATGATATTTGCTGATATTAACGATTAGCAATAAAAAAGCCCGAGATTTTCTCGGGCTTTTATCACAACATTTTAATTTTATTGTGCAGTATAAATAGTCTCTAGCACTTCAATTCGCGCTTCTTTAGTATAATCAGATGACTTTAACTGCTCTGCAGCAGCTAAAATATCTTGGCCATCATTAACAGCTAAAACCGCTATTTTAGTACCTGGGAAAACAGACACTACCTTTAAGCCAGACAGCTGAGCTACCTCTGTTGCGTTCATGCCATCTTTAAGCAAAACAGTAATATTGCCAGAAAGCGACGTTAAGTTGTTTGTTAGGACATTACGTACCAGTGTACCTTTTGTTACTAACGATGAAGCCTCAGAAGACTCAACAACCGCCATCTCACCTTTAGTAGAAACAAC
This sequence comes from Pseudoalteromonas sp. R86517, assembly GCF_042466295.1. Lineage (NCBI taxonomy): Bacteria > Pseudomonadati > Pseudomonadota > Gammaproteobacteria > Alteromonadales > Pseudoalteromonadaceae > Pseudoalteromonas > Pseudoalteromonas sp. R86517. The sequence continues at coordinate 3,199,287 of NZ_JAXHCB010000001.1, forward strand.
ATACTCATCAGCAGCAACACTTGTTGGTACTAAACGTAAGTTTTTTTCTACAACGTAAGAGCCAAAGTCGGTTTTGCTGTATTTCACACTATTTACCGGCTTTTTTGGAAGTTGCAGCTCTTTATCTGCTACTGAACTCGCTGTTGCACTTAGAGAAATACACGCAGCAGCACCTAAAATAACTAATTTATTCATTTTCATATCTATATTCCTTACTCTTGACCTGCGTGACCAAATGCTCTCAACGAAACGCCTTCTAAAACGCTTGCGGCACGGTTATTTGAAATACCTACGGCACCAAGTCCGTTATCCCCGCCATCGCTGAATGCAAAGCTATCTGCTGCAGCATCAAGAACACGAATAGTCCAAGTACCTTTTGTTGTCTCGCCATAGAAAGCATTAGACAGTAGTACCGCATCTTTTAAAACATAGCCTGTGTTCCAACCGTTAGTAAAGCTATAAGCTGGGTAAAATAGAGCTTGCTTAGACGCTAGTAATACACTGCGTGTGCCTGATGGAGACGTCACTTCAATTGCTAAATCGGTACCAGCAGATGTTTGCGTACCATCCGCTAAACCAAAGCCCATTTCAGTATTGCTCACATCAAACTTAAACTGCATTGCTTCAATGTTTAGCTCTTCTTCAACAGTGATTTGCTGTGTAACACCCGCGGCACTGTTATCTGGGATTTCTAGCGTAAGGGCCTCTTCTTCAACAACAGAGCCAACACCACTCCAATCTGTAATAACTTGCTCACCTAATGCTACGTCGTACTCTTTCGCCATCGCAACTGCAGCACCAGCATCTACACGTCCAAAACCGTATAAGTTATTAAAGTTATAACCTGCTGCATTTTCAACCCAGCCGTCATGCGCTACAAATTCACCTTCACCAACGCTAAGCGTTACAACTTCATCTTCTGCATCGTTAACTGTGCTTGTAGTAGCTAAGATATGACGAACATCGCGCCATGTTAGCTCTGAATTAGCTGATAAAATCAATGATACTACACCTGACGCATTAGGTGCTGCCGAAGAAGTACCATTAAACGTAGAGGTATAGTTACAGCTAGCGTTATCTTCATGTCCTGGGTAGTTGAATGGGTATTGCGATGCAGCAAAGTCTTCGCCATATGCTGCAGCCCATGCCGTAATCGAGCTACCATTAAAGCCTGAGTACCCATTAATACAGGTCATTTGATCAGTTGTTACCATGGCAGGCGCCCAGCGCCCATATTCACCCGCAGGGGCTGAAACCATTAAGTTAGCACCACCGCTTGAGTAGCTTGTATGCGTACCATCAGCATTTACAGCTGCAACGCTTAAGTAATATGGATGACCTTGGCTTGGCTCAAACGCGCCGTTATAACAAGTAAGGCCTAGCTCATTTGCGCCGTTATCGGCACATAATGACCCTTCACCGCTACCATCTACAAACGAGTTACCGCTCGATTTCATGTTTAGGGCACCTTTACCATCACGAAGGTTAAGGTTAGGGTAAGACTCGATAGCTTCATCTAGCTCTGAGTAGCCAATAAACGTTGGGAAGGTAATACCGTAGCTGCGGTTAAAAGCAGAAATATTTTCTGACGTGCTAATACCGCTACCTGGGAAACCATGCGCGAGTAAATCAGTTTGCTCAATTTTATCGCCACCTAGGTAGTTCATGCCAATTAGACCAGCATCTGGTGCAACACCGCGCCCACCCTTACCATTCCAACCTTTCGCTGCAATTAAGCCTGCAACACTGGTACCGTGGTCGCCACTGTTTGACAGACTTGTAGGGTCGGTGCGATCCAACACATCAACATCTAAATTTAAAGAACGGTTTGGTAAAACGTTATCAACTAAGTCTTCGTGACGAATTTCCATACCAGAGTCAACAACAACCGCCGTTACGCCAGCACCTGTAACACCTTGAGCGTACGCAGCTGCTACGTTCATATCTTCGCCAGCAACCAATTCTTCTGCTTCTGATTCAGCAAAATCCTCGTCAAAAATAGTTTGCGCTTCTTCTTCGCTGTAACCTAATTGGTTGACATATAAATCAATTAGGCCTTGTTTCATATCATCGCTTAAAGCATACGACTTTTGACCTGTGTTACGTAGGTGCCATTGCTGATTAGCTAACGGGTCAGTTGCAATATCACTAATTGTTAATTGCGCAGACGCCGATTTACCATTTGCATTAGCGGTGTAATCAATTACCGCGTCTTCGCCTGAAACAGGAACGTAAGTAAAGGTATCGCCTTCAACTGTTAACAAGCCATGGCTAAAAGTATATACGCCATCTTGCGCTTCAACCGCTTCACCATTTTCAGTAAATGTATAACTAAGTGTATCGCCATCGTTATCACTTGCATTAAACTCAGCAGTTACAGGTACCCATTGCTTTAAACCGGCAACGGCTACATCGCTTGCTTTTGGTGCAACATCAGTTACTACAGCAACTTGGCTATTATTGTCATTGTCGCTGCCACCACACCCTGCAAGGGTCATAACTACTGCGGCAGAAAGTGCCGACATTTTAAAAATATTATGCTTCATAAACTTCCTTCGTTAATTATTTTTATGATGACTCAAGGTACACAACAGGGCACTTAATAACAACGCGCTGTTTACAGTCGTTAACAATAAACTGACAAGCTGTAATGATATATTCAGAAACCAAGCTATGGGACATTAAAGTTTCACTTGAATAAAATAAGCAATCGATTCAAGATGTCTAATTAGTAGATATAATTTCTTACAGGGGCAAAACATGAAATTAAAACAATTTTTAGCAGGGGTTGCTTTAGCAACATGTACACTTAGCGTATCTGCAAATACTGCATTTAAAGAGCCAAGTGATGCTATTGAATACCGTCAAGCTGCGTTTTCTATGATTTCAGTGCAAATTAGCGATATGGGCGCGATGCTAAAAGGTAAAATTCCTTTTGATGCAGAGCAATTTAAAATGCGCGCTAATAACGCAGCAGCCCTTTCTAAAATGCCATGGGAAGCGTTTTACGAAGGCACTGATAAAGGTGATACAGCAGCATTAGCTGATGTATGGTCTGATAATGCAACCTTTGTTAAAAAAGCCAATGCCTTTGCTGCCAATGCAGATAAGCTGGCTTTAGCAGCTCAATCTGGCGATAAGGCGGTAATTGGTAAAGCATTTGGCGCATGGGCCAAAGGCTGTAAAGATTGCCACAAGCAATTTAAAGACTAATTACAATTAAAATATTGCACACTAAAACGGCGCTTTATGCGCCGTTTTGTTTTTTGTTAGCTATTAACTTAGCAAATAACTAAGTGGTTCTTTACCCCACGTAACAGCCAGTAGCACTAACAACCCAACAAAAATAGCCCACGCCAACCAAGGAGCTTTCGTGTTTTCTATATTAATTTGAGTGGCTTGCTCGCTGTTAGCCTGTTTACCGGTGATCATTGCTTTGACAAGTGGTTTTCCTTTTATTTTATACACAACAATGGCAGTAACATGCAGGCAAATGGCATAAAATAAAATATCGAAATTAAGGCGGTGCAGCCAATTTGCAAAATCAACCGTTGAGCTCGACACATACTCAACCAAAGGCCCATCAGACAAAATACCATCACTGCTCATTAGCCCGGTCACTAACTGCACTATAATAAGTACAAAAAACAACAAAACCATGTAGCTACCTGGCGCCGAATGACCCACCCCTTTAATGGGGTTTTTAAACTCTTTAAATACTGCTATTGGCGAGTGCAGTAACGCGCTTAACTTTGCCGTTTTACTGCCCACCAGCCCCCAAACTAAACGGGTCACTATTAATGCGATTGCGAAAAAGCCAGCCACAAAATGAAGCTCAATCATGCCCTCGTCAATGCTAAAGTAAAGCACAGCAATATTAATCACTAATAACCAATGAAAGCTTCTTATAAAGCCATCCCATACTTTTATACTTTGCATATAAATCCTTAACTTGTTGCCAGGCTCTGGCACATTATTTTGAGACTAAAGCCATTATTCCAAAGTTTTACTACCGCTGCATTAATGATATTACATAAAGCGCTATTTATGGCACACTAAACGCACCAACTTATTACTTACTTGCATTAATGAATATAACTAAACGCGCAGTATTAAAAGGTTTTTTTGATATGCTCCCGCTTTGCCTGGCGGTCGTTCCTTGGGGAATATTATGTGGCTCTTTAGCGATTCAAAATGGCTTTAGTGCCTTTGAAACACAAGCAATGTCATTACTTGTATTCGCGGGTTCTGCACAATTAGTTGCAATTGAACTAATGGCCGGTAACACCCCTTTACTGACTATTTTATTTACCACATTTATTATTAGCTCTCGGCATTTTTTATACGGTTTAGCCGTACGCCATAAAGTTATTTCACAGCCATTTCGGTGGCGCTTACCAATAAGTTTTGTACTAACCGACGAGCTGTTTGCCTTTTCGCATCACCGCAAAGCCTATAAAACAAAAGCGCGCCTAATATATGCTTTAAGCGCGGGTTTTAGTTTTTATATTGCATGGAACCTTTGGACACTCATAGGCATAGTTGCAGGAAGTGTGCTCCCTGATTTAACAAATTTAGGGCTCGACTTTGCTATTGCAGCTACATTTATTGCGCTTGTGGTACCGGGCATAAAAAATTTAGCCTCGCTGGTTACAGTGATTGTTGCGGGTATTAGCGCCACAGTTTTAAAAAGCACGGGGTTTGAGTTGTGGTTGGTTTGTGCTGCTCTACTTGCAATGAGCGCAGGCTACTTTACTGCAAGGCTTACACAAAAAAAGGACAGCCCATTATGATGCTCACTATATTATTAATGGCGTGTATTACCTTTTTTACTCGTTACTTATTTTTACATCAACGCCTTGGTTTTAAAGTGGGCCCTAAAATGCAGCAGTTTTTAAGCTTTAGCGCACCCGCTGTACTAACCGCTATTTGGGTACCTATTATTTTTATAAATGAAGACGGGCTCAACCTTAACTGGCACAACCCTTATTTAAGTGCAGCTATCGTTGCCATTATTGTTGCCTATAAAACACATAATATTTATTACACAACGCTTGCCAGTATGGGGTTATTTTTAATTTTAAACTAGGGCGTGTTGACCTTTGGCGTTTGAATTTGCAGCAGTATGTTTGGTTTTTAGGCAAGGCAGAGCCTGTGAAGTGTGGTTATTCCCCATAAATAGGCGATAACGTAGCATAAATGCCAAACATGCGCTGCCCTTTGGGTTCTGCCTAGGGGCGATAAACTCTTTGTTGCTCGGTTTTTACTTAGCCCACTAGGTTACAAACCTCGCGCCGCGATTTGATCGCCCCTAGGTTGAACAAATTTCAATCCGCAAAATTCAACACGCCCTAAATAACAGCCAACTCATTAGCGCATAGTTAAGCGCGGTATTAACAAGCCTAAATTTTATACTTTTAGTAACGCGCTTCAGCGGGTAGAATGTAGCTAACAACAATAAAAAAGCACCCATCATGCATGAATTTCATCAATTAACGGCTACTGCGTTAGACGGTAAAACAATTAATTTTAGCGACTTTGAAGGCAAGGTTGTGCTTATTGTTAATACCGCAAGTGAGTGTGGTTTTACTAAGCAGTACGAGTCGCTACAAACTCTTCATAGTAAGTACGCTAAAAGCGGATTGGTTATTATTGGTTTTCCATGTAATCAATTTGGTCAGCAAGAGCCAGGCGACGCGACGCAAATACAACAAGGTTGTTTAATCAATTACGGGGTAAGCTTTTTAATGGCCGCTAAGGTGGATGTAAACGGTCGTCACGCCCACCCTGTATTTAGGTATTTAAAATCGGCCTTACCCGGCTTTTTAACACGAAAAATAAAGTGGAACTTCACTAAGTTTTTGATAGCGCCCGATGGCACACCTATCAAGCGCTATGCGCCTTTTACAAAACCAGAAAAGCTAGAAACCACTATTCAACAAGCACTCGGTAAATTAAGTACACAATAAGTAATAAAGAGGCATAAAGCCTCTTTATTGCCAATGTTTAGCCTTTAAACATGCGTAAACGCACATTCAAACCCTAATAAAAAGGCGCATTATTTTAACTAGCACAATTTAGTCTATGTAATCGTTTAAGTCGTCTTCACCTAGGTTTTTACGCAAACGTTTTTGCTCAAGGTAATCTTCCAACTTCTTTTTCACCTTTTGCTTTTTTTTGTCATGCTGATTACGCCCGACCATTTCGTACTCGTCTTCAACAAAATCATCATCTAGCGCATCGTAACTAAATGTCTTACCCACAACCCACTCCATAAAGTGTTTGAGACCAACTCAGGTTTATTCCTGCACTTGGTAAATTAAAAATGTTTAGCGCTAAAATACGAACAAATTAGCACCAAAATAAAGCCACGTGACTATCGTAAATAGCCTTCATGTCAATATTGTGAATAAATAGCGCTAAATTAAGAAAGTGGAAAGTGAGAGTTTTTTATCGTTTCGACAAATAAAATTTATCATTTATTTATTTTTAGTGTTTTTGACTAAAAAGTAGTTTATTTATCAAAATTAAAAATCCTTAAAAACACACAAATTTGCATAACCTACTGTTTTAAAATAAAAATAAATAATGGCACCAAACTTGTTAATACTTAGCTGTCATCAACAATTATTAGAGAATAAACATGAAAAATTTACTATTAGTAAGCGCTTTAATTTGTACACCCGCTGCAATGGCACATAACGATAACAATGCGGGCATTTCGTTTAGCAATGAACAGTGCAATGTAGAGTTTAAAAACGATGTACGCATTAAACCTAGCGAATTAGAAATTTTTACCGCATCTAATCAATTCATGCGTTTTAACAGCAATGGCAACTTAACTATAAATGGCGAACAAGTATCCATTAACAGCGAGCAACGCCAAGCGCTTACTCAGTATTCTGACAACTTACGTACGCAGCTACCTGAGGTCGCTAATATTGCCTTAGACGGAGTAAAAATAGCCGGTGTAGCATTAGAGGAAGTAGCTAACGCATTTAATATTGATGGCCTTGATGACTTATCTGGCCTGATGGACGATATAAGACTTGAAGTAGAAAACACCTTTTATCAACAAGGTACGTTTGTAATGGGCCAACAAAGCTTTAATCAATTTGGTGAAAACTTTGAACACCAATTTGAGGAGCAAATAGAAACCGTGGTTGAGTCTGCCGTTATGCAATCAATGGGCAGTATTTTAGTTGCTTTAGGCTCTGAGCTGCTTGGTTCGGGTGGAGATATGGATGCATTTGAGCAGCGCATGGAAAATATGGGCGCGCAAATAGAAGAAAAAGTAGAGCTGCATGCCAGTGCGCTTGAAAAGCGTGCCAACTCTTTATGCGACAGCTTTGCCAACATAGCACAGCAAGAAGAGCAATTAGTAGCGCAGTTACCCCAGCTAAAAGGCTACGAGTTATTTACCATTAAACAAAATTAATACACCGCACCGTATTTAACATCCCTTTAGCAGCACTTGTATATTAGGTGCTGCTTTTTTATTCTTTTAGCGTGTGAGCCAACGCTCCTAACGTGGTAATAGCCTGCTCTATTTTTTCGCTCCACTGCACCCCGTAACTTAGCCTAATACAGCTTTTATACTTATTACTTGCTGAAAAAATAAGTCCGGGGGTTATGCTAATACCAGCTTCTAGCGCCAGTAAAAATAACTTTTGACTGTCTACCCCTTGGCCTAAATCAAGCCAAATAACACACCCACCTTTAGGGTCACTAATACGTGTATTTTTAGGCATCGCGTTTAATAAGCACCACCGCATGCGCTCTTTGTTATTACGTAAGCGCTGCCTAAGTACTTTTAAATTACGGTCATACTCACCACTGGCTATAAACTCAGAAAGCGTCCACTGATTTATAAGTGAGGCAGAGCAACTTAATGCACGCTTATGCCGGCGCGCTTGTCCAGCAAACTTGCCTGCTATTAACCAACCTACTCGATAACTTGGTGCAGCCGTTTTTGAAAACGAGGCGCAGCTGATCACAAGCCCTTTTTTGGAATACGCTAAAGCGGGCGTGCCACGCTTGGCAGTAAAGTGCAGATCACCGTACACATCATCTTCTATAAGAACAACATTATGTGACTCTATTAAGTCCACCATTTGCATGCGGCTTTCATCGCTCATAAAGCTGCCAACCGGGTTATTTATGGCGGTCGAAAACAAGCATGCTTTTATATCATGTTGTTCAAGCGCTTGAGCTAGGTCGTTAAGCCAAATACCATTGTCGGGGCATAGCGGGATTTCAAGCGCCTTTAATCCTAAGCTCTCTATTAGTTCAATAATGCCGTGATAACACGGGGTTTCAATTGCAACCACATCGCCGGGCTTAGTAACACACTTAAGTGCGATAGCCAGCGCCTCTTGCGCGCCATTGGTGATCACCAGTTCATCTATATTTACACCAATACCAAAGCCTAAGTATCTATGCACTAATTGCTTTTTAAGTGCAGCAAAACCATCAATAGGGCCATAATTAATAACACTCGCCCCAGCAATTGTCATAACCCGACGCATGGTACGGGCTAAAGCTTTATCGGTAGGCGCGGCAGCAACGGGATTGGCAATACCAAAGGCAATTACATTAGGTTGATGAATAGCGCTGTATACCTGCTCTATTAACGCTTGTTTATTTACAGTGACAGGCTCGCGGCTTAGTTTTACACGCTTTGGCAAACTGTAAACCGTGTTAAGCACCGTTAAAAAGTAGCCCGATTTTTCACGTGCCTCTACTAACCCTTGATCTTCTAACGCTTGATACGCTTGCTTAACCGTCGGAATGCTAATATTTAAGTTACTGGCCATTTTACGAAGCGAAGGAAGCTTTTCCCCAGGTAGTAACACCTTTTGCGCTTGCATGTCTTTAATTAGTTCAATAACTTGTTGGTATAAAAACTCGGCTTTTTGCTTATTGGCAGCTGGCTGCATATCTCGCCTCAAATCTGTATAGGTTACATTTATACTTTTCTGTATATGGTAAGTATACAGATAGACTCTAAAATAACCACTCAATCGGTTTTTTAGAGGTTTGCCATGAAAAGCGCAGCGCTATATCTCACAACAGTGTTAATTTGGGGCTCTACGTGGCTCGCGATTTCGTTTCAGCTAGGCGATATTGCTGTGGAGCTTTCTTTGTTTTATCGCTTTGCCATAGCAGCTGCATGTATGTGGCTATTTGTGGCCTACAAAAAGCCTAATATGCGATTTTCGTTAGTCGATCATGGCTTTTTTGCTTTATTGGCCATTTCTAACTTTGGCTTAAATTATTTGCTTTTGTATTGGGCACAAAACTACCTCTCATCGGCAATGGCCTCTATTGCATTTTCAATGTTGCTAATAATGAACATAGTCAACACCCGTTTATTTTTTGCAAAGCCCATTGCCAAACGTATTTACTGCGGCGCGTTAATCGGCGTGGTGGGTATTATTTGTCTGTTTTGGCCGCATTTACAGCAATTCGACTTGAGTAATGGGGCGTTGGTCGGGTTACTACTTGCCCTTGGGGGTACCTTTGTGGCTTCATTGGGCAATATGATTAGTGTACGTAATTCTAATCGTCAAATAGGTGTGCTGCAGGGTAACGCATGGGGCATGTTATATAGCGCAGTAGGTTTAGCCGTTTATGTATTAATAAATGGTATAACGGTCAGTTTTAGTGCCCCTACCAGCTATTGGCTGTCGCTATTGTATTTATCGGTTTTTGGCACTGTGATTGCGTTTGGCTGCTATTTTGCCTTGTTAAAAAACATTGGCCCCGAAAAAGCAAGCTACGCCATAGTGCTGTTTCCGCTAGTGGCCGTTGCATTAAGCAGCTTTTTTGAAGGCTTTGAGTGGCATGCAAACACCTTTGCCGGCTTTAGTTTAGTACTACTGGGTAATGCAATTGTACTTACCCCCACAAAAAGAATTAACGCCTTTTTAGCAAGCCGCTGCGTTGCTAAAAATGGCTCCGTCCCCAGTTAGAGGCGTTTTTAACGCACTAACACAAAAGCGCCTACCCTACTGTAGGCGCTTTTTTATTGGTATATGAAAATTAATAGCCTGCTCATGAATAGCAATAACCGCGGGCGTAACACCTACTAGCTCGCCATCGGCCTCAATTAATAAATTTTTAGTATTAATACGCGCCTGTTTGAGTTGGCTATAAGTAAGCTTTTTTAAAGTATGGTGGCGCTTAAAAATTAATTTAATAAAGCTATATAAGTGTTCAACAAGACTACCCGCTTGCATTTGGTAGCAATCAAGCAGTCCATCATCAATTTTAGCCCTAGGTGCTATTTTAATGCCGCCACCAAAATACTGAGAGTTCGCAAATACAGTTATTAAATTTTGATAGCTACATTGCTTATTTAAAAATGCTCCATTTAGTGTGCTTGCTTTGTAAGTAAAGAGCGATTTAAAACTCGTCCACTTATAGCGCCAAGCTGACATGCTTTGTAAATGACCCAACTGCTTAATTACATGAGCATCAAAACCAACACCTGCCACATTAATAAAGTAACGAGTATTAATTTTACCTACATCAATTAAGTGTGTGGGGGCATTAAAAATAGCGTTTTGCCACTGTTTAGCTGTGCAATGAAAGCGACGCGCAAAATCGTTGCCCGTACCACAAGGTAATATTGCCAAACTACATGCACTGTTAATCACGCCATTAAGTGCCAAATTAAGCGTGCCATCGCCTCCAATAGCCACTGCTATTTGGCTTTTTTGTGCATTCAATTTAACATTTGCTAAGTCGTACTCAAAATTGCCTGTCGTTTTAACCGTAATATAGAGAATATTTTTCTTCTGGCATGTTTTTTTAAGCCAATCGAGGTGATCTAACACCACATTTTTTACGCTCGGTTTAACTATTATTAACAACTGCAAGTAATTTACCTCCTATTAGCCAGTACGCCAGCATAAATAAGAATTAAGTTAAAATTAATTTATCTGAATAATTAATCACAAAAGTGCGTAAAAATTTACTAAAAAAATCAACAAATACAAAAAACACTTATAAAACAAATTAAAACTTAGTTCCCCTGGTTAAATAACTATGCAAAATGGGCACTTAGTAGTTTTAAACAAAAACAAAACAATGCAAATTCAGATAAAAATAACTAATAGCCAAGCCTTAGTTTATATTGTTGTATTTTTAAACAAAAAAGAGTCAAAATGCTCGCGATTTAAACACATACACCTTGGAGCAAAGACATGAACCCAATAAACACCCTAAACCAAAATGCAGCAGCCCACGTTGGCGTAAAACCAACTAACCGTAAAGCTAAAATGCTTGCTAAATTAAACCGTATGGGCAAAAAGTTAGCATTAAACAGCGCCGCGCAATACAAATAATCAATCTTGTTATGCTTATTAAGCAGGGGCAGTAAACAACTAACCACTATTGAAAGCGCTTCTTTAGCTCCCTTAGTTTGCTGCCACCCTTTAATTTTTAGTTTAAATCCTTCTAATTTCCCTCTATTTACAAAAAAAACCGCAATTACGCCTACTTTTTAAGCAAACAGTTTATTTGCTATTTACACGACGGTATCACCTAAGTATTATTCTGCGTCACGGAGAGATGGCAGAGTGGTCGAATGCACCGGTCTTGAAAACCGGCATAGGTTTGTAGCCTATCTAGGGTTCAAATCCCTATCTCTCCACCACTATTTAATTAATGGTATGAATAAACTACCGTTAATACAATCTGTTATGCGTTGGAGAGGTGTCCGAGTGGCCGAAGGAGCTCCCCTGCTAAGGGAGTATAGAGTTTGTAGCTCTATCGAGGGTTCGAATCCCTCCTTCTCCACCATTTCTTTTTAAAAACCGCTTAGTTGCGGTTTTTTTGTGCCTAAAATTTAACAACCAATGTATCCAAGGAGGGTGAGAGCCCTCGCTAGGGTTCGATAAAATGTCTGGAACACTTTAAGCCGCCGCAGGCGTTGCGAAGCAATTAATTACATGGATGTAATTAAGCTAATCCCTCCTTCTCCACCATTTCTTATTAAAAACCGCTTAGTTGCGGTTTTTTTGTGCTTAAAATTTAACAACCCATGTATCCAAAGAGGGTGAAAATCCTCGCTAGGGTTCGATAAAATGTCTGGAACACTTTAAGCCGCCGCAGGCGTTGCAAACCAATTAATTACATGGATGTAATTAAGCTAATCCCTCCTTCTCCACCATTTCTTATTAAAAGAGGTGAATCGAAACACATTGAATAGACTGGGTAGTTACGGCATTATTAATAATAACTCCACTAACGTAAGTTTAATTATGTTTCGTTTAATTGCACCTTTAATAGGCCTTGTGGCTTTAAGTACACACGCAGCCCAAGACATTACGGTTTATAAATGCACAATTAAAGGAGTCGCTACATTTAGCCAAACACCCTGTGCTGACAATGCAGAAGTTATTAAGCTAAAACAGCCACTAGTTGCCGATAAGTACAGCAATAATGCAAACTCACCCGCAATGCCTGGTGCCTCTGTAGATAACTACATTGAGATTAAAAAAATTGATCGTGAAATTAAACGCCACCAGCTTACTATCAAAAACTATAAAGAAGACTTAGCCGACGCCAAACAACAAGCCAGCTATGTTACTCAAGATCAAGCTAATAGAATGGGCGCCGAATCAATAGCCGATGCGATAGCCACTAAAACTACGGCGATTCAAAACCGCTATAACGCCTTAATTAGCGCAGTAGAGCAACAAATCTCTATTTTACAGCAGCAAAAACAGCAGCTGAGCAAACAACCTTAACTGCTAAAAAAGCAGTTTACACGTTGCGCAAGGTACACTTTTTACAACATATATTAAAAAATACCGCAAATAACATACTGTTCGCTATACTGATATTTAAAATTAAGTACTTTTAAAAAGTCAGGGAGCTATGTGAAAAATTTTAACTCAAAATATCATTCAGTTATCTTTTACATAATTTTTTCATTAGCGTACTTTTTAATTGGTATTTCACTCACTAAACTCGCCTTTAATACTCAAATTATCCCGGTATGGTTACCTGCAGGCATTGCCTTAGTTGGATGCTATATGTGGTGGTGGCGCTTCATTCCAGCGCTTTTTATAGCAGCCTTTGCTTTTAACTTTAATATTTTTGACAGCACAGCTCACGATATGGTGTTGGTTGGCAATACCTTCAGCCAAGCCATGTATATTGCTATTGGCATTGTATTGCAGGCAATGGTGGGGGCTGGTTTACTTAAATATTGGCTTGGACACCCGCTGTATTTTAAAAAACGCGCAAGTATCATTTATTTTATTTTTGTTGTGGGCATTGCGGTTAGTTTAATTTCAGCAAATTTTGGGGTTTTTGCGCTAAGCCAATTTAACTCTGCGTACGATATTAAAGATCATTGGCAAAATGTGTTATTTTGGTGGCTAGGAGACTCATTAGGCGTAATTATTGCCACTCCTCTGCTGTTGGTGCTTACTCAGTTTAAGGGGCAAAATAGGCCTATATCGCCGCTGCCTACGTTAGCGGTATGTAGTATTTTATTTGTATCTGTTGCAGTAACTACTCAGCTTTATAACCAAGAAAACAGACAAAATACCGTTAAAGTCGCCGAGCGAGAAGCTCACATTATTGAAAATAGCTTATATCGCTACATCAACCAAAGTTTAATAGCGGTGCAAAGCTTAGCCAGCCAAGTACAATCTAACCCAGATTTAAACCAACAAGACTTTTACGCCTACGCCAGCGAGTTACTGACGCAGCATTCGTTTATTAAAGCGCTTTCGTGGAATCAAAAAATAGCGCAAAGTGAGCGAGCTTCGTTTACCCAAGAAGTTGCCGATATATACCACCTAGACTTTGAAATTGTCGGGGAGCCCCTTGAGCCAGACGATCCTATGGTCATCGTTAAATACATTGCCCCTTTTAATGGCAACCAAAAAGCGGTTGGTTTTAATGTGTACTCAAACCCAGACAGAAAAGCATCGCTAGTAAACCCTGCAATTAGGTATCAGCCAGTCAGCACTAAAATTATTCAGTTAGTGCAAACAGCTGAGCCTGAGCCTGCCTATCTGCTATTTGCCCCCGTGTACGAACAACAACAGCAAAAAGCTATTATAAAGGGGTACGCAACAGGTGTGTTTTTAGTGCGTAATATTATTGAGCAAGCGATTAACGAGCAACAATCAGAGATGTTTTCTATTGCGCTCTATGAAGATGTAAATAAGCCCGCATTTTATAGTAACTACGGCAAAAGTTTAAATATCGCTCAGGGCAGCCGTGTTATGAAACTAAAGCTCAGCTTTGGTGGGCAAACATGGAATGCACATTTAGCCTTAAAAGAGAAATACCTTGCCCCCCATAATAACCAATTAACACTGTTTTTAATGGCCTTACAATTGGTGGTATGTGCCTTAATTTTAATTGTTTTACTGCTTTTTAATCAGCAACAAATTGCCCTTACCCGAAAAGTCGCAGAGCGCACCCATTCGCTTGCGCAAGCTAAAAAGCAATCTGACTTAGCTAATCAGGCTAAAAGCCGATTTTTAGCTAATATGAGCCATGAAATACGCACACCATTAAATGCTGTTATTGGCTTTTCATCATTAGCGCGCAAAGAAGACAACGCACACACTCTTATTGGTTACTTAGACAAAATAAACTCTTCATCTAAAAGCTTACTAAACCTGATTAACGACATACTTGATATTTCAAAAATTGAATCACATAAGCTTAAGCTAGAAAGCACAGCGTTTGACCTTCATGCAATTATAAAGCGTATTAACACAATGTTTGAAGCCAGTGCAGCCAATAAAGGCATTGGCTGGCAGGTTAGCAGTCATCTTCCGGTAGATACTTGGTATGTAGGCGACCCTTTACGCTTTGAGCAAGTAGTGCTAAACCTTTGCAGCAACGCGATAAAATTTACAGAGCAAGGCAAAGTAAATGTAGATTTTGGCGGAGAGTTTATCAGTACTGACAAAGTTAAAATAACCGTAACCGTTACAGATACGGGTATTGGCATAGAGCCCACCCAGCAGTCCAAGCTATTTAGTGCCTTTACCCAAGCCGACGACTCAACATCAAGGCGATACGGTGGCACAGGTCTGGGCTTAACTGTCGTAAAAGAACTCAGTAAATTAATGGGCGGTAACATCACATTACAGAGCGAACCAAACGTTGGCTCTACGTTTAAATTTGACGTTGAGCTTCGCACCAGCCCAGTACAAGAGCAAGCCGAGCTTGTATACTCGGGTACTAAATTGGCGGCTTTAAAAGTGCTAGTAGCAGAAGATAACCCGGTAAACCAAATGGTAATTAAAGCCATGCTAGGCTCATTAGGTATTGTTGCCCATATTGTCGAAAATGGTGAAGCGGCAGTAGATATAGCAAAAGAGCAACACTTTGACTTAATTTTAATGGACTGCCAAATGCCAATAATGGATGGTTACAGAGCCACCGCCCTAATTAGACAATTTAAAAGTGAGGTAGAGCTGCCTATTATTGCGCTGACCGCCGATGTTATGCCTGAGGATAAAGCCCATGCTCAAGCCGTTGGTTTTAATCAGCATCTTGCAAAACCGCTAGAACTGGTTAAGCTAACCGCGTGCTTAGCCCAATACGCCGAAATTGAAGAGCACTAATACAATAATGCGCTAAATAAATGCGCTTGTGTTAACTTAGTTTAAAACGCCACCACCCACTATAAAGCAGCCCAAGGTAAGCAGTAATGGCAACTTTTACCCACCAATGGTTTAGTGATATTAAACAGATAGACGTACACGAATGGACTCGATTATTCGGTAATGAACCTTTTACCCGCCATGCATTTTTATATGCATTAGAGCAAAGCCACTGTGTAAACAAAGAGACAGGCTGGCAGCCTCAGCACTTAGCGGTTTATGAAGCTGACAAATTAGTCGCACTCGCACCTGGGTATTTAAAAAGCCACTCTTACGGAGAGTATGTTTTTGATTGGGCATGGGCAGAAGCCTACGAGCAACACGGATTAGCCTATTACCCTAAATGGCTAAGCGGTGTACCTTTTAGCCCTATTGAAGGCCAGCGTATTGCCATTGCACATACGAATACACAAAGCGTATACGAGTACATAAAAAAGCAATTAAATTTAACCAGTGTGGAGCAAGGTTGGTCTGGCTGGCATGTTAACTTTTGCCCAAAGTTTCAAGCTCAAGCCCTGTGTACTGAGGATATAATGCAGCGCGTAGGCGTGCAGTTTCAATGGTTTAATAAAGGCTTTAAAACCTTTGACGATTTTTTAAATACACTCACCGCACGCAAACGAAAAACGCTAAAAAAAGAGCGAGCTAAAATAGCGCAGCAAAATATTTCCATTGAATGGCTGCAAGGCTCGCACCTAAGCCCTGAAACAATGCAGCTATTTTGTGAGTTTTATCAGCGTACTTATTTAAAACGTTCTGGGCATTTAGGGTATTTAAATATTGAGTTTTTTACTTTATTACAGGCACTAATGGGCGATCAGCTAATTATTATGCTTGCCAAAAAAGACAACAAAATAGTGGCAGCAACGCTAAGCTTACAAGGTGAAAACACCTTGTATGGCCGCTATTGGGGCGCCAGCGAAGAAATAGACTCCCTTCATTTTGAGCTGTGTTACTACCAAGGGATTGAGTTTGCGATTAAGCATAACTTACATTGCTTTCACTCCGGCGCTCAAGGTGAGCATAAAATACCTCGTGGGTTTGAGCCTGTTTTTACCTACTCTAGCCACTATATTGTTGAACCCGACTTTAGAGCAGCAATAAACGACTACCTAAAGCGAGAACGCCAGCATATGACAATTTATAAAACGCAGTGCGCTGATTTACTGCCGTTTAAAAACCAATAACTGATTGTTCGCTGGCATAGCTGTATCACTTATGAGTGTAAGGCCAGCATGCCTTGCTAATTGCTCTATGGCCTCAAAATCACGAATACCGCTAAATGGGTCACGCTGTGTTAAAAAGCGATCGAACTCTTCATTACTTGCACTTGTAAACTGCCCTTGGTATTTGAAAGGGCCATAAATACACACTACACCTTGGCTTACTAAGTGTGTTGTAACCCCTTTAAAAAATTGCTCAACCAACTGCCAACTTACAATATGAAACGTATTTGCTGTGTAAATGGCATCTACGTTATTTACCGGCCATGCATAATTCAAATCAAGCTCAAGAGGGCCGTGTAAATTAGTTAAATTTGCCTCCTTATGCCATAAACTTATGCCCTCATGGTTTATACGGCGATCACTTGTATACCACTGTAAATGCGGTAATTGCTCAGCAAAAAACACACTATGCTGCCCCGTACCCGAGCCTACTTCGAGTACCGATTTTGTCTTATTAAAAGCCGTTTTAAGCACCTCTAAAATAGGACCCTTATTGTTTTCACACGCTTGTGAGAAAGGTTTGATCATGACCTGCACCAATATTGAAACTTATTGCACAACATTAACGCAAAAAAATGGCACTGAACAATTAAAGTTTTATAGATAATTTATAAAAGTGAGTTAATTCATGGCACTAAAATAAAAATAAGACGATGGTATGTATTATGCTTTAATTAAATCAACCCTAAGTAGGGTGTATTACCAATATTAAATACGAGGATAAAATTATGCATACTCCCCCTTACACCGCTGTAGACGCTGTGGTCTCAGTGACAGAAAAAAGCACCGAAAAACCAAGCAGCACCTGTGATAGTAGAGCCACTGTAATCGACTTACTTTCTCACTGTAACCAAAATCAACAGGCGCTAAAAAAACATGAAACAGACCAAATATTCATTCTTGGCTATAATTGATACTCAATTAAACGCTGCAAATAATTTTTATAATAACTGTTTACACTGAAACCGATTAAATGTAATGATAACTATTATCGTTAACTTAAATCGGTTTTTTTATGTCTCCCTTTCAGGCATTACAGCCTTATCATCATGAACTTGCTTGTAACTGCTTACGCCCAGGCTTACATGCGCCTATGGTGGTAGCTCACTACATAGAAACCGCTTTAAACGTTGCTAAAAGCTTTGAAAAACAGCGTAACCCGTTACTACAAGAATTATATTTATTACGCACTCACCATGAAATTATCAATAAAATGTGCGACCCTCTAATACACAATGCCATTCGTAAGCAGTGCCTTGAGCAATTATATAAACCCTTATTGGCATTAAAACGCTTTTACTATGCACATAACGATACTGAAAAATTTTTAAAACTTGAGCGCGAAGCTCGCGTACTCAGTCACGAATTTAACCCTTTTTAAGGAGCGACTTATGAGCAATTTTAGAACCGAATCCGACAGCATGGGTGAATTACAGGTCCCTAGTGATGCGCTATACCAAGCGCAAACCCAGCGTGCAGTTAACAACTTTGCTATTAGCGGCTTAACTATGCCAAAACAGTTTGTAACAGCGCTTGCATACATTAAGCAAGCTGCAGCACAAAGTAACTTTGAGCTAAATCACTTAAGTAAAAGTAAAGCCAACGCTATTGAGCAAGCATGCCAACAAATTATTGATGGCGAGCATTACGAGCACTTCCCGGTTGATATTTTCCAAACTGGCTCAGGCACCAGCTCGAACATGAACGCTAATGAAGTTATCGCAACGCTTGCAACCCGCATTGGTAATGAGCCAATTCACCCCAACGATGATGTAAATATGGGGCAAAGCTCTAACGATGTGGTGCCTACAGCCATTGCACTAAGTAGTGCTATTAACGTGGTTTATGAATTACTGCCATCTCTTGAAAAACTATCGCAGAGTTTAGAGCAAAAAAAGGCAGACGTTGGCAAAATAGTTAAAACAGGCCGTACGCATTTAATGGATGCCATGCCCGTTACGTTTGAGCAAACGCTAAGCGCGTGGCAATCACAAGTAAATAATGCAGCCTCAGGCATTCGCCATAGCTTAGAGCGAGTATGTGAGCTTGCCCAAGGCGGGACAGCTGTTGGCACGGGCATTAATGCTGATGGCGAATTTGCCTCAAAGTTTGCTAAAAACTTAAGCGCAAATGTGGGTATAAGCTTTAAGCCAAGCAGTAACTTTTTTTACAATATTGGCTCGCAAGATGCCATTGTAGCGCTCTCAGGTCAGCTAAAAGTACTCGCTGTAGCGCAAATGAAAATAGCCAATGACTTACGCTGGATGAACTCAGGTCCACTTGCCGGGCTTGGCGAAATAGAGCTTGAAGCACTGCAACCAGGCTCATCGATTATGCCGGGTAAAGTAAACCCGGTGATCCCAGAAGCGGCAGCCATGGTAAGCGCTCAAGTTATAGGTAACGATGCAACCATCACTGTGGCAGGCCAAGCCGGTAATTTTGAGCTAAACGTAATGCTACCTGTTATTGCGCACAATATTTTACAAAGCATTGAGTTACTTGCTAATAGCGCCCAAGCATTGGCAGATAAAGCCATTGCGAGTTTTAAAGTAAACCAGCCCAATATTGATAAAGCACTGGCCAAAAATCCAATTTTAGTGACAGCGCTTAATCCGGTGATCGGTTACGAAAAAGCAGCCAAAATAGCTAAGCAAGCCTACAAAGAAGCCCGCCCAATTATTGATGTCGCAGAGCAAGAAACCGACCTTCCACGCAGTGAATTAGAAAAACTGCTTAACCCCACTAAACTTACCCAAGGCGGTTTATAAAGATAAATCTAAAACGGCTTTAATTACTTGATAATATAGTTTTTATTGCCGTTAAAAATGCACCGTGTATGATAGTGATGAATAATTCATCACTATCAAGGTTTGTTATGCGTACTCCACTGTTAGCCCTACTTTTACCACTTTGTTTAACTGCATGCCTCGAAACAACATCGCAAGATGCACCAACTAACTCGGTGAACGAGCTTAAAGAAGTACCGCATAAAGAAGTACCTCAACAAACCAGCAGTGAAAACAAGCACAAAAACCCTACTGATGCATCGCAACCCATAAAAACCGCTTTAAAAGCAGTATCACTTAACGACATTAAAACCGCAAAAAGCGAGCTTAATACGTTAATTGCCAATACACAGTGCGATACCTCTGCACAATGTAAGGTTATGCCTGTAGGAAGCAAAGCTTGCGGCGGACCAAGTGATTATGTTGTTTACTCAACAAAATCAGCTAAAGAGGGGCAAGTCAGTTCGCTTGCAAAGCAAATAACAACGCTTGAAAAAGCCTACAACATACAAAATGAAATGATGAGCACGTGCCAGCATTTAACTTCGCCAAGCACGCAGTGTGTTGAAAATAAATGTGTTAAACTTGAAGGTTCAGCGGTAAGTGTATTTTAAGGACAAGGTTATGAGTTGTTTACCATCAGCAATTAAATTATCAATTGTGAGTGTTGCCACCAGCGCTATGCTATTACTTAGCGGCTGTGCAAGCACATCATCAAGTACTGAGCAAAATCAGAATTTGTCTGACTTGAACTACGATCTTAATAACATTGTTAGTGATAATAGTTGCACCGCAAGCTTTCAATGTAAGGTACTCGAAGTAGGTGCACGAGCATGTGGTGGGCCAAGTAAGTATGTTGTGTATTCAACGCTTAATACCTCTCAAGAGCACGCCGAAGAAGTTGCCCAAAAAATTACACAACAACAAAAAGCGCAAAACAAAGCGCAAGGTTTAACCGATTGCTCACCGGTACTTGAGGTACAAACCCTGTGTATTAATCAGCAATGCCAGGCATTTGATATAAAATAGCGCAAACGCCAATTTCAGCGTTAACCTATAAAAGGTATTAACGCTGAAATAACCACCACCAACACCACACAAATTCCTGCTTTAACAATATATTTCATTGGCATTTCTTTTTTTACCCAGTACGCATAAATAAATCGCACAAAGTAACTTGCAGCTGTGCCAAATAAAGCAAAAATAATTAAGTAAGCAATTAAAATAATATTCATATAAATCTAAATTAACTACTTAGTGTTTTTTTAGTATGAGCAATTAATAACTCTGCTACTTGTTGCTTTACGGCTCGCTTATCATCACTTTGGACATTAAACCGCGTTGCAAGTTGGGCTATTTCATCATCGTTTAAATTAAACGATAGGCGCTGACGTGTTTTTTTAGACTTTACATCTAAGCCTAAAATTTTACGGATCATATCTGAGGGCGTAAGCTCTTGGTCAATGGCCTGCTTTTTTATCGACTTTTGTACTTCGCTGCTTAAATCAAATGCCATTTGTGTGGCACGCACGGCTTGCTCTTGACGTAACCACTTATCTTTAGCATCACTCACTTCGCATCTCCTGGAAACAAGTCGACTATATCGGTAATTGGGCGTGTTAGCGTTAGTGACACTTCGGTCTCACCGCCATCCCATATTTCAATATTTAAGCCATGCCCTTCGTCTGGCGATGCTAAGCAAATCATTTCACAAGGTTCGCCACCCTCTTGCTCATAGCGCGGTAATGACTGGCCACGAAAATCTTTGTTATGGAAATAGCACACATAAGGCGATTCACTTTGCTGATAGCTTTTAGCTAAAAACTGCATAAACTGCTCTGGCGTATTTTGTACCTGTATATGAGTTAACGACTCTTCATCAAAAATACGTGCAAATTCGTCTAGCCCAAATATTTGCTCTACGTCGTCACGCTGAATTTTGATTGAAAAATTAGCCCACTGCTCGCCATCATCTTGCTCAATTTGTAAAAATACCACCTGTCCGCTGTTCGTCTCTAGCACAAACTCAGTATCACTACTGTGCTGATATTGATAGGTTTGAATATCAATAACACGCAGCGTTTGCCCTTTTAACCACGACGGATACGCAAATGAATCGATAACGCTAAACATGTCACCTTTTTTAAGCTCACTTGCATGGTTAAGCTGACGTTCTGGCTCTTTTTTTGATTTGAAAAAATTAAACATAATGAGGCATCCCTTGAGCAAAAAAGGTAACTAAGCCACGCTTAATTACCTTTTATTATAAATGTACGAACTGTTAGCCGTTTTGCTTGGCTTTAATGCGCGCTAAAATATCGGCACTTTTTGGGCTTGTATCGCCAATACCGGCTTCAGCCATTTTTGCTTTTAAATCGTCGCCATTTGTATCTGACTCAAGCTCTTTTGCAGCGCCTAACTGGTCGCTACGATCTTGCTGGCGCTGTTTAATACGCTCAAGCGACTGACGGGCCGATGTCATAGACGAGCTATTGGTATTAAGCGTGCTGTTAACCGCCATTGTTGCTTGCTGTACGCTTTCTGTGGTTTTAACCATAGTAAGCTGACGCTGGTTTTCTTTAATCGACTTTTCAGCGTCTTTAACTTGTTGTTTAAGCGCTACAATATGATTGCTAAAACCTGCTAATACTTGCTCGTTTTCCGCTTTTTCAGCTTCAAAGTCGCCAATTTTTTCGGCAATTTCTAATGCTAAGGCTTCGTTGCCTTTTTCAAGTGCTTGGCCTGCATATGCTTCGTGCTCAGCAATTGATGCATCAACTGCGCTAATTTTACGCTTAGTTTGCATTTCTTTAGCCATTACTTCTGTAAGGCTCTTTTTAGCACGATTAAGTGCATTTTGCGCATCTGCTATTTCTTGTTCAAAAATACGAATGCCGTTTGCATCTACAATTGCTTCGCCCGCTTCACGCGCGCCGCCACGTACTGCTGTAAATAATTTTTTTAATATACTCATAATCTTAACTCCACTAACTAGTTACTAATCGTTTAAATACAAGGTCACGGCTTCTAGTGCGTCAATAGCGTTGTCAGCTAGTGTCACTAGTTCGTGGGTAATATCATCTAATGATGAATTTACCGACAGTGCACCAAAAATCGCGTATTTGTTATCGATTTTAGCAAATGCACTCAGTGGAATTGGCACGTTTAAACGTAGTAGTGTCTCGTTTAACTCGTTGCGTAATTCACTTTTTACTTCATCTTCGCCAAACAAGTAGCTAATACATAACAACTGCTCTTGTGTTTGCGTAACAAAAATTGGAAGTTCATCGTTTCCATCAACTATGACTTGTAAAACATCTTGCTCACCAGGGTTGGCAATCAAGAAAGACTCAAAGTTAGCGCCTTCTGTTTCAAAAGAAGCTAATTTTATTGAAAGTTCATTTAATTCCATGTCTCTGCCTTTTTGCTGTTTGACATATTATGTCTGAGTTAAGATTCGCATGGCCGACATATTATGTCAACTATGTTTTATTAATTTTTATACAATTCGCTTTCTATCTGCCACGCATTACGGTAGTAATCATATAGCTGGCCCGAACCTAACCTATTGACCTCAATACTTTTAACTTGTTCAAAATACTGGTTAGGAAATACAAAGCTGGCTAATAAATATTCTTTACTTACCCACCTTGATGGCACCGGCATAGCGCTTATATTTTTAATTCGCCCACTGGCTGGTTGACCCATTTTAGTGGCTATTGTCCACCCCCATTGCCCAAACGAAGGAATATTTTGCTGGTACTGCTCAACATAATCAAAACCCGCCGCTTTTACCGTTTTAGCAATACTTAAAAATGCTTTTTTGGCATGATAAGGCGAGGTAGACTGCACAGCCATTGCGCCATCGGAAGCTAACAATTGACGTACATGGTTATAAAAATAGTCGCTGTACATTTTGTTTAAATCGGGATGATTAGGGTCCGGCAAGTCAATTAAAATAGTGTCAAATTGCTTACCTTGATCAAGGAGCCTTTCAACCTCTAAAAACGCATCTCCCACAATAATATTGGCGCGTGGGTCTAACATCGATTGTTTATTTAGCGCTAATAACCGCTTACTTATAGACTCAGGCGCTGTAAAATCACCGTCTTTATGGCCAAATAAATTAAGCAGCTGTGCATCTAAGTCAATTAACGTTACGTCGCTCACTGGCCACTTTAAAACATCTCTAAGGGCAAGCCCGTCGCCACCACCAATAATTAATACGCTATCGTGCCGGTTTGATGCGAGCATTGCCGGATACACCAGCATTGAGTGGTATATTTGCTCATCAATACTCGAGAACTGTAAACGCCCATTTAAATACAAGTCGGTAATAGGCGCTGGCTGGTTTTTACTTAAGCGCTCGGTTAATACTACATGCTGGTATTTAGTTGCTTGTGAGTAAATAACTTTATCTTTATAAAGTACATTACTTAAGCTGTTCATCCAGCTACTTCCCATCACTAAAATAAACCCAAACAGTGCCAATAACACTATATGGCAAACTAGAAGTGCCTTAGCAAAGCGCACATGAGCATGGTAGCGCCATAAAAAGGCGAGCCCTGCCAGTATATTAAAAAGAGCAGTCCACGCTGCAGCTTGCATTATAGGCATCGCCAGCATAATGCTTACCCAAATAGCCGCACCAATACCCGCGCCAATATAATCGGCACCATAAATAGTGCCTGCATTGTTTTCTAAAAAACGCCCGTACACATGTTGGCGAATACGTGCAATAAGCGGTATTTCCATACCAATAAATAAACCCAGTACTAAACCAAACACATAAGGTAAAAAGCGTGACCACTCTTGCAGCTTTTGAAATACATAGCCATTGAGCACAACATCTGGAGGTAAATTAAAAATACTAGAAAACAAATGAGGAAGTGAATAACTTACAGCAATTACACCGGCTATTGCCAAAATACAGCCCATGCCAACCAGGGCAATAATACTTTCAAGCCAAGCAAAGGCGGTAAAGGCATCTTTAAACCAACGGGCTAAAAATGCGCCTAAGCCCATGGCAACTATCATTGTGCCAATCATGGCATAGATAGCACTCTCGACAGAGCCCAGTACCCGCCCTGCGTAATGCGAAAGTAAGTATTCATAAATAAGGCCGCACCCAGCGAGTACGGCCATAACAGTTATTAGTAAAATATCGTGCCCAAGTAAACGTGATTTACTTGGGCTAGTTGTAGTTGATGACACTGATTATGCGCCTAGTAAGGTTGCCATAGTAATACCGACAGCAAACGACACTGCAGCAGAAATAGCACCTACACCTACATTTTTCTGACGGTTAACTTCATCTGAAATATCACAACCTGATAAAATTATTTTGATGGTGATTAAATGCAAAATGATGAATGCCACTAAACTTACAATCGCGCTAATAGCCCAATAAAGCAGGCTAGCATTAATGTTGTCGGCCGCATACGGTGCAATACCTGATGCCGCAGTAATAGCTAAGGCACTTCCTACTAAAAAGCCTGCGTAGCGTATACCTACAGCTAAATTGCCATCAATAATGGCTTGTTGTAAACAATCACCGCTTTTATTGGTACGCTTAAATAATTGTACGCGGTATTGGCTTACAAGCAGTAGTGCAACACTGCCAATAATAAAGGCAGCAATAACGATAGGCAGCCCGTGCCAACCCTCTGTTGCTACCCATAAAAGTGCAGAGCGAATCACAATAGCCACACTCACTACATGACCAAAGTCGATAATAGAGGCTGTTACATTACCTTTTACAATTTCGTCGTGCAGGCTGACTTTACGAAGCGCGACCTTGTCTTGAAAAAAGTGGCCTAATTTAATCAGTACAATGGCTAATACACCATAGCCTAGCATTTGCAGGGCTTCTTGTTGTAACGACGCAGCAAAGGCGCCACTACTCACACCCGTTAATACAATGGCAAGTGCAACTAAGCCTGCCGCAAAGCTAATACCAAAAGCAAAGTTATCGCGTTC
This sequence comes from Pseudoalteromonas sp. R86517, assembly GCF_042466295.1. Lineage (NCBI taxonomy): Bacteria > Pseudomonadati > Pseudomonadota > Gammaproteobacteria > Alteromonadales > Pseudoalteromonadaceae > Pseudoalteromonas > Pseudoalteromonas sp. R86517. The sequence continues at coordinate 3,224,928 of NZ_JAXHCB010000001.1, forward strand.
TGTTATTTCGTCATTTGCATGAAGGTTTGAAACCCAGCCCTTAATGTATTTCAGGCTTACAAATAACAACACGATAATTGCAAAATCAATCGCCAAAGCTTGTAGCGACCACGTAGTTATTCCATTAAATTCGTACATATTTCTAACTCCAACTTATTCTTTACTTACCACGGCTCACGCCACGAGAGGTTCTGCTACCGCTATTGCGTACCGATCCAGAGCTGTTGCTATAACTACTCGAACGCGAGTAACTACTGCGGCTTTTAGGCGGTGTATAACTACTGCGGCTTAAACCCGAGGCACCCGTTTTTTTGCTCGCATAAGGGCTAGTAAACTGTTTGCCTTGGCGTTGGTACGATTGACGCGTACGCGTTTCTAAAGCACTTTGCGTTTTAATTTGTTTAGGGCTTGAGTAACGATAGCGGCCGTAATCGTTGTAATAGCTATATTTACGGCGGCTGCTCCAACGTCCGTATTCAACACGGTCAAATACATCGCCTAAAATACGGTACATGCCATACCACTGCCAAAAGCTAATACCATTACTATTAGTTTGCCAGTTACCGTAATTAGGGTTGCCAACCAATTGATTACCCTCGCCTGCGCCCTCCGCTTCTTTACTAATAGCACCAACGCGCGCAAGGCTGCCCTTAGACATATCCGCTAGCATATTAATCGGGTCCGTTAACGCATCAGAAAACAGCGTAGGCTTAGCCGCCTCACGTAGTAAATCAATACTGTGTAGCGTATCTTCGTAAGGAGGGATTAAATAAGTGCCTTTAATATCTTTAAGTCGTTGTGTTAAACCACTGTAAAGGGCACCCTGCCTTGTAGCATCAAGGGTAATTACATCAACAACCTGACTAAGTTCTGGCTGTTGCTGTTTAAGGAGTTTGCCATATTCTTTAAGCAATACAGCATTACGTATAGTTCCATTATCAAGCGCGGTACCAAGCTGTGCAAGCTCAACATCTGCCTTTTTAATAGACTCTTGAATTGTTTGTTGTAGTTGCTCTTCTTTAGATTGACAACCCATAAGCACTGCAAACAAACAAAACAGGCTCATAAGTTTCCAAGCTTTTATATTCGACATTCATGTCACCTGATTTAATAAATAACCGCATTAGTCTTACACAGGTCACTTATTAAGCCAAGAATGAAATTGCAACAAAGTAAGTCTGCCTAAAATAAAATAACCAGCTATAGTTACTCTATGAATTTAAACACATTCTTTTACTTACAAATTTAGTAAGTAACATCAGCGCTACGCGTAAGCCTTCTATTAATAAATAACAACAATAAGTAATAACTCTTTTAGTGAAAGAGCATGACAGTAAGAAGGGATTTGGCTAAATGTTTCATAGTATTCGTAACAAATTTATTATTATTACGACTTGTCTAATCGTACTAAGCGCTAGTTTTGTTTTTTATTTAGCTATTAATGAGCACGAGGATTTATACCGCCAATCAGTTGAAGAAAACCTCGATGCTATGTCATCAAATATTTCAGATAATTTGTTACGTGTTATGTCGCAAGAGATAGATTTATTTTCTATTACAACTGAGCTTTTGGGGTTAGATAGGTACGAGCACATAAAGTTTGTAAATGTATTTGATAGTAATTGGCAGCTAATACAGTCCTACGTGCACCCTCATTACTTAAAGTTCGAGGATTTTTCTCCACAGTTACAAGGGATCAAACCACAAAGTTTGCCCCGTACCGTCAGTGTTACTAACCAAGGCTTAGTTGCCTTAAAAACAATTGGTGAGGAGCAGTTCCCTATAGGCTACCTATTAATTGTTCAGGATTTTAATAAGCCCCTCAATGAAAGCAAAGCGAGCTTATTTTATAGTGCAGCCCCTATCGTTATTTTTAGCATCGTGATCACCATCCTCATCTCTTTTTGGATATACCAACATTTATTAAGCCCGCTATTAAAACTTTCTAAATTCACACAAAAAGTAGAAAAAACAACTAACTATCAACTCCAATACCAGGGCTCAGGCAACGACGAAGTATCGCAACTTGGCAAAGATATTAATAACTTACTTAACACTATTAATGCCCAAGTGCTCACTAATCAAAAAAACACCGCACAACTATTAAAGCAAAAGCAATCAATGGAGCACTTAGCTAACTTCGATATATTAACTGGCTTACCTAATCGCATGTTTATTATGGGCTTACTAAAAGAAGAATTAACGCGCTGTAAAAATAATCATCAAGATATAGCAATTATGTTTTTTGACGTAGATAGCTTTAAAGGTGTTAACGATACACTTGGCCATGAAACGGGCGACCTACTTTTAAAGGCGGTAGCCAGTAATATCAAAAAGCACTTACGCGAAAACGATGTTATTGCACGCTTAGGGGGTGATGAGTTTTTAATAATGCTGCGTAATATAAATAATTACACCGACGTTATTAATATTGCGGAGCAAATTATCAGCTCAATGCAAACGCCTTTTACTATTAACCAGTGGGATATACCCACCGGGGTAAGTATTGGTATTGCCCACGCTAAAGAGGCCGAGTTTGATATTAATACGTTAATTAGTAATGCAGACATCGCAATGTATGCCTCAAAAGAAAAAGGTAAAGGGTCGTACACCGTTTTCCATAGAAAAATGTTAGAAAACAGCAAGCGAATGGCTCAAGTGGCTAATTTAATTAGTCATGCGATTACGCAAAATGAGTTTGAAGTTGTGTATCAGTTAAAAATAGCTGCCAATGGTGAGGCTAATGGCCTTGAAGCCCTTATTAGGTGGCAAAGTGAAGAGCTTGGCTTTATTTCACCAGGCGAATTTATACCCATTGCAGAGCAAGCAGGTAAAATAAAAGCAATCACGCAGTGGGTTGTCTCCAGGGTATTTCAAGATTTACCCACACTAAAGCAAACTATAGGTAACCATGTACTCGTTTCTTTAAACCTATCGAGCCATGACCTTAAAGATAATCACTTTATTGATGTTGTAAAAAATAAATTGGTTAAATACAACGTCGACATTGCAAATATCCAGTTTGAAATAACCGAATCAAGCTATCTCGATAATTTTGAAAACTCCAATGAATTCTTTAACCAAATAAAAAAAATGGGTGGGTCTATAGCCCTTGATGATTTTGGAACGGGTTATTCATCGCTAAGCTACCTTACAAAAATAGATATCGATACCATCAAAATTGACCGTATGTTCGTTAATCAATTTGACAGCTCAGAAAAGGATGCGGCTGTATTAAAGGCCATACTCGATTTAAGTAAGCGCCTAGGTTTAAAAGTATGTAGTGAGGGTATAGAAACAGCCAGCCAGGCTAACTACCTAATTAAAAATGGCAGTGATGAAATGCAAGGGTATTATTTTGCAAAGCCTGTAGCCATAGCACACATTCCAGCAGCTAAAGACCAAGCAAAAGAGGCATTTAAAGCGCTAACTTTAAAATAAGTCAGCGCTACTAGTTAACCATAAATTAAGGCGTTAGCGTTACAACAGTTAGCTCGTCCGGAATTTTTGTATCAGCAGGTAAATAAGCAACTGCATTTTCTTCTTTCAATAAATACGCAATAATTTCTTTAGTCGAGCTAAATTCTACGGGTGGCTTGCTACGCCCTGTAAATCTCATCTGAGCCCAATAAGCCTGAATTCTCGATTCGGTTAAGCCAACCAATTTCGTATTAAAGTCGATTCGTAACGGATTTCCGGCGGGTAAATTTACTGCTTTAAATTGACGACTCATCGCGCCGCCCATATAAATATGGCGAATTTGCTGCTTACTCAAAGCTAAGTTTTTATTGGCTGTATTAACAACAATGATCACTTTACTTGTGTGGCTATTATCCGCGTAGGCTTGTACGCTAATAAACAATAATGACCAAGTAAAAATACACAGCAGTATTATATGTCTAATCACGTAAGTTAACTTAGAGTACATCATCAAAATACCCAATCTAAGCCAATAAGGTAAAGATTCGTTTTTCTATTAAAGCTAACATCCTCAGGGATCACAAAAAAAGAATTACTAACCTCATCGCCCTCTAAAGCAGATACTTCCGCCTTTAATGCCAGATTAGGTAGCACATCCCATCGTATACCAAGTGTCCATGTTTTTAGTGAGTCGGGTGCCGACTCTGCAAACACGCTGTTATAAGCCTGTGCCAGCTGATCAAGCTCTACATTAGCACCAATAGGGATTTCATTCTGATTGGCATTAATTTCTACATCGCTGTCTGCAAAGGTTAAATGATAAGTAAAAGGTGCATTGTTATAGCCTACGGTTAAGTAATAGCTTCGTATAGTCGGAATTATATCTAACTGTGTTTTAATCTTTACCCATTCACCTCTAAAAAAATAATCTAAATTATCATAAATAACACCAAATTGATCTGCATGCGCACTGCCCTGCGTTGTCAGCGACGCCGCACTTTGGCTAAAATTAAAATTCTCTAAAACATCTTGTAGTTGGTTAATCGATTTAAGATCTAACGCTATGTTACCGTTATACCTTGAAGCCCTAAATTCTATATTTTCAATATTCAACTTCCCTATCACACCCACTAAATTATCCACCTCAAAACCTGTTTTAAAAGGGCCTATGCCAATACTTCCCGACTCTTCTCCATAGTACCCTTCAATACTGATATCAAAGTCATCTGAGCCAAATTTGTAAATAGCATCAATACCATTAAATGTTTTAAATAAGTACGTGTCGTATACTTGTTGTGGCGGATTGATCCATGGGTATGCAAACCCTACATCAGAGAAGTCGCTCATTGTAAAAAATGGGGTTCGCAGCTTACCGATTTTTATCTGTAGGTTTGTTGTGGGCGTATAAGTTAAATACAGCCATTCAAGTCCACTCTCACCAGATACCGTTGTGCTATCGGATCTAAATAACCCTTGTGCTGTCACTGACCAGTTTGTATTAAACTGATACTCAGCTTGAAGACCTATTAAACTTGATGGTGAAAAGTTAAGACTGTCATCGTAGCCTCTATATTCGACATCTTTTTCATCTAAATAACCACCAATAACACGTGCGTAGCCTGAAAAATCAAACTCATCCGATTTAGCCGGTAAATGGTGTAGGCTCACGATTAAAACGATTATCTGAAATATTTTATTTCGCATAGACACTCAGCAACTTAGATAAAAAAGCGCTGAATATTAAAAAGTAACGACATTTTATAATTCTGCAGAATAATTATTATGAGGTATAACTATAGTCAAAGTTAAAGAGTGTGGATCAAAATAGTCTGAACTAAAAGCTATTATTTTTATACATCTTAATAGATTAGTTAAGTAAAGAGACTTACTTGTACTGTAATACCAATTCGCTTAATTAAATGATCTATTTTGAGAGTGGAAAAACGTGTTGATAGCTAGGCTAAATGATTAAGTATTATTGCGTATTGGTATTACTACAAAGAGTTTGAGCTCTGTGTTGTGTTTTATCCGCGGGTTTCGTGATACTCAACCCACGCTACGGAGGTGGTGGAGACTGTGCGAATAATATCTGCAATGTATTTTTCACTTTTCTGTAGACGTAAAAAAGCCCGGCTCTTTCGAGTCGGGCTTTCTTGTATTTGGAGCCTGGCAATGTCCTACTTTCACATAGCAAATGCTACACTATCATCGGCGCTGTTTCGTTTCACTACTGAGTTCGGCATGGGGTCAGGTGGGTCCAAAACGCTATGGTTACCAAGCAAATTAGGGTGTCAGTCCGTTTTCACGTACCAACTAAATTTGGAAAATTCTGATAATATTTTTTAAGTCTAAGTATCTATCTACTTTAGCTATTAACTTCTGTCGCTTGTTTCTGTCACAAAACGCGTTTGGCGTTGTATGGTTAAGCCTCACGGGTAATTAGTACAAGTTAGCTTAATGGCTCACACCACTTCCACATCTTGCCTATCAACGTTGTAGTCTTCAACGGCCCTTCAGAGACTTTAAAAGTCTAGTGAGAAATCATCTCGAGGCCTGCTTCGCGCTTAGATGCTTTCAGCGCTTATCAGTTCCGAACGTAGCTACCGGGCAATGCCATTGGCATGACAACCCGAACACCAGCGGTTCGTTCACTCCGGTCCTCTCGTACTAGGAGCAACCCCTCTCAATTCTCAAACGCCCACGGCAGATAGGGACCGAACTGTCTCACGACGTTCTAAACCCAGCTCGCGTACCACTTTAAATGGCGAACAGCCATACCCTTGGGACCGACTTCAGCCCCAGGATGTGATGAGCCGACATCGAGGTGCCAAACACCGCCGTCGATATGAACTCTTGGGCGGTATCAGCCTGTTATCCCCGGAGTACCTTTTATCCGTTGAGCGATGGCCCTTCCATTCAGAACCACCGGATCACTATGACCTACTTTCGTACCTGCTCGACGTGTCTGTCTCGCAGTTAAGCTGGCTTCTACCATTACACTAACCGTACGATGTCCGACCGTACTTAGCCAACCTTCGTGCTCCTCCGTTACTCTTTGGGAGGAGACCGCCCCAGTCAAACTACCCACCAGGCACTGTCCGTAACCCCGATTCAGGGGCCAACGTTAGAACATCAAAACTACAAGGGTGGTATTTCAAGGACGACTCCACAACAACTAGCGTCGCTGCTTCAAAGTCTCCCACCTATCCTACACATGTAGGTTCAATGTTCAGTGCCAAGCTGTAGTAAAGGTTCACGGGGTCTTTCCGTCTAGCCGCGGGTACACAGCATCTTCACTGCGATTTCAATTTCACTGAGTCTCGGGTGGAGACAGCGTGGCCATGGTTACACCATTCGTGCAGGTCGGAACTTACCCGACAAGGAATTTCGCTACCTTAGGACCGTTATAGTTACGGCCGCCGTTTACCGGGGCTTCGATCAAGAGCTTCGTCCGAAAACTAACCCCATCAATTAACCTTCCGGCACCGGGCAGGTGTCACACCGTATACGTCATCTTGCGATTTTGCACAGTGCTGTGTTTTTAATAAACAGTCCCAGCCACCTGGTCACTGCGGCTCCCGTCCGCTTAGAGAGCAAGTCTCATCACAGATAGGAGCGTACCTTCTCCCGAAGTTACGGTACGATTTTGCCTAGTTCCTTCACCCGAGTTCTCTCAAGCGCCTTAGTATTCTCTACCTGACCACCTGTGTCGGTTTGGGGTACGATTCGGTATAATCTGAAGCTTAGAGGCTTTTCCTGGAAGTATGGCATCAGCAACTTCACACCCTTGGGTGCTCGTCTCGTGTCTCAGCCTAACAGCAACCCGGATTTACCTAAGTCGCTAGCCTACTCACTTTCACATGGACAACCATCGCCATGCTTGCTTAGCCTTCTCCGTCCCCCCATCGCAATTATACCAAGTACGGAAATATTAATCCGTTTCCCATCGACTACGCCTTTCGGCCTCGCCTTAGGGGTCGACTTACCCTACCCTGATTAACATGGGATAGGAACCCTTGGTCTTCCGGCGTGCGGGTTTTTCACCCGCATTATCGTTACTCATGTCAGCATTCGCACTTCTGATACGTCCAGCATACCTCCCGGTACACCTTCAACCGCTTACAGAACGCTCCCCTACCACTCATCTTAAGAT
>NZ_JAXHCB010000001.1:3237500-3292500 GCF_042466295.1 Pseudoalteromonas sp. R86517
TTTTTTGCCGTGCGATTAACAATCGTTATTTCAGCTGGGTTACGCTCAAGTAGCGGTAGTATTACCCCTCTTGCTGCGCCACCAGCACCAATAATTAAAATACGCTTATTGGTAATTGTCACTTCATTGGCAAGTAAATCATTAACAAAGCCCACGCCATCGGTGTTATCGCCTAACAAAGTGCCATCATCGCGTTTTTTAAGTGTATTAACTGCACCAACAATTTTAGCAAGTGGGGTGAGTTCATCAGCCATGGCATACGCTTGCTCTTTAAATGGCATAGTAACGTTGGCACCTATCCCGCCTTGCTCAAAAAAGGTGGTTACTGTTTTTTCAAAGTGATCGATAGGTGCTAATATTGCGCGGTAGTCGATTTGCTCACCCAAAGATACAGCAAATTGTTTATGTATCGCGGGGGATTTTGAATGTTTGATTGGATTTCCAAAAACCGCATATTTGTCCATTTTAAAGCAACCTCTTTGCAGCTATACACTGCCTATTAACGATGATAAGTAATATGATTAAACGACTTTTTTCAAAATCTAAACCAGCTCCTGAGCAACCAGCGCCCACTCCTGAGAAAACACCGTATGAAATTATTGGTGGAGAAGCAGGTACCCGTGCTATTGCTAATAGATTCTACGACATAATGGCCAGCGATGAATACGCCAAACCATTATATGATATGCATCCTCTGCCATTAGATAGAATTCGCCAAGTGTTTTTTGAGTTTTTATCGGGTTGGTTAGGCGGCCCTAACCTATTTACTGAAAAACATGGCCAACCTATGCTGCGCAAACGCCATATGCCTTTTACTATAAATAAAGACCTGCGCGATCAGTGGATGTATTGCATGAATAAAACCCTCGATATAGAAGTAGACAACCCCCTACTGCGCGAAGGGTTAAAGCAGTCTTTTGGACAACTTGCCACCCATATGATTAATGAGCACTAATTGTAACTACTTAGCAAAAAGGCGCTGTTAAGCGCCTTTTATTAGGGTTTATTGACCTTTGCGGATTAAACAGCCCCTACCTTAATTTAATATTTATAACTGCCACTCTCTGGCTATTAAATCAGTGGGTTTAGTGCTTAGCCACTCTTGTGGACGTAAATAGTATTGATACAAATTAGCCTCTGCGCTGTCGGGCGCGGGCTTATAATTGTATTCCCAACGCGCCAGTGGCGGCATCGACATTAATATAGACTCTGTGCGCCCACCGCTTTGTAAGCCAAATAAAGTGCCTCTATCCCACACAAGGTTAAATTCTACGTAACGACCGCGGCGATACAATTGAAAGTCGCGCTGCTGTTGCGTGTATTCATCATTTTTACGACGCTCAATAATAGGTAAGTACGCATCTAAAAAGCCATTACCAACCGATTGCATAAATGCAAAGCTCTGCTCAAACCCTAGCTCGTTTAAGTCATCAAAAAATAAGCCGCCTACACCGCGTGTTTCGTCGCGATGTTTTAGGTAAAAATATTCATCACACCACGTTTTGTATTTTGGATACACTTGTTCACCAAATGGTGCACAAATGTCGTGTGCGACTTGGTGCCAATGCTGTACATCTTCAAAAACGGGGTAAAAAGGCGTTAAGTCAAACCCTCCGCCAAACCACCAAATAGGCTCTTCGCCTTCTTTTTCAGCTATAAAAAAGCGTACATTGGCATGACTTGTAGGAACATGTGGGTTTTTTGGATGAATAACTAATGAAACACCACATGCATGAAAGCTTCGCCCTGCAAGCTCTGGTCTATGAGCGGTCGCAGAGCCCGGCATAGATGCACCAAACACATGCGAGTAGTTAACGCCGCCTTGCTCTATTACATTACCGTTAGTGGTAACACGCGTACGCCCGCCACCGCCTTCGGCACGTTGCCAGCTATCTTCTACAAATTTTGCATTGCCATCGGCCTGCTCTAAGCCTTGGCAAATGGTGTCTTGCAAAGCCATAAAATACGCTTTTACTTGTTCTAATAATTCGCTTTGCATATTAACCTCTAAATACTTTGCCGGTCATGGCATCTTTAATTGTGCTTGGCTGCGTGTTGCCCCCTAAGGGCTCATCAATGTAACAGCCTACCTTATCTGCAAATTGCTGCTTGGCTTGTTCAATACTTGTTACGGTTGGCTGTCCGGTTAAATTAGCACTAGTGGAGACAAGAGGCTTGCCTAATTGCTGGCATAAGCGCTTAACACTTGGATGATCAGTAACCCGTACTGCAATCGTATCAAACTGCCCTGTTAACCATTTAGGCGTATTTTTAGCTGCAGGCATTACCCAGGTAATAGCACCGGGCCAACTAGAAAAAATATCAGCGCGCTTGTCCATTGGCAGCTTTACATCGTCAACATACTTTAATAACTGGCCGTAGTTATCGGCGATTAAAATAAGGCCCTTTTCAACGGGACGCTGTTTTATTTCTAGCAACTTCTCAACAGCTTGCTGATTATCTGGATCACACCCTAAACCATAGACAGCTTCAGTAGGATATAAAATAACTTCACCTTGCTCTAAGCAAGATATAGCCGTAGGCAATGTAGAAAGGTCTGACAAAATATGCTCCAGAAATTTATATTAATCAGTAGTGGTAAGTTTATGCAGGCAACTTTTTTGTGGGCACTGTAGCACAGTACCATTGGCCATTTTTTTCTCAATAACAAGCGGCCAATCGCACTTAGGGCATGGCTTGGCTATGGGTTTGTTATTTAGAGTATATTTACAGCTTGGGTAACAATCGCATGAGTAAAACGTTTTACCAAATTTATTGCTGCGTGCAACTAGCTGCCCTTTTTTGCATTTAGGACACCCAGGTAATACATCATCGTTATTATTAGGTTCGTCATCGTGGGCGATATAATGACACTCAGGGTACCCTGTACACCCAATAAACATACCATAACGGCCGTTTTTAACCACCAGCGGTTTTGTGCACTGTGGGCAGGCTGAATCTTCAAGCACCTTTATTTCGTTGCTGTCGTGATGCGCTAATGGGCGAATAAAGTCGCATTTAGGGTAACTCGCACAACCCAAAAAAGGACCTGTTTTAGAGTTACGGATCACTAATTCAGAACCACATTGCGGGCAGACTTCGTATTCTTTTTCTAAGGCGTGTTTATCCGCCGAGAAAAGCGAATGGTCGATTTTACTCATGAGGTTCCTAACGGGTTGCTGAATTTTCGCCTAATATACCCAAACCACTTAAAGATACAAGCTGTGCATATAGGTTTAAGTGGTTTGGCATACAATTTTAATGTAGAAGTTCGGTGGGTTCGTCAAATATAAGGTCTTCCATTTGCTCGTAAGCCTCTTCTGAGCCAGGTACGTTAAATAACACCATAAGCACCACCCACTTTAAGTCGTCGAGCGAAATATAAGGTTTATCTAATGCGGCAAGGCGGTCCATAACCATTTCACGGGTTACACTGTTAACCACCCTTATTTGCTCTAAAAACATCAAAAAGCCACGGCATTCAACGTTTAACATTTTGCATTCGCTATCGGTAAAAATGCGCATTGCTTGGTGAGGCTTTGTAATTAAATAAGGCGACTCGTCGCTGCGTTGTAAATCGGCCAATTGTTCAAGCCAGTTTAATGCTTTAAAAATTTCGGTCTTATTAAAGCCCGCGCGAAGTAATTCATCGGTAAGCTCGTTTTCTTCAATATAAATATCGGCTTCACTGTGAATGTAGTTTTCAAAAAGATACATGAGAATATCAAACATATTACCTTCCTGTGCTTAGCTTTATATACCCGTCTAACACTCGCTCTATTTCGTCGTCTAACTCTAAATCGAGCAACCTTGCCAGCACTTTATCAATTGGCCACTTGGCGCGACGTACAATTTCATCAACACTGGTTACCTCATACCCTATACTATTTAACACCTCACACTGTGACTGTTTGTTTACAGGCTCCTCTTTATTATATAGACCGCTTTGATAAGAAAAGCTCACCTCATCTAAAATATCTGTTACATTTTCGACTAACTTAGCGCCCTGCTTTATTAAAAAGTGACTCGCTTGCGATAAAGGGTTTTTAATAGAGCCCGGTACTGCAAACACTTCTTTATTTTGTTCAATAGCGTAACGTACCGTGATCAATGAACCGCTTTTAATTTCAGCCTCTACAATAACCACGCCTAAAGACAGCCCAGATATAATACGGTTTCTGCGTGGAAAGTTATGCGCATTAGCAGCGGTACCCGGTAAAAACTCGCTTATTAATAAGCCATGCTCTAATACTTGGTCTGTTAATAATTTATGGCGTTTGGGGTAGTAAATATCAACCCCTGTCCCTAATACACCAATTGTTTTGCCATTATTGGCCAATGCCCCTTTATGCGCGGCCCCATCAATTCCCCGCGCCATGCCCGAGGTAACAGTAATACCGGCTAAAGTAAGCTGATAAGCAAGCTCTGAGGCTATTTCGAGCCCCGTAGGGGTCGCGTTTCTACTACCAACAATGGCCACTTGCGGGCTAGATAACAGCGATATATCGCCTTTACAAAATAACAGTAAAGGGGCACTGGCTATGTGTTTTAGCTCGTTTGGGTATAGCGCATCAAAAATACACACCACTGTAATATTAAGCTGCTGTATTTGTTGTTCGTAATGGTTTACTTGCTGCCAATTGGTATTGAGTAAGTTGCAGGCTTGGTTTTGGGTAAGGCCAAGCTGTTGTAATTCACTTTGGTTTAAATCAAATAATGATTCGAGGGGGTGAGTATGTGATAAGGCTAACAGTGTTTTAATACCTAAGCCTTTACACATATAAAAGGCAAGCCAGTGGGCTAGCTTGCCAGATGACTGATCCATGCTCTCTCCTAGAGCACCGACTCGCTACAACTTAATGAATTACTACACTATCTCCAACGCGAATTGGGTGCTGATTTTTTGTTATTAATGCATAACTCACTTTGTCATACACTTTAAATACAATTAACTCACCCACTTTTTCGTGTGGCATTGTCCATGTTGTGGTGTCTTCATCTGGCTCGCTGCCAAATAATTCACCTGCATCAGATAAAAGCTTTTCAAATTTGCTCGAATCCTCTGGATAACGCGGTCCTCGAGGGCCATCAATAACAGTGGGTGATTGGCGTTCTAAATCGAGGATATGACCAACTTCAATTTGTTGCTCAGCACCTAAGTTTAGCACCACTACATCCATTGTGCTGAATTCTCTTACTTGGCGCGGAGAGTCAATAACACTGCCTGATACACTTTGCTTAGGACGATGCATATTAAAGTACGCTGGTAACATTTGCCCTTGCATAGCAGGGAGTAAAAAATCGCCTTGTTGTATTTCTTGTTTAACTGACTCAACCCGTAAAGACGATGGTACGCCATTGCTTTCATCGCCCGTTCTAAATGCACGAGCCATACCGACATAAGTAGCGCGAGTGGCTAGCTCTTCACCGGTTTGTGTATCTATGTAAGGTTCGCCTTTGTGATAAATAGCATACGCTTTATGTACTTTTAAATCGCCCTTAACGTATAAAATATGCCCGAGAGTTTGCGTTTTAGTATTTTCGTTTGCCCCTAAAATATAAGGCTTATCATCTATGTCATCGCTGTTAATCGCTTGCTCATAGCTTAAATAAGGTTTAATTATTTCAAGTGGCAAAGTGGTGATGGCGTTATTACCTTTTGGTGTAATACGCCCTTGCGGCGATAATTTTCTGTACGCTTTATTAATCACCAAACGCGGGTTACCGTCGGAGTCGTACACTAACGCGAGTGCATCGCCTGGGTAAATTAGATGCGGGTTATCTATTTGCGGGTTCATTTGCCACAACTCTGGCCACAGCCATGGTTCTTCTAAATAAATGCCGGAAATATCCCAAAGGGTATCGCCTTTTTTTACAACATATTGTTTTGGAGCATCTTTTTTTATTTGTAAAACATCAGCGACTGCAGGAAAAGCAGTACTTAGTGCAAGCATAATTGCAGCCAATTGAGATTTCATTGGGCTTCCTTGTATTGTTTTTTCATTATTATTGACCAAAACCTGTTAAAGGGGAACGCGAATGGCTAAAATAAGAGCATACAATACCCTAAATTAAGCACAAGTGTAAAAAGGTAACTATGGCTAGGTTAGAAGTTTTAAGATTTCCAGATGAGCGTTTACGTACGGTAGCAAAAGAAGTTGCACAGGTTGATGACAACGTTCGCCAAATTGTAAAAGACATGCTAGAGACAATGTACGATGAAAACGGCATTGGGCTAGCTGCTACACAGGTTGATATTCATCAACGTATTGTGGTGATCGACGTATCAGAAGAACGCGACGAACCACTGGTTTTAATTAACCCACAAATTATTAAAAAAGATGGTGCAACAATTAGCGAAGAAGGCTGTTTATCAGTGCCTAACTCTTACGCAAAAGTAGACCGTGCTGAAACCGTAACCGTTGCTGCTCTTAACGAAAATGGTGAAGAATTTGTACTAGATGCAGATGAGCTATTAGCTATTTGTATTCAACACGAACTAGATCACTTACAAGGTAAACTATTTATTGATTACCTATCGCCATTAAAGCGTCAACGTATTCGCAAAAAGCTTGAAAAAGAAGCTAAATTTGCCGCGAAGTAATAAGCACCTTAGGAAAACTCAGTGACAAAACCACTACGCATTATATTTGCCGGTACGCCGGACTTTGCCGCTCGTCACCTACAAGCGTTAATTCAAAGCGAACACAAAATTGTTGGTGTTTACAGCCAACCAGATCGCCCTGCTGGGCGTGGTAAAAAATTAAAAGCCAGTGAAGTAAAAGCGCTTGCGCTTGAACATGAACTACCTGTTTTTCAGCCACAATCATTAAAAAATGAAGACGCACTCACTGAGCTTAAAAGCTTAAATGCCGATATCATGATTGTGGTGGCTTATGGCTTAATTTTACCAAAAGCCATTTTAGAGGCACCACGCTTAGGGTGCTTAAATGTGCATGGCTCTATTTTACCGCGCTGGCGCGGTGCTGCGCCTATACAGCGCGCAATTTGGGCTGGCGATGAAGATACCGGCGTAACCATAATGCAAATGGATGAAGGGCTTGATACCGGCGACATGCTGCACATTAGCCGCTGCCCTATTGCTGCGGATGAAACCAGTGCCAGTTTATACACCAAACTGGCTGAACTTGGTCCCGGAGCACTTGTTCAAACCATTAATAAGTTAGCCAATGGCGAGCTTATAGCTGAGCCGCAAAACGACGAGCTGGCAAATTACGCTAAAAAGCTTTCAAAAGAGGAAGCAAATATTGATTGGACGATGGATGCCGTACAAATTGAGCGTAATATTCGTGCGTTTAATCCATGGCCAGTGTGTTTTACTCAAATGGGTGAGCACAAAGTAAAAATTTACCAAGCCTCCGTCGTTGAGCAAACAGGCCCTGCGGGCGTTGTTTTATCAAGCGATAAAAACGGCATTGTAGTGGCGTGTGGCAAGCAGGCATTAAGTATTACACAGCTGCAACCCCAAGGTAAAAAACCAATGGCAATTAGCGACTTTTTAAACGGTCGCAGTGACTGGGTAACTCCTGGCACCGTATTAGGCGAAAACAATGAGTAATGTTCAAAACGTACGTGCGCTTGCCGCTGAAACTTTATATAACGTGGTTGATAAAGGCGCTTCGCTAAATCAAGAGCTACCATTTGCCAGCCAAGGGCTGCCCCCTAAAGACAAAGCGCTATTACAGCAAATTTGTTACGGCGTGTTGCGCTACCTACCTAGCCTTGAAAACTACTGCCAACATTTAGTAGAACAGCCACTTAAAGGTAAGCGTCGTATTTTTCAGTTTTTGTTGTATGTCGGTATCTATCAGCTGCAGCATATGCGCGTGCCACCGCATGCCGCCATTTCTGAAACCGTTAATGCCCTTGGCCAAATGCGTGCATTAGGCTTAAAAGGCTTAATCAACGCTATTTTGCGTAGTTTTCAGCGCCAACAAAGCGAGCTTGAAGAAAAAGCCAAGCAAATACCAGTGTGTTTATATAACCATCCAAATTGGTTTATTAAACAAGTGCAAGCTGCGTACCCAGACAACTGGGAAGCGCTTCTTGAAGAAAACCAACAACAAGCCCCTATGTGGTTACGTGTCAATCAAGCACAATACAGCACGCAACAATACAGCGAAATGTTAACGGCTAACGATATAGAGCACACGTTAAACCCTGAGTTTGTTGATGGTATTAAACTAGCTAAGCCGCGTGATGTATTTTCGTTGCCAGAATTTGATGTGGGCGCCTGCTCAGTTCAAGACGCCGCAGCACAATTAGCCGCACGCTTTTTAGCACCTCAAGCTGATGAATACATTTTAGATGCCTGTGCAGCACCTGGCGGTAAAACATGTCATATATTAGAGCTTGCCGATGCAGAAGTATTAGCGCTTGATAGTGACGCCACTCGCCTAGAACGTGTTAAACAAAATTTAACCCGTATCGGTTTAGGCGCAGACCTACAATGTGCAGACGCTTCGCAGCCACACACATGGTGGGATGAGCAACAGTTTGACCGCATTTTATTAGATGTCCCTTGTTCGGCAACCGGTGTTATACGCCGCCACCCAGATATAAAATGGCTTCGCCGCGCATCCGACATTGAAGATTTAGCTACACTACAGAGCGATATACTCAATAGCATTTGGCCGCTACTAAAACCAGGCGGCACAATGATATACGCAACCTGTTCGGTACTGCCGCAAGAGAACCAACAGCAAGTCGCTAAATTTTTAGCTAATAATAGTGACGTTGAGCATATACCACTGCACGACAACGACACAGTTACCAACCCTGGTTTACAATTACTACCAGGTGAAAGCGACGGATTTTATTACGCTAAGCTAGTTAAAAAAGCCTAATAGCCGTACACTCAATAGCCATTTATTAAACAGTAAATGGCTATTTTTTTAATTAAACAGTAATTCGGGTAAATAATGAAAATAATCATACTCGGTGCCGGACAAGTCGGTGGTACGCTTGCTGAAAACTTAGTTGGCGAACAAAACGAAATAACCGTTGTTGATATAGACGGCAACCGCTTACGAGAGCTACAAGATAAGTACGACTTACAAGGGGTCACGGGGCACAGTGCACACCCAGATGTGCTCAGACGTGCAGGTGCTGAAGACGCCGACATGATTATTGCGGTAACCAGCTCAGATGAAGTCAATATGGTGGCGTGCCAAGTCGCGTATAGTATTTTTAATACGCCAACTAAAATAGCCCGTATCCGATCAGAGCAATATTTAAAATACCGCGAAAAGCTATTTCATAACGATGACCTCCCGGTTGATCACTATATTGCCCCCGAAGCACTTGTTACCAAATATATTCGCCGTTTAATAGATTACCCAGGCGCGTTGCAAGTGCTGCAATTTGCCGATGGCATGCTCTCTCTTGTGGCTGTAAAAGCTTACTACGGTGGCTTATTAGTGGGTTATGCGCTTTCTGCTTTAAAAGAGCATATTCCGAATGTAGAAACCCGTGTAGCAGCAATTTATCGCCAAGGTAAAGCTATAAAGCCGCTGGGCACAACGGTAATAGAAGCGGACGATGAAGTATTTTTCATTGCTGCCACTAAGCATATTCGTGCGGTTATGAACGAGCTACAAAAACTTGAGCGTTCTTACAAAAAAATTATGATAGCCGGTGGCGGTAACATTGGTGCAGGCCTTGCTCGCTCACTGGAAAAAAACCACAGCGTTAAGTTATTAGAGCGCAGTAAAGAGCGTGCTGAGCAACTCTCTGAAATGCTAGATAACACCGTCGTGTTTTGTGGAGACGCCTCAGACCAAGAACTACTATCTGAAGAGCACATAGAGCAAGTTGATGTGTTTATTGCCGTAACCAACGACGATGAAGCAAATATAATGTCGGCCATGCTTGCAAAACGCATGGGCGCACAAAAAACCATGGTGCTTATTCAGCGTGGTGCGTATGTAGATTTAGTGCAAGGGGGTGAAATAGATATTGCTATATCACCACAACAAGCAACTATTTCGGCGCTACTTACACACGTACGCCGTGGCGATATTGTTAATGTGTACTCGTTACGTAAAGGCGCGGCAGAGGCCATTGAAGCCGTTGCCCATGGCGATGAAAACACATCAAAAGTAGTTGGCCGTGCGATTGCCGATATCAAGCTACCTGCAGGTACAACGATTGGTGCTATTGTACGTAATGACGACGTACTGATTGCCCACGACGACACGGTTATTATGTCTGGTGATCACGTTATTATGTTTTTAATCGATAAAAAGCATATCAACGTAGTAGAAAAGCTATTCCAAGTTAGCGCTATATTTTTATAGTTAAACACAAAAAAGCCGCTGACTAAGGCGGCTTTAGTGGAGTATGTTTTTTTAATGCTAGGCAACCCTGCTTAGCAGCTTCTAATTACTGTACTTTTGAAAACTCTTGCTCAGAAATTTCACCATTACCATCAGTATCTAGCTGGTCAAAAATTTTCACTAGCTGTGAATTTACCTGCGCTTCTTGCTTTGAAATTGCACCATCACCATCGGCATCAAACGAGGCAAAGTCGACTGCAGCATACGCCGCTGATGAAGAAGCTAATACGATAACGGCAAGTGCTGTATTTAATGTTTTCATAGTTGTGTCCTAATTAAGAGGAAATCCTTTTCTAAGATCCATGGGTTTAAAAATTAACTAAAAAGTGCTTTTGCCAATGTGCATTATTAAGTTTTAATGCACATTGGATTAGAGCAAATGACTCTTTGCTAAGTGAACATGCGCTGTCCTGCGCTCAATTGGCAAAGATCATCACACCCTAGTATTTAGAGAACTCTTGCTTTGAAAGCTCACCATTTCCATCGGTATCAAGCTCAACAAACTCAGCCATTAAATCCGCATCAACCGATGCTTCAGCTTGGCTAATGGCGCCATTGCCATCTACATCTAGCGTGTCAAAATCAGTCCCTGCAAAGGCAGCAGAAGAAGAGGCAATAGCCATAAATGCGAGTGCTTTATTTAAATGCTTCATAATTTAATCCTTCAATATAAACAAATTAGTTAAGTTCACTACGTGGTGTACGCAATCCTTGTAATCCTTTTTCGTAAGCTCCCTTGCCTACTTAGGTTGTCATTGGCAACTCAGGATTGTTACCACACTTTAAGCTTCTGAAAATTCTTCTTTTGATAGCTCACCATCTTGGTCAGTATCTAATTCTGAGAACATGCTCATCAGTTTTGCATCAATTGATGCCTCTGATTTGCTAATCGTGCCGCTGCCATCTACATCTAACGTATCAAAATCGGTTGCTGCAAATGCCGCTGATGATGAAGCAAGGGCGATAAGTGCTAAAGTTTTATTAATGCTTTTCATAATATAATTCCTTCAAGTATATGTGTGCGATTAAGTGTTTTACTTTAAATCACGTTATTGTTCAGTACAGCCAGACTATTACAACTTGAATGCCAAGTTTTAAAAGCTGATTAATTTCAATCAGTTAAAAGAGTGCTTGGCTATTTTTGATAAATTTGCGGGGGTTTTGTGTTGCAAACTAGCAACAATGGGTAAAGCTAAGTTTTTAAAAGCAATAAAAACAGCTAGTTACATAAAAGAAAAAAGCTACAATTTTCGGCGTAAATTGTAAGGATGAAGATTTATCGAAAAAAGAGACTAAATTTTAGCCGTGAGGGGAGCTAACGTATTAAAATAACTCACTCGTAAAACTAATCTATACAGCTGATTTTTATAGAAAATAAAAATTATTTTGTGAAGTTTTAAAAAATATGACTGCCACTCAAGTAAAAAGTGGCCATTTGTTGCTATTAAGCGAAAGTGCTTATTCTAATGGCAGCTCAAGCATTGCGGGATCGATAAAATGCTCTTTCATAAATGCCTTCATTTCATCTTCACTGGCTAGAAGTTTAATACCACAATTAACTCCCGCGGCGTGCTCTTTTACGCTGCATATTTCGCCAGTAAATGCTTTATTGTTGGTATCAACCGTCACCTTGCATTGCATATCTTTAATATTTTCATCGTTTTGATCGCCGCGTACATCAAACATCACCCCGGTAAGCGAGATGTCTTTAATCACCCCTTCAAGTACTCTATCGTCACTGAGAGTTAATTTGGCAGGTAATAAGGTAGGTATGCGTGTTTGCGCGCGCAGTGCAAATAACTGCACTTGCGTAGGGTAATTAATAAAAATGAGCCTAGCAGGGTGTGAGGCAACCGACATAAGCTGCTGCCTAAATGCTATTACTTGTCCGCCACTGCCTTCTATAACCGCTCTTACCACCACCATTACACCGTCACGTAGGTAATCACTTGCAGCAGGTAAACGCTTTGAACTTGGGTAATTTAAAATAATAAATTTATTTTCTAGCAAGCCAATAAACTCTGTTTTTACGCGTTTACTACTGGTAGGCGTAACAATTTCCAAGTCGACCAATCGTCCTGTTGTTAACTGGTGTAATTTATCTAAATTAGAATGTGGCATGCCTGTTCCTAAGCATCATTTGTATATTATTACCCACGCCAAAAGGTCGGCGTAAATAGCACGAGTAAGGTGAATATTTCTAAGCGACCAAATACCATGGCAATGGTTAATAGCCATTTGGCACCATCGCTCACCGCCCCATAATGCGAGGCAACATCACCTAAGCCTGGGCCTAAATTATTTAAACACGCCGCCGTAGCAGAGAACGCGGTAATGTTGTCCATGCCAGTTCCCATTAGCGCCAACATTATAATAATAAACACCAATGCGTACGCTGAGAAAAACCCCCAAACCGCTTCAACTACTTTATCGGGCAGGGCTTTACGACCAAGCTTAATAGAGTATATAGCACGTGGGTGCACTAAGCGGTTAAGCTCACGTATGCCTTGTAGGTAAAGTAAAAACACGCGTACAACTTTCATACCGCCACCGGTTGAACCTGCACAGCCACCTATAAAGCTCGAAAAAATAAGCAATATAGGTAAAAACAGCGGCCAAGTAGAAAAGTTGTCAGTAGCAAAACCGGCTGTGGTACTCATAGACACCGCCTGAAATAAGGCCTGATCGAGGGTTTCATCGCCATCGGCAAATATTTCGTTAGATGAGAGCACCGTAAAACAAATCACCACCAGCGCTAACTGTATCAGTAAAAAAACTTTAAATTCAGGGTCGCGAATGTATACCTGAATATTACGACTCGCTACCGCCGCGTAATGCAGTGAAAAGTTAACCGCAGCAATAATTAAAAAGAAAACACATATAAAGTTAATGACAGGGCTATCAAAGTGCCCTATTGAGGCATCGTAAGTAGAAAAACCGCCAATCGCCACTGTAGAAAACGCATGGCATATAGCATCAAACCACTCCATACCTGCCGCCCAATACGCCAACATACAGGTTACCGTTAACGACACATAAATGTACCAAAGGTGCTTTGCGGTATCGGCAATGCGGGGGGTCATTTTTGAATCTTTTACTGGGCCTGGGATCTCAGCTCGGTATAACTGCATGCCACCGACCCCAAGCATGGGCAGTATAGCAACAGCAAGTACAATGATACCCATACCGCCAAACCACTGTAATTGCTGGCGATAAAACAAAACAGACTTAGGCAGGTATTCAATTCCGGTAAGTACCGTGGCCCCAGTGGTTGTAAGGCCAGAAAAGGCCTCAAACACCGCATCGGCCATAGACAAATTAGGTTCTTGTAAAAAAATCAGCGGTAACGATGCAAACGCCCCTAGTACCAGCCAAAACAGTACAACAATTAAAAAGCCTTCGCGTGCTTTTAAGTCGCCGTTTTCATGCCTGTTTGGGTAATAAGCTGTTAAACCAATAACCACACTAAATATAAACGCTAATACAAAAGGAACACCACCACCATCTTTATAAAATAAAGACACCACCGCAGGCGGCACCATGGTAATACTAAACAGCGCAACAAGTTGGCCAAGGATTTTTATGATGGTACGAAATTGCATGTAGCTTATCGCTTTTATTATTAGTAAATATAAGTGTGTAAGTTATTGTCTTACTCTTTGATAGTTAACTCAACTGCGCCATGGCTTAAATCAAAAATATCTTTAATGGCCTGTTTTGCTTGGCGGCTATCAATAGTAATAACCCATTCAATATTAGCAGTAAATTGTTTTTCTATATTAAGTACTTGATAATTGGTTTTTAACAATTGCTCTATTGCGCCCTGCATGCTGTATTCACTCTGGCCTACAATCTCGATACTCGGTACTTTAGTCACCGTTTTTAGCTGTGAAAGTGCATTATTAAGCGACCCACCATAGGCACGTACTAACCCACCGGTGCCCAGCTTTATACCGCCAAAATAACGGGTGACAACCGCAGTAATTTCGCCAAGTCCAGAACCCACCAGCACATTAAGCATGGGCTTTCCTGCGGTACCATTTGGCTCGCCATCATCAGAAAAACCATAAACATGGCTTCCGCCTGGGTTACCCGCTACGTGCGCCCAACAATTATGACGAGCATCTGGGTACTTTTCTTCAATGCTTTTAATAAATGCTTTAGCAGCCTCTAGGTCTGGCGTATGCGCGATATGAACTATAAAGGTGCTTTTTTTAATTTCTTCTTGATGAAACACATCATCGGCGGGGTATTTATATTCAGACATAATTAAAGCTCAATTAAAAATGGGGCCAAAAGGCCCCTTTGCATTCGCGTATTTTAGCGCGTATTGGCGAGCTCGTCTTTATTAGCTTAGTCGAGCGCTA
Source organism: Pseudoalteromonas sp. R86517 (assembly GCF_042466295.1). Lineage (NCBI taxonomy): Bacteria > Pseudomonadati > Pseudomonadota > Gammaproteobacteria > Alteromonadales > Pseudoalteromonadaceae > Pseudoalteromonas > Pseudoalteromonas sp. R86517. The sequence goes on from NZ_JAXHCB010000001.1 coordinate 3,252,226, forward strand.
AATCACGAGTCATATTTTCTAGGCTGTCTTCGTGAACAATAATATTGTCTTCAATACGAATACCGCCGTATGGTTTTAACGACTCGATTTTTTCCCAGTTAATAAACTGCTTACTGTCGGTTTGCGCTAAATCACCTAATAATGAGTCTATAAAGTAAAGCCCTGGCTCAATAGTAAACACTTGGTTTTTCTCTATTTTACGAGTACAACGTAAGAATGGGTGCCCTTCTGGCGATGGCTGGTGGGTGCCTTTATCATCACGCATAAAGCCGCCCATATCGTGCACTTGTAAGCCAAGGTGATGGCCCAAGCCATGAGGAAAAAATGTTGAGGTAATTTTACGTTCCACAATTTCTGTTGCAGGTAAGTTTACAATATTGAAGTCGCTAAGAATTTGCGCAATACGGTTATGGCAATCAACGTGTAAATCGCCATATAACATGCCAGGCTTTAATGCGTTGCCTAGCTCAATTTGTATTGCCGTCATAGTTTGTACTAGTTCAGCAAACTCGCCCTGCTTTTTAAAATCGTACGTACGGGTTATATCTGCGGCATACCCATTAAAGTTTGCGCCAGCATCGATTAAAAACGAATTATGAGTAAGCGGTGCTTTTGGCTCAAAATGTGTGTAATGCAAAATAGCGCAGTTTTCGTTAAGCGCTACTATGTTGCCATACGGCATTTCGTTTTCGCTTTGGCGTGTAGCCATAAGGTACGCTTGCTGAATATCAAATTCGCTACCACCATTATAAAACGTATCGCGTGCTGCTTTATGTCCATCTACCGCGATGCGGTTTGCTTGGCGTAAACATTCAAGCTCGTACTGCGTTTTATAAGCGCGGTTATAATGAAAATAGTTAAGTACCGGCTCAGGGTTCATAATACTAAAGCCAAGCGCTTGCGCTACCTCTAGGTATTCGCCCATGTAAGCGTATTTAGCTTTATCGTAAGGTAATAGTTTTTCAACTTGATCAGGCTGTAGCAATAATTCTATATCAAAGTACTCAGCCCAAAAATCACGCGGCTCATCTGGTACTTTGTGCCAAAAATCAACTGGGCGGTAAAAAATAAGCTTCGGTTTATCGCTACCATTTACCACAATCCAACAATGTGGGTTATCAATAACAGGAAGCCAAGCTTTAAAGTGTGGATTAACTTTAAATGGGTAATACATGTCGTCTAAAAACTGGCGCTTAGCTTGGCCTGAGTGAATAACTAAACCCTCGAGCCCTTCACGGTCACAAATTGTACGCGTACGTTGTTGTAATGTGGCAATATGCTCTGCATATAAAACGGCTAATTTATCCATTGTTAATCCATCTGTTAAATTTAACTTGCTTTGAGTCTACCACTTAAACGTAAAGCGCTCAAAAAAGGGGGATATTTAACATGTAAATATCCCCCTAATACTTATACCCATGGTGTTACGTTATTAGCCCTTTATTTAGCACGCTAGAATGGCTAAATATTTTAGGCAATTGGTATTACATAATTTACCCGCCCATTTTCATGTTGAGTAACGGCGCGAGCACGTTTCCTTCTCGGCCCATCCGGGTGTGATAAACCTGGCGATAAGCAAACACATTTTTTACGTAATCTCGCGTTTCTCTATACGGGATCAGCTCAACCCATAGCTCTGCAGGTATGGCTTCGTCAGGTAACCAGCGTTTAATACGATGATACCCTGCGTTGTAAGAAGCCGTAGCAAGTATTTCATTCCCTTTGTTTTTCTTTTTTAAGTACTGCAAGTAACTAGTACCTAAGCGTATATTGGTTTTAGGTTGGTACAAACGCGTACTCGATACCCTTGCTTTGTTAACGTATTCTGCCGTACTAGGGAGCAATTGCATTAAACCACGCGCATTTGCATGCGAACGCGCATCTGGTGCAAACGAGCTTTCGCGCCGTGCAATTGCAATACTCCACGCGGGGTCTATTTTGCTGCGTTTACTGTAGCGCTCAAATATATCTTGAAATGCAAACGGAAAACGCAGTTCAACATAATCCCATGCTTTAATTTTAGCTAACGTGAAAATAACGTTATCGTGCCAATTGTTTTGCGCTGCAACCTTTGAGGCAGCTAGTTTTTCTTCATCAGTAGAGGTGTTCGTTAAGTAATTCCATTCTCGGCGTGCAGAGGTAAAACGCTCGAGTTCGTAAAGTGCTTTTGCACGTTTAAAGCCCGGCGCATTCTTCACCTTCTCTACTAGTTTTTGATCAACCTGCAAAGGCTGATTGTTTAAATCAACTGGTAGCCCTAATCGTGCCGCCGCTAAAAAACCATAGTAATCGCGGTTAGCGGCCACTTTAGTCCAAATTTCGTCTGCTTTTTGTTGCTCGCCTCGCTTAGCATAGCTATAAGCAAGCCAATATTGCTGGCCTAAACTTAAATCGTCTTTACCTGTAAAAAAAGCCGCTATGCCTTCCCAGTCTTGGGTTTTAAGCATATTACCAAGTTGCCACTGAATTAGCTTTCTGTCTTGTCGCGCTTTAGGCACTTTATTAAGCCAAAAGCTGGCCTGCTTATGCCCACTTGAAGCAAGCGATAAAGCAAACGTGTAATACAAATCTGCTTTTTCTTCATCGCTGTAAGTAAACATTTTTTCTAGCTTTTGCCAGGCTCTTAAAGCCAACGCTTTATCGCGCCAAATTAAACGCTTAACACCATAAATGGCTATTTGCGCTTCTTTTGCTGACTTAGTTTTATAACGATACAAGCCTGCTGCCGCACTAGGGTCGCGGCGTACTTTTGAGTATAAATCGGCTAAGTAACGCTCGTTTTTAGGTAACAACGTTTTTAAATAAGGGAGTAAACTTTGCGTACCGCCCTGCGCTGCAAGCGTTATGCGCTTCCATATAAGTTCATTATTTAAATAGCCTTTTTTGCGCCAAAGCGAAAATAGCGGGTCGCATTCATTCGGTTGCGACTTACCCACCGTCCATAAATCGGTAACCTGATTAAAAATGGCTTTTTCTGGCGCCCCTAAATCAAGCTGAAAATCTAAAAACGTGCATGTTAGCGCTGCGTTAGACGTTTCTCGGTAGTTTTTTATATAAGCTGCTTTTTTATTGTTTTTTTCAAGATACTCTAACCACGCTTTGCGTACCGGCCACTCAAGCGGGGTATGTTCATAAATGGTTAGGTAATCTTCTATTTCGCTTTGGTATTTAAAATTGGGATGGCGTTGCCAATATGTTTTTTCGACATACGGCTTTAGCGGGTGGTCTAACCCGTTTATTGCTTCTTTAAAGTCTTGGTAGCTACCATAGCGCACTTTTTTTTCAGCATCTAAAAACGCGTCATTATCGATACTCGCTTGGGCAGAACTAAAAGGAAGAATAAAGGCAGCTGCCACAGCGCTTAATAAAATTTTTTTCATAATATCCTTTAGGTTTAACGACCTGTCAGGGTTAATAATTTCCAGTTTGAGACACTAAAACAATAATGAGAGTGCCTTTAATAAAGTATGAACAACATTTAATTTACGCACTCATAATAATTAATGAGTACCTTTAGCATATTCCAGTACACCTTAGCACCAAACCAGCTATATTTTAACCAACCGTTTGTAACCGAGTTAAATTTTTCGTTGCATTTTAATTTTAAAGCAAGCACACTGGTCGAAATGCAAACTCATCGTACCAGTCTTAGTTCGTCAACTAGGGAGAATAATAATGTTATATAAAAGCGATTCCTTTGAAGTTAGCTTCCTAAAGGAAAACATCGCCGAGTTTAAGTTTTGTGTTGCAGGTTCTGTAAACACACTATCTCAGCAAACTCTTTCAGATTGTGCAGCAGCATTAAAAGAATTAGCGTCTAATTCTGATATCAAAGGCATGATTTTTACCAGTGATAAAGATCACTTTATTATTGGTGCAGATATCTTCGAATTTTTACCAACATTTACTAAACCAGAAGAAGAATTAGTAACGTGGATCAAAAACGCAACCGACGTTTTTGACGCAATCGAAGACTTACCATTCCCAACTCTTAGCGCTATAAATGGCTTGGCACTTGGCGGCGGCTGTGAGTGGGCACTTGCTACCGATTATCGCGTTGCAAGCGAAACCGCTAAAATGGGCTTACCAGAAGTTAAACTAGGTATAATGCCTGGTTTTGGTGGCACAGTGCGCTTACCACGCATTATTGGCGCAGATAACGCCATGCTTTGGATCACCTCAGGCAAAGAAAACCGTGCCGCTGACGCCCTAAAAGTAGGTGCGTTTGACGCGGTAGTTAGTGCTGACAAACTTTTAGAGTCAAGCCTAGCAACACTTGAATTAGCAATTGCCGGCAAGCTAGATTGGCAGGCAAAGCGCGATGTTAAACTTCAGCCACTTAAATTAAACCGTGTTGAGCAAGGCATGAGCTTTGCAATGGCAGAAGGTATGGTAATGGGTAAAACCAAAGGCCACTATCCTGCTCCGGTTATGGCAGTTCGCACTATTAAAGCAGCGGCCAACTGTACTCGCGATGAAGCAATGGCAATCGAAAATGCTAACTTTGCAAAACTTGCGCGCACTAATGAAGCTGCAGCGCAAACCGGTATTTTCTTAAATGACCAGTTTATTAAAGGTAAAGCACGTAAGCTTGCTAAGCACAGCGATGTTGAAATTAAACAAGCGGCTGTATTAGGCGCTGGTATTATGGGCGGCGGTATTGCATACCAGTCTGCTTATAAAGGTACCCCAATTGTAATGAAAGACATCCAACAGGATGCGCTTGATTTAGGTATGGGTGAAGCATCTAAACTACTGGGTGCAAAAGTTAAACGCGGCCACATGCCAATGGAAAAAATGCTGGCAACGCTTAGCAAAATTAAGCCAACGCTTAACGATGCAGACCTACAAAACGCCAACATTATTGTTGAAGCGGTTGTAGAAAACCCTAAAGTTAAGCAAGCGGTATTAGCTGACCTTGAAAAGAACATGCCAGAAGGCACGGTACTTACATCAAACACATCGACTATTTGTATAGACTTACTTGCAGAAGCACTCGATAAGCCAGAAAACTTCTGTGGTATGCACTTTTTCAACCCAGTGCCAAAAATGCCATTAGTAGAAATTATCCGTGGTGCAAAAACCTCTGATAAAACAATTAATGCAGTTGTTGATTACGCTCTTAAACTTGGCAAGTCTCCAATTGTTGTTAACGATTGCCCTGGCTTTTTTGTAAACCGAGTTTTATTCCCGTACTTTGCAGGCTTTAGCAAATTAGTTGTTGAAGGCGCTAACTTTGCAAAAGTAGATAAAGTAATGGAAAACGTATTTGGCTGGCCAATGGGCCCGGCTTACCTGCTTGATGTTGTAGGTATTGATACGGCGTATCACTGTACTGGCGTAATGGCTGACGGATTCCCTGAGCGTATGGCACGCGCAGAAAAAGATCCGGTGACTGTTTTTGCTAACGAAAAACGTTTTGGTCAAAAGAACAAAGCAGGTTTTTACAAGTACGAAACAGACCGTCGTGGTCGTCTTAAAAAATCAACCGATGCAACAGCAGTTGAGCTACTAGCGCCAATTACTGATGCACCGAAAGAATTTGATAAACAAGAAATTATCGACCGTTGTATGATCCCAATGATCAACGAAGTGCTTCTTTGTTTACAAGAAGGCATTGTTGCTTCTCCTCAAGAAGCTGATATGGCCCTTGTATACGGCGTTGGTTTCCCTCCATTTAGAGGCGGCGCGTTCCGTTACTTAGATCAAACAGGTTTAGCTAACTTTGTTGCAGCAGCAGACAAATATGCTCACCTAGGTGCGATTTACCAAGTATCAGAGCAAACTCGCAAATGGGCCGAAGAAGGTCGTGTTTTCTATAAGGTGGAAGGTTAATATCATGAATAATCCAGTAATTGTAGATTGTATCCGCACACCAATGGGTCGCTCAAAAGGCGGCGTATTTAAAAACAAGCGTGCGGAAGATTTAAGTGCTCACCTTATGAAAGGGTTATTAGAGCGCAACCCAGCAGTTGATCCTGCATCAATTGACGATATTTATTGGGGCTGTGTACAGCAAACATTAGAGCAAGGCTTTAACGTTGCACGTAACGCATCGTTACTTGCAGGTATTCCACACTCAGTACCAGCTACAACCGTTAACCGTTTATGTGGCTCGTCTATGCAAGCATTGCATGACGCTGCTCGCGCAATTATGACAGGCGCTGGCGACACTTACCTAATTGGCGGTGTTGAGCACATGGGTCACGTTCCTATGACTCACGGTAACGACTTTCACCCAGGCTTAGCAACTTCAATTGCGCAAGCATCTGGCTCTATGGGTTTAACTGCAGAATACCTTGCTACCATTCACGGAATTAGCCGCCAGCAGCAAGACGAATTTGCATACCGTTCGCACCAACGCGCACATGCTGCAACAGTTGAAGGACGTTTCCGCCGCGAAATTTTAGCAATGGAAGGTCACGCAGCTGATGGCTCTTTAATTTTAGTTGAAGATGATGAAGTAATTCGCCCTGAAACAACGGTTGAAGGTTTATCTCAGCTTCGCCCAGTATTTAACCCTGCTTCTGGCTCGGTTACTGCGGGTACGTCTTCTGCACTTTCTGATGGCGCATCAGCCATGTTAGTAATGAGCGAAGAAAAAGCAAAAGAGCTTGGCTTACCAATTCGTGCACGCGTTAAAGCAATGGCAGTTGCCGGTTGCGATCCATCAATCATGGGTTACGGCCCAGTACCAGCAAGTAAAAAAGCACTTGCACAAGCAGGTATTACTATTGATGACATTGACGTAGCAGAGCTTAACGAAGCATTTGCAGCACAATCACTGCCTGTACTTAAAGACTTAGGTTTAGCAGACGTGGTTGATGAAAAAGTGAATTTAAACGGCGGCGCAATCGCACTTGGTCACCCACTAGGTTGTTCAGGTTCGCGTATTAGCACCTCGCTTATTCACTTAATGGAAGATAAAAATGCAAAATATGGTCTAGCAACTATGTGTATTGGTTTAGGCCAAGGCATCGCGACTGTATTTGAACGTGTTCAAGACTAAGTATTAACTTAAACATGTAAACCATCTTGGTGATTAAAAAGGCGAACTAGCGCAAGTTAGTTCGCCTTTTTTTATGCCACCAGCTTATAGCCGATATGAATAATGTGATCGGGTGTATTAAATTTAAACCAGATTATTTTTTAATGTATTACGCTTACCCGTTATATGCAAAACAGTTAACCAAACAGATTAATTGCGCTAAACTACCCGACCTAACCAAGCCGCGACTATTTTTACAGGTAACTTTTTATGAGCTTTGATAATCCCGATCACCAATTAGACGCCATAGGCCTACGCTGCCCAGAACCTGTAATGATGATACGCGCGGCAATTCGTAAGATGAACGACGGTGAAACGTTATTAATTACCGCTGATGACCCATCAACCACTCGCGATATTCCAAGTTTTTGTACGTTTATGGATCACACGCTGGTGGCTACAGACGCCGATGAAGCACCGTATAGGTATGTGGTGAAGAAAGGGTTATAGGTTTGAAAGCTGGTTTAGTAAGTTGGGTTATTTTTGAATATTTAACGCATCGTTAAGAACTTAAACCAGATGTAGGTTGGGTTGAGTTTTACGAAACCCAACTTGTTTTATAACACCGAAATTTTATTCATCATACAAAGTGGTTGAATCATTATTGCACTCCCAATCTTGGCTTAGTTTTGAATTTTTAACGTATTGATGAAAGCTTGAAAATGGCCAATCACTCACTTTAATAACATGGTTATGTTTCACCGGGTTGTAGTGAATATAATTAATATGATTATTTAAGTCTTCTTCATCTCTAATTTTATGTTCCCAATAGCGACGCTGCCAAATCCCGCGCTCTCCTTTCGCTATTCGACTTTTATTACAAAACTCTGTTGCTGGCAGCTCTCGAGAAAAGCCTGATTTTATAAGTCGCCAACGCATTGCGTAATTACTATCACCTTTAGGTAATTGCCAAATAGCATGAAGGTGATCGGGCATGATAACAATTGCAATCGTCTTTATTGGGTGATTATTTGCCACCTTTGAATATACACGGCGTAATAACTCTATATTTTCCACAAGCAAAGGCTGAGATCTATCTTCTAAATTTACCGTAAAAAAATAACATGCGCCCGCCTCTAACATACGTTTATAACGCATATTTTTATCCATAAAATAAACAGATAAATAAGAGTATAGATTAGTTTTGTTAATTATAATCAAGACAGGTTTACGTAACTCAACGTATTTGATAACCAGCAGCACAGTTTTATTCGCAGCATATGTTGGGTTTCGTTTCACTCTACCCAACCTACTTAAAATCTACTTATCCATTATCGCGCTTTTGATTTACGACTGTAATTAATACTCACTAAGCTCATTAATTTGATTGTATATTTATAGCAATCAATAAAAATTATTATTGATGTAGGTTGGGTTGAGTTTTACGAAACCCAACGTATTTGATAACCAGCAGAACTGTTTTACTCACAGCACATGTTGGGTTTCGTTTCACTCTACCCAACCTACTTAAAATCTACTTATCCATTATCGCGCTTTTGGTTTACGATTGTAATTAGACTAACTAAGCTCATTAATTTGATTATATATTTATAGCAATCAATAAAAATTATTATTGATGTAGGTTGGGTTGAGTTTTACAAAACCCAACGTATTTGATAACCAGCAGAACAGTTTTATTCGCCGCACATGTTGGGTTTCGTTTCACTCTACCCAACCTACTTAAAATCTACTTATCCATTATCGCGCTTTTGATTTACGACTGTGATTAATACTAACTAAGATCATTAATTTGATTGTATATTTATAGCAATCAATAAAAATTATTATTGATGTAGGTTGGGTTGAGTTTTACGAAACCCAACGTATTTGATAACCAGCAGAACAGTTTTATTCGCCGCACATGTTGGGTTTCATTTCACTCTACCCAACTGACAGCTATTTCTTCGTAATCGTCACTTGCGGCTTATCGTAGTCACTGTAATCAATACTTACTATGTATGTGCCTTTTATTGCAGGTGAGTAACTAAAGTAATTATAAATAGTATTACAGTCTGCAAGGACGGGTTGGCCGAGCGTTAGTTTTTGCCCTGCAGGTTGTGAGTCGCTATAGCCGCAGTTGTAGCCTTCACTAAAATCGGCATCGGCTATTTTAAATTCGTACACTTTACCTGGGGTGCTAAATTTAACTTCTGCTTGGTAAAGCGCGCCGCCTACTGGCATAAACTGGTACTGAGGCTCTGCATCCCAAAGCGTAAAATCGCCTCTTAGGTAAATTGTTTTATCCAGCTCTTGCTGTGGTAGTACGTCGTTAATAGACACTTGGCTAGTACACGCTGTGAGTAAGCCGGCAATGGCAAGCGTTAAAATTCGTTTCATTGGCATCATTAATGGGTTTCCTTCGTTCTGTTAAAACTAAAAAGCCAGCAATACGCTGGCTTTTTATTGGCTTAAGCGGTGTTATTTTTGTAGTACAGATATATCTGCAATATCTAAAAATAAGCGGCTTAACTGGCTTAATAGTGCGAGGCGATTTTGCTTTACAGCTTCATCGTCGGCCATAACCATGACGTTGTCAAAAAAGTTATCAACACTTTGGCGAATACCTGCCAATTGGCTTAATGCCTCTTGGTAGTTTCCATCAGCGTAAAGTGGTGCAAGCTCAGTCGCAAATTTTGCTACTTGTGATGCTAATACTTTTTCAGCGTCGTCGCTTAATAGGCTCTCATCAACATCACCTTCGGTGGTAATGTTATTTTTAGCTAGTATGTTACCTACACGCTTATTCGCTGCTGCAAGCGCTTCTGCTGCGTCTAACGTACGGAAGTGGCTTACTGCTTTAACACGACGGTCAAAGTCAGTAGGTTTAGTAGGACGACGTGCCAGTACTGCCTGAATAACATCTACTTCAATGCCTTCGTCTTGATACCATGCGCGGAAGCGCCCTAGCATAAAGTCAAATACGTCGGTTGATACATTTAGGTTAGTAAGCTTTTCGCCAAACAGTGTTTGTGCTTTTGCTACTAGGTCTAAAATATCAAGCGGTAGCTCTTTTTCTACCATGATACGCAGTGCACCAATGGCAGCACGACGAAGTGCAAATGGGTCTTTGTCACCTTTTGGTGCTTGGCCTATACCAAAAATACCCACCAGCGTATCAAACTTATCTGCAATTGCTACTGCACAGCTGATTAGGTTTGTAGGTAAATTGTCGCCCGCAAAACGCGGCATGTATTGCTCGTTTTGTGCAATAGCTACATCTTCTGCTTCGCCATCAAAGCGTGCATAGTGCATACCCATTACACCTTGCACGTCGGTAAATTCCATTACCATTTCGGTCATTAAGTCTGTTTTACTTAATAGGCCAGCACGTTTTGCAAGGTCTTTGTCGGCACCTAGTTGCTCTGCAATGTAGCCGGCAAGTTCGCTAATACGTACAGATTTATCTTTAAGCGTACCTAATTGCTTTTGGAATAAAACAGTATCAAGTGACTCTAAGCGACTTTCTAGGGTTTTCTTTTTATCTGTTTCAAAGAAGAACTGCGCATCAGCTAAACGTGGGCGCACTACTTTTTCGTTACCAGATATAACCACACTTGGATCTTTACTTTCGATGTTAGATACAAACAAAAACTTATTTAAAAGCTTGCCGTTTTGATCTAATAGCGGGAAGTATTTTTGATCGTCCTTCATGGTGTAAATTAGCGCTTCGGCAGGTACATCTAAAAATGCTTCTTCAAATGTTGCCGTTAACGTTACTGGCCACTCTACCAGTGAAGTAACTTCTTCTAATAAGTCTTCATCCATTGCAACAACCGCATTCACTGCGCTTGCAGCTTCTTCTATTTGTGCACGGATTTGCGCTTTACGTTGTTCGTAATCAGCAATAACGTAGGCTGATTTTAATACGTCGAACACGTCATCTGCATGGCTAATGGTGATTTTTTCTGGATGATGAAAACGGTGGCCTTGTAACTGATTAGTTACTTGCTTACCTAAAATTTCGCCTTCAATAAGTTCATCACCAAATAAAATAGTTACGGTATGAACTGGGCGAATAAATTGTGTTTTATTCGCGCCCCAACGCATTGGCTTAGGTATTGGCAGCTTTGCTAACGACTTTGCAATGGCATCGCTCATCAGCGTTTTGGTTTCTTGTCCTGCTACTTTAGCAATATGTAAAAGCCAAGCGCCTTTGTCGGTTTCAAGAGTTTGTGCTTCACTTACGTCAATACCACAACCACGTGCCCAACCCATTGCTGCTTTAGTTGGGTTACCTTCGCTATCGAACGCAGCTTTAGTTGCAGGGCCACGCTTTTCTACTTCTTTATCTTGCTGCTTTGCTTCAAGCGCTTTTACTTGTAAACCTAAACGACGAGGCGATGCATACCAGCTTACGCCTTCATGCCCAAGCTCTAGTGTTTCAAGCTCTGCGGTTAAGTTTGCGGCAAAGGCTTCTGCTAATTTGCGCAGTGCTTTTGGTGGCAGCTCTTCGGTGCCAATTTCTACTAATAAATTTTGTGCTGACATGCTTACTTATCCTTACACAGCGGGAAACCAAGCGCTTCACGTGCATCGTAATAGCTTTGTGCACACGCTTTTGATAACGCTCGAACGCGTAAAATATAACGCTGACGTTCGGTTACTGAGATTGCATGGCGCGCATCGAGTAAGTTAAACGCGTGCGATGCTTTCATTACTTGCTCGTAAGCAGGTAGTGGTAAATTTGCTTCAATTAGCTTTTGGCTCTCAGCTTCACACTTATCAAACTGTGCAAATAAGTCATCTACGTTTGCGTGTTCAAAGTTGTAAGTAGATTGTTCTACTTCATTTTGATGGAATACATCGCCGTAAGTTACACGCCCTAATGGACCGTCTGCCCATACTAGGTCGTAAATACTGTCTACGCCTTGAATGTACATTGCTAAACGCTCTAGGCCGTAGGTAATTTCACCGGTTACAGGAGAGCACTCTAAGCCCCCTACTTGCTGAAAGTAAGTAAACTGCGTTACTTCCATACCGTTTAGCCAAATCTCCCAACCTAAGCCCCATGCGCCTAGTGTTGGCGATTCCCAGTTATCTTCTACAAAGCGTACTTCGTGCGTTAGGGTATCAATTCCCATCGCTTCTAGTGAGCCTAGGTAAAGCTCTTGAATGTTATCTGGTGATGGCTTTAAAACTACCTGAAATTGGTAGTAATGTTGTAAGCGATTAGGGTTTTCGCCGTAGCGGCCATCGGTAGGACGGCGACACGGTTGTACGTATGCGCTCGACATTGGCTCAGGGCCAATAGATTTTAAGAATGTTTGCGGGTGAAATGTCCCTGCGCCCACTTCCATATCAAGTGGTTGAATAATGACACAGCCTTGCTGCGCCCAATAATCCTGTAAAGCCAGGATCAAACCTTGAAAGGTTTTAACGTCATATTTTTGCATATTTGGCTTTTTACTATCTGAAAGTAGCGTGAAAATTACCCTCAGTATACCTTGTGCACACGCAGGTTTTAAGCAGTTTGTGCGGTTGTTAAAATAAAAAAGGAGCCATTAGGCTCCTTTTAAGATGTAAGTATAATTTTTTACACGTCTAAGTTAACTACGCGAAGTGCGTTGGTTTCTATAAACTCACGACGAGGCTCAACTTGATCGCCCATTAATGTTGCAAACAATTGATCTGCCGCTACAGCATCTTCAATTGTTACTTGTAACATACGACGAGCTGAAGGATCCATTGTGGTTTCCCACAGTTGGCTAGGGTTCATTTCGCCTAATCCTTTATAGCGCTGAATATAGATCCCGCGCTTAGATTCTGCGATCAACCATTCCAAAGCATCCACAAAGTTATCAACAGGTTTTGTTTTCTCACCACGTTGAACATATGCGCCTTCTTTTAAGATGTTTGCGATCTTCGTGCCAGTCACAGCAATGCGTTGGTAGTCACGTGAGGCAATAAAGTCGTAATGTAATACGTGTGCTTTATCCACACCGTGCTGACGAATATTCACAACCGGGAAGTACAAGTTGCGCTCTGCATCATGCTCAGTACCCGCATGGAAAATTGTCGCATCTTCATCACGTTCAACTAAGTCGTCAACTAGCTCTTTAGTCCACTCAATTACTTTAGCTTCGTTAGATAAGTCTTCTACTTTTAACTCGCTTTGGTAAATCAAACGTTCCATTACCGTGTTAGGGTATTTACGTTTTAAGCGCTCAATGACTTTAACTGTGTTTTGGTAATCTTGTACTATTTGCTCAAGCGCTTCACCTTCAATTGCACTTGCATCTTCGCTTGTGTAAAGCGCTGCATTATTTAGTGCAAGTGATGTTAGGTAATCTACTAGTGCAGGATCGTCTTTAATATAACGCTCTTGCTTACCTTTTTTCACTTTATAAAGTGGCGGTTGTGCAATGTAAATATAACCACGCTCAACAATTTCTGGCATTTGGCGATAGAAGAATGTTAGTAGCAATGTACGAATGTGAGAACCATCCACGTCCGCATCGGTCATGATAATGATGCTGTGGTAACGTAGTTTTTCTGGGTCATATTCATCACGGCCAATACCACAACCTAGGGCTGTTATTAGCGTCGCTACTTCTTGTGAAGAAAGCATCTTATCAAAGCGTGCTTTCTCTACGTTCAAGATTTTACCTTTAAGTGGTAAAATTGCTTGGTTTTTACGATTACGACCCTGCTTGGCTGAACCGCCAGCTGAGTCACCCTCCACTATGTATAGTTCAGATAATGATGGGTCTTTTTCTTGGCAGTCAGCTAATTTACCAGGTAAACCTGCTAAATCCATAGCGCCTTTACGACGAGTCATTTCACGGGCTTTACGCGCCGCTTCACGTGCTCGTGCTGCATCAATAATTTTACCAACAACAATTTTGGCATCCATTGGGTTTTCTAATAAGAAATCAGAAAACTTTTCAGCCATTGCTTGCTCAACCGCAGATTTAACTTCGCTTGATACTAGCTTGTCTTTAGTTTGTGATGAGAACTTAGGATCAGGTACTTTAACACTTACAACCGCAGTTAAGCCTTCACGCGCATCATCGCCCGTTGCGTTACTGGTTGTTTTAGCTTTTTTGTTAAAGCCTTCTTTTTCCATGTAGTTATTAAGTGTACGTGTTAGCGCAGATCTAAAGCCGGCTAAGTGAGTACCACCATCACGTTGTGGAATGTTATTAGTAAAACAGTAAATGTTTTCTTGGAAGCCATCGTTCCACTGCATTGAAACTTCAACGCTAATACCATCTTCTTCACGCTCGTGAGTAAAGTGGAATACACCTTTATGTACTGGTGTTTTATTGCGGTTTAAGTATTCAACAAACGCTTGAATACCGCCATCATATTTAAAGTGGTCGGTTTTATTTTCTTCGCGTTCATCAGTTAAGATGATGCTTACACCAGAGTTCAAAAACGATAGCTCGCGTAAACGCTTAGCTAAAATATCATAATGAAAATCAAGGTTTGTAAATGTTTCGCCACTTGGCCAAAAACGCAGTTCAGTACCCGTAGTGTCAGCATCTCCAATAACAGTTAATGGAGCGTTAGGTACGCCCATGCTGTAAGTTTGCTCGTGCAATTTACCTTCACGACGAATAGTAAGGGTTAGTTTTTCTGATAATGCATTTACTACCGATACACCAACACCGTGTAAGCCACCTGATACTTTATACGAGTTATCATCAAACTTACCACCGGCATGAAGTACCGTCATGATAACCTCGGCAGCAGACACACCTTCTTCTTCATGGATAGAAGTTGGGATACCACGACCGTTATCTCTTACAGAGACTGAACCGTCTAAGTGAATCGTTACATAAATATCATCACAATGACCTGCTAAGGCTTCATCGATAGAGTTATCAACGACCTCAAACACCATGTGGTGTAAGCCTGTGCCATCATCGGTGTCCCCTATATACATTCCAGGACGCTTTCTTACTGCGTCTAATCCTTTAAGTACTTTAATACTCGACGAATCATAATTCTCAGACATGGTTAATCCCACTTATCTTGTTATTAGGTTGCCATGTTTCACGTGGAACATTTGTAGTTCTCGTTGCATGGGTTCCACCACAGCAGAAATACTATCAGACAAAATTGAAGAAATAAAAATTTGAGAACTGCAATGAGCCAATAATTGTCCCACTTTCTCTTTTGTATCTTCGCCTAACTCTGAAGGTAGATCATCTATTAGCAATATAGATTGCTTATCTGTCTCTGACTCAATTAAACTATTTTGCGTTACTTTTAACGCATAAAGCAATAACTTCAATTGACCGCGTGAAAACGTATTCTCTACGCTGTTGCCAGCGACACTAAAACTAAAATCGGCCTTATGAGGGCCTTTACTTGTAAAACCTTGGCGAGCGTCTCGCTCAAAGTTTTGCTCTAATGCATCACTCAAAGACTCACTGTCTTTCCAGCCTGCATTAAAGTTGATTTCTAAATCGCGTATAAGCGTTAATTCTGCACACATTTTATCAAAAAACTGCTGCTTAAACCTACTTATATACGCCATTCTTAATTTATTTATTTGTTCTGCCAGTCTAACAAATTCTTTGTCCCAAAACCTAATTTGGTCAAAATAATTCTTTGGCTTACTTTTTAATAATGCATTGCGTTGTTTAAGCACTTTATTAAACGATTGCCATAAATAAAAAAACTCATGTTCCACGTGGAACAAACCCAAATCTAAAAACTTACGTCGCTCTTTTGGGCCCCCAAAAAACAATGAATAGCTTTCGGGTGTAATAATTTGCACAGGCATTAACTGCGCAAGTTCAGAGATTTTTCTACTGGCTTTGCCTTGTATTTTTAAATTAGTTTCACCACTTTGGGTTTTACTAATCCCAATAGGAATAGACAAGTCGTGTAGCGCTTTGCGGCCATGTATTACAAACAGATCTTGCTGATGTTGAATAATACTTTTATGTTTAGGTGTTCGAAAAGATTTGCCGTGAGAAAGGTAATAAATAGCCTCTAAAAGGCTGGTTTTTCCGCTGCCGTTTTCACCATAAATTATATTAACGCCGTTGACTGGTTCTAGCGTCAGTGCCTCAATATTACGAAAATACTTGAGGCTCAAGTGACTTAAACTCATTTATAATTGGTATCTTATAATCGCATAGGCATAACCACGTACATTGCTTCTTCATCGCCTGCACCTTCAATAAGTGCACTGCTGTTTGAATCTGCTAATGTAAATAGTACATCTTCTGTTTTTAGTGTATTTAGTACATCTAATACATACGATACATTAAAACCAATTTCTAGCTCATCACCCTCATACATTACTTCTACTATTTCCTCAGCCTCTTCTTGCTCAGGGTTATTAGCCGTAATTTTAAGTAAGCCATTGGCAAGGTTTAAACGCACACCTCTAAATTTTTCGTTAGATAAAATAGACACGCGTTGAAACGCATTACGTAACCATTCACGGTTAGCAGTAATTACTTTATCTCCACCACGTGGTAATACGCGGCGGTAATCCGGGAAGCGGCCATCCACTAACTTACTTGTAAAAGTAAATTCCACATCGATAATACGAATATGGTTAGCGCCAAATTGAATAGTAACTAATTCTTCATCGGCAACCATAAGGCGCATAATTTCTTGCACCCCTTTGCGCGGTATTATTAATTGGCGCTGCGTATTTAACGATTGGCCTAATTCTTTTTGCGCTATTGCCAAACGGTGGCCATCGGTGGCCACTGTTTTTATGTCGGTATTATCTACTTCAAACGACATGCCATTTAAGTAATAACGAACGTCTTGGTTAGCCATTGAAAAATGCGTGCTTTCAAGTAATTTACGTAACTCTAAACGCGTTAGCTGAAACTCAACCTCGCCATCCCACTGCTCTAAATTAGGAAAGTCTTCCGCGGCAAGCGTTGTAAGTGAAAAGCGGCTTTTACCACTGGTTAAAAG
Organism: Pseudoalteromonas sp. R86517; assembly: GCF_042466295.1. Lineage (NCBI taxonomy): Bacteria > Pseudomonadati > Pseudomonadota > Gammaproteobacteria > Alteromonadales > Pseudoalteromonadaceae > Pseudoalteromonas > Pseudoalteromonas sp. R86517. Next base: position 3,269,168 of record NZ_JAXHCB010000001.1, read on the forward strand.
CAGTTGGTGCTCTTGTAAGCTCAATGTAAGCTCAGAACCATCAGGCAGGCTTTTACAAATATCGAGTAATTTTTTAGCAGGTAGCGTTAACTTTGTATCGGCAATATCATCACCAACAAAAACACCTGCAACTAGTTCAATTTCAAGGTCTGTGCCTGTCATTGAAAGTTGCCCGTTTTCTACCACTAACAATACATTAGATAATATAGGTAACGTATGTTTACGTTCAATCGCACCCGATACTTGCACTAATGGCTTTAAAAATTGTTCTCTTGAAATGGTTATTTGCATAATAAAGTCAGCCCTAAGATGACAACGTTCTTATTAAATTTTGATAATCTTCTTTTATTTCGTGGCTTTCATCACGAAGTGATTTAACCTTTCTACACGCATGTAATACCGTGGTGTGGTCACGTCCACCAAATGCGTCACCAATCTCAGGTAAGCTGTGATTAGTTAATTCTTTTGATAATGCCATAGCTACCTGACGCGGCCTCGCGATAGAGCGGCTGCGGCGCTTAGATAACAGATCTGACACACGTATTCTGTAATACTCAGCCACGGTGCGCTGTATGTTGTCTATAGTGACAAGCTTATCTTGTAGTGCCAATAAATCGCGCAGTGCTTCTTTTACAAAGTCGATAGAAATTGGGCGTCCGGTAAAATTAGCATTAGCTATTACACGGTTAAGCGCGCCTTCTAATTCACGTACGTTTGAGCGTAATTTTTTAGCGATAAAAAAAGCGACTTCGTGCGGTAAATTAATTTTACTCTGCTGCGCTTTTTTCATCAAAATGGCAACGCGCGTTTCAAGTTCTGGCGGCTCTATAGCAATCGTTAAACCCCAACCAAATCGTGATTTAAGCCTGTCTTCTACGCCCTCAATTTCTTTTGGGTAGCGGTCAGAGGTTAAAATAATTTGCTGATTACCTTCTAATAATGCATTAAAGGTATGAAAAAACTCTTCTTGTGAGCGCTCTTTATTAGCAAAAAATTGAATATCATCAATCATTAGCGCATCAACACTACGGTAATAACGTTTAAATTCTTCAATGGCGTTATTTTGTAGTGCTTTTACCATGTCTTGCACAAAACGCTCAGAATGCATGTAAACAATTTTAGCATCGGGCTTGTTAGCCATAATGCCATTACCTACTGCATGTAATAAGTGAGTTTTACCTAAGCCTGTGCCACCGTAAATAAATACCGGGTTAAAGGCAGAGCCAGGGTTATCTGCAACTTGTGTTGCAGCCGCTTTTGCTAGCTGGTTAGATTTACCCTCAACAAAGCTGTCAAAGGTATAGTTATCTTTTATATTAGATTTATAGCCTGATTTAGGCGCAGGCTCTACTGCTGCTTTTTGTTCTACAGGTTGCTGTTTAGCAGGTGCCTGTGAACTAGGTGATGCAGGGGCTTCAACACTTGGCGCCGCCGCTTGAGTATTTAGTAGTGGTTTACTACCTACATCAAAACGTAATTCGGGCGCTTCATCACCACAAATTTCTACCAGTAACTCATTAATACGGTTTAAATACTTTTCTCTTACCCAATCAAGAACAAAGCGATTAGGTGCGTAAATCGTTAAGGTATCTTCGGTACTTTCTGCTTGTAGTGGTCTTACCCACATACTGAATTGTTGCGAAGGCAACTCATCTTGCAATACATATAAACAACTTTGCCAAACCGACAGATACACAGTTAAACTCCCAGAGGTATAATTTTTATTCCCGCACATCAATAATGATTAAAAATCATGCATTTATTGCGTTCAATTGGCCAGCTACCCGACCCAAGACCGGGTATTATGAAGGCACTTTATCCACAAGTAAAAGATTGATTTTTATAAAATTGTTGATATCAGTGTATAAATATCTTAACAGACTGATTTATAGCGACTTTTATTTTAAAGCCTGATAACAGATCATAACAAAAACACACTGAGATCGCGAACCAATTTTACGATCTAAATGAGTTTTCCCATGCTTTTATTCACTTTTTAAACACCAGCTGTGGAAAACTTCTTAATTATGATGATCCTAGTTGATCACCCTACTTTATTACGATCCACATTCTTTAAGTCACTCTCGGCCATTAATTCGCCTTTTTGCGCAAAAGCAGGCCATTTTGCTTTAAAATTAATCCATAAATATCAAGCCAGCGTACAAAAAATGTAATAAACACGGTGTTTACAGCGCAATTATGATTGACTTTAAAGTGCTTAATCTATAATATCTCGCGCTCGCAATGGCACCTGTGCCAGGATCGCGACCTGCATAGGATGTTTTAACTTTAACCGATCGGATGAGATTGTTATGAAAAGAACTTTTCAACCTAGCGTTTTAAAACGCAAACGTGCACACGGCTTCCGTGCTCGCATGGCAACTGTAAATGGCCGTAAAGTATTAGCACGTCGCCGCGCTAAAGGCCGCAAAGTTCTTTCTGCTTAATATATAAGTGGAAGACTTTAGCTTTGGCAGGGAGTTACGTCTGTTAACTCCCTCGCATTACTCTCGCATATTTAACGAACCCGCTCGGGCTGCAACTCCTTTATTTACTCTTTTAGCTAAACCTAATGACCAAGTTAAACCTAGGTTAGGGCTCACTGTTGCTAAAAAACGTGTAAAAAAGGCATGCCAACGTAACCGTATTAAACGACTCGCTCGCGAAAGTTTTCGTTTAAATCAACACACCATCGATAATATCGATATTGTGCTTATGGTAAAAAGTGGTATTGATGAGCAGTCTAACGAAGAAATAACCAAACAACTTACAAAGCTGTGGCGTAAAATAAATGAACGCTGCAAACCTGGTGCACCTAAACCACCACCTTTTAAAAAACGCCCAAACAAATCAGCTAAATCTAATAAACAAACCCGATAGCAATAGAATTGCAGGGTTAATTAGGGTATCTTTAGCTCACCTTTTAATCATGCGTTTAAAATCTCTAATTGAGCCTTTAAATACATGGTATCTATTCACTAAATATACGCAGGGGTATAAACACCATGAGGTTACTTAAACCACTTGTTGCTATTCCAAAGCGTTGTTTAGTGTTATTTATCCGCGGTTATCAAATGTGGATAAGCCCACTACTAGGCCCGCATTGTCGTTTTAATCCAAGCTGCTCTCATTACGCTATTCAAGCAATTAATTTGCATGGATTTGTAAAAGGGAGTTGGTTAGCACTTAAACGCATATTAAAATGCCATCCTTTACATTCAGGCGGAGAAGACCCCGTTCCTGAAAAATTAACCCGTATTAACCACCAACACGAGAAATAAGAGCTGTTATGGAATCGCAACGCACGTTTTTATTAATCGGTTTAATGTTAGTGTCGTTTTTATTATTTCAAGAATGGAATAATGACTACAACACTCCTAAAGCCGATCCTAGTGCCACTACACAAACACTAAACACAACGTCACCAGAGTCAGATGATTATATACCGTCATCGTCAGATTCAGGTTTACCTGCTTCGGCTACCGCTGCTAAGCGTTCAGTTATTGACATTACGACTGACGTTTTCAAAGTAAAAATAGACACCAAAGGCGGTGACATTGTTGAAGCAGACTTACTCCAATACGAAGAAGTAAAAGGTGAAGAAACACCATTTATGCTTCTAGGCGAGTTTGATGGCAATCAATACTTCTCACAAAGTGGTTTAATTGGTTTAAATGGCCCAGACGCATCAGCGAATGGTCGCCCTACTTACCAAGCAACGCAAAAAGCCTACACGCTAAGCGGTGATGAGCTACGTGTACCACTTACCTATGTAGATAGTAATGGCGTTAGCTTCACTAAAACATACGTATTTAAAAAAGGTCAATACGATGTAGGCCTAGAGTACACAGTAAATAATGCTACAAGTGCGCCAGTGCAAGTACAGCTATACACGCAAATTAAGCGTACCGTACAAGAAAAAGGCAGCTTAGTAGATCAAAACTATTTAGGTGCAGCTTACGGTACTGATGAAGAGTCGTACGAAAAATACAGCTTTTCAGATATGGCTGACAAAAACCTAAATAAAAACACCCAAGGCGGTTACGTTGCATTTATTCAGCATTACTTTGTAAGTGCATGGGTACCTAAGCAAGACGAAACACACACGCTTTACAGCTTAATTACTAAAAGTAATGCCGCTATTATTGGTACAAAAGCAGCGCCTATAAATGTACAAGCTGGCAGCGAGCAAACCCTTAATGCGACTTACTACATGGGTCCTAAAGAGTCAGATATTCTTGAAGCGATTCACCCAGATTTAGACTTAACTGTAGATTACGGTTGGTTATGGTTTATTTCGCAGCCTTTATTTGTACTTCTTAAATGGTTACACAGTATTTTAGGTAACTGGGGTGTCGCTATTATTGCCATCACTATTATCGTTAAATCGTTAATGTACCCACTGACTAAAGCGCAATACACGTCAATGGCTAAAATGCGTGCCCTTCAGCCTAAAATGGCTGCCCTAAAAGAAAAATATGGTGATGACCGTCAAAAGTTCGGCCAAGCTACTATGGAAATGTACAAAAAAGAAAAAGTTAACCCTATGGGTGGCTGTTTCCCTATTTTGCTACAAATGCCAATTTTCTTAGCGCTATTTTACGTATTCTTAGAATCGACAGAGCTGCGCCATGCAGAGTTCATTCTTTGGCTAACTGACCTTTCTACAAAAGACCCATACTACGTATTACCAATATTATTTGGTGCAAGTATGTTTGTGACGCAAAAACTACAACCAATGACGGTTACCGATCCAATGCAGCAAAAAATGATGACCTTTATGCCGGTTATCTTCTCTGTATTCTTCTTATGGTTCCCATCTGGTTTAGTACTTTACTGGTTAGTGTCTAACCTTATTTCTATTGTCCAGATGCTTATCATCTACCGTGGCATGGAAAAGCAAGGTATAAAAGTAAGAGGCTAGCTTAACGGCTACTCATATAAAGGCGACTTAGGTCGCCTTTTTTATTGCCTATTTTTTACCACAGCTATTCGCTACCAATAAATGCATAGGTTACAATAGCGCCATTAAAGTTACTCTCGTTGGCAAATAAATAGCATGATCAATCAAGACACAATTGCAGCACAAGCGACCGCCCCTGGGCGTGGTGGCGTAGGTATAATTCGGGTTTCTGGCAGCCTTGCGAAAAGCGTGGCCGAAAAAATAATAGGTAAAGTACCTAAGCTTCGCTATGCCGACTACGTTCCTTTTAAAAGTTTAAGCGGCGAGCAACTCGACCAAGGTATCGCTATTTATTTTGCAGGCCCAAACTCATTTACCGGCGAAGACGTACTTGAACTGCAAGGTCACGGCGGCCCTGTTGTACTCGACATGCTATTAAAAGAAATTAGCCAAATAGAAGGCGTTCGCTTAGCTAAGCCTGGTGAGTTTTCTGAGCGCGCCTTTATGAACGACAAGCTTGATTTAACCCAAGCAGAGGCTATTAGCGATTTAATTAATGCAACCTCAGAGCAAGCAGCTAAAAGCGCCCTACAGTCACTACAAGGTGAGTTTTCTAAACACATTGAAACCCTAGTAGAAAAAGTTATTCATTTACGTATGTATGTAGAGGCAGCCATTGACTTCCCTGATGAGGAAATTGATTTTTTATCCGATGGTAAAGTATCGGGCGATTTAGATGCCATCATCAGTCAATTACACACAGTAACGAGCCAAGCTAAGCAAGGCAGTATTATGCGCGAAGGTATGCGCGTTGTTATCGCAGGGCGTCCTAATGCGGGTAAATCAAGCCTACTTAATGCCCTAGCAGGACGCGAAGCTGCCATAGTAACCGAAATAGCCGGTACTACTCGCGACGTACTACGTGAGCACATTCATATTGATGGTATGCCACTGCATATTATCGATACCGCAGGTCTACGTGAAAGCCCAGACCGCGTTGAACAAATAGGTATAGAGCGCGCGTGGGATGAAATAAATCAAGCTGATCGCGTGTTGTTTATGCTTGATGGCACCGACACCACCGACACCGACCCACACGCAATTTGGCCTGAGTTTATGGCAAAGTTACCGCAAGGTATGGGTGTTACCGTTATCAGAAATAAAGCCGATTTATCGGGCGATGCAGTAGGTATGGATGAAAACCAACAATACCCAGTAATTAGTTTAAGCGCTAAAAATGCGCAAGGTATTGAGCTTGTACGCGACCACTTAAAAGCTTGTATTGGCTTTCAAGGCGCAACAGAAGGTGGATTTATGGCGCGCCGCCGCCATTTAGATGCACTTGAACATGCGGCCTATCACTTAGATACTGGTAAAACGCAGTTAGAAATGCACGTAGCCGGCGAAATATTAGCCGAAGAGCTACGCTTAACGCAGCAGTACTTAAACGAAATAACCGGTGAATTTACCTCAGACGACCTACTAGGCAAAATATTTAGCTCGTTCTGTATTGGTAAATAACTCGCTAAAGCAGCATAAAATTACACTTACTTTAGGGCACATTAGTGCCCTTTTTTATGCCCGGTATAAAATTTAAAAAGCTAAAATGGGGCTAAAATTAAATAAAAACGCGCCTGATTTTAGCGTATTCAACTCACCTGTTTAATTTCTTACAGTATAAAAATACACCACGTTAAGCGCGTAATTGGCGCTCGATATAGCTTAAAAAAGTACCAATATGCCGCTAAAAAGTATCCTTAAGTAGATCGTTTTAACTACAGTTTATGAATTTATAAGCAAAAGTAACCGGTACTATTAAGGCCAACGCCCTCGTTTTTAATTGATCCACCAGCAAAACTCCTCGCTGAACTTGAAAAATAATAAGACTAATTAAAAAAGGTTATCCACAATCGCCTACTTTATGGCTAATAAAACAAAAATAGCGGCACATTTATAACCTTAAACCGCCACGATCTATAAAAAAGCGTGGTTTATTACACTTATTTTCACTTTTTTAGGGCAGATCTGCTTAATCGGATCGTTTTTAAAAATTATTTTTGATCGCCTTTTTAAGTTATCAACAAGGTTACTATCCACATTATGATCAACAACAGCTTAGCTATATAAAAACGTGGGCTGGTGGCCTCACTTATAATAAAAAATCAATGACTTAGCTATATTTAGATCTACAAAACATACTAGTTAAGCAGAGCTTTCCCCAACCTTATCAACAACTTGATCAGAAGATTACATTTAAATAGTTTTTGTTAATTCATTTATATTCAGTAACTTAGATAAGCAATTACAACAAAGAGCAAAAACAACTCAAAAATAGTTATACAAAATTACAAAGGTTTTCTTTACTGCAAGGCTAACTCAGTTATCATAGCGGGCAAATAAGTAATGTGTGATCAGTTTAAATATGAGTTCTGTAAATATAATCGTTGGTAGTCAAATGGGATCTGCAGAATATGTAGCAGAACAACTATGTGATGAGTTAAATAACCAAGGTATAAGTGCTGAACTACATGATCAACCTAATTTATCTGATATTGATCAACACAATACAATCTGGCTTATATGCACATCAACCTATGGCGCGGGCGATTACCCCGACAACCTTTTACCATTTATTGAGCAGCTAAATCAGCAAAGTGACTTATCTGCAATTAAATATTCAGTCATTGGCTTAGGCGATACCAGCTACGACACCTATAACCTTGCTGGGCGTAATATAAATCGTTTAATGGCAAGCCTTGGCGCAACATGCATAGCGCCAAGGCTTGAGTTAAATATTCTTGATGAGGCATTACCCGAAGATACCGCCCTAGAGTGGCTAGACTCGTGGATAGAGAAAACACAATTAAAGTAATGTGATCGAATAAAATGCATAAACAAAGTTACCCACAATTTACTAATAATTTAATAGCTTTTGTGGATAACCGCTGATCAAACTGCGTTTTTAAGCATGCTTATCCATGGGATAAGATCCAATCGATATTGGGCTGTGTATAAACCCCTTTTTTGATCAGAGCTTATTTGCCTGATGATCCGATCATATTAACACCTTTAGATCTGATCTAATTTTATGTTTTAAATGAATAAATAGAGCTTATCAACAGAAAACCCGATCACTAGTAGTAATAGTATTAAAAGATCTCTTTAAAAGATCCTTTATATTATAAGTGATCAGTGACTTAGATCTTGCCCACTGTTTAATCATTTATCTTCTCCTAATTTCTAGGTAGAATACGCTCCCTTTTGAAGTTTACTGGTTTGATTAAGTAGGATCCCATTAATGATTTTTCACGAAAAGTTTGACGTTATCGTAGTAGGTGGTGGACATGCAGGCACTGAAGCCTCATTGGCTGCTGCACGTATGGGGATGAATACCCTGCTGCTAACTCATAATATGGATACACTTGGTCAAATGTCTTGCAACCCTGCAATTGGTGGCATAGGCAAAGGCCATTTGGTTAAAGAAATTGATGCGCTAGGCGGTGCTATGGCACAAGCTATTGATAAAGGCGGTATTCAATTTCGTACCTTAAATTCTTCAAAGGGACCTGCTGTTCGTGCAACTCGAGCACAAGCTGATCGCGCTTTGTACAAAGCTGCAATTCAAAACACATTACAAAACCAAGAAAACCTAAAAATATTTCAACAATCGTGTGATGATCTTATCGTTGAAAACGACAAAGTTGTTGGCGTAGTAACCCAAATGGGATTACGTTTTAGCGCACCTAGTGTTGTATTAACCGTAGGTACTTTCTTAGGTGGCCAAATACATATTGGTTTAGAGAATTTTAAAGGTGGTCGTGCAGGCGATCCCCCTTCAATTGCACTTGCTGATCGTTTACGTGAATTACCTTTTAGAGTAGACCGTTTAAAAACAGGTACTCCACCACGTATTGATGCCCGTACAGTTGATTTTAGCAAGATGCAAGAACAACCAGGTGATGCGCCTACACCGGTATTTTCGTTTATTGGTAAACAAAGCGATCACCCACAGCAAATACCATGCTATATCACCTACACAAACGAAAAAACCCATGAGGTTATTCGTAACAATTTACATCGCTCGCCTATGTACTCTGGCGTAATTGAAGGTATAGGACCACGTTACTGCCCTTCAATAGAAGATAAAATTGTGCGCTTTGCTGATAAAGACAAGCACCAAATATTTGTAGAGCCTGAAGGTTTAACATCGTACGAGCTTTACCCTAACGGTATTTCAACCAGCTTACCTTTTGATGTGCAGTTACAAATTGTGCAATCGATAGATGGTTTTGAAAACGCACATATTTGTCGCCCTGGTTATGCTATTGAATATGATTTCTTTGACCCGCGTGATTTAAAACAGTCATTAGAAACCAAGTTTATAGACGGATTATTTTTTGCAGGCCAAATAAATGGTACTACTGGTTACGAAGAAGCCGGTGCACAAGGTTTAATAGCCGGCATGAACGCCGCTTTACAAGTACAAGGCAAAGATGCATGGACTCCACGTCGTGATGAAGCGTATGTGGGCGTACTAATAGATGACTTAGCAACGCTTGGTACAAAAGAACCGTACCGTATGTTTACTAGCCGTGCGGAATACCGTTTATTATTACGTGAAGATAACGCTGATATTCGCTTAACAGAAAAAGGCCGTGAACTTGGTTTAGTTAACGATGAGCGCTGGCAGGCATTTAACGAAAAAATGGAAGTGATCGAAAAAGAGAAACAGCGTATTAAAGAAACCTGGATCCATAAAGATCATGCTGTGGTTGATCAAGTAAACGCCTTATTAAAAACACCGCTTACTCGTGAAGCAAGTTTAGAGGATCTACTTCGTCGTCCAGAAATTCGTTACGACGATTTAATGGCTATTGATGGGCTTGGATCTGAGTTTACAAACCAAGCTGCACTTGAACAAGTTGAGATCCATACTAAATACGCAGGCTACATTGCGCGCCAGCAAGATGAGATCAATAAACAGCTTCGTCATGAAGAAACCATTTTGCCTAAAGAGTTCGATTACTCAACGGTATCGGGTTTATCAAACGAGGTAGTTGCTAAGTTAACGGATGCGCGTCCAGACACTATTGGCCAAGCTTCTCGTATTTCTGGTATCACCCCAGCGGCGATTTCGCTATTATTAGTGTATCTGAAGAAGCAAGGCTTATTACGCAAAACTGCGTAATGGTAAAGGTAAACTGTGTTACAGCAACAATTAACAACATTGTTAGCGCAAACTGATATTGCGCTAACCGAAAAACAACAACAGCAATTAGTTAAATACGTTGAGTTACTAAACAAATGGAACAAAGCGTATAATTTAACGTCTGTACGCTTACCAGAAGAAATGATGATTAAGCACATTATGGATAGCTTAGTTGTTGCACCTCATTTACCCGGTCATCGTTATATTGATGTAGGCACAGGTCCTGGCTTACCAGGTATTGTATTAGCTATTGCACTACCTGATACGCAATTTGTATTGCTTGATAGCTTAGGCAAACGTGTTCGCTTTTTAATGCAAGTTAAACACGAGCTCGGGCTAAATAATGTCACCCCTGTGCAGTCAAGAGTTGAAGAATATCAACCAAGTGTTAAATTAGATGGCGTACTAAGTCGTGCGTTTGCTTCACTGCAAGATATGGTTGATTGGTGTTCACACTTAATTGATCACTCAGGCAAATTTATAGCGCTTAAAGGTGTGTTTCCTAGTGAAGAGCTAGAGTCGCTACCTGAGGGTGTAAAATTTGAAGATAAAATCTCGCTAGTAGTGCCTGAACTTGATGCACAACGACATTTAATTATTCTTTCTAAAGACTAGGGATCAGAGACATAGTGGCAAAAGTCATCGCATTAGCAAATCAAAAAGGCGGCGTTGGTAAAACAACAACGGCTGTTAATCTCGCTGCATCTATGGCTGCAACGAAGCGTAAAGTGCTGTTAATAGATCTCGACCCCCAAGGCAACGCTACGATGGGTAGCGGTGTAGACAAATATGGCGATGTCGCCACCATTTACGATTTACTCATTGAAGAAAAACCAATGGATGAGGTTATAATCACTGAAACCTCGGGTGAGTATCATATGATAGCGGCCAACGGCGATGTAACCGCAGCCGAAGTAAAATTAATGGAATTGTTTGCACGCGAAGTACGCCTTCGTAATGCGCTTGAAAAAATACAAGATAAATACGAATTTATTTTTATCGACTGCCCGCCTTCACTAAATATGTTAACAGTAAACGCCATGGCTGCTGCTGATTCTATTTTAGTACCTATGCAATGTGAATATTATGCGCTTGAAGGGTTAACCGCATTAATGGACACTATTACGCAACTTGCAAAGTTAGTTAACCCTAACTTACAAATTGAAGGCATTCTTCGTACTATGTACGATCCGCGCAATCGATTAGCAAATGATGTATCAGAACAATTAAAACAACATTTTGGCGATAAAGTATACCGCACCGTGATCCCACGTAATGTGCGTCTTGCCGAGGCACCTAGTTTTGGTGCACCAGCAATGTACTACGACCGCGCATCAAGTGGCGCAAAAGCCTACTTAGCACTTGCGGGCGAAATGCTACGCAGAAAAGAAAAAACAGCGCCGGTAGTCGCCTAACTTTAAGGTAAAAAAATAACATGTCTGCTAAAAAACGAGGTTTAGGCCGAGGACTCGATGCCCTTTTAAGTTCATCAAAACCAGCGCCGAGCTCAAGCAAGGAACAAGACACAGTAAATGTGACTGAAGCTGTACAAACTGCAGCACAGCCCGTTGCGAATGAATTGCAAAAGCTGCCTATTGAGTTTTTACACTCAGGAAAATACCAGCCTCGTAAAGATATGTCTGAAGAAGCGCTTGAGGAGTTAGCAAGCTCTATCCGCTCTCAAGGCATTATTCAGCCAATTGTGGTACGCCCTGTTGCAGAAAATAGCTTTGAAATAATTGCCGGTGAGCGCCGTTGGCGTGCTGCACAAATAGCAAAGCTTGAAAGCGTACCTTGTATTGTAAAAGATGTGCCAGATGAAGCCGCTGTTGCTATTGCGCTGATAGAAAATATTCAGCGTGAAGATTTAAACGCAATGGAAGAAGCTATCGCTTTAAACAGATTATTGAATGAATTTGAATTAACGCACCAGCAAGTTGCCGATGCGGTGGGTAAATCGCGCACTACCGTGACCAATTTACTACGATTAAACAATTTAAATAGTGATGTTAAAATTCTGTTAGAGCATGGCGACATAGAAATGGGCCACGCACGCTGTTTATTAGCACTTGAAGGTGAAGCACAATCTGACGCTGCAAGATTAGCCGTTGCTAAAGCGCTAACTGTTCGCGAAACCGAAAAGTTAGTACGCTCAATTTTAGAGCCGGTTGCTGCTAAAGAAACACCTGAAAAAGACCCAGATGTTAAGCGTTTAGAGCAAAAATTAGCCGATAATTTAGGGGCTAAAGTAGAAATAAATTATAACGCGAAAGGCAAAGGTAAGTTGGTTATTTCTTACACCAATTTAGATGAGCTTGATGGCATTTTAAATCGTATAAATCACAGCAATACCGACCATTAAAATTTTACATGTCCGATAAGAGACATTTGTAGCTATTTTGTGTTACAAAGCGTCTACTCAAGTTGCAAAACTGGTAGGATTAAGTATAATTTCGCCAGTTTTCACACCCTAACAATTAGAACGCCATAAAGGTTAACTAAACGTGACTAATAAGTTAGCAAGACCTTATAGGCTTGCCGCATTTAAATTAATTTGTCTTCAGGGTATCGTAGCACTTGTAGCTGCAGTAATTATTTTTGTTGGTTGGGGAGTAAACGCCAGCGTATCAGCACTTGCCGGTAGCAGCGTAGCAATACTTCCCCACCTAGTATTTGCGCTTTATGCATTCAGATATATGGGTGCAAGCAAAGCAAATCAAGCGTATACCTCGTTAAAACGCGGTAACGGATTAAAATTTATGCTAACAATCGTATTGTTTGCACTGATACTCAAGTCAACCACGGTCGTTTTAGTGCCGTTTTTTTGTGTTTACGTATTTGTGCTCTTTACTGGATTGTTTGCACCCGTTTTTTTTAAACATTAACTTTTGGGATATAACATGGCTGCAGAAGAAGTTACTATATCAAGCCATATCCAGCATCACTTAACAAACGCTAAGATGTGTATGACCGACTCAGGTCTTGCCTTCAACAAAGCGTGTGCAGACAGTGGTTTCTGGACATGGAATATAGATACCCTCGCATGGTCAATCGGACTTGGTCTATTATTTTTATGGACCTTCCGAAGCGCCGCAAAGAAAGCTCACACCGGAGTACCGGGTAAATTTCAATGTTTTATTGAAATGATTGTTGAGTTCGTTGGTGACAACGTACGTGACACATACCACGGTAAAAGCAAATTAATTGCTCCATTAGCCTTAACAATTTTTGTTTGGGTGTTCTTAATGAACTTAATGGATTTAATCCCAGTTGATTTCTTACCTGCACTTGCTGGTTTTGTTGGTGAACAAGCCTTTGGCATGGACTCACACGACGTTTACATGAAAATTGTACCTACCACAGACATAAACTTAACTGCTGCATTAGCATTGGGCGTGTTTATTCTGATGATTGGTTACTCTATTAAAATTAAAGGGGTTGGTGGCTTCATTAAAGAGCTTACACTTCACCCGTTTAGCTCTAATAGCAAAGTGGCTATGATTTTCTTAATTCCTTGTAATTTATTACTAGAAACAATCGCTCTAGTGTCTAAGCCTTTCTCGTTAGCACTGCGTTTATTCGGTAACTTATACGCTGGTGAATTGATATTCATACTTATCGGCGCAGTTGGTTTAATGCAACTTCCGTTGCACTTTGTTTGGGCTGTATTCCATATCTTAGTAATCGTGTTACAAGCATTCGTATTTATGATGCTAACCATTGTTTACCTAAGCATGGCAAGTTCAGACAATCACTAATTTATACACTTTTTATATTTAACTTTAACAATTGAAACTTTGGAGAAAAAAATGGAACTAGTATTAGGTCTTAAGTACATCGCAGTTGCTTTACTTATCGGCTTCGGTGCAATCGGTACTGCTATCGGCTTCGGTAACATGGGTGGTAAATTCCTAGAAGCATGTGCGCGTCAGCCTGAACTTGCACCTTCATTACAAGTTAAGATGTTCATCCTAGCTGGTCTAATCGATGCGGTAGCAATGATCGGTGTTGGTATCGCAATGGTAATCCTGTTCGTACTTTAATTTTATTTTTTGAACAGCTTACTATTTTAAGGAGGAGCGGTCGTGAACATAACAGCCACTCTTATCGGTGAATTAATTGCGTTTACGGTGTTTGTACTATTTTGTATGAAATATGTATGGCCACCACTTAATGATGCAATTGAGTCTCGCCAGAAGAAAATTGAAGATGGTTTAGCTGCCTCTGATAGAGCCGAAAAAGACTTAGAACTTGCGCAACAAAAAGCTGCAGAACAGCTTAAAGATGCAAAAGCTCAAGCGGCTGATATCATTGAACAAGCTAAAAAGCGTGCCGTGCTTATTGTTGACGAAGAAACTGTTCGTGGACAAGAAGAGCGTGAAAAAATTATTGCTCAAGGGCACTCTGAAATTGAATCAGAGCGTAACCGTGTAACAGAAGAGCTACGTAAGCAAGTAGCGACTCTGGCAGTGGTTGGCGCTGAAAGAATTTTAGAGCGTGAAATCAATCAAGCCGCACATAGTGACATCGTTGAAAAACTTGTCGCTGAGCTGTAATTAGGAGGGTATGAGCATGTCTGAATTGACTACTATCGCTCGCCCATACGCTAAAGCGGCTTTTGAACTTGCCGTTGAAAAAGGCACGATTGAAAGCTGGAATGACATGTTGTTTTTTGCAGGCGAAGTTGCCAGCAATGAACAAGCATCAGCCATTCTAGCTGGATTGCCTACTGCTACTGCACAAGCTGAGTTATTTATTAACTTATGTGCTGAGCAGCTCAACGAACAAGGTCAGAACCTAGTTAAGGTGATGGCTGAAAATGGACGTTTGATTGCACTGCCTGAGGTTGCTCAGTTATTCGCTGCGTTTAAAGCAGAGTATGACAAAGAAATCGACGTAGATGTGATTTCGGCAACCCCTCTTGCTGCAGCGCAGCAAGAGTCATTGGTAGCGACACTTGAAAAACGTTTCGCACGCAAAGTTAAGCTGAATTGTAGTGAAGACGCTGCAGTTGTTGGCGGCCTTATTATTAAGGCGGGTGACACTGTAATCGACGGCTCAGTACGCGGTAAATTAAACCGCTTAGCCACAACACTACAATCGTAATTGGGAAAAAGAGCATGCAACTTAATTCCACTGAAATTTCAGATCTGATCAAACAACGTATTGAGCAGTTCGAAGTTGTAAGTGAAGCTCGTAACGAAGGTACTATCGTATCTGTTACTGACGGTATCATCCGCATCCACGGTCTAGCTGACTGTATGCAAGGTGAGATGATTGAGCTTCCAGGCAACCGTTATGCTATCGCACTAAACCTTGAGCGTGACTCAATTGGTGCAGTAGTTATGGGTCCTTACGCTGACCTTACTGAAGGCGTAAAAGTATACACAACTGGTCGTATCTTAGAAGTTCCTGTTGGTGCTGGCTTACTTGGTCGTGTTGTAAACACACTAGGTGCTCCTATCGATGGTAAAGGCGCTTTAGATAACGACGGTTTTGAACCTGTAGAAAAAATTGCACCAGGTGTAATCGAGCGTCAATCTGTAGATGAGCCAGTTCAAACTGGTTACAAATCTATTGATGCGATGATTCCAGTTGGTCGTGGTCAGCGTGAGCTTGTTATCGGTGACCGCCAAACAGGTAAAACTGCACTAGCAATCGATGCAATCATCAACCAAAAGAACACAGGCGTTAAGTGTGTGTACGTAGCGGTTGGCCAAAAAGCATCTACTATTGCTAACGTAGTACGTAAATTAGAAGAGCACGGTGCACTTGCAAATACTATCGTAGTTGTAGCATCTGCTTCTGAGTCTGCGGCACTTCAGTACTTAGCACCGTTCTCGGGCTGTACTATGGGTGAATACTTCCGTGACCGTGGTGAAAACGCATTAATCGTATATGATGATTTATCTAAGCAAGCTGTTGCTTACCGTCAAATCTCATTACTACTTAAGCGTCCACCAGGTCGTGAAGCATACCCAGGTGACGTATTCTACCTTCACTCGCGTCTTTTAGAGCGTGCATCGCGTGTAAACGCTGATTACGTTGAAAAGTTCACTAACGGTGAAGTGAAAGGACAAACTGGTTCATTGACGGCATTGCCAATCATTGAAACTCAAGGCGGCGACGTTTCTGCGTTCGTACCGACAAACGTTATCTCTATCACCGATGGTCAGATCTTCTTAGAAACTGACTTATTCAACTCAGGTATCCGTCCGGCAGTAAATGCTGGTATCTCGGTATCGCGTGTTGGTGGTGCTGCACAAACTAAAATCGTTAAGAAACTAGGTGGCGGTATCCGTCTAGCCCTAGCTCAGTACCGTGAATTAGCTGCGTTCTCGCAGTTCGCGTCTGACCTTGATGATGCAACTCGTGCTCAACTTGAGCATGGTGAGCGTGTAACAGAGCTAATGAAGCAGAAACAGTACGCACCAATGTCTGTTGCTGAAATGTCTTTGTCGTTATTTGCAGCTGAGAAAGGTTATCTTAAAGATATCGAAATCTCTAAAATTATGGATTTCGAAGCAGCTTTACTTTCTTATGCAAGTAGCACATACGCAGAGCTTGTGGCTCAAATCAATGAAACTGGTAACTACAACGCCGAGATCGAAGCGCAGCTTAAAGAACTTCTTGAGAAGTTCAAGTCTACGCAAACTTGGTAATTTAGTTATTAATGGTGCGCTTTAGTTTACTAAAGCACACCTTGATTCGGAGAGAGAGTCATGGCCAGCGGAAAAGAGATTAAAAGCAAGATCGGGAGTATTAAAAATACTCAAAAGATCACTAGCGCAATGGAAATGGTTGCTGCGTCTAAAATGAAAAAGGCGCAAGAACGAGTGGCTTCAAGCCGTCCATACGCTGACAAATTACGCAAAGTAATTGGTCGTGTTGCTCAAGCAAATCTTGATTTTACTCACCCGTTCTTAGAAGAACGTGAAGTAAAACGAGTTGGTTATATTGTTATCTCTACAGACCGTGGTCTATGTGGCGGCTTAAACTCAAATGAGTTTAAAAAAGTTGCATTAGACATTAAAGCGTGGAAAGAAAAAGGTGTGGACGCTGAGTTTGCAACTTTAGGTAGCAAAGCTGCTAGTTTCTTTCAACGTTTTGGCGGTCAAGTGCTTGCTAAAAAAGCAGGCCTTGGAGATAAGCCTTCAGTACAAGACGTAATTGGTCCTGTAAAAATTATGCTAGATGCATTCTCAGAAGGTAAAATTGACCGTTTATTCCTGGTATATAACAACTTCGTTAATACCATGAAGCAAGAACCAACAATTGACCAGTTACTCCCTTTGCCAAAAGCTGAAGAAGAAGTATCTGCCCACACATGGGACTACTTATACGAGCCAGGCCCAGACGCTATATTAGAGTCTTTGCTTGTACGCTTTGTTGAGTCTCAGGTATACCAAGGTGTGGTTGAGAACGCTGCCTCTGAACAGGCTGCCCGTATGGTTGCAATGAAAGCTGCAACAGATAATGCCGGCGACCTTATGGATGAGTTACAGCTTGTTTATAACAAGGCCCGCCAAGCGGCAATCACACAAGAAATTAGTGAGATTGTTTCTGGTTCAGCCGCAGTTTAATGCTTCAGGCAAAGATTAACGAGAGGAATAGACATGAGTTTAGGTAAGGTCGTCCAAATTATCGGTGCCGTTGTGGATATTGAGTTTTCTCAAGACAACGTGCCAGCCGTATATGACGCGCTAAAAGTAACAGATGGCGATTTAGCTGGTTTGACTTTAGAAGTTCAACAACAGCTAGGTGGCGGTGTTGTTCGTACTATCGCACTAGGTACTACTGACGGTTTACGTCGTGGCGCAGCGGTAGAAAATACAGGTGAAGCGATTCAAGTTCCAGTTGGTAAAGCAACGCTTGGTCGTATCATGAACGTACTTGGTGAGCCAATCGATGAAGCTGGCCCAATCGGCGAAGAAGACCGTATGTCTATTCACCGTGCAGCGCCTTCATACGAAGAGCAATCAAGTTCAGTAGAACTTTTAGAAACTGGTATCAAGGTAATCGACCTTGTATGTCCATTTGCTAAAGGTGGTAAAGTTGGTTTATTCGGTGGTGCCGGTGTAGGTAAAACCGTAAACATGATGGAACTTATCCGTAACATCGCAATCGAGCACAGCGGCTACTCAGTATTCGCAGGTGTTGGTGAGCGTACTCGTGAGGGTAACGATTTCTACCATGAGATGAACGATTCAAACGTACTTGATAAAGTATCGCTTGTATACGGTCAGATGAACGAGCCTCCTGGTAACCGTTTACGCGTAGCGTTAACTGGTCTTACTATGGCTGAGAAGTTCCGTGACGAAGGTCGCGATGTACTTTTCTTCGTAGATAACATCTACCGTTACACGCTTGCTGGTACAGAAGTATCTGCACTTCTTGGTCGTATGCCATCAGCGGTAGGTTACCAGCCTACACTTGCTGAAGAAATGGGTGTACTTCAAGAGCGTATCGCTTCAACGAAGACAGGTTCAATTACATCAATCCAAGCGGTATACGTACCTGCGGATGATTTAACGGATCCATCTCCAGCAACTACCTTTGCTCACTTAGATGCAACAGTAGTACTTTCACGTGATATCGCATCACTTGGTATCTACCCAGCGGTAGACCCACTTGATTCATCTTCACGTCAACTTGACCCATTAGTAATTGGTCAAGAGCACTACGATACAGCACGTGGCGTTCAAACAGTTCTTCAGCGTTACAAAGAACTTAAAGACATCATTGCTATCCTAGGTATGGACGAGCTTTCTGACGAAGATAAGCAACTTGTATCTCGTGCACGTAAAATCCAGCGTTTCCTATCTCAGCCATTCTTCGTGGCAGAGGTATTTACAGGTGCGCCAGGTAAATACGTTTCACTAAAAGACACAATTGCTGGCTTTAAAGGCATTCTAAGCGGTGAATTTGATGACCTTCCAGAGCAAGCGTTCTACATGGTAGGCTCTATCGAAGAAGCTCAAGAAAAAGCTAAAAGCATGTAATTAGGAGGGTAGTATGGCAGCTATGACTGTACATCTTGACGTAGTAAGCGCAGAGCAGAGCTTGTTCTCTGGTCTAGTTGAATCGATTCAAGTATCTGGTAGTGAAGGTGAGCTTGGTGTTAATGCCGGTCACGCCCCACTACTAACTGCCCTTAAACCTGGTATGGTACGTTTAGTTAAGCAACATGGTGAAGAAGAACTCATCTACATTGCTGGCGGTACACTAGAAGTTCAACCGAACATAGTAACCGTACTTGCTGATACAGCTGTTCGTGGTGAAGACCTAGACGAGCAAGCCGCAGAGCAAGCTAAGCGTGACGCAGAAAGCCAAATGGCTAATGCGTCAGCAGCTGAATTTGATTATCAAAAAGCAGCTATGCAACTAGCAGAAGCTATTGCACAACTTCGCGTAATTCAGCAATTACGTAAAAAGTAAGCCTATCCGGTTTTTAAAAGCCCACGTTATGTGGGCTTTTTTGTGCCTGTAATTTGGCTTTGCACTTATATCGGTTAGCAAAGCTGGTTACAATAAGTGTAATTATTATGAATAGTTTGTTTATCATAGATTCAGTCATTATTTTTTATAATACGGCTGAGTATGTATACATGGAGTGACATGCGTAATCTAGTTAAGCTACTTTCATTAACTCCTCACTAAAACAACGGAAAAAGGAAATTGTTTTAATGGCTCTAACAACAGTAATTCTTGCTGCGGGTAAAGGTACTCGTATGCGCTCTGCTCTACCAAAAGTACTGCATAAAGTGGCAGGTAAACCTATGGTGCAGCATGTTATAGATAACGCAAAGGCACTTGGTGCAACCACCACTAACTTAGTTTACGGGCACGGCGGCGAACTATTACAACAACAACTTGCCGATAACGACGTAAACTGGGTACTGCAAGCAGAACAACTTGGTACTGGCCACGCAGTAGCACAAGCAAACCCTCATATTAATGATGACGACACTGTACTTGTTTTATATGGTGATGTACCTCTTACAAAGCAATCAACACTTGAGCGCTTACTAGCTGCAACACCTAAAAATGGTTTGGCGGTATTAACAGTTAATTTGGTTAACCCAAATGGCTATGGCCGTATGCTACGAGAAGATGGCAAGCTTGTAGGTATTATTGAGCAAAAAGATGCAAGCGCTGAGCAGCTACTTATCAGCGAAGTAAACACCGGCATTATGGCGGTTAACGGCAAGCTTTTAAAAACATGGTTAGGCAATCTATCTAACAATAATGCGCAGGGTGAATACTACCTTACAGATATCGTTGCTATGGCGCACAGTGAAGGTGTAGAAATCACGTCAGCACAGCCCGATCATGCAATGGAAGTTGAAGGCGCAAACAACCGCATACAACTTGCAGGCCTAGAGCGTGCTTATCAAGCATGGCAAGCAGAAGAGTTAATGTTAAATGGTGCCACCCTAGCCGACCCTGCTCGTATTGATGTACGTGGCAATGTTAAAACAGGCGAAGACGTATTAATTGATATAAACGTTATTTTTGAAGGTAGTGTAACCCTAGGCAATAACGTAAAAATTGGCCCTAACTGCGTACTTAAAAACTGTACCATAGGCGATAACGTTGTAATAAAAGCGAATACCCTAATTGAAGAGGCAAGCGTAGCGGCTAAATGTACGCTAGGCCCATATGCTCGCCTACGCCCTGGTGCGGTAATGGAAGAAGACTCGCACATTGGTAACTTTGTAGAGATGAAAAAAACCCGCTTAGGGAAAGGTTCTAAAGCAAACCACTTAAGTTACTTAGGCGATGCTGAAATTGGCGAAAAAGTGAATATAGGCGCAGGTACTATTACCTGTAACTACGATGGAGTTAATAAAGCAAAAACCATTATTGGTGATAACGCCTTTATTGGTTCAAATTCATCACTTGTTGCTCCTGTAAATATTGGTACAACAGCAACTGTAGGTGCAGGCTCTGTGATCACCAGTACCGTTGAAGATGAACAACTTGCAATAGCACGTTCTAAACAGCGTAATTTAACGGGCTGGAAACGCCCGGTTAAAAAATAATTATAAAAGGCTACTTAGGTAGCCTTTTTTATTTCAGTTGAAGTTTAAACTGTTCTTTATAGCGTCTAGATAAGTTAAGCATCTTACCTGTAGTTAGTTTTATTTCACTATCGCCACTAGGTAGCGGTGTAATAGACTCTATTCTATCAAGGTTTACGCCATGGCTGCGATGGACTCTGCAAAAGCCTTTATCTTCTAGTTGCTCACTTAGTGCTGTAAGGGTCGTTCTTAAAGGGTAAATAGACGTGCCAATATACAAGTTTACATAGTTGCCCGATGATTCAAGCCAATCAACATCGTCTATTTTTACAATAAACTCTTTACCATGCTTTTTTACAAGCAAACGGTTTAGAGTGGGTGTTGCTTGTTGCTCGCTTTCTTCTATAGAAGATGCCTCCCCAATTAATTGCTGAACGACATATTGATATACTTTTATGAGCGCAATAAAAAATATAAAGCTTATAGCATCCTTTTGATATTCGTATATTAATTCAAACCAACTCAAACCAAAATCATAAGAGCGACCCCAAGCTAAATATACAAGCTTGCGACTGCCTACCATAATAGCAATATGTAACATGCTAAATACAATTGAAGCGCCAAAATACATACCCAATGAAGCAGGTATTTTATGCCATTTAAAAGGTGTGTTATTCAAAAACCAAATTAAAGCCGGAAACATAAGCAAAGATCCTAGCGCGCTTGAATACTCCCATACAAATGGCTCCCAAATTAAAAATGGTAAATCTCCTGATCTTTTTACCTCCATGATTTGGGTTGTTGCATTTACGGTATTATTAATTAATACGTAAGCACACAGTAATACTGATGCGTATAAGGTTTGAAAACGCTGAAAGTGTTGTAGGTTCATAGTATGTGCTTATATTTATGTGGTGGGTTTATCCCTAAATACCACCGTTTATCACTATTGCATGTAATATAAGCACTTATGAATAGTTTTTGCGAGTCGTTTAAGTCTTACTAGTACCAAAAGGTATACATTGGTTTTAGCATGAAAAAACAATTACACGTAACAAACCGTCATTACTTTCTTGATTGGCTGAGAGTCATTGCGTTTGCTGTACTTATTTTTTATCACATTGGCATGTTGTACAGCGAAAACTGGGGCTTTCACTTTAAAAGTACTTATATATCTCACTACGTAGAGTATTTTTTATTGGTGTTTGCTCCTTGGAGAATGCTACTGATTTGGTTTATATCTGGAGTAGCACTTCGCTTTATGCTCGATAAAGTGAGAGGTGTTAAATCAAATGCGTTATTTTTTTTAAATCGCTCTATTTTTATATTACTACCTTTGCTGGTGGGGTTATGGCTAATAGTTCCCTTTCAGTTGTATGCAGAAATGTCGCAAAAGAGCGTAATAGACATAACGTATTGGCAGTTCTACTTAGCGTTTTTAGATATTAATAATGAGATGTTTGCCAATTACCAGTCTGGGGTATGGCCGCACGTAGATGTAAATCATTTATGGTATTTACGCTCTCTTTGGCAGTTCATGCTTATCATTATTTTATTTTCACTATTCATGAAGCTCCCTTTTTTTACGCCTTTACTCAAGTTAGGTAAAGTGAGGCTGCCATTACTGGTAAGCTTATTAGTCATAGCCATGTTGCTTACACATAACTACTTAGAAGGAGATGCTGTAAGGGAGGCTAACGGCTTTATATTTCTATTTATAGGGTTTCTGTTAGCCAAACACAATTATTTTTGGGCGAGCCTAAAACACTATTTTTGGGTGTTATGTGTAAGCTTTACCCTGCTGTGTATATACATATTAATGGCTTACCAAAACGTATTTGATTTACCTAGTTATATTTTTACTACTATATACAATATTCAAAGAGTATTGGGAGTGCTTACCATGCTTGCACTCGCACAGCATTTTTTAAACTTTAAAACTAATTACTTAAAAACATTTAATAGCTGGGTGTTCCCTTTTTATTTATTGCACCAAAGTGTACTCATAATCCTATGTTTTGTTTTGCAGCCTTTAGAAGTAGGTTCTTTTATTGAACCACTCTTGGTTGTTATTGGTACATGGTGTATTTGCGCGGTTATTACATTAATAGTGACACGTATTGATATTTTAAGGCCTTTAATAGGTGTTAAAACTCAAAATAGCTATTCCAAGCCTTATAAATTATTAGGTTATACA
>NZ_JAXHCB010000001.1:3297500-3561283 GCF_042466295.1 Pseudoalteromonas sp. R86517
AGTTGCAAGGTATAGACCCGAAACCCGGTGATCTAGCCATGGGCAGGTTGAAGGTTGAGTAACATCAACTGGAGGACCGAACCCACTAACGTTGAAAAGTTAGGGGATGACCTGTGGCTAGGAGTGAAAGGCTAATCAAACCGGGAGATAGCTGGTTCTCCCCGAAATCTATTTAGGTAGAGCCTCGGACGAATACTTACGGGGGTAGAGCACTGTTAAGGCTAGGGGGTCATCCCGACTTACCAACCCTTTGCAAACTCCGAATACCGTAAAGTAATATCCGGGAGACACACGGCGGGTGCTAACGTCCGTCGTGAAGAGGGAAACAACCCAGACCGCCAGCTAAGGTCCCAAAGTCATAGTTAAGTGGGAAACGATGTGGAAAGGCCCAGACAGCCAGGAGGTTGGCTTAGAAGCAGCCATCCTTTAAAGAAAGCGTAATAGCTCACTGGTCGAGTCGGTCTGCGCGGAAGATGTAACGGGGCTAAACTATGCACCGAAGCTGCGGATTCATCTTAGGATGAGTGGTAGGGGAGCGTTCTGTAAGCGGTTGAAGGTGTACCGGGAGGTATGCTGGACGTATCAGAAGTGCGAATGCTGACATGAGTAACGATAATGCGGGTGAAAAACCCGCACGCCGGAAGACCAAGGGTTCCTATCCCATGTTAATCAGGGTAGGGTAAGTCGACCCCTAAGGCGAGGCCGAAAGGCGTAGTCGATGGGAAACGGATTAATATTTCCGTACTTGGTATAATTGCGATGGGGGGACGGAGAAGGCTAAGCAAGCATGGCGATGGTTGTCCATGTGAAAGTGAGTAGGCTAGTGACTTAGGTAAATCCGGGTTGCTGTTAGGCTGAGACACGAGACGAGCACCCAAGGGTGTGAAGTTGCTGATGCCATACTTCCAGGAAAAGCCTCTAAGCTTCAGATTATACCGAATCGTACCCCAAACCGACACAGGTGGTCAGGTAGAGAATACTAAGGCGCTTGAGAGAACTCGGGTGAAGGAACTAGGCAAAATCGTACCGTAACTTCGGGAGAAGGTACGCTCCTATCTGTGATGAGACTTGCTCTCTAAGCGGACGGGAGCCGCAGTGACCAGGTGGCTGGGACTGTTTATTAAAAACACAGCACTGTGCAAAATCGCAAGATGACGTATACGGTGTGACACCTGCCCGGTGCCGGAAGGTTAATTGATGGGGTTAGTTTTCGGACGAAGCTCTTGATCGAAGCCCCGGTAAACGGCGGCCGTAACTATAACGGTCCTAAGGTAGCGAAATTCCTTGTCGGGTAAGTTCCGACCTGCACGAATGGTGTAACCATGGCCACGCTGTCTCCACCCGAGACTCAGTGAAATTGAAATCGCAGTGAAGATGCTGTGTACCCGCGGCTAGACGGAAAGACCCCGTGAACCTTTACTACAGCTTGGCACTGAACATTGAACCTACATGTGTAGGATAGGTGGGAGACTTTGAAGCAGCGACGCTAGTTGTTGTGGAGTCGTCCTTGAAATACCACCCTTGTAGTTTTGATGTTCTAACGTTGGCCCCTGAATCGGGGTTACGGACAGTGCCTGGTGGGTAGTTTGACTGGGGCGGTCTCCTCCCAAAGAGTAACGGAGGAGCACGAAGGTTGGCTAAGTACGGTCGGACATCGTACGGTTAGTGTAATGGTAGAAGCCAGCTTAACTGCGAGACAGACACGTCGAGCAGGTACGAAAGTAGGTCATAGTGATCCGGTGGTTCTGAATGGAAGGGCCATCGCTCAACGGATAAAAGGTACTCCGGGGATAACAGGCTGATACCGCCCAAGAGTTCATATCGACGGCGGTGTTTGGCACCTCGATGTCGGCTCATCACATCCTGGGGCTGAAGTCGGTCCCAAGGGTATGGCTGTTCGCCATTTAAAGTGGTACGCGAGCTGGGTTTAGAACGTCGTGAGACAGTTCGGTCCCTATCTGCCGTGGGCGTTTGAGAATTGAGAGGGGTTGCTCCTAGTACGAGAGGACCGGAGTGAACGAACCGCTGGTGTTCGGGTTGTCATGCCAATGGCATTGCCCGGTAGCTACGTTCGGAACTGATAAGCGCTGAAAGCATCTAAGCGCGAAGCAGGCCTCGAGATGATTTCTCACTAGACTTTTAAAGTCTCTGAAGGGCCGTTGAAGACTACAACGTTGATAGGCAAGATGTGGAAGTGGTGTGAGCCATTAAGCTAACTTGTACTAATTACCCGTGAGGCTTAACCATACAACGCCAAACGCGTTTTGTGACAGAAACAAGCGACAGAAGTTAATAGCTAAAGTAGATAGATACTTGAGACTTAAAAAATATTATCAGAGTTTTCCAGATTTATGAGGTGACTCTTAGCGCGTAGCGTTAACATTGAGGCACCTTGCGCAAAGGAAATAGTAGCACTACGTGCTTATCATTACTCCTTTGCACCTAATTTGCTTGGTAACCATAGCGTTTTGGACCCACCTGACCCCATGCCGAACTCAGTAGTGAAACGAAACAGCGCCGATGATAGTGTAGCATTTGCTATGTGAAAGTAGGACATTGCCAGGCTCCAAATAAGAGAAACCCGTTACAGCGATGTAACGGGTTTTTTGCTGTCTGGAGTTTAGTAAATAACCAGACCCATTGAGCAATTAATGCTCACTTTTAAACCTATCATGTAGGTCGGGCGAGCGTAGCGACTCCCGACGCAATGATAATGCCGCATTTGCTATGTGACTCTCTACTGCTGTGGGCACTACGACATTGCCAGGCTCCAAATACAAGAAAGCCCGACTCGAAAGAGCCGGGCTTTTTTACGTATGCAGAAAAGTGAAATGCGGACAATTAATGCACACTCATCTACTTCTAGAATGTAGGTCGGGCGAGCATAGCGACTCCCGACGCAATGATAATGTAGCATTTGCTATGTGACTCTCTACCGCTGTGGGCACCACGACATCGCCAAGCTCCAAATACAAGAAAGCCCGACTCGAAAGAGTCGGGCTTTCTTACGTCCGTAGAAAGGTGAAATGCGGATAATTAATGAACACTCATCTACTTCTAGAATGTAGGTCGGGCGAGCGTAGCGACTCCCGACGCTAAAAAACATCGATTATAATTATAGTGTTCTTATCTCACGAGCTGGATTACCAGCAACAACAGTATCCGCCTCTACACTTTTAGTAACTACAGATCCCGCACCAATAATACTGTTATCCCCAATGCATACGCCCGCTAAAATAATTGCACCTGCGCCAATCCACACGTTGTTGCCTATTGTAATAGGAGCAGCAAAGTTTTCTTTATTCAGTCGCTGTGTAGGGTTAACAGCATGGGATACAGTCAATAGCTGAACATTAGGGCCAATTAAGCAGTCATCACCAATGCTGATAGCTCCTTCACTAATTGGGGCATCTAATACCGTACAGTTAATGTTTATGAAGCTACGATCACCAATTGCTATTTGATTACCATAATCGCAATGAAAACCTGATTCTATAATTGCGCCTTCACCACATTGAGCGAATAGCTCTTTAATGCGTTTTAAATTACCTTTACTCGGGCTTTTATTGAAGAGTCGGCATATTTCGCCTGTTTGTTTACGTAGGGCTAAAAGCTCTCTGTTTAAGCTATTAAATGGCTGCATTAATTTCGCTCTTTATTGGGTGTCCAATTACTGTTCTAGGTATTATCGCATGGTTATATATGTTTACTGAGATGATGTTGTAACTTTTATACTAAGGCCGAGGTGAAGAAGCTCCATGATCAATACTAGATTTTATTTTAAAGCTTTTAAAAAAAAGATAATAATGTAAAATTAATGTAACAGGGAGCAAGTGATGAAAATTAATAAATCAATCCAAGTACTATGTTTAATAACTCTTTTAAGTGGTTGTGGAGGAGGGGGTGGTGATACGAGTAAACCAGTTAATAATGATTCTGGCTCTTCAGGAAAAGCTGAATTTGTTAAGCCTGACTATCAAAATACGCCTATTTATAACGGTGAAACATCTTTATTCGAAATAACAGCAAGTAATGTAACTCAACTAACTACCCAGTACTCATATTTACTAGATAGTCTTAATTCCATAGTATTTGGTGAGGATTATCAAAATCTATTTCTCCACGACCCAGTGCTAAGTAACCAATCTGATCATTCCGGTTGTGTTACAGGCTCTACTGTAATGAAAGAGGAAGAGGCTAATCAGCACTATATAATTACTTATAACAATTGCTCTGCTGCTGGGTGGGTTTTTAATGGGCAATCTGATATTTATATCGAAAGCTCTAACGCTGAATTTGTTCTTGAATATGGAATAGTACCCAATTTAACAATTAGTAACGAAGTGCTCGGTGTTGTCTACTCAACAGAAGGTTTTGCTATTGCTAGTAGCGAAGAGGAAAATAGTGACAGTAGCGCTATTGTAAATATCCTATTCAAAGGTTCAGACGAAAGCTCGCATGATATTCTATTTTCGGATGTAAGGCTTGATGCAGTTTTAGATGCAACTAATATTGGATATGGAATTGGTTTTAATGGTGATATTTATTTTAGTGATTTAGGAAAGTTAACAGTAAAAACGGACAAATTCTATCCCAATAATGATATAGCGTTGCCTCCGATTGTTGGTGCGCAATACAGCTTTGTATCACAAAATACTGCTTTAGCTGAGCTTAAGGGCAATGACATTTCGAGCATACGCTTAACTAATGAGTTTATACCACTAGAGTTTTATTTAGCAGATCTAGACGATGTTTATAACAATGAAGTCAACTCTGCTCCTAGGGCTGATATTTTAGCCCCTGACTCAATTAGAAGAAACTCTATAATTACACTTGATGCATCGCAGTCCAAAGACCCTGATTTAGAACCATTAGGTTATGAGTGGAAATTAACAGCTTTTCCTGAAAATGCTAGCTGGCAGATTAGTACAGGGAGTAAAATAGAATTTCTTGGAGATCTACCTGGTCTTTATCGTATTTCGTTAACAGTTGTAGACCCAAGTGGCGCAGAAAATACTGCAGAGCATGAGTTCAAATTAGAAAAACTCCCTGCAATTGTTTCTGATATTACTGCATATGATGAAATAGAATTAGGTGAACACTATACAGCCATTATTAATTTGTCTAATGATGAAGTCGATGGTCCTTTTGAGTACAAAATAGCTTATGGGCCTAGTAATATCTCGATTTCAGAGCAAGGAGAGGTTAATTGGTTAAGCAACGCGCCTGACTTTGGTAGTAATTTAAAGGTAAATTTTGCTGTTGATATATCAAACTCTGATACTCAAACAAGAGCTAAGCATCAAATCAACCTTCACTCACGTGGTGGCGTAGATTATCACTCAGTTGGTTATGTGAACAACTCAACATCCGGTGTAGCTTCAATTAAGCTTTCGAACAATAAAAGGGGTGTATTACGCAGTAATGATGATTATGTCTTAAATCTCAGTGAGACAGGGTTTCTAGAATACAATAAATGGATACCTCCCTTACCTTTAAATGCTGAGCATGTAGGTGCATTTCTTAATCAGTCAGGGACGCAACTAAATTGGCTCAGTATTACTTACAACCAAGAGGCAGCTAAACATCAAATATTTTTAAGTAATGAGGACTCGAGTAGTTTGCTCATAGATGATGTTTCGGCTGAGAATTATAACTCTATGGTATTTGATTACAACGGCGATGATATTGAAGATATCCTCCTTTCGGCGGGTCATTCGTATGATAGTTATCTTATTAATGGGAATGATCTTTCTATCACTAAGCTTATTGTTGCGCCGGACCTTTCACTTAATTATTCAAATAGCTTGATTCAAGTTTGTGATTTGAATAATGACGGCTTTAAAGAGTTAATTGATAGGGGAAGTATATTTGATGTCAAACAGAACAAATACCTGATAGAGCCATACTCTGAATATGAATTTAAGGCGTTTACCAGTGGTGGTGATTGTCGTGTAACTAGGTATAAAGCCTCCGATCACTATAGTGAACTAATATGGTGGGAAGATGGTGAACTGCAGGTTAGTATTGAAAAGTTTGAGACTAGTTTCCATGATGGAATTTCAATCGGCCTTGAGGTAGATAGTCCTTATAGTCATGTTTACTTTTCTAATTCAAAAGAGCTTCATTACTTTGATCAGCAGTGGCAACTGTTCTCTGTATCTATTGATGAAAACCCCTTTGGGAGAGTAATAGGAGCTGTTGATTTTGATAATGATGGAGTACAGTCTTTATTAGTAAGCAAAACAGATAGTTTAGAAGGAAGTTATTTATACGAAGAATATACGATGCAAAGCTTTAGCTATGAGAATGGGCGATGGCAGCTTGAATATTCATCAGTGCCTCAAGGTCAACTTCCTAATCTTCATATAGTTGGTGCTGTTAATGATACGGTTAGCGTTTCAGATTTTGGCCGTTCGGCTCAGATAACGCACAATAATGCACCTGTTACTTTCACTGGAGAGATGCTGTTAACGCAAGATAATGAAAATCAAATTGAGTATTCATTAACTCAAATTAACAACGAGACATTCATTGTTAAACGAAACATAGGTTCAACCAGTGTAATTTGGCAAACTAGCGTTTCAGAAGTGACTTTTTCTAATTCGTATGATTTTGCTTTTACAGAGTCCGAAACACACTTGAGTTTTAAAAGTGGTACTAGATATTTCACAATTGTAAAACAAACAGGTGAAGTCGTATCAAGAGTCTTCTTTCCTTACTTGCCGTCTGAAGAGATGTCAAAAATAATAATAGGTTATTACGATTTAGGTATAGCTTTTTACGAAAACTCTAGCTTATCACCCATTTCAATTGACAGTAGCAATTGGCCTGTTCCTTTAGATTTCTTACAAGAATCAACAAGCCATGTAGCGCATGTACACGCTACCCAGCTAGATTCAGATCCTCAACTAGAGCTAATAATTGATTATCGTACTTTTGGTAGTTTCGATGAGGAAGGTGGTTTAATAGTATTAGATACGAAAACGAAAGCATTAGAAATTTTGGATGGGCAACAAACTAAGGGCTTTACAATTTACCACAAAGAGAAAATCCTCGATGAGGCTATAGGTGGCGTTTATGGCCGTAACTATTTGGCGCAGTACTCTATAGAAAAAACAATTAGCCTAGTGGATAAGTTATCAAATCAAGTTATTTGGGAGAGTCCACAAATCTCGAATAATTACCACGATGTACTAATTCAAAAAGATGAGCGTGATTCTTGGAGTTTATATATTTTAGGTAGTGAGTTTTTAACATACCCATATTTGAACTAAAAAATAATAGCGTGCTCAGTAATCTAGTTTCTAGCTCATTGAGCAAGCTAGAATGTTTCACCACATCTACATACTGTTAAATTAAAAAGCGCACATTGCGCTTTTTTTGCTCGTTCACTTGCCATTTAACTAGTTTCGTTTAGAATTGCACATCTTTCGAAACGAAACTTAATCTACGAGCTTTATGACTAAACGAAACACACAGCAACGCCGTCATTTAATACTTACTCAGGTAAATGAGCTAGGTGGTGTGGCTGTTGAAAAGCTTGCGGAGCAGTTTCAAACATCTGAAGTAACCATTCGTAAAGATTTAACCGCGCTTGAAAAAAGTGGCTTATTACTGCGCCGTTACGGCGGTGCTATCGCACTGCCAAAAGAAATCGTCACCGACGAAATAGACTCTAAGCGCAAAGTAGCAATAGCAAAGGCTGCTGCTGCACTTATAAAAGATCATAACCGTATTATCATTGATAGCGGGCGTACTACGGCCGCTATGATCCCAGAGCTTTCAAATAAGCGCGGGTTAGTTGTAATGACTAACGCAATTAAAGTGGCGAGCCGTTTACTATCACTTGAAAACGAGCCAACACTTTTAATGACTGGCGGTACTTGGGATCCGCATTCTGAGTCGTTTCAGGGGCAAGTTGCCGAAAACGTATTATGCTCTTATGACTTTGATCAGCTATTTATTGGTGCTGACGGCATAGATGTAAAACGCGGCACGACTACCTTTAATGAGTTAGTCGGCTTAAGCCAAGTTATGGCAAAAGCCGCCCGTGAAGTAATCGTTATGGTTGAATCAGATAAGATTGGCCGAAAAATACCAAATTTAGAATTACCGTGGAAAATAGTAACCACTTTAATAACCGATACTGGCTTAGCAGATGATAAACGCAAAGCGATTGAGGCGTGTGGTGTAAAACTAATTTGTGCAGAGATTATTAATTAGTAACTACAAAGCGAGTTACTAGAATTAAAAAATTAATGGAGACACTATGTGTGGAATAGTTGGGGCAGTTGCAGAACGTCCAGTAAACAAAATTTTAGTTGAAGGCCTTAAACGTCTTGAATACCGTGGCTACGACTCTGCCGGTGTAGCACTTTTAGAAGGCTCTACGCTAAATACTGTAAAAGCAGTCGGTAAAGTAGTGAACGTAGAAGCCGCACTTGAGAAAGCAGGCGTTAGTGGTCATACAGGTATTGCACACACACGCTGGGCAACACACGGTAGCGTTACTGAAGAAAACGCTCACCCGCATGTATCAAACAACCAACTAGCACTTGTACATAACGGTATTATTGAAAACCACGCAAGCTTACGCGCATCGCTTAAAGAAGAAGGCTACGAGTTCTTATCTGAAACCGACACCGAAGTTATGGTGCACTTAATTCATAAGCTTCGTAAGCAACACACTACGTTACTTGCTTCTGTTCAAGCAGCGGTTAAGCAATTTGAAGGTGCGTTTGGTACCGTTGTATTTGATAAAGCAAACGACAACGAAATCATTGTAGCGCGCTCAGGTAGCCCGCTTGTTATAGGTTTAGGCCTTGGCGAAAACTTTATTGCCTCTGATCAGTTAGCACTATTACCAGTTACTCGTAGCTTTATCTTTTTAGAAGAAGGCGACGTAGCCCACATTACGCGCGACACAGTAGAAATTTTTGATGAAAATGGCGATGCTGTAGAGCGTGAAGTTGTTGAATCAAACATCACACAAGATGCATCAGGCAAAGGCGATTACCGCCACTACATGCTAAAAGAAATCTACGAGCAACCACTTGCGGTACGCAATACCCTTGAAGGACGTTTAAACGACGACCGTGTAGCAATTGATGCCTTTGGCGACAGCGCTCAGCAAATATTTAAAGACGTAAAACACGTACAAATTATTGCCTGTGGTACGTCTTACCATTCAGGTATGGTTGCACGTTATTGGCTTGAGCAATTTGCAGGCGTTAGCTGTAATGTTGAGATTGCCTCTGAGTTCCGCTACCGCCAATCGTATGTACATGAAAATAGCCTACTTGTGACTATTTCACAATCGGGTGAAACAGCCGATACGCTAGCTGCGTTACGCCTAGCTAAAGAGCAAGGTTACATGGCCTCAATGACCATTTGTAACGTACCTGGTTCATCGCTTGTTCGCGAATCAGACCTAGCCTTTATGACTAAAGCCGGCGCTGAAATTGGTGTAGCTTCTACTAAAGCATTTACAACGCAATTAGTTGGTTTGTTAATGCTTACTGCGTCTATAGCGCAAGAAAAACAGCTTGATCAAAGTGCTATTGTAGATGCTATAAAAGTACTTCCTGCTAAGCTTGAAGAAACATTACTGCTTGCTGATAGCATTGCAGACCTTGCAGAAGAATTTGCCGACAAGCATCACTCACTGTTTTTAGGTCGTGGCTCGCAATACCCAATTGCAATGGAAGGTGCACTTAAACTTAAAGAGATTTCGTACATTCACGCAGAAGCCTACGCAGCGGGCGAGCTAAAACATGGCCCACTTGCGCTTATAGATGCCGACATGCCAATTATTGTTGTAGCACCAAACAATGAGCTATTAGAAAAGCTTAAATCAAACGTAGAAGAAGTACGCGCACGTGGCGGCATTATTTACGTATTCGCAGATAAAGATTCACACTTTGAGTCAGACGACACAATGCGTGTAATCAACGTAAACCACACTGACGACATTATTGCGCCAATTGTTTACACACTGCCATTACAGTTACTGTCGTACTACGTAGCGGTAATTAAAGGTACCGACGTTGACCAACCACGTAACTTAGCTAAATCGGTTACTGTTGAGTAAAATCAAAAGGTTGGTAATTACCTGTTAAAGATAAAAAGGCGCTTAATGCGCCTTTTTTTGTACCTCAAAGCCTGTTAGATTAAATAACACACTATTTTCTAAAGGATTAGTAATGCGTTTATTAACCGCTGTTTTTATATGTAGTTTATTTATATTTTATTCTAGTAGCACACTTGCAGAGCCTGATTTAAAACAGCAAACCATTAGCTATACGCAACAAACACATACTATTAATTCAGCAGTTTTAAATGAGCAACGTACCGTTGTAGTCCAGCTTCCAAAGAGTTATCAAGCTAATCCAAGCAAAGTTTATCCGGTAATTTATCGCCTTGATGGCGCGGGTAACATACCGCTTATAAGTGCTGTGATGGAGCGATTACAAAATGATAATCGTGCGCCTGAAGTTATTATTGTCGCTATTGAAAATACCAATCGCTTAAGAGATTTATACCCCACAGTTAATAAAGAGCCACAAGGCCCGGTAGGTGAAGGCGGTGGTGCAGCAAAGTTTTTAGCATTTATTGAGCAAGAGCTTATGCCCTTGATTAATAAAAGTTACCGTTCGCACAACTTTAATGTAATTGCTGGGGCTTCTGCGGCAGGCGTGTTTGCACTTTATACAATGCAAGCTAACCAAGATCTTTTCCAAGCACACATTGCTTACAGCCCTGCGGTTTGGTGGAACTATGGCGCACCGGTAAAAGCGGCTAAGTCGTTTATCAATAAATCAAAAGATCTAAATAACTATGTTTATATAAATATTGGTGAAGAAGCTGGCTTAATGCGTGAGCGATATAATGAGCTGCAGCAAGCTTTGCAATCTAATAGCTTGCCAAATTTACGATTCTTTAGTGACGCGTTTAATAATGTATCGCATAACCTGACTTCGGTTGCTGGTTCATTTAATGCCTATCACAACTTATTTTTACCTAAGCAAATGCCTATGAGTGCTTTAAGCGATGATATAGAGTCTATTGATGTTTATTATAAAAAGTTATCTCAGCAATGGGGCGAGCAGATTGCGCCACCGGATCGCGCTGTTAGATCACTCGGTTATAACTTAACGGGCAGCAAGCAATTTACTCGTGCTATTGAAGTGTTTAAGTACAATATAAAAAACCACCCAAAATCAGTCGATGCGCTTTCAGCCTTGTCCTACGGTTATGAAATGCAAGGTGATACTCGTCAAGCGCTTGAACAGATGGAGTCTGCTTTAGCCATTACAAATGAATCATATCCTTATATAAATTATTTAAGAGAAACAAAAGCTAGGTTACAAGCAGAACTTAGCAAGAACTAATAATATTGCTAACTTAGTTGTTGGCTTTTTATGAAAGCCTCTTTAAGTTTGGAGTGCTCACGGTGACAGTCAAATTTCCTCGAAGCTTGTAGCTCGCAGCCATTACTTAAACCACATTAAAATCACTAATCCCTACTTAATAAGCGCTAAATACGCTAAAATTACAGGCTACTTTTTTAGCAATGAGCCCGTAATATTCATGACCTCAGCAACAAGCCCTAGCACCTTTAACGATCTTGGCCTTATTCCAGAGCTACAAGCTCGTTTAACCGATTTGGAATATAACCAACCTACGCCAATTCAAGCTAAGGCGATTCCAAGTGTACTGGCTGGTAGCGATTTAATTGCAGGGGCAAATACTGGCTCAGGTAAAACAGCGACGTTTGCTTTACCAATGCTACAAAAGTTATTTTTAGAGCAAGGCGTTAAAAAAGCAGCGAGCAAAGGTAATTTTGTCACTGGGCTTATTTTGGTACCTACGCGCGAGCTTGCAACGCAGGTGGCCGATAGCGTTAAATCGTATTCTGCTAACTTTAATGGCGCCATTAAAACGGTGGCGGTATTTGGTGGTGTGTCGGTTAATACACAAATGCAGGCTCTACGCGGCGGCGCCGATATTATCGTGGCAACGCCAGGGCGTTTGCTCGATTTAATCTCAAGCAATGCTATTAAGCTCGATAAAGTAACTACACTTGTGCTTGATGAAGCCGACCGCATGTTAAGCCTTGGCTTTACCGAAGAGCTTGCTGAGTTATTAGCGCTTATGCCTGCTAAAAAACAAACTATGTTGTTTTCAGCAACCTTCCCAGAGCAAGTAACACAATTAACGCAAGAGCTGTTAACCAACCCTGTTGAAATACAAGTTCAAAGTAAAGACGAAAGCACCTTAGTACAGCGCGTATTTACGGTTAATAAAGGCGAAAAAACCACGGTTTTAGCGCATTTAATTAAAGCGCATAAATGGCGCCAAGCACTTATTTTTGTAAACGCTAAAAAAGACTGTGAGCACCTAGCAGGTAAGCTTGAAAAGCGTGGTATTAACGCACAGGTATTTCATGGTGATAAAGGCCAAAGTGAGCGTACTCGCGTAATAGAAAAATTTAAAGCTGGCGAAATAGAAGTACTTATAGCCACCGATATAGCAGCCCGTGGTTTAGACATTGCCAAACTACCTGTTGTTATTAACTTTAACTTACCGCGTAGCCCCGCTGATTACATGCACCGTATTGGCCGAAGCGGCCGTGCCGGTGAAGTTGGCCTAGCGTTATCACTGATTGATTATGAAGACTTTCATCACTTTAAAATAATCGAAAAGAAAAACAAACTTCGTTTAGAGCGTGAAGAAGTAACCGGTTTTGCGGTAAACCAAGCAAACCTTGATGCAGCACAAGCACTTAAAAATGAAAAGCCAATGGCAAAGCCTGAAGGCACAGGTAAGAAAAAGAAGAAAAAATCCAACCAAGAAGATGATGTATGGAGCGGCTGGAGAAAAAGATAAGCCTTAATACATATAAATCATTAAACTCGAATTATTAAAAAACCCTGCACATTTGCAGGGTTTTTTTGGTAGTAGCTAATATTGCTATATAGCAAATTAAAACTTAGACGGAGCTGGTGGCACTACTAAAGGTTGCTTAGGGTTTGCTTTAAGCTCCTTTAGTAACTCCTGTACAGCACGTTCTATCGATGGATCTTGGCCTTTATAAATAAGCTCTGGGCGGTCAACCACTTTAATATCAGGAGCAACGCCTTCGTTTTCTATAATCCAGTTACCTTGGGTATCTAAAATACGGAAAGTAGCCGCAATAACTTGCCCGCCATCTACAAGAGCAGGGTTGCCAGAAATACCAATTAAGCCACCCCAAGTACGCGTACCAATTAGCTTACCTAAACCCGCTTGGCGAAAGTAGTAAGGAATTGCATCACCGCCTGAGCTTGAATAGCCGTTTATTAGCATTGCTTTAGGACCGTCGTGCGCAAACTGTGGCGTTTTAGTCGGCTCTGTACCACGGCGTTTCCAATAGTTAAGTGGTTTACGTGCAAGCCAGGTGATCATGTGCTCAGGAATATAGCCACCGCCATTGTAACGGTCATCAATAATCATGGCGTCTTTGGTGGTTTGCGGCATGTAATTTTTAAACATGGCGCGGTTGCCTTCATACGCTGTATTTGGCAGGTGTACGTAGCCAATACGCCCGTTTGATAGCTTATTAACGTAGGCTGCACGCGAGTTAACCCAGTCTAAATAACGTAGGCCTTGCTCACTGGCTACAGGTTTTACAGTTACTTGCCACGCGCCTTTGCTACGCGGTTTACTGTTTAGCACCAGCTCCACTTGCTCGCCTTGGGTGTTTTCAAGGAGTTCGTAAAAGTTAGCCACGTCTTTAACCGAGCGGCCATTTACCGCAATAATATAATCGCCGTTATGTGCTTTTACGCCTGTAGTGCCCAGCGGTGAGCGGAAATCGTCATGCCAGTTTTCACCTTTGAAAATTTGCTCTATTTTTACGTAACCCGATGGATCGCTTGCAAGCTTAGCACCTAATAAACCGTGATTTTTACGCTCGGCTTTTGGCATATCGCCCGATTGCACGTAAATATGGCCTGAGTTAATTTCGCCGGCAATTTCGCTAAGTATGTAATCAAGGTCGCTACGGTGGCTAATAGCATCAGCCATAGGCTGGTATTTAGCTAAAATAGCATCCCAATCTTGACCGTGGTGGTTTTCGTCGTAGAACCAATCGCGCAATGTGCGCCAGCCTTCTACGTACATTTGTTGCCACTCAGCTTGCGGGTTAATTTTAAGCGTCATTTTGCTTAAATCGAGCTTGTTGGCGTCTAGGTCTTGCTTGGGTTTAGGCTCAATTAAGCTGTAACCGCCACTTGTATGTACAAGTAGGTGCTCGCTATTGCTCGATATAGTGTAATGGCTAACACCTTTAGCCACGGTTTCTAGCTCGCTATCGTGTTCGGTGCCTATAAGTTGTAATCCGCCATTGGCAAGTGTTAGTACGCCGTCTTTTACTGCGGTTAAGCCACGGTAATCGCCCGCAGGGGCATTAAGCGCGGTAACACGCTGCATAAAGTCGTTGCTTTGCAGTGCGTTTTTAACTTTTTTGTCGTCTTCTTTTTCGTCGTCATCGTCTTTTACAATCGTGGTTTCGTCACTTTGTAAGGCAATAAGCGGTTTAACACTGTCGTTTACTGCAGCCGCATAAATACGGGTGGCGCGGTTAAACATGTAGTCAAATTCGTAGCTGCTAAACGCAAGGTTAAAGTCGCGCTCAGAGCTAAAGTAAAGGTACTGGCCATCTGGCGAAAAGGTTGGGTTTTGCTCGTTACTCATTTCGTCTGTTAGGCGCGTTACCTTTTCTTTTTCAAGGTTGTAGTGCCACAGTGAGGCATAACGGTTTTCGTTATTTTTAACATACACAATGTCTTGGCTATTAGGCGACCACGTATACTGAGTAATGCCGTCTTCGTCGTAAATGCCGGTATCAATTTTGTGTTGCTTACCCGATTTTGCATCTAACCACCACAGTGTGTGGTTTTTATCTGCAAATAATAATTTTGAGCTATCGGGTGACCAAATAGGCGTAAAGCGCCAAATAGTGCCATTACTAGTGAGTTGTTTAATGGCATTATTTTTACTGCGATCTTTTAAGTAAATTTCGTACTCGCCGCTTTCATCGCTCATGTAAGCAATGTAACGCCCATTTGGCGACCAACTTGCGTCTATTTCACGGCTCTTATCTGTGTACGATAAGTTACGCGTAGGGCCTTGTTTAACAGGTACACTAAATAGCTCGCCACGGGCTGTAAATACAGCACGTTTGCCATCGTGAGAAATCGACATAGAATCAATAAAGTCGCTTACATTTTTGCTGTACGGCATAGCGTATTGGCGCACACCGGCAATGTTAATGCTCAGCTTAGTGCTTTTTTGTGTTTTTGCGTCAAAGCGATATAAGTAACCGCCGTTTTCGTAAACAACTGCATTAGGGCCTGCTGAGGGCCAAAGTACGTCAAAGTTTTTAAAGTTGGTGAGCTTTTTAGGCTCACTGCCTTTGCGATATTGGTAAAGGTTTAGTGTGTAATCACGATCAGATACAAAATAAATATTGTCGCCAACCCAGGTAGGTTGTTGGTCGGTTGCACGGTTAGTAGTAAGTTGCTCTGAGGTGTTATTTTCTAAATCGTAAATCCATACATCTTGCGCGCGCCCGCCACGGGTGCGTTTCCAGGTACGAAACTCACGGTCAATAGGCGTATAAACATACTTGCTACCATCAGGTGAGAGCATACCGCCGCCTGTTTCTGGAATAGCTAAAGGTTGCTCAAGTCCACCGTCGGCAGGGACCATATAAGGGCGACCCATACGTTTACCCCATGGTGTGCGGTTTGCTCTAAACACCACATTTTTACCATCGGCGGTCCAATCTAAAACGCGGTAATCAAAACCACCACGCGGCGGCATTGGGCCAACATCGTTGTAGTATGTAAGCTGCTTAAGGCCTGAACCATCGCTGTTAATTACATAAACTTGGCGGCTGCCGTTATACTCAGCCGAAAACGCAATGCGCTTACCATCAGGAGAAAATTTAGGAAATGTTTCAAAACCAATGTGGTCGGTTAAACGTTTGCTTTCGCCGGTTTGTGTATTAGCAATATAAATATCGCCACTGTAAACAAAGGTCACGTTTTGGTTATGAATATCAGGAAAGCGTAGTAAGCGAGTGTCTTTAGTTTCATAGGCCGATACGCTCGGTGCAATAACCGCAGCCAAGGCAAGCGCCAATGTTGTTAATTTTTTCATGGGATTACATCCTATATTAATAGCTGTTACATCATAACAATAAGGTTATAAATAGCGATGCACTTGCGATAAAAGGTCTGTTACAAAATGTGAATAAAAAAAGGTTGGCATTAAAACGCCAACCTTCAAGGGAGTACTCTTTTTAAAGAGTGAAATTAGTGGTCGTGATCGTTGTCTTCTTCCTCTTGCGCAATACCAAGCCAAGTAATTGCACTAGGAG
Organism: Pseudoalteromonas sp. R86517; assembly: GCF_042466295.1. Lineage (NCBI taxonomy): Bacteria > Pseudomonadati > Pseudomonadota > Gammaproteobacteria > Alteromonadales > Pseudoalteromonadaceae > Pseudoalteromonas > Pseudoalteromonas sp. R86517. Next base: position 3,313,930 of record NZ_JAXHCB010000001.1, read on the forward strand.
CAAAAGTAAGCTCAACCTCACTTTCAATTTCTAAGTCTTCAAGTTGTACTTGCACAACGTGCTGAGCAATAGGGTCTGCTTTTATTGCTGTAGCGCATTGGTTTAATTACAAGCAATGCCTTAAACAAAATGACGATAATTGCCCGTGTTCAGGCACCGAATCTGATCAGGTAGCTTAGCGTTGTTAGTGCTACAAACAACTAACGTGTAGCACTTTAAATTAATACCCTAGTGTTTAAATTTTTTAATAGCCTAAAGCTAAAAGTGAGTTAAAGTAATCATCCAATATTGGTTTATTACGCTTGGCTTAGGCTAGGGCGTGCTGATCTTTGCGGATTGAAATTTGTTCAATCTAGGGGCGATTAAATCGCGGCGCGAGGTTTGCAACCTAGTGGGCTAAGTAAAAACCGAGTAAAGCTTCCGCGTCCTGCTCACGCCCCTTACCTACATCCATGTAGGCAACAAAGAGTTTATCGCCCCTAGGCAGAACCCGAAGGGCAACGCATGTTTGGCATTTATGCTGCGTTATCGCCTATTTATGGGGAGTAACCACACTTCATAGGCTCTGCCTTGCCTAAAAACCAAACATACTGCTGCAAATTCAACCATCAAGGATCAACACGCCCTAATGAATATAATGAATACTGCTTTAAAATACTTGCTGTTACTCTGCGCTTTAATGTGTTTTAAATTAAGCGCAAATACTCCGTACCAAATCCCTAGAAGTAGTGTTATTGAACTCACTGAGCCTATGACCAATCGGGTATATCCTGTTTTTATTCAGCTCCCTAAGTCATATAAAAAGCATCCTGAAAAAATATATCCAGTTATTTATTTAACCGATGCACCGTATACGTTTCCTATTGTGGCAGGTGCTACACGGTTCCCTATGAATAGCGGTAAAATGCAGCAGGCTATTATTGTGGCCATTAGCTACGAAAAAGGCTCCAGAGGGTCTAATAGCCGAATTAGAGACTACACACCAAATAAGGCGCAAAGCTGGAAAAAACAAACAGGTAACGCTCAAAACCATGCGCTGTTTTTAAAAAATACTGTACTGCCATATATAGAAAATAACTACCGAGCAAGTAGCACACAAAAAACTTATATAGGTAACTCTTTAGGCGGGTTATTTGGCGTGACTATTTTATTTACGATGCCTGATTTATTTAACAATTATATTATTGGCAGTCCATCGGTTTGGTTTAATAACAATGCGATTTTAGCGCTACAAGCACATAAGCCTAAAGTGCCTACAAAGGTTTATATATCGGTAGGGGCAAAGGAAACCCCAAGCTTTGGTGAAGGACAAAATATGGTGGAAGGGGCAAAGCAATTAACGCAAAAAATTAATGCACTTAGCAGTGACAATATTGAACTAAAAAGCGTTGTTATTGAAGGGGCGAGCCATGCAACCGCTTTTCCTACTACAGCTATACAAGGGCTTGATTGGGTAACAGCAAACAAGCCCTAAAAGGCACTAAAAGCTTAAGCGCTTTCAAGTTCCTGTTTCCAGTTTACTAATACTTCAATAAACTCTGGGCCAATACCACAGCAGCCGCCAATAACACTTGCGCCTTGGCTGTACCACGTTTTTGCAAAATCTAGGTATTCTGCAGGTGAAATATCACGATACGCCTGCGAGCCTTCGTTAGCTTTGTAATCGCTTGCGATAGGTGTAAAGCCATTAGCAAATGCGCCTAAAACAACGCTTTTATTTTGTTTAGCTAATACTGCGTTGGTATCGCTAAAGGCTTGCTCTATAACCTCAGGGATTGAGCAGTTAAAGAAAATACCAGTAACATTTTGTTCAAGCAAAGCCGCTACAGCGTCACTTACCAGCTCACCAGAGCGAAGTGTCGCTTGCTCGCTTACCACATCATTTAAGGTAAATGCGTAATAACATGGCTTGTTTGAGCCTTTAAGTACATTTGCCATAACGTGCGCTTCTTCAATGCTCGATATGGTTTCGCCAATCCATACATCTACGTGCTCGTCTTGCGCTTCATATAACGTATCTAAAATAGTAAAAGCGCGTTCGCTTTCAAATAGTTCAGGGCGATAAGAGCCAAATGCGGGTGGTAATGAGCCTGCTACTAATACATTTTGTTTAGCGTTTTGAGCTACTTCTTTTGCAATAACGGCCGCTTGCTGTGCAAGGGCTGCGCCTTGAGCTTGGTATAGCGCTTCACCTAAATGAAAGGGCACACAGGCATAACTATTAACGGTAATTATTTCAGCGCCTGCATCTATAAAACCTTGGTGAGCCTGCGTTACAAAATGTGGGGCTTCTATTAGTGCTTGTGCACTCCACAGTGGCTGTGTAAATGGCGCGCCAATGCGTTTAAGCTCGCGTCCCATGCCGCCATCTAAAATAGTTACTTTATTCATAAAGGATTTCTATACAACTAAACAATATGGCGCTATTCAACCATAATTTTTTTAGATTCATAATGAAACTTCGTCACCTTTAACATGAAAAAAGCTCAATGCTTTTTTACAGGCATAAAAAAAGCGACATCTCGCAAGAGAGTCGCTTATTTAAGTAGGCTAAACCTTACTTATAAAATACGTCTACCGTGCCTTTTACTTTCATAAGTAAAGGTTGGCCGCGGCGGTCTAGCGCTTTAGGCGCGGCAATTTTAATCCAACCTTCGCTAATGCAGTACTCTTCTACGTCAAAGCGTTCTTTGCCATTTAAGCTTACGCCAATTTCGTGTTCAAACACTTCTTCTACGTAATGCTTGCTACGTGGGTTAATAGAAAGCTGGTCAGGTAATGCTGGTTTTGTTGAATCGGTCATGGTTTTAATCTTTATTAAAAAGTGATGCGCTATTGTAGGCAATCCACTCAATACGCTCAAGGTTTAATGCTTAGCTACCCAACTTAGCTACACAATACAAAGCCAAGTATTAACAGTGCTATCCAAATGGTTTCAGCAACAATCATAATTATTGGTTTTAAGCCTACCTCGGTGAGTTTGCCTAGGTTTGTTTTCATACCAATGGCGGCTATAGCGGCAATTAAAAAGAACCGAGAAAGCTCATTTGTGGTTTCAAGCACAATAGCGGGTAGGTTAAAGGTGCTGTTTATAATCATTAAAATTACAAAGCCAATTAAAAACCCCGGTACTTTTGGCAACTCGCCATGGTTACTTTTATTTGAGCGATTAATAACCACCATCATAATAAGTACTACAGGCAATAGCATAGCCACGCGTACTAGTTTGGTAAGTGTTGCTATATCGCCAGTTTCGGGCGATACCGAATAACCGGCACCCACTACTTGGGCTACATCGTGTATGGTGCCACCTAAAAATACGCCTGCGTTATGTGCATCAAATTCAAGGTAGTTAACCACAATAGGGTATAAAATCATTGCAATGGTCGACATGGCCGTTACGCCAATTACGGTAAGTAAGGTATCGCGCTCTTTATGCTCGCTGCTTGGCATAATAGATGAAATAGCCAGTGCTGCCGATGCGCCACAAATAGCAACTGAGCCACCGGTGAGTGCGCCAAAGCGTTTTTGTAACCCAAATACTCGGGCAAGTACAACCCCTAAAATAATGGTGGTAAATATAGCGCCAGCTAACATTAGCGCTGTTTGCCAGCCCAGTGTAACCAAATCGCCCAGTGCTATACGGGTGCCAAGTAATACAATGCCTACACGTAAAACCGTAGTACCGGTAAAGTCTATGCCTTTAGCGCACGGGCTGTCGCTTTGATATAAAAACGACACCGCCATCCCCAATAATAAAGCAAACAACATAGCGGGCGCGCCATAGTGTTCACTTAAAAATAAGGCTGCAAGGCCAGTCATTGCAGCAATGCTGGCCCCTTGCCATAACGGGGAAACTTTTACCTTTAGTGCACCGGTTAAGCTTTGCATTAGGCGTTAGCTGCTGTCAGTGCAACAAGCACTTGGCGTTTACGCTCGCCAGTAAATGGGCGGCGGCCATGCATAGCCATTTCGTTATCAACTAAGGCTACATCGCCATCTTGCCATGCTAAATCAAAGGTAAATTCTTTTGATAGCTCAACAATTTTTTCAAGCCCTTGTTTAGGAATGGCGCTGCCATCGCCAAAGGTAATAGCAACCGATGGGTTTTCGCGAACGCCTTTCCAGCCCATGTAAGCGGCAATAAGTTGGTTATAAAAAACCTGTACGCCGTTTTCAAGGGTAACTACTGCAGGTAAAACCGGAGTAATTGCTTTTAAAGAGCCATCTTCTAGCCATTCCCACTCGTAACCTAGCTCGGTAAGTTTGCTGTGTGCTTCTTCTTTGGTTTCAACGCTTAGAGTGCTTTTCCAGCTGCGGCCTTGGCCCGATGTAGCATCGTCGGCTGCGGGCATATAAGTGGTGTACTTTAAGCCTTTTTGCTCAAAGTCATCGGCTAATTGGCTATCAAATTGCTTTAATGCGCTAAATAATTTATCTGAGCGACAAAGCGGTGTCGCGCCGCCTTCCTCAGCTGCCGATTTACAAAAAAAGAACAGCTTACTTGGCGAAATAGGCGTTTGTGCCATTTCGTGATGAAGGTAAATTTCTACATCTTTGGGGGCTTCGTTAGCGGTAAATACACGCTCGGTAAAGTTAATACGTACCGCGTTAGATAGCGACTCTTGGTACGTAAAGTTATCGTAATCAAACCCTGCTGAAAATGTATCAAAGGTTTCGGCGCTATCAACAGGGAAGCCTCTAAACAATACAGCGCCTGAGCTGCGTAGTTTTTTAGCCAACTCGCTTTTGTTAGCGCGAATAAAAGCTACCGCTTCTTCAACGGTGCTGGCGTTATTGTTATTAACTACAATGCACGGAAAAACCGAGTCATCAAACGTTAATTGAGTAGGCACTTGGGCATAGTTAAGTTCGGTAGCTGACATTTTATTATCCTAATCGTAAATAGGGTGAAAACGGTTAAAGGCAGCTTCACAAAAGTGCCCAGGGTCGTTAAAACGGCGGTTGCTATTAAGCGCAGAAATTTGCGCCATTTCTTGCTCTGTTAATTCAAAGTCGAACAGCGCGAGGTTTTCTTTCATGCGTTCAAATTTAGAGGTTTTAGGAATAATGGCGGTGCCGCGTTGCACACCCCAGCGCAGTACAACTTGTGCTGGTGTTTTGCCATGATTTTGCGCCGCAGCTTTTACTACGCTTTGCTCAAGCACCGACTCAGTTTGATCGGCCATTTCAAGCTCAAGGTACGAAAGCGCACCGAGCGGCGAAAACGCAGTAACCGGAATGTCGTACTGTTTGGCAAGCCTTACTAAGCGCTCTTGCGTTAAATAAGGGTGCGACTCAATTTGCAGCATGGCGGGTTTAATGGTGGCGTAGGTCATTAAATCGTGAATAAGCGCGCTTGAGTAGTTACACACACCAATGCGTTTTGCTTTGTTGTTATGTACTTGCTCTTCCATTGCTTGCCACGTTAAGTGTAGCGGCACTTTTGCCAGCTCCATTTGTGGGTTTTGTGCATCAGGGTCTACAAACCACTCTGGTGGGTAGCGTGTTTCGATTGGTACAAACGTTTGCGCAATCGGAAAGTGAATTAAGTATAAGTCGAGGTAGTCGAGCTTTAAATCGCTCAAGGTTTTATCAATGGCTAGCTCTACATGCTCTGGCGCATGAAAGGTATTCCATAGCTTTGATGTTACCCATAATTCTTCGCGGGTACATAGGCCGTCTTTTATTGCTTGAGCAATGCCATCGCCTACTTGTTCTTCGTTACCGTAGTCTGATGCGCAATCAAGATGGCGGTAACCTGCTTTAATAGCTTGGTACACTGTTTGCGCGCAATCTTCTTGTGCTACTTTCCATAAACCGAACCCGACTGGCGGGATGTTATTTAATGAACTCATTGGGAATTCCTGTTAAAATTGCATAATGACTTTGGTCTTGTATAAGACATAAGTTATTATACGAATCTAACAGTGTCAACACTGTGTTAACCGCAAGGCAATAAATGAAAGGTGTTAAAAAACCTACAGGCAGCAAAAAGGCAGCGTTTGCTGCCTTTAAAAAATATTTAATAAGTGTGCGCTAATATAACTTACTCGCGGCTAAAGCGCGGTTAATTAATCAAGTTCTATTTGGTAGTGGTAATGATCGCTACGGCATTTACTTAAACGATATTCAATGCGTTTACCTTCGATTGACTCGGTAATGCGCGATACCAACAATAAAGGGTCACCGGCTTTAATAGCGAGCATTTTAGCGTCGGTTTCATCTGCTAAAACGGCTTTAATGCTGTCTTGGGTTTTATGCACGGTTTGGTTAAATTTGGTTTGGTAGTAATGATACAATGTATGCGGAATATCACTACTTTGATGTATATCAGGAAAGAAACTTTGTGGTAGATATATAGTTTCGCTCATACAAAATTCGTTATCGAGAATGCGTCTGCGTACAAGCTTAGTGACTTTGTCTTTTTTATTAAGTTGCAGCGCATCAATAACATCTCGTGGTGCCGGGCAAAGCTCAACCGACAATAGCTCGGCTTTAGGTAGGTCGGCGCCTTTACCGTCGGCCTGTAGCGGAAAAAACCTAAACAGGGCATCTTGCGCGGTATGCTCAGATACAAACGTACCAACACCTTGGCGGCGAGTAACTATTTTATCGTCGGTTAATAAATTAAGCGCTTTACGCACAGTGCCTTGGCTTACGTTAAACTCTTCAGCAAGGCGAAACTCGCTCGGTAATACTTCGCCAGGTACCCAGCGTCTTTCAACAATGAGCTGTTTAATATAATCAGCCACTTGTAAGTAAAGTGGTTGAAAAGCCAAGCTTGGGCCACTTAATTTGTGATCAAACATAGAGTTACTCATTGTTATTTACCATTAAATTTAATCCACCTGTATTTATATCATAGGTGAAACTTTTTGCGCAGTTTTGCGCAAGCTCAATTAATTGTGAACTATTGCTGTGTAGTTTGTTTTTACATTATGCCTAAAAACAAATCGTTACACTACAGTAGCGCACACGTAGGATATTTAAAGTGCTCAGTATTTCGTTAGAACTCATCTTGCTTATGGCGTTGTGCCTAAGCCTTGCCACCATAATGCAAACGCTTAGCGGGTTTGGCTTTGGGTTGCTGGTGGTTGCAAGCTTTACGTTGCTAGATGTTTTACCGCTCACTGCCACCACCTTTTTAGTGAGTTTATTGGGTTTAGTTAACTCAACCACTGTGGTGGTTAAAAATCGCAGTACAGTAAAAGTGCCCGAGCTTAAACTTATGTTGTATACCGGTATTCCGCTAATGCTGTTAGGTTTTATACTGCTTGAATATATGTCGGCGCATTTAACGCAGTTCTTAAACTTTATTTTAGGCATTAGTATTTTGCTATGTTGTGGCTTAATGCTAATTGGCCGTGATAGAGCAAATAAGCAAAGCGGGCGTGGCTCGTTTTTAATTGCCGGCGGCGTAAGTGGCTTGCTGGGTGGGCTGTTTTCAACGTCGGGGCCGCCGCTGGTGTTTCAGTGCTATAAACAAGCTTGGTCTATTGAGGCCATTCGTAGCACCTTACTTGCGGTATTTACCATTGGCGGCTTAGTCCGTGTTGGTATTGCCTTATTTGGCACCTTACCCGAGCTCGACATTATGTTTTTAATTGCAGCGGCCATACCGCTGGTATTATTAGTAACGCAATTTGCTCGTAAATTAACGCCTTACGTTGATGCAAAATGGATTCGTATAATAGCAATTGCATTGCTTGGCCTAAGCGGCGTTTCGCTGGTGGCAACATCGGCACCGGGCATATTTTAAAAGTAACGATGTAAATAATTCATCTTAGGGTTATTTACATTGACATGGGGATTACAATTATTTAACTTGTGTCTTATACAAGACTAATAATTGGTTAAGGAACTCCCATGAATGCATTTGAATTACGTGAGCCAGACTGGAACGCAATAGAGCCAGCACGCTTAACTGCAGAGCCTAAATTACAAGGCCATGTGCTAGTTTTACCAACTCAATTTGGCGAGGTCAGCGTTACCATCAGCCAGTTTGGTTTACGTTTAAATGCGGGCTCCACGCATGACGAGACGTTTAAAATATTAACCACCACCCCTTCAAACTTACCGCTATCACTTAATAAATTAGACCAAGGCTTTGCAGCCACCGCCGGTGAGTACCGCTTAGAATTTTACAGCGACCCTTTTTACTTTAAGCTTTATAAAAACGATAAATTAGTACAGCAATCAGCAACTGATGGCCATTTTGTGCGCCAGCACCGTTTACCGCCACTGGCCAAAACCGATAACGGCTGGATTTTAAGTCTAGAGCTTAATTACGACGAAGCCGTTTACGGCCTTGGCGAAAAATGGGGCAAGCTTGATAAACGCGGCCAGCTTATTCGCTCATACAACCACGATGCACTGGGCGTAAACGCCGAAAAGTCTTATAAAAATACGCCATACGCTTGGAGCCCAGAGGGCTGGAATTTATTTGTACACACGCCGGCGCCCGTTACACATGGCGTAGGTTACGCACTTTGGTCGCAACGTGCTTATGTGTGTTTAGTAGAAGACGACGCGCTAGATGTATTTTTATACCAAGAGCAAACGCCTGCACAAAGTATAAATCGCTACTGCGAGCTAACTGGTTTTGCACCGGTGCCACCGCAGTGGAGTTTTGGTGTTATTTTATCAAAAGCGTACTACAAAGATGCCGACGAGCTATTAAGTGTCGCCCGCGAAGTACGCGCTAAAAACATGCCGTGCGATGTAATTACCCTTGATGGCCGCGCATGGCAAGACACCGACACCCGCTTTGCCTTTGAATGGGACCCAACACGTTACGCCGACCCAAAACCTGTGCTTGATGAACTAAAAGCCATGGATTTTAAAATTTGCGTGTGGGAATACCCAATGATCTCGGTAAACAACCCATTATTTGCTAAAGCGGCCGAGAACGGCTGGCTAATAAAAGACAAACGCACAGGTAAAGCGTATCAATACGAGTGGGATTTAAGCCCCTTTGGCGAAGTACTTACGCCATTACCAGAGTCGGGTATTTTAGATTTTACTCATCCCGATGCTTACGAATACTGGCTGGAGTCGCACAAGCCATTGTTTGAGCTTGGCGTTGATATGATAAAAGCAGACTTTGGCGAACAGCTAGAAGACGAAAACATGGTATCGCACAGTGGCGACAGCGGCATTAGACTACATAATGTTTATAGCATGCTGTACAACCGCTGCGTTTATGAAGCCGCCGAAAAGTACTGTAAAACAGGGCCATTTTTGTTTAGCCGATCTGCATGGACAGGCAGCCAACGTTTCCCAGCACAATGGGGCGGCGACCCACAAGCCGATTGGCAAGGTTTAGCGGCGAGCATTCGCGGCAGCTTAGCGTGGGGCATGTCGGGCGGGCCATTTTTTGCAACCGATATTGGCGGATTTTACAAAGACACCCGCGATGCAGAGCTTTATGTACGTTGGGCGCAGGCATCGGTATTTAGTGCGCACATGCGTTTACATGGCATTGGCCCACGCGAACCGTGGTCATACACCGAGCAAGCAAGTGACGCAGTATTTGCAGCGCTTAAATTACGCTATCAGTTAATTCCGTACTTACAAGAATGTGCAGAGCAAGCGCAGCAAACAGGGCTTCCTATTCAGCGTGCTATGGCATTGGCGTTTCCTGATGACGTACTGGCACATAATTTTGATCAGCAATTTATGTGCGGCGAAAAACTCCTTGTGGTGCCATGTGTTGTACCAAACGGTAAAGTTAAATTTTATTTACCACAAGGCGAGTGGGTGCGATTCCCTGATGGGCAGGCGTACCAAGGCGGCAAGTATTACGAAGAAACACTTGAGCTTACACAAATGGCCGTATTTGTTCGTAAAGGCGATACGCTCATGCTAGGCCCAGAGGTTCAACACACAGAACAAGACATGAGCCAGCTAACAGCATGGCCAAAATAAAACTCGGTTAATAGCAAACACACACAACACACGTAACACACACAATAATAAAGATATTAGCTTACTTTTTACCGAGTAAAGTAAGCTAAAAGGGGCGTAAGATGGAAGGTATGAACATTACCATGACACTGCTATCGTGCTTGGCGTTTATGGCGCTGGTAGGATATATCTCGTACCAAAAAACCAAAGGGGAAGTTAACACCCAAGACGGCTACTTTTTAGCGGGGCGTGGTTTAACAGGTACATTTATAGCGGGGTCGATGATCCTCACTAACTTATCGGCCGAGCAACTTATTGGCCTAAATGGCTCAGCGTATGGTTACAACCTAAGTTCAATGGCGTGGGAAGTAACAGCTGGGATATCAACCATTATAATGGCGCTGATCTTTTTACCACGGTATTTAGCCGGCGCGTTTTCTACCTTGCCTGAATTTTTACGGGATCGTTTTGACGATACCGTACGCCGTATGACGGTGATCTTATTTATGGTAGGGTATTGTTTTATAACGATCCCTTCTGTTTTGTACTCAGGATCAATCGCCGTTCTTAGGTTGTTTGATGTGCCCACCTTATTAAACTTAAGCTATCAAGCAAGCCTAATTGTCACCATTATTATTGTGGGCTCCGTGGGCGCTATTTACGCGGTATTCGGCGGTTTAAAGGCGGTTGCCGTATCAGATACCATTAACGGTGTTGGGTTATTAATTATTGGTATTTTAGTGCCTACCCTTGGCCTTATTGCCCTTGGCGATGGCAACTTTGCCGATGGCCTAAGCACATTGGTAAACACTGATACCGAAAAGCTTAACGCCATTGGTAGCAGTGACGATCCCGTGCCATTTGGCACCATTTTTACCGGTATGATCCTCGCTAATTTATTTTATTGGGGCACCAATCAGTACGTGATCCAGCGTACACTAGGCGCTAAAAACTTAGTAGAAGGCCAAAAGGGCGTGTTGTTTTCAGGGTACTTTAAAGTGCTAGTACCCTTTATGATGATGATCCCAGGCGTAATTGCGTATCACCTTTATAAGCACGAAAGCTTACAAACCATAGATTTAGCTTACCCACATTTAGTTAAAGATGTACTGCCTCAGTACTTATCTGGGTTCTTTTTAGCGGTGCTACTAGGTGCGGTATTTAGCTCGTTTAATTCGCTGTTAAATAGTGCCGCCACGTTGTTTTGTTTAGATGTATACAAACCCATGAAAAAAGACAAAGTAAGCGACGAAAAGCTGATTAAAGTGGCCAAAATTACCAGTATTGTAATTGCTGTTTTATCGTTTATTACCGCGCCATTACTGATGTTTGCGCCAGAAGGTTTATGGCACATCATTCGTGTATTTACCGGATTTTACAACATTCCGGTCATCACAATTGTGCTCGTGGGGTTATTTACTCGCAAAGTGCCTGCACTGGGCGCTAAAGTGGCTATTGTTTTTCATGTTATTGCCTATACTTTGCTTAAATTTGTGTGGGATGTAGATATTAACTTTATCCATATTTACGCCATATTATTCTTTATTGAGCTGGCCATTATGTTAGGTATTGGCTACTACAAACCTCTTGCCACACCATGGAACTTTACCCGCAAAGCCGAGGTAAACCTAAGCCCGTGGAAATACGCACTGCCTTGCGCGATTGTATTAGTAAGCTTAATTATAAGCTTGTACATACTGTTTTCTCCGCTTGGATTGGTGGGTGGCACCAGCATGTACTTTGTACCAAGCTTAATTGCTGTTTGGACTAGCGCCTTTTTGCTTAGCTGGTGGAGCGTACGCCGATGGCATAAGCGTTACCAAAGCAGCTTGGCGCATATTGGCGTTGCTAAGGTGACATAATGCGGCGTTATATTCTTTATACAAATTTTAAATCACATTTTATTCACATAATGTTTGCAATAGAACATAAGTTTGTTTAAGTTTATATCTCTTATATAAGACATAAGAGATATAAGGAAAATAACTACAACACTCTGGCACCGCTTTTTAGCAACCCACACACTTGCTAGCGCGGTAATTTAACAGCACACACGCACAATTTGGAGAATGACATGAGAGCTAAAAAGTCCGTCTTAAGCTTGGCAGTCACGTTAGCAATGACAACGGGTTTAGCACTAAGCACGCAAGCACATGCGCAGCAAGAGCAAACTGAACAACAAGCAGAGCAAAACAATAACGACCAGTTTGAAAAAATTGTTGTTACCTCACAAAAACGAACGCAAAGCCTAAACGAAGTACCGCTTGCGGTGTCTGTGCTTAATAGCGACCAGATTGATTCGGCGTTTGCTAATAATATGGAAGGCCTGCAGTCACTTGTGCCTTCGGTGAGTTTTAGAAAAGGCACCACAACCCGTAACTCTGCGCTAACAGTGCGTGGTATTGGTACTATTTCGTTTAGTATTGCTGCTGAGCCAAGTGTGGCAACCGTAGTTGATGGCGTGGTGCTAGGTCGCTCTGGTCAAGCCTTTGCCGATTTATACGATGTATCTCGCATTGAAGTACTACGCGGCCCACAAGGTACACTATTTGGTAAAAATGCTTCGGCGGGTGTGGTAAACATTACAACCAAAGATCCTTCGTACGATACCACCGGCAGCGTAGAAACCTCGTTTTATCAAGACAACGAATACCGCTTTAAAGGCGTGGTAAGCGGCGGCTTAACCGACGACTTAGCAGCAAGCTTAACCGTGTTTAAAGGTAAGTTTGATGGCTACATTGATAACGTTTACAACAACGAAAAAGTAAACGGCTATGACCGTGAAGGCGCACGTGCTGTATTTAAATACGAGCCAAGCGATGATTTAAACGTAAAATTTATTGCCGAATTTTATAACGCCGACGACGACTGTTGTGCCGATTTAGAAGCCCTGCCAAGTGGCCGTAACCCAGATTCAGACGCAGCCCCCAACAGCAACGGTATTGTTGATGGTGTGGCCGATATTGACCTAGACCAGCGCAAAGTTGATCACGACTATGAGTCGCGCACTATTGACGAACACAGCGCGTTTTCGGTACAGGTTGATAAAACTATTGGCGACTACACATACACCTCTATTACTGCGCAGCGCTCGTGGGATAACACCGAATACCGCGAAGGCGACTTTACCTCAATTGCTGGCGACAGTAACGAACCTGTATTTGGCGCGCCCTTTCAATTACACGATTTAGGTGCCCAGCAGTGGGATCAGTTTTCGCAAGAATTTAGAGTCACCTCAAACCTAGCGGGTCCGTTTAACTATGTGGCTGGCTTATTTTACTGGAACATGGACTCGCAACGTAACTTTACCCGTGACGCAAGTTGTCAAAATAACGGTGGCCAACTAGACGCTGCAATGGCGTATTACGCACAAAATAACTTAACCGGTGCAGAGCTTGATGCCGCATTGGCCGACTTAGACGGCTACACACAAAGCTTAGGTGTAAGCTGTAATGCTAACGATATTGTATCGGCAACCGCGTACATGAGCACCGAGTTTAACAACTGGGCAGCCTTTGCCGATGGTACTTACGATTTATCTGAAGACTTACGTGTACTGTTTGGTATTCGTTATACCGACGATGAAGTGTCGTACACACACCGCCGCGTAAGCAATGACGAATTTGGCCGCACCGGTGTAGGTGTACGCTCAGCAGCACTAAATACTGACGAATCAGGCAGTGCAGAAGAAACCAACGTGTCGGGTCGTTTAGGTATGCAATACGACCTAGGTGATGGCCAAATGGTTTACGGTACTTACTCGCAAGGCTATAAAGGCCCTGGTTTTAACGTGTACTACAACTTTAATCCAGATAACGATAGCCGCGAAATATCGCCAGAAGAGTCAGACGCGTACGAGTTAGGCTACAAATACGCAAGCCGCGACTTTGTATTTAACTTTGCCGTGTTTAGAACCGAAATTGAAGGCTTTCAAGCCAATAACTTTGACTGTTCAGACGGCACTTGTATTACCCGTTTAACCAATGCTGGTGATGTAAGTACACAAGGTGCTGAGGTTGACTTTATGTGGGCGGCTACCGACTCACTTACGTTAACTGGTGGTATTGCGTACATTCAGGCCGAAATTGACGAGTTTAATTGTCCGGCAGAGGTAGAAGCAGGCTCATGTACTGACCGCTCTGGCTTAGATGTCCCGTTTTCGCCAGATTTAAAATACTCACTAAGTGCTGATTACTTTATTGAAACCGAGCACGACTTTAATATTCATATAAACGGCTCTTACATTTACACCGACGAGCAATACTCAGACCTACCAAACAATGTAGGCGAGTTTAACCCAGCTGCGTTACTGCCAGATTACGGTATTTTAAACGCAAGTGTGGGTTTATCGTTTAAAGATGATGCATTTAGAGTATCGCTTATTGCTAAAAACTTAACCGATGAAAGCTACGTAACCACCTACAGTGGCGACAACTTCCGTTACCAAATTCCGCGTGATGCAGAGCGCTACTTTGGCGTATCGTTTAAGGCGCGTTTTTAATTTTATAAATACATCCCTGTGAAAATTGTGCTAAGCGCAGCGTTTAACCGCTGCGCTTTTTTGTGTCTTAATTTTGTCATGGTTTAGTCATTGTTTTTTAATTAAAAGTACTCTTAGAGGTCACATCTATTTTCTATAGTGCAGCGGTTACTTATTTGAGGTTTACGCTTCAAGCAAAAAATAACCACTACACAATGGGAATAATAAAGGATGAAAATTAAAAAAGTTGCTGCGGCAGTTGGCTTAACGTTTATGTTAAGTGCTGCAAGTCATGCCGATGTATTACCACAAAGCCAAACAGACAATGACTGGTATACAAATGCCCAAACCACACTCGCCACAAAAACTGCGCTTGCACAAAGCCAGCAAACAACAAAAGCTAAAAACGTTATTTTATTTGTAGGCGACGGCATGGGTGTATCTACCCTTACCGCAGCACGTATCTTAAAAGGACAAAGAGCGGGCGATTTAGGTGAAGAAGGTTATTTAAGCTTTGAAGAGTTCCCGTACTCAGCACAAGTAAAAACATACAACGTAGATGCACAAACACCAGATTCTGCAGGCACAATGACCGCGATGATCTCAGGGGTTAAAACCGATGTAGGCGTTATTGGTGTAGACGAAGATATAGAGCGCGGTGTGTGTTCAACTGTATCGGGTAATGAGCTTTTAACAGCAACAGAACTTGCTGAAATTAAAGGCCTAGCAACCGGTGTAATTTCAACAGCGCGTATTACCCATGCAACGCCAGCGGCAACCTATGCAAAATCGGCAGACCGTAACTGGGAAGATATCTCAGACATGCCAGAAACCGAAACTGCATGTGAAGACATTGCCTCGCAATTAGTTAATTTTGAAAAAAATCTAGAAGCACGTTTTGTAGGTACCGACGTAGACGGCCTTGATTTTGTAATGGGTGGCGGACGTCGTCACTTTTTACCAAAAGATGAAGCAGCTAACTCAGCAGATGCACTTAGCGCTGTAGAAGGCGATCGTACTGATGAACGTAACCTAGTTACTGAGTGGCAAACACAATACCCACAAGGTACTTATGTTATGGACCAAGCAGGCTTTGATGCCATTGCAGATGATGCCACTAAAGTGTTTGGCTTATTTAACGAATCGCACATGCAATACGAAGCAGACCGCGCAAACGATATTGCCGGCGAGCCATCGCTTAGCGAAATGACCAGCAAAGCAATTGATGTATTAGGTAAAAACGAAAATGGCTTTTTCTTAACCGTTGAGTCGGGCCGTATTGACCACGCACACCACGCGGGTAATGCCTACAACGCACTTAACGACACCATTGAATTTGCTAAAGCCGTGCAAGCTGCGGTAGATAATACCAACCCAGAAGAAACCCTTATTTTAGTAACCGCCGATCACAGCCACGTATTTACTATTGCTGGCTACCCTAAACGCGGTAACCCAATTTTAGGCCAAGTAGTTGCCGTAGGCGAAACCACACCAAGCCTTGCTGCCGACGATATGCCTTACACCACAGTAGGTTATGCAAATGGTTTAGGGTTTAGAAATTTAGTTGATGAAACAGATGCCGATGCAGCATATACAACTGGCCCAGTTGCTGGACGTGTAGAGCTTAGTGGTGTTGATACTACCAATGTTGGCTTTCACCAAGAAACCACTGTCCCTCTTGGCTCAGAAACCCATGCCGGTGAAGATATTTCGCTGCATGCAAAAGGCCCTGGTGCACAGCTAGCTCAAGGCGTAATTGAGCAAAACGTAGTATTTCATTTAATTAATCAAGCTCTTGAACTAACTCAGCAATAATGGCGGCTAACATGAACAAATTAACAGTACTTTCTTTAGCAGTAATGGTCGCGCTAGCAGGTTGTAGTGACGACGACAAAGACGAAAATAATATTCTCGCGGTAGATAACACCATTGCAGTCGGCTCTGAGCAATGTGTTAATGGCGGCGTAGAAACCCAAACTGGCGTAGATACAAACGGCAACGGCGTGCTAGATAGCGACGAAGTTACCTCTTCTAACTTAGTGTGTAATGCACCTGCTACGTCACTTACCAGCGAGCAACTTGCCACCCTAACTACTAACGCATGGTATGGCGATGCACAAACAAAGCTTGCGGCAACACAGCAAGCTAATAGCGAAGTGGTTACTGAGTCGGGCAAAGCGAAAAACGTTATATTATTTGTTGGCGACGGCATGGGTATTTCTACCGTAACAGCTGCACGTATTTTAGCAGGCCAGCTTGAAGGCGGTTTAGGTGAAGACTACCAGTTAAGCTTTGAAAAAATGCCGTACTCAGGTTTTGTTAAAACTTACAACGTAGATGCACAAACGCCCGATTCAGCAGGCACAATGACGGCAATGGTATCAGGTGTTAAAACCGATGTGGGCGTAATTGGTGTAGATGAAGACATTGAACGCGGCGACTGTGCCACGGTAACAGGCAACGAACTAGTTACCTCGTTAGAGCTTGCTGAAATAGCAGGTAAAGCAACCGGCCTTATTTCAACAGCACGTATTACCCATGCAACACCTGCAGCAACGTATGCTAAATCGGCTGACCGTAACTGGGAAGATAACTCAGATATGCCAGAGGGTACTGAAGCCTGTGAAGATATTGCATCGCAACTTGTTAACTTTGAAGCCAACCTAGAGTCGCGTTATGCGGGTATTGATGTAGATGGCATTGATGTTGTAATGGGCGGCGGACGTCGTCACTTTTTACCAAAAGATGAAGCAGCAAATTCAGCCGATGCAGTAAGCGCAGTAGAAGGCGACCGTACTGATGGCCGCAACCTAGTAACTGAGTGGCAAACAACTTACCCAAGCGGCACTTACGTTATGGACCAAACTGGTTTTGATGCAATTAGCGACGATGCCACTAAAGTATTTGGTTTATTTAACGAATCGCACATGCAATACGAAGCCGACCGCGCAAACGATGTAGCGGGCGAGCCTTCGCTTAGCGAAATGACCGAAAAAGCAATTAACGTACTCGATAACAACGACAATGGCTTTTTCTTATCGGTAGAAGCAGGGCGTATTGACCACGCGCACCATGCGGGTAATGCCTACAATGCCCTAAACGACACAGTAGAATTTGCAAAAGCTGTGCAAGTGGCAATGGAAAACACTAACCCAGAAGAAACGCTAATAGTAGTAACTGCCGATCACAGCCACGTATTTACTATTGCAGGCTACCCTAAACGTGGTAACCCAATATTAGGTAAAGTTGTTGCCGTAGGTGAAACCGAGCCAAGCCTAGCTGCCGACGATATGCCATATACCACAGTTGGCTACACCAACGGTGGCGGCTTTAGAGATTTAGGCGATGAAACCGATGCCGATGCAGGTTATGCTTTTGCACCTGTTACAGGGCGTGTAGATTTAACCGATGTTGATACAACTTCAGCGGGCTTTCACCAAGAGGCACTTGTACCACTTGGCTCAGAAACTCACGCAGGTGAAGATGTTGGCGTATACGCAATGGGCCCAGGCGCTCACTTAGTTACAGGCACTAACGAGCAAAGCTTTTTATTCCATGTAATGGACTTTGCAGCAGACTTAGTAACTACCGCTGATGAAAAAGTAACGCCATAAGTAATTTACTACGTACGCTCAGCACATAAAGTACGTATTAAAAATGAGGTATTTAAAAACAACTCGTACGCTGTGCGAGTTGTTTTTTTATGTCATAAAAATGCCACTGTAAATGGGTATGGTAATGCCTATTACAGTGACGTTTAAATAAGAGATAATTTAATGAAACTAGCATTATTTTTAATGGCAACACTTGCCAGTACCAGCACCCTAGCGCAGCAATGTAATATTGATAGCGCGCATTTAAAAGCCGACTATAAAATTACCAATACTCATAAAAACGAGCAAAGCACGCAATCACTTACGCTTTGGCGAAACAACTCACAAGTTGCGCATCAGCGTGAGGTAATTACTGAGCTTTGGCAGCACTTAGCTAACAAGCAAATTCGCCCAATTCGTTATTTTAATGCTCAGCAACGCGGTATTGAGTATCAGCCATCTGAGGTACGCGGTGTACAAAGTTGGAGCGCTAAAAGTCAGCTGGTGGATACGCATTTAATCGAAAAAATGACCCTAGTTAACACCCAAGGCAACGGCTGCGATGAAGTAAAAAACTACACACTTTCTGAGGGCGACAACCAATTTAAACTCGCTTTATTTACCAAATCAAACTTGGTTAAAAGCTTTAGCGTAACCAATAAAAAAAGCGATACCCATACTTTGCTAAGCCTTAACGATGTAAACAGCAATAAAGCAGAAATAACCGCACAGTTTGCCAAGTGGGATCGCTTTCAAACCACCGACTACGCCGACATAGGCGATAACGAAAACGACCCGTTTTTAGCAAAAATGATCAACCTAGGCTTTATAGAACACGGCGCAACGGGGTTTTATAATCAGCAAGGTAAAGCGATTCAAGGTGGGCACCACCATTAGGCTTTAGATTATTATAGCCCATAACTGACTTGCTCTATTGGGGCTTAGTTTAAACTCTAATACAGAGTCAGTTATAGGCAACAAATTTAAATGAAGAACACGTTACTTTAAATTACTACCCCAGATGCGAGCCAATCAAACTGCCCTCCCTTATTTCTGAAAGAACCTACCGAAAGAAAATTATTTAAAATTGGTAAATATTTAATCTATTTGATACAAATAGAGCTTCGCACAAATAGGGACGTCTTTGTGAAAATAAGGAAATGCCCTTTGATAAAACTGTTATTTTTGAATAACACTCGCAAGGAATAAACTTAGATGAGTAATGGAATAATTGTAACCTCACAAAGCCAGGTAACTATTGGAGTAGATCAATTTTCAACTGGATTATCTACATATCTAACTGAGCTTGGGCTCCCGAATCATAACGTACTGGTACCTGTACCAGAAAGATCACGTGTTATAAATAACCTTCCCGAAGTAATTAACTTAGTAGATTCAAGGCAAAGAAGCTCCTCGATTTACTTATCAAAATTTATTGCAGCATGTGGGGCTGGGCTTTTTGATGCTGCTCTAAATTTTATTTGGGATGAAACAGTTCTTAGTCTTCGCAAGAAAGTGATCCAGTTTGACCTAGAGTACTTTTATGACAGTGTTGTGACTGATGAAAATAGAAGAAAAAAAATCAATGGTGAAGATGATTTAACCAAACTTGATGAATGGGAGCTTGTTAGAGGTTGTCATTTAACAGGAATACTATCAGACATTGGTTTCAAACATTTAGACTATATTCGTGATATGAGAAACTGGGCGAGCGCTGCTCACCCAAATCAAAATGATTTAACTGGCTTTCAACTAATATCTTGGTTAGAAACATGTATTAAAGAAGTAATTGGCAAAGAACCTGAGGGACCCGTGATTGAAGTAAAAAGGTTTCTAGGGTGCATTAGAAATAATAATCTTAGTACTATTGATGCTCAACCAATCAATGCAGGAATAGAACGCCTCCCTTCTGATTTGGGTACTTCATTACTTCGCACATTATTTGGTATGTATACTGCGAAAGGTGCAAGTATACAACTAAAAAGCAACATAAAGCTCGTATGTGTTAAAGCATGGAATATAAGCCCTGACGAAGTTAAATATGAATGCGGCTTTAAATATGCGACATTTGCATCCAACGCTGAAATAGAAAGAAGAGACACCGCTCGTGAATTTTTAACTTTAGTAAGTGGGCTACCTTTTTTACCAAGTGATACTTTAGCTGTTGAATTATCAGAAAAAATTAATAATTTATATACTGCTCATATCGGCTTTAATAACTTTATCAATGAATCGGCACATGCTCGAGTACTCGATTCTTATGTTTCATCTACTGGAGCTATTCCAGATTCAGTTCGAAAAAATTATGTAAAAACCGTTGTAATGGCAAAGATAGGGAATGGGTATGGAATATCAAGTATGTCCGTTTCATACTATGACAGCATGCTGCAAAAGTTTGGAGAGCTGGAAATTAAAGAGTTTGTATCTTTACTTGAAGACCGAGAGTTTTCCTCACGTCTTACTTTAACTCCATGTGGCACAAATTATAAAGCGTTAGCAAATTATTTATTTTCAAGAACTACTAATCAGGTTTCACAGCAAGCAATACAAGCAATAGGCCAAGCTTCTGGAGATCAACTATCTAGCTTAGGTAAAGATACAAGGTACAAACAATTAATTCATAGCTATGCATAGCTAGATATAAATAAGCTAAAATATATGCTTGATTAATTTGTATTCCATTATAACGACTTAAATTTAGTTCATTTAAAAAACTTGAATTTTCGTTTACTAAAAGGATATTTAGGATGCTAAATAAAAGATCTATTTTACTAATCTCTAGCCTATTAACTATTGGCGGCTGCGCTTCTCCTGGGCCAATGCAAACTGCAATGGGGCCAATGAATACGTCTGCTTTTGAGCCTGTAATTTTAGATACAGTAAAAGATGGCTCAGAAAAAGTGCACTTTAAAGAGTGGACAACTATGTATGAAAATAAAGAGTTGCAGCAATGGGGTGTTTTTTTCATTACAGACAATGGAGCATACATGGCTGAGTGGGATTTTAGAGGTTATGAGTATAACCTCAGATATAAACTTCTAGCTAAAGAGCTTGATGCCGTCTCAGATGATAAGGTGGTTCGCGATATGTGGACGGATTCGAACCTGCTAATTCTTCAAGATAAAAGTGGGCATAAAGTTGGCTTTGCTTTAAATGGAAAAAATGCAGCACGCGCTATACTCAAGGAAATAAGTGCTGAGTAATTATAGCAAGAGCATTATATAATGCCTGACACTACTCAATATGAGTATCATCAGGCTTTTTAGGCCTATCAGCGAGTTCTGTTAGGCCGTCTTCACAGTCGCCGCTGTCGCAGGTATTTAAATCACTTTGTGCCTGCTTGTCTTGTTGCAGTACTTGTTTCAAATCTTCCATACGTTGTCGCACGGCTACGCCGTAGCTGGCGTCGTCGCCCCACAGTTCGGCTAGTTGCAATACGGCAGCGCGGTCGTGGTCTCTAAATAGTTTTCCGGCGCGCTGGGCATCTTCCTTGTTGTTACCTAACAGCTCTAGTGCATCTACCGCTAAGTTAATGGCCGAGTCGACCGTTTCGCGGTTAAAGGCATCTACTTTTAAATTAAGTAATTGATAGGCGTGGCGGCGGTCGATAGCGCGGGCAACAATTTTGAGCTGCGGGTAGTTTTTATGCGCAAGCTTAATAATTTCGAGGGTTTTGTCTGCATCGTCTATTGCCACAATTAGCATTTGTGCGGTGTGCGCGCCTGCGGCTTTTAGCAGCTCTTGGCGGGCAGCATCACCATAAAATACGGTATTGCCAAAGCGGCGTAGGAGTTCTATTTGGCTTGGGCTGTGATCAAGTACAGTAATTTCGTAGCCTTGGGCGTGTAATAAGCGCCCCATAATTTGCCCAAAGCGACCATAGCCTGCAATTATAACGTGTTTAGCACTGCTAATTTGCTCGGGCTTATCAAACTCGGGCGCACTGTTACTGGTGCGTTTTTGTAGTTGCTCGTAAGCCATTAATAACAGTGGCGCAACCAACATTGAAACAGCCACCACTAACGTCACTAAGCTTGTTTGCTCTGGCGTTAATATACTTAATGTAGTGGTTACGCTTAAAAGTACAAAGGCAAATTCGCCGCCTTGTGCCAGCGCTAGTGCAAACAGTAAACGCTGCTTTTTACTAATATTAAAGGTGATGGCAAGGGTAAATAAAATGCAGGCTTTTACTACAATAAGCAGCGCAACGAGTGCAATAACGGTTGTAAATTCATCCGCTAATAATTCAAAGTTGATTGATGCGCCAACAGTGATAAAAAACAGCCCTAAAAGTAGGCCTTTAAAGGGCTCTATATCGGCTTCTAACTCGTGTCTAAATTCGCTTTCGGCAAGGACTACACCCGCTAAAAACGTACCGAGTGCAGGTGATAAACCAATACTTTGCATTACAAGGGCAATAGCCACCACTAAAAACAGCGCAAAAATAGTAAATATTTCACGCATGTGGGTTTGCGCTATGTATCTAAATAACGGGGCCGACACATATTTTCCGCCGGCAATAATAGCGGCGATAACCGCTACCGATACGCCAACTTGTTGCCATACCGGCCAGCTTGCAATAATGGAGTCGCTAATGTCTTTTGAGCTACTTTGCGGTGCAAAAGCCAGTAGTGGCAGGAGCGCTAAAATAGGAATAATGGCGATGTCTTGAAACAGCAAAACCGAGAATGCATTTTGCCCGGCTTCTTGCTTTAGCCAGCCTTTTTCTTCAAGGCTTTGCAGTACAATAGCGGTTGATGACAGCGCCAGCATTAAGCCAATAGCCAAAGCGGTTTGCCAATGCATGGTAAAAACCCAATAACAAAACGCAAAAATAGCCGCGGCGGTAAGTACGACCTGTAAGCCGCCAAGCCCTAATATTGAATGGCGAAGCTTCCATAAACGGGCTGGTTGTAGCTCAAGGCCAACCAAAAACAGCATCATCACTACGCCAAATTCGGCAAAGTGCATTACATCTGTTTGATCCCCCACAATACCCAGGGCGTAAGGGCCAATTAGTATGCCCGCAATTAAATAACCAAGTACCGAGCCAAGTCCCACTCGCTTGGCAATAGGTACAGCCACTATGGCCGCCGCTAAGTAAATTAAAGCTATTTCTAACACGCGTATATCCTAATAGTATCAAGGCTTTTAGCATGGCTTAGTGGCTTTAAAAATACAATGGGTCATGTGGCTGAAAATGGATCATTTAGTCATAATTAATCGGCTACTTTTACAGGGCCGTTAATGTTATCAATGCTTACATCGCCTGAGCCCGACTCGGTAATGGTAAGCCCCATAGCGTGGTTTACACGAATGTCGCCCGAGCCATCTTCAATGGTTACGCTTGCTTGCACGTGCTCAATGACTAAATCGCCAGAGTTATCGTCTACATCAACTGCGCCATTAATGTTATTAATGGCCATGCTGCCTGAGCCGTCTTCAACAGTTAAGGTGCCGCGCACATTACTAATACGCATATCGCCCGAACCATCATCAACTTCTGCGTTGCCGCTAACATTATTAATATTTACGCTGCCAGAGCCATCGGTAAGCGCTAAGTTGCCCGTGATGTTTTCAAGGGTTATATCGCCTGAGCCATCTTCAATAGTAAGGTTTTTAGCGCTGTTGATAGATAAGCTACCTGAGCCGTCTTCTATATCTATATTATTTTGCATAGCGCTTATTGCAATGTCGCCAGAGCCATCATTAATATCGAGCATTAAATTACTTGGCACAGTAACCACTAAATCAATGTGTGGCGATTGGCCGCTGTAAAAACGCATACCGCTGGCAGTATTGTTGTTTGCAACTAAGGTAGCTTGTTTGCCATTTTGCTCAAGGGTAAGCGTGTATTCGTCTTCAATATCGGCGGTAAAAATTGTGGCATCTACACTTATGCTGGTGGCATTGGGCGAGCCTTTTATTTCAAGAGAGCCTGCACCGCTTAATACGTTTAAGTATTCTAGATTACTGCTTGGCAGTGATAACTGCTGAGTTTGTTTTACTGAGGCAACGCTTGGCGATATATGAAACACACAGCCGCTTAATAATAAAATGCCGCCAATAAGTGAAAGTGGTTTTGTAATGTTAGATACAGTTGATGAGCTCATGTTTAGTCCTTTGTGTTTGTTATTTATGCATGTTTTGTATAAGCATAGTAGAGCAAAAACAAGACCAACTGTAAGTCATTGATTTTATTGTGGTGGGATGTGTTTATGAAAAGTGGATTTACTAATAAGTGGTTAAATACACTAAGAAGTAATTAAAAAAGGATGCACATGGCATCCTTTTTAAGTGTTTGCTTTTAGGTTATTTATTAAAAGCTGTAAGTAATATTACCGTATAGGAAGCGCCCGTCTAATCCGTACGGTGCATATGGCGTGTACGGGAATATTTGGCCAAAGTCAGAGTAACCAATGTTATCTACCGTTGCTTGTGGGTACTGATCGAACAAGTTGTTTGCACCTACTGCAAACTTCCAGTATTCGTCTGGGCGGTAGGCAACTTCTAGGTCGGTGATCCATTTAGGGCCAATGTACTCATCGCGATCGGCAGTGGTAGAAATATCAGCCACTTCACCGTAGCGCGTTGCACGAAGGGTGGTTTGCCATTCGTTAAAGTTCCACACTGCAGATAGGTTCCATTTGCTATCTGGCGTCCCTTCTTCAAAGCGGCCTACTTCGCGGCGTGCAAATACAACGTAGTCGTCACCTAGTGAGTTTAGCTCGCTTGGGTTGTCGTCTACGTGCGTTACTTCGGTATCGTTAAAGTTAGCCGCTACGTTTAAGCGTAAGTCACCTAAATCGCTTAAATCTAAGTTGTAGGTAGCAACAATATCAACACCTTGCGTGCGCGAGTCGATAGCGTTAGTAAAGTAACGTACGCTTTCTGTGTTTAGCTCGCCGGCATTTTGCAGTATTTCTACTACAGCATCTCCCTCTAGGTTTTCAGACAATACAATACGGTCATCAATATCAATGCGGTAGGCATCTACAGTTAGGCTAAAGCTGCCTTGCGTGTACATAAATCCTGCTGTTACGTTGACTGATTCTTCGGCATCTAGTTGTTCAGCACCAAGTGCCTGCGCTGCCGCTGAATCGGTAGGGAATAAACCTACTTCAAACGGTTGGTTGTTCTCAAGTACGGTAGAGATTTGGCGGTACGAGCTTTGCGCAAGTGATGGAGCACGGAAACCTGTGCTAATTGCACCACGTAGTGATAGGTTTTCGTTAATGCTGTAACGTGACGCAAGCTTTGATGTAAATGTATCGCCAAAGTCGGTGTAATCTTCGTAGCGACCCGCTAAAACAAGGTTCCAGTCTTCTGTTAGGTAAGTATCAAACTCAACAAACACGGCTACGTTATGGCGGCTTTCGTCGGTTACGCTTTCTGGGCCAAAACCAGCTAATACTTGTGCGCCACCGGCAGCAATTGGATTGCCATCGCTATCTAAAGCGGTAATGTAAGAGGCTTCTTCGCCTTGCTCAATTTTGTAGCTTTCGTGGCGGTATTCTGCACCTACAGTAAAAAATACGTCATCTGGCAAGCCAAAATCTAGCACTGTATTTGCCGTAGCGTTTACTAAAAACTGATCGTAAACCAATGCACCGTTGTCAAATTCGGTTGGGCTGTCGGCACCTAGAGATGTATTTATACTATTTACAACGCCGAAACCAAAGTCGTTACGGCCGTAGTTGGTACTTACATCCCATGTCCATTCGCCAGTTTCGCCTTGCAGGCCTAGGGCAAATGAGTAATCTTGTACGTCGGTTTCAATTTGCGGTAAAAAGCCATCCGGATACACTTCTAACACGTTGCGGCTGTCTTTTGCACGGCGGTAAAAACCACCTGAGTTACCTTCGCGTTTTGAGTAGCTACCAAACGAGTACAGGTTATAGCCGTTATCAAAGTCGTAACCCATGTTGTAAAACAGTGCGTAGTCTTCAAGCTCTGCTTTACCAAAGCGGTGGTTGTAACGGTCGATGGTAAATTCGCGTGGGTCTAGGCTGCCATCTTCTAAGCGGTCGTATTGCTCGCGCGGGTCAAAGCCTGAGCGCTGCGTAGAGTCGTTATCACGATACTCAATTGATACGTTCACAAAGCCGTTATCTAAAAGCTCAAAACCAGAGTTTGCGCTAATTGTACGACTTGCGCCGTCGTTTACTTCGCGGTCGGCGCCGGTATTAAAGGCAAGGTTGCCATCGGCATCTGCGTAGGTGCTTTCTAGCTGAGGTACGCCAGCCATTTGGGTGTCGTACTCGCCGTAGGTTACGCTTACGCTGCCCCCTTCTGAGGCATCTTTAAGTACAATGTTAATTACACCGGCAATGGCGTCTGAGCCATACTGCGCTGCTGCGCCATCACGTAGTACTTCTACGCGTTTAATGGCTGAAGTTGGGATCATGTTTAAGTCAACAGCGGTAGAACCACGGCCAACAACACCCGCTAAGTTTAATAGCGCGCCAGCGTGGCGGCGTTTGCCATTAATAAGCACTAGGGTGTGATCGGGTGCTAAACCACGTAATACAGCCGGTTTAGCGTGGTCTGTACCATCACCCATGGTGGCGCTTGGGTAGTTAAAGCTAGGTACTTGGTTGGCCAGTATTTGGCTAATTTCTAGTTGACCCGTGCTTTGCATATCACCGCTGGTAATAATATCTACAGGTACGGTACTTTCGGCAATACTGCGCAGGCTTCTGCGGGTACCGGTAACCGAAATCACTTCAATACTTTCTTGTGCTTGAGTGTCTTGTTCTGCAGCAAATGCAGGAGAATAAGACGCGCCAAGCGCAGAGGTAACGGCCAGGCTAAGTGCTACTTTTTTGGCTGATAATTGCTTTAACATGATGTTGATTCCCTTAAGGGCTGCTGACTATTGATTTTTCAAAGGAGCGCATAATATAGAAGGCTCTACCTGTGTGCAAAGATAAAAACTGTCTAAGTTATTCTAAGTTGTTAACAACTAAAATGACAGTTTACGCCCGCTATAGACGTTTAGATCGCTCGAGTTGCAATCTTGTGTCGAATGGCTGCAAATTCAAGGTAAGTTGTCGGTTTTTTTGAAAAAACAAAAAAGGCCAAGTTAGGGCGTGTTGCACTTTGCGGATTGAAATTTGTTCAATCTAGGGGCGATTAAATCGCGGCGCGAGGTTTGTAACCTAGTGGGCTCGATAACTGCTCCTGCGTTATTCTAATGACTTACATCCCTGTAAGAATAAGTAAAAATCGAGTAAAGCTTCCGCGTCCTGATCACGCCCCTTACCTACATCCATGTAGGCAACAAAGAGTTTATCGCCCCTAGGCAGAACCCGAAGGGCAGCACATGTTTGGCATTTATGCTGCGTTATCGCCTATTTATGGGGAATAACCACACTTCATAGGCTCTGCCTTGCCTAAAAACCAAACACACTGCTGTAAATTCAACCATCAAAGCTCAACACGCCCTGAAAACTTGGCCTTAATTTATTGTGTAAATTGCGTGAAAAAATTATTCAGGCGCTACTTCTAACGTCGTGAATAGAGCATAACGACCGGCATCTACGCCTTCTTCGTTTACTTTAACTTTGTTAGAGGTTTCGATTAGGTATAGGCCTGGCTCTTTCCAGGTTGTGCTAAACATGCCGTTTTTATCGGTTGTTACTTTTATTTCCCCACGTTCGTTACGGTAGCGTGTATCGCCTTTTAAAATGCTTACTTCAATGCCTTCGCCCGCTGGCTTGCCATCTTGTAGTAACTGAAAACGCGCTTGCTCGCCAACAAATAAATCGTTTGGATGCGTTGGGCCGCTAAGCTCAAGGCCTAAACCAAGTTGTGCAGGCTTAGAAGTACCGTTACGGCTTACAAATGTATCTACTGTAGATATAACTTTAGTTGTGGTTACATCTTTTGCATTGCTTGGTAATTTAGCTTCTGACTTTTTACCAAATACGCGCTTGCGCTTACCTTCTTCGTTTTTGTAGAAGGTCATGTACATTGGCTTTTGCGTCATGGCAATGTGGTAAGTGCCTTCTTCTTTTAGGCTTACCGCCGCTGAGCTTTTACGCTTTAGGTAATAAGCACGAATGGTCTCAGATACTTCTTCGCCGTTTGGTGCAAGGGCCATAAGTAGAGTGTCGTCGTACTCTGCGCCTTTTTCTTTTGGTTTAAAGGCTTTGTCGGGTGCAAATATTTCGTTAGAAATACTCGCGTCAATCATTACGTAGTGCGCTTTGTCGCCAGATAATGACGTGTGCGAAGGTAATAACCAGCGCCCATGTGCACTTGCCGATGTAGATACCAGCGCCGATAAGCTAAGTGCGCCAATTAAAGCCGTTTTTAATAAATTAATTTTCATTGTATTTCCTTAAATTCAAATGATTAAGTAGCAGCTACTTAGTGCTTACGGTTACAAAACTTGTAGAAAATTCTTTTTTACCTTCAATGGTCACTTTGCCAGCTTGCGATAAATCAAGCTCTACGCGGCTGTAATCACGGCCGCCTTCTTCGCGCACAACCTCAATGTTTAAAAGGTATTTGCCAGGCTTTACGGCATTGCCGTCTAAATCTTTACCTTGCCAGTCAATGGTGTAAGTACCTGCGCGCTTAGTGGCGCCGCTTATGCCGTCAAAGTTAATGTCGGTTTTACCTGCTTTACGCCACCATTGGCGCAGATCTTTAAACCATTCTGCTTTTTGAACCCATAGCGCAAGCGTCGTTACGTGTTTACGCTTTGGCGTTTCTAGCCAAACAGCTA
Organism: Pseudoalteromonas sp. R86517; assembly: GCF_042466295.1. NCBI lineage: Bacteria > Pseudomonadati > Pseudomonadota > Gammaproteobacteria > Alteromonadales > Pseudoalteromonadaceae > Pseudoalteromonas > Pseudoalteromonas sp. R86517. Next base: position 3,342,647 of record NZ_JAXHCB010000001.1, read on the forward strand.
CGTATGGGCGGTGGTAAGGTTGTACATCAAGATCGGGTAGGGTTAATTCAATCTCTAGCTGTGGCGTTTGTGCCTGCGCAGTTGTTTGAAATAATGCGGCAACCATTAATAGTGCTGCACTTAGTACCGTACTTACTTTTAACATTAAGACACTCCTTTAATTTGTGGCACCCAACATAAATAAATAACCAAAGGCGTTGCTATGCCTAAAACGGTTATCCATATTCCTGCTAAGCGTTTTTTTCTGTTTTGAAATAAAATAATCATCCCGGTGATTGAAAAAATAATCATCAATACCGCTGAAATATCAATAACCCAGCTCCACACGGCGCCACTGTGGCGGCCTTTGTGTAAATCGCCAATCAGGCTTAAAAAGCCACCGGTTTGGTAATCTAGGTTTAGCTCACCGGTTGTAAAATCAAGCTCTGCGTAAGCAAAACCTGCCGGTAGTGGGTAGTCGAGCATAACCAGCGCGTCTTCTTTTTCCCACTCAATGCTTTTAACTTTAGTGAGCGCGTATTGCTCGGCAAAAAACGCTTCTATGTCTGGGTAGAGGGTGGGTAATGTATCTAGTTGAGTATTTGCTTTAGCCATTAACGCTTGAGGAATAGCGGTACTTACTTGGCCGTTGCTTTTGTCGTTTTTAAGCCAATCAACATGGTTAAGTACAATGCCGCTAACGCAAAATAAAATAAGCAAAAAAAACAAAGCTGTAGAAATATAAATATGGAGCGCACGGCTTGTGCTGTACAAAGCCCGCTTATTAATAAACGCCATAAAAACAGTAATTAAATTAAATTTAGAATATGATAATCATTTGCATTAACTATTACAAATTTACTTACTTAACTTTACATTAAATTTTTGGCTAAACGGTGTGTGCATGCAAAAAAGGGCGGTTATTTAGCACTTGGTGGGTGCGAGGGCCTTAAAATTAGGTAAATCATAACGGCTATTTCAATTACGCCAACAAGGTAAATAACCCAAACAGGGGCGTTTGAGTAAAGCAAAAATACAAAACCAATAAGCATACCAATCGCGGCGTAGCATTTTGCTTTTACAGGCACTACTTTATGCGCTTGCCATTGTTGTAAGGTAACGCCGTAGCGAGGGTGGTTAAGTAGCCAGTGTTCAAGCGCTGGTGATGAGCGAGTAAAGCAGGTAAGCGCAAGAATAAAAAAAATGGTGGTGGGCATAACCGGCAGCACAATACCAATAATGCCAAGAGCCACTAACAATAACCCAAGTGCTTTAAGCCATAAGTTTTTATAACAAATAAATACTACTTTTATATTCACTTAGGCTCTTTTAAGTAATGGCTGTTAGTTAGGATTGTAGGCCAAATAGTTATAAAATCGAACCCTATAAACGCAAAAAAGGGCAAACTAAGTTTGCCCTTTTAAAATACTAAATATGTTTTACTTATTTAGAAGTAGTAACCTACGTTGATGTTAAAGCGACGTTCTGTGTCGCCATCACCTGCAACAGAGCCACCAATAAATGGCTGGTTACGTGCTTGAATAAAGTCAAAGTAAGTAAATAATGCACCGGCCGATACGCTCATGCCTGTTACATTCATCCACGTATCTGGGCTGTCGTCAGACTTGTCGTAAATAATGCCGTAATCGTTGTAAAATTGAACGCCTGTTACTGGGCCCCAACCAAGCGATAGGTCGTAAGCTACGTTAAAGTTGGTCATGGTTGCTTCGCTTGATACGGTATCGTAGTAATCAAACGCGCCAACTACAAAGCGGTTGCTGTTGTCGTCTAGGTCGTAGTCGTACTCGCCGTGCTGAAATTGAATATTCCAGTTGTTAATTTGGCTATTTACATGAAACGCCCATGCGCCGTAGTTACCTGCACGGTCGTTACCGTCGTGCAAACCACCGCTTAGTAGTGATACGCCAATATCGGTTTTAGCGTTTTCACTGTGCTCAATTTGATACACTGTACGACCAGCAAAAGTGTTGTACTCACCAAGGCGTGAACCTGGTGCGTCGTAGGTGCCTTCGGTTGTTGCACGGCTACCAACAATATCGTAAGAGTAACGTTCGTTAACTTCTGAGCTGCCATCAACGCCGCCTACTTCATCATTTTTGAAAAAGCCGAGGTCTAGTTTCCAGTTGTCTTTAAGTTTACGGTTTACTGTTACACCTAAATCAAAGTCATCTTCTAGGCCAACGTAGTAGTTGGTGCTAAAAAAGTAGCTGTGTGAGTTGTATGGGCCGTTACCAAACGGTACAGGTGCAATACCGGCTTGCGCTTCCCAGCCATCTGTAAATTCGTAACCTAAGTATGCATACTTAACAATGGTCATGTAATCGTAAAAACGAAAATCACCATTTACAGAAATATCGCTAATTTCACCCGATAAGTTAAGGCGAAATACTTCAAAGTCTAAATCGCCGCCACGGTCTTGCGTGTCTTCATCGTAGGTGTTTGTGCTGTAGTTAAAACGTACGGCACCGCCAATTTTAATGCCTTCATCTTCTTGTTCAGGCGCAGCGGCGGCAACAACTTCTTTGTTGTCGGCCTTTTTACTGATCTCGGCAACTTGTTGTTCGTGTTGCTTGTTGATTTGGCTTTGCTTTGATTTTTCATCAGCAAGCTGCTGTTCAAGCAACTGCATTTGTTGCTTAAGCTGCTTTAATTGGCTTTGCAGTGTGTCGAGATCGGCTGCATTAGCTGTGCTTGCTGCACCGCCAAGCATTAGTGCTAGCGTTAATTTTGAGAGTTTAGTCATTGTTGATGCTCAGGTTTTGATTAAAAAATAAAAAAATTCAAGGTGCCCAAAAGCCCCTTACGAATGATGTAAGAACTAATTTAAATTTATTTTTTATTTTTTTTATTTATTTGGTGTTTGAGTTAACGCGCCTACCTCTAACAGAGGTGATGCGTCTAACTTATCAGCATCCATCATTGCTGCAACGCGTTGCATAGATGAAAGCAATAAACTTTGCTCCCACTCTGCAAGTGCAGAAAACTTTTCAATAAAGTGTTCTTGCAGTGGCTGAGGTGCTTTTTCTAGTAACTCTTTCCCTTGCTCGGTGAGGTATAAGCTCACTCGGCGTTTATCCATTTGACTACGAACGCGTGTTACAAGGTTTCTGCTTTCTATTCTATCAAGAATATTAGTTACAGTAGCCGGGCTTAAGTTAACATTCTGAGCGATACGGCTTGCTGTTATTCCATCGGTGTGCGCTACTTCTTGCATTATAAGCAATTGTGGGCCTGTTAAACCTGATGTTTTATTTAGCTGCTTAGAATGTAAGTCAATCGCGCGGATTACTTTACGTAAAGAAACTAATAATTCGTCATATTTTTGCATTTGCTTATCTCGTCGATGGGCCAAAGGTGTGCCGTAATCGCGAAATGTTACACATCAAATAAATTGAATTCAAATAATAAATTAAGCTTGAGCCCATGTTTATTGGTTTTTATTAGTTTGAGCAGAAACTAAAATAGTATAATTTTGTTTAAAACTTATTAAATGTTATTAGCATATTGTTTGCATTGTGGTGCGCACACTACGTATGTTGTGAATAATTGGCAAGTCTTATGGTTTAGACTTTAGTATTATACCCACCTGCATTAATACCTTAATAAATTTAACATGCGTTTGCCTAAGCTTAGCCGCGGTTTTACTGCCCTAAAGCATGGCCATTATTTATATGCATTAATGTTATTTATAACAGCTGTTATTAATTGGTAATTGTTTGTAAGTTAGCTGTGTATGTATTAATCGCCAATGAACAAATTTCAATCCACAAAGGTCAACACGCCCTAGCAAGTATAGCGTATACTTTGCACATGCATTATTGTTTGTATGCACATGTTAAAAATCTTTAATATCAGCATTGTAGGGAAAAACATGAAATTATCGCCATCAGTTAGCATTGAACAAAGCGAAACCGGCCTAGAGTTTATAAAAGTTGCGAGCTCGAAGTGTGATGCAAAAATATTTTTGCAAGGCGGGCAAATTACCGAGTTCATTCCAAAAAATAACAAGCCACTTATTTGGGTCTCTAAAAATGAGACGTTTCAAGAAGGGGTGAGCATTCGCGGTGGTATTCCTATTTGTTGGCCTTGGTTTGGTAACCATGAAAACCAAGATTGGCCAGCGCATGGCTTTGCACGTACCAGTTTATGGCAAGCTGATGCTGTGCATGAAGATGATGAGCACATTACAATTAGCTTAAACTTACCCATGAAGTTAGTTAACCCAACGTATTGGCCGCACCACTCGGCGTTAAAGGTTGAGTTTGTATTGAGCGAGCAATTACAGGTGCGTTTAACAACCACTAATTTAAGTAATAGCCCTTTTAGCTATACGCAGGCTTTGCACAGCTATTTTCCTACCTCAGATATAAAACACACCCATGTAGAAGGTTTACAAGGCGCGCAATATATTGAATTTGGCGAAGGGCCGTTTGCGCAAAATGCGCCAGTGAAGTTTACCCGCGAAACCGATATGGTTTATACCCAGGCCGCTAAGCAGCAACACATTCACACCCCAGATGGGATTATTAATGTAAGCCGCGAGAACTCAAGCTCGTGCGTGCTGTGGAACCCATGGATAGAAAAATCTAAGCGTTTATCTAATTTTGCTGACGATGAATACCTGAGCATGGTGTGTTTAGAAGCCGCTAATGTGTTAGAAGATAACGTGACACTTGAGCCTAAACAAAGCCATACGTTAGTTACTACAATCAGCTGGGCTAACAGTCAGTAAATAGGAAAGGTATTTAAAATCGTGTTTGATAATCAGCAAGTAATGGATTTACCAAAGCATAGCGAAATACAGCTTAACCCCTTGGCCGATAAAGCGTTACTACACGTGCAACTTAATTGGCTGGCGTTTTACATTCCTTTTTGCGCGGTACTGTTTGCTGTTTGTTACTTTAACGAAGCGTTTGCTAACAAAGCACAAACCTACTTGCTGATAGGCGTGCCTATTTTAATATTGCTTTCAATGCTTTATAACGCCCTGAGTATTAAGCTGCAGGGCTTTGCGCTGCGCAATCACGATATTGCGTTTAAAAAAGGGGTTATTTGGCAGCAAATAACTATTTTGCCCCTCGCGCGTTTACAGCATATGGAAATTCACCAAGGCCCTATTGAGCGAAAACTAAAGTTAGCCAGTTTAAAGTTATTTAGTGCCGGCGGGGTCAGTGCTGATTTACAAATAAGTGGCTTAACCCACGAGCAGTGCAAAAACATACGCCAATTTGTACAAAATTATCGCCAAGACGACACACCCGCGCAGGTTGAATTAGCAAATGAGTAATACCATTAGCCAGGAGCAAAGTAGCTCACTACATTGGCAAAAAGTATCGCCTTGGGCGGTGTTGTATTTTGTGGTGTATTTTAGTGTGCGCTTTGTAAAAGACGGGCTTTTAAACCTGCTGCCTATGCTTGTGGTGTTTGTAACACAAGTAGAAAACAAGCTGTTTTGGGCGCAAGTTGCAGGTGCTATTGCGATAGTGACACTGCTAATATATTCAATTTTATATTACATAAATTTTAAGTTTTGCATTAGCGACGATCACGAAATTTTGCTTAACAAAGGGGTGTTTAAAAAAGAGCGCCTAACGCTAAAGTTTTCGCGCGTGCAAAACGTTAATATTGCTGAGCCCTTTTATTTTACGCCCGTTAATTTGGTTAATTGTATTTTTGATGCCGCAGGCAGCGTAACCCAAGAGGCGGTATTGCCAGGTGTTACCAAAGCCTATGCACAGCAAATGCGTAAACAAATTTTTGCCTTTAAAGCGCAGCAGCAACCCGACGAGCAAACACCCTCAAGCGAGCATTTTGAAGCAGAAAATAGCTTACGTATCAGTAATAAAGAAATCGCTAAATTTGGCTTAATGTCTAATATGGCTATATTAGCAATGGCCGCTATTGCGCCTTTTATAAATGTGTTGGTTGATTTTTTAGAGCAGCAAATTATTGCTAAGGTAGAAGGGTTTTATCAGCAAGAGCTTGGTTTACTGGCAAGTGCTGCAACCTTTGCCATGATAACGCTTATTGCTTTGCTTGTTTTAACGGCTGTGATGTTGTCGGTAGGTATGTCGCTTATTCGTTTTTATAACTTTGAGCTTTACTTTAAAGGCCAAAAATTTAAACGTATTGCTGGCTTATTAGAGCGTCATCAGTTGTCTATGAGCATGGATAAAGTGCAATCTATAGTTATAAAACAAAACCTAATGGGGCGGTTACTAAAGCGTTTTACCGTTGAGTGCTTACAAGCAAGTAGCGGCGGTATAGCGGCGGGCGTGGCTGCTAAAAAAAATAAACAAACCTTAGTGTTACCCGTTTTAAATAACGAGCAAGTAGATAGCGTTTGCCAATGGATTTACCCGTGGTTTAATAGCAAAAAATTGCAGTTTAACGGCGCAGAACCGGCCTTACTTTATAAAAACTTGAGCTTTTATGCCTTAATTCCAAGCGCTATTGTGCTGTTAGGTTGTTATTTAGGCGACTTTAATGCCTGGCTTAGCTTGGGAGTATTACTTATTTTAGCGGGATTAGTAACGCTTGCTTATCAGCGTTATGGCTATTATTTGCATGAAGACAACGGCCGTTTTTACATGGTGGTACGCAAAGGTATGATAGGTGTGCATTACCGTGTGTTTGAACTGTATAAAGCGCAAAGTGCACGCAGTATTAGTACCTACTTTATGCGCCGCGCAGGGCTTAAAAGCCTGTATATACAACTTGCATCAGGGTTTGCCTTTATGCCTTATATAAAGCAGCAAGATGCTGATTATATAATTGATTTTACTCTTTATCAGGCGGAGTCAACGCAGCGTAACTGGATGTAATTATACCAATCGACTTACATATTTAGCCTTTTTAGGTTGCCAAATAAAGCGTTAACGGCGTTATAGATTTTTCATGTAAAACAAGGTATTGCTTAATTTTAAAGCTTATAAAACATACACTTTCATAAGCTTTGTTACATTTTTTTACTGCAACATTGGCTGGTTTAATAATACTCTAAGTGGTATCAATCATTTAAAGGATTATTATGAAAAAATCACTCATCGCTGCCTCTTTGTTATTAGCCACACCTACCTTAGCTGCTGATTGGCAAACTATTCATACCGAGCACTTTAATGTGCATTACAGCACCGAAAACGCCGATTATGCTAAATCGACAGCTGTCGAACTTGAAATAGTACGCAGTAAAGTGCTTGAGCAGCAAAACCGAGCGCTCGATAAAGTAGTTGATGTGGTGGTGTTTGATCCCCTAAATGCGCCCAACGGCTTTGCTTTACCTACTTCTAATAATCCTTTAATGGCCCTTTTTACCACGCCCCCGCAATCAGACACGGTGATTTCTAATATTAGTGGCTGGCAGCAATTACTGATATTGCACGAATATATTCACTTAGTGCATTTAGCGCAGCCAACACGCAACACGTGGCAGCAAAAAATACGGGGTGTGTGGGATATTTACGACTTAACTTACAGTGATATGCCGCGCTGGGTAGCCGAAGGTTATGCAACCTTACTTGAGTCAAAAATGACGGGCCGAGGGCGACTATTTGATAACTACACTGAGTCAATGCTCATTGAGTTTGCCCAGCAGGGGGCATTGCCTAGCTATAGCCAGCTAAGCGATACAGAGGGCGGTTTTATGGCTGGCTCTATGGCGTATTTAATGGGCAGCCGGTTTTTAAATTGGCTAGAGCAAACTTATTCAGCGCAAATGCTCGATGCTGTTTGGACACGTATGCAGGCAGTTAAAAAGCGTGATTTTAACGAGGCCTTTACTGGGATATTTGGCCAAAGTGCGGCTAAGTTATATGGCCGCTTTATTGCACAATATACCTATAAAGCGATGGCAAAAGAGCAGTCAGAGCCTGCGCTTAACAGCGAGCTGTGGTTAAAGCTTAACTTATATGCAAGCAACCCTGCGCTTTCAAAAGATGGCAGTAAACTTGCGATTGTTGAGCGTGATAAAGATAAAAAAACCAAGCTTATTATTTATAGCACGCAGGATAATACTAAAGCTGAAGATGAATTTACAAAAGCACAAAAAGCGCTATTAGAAAACGATGCATTGGATATACCCGATAACGCTCCGAGTGTATTTAAACGTGAGAAAAAGCACGTATTAAATCAAATAAACAGAGCGGGAATTGCAAATCCACAATGGGTAAATAACAGCACACTTTACTTTAATGCTTATACACGTGAAGAGACGGGTATTTATAACAAAGTGTCTGATATTTTTAGTTATAACACCGAAACCGGAAAAGTTGAGCAATTAACTAAACTTGCTGGCTTACGCCGCTTTAGTGTTACAAATAATGGAGAAACCCTTTACGCCGAGCAAGTACGTGGTGGCTACTCAGAATTAGTAAAAGTAGACTTAGCAACGCAAACCATTACCCCTTTATTTACTAAAAGCTTAAAAACAGCTTACGACTACCCAACTTTTAGCCCTGATGAAACCCAATTAGCTTATGTATCAGCCAATTTAAATGAGAATTGGCAGTTGTATATACAAGATATTGCCAATAATACTCGCCAAGCCGTGCCTATGCCAAACGGGTATCAATACCTAAGCCAACCCAGCTTTAGTAAAAACGGAGAAAAAATTTACTTTGTAGCCGGCTTAAAAGGCTCAACTGATATTTATAGCTACCATATTACAAGTAGCACATTAACTAAACTTACTCAGGGCCAAGAAGCCGTTGCCCACCCGCTAGAAACAAACGAAGGGGCATTACTTTATTTATCTATTACTGCTGATGGGCCTAATGTAAAGCAACTACCGAGTACGCAAGAGGGTGAAATAGTCACTGATTTAGCACTTGATAATAGCGCGCCATTGCTTTTGGTTGATCAATACACTTTGCCTAAAGCAAAAATATATAGCGAAAATGTAGGTAAACAAAGCAGCTACGATGTGCTTGAGCAGCATGCGAGCCTAGCGCTAGGCGCACAGTATTACTCGGCCGCTTCAAGTGCTTTAAATATAAATATTAAAAGTAGTGACTTACTTAAACAGTTAGACCTTCAAGCGGGCTATAGTGTTGATCTAAATGATGATGCTTTGCATGGTGGGTACGCCCAAGCAAAATACAATGCACTGCCAGTTAAGCTTAAATTGAGTGTATTTGATTATGATTTAAATACCGCAAAGCAGTACCAAGCGAGCGAAAATGCAGAAGTATCTGCACGAGGTGGTTTTGCAGCCTTAAGTTACCCGATTAAATACGCGGCGTTTAGCATAACGCCAGAGCTGGCTTATAACTATACCGATTATAAGCAAGACTATAATAAATGGGCACGCATAGGCATTACACAAAGCTGGCAGTACGACCGCCAAGCATTTGCTATAGGGCAAAGTGTTAATGCCCAGTATTACGATGGCAGCAGTAAAAACAATAATTGGGATGGCTATGATTTAGCGGCCAAAGTATTTGGTAAAGCGTTTGATGTGCCGCTTTATATTAATTTTACTCAAAAGCAGCGCGAAGATAGCAGCTTAGCGCTAGGCGGATTTAGCTCAAACCTAATTAGCGAGCATCAAAATAGTGAGTTTGTGCTTTCATCAGAGCTGCCATTTTATAGCACAACTGCTGAGCGCTACATGGGTTATGGCGGTGGTTTTAGCTTTAAAGAAGGCATGCCGTGGCTTTATTACAAACAGCATCAGGTAGATGATGCGGTATACGCACAAAGTTATGGTTTAAAATATCAAGGCAATTTTAGCTTTGGATTAGGCCCCGTCGGTGTGAACGATTTAACCTTTAATATGGGATTATCGCGCGTTGAGGGCGATAGCTTTGAGGATGAAATGCGCGGCTGGTTTAGCTTTTACTACTCGCTTTAAGTAAATTGCTATAACACGCTAATGCACTTGTGTAATAAGTGCATTAGCAAAAGCCGCGTTTAAACTAATTTAAAATAAAGGTGGTTAATTGTGCTTGTTTAGCGACGCAAGCTTAGCTTGATATACGTTTAGCCTTTCTTTATTGCGCTCATACTGGATGGCTTTTTCAAGCAAGCTTTGTGTTTGCGCTGTATTACCTTGTTGGTAGCGAATTTTAGCCAGCTCTAAATAGAGCTCCGATATATAAGGGGCTTTTGCAATGGCGAGTTCGAGTTGTTTTTTAGCTTGAGTGACCTTGCCCTGATGTAAGTTATTTTTAGCAATAACGAGTAGCTCGTAGGGATCTTTTTCTTTATCAACAAGCTGGCTTGTTAGGCGTTTTTCTAGTGTTTTATCTCCCAGCTCTTTTGCTAATATTCGATAGTTATTAATTAAATTTATACTTATATCGTTTCTATCAAGCGCGGTTTGGTAAATCATGTGAGCGCTTTTTAAATCGCCTGCACGGCGGTGCAGCACGCCGGTTATATTAAACAGCTCTGCATCGTTTGGCGTAAAGCGGTTGGCTTGCATAATTAAAGAGTAAGCCTTATTAAGGTTGTTTTCGGCTAGTGCCGTGGCCGCTAAGTTGCTATAAAAATTAGAGAGTAAATCGTTATACGTAGCGCTGCCTGAATAAAAGCTGCCGCGGGTGGGGAAGTAATCAATTAACGTGCCTGCGCGAATTATTACAATAATATCTTCATCTGTTTCTTTTTTTGGGGCGTAAATTTTCGTTCTAAAGTGGTTAGCAACATAAATTACATTGCCTTCTTTGGCATACACAGGTTCGCTCGTCATTTCTTGAAAGCTGGTTTCGAGATTTAAAAGCTGCGCATAGCTTTGCGTAAGTATGGCTAAACTAATGCAGTTACCTTCTGAGCGTTCAATCGATTGTTGGGCTGTGAGGGTGGCGCCGTCATACTTAAAGTTGGTGAGCTGGTTTTGCAGGTAATTAAAAATAATTTCATCAGCGCGTACATTGTTTAAACGCGAGTGTGCGTAGGTTAAAAACGCGCTTTTTTCAGGCTCCGACAGCTCAAAAATACTGTGCTCGCTAGGTGTTTTAACCTGCTCGAAAAGCGAGTGATTTATTATATGGGTAAGTTGTACTTTTTTAATTGGCGCTTCAGGCGGGGTGCTACTGCAAGCAGTTAGCAATAAACTAAGTGTAAAAACTAAATCTTTCATATATCACCTCACTGTGATTTTTAACATTACAGTGAGGTGATTTTTTAATCAAGCACTTACAGTGCGGTGTTTACTTAAGCGGTTTTTTTGAGACTGTTTTTTACGCTTACGGCGAGTAAACCATAAATAAAAGCCAGTACCGCCAAGCCAAACAGGGCTTAAACCAATAACACACCAAATTATTTTACTAATGAGCCCTGCAAAATAGCCAAAGTGTAGTTTTCTAAAGCTATCAATTACTTGCCAACCTACACCCACTTCGCGAATGTCCCAGTTAGCCATATGCTCGCCCGTTAGCTTATTGTAAGTCACGGTATTGGCATATTCACTGGCAAGCGGGTTGCTGGTATCAACCTCACCAAATAACGTTACGTTTTCGTCTGGCTCAAGCGGCATTACTAAAAACGTACCATTAAAGGTGGGTATTTGCTTTTGGCTGTCATCAAGTACGTGCTGAAAAGAAATCTCTTCATTGTATAAATTTTTAGTTAATACAAAGTGCTCTTCTTCTGCGTGTTCAATTACTTCGTGATACCACACCGCGCCGTTAAAGTAGCCGCCGGTGATGGCTAAAATTATAATAATTGGCGAGCCAATTACGCCGGTCATTTTATGAATGTCGCTAAGCACTATTTGCAGTGTGGCGCGCCAGCGTACGCTAAATAAACGCTGCCAAAACTTACGATAAATAATAAGACCTGTAATACCCAGTACTAAAAAAAACACCGCAAAAAAGAACCCTAAAACAGTGCCAGTTTGCCCTGGTAAGCTTTTTAAATCGTTAAGTAAAAAGGTGTAATGTAAGTCTAAAAACCAGTCGGTAAAGTAATGGCTAGTGCCTACTGGCTCCGATAAAATATTGCCCGTGTATTGATCTAAATGAAATTTATACCAGTCCTCTGTACCGCGTTTAATTAAATAAACCCGATCAGCAGTATCATCGTTAAATATTTCCCAGCTACCAACAACATACTCAGGGTAGGTTTTTTGAGTTTTTGTTATAAGTGTATCAATAGGTAAGCGGTTGGCTTGTTGTTGTACAACAAAGTGACTGTCTGGCATTAGTAAGCCGTCAATCTCGCTTTTAAATACCAAAACGCTACCAGTTATACTGATAACAAGCAGCGGAATAAGCGCTATAAGGGCTACCCAGCTGTGAATTTTAAAAAGTGTTTTTCTCATAGTTTATTTTTTGTGTAATTGCCACGGACCTGCGTATGATAACAATTATCAGTTCTATTTCATAGTTGTGCGATGAATGCACAATAATTGTTTTAGAGCGAGCCGATCTCTAGAGTAAAATGTGTTTAAGCTGTGGTGTAAGGTTGGTAACTTTTAAATGCAAAGAGGCTCTGGTGTTCACTTAAAGTAACGCTTTTTGTACAGCTATCTTGCCAGTGCCTAATATAGGTTTACGCTAATTTGTTGAGTAAAATGTATTCATCATTACAATGCGCGCTCACTTTAAAACCCTTTTAAAAACATATGTTTATTTATTGTTTCAGGCGGGTTTTATATTAACATTTAAGTAACGAGCGAGGTTGTTTTGGCGCACTATCTACCTATTTTGTCGGCTTTTATTTTAGTTTTTAGCTTTTTACCGCTATTGAGCAAAATTAGAAAGAATCGCAGTGTGTCGGGGTTATCACTATTAATGATGACCTTTGGTTTAGCACAAAGCCTCTACTTTATTACTTACAATATTTATTTTGAACGCTACTTTATTGCTTTACCATTTTTTGTAACTGGAGCGCTAAGTGGTTTAATTTTATATTACTTTGCACGCTATAACGCCGCAAAAGCTGAACGTATACAGCTTTTGGCTATGCTTGGCTTTTCGTTATTACCTTTTTTATTGCTGTTAAATAAAAGCCTAGAAACATCATCGGTCCTCAACGCCCTTACATACGTAGGGCTGGTAATGAGCTCAGTGCGGGTTATGCCGCAAACGTATAAAACCTTACGCAGTGGCAATATTAGCAATTTAAGCGCCCGCTACTTTAGCTTGCAGTTTGTAGCAGGTACCTGTGGCTTATTTGTAGAGCTAAGCAGTGCTATGCCCAGCACCTCGCATATTTTAATGTTTGTTATGCTACTACTTACAAATGCCGTGCAATTTGCATGTATGCAATATTATAAAATGCGCCCCGCAATGGCTTAAAAAACAATCGTCTGCTATTTATATTGTGCTAAATATGTGGCAAGTTACTTTATCAAATAAAAGGATAAAGTATGAATTGGAATCAGTTTGGCTACATTTGCCGTGTCTATAGTTCTAAAACATTAAGTGCCGCACAAAAAGAAGAGCTAACCACACAATCGTATTTAGCCGTTTATGCTAATAAATATGCAGACAGTAAATTAGCCAATTGCCTTGCAGCAAAATTTGCCCTGCAAGATGCAGGTATTTTGCAAAAACAAGCCCTGCATTATCAATGTGTGCCGCAGCTAGTTAGCGGGTATAAATTTGAGCACAAAGGCATTTTTAGCTATTTAACTGCTGTTTTTTTTATTTATGTTTTTTCTTCGCTTTTATATCAGTCTTTTGTTGTTCCTACATTTGTAGAGATATATAGCAATCATATGGCTTCTTCCGCGCACACCTTAGGTGATTACTTTTCTTATTGGTATGTGCCAATTATTCTATTGGTTTTACTGCAAAGCATTATTTTTATAGTAATTTTTAAAATTAAAAATGCATGCGCTTTAACCGACTCGCAGCCTTTTATTGGTTTATCAAAAGCTTTACTTCCCCGCAGTTTAATTAAGAAATACGATCGCCTAATGACAACACTTAACTTTGCGGTAAATTTCAAAGAGGATGAAAACGCCGCAATAGTCGAAACTAAACATTTGGCTAAGTGTGATTCGTTAGGCTACGAAACTCATGAAGAGTTTAAAGTGTTACTTGAGCAGCAGCTGGAACAATTTAATTTGCAGGCTAAAGGCTTTATAAATAAGCTGGTTATTCTGTATGGATTAGTCATTGTTGTGTCAATTTACTTATTTGTGAAAGCGGCTTATCAACCAATTTTTATGCTAGGAGAAGTGTTATGAAGTCAAAAGGATTTACGCTAATTGAATTGATGGTCGTAATTTCTATTATTGGTATTTTGGCGGCCGTTGCTTTACCTCAATACAGTAAATATATGCAAAAAGCTGAACTTGTTGATCCGCTTGCTATGGCCGCAGTAATTAGAGAAGACGTAACTACGTATTACATTGAAAACAGAGAGTTTCCTAAAAATAATAGACAAGCAAACGTGCCTGAAAGTAAATATTTAATAGGAAATCGAGTGACAGGTATTTCCATAGAAAACGGTGCAATTAACATTAGCTTGGGGAATAAAGCCTCGCAGCCTTTGCAAAATACAGTTTTAACTTTTAGACCCGCAGTCGTTACTAATAGCCCCACAAGTCCTATTGCATGGTTATGTGGTTTTGATGAACCTGTTGTAGGGATGCAAGCTGTGGGTGAAAATAAAACGACAGTACCTAAAGATGTATTACCTTCGGCTTGTTTATAACTAATTTAGGGGGGAACCTATGCAACTCACCATCCATCAAATTGATGCGTTTACCAGCGAGTTATTTAAAGGCAATTACGCGGCTGTGATCCCGCTTGAGTCGTGGCTTAGTGATGAGTTAATGCTTAATATTGGCGCTGAAAATAATGTTTCTGAAACTGCGTTTACTTGCCCTCAGGCAGATGGCAGTTTTGCAATACGATGGTTTTCGCCATTAATGGAAATAGATTTTTGCGGCCACGCTACGCTCGCTGCTGCGTATGTTTTGTGCGAGCAGCACAACCTTAGCCAAGTGCGCTTTAACGCCGCGGCTGTAGGGGAGCTTATTGTTAATAAAAATAGCGATGGCAGTTTTGCTATGACCTTTCCTAAACAAGCGCCAGATGAAGTACAAGCGGTACCTGATGGGTTACTGAAAGGGTTGTCTATACAACCAATTAAGGTGCTTAAAAACCGCCAAGCATATTTTGCTATATACGAAAATGCTCAACAAATTCATGATTTAACCACTGAGTCTGATTTGTTAAAAACCTTATATCCACTTGATGTGGTCGCCACAGCGAGTTCTGCTGAGTACGATATTGTGTCTCGTTATTTTTGGCCAGCAAGTGGTGGCGAAGAAGACTTTGTTACGGGCTCTATTCATACCGGCCTTGCCCCTTACTGGGCGCACCAATTAGGTAAAAATAAATTAAACGCGTATCAGGCTTCAAGCCGAGGTGGTTTTATACAATGCGAAGTAGGCGAAAATACAGTGACCTTAACCGGTAACGCTGTGCGGTATTTAAAAGGCACAATTTATTTATAAATAAACAGGCCACGTATTACGTGGCCTGTTTGATTTAGTTAATTAAGCTTCTAACGCTTTAGCTATTAAGTGATCAATATACTTTTTATGCGCTTTAGTTGCTGTATCGGCTCCCCATCCTACGCTTGTATCAGCTATTTGTGTTAACTGATAGAGCGCGGCAGTTTTTGCCAAATTGTCGTGTTTACTGGCTTTGCCTAGGCCTGCAATAGCAATAAGCTGATTTACATACTCTATTTGTAGATTGCGGCTAATAGACGTGCTCTCTTTGTTATCAACAAAAATACTGGCAGTTAGGTCGTCCATAAATTGCGTTAGGCTATATTCGTTACCGTACAGCGCGGTGTCTGAAATACGCAGCATAACAGCAGGATGCAGCAATTGCGCAAGTACTGTTTTTTGCATGCCTAAAATCATTTTGTGCGCTTTAGGGTCTTCATTTTTACCATAATGGCTAAAGCCGCGACGTTGTTGCTGTAAATAGTTATACAGTGGTTGCATGCTAGTGAGTACATCTGGCGCAAATACATATTTAGCAAGTATGTTCATTGCTTCTGTTTGGCGCTCAAGTGGTACGGGGGTAAAGGGTTTATCAGCATGCTGGTCGCCCACAACGGCACGTTCAACATATACGCCACCTATTTGGCGAGAAACAATGCCTGCTTGCGAGCGGTATTGGCCAAATAAACTATTAGCTGAGGTAACCAGCTGTTGGTAAGACTCACCTTTTACTGTGGCTTTATCTTTTAGCTCAGTAAATAACTTATTAATTAGCGCCATACGATCGGCGGCATAGGCTGCAGGGTTTGATGAAAGGTCGCCTATCATTACCCGTGGGTCTATATGGCGACCTGGTGCACGCATGTCGTCGGCATCGTTACCAAAGGCAAGCGCATGCTCGCTAGAGCGCGCTAATATAGTATTTAGGCGTGCGCGCTCTGCGGCTTCATCTTCAAGGGCTGTGCTGTAGCCATAGTTTATAGCCCAGTCGTCATAAGGGCCTGGTTTGGTTTGAAAAATATCGCCTTGTTGCACACCAATGGGGGCTATGTTGGCCGGCGCATAATCCATCACTGAGCCTGTAACTATGCCTTGGGTTTTGGTTTTATCATGAACCTCTTTTTCATCCCACAAAATAGACGATTTCATATTGTGGTTTAAGCCTAGTGTATGGCCTACTTCATGAAGAATTAGCTGAGTTAAACCTTGGCGAATCATTTCATTGTCATCAATCGAGGCACCTGTTGCTAAGCCTTTAGCAAGTAATAGGTTTTGTTGAATTTCATGGCCTAGTGAGCAATTTAAATCGCCACTTGTGTGCAGGTTTTCGCCGTGGCTCATTGCGCCTTGTGTGTAAAGCGTGTCGTAAATCCAGCGGTTTTTCATAAACACAAACTCAAGCATAATGTCTGAGCCAAGTATTTCACCGGTTAGCGGGTTGGCAAGAGCTGGCCCGTAGCCACCAAATGGCGGTTTAGGTGATGAAGTCCAACGTAATACGTTGTAGTTAATATCACCAGCATCCCAGGTTGCGTCATCGGGTTGTACTTTAACTTCTAGTGCGTTTTTAAAACCGGCTTTTTCAAAAGCGCTATTCCAGGTAAGTACGGCATCGCGTATTGTGTCGCGCCACTCTACTGGGGTGGTATTTTCTATCCACCAGGTAATTGGCTTTACTGGCTCAGAAAGCTCAGCACTAGGGTTTTTCTTTTGTAGGTCCCAGCGTTTAATAACATCTTCATACGGTGCCCAATCGGTCGAGGTCATTAGATCAAATTGATTGGTGAAATAGCCTATGCGCGCGTCATCTTTACGTGGTTTATAGTCGTTTTTTGGTAATGCAACAAAAGAGTGCTGCACCTTTACAGAGACATTGCGCGGGTCGCTTACTGCGCTTGTACCACGCACGGTGGGGCTGGCATTACTAAATACGTAATCTACAACCACATCTAAGTTATTTGGGTAAGGACGCTGCTTAACAATACGCGACTTTTTGCTGTTTAATTTACCCACTTTAAAGCGTTTTTTAGCTTTTTTATCGGCTGGGTTTGGCGTTGGCGATACCTTGTGTAGCGCCTCACTTAAAAATAGCTTGTTGACCTTAAAGGCTACTTTTCCTTGCTCTTCTTTTTCTATTTTAATGCTGGCTAAAACGGCTTCGCTAATATTGGCATTGCTTGCTTTGGCAATGGCACTGTTTTGATCAAATTTATAGCGAGGGGTTTTGCTAACTATATCTATGCGGTCAAAGTATTTTCTAAACTCAATAAGCTTGGTTTCTCTATAGGCACCGCGATAATGCCCAGCATCAGTGACACCGTCGACTGTATGAGCAAAGTATACAAAAGGGGTATTGAGCTGCGATTCGGTGATCACCATTAAGTGCTCACCGGTTTTTGGGTCTTGGTATAAATTAAAAATACCTGAAAATTCGGTTTGTCCTTCGACCATTTCGCTTAGGGTTTGTGGTTTTTTGTCTTCTTTTTTATCGCTAGCCAGTGCGTGGCCGCTAAGCGCTACACTAAGTGTTAGCGCAAGGGTTGTTAATTTCATTGTAATAATCTTTTTCGCTGTTATTTATTTAATGTGACTGTACGTAAATTAAAATTTGTTCGCACATCTTCTCGATGAAATAATAGCCTAAACCTGTAATTTGTTGATTTTAAATAGTAAAAGTTTGTAACAAAATATAATAAATGCGATGAATAGCAGGTGTTTGTTAACGGGTACACAGCTATATTTAGTTCCCAATTTTATTTGTAACAGTTGCTTACAAATGTCAGGTTAATGTTTTATTGCGCTCTGTTATTATAGTGTTAGTAGAAATATGAGGTAATTAGGATATGCAATCAAATTCACTGAGATGGGTGTTCCCATTTGTAGCATTAGCCATTGGTGTAGTGGGCTTTATGGGAATAAACGCTATTGCACAAGAAGATCAAAGTAAAACAGCAGTAGATACACGCCCCACCGTGCAAGTTGAGCCTGTAGAAGCTAATAATCATCAAGTAATAATAAACAGCTATGGCGAAATAAAACCATTAGAAAATACGCAGTTGGCGGCGCAGGTGTCGGGCGAAGTAATTAGCTGGCACCCTAACTTTGTAGCGGGTGGCGTGGTTTCTCGTGGCGATACACTTATTAGCATTGAAAAAGACAACTACGAAGCAGCCGTATTGGTAGCCGAAGCCGATTTAGCGCGTGCAAAAGCGGCCTTAATTGAAGAGCAAGCGCAGGCAAAAGTAGCCGAAGACGAAGCAAAGCGTTTTCCGAGTAAGGCACGTACCGACTTGTTTTTACGTAAACCGCAGGTGCTAAGCGCCCAAGCAGCGGTTAAATCGGCGCAAGCCGCATTAAAAAGAGCGCAACGCGATTTAGAAAACTGCGATATAAAAGCACCTTACGATGCGCTTGTGATAAGTCGTAATGTGGGGGTAGGCCAGTTTGTGGCTATGGGCGCACAAGTGGCCGATTTAAATAATATAGAAACAGCAGAGGTTATTATTCCTATTGCTGGTTTTGATAGCGTATTTTTACCGGAGCGAATTAAGGGCATTAAGGCCACTATTATTCAAAAAGGCTTAAACAGTTTTACACGTGAAGGCGTCATTGACCGCGACTTAGGTATTGTAGATAACGCGACGCGCATGAGCAGCTTAGTGGTACGTATTGAAGACCCATACGGCTTAAAAACACAGCAACCGGCTATTAAATTTGGCAGCTACGTGCAGGTTAATTTTGCAGGCGCCATGCTTAATAATATTTACCGTTTGCCGCAATCATTGGTTAATAACCAAACGGTGTGGATAGTTAACGAAAACCAAGAGCTTGAACCGCGCAAAGTAACCGTAGTGAGAGAAGAAGGCGAGTACTTTTATATTAGCAGCGGGCTTAACGCCGATGATAAGCTGGTTACCACGTTACCTGAGTACCCACAAAAAGGCATGCAGGTTAAAGTGGCTGGCATGGGCGAGCCAAGTAACGCTAATACAAACACCGAAAGTAGCGCTGATGCGCAACAGTTGTAAGGTGTAAATTAATGAGCGAATCAATTGAAAAAAAACAAACAGGGCTAATAGCTTATTTTGCTAAAAACTCTGTTGCAGCCAACCTAATGATGGTTTTTATCATCATCATGGGGATTATTAGCTACTTAACCATTCAGCGCCAAATGTTTCCTAATGTAGAAATTAACTACATTAATGTTGAGGCAAATTACCCCGGTGCCTCACCACAAGAAATTGAAGAAAGCATTCTTATAAAAATTGAAGAATCACTAAAGGATGTGACCGAAATTAAAAAGGGCGTGTACCGCGCCTTTAGAAATGGCGGTAGAGCAAGCCTTGAAATTAACACCGATGCAGAGCTTACCGATGTACTTGATAAGGTAAAGCTGCGTGTTGATGGTATTGCAACCTTTCCTGCAGGTATGGAACCGGTCACCATAAGTCAGATTGAGTTTAGGCAAGATGTTATAGGGATGACCTTAGTTGCCGATTTGCCGCTGACAGAACTCAAACCAATTGCCAATCAAATTGAAGATGAGCTATTACAGCTATCTAACGTGTCGTTGGTAGAAAACGATGTGCCGCTTGATGAAATAGCCATTGAAATCGACCCAGACACTTTACGCCAATACAACTTAACCCTAAGCGATGTAATGACCGCTGTGCGTAATTACTCTGCTAATTTTTCGGCGGGGCAACTAACAACAGATGCGGGGATTATTTCTGTTAGGGTTGAAAACCAGTATTACTCTGGCGATGAGTTTAGACAAATTCCGGTAAAAATAGGCGAATACGGCGCTAAAGTATTGTTGCAAGACATTGCTGTTATTAAAGACCAATTTACCGAAGGCGAGCGCTACTTTAAATTTAATGGCGAAAACGCGGTGTATATGTCTGTAAAGGCAACGCAAGATCAAAACATGATCCCCGTTGCCGATTCGGTTAAAGCATTTATTGAACAAAAAAATACCCAGCTGCCACCGGGCGTTAGGTTAGAGCCATTAATGGACATGACGTACTACCTAAATGCGCGCCTTGATATGATGAAAGCTAACTTGTTTCAAGGAGCAATATTAGTCGCTATTATGCTTTCGTTATTCTTGCGCTTTAAATTAGCGCTTTGGGTAATGATTGGCTTACCAGTGTGTTTTTTAGGCGCCATGATGCTAATGCCTTTATTTGGTATAAGCATTAATATTATTTCGTTGTTTGCTTTTATTATGGTGCTCGGGATTGTCGTAGATGACGCCATAGTAATAGGAGAGGCCGCCTATACTGAGGTTGAAAAAAGCGGAGGCGGAGTTGAAAACGTCGTCCGTGGTGCTAACCGTGTAGCAACCCCTGCTACATTTGGTGTACTAACAACCATTGCGGTGTTTGCCCCGTTTACACTTTCAAGCGGGCCAGAAAGCGCCTTCTTTTACGGTATTGCTGTAGTAGTTATGCTGTGTTTAGTATTTAGCTTAGTTGAATCAAAACTTATTTTACCGGCGCACATTGCCCACACGCACTTTTCACCTATTAAAAAAGGGGGCTGGCGCGATAGGTTTAATACCCGCTTTTTTGGCTTTGTAAATGGCCCTTATAAGCGTTTTATATCGCGTTGTGTAGATTGGCGTTGGACAGTATTGTTTGGCTTTATTGCTATGTTTTTTATAAGTATTGCGCTGATCACATCAAATAAAGTACGCACTGTACCTACTCCAAAAGTGCCACATGATTTTCCGCAAATTCAAATAGAAATGAATGACAATGTGTCTGATTTACAAACTATTGCAGCTATTCGTGAAGTAGAAGCCATGGTGTTAAGAGTTGATGAAGAAACAGAGCGTGAATTTGGCCAAAAAATAATTCGTGATGTACTGGTATTTAACCAAGGCAGAACGGAGTCTCAGTTACTTGCGCCGTTGGTTGATGAAGACTTACGCCCTTATAACGCGTTTGAACTTTCGCGCCGCTGGCGAGAAGCCATGCCAACCATTGCCGGTATTAAATCACTCACTATTGAAGATGATGTTGGCGGCGGTGGCGGCACTGGCGAAGGCGAATTTGGTTATTTACTGTTTGGCTCTGATATAGAAACGCTTAATGCGGCAGGCCGTCGTTTTATTCAGCTATTGCAGCAACAAAAAGGCTTGTTTGATATAAGTTCAACCATTGACCCTGCTAGCAAAGAAGTGCAAATGAGCTTAAAACCTGTAGCTTACGATTTAGGGCTCGACCTTGCTAACATAGCAAATCAAGTAGGCGCTAGTTTTTATGGTGGCGAAGCACAGCGTGTAATACGTAACGGCGAAGAAGTAAGAGTAATGGTACGTTACCCTAAACTGACTCGCGAAGCGTTTTCATCGCTAAAACACACAGTAGTTACTACACCGCAAGGGCGTGAAGTACTTTTAGGTGATGTGGTTGAATTAACCGAAACGCCGGGTATTAGCTATATTCGCCGTGAGGGCGGTTATCGTACTGTTTATGTGTACGGCAGTATTGATGAAGAAGCTATAGAGCCTGGCGAAGTGGTTTCGCAAGTAAAAGAAAACTTACTGCCGCAACTTAAAGAAGAATACCCAAGTGTAAAATCAGAGCTAGGTGGCGCAATAGAAGAGCAACAAGCGCAAGCTAATGAGCAGCTGCTGTTTTTTGTAGGCGGCATGATTTTAGTTTATATATTGCTTGCTGTACCACTTAAAAGTTATGCCCAGCCGCTTATTGTTATGTCGGTTATTCCGTTTAGTTTAACGGGGGCTATTTGGGGACACTTTTGGTTTGATTTAGACATTAGCTTAATGTCGGGCTTTGGTTTAATAGCCGCGGCTGGCGTTGTAATAAACGACTCGCTGGTAATGACCGACTACGTAAACCAAGTACGCCGAGAGGGTGTAAGCGTTAAAAACGCGGTAATAGAAGCCGGTTGTGCACGCTTTAGGGCAATATTATTAACCTCTATTACAACCTTTGCAGGGGTTCTGCCCATAATGTTTGAAACCAGTTTACAAGCTAAATTTGTAATCCCTATGGCAGTAGCGCTAGGCTTTGCGGTAATGTTTGCAACACTAATCACCCTTATATTGGTGCCGTGCTTGTACATTATTTTAGGCGATATTGGCGGCGTGTTTAAAATGGCTTTTCGAAAAGTAATTAGGCGAAAAGCCCCTATAAACCAAACCTCTTAAACTATTAAAAGCCAACTTTAACAAGTTGGCTTTTTAGTTATTTAGGGTTATATAAAAATCTCGGTTACATTCTTTTGTTTGAATAAGCTTTGCGCACGTTTTATAATCACTTTTTTCTGTTGGCAAATTAGTCGAAAGGCTAAGACGCAAAGTTTCCGGTCTAAGGTATAAACTACGATAGCGGGGCTGCTGCATAATTTTTATACGGTATTGCTTGCCCTCAGTGTCGTTTTTGTGTATCCATATGATATGGATAAAATTTTGTGACTCTTAAGGTGTTACTGTGTTTATGCATACGTCGTTGGCCTGTGGAAAATGGTCAACTATAGGTTGTTTAAACCATCATACTCAATTATTCATTGGGGATGTGGTTAGTGTAACCTTTTCAGACATGCAAGGAGTGCTTGTTGATTTATCGTTTGATTATAAAATTACCTCTTTAGAACAAGGTGAGCCTCATGCTTGGCCACGCTTAGTTGCTGAGTATATAAACGTGCATGTGCCCCTGGTAAGTGCAGGTAGAATGACCAAGCAAGGGTTGGTTGTTGGCTATCGAGATAACGAAATATTTGCCCTAGAAAGTAGCGGTATTAATAAGGCAAAGGTTGATTTTCATTGCATTGCAAAGTGCGATACCCCCGCTAAGTGCACCAACCAAGCATATGATTTTGTATACCCTAATGGGGGCGAGCAATACAACGCGGGTACTCGCGTGCTGCAGCCTAAAACCGGTTATATATACCAATGTAAGGCATGGCCATTTAGCCAATTTTGCAGAACCAATAATGATAAAGACCCAAGCTTTGAACCTGGTATCGGAAAAAGCTGGGCAATGGCCTGGACTAAGGTCTCTTAACGCTTTTAAAATAAAAACCATCTTCCCATGGGTGTAATGACAAGAATAAAATTGCAGTAATTTTAAAATTTGGACTTATACCTCAAGCCCACTCTCTATGAGTGGGCTTTTTTATTTTTATGATAAACTGCCTGCATTGTTATTTTTTATACGGTTTTGTTGTGTCTTTAAGTGAATTTTCTTCTCAATCATTAGCTCGTTTTCCTGTTGCTAAAAAGCAACCTCATCAATTAACTATGCACAATAAAACGCGCACCGATAACTACTACTGGATGCGCGATGATGAGCGCGAAAACCCAGAAATACTCGCCCATTTAGCGGCCGAAAATACATACTGCGATGAGCAACTAGCCGCAATAAAACCACTTCAAAACAGTATTTTTGAAGAACTAAAAGGGCGCATCGTAAAAGATGACAACACGGTGGCGGTTAAAGATGGCAAGTACTGGTATCACTCAGAGGTACGTGGTGACGATGAGTATTCGCGCCATTACAGAAGCACAAGTATTAACACCGATAACAAGCAGTTACTTCTTGATGTGAATGCTTTAGCTCAAAGCCATGAATTTTACGAACTAGGTGAAGTCGCGCTAAGCCCATGCGAGCAATTAATGGCATACAGCGAAGATACCGAAGGGCGCAGAATTTACAGCGTACATTTTAAAAACCTGCAAACAGGTGAAATGCTCAGCGATGTTTTAGAAAACACCGAAGGGCAAATTGTTTGGGCTAACGACAATAAAACCGTATTTTACGTTAAAAAAGACTTACAAACGTTACTGGGTTTTCAGGTGTTTAGGCATGAACTAGGCACAGCGCAAAGCCAAGATGTCATGGTGTATGAAGAGCACGATAAAAGCTTTTTTATGGGCTTGGGTAAAAGCCGTGACGAGAGCCTTATTATTATAGATTTGGCCACCACCGAAACAAACGATACCTGGGTGCTTGATGCCAATAACCCGCAAGGAGAATTTAACGCATTACTACCGCGCGAAGAAGGGCATGAGTTTGATATAGATAAACACGGCGATACATATTACATAGTAACCAACTGGCAAGCTAAAAATTTCAGACTGATGACGGCAACAAGCGAAACGATTGCAGATAAAACGCAGTGGCAAGAGCACACCGCGCACCGTGAGCATGTATTGCTTGAAGGCGTAGAGATATTTGACGACTTTTTAGTATTAACTGAGCGCGAGCAAGGTCAAGCTCGCTTTGTTGTTATTAACCAAGCTCAAGAGCGCATGGCGCTTGAATTTAGCGACCCATGCTACTATGCCGCTGTGGCGATGAACCCCGAGCCACAGGCGCGTTCGGTACGTATTTATTATTCAAGTCTAACCACGCCTGGAACGTTGTACGATGTTGATTTAGCCACGGGCAAAAAAACATTGTTAAAACAGCAGCAAGTACTGGGCGGGTTTGATAGTGCACTTTATGCCTCTGAGCGCTTATTCGTGACAGCACGCGATGGCGTGCAAGTACCTGTTTCGTTAGTTTATAGAAAAGACACCTTTACCAAGGATGGCACTAACCCACTGTTTCAATATGGCTATGGTGCATATGGTTACACGATAGATCCGAGCTTTTCGAGTACCTCATTGAGTTTGCTAGATCGCGGTTTTGTGTATGCGATTGCACATGTAAGAGGCTCCGAAATGCTAGGACGCCATTGGTACGAGCAAGGTAAAAAAGAGCATAAACAAAATAGCTTTAGCGACTTTATTGATATTACAAAGGCTCTTGTAGAGCAAGGCTACGGTGATAAAAACAAAGTATTTGCCTCTGGCGGCAGTGCAGGTGGTTTGTTAATGGGCGCTGTATTAAACCAAGCACCAGAGCTTTACTTAGGTGTAGGGTGTCATGTGCCATTTTTAGATGTGTTAACCACCATGCTAGATGAAAGTATTCCACTTACCACTAACGAGTATGATGAATGGGGCAACCCAAACGATGAGCACTTTTATGATGTAATAGCCGCGTACTCACCGTACGATAATATTAGCGCCCAAGACTACCCGCATATTTTAGTCACCACAGGCCTGCACGACTCTCAAGTACAATATTGGGAGCCTATGAAGTGGGTAGCAAAAATGCGAGAACTCAAAACCGATAACAATATACTGGTATTTAAAACCGATATGGATGCTGGGCATGGCGGCGCATCTGGGCGTTTTAAAAGCCTTGAAGAAAAAGCCCTCGAAATGGCCTTTTTTATTGCGCTTATAAATTAACTGCAAAATACGCAAAATGTATTAAGCTTTAATGAAGCACTGATATATAAAAGGTTATTTATGTTTGGAGCACATGGAGAGTTTTATATATGCTCTCAGCCACCCACCATGTATTTAAAGCTAATGGGTAGTTTTAATAATGAAGGAATTACTTTACTAACTAATGGCGTGGTGAACGAACTAAGTATGCACCCCAAAGGCGCGGTAAAGTGTGTTGTGGTTAATTTAGAAGAATTTGAGTTAATAACTGTAGATAGCATGGACTCGTTAGAGGCGTACTTTGCCAGCGTAAAAGAGCGTGGCTACGAACGCGTAGATTACTTATATGCAAACATTATTGCTAAAAATATGTTCGAGAAGGTCTGGAGCAACAGCGATATTGAAGTTAACTTTTATAAAGACTCAGAAAGTTACCTACATCATCACCCAGACGATGAATACATTAAAACCTACTGGTAAATAGAATTACAAGCCCCTATGCTACGGGGCTTATAATGCTTTCTAGGCAGTTTTTGTACCTTCTTGATAAATTTAACGAGATATTGTTTTTAAGCTTCACTTTATAGTCGCCGCTGTCTGTTGGCATAAGCTCTTTTATGGCATGTTTTCTAACAAGCGTGGAGCGGTGAATACGTATAAAACCTTCAGGCTCTAGCTGTTGCTCAATGTTTTTCATGGTTTCACGGTGTAAAACGGGGGCGCTGTTACCATTAAAGTGCAGCTCTACATAATTACCCGCACCGTTTATCCATACAATATCGTTAATATCTATTAAACGTACCTTTCCTACATCTTTAACAACAATATGTGCAGCAATGGGTTGCTCGTTTTCAGATGCGGCTTTAAACAAGCGCTCGGCTTGTGTGGCTAATGGGCATAAATGAATAAGCTTATCGAAGCATTTTTCAAGCCTTGAAGCGGTTGCATCGACTGTTAAAAAATCGACTGCGCCGACTTCAAACGCAAAATTAGCAAATTCAGCCGACCTAGCAATCACCACCACTTTCATTGTTTTAGCCAATTCAGTTAGGTGCACTATTTGAGTAGGATCATTTAAATTAGATAATTCGTAAAAAAGCACATTAAAACGAGAGGTATCTATTTGATCTAAGCGCTGCTCGGGCAGTTGCGTTTGCGAATCAAAGTGACGGTGAGCTTGCACCTGCTGAGTTAAGAATGTTGCAAATTTGCTCGTGCTAACTCTAATTAGTGCATGAAAGTAAGTAATCATAAAAAATCCATCTCTAGAGTGTGTAGTTATAAAGACCGTGTATTTAATAAAAAATGTTAAAAAAATTTAATCTAATTTATAACAATCTGGGATAAGTACCTTCATCCCATATATCCTGCTGTTTGTACCTGACTAAATGCCTATTAAATAATGCGCATAGTGTCTTAAAATTATTCCACTTAATGTTGAAATGTTTGTAACCAACCAGTTACAAAAATAACATTTCAGGGACATTATAGTATGAAAAAAATAAATAACTTAGATAGTCGTACATTTAAAAAATCTTCATTGTCTTTAGCACTTAGTGCGACAGTGCTTGCTGGCTTTTCTTTTCAAGGTATAGCCGCAGAAGAAGACGAACTAGAAAAAATAGAACGCGTGCAAGTAACGGGTTCTCGTATTCGTTCAGCCGAGGCGATGTCGTCTGCACCTATACAGGTTGTAAGTGGCGAGGCAATTGATGCATCGGGTTCTTTAAACATTCAAAACCTACTGCTAGAAAACCCAGCATTTGGTTCTCCAGCTATTAGCCGTACTAACTCTAACTTTTCAACTGCAAGCGCGGGTGTAGCTACTGTTGATTTGCGTAACTTAGGTTCAAACCGTACTTTAGTACTTGTGAATGGGCGCCGTTATGTATCGGGTGTACCTGGTAGCTCGGCAGTTGATTTAAATACCATTCCTAGTCAATTTATTGAGCGCGTGGAAATTATGACCGGTGGCGCATCATCAGTATATGGCTCTGATGCGGTTGCAGGTGTAGTTAACTTTGTACTAAAAGATGACTTTGAAGGCGTAGAGTTTGAAGGCCAATACGGCGAATCAAGCGAAGGCGATGATGAATCGCGCCAGTTTTCTTTTACCTCGGGTTTAACTACGGGTGATGGCAAAGGTCAAGCCATGTTCCACTTAGGCTACTCAGACCAAGGAGCTGTGTTTTCACGCGATCGTGAGCGCTCTGCAGTAGACCAATTTTCAGGTATTTATTTTGAAGACGATCCGGCGGCAAATCCGGGTTCTATTTTTGAAGCCGTTAATCCGTTTTTCTCATCATTTCCGCCACAAGGGCGTTTTGATGCAGGCGATACACGCTTTACTTACGATCCAAACAACAACTTACAAGACTCGTTTAGCACCAATGGCGGTGACGGTATAGATGCCAACGGCTTTAACCGAAGCGGCGTACGTACCATTGCTATACCAACAGAGCGCTACTTATTTGCCTCAAATGGTAGTTACGAGCTAACAGATAAACACAGCTTCTTTTTTGAAGGGACGTACGCATCTAGTACCACTATTTCAGAGTTAGAGCCTTTTCCGTTTGCCTCAGATGACATTTATGCCAATGGCCGCGTGCCAATTGAGTTTGACGTAAATGGCGAAATGCTCAGAAATGCCTTTGTGCCAGATGATATCTACAATGCAGCAACAGACACCGACGGTGATGGTGCTAGAGATATCTTTTTTGCAAAACGTTTAAGTGATGTAGGTAACCGTGGTGCCCGTGCAGAGCGTGATACATTCCGCTTAGCTGTGGGCTTTCAGGGTGAGATTAACGACAGCTGGTTTTACGATACCTACTATGTGTACGGTAAAACGAAAGAGTCGCAAGTCTCTGGTGGCTTAGTAAATGTACAAAGCTTTCGCCAAGGTTTAGAGGCGGTAATTGATAGCCAAGATTTAGATGCGGATGGCATTACCGATGAAGCGATTTGTATTGATGCAACAGCGCGTGGTTTTAATTGTGCGCCAGTAAACATTTACGGATTTAATTCACTATCGCAAGGTGCAATTGATTTTGTTAGTGCGCCAAGTACGCTTTCTACGTCGGTAGAGCAAGAAATTATTGGCGGTAATGTCTCAGGTGATTTATTTGAGCTGCCAGCGGGTATGGTAGGTATTGCGGCTGGTTTTGAATACCGCGAAGAGTTTTCTCGTAGTGAATTTGATGCCCTACAGCAAGCGGGCTTAAATGCCGGTAATGCAATTCCTGCAACCGAAGGTTCTTTTGATGTAACTGAATACTATGTTGAGGCTAACATTCCTGTGCTGGATGCGGTAACAATGAACGCTGCAGTCCGTTTATCTGACTACTCAACAGTGGGTAATACAGAAAGCTGGAACGTAGGTGTTGATTGGGAAGTGATGGATAGCTTGCGCCTTCGTGCTACCCGCGCCCGCTCTACACGTGCGCCTAATATTGATGAGTTATTTTCACCGCCTTCGCAAACCTTCCCAAGTGGTTTAAATGATCCATGTATAGGTGTTACAAACAGTGGCGGTGGCGCTGTTGGTGATGCATGTCGTGCCGATGTGGGTGTTGCAAATAATATTGCATCAAACGGGGAGTTTACCCTTAATCAATCTGATTTACAGGGCATTAGTGGTTTTAACCGTGGTAACCCAGACTTAAAAGAAGAAGTGGGCGACTCTGTGACTGTGGGTGTGGTATTTACCCCAGAGGAGTTAATCTCGGGCCTTGACGTTACCCTTGATTACTTTGATATAGAAATCACAGATGCGATTGTATCTACACCGCGCCAATTTATTTTAGATCAATGTTATGGCGGTGGTGACGATAGCTTCTGTAGCTTTATAACTCGCCGTAGCGGCCCTTCTGGTAATAATAGCGCAGGTTCACTTGAGTTTATTGATAGTGGTGTATCAAATAGTGGTGGTTTAGGAACTGAAGGTGTTGATTTAACACTAACTTACTCTGCCGATATTGGCCCAGGCGCATTTAGAACTCGCCTTGCATACACTTACTTGATTGACGGTTACACTATTCCGTTACCGGGTGCGGATAAAGATGAGTTTGCAGGTGAAATTGGCGCATCTGAACACAAAGCTAACTGGAACTTAGGCTATAAGCTTGATGACTTTGATTTTAACTGGAGCATGACCTACATAGGGGCTGCTGACTTTGATGATCAATTCTTAAGTGGCTTTGGTATACCTGCTGGCGGCGTGGGTATTGGCTCAGTAACCTACCATGATGTACAAGCAAGCTATCATATAAGTGACGCGGTAGAGCTATACGCCGGCGCTAACAACCTATTTGATAAAGAGCCTCCACGTATACTTTCAGGTGTTAGTGGCTCAAGCACAGGTACTGAAACCGACGCAGGTACGTATGACCCAATCGGACAAACCTTCTATATTGGTTTTAGAAGTAAATTTTAAGCAGTTAATACTGCACAATTGTAGTTTTTCCAGCCTCATTTAATTAAGGAGCTGGTATTAACAAAAGCCCCAGCCGTTGCTGGGGCTTTTTAATGCAAGCGCGAAAAGGGTGGGCTGGTTTGCTTTAAAATTATTTATGCTCCGCTTAAACCAAAAACAACGCCACTGGTAACAGTGGCGTTGTTTAGTCAATAGGGGGCGCTAATATAGTATCCGAATCGCAAAGAAATTTACGATTCTCCCTATTTGTAGCCCTCCCCTTTTGAGGGCTTATTTTTTAGCTTAGTCTAAGTACGCTTTTAACATCCATACTAGTTTTTCTTGCTCTGAAATATAATCACCCATTAATGACGCTGTACCTTCATCATCTGCATCACCTGCTTGAGTAAGTACTTCACGTTGCATTTTAATTAGTGTGCTGTAGCCAGCTAATAGGTTTTCTACGGCTGCCGTACCATCGCTAATGTTTTTAGCTTCTTTAATTTCACTTACTTCTAAGTAATCAGAAAACGCATGTAGTGGCGCGCCATCTAACGTTAAAATACGTTCAGCAATTTCATCTACTTTTTCAAGCAGAAGATTGTAAATCTCTTCAAATTTAATGTGTAATTCAAAAAAGTTACGGCCTTTAATATTCCAATGAAAACCGCGCGCATTCATGTATTGAATTTGGTAGCTGCTCAATAATGTATTGAGTGACTTAACAATGTCTTCGCTTTTTGCGCTGTTTAAACCAATTGCATTTACCTGTGACATACCTTGCTCCTTGATGAACCGTTTATTTATGAACTGATGATCATTATTGCTCAGTGCTATTAATTAGTAAAATTGTTTAAACCAGTCAATGCAATAGGTTTTAACTATTAATAACGTGCAGCGCAATAAATCACTCATACAATATAGATGGGTTGAATTTATTAAAATTCTACCCCTTAACAATAAAATAAAGACAAAACATGGATAAATTATGATCTAAAACAAGTTTTCTACAAGGTTGAATATTGGCTATTTGATGTATTGATCTAAATCAGTAAATGCTTATGGCTGTAGCGCATAATTCACTCAAGCAAAATAAATATCTTAAATTTATTGGAGAGCGATTATGGATGCAAAAACAGTAAAACAAAATAAAGCAGAGTTAATAGTGGTAGGTATAGCCGTTATAGCATTTGTATTGGGGCTGGTGGCGCATTTAGCAGGCGCAAGTTTTGCTAATGCCGACACGTTTGGCTACATTGCCGCACCCATGCCACTTATTTTGGGGGTGATATTTTTAATCAGTTATAAAATAGCAGAGGCGGGGGAAGACTAGGCTGCTTCGTTAAGGCACTTAATAATGTATTCAAGCACCTGGCGAGAATAAATCATACTGGTATGGCTTAAATGAAACACTTTATGCTCAGCCATGCCTTTAAGCTTGGTTTCGTCTAGTAAAACGGTGCCATCGGACTGACTGCCTTTGACAATTAACGGCATTAAACCAATGGGCAAATCGCCAGCAATACTGTAAAGCTTGGCCTTAAACGGCCAGTTACCATTTTTAGTGAGTAAAAACTCGACGCTGTTTTTTAAAAAGGTTTCAAACCCTTTTTGCTTCATCTTTTGCGCTATGTGGCTGCCTTGATGGGGTGTGCCAAGCGTAATCACTTTAGTGACATGGTGACTCGCTGGCGTGCCTGCCTCTAAGTAGGCGCGGGCAATTAATCCGCCCATAGAGTGACATACTAATGCAGAGGGCTCATCACCAATAAACTCATCAATTTGTTTAAATATGGTGCTTAAGTTAGGGTCGAGCGTATTGTAAGTGAGATTCAGTACTTTAACTCCAGACTGTTCAAGACGAGAGCATAGCGGGCGCATAACAAAGCCCGACATATAAAGGCCGTGTAATACAATAACGTGGTTTATTTTCATACGCCCTTACCTACAATTTACATTAACTGTTGCGGTTTTATTTCGATATTAGCCGTATCAGAACTGACCCACACATCACCATCTTGAACGGTAATGGTAAGTTTTATATTGCGGTCGGCTAAATCTGCAAGTGCCTGAGTAGCGGCGTAATCAAGGCTAAAAATACTTAAGTTTTTAAAATCGTACAATTTAGGTTGATGTTTTTGCCACCAAATAGCTTGGTTGTTTTCGCCATAGGTATATAGCACCACTTTTTTAGCTTTATTGCAGGCTTTTTTAAGACGCTTTTCATCTGGCAAGCCCAGCTCAATCCACAGCTCTATCTCTTCACTGTAGTTTACATGCCAAAGCTCAGGTTCATCGTCGGCACTTAAGCCTTTAGTAAATTCTAAGCCATCACAACTATTTAGCGCATAGGCTAATAAGCGAATCATCAAGCGTTGCTCGGTTTCAGAGGGATGCTGTGCCAACGTTAAATTAAAATCTTGGTACACGTGGCGGTCCATATCGCTTAACGATAATTGCGCTTTAATAATGGTAGATTTAAGAGCCATAATATCTAATCTAAAAAAATTTGCGCCAGTATAGCGCAATTAAATGAATTGCCAGTTAAAATAGCGTCAAATTATATGTTAGGAGTTAAAAATGGCTATCCAGTGGTTCCCTGGACGCTTGAATTAACTTCCGCAGCACTCCGCAGCTATATTGAAAGTCTAGTAAAAGCATAGTTTTAACCTGTTTTTATTCCGTATTTGTCCAGTCTAATCTTGTTGCTTCTACTATTTTTAGTACCCACGTTAGTACCCATGAGATTGTATTTTATATATACTAGTCTTAATCATCATTATGGAGCTTATTATGGCTAGGCCTGTAGTACGTCTAACGGATAAAAAGATAAAATCAATTACTAGTACAGGCAAAGAACAAACGCTTTCTGACGGTGGCGGTCTTCAACTGCGTGTTTTACCTAGCGGCACTAAGTCATGGCAGTTTAAATTTAAAGATCCAATAAGTGATAAATTTAATAAATTACCCCTTGGGCTTTATCCTGCACTATCGCTTGCAAACGCAAGGACTAAAGCTATTGAGTATCAAGAACTATTAGCGCAAGGTATTAATCCAAAGGCACATGAACTAGCTAAAAAACAGGCCGAGAGCCGTAAAGCTGCGAATACTTTTTTAGCTGCCGCAGAGCTTTGGTTTGAACGCAAACAGCCCACTGTGACCGCTCATCACGCAGCTAGGGAGTGGCGAACACTTGAGATGTATATTTTCCCCAAGTTGAAAGACACACCTTTAGAAAGCATTACAGCGATTGATACCATTGAAATTCTCAGGCCACTTGAGACTGACGGTAAGCACTCCACAATCAAGCGTATTTGCCAAAGCTTAAATCAGATCATGGATTACTCAGTAAACCATGGCTTTATCAATGCCAATCCACTAGCAAAAATTATAAAAGTATTTACTAAAAACACGGTTGAGCACATGGCTACAATAAGGCCTGAAGAGCTACCTGATTTTTTAACGGCTGTGAATAACTCTCAAACCATTCAGGAAAAAACCAAGCTTTTAATTTTGTGGCAGTTGCACACAATGACCCGTTCAAAAGAAGCCGCAGGGACTAAGTGGGCTGACATTAATATTGAAGAGGCTGTTTGGGTGATTCCTGCTGAAGAAATGAAGCGAAGAAGAGCCCATAGAGTGCCTTTGACGCCTGCTACTTTGGCAATACTTGAACAAATGAAACCACTCAGCGGTCACCATGAATATGTATTCCCGAGTGAGCGTAATGAAAAGGGCCATGCAAGCACTTACACGGTCAATGCCGCGATTAAACGAAGCTTAGGCTACAAAGATAAGTTGGTAGCCCATGGCTTGCGCTCTGTTGCTTCTACAGCGCTTCATGAAAAAGGTTACGATAGCCTTTTGGTAGAAGCCTGCTTAGCCCACGCAGATGAAAATGAAACTCGAGTGGCGTATAACCGTACCGATTATCTTAAACGGCGTAGGGCTATAATGGGTTGGTGGAGTGAGTTTATTTGCGAAGGGATGCGTGAAAAATAGACTGCTTTGATTGAAACTATAATAGACCCTCATCATTATCATTATCATTAATCAACTTGATCAAATATTGGGTCATATTCATCTTGTTTCTAGTGGCACTGAGTCGAAGCTTATTATAGTCACTGCGATTCAAGTTTAGTGTTATTTGCTCTTTATTAAATTTACGTCTTTTGGCTTGTCGCCAAGCATTTTGAAATAATTCTTTATGATTATTTTTACTCAAGTATTTATCTAATTTATCTGAATTCCCAGATTCCAAATATTGCTCAAAAGCCTTTGCATGAGCTGGTGAATTTTTAGAAAGATACGCGACTGCCCATGTCGAAAAATACTCTCTATGTCTTACATCTAACCCATTAAAAAGTGATGAAACTATACTTACTTTGTTGGTGCTTGTGCTACTCATTGCTAACCAAATCCATTACCTGTAATGTTACCTGTGTCGTTACAGGTAATGTTTTTCAAAACTGGAGAGTACTATTAAATATATATTAAGTGAAGAAATTTTTAATTTGCCCCCTAACTCTTTCTGGGTTTTTATTAAGCTGTATATGTGTCCGAAATTTGAACTTGAAGCACTCCAGTTGAAGCCTTCTTTAGCAGAGCTTAATAAAATCATAGGGGTTAGTTCTAAAGATTTTAAGAACTGCTTAGACGAGCTAGAGCAGAAAAATTTAATAAGGCTCGTTCATAATGCAGGCATAATTAAAAGAGGGTGCTCTCCAAAAAAAGTAACTTTATCAGGTGAGGTTAAAGAGTTTTTAGCTCAGAATTATGATGAGAAATCACTTGCAGATATTCAAAAAGTTTTAGCTTGTGAAAACTCAAATGACTCAAGACTTATGCTCAAAGAAAAGGCACTCCTACTTTATTGTTTGCTGATAAAAGACTCGGTAGCAATGAGCGAAAAGTATATAAAGAAGGCATTTGATGTGAAGATTAAGTGTGCCCATAAAAAGTTCGGTCAATATAGCTTTAACTTTCGTAGTGTAAATAAAATAGACTTTGATAATGGCAGTCGTATATTCAGAATTGAAAAGAATAACAGCTATGCGATTATGTTGCAGACAGGTAGTTCAAAGTTGCTGGCAGTTTTGAGCTTGGTTAAGGCGAATAAAAAATCAGGCGTACTTGAAGGGAGGGTACAACAATTCAACGTTTGTGGAGTTACAATCCCACCATCACTGGATGAACTCGCTTCTCTAATAAGGAGTTACTTTGAGTTCTATCGAATGTATAAAATGAAGGGGGCAAAGCAATACATTGTGAGGGAAATGGGTCCTTTTGGTTTTATTAGTGACGTGGAAAGTAATTGTGAGTTTATTAAACATTTAGATGAAAATTTTAAAGGCTTTGATACTGCAACTAGTGACTTAATAAGTGATGAAGCTCGACTAAAGCTAATTATAAAGGAAAAATACTCTGTTGCAGAAAATACTCAATTTCAAAACTATATTCTTGCTCTTCAAAAAGGCACTTATTCTGCTGCTTACCTTGAAAAAATAGCGAAGAGTTTAGTGAAATTGATTTTTAAAAGAGAGCACTACCTGAGTGGCTATTACTTTTTTCGTGCTGCTTGTACCTTTTATGTGTTGCTTGTAGAGCGCAAGGTAAGAGAGTTACTGGATGATTTTACTGACAATGGGTTGAGTACCATTCATGTTAACGATGAAAGGCCAGCCTTTTTTAATGTTCGTTTTGATGGTTATGCTAAGGACATTGAGTTAACTCGTTTTCTGTTATTTCAAAATAAAGTGTTTAAAATTTAGTTTCTTTTTCTTTAAATATTGCATTAAGTTCAGAGTGAATAAAAAGTTGATTAACAGGTAGCCTTTTGCTCTTTTTTGAATTGATGAAAGGTTTGCCTTTATTTCGGGAAATTATTATTTCGTATAGTTAATATACATCTAGCATATGTATCTAAAGTACTTAACTATTTGATGTGTTTTTTTACTTTAATTCTCCTTTGTATGAAATATACAAAGGAGAATTAAAGTAATGGGCTATAGAAAAGTTGAAAGAAATGCATTTGATGAACGTTTTCATGTATTAACCACATATAAGCAAATTATTGAAACAGAGCTTAAGAGTGCATTCGATAGCAATAAAAGAGTATCTATAATTCGTTTTGATTTACATATACCTAAGCTGTGCAGGGGACAAGATAATCCACTTACTCAAAGTACCGGATTGATGAAGAAGTTTTTTGGTTCTTTAGTTTCAAAATTTAAGGCTAGTTACCTTATTGATAATGTTTATCGAACACAATGCTTACGTTACGTTTGGGTAAAAGAGTTTGGTGAAGATAGTGAGGTTGAACACTATCATATTTGTTTGTTTCTGGACCAAGATAAGTTTGGTTTTATAGGAAGTAGTGAGTACACATCGAGGCTTAGGGAAAATAAAACCCAAAGGAAAAAGTCATTAAAAACCTGCATATTTGAGGCTTGGGCTAGCGTTTTCGGTCTGAGTGCTGACTTAGTTTTGAGTAGCGTTCATTTCACTGAAAAACCTGTACATTGGATTAGTTCTCGCGATTATAAGGAGGGGAATGAGGTATATAAAATTGCAATAAAACGCTTAATGTATTTGGCCAAACCAGAAACAAAGCGCTGGAGAGGAGACTGTCAAAAGTCTATTGGAACTGGTTGTATGATTGTAAAAAAATCTATTAGGCCTAGAGCTATTAATGTAAGGGCTTGAAAAGTAGCTATGCACCGCTAAAAAATTACTGATAGTGATTTAACCACTCAAGATTTTGAAGTCAATAAATAGTTAAATCGAATCTGAGTTAGCAAGCTTTAGTCGTCTTCTTCACAATCACACTCATGTTTTTTTACTAAGCAGTCTTCACAGCCAGGACACTCACAATTACTTCCCATTTGTTCGCAGTTATCACAAATTTTATCTAATGGATCCATGTTCTTACCTTTTAATTAATACGATATGTCTGACACAGTGAATACTAGAGTGTGATTAAAAGCAAGTATGCAATCAATTAAATAGAAAAATTTATCTAAGTAGGGAGGCTGTACTGCCTCCCTATTTTAATCGTCATTAATAACATCACGTAAAATAATCAAAATTGCAATTACATGAGTGACTAACTGTGCAGTTTTATTATGTCTAAGCATTCTACCTCCTGTTTTAGTTGAGCTAATAAATTAAGTTCAGCAAAAGAGGCGTATGAGCTACCAATTATTAAATGATCTAATACCTCTACATCTATTAACGACAGAGCTTTAATCAGCTTACCTGTTATTAGCTTATCCGCTGTAGACACCTCTACGCTCCCAGAAGGATGATTGTGCGCGAGTATTACACTAGCTGCATTAACCCTTAATACGTCCTTTACAACCTCTCTGGGATACACTGAGGCTGAATTAATTGTTCCAAAAAACAGCTCTTTGTATTCAATAATTTCATTGTTATTGCTCAAGTAAATTATTGAAAATACCTCTCTCTCATAGCTACCTAATTTCAGCTTTAAAAAATCTACAGTTGATCTTGGGGAGCTAATTCTGCCTTCCCTTTTTAATCGTCGAAATAATATTCTTGATGCCAAATCAACAATTTCATCATCAGTCAAAATTGTATTGTTTGTACTTGGTAATTGCTGGCTTTTTAACATGTGGACCTCTTATGAATTGTTTGCTCATAAAGGTGATATAGATTTGAAAATATTTGGAGTAGTGGTTTTGGGAAGTAAAGAGAGCTTAAAAGTATTTTTTTACACAACTCCCTCATTAGATGACAAAAATTAGGAGTCATCTAATGCGTTTAATTAAATTAAAAGAAGTAATCGAAAAAACATCACTTGGCCGCTCAACAATTTATGAGTTTATGACTAAGGGCACATTCCCTAAGCAAATATCGCTTGGTGCTAAGTCGGTAGCCTGGCTTGAGTCTGAAGTTGATGATTGGATTGAGGATAAGGTCAGAGGTAGAGGTTAATATACCTTCTATTAAATGAGAATAAAGTTCTACCATACGAAGAGGTCATTTTGAATGTTACTAGCTTCGACTAAGATTTGTGGCATTTATAGTCAGTATAAAAGTAAGTGGATATAGCTAAGCTAAGGTATTAAATTTTATAGAAATGTTTTAAAATTCTAAAGCTTTATCCAAACCTTACAATCATAAAAAATGATCGTAAGGTTTGGATGAATTATCTACTTAAGGCTTGGGTCTTCAAGCCTTGATCATTTATGAATACAAATATTTTAAGTGGTATGTATGGCAAATAATGAATGTCTGACTTGTCAGAATAAAAGGAAGTTAATAGCGTTTAATTACGCAGGACTAGATATAAGGAAAAGTGCCAGACATGCATTTCCAGAAAGGGTAATACCAGAGCAATTACCTGGTGATAAAAGTAAAGATTTTTTGTGTGTAGATTGTGCTAATAACTTACCCATTACATGCTCTATTCATGGGGATATAGATGATACTTTCTCGTTGGGTGTTTCACCACAATGCTTCGACTGTCAGTCTGAGAAATCCAATCAAGATAAGTTAAAAGAGATTGATGAATTTTGGTTAAAAAATTTCCCTGAGGCGTTTGAAGATAAAAAGCTAAGACTGTTTTATTTGCGCGGTGCTTTGGCGGGTGCGTTAGCAATTTCAGATGGCGCGCAAGATGATAGAGAGCAAGAAACTATTAAAAAGTTATCTTTGGATGTAACAGGCAAAAACCAATACGGAATGACGGCCTTCGCTCTTGCATATAAAGCTCGTCTAATTAGACGTATTCATAACAGTGATCTTTTAGATTTATGTTTTGAGCAAAAAGTGAAAAAATCAAATCTCGCTACTTTAAAGTTTTTACTTAAAGTGGCAGCCGCAGATGGCTTTCTTGATAAGGAAGAGTTTGGCTTCATTCAAAAAGTGGCAGAGCGACTTAATATTGAGATTCCAAGTTATGAAAAGCTAGCTGACTCTTTAGGGTTGGACTTATCGAACCAAAAGCAGGAAAGGTTATTACAAACAACAAGTAAAATAGCAACAACTATTGGTTTAGGGGCACTTGCAGTTGGAGGTTTTGCCATTGATGTGTTGCTTGGCTCGGGTTCAAATAAAAGAAGTAAAGCACCTAAAAAGAGAGAAAGTTCTGGCTCAGTTGTTAATGGGACTGGGGAAAACTGCTTAACTTGTTCCTATTGGCAAGGAACAAGAAAAACGAAAGGTGGCTATTTTATAACTTACTCTAAGAGTAATAATAGAGGTCTTTGCATGGTAGGTACAAATAAAGGCCGTGAAAAAGAGGCTTATCAAAGTTGTAGAGGCTGGTCTAAGTGGGAACAACTTACAAAAGTTAAGTAACAAAATAAAGTCGAAGTACCGAGGGCATAATTTTAATATTGTTACTTATAGTGCTTGTATATTTGGGTTTATAGAGCATTAAATTGACCATTCCGCAATTTTCTCATACCCTACTTTTGTTCACAGTCAGAGATAAATCCATGAGTGATGAAATACTAACAATCCAAGAGCTTGCAGAATACCTAAAGCTCAATGAAAAAACAGCTTATCGCTTAGCCGGTGAAGGTAAACTGCCTGGTTTTAAAGTAGGCGGTTCATGGCGTTTTAAGCGTGAAGATATAGAAC
Organism: Pseudoalteromonas sp. R86517; assembly: GCF_042466295.1. NCBI lineage: Bacteria > Pseudomonadati > Pseudomonadota > Gammaproteobacteria > Alteromonadales > Pseudoalteromonadaceae > Pseudoalteromonas > Pseudoalteromonas sp. R86517. Next base: position 3,382,337 of record NZ_JAXHCB010000001.1, read on the forward strand.
AATGGATAGAGAAACAAAAGGATAACGGATGATCCCAAATTACCAAGATTTTATGCGGCCCTTTCTTCAAATCGCCTATAACGCTCATCAAGATGGACAAGCTAATGAAGTTAAACTACGTGATGTTATTAACCAGCTCGCTGAGCAGTTTAACTTAACAGATGAAGAACGCACCGAAACACTACCTAGTGGTAAGCAGTCTGTATTAGATAACCGTGTTGGATGGGCCCGAACCTACTTAACAAAGGCAGGCTTACTTGACGTTAAACGCAGAGCGCATTTTGTAATAACGCCTCGTGGTATAGAAGCATTAAAAGATAATGTAGATATTAATAACGACTACTTAAAGCGCTTTGATGAATTTGTTGCTTTTAAGCAAAAAAATAATGAGTACACCGAAACGCAAAGCACTACAGTAGTGCCTGCGGCCGAAGCTGAAAGTGATATTACGCCAGATGAAGCTCTTCGCTCAGCATATCGAAAAATAAACGATGCTTTAGCCGAAGAGATCATTGAGCGCACACGCAAAGTAACGCCAGCCTTTTTTGAAAACCTATTAATCGAATTACTGCTAGCTATGGGTTACGGTGGTACTGGCGAGGGCGCAGCGCATGCACTAGGAAAGTCAGGAGATAACGGCATAGATGGCGTTATTAACCAAGACCCACTAGGCGTGGATCAAATTTACATTCAGGCTAAACGGTATGCAGAAGGTAATAACGTTGGCTCAGGCGATATACGAGACTTTTTTGGCGCTCTTAACCTTAAAAAAGCGCAAAAGGGAATATTTATTACCACCTCAGACTTTACCCCATCAGCCATGCAAACAGCCAAAGACCTAGGTATGCGTATCGTCCTCATAAATGGTAAAGAATTAGCAAAACTCATGCTGCGATACAACATTGGCAGCAGAGACGAGCAGGTATTACACCTGAAAAAAATAGACGAAGAATTTTTCGAAGCGTAAGCAACATTACCTGTTTGCGTTTTACTTAAGTATTAGGAAATAGTTTTATTTATGAATAAGCAACAACTGGCAGCTAAAATTTGGGAATCAGCCAACCAAATGCGTTCGAAAATTGAAGCGAACGACTACAAAGACTTTATTTTAGGCTTTATTTTTTACAAATACGTAAGTGATCAATTAGTTAGCTTTGTTAAAGAGCAAGGCATGACCGAAGATGAAATTAAAGCCCTTGGCGAAGATGACCCTGAAACCTTAGAATATGTGCAAAGCAACTTAGGTTACTTTATATCGTACAATAACCTGTTTTCTACCTGGGTTGATCCAAAGTCAGACTTTGATGAGTCTAACGTGCGTGATGCACTTTCTGCTTTTAGCCGCCTTATTCACCCTAATCATAAAAAGCTATTTGAGGGTATTTTCACCACACTAGAAACAGGCTTAAGGAACCTAGGTGAAAGTGCGCCTAGACGTACTAAAGCGATAAGTGATTTACTGCACTTAATTAAAAGCATCCCTATGAGCGGTAATGTTGGTTACGATGTACTGGGCTACATTTACGAATACTTAATTGAAAAGTTTGCAGCTAATGCAGGTAAAAAAGCCGGTGAGTTTTATACCCCTCACGAAGTGTCATTACTCATGTCAGAAATCACAGCGCATGAATTAAAGCATAAAGATAAAATTGAAATTTACGATCCAACCAGTGGCTCAGGTTCATTACTAATAAACATAGGTAGCTCAGTTGCTAAATATGCAAAAAGTAAAGACAATATTAAATACTACGCTCAAGAGCTAAAAGAAAGCACTTACAACTTAACCCGTATGAACCTGATCATGCGCGGTATTCTGCCCGATAACATTACTACCCGTAATGGCGATACCTTAGAAGACGATTGGCCATACTTTGACGAAAGTGATCCGCTTGCTACATACAACCCTTTATACGTAGATGCCGTTGTATCAAACCCGCCTTATTCACAAGCCTGGGACCCAAGCTTTAAAGACAGCGACCCTCGCTATTCGCGTTTTGGTTTAGCACCTAAAACTAAAGCTGACTTTGCTTTTTTACTGCACGATCTTTATCACTTAAAGCCCGATGGCATTATGACCATTGTACTGCCACACGGTGTACTATTCCGAGGTGGCCAAGAAGGCCAAATACGTAAACAGCTAATCGAAAACAACCACATCGACGCGATTATTGGTTTACCGGCGAACATCTTTTTTGGTACAGGTATTCCAACCGTTATTATTGTGCTCAAACAAAAGCGACAAAACACGGATGTACTAGTGGTTGATGCCTCTAAACACTTTATTAAAGAAGGTAAAAACAACAAACTACAAGCAAGTGACATAAAACGAGTGACCGATGCGGTTATTAACCGTGAAAGTATCGATAAGTTTTCAAAAGTAGTAAGCAAGCAGACTCTTCGTGAAAATGACTACAACTTAAATATTCCGCGTTACGTTGATTCTTCAGCCGCAGCAGAGAGTTGGGACTTACACGCCACTATGCTTGGTGGTATCCCTAATAATGAAATAGCCGAGCTACAAACTTATTGGCAAGCTCTACCACAGTTGCATTCTGCATTGTTTGCACCTAAGTCAGCCGCTTATAGCGAGCTTAGAGTGGCTAAAGAAGTCGTGAACGTCACCATTAGCGACCACCCACAAGTGCGTGAATTTATCACTACCTATAATCAAGCGTTTAATGGTTACGATGATTACTTAAATACTACGCTGATCAAAGGATGGAAAACGGTTAACCGTAATCAAATAGAGGCTGAACTTAGTGAAGAATTATTTAAACGCTTAGCGCCTATTGCGCTGGTGGACAAATACCAAGCCTACCAATACCAAAATAACCAATGGCAAACCATTAGCGCCGACCTAGAAATGATGCAGACCGAAGGCTTTGCCGCTACTAAACAAGTCGATGCAAACATGGTTATTAAAAAACAAAAAGGCAAAGAAGTTGAGGTGCAAGACGCTAACAAACCTTGGAAAGGCCACATACTGCCGTTTGATTTAGTACAACAAACGCACCTAAGCGACGAGCTACAAGCTTTGGCTGAACAAGAGGCCCGCCTTGCAGAAATCGCGAGCCAGCTTGAAGAAGTACTAGAAAGCTTAACTGAAGAAGATAAAGAGCAAGCGACGGTAAAAGAAGGCAAAGACGGTTTTGTAAATGCCGAAGTGGGCAAAGCGGCTAAAGTTTTTTTAAAAGAACAGAAAGACCATAAAGTTAAATTTTTAACCGATAGCGCAGACCCTGAAGAAAGCTATAAAGCGAAAATTATTAACGCCAGCCAACTCATAGATGAAGAAAAAACACTTAAAAAATCAGTTAAAGAAGCCGCCATTGCGCTCCACCTTTTAACTAAAACAACGATAGAGAGTTTATCTGACGAGCAAGTAAACGAACTGCTTCACCTAAAATGGATTACTCCATTAAGTACTGAGCTTGAGGCGATGCCAGGTGCAGTTATTACCCAGCTCACCAGCCAAGTACAATCTCTAGCCAATAAATATGCGGTTACCTATTCGCAAGTGGCCAATGATATTCAAAGCACAGAGCAAGAACTGGCGAAAATGATGGACGATCTCACCGGTAATGAATTTGATAGCCAGGGTTTGGCAGAGCTCACCAACTTATTGAAGGGCGAATAGGATGAGTGTTGAAAAGAATATGCCAGAAATTCGGTTTAAGGGATTTAGTGGGGATTGGGAGCGGAGCCCTCTTTCTAATTTCATTAGCTCTCTAGATGCAGGTGTAAGTGTAAACTCTGGAGATAAACCTGCTGGTGAAGATGAGTTCGGGGTACTCAAAACAAGTTGTGTGACAAATGGTATTTTTGAACTAAACGAAAATAAAGTTGTATCTGATACCATAGAAATTAATAGGTTAAAAGAGCCTGTATTAAAGAATACGATCATCATTAGCAGAATGAATACACCTTCTTTAGTTGGTGCCAATGCATATGTTGACGAAAGTTACTCGAATTATTTTCTGCCTGACAGGCTTTGGGCAGCAAAGCCTACAGCTAATGGTGATTTGCAGTTTTTAGCGAATATTTTAGGATCAGCTAAAGGGAGAGAAGCCCTATCTAATTTGGCTACAGGCACATCCGGCTCAATGAAAAATATTTCAAAGCCATCAGTTTTATGCTTAAAGTTTTATGTACCTAAAGACCCTGAACAAACCGCCATTGGCAACATTTTCCAAAAGCTCGACAGCCTAATCAACCAACACCAACAAAAGCATGACAAGCTTAGCAACATCAAAAAAGCCATGCTGGAAAAGATGTTCCCGAAACAAGGCGAAACTATCCCAGAAATCCGTTTTAAAGAGTTTAGTGGAGAGTGGGATGAGAAAGAATTAGGTGAGATTGGTAATACATTTACAGGGCTAGCTGGAAAAACTAAAGATGACTTTGGCCATGGGCAAGGCAGATTTATAACTTATATGAATGTATTTTCAAACGTGATTTCAAATCAAAATTTGGTAGAGCCGGTAGAGATTGATAAAAGCCAAAATGAAGTAGAAAAGGGTGATGTTTTTTTTACTACTTCTTCAGAAACTCCAGAAGAAGTTGGAATGTCTTCTGTTTGGATGGGCGATACGCCAAATATGTACCTAAACAGCTTTTGTTTCGGTTACCGACCTAAACAAAAAATTGATAGCTATTTTTTGGCATACATTTTGAGGGCTAGAGCTTTTAGAAAGCAAGTTGTTTTTTTGGCTCAAGGAGTTTCTCGTTACAACATCTCTAAAACGAAAGTGATGGATATAAAAATATGCATGCCGAATATTTCGGAGCAGCAAAAAATAGGTCGCTATTTTCAAAAGTTAGATGTACTGATAAACCAACATCAACAACAAATCACTAAGCTAAATCACGTCAAGCTGGCTTGCTTGAGTAAAATGTTTGTATAACAAGGAAAGTAAATGACTACGTTTAAAACCGAAGCACAATTTGAGCAGGCTTTTATTGAAGTACTTACTCATAAAGGGTGGGAAGCTGAAATATTAAAAAATAAAACTGAGGCTGACTTACTGAAAAACTGGGCAGATATTTTATTTGAAAATAACCGCCAGCAAGACCGCTTAAACGATGTACCGCTTACCAATAGCGAAATGAAGCAAATCATAAAGCAAATAAAAGATCTTAAAACCCCATTAAAACTTAACGGTTTAATTAACGGTAAAACGGTGGCAATTACGCGCGACAACCCCGCTCACCCAGAACGTTTAGGCAAAGAGGTTAGCTTAAAAATATATGACCGCCAAGAAATAGCCGCAGGTCAAAGCCGTTACCAAATAGTACAACAACCAAAATTTGAACGCGGCAGCCCTTTACGTAACGACAGGCGTGGCGATGTTTTGTTATTAATTAACGGTATGCCCGTAATACATGTAGAGCTTAAACGTAGCGGTGTAGCGGTAAGCCAAGCTGTAAATCAAATTGAAAAATACAGTAAAGAAGGTATTTTTAGTGGACTGTTTTCGCTTATTCAAGTATTTGTAGCTATGGAGCCGAACGAGACCAAATACTTTGCCAACCCAGGTTTAGACGGCAAGTTTAACCCTGATTACCAATTTAACTGGGCCGACGTTAGGAATGAGCCAAAAAATTATTGGAAGGATATAGCATCTGACTTACTGTCTATACCTATGGCACACCAACTTATTGGTTTTTATACCGTGGCCGATGATACCGACGGTGTGCTTAAGGTAATGCGTAGTTATCAATATTACGCTGCTAATGCGATATCCGATAAAGTAGCTAAAACTCATTGGAATAAAATAAACTCTAATACCGAGCGTCTAGGCGGCCACATATGGCATACCACAGGCTCAGGTAAAACCCTGACCAGCTTTAAATCGGCACAGTTAATCTCGCAGTCTAAAGATGCCGACAAAGTTATATTTTTGATGGACAGAATTGAGTTAGGTACTCAATCACTTGCAGAGTATCGTAGCTTTGCTGGCGATGGTGAAGACGTACAAGCAACAGAAAATACTGGTGTATTAATCTCTAAGTTAAAAAGTACTGATCCGGCAGAAACATTAATAGTTAGCTCTATTCAAAAAATGAGTAATATTTTTGAAGCAGTTGATGATGAAGGTACAGCGACTAACTCTGCCGATATTGAAATAATACAAGCCAAACGCTTAGTGTTTATTATTGATGAAGCGCATCGCTCAACCTTTGGCGATATGTTGATTACCATTAAGCGTACTTTTCCTAGCGCATTATTCTTTGGTTTTACGGGCACACCGATTCAAGAAGAGAACGAAAAAAGCGGCAATACCACCAGCACCGTATTTGGTAGCGAATTACATCGCTACAGTATTGCTGACGGAATACGCGATGGCAACGTATTAGGCTTTGACCCTTATAAAGTACCTACTTTTAAAGATAGCGACATAAAAAAAGAGGTGGCTTTAGCCCAGGCAAAAGCAGATTCTGTGGCTGATGCCATGAGTAGCCTCGCTAAAAAGAAAAAGTTTAACCACTTTATGAATGATGTGCCTATGGCAGGCAAAAAAGATGCAATGGGTAAATATCATAAAGGTATTGAAGACTACGTGCCTAAAAGCCAATACTTAACTGATGCTCATCAAGAAGAGGTAGTGAGTGATATTTTAGATAAATGGGATGTGCTAAGCCAGGCTAATAAATTTCATGCCATTTTAGCTACTAATAGTATTGCTGAAGCCATTGACTACTACCGCCGTATAAAAGCGGCTAAGCCAGAGCTTAAAATATCAGCACTGTTTGACCCAAATATTGATAATGACGGTAGCCGCGATCGTGGGCCGACTTTTAAAGGTGATGGCTTAGATGAGATTATGGCTGATTACAATGCACGTTACGGACAAGATTTTGATTTTGCAAAACATGGTAAGTTTAAAAAAGATTTAGCCGCACGTCTTGCCCATAAAAAGCCCTATGAGCGCATACATACAGAGCCGGAAAAGCAGTTAGATTTACTAATAGTGGTAGATCAAATGCTAACAGGCTTTGACTCTAAATGGGTCAATACCTTGTATTTAGATAAGGTGCTTAAATACCAGAATATTATCCAAGCATTTTCACGTACTAATCGGTTGTTTAAAAAAGATGAAAAACCACACGGAACTATTCGTTACTACCGTTATCCTCACACCATGGAACAGCTCATTTACGACGCGGTAAAGCTTTATTCTGGTGATCGCCCTATAGGCTTATTTGTTGACCGCTTAGAAAGTAACCTTGAAGCTATGAATACAATAGCAGCAGACATAACAGAGCTATTTGAAAGTGCTGGCGTTGAAAATTTTGAAAAGCTGCCCGAAGATCTTGAAGCTTGCGCTAAGTTTGCCGATTTATTTAAAACCTTTAACCAACACTTAGAGGCATCAAAAGTGCAGGGCTTACACTGGGAAGAACTCACGCACACTTTTGGTGACAATAATGAGCGTGAAGTAACGCTAGCAGTAGACGAACAAACCTACTTGACCTTAGTACTACGTTATAGAGAACTTGCTGGCTCAGATGGTGGTGGCGGCGCTGGTGGCGGCGAAGTACCTTTTGATATTAGCGGTTACTTAACGGAAATTGATACCGGTAAAATCGATACCGACTATATGAACAGTCGCTTTGATAAATATTTAAAAGAACTGGATCAAGGCCAGGATAAAGCCAGTGTTGAGCGTACGCTTAATGAACTACATAAGTCGTTTTCATCGCTCACTCAACACGAGCAAAAGTACGCTAAATTGTTTTTGCACGACTTACAGCGCGGTGATGCTAAGTTAGTAGATGGCCATAGTTTTAGAGATTACATAAACGATTACCAAAACAGCGAAGAAAACAAAAAAATTAACGAATTAGTTGATAATTTAGGTGTTGATAAATCGCTTTTAATTGAGCTAATGAGCAGTGTAATTAATGAAAAAAACATAAACCAATTTGGCCGATTTGATAACCTAAAAGCGACGGTTGATATTGATAAAGCCAAAGCATACTTTGAGGATAAAGATGGTATTACTATTCCTCCTTTTAAATTAAGAATAAAAGTAGATAAGCACCTGCAAGGCTTTATTTTAGGTGAGTGAGTTTTTAACTTCGGAGTTTTAGGGCCGTAATATTTATAGTAAGCAAGGAAGAATACGGTCAAGATAATAGAATAAAGTTACTTGGTTAGCTTTAAACAAACTAATTATTGCTAATAGAGTACATGAATATTTTTAGGGATATGACTGATGCAAACCCACAATGAAATTAATAGTCTAGCTATAAGACAGGCAAAGGAAATATGGAGGTTACTTGAATATATTCGAGGTTCAGCGCCAATAGCAAGCTACCGTTCACTTGCTTATATGGTGCTATTCATTCGGTATATGCAAGACAACAGTGGGCAGCACTTTAACGTACCAAGGTTCTATTCATTTGATGCTATTGGGCAATATATAGATGAGCTTGTACTCACCTGCATTGAGTTAGGACTTTTTCAGCGAGAGTTAGGGTATATAGCTAGCGAGTTTACAATAGATATTTTACGCAAGAATAATCGAATTGAAGAAGACTTAGTAAAGTTACTCGCTCAAAGTAATGGAGTCAATAGAGACAAATACATTGTTAAGCAAACATTGGATGAGCTAAATAAACTCTTTGCAGCAAACGAAATGAGATCAGGAAGTGAATTTTATACTCCAAAGGATATAAATAAATTAGTAACTACTTTGGGTATGCAATATTCGCCAAAATCGGTTTGTGATCCTTTTGCGGGGGCTGGGAGCACTGCTTTTTCATTTTATGAAGCTACTAATGGAAAGGTTCAAATAGACACTCAGGAAGTTAGCACAGATATATATTTCCAATTAGTCATTACACGTATATTAAAAGGAATAGATGGAACAGATTTTTTAGAAGACTCCATCAGCCATCCAAAATACAAAAGTGAGCTATATGATTTAATTGTTTCATTTCCGCCGTTTGGTTTGAAAATACCGACCTCTACGAAGGAAGCTATATATAAAGATAGTTCAAACGAATGGCTGGCTTTAACTGAAGAGCTTCCTGTGACTAGGTCCGATTGGTTGGCTACCCTCTCGATGTTTCCATCATTAGGTAGTAAAACTAAATTAGTTATAGGTATGTCTTTAAGTTCATTAACTCGAGTTGGCTCCGAAGCCAGAATTCGAGAGTTTCTTATAGATAAGAATGTAGTTGATACTATTATTTTGCTACCTAAAGCTATTCATTACTCGACTAACATACCGACAGTCTTATTAATTTTTGACATGGCCCCTCAAAAAAATACAAAGTCTGTTCGTTTTGTCGATGCTTCTTTGTTTTACGAACCTCACAGAGGTAGAAATCTACTTTCTGACGAAAACATAACTAAAATTTTTGAGGCTACCATTTCAGATGGACGCTTTAGCAAAAGAGTAGCTCGTGAAAAGCTAGCTAGAAATAACTTTAATCTTAATCCTAGCTTATATGTAGATAAGACAATAAAGGTTAGTAAAGTGAAGCTAACTAACTATAGAGGGTACAAAGACTTCACAGTACCACTTCATGAATCACTAACAGTTTTGGTTGGTGAGAATGGAGCTGGCAAAACTTCGATTTTAGAGGCTGTTGCATGTGGCTTAGGTCCATTTTTAACTGCAATGCCTGAGGCTAAAGGAAGGCTGATACGAAAATCAGATATTCATGTAGGTATTGATGGTGTAGCTGATTTTTCCCGTATATCGATAGACACGAATTCTAGCCTTAGTTGGGATTTAGTAACTAGAGGCACAGAAAAAAGTACACAGGCAAAAATAGGTACTCAAGCCCTATCTGATTTTGCGAACCAAATAGTAAATACAGATACAGAGTATCCTCTCATTGCTTATTACGGAACAAATCGAACACTATCAAACTCTAGCAATAAAGTATCTATTAGCCCTTTTGAAGAACTTCAAAGGAGTGAAGGGTATGACTCTGCGCTTGAGGCGAAAATTAATTATGGGTCTTTAAAAAACTGGTTTACAAAAATTGAAGTAGATGAGCTAAAGCTTAGAGATAAAAAGAAGAATCACGACATTATTCACCCAGCTAAGGTATTAGTAGCAAGAGCAGTTAAAGAAATAGTTAATAGAGTTCAAAATGTCACTTTTGACAAATCAATTAATGATGTTGTTGTGACTTGGGAGAATGAAAGTGGCGAAAGTATTTCTCTAGGTTTAGAGCAGTTGAGCGAAGGCTATCGCAATATGGTTGCTCTCACAATTGATCTTGTTAGAAGAGCCTATCTATTAAATCCAAACTCTAAAGCTCCATTGTCTGTAGTTGGAGTAGTTTTGATAGATGAGATTGAGCTTCATCTTCACCCCCGTTGGCAACAGGATGTATTAGAAGACATAACTAAGTTATTCCCAAATATACAATTTGTTGTTACAACACACAGCCCTCAAGTACTTACTACAGTCAGAGGTGAGAGTATTCGAGTTGTATCAAATTCATTATCATTTGCTGAAACTGTTAACTCTCCTTTTGGTGGTGAAAATAGTCGTGTAATGAAACAAATTTTACATGTTAACTCTAGGCCGGTTACTGATGTATCAAGAAAGCTTAAAGAATATTTTGATTTAATTGAGCTAGGTAAAGGAGAGGATCGGGAAGCTTTAGTTTTAAGAGAAGAACTTACAAAATTAACAGATGGGACTGAGCCGATGTTAGTTGAGGCTGATTTAGCGATAAAACGCGTTAACTGGATGAAGTCTAGAAAGAGTCAGTAATGTCTATTAAAAATATTCCAGAGCCTGAACGACTCAAAGAGTTCCGCTTAGCCAACCCAAATGCAACATGGAATCAATTAAAGAGTGATTCAGATGTTAATAATGCGTTGAAGGTTACAGCAATTAAAAAAACGGCAGGCTTATGCGTTTATTGTGAGCATAAACTAATAGCTAAAACTGATTATCAGATAGAGCACTTTCATCCAAAGAAGGGAAACAATAATTCTAATTTTGGCGTTGGTAAACCTAATTGGGCTATAGAGTGGGATAACTTATACCCTGGTTGTTTAGGGGGCACGGCTCAGGTAGTACATTTCACCGAGAAGTATGATATTGATTTTAGAACTGGTGCTGACAAGAGAAATAAGGGAAGGCTCACATGTGGTCAGAAAAAAGGGGAGATAAGTCCTGAAGGCCTAATTATAAAACCTACAGAGTTAAATAATAGAGATCCAATTTTCTTATTTAATGGTGCTGACGGCTCTATTAGTCTCAATAAAGAAGCTTGCAAGAGGCAAAATATATCAGCAGAGCTTGGAGAGAGCCAAATAGTAAGGTTGAATTTAAATAGCCAAAGGCTAAAGGATGCGAGATTAGAGCTTGCAAGTTCTCTTCGTACTCAATTTGATAAAGCCTTTCAATTTGATGGGGATGCTATTGAAGAGTTGGTTGAAGATTGGCTAGCGCTAAATGAAAAAGAAATGTATGAGCTACCTTTCATTAGCATGATTTCAAGTAAGTATGAAAGAAATTAACCACCAATAGTACTAATATTAATAGGACCTAAAGATAGGGGGGATTTTAATTAATTCAGGCATTATCTTTGAACCAGCTCGAGCAGAATACTGGTAAACCAAAAGCACATGCAGTTTAGCATTACTTTTAAGTAATACTAAATGCTTCTCATTTATGCCGTGTTTTAAGCAGGGCTTTTTTTCAGATTAATCTATTTAAATTATCTTCTAGGGTACTTACCGAAAACTGAAATAGGCCTTGAGAGATTAGGCGAGTTTGCTCTTAATAATGTTAGTAAATTAGGCTACAACGTATATTATACAAGTGATCTAAAAACCAAGGTGGCGTTGAATGAATAGCCGTATAAAAAAGTGTAAGTAGCTGAAGCGCGGTGTTTGCCTTTACTATGAGCTGTTTTTTATCTTTATTTTGGTATTTCGGTTTATTAAGTAGTAGTTCAATACAACACAAGGAAAGGGAATGACAAAAGAATTTATAAGGAATTGCTCATGGGGCTATTCATGCGATCAAAAATGGGAAAAGCTATCTTTAACGCACAACACTGGAATAAGGTTTTGTGGAACTTGTGAAAAGGAAGTGTACCGTTGTGAAACTCAAGAAGAGCTTGCTGAAAATATCACTTTAAATCGATGTGTTAATTTTTCGAGTGATATAACAGACATTATAAATACTAAACACCTACGAGAAGATACACCTAAGCGATATACAGGATATCCTGCATCACTTGCTAAAGAGCAAAGCCATAAACCCTCAACTCAAAGAACAGCTCCTGCAAATAACCCAATGCTGCCGACTATAGATTTTGATGACGATATTCCGTTTTGAGGAATATGTGAATAGTGGAAGGATTAAGAGTTTTATAAGGATATAACTAGGATATGCTGGGTAACTAAATGAAATGGCTAAATGCTCTTTGGGCTAAGACTAAAAAAATTGCCAGTTTATATACTGGTACATTTATTTTTGTAATGTTTATTAATCAATTACTTTTTTTTGGTTTGTGTTTAAACCCAATCTGCTTGATAGCAGCTATGCCTCATGTTTTATTAATTACAGTTGCTTTAGGCACTCTAATTAATAAGCTCAAAAAAAATCCATCAGTTGATAAATCAGCGCCAAAAAATAATACAAGGCCTTCTAAAAGTACATATTCTCATACTGAAGATGGTACTAACTCTACCAAAATACCTACTTTAGATCGTTTGGTAAATTTTGCTGAATCTTTTGATGAAAAGGCAGCAAAGTTTGAGAAAGATGCTGAGGCTTATAAGAGGAGAACTCAAGGAGAGATTAATAGGTTAAAGTTAGAGGCTTTGAGGGCTAGGGCAAAGGCGCCTATAGTAAACGTACTTGAAAGCAAGAAAGAACCTAAACAGATTAGACCGCAATCTAAAAAAGATGAGTTATTTGATGAAATAGCCAGTGATAAAAATAGTCAGGATGATCATGTTGAAAGAGGTGAGGGACCAAATACTCATAGTGTTTCTACTGTTAGAAAAGAAGTAGGAGAATTAACCTATAATTTTAATGATGAGCTTCACAAGTTAAATATCTCAAAAAATGATGAGCTGTCAAAGCTTGAAAATGTAGGTGGTGAAAACAGGTTAGCTATTAATCCTCAAGGCGATTCTTCGGAACTACTACAACAAAAAAAACACCAGAGAGTACAACTAGCCAAAAGTAAGCATTATATTAATACCAAATATAAATTAAGACAGACAATACTAAAGCATAAAAAAAATGTTGAAGCTAAGAATGAAAAAGAGCAAGTTGAATCGCCCCGAGTTCATCGGAGACCAGTTTGTTTAAGTCAGGCCACTTTACCTGACTCGTTTAAATTATCATAGTAGTCTGTTTCATATTGAGCTGGTGAAATATACCCAATTGAAGATAATAAGCGTTGATTATTAAACCAATTGACCCACTCTAACGTTGCGTATTCAACAGCATCAACATTCTTCCACGGGCCATTTCTGCGAATAATCTCTGTTTTAAATAATCCATTTATTGTTTCAGCCAATGCATTGTCATAAGAGTCACCCACACTGCCTACAGACGCTTGAATTCCAGCTTCAGCAAGTCGCTCAGTGTATCGTATAGACAAATATTGGCTGCCTCTGTCGCTGTGGTGAATTAACCCTTCGGGGTTGCCACGATGCCAAATAGCTTGCTCTAACGCATCAAGAATAAGCTCTGTGTGCATTGTCGTTGATACACGCCAACCTACAATGTATCGTGAAAAAACATCTATCACGAAAGCGACATAAACAAACCCACTCCATGTGGCAACATAGGTGATGTCAGCTACCCAAAGTTGATTTGGCTGCTCAGCAGTAAATTGACGATTAACTAAATCAAGTGGCTTATCTTGTTGCTCGTCAGGTATCGTTGTCTTATGTGCTTTACCCCGACGAACACCTTGAATTCCCATAACTCGCATCAATCGTTCGACTGTACAGCGGGCGACTTGATGGTCGTCAAGCTGTAGCTGCTTCCATATTTTTCTTGCACCATAAACTGACATATTATCCTCCCACACTTCGCGAATGAGTATTATCAGCTCAGCATCACGCTTTTTGCGGTTAGACAGTCGCTCAGGCTCTCTTTGTATCTGTTTATGAGAATAATACGTTGATGGTGCAATCGGCAATTCCTTGCAAATTGACTCGACACCGTAATGCTCTCTGCAAGCATCAATAAAATCCGCTATTACTTCTGTTTGCGGTCGAGCTCCGCTTGGGCGAAAAAAGCGGCAGCTTGCCTCAGGATATCATTCGTTCGCTTGAGCTCTTTATTCTCGCGCTCTAAGACGGCAAGGCGTTCTTCAGTTGATTGCGTATTAGAAGAGGGTTTAGACGGTTGAGCTTGAGATTTCTTGACCCATGCTCTAAGTGTTTCTGGGGTACATCCCAGTTTATCTGAAATCGATACTAGCGCAGCCCAAAGAGAAGGGTATTCATGCTGTTGTGTGGTAACAAGCCTAATTGCACGTTCACGAAATTCTGATGTATAGCGATTTGATTTTTTCATAGTTCCAGTTTCTCAAGTTATTGAGTCTCTGGCAAACACGGGGCGATTCAAGTAGCTACAGACTTACTATCTACAACAATGCTATGCAAAGCTAATGGAATAAAAAGCACATCTGATTTTTTTAAATACCTAATCGAATACGAGCTACTTTTTTTTAAAGATAAGAAATATCACTTAACTGATAAGGGAAAGCTGTTTGGTGGCAGGTATCGAACAAATGGCCAAGGTGATCGGTGGGTTGTGTGGTCATGTGATGACCTTCATACTGTGCTATGTAATTTCAAACGTCCTTTGTTTGATCGATTAAACATTAACTATTTAATGCACATTACACATACTGCCAATCTTCCGGGCATACTCTCTAAAGGCTTATTGCCTCACAATAATAAAGCACAAACAGTTGATATCAGTAATAGTTTAGTAAATGCAAGAAGAGCAAAAAAAGAGCCCATACATAAACACTCAATACATGACTACGTACCTTTTTATTTTAACGTTAGAAATGCGATGCTATTTCAGGTTCAAAAAGAGTTTGGAGCAGAAGTTATTATTTTATCTTTTTATAAGGAAGCTATAGCATCTCCCAAAACTATTTTTTCGAACGGTAATGCTTCTACCATAGCTTCTACATTTACACCATATATACATGAATTAGCGTCATTTAATTGGAGTGCAATTTTTAGTTCGAGTTGGAAGATAAATGGGGTTGTAGATTTAGACCTAAAATCAAAAATGATGAGTGAATGTTTGATTTATGAGAAGGTAGCTATTGATAAGCTTCATTGTATTTACTGTCAGGATATAGAAGTACAGCAGCGCATAATAAAAGTATGCGAAGACAAAAAAATACATATCAACGTTGCTGTTGATCCCATGCTTTTTTTCTAATAGTAAAATACATAAAAAATTAAGGCCATAAAATATGGGTGTTGAAGTCATAAGTGGAAATATATTTAATTCTAAATGCAGTTGCCTAGTAAACCCTGTTAATTGTGATGGGGTTATGGGGGCTGGGTTAGCTTTAGAGTTTAAATTACGCTACCCAGAGATGTTTACAAAGTATGAAGCTTTATGTGATGCAAAAAAACTAGATATAGGACTCCTGTGGATATATAAATCAGAGCTTAAATCGGTTTTAAATTTTCCGACTAAGTTGAGCTGGAAATATCCGTCAAAAGAGTCATACCTTCACCAGGGTCTTAAAAAGTTTGTAGATACCTATCAAGATAAAAATATAAAGTCGATAGCTTTTCCTGTGTTAGGCGGGGGGCGAGGCGGGCTAGATAGCAAGGTTAGTCTTGCTATTATGGACTCATACTTATCAAGCCTTGATATAGATATCGAAATTTATGAATATTCCGAAACAGCTAATGATGATTTGTATGTCGAATTTGCTAATAAAATAACGCCTTTATCAAGTGAACAAATATCCGCAGAGAGTGGAGTAAAAATTATCTATATTGAAAGAATTTTAGAAGCAATTAAGGAAGGCCGTATATATCAACTAAATCAGCTTTTATCGATACAAGGTGTGGGCATTAAGACTGTTGAAAAGATATTTTTATATAGTCAAAAGCTTAATAATCATGTGCAACAGAGTGATTTATTTTCATAATAACCAAGTTGCCACAATTTTTGATGTGTTTTACAGTGGTTTTTTGAGGGGCCATTGAAATTATGGCTCCCACAATTACCTTTAGCTATGAAATTTGGCTGTTAAGCTAGTTTTGTTATTAATAGATGACCGTAAGGCCTTGGATTTAAGCCTCAGCTAGTATGATCTATTTCACAATTTTAATTAGTAATTACTATCGTGATGGCTATCTGTACCGTAAGTATTCCCTTCTGAATCAAACCCACCGTATCCCCCGTTCATTACTAGACCACTCGCAGGGTTAATAACGATATCATCGCCGCTAGAAGTGCAGCTATTTGAACTCAAACTAGATGTAGTAGAGCCTGAGTAACTATTACTTGATTGGCTACGTGCTTTACTACGATTTATTGCTGCTCTATTACGCGCAATTCTCATATGCTTTTGTTCTGTGGCAGACATTGGTCGCCTGTAAGTATCTACTTCAGGGCTATCTCCCCAGGTAGCTAATCCCTGTATAATACAACACTTACCCCATATAAGTATTAACATACCAATTAATACTGAGACTTTTGCAATAAAAAAAAATGAAGTAATAAATATTAAAATACCAACGAGTACTTTGCCCATAGCTGTAAATCCTTATAAAATTTTGTAGTTTGAAATTGTGAACTGGAACTGATTTTGAATTCGTTTACCACTTCTATTTTTAAGTGGCTGCGGGAGTAATTGATTAACTAAATTGGAATCTTGCAGGTTTTTTAATAAGAAGGTCTTAAATCTAGTTTTGTCTTTACTTTCGGTTTCACCACCTAAGTAACCTCCAAGTACCTTGTAGTTATTGTTCTCTTCTAACTTTGTTGCTATTTCGTCATGGTCTTTACCAAGTAGTAAAGAAAGAAATGAACTGTCAAAGTGCTTTTTAAAAAAAGCATATGCCTCAAAGTCAGATTTAAAGCTAAGGCTATGTATGTCGCTACTACTTATTAATCGAGCTAACTTTCCAGCTTTATTGTAACCAAGCGCCTTTGTATTCGACCTTTTTTGCACTCCCTTAGCATCAAGCCAAGCCCACAGATAAGTGGCCTCTTTACAAGGAAGATATATAGTTTTTTTACTTAAATTATTTTCTGTATCAGCTAAATAAATTGTTAATTGAAATCTTAGTTTATGACTGGTGTTAGCTTTGGAGTTTAGTTCGATATGCTGGATCATTAGGCTCATAGCTTCAGCCTTCTATGCTGAATATGATAAAGGTGTGATCTTTGTTTCAGCAAATAACTGAACAATATCCCAGCCTGTTAAAACAAAAACATCAGATTGTTTCTCAATTTGTCTAAACTGTTTTGAAGTCGAGCCAGGAGTCAAATAAATAGCCGCCGATGCATTATGGTTTTGTTTTGCTTTCTCTAAAAGCCCAACTCTTTCTGCGTTCCAAGAAATATCTTGCAGTCCTTTAAAAGTAGAGTTAACGCCTAATTGAACAACTGCTGTATTTTTGCCTTTTGATGCTATAAGTAGCTCATCATCGATAATTGTTATTTTATATTTAAGTTTTTTAAAGGCTAATATAGCTTTTTCTTTAAATACGGAGAGATCAGTAAGATTATGAACCTGGTTCCTGAGAAAGATGCTTTTGTAAAATGCGTAACTAGACTCCCTTAACATCTCTAGTTCAACATCATCACTACAATTACAAATGCCGGTGTCTAGTTTTATCCCTTTACGTTTTACTTCAATCATCAAACAATCGGCCTTCATTCTAGAAAAGGCTCGTAAATTTGCCCTTTTAGATATATCCATGAAAGGTTTAATTAGTTGCAGGTAGGGTGAGTAGTTTGAGCTTTCGACTTTGCCTTCAGAGGCAAATGATAAGAGACTGTTCTTGATAGATTGTAGTTTGTAAGCAATGCGATTCATTAGAGTTCCTAGTTAAGTTATGTTTGAACCGCATAGGAACTTTAATAATTGAGATCTGAATTGCAAGGCTTTTTTGAAATATTTTAATGTCTAATAAGTTAAATACATATGCAAACTGACTTTTGGAAGTTTCCAAGATAACTATAAGAAGAGGTAATAAATTAAACTTTATAGAGAAATCGTTATTACTTTAAGGGTGAATAGATGAATGAAAATGTGTTTTGGCTTGTGCCTGCGTTAACTTTGACTTTAATTATTATTAAATTACAGTTTGACTTCGGTATAAGTAAACTCGTAATGGCTTTAACCTTAATGTCATTTACTGGGTTCTCATGTTTTCTGTTTGCATTTTATGAGAATGAGTACATAAGCCTAACAAATCTGGTACTTATAACTCTTCAATACTTTGTGAAAGTGTTTTTGGTGATGACTTTATGCTATTTCATAGCTTTTTGTGTGTATTGGTTTTTTAAAGATAGGGAAACTTTAATTAATTGGTTCAAAGGTAAGTATTAGCTTGTTAATTATACAAAGCTATTATATTGAAAGAATTTTAGAAGCAATTGAGGTAGACCGTATATATCAGCTTCTATCGATACAAGGCGTAGGAATCAAGACTGTTGAAAAATATTAACATACAGTCAAAAGTCCAAATAACCATGTACAGCAAAGTAATTTAGTTTCTTAATAAACAAGTTGCCACCATTTTGATTCGCATTTAAATGAAATTTGCCTATATTCTTGCTGCTTGGAACAAGCTCAAATAAGAGGACTGGTTGAACTTAAAGCACAAACAACTTAAAATTATTTTAAAGGGAAGCTTAATGCTTCCCTTTTATGCCGTGCTTTGAATATCATATTAACTTACTGAGGTTACCCTTCGACGAACTGGTTACTTTGCGAATCTTTGTAGAAATACTTCAATTCTAAGTTTACGTGTTGTTTAATTTCGCTGAACCATGCTAAGTCTTCAGTGAGTGGATAATTACCACCAACAACCCATATTTCACTACAATCTTCTGTGCCTGGATATAAAGCATATCGAAGTAATTGACCAATAGCGGCTTCAATATCCTCTTTAGCATTTGATTTAAATTTTAGCTCAGCAACAATGTTTGCGTTCGTTTCTGTGTTCTTTAGAACTACATCACGAATGTGGGCACGTCCTAAGTCTTCGCTTTGCTTTGCAATCGTATTGTGACTATATTCTGAGTTATGTAACCACTGAAGAAACTGCCCCTCTAATTCAGCTTCTCGATATTGAATCTCTATAGATTCAATTTGCTTTCTTATAGCTGTTTTTAGTGTTACATCATCACCTTTTTCTAATGCTAAAGTCTTTAAATATTCTTCTTCGTAAACTACCCAAAGAACGATATTAATAAGTAGCTCATCATATTCATGATCTATGTTATTACGGATAAATTCCTTTAATCGAATATTGGCGTCGAACCAGTTAGAGTATTGATATTTAAACCCCCATTTTTGGGTGAAATATGAGCATATATATTTAAGTTTTTGATCAGTAACAGTAGTAGAGAAATATTTAGGGGCGATGGCTGCAAAAACACGATTAAGCAATGCTGTATGCAATACCCTTACTTTGCCATCGTCTTTGAGTTTTTGTAATGCATCGATACATTCGTCATAAGATGCCGAGGTTTGGTCATCGATTATTTTCTGAGTAATACTTTTTAAGGTACTTTTAGATAATTCGAACTCACTTTCGGATAATGCACCTTGGTTTAAGCTTGAGATATCATTGTCTCGGCTATACCAAAGATCCGATAGTAGTTGATCGCTTATGTCAGTTTCGTGTTTAGCGCTTGATACTGCGCTAACAATTTTTTTATAGCCTATGTACCAATCATTACGATCAATTTGGCATGAAGAAATCATTGCACTGAAAAAACTGTCAAAGTGTAGTGCTTCTGTATTGGTGTAATCGGTAGGGATATTCGGTGTGCGAGTGATATTAAATTTAGCTATGAAATTATTTAAATGCTCTAGCTCATTACGTTCTGAAAATGTTTGCTCCGTAAGTTTACCCTCATCAGGCGCCAAGACCAAAGAGTTTACATTAAACTTAAACTTATACTCAATACCAGTATTGGTGAATCTAAAAACAATATAACTCCCAATAGCCCGACATGCATCATGTTCTCTTCTGCCTACACATATTTCCCATTTATTGACGGGGTCGCGAAAATATATATCTAAACTCTTTTGATTATAAAGTTCTAACAACTTAAAAAATGCAGGAGATACATCATCTGCCCAATTTACGGAATATTTTTTGTAGCTAGGGTGATCTTTTATAGAGGTTATGAGCGTCATACTAAGTTCCTTTTATTATGATTAAAAGTAATTACATTACCTATAGTACTAGGTTACGTTGGTTTTATTACTCTTTTTATTTTTAGAAGCACTAAACCTCTCTTCTGTAGTAAACTTACTTATTATTACGAAAAGTACAAAAGCATAGTTTTACTTTTAGTACCCACATTAGTACCCATAGGCTGCGGCCTTTAACTAAAGGTCATATAAATCAAATGAGTAGAGCAGGAATACAGTGGTTCCCTGGGCACATGAATAAAGCCCGTAATGAGATTAAAGAAATAATGCCGCAAATGGATGTGATCATTGAAGTGCTTGATGCACGCATTCCTTACAGTAGTGAAAACCCTATGGTAACTACGCTTCGTGAAGGCAAGCCGGTCATCAAAATTTTAAATAAGGCTGATTTAGCCGACCCTAAAATGACCCAAGCGTGGAAAGACTATTTTGAGCAAGAAAGTGGCGTTAAAGCCATTGCGTTTGGTCATGATAAAGCCGCTGAGGTGCACCGCATTAATGAGCTTTGTAAAAAGTTGGTGCCACATAAAGTGGGCGCCGATAAGCAAATTAAAGCCATGATCATGGGTATTCCAAATGTGGGCAAATCAACGTTAATTAACGTATTAGCTGGCCGCATAGTTGCAAAAACGGGTAACGAGCCTGCGGTAACAAAAGCGCAGCAACGTATTAAGCTTGAAGACGGCATTATGCTTTACGACACGCCAGGTATGCTGTGGCCTAAAGTAGAAAATGAGAACTCGGGTTATCGTTTAGGTGCCACCGGTGCAATACGTGACACAGCGCTTGAATACGAAGATGTGGCAAGTTATACCGCAGAGTATTTATTAAAAGCCTACCCAGAGCTTTTAAAAGCACGCTATAAAATAGATGAACTGCCAGAAAGTGACTGGGAGTTTGTAGAAATGGCCGGTAAAAAGCGTGGTTGTATTCGTGGCGGTAACCAAATAGACACCTATAAAATGTCTGAAATACTGATTAACGAATTACGTGATGGGATTATCGGCCGTATTACCATGGAAACCCCAGCCATGCGTGAAGAAGAAGAAATTATGGTAGCTGGCTTACGCGCCGCTGCAGAGGCCAAAAAAGCCGCTAAAGAAGAAGAGAAAAAGCAGCGCCGTGCACGTGCGCGTAAAAACCGCCGTTAATCTGTGAATTTATGTGAGTATGTTACTTACTAAATTACAGACATAAAAAAAGCCCGTAAGGGCTTTTTTAGTTTCATATCTACCGTCACCGATATGAGCAATGTAGCAAGTAAAATAGTAGGGCGGTTACTTATCATCAACATCAAGGGGCGTTGCGGTTCATAACAAGTAACCATAGCTGTTTACGTGCGCCACACGTTGTTTCAGGGTCGAGAAACAAATTAGTTCATTCCGTCACAAGTGGGTATGCATTCCCGTCTTGTTGATATTGATTATCAGTTAGATCTAATAAACTGTCAACACCTAAATGCAAATAATTCTTATTTTATTAAGTGCGTTTTTTAGTCATCGCATAGGTGTACTTCACGACCCTTCTTATTAGTTTTTGTTTATGTCTATTTTGTTCATGGTTTTTATGAACAAAATGTACTTTACCGTCATCAATGCACCTTTCCCTCAAAATATTTCGTTAATTTCACGTTAACAATAAGCTGCGCTTTAGATAGCAGTTTGTCGTCGCTTATCTACCTGACAATAAAGATACAAACACAGCTGGAGAAAATAATGAAAGCAAGTAACACACAGCTCGCTTTAACAATTACAGCAGCGTTGGCTAGCACATCAGCTTTAGCCGATAACGATACTCAAAAACTACAAGCACAATTAGATGCATTGCAAAAAGAAGTTAACTCTTTAAAAACATCAAGTGGCTTTAATTTGGAGTTTGGAGGACGAGTACAACTTGATTACAACTATTTTGAAGGTGCCTATAACGCAGGTAATGATGGCTCAGGTGGGAGCGACTTCTTCCCTCGTCGTATTCGTACCTACGTAGAGAGCGAGCATGGAAACTGGGATCACAAATTACTTTTAGAATTTGGCGAAGGGGATGCCGAAATTGTACTTGCCCGCGTGCGTTACGCCTTTGAAAACGGTCTTAAAATTAAAGCGGGTAAAATCCGTGAAGACATGTCGCTAAACGCACTTACTAGTTCAAAGCACATTAATACTATTGAGCGTAGTACGCTTGCTAATACTTTCTCGCCTTTTTTCCGTTGGGGCGTATCTGCTTATCAATACTTTAAAGACTCAGGCTTTCGATATGCCGTTGGGGTTTATAAAAATGATGCCTTTGGTGCAACGGGTAACGATGAAAACGACCGTCTAACACTTGCTATTACAGGGCGTGCTACGTGGTCAAGTGCAGCACCTGGTGACGTGATTCATTTAGGTGCATGGCATTCATACCGTGATATGGGTGGCAATGAACTAGGCGAGCGTTTTGCGCGTGGTGAAGTGCGCGAAACTAATGTACGCCTTGTTAATTATGCTACAGGCGGCACAGCGGTAGCACTGGATAGCTTATCACAGTCTGGGCTTGAATTTGCTTTTCAGGCTGACTCTTTAACATTAGAGGCAGAATACGCAAGCCGTGCTTTAGATGCGCTCAATAGCAGCGATGATCTAGATGGCGAGCGCTTTGACGGCTTTCATATCTCAGCAAGTTACTTTTTAGGGGGTGAGCAACGACAGTATAAAGCTGGCTCTGCACTATTTGTACAACCTAAAAATATTAAAAATGCATGGGAGTTAGTTGCTCGAGTTTCGCAAATGGATGCAACGAGTAAAAACCAAGGTAGCGAAGTAACTACCTACACACTTGGTACAAGCTATTACGTTAGTAGTGACATTAAATTTATGGGCAATCTTATCTATAGCGATGTAGATGGCCCAGGTACCGCTGCGCTTGTAGGTGATGAAGACTCTGGTATGGGATTTAGTGCACGTATGCAGTATTTATTTTAAGGGGACACACAATGAAATTATTTAAGTCAGTTAAAACAACATTATTAGCGGCATCATTAGTACTAAGCAGCCCTATGGCATTGGCCGATATTCACTTTTTAGTACCAGCAGGCCCAGGTGGCGGATGGGATACAACTGCGCGCGGTGTAGGTGAAGGTTTAGTAAAGGCTGGCATTGATAATAATGCGTCTTTTCAGAATATGTCGGGCGGTGGCGGCGGGCGCGCCATTGCCTACTTAATAGAATCAGGTACTAAAAAAGGCGATATATTAATGGTTAATTCAACGCCTATTGTATTGCGCGCCTTAACGGGGAAAATTCCCTATAGCTACCGAGATTTAACTCCCGTAGCCAATATGATTGCTGATTTTGGTGCCTTTGTTGTTCGTAACGATTCGCCCTATAAAACCTGGCAGGATGTTATTAAAGCGCTTAAAGAAGACCCAAGCTCAATTAAAGTAGCGGGTGGTTCTGCCCGTGGCAGTATGGATCACTTAGTTGCTGCACAAGCGGCTAAAGCAGGCGGGGTTGATGGCCGCAGAATTCGTTACATTCCTTACGATGGCGGTGGTAAAGCAAAAGCTGGTTTACTCTCTGGTGAAGTAAACTTACTTTCTACCGGTTTAAGCGAGGCGTTAGAAGTTGCAAATGGCGGGCAGGCGAGGGTGTTAGCAGTTACATCGCCAGAAGCTTTAGCGGATTACCCTAAAATACCTACGTTAAAGTCGATGGGTTACGATATGGAGTTTGTTAATTGGCGCGGCTTTTTTGCTGCTCCTAATTTACCTGCCGATAAACTTGCTCAATACACCGAGAAACTTCGTAAATTACAATCAACTCCTGAGTGGGAAACTGTTCGCGCACGAAATGGCTGGTTAAATCTCTTTCAAGAAAAAGATGAATTTATCCAGTCACTCGAAAAACAAGAAGCACAGCTTAAAGTGGTAATGCAAGAGCTTGGCTTTATTCGTAAAGCGGATTAATCGAGGTTTTTATGATGAATCGCGAACTACTAGGGCCAAGTTTATTCTTGGCGCTATTTACACTCTACGCCATTGTGGCGTGGCAAATTCCACTATTACCATTTGAAGAATACGAAACGGTTACTTCTGCTACATTACCAAAAGTATACGCAGCTTTTGGCATTGTGGTGTGCTTGCTTTCTATCGGTTCTACTTTGCTTAAGCCAAACGAAAAAGCGGCAGAAAACCAGCCTCTAGAAAAGTCGCATGTCGTACGAACTTTAGGCTTATTAGTTTTAATGGTGATTTATAGTGCAATGTTGGAGCCTGTTGGCTTTTTAATCTCGACCAGCGCCTTTTTATTAGCGGGTTTTTTTGTAATGGGTGAAAGGCGCAAGAAGATTCTATTGTTTGCCTCTATTCCTGTTGCCGTAGTGTTTTGGTTTTTGATGACTCAAGTATTAGGTATTTACTTGGTTCCGGGCGATTTATGGAGTTAAGTTATGTTTGATGGAATTATGCTTGGTTTGTCGACCGTGCTCGACTTTAATAATTTAATGTACGTGATAGCAGGCTGTTTGGTGGGTACTTTTATTGGTATGTTACCTGGGCTTGGGCCAATAACTGCTATTGCATTGATGATCCCTATTACTTACAGCATAGGTGCTGATTCAGGGATGATTTTAATGGCTGGGGTTTATTATGGCGCTATTTTTGGTGGCTCTACATCATCCATTTTAATAAATGCGCCAGGGGTGGCGGGTACGGTGGCTTCATCTTTTGATGGCTATCCGTTAGCAAAGCAAGGGCATGCTGGTAAAGCCTTGGCTATTGCCGCTTACTCCTCATTTATAGGTGGAACTATAGGCGCCATACTACTTATGGTTGCCGCACCTCTACTAGCAAAGGTGTCGTTGAGCTTTCAATCTCCTGATTATGTTGTGCTAATGTTTTTAGGTTTAACAGCTATTGCTGCATTTTCAAATAAAGGCCAATTTTTAAAAGCAATGATGATGACAGTATTTGGTTTAATGCTGGCAACGGTAGGTATAGATCCATCCTCGGGCACCGAGCGATTTACCTTTGGACAAGCCGACTTACTCGATGGTATTAGCTTTTTATTAATTGCAATGGCAACGTTTGCACTTGCTGAGGCATTAATTAATGTTGTTAAGCCAGAGAAGAAAGACGCTAAAAGTCTTAATGATTCAGATACGCCGCAAATAGGTTCAACTAAATTAACAAAAGGCGAAGTTAAAGATATGGCGCCGGTTGTTGGCCGTTCGTCATTTTTAGGATTTATTGTTGGTGTTTTACCTGGCGCAGGAGCCACTATTGCAAGCTTTATGGCCTATGCCACTGAACGAAATTTGGCACCTAAAGGCCTAAAAGAAAAATTTGGAAAAGGCTCTTTACGTGGTCTTGCCGCTCCTGAGTCTGCAAATAATGCAGCATGCACAGGCTCATTTGTACCTTTATTAACATTGGGGATTCCTGGCTCTGGCACGACGGCCATTATGCTAGGAGCATTAATAGCATATGGTATTCAGCCAGGCCCTATGCTCATGCAAGAAAACCCAAGTGTATTTTGGTCTGTCATTGTAAGCATGTATTTTGGCAACATTGTTTTATTGATTTTAAACCTACCTCTCATTCCTTATTTTGCAAAAGTATTAGCAATGCCAAAGTCGGTATTAACCATTATGATTTTGTTCTTTAGTTTAATTGGCGTGTACTTGGTGTCGTTTAACACATTCGACTTATTTATGATGGTTGGTGTTGCCTTGGTTGCGTTAATATTACGCCTATTGGCCTTTCCAATGGCTCCTTTGTTACTTGGCTTTATTTTAGGCGATATGATTGAGCGAAACTTTCGTCGCTCAATGATGATTTCGGATGGCTCATTAAGCTTTTTATGGGATAGGCCACTCACATTAAGTATTTTTATACTTTCTATTTTAGTGTTGTTGTTCCCATTAAAAGATTATTTGAAGCAGCGCCGTGCGGATAAAACAGCTTCTAGGTTACAGCAAGAGCAAGCTTAATAAGGACGTTAATGACAAACACCAACAAACCAAGCCCATTGCAGAGCATGGTAAAAAAACCTAAACGATTAGAAACACGTTTAATTATTTGGGTAACTGGGCTATGTGTTTTACAAGCAATATTGTTTGGGGCGTTGGTGTATCAGCTTACGGCGCAAAGTTTACATAATCACATAGGTGATAAAGCACTCGCTGTAGCAAGTAGTGTCGCAACACGAACTGATGTAATAAATGCGTTAGAGGGAAAAGGTGATTTAACAGCATTTAATTTGCAAATAGAAAGCCTTACGGAGCTAACAAGCGCTGATTTTATAGTGGTTGGCGATATTAATGCACTGCGTATTATACATCCTGATGAGCACAAAGTTGGCAAACCTATGGTTGGAGGTGATAGTCAGGAGGCCCTTCAAGGCGAGCGCTATATATCGGTAGCTCATGGCAGCATGGGGGAGTCAATTCGCGGTAAAGTACCTGTATATAATGCTAACAATGAAATTATAGGCCTAGTGTCTGTTGGTTTTTTGGTGCAATCAATTGATCCGCTTATTTTATCTCGTAGTGCTGAAATACTTATTTGGGGGCTGATGCTTGTTGGTTTAAGTATTATTGCCGCGGTTTATATTGGTCAACGAGTACGTAATGCTATATTTGGTTTGCAACCAGATGAGATAGCAAGATTATTTTCAGAGCAGGATGCTATTTTAAACACTGTACGTAGCGGCATTATTGCACTGGAGCCTGATGGAACCGTGCGTAAACTAAATCAACGTGCCTGCGAAATACTTGATAAGCCTACATCTACAATCCATAAAAACCTTACTCTAGAAGACCTATTGCCTGAGCATGCTGAGTTTTTACTGCGCAATCAAAGCCGCAAAATTGTTGGGTTTGAGTTATTTGCTGCAGATAAACGAATTATTTTGTCGCGGTTTTCTTTACAAGTTCAAGGTCAGGGTGATGGTATTTTGCTCAGTATGCGCCCGTCTGATGAACTGGAATATTTAAGTCAGCAGCTAACAAAAGTACAAGCATTTGCTGAGTTACTTCGTGTTCAAACACATGATTACTCGAATAAATTAAACCTAATTGGTGCTTTAGTACAAATGGGCAAAAACGAGCAAGCAATTGAACTTATAGGGCAGGAAAGTCAGGGTTCTCAAGCACAAATTCACAACTTACTTGAGCGGATTCAAGACCCCGTATTAGCTGGTTTATTGGTGGGAAAATACCACAAAGCACGAGAGCTTAATGTTGCTCTTGAGCTTAACCAAGATAGTTTGCTTGGTGTTATAGAACGTAAGGATATGCTTGAACGAGTGGTTTCTATTTTAGGCAATTTAATAGATAACGCCATTGAAGCTGCTATTAGAGCATCTGATACTCGCCCTGCTAAAGTAAGGGTAACAGTTGACGAAACCAGTCAAACTTTATTGTTTGATGTGGAAGATACAGGGTTTGGTTTAGGCTCTGATCATGAAGTCATTTTTACGCCTCAATTTAGTTCTAAGTCTGGGGCGCAACACGGTATTGGTTTGTACTTAGTAAAAACCAATTTAGACTCCTGTCGTGGTAGTTTAGAAATTGGTGAGTCGGATTTATTAGGGGCGCGGTTAAGTGTTTATATTCCAAAATAATAAGAGTAATTAAGCAATGATCTATTCTGTAATTATAATTGAAGACGAAGTTGAAGTTGCACAGCTAATTGCCCAGTACTTATTACTGCCGGGGGGCGCTGCGGGAAGTCAAATTGCAAAACAGAGTTTACGCCAAGGACAGTACCAAGTGGTTGGAATTGCAGGTAATTTAAGTACTGCAACAGCTCTGTTGCAAGCGATAGAGGCAGATCTTATTTTACTCGATATACATTTACCTGATGGTAACGGACTCGATTTATTATCAGATTTACGGCGTCGTGAAATTAAGAGCGAAGTGATGCTACTAACGGCTGCCAAAGAAGTTGAAACACTTGAAAAAGCAATGCAACTTGGTGCCTGTGATTTTTTAGTTAAACCGTTAATGTTAAATAGATTAGATCAAGCTCTTTCGCGCTTTGAGGCGCGTCAACAGTGTTTTTCTGATGCAAACGAAGTGACCCAATCAATGGTTGATGTGTTATTCGGCTCAAAAGAGAAAAAACAGGGTGCTATTAGGTTGCCCAAAGGCGTTGACCAGCTTACATTGCAAAAAATCCATGATGCATTCGTACAGCATGATTCAAGTGCATTTACTGCTCAGCAAATGGGCGATTTAGTGGGGGTAAGCCGCTCAACTGCTCGTCGCTATTTAGAGTTTTTATTAGAGTCTGAAAAGTTAAGTGCTGATCAAAGCTACGGTAGTATTGGCAGGCCAGAGCGTTGTTACAAAATAATTAAGTAACTGAGTGTCCTTCAGATTACAAGAATAAAACATAATCTTTTTAATGGGTTACATAATAATCAGTGCTATTTAACCAGTGCTTGATGTAAATCTAGAAAAATTTTATTGAATTGATTGCATTTTAAGCGACTTGTATGGTGATGTTCGCTTTAAGTAATGCTATACTCCCGCCGAATAATTTATCGACTTTATTAAGAGTAAAATAATGGCAGATTTATCGAAGTACAGAAACATTGGTATTTTCGCGCACGTTGATGCGGGTAAAACCACTACTACTGAGCGTATCCTGAAGCTTACAGGTACTATCCATAAAACAGGTGAGGTTCATGATGGTGAATCTACTACTGACTTCATGGATCAAGAAGCTGAGCGCGGTATTACTATCCAGTCTGCGGCAGTAAGCTGTTTCTGGAAAGATCACCGTTTCAACGTTATCGATACTCCTGGACACGTTGACTTCACAGTTGAAGTTTACCGTTCACTTAAAGTATTAGACGGCGGTGTTGGTGTATTCTGTGGTTCTGGTGGTGTTGAGCCACAATCAGAAACTAACTGGCGTTACGCTAACGAATCAGAAGTTGCACGTATTATCTTCGTAAACAAATTAGACCGTATGGGTGCTGATTTTTACCGTGTAACTGAGCAAGTACGTAAAGTACTTGGTGCTGTACCACTAGTTATGACTTTACCAATCGGTATTGAAGATGACTTCGTTGGTGTTGTAGACGTTCTTACTAAAAAAGCATACGTTTGGGATGACACTGGTCTTCCTGAAAACTACGAAATCACAGACGTTCCTGCAGACATGGTTGACAAAGTAGACGAATACCATGAAATGCTTATCGAAACTGCTGTAGAGCAAGACGATGACCTAATGGAAGCGTACATGGAAGGTGAAGTACCTTCTTTAGAAGATATCAAGCGTTGTATCCGTAAAGGTACTCGTGACCTTGCTTTCTTCCCTACATTCTGTGGTTCTGCATTCAAAAACAAAGGTGTTCAACTAGTACTTGACGCTGTTGTTGATTACTTACCATCTCCTACAGAAGTTGACCCTCAACCTCTTATGGATGAAGAAGGTAACGAAACTGGCGACCATGCAATCGTATCTGCTGATGAGTCTTTCAAAGCATTAGCATTTAAGATCATGGATGACCGTTTTGGTGCATTAACATTCGTACGTATTTACTCAGGTAAACTTAACAAGGGTGACACTATCCTTAACTCGTTTACTGGTAAAACAGAGCGTGTTGGCCGTATGGTTGAGATGCAAGCTGACGAACGTAAAGAGTTAACTAGCGCACAAGCTGGTGACATCATTGCAATCGTAGGTATGAAAAACGTTCAAACTGGTCACACTCTATGTGATCCGAAAGACAAAGTAACTCTAGAGCCAATGGTATTCCCAACTCCAGTAATCTCGATTGCTGTACAGCCTAAAGATAAAGGCGGTAATGAGAAAATGGGTATTGCTATCGGTAAAATGGTTGCAGAAGATCCGTCTTTCCAAGTTGAGACTGATGAAGATTCAGGCGAAACTATCCTTAAAGGTATGGGTGAGCTTCACTTAGATATCAAAGTAGATATCCTTAAGCGTACTTACGGCGTAGACCTTATTGTTGGTCAACCACAGGTTGCTTACCGTGAAACTATCACTCGTGAAATCGAAGATAGCTACACGCATAAGAAACAATCTGGTGGTTCTGGTCAGTTCGGTAAAATTGATTACCGCATCAAGCCAGGCGAAGCGAATTCAGGCTTCACGTTCACTTCATCAGTTGTTGGTGGTAACGTACCGAAAGAATTCTGGCCTGCAGTTGAGAAAGGCTTCAAGTCAATGATGAACGAAGGTGTTCTAGCTGGCTTCCCAGTACTTGACGTTGAAGTCGAACTTTTCGACGGTGGCTTCCACGCCGTGGATTCATCTGCAATCGCATTCGAAATCGCTGCTAAAGGCGCTTTCCGTCAATCGATCCCTAAAGCGGGCGCACAACTTCTTGAGCCAATCATGAAAGTTGACGTGTTCACTCCAGAAGATCACGTTGGTGACGTAATCGGTGACCTTAACCGTCGTCGTGGTATGCTAAGCGACCAAGAAGCTGGTTTAACTGGCGTTCGCATTAAAGCAGACGTTCCGTTATCAGAAATGTTTGGTTACATCGGTTCACTACGTACAATGACATCAGGTCGTGGTCAGTTCTCTATGGAGTTCTCACACTACGCAGCATGTCCACAAAACGTAGCTGACACTGTAATCGCTGCAGAAAAAGAGAAAAAAGCAGCTAAGTAATTAGCTCTGTAACTCTTTAAAAAAACCCGCACATGTTGCGGGTTTTTTATTGCCTACGATTTAATTACTCTTTGAGTTAGCGTCTCTCAAAAACAGTAATACCAACATTAGAAGCCTAAATAAAAGGCTGCTTAAAGCGGTGCGCAATATATGGTATTTAAAGCTGAAGTGACCGTAGGAGCAATGGCTGCTTAGCTTCGCACAGAGTGCGTAAGAGCGCTCACTTAATACAGTAAGTTACACATGGGTTAGTGAGGCGCAGTTATGAAAGGGAAGTTGTATAGCGGCTTATTTTAGGTATAAAAAAAGGAGCAATTATGCTCCTTTTTGTATTTAGTGCGTGCCCATTGCGCTAATTAAACTTCTTAATTGCTTTAGCTCTTAGCGCTTTCATCTTTGGCAAGCGAGGCTTATTAAAGCTTTGTATTGGCATAACCACTAAATGCTCTTGTGGCAGGGCTGGCACCGTTTTAGGGTATTGCCCAGGCTCTGGTACCGAAATCTCTTTTAAATGCACTTTAAGGTTGTTTAGCATAGGGTCGTTATCAACTTCGCTAGGGCAAATAAATATTCCCATTTTACGCAGTTGCACACCTAACTTAATGCTACTGGTGTAGCGTATTATTGGCGCTCCAAGTAATAGACCGAGTAATATAGGCGATAACCACCAAAAGAACACTGGCGTAAAGTAATAGGCTGTAGCGCCCCATACTATGGCAACCAAGGTAGAAAATAGTGTGTAATTAAACGCTTCTTTCCACGGTACCATGCGGCCTTCGCGCGGTTGTGCATCCCACTTAACTTTTTTACCCAAAAATACACACACTACAAAGTAAGCATGAAACACCATCATAAGTGGTGCCACAATAATGGCAAATACAGTCTCTATTATTGAGCCTAATATTAATTTAAACGAGCCGCCAAAGCGCTTATTTCTGTGCACTAGCGTAACAATTACACCCATTAATTTAGGCACCAATAATATAATAATGGTTAAATAAAGTAGTGAATCAATTAGGTCTGTTTTAGCTATTTGCCACGTTGGGAATAACTGATAAACCCGATTAAAGTACACATCGCTATTTAATGCACGTGTTACCGCATCTATGGTGCTTAGTGCCAGCATAGATAACCAAATAAGCGATGAAATATAAGCGGTTGCGCCTAATAAAAAGTGAAACTTACTCATTAACTTTAATTTAGACGAGCCTAATAAACCAAGATGCTGAATGTTACCTTGCACCCAACGTCTGTCGCGTATGGCATAATCTAAAATGTTACTTGGTACTTCTTCGTAGCTACCTTCAATATCGCTAAGTAATAGAACATCCCAGCCTGCACTGTGCAGTAGTGAAGCTTCTACAAAGTCATGACTTAAAATTTCGCCACCAAAGGGG
Organism: Pseudoalteromonas sp. R86517; assembly: GCF_042466295.1. NCBI lineage: Bacteria > Pseudomonadati > Pseudomonadota > Gammaproteobacteria > Alteromonadales > Pseudoalteromonadaceae > Pseudoalteromonas > Pseudoalteromonas sp. R86517. The sequence goes on from NZ_JAXHCB010000001.1 coordinate 3,414,764, forward strand.
GCATTGCCTTCAAGCGTAGGTAAACCACAATAGTTAATAAATGCTTCAACACGAATAATGGCATTGTGGCCCCAATAATTAGCTTTGTCGGTTTGCCAAAAAGCAGACCCCGTTGCCAGCATTGGGCTGTAAAGCACAGAGGCAAATTGTAAAAAACGACCAAAGTAGGTGTCTTGACGAACTGGAATAGGGATAGTTTGAATTAAGCCAGCTTGCGGGTTGTTGATCATGCTTGTGGTCAGCTCTAGCATACATTTGCCCGTCATTACGCTGTCGGCATCAAGTACAATCATGTGATCGTATTGGCTGCCCCAGCGCTCGCAAAAGTCGGTTAAGTTACCTACTTTACGGTGTTTATTATCTTCGCGGCGACGATAGAAAACCTGTTTTGCAGTATCGCCTAAACGCTCACATAAAGCATGCCATGCGCTTAGCTCGTTTTGTGCTATTTCAGGATCTTGCGTGTCGCTAAGTAAATAAAAGTCAAAATTGGCAAGTTGCCCAGTCTCTTTTAGCGATTGTAAGCTCACTTCAAAGCCGGCAATAACACGGTGCGTGTCTTCGTTATAGATAGGCATAACTACCGCGGTTTTTTGCTGTGCAAGCGCGGTATTGTCAAACTCAATAGGCTTAATGCGTCTTAGGGTGAGCGGGTCAATACGAAATAATTGCAGTACAAATCCTATCGTGCCGCTACAAAATGCCGTAACAATCCATGCAAAGGTTATTGAAAATAAAACCAATAGCGCGTATTCAAGCAAGGTCATTCCGTTTGAGCTTAAAATTTCAAACATAATGGAGATGCCGTACCCTGAAACAGTGAGTGCAGCAATAGCAAATAACCATACGCGCAGTGTTTTGAATGGCATGGGTGTGCCCTTTACTTTATTACTTGATGTCATTTGGGTACCAAACATAGCTCCATACCTCACTAATTTCTTTATCACGAAGTTTTAACGATAAACGCATATCTACGGGTTGATCGTCCTGTGGTGCAATTTTAAACGCTACTCGCCAACCAAGAGATTTAGGAAGTTTTTGCACTGTTACATCCCTTACTTCACCTGTTGTAAGCTGAATGTCGGCTTCAAGTGTTAGCTTTTCAGACAGGTTGTTTAAATCGGGGCCTGCAAAGTCAACGGTAAACTGGCGATGGCTTTGCGGTGGTGGATTATCTTCACCTGGCAGTGCTGCGCTACCAATACGTGTGCGTGTTACACGCGCCTTTTGGTGTTGAGTTAAATGGGCGTTAAAGGTGCTCATTTTGTAGCTTAGCTTTAATGAATCACCAGCTTTCATTGGCTTTTCAGGCACCCAGTAACTCACTATATTGTCGTTTGTTTCTGTGTCTGTTGGTATTTCTACTAGCTCAACCCGGCCATTTCCCCATTCACCTTTTGGCTCTATCCACAGACTTGGACGGTCGTGGTAGTGCGCTTCAGTGTCTAGGTAATTGTTAAAGTCACGGTCACGCTGTGCTAAACCAAACCCCTTAGGGTTGGTGTACGAAAACGAAGTAACGCTTAACTGTGTTGGGTTGTTAAGCGGGCGCCATACCCATTTGTTATCGGCTGACTGTGTTAACAAGCCGTCTGAGTCATGCACTTCTGGGCGGTAGTCATCAAAAAACTTAGTGCTGTTTTCACCGTGGTAAAACATACTTGTTAAAGGGGCTACGCCTAGCTTTTTAATATCTTTACGGGCAAAAATTTGCATATCAACTTCAACTAACATGCTGGTTGTTGGGTCAATATCAAATTTGTAAGCGCCTGATACCGAAGGGCTATCAAGCAATGCAAAAATAGTGATGTTAGTTTGCTCAGCCTGGGGCTTAACAAGCCAAAACTCTTTAAACATAGGGAACTCTTCACCCGATGTTTCCGCGGTATCGATTGCTAATCCGCGTGCTGATAAACCATATACTTGATTAGGACCAACAACTCTAAAATAAGAGGCCCCTTGAAACACCATTACCTCATCTTTGTATTCGTTTGTGTTAATTGGGTAATGTAAGCGAAAGCCTGCATGGCCTAGTTGTGTGCCGGCTACGCTTTTTGCTATTTCGTCTTTTAAAGGGGCGGCTGTGCCATCGTATTGATAAAAATCAGTACTAAAAGGTAGGCGGTTACGTTTTGAGTCGCCTTCTACGGTATTAATTGTTACCGGTGTTTTATATAAAAAACCAGGGTGAAAGAGTTGTAGCTCATACAGGCCTTCATCTTTCCACACTGATTTGTCCTGCTTAAATCGAATTGAGCGGTAATCTTGGTAATCAATGTTATTTAATGCTTCTAGCTCTATATTTTTTGGAGGTGCATATTCTTGTTCGGCTAGTTTTTTAGCGCGGGCGCTTATTACTTCAAATAGGCTTTCTTGCGGAATTGCTGCATCAACACTTGCTGCTATTGCCTGCGTGCTATAGCCCCAGCCAGAAAAAATAAAAAGTAGACCCAATAATGGCGTTGCTTTTTTCTGCCAAGTAGGAGGTGTTTGGGTTAATTGTTTCATTTCCATTCCTTTATAAAAACACGACTTATTTTTACGCTTAGGGTTTGTTACTTAACTACTACACAAGGGTGACGAACTTATAGTGCAACTTTTAATCCGTAAATAAAGTGTTTACATTTCAACAGTTAAATTTATTAAAAAGGGTTTTAACTACGGCTTATGTGTAAAAAATACTCATTTAATGTATTTGTTGCGCGGCTAATTCTATTAATAGTTAATAAACGGTATGGAAGATATTAAGGGTTGTTTACTGAAGCTTGTCTGAATTACATTTTTATAAGCATAAAAAAAGCCGCAAAAATGCGGCTTTAAAACAAATCACTCGTTATTTTTTCTTAAATCTGCGCACTAATGAAAGTGGTGCTAATAAAAGAGATAACCAAAGCAATGAGCCTGAGTCGTTATCGTCATCACCACGTAGGTTGTTTACTCTTACTACAACCGTTTGTGCTTCAGATACGTTACCTACAGTATCCTCTGCTTGTACTGTAAGGGTAATACGATTTTCAAACTCGTAGTCTACTTCGCTTGCAACAATTAACTGACCTTGCTCGTTAATTGATACAGAATCGTTACCTGATACGATAAATTTAACCACAGGTGATACATCAGCGTTAGGGTCACTAAAATCAAGTGTGCCAATCACAGTGCCTACAGCGCTGTTTTCATCTACTGTGAATATTTGATCAGGTGCAATTACCGGTGTTTGCTCTTCAGGGGTAAGTACTACTTCAGATTTTATATCAACAATAACTGGGTCGTGATCAGATGCACGGTATGGCCCTTCTGCGTATAGCGTAGATTGATGACCTTCGCTTTTATACTCTAGGTTGTAATCAAGCACGATAGGCTCATCAGCATTGATATGCCAATCATTTGCTGCAACAACTTTGCTTAGTAAAGACTCGGTTGCTAAAGCATGGTCAAGGCTACCTGCACGACCAGAGAAGCTATAAGAGTAGCTTAGTGTATCGCCATCAAGCTCTGCGACTACGTTTTTATAGCCTTTTTCATCAAACTTACGGATTGGATCTTCCATTGCATAAGCGTTCATATCACCAACAAGAATGATATCTTCGTCATCTACGCCAGTAGGTTTGTTGTCTAACCAATCAGTAAACGCATCAGCAGCTTCGGTACGAATTTCATTCCAACAGCCTTGGCCATCACCTAGGTCGTCGTTGTTATCATCACCACAGCTCCCTTTAGATTTAAGGTGGGCTACAGAAACAGTAAATACTTCATCTGTTGAAAGTGACTTAAAGCTTTGTGCAATTGGGGCACGGTTGCTGTAATCAAACGGGTAATCAGTAGTAATAGCGGCTGTGCCTACTTCTTCTACTTTATCTGCGCGGTAAATAAGGGCAGTGGTGATTTCGTCGGTACCAATTTGGGCTACGTTAAAATCTACAAACGCGTAGTTGTTAGCGCTGTCAGCATCGTTTAATGCATTTACTAAACTTGCTATAGCACTGAACTCACCAAAGCCATCATTTTCAATTTCCATTAAGCCAACAACATCAGCTTGCATTGCACTAATAGCACTTACAAGTTTTGCTTCTTGACGTACAAACTCTTCTTCTGAGTCTGCACCACGGCTAGTAGGGAAACCACCGCCTTGGCCATCACCGTTAAAGTAGTTAAGTACGTTAAAGCTGGCGATTCGTAAATCGGCTTCTTCACTTTGCTCAGGCGCATCTTCACGCGCATTAGTCGCTATAAACTGTGGTGTAACTGTTGGGTGAATGCGATACGTGCTAAAGCTGTATGTAACTACCCCTGTTACCGCATTTACAGTATCGCCGGTACGTAGAGTATTTTCTGCCGATAGGCCTGGCGCTGGGTAAGCCGTTGGATCTGAGTTTTGAGCTGTAGAGCCATCATCTAATAAGATTTTTTTAGTCAAGTTAGCCGCTTCAACAGCATTGGCTGCATCACCTGGCAATGCAACTTGAGTACCTTGGTATAAACGCTCAGTGGCTAGCTCTACTTCACCATAGCGACCTAAGCCGTAGTTGTTAGTAACTACAAGTGTTTGATCTAGGCTTACTAGCATACCTTCATAAGCTTCTAGGTCAGCTTGGCTCTCTAAAGGTAAGCTTATTGAGGTTGCAGAGGCCACTTCGTCAGTACCACATACTGCAATTTGTGTTACATCTGCAAGTTGTGTTGAATCATAGTATTCATCAACCGTACCTTGTACGCGCACGTGGTCACCTACATTTACATCGGTATCAGTAAAGTATACAAATAGACCTTCAGAGGTCATTGGGTCGTTATCTACATCTGCAGCAAGCGAGGTCACAAAGAAACCATCTAAGCCATCTTCACCTTGAAAATCGGCAGTGACAATACCTTCAATTTCAACAAGGGTATCTACTAACGGGCTTGCTTCACCAGAACCTTGCACAGCGCTAATTAGCGTTTTATCTGCGCCACATACAAGCGGTTCTAATGGTTCTGGCTCAGGGTCTGGCGCAGGAGCCGTACCACCATCGCCAGCATGCGAGCCTAAGCCGTCAAAGGTGTCAATATCAAACTGTTCCCATTCATCGCTAGGATTAAAAGTTGCAGTTGAGTCAGTTCGACCCGTTGTGATGCTATTTTTTCTTCGTAAGGTTTTATTTTGAGTTTGTACGGTATCATCAGACCAAAAAGAGCCAGGATCAACACCCACTTGGCCAAAGCTATCAACCACCACACCATCTTTAGTTAAAACAAGGGCATCGTCACCGTTGTAGTAAGTTACTGTGCTGGTTTCATCTGCAATATCAAGAATGGCAGCGTCAGCACTAGGGTTTGAAATTATATAGGTGGTATTGGCAGCCAATGTGCCTGATAAATCAATTGAGTTACCTACCGAACTACTACCATTTGAATAAAGTCCTAAAGTATAACCTTCAAGAGAAAGCTCTGTATCAGCATTGTTATAAAGCTCAATCGCTTTATTGTTGCTGCTGCCTTCGATGTATTCAGAAATGATTAGATCGGCGGAGGCTGGTGCACTGAGGCTTGCTAATACAAGCGCCAGTGGCGTTATTTTCGTTTTTAACATTTTTTATTATTCCCGTGTATTTAAATCCCAAAATGGGACACCAGTTTAGGCAATCTAAATGACAAAAAGAATACAAATATGTTAATGATTGTAAAAAAATTAAGGCGGCGTACCGCCTTTGATAACATGTTTACTTATTTTGCAGCCATTGCGCGGCCTGCTTGGCAAAATACGTTAAAATACCATCCGCTCCGGCGCGTTTAAATGCCAGTAATGATTCCATAATTGTGGCTTCTTCACTCAACCAGCCGTTATCGATTGCCGCTTTGTGCATTGCATATTCGCCACTGACCTGATATGCGAAAGTAGGTACACCAAATTCATCTTTAACACGACGAACAATATCAAGGTACGGCATACCGGGTTTCACCATCACCATGTCGGCGCCTTCTTGTAAATCAAGTGCCACTTCACGAATTGCCTCATCAGAGTTGGCAGGATCCATTTGATACGTTTTTTTGTCGGCCCCTTTCAAGTTACCTGCAGAGCCAACAGCGTCTCTAAACGGCCCGTAATAGCTAGAGGCATATTTAGCTGAGTAAGCCATTATGCGTGTGTGAATATGTCCATCTGCTTCAAGTGCTTCGCGAATAGCACCAATACGGCCATCCATCATGTCAGAGGGTGCAACCACATCTGCGCCTGCCTCGGCGTGAGAAAGCGCCTGCTTAACAAGAATTTCAGTGGTTATGTCATTAATTACATAACCTTCATCATCAATAATGCCGTCTTGGCCATGAGTAGTGAATGGGTCAAGGGCTACATCGGTAATAACCCCAAGCTCAGGAAAAGCTTCTTTTAAAGCACGAACTGTGCGTTGTGCTAAGCCATCTTCACTGTAGGCTTCTTCGGCCATCAAAGATTTTTTGTCAGCAGGGGTTACCGGAAAAATAGCGACGGCAGGTACACCTAAATCTACAAGCTCTTTAGCTTCTTCAAGCAATAAATCAATTGATAAACGCTCAATTCCTGGCATTGATTCAATTGCTTCGCGGCGGTTTTTACCTTCAAGTACAAATACCGGAAAAATTAAATCGTTTACCGATAGTTGGTTTTCGGCCATTAAACGGCGAGAAAAATCACTGCGGCGCATTCTACGCATGCGGGTATATGGGAAAAGGTCGAGTCCTGATTGGGCCATGTTACTAAGCTCCTACTGTGGAATTGGAAAACTAATTACTTGATTTCGGCCATGTTGTTTAGCGAAATAGAGCGCTTTATCTGCGTCGTCTGTAAATAGCTCAGGGTTACTAATATCGTTTACTACAGCGCTGTTTACGCCAGCACTAATGGTTACTTTTACGGATGTTCCGGCTACGTTTACGGTATTACTCTCTACGGCTTGGCGAATTTTTTCAGCAATATCAACAGCCCCCTCTTTTGGAGTGTTAGGTAGCAAAACAACAAACTCTTCGCCGCCGTAGCGAGCCACTTCATCCAACGGGCGTTTTAAATGCTGTTTTATAATGTCGGCTACAGCGCGTATTACTTGGTCGCCGGTTAAGTGCCCGTAGTTATCATTTACGCGTTTAAACCGGTCTATATCGAGCATAATCATACTCAAAGGCGTTTGTTCACGCCGAGAGCGACGCAGTTCCATCACTAATTTTTTATCAAAAAAGCGACGATTTTTAACGCCACTCAGCGCGTCTTCCATATTAAGTAGCTCAAGCTCGCGGTTTTTATCTTCTAGTTCACGCAAAGTGACTTGTAACTCAAAGGTGCGCTCATCAACTAACGACTCTAATTCTTTTTGTGTTTGGGCTTGCAGCGCGAGTCGCTCATTTAATAGTGTATCTTGGGCTGCATTTTCAGCAATCAAGGTTTGTTGAGCAATAACTTGTTCATCACGCTCTAAAATAAAGCGCTTCATAACGCCATAACATAGGCAAAATGTACTACCAAAAAAGCATATAAAAACAAAAGCTAAGCTACTTCTACCTAAAGGATATAAGCCAAATACAGCAATAATAAGGTACACCATAACAAGTAAAAATAGCATGAGTGCAATTAGCAGTGCTTGAATTGGTTTTGAAGGCGCGTTTTGCTGGCAGATGTAGGCGCTTACCAAGCAATAAACAATAACAATCGGGCTCGCCAGTAAGCTAAATGGGGTAAACACTGTGCTAGGTAAAGCCCACATAAACAGCAGGCTAATTGCGTAAATATTAGCAACAATGGTCTGCCATTTTAGTAGTTTAGAGGCTTTAGGTTGGCACAGTTGTTTTTGTAGTGGCACAAAAGCAAGCGTAGTGAGCATTAGTAAAACAGGTATCATTACTTGCTGTAATGAAGGCGAATTTGGATGAAAATAACGAGCGCCAAAACCGCATAAATAAGCCAGTAGCACACCTAAGGTCAGCGTAATAATGCCTGCATAAGCAAAATACAACTTGCGCGAAAACCCATACAAAACCAAGCAACTTATGGCCAATGAAAATAAAAAACCAATGAGTAAGCCATAAATTAAATTAAGTTTACCTTTATGCGCTAGGTAGGCATCTGGTTGCCATAAAGTCAGCGGGATGCGTAGCCCAGCACTGTTGTTAACCTTCATTATTACGGTGCTAATACTATTTGCCGGCAGCCTCAAGGTTGCTAATAAAGATTCACTTTTTATTAGCCGTGATGAGAGCTTAAAGTTATCGCCAGTTTGCATGTGTGAGAGCAGTGCTGAATTATAAAAATGAAAAATTTGCGCTTCATTTAACAGCGGGTTATCGAGCGATAAAATAGGGCTTATATTGTTATTTAAGGTATTTTTAACCGTAAACTTGACCCATACAGGGCGTTGTTCAAACCCTAAATTTAATGGCTTATCACTTACTATTTGCCAGTCGCTAACCTCATGGTAGGCATTGTTTGCTGTGGTGGGCGTAAACGAATAGCTCAGGGTGTCTATTTTTATTGATTTAAAATTTTCAGAAATTACGGGGTTTGCAACACTGCAAAATGAACAAAGGAGCATAAATAGGCTAAATAGCGCCTTTGGGCTTGTCATTAGCGACCTGCTATATCAAATAAGCTATAAAAGTTAGCCGTACTATGGGTGGCAATAGTACTTGGTTCAACGTTATAAAGCTTAGCGAGTGTTTCACACACATAGCTAAGATAGGCGGGCTCATTTTTACGTGATTTTGGTTTAGGGGTTATTGTGCGTGGAATTAAAAAAGGCGCATCGGTTTCTATTAATAACCGCTCAAGCGGGATACTTGGCACCAATTGTTGCAATGCTTTACCGCGGCGCTCATCACACACCCACCCAGTAATGCCAATATAAAGGCCTAATTCTAAATAGTCTTTAAGTGCTTGGGCATTGCCTGTAAAGCAATGCAGCACACCACGTACGTTATAGTTAGCCAAAATATTTAGCATATCTTCGCTTGCGTCACGTTCGTGTAAATAAACAGGTAAGTTTAGTTTTTCAGCTAACGCTAACTGGCGTTTTAATACGCTGCGCTGAATATCGCGAGGAGAAAAATCGCGATTATAATCAAGCCCACACTCACCAATGGCCACAACGCAATCGTTACTAGCGAGCTGCGTTAAAGTGGTTTCAAGTTCATCGGTGGCGTCTTTAGCGTCATGTGGATGCACGCCAGCAGTAGAAAACTGATTATATTGTTTTGCTAATGTAAGCGATTGTTCGCTACTAGGCACATCGCAGCCAATTAGTAGCATAGCTTGCACGCCCGCGGCATTTGCGCGGGCAATAATGGCCTGATGCTCACCTTCAAACTGGTGATTGGTTAAATTAACGCCGGCATCAACTAACGTGTAGGTCATTACTGAGTGCGCTTCACACGGATTGAGCGGTTTTGACCATCTTTACGAAGTAAAAAAGAATTAAATACACCGCGGCTAATAACCACTGTGTCTGACTCTTTTAATTTAAGACTGTCAGAGCCAATTTGACGCCATTGCTGATCGTTATCAAGGGTAATAATGAGCTCGCCATAAGGGGCTTTTCTAACTGATGATACTAATGCTGTGATATTTTCGTCTTTATCTTTAGTGCTCTCTTTATGCTCAAGGCCAAAATCATCTGCTTTAGCAGCAGGCGCCGCTTTAGAAACAGCTGCAACAGGTGCGCTTACGTTTGGCGATACATTGGTTACGGCTTTTGGTGGGGTAAGGGTTTTTTTCTCACTAGGCTTAGTAAGTGGTTTACCTGCCACTGTGTTGTCATAACATAGTAAACGGTTAAAGTCGTTTTCAATAAAGCTACATGCTTGCAAAGCTTGCACGTTAATTTCTTGCGCTGCAAACGTCGGTGCGCTTAGTAAAACCAGTAGTGAGAGTAGTTGTTTTTTCATTTTATTCCTCAGATTCCTGTTGTTCTTTAGCGCTATAAAATTTCGCTAAAATTAACCCTAGCTCAAATAAAAGCAGCATAGGAAGTGCTAATAGTGTTTGTGATAACACATCGGGCGGTGTTAAAAACATCGCCACAACAAATACAGCAACCACAATATAAGGGCGTTTTTGCTTTAAACTCTGCGTGGTTGTAGCGCCACTCCAACATAGCAACATTATGGCTACGGGTATTTCAAACGCCACACCAAATGCAAAAAATAGCTTAAGTACAAATCCTAAATAGCTACTAATATCCGGTGCTAGGGTCATCATTTGCGGCCCTACACTAGTAAAAAAGCCTAATATAATAGGAAGCACTATAAAGTAGCAAAAAGCGATACCGCCATAAAATAGCAAAATACTCGAGGCCAAAATTGGCATTAGCATGCGTTTTTCGTGTTGGTATAAGCCAGGTGCTATAAATCCCCAAATTTGATGCAATATCCACGGAATAGCGCCAAACAAGGCAACAAATAGCGTTAGCTTAAACGGTGCAAAAAACGGTGCCGTAACATCGGTAGCTATCATAGTGGCAGTGCTTGGTAAATGTGCGACTAAAGGGGCGGCTACAAACTCATATATATCATTGGCAAAATACACTAGGCCAATAAATATCACTAAAATACTAAAAAGTGATTTAATAAGCCGATCGCGCAGCTCAATTAAGTGAGCGACGAACCCTGATTTAGCTTGTTCAGACATTATTTTTTATACCACGTAATAAGTTGACCACAAATAGGGGAATTAATTTCACTTTTTTTCATCGAGTTGTTCGTTAGATGACGTGCTTGAAGTGTTTTTATAGCTATGAGTAACCGACTGCGCTGCTTTTTGCAGTTCATCAACCGATTGTTGTAGCTCAGGGCTTAAATCTTTAAGCTCTTGTTGCTCTGCTTTTTTTAGGTTTTCGTGAAGCTCGTGTATGCGTAGCTCTTCACTCACTTCTGCTTTAACTGAGTTGGCCATCGACTTAACGGTTTTTACCCAGCGCATTACGGTGCGAATGGCAACCGGTAACCGCTCAGGGCCAAGTACCACTAGGCCAACAATAAAAACAACAACGAGCTCCCACATTCCCATATTGCTTAAACCTTAGTATCGTCTTTGGTTTTTTCAGTGCTTTGTGTCTGTGTTGGCGCTGCTTTTTGAGACTCTTGGATTTGCTCAGCTTTTTCGCTTTCAGTCTCTTTAGTTTGGTCATCAGACATGGCTTTTTTAAACCCTTTTACTGCACCGCCTAAATCACCACCCATGCCGCGTAGTTTTTTAGTACCAAAAAGAAGTACGATAATCGCTAAAACAATCAATAATTGCCAAATACTAATGCCACCTAAACCCATGGTTATCTCCAACTGATAAATGCTTAAATGTTTATTTTAAGTACTAATTATACGCCCTGTGGCATAAATAGCACTTAGTTTATGTGTTACGCCACGCCACAATAAAGCTAATTGCAGACGCTGCTAATGTTACGCCTGCCGCTATGAGGTCGTGCTGCAGATAACACAGTGCCGATACAATCAGTGTAGCACTGCCAAATAGGCTAAGTACTAGCGCTTTGTGTGACACTTTACTTGGCTGAGAATGCTGCATTTGCGGACTACGTTTTAAATTTTGATAAATTAAATCAGGTAGTTCTGGCATTTTTTCAGCCCAAAATGGCAAGTTAGCATACATTTGTTTCATTACTGATAACGGTCCAACTTGTTGTTTTACCCAATCTTCTAAAAATGGCTTAGCGGTTTTCCACAAATCAAGCTGAGGATAAAGCTGACGCCCTAAGCCCTCAACGTATAATAACGTTTTTTGTAATAATACTAACTGCGGCTGTACTTGCATGTTAAAGCGGCGTGCGGTGTTAAATAAATTAACGAGTACATGACCAAACGATATCTCAGCCAGTGGCTTATTAAATATAGGTTCGCACACGGTACGAATTGCAAATTCAAACTCTTCTATGCTGGTATCGGGCGGAACCCAGCCCGAGTCAACATGTAGCTGAGCAACTTGGCGATAGTCACGATTAAAAAAGGCGATAAAGTTTTCTGCGAGATAGCGTTTATCTTCTTTGTTTAATGTGCCAACAATGCCACAGTCGATACCAATATACATGGGGTTTTCAGGGTGCTCGCGAGAGACAAATATATTGCCAGGGTGCATATCAGCATGAAAAAAACTGTCTCTAAATACTTGGGTAAAAAACACTTCTACACCGCGCTCAGCGAGTAATTTCATATTGGTATTTTGCGCAATTAACGACTCGGTATCTGAGACCGGAATTCCGTAAATACGCTCCATAACCAAAACGTTACTGCGGCTATAGTCGCTATAAACAGCCGGGATATATAACGAATCAGAGCCTTCAAAGTTACGCTTAAGTTGTATGCCATTTGCGCCTTCGCGCATTAAATCGAGCTCATCTAGCAAGGTTTTTTTATACTCTTTGACCACCTCGACAGGGCGTAACCTTTTTGCTTCGCTGTGTACATTGGCAAGCACTTTAGCGAGCTTTTCCATAAGTGCTAAGTCGGCATTAATTTGTGTTTTTATGTTTGGCCTAATCACTTTTATAACAACATCTTGGGTATTGTTATGGGCATCAACTAGCTTAGCAGTATGCACTTGCGCAATAGACGCTGAGGCCAATGGGGTTTGCGAAAACTCACTAAATAACTGGCTTATATCGCTAATTTCGAGCGCTTTTTCAATTATTTTTTGGGCAAGTTCGCCCTCAAAAGGCTCGACTTGGTCTTGCAAAAAAGCAAGCTCTAACGCAATGTCGTGAGGAAGTAAGTCTCGGCGGGTAGAAAGCATTTGGCCAAACTTAATCCACACTGGGCCAAGCTCTTGCAAGGCTAAGCGCAGGCGCAAGCCCGCTGGTTTATTTTTGTGCTGGTTACGTAACCAAAACAAGCTACCACGCGCAATTTTAGCGTACCAAGGTATTTTTTGTTTTGGTATTAACTCATCTAATCCGTAGCTAAGTAATGTTTTAGTGATGTAATACAATCGAGCAGTCGACACAAAAAATCCTTAGCGGCTGTTGGTGTTAGAAGAGTTGATTAATGCATTTATGCGTTGCTCAATAGCGGCCACTTGCCCTTTTAGCACTCGGTTTTGTTGTTTAAATTGTTCAAGCTCTAAAGGGTGAATAGTTACAGCGAGCTCATCTTGGCATAGGCTGGTTAATGTGGTGCTAATTTGCTGACGCGCTTTACGCTCTTTACTGCGTAAAGCGTTTAGCTGTATGTAAAGTTGTTGCGCGGGCGCATCGCCAATATAGTGCGATAGTTGCTCAGGCCAATCTATATCTAGCCCAGAAAATGCGGCGCTGTACGCCTGAGCGACGTTTAAGTCGCCTTGCAGGTCTAGCTTATCTTGACGAATGAGCTGTGTAAGCATGGCTGGGTCTTTAAGCGCCATAAGAGTATCTATATCTGCGCTGATCATACACTCTGCGCTATCTTCATCGCTGGCACTGTAAAGGTGTAATAGTTTACCATCAAAGGTTAATACTATTTGCTGCTGCCAATTGCGGATTTCGACCTTTAATGGTTTGTGCTTAACGGCACTGAGCTTATCTATTAAGGTGGCGTCGAGTTGCAGTACCTTATTAAGCACTCGCTCTATAAGCGAAAGTACAAAATTAGGTAACATAAAAAACTGCGAATCGGGTTTTGCTGCGACCACTTGCTCGCTTTTTTGCTCAAACGCCATAACTGCCTGCCTTAATATTTAAAACCACGGTGCAGTGCAACAATACCACCGGTTAGGTTTTGATACGTTGTTTGTTCAAAGCCTGCTTCTTCCATCATTGCTTTTAAGGTTTCTTGGTCTGGGTGCATACGAATCGACTCAGCTAAGTATTGGTATGACTCGCTATCGTTCGCCACTACTTTACCCATAGTTGGTAATAGATTGAACGAGTAAAAATCGTACGCTTTACTTAAAATTTCATGCTCAGGCTTCGAAAACTCTAATACTAGTAAACGTCCACCTGGCTTTAAAATACGGTACATAGAGCGAAGAGCTTTGTCTTTATCGGTTACATTACGTAGGCCAAAGGCAATCGTGATCACATCAAAGCTGTTATCTGGAAATGGCAGCATTTCGGCATTCATTTGCACGTAGTCGATATTGCCGACTAAACCCAAGTTGTGCAGCTTTTCGCGGCCCACTTTTAACATTGATGAGTTAATGTCACCTAAAACTACTTGGCCGGTGTCACCGACTAGTTGGCTAAATTTTGCTGTTAGGTCGCCAGTGCCGCCTGCTAAATCAAGGACGTGGTGGCCTTTGCGCACACCTGAGCTGGCTATAGTTTGACGTTTCCATAATCGATGTACACCAAAAGACATTAAATCGTTCATTACATCGTACTTTGCTGCAACCGAGTGAAATACGTCTGCAACCATTGAGGCTTTATCGTTTTCGGCTACGGTTTTATAGCCAAAATGCGTGGTCTTTTGCTCTGTTTCGTTCATGGTTAGTCTCTATCGTGGCAATAAAGACTAGTGTACTTGATTGTATACTGCAGGTGCAATTTGAATATGATTTATCAGGTAATTTAGCGTAAAACCTAGTGGCCAGCTGTAAAGCTACTTTGCCCCAGTGAGCGTGCTTTAAATGCCGCTTGCGAGGCTTTTTTAGCTAACTGGTTAAAGTCATCATTTTTGAGTTGCTGCGCTATGCCTAAAGATAAGTTAATGCCAGGCAGCTTAGTGCCGCTTTTTGAGCTAACAAAACGAAGTTTTTCTACGCCATTACGCACTTTTTCAGCAATAACATTGGCGGTTTCGGGGTCTATATCTGGCAGTAATACAGTAAATTGGTTCTTTGCTGTGCGCCCAGGTAAACCACTTTGAAAGACATATTTTTTTACTTGTTTAGCTACTTTGTTCAAAATAACTTCGCCAATTATATCGCCGTAATTATCTACAAAATGATCTAAATTATCTATTTGAATAGCAATTGCGCAAATTGATTTGTCTTGGTTGCTCCATAGTTGGGTTTGCTGCGTTAAATAATGACGTTTATACAGCCCCGTTTGTGAGTCAATAATGTGCTGCTTACGTAATTGCGCCAGCTGTTTTTGGGTTTTTTCGTGTAACTTTTTAGCTTTATATAGCTCGTGTTTAAAGTGCTTGTGTTGCTCAAGTAACGTGGCTGATTGCGTGTTTAACGTATCGAGTGCTTGGCGGCTTTGCTCTTTATTATTCTCATCAAGCGTGTGCATGCACTCACTTACTTGGCCGGCAAAGCTAACAATTTGTTTTTCGGTTGATTGCGCATTGCGCGACAGTGAATCAATAACCCCATTTACGTTATTAATCATTGCCACTTGCGTGGTATGCCCTTCGTTTAAAAACTCAAAGTAGAGCTGCTCAATCAAAATACTATCAATTTGGGCTTTATTAGTAATGGCCTCGTCTATGGCGTTATTCAGCTGAGGATTTACTTTACTAATATAGGTATAGGCAACGTGGTAATTTAACGGAGAGGGAGGCAGCGTATGACGTTCTAAAAACAGGCATACATTCGTCATTTTTTCTTGAGCTACAGCCATGGAATCATGGAACATCATTTTAACTACCAACTAAGTACGCATTAAATTACACATTAAAATAACTCTTCAATGAGGCGGCAATGCATCCAAGCTTTATTATTTTTTTACTACAATAATCGTTAAGCAGGCTATTTAAAAGTAAAAACCAGTATTAGTGAACTTAATTTTTTACTTTTGCTGCCTAATAGCTGATTTTATCATCAAAGAGCACGTATTTAGCTTAATTTAGGCGGGTTCAGCTTATTTTACCCGCTCCAATTAAGCGTGTGTTATTGAGATTAATCGCATTTGTCTTGCTATTTACTCAGCCTACGATAGTTTTGTGAAATCTATTGTATGGTTAAGTAAAACTAAAATGAATTATTCCTTACCCCCGCGAATTTGCCGCACACTGCTTGTGCTATCACTTTTTGGCACGCTAAGCGCATGTACATTAACAAGCCCCAACGCAAACACACAATTTGAACAAGTGGCGCAAAGTATTGTTGATTACCGCAAACGTGTTAATCCCTACACTCAGCCTGAAGGGGTTGATGGCTATTTACTACCTAATTTATCGGCCGAATTTTTAAAGCAACAATATGAGGAAAAAACAGCATTATTAAGTCGTTTAGATGCAATTGATAGCGATGAGCTTTCAAGTGAAAACAGTATTAACCTCAGTATTATTCGTGCGCAAGTACAAAACAGTGTTGATGAATACGTATTTAATGCGCACTACATGCCGCTAACTTCTGAGTATGGGTTCCATTCTAGCTTGTCTTATATGATTAATAGTTCGCAGTACAAGCAACCGCAACAGTTAGAAACGTATTTAGCCCGCCTTGAACAAGTGCAGCGCTTTTTTGAGCAAAATATACATTGGATGAAAAAGGGGCTCGAAACGGGGCTTACTCAACCACAAGCGGTATTAGCCGGGTATGAAGACTCAATAAGCGCTTACATAGTGGATGATGTAACGCAGTCAGACTTTTACTCCCCGTTTAAAACGAACACAGCAGGGCTAAGTGAAAACGACTTTAAAGCGTTGCAGCAAAAAGCCAAACGCATCATAAAAAACGATGTTATTGCCTCTTACAAAGCGTATTTAACATTTTTTACTACGCAATATCAGCCGGGTGCACGTACTTCGATTGGTATTTCGCAAACCCCTAATGGCAAGGCGTTTTATAAAAACCGCGCACAGTATTACACCACCACAAATATGAGCATTGATGAAATCCATCAGCTGGGGTTATCTGAAGTGGCGCGTATCCGCAGTGAAATGCAGACAATAATTAAAGAAGTAGGCTTTGAAGGCACGTTTGCCGATTTTATCCACTTTTTACGTACCGATCCGCAATTTTACGCCACCACTCCAGAGCAGCTATTAAAAGAAGCTGCTTATATAGCTAAAAAAATGGACGCGCAGCTGCCTAAGTTATTTCATACATTGCCACGTATGCCCTATGGCGTTGCACCTGTACCTGCAAATATAGCCCCTAAATATACAACCGGTCGCTATGTTGGCTCAAGCCGAAGCGATCAAGCAGGTTATTATTGGGTAAATACATATGCGCTAGATAAGCGCCCATTGTATGTATTAGAGGCGCTGACCTTACACGAAGCCGTACCGGGGCATCATTTACAAATATCGCTTAATGCAGAGCTTGAAAACTTACCAAGCTACCGACGTGATGCCTACCTTTCGGCTTTTGGTGAAGGGTGGGGGCTTTATTCTGAATACTTAGGTATAGAA
Organism: Pseudoalteromonas sp. R86517; assembly: GCF_042466295.1. NCBI lineage: Bacteria > Pseudomonadati > Pseudomonadota > Gammaproteobacteria > Alteromonadales > Pseudoalteromonadaceae > Pseudoalteromonas > Pseudoalteromonas sp. R86517. The sequence goes on from NZ_JAXHCB010000001.1 coordinate 3,431,987, forward strand.
GCAGGCTTTTACCAAGACCCATACAGCCGATTTGGCCGTTTAACCTATGAAATGTGGCGTGCAGCTCGTTTAGTGGTTGATACCGGTATGCACATGTACGGCTGGAGCCGAGAGCGCGCTATGAACTTTATGAGCGAAAACACGGCGCTTTCATTACACAATGTTAAAACCGAAACCGACCGCTATATTTCGTGGCCGGGGCAAGCTTTGTCGTACAAAATTGGCGAGCTGACTATCAAGCGTTTACGCACAGAGGCCGAGCAAGCGCTTGGGCCACGTTTTGATATTCGTGAGTTTCATCATCAAGTATTGCGTCATGGTTCTGTGCCGTTATCAGTGCTTGAAGAGCAAGTTCGTTTGTATATAAAAGCTGAGCTTGAAAACACGCAAAGCTAATTATCTAAAGGTATAAACCTTGAACAACGAAAGGTGTTGTGTCATTTTGACGCAACACCTTTTTTATTTTTAAAAACAGCCATCAAGGGGCCTTGGATGAGCGATTTTATTATTTTTAGTATTGATGTATTTGCGAGTATTTTTATTGTTGCATTAGGATTAATTGTACTTACCGTTATTGTTTTCTATTTTCGTGATATTACTCAAACAAAGCATGCAATTAGGCGAAATTACCCGGTTATTGGTCGCTTTAGGTACTTTTTTGAGCGCCAAGGCGAGTTTTTTAGGCAGTACTTTTTTGCTCTCGATAGAGAAGAAATGCCGTTTAACCGAGCAGAGCGTAGTTGGGTGTATCGTGCTGCAAAAGATGTCGATCGTACCGCTGCATTTGGCTCCACGCAAAGCTTAGAGGTAACAGGTACAGTGATGTTTATGAACTGTGCTTTTCCTACCTTAGATGAAGAGGCGCTGGACCCAAGTAATGTAACTTTAGGCCCTTATTGTAAAACGCCGTACACCACTAACTCCTTGTTTAATATATCGGGAATGAGCTTTGGTGCGCTCTCAAAACCGGCTGTTAGAGCGCTATCAAAAGGAGCAAAATTGGCCGGCTGCTGGATGAATACCGGTGAAGGCGGGTTAAGCCCTTATCACTTAGAGGGCGGAGCCGATTTGGTGTTTCAAATTGGTACGGCTAAATATGGTGTACGTGACGAGCTTGGAAATTTAAGTATCGATAAACTTAAAGAAATTGCGGCGCATAAAAACGTAAAAATGTTTGAGCTTAAATTAAGCCAAGGCGCCAAACCAGGTAAAGGCGGTATGTTACCAGGTAAAAAAGTTAATGCTGAAATTGCTAAAATAAGGGGCATCCCTGAGGGTAAAGGTTCAATTAGCCCAAATGGGCACCCAGAGATCAAAAAGCCAAGCGACATATTAGATATGATTGCTACAGTGCGAAACGCCACAGGCAAACCTACCGGCTTTAAAGCCGTTATTGGTGATTACACTTGGCTAGAAACACTATTTGCAGAAATAAACCATCGCGGGCTTGAATCAGCACCGGATTTTATCACTATTGATAGTGCCGATGGTGGTACGGGCGCAGCGCCACAACCCTTATTAGATTCGGTAGGTTTACCGCTGCGCGAAAGCTTACCGCTGGTTGTTAATATGCTTGAAAAACACGGCTTAACAGGGCGGGTTAAAGTCATTGTTTCGGGTAAGTTAATTGTACCCTCTAAGGTGGCATGGGCGCTTGCTTTGGGTGCCGATTTTGTTGTTTCTGCGCGTGGTCATATGTTTGCGTTAGGCTGTATACAGGCCATGCAATGTAATAAAGACACCTGCCCAACCGGTGTAACTACCCATAACGAGCGGCTACAGCGTGGTTTAAATGTTGCAGATAAAGCTCAGCGGGTTGCCAATTATAATAAATATATTCATTACGGCGCTGGCTTAATTGCCCACTCATGTGGTGTAACGAGTGCGCGGGAATTAAGGCGTAAACACGTGCGTATAGTGCAAGAAAGTGGGCTGTCGGAGCCGCTCGATAAAATTTACGAAAACTACCAATAACGGTATTAGTATAAAAAAGGCGCTTAGGCGCCTTTTTTAATTTAGCTGGCTTATTAATAAACTAAAAAAGGCATCTTTGTTGTCGCAGCTTTTGGCATTTAAAATAAGTTGCTCACCTAAGCTCAGCGTTTGTTTTTGTACTGCAAGGCGCGTATTTTCATCTTCAATGCTGTCAATATCTACCACATGCGCGAGCCCTATGGTGCGCCTAATTAGTTCTGTTCCACAATAACCTATGGCGTCTTGTAATACGGTTTTCATAAAGTACTGTGGGTAGCCGTCGTTATTAAGGGTGTGATCTGTGCTGTGGTTGGCAATTAAAGCTAACCATTGTTGCTCAAATAAATTATAGCTTTCAACAATGCAGCTAAGTAAATGCGTTTGATAGTTTCGTCGTGCTACAAACTCTTCAATATGTCCTGCTTGTGCGCAGTAATTTAATAGTAAATTGCCAATAAAAGAGCCTATATCAAAGCCAACAGGGCCAAAAAAGCCAAACTCGGGGTCAATCACTTTAGTGGTATTGGTATCTACAAAAATACTGCCGCTGTGCATATCGCCGTGCAGCAATGTTTGCGGGTTAGATAAAAAATTAGCTTTTAATTTCGCAACTTCTAACTTAAGTGCCGTGTTATCACGCAAAGCGTGTACATGTGTAGTAAGTAGCTCGTCAAAGTGATTGCGTTCGTGATCTGTATACGGATCGCTAAAAAATAAATCTTCTGTAATTTGGCAAAGCTCAGGATTAGTAAATTGCTGTACGAGGGCCTTTTTATGCTGGGCGGTTAGGTAAAAATCTGAATTATAAAACCCGGTATGGCTTAAATACGTAGCTACGTGCTCGGCTAACTTAGGAAATTGCTCCGCGTTATTTTGCGCAGTGCGCAATATTTTTAAGTGACCTAAATCTTCTAAAATAGTAAGTGCGTAAGTTTGGTTATAGTGCAGTACTTTAGCGGTGTTTTGTGGGCAAATAGCGCCATGGTTAAGTAACACTTGCGCCTCTATACGGGCTCTATCAAGCGTGAGCGGCCATGATTCACCTACACAACGAGCATAAGGCAGTGCTTGCTTTAAAATAATGCCGTTATGGTGCTCATCGCTAATTCTAAATACTAAATTAAGGTTACCGTCACCAAATTCGTACGCAGTTAAGCTGGCGTCAGCATTAAAAAAATCATACTGCTTAGAGTCAATTAGCGAGTTTACATATTCAATTGCGCGCTGCGCATCAAACGCGACATAGTTAGCCATAGTGAGTTCTCAAATAACCTTTTTGGGCATTCTATACCTTTAAATGTTTAGATGTCTACAAGTCTAACTTGAGAGTTATTCAAACTGATGTAAAATACCCTTACGCATTTTATTTAAGCAGCCTTACCATGCAAAACCTAATCGCAAGCAGTTTAAAATATGAAAACGGCACATTAAGTGTGCTTGACCAGTATTTACTTCCTCATCAGCAGGTATGGCACGAATGCCATAGTGTTGAGACGATGAAGGAGCTGATCATCAGTTTAAAAATTCGTGGCGCACCATTAATAGGCTTAGGTGCGAGTTTGCTGGTTGCTCATTTAGCGCAGCAGGGGGGAACTCAAGCGGCGCTTGCAAAAGCAATTGATGAGCTTGAAGCCACAAGGCCAACCGCTGTTAATTTAATGCATTGTATGGCTACATTAAGAGAGGCCCTTAAAAGCGATGATTTTGTAGCAGCTGTGGTGTGCAGCGCAGAGCGCCTTTTTATTGAAGACATTGCCCTATGTGAGCGCATGGCAACGCGCGGAGCTGAGCTTATAAACAGCGGCGACAATATTTTAACCCATTGTAATACCGGCGCATTAGCGACTGCTGGTATTGGTACAGCATTAGGCGTTATTTACAAAGCGCAGCAACAACACGGCAATATACATGTGTGGGTTGATGAAACGCGGCCCTTGTTGCAAGGCGGGCGTTTAACCGCGTTCGAACTTGAGCGCTGGCAAGTACCGTATACGCTTATTTGCGATAATATGGCAGCAAGCTTAATGGCCGCAGGCAAGGTAGATAAAATAGTGGTAGGCGCCGATCGTATTGCTGCTAATGGCGACTTTGCTAATAAAGTGGGAACTTATAATTTAGCTGTATTGGCGCATTTTCATGATATTCCTTTTTATGTTGTCGCGCCTTTAACTACGCTTGATACACAAACAGCTTGCGGTAGCGATATAGCAATAGAGCAGCGAAATAGCGCAGAGGTACGCGGCGTAAGTGGCAGTTTTGGTGAGGCGCTGTGGGCACCCACTAATGCCAATGTGTATAATCCCGCATTTGATGTAACACCTGCAAAACTAATAACAGCTTGGGTGTTAGATACCGGTGTTTACAATAAAAGTGATGTAGAGAGTGGCGCGTTAACAGCGCTTAAGTAGTTTTTAAACAGCGCTCCACTTATCCCTTTGTGGAGCGTATTACTTTTGCTATGCGAGCAACGGAAACTGCTTCGCTATTTCAGACTCGGTGCTTTTTGCAACCCAGCCCTCGGTATTATTAAATAATCGAATGGCGGTAAATTCTGGGTCGCTCCCCATATCAAACCAATGTGGGGTAAGGGTTGGGACCGAAATTAAGTCACCTTGCTGGCATAATACTTGGTAAATTTTGGCATCAATATGTAGGCAAAATAACCCTTGGCCTTTTACAAAAAAACGAACTTCGTCTTCACTATGAGTGTGCTCAAATAAAAACTTTTCTCGCATTTGTGCCGCTGCAGGATTACCTTTTGCAAGCGAAATAACATCCACCGTTTGGTAGCCATTTTGCGCTTTTAAGCGTGCTATATCATTTTTATACGCTGCGATAATTTGCTCATTTGTGGTGTGCTCATTAATGGGTGCGGTTGTTTGCCATTGTTCAAAACGTACATTTACCTTTGCTAATTGCTGAGTAATTTCGCTTAAATCACAAGTGTTTACCAGCGCATTAATTGGATTGTTGTTAGCATAAATTGTTAATTGGCTCATGCAAATTGCTCCAATTTAACTGTGCTAAAGTCATGTACGTATGGGTGCGCGCTATGTGCTTGGCCATCACGTATCAAGTGCAAGGTTTTAAGCCCTGCGGCTTTGGCTGCATCAAGCTCACCTGCCACATCACTTAAAAACAAGATTTCGTTTGCACTAAAAGGGAGCTGATTAACTATAGTGTTATAGGCGGCTTGCTCTTGCTTTGCGCCGACTTTGGTATCAAAAAAATCGTTAAACAGGGGGCGAATATCGCCATAGTCACTGTATTTAAAGAGTAACTGCTGCGCCCTCACTGAGCCTGATGAATACACATAGAGTGCGGTGCCTTGAGCATGCTGAGCTTGTAAAAACTCAAACGCATCTGCGTATAGGTGGCCTTTAAAATCACCGTGCTCGTAGCCCGTTTGCCAAATTAGCCCTTGTATTTGCTTTAAAGGGGTAATTTTTTTATCTTCTTCAATCCACTTTAGTAACACGCTAATGGCATTTTCTATATCGGCATCTGGCTCATTAATAATGGCTTTAACAGCCGCTATTTGCTCAGCGACATGGGGTTTATTTTCGTTTAAGCGCATAAACGTTGCTAGTTGCTTGGCTGCATACGGAAACAGCACCTCTTTTACAAATGAGATACGTGTTATGGTGCCTTCAATATCAGTTAAAATTGCTTTTATCATTATAGCTGTGCCCCAATACCTTCTATTTTTAACCGTTCCAGCTCGCAACTAAATAAAAACTCTAACCCTTCTAAATGGCGAAGTGCTTGCTTGTAATTACGCCCTACTACATAAACGCCATGCCCACGAATTAACACTGCATGCTCAATGGGTGTATGTAAGTGGTGATCACTAAGCAGCAAGCTTAAGCGGTCTATGTCTTGGTCGTTTTCAAAAATAGGAATGCTGAGCGTATCTAAATGCGAGGTTACCCCACTGAGTGACTTTTGCATTTCGTAACCGCTTAAATTTAATGCATGGCTTTTAATTACACGCGATAGTACGGTGGCTGCTACTGAGTGAGTATGCAGTACCACGTTTGCGTGCGGAATAAGCTTATACATGCCTAAGTGCAATTGCGTTTCGGCCGATGGGTTGCCAGCACCTTTAGTGCGATTACCTTGATGATCAAGCTCAATGAATGTGTGTGTACCGAGCTGACCTTTATCAAAGCCGCTAGCGGTAACCACATACCCTGTTGCGGTGCGCGCCGAAAAATTTCCGCCGGTGGCGGGAACCCAGCCTTTTTGACTGATCCATTTTCCGGCTTCAATAAGTTGCGAAATAGCGGTATTGTTGTGCATACATTCCTCACCAATGAGTGTAATACCAATGCGTAATAATACTTAATGCGTTTGAGGCGCTAAACCAAACGCGAGCTGCGTTTTTGCTACCTCAAAATAACTCAGTTAATTAAGCAAATTGATATAAAGCTATTTAATTTTAGACGGCTATACTTCTGTTTTAAGCAATGATAGCATCGCTTTAAGCGCAAAACCATCATTAAGGGCCTGTCGTGTTTGAAAGTAAATTACCAAATTTAAGTGTTAGTATATTTAGCCAAATGAGTGGCTTGGCAAGTCAGCATTCGGCAATAAATTTATCGCAGGGTTTTCCTGAGTTTGATGCGCCAGAACTACTGAAAAACCAGCTAAATTTTTATGTTCAGCAAGGGGTTAATCAATACTCGCCATCCAGTGGTGTGCCCCGTTTACATCAACAAATAGCAAATTTAGTTTCGCGTAAATACGCGGCTAACATTGATGCAGCTGAGCAAGTTACGGTAACGTCGGGCGCCACCGAAGCATTATTTGTGGCTATTCAAACTATAGTACGCCCCGATGATGAAGTCATTGTGTTTGACCCCGCTTATGACTCTTACCAGCCTGCCATTGAGCTTGCTGGCGGTAAAACAGTTCATATTGCATTGCATGCCCCCGATTACGCTATTGATTGGCAAGCTGTTCGCAGTGCAGTGAGCAAAAGCACGCGCGCTATAATTATTAATACGCCACACAATCCAAGCGGAAAAATACTTAAAAGCCATGATATAAACGCGCTCAAATCGTTAGTAAGCGACCACGATTTATATGTAATAAGTGATGAAGTTTACGAACACATTACCTTTGATGGCGATAAGCACTTAAGCATGCTTTGTGATGAGCAACTACGTGAAAAAAGCTTTGTTATATCAAGCTTTGGCAAAACGTTTCACAGTACCGGCTGGAAAATGGGGTACTGTATTGCGCCTGCACCGCTTGCTATTGAATTTAGAAAAATACACCAGTATGTTACTTTTTCAAGCTTTACACCTGCACAACACGCATTGGCCGACATGCTTGAACAACAAGGCGAACATGTCGATGAGCTGAGTAATTTTTATCAGCAAAAGCGCGACTTACTGGCACAGCACTTAAGTGACAGCCGTTTTAATATTTTACCAAGCCAAGGTACGTACTTTTTATTGCTCGATTACAGTGAGGTGTCTGATCTTAATGATGTGGATTTTTGCCACTGGTTAGTAGAGCAAGCTGGGGTTGCTGCTATTCCTTTAAGTGTGTTTTATAAGCAACCTTCAAATGATAAAGTGATTCGACTGTGTTTTGCTAAAAACGATGAAACCTTAATAGAGGCCGCGCAAATATTATGTCAACTTTAACGCTTACACTCGTTCAAAGTGCGCTGCATTGGCTTGATAAAGACGCCAATTTAGCCATGTTTGATAAAAAATTAGCAGCGATGAGCGCTCAACCTGATTTAATTTTACTACCCGAAACCTTCGCCACAGGCTTTGCTATTAATCTTGATTGCGCAGAGCCCGAAAATGGCAAAGTGTTGAGCTGGCTAAAAACCCAAGCACATAAACATAAAGCCGTTATTGCAGGTTCGGTTTTGGTTGCTCAAGGCGATAAAAAAGCGAATCGCTTTTATTGGGTGACGCCAAGTGGCGAGGTAAATTATTACGATAAACGTCATTTATTTCGCTTAGGCAGTGAGGGCGATTACGTTGTCGCAGGGCAAGCACGTAAAACGTTTGAAATTAACGGTTTTAAGTTACTGCCGCAAGTGTGTTACGACTTGCGCTTTCCGGTTTTTCAGCGCAACAATAATGATTACGATGTAATGATAAACGTTGCAAACTGGCCTGCAGTTCGTCGTCATATTTGGGATACGCTATTAATGGCGCGCGCTATGGAAAACCTATGTTATGTAGTAGCCGTTAACCGTGTTGGCGACGATGGCAATGGTGTTGCGCACAATGGCGGCACGGCTGTGTACGACTTTAAAGGCGATACGATCGCCAAAGCAAAAGACAATTCACAAGAGTTACTTACCGTAACACTTGAAAAAGCACCGCTCGATGATTTTAAAGCCTCATTTCCTGCTTATTTAGATGCCGACGCGTTTACCTTGGTATAAATCGCTAAGCATTAGCGCCTAGCCAATAAAGTGCTAAAATAGCCGCTGATATGTTTATTGGCGGCTTTATGAATACAACCCTTATAACACCGGTAATTTTAGCGGGCGGCATTGGCACACGGTTATGGCCGCTTTCTCGCCAAGCTATGCCTAAGCAATTTTTACCTCTGCTTGATAACAAACACTCACTATTACAAAGTACGTTAGCGCGTGTATCGGGCAAGGAGTTTGCAAAGCCAATACTTGTTTGTAACGAGCAGCACCGCTTTATTGCTGCTGAGCAAAGTGCACAGGCCGCTCCTCATGCACTTTTGTTAGAGCCCCAGGGTAAAAATACCGCGCCGGCTATTGCGCTGGCAGCACACTACGCTTTACAGCAAGGCATAACTGGGCCAATACTGGTGATGCCTGCCGATCATCATATATCCAACTTTACTGAGCTCACACTTAAATTAAACGATGCAATTGAATTAGCCCAGCAAGGTATGTTGGTCACGTTTTCAATTACACCAACACAGCCCCACACTGGGTTTGGCTACATTAAACAAGGTAGTAAAATAGCGGGCTCAAATTGCTATAAAGTGGCTGAATTTAAAGAGAAGCCAAGCTTGGCTACCGCTGAGCATTATTTAACTCAAGGCGGTTATAGCTGGAATAGCGGCATGTTTTTATTTACACCACAAGCCTATTTAAATGAGCTAGAACGCTTTGCACCAAAAATTGCACTCAGTGTAAGCGCGGCGGCTAATTTCTCTGACGATTTAGGGTTTACAAGGCCGATAAGTGAGCCACTTAAAACCTGCCCAAGTGACTCTATCGATTACGCCATTTTAGAGCGCAGTAATAATGTAGCAGTGCTGCCTGTTGCTCTTAATTGGAGTGATGTAGGCAGCTTTGGTGCTTTGGCTAGCCTTATTAAAAAAGATGCACATGGCAATAATGAAAACGACAGCCATACCGCGCAAAATAGTACTAATAATTTTGTTTTAAGCGAAGACGATCACAGCGTTGCTACCCTTGGGGTTAGCGACTTAGCTATTATTCATACCCACGATGCCACCCTCGTTGCCAATAAAAACAAGCTCGATGGTCTGCCTTTATTGCTCAAGCAATTAGCGGTTAGCCAAAGTGATAAACTCAATCACCATCAGGTTGTGTATCGTCCATGGGGTAACTACCGCACTTTAGTAACAGGGACAGGGTTTAAAGTTAAAAAAATAACCGTAAACAGCGGGGCTAAACTTTCAACGCAGCGCCATCAGTATCGTGCAGAGCATTGGGTGGTGGTATCGGGGGTTGCCGATGTACGTATTGATAAGCAAGCATTAACACTTAGCCACGACCAATCTTGCTACATTGCAGTAAAACAAATACACAGCTTAGCGAACAATCAAAAAGAGGCGCTAATTGTCATTGAAGTGCAAACTGGCGCCGTACTAGATGAAAGTGACATAGAGCGTTTTGATGATAAGTATGGAAGGTTAGGTATTTAAATAAAGTGGTTTTCTAGTGATAAACTTAAGTAGCGAGGATGTTGATTGAAATAAAAAGTTATTTAAAATACTATGTTGTCAGTTAAAATTATAGGGACGTTACATGGATAAATCTTTGATTACAGCTGTTCAAGTAGAACCTGGTGAACTCCTTCAAGGGTTACGCCAAAGTATAAGAGAGTCAGGTGTTATTTATAAGTTTAGAGACTCAGAAACACTTATTTCAAACGAGTTGGAGAAAACTTTAAAAGAGACCGAACGTAAACTTACTGAAGCTGAAATTGCTCAACATGCTGCTCGCCTTTATAATAAGATAGCTACTCGGAGTGTTAAGTTTGGTTTATTAGCATATTCTCGTTATGCAGAGATGGCAAATAGAACAACAACAGAAGCTCTTTTGAAAGAAAAACACCGGCCGCAAAGAATGGCAAGATATATGTCTGCAACAGGAGCTGGTAAAAAGCCACCAAATACGGCTACCCATGCGATTGTATCTGGTACTCATGAGCTGGCGCGAGCTGCTAGAAAGATACTTGCTAAATTTAAAATTCGAATAGATGATCCAAGTAATGGAGTCTTTTTGCCAAAGAACGAAAACTACGTTCCTCACCCAGCTATGCCTGACGCTTCTAATCATGCAAAAATTCATACAGAGTTATATTATCTAAATATTACTAATCAACTATCGTTAGCAAATACACGTAGTGAATGTGCAGCGATTTTACAATCAATTGCTATATCGCTACAAAATGGAGTTTATGGGTACTAATGAGTAAAGTTATTTATAAAATCACGCCAAACGTTAACCATTACAGAGTCATATTTCCTGATAGCGAATCTTTATGTGAGCCTGACCTATGGAAGCCTGATGGTTCATCAAAAGAGTCAACATTAATAAATTTTAGTGCGCATTACAATCAAGAAAAAAAGACACCTATAGGTGATATTACAGCAATAAATTTACAAGGCCTTGCTATAAAAGAGCACGTAGCAAATGAACTGGCAGATATTTTTGAAGATTCGGGAGAGTTACTACCTTTCTATGTAGGTGATGAAAACTGGTACTTTTATAATGTCACTAGAACAATAAGGGGATTTTTGGATGTTGAAATGAGTACTTTTATGCTACCAGGTTTAAATATTGGATTACAAAAAGCGGTATTCAAAAAAGAAAAACTACCAAAGCATAGTTGTATATTTAAAATTCCAGAGGATTGATTTGAAGGTACTTATGTTCTTGACTCTCGTGTAAGTGATAGAGACATTTCTCTAAATCTATTTTGTGCTTTGCAAGCGCACGGCTTTACTGGGCTAAGCTTTGAAGAAGTTGCCAGGTTTGAATAAATAAACTAAAGCATCCAAGGTATATGCTTTTCAATGCTAACCCAACTGCCCGCGCACGTACTTTAAGTATTGTTCTAGGCTGCGCTGCCATAGCTCTAACGCCTCATCTAGCAGGTTGTTATGAGGTTTGTTATCAAGCAAGCGGCGCTCTATTTTTTTAAGCTCAATACCGTAACGGTTAAAGCCTAATTGCAGCGCGGTGCTTGCTTGGCGGTGCAATAATTTAATGCACTGCTCTGGTTGCTGGTCAATAAGTTCTTGGCATCGGGTTAGTTTAGTCCGTGCTGAGAGTACAAATTCATTGTAAATCGACGACACTTCATCCTCACTAAATGAGCTGGTTAGCGTTTCTGCTGCGGTTTCGTCGTATAAGGTGTCTACTAGCTCTACAGCTATATTTGCAGTTTGATTGGATTGTGAATCACTCAGTGCTTGGCGAAGCTTTTGCTGCTTAATTGGTTTGCCTACTATGTCTTTTATTCCCAGGGCTAAGTATTCTTTTACCTCATCAGGGCTTAAGCTTGCTGTAAAGGCCAGTACGGGCGTGCGCTGGTTTTTATGCTCCAAACGCTGCAAACGTTTTAATACTTCTTGGCCGGTAAAGTCTGGCAGGTTCATATCCAGTAAAATAACGTCAAAGTGATGCGTTTGCAGCAGTTCAATAGCGCTTTTGCCATCTTTGGCGAGCTTTATTTTATGCTCATCTTCGGCCATAAACTCAATGGCAATTTTTTGATTTAAATCTAAATCTTCTACTAGCAGTACTTCAAGGCCAGTTAAGTAGTCTTTGTTTTGATGTCGCTGCTCTACCAAACTAAGCTCCCCTAGCGTAAAGGTGGTAGTAAAGCTAAATACGCTACCAGTGCCTAGTTGACTGGTTATTTCTAAACGGCTGCCTAGCTTTTCTAGTAAGCGGCTGGTGATGGCAAGCCCAAGGCCGGTGCCGCCTTTTTCTTTGCCGGCGCTACTTTGTACGTAGGGTTCGGTTAAGTAGGCTATTTCGTCTTTTTCGATACCAGGGCCTGAGTCTTTAACGCTAATTTTTATGGTGTGCTCAAGCTGCCTATCGCTTATTAAATCAACCTGAATTTTTACTATACCGTGGTCGGTAAACTTAATGGCGTTACCAACAAGGTTAATAATAATTTGCCTTAATTTTTGCTGATCGCAGTAGTAACAGGCTTGTTCAGGGATATTACATACCAGTTCAAACTTAAGTTGTTTTTGCTCCGCTAATGGGCTGAGCAATAAACATAAATTGTTTAACCAGGTTTTAAATTCAATGTCTTCTTCGTAAAGTGCTTCATCACTTTGATCTAGGCTTGCGTAGTCGAGCACTTTATCAACCAGTAAATTTAATGACTCGGCCGAATTAATAATGGCCTCACAATAGGCTTTATTGCGGGTGTCGGTGCTTTGGTTCATAACTAATTGGGCGCTGCCTAATATGCCATTAAGGGGGGTGCGAATTTCATGGCTAATAGTTGATAAAAACAGGCCTCTAATTTCTAAATCTTTTTGGGCTTTGTCGGCCAGCTTGTTAAGGTTTTTTTCTCTGCGTTCATTACACAAAAGCGCCATACCGGCGGCATAAAACATAGGTGCAATAACGCCATTTAAAAACAGTAAGCTGCTAAACCATGGGCTTTGCAATAGCAGGGGTTGTTCAATATTAACCATAAATAGTGAGCGGCTAATAAAGCTCAGGCCAACTAAAGTTAATATTAAAATGTAAACAATGGTGCCATTTGGGTAGGGTTTTCGGGCATATTTAATAAATAAAAACAGCAAAAAAGCGGCTTCTGCAATGTGCTGTACATCCGAGACGTAAATTCGCTCGCGTAAAGAAGGGTCAATAAAAGAATAATACCCCAGCATTACTGCGCTAAACGCGGTAAAGGAGCACAGTAGCTTAAAGCCAATACCCCGATAATCTAAAAATTGGCATATAGCCAAGCTGTGCACAATTGATGCGCCAAACATCATACTGCTGGCAATACTAATCACAATAAGGTTGTGCGTTTTACCAATAAGCGTAAAGCCAATTACTGCGCCTAGTAATAAAACTGGATAAAAAATATAAAGCAGAGTACCTGGGGTACTTTTGTTGGTACGCCATGTTAAAAAGTTAAGAAGAGTCATTACAATAATAACGGCAATGCTGGCAAAAAAGAGGGTGAATGAGTCGAGCATAGAGGTTCCAGCAATGGGTACTTTAAATAGAGTAATAAAAAGCGATTAATTTAACAAGCATGCAGCATAAACAAAAACAGGCACCATAAGTGCCTGTTTTTAATTACGAAATTGATTAACGAATTTCGTCTGGAATGTTTTGTTGAGCCCAAGATAGTAGCTCAATACGGTTACGACATTTAGTTTTTCTAAATGCGCTGTATAAATGTGTTTTAACTGTGTGCGGGCTGATGCTTAAATCTTCAGCAATTTCTTTGTTTTTAGAACCCTTACTCATTAACGAGATTATTGCTTTTTCTCGTTTAGTGAGTTTAATTGGCTCTATGTCACCTTCGGTCAGCTTGTGTAGTGCGTCTTTATTAAACTGCAGCATGCGGTTTAATGCATTACACATAATGTCACGTCTGTACCAAAGCTGATCTTCTAAAAGTAAGCGAATACCTTTCATTAATACATCAGCGTTATCTGTCGTATAAAACACGCCACGAATACCGCTCAAAAGCGCGCGGTTAGCGAGCTCTGGGTTTTCGTCTAGGTTAAATAATACGATATCGCACTTGGTGCGCAGGTTAACTAGCTGTTCTTTTAGTTTACCCCATGCATCGTTACTTGATGTTTCAATGAACAGTAATCGAGTCCCTTCTGGTACATCTAAAATATTTGTACCCGTGGTTACGTCAAGGCCTTGCGTTTTTAACAAAGGTTCTAAAACGTTAATGCCAATGGTGTTAATTGGCTCTTGATCTAATAACAAAAAGGCTGAACTGCTCATGTTTTTATACTCTTTTTATAAAGCTGACTAGTTAAGTTTATCACGACTTCCACACCTTTTGTATTAGAAAGTCGGGTTTCGCCTTGTGAACAAGTACGATTTTACGATTATTTAAACATAAAATGTTGCAAATAAGTAATTATTTTTCACTTTATATACATGATAAACCATAACATTTGTAACTAGCTAAATACTAATAATTCCAGTGAATTTTTATTATTAAATTTTTAATTTTTTAGCTTCTTGATACGGAGGCCAGCCCATTTCTTTGCCTGCAAGCATATGTAAATGTATGTGATACACGGTTTGCCCGCCGTGTTTATTGCAGTTCATTACTACTCTGTAGCCATCGTCACTAAAGTTAAATTGCTTGGCTAATTTAGCAGCAACCTCGTATAAATTTCCAACTAAATGTGAGTTTTCGCTATTAATATCATTGATAGTGGCAATTGCTTTTTTTGGAATAATTAACACATGAAAAGGAGCTTGCGGGTTTATATCTTTAAATGCAAGGGTAGTGTCGTCTTCGTAAATAATGTCGGCAGGAATTTCGCGGTTAATAATTTTTGTAAATATTGTTTCTGTGCTCATAATCGTTTCAGTGTAAGGTTTGAATTTAAAGTCACTAATGACAAATTTTGTTTGCAGTGTCAAACTCAAAACAAATAAAGGAGTTTTTATGCGTAAACCAATGTTAATAACTGCAGCTGCGGCGCTATTGATGAGTATGTCAGTAAGTGCCGGAAATATTCACTTTCCTGAAGAGTTAGTGCCTTTACAAGTCGGCGAAAGAGTGATTGAAAGTTCTCTATTTAGCCGGGTTGACGACATTGAACTTGATCCAGGCTCTTATCGATTAAAATTAAAATACACCGATTTATACGAGCTAGGCTTTGACGACCATGAGGTAATAGAGTCTGAACCGTTTTGGGTCGATATTACTATTGACGATAACAAAGACTACGACATGGTGTTTAATCGTGCCGATAACGCGGTATCAGCGAAAATATTTGCTGAGGCACCACAGGTAAGTTTAAAAGCAAAGGGCGCGTCTGTGGCACAGCCGCTTAGTGTTATTTCAAATACACAGCTTGCAAGTCAAAAGCCTGCTTTACAAAATACGGTGCCAGCGGGTCCAACGCGTCCAAGCCAACCTATAAAGCCTATTGCGCCTATTAATGGCAAAGGCATGCCAAGTGCACCGCAAATGCTAGAATTTTGGTGGCAGCAAGCCACGATTGCTGAGCGAAAGGCCTTTTTAGAAAAGGTAACGAACCAAGGCGCTGAATAATAAACTTATCTCAAGCTACTGATTTTAAGCGCTAACTGCGCTGAACTTAGTTATAGTTTTTAGCTTGAGAAAATTACAGTATTAAAAAAGGCCGATAAATCGGCCTTTTTTAATGGTTTTGTTGTTTTACCCTAAAGGTGTGAACACCTTTAGGGGTGGCACAGGTTGCTTATTTATCAAATAAAGCGTCAATGGTGCCTTGTGCAAGCGGGTGGTAGCCTGGGCGTGCTTTGATGTATACATCATGTGCCCACTCACGCTTACCATTTTTAATAAGTGCTTTGTATAACGGCACAATTAATTTACGGCGGCCTATACCTGATAAGTGCTTATCAAGCGCTGGGTAAATAGGTTGGTAACCATTACCTACGGCTAACATAAACCATGCAAACGCGCGCTCTGCATTGGTTGATTGCGTTAAGTTAAATTGCTTATCAAGCTCGCTCATCTTATCTAAGCTTAAATCACGTGGTAGGTTATTTAAAAAGTGTAACCACTCGTGCACTGTCCATTGAGCCGTAGGTAATTGTGCTGCGCTTGTTTCACCTTTTAACCATGCTGCGCTTGCTGTATCTACTTTATCAAACGCATCCGATGTTGGGTTAGGTGCATCGCTTGGTAAACCTGGCTCAAAAATCCACTCATTCACTTTATCCATGCTTACAACGCCTGGATATTTTTCAATTAAGTTAGCTTTTAAATAAGTAACAAATTGCGCAGTAGTCAGCGATTTAAATGCAAACTCATTAAAGTAGGTCTTAACAAAGTCATCAAACTTATCACGGCCGTATTTTTCTTCTAGGTAGATTAAAAATAGCTGACCTTTAGTGTATGGCACTGAGCTAAATGCATCATCTGGATCGCGGCCATTAAGTTTTAAATTAAGGCGCGTATCGGGTGCATCAATGGTTTTAAGCTGAGCACGTAAGCCTGCTGCATCTAAAGCTTGCTCCATTACGGCGCGGTCGCGGCCAAACACTTCTTCCATGATGCGGTTTTCAACGTAAGAGGTAAAACCTTCGTTTAACCATAAATCTTCCCACGTAGCGTTGGTAACTAAGTTACCAGACCAAGAGTGTGCAAGCTCATGCGCAATAAGGTTTACTAAGCTTTTATCGCCAGCAACTACGGTAGGGGTAATAAACGAAAGACGCGGGTTTTCCATACCACCAAACGGAAAGCTAGGCGGTAGCATTAATAAATCGTAACGGCCCCATGCATACTCACCATACATTTCGTTGGTTTTGTCGATCATGGCTTGGGTGTCGTTAAACTCGGCAACCGAAGCGTCTAAAATTTCAGGCTCGGCAAATATACCAGTTTGTTTTGACATGGCTTTAAATTCTAAATTACCTGCACCAATCGCAATTAAGTACGGCGAAATAGCTTGAGGCATCTCAAAGTGGTAGTCGCCATCTTTGTATAGTGCGTCTTTGTTATCAGCGCTCATTACGGCACGTATATCTTTTGGTGTATGAATACGGGCAGAGTAAGTAACGCGCATGGCAGGGGTATCTTGTACTGGTAACCAGCTACGAGCGTGAATAGCCTGCGATTGGCTGTACATAAACGGGTGCGTTTTGCTGGCTGTTTGCTCTGGTGTTAACCATTGCAGGCCAGATGCTTCTGGGCGGCTGTTGTAGTAAATACGTACTTTTGGCGCTTGGCTTTTTAAAGTAATTGTTAGTTTTGAGCCTTTAACATCATCGCGATCTGCCAGTGTAAATTTAGCTTTGTGCCAATCGCCCGAGGTGTCTTGGTACATTACTTTATCAATGTCTAAGTCGCGGGTATCAAGTACCAGCTTTTTACTTGTGTCATTGTTCCACTTTAGCGTGTGCTCAACAAAACCTTCTAATTGCTTGTCGGCAAAATCGACATCTAAATCAAGGTTTAAGTGTGTTGTTACCACATCATCTAGGTTGGCGTATGAGTTTTGATCAATCGCGTTTGCCATTGCTTGCGAGCACATACCGGCCATAGCGAGGCTTAAAAAAAGAGGTTTAATTTTCATAAAATACCCTGAACACTAATAATAAGTGCAGGTTTTATATCATGATTGATACAGCGGGTTGAGTGATTTTTACATTCTTTGCGACAATAAGGTAAACTACTGCGATTAGTTACCAGTACACTCAGAGACCTTTGTGGCGCACTCATTAAAACCTTTACATACCTTTGCACTAAACAATCAATGCCAGCATTTTGTTGAAATAACCTCGGTTGAGCAACTTAAAGCACACCGTTTCAGTGCTCCGTTTTGTTTATTAGGGGAAGGTAGCAACACAATATTTTTAGAAAACTACGCAGGCACCGTAATTAAAATGGCCACTAAGGGCATTACTATTACCGAGCGTGAAAATGACGTATTAGTGAGTGCAGCTGCGGGCGAGAACTGGCATAACCTAGTAAGCTATTTACTTGATAAAAATATTGCAGGGCTTGAAAACCTAGCGCTTATTCCGGGCACTGTTGGGGCGTCGCCGGTACAAAATATTGGTGCTTATGGTGTTGAGCTTGCCCAATTTGTAGAGTCGGTTGAATACATTGATATAGCCACAAAAACTAAGGTGACTTTAACTAACGCACAGTGTGAGTTTGCTTATCGTGACTCTATTTTTAAACATGCTTTAAAAAACAAGGCGGTGATCACTCAAGTTAATTTAGCGCTCCCTAAAAAGTGGCAGCCAGTTTTAAGTTATGGCCCACTCAAAGTATTGCAAAATCCCACCCCTAAAATGGTATTTGAGCAGGTAATTGAAATTCGTAACGCTAAGCTGCCAAACCCATACACTTTAGCCAATGCGGGTAGTTTTTTTAAAAATCCGATTATTAGCAATGCGCGTTTAGAAGCGCTGCTTGTGCGGTTTGGTGATTTACCGCATTACCCCTATGGGGAAAGCCATCACAAAGTGGCGGCAGGTTGGCTAATTGACCAAGCGGGCTTGAAGGGCTTTACAGTAGCAGGGATTGAGGTGCATCAGCAGCAGGCGCTGGTATTAGTTAATCATGGTGATAGTAAAGGAAGCGATTTAATCACTATGATCACGCATATACAAAATACGGTGTTTGCACGTTACGGCATAATGCTAGAGCACGAAGTAAGGCTTATAAACACAAATAGTGAATGCCATATTACTACGGAGCACGCGTAATGAAAGCACCAGATGGAAATAAACTAGCTATATTAAATGCACTTAACCAAGGTGGCTTTGTATCGGGCCAAGTCCTTGGCGAGCAACTAGGTATAAGCCGTGCTGCAGTGAGTAAACATATTCAAACACTGCAAGACATGGGGCTCGATATATTTAAAGTGACGGGTAAAGGTTACAGTTTAAACAATGCGGTGGGTTTGCTAAACCAAGCCGATATAACCAAACATTACCATGCATTAGGTGCCAATACAGCCCAAGTAGAAGTACACCCTATTATAGATTCAACCAACAGCGAACTAATGCGCCGTATTCAAAATAAAGTCGCGCTTGAGTCTGGCACTGTTGTGGTTGCCGAAATGCAGCAAGCCGGGCGCGGAAGGCGAGGGCGGGTATGGCAATCTCCATTTGGCGCTAATTTATATTACAGTTATTTTTGGCGCTTAGATGATGGCCTGCAAGCTGCTATGGGCGTATCAATTGCAGTAGGGCTTGCGGTATATGATGCTATAAAAGCACTTTACGATATAGACATTGAACTTAAATGGCCAAACGACATATACATAAATAAGCAAAAACTAGCCGGAGTATTAGTTGAGCTAGATGGGCAACCGCAAGGCCCTTGTCAGCTAGTTATTGGTATTGGCATAAATCTACAAATGCCGCAAAACACCAGCGAACACATTGACCAAGCATGGACTGATTTAAGCCAACACACCACCGCGCTTGATAAAAACCAGTTAGTTGCTTCGCTTACCTTTTATTTAGAGCAGCGTTTGGCAGATTACCAGCAAGACGGGCTAAACAGCATGTACGCACAGTGGAACGCCCTAAACGCCTTTGCAGGAGAATGCGTAGAGCTAAATACGGGGCACAGAAGCTGGCGGGGTATTTGTGAGGGTATTGATCAGCACGGCGGAATACGTATTCGCCAAGACGGCGAAGTTAAAAGTTACTATGGCGGCGAAATCTCGTTAAGAAAGGCCGAATTATGAAACTGCTAATAGATGTAGGTAATACGTCATTAAAAGCGGCCTTATGGCGCGAGCAACAAGCAAAGCCCGTTTCTATGAGCGACGTGCCGTGGCAAGCAATAACTGAGGTTGTGTATGCTTGTGTAGGTAACAGTGAATTATTAAATGACGCGCTCACATTAGCCGCCAAAAAAAGCATTCCGTGTTTTGAGGCGCATGTTAGTAAAAATCTCAGTGGCTTAAGCTGCGCATATGAACAGGTTAGCAATTTAGGTATTGATCGCTGGCTTGCGCTGGTGGCAGGTTTTACACTTTACCCTAACACACCATGCATTATTGTTGATGCTGGCACTGCAACCACTATTGATGTATTGAGCGGCGAAGGCGAGCACTTAGGGGGCTGGATATTGCCCGGCCTTGATTTAATGACTCGCTCATTAACACAAAATACTCAGCGCGTGTTTGATGATGCCAATACCCCCTTTTTAAACGAGCTAGGTAAAAACACACCCAACGGATTAAAAAATGGCGCGCTGGTGGCAACATTAGGCGCTATTGAACAGGCCAAATACCAACTTAAACACGTAACAGGCGAACAAAAACCACAAATTTTGTGCGCCGGTGGTTACGGTTTGCTGTTACAGCAACAAATAAGTGGCAGTATTTTTGATTCTTTATTGGTTATGAAAGGATTAAATTATTGGCATGAGCTAAGTAAAAACGACGAAAAACAGCAAAATTAAGCACTTTTGCATGAATTGTGAGCATTTAAGCTAAAAAATTACATTTTTTTTAATTTTATAGTTGCATCATAATAAACCTTACTCTAATATCTCGCCCCGTACTAAAGCAGTGCCGACTTAGCTCAGCTGGTAGAGCAACTGACTTGTAATCAGTAGGTCAACCGTTCGACTCGGTTAGTCGGCACCACTTTCCTTTTACCGAAAGTGAATTAGTAAAGAATTATCGTGGAGGGGTTCCCGAGCGGCCAAAGGGATCAGACTGTAAATCTGACGGCTCAGCCTTCGCTGGTTCGAATCCAGCTCCCTCCACCACTTTATTCTTGACGGTTAGAGGTAGTTTAAGAACAGGTTCCTAAAGCGGGCATCGTATAATGGCTATTACCTCAGCCTTCCAAGCTGATGATGCGGGTTCGATTCCCGCTGCCCGCTCCAATTATGGTGTTGCTGATATAGCTCAGTTGGTAGAGCGCACCCTTGGTAAGGGTGAGGTCGGCAGTTCAAATCTGCCTATCAGCACCAGTCATATGAATCTCCTTGAATACTTCCTTTATCTGTCAGAAAAAACTATTTGAAATTTGAAAAAATTAAATTAATCTACCTCTGGTGGATTATTTTCATATGTAATCTAGATACACAAAACTGATAGGTTCCGTCATGGCAAAAGAAAAGTTTGAACGCGTAAAACCGCACGTAAACGTTGGTACAATCGGCCACGTTGACCACGGTAAAACTACACTAACTGCAGCAATCACTAACGTACTTGCAAAAGTATACGGCGGTGTTGCTAAAGATTTCGCATCAATCGATAACGCTCCAGAAGAGCGCGAGCGTGGTATCACAATCTCAACTTCTCACGTTGAGTACGATACACCAACTCGTCACTACGCACACGTAGATTGTCCTGGACACGCCGATTATGTTAAAAACATGATCACTGGTGCTGCTCAAATGGACGGCGCTATCTTAGTAGTAGCTGCGACTGACGGCCCTATGCCACAAACGCGTGAGCACATCCTACTTTCTCGTCAGGTTGGCGTACCTTACATCGTTGTATTCATGAACAAATGTGACATGGTTGACGACGAAGAGCTACTTGAGCTAGTAGAAATGGAAGTTCGTGAACTTCTTTCTGAATACGACTTCCCAGGTGATGACTTACCACTAATTCAAGGTTCTGCTCTTAAAGCACTTGAAGGCGAAAAGCAGTGGGAAGACAAGATCGTTGAGCTTGCAGAAGCACTAGATTCTTACATCCCAGAGCCAGAGCGTGACATCGATAAGCCATTCATCATGCCTATCGAAGACGTTTTCTCAATCCAAGGCCGTGGTACAGTAGTAACTGGTCGTGTTGAAGCTGGTATCATCAACGTGAACGACGAAGTTGAAATCGTTGGTATCAAAGAGACTACTAAGTCTACTTGTACTGGTGTTGAAATGTTCCGTAAGCTTCTTGACGAAGGTCGTGCTGGTGAGAACATTGGTGCACTTCTACGTGGTACTAAGCGTGAAGACGTTGAACGTGGTCAAGTACTTGCTAAGCCTGGTTCAATCAACCCACACACTACATTCACTTCAGAAGTATACGTACTTTCTAAAGATGAAGGTGGTCGTCATACTCCTTTCTTCAAAGGTTACCGTCCACAGTTCTACTTCCGTACAACTGACGTAACAGGTGACGTACAGTTACCAGAAGGCGTAGAAATGGTAATGCCTGGTGATAACGTTAAGATGACAGTAACTCTAATCGCGCCAATCGCGATGGACGAAGGTCTTCGTTTCGCTATCCGTGAAGGTGGCCGTACTGTAGGTGCTGGTGTTGTAGCAACTATCGTAGAGTAATAATTAGCCTAGCTAATTAATACTAAAAAGAGGTCACTACGGTGGCCTTTTTTAATGCCTGAAGAAAAGTGTTTAATTTCAGCTATCAGCTATCAGCTATTAGTCGCTTGGTGTTAAATTATACTTAACACATAAAAAAGCACGACTTTAAGCCGTGCTATTAATTAAACTTTTTGACAACTGACAACTGACAACTGACAACTGACAACTGACAACTGACAGCTGACAGCTGACAGCTGACAGCTGACAGCTGACAGCTGACAGCTTACAGCTTACAGCTTAGTGCTTTTTCGCATATGCTTCGGCTTGCTTCCAAACCCTTAGCGTATTTTCGCTTAAAATCTTTTTAATGTCTGAATCGCTGTAACCTCTGTCCATTAAGCCTTGCACTAGGTTAGGATAGCTAGATACATCCTTTAAGCCAATCGGTAACGAATCGCCTACACCATCGTAGTCAGAGCCAATGCCCACGTAATCAATGCCAATAAGCTCTACAACGTGATCAATATGATCAAGTACTTGCTCAAGGCTTGCAAACGGGAATGGGTTTTTAGCGCGGTACGCTGCATCAAAGTCTTTACTTGGCTTAGTGCCTTCTTTTTTAACGGTCTCTTTAGTGCTTTTAAGGTCTTTGTACCACGCACCTGCTTTAGAGGTTACAAAGCTTGAGCCAAAGTTAATTTGAATAACCCCGCCATTCTTTTTAAGCGCTAATAACATGTCATCATTCATATTACGCTCAAAGCCTGGCGTGTATTTGCGCAGTGAAGAGTGTGAAGCAATAACCGGCGTTTTAGATAGCTCCATTACCTGATAAAACGCATCATCTGATATATGTGATACGTCAATTAGCATACCGACGTTGTTCATTTCAGTAATTAGCTTTTTACCAAATGGGCTTAAACCTTTCCATTTACGGCGAATATCGTATGACGAGTCAGAAATATGGTTGCTTTGCGAGTGCGCAAGTGTGATGTAGCGTACACCGCGGTCAAAAAAGTGCTGAAGGTTTTCTATTTTTCCTTCAATTGGCGAGCCATTTTCCATCCCCATCGCAATTGACAGTTTACCTTGCTCAAATTGCGCTTCTATATCCGCTGTTGAGCTAGCAATAGCAAATTTTTCAGGAGCACGCTGTGCAATCGCTTCCATGCTATCAATCATTTGATTGGCTAGCTGGTAGCTTTTACCTTTGCCTTCAAATTCTAAGTGAGCAGGAATATAAATCGACATAAAAGGTGCGTTTAGACCGCCCGTTACTGCGCGAGGGTAGTCAAAGTCGCCGCCGTCGGTGGCTTTAGTTACATCAACCCATTTTTCGTGGATACGATAAGGTACATCAATATGGGTGTCGATTAAAATAGTGTCCTTTGCTAATTTTACTGCTTTGTCTGACGGGCTTTTTACTTGCTCTGCAAAGGCTTGTGGTGTTAAAGCTAGTGATATGGCTACCACTAGAGTGCTGAGTTTTATCATGTTTTGGCTCTTTGGGTAAAAAGCCATTGTGTACGTTCAGCTCAAAAGTTACAAGTGTTAGGCGTTAATCAAACGACTGTGCTTCATGCTCTTCGCTTTGCAGTGCTTTAAATTCATTTTTTGAAATAATAGTGACCGACTCATGTAGCTCAGAAAAAAACACCATCGCTTCACCATTTCTAAGCTGCTGATTAACCTGCGCTACTTTACTTTGAATACTCACTTCTTGCTCACCGTAATCGGTGCCTTCACGAAGCACGTAGCTTTCAATTAGGTTATAGAGGGTGTCTTTATCAAGTTGTTCAAAAGGGATAATCATAACTGCTTACTGCTCGCTTTAGTGGGGACGTGCTGGCCAAAATAATGAGGGACGGCTTGTTCAAGCCAAAATACCGGCCTAAACGGATTATTACCGCTAATAAACCCTACGTGGCCGCCTTTTTCAGAGACACTCAGGGTAACATGCTCACTCACATCTTGCCTACTTGGCACGGCTTTAATCGACAACATTGGATCGTCCTTGGCATGAATTATTAACGTAGGAATCGCAATATGTTTTAAGTAGGGCATTGCGCTGGCTTGACGATAGTAATCGTGTGCGTTTTCAAAGCCATGCAGTGGAGCGGTTAGTTGATTATCAAACTCTAGCAAATCGTCAATTTTCATTAACTGCTCAGAGGTAATAGGTATTTGCTGCTTAATTTGTGGCAATTTACGCTGCATTGATTTTTTCATTCTATCGAGCAAGTACTTTTGATAAATCTTGCCTAAGCTTTTGCGAATAACATCGCTTGATGATGATAAATCATAAGGAGCCGAAACCACGGCTGCAGCACTTAAGGGGCAGTTTTCGCGCTCTTCGCCTAGGTATTTAGCCAGTACATTGCCCCCTAACGAAAAACCAACAGCCATAATAGGGCGGCTGGGGAATTGCTCCCTTAAATGATTTATAAAAAAAGCTAAGTCGGCGGTATCGCCACTATGATAAGCACGCGGTAAGCGGTTAACTTCACTTGAGCAGTTTCTAAAGTGCATAAGTACTACGGCATAACCTTGCTTTTTTAAGGCTTTCATCATGCCTTTGGCATAAAAGCTATTTATGTTGCCTTCAAGGCCATGTAAAACCACAGCAAGGGGAGCGTTTTCGTTATGAGGCAGCGACCATGCAAGTTCAATAAAATCGCCGTCGGGCGTATCAAGTTGCTCAAGTTCGTAGGACGTATTGTGAAATGGACGGAAAAAACGCGGCATTATGGTTTGAACGTGACGATTGGTCATCCACCATGCTGGTTTAAACTTATTGATCATGTTTGTACTACGCACTATGAAAAAAACGAAACGTTAGTGTACCAAATTTTTCGCTTTATAAAATAAAAAGCGCCTAATCAGTAACCTGAGTAGGCGCTTTGTGCGTCGTGCTTAATGATGCTCGGGAACTTCAGCCTCGCTAATTTTTTTAATAAAGTAAAAAGCGTAAAATAGGCAAAGAGAAATCACGACGCCTAAAATCCCAAAAGACATAAATAAAACAGGGTCGCTAAAAAAGTCTCTAAAGAATACGTTCATGATTAATCTCCTCGTTCAGTTGATGGAGACATCATAAAGTGACTTTGCAAAGCATAATGTGATCGAGATCAAACTATTTCCCTGCGTGAAAAAAGTAACCAAGTAAAGTTGATGTAGATCATGTTTTAGGGGTTATTCAGTTTCTACTGCAGCGCCTATAGGCTTTGAAGAATCAATCGGCTTAAAGATTTTTTGCACAAAGACAAAAAAATGAGAAGTAAATGAGAAAATATAGCCACAAGCCAGTAGCGGCTAGGCTTATATTTTTAGCAATAATAACTTGGTTTTTATTTTCCTCTAAAAGCGCAGCGCCTCTCCCTCTTTGTGATTAATTGTCTTAAAGATTTTTTGCACAAAGAGAAAAGAATGAGAAGTAAATGAGAAAAGATAGCCACGAGCTAACAGCGGCTAGGCTTATATTTCTAGCGATAATAACTTGGTTTTTATTTTCCTCTAAAAGCGCTGCGTCTCTAACCCTCTTTGTGATTAATTGGCTTAAAGATTTTTTGCACAAAGAGAAAAGAATGAGAAGTAAATGAGAAAAGATAGCCACGAGCCAACAGAGGCTAGGCTTATATTTCTAGTGATATTAGCTTGGCTTTTATTTTCCTCTAAAAGCGCAGCGCCTCTTAACCTCTTTGTGAATAAATTACTTAAAGGTTTTTTTGCACAAAGAGAAAAGAATGAACATTTAGAAGAGGGTGTAAAAACTGCCAGCCTAAGAGGCTTTCATATACAGCTCAATATTGTTTGGCTTTACAGCTTCTAAAAAGCTAAGTTTATTCGCTGTATCAATCAGTATTTGCTGTTGTTGCTTTTCAAGCTTTAACTCGGCGCTTAATAGCTCTTGGCGTATTTTTGCATAGTTGCTGATACTTTCTTGATTGGCTTTTAAATACTTGCGCGTGGCGCGCAGTGGCTTAAGTACTTGCGTATCAAACTCATTAACTGAGTCTATTAAAACACTGAGCTGATCGGTGTTAATGCTTAGCTTAAGTGAGTCTAAATAAAGCAAAAATAGGCACAAATTAACGTTTTTACCTTGCTGGTTTTGCAGTGTCAGCAAGGTTTGTTGTTGCCCAGGCTTTGCGTACAAAGCGCAGGCAAATTGCCAAAAGTCGTTTTTATTGAGCAAGTTCATCGGCAAAGGCCTGTTCTTTTTCTTCCATTTCTTCAAGCGCCATTAGTAACTCTTCTTCAGTGTCGTTTACTTTAGGGGTAAGCGTGGCTTGCTTAGTGATTAGCTCTTTTAACTGAGCTTTGTTATCGTCGTTGTAGAGGGTGTTGTCGCCAAGGGCTACTTCAACTTCGCTAAGCTCTGCAGTAAATTTATCGAGCTGCTTTTCAAGCTTTTCAATTTGTTTTTTAAGTGGTTGAATGGCTTTTCTAAACTCAGCTTCTAGGCGCTTTTGCTCTTTACGGTTAACGCTTGGATTTGCTTTTGGCTCGTCAGGTTGATGGCTTTTAGCGGCTTCTTTATTTGCATTGAGTAACCATTGGTAATACGCATCTAAGTCGTAACCAAATTGAGTGACTTTGCCATCATCCACTAAATAAAATTCATCGGCGGTGTTTTTAAGCATGTGGCGATCGTGCGATACGGTAACCATGGCGCCTTCAAAGCCTTGTAGTGCCATTACTAGCGCGTGGCGCATTTCTAAATCAAGGTGGTTAGTTGGCTCATCAAGTAGTAGTAAATTGGGCTTTTGATACACCAACATGGCTAGCACTAAGCGGGCTTTTTCACCGCCCGAAAACGGCGCCACGGGTTCAAGTGCTTTATCGCCAATAAATGCAAAGCCACCTAAAAAGTCACGCAATGATTGCTCTGTGGCTTGTGGGTTTAAGCGTTGAATATGGGTCACTGCGCTGGCTTTTAAATCAAGCGATTCAAGTTGGTGCTGCGCAAAGTAACCTATATTTAAGCCATGGTGCTGAACCACTTTACCTGCTTGAGGCTCAAGCTCGCCCGCTAATAGCTTTATAAGCGTTGATTTACCCGCGCCGTTACGGCCGAGTAACGCAATACGGCTGCCAGGAACTAGGTTTAGCGCGATATTATTTAAAATAGTGACATCGCCATAACCTGCTTTTGCTTTATCTAGGGTCATTAGCGGGTTAGGCAGGGCTGTTGGCTCGGAAAATTCAAAGTCAAACGGTGAGTCGGCATGCGCAGGTGCCAGTTTTTCCATACGTTCGAGCGCTTTAACACGGCTTTGTGCCTGTTTGGCCTTACTGGCTTTGGCTTTAAAGCGAGTTATAAACTGCTCAAGATGGGCAATTTGCTCTTGTTGTTTTTCAAACATTGCTTGTTGTTGCAATAAGCGCTCTGCTTTTTGGCGTTCAAACTGTGAGTAGTTACCTTTGTACACATTAATAAGCTGTTTATCGACATGCCAAATTTGATCAACCACGGCGTCTAAAAACTCGCGGTCATGAGATATAAGTACCAAGGTGCCTGTGTAGGCGCGTAAAAAGCGCTCAAGCCAGTAAACGGCGTCTAAATCAAGGTGGTTGGTAGGCTCATCGAGTAATAGTAAGTCGGCATCGCGAATAAGTGCTTGTGCAAGGTTTAAACGCATACGCCAACCACCAGAAAACGCGCTTACAGGGTTTTCTATTTGGTGATTAGCAAAGCCTAAGCCGTGCAGCAATTCGCCTGCTTTTGACTCTATGCTGTAGCCTTTAATATTTTCAAGCTGAATATGTACTTTGGCTTGGGTGTCACCATCGTTTGTTTGCTCAGCTTCACGCAGGGCAATGCGCAATGCATAGTATTCAGGGTGACCTTGAAGTACATAATCAATGGCGCTTATTTCAAGGGCTGGGGTTTCTTGTTTTACAGAGGCAATAGACCAATCTTTAGGTATATTGCAATCACCCGCATCGAGTTGCAGCTCAGATTTTAATAAACTAAATAAGGTAGATTTACCACAGCCATTAGCGCCAACTAAGCCCACTTTGTGCTGTGGAAATAAAGTAGCCGAGGCATTTTTTAATAAGGCTTTTCCGCCACGAAGTAGTTCTATTTCTGAGATTTGGATCATGAATGCGTTACTTTACTATGCCTTGGTTAAGTTGGCGCTATCATACCATAGAACGTATTGCTCTTATCAAGCGTATCAACGTAGGAAGTTATACGATAAAATATGTGTAGTTCAAACCACAGGAAAAATGTTGTGAGACAAAAGAAGCGATTTATTGCTGGTGCATCGTGCCCTGAGTGTAAAGCCATGGATACCATGATGCTATACAGAGAACATGATGTTGAAAAAGTAGAGTGTGTAGAGTGTGGCCACAAAATGGCGCAACCCGATAACGCTGTTCAGGCATCTACTCGCCAATTTGAACAAGTAATTGGTGTATTTAAACCGGGCGATTAACCCGGTTTTATTTTGCCGTGTGCTTAGTAATGTGGCGGAGGCGGCTCTTGCATTTGCGACATTAGCGACGGCTGCTGCGCTTCTTTAAGTTTTTCTGCTAGTAACTCAGTTTGGCGCTTCATTTTTGCTAGCTGCTGTTGGTGTGCTTTTAGCTCGTCATTTAATATTTCTATTGTT
Organism: Pseudoalteromonas sp. R86517; assembly: GCF_042466295.1. NCBI lineage: Bacteria > Pseudomonadati > Pseudomonadota > Gammaproteobacteria > Alteromonadales > Pseudoalteromonadaceae > Pseudoalteromonas > Pseudoalteromonas sp. R86517. The sequence continues at coordinate 3,460,782 of NZ_JAXHCB010000001.1, forward strand.
TCGTCTTGAAAAGCAACTTTTGCCTCAAGCTCCATTAAACGATTTTCAATTGTGTTCATTTGCTTCTCGTATTGTAAAGTGCTCTGCAATTCCGCTCGAGCTCTCGGTTAACAACGACTTGCCGTTATCTATAAACGTTACATCTAGCACCACAGCCGATTTAGGCTTACTGCCTTCTCGTGGTGTGACTTGCCAAGTTTGAATTTTTTCTCCGCTGGGTAACTGCCATAAGTCAACGCGCTTATTGGGCGAGCCTGTGGCCAGCAATGTGCCTTGTTCGTTAAAGCGTACCGCAGTAAAAATTTTCTGACGCGCAATATACGCCAGTTTACTCACAAGATCACCTGTAGTCAGCTTCCATACATGTGCTTGCTTCATACTATCTGCGGTAAATGCGTAGCGACCTTGTGGGTCTAGGGTTACTTGGGTAACACGAGTCGGGTGATTAAAGCGATGAATTACTTGCCCCGTACGTGTATCCCAAAAATAAGCAACGTAATCGTTTGAGCCGCTTAAGGCGTAGCGCCCATTAGGCGATAAATCAACGGTGTTTACTTTGTCTTGGTGGCCTAAAAACTCAATGCGGCGTCCGGTTTCTAGGTTTAAAAATACCACTACGCCGTCGCTTCTGCCGTATAAAACACTGCGGCCTTGGTTACTTATCGCAATATCGCGAATAGTGGCTTGTTGAATTTTATAATAGCCGCGGTTTTCGCCGCTGCTAATATCCCACACGGCAAAGGTGGTTTTTTCGGCGGTAACGGCCACGCTATTATCAAACGCAATAGCCACAGCATACACTAGGCTTTCTTGTGATTGCTGTTGAAACCATTGATATTTTAGCACCTGCTGTTGATTATCCCACAGGGCGACCCCATGGTGAATGGAGGAGACTAGGCTGTATTTACCATCGTTAGATACTGCCGAGGAAAACGCACCCTGTGCTGCGTGTTCAAAGCGTTGTGCAGCTTGCTGTTTTTGATCGCTACAAGCTAGGGCTAATAAACAGCTAAAAGCGATTAAAAAAGTACGAAATATCGACATATTACAGGTATTTCCTCTTAACTCTTAGTGACTGAGAGGTTAGACTAGGTCACGTTGAAGGCCTAGGGTGTTTGTCTAATCACTATAATAGGTTAGGTTTTAATTTAGTTAGTTATTAAACAAGCAGCCTATCATGTAGGCCGTTAATCTTTAACTAGTAATAATACAATAAATGACAACTGCAAAGTGTGTCGGAGATTTAAAATGAAAAAGACGATTAGATTGTCATTGATTGCAGCGTCGGTTTTAGCGCTTACAGCTTGTAATCAAGAAGCAAAACAAGAACAAGCTGAAGTTAAATTAGACACTGTAGAGCAGCAACAAGCATACGGTATTGGTGCATCAGTAGGTAACTTTTTAAATAAAGACCTAGCTGATAAATCAGAGATTGGTATTGAACTAGACCAAGCACTATTAATTCGTGGTTTTGAAGACGCGCTTGCAGGTAATGCAAAAATCGATGAAGAAAAAATCCGTGAAGTGCTAACTGAGCTAGATACATCAGTGCGTGCAAAGCAAGAAGCTAAAGCTAAAGTTGAGTCTGAAAAAAGCAAAGAAGCAGGTAAAAAATACCTAGAAGAAAATGCTAAAAAAGAAGGCGTAACAGTAACTGAGTCAGGTCTACAGTACGAAGTACTTAGCGAAGGCGAAGGCGAAAAGCCAGCAGCAACAGACGTAGTTAAAGTACATTACAAAGGTACTTTATTAGACGGCACTGAGTTTGATAGCTCTTATGCGCGTAACGAGCCAACTACTTTCCCTCTTAACCGTGTAATTGCGGGTTGGACTGAAGGTTTACAGCTTATGTCAGTAGGGTCTAAGTACAAGTTCACTATTCCTTCTGAACTTGCTTACGGCGATCGTGACCTAGGTAAAATTCCAGCTAACTCAACGCTTGTTTTTGAAGTAGAACTACTTGAAATACAAGATGACGAAGCACCTGCGCAATAAGCGGTAGCTTATAACGCAAAAAGGGACCATAACGGTCCCTTTTTTGTTGGCTATTTTATTAATCTGTGTGGTTAGAAAACAAATTATCTATTAGCTCATCTTCTAGTTCAAAACGCGCTTCTAACGTTTCGCCAAGTACCGACAAATCGTTGTCAAACTCTGCTAATAAGTCCTCTTTATCTACTTCTGCGTATTTATCGTTAAAATCTAAAGCAATATCTGTTGTGCTAGAAATGCGCGGGTAAATTGTATTTGCCAGCTCTTGGCTTTCAAGGCCTTTGCTTTCACAGGCTTTTGCAATGTCATCGTACACTTCAAAATGGCCGGCAGATAAGTAATCCATTAAAATTTGGCAAAATGATTGAATTTGTTCTGGCTCTGGTAAGGCGTGATCTTTTTTGTCGTATGGCGAAAACCCAGCCATTTTACAATAAAGTACAATTAACTCTTGGCGCTCGTTTAACCATTTATCAATGACAGTATGGCTACCACCCCATTTTTGTTGAGCTTTCTCTACGCGCGTCAGCATTACTGTTCTCCTAAGCTGGGTCACTTTTATGGTTAAATTTAAATTTTCTTATACATCAAGATATATTTTATTTAAGTGTATATCAACAAGTAAAAGGTATGAGCTGGTGCATGTGTGTATTTATTGTAGGTAAATTATTATTTTATTGCAGGCAAGAAAAAACCACCGGTTAAGGTGGCTTAATTTCTTGTTTTGGCCTGTTAATACAAGCTTTCTTATTGTTATAGAAGATTTTTGTTATTTTTATTATAAATATTTTTGTTATTGTTGTTTAAGATTTTTATTATTGTTCTTGTTAACGCGGGACAAACAATACCAAGGTTTTTGTTATGTTGCAAACATATTAACAAAAAGTTTTTATTGTTAGTTCTTTTTGGTTATTTAACACTCAAATGTGACTAAATAAGCAACAAAATAGGTTCTGTTAGCTGTAACACATGTTTTACGAGCTTAGCGATAGAGAGCCGGAGAATATGGTGGTACAATCTTGAACAATTTCTATAAGCCTCAGGATTATTTACGCTATGAGCGAATTAAAAAACGACCGTTATTTACGTGCACTTGCAAAACAACCCGTTGATGTAACACCGGTATGGATGATGCGCCAAGCAGGACGCTATTTACCAGAGTACCGTGCTACACGTGCACAAGCGGGCGATTTTATGAGCCTGTGCCGTAATGCTGAGCTTGCATGTGAAGTAACACTACAACCACTTCGCCGTTACCCGTTAGATGCTGCTATTTTATTTAGTGACATTTTAACTATTCCCGATGCTATGGGTTTAGGTTTGTACTTTGAAACCGGTGAAGGCCCTAAATTTGAAAACCCTATTTCGTCACTTGCTGATGTTAAAAAGATTCCTAAGCTAGACCCAACTGACGAGCTTGGCTATGTAATGAACGCAGTAAGTACTATTCGCCGTGAACTTAAAGGCGAAGTGCCACTAATTGGCTTTTCGGGTTCACCGTGGACACTAGCAACTTACATGGTTGAAGGCGGAAGCAGTAAAGTATTTGGTAAAATTAAAAAAATGGCCTTTGCAGAGCCGCAAACACTACATTTATTACTAGATAAATTAGCTGATTCAGTCATTGATTACTTAAACGCACAAGTAAAAGCTGGTGCGCAATCGTTAATGGTATTTGACTCGTGGGGCGGCGTATTAAGCCCGCGCGATTACAACGAATTCTCACTGCAATACATGCATAAAATTGTTGATGGTTTAATTCGCGAATACGACGGCCGTAAAGTGCCGGTAACGCTATTTACCAAAAATGGTGGCCAGTGGATTGAAGCAATTGCAGCAACAGGCTGTGATGCAGTAGGTCTTGATTGGACTATTAATATTGGCGACGCTAAACGTCGTGTAGGCGATAAAGTTGCATTGCAAGGTAATATGGACCCGTCAATGCTTCACGGTACGCCTGATCGTATCCGCCAAGAAGTAGGCACTATTTTAGAAGACTTTGGCACAGGTGATGGCCACGTATTTAACTTAGGCCACGGTATTACACCAGATGTAGACCCAGAAAACGCCGGTGTATTTATTAATGCAGTACATGAGCTAAGCGCGCAATACCACAAATAACAACCGTAGTATTAATAGCTATTAAAAAGCCCGCTAATTAGCGGGCTTTTTGCTGTGTAGTAATCGGGTTAAGTAAATAATCTATTTAATCCATTTAACGCCGCAACACGGTAGGCTTCTGCCATCGTTGGGTAGTTAAATGTGGTATTTACAAAGTAGTCAACAGTGTTGCCTGCCCCTTTTTGTTCCATGATGGCTTGGCCAATGTGAACAATTTCTGAGGCACGCTCACCAAAGCAATGCACGCCAAGTACTTCTTTTGTTTCACTGTGAAACAATATTTTTAAACTACCAACTTCTGTACCCGCAATTTGCGCACGAGCTAAGTGCTTAAACTGAGCACGACCAACTTCATACGGTACTTTTGCAGCGGTTAGCTGTTGCTCTGTTTTACCTACCGAACTCATTTCAGGAATAGTATAAATACCGGCCGGTATATCTATAATTAGCTTATCTTCGCAATTACCGCAGGCAATAGCATCGGCAGCTATACGGCCTTGATCAAATGCTGCACTAGCTAAGCTTGGGTAGCCAATTACATCACCTACTGCGTAAACGTTGTCTACCTCAGTTTGGTACATTTCGTTGACTTTAAGCTGGCCTCGACCATCGGCTTTTAAACCAATAGCTTCAAGGTTTAGCGTATCGGTATTACCTGTGCGCCCGTTAGCAAATAAAATACAGTCGGCTTTTACACGCTTGCCCGATTTTAAATGCATTACAACGCAATCTGAGCGCGTTTCTATACGGTCAAACTCTTCGTTGTGACGAATAACAATACCGCTGTTCCAAAAGTGGTAGCTAAGCGCGTCAGAAATTTCTGCATCCATAAAGGCTAATAAGCGGTCGCGTGTGTTTACTAAATCTACCTTAGCGCCTAAGCCTTTAAAGATTGAAGCGTATTCACAGCCAATAACACCCGCACCGTATATAAGTACACGTTGTGGGTCGTGCTCTAGGCCTAAAATAGTATCGCTGTCGTAAATACGTGAATGGCTAAAGTCGACCTCAGGTGGGCGGTATGGGCGTGAGCCAGTAGCAATTACAATGGTTTTAGCGGTAATACGCTCTGCTGAGCCATCAAGGCGCTTAATTTCAACCGTGTGTTTATCTACAAAGCTCGCATCGCCTTGGTACATATGAATGCGGTTACGGTCGTAAAAGCTGCTACGTAAGTTTGACTGCTTAGAAATAACAGAACTTGCATGACTTAAAATATCAGGAAACGTTAAGCGGCTAGGGCGCTCGCCAACATTAAAAAGTGGGTTTGCTTTGTATTCAATATAGCGGCTAACCGAGTGGCGTAATGCTTTTGAAGGAATTGTTCCCCAATGTACACAGCCACCGCCAACAGCTTGTTGGCGCTCAATAACCGCTACTTTTTTATCGTTTTTAGATAGGTTCATGGCGGTGCCTTCACCGCCAGGGCCCGTACCAATAATTATTGCGTCATATTGGTAAACTACGGGTGCTTTTTTTTGTTCTGGTTGTTTGGCCACAGCCACTCCTAAATTAATTAAAAGAGGCTTTTAATAACCTCGCATTAAGTGCTAGCCATGCCTGTTTTTGATTCTCCCAGGCGGCTTCCAGCTCATGGTATTGTGTCATTAATGCTGATTGTTCACACTGCTTTGCCATGTTATTTTTTTTAGCTTCTAACACTTGTTTTTGTAGTGAACAGTAATTTTGCAGCTTTTTCAGCAGTAAATCGTACTCTTGTTGTAATAATGTAAGCTTATCTTGCGCTAAAGGCAATTTTGAAAGGCGCGTTTGCGTTTTACTCATTAGCGTTTCGGCTTTGGCTTTTTCTATGCGCTCAACCGGGGTGCGCTTTAATTTACTGGCTAAACCGAGCGCTGCTAAAGAGCGGATCATCCATTTTGTTGGGTCGTAATGAAACCACTTAATACCGTTACGGTAATCGCTTGCAAAAATATGGTGGAAGTTATGGTAACCCTCGCCATAAGTAAATAACGCTAAAAAGCCATTATCGCGTGCGGTGTTTTTTTCAGTGTATGGGCGTGAGCCCCAAATATGAGCCAATGAATTAATGAAAAAGGTAAAGTGCTGGCTCAATACTAAGCGTAATAAACCTGCAAGTAGTAGCATACCCCACACATCGCCTACTAATAAACCAAGCACAAGCGGTAAACCGACATTCATGGCTATAACAAGCTTTAAGTAGTGTTTATGTTGCCACATAACAACTTTATTGCGCTGTAAATCGCGACAATTACTGTAATCGTTATAACTATCGCCTTGGTAATCACGGAGCATCCAGCCAATATGGCTGTACCAAAAGCCGTTAGTTGCGGCGTAAGGGTCTTTTACTGGGTCATCTACTTGGCCGTGGTGTATACGGTGATCGCTACTCCAGTGCAACGCACTGTTTTGCAAAGCAAATGCGCCACCAAGAGCAAAAATAAATTCTATTGCAGGGTGTACGTTATAGGCTTTATGCGCCCATAATCGGTGGTATCCGGCAGTGATAGATAGGCCTGCGTAAAACATACAGCCTACAAATGCAATCCAATGCGCGCTGGTAAATCCGTAACTAATGCCGTACCAAGGTACAAGTGTGACAGCCGCCAAAAAGGTTAGGCTAAAAAATAGGACGTTTGTCCAAATAATCGGTGGTTTATTCATCGTTTTCACTCTCAGCGTACAACTGTAAGCTAAAATAGTGTTTCAATCTCTTGGCGTCAAGTATTAGACTAGACAATTCGGCTAATTATCATTAAAACTTCATATAAAATTACTCAGGGAGCTGTGGATGTCGGGTGTTAGAGCACAACAGAAACAAAAAACACGACAAGCCTTAATTGAGGCGGCATTTAATCAGCTTAGTGCTGATCATAGTTTTTCTAATTTAAGCTTACGCGAAGTTGCCCGCGAAGCAGGTATTGCCCCCACCTCTTTTTATCGCCACTTTAAAGATATGAACGAGCTAGGTTTAACCATGGTAGACGAAGCAGGCTTAACCCTTCGCCAGCTTATGCGCCAAGCCCGCAGACGTATAGCCAGTGGCGGCAGCGTAATAAATACTTCGGTTGTTACCTTTATGGAGTTTATTGATAACTCAAGCAACCAATTTAGATTACTGCTGCGAGAACGTTCTGGCACCTCAAAAGCCTTTAGAGCCGCCGTAGCGCGTGAGGTAAAACACTTTATTTTAGAGCTTGCGCATTATTTAGAAAGCGAAACCAAGTGCGATTCAATCCATGCTTATATTCAGGCCGAAGCCATGGTAACACTGGTATTTAATGCCGGCGCTGAAGCACTTGATATAGAAGGTCAACAACGCGAAGAACTCATTGAGCGGGTTATTTGGCAGCTACGTTATATTACCCGCGGTGCAGGTAATTATATTCGTGAAACAAATAATCAGGTTTAGCTTAAAAAATTAGCAATAAGTTAATCTAAGCACGCAAGTTTACTCAACACATTAATTTAAGCTAAAAAGTGTAGCTGTGTGATTTATAAAACCTGAATATGCTATTTTAAGGTATATAAATTTCTTTAATGTGGGGTTTTTATTCCTTTGTTTGGAATATTTATGCTTGCACCAACTGCTTTGTAATGTTAAAAATAGGCCTCACTGAACACACACACAAGAAACAAGATGCAAAATATTCGTTTAATTACACTAAAACTTAACCTCTTACTGCTATGGTCAGTGAGCGGGGATTAGTGTGTTTGCATCGAGTTAAACACTAAAAACCCCGCAATTGCGGGGTTTTTTATTATCTCGCGGCTGGGATAAATTGAAATTTGGGTAACAGAGGAATGAGGGGCAGTTATGCAAGACAAAGATAAAGTATGGATTTTTGATACCACCTTACGTGATGGCGAGCAGGCACTTAAAGCAAGCCTTACAGAAGACGATAAAATTCAGCTAGCGCATACTATTAGCCGCTTGAACGTGGATGTGATGGAAGTGGGTTTTCCGGTTTCGAGCCCCGCTGATTTTCGCTCGGTGCAACGTATAGCAACCGAAGTTAAAGGCCCAATTATTTGTGGTTTAGCACGTTCAGTAGCAAAAGACATTGAAGCCTGTGGTGAGGCACTTCGCACAGCACAGCAAAGCCGTATTCATACTTTTATTGCCACAAGCCCTTTGCACCTTGAACACAAATTACGTATGAGCCTAGACGATGCAACGGCCATGGCGGTTAAATCAATTAAATTAGCGCGTAACTACACTGATGATGTTGAGTTTTCGTGTGAAGATGCCGGGCGTACGCCGCACTGGGATTTATGTAAAATTGTTGAGCAGGCAATTAACGCCGGTGCCTCTACTATTAATTTACCTGATACCGTTGGCTTTGTAACGCCAGACGAATACGCCGCAATGATCCGCCATTTAATGAATAACGTGCCGAATATAGATAAAGCGCGTTTAAGTGTACATTGTCATAACGATTTAGGTTTAGCTGTAGCTAACTCGGTAGCCGCGGTACAAGCAGGTGCTCGCCAAATTGAGTGTACAATAAATGGTATTGGTGAGCGTGCGGGTAACTGCTCGCTTGAAGAAGTGGCGATGATCATGAAAATGCGCAAAGACCACTTAAACGTACACACCGATATTAAAAGCGAAGAAATTTATCGCGCATCTCGCCAAGTGGCAAAAATATGCAATATGCCGGTACAACCAAATAAAGCCATTGTGGGCGAAAACGCCTTTGCACATAGCTCGGGCATTCACCAAGATGGCGTATTAAAAGCGCAAAATACTTATGAGATTATGTCGCCAGAAAGCGTCGGTGTGCCAAATAACCAATTAAATATGACCTCTCGTTCGGGTCGTCATGTTATTGAGCACCGCTTAGAAGAGTTAGGTTATCAAAAAGCTGACTACGATATGGACAGCTTATACGAAAGCTTTTTAGCGTTAGCTGATCAAAAAGGTACCGTATACGATTACGACCTTGAAGCCATGATTTACTTTAATCAAATTAACGACAAAGACGAAAAATACCAATTAGAGTTTGTAAACTCAGCGTCTAACTCACAGTCGGTAGCCAGCTCTACCATTGGGATGTTAATTGATGGCGAAGCAAAACAAGAAGCTGCTACAGGTAATGGCCCTGTTGAAGCCTCATTTGCGGCTATTGAGCGCTTAACTGGTATGAGCGTTGAAATGATTGAATACAATTTAGAAGCCACTGGCCAAGGCGCAAGCTCGCTTGGTCAAGTAAACATTATTGCTAAATACGATGGTCGCCCTTATCACGGTGCGGGTATTGCTGCGGATGTGGTAGAGGCGTCGGTACGCGCCATGATCCGTGTTTACAACTTAATTTATCGTGCACAAAAAGTGTCTGATTTAAAACAACAAAGGAAAGCAGGATGAGTAAAACAAACTACAGCGTTGCCGTATTAGCAGGCGACGGTATTGGCCCAGAAGTAATGGCAGCAGCAGAGCAAGTACTTGATGCTGTAAGCAATAAGTTTGGTTTTACCCTGAACCGTCGGCATCATGCTATTGGTGGCGCAGCCATTGACGAATTTGGTGAAGCATTACCACCAAAAACGCTAAGCGCATGTGAAAACGCCGATGCCATTTTATTTGGCTCAGTAGGTGGCCCTAAATGGGAAAACCTACCACCAAACGAGCAACCTGAGCGTGCATCGCTTTTACCGCTTCGTAAGCATTTTGGTTTGTTTTGTAACTTACGCCCAGCGCAACTTTTACCCGCACTTAGTGCAGCATCGCCATTACGTGCAGATATTAGCGAAAAAGGCTTTGATATTTTATGTGTACGCGAGCTTACAGGCGGCATTTACTTTGGTGAAAAAGGCCGAAGCGGCGAAGGCGCTGAAGAAGCTGCATTTGATACACAAACTTACTCGCGTAAAGAAATTGAACGCATTGCCCGCTTTGCCTTTGAGGCAGCAAAATTACGTAGTAACCATGTAACCTCGGTTGATAAAGCAAACGTGCTTGCATCAAGCGTATTATGGCGTGAAGTCGTTACCGAAGTAAGCAAAGACTACCCAGAAGTAAGCCTAGATTACATATACGTAGATAACGCAGCTATGCAATTAGTTAAACAGCCTAGCCAGTTTGACGTGCTACTTTGCGATAACTTATTTGGTGATATTTTGTCAGATGAGTGTGCAATGATCACAGGCTCAATGGGCTTATTACCATCGGCAAGCTTAAATCAATCGGGCTTTGGTTTGTACGAACCAGCCGGTGGGTCAGCGCCAGATATTGCTGGCAAAGGGGTTGCAAACCCGATTGCGCAAATTTTAAGTGCTGCACTTATGCTACGTTACTCATTAGGGCAAGACGAAGCTGCGCGCACCATTGAAAAAGCCGTAGCCGAAGCCGTAGAAGCAGGCGTTGGCACGCCAGATATCTACCCACAAGGTGGATACAGCACAAGCGATGTGGCAGCTGCCATCGTTTCACGTATTTAATATATAAATCGCAGCACCGTTATGCTGCGACTTAACAAAGTAGGGAATTAGCAAGTGGCCCAAACGTTATACGACAAAATTTGGCAAGCACATACCGTTGCCAGCATAAACGAGCAAACTGATTTACTTTATATTGACCGTCATTTAGTACACGAGGTGACATCACCGCAGGCTTTTGCAGGCCTACGTGAAAAAAACCGTACGGTACGTTGCCCAGAAAAAACCTTTGCAACAATGGATCATAACGTATCGACTAAAAGCCGATCACTTGATGCCGCAAGCGAAGTATCTAAAAACCAGTTAATGGCACTTGATGCTAACTGTAAAGAGTTTGGCATTGTACTTTACGATTTAAACTCAATTAACCAAGGCATAGTGCATGTAATGGGGCCTGAACAAGGTATTACCTTACCTGGCACTACCATTGTATGTGGTGATAGCCATACTTCTACGCATGGCGCGTTTGGCGCATTAGCGCACGGTATTGGTACTTCTGAGGTTGAGCATGTATTAGCAACGCAAACGCTACAGCAAAAAAAGGCAAAATCGTTAAAAATTCAAATTAACGGTGTGCTTCGCCCAACAGTAACCTCTAAAGATTTAATTATGGCGGTTATTGGTAAGTTAGGTACAGCTGGCGGTACAGGTTATGTTGCTGAATTTTGTGGTGAAGGCATTGAAGCACTTTCAATGGAAGCCCGTATGACGCTATGTAACATGAGTATTGAAATGGGTGCAAAAGCAGGTTTAATAGCACCAGATCAAATTACGTATGATTACTTAAAAGGTCGCCCATTTGCACCTAAAGGCGCTGACTTTGACGCCGCAGTTGAATACTGGGAAACCTTAAAATCAGATGAAGGCGCAGAGTTTGACTTGATTGTTGAGCTTGAAGCTGACGACATTCAGCCGCAAATTACGTGGGGCACAAGCCCAGAGCAAGTAATTGGCGTTGATGAATGCATACCAGATCCTGACCAAGAACCAGATTTAATTAAAGCTGATGCTATACGCAGCGCACTTAGATACATGGACTTAAAAGCCGGCGATAAATTATCAAGCGCGAAAGTAGATACAGTCTTTATTGGATCATGTACAAATAGTCGTATCGAAGATTTACGTGCCGCGGCAAAAATTGTTGAAGGCAAGCAAGTAGTCGCAGGCATTGAAGCACTTATTGTACCGGGCTCTGGCCTTGTTAAAAAGCAAGCCGAAGACGAAGGCTTAGCCGATATTTTTAAAGCGGCAGGTTTTGAGTGGCGCGAGCCGGGCTGTTCAATGTGTTTAGCAATGAACGACGACCGCTTAGAAGCGGGCAAACGCTGTGCATCTACGTCTAACCGTAACTTTGAAGGCCGCCAAGGCCGTGGCGGGCGTACGCACTTAGTGAGCCCTGCAATGGCAGCGGCTGCTGCAATACATGGTCACTTTGTTGATATAAGAGGAGAAGCCTAATGAGCGTATTTTTTAGTGGCTTAATGGCCCCACTTGATAAAAACAATGTAGATACAGACCAAATTATTCCAAAGCAGTTTTTAACATCAACCAGCCGTGATGGTTTTGATGCAGCACTGTTTTACGATTGGCGTTACCTCGAAAACGGCGAACCAAATCCTGATTTTATTTTAAATCGCCCATGCTACCAAGGCGCGCAAATATTATTAACCCGCGACAACTTTGGTTGTGGCTCATCACGCGAGCATGCACCGTGGGCACTTAAGCAATATGGTTTTGAAGTAATTTTAGCGGAAAGCTTTGCTGATATTTTCTTTAATAACTGTGGCAACAACCAAATGCTAGCCATTGCGCTACCGGCTGATACGCTTGAGCAATTGTTTGTACTTAGTGAGCAACACGACGATATAAACATTCAAATCGATCTTGAAAACCAAACACTAACAAGCGATAAGTTTGCGCCAATTAGTTTTGATATTCGTAAAGACGTAAAAGAGCGTTTATTAAGTGGCTTAGATTTTATTGGTGTGACCGAAACGCTAAATCCACAAATTGATGCGTTTGAAAAACAACTTGCTGCTGAGCGCCCTTGGCAGTAACGAAAAGCAATTAATTACATATGAAAACAAAGCGCGGCTGAGTATATAAGCCGCGCTTTTTTTATGTTTAACTCTTCTAATTATTAATGTCTAAAATCTGCCATTAGCGCAGGTATGCCTGGCAGCATACCAACAATAGCCATAACGGTAGTTAAAATAACAAACATAATTAGCGGAATAACCCAGCGGCTCATTTTAGTTAAATTAGCACTGCGCTCTTTACAGCCAATTAAGCCTAAGTTATCAAGCAGCATAGTCAGTGACCAACCAAAAGCAGGGTTAACCAAGCTTGACGCAAATACTACAATAGCGGCCGATTGCGTTGTTTTACCTTCGCGTGTCATTTCCATACCTGCTTCAAGCAGCGGAATAAACACACCTACAATAAGCGCAACACACAGCACAGGTTGCCAAATGGCTAAATCCATTGGGTAGCCCCATAAACCCGCAATAATACAAAATACGGCTGTTAAAATGGCGCCCGCCGGGATAGGGCGTTTAGCAATAGCGGCAGGGACAATGTAAGTCCCCCAGGATGAGGTAAAGTTAGCACCACCGGCCAGCGAGCCAAAGGTTTGCCTAACCGATGCGCTTAGCATGGTGTCGTCTATGTTCATTTGAACTTTTTCAGTGCGTTGCGGGTAACTAATTTTTTGAAATACTTGATGCCCTAAAAAATCCGGTGACCACATAGCCACAGCCAATACCGCAAACGGCAGCACAACCACAAAGCTTTCAAGCGTAGGTAAGCCAAGCATCCAGCCTGTGTTCTCGCCCCACCAATAAGCTGGGTTCATATTTGGTAAGCCCGGCGCGGTATTAAATTCAAACGGCGCACCTAGTGCAAATGCAACCACACCGCCAATAAGGCAGCTAAGCGGCACAGCTAACCAGCGCTTTTTAAAGTGCTCAAGTAACGCATACAATAAAATGGTCGCCAAAATAACAATAAATGCAATGTGCGCCATATCTATGGCCTCAGCCCATGCAAACAGCTTTTTAACCTGCGAAATTGTGCCAATAAAGCCTAAATATATAAGTAAGCCCCCGCACACGCCTTTACTGGTTAAGCGTGCCAGCAAGCTCCCTCCTTTGGTTATGGCTAAAATAAAGCCAAAGGCACCAATCAGTAAGCCAAATGCCATAGGATGGCCGCCAGCGGCAACCACAATAGGAATAAGAGGAATAAGTGGCCCATGAGTACCTGCTAAGTTAGCGGTGGGTAAAATAAAGCCCGAAAACAAAATAATAAAAATAGAAACAATCAGTAATTCATAGCGTACGTTTTCTAACACAAACGCATCGCTTAAACCTAGTGGCGCTGCAAAAGTAGCGGCAATAGCACCCACCATAACGACTTTACCAATGGTGCCCGCCATGGCAGGAATCGTGTCTTCAAATTCAAAGCGGTAGTCTCTAAATGGTAAATTAGGCCGCCAGCGCTTAGGCTGCATAATTTGCAGCTCGTGCTCTAGGTATTCGTCGCGGGTATTAAACTCTGAACTAGCTTTATGCTTATTTTGATAGCTGTTGGCATCATCTACGTGGGATGCGCATGTTTTTTCTGGCTCGTTACCCTTTGGGGTTACTGACATAGTCCCTCCTGTTACTCGTTGCTTATTTATTAATACGGCTTTTGTTAAAGCAAATGAATAGTGAAGGAGCAGAGTAGATCAGCTTTTACTCAGGAATGTATAGGCAAAAGGTCGTGTATGGCGAAAAAGGTAGCCAATATACCAACAAGCATTTATGTGTAGTTAAAAATAATCAATAAAACTCATTATTAATCAAGGCATTATGTTCTTTCTGTGCAAGATAAAAGTGAATTTATTGCAGCTTTTTACACTATAAGTCATTAGTCTAATAACAAAGAAATTACTTATATTCAGCTGTTTTTAGCCACTTGTCGCAGCTATTTCCCATTATTAACTTAAACCGCTATGGTATTAAAAAACTATTATAAGAGTACTTTATGAAATTATTAACGGCAGCAACGTTATTACTTGCCTCATCAGCGGCTATCGCGCGTCCTGCGCCTTTGGTATCTATACCAACACACGATGCGTTTTTTAATAATATAGCTGCGCATTGTGGTAAAGCGTTTGAGGGCAAAGTAAGCGTAGATAACGCAAAAGGCCCAAGCTCATTTGAGAATAAAAAACTAATTATGCATGTTCGTAAATGCACAGATAGCGAGCTACAAGTCCCATTTCATGTGGGAGATGATGCATCGCGTACATGGATCATTACTAAAACGGGCAGTGGTTTGAGCTTAAAGCACGATCATCGCCATGAAGATGGCAGCGACGATGCCTCAACTATGTATGGCGGTCATACTCTTGATGCGGGTTTTGCACAAATGCAGTCTTTCCCGGCCGATCAATACTCTAAAGAGTTATTTGTAGCACAAGGGATAGCACAGTCGGCAGGTAATACATGGCAAATGTATATTTATCCTGAGGTATTTACGTATCGGTTAATTCGCCAAGGGCGCGAGTTTAAGGTGGACTTTGATTTAACTAAACCAATTACTCCACCAGCAGCGCCGTGGGGCTACGAAAAATAAACTATTTTTCTTTTTTCTCGGGTGCGTCACATTGTAGTAAAACGTTTAATGGTGGTTGATAAGCGCGTGGTTTAGTAGGAAAACGTTCGTACTCTTGCACGCCTTCAAGCACTTTTAACATAAAGGTTCTGCCGCGGCATAATCTGTCTGCGTGGCGCAGTAAAAACATACTTTGATTAGCAAAGTGTTTGTAGTCGTCTGATTGTATTTCTATTTTATAGTTGTCTTCACCAATTTTGGTTTGGTAGTAATGTACTTTGTTATCAAAGTCGTATGACTTTTCTTTTTCGCCCACTTCTGCAAAGGCGCTCCCTATACCAGAAAAGGCTAGCAATGCAGCGCCAACAACTAAATGCGGTGTGTATAAGCCTTTCATAAAAATGTATCCTTTAATTTGCGAACTTAATACCCATTAATAAAGCATTAAGTGCGATGTATTTAAGTTAAGTCTAACACCCAAAAAGAGAATATGTGATGTTCAAACAAATAAAACAACTGTTTGCCGCTTTTGACGAGCAACAGCCAAGTATAGAGCAGCATGATCTAAAAACAGCGGTTGCTGCGCTGCTTATTGAAGTAATGCGTGCTGATTCTAAGCTCGACCATAATGAACAACACACCCTGACTGTAACCTTAAAAAAATACTTTAATTTAACAGAATCGGAAGTTGATGAGCTCACCAACAATGCCGCTGGTAGCTTAGATGGGGCTATTGATTACTTTCAATTTTCTAAGCAGATTAACGATCACTGCAGTGCGGCGCAGCGTATTGAAATAATTGAGCTATTATGGCGATTGGCGTATGCCGATGGAGAGATAGATCCTCAAGAAGAGTATGTAATACGCAAAGTGGCTGGGCTTTTATATGTAGCGCACACCGATTTTATCGCTGCTAAATTAGCAGCGACACAATCGTAAAAATTAGCTTAATTTACTAGCAACAGAAACGAGCTGCTGCGTTAATACGCTAACTTTTTCTGCTGTGGTAGGGTCGCTAATTTTTCCATCTTCGTCAAATACAGTAAATGCAGATGGGATAGCGAGCTGATCGGCAAGTACTAACGAGCCAATCCCACTTAAAATATCGCGTACATGGTTTAAGCCGCGCAAACCACCCAAACCACCCGGTGATGTAGCAAATAACGCCACTACTTTGTTGCGAAATGCGGGTACTGCGCCTTGCTCAGTTCGCGATGCCCAATCAATTGCATTTTTAAGTGCAGCAGTAATTGAGCCGTTGTACTCTGGGCTTGCTAGTAAAATACCATCAGCATTACGCAGTTTATCTTTTAATAGTTGTGCATCGGTGGGTGTGCCTTGCGCTTCAATGTCTTCGCTAAATAATGGCAAATTTAACTCGGCGAGTGTAATTACTTCCACTTCAGCACCGGTTTGCAGAGCAAAACGAGCTGCTTCGTTAATAAGTTTTTGGTTAAAGCTATCTTTACGCAGGCTACCCGCGAGCGCGATAATTTTTGGTGCTGACATAATTTAGACCTTTTATTGGTTGGGTATGACACTAATGTAGCAAATTTTTGCTTGTAGAAAACCCGAATAAACGCAACACTTATGTGCGTATATGCACATAAGTAGAAGGCGGGTAGCGTGGCAATAAAATTTGACGACTGGCAAGACGTAAAAGTTGCCTTTGAAGTGGCAAGACTAGGTACTTTGACCGCCGCAGCAGAGGCATTAAGTGTGCACCATAGCACAGTATTGAGACGCATAAATAACTTAGAGAAAAACTTAAATGTACGGTTATTTCATCGCCATGCGCGCGGATATAAAGTAACCGAAAGCGGGGCAAAATTATTTGAAACCGCTCAAGCAATAGATAACTCACTTGAAGGTTTACATAACGCCATTGCCGCAGCCGATAGTGAGCTCAGAGGGAGCTTGTTACTGACTACCGTGAGTGGTTTTATGGATATGCTAAGCAACGTGTGTGAGCAGTTTCAAACATTGCATCCGCAAGTGCAGCTAGAAGTGATTTTAGAGCAAAAGCGCCTAAGGCTTGACCACGGACAAGCTCATATAGCAATACGAGTAGGCCCCAAACCTGATGAAGGCGACTATATAGCGCAGCACTTAGCTAAGCTATCAGCCGGCCTATATGCCCACAAACGTTATATTGCTAAACACGGCATGCCAAAAACCTTAGATGACTTAAAGCAGCATAATTTTATATCGGGTATTGCGGGATTTAATGCGCGTGTACCTTACTTTAGCTGGGTTGATGAGTTTATTCCTCAGTCGCAAATTAAATTAAGAGTATCAGAAACCTCAGAAGCGGCGCGCGCGGTTATTAAAGGCTTAGGCATAGGGGGGTTGCATCAAAGCGCGATAGAAAATAACCCCGACGTAGTGCCTATATTGCACGACAAATTACATTGGGAGTTTGACTCTTGGTTGGTTACTCACCATTTAGTACACCGCACGGCCAAAGTGCAAGCCTTTGCTGCGTTATTAAAAACCTACTTTAGTAACATGCCACACGTTAAATAGTTTTTTTAACTTTAATGCCTAAGCGTTTGGCAAGCCTAACTAGGTTGGCTCTGTCGAGTTCAAGGGTTCGTGCAGTAGCTGCCCAATTATAATTATGCTGTTTTAATTGCTCGGTAATAACCGTAAATTGCAAAGATTCAACGGCCTGTTTTAAAGGCTGATGATGGGCAGTGTGGGCGGTAATTGGCGTGCTAACGTGCGCGTTGTTGTTTGGTTGTTGGGCTAAATCGCAGTGCTCGCTTGTAATTGTTATTATTGGGTTTTGCCACTGGCTTTGCTTAGCCTTTAATGCGCTGCGGCTAATAACATGTTCAAGCTCGCGTACATTACCAGGCCAACTGTATTGGTTGAGCAATACTTGCGCTTCAGTGCTTAGCTTTAATTGTTTAATACCTAATTTACGGGCAGTTTGTTCAATAAAATAACCAGCCAATAAAGTTATGTCGTGCTCGCGTTTATTAAGTGGCGGCACGGTAATAGGGTAAACACTTAGCCGGTGATATAAATCGGCTCTAAAGCGGCCTTGCGCTACCTCATGTTTTAAATCACGATTAGTGGCTGCTATTACCCTTACATCCACATATTTTGGTGTGTCTTCACCAACGGTTTGAATTTCACCACTTTGTAACACACGTAATAATTTACTTTGCATAGCCAATGGTAGCTCGCCAATTTCGTCTAAAAATAACGTGCCGCCATCAGCTAGCTGAAACTTACCTTGGCGGGCATTTTGTGCGCCAGTAAATGAGCCTTTGGCGTGGCCAAAAAACTCACTCTCTGCAAGGTTTTCGGGGAGTGAAGCACAATTTAAGTGAATCAGCGGTTGATCTTTTCGGACAGAATTTAAGTGAATATTACGCGCTACTAGCTCTTTTCCTACGCCCGTTTCTCCTAACACCAATACACTAAAATTAGAGGCCGCTACGAGTTTTATTTCATTTTTAAGCGTTTGCATTACAGGGCTTTGGCCAATAATTTCGCCGCCATCGCGAGTAAGCGCATCACGCGTTAACTCTTGCACAAGGGCGTTTGAATGCTGTGCATGGTGTTTGTAGTGGGCAAGCTCCAGAGCCGTTTTAAAATGTGCACTACACAGCGTTTGTAATGTGCTGAGCGTATCTGCGCTAATACTGCAAAAGGCATTTGCGTTTAAGCTATCGAATGTAAGCACGCCTAGCAAAGTGCTTTTATCGTAAAGGGGTAAACCTAAGCAGGCATGCACAGGAATATCGCCCGTTTTGGCCAGCAGCAGGCCGTCGTATGGGTCGGGCAGGGGGCAGTCGTGTGCAAACTGTAATGCGTGGTTTGCACTACAAATGGCCGCTAATCGAGGGTGCTCTGCTATTTTAAAGCGCCTGCCAAGGCTGTCGGGCATCAGACCTTTGATGGCTAAGGGCTTAAGTCGCTCGCCCTGCACAACAAGTAATGCACTGGCATCGCTAGGTATTACACGTTCAACCGTTGCCAATAATTGATCAAAGCTGTGCTCGTGCAGAGTGCTCTGGGCAAGCTCTAAAGCCACTTGGGTAAGGTTGAATTGTGGGTTCATGTCAAAATGACCTATTTGTGTTTTTATGATTTAAATTAGAGTGTGTCATAAAGACTCAATTTGTAAAGTGTTTATATTTAACTTACTGAATATTAGTGTTTTATTTTATTGGCACACTATGTGTAATAGCTAAGTAACGTTAATGGTTGCTGAGGTAGTTATGAACACACTTACACTAAATAATGTAAACAACCAGGTTGAGTTAGGCGCATTTTTTAAATCGCTATTATTTACTGCTAATGCAGTATTAGGGCTTAGCGCTATTTGTATGGTTGTGAGCATTTTAATTAGTTACCCGTACGCAGAGCACTTTTCGATGCAGGTACAAATATCAGCGCATATTAGTACGATTGTAGTGGCAGCTATTTTAAAAGTTAGTTATGTGCTGCGTTGTGTTGCGCAACATGGTTTAGGGCAGGAAGTACGCTAATGCGCCCACTAAATTTAACAGAGCCAATGCCAGCGCACATAGCTATTCATCACGTAACACAATGGCCGTTATGGATGCTTGCATTTAGACCCTACTTTTTAGCAGGCGGTTTGCTGGCATTTTTATCGATAGGGTATTGGTTACTTATTTTAACGGGCTATGCTAGTTGGCACTTAACCATGCCAGCCACACTTTGGCACGCGCACGAAATGCTATTTGGCTTTGCAGGAGTGGTAGCAGTCGGTTTTTTACTTACGGCGGCACAAAATTGGACGGGCGTTGAAAGTATAAGTGGCAAAGCACTTATGCTACTTACTTTTGTATGGATAAGTGCTCGTTTAGCATTTTTTATAAAGCTGCCTGATTTTGCTAATGCTAATTTATGGCTTGTTACTTTGCTACAGCTAGCATGGTGGCTTGGGGCAATTACGGCACTGGCTAATATGCTATTAACAGCACGCAGTAAAAATAATTACCCGTTTTTAGTTATTTTAAGCGTGTTGTGCGCCCTTAATACTCTTTATTTACTCCTTGTTTTAAATAACAACATGCAGCTTGCATTAGCTGTGGTTGACACTGCGGTACTGGTTGTCAGTTTACTGGTCGGCATTGTAGCAGGGCGGGTTATTCCTTTTTTTACTGCTAAAGGCTTAGCGCTTAGCGAGCAAGTACGCACTCCTAAAATTGATAAAGCACTGCTGTATTTATCAATATTGGCAATTACTTTATTTTTTATTAGTAAATTATTTTTAAGCTCAATTAGCCCTGCATTCATTGTTGCAATAGTGGCTGTGCTTCACTTAATTCGCGCAAAACTTTGGTGGCATACAAACGTGCTAAAAGTGCCTTTATTATGGTCTTTGCATTTTTCTTATTTTGCTTTAGGTGTTGGCTTAATGATGATTGCACTGAGCTTTTACACAAGCGTAATACCCTTCAAAGATGCGCTCCACCTTATCACTATTGGCACAATAGGGATGATGATTTTAGCCATGATGACCCGTGTATCGCTAGGCCATACAGGGCGTACGCTTAATACACCTAAATATATATCTGTTGCTTTTGCGCTTGTGCTGGTGGCAGCTATTACTCGCTCCATACTCCCCTTAATTATTGGGCCACACTTTGCTTGGCAGATCAGTGCTTTGCTGTGGTTAGTGGCTTTTTTGTTATTTTTAATTTACTGCACACCTATATTAACGCGCCGTCGTGTTGATGGGCGCCGTGGTTAGTTTACCTACAGGACTACATTATGTTATCTGATAAAACCATTGAGATTGTTAAAAGCACTGTTCCGTTATTAGCACAGGCCGGCACGGTTGTGACCGCTCATTTTTATAAGCGACTATTTAGCCATAACCCAGAGCTTAAAAATATTTTTAATATGAGCAACCAAAACACCGGGCGTCAGCAATTTGCTTTGTTTAACGCCTTAGCGGCATACGCCCAAAATATTGATAACTTAGCGGTGTTAAAAGAGGCATTAGCGCGCATTAACCATAAGCACACCAGTTTAAATATTTTACCAGAGCACTACCCCATTGTTGGTGCTCACTTAATTGGCACCTTAAAAGAGCTAATACCAGAGCAGTTTACACCAGATGTAGAATACGCTTGGCGTGAAGCTTACGCACTGCTTGCTGATATTTGTATTACCGAAGAAGCGGCTTTATATGAGCACAGTAAAAATAAACACGGTGGTTGGGCGGGCACGCGCCAATTTGAAATAACCAACAAACAGGTTGAATCAGCACTCGTAACAAGCTTTACACTTACGCCTATAGATGGCAAAGCGGTGATTACCCATAAACCTGGCCAGTATTTAGGGATTAAAGTTAAACCAGCGGGCGCTGAATATGAAGAAATTCGCCAGTATTCTATTTCACAAAAAGCCAATGGTAAAAACTACCGTATTAGCGTTAAAAAAGAGCTACAGCCAAAGCCTGGCATGGTGTCTAATTATTTACACTCACTAGCTCAAGGTGACATAGTTGAACTATACCCGCCTGCAGGTGATTTCTTTTTACGAAATAGTAAAAACCCAGCGGTACTTATTTCAGCAGGTGTAGGGCAAACCCCAATGCTTGCGATGCTCGAAACGCTATTAAGCGATAACCCTAAGCAAAATATTATGTATTTACATGCGTGCGAAAATGCGCAGCAGCACTCGTTTGCACACTATTTAAATGAATTAAGTACGGCTTATAACAGCTTGCAAACTATTACGTGGTTTAATCAAAGTAGTGAAGGGGCTGATTTTACAGGGTTAATGGACTTAACTGCCATAAAAACACAGTTACCTCTTAAAAATGGCGATTTTTACTTATGTGGCCCCGCTGGGTTTATGGCGTTTGTGAAAAGCCAGTTACTGGCACTAGGTGTTAAAAACGAGCATATTCATTACGAAGTGTTTGGTCCGCATCAAGACTTATACACCAAGTGAAAAATGATAAAGGCACACAGCATAAATGCTGTGTGCCTTTTTAATAGTATTTTATCGTGCTTTACAATTTACGTTTTTAAGCTCAATAGATATATCTTTTTTAGGATAATAAAGCACGCACTGCTTGTCGATTATTTGTAAAACAAACTTTTCTGGCTTGATATTATGCGCGCCCATTATGGGCATACCATTTGAGTCTTTACTATTTCCATGGCTTAATAATAGCTCGCTGCGTTTAGTAAAAACGGTGTCGGCCAGTGTAACTAGTGTGCCGCCCTTTGCTTTTATAATCGCTTGCTGGAGCGTGGCTATAACGCCTGGGTTTACCTCGGTTAGTAGTGCAGGCTTAGCAGTGGCATTACTCATACTGTTACAGCCTCCAATAAATAATAAGGTTAATATTGCCAGTAGTTTAGCCATTACTTATCCTTATTTAACGTAGGCCAGGTTAAATCCATATTGCCACGGTTAACGTTATTAGGTGCGTTTAAAGGTAATAGCTGCTTGCTATCGCCAGCAGCGCTTTGTACTTGCGTTTTAATACTTGCAGAGGCGGTGCTAACAGGGCACGTGCCGTTATTATCAATATGATAAAGCGCAGTAGAGAGTATCCCTTCGTTTGGATCGCCTAGTTGATTATCAAAGTCGTCACTGACTACACAGCCTTTTACATCAGCATCAAACTGTGGTGTAGGCGTTGGCGTAAAGCCTGCTGCATATTCACCAAACCCTTTACTGTTAATACCGCTAAATTGAATGGTGTAATAGGTGGTGCCACAGTTATGTGTTGGGGTAAAACCGTATGGTTTACCGCAGGTTGTGTCGCCAATGAGCACTACCTCGGCGTCAATGCCTTTTAAGCCATTAATAAAGGCTTCTGAGGCTGAACACGTACCCGATGTACTAAGCACATACACCTTAGATAGGTTTAAATCGGGGAGGCTTTCGCCAGTGCTAAAAAAAGTTGAGTAATCAATTTCTTCATCTATAAACGGAAAAGGCGACTCTACCGGTTGTTTATCGTTCTGCTGAGTTTGGTAATAAATACGGTTTTGAATGTTGGCGCTGCCCGCCACCATGTAAGCCAGCTGCGAAGAAAGCGCTAATAAACCGCCTCCGTTATATCTAAAGTCGATAACAAGCTCTTCTACGTTATCGGTTTTAAATTTATTAACTGCAGCAATTAAGCCTTCTTGGGCAATACCTATATGGCTATTAAACTGCATGTACCCTACGCTAGTGCCATTTGCAGTGGTAATGGTTTTTACGTTTTGTACAGGTGTTTGCTCTATGTTGCCGGCAGTTACGTTAAAGGTTTTTTCAGCGCCATCGTTACTGCGCACAACGATGGTGTGCGAGTCGCCATTAGTGGGGCTAAATAAGCCTTCGTTTAAGGTATCTACGCCTGCTTGTGTGCTGGTATTAATGCTTACGCCATCAACTTCAAGTACGGTATCGCCACGTTGAAAACCAATTTGGCTTGCTGGTGAGTCGTCTTCTAGGTAGGCAACACGTAAAACTCTATCAGCTGGGTCGCCAATAAATGCCCAATTTATACCATAGCCTGAGGTTACACCTGATTGCGCTTCTTGGAAGTAGTCCTCAGAAGGCTCTGAAAAATGGAAATTATCTTTTTTAGCGCCAGAATCGGTTAGTTCTTCGGTTTTTAGTTGGGCAAAATAATCGGCCACTGTAGCAAAGTTTTCAGGGTCGTTATCGGCTATTTCATCATACCAAAGGTAGGTTTCGTCGCTCCACGAGCGAAGCCAAAGCTTTTCGTAAAGGGCCGAACCGGCTTGGTCAGGGTAGGGCTCATTATTATTAAACGGATCGTTACCTGTGCGTGGGTTTTCGCAAAAGTTTTTTAACTCCTCCGATGGCTCAAATACACCTGCCGTCCAAGTTGGGGCTGAACTAGCAGGGGGGGCGACGACTGGGTCGGGCGTTTCATTCATGCTGCTACCACCGCCACAGCCCACAAGCGTTAGGCTTGAAAGTGCAGCAATAATAGCGAGTGTTGCTTTATTATTTTTAAACATACAAAACTACTTTTTGTAAATAAGTTGTTTAAAATACTACAACACCCGCTCATTTATTCAACGTATTCACCCCTAAATTATGTAAATGAGTGTATACACTTAGGTGTGCTACAGCTTACTTGCGCTGCTTTTATCTGCAAATGCTTGTTTTTGCCAAGCATCAAATAGCTTTTGTTGTTTAGCTGATATTTTTAAGCCGTATGTTTTTTGCATATAGGCGTAGGTGTCGGCAATGCGCTTACGGGCATAAAAAGGAGGCTCTACAACGCGTTGTTTAAAGTTAACCTTTACTTGGCAACGGCCATATTGGGTGGCGTTTTCGCTAAGCATACCAAAGCGATAGTTAGAGCGATCTGCGTTAATTTCGCCAATAGCAGGGGCTAAATTGTTTATATCGGCTTCCATTTTTCTAAATTTAGCACTGACCTTGCGACAGTTTTTACGACCACCGTTTTGCCAGCATTGTAGCTGGTGACCAAATTCCCACGCCGGCACTATATGCTCCCACTCTATACGCAGTGCACGTACATTAACCTTGCCAGAGGAAGTTAACGTATTACGTGGAATATAACCACAGTTGCTAGGGTCGGGGATTAGCTTTTTACCTTGTTTTTTAATGTCGCAGCCGCAGTAAAGGCTTTTGGCGTTTTCGGGTAGGGTTTTAATTAAGTGCCTTTTAGCCGTTGAAAAACGGGTAAATTCTTCACTCGATGCAGAAAAACAAATACAACAAGCCACAAAGGCCAAAATAAATTTAAGCATATCCATCACATACGTGAACTACAGGAGGCGCTAGTCTAAAGTTTTGCTGCTAAAAGATAAAGCCTGAACAAATTTTAATCCGCAATGCTTAGTACACTCTATACTGATATAAAAAATAGCGAGGAGATGACTATGCTAGGTGCTTTTTCAATAAGTTTAACGGTTAAAGATATTAGAGCCTCAAAAGCGTTTTACGAAAAGCTGGGCTTTAGCGAGTTTGCAGGTGAGATAGAGCAAAACTGGCTAGTGATGAAAAACGGTGAGCACTTAATTGGCTTGTTCTCGGGTATGTTTGATAAAAACATGCTGACCTTCAATCCTGGCTGGGATCAAAACGCACAAACCGTTACAGAGTTTAAGGATGTTGATGCGCTTAGCGAATATTTTCAAAGCGCTCATATCCAGGTTGAGCCTGTGGGTGATAAAAGTTTTATTATTACCGACCCAGACGGCAACCCTATTTTGATTGACCAACACGTGTAAGTTTTTTTAGCCTAACGTTTTGTATTAATAAAATAATACCGCATAAACAAAATAGTACGCTGGTGGCTGCAAAACTGATGAGAAGCGGGTTGTTAAAATCTTCTCGCTCATCGTAATCCATTATGTGTAGCATCCAAAAAAAGTCGAATATGCGCCATAGTGTGCTGCGAACGGTGATAACTTTGCCGTTAATTGCATTTAAATACAGCGTGGTATTAAAGGTGTCGTTAAATTGTACTTGCCACACATTTGTTTTATATCCCACCTCTCGAGTGCCTTGTTTTAAAAGCGTTGTGCTAATTGGCTTAGCGTCGATGAGTAAATGCGCTTGTGCATTAGCGGTAATTTGTATTTTAGTGGGTGGCTGAAAAGGGCGCCCCGTTAAACCATTAAAGCTTTGCTGCTCGTCAGTATTAATAACAGTAATAAGCGGGGTCGTTAAAAAGTGCTCAAACACTATTTGCGTGGGGTTAGGCACTTGCGCAGTAATATTATCGAGTGATGTGGGGTAGTCTGCTTGAGTAAATGGGTTTGTAAGTGTGCGCTTAGCAAGGTGCTTACCGTGTACGTATTCAAGTGGTATCGCGCTCATTACTAAGCCGCCTAACAGCCAAGCTAAAATTTGTAAGGCAAGTAAATAGCCTAGCCACTTATGTAGTTTTCGAGCGCGCTTAAATAGTTGTTTTCTCATTTTGTGCTTCTTATTATTTTTAGCGTTAGTGTATTACAGCAGCCCATGCTTTTACTGCGGCATTTTGTCGCAGTTATTCATAAGCTTACTCTAACTTTATAAAAATAATAAAAAGGAGCGATAAAAAATCAGTGAGGCTGTGTTTAATGCTCACGTAAGGCATTTATTAGCCCTTGTTTACTCATTTTAGAGCGGCCGCTAATGCCGAGCTCTTTAGCTTTATTGTACAGCTGCTTTTTAGTGCGCTGCTCATACTTTGAGGCTTTGCCGCCTTTAACTGCGGTTTTA
This sequence comes from Pseudoalteromonas sp. R86517, assembly GCF_042466295.1. NCBI lineage: Bacteria > Pseudomonadati > Pseudomonadota > Gammaproteobacteria > Alteromonadales > Pseudoalteromonadaceae > Pseudoalteromonas > Pseudoalteromonas sp. R86517. Next base: position 3,487,131 of record NZ_JAXHCB010000001.1, read on the forward strand.
TGAGTATTGCTATTAGCAATGCGCGCGGCTTTTTGTTTGCTCATGCCTTCATCTCGAAGTGCATCGTACTGATCGTCGTTTTTAATTTGCGGGCCATGATCTGCCATAATTGTACTCCTGAAGCGTTTAATTACACAGTGTGTGTATAACTTTCATACATAAACGGTAAAATTAAGCGTAACTAGCCTAACCCGTTTTATAAGGCAAATTAGGTGCCAATGGCGTTTAAACAGGTATTTTCTATGAATAAAGCCATGTTTAGCGCTTAGTTGATTTGGTATAAAAGTAAAACTGCGTTAAAGTTTGCGATGAAACTATAAGAGGGTAAAAAGCAGACAATGTCGGAAATTCAATTTTTAAATGTAGATCTAGAGCTTGAGTCTAAACAAGATATTAGCGCCCTGGTGGCAGACTTAAAGAAAAACGCGATGGTTTTGCATTATGACAAAGACGAATATCGTCAATTGGCGCGTATTGAAGCCTCAGGTGATATAACCACGCCAGACAAAGCAATCAACCACTTATGTGAATTAATAGAGTCGTGTTCACGTAATGCGCTTAAGCAGTGGCTAAGCTGTTCGCGCAGAACGTTTGATATAGGCTTTGAGTCGGGCACGTCACCTAAGTGTTTTAACCAAGCTCTACATGCAGATACACTGCTACGTATATCTGCCATTGGCGCTGGTATGGAAATAACGATTTACCCTATCGAAAAGTAGCCATAGTTAATTATTTGCGCTCGACAACCGCTGCGGTCATTTTTGATACGCAGCAAAGCTCGCCGCGGCTATTGGTTATTTTTATTTCCCATACAGAACTGCGCTTACCAATATGAAATGCACGAGTAACGGCGGTTAAAGTGCCATTTCGAGAGGCCTTTAAGTGGCTGGCGCTAATTTCCTGTCCAACACAATAAAATTTTGTAAAGTCCACGACAAAGTTAGCGGCGTAGCTTGCTACGGTTTCAGCAAGTACCACATTTGCGCCACCATGTACCATACCAATAGGGTTATGATGCTCAGGAATAGCAGGCATGGTAGCCACTAGGTAATCATCTCCTATTTCGGTTATTTCTATGCCCATGGTTTTCATCAGCGTGCCTTGGCCGTTTATTCCCTCATCTAACTGTTTGCAAAGCTCTAATGTGATGGGTTGATGCCAAATACTCATAATTACTCCTTTATATTGAAAGCAAATTTATAGCATTTTAAATACTGAACGTCTGTAATTACCTAAAATTTATCCAAGTGCGGTGTATTTAGCTATTTTAAAGCACAATTTAAATTTGCGATTTTTATTTAACTGTATATACTCACAGTTAAATGTACTGTATGGAAAACCAGTTGTATGCGACCATTAACTAAACGCCAAGCTCAAATACTCGAACTAATAAAAGTTTTTATTAAAGACACTGGTATGCCTCCTACACGTGCCGAAATTGCGCAAACACTCGGTTTTAAAAGTGCCAATGCCGCAGAAGAGCACTTAAAAGCGCTTGCCAAAAAAGGTGTTATTAAAATGAAACCAGGCGCAAGCCGTGGTATTCAATTGGTTGAAGAAGAGGAGCCTGAGCAACTAGGTCTACCATTAATAGGTAGAGTTGCAGCGGGTTCGCCTATTTTGGCGCAAGAACATGTTGAGAGTCACTGTAAAATAGACCCACTTATGTTTAAACCAGCCGCCGACTTTTTATTGCGTGTTAACGGCATGAGTATGAAAGATATAGGTATTATGGATGGCGACTTACTTGCTGTACACCGTACTCAAACAGCAGAAAACGGCCAAGTTGTGGTTGCACGAGTAGATGAAGACGTAACCGTAAAACGCCTAGAAAAAGCAGGCCGAAAAGTATTATTACACGCCGAAAACGAAGAGTTTACGCCAATTGAAGTAGACCTTGAAAACGAATCTTTTAATATTGAAGGGTTAGCCGTTGGCGTAATAAGAAATGCCGACTGGATGTAATTTTTAACTGTTTTTAAGTAATATCTATAAATGCGCACTTTTTAGTGTGCATTTTTGTTTTAAAAACAGACCTTCCACCATCTCAAAGCGCCCTAAAATTATTTAGGCTGTAAACTTTTTTTCACTCATACTTTTATCTTCCTAGGCGTGTTACATCCCTTAATTTTGCTCGTATCTTGGCTGTTAAATAACAATTTAATACGTCGTCATTTAGTCAATTTTAAAATATCACTTGATTGTTTTTTATACTAAAACTTGCTTGTTGTACGTTTTTTAGCTAATCATTAATGTGCTGGACTAACAATAACTCACAGCTTTTTAGTTATGAGAACACACAATATACACAAACCTTTTGTTGTCCTAGCGATACCAATCAAAAATAAGATTGGTTAAAAAATAAAAATAACGAATTGGCGTTTAAGCCGTATGCCTCTTCGCTTTGCATTCGCAATAGCATCAAAGGAGCCGTCACATGGGTAAACTGACCTCTACCTTGTGGCTTGTGTTGATTATGTTCCCGCAGCAAGTGCTGGCTAATAGCCAATACAATATGCGCAAGGGCGTAACCGATATAAGTAATAATGTATATCAGCTACACATGACCATATTTTTAATATGTTGTGTGATTGGGGTGATAGTGTTCGCAATAATGTTTTGGGCACTGATTCATCACCGTAAATCTAAAGGGGCAGTTCCTGCCCAATTTCATGAAAGTACCAAAGTAGAAATTCTTTGGACTGCCATTCCGTTTGTTATTTTAATTGCCATGGCAATCCCTGCCACTAAAACCCTCATTGCGATGGAAGATGCCAGTAAGGCCGACTTAACCATTAAAATTACAGGGTCACAGTGGAAGTGGCATTATGAATATATGGGCGAAGACGTAGAGTTTTATTCTATTTTATCTACCCCTCAAGACGAAATAGCCAACCTTGCTAATAAAAACCCTAATTATTTACTTGAGGTTGATAAACCTTTAGTACTGCCAATTAATCAAAAGGTGCGTTTTTTAATGACCTCTGATGATGTTATTCACTCTTGGTGGGTCCCCGATTTTGCCGTTAAAAAAGATGCCAATCCGGGGTTTATCAACGAAACGTGGACCAACATTAACGAAGAAGGTATTTACCGAGGGCAGTGTGCAGAGCTGTGCGGTAAAGATCATGGCTTTATGCCCGTGGTGGTTGAAGCTAAATCGCAAGAGGACTTTAACGCATGGCTTGCAGATGCTAAGCAAGCTAAGCAAAAAGCCGCACTTGCTGATGCAGCACTGCTTGAGACAACAATTCCTAAAGAAGAGCTAATGACACTAGGTGAGCAAGTGTATATGGCAAGTTGCGCTGCGTGTCATCAACCCACAGGTATGGGCTTACCGGGCGTATTTCCTGCGCTAAAAGGCAGCCCCATTGTTTTGGGTGATATAAAAGATCACATTGATGTAGTGATTCATGGCCGCCCAGGAACTGCAATGCAAGCATTTGCAAAGCAGCTCTCAATTAAACAACTTGCAGCGGTAATTACCTATAAACGTAATGCGTGGGGTAATGAAACGGGTGATGTCATCCAACCTAGTGAAATTCAGGCAGCACTTGATGCGGAGGCGAACTAATGAGTAGCATAGTAGAACAACCTAACGCCAATGACGCTCACCACGGCCACCACCCAGCCAAAGGTTTTAAACGTTGGTTATACACAACAAACCATAAAGATATTGGCAGCATGTACTTAATTTTTTCGCTGACTATGTTTTTAATTGGTGGTGCAATGGCCATGGTTATTCGGGCTGAGTTATTTCAGCCAGGATTACAATTGGTAGACCCACACTTTTTTAACCAAATGACCACAGTACACGGTTTAATTATGGTGTTTGGTGCTGTAATGCCAGCCTTTACAGGGCTTGCTAACTGGATGGTACCGCTCATGATTGGCGCGCCAGATATGGCACTGCCCAGAATGAACAACTGGAGCTTTTGGATTTTACCCTTCGCTTTTTTAATTTTATTGGCCTCGTTATTAATGCCTGGAGGCGGCCCCGCATTTGGCTGGACGTTCTATGCGCCGCTTTCAACAACGTACAGTAACGATAACACCGCAATGTTTGTGTTTGCAGTGCACATTATGGGGATTAGCTCAATTATGGGCGCAATAAACGTTATTGTGACCATTGTTAATTTACGTGCCCCAGGCATGACATGGATGAAACTACCATTATTTGTTTGGACATGGCTAATAACCGCATTTTTATTAATTGCTGTTATGCCCGTATTGGCCGGAGCGGTCACTATGGTGCTCACCGATAAATACTTTGGAACCAGCTTTTTTGATGCGGCAGGCGGCGGCGATCCGGTGATGTTTCAGCACATATTTTGGTTTTTTGGCCATCCCGAAGTGTACATCATGATTTTACCCGCCTTTGGTATTATTTCGACCATAGTGCCTACATTTTCACGTAAAAAACTATTTGGTTATGCCTCAATGGTTTACGCAACCTCCTCTATTGCATTACTGAGCTTTATAGTGTGGGCACATCATATGTTTACGACCGGTATGCCCGTTGCTGGCGAGCTATTTTTTATGTACGCGACCATGCTGATATCGGTGCCTACAGGGGTAAAAGTATTTAACTGGGTAGCCACTATGTGGCGAGGGTCAATAAGTTTTGAAGTGCCCATGCTATTTAGTATTGCCTTTATTGTGCTGTTTACTTTAGGGGGCTTTTCGGGGCTGATGTTGGCTATAACGCCTGCTGATTTTCAGTATCACGATACTTACTTTGTGGTGGCGCACTTTCATTACGTGTTAGTTACGGGGGCAATATTTTCGATTATGGCGGGGGCTTATTATTGGCTGCCTAAGTGGACGGGCAACATGTACAACATTGCCTTGGCTAAGTGGCATTTTTGGTTATCGCTGGTAAGCGTAAATGTATTGTTTTTCCCTATGCATTTTGTAGGGCTGGCAGGTATGCCGCGCCGTATTCCCGATTACGCCCTGCAGTTTGCTGATTTTAACGCAATCATAAGCATAGGTGGGTTTGCCTTTGGTTTATCGCAGTTACTCTTTGTGGCTGTGGTAATTAAATGTGCCCGAGGGGGCGATAAAGTCCCTGCAAAAGTATGGGATGGTGCTGAAGGTTTAGAGTGGGAAGTGGACTCTCCTGCGCCGTATCATACTTTTTCTACGCCGCCGGAAATTAAATAATGACACATGCACCGCTATTAAAGCGCCTAATTCTTATTTGTATAGGTATGTTTGCTTTTGCATTTGCCTTAGTGCCCTTATATGACGTGTTTTGCGACATAACTGGGCTTAATGGCAAGCCGTCGCTTGAGCAAGCTAAACAAAGTACACAGGTTGCACAAAATCGAGAAATAGGTGTGAGCTTTACAACCCATGCGCAAAGTGGTGCGCCGTTTATTGTTAAATCTAAAGAATACAGTGTTGATGTGAAACCAGGTGCCATGCGTGAGGTAATGTTTAGCGCAAAAAACACCAGTGATATCGATAAAGTAATGCAAGCGGTACCTTCTGTATCGCCCGGAAAGGCAGCCAAGTACTTACATAAAATAGCGTGCTTTTGCTTTGATCAACAACCGCTAAAAGCGGGTGAAGAACTTGAGTTTAAGCTGCTGTTTTATGTTGATACTGCACTGCCGAGCGATGTAGAAGAGCTAACTTTATCGTACACCGTATTTGATATTAGTGAGCAGCTAGTAGCAAGTAATAACTAGCCTGCATGTCTAGTGTAAAACTAGGAGCAAGTAACATGAATCAAGATTATGAAAACTACTACGTACCCGAGCAAAGTCCTTGGCCCATAGTGGGCGCGGTGGCGTTATTTTTTATTGCAGTGGGTGCGGCTTTAACAGTCATGAACTTAGAAAGTGAAGGGGGCAGCGGTGTGTACCTGCTATATGCAGGCATTGCAGTGCTGCTGTATATGATTTTTAGCTGGTTTAAAAATGTAATTAGCGAGTCTGATCAGGGCTTATATTCAGCGCAAATGGACCGCTCATTTCGACAAGGAATGAGCTGGTTTATATTCTCTGAAGTTATGTTTTTTATGGCCTTTTTTGGCGCATTATTTTACGCCCGCATACTGTCGGTGCCTTGGCTTGGCGGCGCTGGGAATAATGCGATGACCAACGAGGTGCTTTGGCCTACCTTTGAGGCCGTATGGCCACTACTAACCACACCAGCAGGTGAAACCACGCAAGCTATGGGGTGGCAAGGCTTACCCCTTATTAATACGCTTATTTTATTAGCGTCTTCGGTTACTTTGCATTTTGCTCACGTAGCCATTGAAAACAATAAACGTAAACCGCTAAAAGTGATGCTAGGGGCAACCATTTTATTGGGTGTGTGCTTTTTAGCATTGCAGGTAGAAGAATATATTTATGCCTACAACGACTTAAACTTAACACTAGATGCAGGCATTTACGGGAATACATTCTTTTTGCTGACAGGTTTTCATGGCATGCATGTGACCCTTGGCGCCATTATTTTGTTTGTTGTATTTGTGCGTATTTTAAAAGGCCACTTTACGAAAGATAAACATTTTGCGTTTCAAGCAGCGGCTTGGTACTGGCATTTTGTTGATGTGGTGTGGCTGTGTTTATTTGTTTTTGTGTATGTGTTGTAACGGTTAATGGTGAGTGATTAGCTTTTATAAAACCAAGTTTTACAGCGGCTATCACCATCACCAAAACCACCACAGAAAACAGCACGCGACGGCCTAAAAAATGCGACATAGGTCGACCGCCAGATTTATCGGTCACCATAATAAATAGCGCTTTAAACAAGTTGAAAAGTATAAATAGTAACAGCAGCACAATAATAATTTTAATAATCACTGGGTTGACCCTTTATGCAGTTAATTTTAAGGCGTAAACAAAAGCTTAGCTCATTTATCGCACTTTGCGCTGTGGTAGCTGTGGTGCTGGTATGTGTACGTTTAGGGTATTGGCAATTAGCAAGGGCTGAGCAAAAGCAGCAACAGTTAACAGCTATAGCTAACATGCAAACCCAAGGCGTAATGAGCTGGCAGCAATTACAGGCAATGCCTTCAAAGTGGAATAAAACAGGTGTAGTGGTTAAGCTTGTCGGAAAAATAATAAATCAGCAATACTGGCTTTTAGATAACCAAGTTTACCAAGGGCAAGTTGGTTACGATTTATTGGTGTTATTTAAGCCAAGCCAAGCAAGTGACGCTTTACTCGTTAATTTAGGGTGGGTAAAAGCACCTATTTCACGCAGCGAACTACCTAACATTCAACTTCCTAAACGTAATATTACGCTTAAAGCGCAGATAAAAGAGCGAAATTTAACGAGCTTTAACTTACAAACCAATTCGACAAAACAAGACCTTCAAAGACGAATTCAATCAATAGATTTACAAAAGCTAAGTGAGCAGAGTAATCAATCGTTATTTAATTTTATGGCTTATCGTCAAGGTGCTGGAGATGCGCTAGCTATACCGCATTATAAAGCGGTGGTGATGAGTCCGCAAAAGCACCAAGCGTATGCAGTGCAATGGTTTTTAATAGCCTTAGCCTGTGTAGTGGTGGCCATTTTTGCCAGTAAAAAGAGGACTAACAATGAAAAATAACCCCTTAGTTTTGTTTGTTGTATGTTGCGCTGTACCGCTAGTACTTGCATACGGTGCGCTAAAACTAGACTGGTTGCCGAGCGCCATTACCAATAATGGCGAGTTTTTACAGCACGAAGTAAAGCTTGAAAACTGGCAGCAGCACAACCCTAAGCAATGGACAATTGCGCTTAATTACTCCAATAAATGTAATGCTTCGTGCAATGAGCAGCTCAATGCGCTTGATAACTTATATATCGCCTTAGGAAAAAATCAGGGCAAAGTTGATATGGCTGTAATGGGGGCGCCTAAAGTTAAAAATATTCCTTGGAAAACCTTTAACGCGCAACAAAATTTGCAGCCCGCTAGCCTATATTTAATCGATCATATGGGTTTAGTGGTGCTTGAGTATCCGTTTAAAGAGCAACCACAAGAAAACCGTTTAGTGCAAAAAGGTTTATTAAAAGATTTAAAAAAACTGCTTAATTATTCTCGTTCAAGCTAATTAATAGCGCATTGTTAATGGGAGATTCCTATGTATAAAAATTATAAAAACTGGGTACTTGCAACGGGGTTACTTGCGCTGTTAGTAGTAGGGCTAGGTGCTTATACACGTTTAAGTGACGCAGGTCTTGGTTGCCCTGATTGGCCCGGTTGCTATGGCTTTTTAACTGTACCAAAGCATGAAGCCGATATCGCACTGGCTACCCAAAGTTACCCAGATATGATGTTTGAAACCGCCAAAGCGTGGAAAGAAATGATCCACCGTTACTTTGCAGGCGCGCTGGGGTTGCTTATTTTAGCGCTATTTGTGTTGGCTTTTGTAAAGCGCCATTACTCAAACACGCCGGTTAAATTACCGCTAGCCTTATTGTTGTTAGTTATATTTCAGGCTGCGCTGGGTATGTGGACCGTTACTATGAACTTACAACCGCTCATTGTAATGGGGCATTTGCTGGGGGGATTTAGTATTTTATCGCTAATCACTCTTTTATACTTACGTTTAACCAGTAAAACCATAGAGGGCGGAGATAGTAGCGCTAAACGCTATTTTTCATTGAGCTTAGTTGCATTGGCTGTGTTGGTTATTCAAATTGCATTAGGTGGGTGGCTTGCAGCAAATTATGCAGCGCCACACTGTAATGGCTTACCGCTGTGTAGTTATGCGCAGCCATTTTCACTCAGTAGTGTGTTTCAGCTGCCGCTTGAGCACAGTAATTATGAGTACGGAGTGCTATCGCAACAGGCGCGTATGTCTATTCATCTACTACACAGAATTTGGGCGCTAGTTACATGTATTGTGTTGGCGCTAATTATGTGGCGTATATACAGTCAGGCGCAATCTGCAAAAATAAAACACTGTACTGTCAGCGTGCTTGTTGCGCTACTTTGCCAAATTAGTTTGGGGCTTGCGGTGGTGCATTGGCACTTTCCGCTTGGGGTAGCGCTGGCGCACAATTTAATGGCAGCTATCTTGTTATTGACTATGGTTAGGTTGTGTTACTACCTAAAAGCACGCACTTAAAGGGGAATAATTATGGCACTCACACTCGACAAAAAAGAACTACAGGTTATTAGCGCACACCCTTTTATTCAACGTGCTTATAATTTATTGCAAGATTACTTAGCTATTAGCAAGTTTAAAGTAGTGGCTATGTTGGTACTTACTGCTTGGGTTGGCTTGGCACTGGCGCCTGATGTAGGGCGAGGCATTGCAGTACAATTTATTAGTTTATTAGGCATTGGTTTGCTCTCTGGCGCTGCGGCGGTAATAAATCATGTTGTTGATAGCGAAATAGATACAAAAATGGCGCGTACACGCCACCGCCCTGTAGCCAAAGGCCGGCTTAGTAAAACCCATGCGCTAAGCTTTGCAGGCGTGATAGGGGTTGCTGGTTTTATAATGCTAATGCTTTGGGCAAACACTCTAACAGCCGTACTTACTTTGTTTGCATTAGTTGGGTATGCTTTTATTTATACCTCTTTTTTAAAGCGTGCCACACCGCAAAACATTGTAATTGGTGGCTTAGCTGGGGCAATGCCGCCTTTATTGGGCTGGGTTTCTGAAACCAATCAAATGGCAGCCGCGCCATGGTTACTCGTAATGATTATATTTACGTGGACCCCACCGCATTTTTGGGCACTGGCAATAGCACGCAAAAGCGATTACGAACGCGCTAAAATTCCTATGTTGCCAGTAACTCACGGTATCGACTTTTGTAAAACGTGTGTTGTGGCTTACACCATATTACTGACGCTTGTATGTGTATTACCTTATTTAATTGGTATGTCGGGCGGTATTTATTTAGTCGGCGCATGTGTACTCAACGCACTCTTTTTGTATAAAGCAGTTAAGCTTAAATTAGCCCCTAGCGATGACACCGCAATGGACTTATTTCGCTTTTCAATTGTGCATTTAATGGTACTCTTCGTGATCTTATTTATAGATAAATGGCTCCCTTTATGAAGCAGTTACGGATTAGCTTAGTTGTAATTTTTTCGTTTTTATTAGTCGCTTGCTCAGAGCAAAATAGTGCACCCGATGTGCAAGCCTTAGTGTATGAGCAAGCAAAGCCTCTTTCTGATTTTACTCTTAACGACCAAAACGGTGAGTTAGTCACCAAAGCGCAATTTTTGGGGCAGTGGAACTTAGTGTTTTTAGGCTATACCAGTTGTCCAGATATTTGCCCATTAACGCTTGCTAAACTAAACAGCGTGTATAAAAAGTTACATAACGAATACCCACTGCAAATTTGGTTTATGTCGGTAGACCCTCAACGCGATACGCCGGTAAAACGCAAAGCGTATATTGATTATTTTAACCCTGACTTTTTAGCTGTTTCGGGTGAGCACAAAAACCTATTCCCGGTGGTTAGAGAGCTTGGTCTAATTTATGCCATTAGTGACTCGCAAGAATCAGAATATGCGGTCGATCATAGTGCTTCGGTGGCTTTAGTTGATGCAAATGGAGCGGTAAGAGCCATATTTAAGCCTGAATTCCAACAAGGAAATGTGCCCCTTATTAATACCACTCAACTTATTAGCGAATTTAAACAAATAGCGGATTACTATAAAAACTAGTTTTAAACTTTTCACGAATTTTAAAAGGAGCTTAGGCTCCTTTTTTGCTTTTTAGCGCCACTTTTAAAAGTTTTATTAATTTTTTTGAGCCTTTTATGGCAATTTTAATAACTAAGGCTAAGCTTTTGTTATGAATTGAATTGACAGGGAAAGTCCTGAAAAAATGCTAAAACTTCCAAGCGAACTTGCGATTATGCAAGTAGAGACTCTTCACCAAGATTTATTACAAGAACTCAATAGCAACAACGATATTTGTTTAGATGTCAGTGAGGTTGTTTCAGCCGATACCGCGTCAATTCAACTTTTGTGTGCCTTACAAAAACACCTACTTACCATACATCATAAAATTGTATGGGTAGGCAGCAGTGATGCACTTCAAAACGCCATTAATCAACTTGGCTTAAGTCAATATTTAACACTTGAAAGTAAAGGTTAGAGGTTTATATGAAGAAAATTTTAGCGGTTGATGATTCTGCGTCAATGCGTCAAATGGTGAGCTTTACGCTTAAAACCGCAGGTTTTGATGTTACCGAAGCAAAAGATGGCAGCGAAGCCCTCGCGATTGCCAAGCAGCAAAGTTTTGATGCGGTAATTTCAGATGTAAATATGCCCATTATGGATGGCATTACACTTATCAGAGAGCTCAGAGGCCTTCCTGATTACAAATTTACGCCGCTACTTATGCTAACCACAGAGTCAGGATTAGATAAAAAAGTAGAAGGTAAAGCAGCTGGCGCAACAGGCTGGATTGTAAAGCCTTTCAACCCGGATCAGTTACTAGCGGTACTTAAAAAAGTAATTCGTTAACTGAGGAGTGCGGCGTGAGTATAGATTTAAGTCAATTTTTTGAAGTGTTCTTTGAAGAAAGTTTTGAAGGCCTAGATACAATGGAGGCCGAGCTATTAAATTTAGAGCCCGGCGAAGAAGACTTAGAAACAATAAATACTATTTTTAGAGCTGCGCACTCAATTAAAGGGGGCAGTGGCACCTTTGGCTTTAACTCTGTTGCTGAGTTTACCCATGTGCTAGAAACCCTACTGGATCAAATACGCCAAGGTGAGCGCGAACTCACCACCGAGCACGTTAATTTATTGCTTAAAGCTGTTGATTGCTTGCGTGGGTTACTCGGTGAGCTGCAAGCAGAGCAAGAGCCTGATTTATCACACGCTGCAACCTTAAAAAAACAGTTTGAAATTGTACTGGAAATGCAAGCCGATTCAGCCCCAAGCGAGGCAAGCGAAGTCACGGTTGCTGCTGAGGTAAATACCTTTCAAATTGATTTTAAACCGCATCATCACCTTTTTAAAACAGGCAACGAGCCTTTATTTATGATCAGCGAATTAGCTGAACTCGGCGAGCTTGAAACACAGGCATTTTTAGACGATATCCCAGATATTAAAGATTTAAGCAGTGACGAGTGCTATTTACACTGGCGCTTTTTTTTAAATACCAGCGAAAAAGAAGCCGCCATTAAAGAGGTATTTGAATGGGTAGAAGATGATGCCGATATAAAAATAGAGCTCTGTGGCGGGTTATTTGATGAAGACACTTCTCACACCGCAAACGCTGATGAAAAGAGCAGCGATAGCACAGCTCAAACACCGCCTATTAGCGATGCTCAAAAAGCACCCGACAAACCTAAAAGCAAACCCACAGCCGATAAAAAGCCAACATCAGCACCAGAGTCTACCTCCATAAGAGTAGGAATAGACAAAGTAGACTCGTTAATAAACATGGTTGGTGAGCTGGTGATAACACAAGCCATGTTAAATCAGTTGAGCGAGCAAGAAATTAGCGAATCAACCATTACGTCATTACAAGAAGGTTTGGCACAACTGGCGCACAATACCCGAGACCTGCAAGAAAATGTTATGCGTATTCGTATGTTACCGATTAACTTTGTATTTAGCCGGTTTCCGCGTTTAGTGCGCGATATAGCGCAAAAACTAAATAAGCAGGTGGAGTTAAAATTATTAGGCGAGCAAACCGAGCTAGATAAAACGGTAATGGAAAAAATATCTGATCCTATGGTGCACCTTGTCAGAAATTCGCTTGACCATGGTCTTGAAACAATTGAACAGCGGGTTGCCGCAGGTAAAGACCCAGTGGGTACTGTGACCTTAAATGCCTTTCATCAAGGCGGCAATATCGTGATAGAAATAATGGACGATGGGCAAGGCTTAAATACGCAAAAAATTAAAGAAAAAGCCATTGCTAATGAGCTGATCACCGCTGATTGTAATTTAACAGATGATGAAATTAACGAGCTTATTTTTATGCCCGGCTTTTCTACCGCCGATGCGGTTAGCGACTTATCTGGGCGTGGTGTAGGAATGGATGTTGTTAAGCGCAATATTCAATCTTTAAATGGCTCGGTTGAGGTTTCATCAGCGCCTGGCGTTGGCTCTACCTTTACAATTAGGCTGCCCCTTACGCTTGCCATTTTAGATGGTCAATTAGTTAAAGTTGCCCAGCATACTTATATTATTCCGCTTATTTCTATTGTTGAATCACTACAGATTGATATCACTAAAGTAAGCCGAGTGGGTAAAGACTTAGATGTACTAAGGCTGCGTGACGAATACATTCCTATTTTACGCTTATATCAAATTTTTAATCATCAAAACGCCATAGAGTCATTAGACAAAACCTTGCTGGTGGTTGTTGAAACCGACAACCAAAAAGTGGGTTTGCTGGTAGATGACTTACTTTCGCAGCAGCAGGTAGTCATAAAAAGTTTAGAGGCCAATTACCAAAAAGTGGATGGGGTGTCTGGAGCAACTATTTTAGGCGACGGGCGTGTATCGTTAATTGTTGATATTAGCGGCTTAATAAAATTATCAGGGCTTAAAAAACCAGGTAGCCAAGAGCTAATCATAGAATCTAAAACACCTCTGGAGGCTTCATGATTAGTGAGCAAAGCGAGCTAAACAACAAAATTGATTTAGGGCAACAGCAAGGCGTTAAGCAGTTTTTAACCTTTATTATGGCTGGCGAAGAATACGGCGTAGATATATTAACCGTGCAAGAGATCAGGAGCTGGGAAGAAATTACCGTACTACCCAACGCACCGGATTTTGTTAAAGGAGTGATAAACCTTCGCGGCACCATAGTGCCAATAATAGATTTACGCTTACGTTTTGGCCTGCCAAGCACTGAATATGGGCCATTAACAGTTGTTATTGTTGTAAAAGTTATTTTTGAAAACGATTCAAAAATAATGGGCATCGCAGTAGATGCGGTGTCAGATGTTTACAGCATTGCAGAGCAAGACGCCAAGCCCGTCCCTAGCCTGTCTGATTCGAGTAATTGTGAATATGTCGCAGGGTTGGTGAACGTGGGCGAAAAAATGGTCTCGTTGATAGATTTACAAAGAACAATGGATATATAGCCACAGCGCTATGTAGCAACAAAAACAAACATAAAGGTGGTGATGGGCATGGGATGGTTTAGTAATCCGAAGCAGTCAGAATCAAGTAATGACTTAATCGTTAATGCATTAAATAAATCATTAGCGGTTATTGAGTTTGAACCCAGTGGCAGAATAATTACGGCTAATTCAAACTTTTTAAATGCAATGGGATACCGTTTAGAGGAAGTGCAAGGGCAGCACCACTCTATGTTTGTTGAACCAGACGAAGCACAAAGCAGCGAGTATAAAAATTTTTGGCAACGCTTGCGCGGTGGTGAGTTTATTTCTAATGAGTTTAAGCGTCTTGCTAATGGAGGGCGAGAGGTATGGATCCAAGCTACCTATAACCCAATTATTGATAGCCAAGGGCAAGTGCTAAAAGTAATTAAATTTGCTACCGACATTACCGAACAAAAGAAGCAGGCCGCTGAGGCGCAAGGCCAACTTGAGGCAATTAGTAAATCTCAGGCGGTGATTGAGTTTAATCTTGATGGCACAATTATTACTGCCAATGACAATTTTTTAAATGGTTTAGGCTATCAACTTAGCGAAATAAAAGGCCAGCATCATAAATTATTTGTCGACCCAGAATACGCTAAAACAAACGAGTATAAACAATTTTGGGATAAGTTAGGACGAGGCGAGTACGACTCGGGCGAGTACATGCGAATAGGCAAACAAGGGCAAGAAATATGGATTCAAGCCTCTTATAACCCTATTTTCGATTTAAACGGCAAGCCTTATAAAGTTATTAAATACGCCAGTGATATCACCGCGCAAAAACAGCTAGAGCGCGAGTCTAAAAAGGCTGCCGATTTAGCAAGTGCGTTAACTGTTTGCCAAGCCAATGTGATGATTGCCGATAAAGACCTAAATATTGTATTTGTAAACGATCAGGTTAAGTTAATGCTCAAAGCGCGAGAAACTGAGTTGCAAGGTGTGCTACCTAGTTTTTCTGTTGATAATT
Organism: Pseudoalteromonas sp. R86517; assembly: GCF_042466295.1. Classification (NCBI taxonomy): domain Bacteria; kingdom Pseudomonadati; phylum Pseudomonadota; class Gammaproteobacteria; order Alteromonadales; family Pseudoalteromonadaceae; genus Pseudoalteromonas; species Pseudoalteromonas sp. R86517. The sequence goes on from NZ_JAXHCB010000001.1 coordinate 3,502,143, forward strand.
TAATAGGCACGTGTGTTGATGATTTTCATAAGCACCCAGCTCATCAACGCGAACTATTAAAAAACTTAAAACAACCTTATAAAACTGAGTTACGTTTAGCGGGGCTTATTTTTAGTTTAATTGCTACACCGTGGATAAACCATGAAGGTAAGCATTTAGGCACCATTGTTGAGTGGGAAGATATTACCGATAGCGTAGCAAAAGCAGAGCAAGAACGTGCTGAAGCACAAGAAAACTTACGAGTAAAACAAGCCCTTGATACCGTAGCAACAAACACCATGATAGCCGATGCTTCAAATGTAATTGTATACATGAACAACGCGGTTAAATCGATGATGAGTATTGCCGAAGATGATTTGAAAAAGGAGCTGCCAAATTTTGATAGCACCAATTTAATGCAGCAAAACATTGATATATTCCATAAAAATCCGGCTCATCAACAAAACCTACTAGCTAAGCTTACAACAACTTACCGAGCCGAAATAAAAGTAGGCGGGCGCACGTTTGGTTTAGTTGCAAACCCTATTTTTACACCAGAACAAGAACGCATAGGCACCGTAGTTGAGTGGGAAGATAGAACGGGCGAAGTTGCAATAGAAAAAGAAATTGCACAATTAGTCAGCGATGCAGGTAATGGCGATTTAGAAACCCGAGTAGATGAAAAAGGTAAAGAAGGCTTTTTCTTACGCTTAGCGCAAGGCTTAAACAGCTTAGTTGAAATTGTGGATGATGCCGTTAGTGATACCGCGCAAATGCTTGATGCAATGGCCAATGGTGACCTATCAAAACGCATAGAAAAAGAGTATCAAGGCTCGTTCGATAAGCTCAAGCAAGATGCTAATACCACAGCAGATAAATTGACCGATGTGATTAATCGAATTAACTCATCGGCCACGTTAGTAGCCAGTGGCGCAGAGGAAATTTCGCAAGGCAACGCCGATTTAAGCCAGCGTACCGAAGAACAAGCTTCATCACTTGAAGAAACCGCGTCAAGTATGGAAGAAATGACCAGTACCGTAAGACAAAATGCAGATAACGCAAAAGTCGCTAACGATTTAGCCGAAGAAACCTGCGAGAAAGCAATTCAAGGTGGTGAAGTAGTTAATAGAGCTGTAACGAGTATGTCGGCCATTAACGAGTCGAGTAAAAAAATTGCAGACATTATTGGCGTGATTGATGAAATTGCCTTTCAAACTAATTTACTGGCACTTAACGCCGCCGTTGAAGCAGCTAGAGCGGGTGAGCAAGGCCGTGGCTTTGCCGTTGTTGCTGGTGAGGTGCGTAATTTAGCGCAGCGCTCAGCTGGAGCAGCCAAAGAAATTAAAGAGCTTATTAGAGACAGCGTTGCAAAAGTGACCGATGGCTCTGTGCTTGTAAATGAGTCGGGCGAAACACTCAGAGAAATTGTTTCAAGCGTACAACGTGTTACGCAAATGATTTCGGATATAACCGAAGCCTCTGAAGAGCAAAGCGCAGGTATTGAGCAAGTTAATAAAGCGGTTGCCCAAATGGATGAAATGACCCAGCAAAATGCGGCCCTTGTAGAAGAAGCGTCTGCGGCGGGCGAGTCAATGGCTGAGCAAGCAAACGAGATGCGTCAGTTATTGCACTTTTTTTCACTCGGGCAGCAAGGCATGAACACATTGCCAAATACACACTTTGAACGCTCAGCGCCCCCTGCGCGCCAACCTAGTGGCTATTTAAAAAATACCCAACCCAAAGGCGAAAACTTTATAGACTCAGCAGATGAATGGGAAGAGTTTTAGTCATTACTGGCTTGCTAGTTAATACCCTAGCAAGCCTGCTTTACAAGGGATGGTATGACAATGAAAGAATTTTTATGTACCGATAAAGATTTTAAAGACATTGCCACTTTAGTTTATAACGCGTGCGGAATTGTGCTTGGCGATCATAAACGCGAAATGGTGTATTCCCGCTTAGCAAGAAGGGTAAGAGAGCATAAACTTAAAAACTTTTCTCAATACTTAGAGTACTTACACAATAATAAAGAGGCTGAGTTTGACGCATTTATTAATGCTATTACCACTAACTTAACCTCCTTTTTTAGAGAACCCCACCACTTTGAGTTTTTAAAAAACACCATAGTGCCGCAGTTACTTAGCAGTAACAAAGTAACAAAACGAGTACGCGTATGGTCAGCGGGTTGCTCTACAGGCGAAGAGCCTTATAGCTTAGCAATAACCCTTGCCGGTTTATTCCCAAGTTCTTGGGATGTAAAAATTTTAGCAACCGATTTAGATTCTAATGTATTAGCCAAAGCACAAGCGGGTATTTATACCGCGGCTAATGTAAATGGCTTAGAAAACAATGTACTTAAAAAGTGGTTTTTAAAAAGCAAAGATGGGCAAACATATAAAGTAAAACCACAGTTAAATAAGCACATTTTTTTTAAACGCCTTAACCTTTTACAAGAATGGCCCATGAAAGGGCAGTTTGACTTAATTTTATGTCGTAACGTGGTTATTTATTTTGATAAAGAAACAAAAGACACCTTGTTTAAACGTTATGCAAATGCACTTAATCGTGACGGTTATTTGTTTTTAGGGCACTCAGAGAGTATGGGAAAAGAGCATTCTGAGTTTAAAAATTTAGGGAAAACCATGTATCAAAAGCAACACAATGCACGCACAGTTTAGGCCGGTGCTCCCAGGGTTTGAACATATAAAACGTTACTGGGATGCAGGGCGCACAAGCGTGGTGGCAAAAATATTACCTGGCGAATTTTATGTATCAAAAAATGATGAGCTTATTTCTACAGTGCTTGGGTCGTGTATAGCCGCGTGTGTTTACGATGAAAAAGCCGGTATAGGTGGCGTAAATCATTTTATGTTGCCGGTAAAAAAAGGCCTAGAATTAAACAGTGCCCATAGTTTGAGCTGCCGCTACGGAAATTGGGCAATGGAATACCTGATCAACGAAGTACTCAAAGGTGGTGCTGCGCGAAAAAATTTAAAAATAAAACTCTTTGGTGGCGGCAAAATAATTAGCGCAATGACCGACATAGGGATAGGTAATATTAGCTTTGCCAATGCGTATATTCAGGAAGAGTCGCTCAATCTTGTCGCACAAGATATGGGGGGGCCGTGGCCTCGAAAAATTTTTTTTCATCCGCATACGGGCAAAGTCCACGTAAAAAAGCTGAAGAATTTGCACAACAATACAATTGAAAAACGCGAAGTGCGCTACCTGCAAAACCTTAAGCAACAAGATAAAGCCACCGAGACTAACATAGAGCTGTTTTAGGAGCCGTAATGGTTAAAGTTCTGATAATAGATGATTCACCCCTGATAAGGCGTTTGCTGAGCGAAATATTATCTCAGGCTAGCGATATCGAGGTTGTTGGCTGTGCTGAAGACCCTTATCAAGCACGAGAAATGATTAAATTGCTCAATCCGGATGTGCTTACCCTCGATGTAGAAATGCCAAAAATGGACGGCATTAGCTTTTTAAGAAACCTAATGCGCTTAAGACCTATGCCCGTTGTGATGATTTCTACACTAACCCAGCAAGGCTCGCCTATCACCTTAGAAGCACTTGAGCTTGGTGCCGTGGATTTTATTGCCAAGCCAACGGTGAATGTTAAGCAGCAAATGAGTCAATATGCATATGTTGTGCAGCAAAAAGTGCGTGTGGCGGCAGGTGCAAGGGTAAGAAGTTTTAAAAAGGTAAGCACAGTGAGCGAGCCTTTACCTAGCAATGCACAATTTTTATTAAACAAGGTAATAGCGATAGGGGCTTCAACAGGGGGCACAGAAGCAATAAAAGAAGTGCTTATAAAAATGCCGACCAATTGCCCTGCGATTGTGATTACCCAGCATATTCCTCCGGTATTTAGTACCTCGTTTGCCCAGCGTATGGACCGCACCTGTGCAATTAACGTAAAAGAAGCGCAGCACGGCGACAAGCTCACTGCGGGATGGGCTTATATAGCCCCAGGTGGTTTGCACTTAAGCATAAAAAAAAGAGGGGCAAGTTTATATTGCGAGCTTGATGATTCTGAGCCTGTTAACCGCCATAAACCGGCAGTAGATGTATTATTTAACTCGTTACTTGAGTGCGGCGCAAAAAACATTGTGGCAGCGTTACTAACCGGTATGGGGAGCGATGGAGCAAAGGGCTTACTTAGCATTAAACAAGCGGGTGGTTACACCATTGCACAGGATGAGTTTTCTTCTGTGGTGTGGGGAATGCCCAAAGCGGCGGTTGATTTAGGCGCCGCTCACGAAATTGTTGCGCTTGATAAAGTAACCCAACGCTTATTGCATCAGGCTATAAAGGTGTAATTGCTACTGAATAACCCACGGCTGCGAAAACCAATAGTAACTACCAGGGTGCTCAATAGAAGGGGCGGTACAATTAAAGCGTGAACGGCCTTTATTTAGCGCCTTTGGCGAATCAATTTTTACAGTTGTGTCGTTTATCCAAGTTAACTTAGCCTGCCCTACACTTGATACATAACACGCAAACTGACTTTTATGAAAATCACCCATTTCAAACTCAATGCTGAGCGTTGGTGGGTTTTGTGAGGTTACACTGTCTTGGTAATCTAGGTTTTTAATACTAAACGCCCGAGAGTTTAATTTTGTAATTAACGTATCTAATTTACTGTAAAAGCCAGAGGCTGGAAAACGCGGTAAGCGGGTAAAGTTAGCGTTTTTATTTACAGCGCCTGAGTGCTGACCAATGCCAATAAAGCCAAGCTCTTTTACAAGCGCTTGTAGTTTGTTATTAAACTCCCCATACGGGTACGCTAGGTATTTATAATCGTGGCCTATTTCTTCTTTAATACGCTGTTGAGAATGCAAAATATCTTGTTTAATACGTGCTTGCCACTGTGCATCGCTCTCATCTTTTAGCTTAATAGGCAGGTAGTCATGCTGAGCAGTGTGATTGGCAATTAACGCCCCTTTGCCTGCGAGCTCTTTTAATTTATCCCACCCCATTACGTAGCCTTTGCCTTTATCAATAAGGGTAGGGTTTACAAAAATAGTATAGGGATAACCAAATTTTTCTAAAATAGGCGCTGCTTGTTCGTAGTTATTGTTGTAACCATCGTCAAAGGTGATAGCGACTGTTTTCTCAGGTAAGGTTTTGCCTTGTTGTATAGCGCTTATTAGCTCATTTAGTGCAATAACATTAAAATTATGCTCTTTTAAGTAGCTCAAATGCTTGGTAAACGTATTTGCGCTTACACTGGTCACAGCCGGAAGGGTTTCGCTTACATGGTGATACTGTAAAATAACCGCCGCATGAGCACGTACTGATAAACAAATGAGAGTAATTAAAACTAAATGAAACAATTTCTTAAACATAATAAGGCACACCATAAAAGCTTGCTGTTGCTAGCGGGTCCAATGATATTATCAAATATTACTGTCCCACTGTTAGGAATTGTTGATACCGCTGTTATTGGCCACTTAGGTAGCGCACATTACTTAGCGGGCATCGCACTTGGCTCAGCTGTTATTTCTATTTTATTTTGGCTCGCCGGTTTTTTACGTATGAGCACCACAGGGTTAGTGGCCCAAGCATACGGGCAAAATAACTTAACACAGTTAGCAGCGCTTTTAAAACGCAGCTTATTACTTGCCGTGTGTGTGGCGTTAGCGCTTATTGCCTTATCGCCTTTGATAAAACAAGCCATTGCATTTTTATCAGGCGCAAATAGTGAGGTTCTTGCTCAAGCATATCAGTATTTTAGTATTCGTATATTTAGTGCCCCTGCCGCACTTTGTAATTTAGTGCTGCTTGGCTGGATGCTTGGCGTACATTATGGGCGAGGGCCATTTTACTTGCTGCTAGTGACCAATATTACCAACATAGTGCTCGATATATATTTTGTGGTGTATTTAGACTGGGCAGTAGCGGGAGCAGCGTGGGCGTCGTTAATTGCAGATTACAGCGCGTTGGCTTTTGCGTTGCTACTAGTGATTAAGCTCGCTAAAAAGCAAGGCGTGGAGCTAAGCGTGCCCAACTGGCTCAGTGTTAGCAAAATGGCAGAGCTACTTAGTTTAAATAGAGATATATTTATTCGCTCTTTAATTTTGCAATTATGCTTTAGCTTTATGACCTTTTATGGCGCCCGCATAGGCGAAACAACGCTTGCAGCAAATGCCGTGTTACTTAATTTTTTAATGTTAGTAAGCTTTGCACTTGATGGAATAGCCTATGCAAGCGAAGCCAAAGTTGGTCAAGCTAAAGGCCAGCGAAGCGTTAATAACATTAGATTATGGGTAAAAATAAGTGTGTTTTGGGGAATGCTTTTTGGCGTGTTATACAGCGTATTTTTTGCTGTGTTTGGCAGCGCTATTATTAAGCTTTTAACCAATGTACCCGAGGTGATAGAAGCTGCGACAAATTACTTACCGTGGGTAATAGTATTGCCTATGTTAGCAATGAGCTGTTTTTTGTTTGATGGCGTATTTGTAGGGCTTACACGGGCAAAAAATATGCGTAACAGTATGATTCTTTCGGCTGCAGTTGGCTTTTTTGGGGTGTTTTGGGTGTTTATAGAGTGGCAAAATAATGCGTTATGGCTGGCTATGAGTTGCTTTATGCTTATGCGCGGCGTTACGTTAATTATTAAGTATTTGCAGTTAAAAGCAACTAATCAGCTGCTAGATTAAGCGAATGTGTCATTTCCATAGGTCGGGGTCGTGATCTTTTGGCCCCATATCTTTTAAAACTTGCGAGAAACGATTGGCAAAAATACCGCTATAACCCCATGCAGCAAAAAATAATGCCGGGATTAAAATAACTACACCTATAATTTGTAAACTAAAGTGAGTGTAGTAGCCAAGGGCAATAAATATCACGGCTAGCACAAACAGTGCTAAGCCGCGAAAAAAGCGCGTTAAACTCAACTTAGGGTTACTCCCTAAGCGATAAATAAGCGGCTTTAACATTATTGCTTAGTAATAAGAGTGATCGCCCGCCTGGTGCTCGGTAATGTCGGCAACACCGGTGATTTCATCAAACTTTGCAATCATTTCTTTCTCGATGCCTTCTTTAAGCGTTACATCGATCATAGAACAGCCATTACAACCACCACCAAATTGAAGTACTGCAATACCTTCAGCGGTTACTTCAACTAGGCTTACTTGGCCACCGTGGTTAGCTAGCTGCGGGTTTACTTCGGTTTCTAGCATGTGTTGAACACGCTCATTTAGCGATGCGTTATCGCCTAGTTTACGTGCCTTTGCATTAGGCGCTTTTAAAGTTAACTGAGTGCCCATTTTGTCGGTAACAAAATCAATTTCAGCTTCTTCTAAAAAAGGAGCGCTTTCTGTATCTACTACGGCATCAAAACCATTAAAGTTAAGACGAATATCGCTGTCTTCTACGGCGTCTTCTGGGCAATAAGAAACACCACATTCCGCTTGTGATGTACCAGGGTTTACAACAAACACACGAATATTAGTTTGTTGTGCTTGATCTGCTAAAAGTTTAGCAAAATGCGCTTGTGCTGTTTCGGAAATAGAAATCATAAAACCGTCTATACTTGACTAAATTACTCGGATACTGCATATCATACTCCGCTCATCGTGTTGCGGCTAGTGTTGAGCGTAAAAAGTTGGCATCTATTTTAAGCAATGCTAGCGTGCAAATAACAAACATTTTTAGAGTGATTTATATGCGCTGGATAGTAACTATAATGGTGGCAATACTTAGCTTTTCAAGTATGGCAAAACCACTTTCGTATTATTTTGAACAAGATGTAGAGTTTGATAAAACAATACCCACCCCACAAGACGTACTTGGTTACGAAGTAGGTGAGTGGCATGTAAGGCACGACCAACTGGTGCGTTACATGGAAATTCTAGCGCAAAAAAGTAATCGTATAAATTTTGAAGTAATAGGGCGCACACACGAGCAACGTCCGCTTGTGATGCTAAGTATTAGCAGCGCTGAAAAACTAGCTAACTTAGAGCAAATTCGCCAAGCGCACTTAGCCCGTTTAACAAACAGTGAGCAAGCTAAAAACACACAAAATGAGCCTGCTGTAGTTTGGATGGGATACAGTGTGCATGGCAATGAGTCATCAGGCAGCAATGCCGCTTTATTGGTTGCGTATTACCTTGCTGCAGCGCAAGGCCCAGAAATAGAAAAACTATTAAATAATACCGTTATTTTGCTCGACCCTTCACTCAACCCCGATGGCTTGGCTCGCTTTGCCAATTGGGCTAATAGTAATCGGGGGATGAACTTATCAAGCGACCCTAAAACGCGTGAACACGTAGAAAGCTGGCCAAGTAGTCGTACAAATCACTATTGGTTTGATTTAAACCGCGATTGGTTGTTACTACAACACCCAGAGTCGCGTGCACGCATTGCTAAATTTCATCAATGGAAGCCAAATATTCTTACTGACTTTCATGAAATGGGCCCAAACAGCAGCTACTTTTTTCAACCTGGCATTGCCAGTCGCAAGCACCCAATTACCCCAGATGAAAACGTAACACTTACTAAAGCTATAGCCAATTACCATGCTAAAACTTTAGATAAAAATAATGCCCTTTATTTTACCGAAGAAAGCTTTGACGACTTTTATTACGGCAAGGGTTCAACCTACCCCGATGTAAACGGCGGTATAGGTATTTTATTTGAGCAAGCCAGCTCACGTGGGCATGTACAAGAAACCATAAATGGTACGCTTACGTTTCCTTTTACTATTAAAAATCAGTTATTAACAAGCCTATCAACCTTTAAAGCAGCTGTAGATAACCGCGAGGCGCTATTAACCTATCAGGCTAAATTTTATAACCAAGCAGTTGATTTAGCACATGATGAAAGTTTTGAAGGCTATGTGGTTGAGGGCGCTAAAGACAACACCCGGATTAAACTATTTTTAAACCTGTTAAAGCAGCATCAAATTAATGCCTATCCACTTACAAAAGCGCTAAAAGCCAATGGCAAAAACTTTAGCACCCAGAGTTATTTTGTGCCGTTAGCTCAGCCACAGTTTCGTTTAGTAAAAGCTATTTTTAGTGAGCAAAAAAGTTTTGCCGATAACACATTTTATGATGTGTCGGGCTGGACACTCGCCCACGCTTTTAATTTAGAGTTTGCACAAGTAAAAAGTAGTTGGGGCTTAGAAGTAGCCAGCACTGCGTGGCAAAGAGCAGTTAAACCATCATTTGCTGCGTTAAAGCAAAGTTATGCATTTGGCTTTGCCTGGGACGATTACTTAGCGCCTAAAATGCTAAATAGCTTGCTAAAGCAAGGCATTAAAGCGCGTGTCGCGTTAAGCGCCTTAACAGCTAAAAGCAGCACCACCGAAATAGACTTTGCACCTGGCAGCATTATTGTCCCCGCAGGGCTGCAAACAAACCCTGATTGGGTGGCTATTTTAAACGATGCTCAAACCCAGTTTGGTATTGCGATAAAGCCTATTACCACGGGCCTTACAGGGAAAGGCGCCGATTTAGGCTCGCGCACTATGGCGGTATTAAACGAGCCAAAAGTACTGCTTGTGGGCGGTAAAGGCGTAAGCCAATACGAAGCGGGTGAAGTATGGTATTACCTTGACCGCTTTGTTGGTATTTCTCCGACCATAGTAGAAATGGAGCGTTTAGGTAGCCTAGATTTAAATAATTACAGCCACATTGTACTAGCTAATGGCAATTATTCGGGCTTACCCGATAGTGATAAAGTTGCTATTAAAAGCTGGGTAAGAAAAGGCGGCGTAATTTGGGGCCACAAAGGCGGCGCTAAATTTTTAGCTGATCAGCAATTACTTAAGGCTAATTATTTATCTAGGCAAGATGTAGCCAGCGCTTTTAATACTCAAGGGCTAAATTACGCAGATAAAGACCATTTAGCAGGGCGACAACGTATAGCCGGCGCTATTTTTAATACCGATGTAGACACCACGCATCCACTAACATTTTCACTTAATCGTGAAACGCTGCCTGTATTTAAAAATAGTACCTGGTTATTAGAAAAATCATCCGCCCCGTTTGTAAACATACTCACTTACCCGCAAAAACCACTATTAGCAGGGTTTACCGATGGTGTAAATGAGCAGCAAATTGCCGGTGCAGCAGCCATGATGGCCCACTCATACGGGCGTGGCAGTGTTATTGCGATGACAGATAACCCTGTATTTAGAGGATACTGGTACGGCACAAGCCGATTACTCAGTAATGCTTTATTTTTTGGCCACACATTTAGAGTAAGAGGTGATTAACTACACCTTTAAAGTGGCGTTAAACATGTAGCAAAAGCCCAGACTTGTTTAGCGCCCGCTTGCTTTAATACTCGGGTAGCCGCGTTGAGCGTGGCGCCTGTGGTCATTACATCATCTACAATAACCACCGTTTTACCGCTCATATCTTGTGTACATACAAAGGCATTTTTTACATTTTTAATCCGCTTGGATCTTGATAATTGTGACTGTGCTTGCGTGGCTTTATTGCGTATTAGCGCATTACTTATACAAATATGTTTTGCCAAACACGGTTGCCACACTTGGCTTACCTGATTAAACCCGCGCGTTAAAAAGCGCCCTCGGTGCAAAGGTAAAATAATCGCTATGTCGGGCTGGGTAGTTAAATTTTCAAAAAACACCGTTAGCTGGCGTTTAATTACTTGTTGCAATGCTTTTTTATAGTGAATTTGATTATTAAATTTGAGCCGTTTAAGCCAATGCTCAAAAGGGGGCTGATAAAAAGCACAGGCAAAGAGCTTATCAAATTCGCAATGCGGAAACATTTCTACAATATCCGGGCGGTGCAATAAATTACTGTGTTTATTTAAATCAAACACGCCTAAATCCGTTAAGCAATAGTCGCACAACCCCTCTTGAGCACTAATAACTCCCTGACATTGCACGCAATAAGAGGGAAATAACCAATTAAAAAATGAGTGTTGCATTGGCTGCTCCTTGCGTTGCTTTCGTCAATGTAAGCGTTATGATGTGGCTAAGTTTGGTTAAGGTTAGGCAAATATGCAAAGCGAGTTAGTTTTATTACATGGTTGGGGCATGAACCAAGGCGTATGGCAATTAGTGCAGCCAGAGTTAACGCTTTTATACAGTGGCTCGGTGCGCAGTATTGACCTGCCTGGCTTTGGCAACAGCAATAGCTGCCCAAGCCCTTATAATTTACACGATGCGGCTGAAATCGTAAGCGAGCAACTTAGCCCTGGCTCTATTGTAATGGGCTGGTCGCTAGGAGGATTGTTTGCACTTTATATTGCTAAACATTGGCCAAATAAAGTAGCAAAAGTAATTTTAGTTGCCTCAAGCCCTTTTTTTGCCGAGGCAGATGATTGGCCCGGAATAAAAACCAGCGTGCTTGAGCAATTTAAAGAGCAATTAGTTAATCACCGAGAAAAAACTATAGAGCGCTTTTTAGCTATTCAGGCCATGGGTAGTGAGTCGGCACGCGATGATATAAAGCAGCTAAAGCACTTGCTAAATCAGTACAGCGCGCCTAAAAGTGAGGCATTAAGTGCGGGCTTAAATATTTTACAAAATGATGATTTACGCAATGTATTTGCGCATTGCCCAGTGCCTGTAAAAGCGATATTTGGCCGTTTAGATGCGCTGGTACCTTACAAAGCAATTAATAAAATGGCAGCACTAAATACTGAGTTTGAATACGAAGTACTAGACAAAGCCTCCCATGCACCGTTTATTTCTCATAAAAAAGAGTTTTTATCTGCCGTTAAATCAATGCTTTAAAATAGCCTAAAGAAAGGTACTGTTTAAAGCTTTATTTTGCCCATGAAGTGAGCGATAATTAAACAATATTTATTTTTTGGAGGTACAGCATGGCTATTGGTTCAGTATTTAATAGTGGTGTAGAAGGGTTTAATCGTGCAAGCCAAGGTATAGAACGAGCAAGCGCAGAGATAAACCGTGCCACCATTGAAGAGCAAGACGATACGCAACTAGCCCAACAGCGCCAGTTAACAGCTGCGCGACCTGAAGAGGCTGTAACAGCGCCTGTTGCACAACCAGCCCGGGTTGACGAAGCGCTTGTTAATTTAAAAGTTGAAGAGTTTAATGCCAAGGCAAACACGCAATCTATTCAAACTGCAGATGAAGTGCTTGGTACGCTAATCGATATTAAAGTTTAAACGTTATGAATATTGTCACGCCATTTCCGTCTATCAATATAAACACTGCCAATGTTTATACGGAAACCGCTCGGCGTGACAACCAACTGCGCGAAGTTATTCCTGCCCCTGCACCCAATAGCGCCAGTAATACCGAAACCAAAGCACAAAGCGATGCTGATAAAGCAAAACTGCCAAGCAGTGCAGAAGCCGCCACCTATGATGCAACCGGTAAACTCAGTGATGAGCAAGCTGTTGAGCAGCGCCAGCAAGGCAGCGAAGATTCAGATAGCGAACAGCAACAAAACCAACAAGCAAGCGAAGACACCCCCGAAGAAGAGCAAGATCAGCAACAGCTAGAATTAGAACAACAGCAAATCGAAGAGCTTAAAGCGCGCGATACTGAAGTGCGTGTGCACGAACAAGCTCATGCATCGGTGGGTGGTCAGTATGCAGGCTCACCAAGTTATGAATACCAACGTGGACCAGATGGCACTAATTACGCTGTTGGCGGTGAGGTACAAATTGATGTATCTGAAATCCCCGGCGATCCGCAAGCCACTATAGATAAAATGCAAACGGTACGTGCAGCCGCACTTGCCCCTGCTGAACCTTCTAGTGCCGATAGAGCTATTGCCGCTGATGCAACCCAAAAAATGGCCGCAGCGCAAGCTGAATTATCAGCCCCTGCTGACGATGAAGCGCAAGCACAAGAGCCACAAAGTGCGTTATCAATAAACGAAACCAGCACTGCTGAGTCTCAAAACGATACTAATACCGAGCAATCACGCGACCCAGAAGTAGACGCACGAGCTGGCCGTATAGCTAATTTTTATCAAATGACTAGCTCACCCCAAAACGAGAGTGGTTTTTCTGCGTTTGGTTAAAACCAGCTAAGCATAATTAAAAAAGCCGCTCAATGAGCGGCTTTTTAGTTTGAGGAGACATCACTTACTGAAGCAAAAGGGTATTATTTTTTTACTTTTGCATTAGCAAATGCATCGGCAAAGGCATTACCCATCATGGCGTTACCGTTATCGCGCTTTGGTTTTGCTGCACGCGGTTGCTGGCCCTGATTACTGCGTTGCTTTTGTGGCGCGGCAGCGGGTTTATTGCTTGTGTCTATTTCATCATCTAAGCGCATAGTAAAGCTAATGCGTTTACGTGGGGCATCTACCTCAACCACTTTTACTTTTACAATGTCACCGGCTTTTACTACTTCGCGCGGATCAGAGATAAACTTATTAGTAATTGCCGAAATATGCACTAGGCCATCTTGGTGAACACCTACATCAACAAACGCACCAAAGTTAGCAACGTTAGAAACCACACCTTCTAAAATCATACCGGGTTTTAGGTCTGTGATTTTTTCTACACCGGCTTTAAATTCAGCAGTTTTAAACTCAGGACGAGGATCGCGCCCTGGCTTATCTAGCTCTTTAATGATGTCGGTAACGGTAGGTAAACCAAACTTCTCGTCGGTGTAGTCATTAGCAACCAGCTTATTTAAAAACTCGCTATTGCCTATTAAGCTATTTACATCAAGGTTGTTACGCTCACAAATAAGTTTAACAACAGGATAAGCCTCAGGGTGAACTGATGAGTTATCAAGTGGGTCTTTACCCTGATTAATACGCAAAAAGCCTGCTGCTTGTTCAAACGCCTTTGGTCCTAAACGCTCAACTTTTTTAAGTTCGCTACGCTTAGTAAACGTGCCGTTAGTGTCGCGGTAATTTACTATATTTTGCGCTAAGGTTTTATTTAACCCCGATACGCGAGTAAGAAGCGGTACCGAGGCCATATTTAAATCAACACCCACAGAGTTTACACAGTCTTCTACCACTGCGGTTAGTGTTTGGCCTAATTGGCTTTGCGATACGTCGTGCTGGTATTGGCCTACACCAATTGATTTTGGCTCAATTTTAACAAGCTCGGCAAGTGGGTCCTGCAGGCGACGCGCAATAGATACCGCGCCACGTAAAGACACATCTAAGTTAGGAAATTCATTCGCTGCAAATTCAGACGCAGAGTAAACAGACGCGCCGGCTTCGCTTACCATAATTTTGTTTAATTTGAGCTCAGCATTGGCCTTAATAAGTTCGCCTACTAGCTTGTCAGACTCGCGTGATGCGGTTCCGTTACCAATCGCAATAAGTTCTACTTTATGCTGGCGACATAGTTGCTCTAATGTTCGTAATGATTTTTCCCAGTGATTTTGTGGTGCGTGGGGGAAAATAGTTTGGGTTGTAAGCAATTTACCTGTGCCATCAACTACGGCAATTTTACAGCCAGTTCGCAAACCAGGATCTAGACCAAGCGTGGTACGTGGCCCAGCAGGGGCGGCCATAAGTAAGTCTTTTAAGTTTTTAGCAAATACATCTATAGCGCCGGTTTCGGCTTTTTCTCGCATAGCTGCTAAAAATTCATTTTCTAGGTGTAGGCCAAGCTTTATTTTCCATGCCCACTGCACAACACTTAATAGCCATGCGCTAGCTGCTTTATATTTCACATCTAAGCGGTAGTGATCAGCAATCATTTGCGCGCATAGCTGGGCTGCATTTTCGCTGCTTGGCTCTGGGTTAATACTCAGCTGTAAAATACCTTCGTTACGCGCGCGCAACATAGCAAGCGCGCGGTGAGAAGGGACCTTTTTAAGAGGTTCTTGATGGTCAAAGTAGTCGCGGTATTTGCTACCGGCTTGCTCTTGGCCGTCAATAAGTGTGCTTTGTATAGCGCCGTGTTGGCTAATGTGGCTTCTAAATTTAGCTAATAACTTGGCATCTTCTGCAAAGCGTTCCATTAAAATAAATTTAGCGCCATCAAGGGCTGCTTTGGTATCAGCAATGCCTTTGTCGGCATTTATAAACTGCTGCGCTTGTTGCTCTGGCTCTAAGTTTGCATCGTTAAATAGCGCATTGGCAAGTGGCTCAAGGCCTGCTTCAATGGCTATTTGCCCTTTGGTACGACGCTTAGCTTTATAAGGAAGGTATAAATCTTCAAGCTCAGTTTTACTTTGTGCGCTGGTAATATCGGCACTAAGTGCTGGCGTTAATTTATTTTGCGATTCGATGGTTGATAAAATAAAGCTGCGGCGCTCTTCAAGCTCGCGCAAGTACGACAAACGTTGCTCTAAAAGGCGTAATTGCGTGTCGTCTAATCCACCGGTAATTTCTTTACGGTAACGCGCAATAAAAGGAACCGTTGCGCCTTCATCAAGTAATTTTGTAGCAGCAACAACTTGTTGCTGTTGTGCATTTAGCTCAGTGGCTAAACGTGCAGAGATATCGCTCATGCATAAACCTTTTAATACAAAAAATAAAACCAGAAAATCCCTCTGGTACTGTTATACCCAGCTTATTAAAGTTACTATTTAATGAGTTTGGTAGGTATTTATTAGTTGAATAATATCACAGCAGGTTGTAATAAAAAGCTCTTAAAGCAAGCAATTTTGCTTGCTTTAAGATGGTTGGCTTGGCTGAGCTTACAAAGCGTAAAAGCGCGCTTTAGTGAGGGTGCTCTACGCTTTCTAAAACATCACTAAACGTGTGAGCAATAGGGGTAATATGCACTGGAATGTGTAACGTTTTAGCTATTTGACGCGCCGAAATTAACCCGCATATTTCGTTATTAGTGGTTGTTGCTAATAAAAACATGCTGCCTTGATGCTCCATTGTTTGTAGTGCATCGCCAATACTTGCATAGCTTAGGCTTTGCATACTTACGCCATTAAGTTGGCTAATAGGTGTCATAATGTAGCGTAAGCTCACTTCATTGCGGCTGGTATCTAAACGCTGTGCAATGGCCGTAATTTTAGCGCTTTGTAGGTCGGCACTTGAAACAATACCAATTAATTTTTGCGCATCATCAGTCACCAATACATAGTCAGAATGCTCTGCTAGTACTTGTTTAAGCGCCTCGCTGATAGGAGTGTCGTATTGAGCGCGAATTGGCGTTTTTTGGGTAAAGTTATTGATTACGGTTAAAGCCGGAGATGTTAAATCAATAGTGGCTTGTTGATCTTCAAACGTGCTTGCAATAACGCCATGAGAAATATTTTGGGTACGTAATTCTTTAAAGTTAGACATAGTAGTCACCTTATTAGTTATAAAATTTAATCAAAAAGTAAAATTGTGAATTAAATTAAATAGCTAGGTGGACCACGTTGATATGCCGTACTAAAAGGACGGTTTAGGTTTGTACTTTGGTAAAAAGATGAAACAGCATTAGGTAGCGGTTGAAACAACCTAATAGCAAATGCATTAACATGAGAATCTAAGTCAATGTCGGGGGTTGCTTGGTCAGGAAATTCACAAGCGATAAAATGATTAGATATACTGGCGTTATCTATACTTACTTCGGTGGTATTGGCATGCAGAGTCAAACTCACACTCATTAAAAGTGCAAACAATACGGCATTACTACATATGCGCTGTACTAAGTTTGACATAGCCACTACCTTAAAAATCAGGTTAAAGATAAACCTGCTAAACCAATATATATCCTAATGAGATATATTACACAATAAAAAATTTACCTGATCTGAATCAAAGTAGTTATCTATTAATAATGTTATGGGGGACTATTTTTGATATTCAATACTATTTACATACCATTCTTTTTTACCTTGCGGTGTAGGTACCTCAAACTCATCGTCTACTTGTTTTTTTATCAGGGCGCGCGCCATAGGTGAGTCAATTGATATGTAGTCTTTACGGTCGTATATTTCATCAGGCCCTACAATTCTAAATTTTTTAACCTCGCCTTGCTCGTTTTCTATTTCTACCCATGCGCCAAAAAATACTTTACCGTCTTGCTGCGGCGAGTAATCAATAACTTTTAAATCGGGTAGGCGTTTGCGCAAATACCGAACACGACGATCAATTTGGCGCAGTAAGCGTTTATTATATTGATAGTCTGCGTTTTCTGAGCGATCGCCAAGGCTTGCTGCCCAGCTCACTATTTTAGTGACTTCAGGGCGTTTAACGTTCCATAAATGGTCGTGCTCTTGCTGTAATTGTAAGTAACCTTCGCGGGTTATTAAATTTGTTTTCATGGGCTTTTATTCATTAACTCTAATGCTGTGCACGTTATTAAAATTGCTAAAATTTGTCGAGTGTAAAATTTAATATTATAACTTTGAAATGTTCAGTAACAATCTAAGCGCGCAATTAGATTTTGATTATTAAGTTTTTCATTTATATTAACTATTAATTGGAAATAAAAATAAGAAACACGCAATGGGACACGAAACCACAAAAGTATTAGTTGTAGATGACGATATGCGCCTGCGCAGCTTACTTGAGCGTTATTTAGTAGAGCAAGGCTTTATTGTTAGAACCGCCGCAAACTCAGAGCAAATGGATAGACTTATTGAGCGAGAAAACTTTCACTTAATGGTGCTTGATTTAATGCTACCAGGCGAAGATGGTTTATCTATTTGCCGCCGGCTACGCCAAAAAGAAAACGAAATCCCTATTGTGATGCTGACAGCAAAAGGCGATGAGGTCGACCGTATTATAGGCCTTGAACTAGGCGCAGACGACTACATCCCGAAACCGTTTAACCCGCGCGAATTACTGGCTCGCATAAAAGCTATTTTACGCCGCCGCGCCAAAGAAGTGCCGGGCGCACCCGCAGCGGAAGAAAACTTAATAGCCTTTGGGCAATTTACGCTTAATTTAGCCACGCGCGAAATGAGCGAGGGCGATAAAACCATTTCGCTCACCAGTGGTGAATTTGCCGTACTTAAAGCCCTTGTATCGCACCCGCGCGAGCCACTTAGCCGCGATAAACTAATGAACCTTGCCCGAGGGCGAGATTACAGTGCGCTTGAGCGCAGTATTGATGTGCAAGTATCGCGACTGCGCCGCATGATAGAAGTAGATGCCGCCAACCCGCGCTATATTCAAACTGTATGGGGTTTGGGTTATGTATTTGTTCCTGACGGTGATAAGTAGTTTATATGGGATTTTTTCCGCGTAGTGCGTTTGGCCAAACTGTATTTTTAGTGGCCGCTTTACTGCTAATTAACCAAATAGTGTCGTATGTAACGGTGAGCTTTTACGTTGTAAAACCAACCATAGAGCAAGTAAATTTAATGCTCGCAAAGCAAATTAAAACGGTATTTATAGACTGGGAAGACGGCGTAGAAATAAACGACGAAGTATCTGAAAAGTTTTTTGAAATTACAGGTATAGAAGTGATGACGCAGCGCGAGGCAATGCGCCAAGGGCTGGGTCAAACCCGAGAATACTCGATGCTGTCGCGTAGTATGTCTGAGCAATTAAATGGTTCTGCTCGGGTGCGTATTAGTCAAACCGACCCGCTGATTTATTGGGTAGAAGCGCCGCAAGCACCCGGTTATTGGGTAAAAGTACCGCTTAGCGGGTATCAAGAAAACAACCTTGAATTTTTAACGTTTTACTTATCAAGTATTGGTTTTTTAAGTGTGTTAGGCGGCTGGCTATTTGCTCGGCACTTAAACCGCCCATTAAAGGCGTTGCAGCAAGCAGCCGTGAAAGTGGGTAAGGGCGATTTTAGTAGCAAGCTTGAAGAAGAAGGCTCCAGTGAAGTAATAGAAGTTACCCGTGCATTTAACCAAATGTCGCGGGGTATTGCCGCTCTTGAAAACGATCGCCGTTTACTCATGGCCGGTGTTTCTCACGATTTACGCACTCCGCTTACTCGTATCCGCCTTGCCACCGAAATGATGAACGATGAAGATGACTACCTTCGCGAAGGCATTATTTACGATATTGAAGATATGAATGGCATTATCGATCAATTTATTGAGTATTTACGCCACCACAAAACAGATGAGCTTGCTTGCGAAGATATAAACGCGCTAGTGACTGAAGTGGTTAATTGTGAGCTTAAACAGCAACGCGTTATTACCTTTAAAGGCAACCCCAGCGTGGGGCTTGTTCCGTTAAGTAGTGTGGCTATTAAGCGTGTAATTACTAACATGATTGAAAACGCGCTGCGTTATTCAGATGGCGATATAGAAGTATTAAGCTACTTTAATTCAAACAAAAAATACGTTGTGATAGCGGTAAACGATAGCGGCCCCGGTATACCAGAAAGCGAACTAGAATCGGTGTTTGAGCCTTTTAAACAAGGTGACACTGCGCGTGGTAGTGAGGGGAGTGGTTTAGGCCTTGCCATTATTAAGCGTATTATTGATATGCACGATGGTAAAGTTAAGCTAAAAAACCGCCCAGAAGGCGGCCTAAGTGCACAAATTTATTTACCTATAAAAATACAAAACTCTGCACAGTAAGCTGTGCAGAGTTGGCTATTTCCATAACGTTAATAGTATTAAAACTTAAAGTGCTTTAAAGCGGATTGCTGTACCACCACTTGTTGCTAGTTTTAAAGTTAGCTTATCGTTTGCGCTAACTACGCGCTTTTCGATATCTAAATCGTACGGATTGTTTTTCCATTCAGCGCTTTTACCGTCTTGGTATATGTGCGCTTCAAACTTTTTACCCTTTTCTAAAAAGTCGAGTTTTACCTCAATAGTTCGGGCTTTCTCGTCGGTTACGGCGCCTAAGTACCAATCGTTTCCTGAGTATTTATCGCGTTTGCGCTCTTTACGGGCAAAAACAATAAAGTCGCCCACTTCGCCATCAAGCGCAATACTTTGCTGCCAATCGGTTGGTACGTCTTGAATAAATTGAAATGCATCAGGCTTGGCTAAATAGTTTTTAGGTAAGTCGGCGGCCATTTGAATCGGGCTATACAGCACAACATAAAGTGCAAGCTGCTTGGCAAGCGTTGTTTGTGGGCGGTTTGTATCATCGCCTAAGCCATTAAAGCCCATATCAAAAATACCAGGGGTAAAGTCCATAGGCCCTGCCAGCATTCGGGTAAACGCCAGCATAGGAATGTGCTCTGGTGGGTTGGGCGGCGTGCCCCATGCATTAAACTCTTGGCCGCGTGCCCCTTCGCGGGCAATCCAATTTGGGTAGGTACGACGCAGGCCTGTGTCTTTTATTGGCTCGTGGGTGTTAATACTAATTTTATGTTTAGCAGCCAGCTTTACGTTGTAAAGGTACTCGTTAACCATAAATTGGCCGTCGTGCCACTCATGACGGGCAATGCCGTTTTCGTCTATGCGTTTTATGTTACCGCCATCCGCTACATAGCCCGTTTTAACTTGGCTTACGTTTGATTTTTCGTAAAGGGCAAAGGCCTCGTCCATTTGGTCGCGATAGTTACTTACATTACCCGATGTTTCGTGGTGGCCAATTAACTGCACACCTTTTTGTTTGCCGTATTGAGTAAGGGCCGCTATATCAAAGTCGTCGTAGGGTTGTGTAAAACTAAATACATCGCCATTAAAAAACCAGTCACCGTCCCAGCCTATGTTCCAGCCTTCTACTAGTACGCCATCAAAGCCATATTCTGCGGCAAAGTCCATGTAGTACTTAGTGGTTTGTGTAGTGGCACCGTGTTTTTCGCCGCTGCCCCAGGTTTGCGTATTTATATGCATGCCCCACCAAATACCCACGTATTTGCCAGGTTTTACCCACGACACATCGCCTAGTTTATTCGGCTCGTTTAAATTTAATATTATGTCTGAATTGACTAAGCCGACCGCACTGTCGGCAATTTGAATGGCGCGCCAAGGGGTATTAAACGCACCTTGTTTTTTAACGGCAATGCCGTCTGACCACGGTGTTAAATCGGCATTAAAAGTGCCTGGGCGGCGCTGATTAAGCACCATGCCTGCGTAATCAACTAAGGCTGCTTCATGAATGCTTATATGGGTACCGTCATTGGTTTTTAAGGTAAACGGCGTGTGTGCAAGGGGGACGTCATTTAATGCGGTGGTGTTGTAAACGTATTCGTATCGGTTCCAGCCGCGGGCGGGGATCCACCATGCGGTGGCATTGTTGTTATTGTTAATGGCAAATTCGGTGAGCTCTTTGGTAATGTGTGTTTGCTCAAAGCCTGCTTGTTTTGGTACTTCGTATCTAAAGCCAACGCCACTATCAAAAGCTCTAAAGCGCACTGTGTAGGTTGCACCATTAGGCTCGCTTTTTGTAAATGTAACCGCAACTTCGTTGTGTTTATCAGTAACCGTTTGTCGCTCGCCCCAAGGTTGTTGCCACTGGGTATTTACGCTTTGCTGCTTAACATGGGTAATTTTAAAACCATCGCTAAATGCGGCTTGGGTTTTAAATTCAAAACCCAGGCGCGATGCGTTTATGGCTGGTTTGTTTTTAAAGCTAATAGCGTAGCTGGGTGTGCTATTTTCATCTGAAATAGTCACTTTTATTTGTGAGTTTGGTGATTCAACTACAGCGGTTTGTGCAAAGCTATTGCCAGCAAACGCCAGTAGTAAAAGTGCGGATGTTCTCATTGTGTGTCCTTTGATGAGTCGGTGGTGACCTTTAAGGATAATGGCAGTGAGTTGTTAATACGACTGTATACATACGTATTCAATGTTTTAAAAAATAGAAAGAATTTAACGGTTTAATCGGTCTATAATGTAAACAAATTGATAATAGCGATTAGCCCCATGATAAAACCCTTACTAAGTGTGTTACTGCTATGTATGAGTAATTGCGCAGCAGCAACAACAATAACTATAAAAAATGCCAATAATCAGCCTTTAGCAAATGCGGTAGTGTGGCTAAGCGGGGCATCAATTCAGGCCGGCAATCAAGAAAGTAAAACCTATGCAATGAGCCAACAAAACCGCGAGTTTACGCCGCGTACGTTAGTTGTTCCGCAAAATGCAAAGGTAGAGTTTCCTAATGCCGACTCTATCATGCACCACGTCTATTCGTTTTCTAAAGCTAAAACCTTTGAGTTGAAACTTTACAAAGAGCAGCCTAAAGCGCCCATAACGTTTGATCAAACAGGGGTGGTTGAGCTTGGCTGTAATATTCATGACTGGATGCTGGGCTATATTGTGGTGGTTGATAGCACCGTTTTTGCAATTACCGACGACAACGGTATGGTTAATTTAACTGCCCCTAATGGGCAATACAGCATGAGTGTATGGCATTCTGGCTTTAGCGATATAAGCAACGTAGAAACCCACAGCGTTAATGTAAGCGATTCACCTATACACTACACCGTAAAGCAGGCCATAGCCGAGCAAATAGACTTTGCTACGGATGAATTTGATGACTATTAAGCGCAAAAATACAGTATTACTTGGCTTAGTTTTTATGAGCCTACCGGCTTTTTCGCAAGTTAAAGGGCTTATTCAGGTACGTGCGGTTACAAGCGATGATACACAAAGCTTTCAAGATGGCGGTATTGGTTTATATCGCCATGGAGATAGCAGTGATAGCATTTTGTTATCGCAAGGAATTATAGACTTTAAGGCCGATTTAAGTAGTGCGTGGAGCGCACATGCCGTTGTTAATGCTAATCAAGAGCCGAAAACCACATTAGGTTTAAGCCAAGCGTATTTCCAGTATCAGCCGTTAGTAAACAGCCGTTATAAATGGCATGTAAAGCTTGGTGGGTTTTACCCTAGTATGTCGCTAGAAAACCCCGATATAGGCTGGACCTCGCCTTACAATTATACTAATTCGGCCATAAACAGTTGGCTTGGCGAAGAGCTTCGCACCATAGGTGGTGAGCTTAGCATTAAGCGCCCAGGTAAACGTTTTAATTCTAAGCATAGTTTTAGTGTGAGCGTTGCTATTTATAAAGGGAACGACCCAACAGGGACGCTGCTTTCGTGGCGCGGCTTTGCGCTGCACGACAGGCAAACAACATTTAACGAAAGTGTACAATTTGCACCTATTGCGGCATTAAATAGTGACGAATTACGTTGGCAAGCTAACCAAGTGCTGCCTTTTGAAGAAGTAGATGGCCGCTTTGGCTACTATGCCGGTGTGCATTGGGATTATTTAAAACGCTCGCAGTTTAGGTTTTATTATTACGATAATAACGCCGATCCCAGCATTTTTAATCGCACAACAGGGCAGTATGCTTGGCATACTCGCTTTAGCAGCTTAGCGTGGTTATATAAATTTACAGGTAAAACCCGTTTGATTGCCCAGCTACTCGATGGTAGAACCGAAATGGGGGCTAATAAGCTTATTTATAACCGTTTTTATAGCCATTATTTAATGCTCAGCCATAAAGCGGGTAAGCATAGGTTATCGCTTAGGTATGATTATTTTAAAGTAGATGACGATGACACCACCGCATTTGACCCTAACGCCAGCCACGGCGAAGGCTTAACAGCTACGTGGCGTTACCAATTAACCGATACGGTACAAATAGGTGTTGAAGGCTCGGCGCTGCATAGCTTTGTACAAAATAGGCCGGGTAGTGGCTTTGCTCAGCGAATATCGCAGCAGCAACTTATGGCTAACGCTCAATGGCGCTTTTAAAGTACAAAAAAAGGGAGCTTTTAAAGCTCCCTTTAAGTTTCAAAAAAAGTGTGAATTATTTTTTATCAAATGCGCGTTTCATAAAGTTTGGTGTAGCAAGTGCGCCGTGATGAATACCGCTGTTGTAGTATTCGCTTTGCTGTGCAACTTGCTCAGCATCGGCTTCTCTAAAGCCATTAAATGCTTGTGATTTACGAGCAAGCGTTACTGACCATAAACCGCTTGGGTAGATTGGCTGTGGAAATGGCAGTGTTTGTAAGTCGTTAAAGCCCACACTTAGCATGGCCTCACGCATTTCTATTAGCAGTGGCATATGCATTAATGGCGATTCGCTTTGCTGCACTAAAATACCACCAGGGCGTAATGCATTTAAGCAGCTAGTGTAAAACGCGTGGTTAAATAATCCCTCGCCTGGGCCTACAGGGTCTGTACCATCAACAATAACAACATCAATAGACTCGCCCGCAGCGTCACGCATGTATTTAATACCATCATCAAACATAACAGTTGCGCGTGCATCGTTGTTAGACTCACAAAGCTCTGGGAAGTATTTTAACGACATTTGCGTGACTACTTCGTCTATATCTATTTGCGTTACGGTTTCTACACCTGGGTGTTTTAAAACTTCACGTAATGTACCGCAATCGCCGCCGCCAATAATTACCACGTTTTTAGGGTTTGGGTGCGCTAAAAGTGCAGGGTGGCTAATCATCTCATGGTAAAAAAAGTTTTCGCGGGTAGTTACCATAGTACAGCCATCGATGATCATTAAATTACCAAAGTCTGTGGTTTCGAACATTTCTACCTTTTGAAAAGGAGACTGTTTTTCATCCAACTTTTTGTTGATACGTAATGAAAATGCGCTGCCATCGCGGTCGCTAATTTCTGTAAACCACTTACTTTGATCTAAATTTGCCATAGTTGCTTTTACACTTTTTAAGTTGAGTATGAAAAAGGGGCAATTCTGCCAGTGCTTCGCGTTTTGCTCAATGAAATTTTAACTGCTTTGCCAATAAAGTTAGCCAGTATCGAGTTAAAGTTCAATTTTTGTTAGCGTAGGGGGTAGTGACGTATTAAAATGCGCCTTTATAGCTAATTGATTAAAGAAGAGTTGCCATGACTTGGGGTTTAGAAACAGCACGCGCTACATATAATGTTGCTCATTGGAGCGATGGCTATTTTGATATTAACGCACAAGGCGAGCTGGTTGCCTACCCAGATGGTGACCAATCTAAAAATGCGATTTCTTTAACGCAGCTCACAGAGCAATTTAAGCAGCAAGGTTTAACATTGCCGGTGTTGGTGCGCTTTACCGATATTTTAAAAAATAGAGTAGATACACTCACCCATGCATTTACCTTAGCGCGCAGCAGCCGCGAGTACCAAGGCAAGTACACGTGTGTATACCCTATAAAAGTAAATCAGCAGCGCTCGGTGGTCAGTAAACTATTGGCGCACCCAAGTGGTTTAGTTGGCCTCGAAGCTGGTTCAAAGCCTGAGCTTATGGCAATTTTAGGGGTAGCCGATAAACCCATTACTATTGTGTGCAATGGCTATAAAGACAGTGAATTTTTACGTTTAGCCTGTATTGGTCAAGCCATGGGACACAGCGTTAAAATAGTCGTCGAAAAACTCTCAGAGCTGACAACCTTACTTGAAGAAATAGATAACCTAGGCATAGAGCCTGCCATTGGTATACGTATTCGCTTAAACTCAGTAGGCAAAGGTAAGTGGCAAAATACCGGCGGCGAAAAAGGCAAATTTGGCTTAACCGCAGGCCAAGTACTTAGTGCTGTTGAGGTGCTTAAAAAGCATAATAAATTACATTTAATGCAAATGGTGCATTTTCATATTGGCTCTCAAATTGCCAATATACGCGACATACACCGCGCCCTGCGTGAATGCGCGCGCCACTTTGCTGAACTTACCCAGCTAGGAGTGCCGCTTAATACAGTTGATGTAGGCGGTGGCTTAGGGGTAGATTACGAAGGCTCAGGCTCACGCAGTGCTTGCTCGATGAACTACACCGTTGAAGAATACGCACGTAATGTGGTTAATGCTTTTGCTGAGGTGTGCGACCAACATCAACTTACGCACCCAGCCATTATCACCGAATCAGGGCGTGCTTTAACAGCGCACCACGCGGTGTTAATTACCGATGTAATAGACGTAGAAAAAGCGCCAAATCATCCAAACCCTGAGCCACCACTTCAAAATAGTGCGTTAGTGCTTGATGAAATGTGGCAGTGTTTACAGCGTTTAAACCCGCGTATGGCGCTAGAGATATACCACGATGCGATGCATTTATTTAGCGAAGCGCACGACCAATACGTGCATGGGTTAGTAAGCATGCTAGAGTGGGCGAAAATAGAGCAATTATACTTTACTATTTTGCACCGAGTACGCGCATCACTTAGCAATAACGCGCGTGCGCACCGTGAGGTACTTGACGATTTACACGAAAAGCTAGCCGATAAGCTATTTGTTAATTTTTCACTGTTTCAGTCGTTACCTGATGTATGGGGCATTGAGCAGTTGTTTCCGGTTATGCCAATTGAGAATTTAGATAAACCGCTTACCCAACGCGCTATTATTCAAGATATTACCTGTGACTCAGATGGGCAAATTCGTGAGTACGTAGAAGGCGCGGGCATAGAAACCAGTTTACCTATACCTGAGTACCAACATGGCGAGCAATACCATATAGCCATGTTTATGGTAGGGGCTTACCAAGAAATTTTAGGTGATTTACATAACTTATTTGGCGACACCGACTCAGTGCATGTAGAGCTTAACGACGACGGTTATGTATTAACCAATGCTATTAAAGGTGATAGCGTTAAGGATGTATTAAAGTTTGTTGACTATGATAGCGCCATTTTGGCACAAAACTTTGAATTATTGGTCAACAAGCTAGCAGTGTCTGAGCAGTGTAAAGCAGGGTATTTAGCCGAGCTTAATGCCGGGCTTGAAGGTTATACTTACTTCGAAGATTAACCGTACACTCTCAGAATTAAAAGCGTCGCTGTTTGGCGCGCATTGTTTAAAGGAAAGTAAATAAATGTCAGTAATCCGCAGTGTATTAAGTATTGTGCTTTATACAATCAACACACTTATTTGGTTTGTGCCTATTTTTGTTTGTGGGCTATTAAAATTAATCCCTATCAAGCCTATGCAAAAGCTTTTAAGCTGGGTTGCTAAACAGTGTGCCACTATTTGGGTGTCGGTTAATAGCATTAACCAACGCTTATTCACGCCAACAAAAATAAACGTTACCGGCCTTGAAGAAACCAAATTAAAAGACTGGTACTTAGTGATTGCTAACCACCAAAGCTGGGTAGATATATTAGTACTGCAACGTGTATTTAATCGTAAAATACCTTTTTTAAATTTCTTTTTGAAAAAAGAGTTAATTTACGTGCCAATTTTAGGTCTGTGCTGGTGGGCGCTCGACTTTCCGTTTATGACCCGCACCAGCAAAGCGCAGCTAAAAAAGAACCCAAAGCTACGTGGTAAAGACATAGAAACAACCCGCAAAGCCTGTGAAAAATTTAAAGAATTGCCAGTAAGCATTGTTAATTTTGTAGAAGGTACACGTTTTACTACGCAAAAACATGCTCGCCAAAATAGCCCTTTTCCGCATTTATTAAAGCCAAAAGCAGGCGGGATCGCATTCGTAATGCAAGCCATGGGTGAGCAGATATCTAAAGTGGTTAATGTGACCATTCATTACCCCGATGGCATCCCTACGTTTATGGACTTTGCCGGCGGCAAAGTGAAGCAAATTAATGTGCATGTAGACATTCGCCCAGTAAGCGAGGAGTTGATTGGTGATTACACTGGCGACTCTGAGTTTAGAGTCGGCTTTCAAAGTGAATTAAACCGTTTATGGGAAGAAAAAGAGCACACGCTTTTGCAGCTCGAACAAAACCATAAATAATAAGGTAATAAAAAATGGGCTTACGATTATGCTAAAAAAGTGGTTACCAAATTGGCTCAGCGGCTTAATTGTAGGCTGTGTGGTTTTTTCAAATGTAATCATTTTTGGCACCTTAGTATTACTGCTAGGCTTAATAAAGCTTGCCCTGCCTTTTTCTATAATTAACACCATACTGCATAGCGTGTACCGAGGCTGGTGTAATGGCAATCGGTTTGGCTTGTGGCTGGGCTGCGCCAACATAAAAGTAAACATTAACGGCGATGTAAACTCAAAAAGTTGGTACTTACTAATTTGTAACCACATGAGCTGGTTAGATATTGTGGTACTTAGCTCAATTAATGTTTTACCTGCACCAAAGTTTTTTTTAAAAGACGAATTAAAGTATGTGCCATTTATTGGCTCTGGTGCATGGGCTATGGGCATGCCTTTTATGAAGCGCGTAACTAAAGCGCAGCTTGCTAAAAACCCCAAGCTTAAAGGGCTAGATGTTGAGCGCACTAAGCAAAGCTGTCGTAATTTTAGGAATAATCCCACCACCATAATTAATTTTGTTGAAGGCACCCGCTACACGCACGCAAAGCATGCAAGCCAGCAAAGCCCGTTTAAACATTTACTCAAGCCCAAAGCGGGCGGGATTGCCTTTGCACTTGAGGTACTTGGCGAGCAATTTGACGCCATGCTAAATACCAGTGTGGTGTACAGCGGCAGCACAAGCCATGTTTGTCGTAATATTTTAAAGGGCGAGCTTGATTCAATTTATGTTTCTATTGACGTGGTTGCTATAAACCAGCAAATGTTAGGTAGTTACCAACACGACAAAGCATTTAGAAGCCACTTTCAAAAGTACGTTAATGAGCTATGGGTTGCTAAAGACGCGCAACTTGCCAGCATTTATGCCCAACACGATTTACCTGAGCCACCCATTTGTAAGGAAATAGAAACACTATGACCAATACCCACCTGCAGGAGCTAATCGCTCCTTGGTTTGAAAAAGTACCCGACGCAGATTTTTTAAGTGCAATTACTGCAGCCTCTATTGGTGTTTTTTCGTTGTTAGTGGTGTATTTATTTACACGCCGATTAATGCTGCCAGGCATTCAAAAAGTGGTGACTAAGTTATCTCCAGAGCGAATAGGGTTGCTTTCTCCGTTGCTCACAAAACTTAATAAGCGCATAGCCGGTATGTTATGTAGCGTGCTTTTTTTAGCAACCTTCGACAGCGTTTACCCTGTTAATGAGCTCAGTGCCGAAATACTAAAAACCATTGGCCAAGGTATATTAATTATTCATGTAGGCTTTATTTTTAGCAGCATTGTAAGCATTGCCGGCGCTATTTATAACCAGCTAGATTTTGCCCGCGAAGTGCCAATTCAGGGCTTATTACAAGTTGTTAAGCTGATCACCTTTATTGTGTGTGCAATTTTAATAGTCAGTATTGTGCTTGAAAAATCGCCTACCTATATTTTGTCGGGTTTTGGTGCGATAGCCGCTGTTACTTTATTGGTTTTTAAAGACACTATTTTAGGCTTTGTAGCCAGTATTCAAATTGCGGCAAACCGATTAGTTACTTACGGCGATTGGATTCAAGTAGAAAACTACGGCGCCGACGGTGAAGTAATAGACTTAGGGCTAAACACCGTAAAAGTGCGTAACTGGGATAACACCATTACGACTATTCCTACTTATATGTTGGTAGCAGGGTCGTTCAAAAACTGGCGAGGAATGCAAGAGTCTGGCGGCCGACGTATTAAACGCTCGCTTAATATTGATATGCACAGTATATGCTTAGTAAGTGACGAATTTAGAAAACAAATAGATGCAGCTATACCACTGCATGAATATATACGTGTTGCCTCGTTGCCTGATCCGGTCTCTAACTTAGGCTTGTTTCGCCGCTACGCCGAGGGCTATTTAAAGCAGCATAACAGAATAAATACCTCACTGACGCTCATGGTGCGTGAGCTACAACCAATGAACCACGGCTTACCAATTGAGTTTTATTGCTTTAGTGAAGACAAACGCTGGATATCTTACGAGCATTTACAAGCCGAAATTATGGATCACTTATTGGCAGTGTTGCCAGTATTTGGCCTTAGAGCGTATCAAAGTGTTAGCGGGCAATTAAGCCCGCCTAATGCACAGCAAACCGATAAGCCGACCTTTAAAGTAATGGCAAATAGTGCTGAACAAGGCCCACACTAATAAATAAAGCTAATAGCCACCAAATAGGTGGCTTTTTCATTCTTAGCCATGCAAAAGCGGCAATAACCAGTGCAACCTGCCATAGGTTGTGAACGGCTGATGTCCAAATAGGTGAGTACAAAGCCGCCGCTAAAAAGCCAACTACGGCAGCGTTAAGCGCCGCAATAGAGCTTGCAAAGCGAGGTTTACTTGCCAGGTTTAACCAGCTTTTTTGAAACGCCAGCATTAATAAAAAACCCGGTGTAAAAATAAGTAGGGTTGCAGCTATGGCCCCTATTAAGGGTTGCTCTGAAGTGAGTTGCGCGCCTAAGTAAGTGGCTATTGTAAACATGGGGCCAGGGATAGCTTGAGCACTGGCATACGCACTTAAAAATTGATCGTTACTTAGCGCTGGTACGCCAGCTTGCAATACAGGCAATACCACGTGCCCGCCCCCAAACACCATAGCGCCCGCTTGGTAAAAAGGAGCAAACAAAGTAAGGTCATCACCTAAAGGTATAAAGCTAATAGCGAGTAGTAAAACAAATAAGCCTAAAGGAAGCCACTTAAACGCGCTTTTAGTATCTGCTTTAGGCTCAGTCTGGGTGTTGAGTTGTAACAGAGGCCAAATTGCGCCTATAGCAGCGGCACTCACTAAAATAGCTATTTGCGTGCCAAGTAAAGGAAATAGCAATAAAGCCAAGGTACTCATTACTGCGATAAGCTTGAGCGCAGCGCTGGTACAAAAGCTTTTTGCCATAGTGAGTGTTGCATCGGCCACAATAACAACCGCAAACAGTTTTAAGCCTGCAATAATAGCAAAGTAAACAGCATCAAACTGATGCGCGCTTACCGCTAATAACAACATGATTAAAAAAGACGGTAAGGTAAAAGCGATAAATGCGGTAATGCCACCAATAACCCCCGCTCGCTCAACACCAATTGCAAAGCCCACTTGGCTTGAACCAGGCCCGGGCAGCGCTTGGCTTAAACTAATAAGCTGCGCGTAGCGGGTATCGCTTAACCAGTTTAGTGTGTCTACAAAGTGGCGTTTAAAATAGCCTAAATGGGCTGCAGGGCCACCAAAACTCATGCAGCCAAGTAAAAAAAACTGTCTAAAAATAGCGACTAACATTGAGCTCATATCCTTTTAAAAGTTCATTAAATTGTCACAAAGGAGTATGACACTTTTATTAAATGCATACATTAATTCGTAATCTACAAATAATACCAATCCACTTAATTAAGAGGATTGGTATAAAGCGAACTGCTTTTAACATGCTCTTCATAGTTTGTTCATACATGTATTTGCATACTCGCTTTATAATTCTTAATGAATAGGACATCACATGACTTTAACTAAATCACTTTTAAGCGTAACCGTAGTAGCTGTATTGCTAAGTGGTTGCGAAATGAACAACACAGGCAAGGGCGCCGCAATTGGCGCAGCCGCAGGTGGCGTATTAGGTAAAGCAACGGGTAATCATAAAGACAAGCGTATTTTTATTGGTGCTGCTATTGGCGCACTAGCGGGTGCTGCTGTAGGTGATTACATGGATAAGCAAGAAGAAGCGTTTCGTGATGAACTAGCAGGCTCAGGGGTTGAAGTTGTACGTGAGGGCGATAACTTACGTTTGGTTATGCCATCAAATATTACCTTTGCGACAGACCAATCTTATATTTCATCAGGTTTTAACGATACCCTAAACGCCATTGCTAAAGTAATGAACAAATACGAAAAAACCTACCTAAGCGTGGAAGGTCACACAGATAGCACAGGTAAAGACAGCTACAATATGAACCTGTCGCGTGAGCGCGCGCAAAGCGTTAAAAATTACTTAGTAAACCAGCAAATTATGGCTGCACGTATTAGCACTACAGGCTACGGCGAAACCCGCCCAATAGCCACTAACGATAGCGCTAACGGCCGAGCTCAAAACCGCCGTGTAGAAATTCAAATAGTGCCAAACACAGAAGGTTAGTTTTTGTTGAACTGCAATTCACAAAGACGCTGATACAAAGGGGAGCTTGCTAGCAATTGCTGGTGGCTCCCTGTTGCTTTTATTTCCCCATTTTCCATTACTACAATCACATCGGCATGTTTAACCGTTGCCAGCCTATGGGCAATAATTAACGTTGTTCTATTTTGCATTAAATGCTCAAGCGCGGCTTGTACGTGGTGCTCACTTTGCGCATCGAGTGCACTGGTGGCTTCATCTAAAAGCAGTATTTCTGGGTCTTTTAAAATAGCGCGTGCCAATACAATACGCTGCTTTTGACCGCCCGATAGCCTTACGCCTTGCTCACCTAAAAAGCTGTTATAACCTTGTGGTAATTGCTTAATAAATTCATCGGCATGAGCATGTTTTGCGGCCGCATATACTTGCTCGTCAGTGGCGTTTGGGTTGCCGTAGCGAATGTTATGCATTACATCTGAGCTAAATAAAATAGGGTTTTGTGCCACCATGCCCATTTTGTTCCTCAGGGTGGTAAGCGATATGTCTTTAATATTTACATCATGAAATTTAAGCGCGCCGTGAGCAGGGTCGTAAAAGCGCTGTAGTAATTCAAATAACGTCGTTTTACCTGCGCCAGAGGGGCCTACAATAGCCACTGTTTTACCTTGCTCTATTGTTAAACTTATTTTGTTAAGTGCGCTTACATCGGGGCGAGATGGGTAGTTAAAGCTAATATTTTCAAGTGCAATGGCGGGGCTGTTAGTCTTTATTAATAGCTTTTCGTCTTGTGGAGTGACGGGGTTTTCTATTTCACTTTTAACGGCCAGTAATTCAAGTAGGCGCGCTGCCGCCCCAGCTGCTCGTTGTAGCTCGCCGTAAACCTCGGCTACGGTAGCCACCGACATGGCCACCATAATGGCGTAAAACACAAATGCACCTAGCTCACCGCCAGTCATAGTACCTGCCAGTACGTCACTACCGCCTACCCAGAGCATTACGCTAATCGCACTAAAGGTTAAAAATATTACCGCAGCAATTAAAAAAGAGCGCTGTTTAATACGGCTTTTGGCAACGTTAAAGGCTTTTTCGGTTTCTTGTGCAAAGGCATGTTGCTCACGCTGTTCGTGGCTATAGCTTTGTACTACTTTAATGTTTTGAATGATCTCGCCGGCATAGGTGCTTATATCGGCTATTGCATCTTGGCTAGAACTTGCAAGTTTGCGAACCTTTTTGCCAAATACCATCATCGGCACTAATACTAGCGGCACACACGCAACCACTACGAGCGTAAGCTTTAAGTTAGTCACTAATAGCATTACCAAGCCACCCACTAACATTAATGCACTGCGCAGCGCCATAGAAAAGGAAGAGCCAATAATCGATTGCAGCAAGGTGGTGTCGGTTGTTAAACGCGACATAAGCTCGCCACTGCGGTTTTCTTCAAAGTAACTTGGGTGCAAGGTAACAATGCGATTAAACACCGCTTTGCGAATATCGTTACTGACTCGTTCGCCAATCCACGACATTAAATAAAAGCGGCTAAAGGTGCCCACGGCCAATAAACTAATCAAACCAATAAGCACTAATACAGCTTGTTGTAGCTGCGCTTGGGAGCCAGCAATAAAGCCATGATCTATGACAAACTTAACCCCTTGCCCTAATGATAAGTTAACACCAGCGGTGACTAAAAGGGCGCCAAGTGCCGCCACTACCATCCATTTATACGGTTTAATAAACGCAAAAATAGGTAATAAACTACTAAAAGCGGCTTTTTCGGGCTTAGGGCTTGTTTTTGACATAGTGGATTCTTTTTAAAGGTTAAGGTATAGATATGGCACTAAGATAATAAAAATCAATACTTTTAAACATTAGCATCAATAAGGAAACGTTATGACTACTGCAACCGTAAGTGGAGAATTTAATGTAAATCTGGCCCCAATAGAAGGCTACGCAAGCGGCCAAAACGGCGTTAATTTAGGGCGTATGTCGATAGATAAAACATTTAAAGGTAGCTTAAATGCCACCAGCCAAGGCGAAATGCTAAGCGCCATGACTCCTACACAAGGCAGTGCCGGTTATGTTGCCATAGAGCAAGTAATAGGCGAGCTTGAAGGTAAAAAAGGCAGCTTTGTATTACAGCATTTTGGTACTATGGATAAAGGCCAAGACAGTCTGATTTTAAATGTAATTCCCGACTCAGGCACTCATGAGCTAGAAGGGTTAACGGGCAGTATGAAAATACGTATTGAGCAAGGGATTCACTACTACGATTTTGAATACACCTTATAATACCAATCCGCAATATTACTTAATCATTTTGCGGGCCTAAACGTGTCGCTACCTGCGTTAAAAAGTTCTAATTTAGAACAACTAAATAGCGAATTTTTTGCCTAGCTATCAACACGTTTTTCCGTCCTCAAAAAAGATCACTTAAATAAGCGAATTGGTATAAGATACACAAGGATTAAAATGCAAAAAGTAATCGAATTTAGAAAGACCCGTTTTTTGGGTGGCGTAGATATAGCCGCATTGAATGACCGCATACAGGAATTAAATCAAGATGGCTGGAAAGTAATAAACGCAGTGCCATTGACAGGTTTTTATGGCCAAGTGCACGGTTATACATTACTTATTGAAACTGACGAGCTTTAAATGACATTTACAGTATGGTTAAGCCTAGCGGCTATTTGTATGATGGGGGCAATGTCGCCAGGGCCAAGTTTAGCGGTGGTTTTAAAGCACTCACTTAACGGCAGTATGAAAAACGGCATGCTTGCCGCGCTCAGCCATGGTACAGGTGTGGGGTTATACGCAGGTGCATCGTTATTAGGGCTAGGCGCTTTAATGATGCAGTTTCCGACTGTTTATCAAATACTGGTGTATTTAGGCGCAGCCTATTTGGCGTATTTAGGTATAAAAATATTGCTAGCAAAACCCAGCAATAACGAACTTGAAGTACAAAAAAGTGAAGTAAGTGCTGGCCAAGCTTTACAAGATGGCTTTGCTATTGCCTTTTTGAACCCCAAGCTCGCTATTTTCTTTTTAGCCTTGTTCTCGCAGTTTATTGACCCTCAGCTACTTACTTTAAGCGTGGGTATAATTATGTGTTTAACCGTGTTTGTAATTGATACCGGCTGGTATTTGCTGGTGGCGTTGCTGACAGAGGTTTCAAAAAATCGCTTTGGCTTTACCAAGCAAAGTCCGTGGCTTGATAAAATACTGGGAGTCGTATTTATTGCCCTTGCGATACGAGTAATTATTAGCGTGTGATAATTTGTCACACGCTAATAATATTAAAAACGATAGTTAACCGACATCATAACAGTCGTGGTGTTATCGGTATCAATAATGGGTGAGTCTTCAATATCAGAATCGAGCTGCTTATAGTTAACCATGGCATTTACGTTCCAGTTTTTAT
Organism: Pseudoalteromonas sp. R86517; assembly: GCF_042466295.1. Taxonomy (NCBI): domain Bacteria; kingdom Pseudomonadati; phylum Pseudomonadota; class Gammaproteobacteria; order Alteromonadales; family Pseudoalteromonadaceae; genus Pseudoalteromonas; species Pseudoalteromonas sp. R86517. Next base: position 3,537,090 of record NZ_JAXHCB010000001.1, read on the forward strand.
TAATGTAATATATTAAAAATAAACCCGCATTGTAGTTAACCGTAGAACCAAGTTCGTAAGGCGCATAGGTGGTAGATTCGCCCTGTGCTACACCATAATAATAGTTAGATACATCACTGCTATTTAGCTCAACGCCTACAGAAGGAACGAGCATTAGTTGTTTAGATAACTTAATAGGGTAACTGTAATTGGTTTTAAATTTAGCGCCATCGCTGTGGCCTATTACATCATGGGTAGCACTGGCGCTTATTTTACCAAAGCTTGCAGTGTAACTAACCTGCGTGCCTGCGTAGAGTGATAGCTTTCTATCGTCTAAGGCTTTTATGGCTGCAAGGTCTGAATCTGAGGTATCAAAGTTATCGCCTGGCTCTAAAACTAATGACCAGTTAAAACCTTGCTGCTCCACTAATTTATAATCAAGCGACAAACCTTTAAAACTAAGCCTTTCGCCTTCGTAAGTAATGATAGGTAAAAATAGCGTTTCACTGTCGGTACCTGCATAAGGTGAGCTGGTAGAAATGACACCGCCCCCTAATGAAAACTGCGACTCAGCTTGAGCAGTAATACTGCCAAGTGCAAGTGTGCCAACTAATAACCGGAGTGAGTTTTGTATATAAGTGTTCATGGGAGCCTTGGTGTTAAGTAAAAAGTGAAAATTGTTTGCGATAAGTAAAGCATGCCGCAACGCTATTAGGCTTTAGTGTAGCTATATTTTTGATTGGCGTTTGTAAGAGAGTGTATGAAAGTTTATCTGAATGTAAGTGGCTAAATTGCATTGAAGACGTTGATCACATAAGTTGAATAAAGGCATACGTTTGATTAGATTAATAAAATGGGAATGAGGATAAACCAATGAGCAACTCTATTTTAAAAAGTGCCAGCTTTGATCCCAAAGTGAAGCAATACTGGATGACCATGGCATGCTTTTTTAGTGCCGTTGCATTAGTGACCATTCCACTTATACCTGTGGTGTTATTTGTTGTATGGCTGGTGGCAGGTAAAATTTTGGCCGCTATGTCGGCGCAATTACTCACGCAAAAGCTGGTTGTTAAACGCGGCATTTTATTTAAAGAAGAAAAATCTATACCGCTTGAAAAAATAACCGATGTGGGGCTCAACCAAGGGCCGCTTATGCGCTTTTTTGGGTTATACCGGTTAAGCTTTGAAACCGCAGGGCAGTCGGGTCATGGCGCATTAGTGTCATTACTTGGTGTTGAAAATGCCAGTGAGTTTAGAGAAGCCATACTTGAGCAAAAAGATAACTTAGCTGCGCAAGCCCCTAAAACACAGGAGCTTGCTGAAGATCACCTCAACCAAGCATTACTTGCTCGCTTAGTTGAGGTAGTAGAGCGCATAGATACGCGTTTGGCAGCTTTAGAAGCGAAGCGTTAAGCGTTTTGTAATTGAGCCTGACCTGCCAGCATACTTAGCTCTTTGGTACGGCTTTCAACAACCTGATATTCGCGCGCTTTAATTGTGCTTATATAATTCCACTTAGCACTGGCTTTTGCAGGTGTAAATGTAACGGTTAAATAGCCGCGCTCCACTAAATTATTATAAGCAAGGTCATCAACTAATAAGGCAATTACTTGCTCTATTTGCGCTACGGTTTGCGCATCTTGTGTGTTTAGCGCTAAATATTCTTCAAGCCCTGGTGATGAAACCGATGCCGTTGCAAATTCCACCCCAGCATTTTGTGAGGCTGCAATAGGGTTACTGGCATCAGTTTTAAGCTGTCCCGCCCAGCCGTTATGAGTATCTCCGGCTAAAACTACTAAGTTTTTTTGTGCTGCAACAGCGGTACCTAATAATACTTCTCGCTCGTAGGCATAGCCATCCCACGCATCAAGGTTATACGGTATGGTGGTTTGAACACGGGCAAGCTCTGCCTCGGTTACACTTGGGTCGCCCGCTAATACACGGCCTTTAATTTGCGCCAGCTCTGCAAATAATACATTGGCCTGTGCGAGCAATTCACTTGGATCGCCTCCGTTTGCCTGAGCACTTTGTAAGCTAGCAAGTAGTAACATGACCTCTACTGGTAAGTGCATTTTTGTCATTAGCACTTGTTGCCCTAACACTTGCCACTGTGTGCTTGAGGTAGTGATTGCATCGCTAAGCCATGTAAGTTGTTCGCTGCCTAATAATGCACGGTCTGTTGCGCCTATTGCTGCAGCAAATGCGTTTTGCCCTGCAGGGGAGGTAAGATCAAAATCACTATAGTTAAGCTGCTCATCACGGGCTAATACACGGGTATCTAGCATGTATAAAGAGACTAAATTACCAAACTCAAAGCGTCGGTAAATACGTTCTTTGTCGGCTACATTACGAATTGGCATCCACTCAAAGTAGGCTTGTAGTGCATTGAGTTTACGTTGGCTAAATTCGCCTTCACCTTCGTTATGATTTTCTGCGCCTTCGCGCCATGTGTCGTTGGTGATTTCGTGGTCGTCCCACACTGTTATAAATGCACAGTGGCTATGGGCTGCTTGTAAGTCGGCATCGAGGCGATAATTTGCATAGCGTTTTCTATAATCGGTCAGTGCGATAATTTCGCTGCTGTTATCTAATGGTAGCAGTCGGTCTAACTGTGCGGCGTCTTCGGTTGCATAACCCGTATTGCTGTATTCGTATATGTAATCACCTAAGTGCAGTACCGCATCTAAATCGCTTTGCTTAGCAATTTCGCCATATACATGAAAATACCCCGCAGGATAATTTGCGCACGATACAACGGCTAATTTCACCTGATCAACCGCACCGACAGGAAGCGTTTTTCCTTGTCCGATAGGGGAGGTTTTTCCGTGTGCATTAAAGCGATAGTAATAAACGGTGTTGGCATCAAGCCCTTGTAAATCAACTTTAAGAGTAAAGTCGGTGGTATCACTGATATGTGTTTCACCATCGTGAACAATATTTGTAAAGCTTTGGTCGGTGGCGGCTTGCCATTGTACTTTTAACGATTTAGTTGTTACATCGAGTGGGGTTACACGGGTCCAAATAATTAAGCTATCGCTTAGCGGGTCGCCGCTGGCAACGCCGTGGTCAAAGCTAACGGGTGTGTCGTCATCATCGTCAAAACGACAACCTGTTAAACCAAGTGATAATACGGCAGCGCCAAATCCTGCTGCCGATGCTTTTAAAAAACTTCTCCGTGTAAATGCCATTGCTTTGTACCTGTAAAGTGTAAAAAGCAAAGTGTAGGCAATTTAGGTTACTTTTTTGTGAAGCAATTAAAAAACTTCACTTACTTGCGTTGCATTACACGTAATAACGGTAACGTTTTCGTAGCCTACGCGGGTTAGCGCTTCTGCACCTAAGGTGGCGCGGGCACCACTGGCACAATGTAAGTAAATAGGGCGTGCAGCGTCTTTTTCTATTTCCATTAGCTTCATTTCGAGTAATCCGCGTGGAATATTTATTGCCCCTACCGCAGCTACATTGGCATGCTCAGCGGGTTCGCGTACATCAATAAGTAAACCTTTATTTTGTTCTAACTCTTGCTTAGCTTGCGCTGCATCAATACGGCGTTGGTTAGGTGTGATAATTTTTAGTAAATCAGGAATTGAAGTAAGCATTAGTCTGTAAATCCTCTTTTGCGCAAAAAAGTCATTAATGGGCACCATTTAGTGTAGGCGGATTGCACTAAGTTAATACCAATAAATAACGTTAAAAATTGAAAGTTACTATCAACAAAGTAGCTTAAAAGCACAGAAATTGTAACGGCACTTCCGCCAATTAAGAGTATGGCGTCACTTATTTTCATGAATTGACCTTAATATTAGTTTTTTCTAATATTAATTATATTAGAACTTACTAATGTAAAAGTCTATAATTAAAACACGCAAAATAATTAAGTATCACAATGAATATTGAACAACTTGCAGAAAACGCTCAGCAGGCAGAGCAATTTTTAAAATTAATGGCAAATAAAAACCGTTTAATGATTTTATGTAGTTTATTGCAAGGTGAACAAAGTGTAGGTGAGTTAAATCAAAATGTTCCGTTGGCGCAGTCTGCTTTGTCTCAGCATTTGGCGAGTTTACGTAACGCCCAGCTAGTGGCAACTCGCCGTGAGGGACATACAATTTATTATTCGTTAATCGACCCAAAAGTTGAGTCGATTATTACGTTACTATACGAATGGTTTTGTAAGCAAAGTACCGCTGAGTAATTTGCTTTAAATAAAAGTGGCAATCTCATCAAGTGACTTTTTATCAAGTGCATGGGCAGGTACAGTTGCATCGTCACTTGGGTAGCCCGCAATAAGTAACATGTAAGGACGTTCGTTGTCTTTGTCGCGCTTACAAATGTCGGTTAAAAAACTCATTGGTTTAGGTGTATGGGTAAGCGTAGCTAAGCCACAGCGGTGCAGGGCTTGTATTAAAAACCCAGTAGCTAGCCCTACTGATTCGTGCACATAATAATTGGTGTTTTTATCATCCGTATTCACACCGCCTTTTTTTTGACTAAACACTGCAATAAGCCAAGGCGCATGCTCTAAATAGGGTTTATTGGCGTCGGTACCTAATGGTTTTAGCGCATCAAGCCACTCTTCACCTGCTCTGCCTTCATAAAAAGAGCGCTCTAGTTTTTCGGCGGCCTCTCTTATTTGTTTTTTTACATCGCTACTGTTTATAGCTACAAAATGCCACGGTTGATGATTCGCTCCACTTGGCGCGGTACCTGCTGCTTTTATACAGGCTTCAATTATATTTTTAGGCACAGGTCGGTCGCTAAAGCTGCGAATACTATGGCGGCGCTGGCTGGTTTGTAAAAATTCGGTTGCGCGTTTTAGCATTTCATCGTGAGGGTATTCTATAAAGTCGTTTAGTGGTTGGCTTTGATGTTTTTGCATGGCTTTACGCTTCTTATAAAGTGTGTGTGGTTTTTATACCGACTGAATAAATGCGAGGCAAGTATTATTACCTATCGTGTTTATTTATTGTTACAAAATTAACCGCTGCGTAACTTATGTTCCTTTTTTTAATGTGATATAAAAAGCGCAATAAAAAAACTATTAAAATTCAAGGAAGTAAAAATGCTATCAATAACAGGGTTATCTAAAACCTACGATAATGGCGTACATGCACTACAAGGTGTTGATTTATCTATAGGAAAAGGAATGTTTGGGCTGCTAGGGCCAAATGGGGCCGGTAAATCATCACTAATGCGTACTATTTCTACGTTGCAATCTGCCGATTCGGGTTCAATTACTTTTGATGGTATTGATGTTTTTAAAGACCCACAGGCTCTGCGCCAACGTTTAGGTTACCTACCGCAAGATTTTGGTGTATACCCACGTGTTAGTGCTTACGACTTGCTAGACCATATGGCTGTTTTAAAGGGCATTCATAATAAAGGCGAGCGTAAAGAGTCGGTAGAAGGCTTGCTTGCACATACTAATTTATATCAACATCGCTCAAAAGCGGTAAGTGGCTTTTCGGGCGGTATGCGCCAGCGTTTTGGTATTGCACAAGCCTTACTAGGTGACCCTGATTTACTAATTGTTGATGAACCAACAGCAGGGTTAGATCCTGAAGAGCGAAATCGTTTTCACAACTTGCTAGTAAGCTTAGGCGAGCAAAAAGTCGTTATATTATCGACCCACATTGTTGAAGATGTAGCAGAGCTTTGCCCAAACATGGCCGTACTGGCAGGCGGAAAAATATTATTAGAGGGTAACCCCATTGCCCTTACCGATAAACTCCAAGGCCAAATTTGGCGCAAAGCCATGAACCAAGAAGAAGCACTAGAGCTTGAGCCGCAACTGCCTGTTATTTCAAAACGCTTATTTGCTGGGCAAACCATATTACATGTATTAGCCAATGAAGCCCCCGAAGGTTTTGAGCTCAGCAGTGCAAACCTAGAAGATGTGTATTTTTCTACGTTGCTTAATCATCGTAACAGCCAAGTAGCATAAGGGGGCGCTATGTTTTTTAATATGCTCGCGTTTGAGCTGCGCTATTTTGTGCGCCAGCCTTCGTTTTATGTGACCTCGTTAATATTCTTTTTTATGGCGTTTTTTATAAGCTCCAGTAGTAAGTTTCCGCTAGGTGGGGCTAATGTTCATATGAACTCGCCTTATACCATTATGGTTTTAACGGTTACCTTTTGTACGCTTGCTATGTTTTTAGTGGTTAACTTTGTTGCAAGCTCAGCGGTTCGCAACAGCGAGACCAAAATGGATGAGCTGGTGTTTAGTAAGCCCGTTAACCCGCTTGCTTATCAATCAGGGCGTTTTTTTGGTTCTTACTTGGTTGTGCTCGTTGTTTTTTTAACTGTGCCACTAGGCGTATTTTTGGGATCTCAGTTTGGCTTGTTGGTTGGCTGGCTCGATAGTGAACTAGTAGGCCCTAATAAGTTTATATATTACGCTGCGCCTTTTTTATATTTGGCGGTGCCAAGCTTATTGGTGCTCAGTGCTATTTTTAATAGTGTGGCGGCTTATTTTAAAACCATAATGGCGGTATATGTAACGGCCGTGGTGATCTATATAAGTTACCAATTGGCGAGTATCTATTTTGACGATTTAGCGTTTAGAAATATTGTTGTTTACGCAGACCCATTTGGCACTGGGTCGTTAATTGACTTAACCCGTTACTGGACTGTAAGTGATAAAAATACTGAAGTGTTAACGCTTTCGGGCGATTTTTTAATTAACCGTATTTTATGGGTAGCACTAAGTTTAGCGATGTTTTTTGGCCTCGGAAAGTTAGGTAACCGCGTAGTCACTAAAAAACAGAAAAAGCAATTTGCTGTTTCTACGTTTGTAAAAAACAAACAAGCAGCACTTATTAGCAGCGCTAAAAATTACAAGTCAAAAGGGGTCAATACGCAATCGCAATTAGTAATGCGTAGCTTATTTGAGCTTAAGCAGGTTATATTAAGTGCTCCTTTTATGATTTTAGCGGGTGTCAGTATTATTACGTTACTCGCACCACTTTTTGCGCCTATAGGCGCATATGGCACAACAGATTGGCCGCTCACACAAAACATGGTGGGCATTATTCAAAACGCCTCCGCTATATTTATGTTTATTATTATTGCTTATTACAGCGCAGAGCTGGTTTGGCGAGAACGCCACAGTGGTATGGGCGATATTGTTGACAGCTACCCGGTGCATAACAGTGTGTTTTGGGTATCTAAAATTATTGCGCTAATCACTGCGGTTTGTGGCCTTTATTTAGTAGGTATGATGTTTACCATTGCAGTGCAACTATTTAAGGGGCAATATAACCTAGAGCTTGGCCAGTACTTATTTAGGTTGGGTTATCTTACATTATTGCCTTTAATTATGATGGCTATTTTGGCGTTCTTTTTACAAATAATTAGCCCTAATAAATACATAGGTATGGGTTTATTTATTCTGTATTACATTGCTCAAATGGTAATGGGTGCTTACGGGTTTGAGCATCATATGTATCATTTTTCACAAAGCAGCAGCGTACCGTATTCAGACATAAACGGTTACGGGCATTTTTTACAAGGCGCGCATTGGTATACCCTATATTGGGGTGCATTGAGTGTGTTTTTAGCTATTGTAGGCTTTGCTTTATGGCACCGTGGTCCATCGCAAACATTGCGTACGCGTTTATCTTTAGTGCGTTACAACATGTCTTTAAAAGGCCAGATTGCAGCCGTAATAAGTTTATTGGTATTTGTGGGCGCGGGTTGTAACATTTATTACAACACCCGTGTAATCAATGAGTTTGTAACAAGTGATGATAACGAAGCGCTACAAGTAAGGTATGAGCAAGAGTTCTCACAATACAAAGACTTGCCACTGCCTATAATAACTGATGTTGATTTACACATTGATATTTATCCTAAAAAACGTGCTTTAAATGCCGTGGCTAAAATTAAGTTTACCAATACTGCAAACGAGCCAATAACCCGTGTGTTAATTAACGAGCCTAGCCAATCTAAAAGCTGGGATGTAAAAATGGCGGGCGGAAAAATAGTTGAGCGTTTAACCGATTTTGGCATGGTATGGTTTGAGTTTGAACAACCGCTAATGCCTAATGAAGTACGCGAAGGTGAGCTTTCAGTTTCTCGTGAACACGACGGTTTTGTTGATAGAGGATCTGATACTCAACTCGTGCATAACGGTACATTTGTAAATAATAGAGAATTATTACCAAATTTTGGTTATCAAAAGTATTTTCAAATTACCGATAAGTATGAGCGCCGTAAGCACGATTTACCCGAGCTTGAACGTGCACATAAACTAGAAGACAGCCGCTATTATACGCAAAATGAGTTTGGGCCTGCTAATGGCTTTATAAACTACAAGGCAACAGTAACCACCGATGAGTCACAATTTGCTATTACACCTGGTTACTTAAAAAGTGAGAGTGTAAAAGACGGACGACGTACTTTTGTTTATGAAATGGATGCCCCTATTATAAACTTTTATTCTGTTCTTTCGGCGGAGCTTGAAAGCAAAAAGGTTGAACATAACGGTGTAAATATTGAGGTGTACTACCACAAAGATCATGCATGGAATGTTGACCGTATGATTGAGTCGGTACAAGACTCAATAGATTACTACACGCAAGCCTTTGGGCCATATCAGCATAAGCAGTTACGTATTATCGAATTTCCTAAGTATCGCTCGTTTGCGCAAAGTTTTGCCAATACGGTACCTTACTCAGAAAGTATTGGCTTTATTACAGACTTAAGAGATGAGAGTAAAGTTGACCTACCTTACTATGTAACCGCACATGAAGTTGCACACCAATGGTGGGGGCATCAAGTATCTGGGGCTAATGTAGAAGGCAGTGCCGTTATTTCTGAATCGCTCTCCCAGTACAGTGCGCTTATGGTGCTAAAAAAACGCTTTGGCGCCGAGAAGCTTCGTAAATTCTTAAAGTACGAGTTAGATAGATACTTAATGGGCCGCACAGGCGAAGCCTTTGAAGAAATGCCGCTGTATAAAACGCAGTCGCAACAATATCTTCATTACAATAAAGGCTCAGTTACGATGATGGCTTTGTATGACCGATTAGGTGAAGAGCGCTTAAATGCCGCACTTAAAGCATTTTTGAATGAGTTTAAATACCAGGCAACGCCATACCCAACCACACTTGATTTACTTAGTTATTTAAAGCGAGATACAACACAAGCTGAACAACGTTTTATTGATGATCAGTTTAAATACATAACGCTTTATGAGCTTGAAATGAAAGCAGTGTCGGTTACAGATGATGTTGATAGCGAAGGTTTTTACACAGTAACACTGAGCGTTGAAGCAACTAAGCAGCATGCCGATGGACAAGGTGAAGAAACCGAGCAGCCACTCGATGAGCTAATTGATATTGCATTATTTAGCGATGATCCTGAAAACCTTCTCGCTGAAGACTTTGTGATTTACTCGCAAAAGCATCAAATAGTCTCTGGTACTAATGCTATTGAGCTAAAAGTAAAAGAAAAACCAGTGTACGCAGGGGTTGACCCGTACATTAAGCTTGTAGATAAAGACAGTAAAAACAACCTAGCTAAGTTTTAACGATTAACGATTAACGATTAACGATTAACGATTAGTAATTAACTGAAAGGCCGCCTTTAATGCGGCCTTTTTTGTTTTAGCGAATTGCTAATACCAATGCGCAATAAAGCTTAATAAAGCGAATTAGCATATTGGTAAAAAGAGGTAATAGCAGCGAGGAGCTCGGCGATTAACCGAAGTGGGTTATATAGTAAGGTGCTTTAGTCGCTAAAATTAAAAGGCGCTGTGAGTATTTAGGTGCCCTAAACGAGAAAAGGGCCAAAAGGCCCTTAGTGTTGCAGCAAGTAACACATTTTGTTTTAAAGCGTAAAGTCTACAGCGTAGCCTACGTAAACTTTAACATCTGATTCATCCATGTCGGTGTCAGATACGCCAAAAGTAAAACCATCTTTTGATACAGAGATACCGTAATCAATAATATTATCATCACCTATAAAGTCGCCAGAGTAGTGACCTAAGTGCAGCGCAACCTCAGTACCATTGCTGCCAACAGCAAAGCTGTAATCGGCATTTAGGTATAATGAATCGCCAAAGTCGGTGCCATCGCCATCTGCCGCTGAAGTGGCAAGGATTGCAGCGCCAAAGGTGAAACCTTCTGCGCTGATGCTACCGTAAATTTCAGAAAAATCAGCATCTGCCTCAGAAGCTGCATCTGGGTAAACGTAATAAATGTAACCTACATCGTAGCTAAATGTGTCGTTAATATCGCCACCAAAACCCGCGTAAACATCAAGCTCGTAAGTCATTTCATCGGCCCATGAAGCATTTGATGCCCAAGTACCTACATAAAAGCCTGACTCGTCAGCGTAATCAATACCGCCAGAAATAGCAGCATCGCCCCCAGTTTGCTCTTGACCACGCCATAAGTAGTTAGACGTAGCCGCTGCGTTTGCTGTTACTTCTGCATGTACGGCTGTCGATGTTAAAGATGTAGCACCTAATAAAGCTATTGCGCTAATTGCGATGGTTTTTTTTAGTTTTAGCATGTCCATTTCCCGTTATATGATTTTTATCGCCTAGGTTTTTATTCTCTTATTGGCAACCCTTTGACTGGCGGTGTTTTATTGTTTAACTGGGAATGCAATTGCACTGTATGTGCCAGCTTAAAATAATTTCTATAAAACTGGTTTTTTACTTTTATAAAACAATATGTTGAGAAGTTTTAGAAGAGGGGATGATTGAGGTGGTTAATTAAAAAACGCACACTGCTGGTGCATAAATTAACCTAACTGCACCAGAAAAATACAGTTAGGTTAGGTAAATTTAGCCAAATATAGTGCGCATAAGACTAATTGTTTCGTTTACTCCGCGGCCTTTTTGTACTTCGCTAATAATAGAGTCGCGTTTGCTACGAATATGCTCGGGAATGTCATCGGCTGCAAGTGCACGGTCTACAAGTATTTCGGCTGACTCTTTACCTCTGCGCTGTGCTTTTCCTGCACTTGTTGTGCTGCGTTTAGGTTTATTTAATAGCTTAATATAATTTGAGTTGTCGGCCGTGCTGGCATCTGCATAGTAAAAAAAGCACGGTAATAACGCTTTTATACTAACTAGTTGCTCTTCTAGTTCATTGCTGCCATTAGCCATTTTAAACCACGACATAGCATGAATGCTTTGTACTATATCTTGCCAGTAGCGCTCAAAGTCGCGATTGTTTAATTTTGTAATACCTAAAGCTGCGCATAATGCATCAAGACGGCTATTACTAATCGGCGTAAACACATCTGGGCGGCGCATTGCTAATAAACGTGTAGCAGGAGCAAGGGTTGGCTTTTCATCGCTACCGTTAAAGGCAAGTAAATAAGCAACAACAAACTGTTGGTAATCAGCTTCGCTCACATCACCTTCAAGCGGGATGTTAGCAAGTGCATCGTCAAACGCGCCAGGTAAGTCGGCTAGCATTTGATGAAAACCCTTTGCACTTTTTGTTGATGCGAACCATTCAACATCAAAGTTATAGGTGCTTGGGTCGAGCGTGGCAGTGTGTTTACCACTAAATGCCAGTAAATCCTCTGGGATCATATCTTTTAGTGCTTGCTCACGAATGCTGTGCAAATACGTGGTAAGGCGAAGCTGTTCGTCCAGTGCAATAAGTTCTTTGTGTTGCTCTACAAACATACTAATAACGGGCCAAGGTGCTACACGTAGTGTTTTAAGCTGTAAAAAGCTAATTGCTGAGGTTAGCTGGTCGTGCAGCTTTTTTAAAACTGGTAGTTGCTGTGGCTCTAGTAAATCGTAATTTATACGGTCTTTACTTGCACTTAGCAGCTCATAACACCAGCCTAAAAAATCCTCTGGGTGGTTTTCTACTTTCACGGCCATTAGGTTTAGGCTTAGTTCTGAAGCTTGCTTCAAGATGTTTTGGTAAATTTGACTTTCTTGTTCGCCTAGCGCCATTTTTGACGGTGAAATTAGCAGTTTTTTCATGCCTTGTAGAGTCTCCGAGTAGATACATTTTTTAGCTGCTTTATTTTAGCGCAAATACGCCAATAGCAACAGGGCCGTGCATCATACCTAACAATTCAAGGGATGCAATCATGATGCTTAATATAAGCACCATGATTGCCGAGGTTTAATCATGCTCTTGCAGCGTAAACAAGCTTTCAACAGAAGTATTAAAGTGCCTCGCTATTTTAAGCGCAATTATTACCGAAGGAGTAAACCTTGCCGTTTCCACAGTACTTATAGTTTTACGTGAAACTGCAATTAGATCTGCTAACTCTTGCTGCGAAAGGCCTGCTTCTTTACGGTATTTTGCAATTTGATTTTGCACTTTTGCTCCTAATCTTTGCTTTGCCAAAGAATTGATACGCCGTATATTAAACACATTACAGCAAGGTAAAACGAGGCCATCATGGTGTGAGACACTTCTAAAGCCAAATCATCTGAGAGTAAATACACGCCACCCATACTAAAAAGTAAGCCAAGGACTACATGTTTATAGGCAATAGTGTCGATGGTGTTTAAGTACTCATCTTTGTAGGTAAGGTGGTATTTCATTTTCCATGTAAACCCGCCTCTGATCACAAACATACAGAATGAACCTAAAAAGGCAGCAGTGCCAAAAAACAATAGTGGGGCTGATGTTTGAGTAAGCAGTGGGTAAACACTGATGATTAATAAAGTGACTCCCATGAATAATGAGAACCAAGCATTTTGGCCCATAAACTTTTCTTCATTTTTAATATCATGATTCGACATATCTCATTTCCTTTTAAAATTTACATTATGTAACCTACAGGTATCAATGTAACCTATAGGTTTCACAGTGTCACTATTTTTTTGTAACCTAAAGGTATCAAAATGTTTCAGGGGCGATTCAGGATAAGACGGTAATATTTAATAAAGTGCTTTTTTATCACAACGACAATGATTTTAAAGCTAACACTCGCTATGATAAGAACATTATTTGCACGTTTGAAAGGATGATCATGAAGACCTTACTCAAAATTGTTGGTGTAATACTCTTACTTTGTATTGCGTTAATTATTGCCGCTCCGTTTTTAATTCCAACCGATACTATTTTTAATAAAGTATCTGAGCAGGTTGAAAAAACAACAGGGCGCACACTTACTATTAAAGGTGATAAAACGCTTAGTGTATTTCCTGCATTAAAGTTAGAGCTTAACGATGTGCACTTTGCAAACATGCAGACAGGCTCGCGCGACGACATGGCAAGTATGGAGCAATTAGCTGTGCATATACCATGGTTATCGCTATTTGGCGGCGAATTCAAACTTGATAAGTTTGTTATTAACGAGCCCAATATTTTATTAGAAACTGATAAAAACGGTAAAGCTAACTGGCAGTTGTTTGATGCTGTAGCAGAGCAGCCGCAAGAGCAAACTCAATCAGGTGAGGCTGTTAAACTACCAGAGAGCTTTGATATAGAGTTAGGTGAAGTGGCTATTTACGGTGGTACGTTTACTTACCTAGATGGGCAAACAGGCGCTAAACAACAAATTAGTGACTTGGAATTGGCTATTTTACTTCCTTCACTACGTAAGACACTAGAGATCAAAGGCGGCATTACATATATGCAAGAACGCTTTGAGCTTGATGTAAAACTTGATACGCCGGCAAAGGCAATTGAAGGGGCGACATTTGAGGTTGCTCAAAGCGTAGACTCTCGCTTGGTCGATCTTACTTTTAACGGCAGTATTGCTCGCCAAGGTAAAGATATAAAAGGCGAGTTAGCGCTAAGTGGCGATTCTGTTAAAGAGCTAGCAACTTGGCAAGGGGTAGACTTAAACGCTAAAGAAAATGCATTTAATGCGTTTAGTGTAAACGGTAAAATGCATCTTATAGATGATACGTTTAACTTAGAAGAGCTGATTGCTACCCTAGATGAATTAGAGATTAAAGGAAAAAGTGAAGTAAACTTAGGAAATAAACTAGCGGTTAATGCTGATATAGACCTAGGTATGCTTGATTTGAATCCCTACTTACCGGAGGTAGTCGCTAAGCAGCAAGCGCCGCAAAGCGAAGAACCTAAAGCCGCGCAGCCGATTGTTTGGGACGATACTAAAATTGATTTAAGCGCATTAAATGCACTTAATGCTAATGTAGTTATTCGCTCAAGCGGTTTAAAAGCTAACGATATTGAGCTAGGTGCTAATCAATTTACAGTCGATTTAAACAACAGCGTTGCTAAATTAAGCTTAGATAGCTTTAAAGCATATGAGGGCACTGGTAAAGGGGTTATCAACATAAATGCGCAGCAAACGCCGTATAAAATAAGCACAAATTTTGATTTAGCCGACATAGACGCACAACCGTTACTCACTGATGCAGCTGGCTTTGATAAGCTTATGGGTAAAGGGTCATTAAATTGGAATTTAACCACAACTGGGCAAAGTCAAAAAACCTTCATTAATGCATTAAATGGCAAGGTTAGCTTTGAATTTGCCGATGGTGCTGTTAAAGGCGCAAACGTGGCTGAGATGGTTCGCAAAGGCAAAGAGCTTATTACGGGTAATCTTGGTGCTGTGAGTGAAGGGCTTGATACAGGCTTTGAAGAATCAGAGCAAACAGATTTTTCTGCGCTCACCGGTAGCTTTAACTTTACTAATGGCGTGGGCCGTAATAACGACCTATCGCTGATGAGCCCACTTATTCGTATTACAGGTGAGGGCGATGTAGATTTGCCTAAAACCAATGTTGATTATCGCTTAGTGACCGGCATTGTTGATTCGATTGAAGGGCAAGGCACTACAGATGATAGTACAGGCTTTAAAATCCCACTGCGTATAGAAGGCCCGTTTCATGACGTTGGCTTTAAGCTAGATGTAAGCAACGCGCTTAAAGATGAAGCAAAACAAAAGCTCGATGACGCCAAAGAGAAAGCAAAAGAAAAAGCCAAGGACAAAGTTAAAGATAAACTAAAAGGTTTATTTGGCTAACTATTAAACCCCACAAATAAATAATTAAGGCGCTATTTGCGCCTTGATTGTTTTATAACCACTTGTAAAATAGCTACATAGCGGTTTTTACTCAGTTTTAATCTGTCCTTCCCTTAAATTAATTAAAAAATAACCTACCACTCACTAGCCAATGCTGGTACAATTGCCCGCCCTTAAGAGACAACTCTGTTGTTTTTTGAGTGGGATTTAATCGAAGTGCCTTGATTTTAAACAAATTTAAGGCAAGTTGTAATTACTACACCGGAGGTCATTAACATGATCCAAATGCAAACTCAGCTGGAAGTTGCTGATAACAGCGGCGCTCGCAAAGTGCAGTGTATAAAAGTCCTTGGTGGTTCACACCGTCGCTATGCGGCAGTTGGCGATATCATTAAAGTTTCTGTGAAAGAAGCTATTCCTCGCGGTAAAGTGAAGAAAGGTGATGTTAAAAACGCGGTAGTTGTGCGTACCAAAAAAGGCGTTCGTCGTCCGGACGGTTCTCTGATCCGTTTCGATAGCAATGCGGCTGTTATCTTAAATGATAACTTGCAGCCAATTGGTACTCGTATCTTCGGCCCTGTGACTCGTGAACTTCGTAATGATAAGTTCATGAAAATTGTTTCACTAGCCCCAGAAGTACTGTAAGGAGTCTATCATGGCAGCAAAAATCCGTCGTGATGACGAAGTAATCGTACTAGCAGGTAAAGACAAAGGTAAGCGCGGCAAAGTGCTTTCAGTTGTTACCGAGTCTGGTCGAGTATTTGTCGAAGGCATTAACTTAATCAAGAAACACCAAAAGCCGGTTCCACAATTGAACCAAGCTGGCGGCATTGTTGAGAAAGAAGCGTCTATCGACGTATCAAACGTTGCGATCTACAACTCGGAAACGAGTAAAGCAGATCGTGTAGGTTTCAAGATTGAAGATGGTAAGAAATTACGTATCTTTAAATCTACTGGTAAAACTATCTAATAGTTGGAGTAGAATGATGGCGAAACTGCATGAAGTATATAAAGACAAAGTAGTTGCTGAGCTTCAAGAGAAGTTTGGTTTCAGCTCTGTCATGCAAGTCCCTCAGATCGAAAAGATCACATTAAATATGGGCGTGGGCGAAGCCCTAGCTGACAAGAAGATTTTAGATAACGCTGTTGCGGATCTAGAAGCTATCGCTGGTCAGAAACCTTTAATCACTAAAGCACGCAAATCTGTTGCTGGCTTCAAAGTGCGTGAAGGCTACCCAATAGGCTGTAAAGTAACCTTACGCGGCGAGCGTATGTGGGACTTTTTTGAGCGTTTGGTATCAATCGCTATCCCACGTATCCGTGACTTCCGTGGTGTGAGTGCTAAGTCTTTTGATGGACGTGGTAACTACAGCATGGGCGTACGTGAACAAATCATCTTCCCAGAAATTGATTACGATAAAGTAGACCGTGTACGCGGTATGGATATCACAATCACAACTTCTGCGAAATCTGATGAGGAAGGCCGTGCGTTGTTAGAAGCGTTTAACTTCCCATTCAAGAAATAAGGGTAGGGTTATGGCAAAGAATTCTATGAAAGCGCGCGAAGCAAAGCGCACTAAACTAGTTGCTCAGTACGCTGAAAAGCGTGCAGCACTAAAAGCTATCATCAGCGATGTTAACGCATCTGAAGATGATCGTTGGGACGCGGTACTTAAGCTTCAAGCTTTACCACGTGATTCTAGCCCTGCACGTCAACGTAATCGTTGTAACATTACGGGCCGCCCACATGGTTTCCTTCGCAAATTCGGCATGAGCCGTATTAAAGTTCGCGAAGCAGCTATGCGCGGTGAAATTCCTGGCCTTAAAAAGGCTAGCTGGTAATAGTATCACGGGAGTAAGACTATGAGCTTGCAAGATCCTATCGCGGATTTGTTTACACGTATCCGTAACGGTCAATCAGCGAAGAAAGTATCTGTAACGATGCCAACTTCAAAGCTGAAAGTAGCAGTAGCTAAAGTATTAAAAGACGAAGGTTACATCGCAGATTTCGCTGTAAACAGCGAAGCGAAACCTGAGCTTTCTATCGAGTTGAAATACTTCGAAGGCAAAGCTGTAATTGAAAATATCCAGCGTGTTAGCCGCCCTGGTCTACGTATCTATAAGAAACGTGACGAATTACCGAAGGTAATGGGTGGTCTTGGTATCGCTATCGTATCAACTTCTAAAGGCCTAATGACAGACCGCGCAGCACGTAGTGCTGGTGTTGGTGGTGAAATCATTGGCTTTGTAGCTTAATCGGAGGGGAACTATGTCTCGCATAGCAAAGGCACCAATCAATGTTCCTGCCGGTGTAGAAGTTACATTAAAAGGCCAGGACATCACAGTTAAAGGCAAAAACGGTGAACTTACTCGTACTATCAACAACGCTGTTGAAGTACAAGTTAACGACAACGTTATTACAACTTTACCTCGTGAAGGCGTAGCTAATGCATGGGCTCAAGCAGGTACTGCTCGCGCTCTAATCAACAACATGGTTGTTGGTACGCATGAAGGTTACGAGAAGAAACTTCAGTTAGTAGGTGTTGGTTACCGTGCTGCAGCTAAGGGTAAAGTTTTAGACTTAACACTTGGTTTCTCGCACCCAGTTAATTTCGAAGTTCCTGAGGGAATTACGATTGAAACTCCAAGCCAAACAGAAGTTCTAGTTAAGGGCGTAGATAAGCAGTTAGTTGGTCAAACAGCTGCTAACATTCGTGCATACCGTAAACCTGAGCCTTATAAAGGTAAAGGTGTTCGTTATTCAGATGAGAATGTACGCCGTAAAGAGGCTAAGAAGAAGTAAGGTAAGACGATGGATAAAAAAACAGCTCGTCTACGTCGTGCTAAACGCACTCGTAGAAATTATATTGAACAAGGCACAACGCGTCTTGTTATCCACCGCACGCCACGTCACATTTACGCTCAAGTAGTTAATGCTGAGGGTACTGTACTGGCTGCTGCTTCTACTGTTGAGAAAGCTATTAGCGAAACAGTTAAAGGCACAGGCAACGTTTCAGCTGCACAAGCAGTTGGTAAAGCGGTTGCAGAACGTGCGGCTGACAAAGGCATCGAAAAGATTGCTTTTGATCGCAGTGGCTTTAAATATCACGGCCGTGTGAAGGCGCTAGCTGATGCTGCGCGTGAAGCCGGTTTGCAATTCTAGGAGTAGACAATGGCTAACGTAGAAGCAAAGCAACAACAGCCTGATTTAGCTGAAAAGCTAATCGCGGTAAACCGTGTGTCTAAAGTAGTTAAAGGTGGTCGTATCTTTAGCTTCACTGCACTAACTGTAGTTGGTGATGGCGCAGGTAAAGTAGGTTTTGGTTATGGTAAAGCTCGTGAAGTTCCAGCTGCTATTCAAAAAGCAATGGAAAAAGCACGTCGCAACATGATCAATGTAGACCTAAATGGCAACACATTACAGCATCCTGTTAAAGGACGTCATGCTGGCTCACAAGTGTTCATGAAACCAGCATCTGAAGGTACTGGTATCATCGCAGGTGGTGCTATGCGTGCAGTACTAGAAGTTACTGGTGTGCAGAACGTACTTTCTAAATGTTACGGTTCTACCAACCCGATCAACGTAGTACGTGCAACGATTCAAGCTCTAGAGAACATGAATTCTCCTGAGTCAATCGCTGCTAAACGTGGTCTGCGCGTAGACGAAATTCTGGGGTAACCATGGCAAATAAAACTGTAAAAGTAACACAAGTAAAGAGCTCTATCGGTCGTTTACCGAAGCATAAAGCTACATTACGCGGTCTTGGTTTACGTCGTATCAACCACACTGTTGAGTTAGAAGACACAGCATGTGTACGTGGTATGATCAACCGAGTTTCTTACATGGTTAAGGTAGAGGGTTAATTTCATGCATTTGAATACACTTTCACCTGCTGCAGGTTCTAAAACTGCTCCAAAACGTGTTGGTCGTGGTATCGGTTCTGGTCTTGGTAAGACTGGTGGCCGTGGTCACAAAGGTCAAAAATCACGTTCTGGCGGTAAAGTACGCGTTGGTTTTGAAGGCGGTCAAATGCCTATGCAACGTCGTCTACCTAAATTTGGTTTCACTTCACGCAAATCGTTAGTATCTGCAGAAGTAAACCTTTTTGAAATCGCTAAAGTTGAAGGCGATGTGGTAGACCTAAACGCGTTACAAGCAGCTGGTCTAGTTAAAAAGAACGTTCTGTTCGTTAAAGTTGTTAAATCTGGCGAAGTTTCACGCGCTGTTACCGTTAAAGGCCTTAAGGCTTCTAAAGGTGCTCGCGAAGCTATTGAAGCTGCCGGAGGCAAGGTAGAAGACTAAGGAAGTACTAATGGCTAAACCAGGTCAAGATACACAAAGTGCACAAAGTGGACTTTCGGAATTGAAGCGTCGATTACTATTTGTTTTAGGTGCTATCATTATTTACCGTCTAGGTTCATTTGTGCCAATCCCTGGGATTGACGCCGCTGTACTTGCCGATTTCTTCGAGCAACAAAAGGGCACCATTGTTGAGATGTTCAACATGTTTAGCGGTGGTGCGCTTGAGCGAGCTTCAGTGTTAGCACTGGGTATTATGCCGTATATCTCGGCTTCGATTATTACGCAACTATTAACGCATATGTATCCTCCGTTTATAGAGCTTAAGAAAGAAGGTGAGCAAGGGCGTAAAAAAATTAGCCAGTACACACGCTATGGCACGCTTGTGCTTGCTACTATCCAATCAATCGGTATTGCAACTAGCTTACCGGGCATGATGGAAGGGTTAGTTGTTAACCCGGGTCTCGGTTTCTATTTCACCGCAGTGGTGAGTTTAGTAACTGGTACTATGTTCCTAATGTGGTTGGGCGAACAAATAACAGAACGCGGTATCGGTAACGGTATCTCAGTTCTTATATTTGTTGGTATTGTAGCTAACCTGCCGTCTGCTATTGGTTCGACAGCCGAAATGGCGCGCCAAGGTGATTTGAATGTTTTTGTACTGTTGATGGTTGCGGTTATAGTATTCGCTGTTACTTATCTTGTAGTGTTTTTCGAACGTGGACAACGTCGTATCGTTGTTAACTACGCTAAACGCCAACAAGGTCGTCAAGTATTTGCTGCTCAAAGCACGCATTTACCACTAAAAGTAAATATGGCGGGTGTTATTCCACCAATCTTCGCTAGCAGTATAATTCTGTTCCCTGGTACAATTGCAAGCTGGTTCGGCCAGGGTGAAGGTCCGGTCGCTGATGTGCTACAAGCTATTGCAACAACGTTGACTCCAGGTCAGCCTTTGTATGCGATGGTGCTAGCAGCAGCTATCATCTTCTTCTGCTTTTTCTACACAGCGTTGGTTTTTAACCCGCGTGAGACAGCAGACAACCTGAAGAAATCTGGCGCATTTATCCCAGGTATTCGTCCAGGTGAGCAGACATCTAAATACATTGATAAAGTGATGACACGCCTGACATTGGCAGGTGCTTTGTATATAACCTTTATCTGTCTGGTGCCCGAATTCATGACTATGGCATGGCAAACGCCATTCTATTTCGGCGGTACATCAATTTTGATTATCGTTGTAGTAATCATGGACTTTATGGCACAAGTACAGACTCACCTGATGTCACATCAGTATGATTCTGTGCTGAAAAAAGCGAACCTTAAAGGCTACGGCCGATAAGGTCAGTTTACGGAGTTGAGCAATGAAAGTACGTGCTTCCGTTAAGAAAATATGCCGTAACTGTAAAGTTATTAAACGTGCTGGTGTAGTACGCGTAATTTGCAGTGAGCCTAAGCATAAGCAAAGGCAAGGCTAAGTAAACAGTCGTGCAGGCTGAGATTTCTCGGCCTGTGTTTTTAGTTGTGATTTGGTCTTCGTTTGAGTATCCTTACGGGCTTTTCAAACTTTTGATTACCAAATTCAAATATAGGAGATGTGTTAGTGGCCCGTATCGCTGGCATTAACGTCCCTGATCATAAACATGCAGTTATTGGTTTAACAGCTATTTATGGCATAGGTAAGACTCGCTCTAAGGCTATCTTAGAAGCGACTGGTATCGCCGAGACCACAAAAATCGGTGAACTTTCAGACGAAACTCTTGACGTACTGCGTGATGCAGTTGGCAAGTACACTGTAGAAGGTGACCTTCGTCGTGAAGTTACTCTAAATATCAAGCGCCTTATGGACCTTGGTTGTTTCCGTGGCCTACGTCACCGTCGCTCTTTACCACTACGTGGTCAAAGAACAAAGACTAACGCGCGTACCCGTAAGGGTCCTCGTAAGCCTATTAAGCGATAAGGGGATAGTATTATGGCTAAGACACCAATTCGTCGTAAAAAGGTTAAAAAGCAAGTTGCTGATGGTATGGCTCATGTTCATGCGTCTTTCAACAACACTATTGTAACAATTACCGACCGTCAAGGTAATGCACTATCATGGGCTACTGCCGGTGGTTCAGGTTTCCGTGGTTCACGTAAATCTACACCATTTGCTGCTCAGGTTGCTGCAGAGCGTGCAGGTACTGCTGCTCAAGAATACGGTTTAAAAAATCTAGAAGTTTTCATTAAAGGTCCAGGTCCAGGTCGTGAATCTGCTGTACGTGCTTTGAATGCTGCTGGTTACCGTATCACCAACATTACTGACGTGACGCCAATACCACACAATGGTTGTCGTCCACCGAAGAAACGTCGCGTTTAACAATAGGTTAGGAGAAATAACATGGCAAGATATTTGGGCCCTAAGCTCAAGCTGAGTCGTCGTGAAGGTACTGACCTGTTCCTTAAGAGCGGCGTAAGAGCTATCGACTCTAAGTGTAAACTTGAGACTGCACCTGGTCAGCACGGCGCTCGTAAAGGTCGCTTATCTGATTACGGTTTACAATTACGTGAAAAGCAAAAAGTACGTCGTATCTACGGTGTATTAGAAAAGCAATTCCGTAATTACTACAAAGAAGCTGCTCGCCTTAAAGGTAATACAGGTGAAAACTTGTTACAGCTTTTAGAGCAACGTTTAGACAATGTTGTATATCGCATGGGTTTTGCTAGCACACGCGCTGAAGCACGTCAGTTAGTAAGCCACAAAGCGATTTTAGTTAATGGTCGTGTTGTGAACATTCCTTCATACGTAATTGCTCCAGAAGATACTGTAGTAATCCGTGAGAAGTCTAAAACACAAGCACGTATCATCGCTGCTCTAGAGTTGGCTGAGCAACGTGAAAAGCCGACTTGGGTTGAAGTTGACGGTAAGAAATTGGAAGGTAGCTTTAAGCGCCTACCTGAGCGTTCAGATCTGTCTGCGGACATTAATGAACAACTAATCGTCGAACTTTACTCTAAGTAAAGTTAAGAGTTAAGAGAGGATAAAATGCAGGGTTCTGTTACAGAATTTCTAAAACCAAGGTTAGTCGATATCGACGCTATCAACCCAACGCGTTCTAAAGTAGTTTTAGAACCACTAGAGCGTGGCTTTGGCCATACTCTGGGTAATGCCTTACGCCGTATACTGTTATCATCTATGCCTGGATGTGCAGTAACTGAAGTTGAAATCGACGGTGTATTGCATGAGTACAGCGCGAAAGAAGGCGTACAAGAAGACATCATTGAAATACTACTAAACCTAAAAGGTCTAGCAGTAACGTTAGAAGGCAAAGATGAAGTTTTTCTGACCCTGACTAAATCTGGTGTAGGCCCTGTGACTGCGGCTGATATTCAGCACGATGGCGATGTAACAATTGCTAATCCAGATCACGTTATTTGTCATTTAACGACAGATAGCAGCGAGATCAGCATGCGTATTCGTGTTGAGCGTGGTCGTGGTTATGTGCCGGCATCTAGTCGTTTATCCTCTGATGACGATGAGCGTCCAATTGGTCGATTGCTGCTTGATGCATCATTCAGCCCAGTTGAACGTATTGCGTACTCGGTTGAATCAGCCCGTGTTGAGCAACGTACAGACTTAGACAAGTTAATCATTGATATGGAAACAAACGGCACTTTAGATCCTGAAGAAGCGATCCGCCGTGCGTCTACTATCTTAGCTGAGCAATTAGATGCATTCGTAGATTTACGTGATGTAACTGAGCCAGAAGAGAAAGAAGAGAAGCCAGAATTCGATCCTATTCTACTTCGTCCAGTTGATGATCTTGAACTAACAGTACGTTCAGCAAACTGTTTGAAAGCCGAGCAAATTCAATATATCGGTGATTTAGTTCAGCGCACTGAAGTTGAGCTTCTTAAAACGCCTAACCTAGGCAAGAAGTCTCTAACTGAAATAAAAGACGTGCTAGCTTCACGTGGTCTTTCTCTAGGCATGCGCCTAGAAAATTGGCCGCCTGCAAGCCTAGCTGAATAATCTAAATCACTATATTAGTTTAGTTAGAAGGATAGGGTCATGCGCCATCGTAAGAGTGGTCGTCAATTAAACCGTAACAGTAGCCATCGTAAAGCGATGTTCAGCAATATGGCAGGTTCTTTGGTGAAACATGAAATCATCAAAACTACTTTGCCTAAAGCGAAAGAGTTACGCCGTGTAATTGAACCTTTAATCACACTGGCTAAGACTGACAGTGTAGCAAATCGCCGTTTAGCGTTTGCTCGCACGCGTGATAATGAAGTAGTTGGTAAATTGTTCAGCGAAATCGGTCCTCGTAATACAGACCGTCCAGGTGGTTACACTCGTATTCTTAAGTGTGGCTTCCGTGCTGGTGATAATGCACCAATGGCTTATATTGAACTAGTAGGTCGCCCAGCGACTAACGAAGAAGTTCAAGAAGACGCGCAGTCTGCAGAGTAAGTCTTTAAAGAGACACCAAAAAGCCGAGCTTAATGCTCGGCTTTTTAATGCCTAAAATTTGACATCCCTCCAAATAGTTACTTGATAATTACCTATTACCTATTACCTATTACCTATTACCTATTACCTATTACCTATTACCTATTACCTATTACCTATTACCTATTACCTATTACCTATTACCTATTACCTATTACCTATTACCTATTACCTTCATTCTGTTAAACCGACTTAGTTAAACCAATGTAGTTATAAAGCCTGCATTCTCAAAAAGCTTAATTATGCGGTAACCCTATAAGTCGAGTGTATAAGGTTTATAAAACATACCCCAGGCTGTAAATGTACAGTGTAATTTGGATAGTGATAAAGCAATTTGGCCAACCAAACAGAGATATATAATTTTAACTCGCTAATTTAGTGGGCTTAAGGCTACTTTTAGTAGGGTTTTTGAGCGTTTAGCTCAAATACTCAGCGAACAGTCATTTATTTCAAGTTTTCTTCAAAAAAGGGTTGATCTGTTTTCGGATC
>NZ_JAXHCB010000002.1:0-179824 GCF_042466295.1 Pseudoalteromonas sp. R86517
GTCTATTCATAAAGACATTTGGGAAGGTACTGCGGCTGATTTAGCTGAACGAGGCTTGTTAGCTGTTTATCCTGCAATGGGTTGGTGGCGAACTCGTAAAAAGTTGGAACGATATAATAAAAAAGCTCGCTATTCATTGATTGTGTCGATTGAAACACCATCAATCGATGTAGATTTATATACACCGGTGGAAACTGAAATCAGGAATAGGGCTGTTATTGAAAATGTGGTAACTGTAGAAAATTAGTTAACGCCAAATATGGTCAATAAAAACTGACCATTATTTCGCCGTTTCAATATAAATTTTGATCTAAAATTCGTTTAATTAATCCATGTTACTAGCTCATTTATGTCCAAAAACGAGTTTACTCGACCGTCTGCTTCTCGCTCAAAGCCGCCTGTAGGGCGAAGTCTAACCCCGTTCTTTTAAACTGTAAAATCGGACATGAGCTACAAGTTATCAAGTTGATTTAGGTAGGTTTTTAGTGCTTTAGCTAGTGATGCAAAGCCAATCATGTCAAAATTTATTTTGCTTATTTCTATCCATTTAGCTTCTGATATTTCGCTTTTTTGTAGCTCTAAACAGGGAGAACTTGTCAATTCAAAGTAAAAAACACTATCTAAAGTATGGTAAGTGATATTTTGGAAATTATAGGTATTTGGGAATGATGCAATATATTGCCAACAGGTACTCTCTATCTGCAAACCAAGCTCTTCTTCTACCTCTCGGCTTAAAGCCTGTTCAAGGGTTTCGTTATGATCTACAAAGCCACCGGGCAAGTCTAACATTCCGTGGCATGGTTGTTTTGCCCTGATCGTAAATAGTATTTTATTTTGAAACTTAATTATTCCTGCAACCGCAGAAGCAGCATTATGATAATAAAGAAAATCACAATCTTTACATTTCCAGAAATGCTGATTGATAAAGTTGATATTAATACTTTTACAATTAGGGCAAAATTTAAACATAATGGGACCTATATTCTCTTAATAAAATTCACTATTTCAGAGGTTTTTTGATTCAGTAAATTAATATCACCTCTTGTTTCTAGATTTACCCTAAGTAGCGGCTCAGTATTAGAGCATCGAACGTTAAAACGCCATGTATCAAAGGTAATTCCCAGGCCATCAATATGCTCGGTTTCAATAGCATCATGAGCGTATGCTGTATAAAGAGCTTCTAGTACGGTTATTGCATTATCTACAGTTAAGTTAATTTCGCCACTGCATGGGTATTGTTGCTGGTATTGCTCTACTAGAGAAGATAGCGGGGTGTCTATACTACTCAAAAATTGACATATTAATAACCAAGGAATTGTCCCATTATCACAATAGTAAAAGTCTCTAAAATAGTGATGTGCACTCATTTCACCGCCATATAAAGCATGTTCTTCGCGCATGCGTTCCTTTATAAAGGCGTGCCCCGTTTTACTTTTTATCCCTAGTGCATTTGTATCATTAATGATGGACTCTGTATTCCAATAAAGGCGAGGATCAAAAATAATTTTACCCTCTGGTTCTTTATCCAGCATTAGTTTCGCAAAGAGTCCTACTAAATAATACCCCTCAATAAAGTCACCTTTTTCGTCAAAGAAAAAGCAACGGTCAAAATCACCATCCCAAGCAATTCCTAAATCAGCTTTATGCTGTTTAATTGCATGCTGGGTAACAGCTCTATTTTCAATTAATAGGGGATTTGGTACGCCATTAGGAAAGTGACCATCAGGCTCAAAATTCACTTTGATAAACTCAAAAGGTAAGTGTTTTTCAAGTGAATTTACCACTTCTCCAGCTCCACCATTGCCTGGATTGACAACTATTTTTAGTGGTTTCAGCTTATCGATATCAATAAACTCGAGTAACTTTTGCGTATAGGCACTTCTTGGGTTTTGAAATGATAAGCTCCCTTTTTCTTTAACGGGAGCAGGGAAGTTATTGTCTTCGATTATAGCCTTTATTTGAGCTAAACCCGTTTTTTCGCTTACAGGGACTGACTCTTTTCCAACAATTTTCATGCCGTTATAATTGGCAGGATTATGACTCGCGGTTACGCAAATACCACCATCAGCATTATAATGTGGTACGGCAAAGTATATTTCTTCGGTACCACACTGACCTATATGAATTACATCTACACCACAATCAATTAATCCTTGTGCTAAGGCTTCACAAATATCTGGGCCTGATAAACGTATATCGTGACCGATAACAACTTTATCACCCGTAAGCACTTGTGCGTAAGCTTGCCCTATTTTATAAGCAAGTAGAGGATTTAATTGCTCTGGCACTATGCCACGAATATCGTAGGCTTTAAAACAGTCTAGGGAATACATAATGTTCTCCATTATTGAGGCATTTTTAAGTCATGATTTGAAATCTCGTAACCTTTAGGCACAAGTATTAGGCGCCTAAAACCTGATATTTCAGCCCAGGGTTTGTAGCTATTATTCTGCATGACATTAAATTTAATTTGTTGAGTACCGATTTTTAATTTTACCGAACCTAATTTTTGTAAGTTCAGCTCTGTTAGCTCAGAAGAAAGGTTGTTTTGTCCGATATTTACATTTATTAATATTCCCGCGGCATCAGTATTGTCTTGCTTGAAATATACATCGTAATTCCCTGCTTTTTTTACTTCTATTAAGTAACTAGCACTATCTCCTTTAGCTTTCATATTAGTCATATGATGCGCTGTACTAATAGTATTTCCATTTGTTGTTGCAGCTCCAAAGCCATTTACCACAGAGATCGTTTCGTTACCACCTACAACAAAAACAGGTGGTGCATAGCTTGTTTTTGATACAAGAAGTTGATGAAACTTTTCTTTTAGCTTTACCTTCATTTTATTTGCTACAACAGGGTGTTTTGAAATGACATTGTGGCGCTCTAAAGGATCTGCCTGCATATCAATAAGAATGTATCTTTGTACTGGTTGCGGGTAGCCATCGCGGTCATTAGCTGGGTTTAAAATAAGCTTATATTGCTCGTTTCGCAGACCTATTACTTGAGAGTGATAGGTCATTTGTGAACGAGCCTCATCATCAATTGGTGTCCATTGATTAAAATGCTCTTTATTAGATTTAACGCTGTGCGAAGCTATATATGTTTCTCTGTTGTTAGGCCCCTCAGTATTACCGTACAGGTAATCGACAAAAGACTGTCCATCTATAGGTTTATTTGTTTTTGGTAATTGAGTTTCGGTTAAAGATAAAAGTGTTGGGAAGATGTCTTTCACGTCTACGTAACGATTCACCGTACCTGCTTTGAATTCATTAGGCCAGCGAATGAATAGGGGGGACTTTATGCCATTTTGCCAGCTTTGCCCTTTATTACCGTTCATTTTAGAGGGGTTACGTTCTTCCCACTCACTTTTGGTCATTGCGCCTAAGTTACTGGAATCCCACCAAGGGCCATTATCGCTCATAAAAATAACTATA
The DNA here is from genome assembly GCF_042466295.1 of Pseudoalteromonas sp. R86517. Lineage (NCBI taxonomy): Bacteria > Pseudomonadati > Pseudomonadota > Gammaproteobacteria > Alteromonadales > Pseudoalteromonadaceae > Pseudoalteromonas > Pseudoalteromonas sp. R86517. The sequence goes on from NZ_JAXHCB010000002.1 coordinate 3,438, forward strand.
GTATTATCAGCTAAGCCTTGTTCTTCTAAGCTTTGTAAAAGGCGACCTATTTGATAATCCATTTCTTCAATCATTCCGTATAAATTCGCAATGGCTGGCCGCATTCCCTTATTAATAAATTTTTGTGTAAATTCTTTAGGTGCTATCCAGGGTTCATGAGGGGCTAAGTAACTTGTATATGCAAAAAAAGGTCTATTTTTATTTTTTCTTATAAAATCGATACTGTAATCAGTGATTACTTTTGAAACCCAGCCCTTATGCTCTACTGGATTGCCATTATAAAAACCTGTACTGTTTTTATGTTGGTAAAGCTCTGCATAGTAGGCTTCATCAAAACCTCTATCGGTTGGCATATAACCTTCAGTTTTACCTATGTGCCACTTACCCCATAGCCCAGTAGCATAACCATTGTCGTTTAAAATATCAGAAATCAAAGTTTCAGATAGCTGCATGTAATCACGACCACCGTGCACCCCAGATACGCCTGTCTTATAAAAATCTCTTCCTGTTAATAAGGCCGCCCGTGTAGTTGAGCAAACCGGCGTAACCGAAAAGTCAGAGAATTGAACTGATTGCTTAGCTAAGGCATCTAAATTAGGAGTTTTTATATATGGGTGTTTATGCAGTGATAAATCATCAAATCCCATATCATCGGCAGTAATAAGTAATATATTAGGTGGTTCCTTCGCCCATAGTGGGAGGCTAATTAATATCAGAATAAATATACTAAGACGCATGTGAAAGCTCCTTTATTAAGGGTAATACTTCAACGCCAGCCATAACTAGATGGTAAAGAGTACTCGCAGGGGCAGTGTCATTAATGACATCATTATTTTTATCAAGTTGGTCTACGTATGCACCTTGAGCAGTTGAGCGAATAAAGTGAGTTAAAATTCCACTTGCAGCCTGATCGGCATCTTGCAGATAATTATAAGTTGATGCTTTTTCATATTCAGCTTGCGCTAGGCTTGCTTTTAACCATTCCGTCATAGGCCAGCAGCGTTTGGTACCTGATGATACAAGTGTTTTAATGTTTATTTCATCAAGAAGTAGACCGCTATTTTCGTCTAAGCCTAGTTTTAGGGCATTGTGGTAGAGTATGTTACAAATTTTATCTACCGGTGCTTGAGTGTATTTTTGATACTGGCGAAGTAACCAAACCCACTCCATCATGTGCCCAGGCTCAACGGTGTTTCCTTTATCACATGCTGCTTTTTCCCAATTTTTGCTAAAAAATTCATATACAACACCTTGCTCTAAATCCATAAAGCAGGTTTCGAACAAGCAATATACTTCCCCAGCTTTGGCTAACCATTTTGCATTATTTGTAAATTTATAAAGAGTTAAAAAGGCTTCAAATAAATGCATATGAGGGTTTTGTCTACGAAATTTTGTTTCATAGCTACCCTCACTCCAACCTCCTGGTGAATCTTTTAACTGTTTATCAATTTGACTGAGTAGTTCGTTTGCCGCATTAAGTGCGTTCAGGTCATTGAATACGTGATAACGCCAACCGTATGCTAGTAATAAAAAAGCTATGTCATATAAATCTTGATCATCATTAATTATTTCATGCTGATAATTTAATAAATGAGCGTAATGTATTGCGCCAGGTTTTTTTGCATATTTGGATATGTAGTTTTCTAGGCCTGAAACCAGCGAAAAACCATTTTTAATCCATCCTAATTTATGACCAACAGAAAAAACAAACATCTGTCTTGTTTGTACTCTCACTCTTCGATCAGATGTGATGTCAGGCTCACCATTAGCATTTATTTTTTCATAGCTGCTACCGAGCTCATCGATAGCCAATGTGCTCCAATAGGGTAGTGCTTTATTTTCTAACCAGTTCACATACTCATATAGGTTATTTTTCATTGTGTTATACCTTTTGATTTTTAACGATTACTCTGACAAATTTTAAATTGTCAAAAACACCAATGTGAACCGGTTCATTTTTTATTTAAATTTTATTTGGGCGCGCTAGTGCTTTCTCTGATCACGAACTCATAAGGTAAAATATGCTCTGTTACTTTTGGTTTTATTCCTGAGAGTAGCTCAAATAGTAGCTCTGCTGATTTTTCCCCAATCTTTTCAGCCGGTTGTGCTACCGTGGTTAGCGTAGGTGTGCAGTAGCGAGATACATTCATGTCATCGAAACCAGTAACAGACATGTCATCAGGAACTTTGAGTCCTTTGTCGGTAAACCCCTTCATAGCTGCAATTGCCATCTGGTCATTCATACAAAAAACTGCAGTTGGTATGTTGGCCATTCGAGTAAATGTTTCTGCGGCACTTAGTCCTGACCAGTAATTAAAGTCACCTTCAACGATAAGATCAGCGTCATATTCTATGTCAAAGTTAGATAAAGCTTTTTTATAACCTTTTAAGCGATCCACTGTATGCGGGTTATCAGCTAGGCCACTAATCACTCCAATTCTTTTATGGCCTAAGCTTATTAAGTATTCAACCACCTTTTGCGAAGCTTGAACATTGTCTATTCTAACTGTTGCCCCTGGTGTATTCTCACAACTACTAGCATTAACGGAAATAATACCTTCTTTCGGTAACAGCGCATCACCGGCCTTATATGGTCGAAGATTTATAATACCGTCTGCAAGTTTAGTTTCCACCATAGAAACAAACTCTTTTTCTCTTTCAATTGAGTCTTTTGTATCCCCAAGTAATACGCTAAACCCTTCCTTTTGAGCTACTGTTTCGATACCAGAAATTACTTTAGCAAAAAACAAATTGGCTATATCTGGTACTAGAACAACAATGGTATTCGATGTTTTTTTCCTAAACTTTTGCGAAAGCATATTAGGCTTATAATTTAGCTTTTTAATTGCAGCTTCAACTCGAGCAAGATTTTTAGGCGACACTTTTTCTGGCGTACTTAAAGCCTTAGAAATAGTACCGGTACTTAACCCCGATTCTCTAGAAACGTCTCTAATTGTAGCCATTATCAACCTTTGGGCAAAAACATTAATGTACTGATAATAAAACAGTTAGATTAACTTTTACAGAAATTTAAAGATATCTCTGGCAATCTTTACTATTAAAAGTTATCTTGAAAATATGAACCGGTTCATTTGGTTCATTTTTAGATTAACACAATAAAATAATTTATCCACAATCTTGTGGTCAAAAGTCACTAAGTTAGGTTGTATAAAATGAATATGACAACATTAGACTTGGCAATAATTTTAAGCTACTTAGTAGGAATTGTTCTATTAGGAGTTTGGATTTCCAGCCGAGCAAAAAAAAGCACACAAGGCTATTTTTTAGGTGGAAATAGTCTCAAATGGCAATATCTCGGGCTTTCAAATGCCTCTGGTATGTTTGATATTAGCGGAACGATGTGGATGGTATATCTTTTATTCATCTACGGGGCTAAAAGTATATTTATTCCCTGGCTATGGCCTGCATTTAATCAAATATTTCTAATGGTTTTCCTTTCTATTTGGCTAAGACGATCAGGGGTTATGACTGGTGCCGAGTGGATTAGGTTTAGGTTTGGGGATAACCGTGGTGCAAAGCTGAGCCATTTAATTGTAGTCGGTTTTGCTTTATTAAGTGTACTAGGCTTTTTAGCCTATAGTTTTATCGGTATAGGTAAGTTTGCAGTTGCATTTTTACCGTGGGAGCTTTCAGCTGACCCGCAAACCAATGAAGTGTACTACGGACTAATATTAACCGCTTTTACAACTATTTATGTTGTAAAAGGTGGCATGACAAGTGTGGTTTTCACTGAAGTTCTCCAATTTATTTTGATGACTATTGTGTGTATTGCAATTGGTATAATTGCAATGAATCAAGTCTCAGCTGAAATGCTAGCAAAAGTGACGCCAGATGGCTGGGCTGAAATAGGCTTCGCTTGGCAATTAGACATAGATTGGTCTGGTATTTTAGACAGCGCCAACCAAAAAATTATCGAAGATGGCTGGTCATTATTCTCGGTATTTATAATGTTGGTATTATTTAAAGGGATTTTACAAAGTCTGGCTGGGCCAGCTCCTAATTTTGACATGCAACGTGTTCTTTCGGCGAAAACTCCGACAGATGCAGCTAAAATGAGCTGGCTTGTTAATGTTGTTCTATTATTTCCTCGCTACATGATGATTGCAGGCTTGACTGTTTTAGCTTTAGTATTTTATATGGACGAGCTAAATGGAATGGGCGATGCTGTTGATTTTGAAAAAATTCTCCCTTTTGCATTAGCTAATTACGTTCCAGCGGGTTTACTCGGTTTAATGATTGCAGGCCTGTTAGCTACTTTCATGTCCACATTTGCTGCCACTACTAATGCGGCACCTGCCTATGTTGTAAATGACATATATCGACGTTATATAAATCCAGAGGCGACTGAGTCAGTTTCATTAAAACTAAGTTACGTTGTATCTATCTTGTTCGTTGTTTTAGGTACGGCTATTGGCTTATTTGTACCTTCATTAAATGACATAGTACTGTGGCTAGTTTCAGCTCTATACGGTGGTTATACAGCATCTAACGTTCTTAAGTGGTATTGGTGGAGATTCAATGGAATGGGCTACTTTGCCGGCATGGCCGTAGGTATTGTGGCTGCTATCCCTATGATGTTCACAAGCGTTTCGCCTCTTTATGCATTCCCATTTATGTTTGCTTTTTGTTTACTAGCATGTGTTGTCGTGAGCTTAAAAACCAAGCCAGATGATATGGAAGTTCTTAAAGCATTTTATCTAAAAACTCGACCTTGGGGGTTTTGGAAGCCTGTTTTAGAAGAGATTCATAAAGACAACTCAGCTGTTTTACCTAACCAAGATTTTAAACGCGACGCATTGAATGTTGTGCTGGGTATTATATGGCACACATCGCTTACCGCTGCTCCAATCTTTATGGTTATTAAACACTGGGTGCCGTTCACCATCGCATTAACTGTTGCCGCAATTACGTCGCTAATCCTCAAGTTCAATTGGTGGGATAAGTTAGTCGATTACCCCGAACATGCGCAGTTAGCCAACACAAAAGTTTAAAAGTCGTTAAATATTAAAGAGAATTATGATGAGTAAATTAACAATCACAGAATTTGAAGCAAAGCTTACAAAGTTACAGGCACAGCACAAAACATTAATTGCTAAAGAAAATTCAGAAGTACAAAAAAGCAATGGTATTTATAGTCGTTGGAGCAATCCAATAGTCACTAATGATCACATTCCATTAAATTGGCGTTACGATTTTAATCACGAAACAAATCCGTTTTTACTAGAACGAATAGGCGTAAACGCAACACTCAATTCAGGCGCGATAAAATTTAACGGAAAATACGTAATAGTAGTTCGAGTGGAAGGTGTTGATCGAAAGTCATATTTTGCGGTTGCTCAAAGCGATAATGGCGTCGATAACTTTGAGTTTTGGGAACGTCCGATTACGATGCCCGAGACAGAAGAGCCAGATACAAACACATATGATATGCGCCTCGTGGAGCATGAGGATGGCTATATTTATGGGCTGTTCTGTACAGAACGAAAAGACAAAACTCAACTAGAAGACACTAGTGCGGCAGAAGCACAGTGTGGTATCGCAAGAACAAAAGATTTAGTTAATTGGGAGCGCTTACCTGATTTAGTTACTTTCTCTGGCCAACAGCGCAATGTTGTATTACACCCTGAGTTTATTGATGGTAAGTACGCTTTATACACAAGACCTCAAGATGGTTTTATTAGTGTTGGCGGAGGCGGTGGTATTGGCTTCGGACTATGTGACTCTATGGAAAAAGCAGTCATCAATGAAGAAACGATTATCGATGAGAAAATCTACCATACAATTACTGAAGTCAAAAATGGGCAAGGGCCTGCGCCACTTAAAACTTCACATGGTTGGTTACATTTAGCGCATGGGGTACGTAACACCGCGGCCGGTTTACGTTATGTTCTATATACATTTCTAACTGATCTAGAAAAACCTTGGATTATTACTCATAAACCTGGTGGTCATTTAATTGCACCTGAAGGTGATGAACGAGTGGGTGATGTATCTAACGTTGTGTTTAGCAATGGTTGGATAGCTGATAGTAATGGTGATGTATTTATTTATTATGCCTCGTCAGATACGCGCATGCACGTTGCTACATCAACCATCGAAAAATTAGTCGATCACTGCGTTAACGCGCCAAGTGATGGGCTAAGTTCTGCAAAATCAGTTGAGTCAATTAATAAGTTAATTGATAGCAACTTAGCTATTTAGTTTGAGGTTTAAAGGATATGACTAACTTTAATCACTCTACAATTTCAAAAGAGCTTGAGAACATTGCTTCATGGTGGATAGATAATTCAATAGATCATCTCAATGGTGGCTTTATTGGTGAAATCGATTGCAAAGGTAATCAAGTACTTCACGCTAGTAAAGGGATCGTTTTGAATAGTCGTATCCTTTGGTTTTTTAGTGAGTTGGCTTTGAAAACTAAAAACACAGCTCATGTTGAAGCAGCAATCCGCTCATTTAATTACATAATTAATTATTTTGATGATGCCGAATTTGGAGGGGCCGTCTGGGAGCTTGATTACCAAGGTAACGTTCTCAACTCTAAAAAACAAACATATGCACAGTGCTTTTGTATTTATGCATTTTCTTCATACTTTAAATTAACAGGCTCAAAATTGGCTTTCAGTAAGGCTGAACAATACTTTGAGTTAGTGGAGAAATTTGCACTAGATAAAGTGCATGGTGGTTATATAGAAGCGATGACCCAACATTGGGAAAGCATTGAAGACTTTCGGTTGAGCGAAAAAGATATGAATGCGCCGAAATCAATGAACACTCATTTACATGTGCTTGAAGCCTATACTGCTTTCTATCAAATAAAAAAAGATGCAGTGACCAAGCAAGCTTTAACAGGTGTACTTGATACTTTCGCAGACAATATTGTTGATGCTGACAGAGGGCATCAAAAATTATTTTTCGATATGGAGTGGAATGACTTATCAGAAGCATTTTCCTATGGTCATGATATTGAGGCTAGCTGGTTATTAAATGAAGCTATTGAAGTGTTGGATAATCAGAGAATTAACGCAAAGATTTACCCAATAGTTATTAAGCTTGCCTCTTCATGTCTATCTGAAGCTATCGGTAATAAAGGGCAAGTTTGCGATGAATTTGTTTTTTCAACTGAAGCAAGGTTGGAACATAGTGATTGGTGGGTGCAGGCTGAAGCGTTGGTCGGGTTTTTAAATGCATATGCAATTACAAAAGATAAAAGATACTACGATGCTTGTGTAGCAATATGGAATTACATAGACGAATACCACTTAGATAAAGAGTTTGGAGAGTGGCATTGGGTATCCACTAACGATCTTAACGATGTGAAAGCTCGCTATAAGGTCGGGTTTTGGAAAGCTCCTTATCATAATGGTAGAGCGATGATGGAGTTATGTAGATTGTTCACCGAGTTAGATGAAGGAATTAAATAATGCGCTTACTGACACTTCTTACAGCACTTATCGCTACCCCTACATTGGCTTTTGATAACTATATTACAAGAACAGGTAGTGAGTTATACGATGGTAACACGCCTTTTCGTTTCGCAAGTTTGAATGCTCCAGAGTTACATCGAATTGAGGATGATACATTAGGGGTTTGCAAGAATGATAGTCGAAGTTGGGGGCAATATTTTAAATGGCCAACGTCAGATGAACAAAAAAATTGGGTACAATCTTTTGTTAAATCAGGTCTAAATGTTACTCGCACATACGTCTTTTCAGTTGCGCAAAAAGATGATGAAAAATGTGCGAGGGAGACACATATATTACCTCCCGAAGAAAAAGATGGTATGCCAAGGCTTAATGAGAAAGCTATGCGAATCTTCGATCAACTTATCGCACACTCTGATAATGAAGGGTTACGCTTAATAATTCCATTCATTGACCACTGGGAGTGGTGGGGGGGACGTAAGCAGTTAGCCGCATTTTATGCAGAAACGGACGATGACTTTTATAATACTAATTCAAAAACATATGCCGCTTACAAAAGTATTATTAAACAGGTGATTACCCGAAAAAATACGATTACAGGGCGATACTATTATGAAGAAAAAAGTATCATGGCATGGGAAACAGGTAATGAACTAGTAAAAAGTACAACAGACTTTGTTTCACAGACTGCAGCGTATATTAAGTCTTTAGCCCCTAATCAATTGGTTATAGATGGTAACTATTTGTCAATTTTAGATTCTTCTTTGGACGATCCGAATATAGACATCATTAGTAATCATTTTTATACGGTAAATGGTAATAATAAACCTCAAACAGTTAAAAATGACTTAAAAAAAATCGCAGGGAAAAAACCTTATATTGTAGGTGAATTTGGTTTACAGCCCATAGAGGGGCTTCGAGATATCATGGAGACGGTTGTAAATTATTCTTACAATGGAGTTAAAGCATCTGGCGCTATGATTTGGGGTTTCCGTGGGCGCAGACATAACGGTGGCTTTTATTGGCACGCAGAGGGCGATAGTGGTTACTATAGTTACCATTTACCAGGCTTTGATGCAGGCAAAGCTAACGAAGAGAAGAAGGTGATTCAATTAGTCAGAGAGTCACAGGCTAAAATGAATGGCCTAGAAAGTGCTCCTACTCTTCCTGTTCCACAAGCACCTATATTAAGAAATGTGACCAAAGATCTAAAGTTATCATGGCTAGGTTCCCCAGTTGGTGAACATTATTCAATAGAGCGTAAACTGTCAAACAGTGCAGACTGGGAACGAGTTGCTAGTGAAGTAACTGACGGTAAAAATAAGTTTAATCCTCAAAAAGATACATTGTTTCAAGATACTTGGCCAGCTGGATACTCAGGTGAAATAAGCTATAGGGTAATTGCTGAGAACGAGGCGGGGAAATCCGCGCCAAGTAATGTTGTGAATACAAATTCAAATAACAAAAATACTTTTATCAAGGTTGAAGGCTCCCAGTTCATAAAAAATGGAAAGCCTTATTACTATGTAGGTACAAACTATTGGTACGGCCCTCTTTTAGCTGCTCCCGATGGGGATAGGAAAAGGCTTATTAAGGAACTCGATAATTTAGCTAATAATGGAATTAAAAACTTACGAATACTAGCTGGAGCTGATGGCGGGATAACAGACTCCTCAGTGAAACCAGCATTACAAATTAAACCTAACGAATACAATGAAAATTTATTAATTGGCTTAGATTATTTACTTGCCGAAATGTCAAAGCGAGACATGGAAGCGGTTCTATATCTAAATAATAATTGGATCTGGTCTGGGGGGATGTCGCAGTACTTACAATGGATGGGGTATGGGGATGTGCCTAATCCATTTGAAGAGGGAGTCTCTTGGCAAGAATATATGGATTACACTGAACAGTTTTATAGTTGTGATCCATGTAAGGCAAGCTACTACAAACACGTTAAATTCTTATTAGAACGCACAAATAGTATTACAGGTGTGCCTTATAAAAATGATCCAACTATAATGAGTTGGCAGCTTGCTAATGAGCCTCGTGTATTTTCAGAAAAGTCAAAAATACCATTCAGACAGTGGGTTAATGAATCGGTCAACCTTATCAATGTTTTAGCGCCAAATCAGTTGATAAGTACCGGTAATGAGGGCGCTGCTGGGAGTATGGGTAGTCTAGAGCTGTTTAGAGAAAACCATACCAATAAGCATATAGATTACTTAACTATGCATATGTGGCCAAAAAATTGGTCTTGGTACGATGTTAATAATGAAGCTGAATCATTAGAAACAGCAATAGATGAAGCAAACCAATATATGAGTGAACATATTGAAATAGCTAAGTCTATGAATAAGCCAATCGTTATGTCTGAATTCGGCTTTCCGCGTAATAAGGAAAGTAACTCTCCTAAATCTCTTACTGATTACCGCGATAAGTTTTACAAGGCCATGTTTAGAAACATTACTCATAGTCGAAATCATGATGGTGAGCTTGCGGGGTTTAACTTTTGGGCTTATGCCGGTTATGGCGTTGCTAATCCCAAGAGCAATTATATTTGGCAAGAAGGAGATGACTATCTTGGCGATCCTGCACAAGAGCCCCAAGGTTTGAATAGTGTATTTGCAACCGATGTTAGTACCTTAAAAATCATCAAAAAAGTAAATGTGAATTTACAAGGAGTGAATCAATGAGAGCGATATTTTTAATAATTTTCTTAATGTGCTCTACAGCATTTGCTAGTGATAAAAGTTTCGATAATTTTATAACTGTTGATGGCACAAAGCTTATGGATGGCGATGAAGAGTTCAGATTTTTATCTTTCAATGTTCCTACATTAAATTATGTTGAAGATGAAATGGCATTTGAAAAAGCAAATCCATATGCACTTCCTTCAGAATTTGAATTACATGACTTATTTAAAACAGTGAATCAATTAGGGGGCAGAGTTATTCGCTCGTACACCATCCCTGTTAGAAATAATAATTTTCCGGACGAATCTATTACGTTTGTTGAGTCTCCTGGTGTTTTTAATGAAGAAGCATTTAAGGCTATGGATATGGCAATAGCCTTAGCTGGGGAATATAAAGTACGCCTAGTTGTACCGCTACTAAATAATTGGCCTTGGATGGGAGGCCGCCCTAACTATGCAGATTTTAGAGGGAAAAAATCAGAAGATTTTTGGACGGACCGACAGCTGATTGAAGACTTTAAAGCGACAGTTGATTATGTGCTTAATCGAACCAACACGATTACCGGAATAAAATACAAAGATGACCCAACTATCATGGCTTGGGAAACTGGGAATGAGTTAGAAAACCCGGCATCGTGGGCGATTGAAATTTCTAGGTATATAAAGAGTATTGACGATAATCACTTATTAATTGATGGTTTTAATGCAATTCACTTAGAAAAAGAAGATGTATGGGTGCAGCAATATTCAATTGATGAGCCAACTATCGACATGGTGAATACTCATCATTATGAAGGTAGCCCTGATAAAATGCTCAAAAATATTAAAAAAACAGTTGAGATGATTGGTGGTAAAAAGCCTGTTTTTTTGGGAGAGTTTGGTTTTATAAGTACTACAGGTGTAGAGAAGGTACTCGACTATGTAATATCTGAACCTGCTATTCCAGGGACTTTTTTGTGGAGTCTCCGACGTCATCATCCTGAAGGTGGTTTCTATCAGCATTCTGAACCGGTTGGATATGGGCTATACAGAGCTTATCACTGGCCTGGCTTTGATGATGGACACATTTACGATGAAAGAAATCTATTAAAGCTCTACCGAGAGAAAGCATTTGAAATTCAGGGCAAAGTAGCTCCGAAGATAGTGGTTCCTGAGGCGCCAAAGCTACTGTCATTTAAAGAATCTCCAAAGTTTAGTTGGCAGGGCTCAGCTGGTGCTTCGGGATATAATATACAAAGAAGCCCCTCAGGAAAAAGTGCATGGAGAACAATTGCATATAATGTAGAGGATTTAGATACTCCTGGCTTTGATTTATATAGTGATACAACAGCTGAGATTGGAAAAAGTTATTATTACCGCGTTATTGCACTAAATCAGGCTGGAAACTCTGAGCCTTCAAATATTATAGGCCCTGTCGAAATTAAGTATTTAACCCAAGTTGATAAGGCGAGAAACTTTGCTGTATTGGATGAATCAAGAGGTATTGAGCTAAAAACTGGTGATTATAGGTCTTATAAAGAAGCATTTAGTCGGTTGTCGGGCAAGAAAGGCTCTTGGATAAAGTACGATGTTTCTGCACCCATTCAAAAGGTAGAAGTTTTCACTTATGAACGCTCTCAAAAAAATGCACTTAGTTTTGAATATGCTGATAGCTCTCTAATTTACCGTCCTGTTAATGCTAAGGTTAGCAATTTTAGCTCTAAAGAGAAAAACTACGACTATTTAATACCAAAGAAATATACTTTATCTGGGCTCGATTTTGGGCGTATTAAAATTATTTTTTCAGATAAATCAGAAATTGTTCGTAGTGAGATTGATTACATTGCGAAAGACTAATGGGAATAAATCAAAATTGTTTTAATTTTGTTAACTTTTGATTGCAACTAGAGTTTAAATATTATACGTTTCATATACACCGGTTCATTATTGTTTTAACTGTAGCGAACCGGTTTTTTAACAACACAAAAATGAACCGGTTCATTTGCCATTTCGAAGTAGGCAACAGTTTACGGTATGGGAAGAATGATGAATAAGACAACATACACACACAAACACTCAAAATTAGCTATTTTAGTCGCTTCAATAATGTTTGCTGGAATATCAGGCTGCGTTGAAGGAGAAAAAATTAATACAGAAACGGCAGAATACACTCCAGAATCTAGACAGCTCGGTGTCATTGCGGGCGAAGACGGTGAGTTTGCACCTGGCGAGCAAGTAACTATTGATGGCCGCTTAGTAGGTACCACCGCAGGCCAAACTATTTTATGGTCGCAAACAGAAGGGGATTCAATTGCAATTGAAGACTGGACTAGTCCAACGCTTAACTTTGTAGCGCCTCAGGTAGAGGCAATTGAAGCATACACATTCGAAATTAAAGCAATCGACGAGGATGGCAGTGTTGTCGTAGATGCTGATGGCAGCGAACTTAAAGATGAAGTTACCATTACTGTTTTTGACCCAGAAAAACTTATTACACTTGAAGCTGAAGACAGTAGTGTTGCAACCTTAAAAGGCACAGTGAGAATAGTTGATAAAAATGATGATATGTATATCGCCGGCCACTCAGGGACTAGCCATACATCAGATATCAACCCAGGCGACTCAGTAACATTCAATGTTAATTTGGATGCACCTGGTTATTACACTGTTTATCTCAACTACGCCATAGGTATCGGCTATGGTGGCAAAGTTGGTCAGGTAAAAGTAAATGGTGTGGTAAGCGAGCTATCACTTGCTGAAACGGGTAAATTTGAACAAATTCGTGTTGATGTTTTTAACATGAATCAAGGGGAAAATACAATTGAAGTTGGCGGAGGCTGGAGCTATTACAGAGTTGACAGTATTCAAATTCTTCCTGCTGCAGCTCCTGCAGCCCCTTTAGCTGTAGAGCCATCTTTAGTTAATCCTAACGCCACAAGTACAACAAAAAAGTTGATGGAGTTTCTAACTCAAAATTACGGTTCATCTACCTTATCTGGTCAAACTGAGTTTCCTGCGAAAGTTGGTAATGAATTCCCTCTAACGAATTTTGACGCAATTGTTGATGCAACAGAAGATGATGCCCCGGCAATTGTAGCCTTCGATTACATGAATTACTCAGCCAGTTATAACGGTAGCGATATCGCTGGATTAACCGATTCAATAATAAAAGCTCACGAAGAAAAAAATATTATTGTGTCTGCACTATTTCATTGGCGTGCCCCAAGCGGTAACGAAGCTGAGCAAGGGTGTTTTTACAGTGATTGTACCTCATTTGATTTAACAGCAGCTCTAGCTGATGAACAAAGTGATGACTATAAAGCGCTGATTAATGATATCGATACTGTAGCTCTTGAGTTAACTAAGCTTGCAAATGCTGACATCCCTGTTTTATGGCGCCCATTACATGAAGCCGAAGGCGAGTGGTTTTGGTGGGGGGCTCATGGCTCTGATGCACTAAAACAATTATGGGAAATCATGTATGAGCGCATGACTAACCATCACCAACTGAATAATTTAATCTGGGTATTCACTCATACACAATCACTAAGTGCAGATTGGTATCCAGGTGACGAGTACGTAGATATTGTTGGCTATGATGGCTATGCAGAGCCAAAGAACGATGATGAAGTCACATTCAAGAGTCAATTTTCAACATTAAAAGATCGCCATAACGGTAAGAAGTTAGTGGCACTTACAGAAACTGGCACTATTCCTAACGTTGAAACTATGCATGAACAAAATGCATGGTGGTCTTTTTTTATAACCTGGAACAGTGAAACTTGGGATACTAGCTCTGTTATAGGACCGCAAGGGGCAGATAAAATAACGATAGATAGTAATTATTCATTTGACGGTATTATCAACTTACTCGATTTACCTAACACGACTGAAAAAGTAGAAGCTGGTACCTATGAAAACTTTGAAGCAAATAGCGATGAGTTCGATATTTCAGCGTGGGAGTTCCAAAATAATTGGTCTCCAACAGATGGTATAAACCTTAGTACAGCATGGTTCTCTGATGGAGCTCAATCTCTTAGTGGCGAGACTCAGTTAGTTGAAGGTGATGATAATATTATTTTGCAAACGTACCCTGAAGGCGGTGTGGTTTTAGGCTCAGTTAATACATTGAAAATTATTGCGCATACAGAAAATGCCGGGAGCGATGTTCAAATTCAGCTATTTGCCAAAGATCAGAATGATGAATGGCGTGATGGAGGTGCAGTGCCTCTATCTGAAAATGGCACTCAGCTATCTCTAGATATTTCTGATTTAAATGAGTTGAGTGGTTTTGGTGTGCGCTTTATGGGGGCTAAAGGGAGTGTAGATACCCCAAGTCAATTTTATATCGACAGCGTTGAATTTGAATAACTAAATCACTGGCTATTTGGCAGCTTTAGGCTGCCCACACACACAACATATAAGGGAAAATTATGAATAATAATACTTTCAAGTATAGCCTTATCGCATCAGGCATTATAAGCGGCGTATTTGCTTCCTCTTCTCTCTATGCTCAAGAAGCAGAGACACAAACAGCTGAACAAGCAGAGAAGGATATTGAGGTTATATATGTTCGTGGTATTAAAAGCTCAATCGTAAAATCGATTAATAATAAAAGATACTCAGACTCAGTGGTTGATTCAATAACAGCTACTGATATTGGTAAATTACCAGATGTTACGATTGCAGATTCACTTCAGCGTATAACAGGCGTACAAATATCACGTTCAGGCGGGGAAGGAGCACAGGTCAACATTCGAGGGTTGCCTCAAGTTGCTACCACTCTCAATGGTGAGCAGATGCTTTCAGCTGGCGGCATAACGACGGTACAACCTAATTTTTCAGATATACCTTCCACAATGGTCTCTGGTATTGATGTTATTAAGTCAGCACAAGGTAAGCATGTTGTAAGTGGTCTAGCTGGCACAATTGATTTGCAAACTGTAAGGCCTCTTTACTTAGATGAAGGTGCTACATTTGTTGCTAAAGGTGAGGCAACACAAGGCTCTATGGGAGATGACACTGATAGTAAGTTCTCTATCTTTGGCGCCTATAATTTAGATGCTAAAACAGCCGTGTCATTAAACCTTAGCTATGACGATGTGAAACTTGCAGATTATTTGATTGGCTCTACTGGAAATGATTGGGGGTTCAATGCAACAGAAAGGTCTAACTTTGTAACAAGTGATGTTGATGCAAACTCAAATGGCAGCTTAGACGATGTGTATTACGCTTTTCAAGGCCATCAGGCTTCAAACAGATTTATAGAAAGAGGGCGTACAGGGGCTAATTTTACTATACAGCATCAATTAAATGATAATTTATTGATCACAGGTGATGTATTTTATACAAAATTAGATGAACATCAGTACCAAGCTGGTTTCGTTGCAAGTCAAGCATGGCAAGGAGAAACAGGCTGGTTTACACCTACAAGTGATGGTTTTACCGCACATGAAAATATTGTTGATGGTGTCGATATAGGCGGTAGTTATAATTCATTTTCAGCTGGGGAGTTGCAAGCTCGACGTACGATGGTCCACTCTGAAACTCATGAAGTAAAAAAAGAAGCACTCAATACGAATTTAGAGTTTGAATATGAAGGCGATGGACCATTTAGCGCTAAATTTAGATGGGTACATGGTACAGCGAAAGATGATCAAGCTGTTAGTTATATAGATGCTTACGTAAACAGTGGCTCTCAGGTAGGTGCGACATATAAAGGTCCAAATGGTGTTCCTTTAGGTAATGCTAATCCGTGGGGTTATGACGGCAGTTTAGCCACATTACCCGATGGGACTCCAGTTGAAGGCTCATATACTCAAATACCTGTAAATATTGCCTATTCAGGTGATAAACAGCATTGGGTCTTGCCTACTATGTCTGTTCTTGAAAATGATGGAACAGTTACAACAGAGCAGTTTGGTACAAATATAGATCGCTATAGCTTAACGTCGAGCAGTTTAGACGGCGTAAATAAAAATGCGGATCTAGATGTATTTCGTTTTGATGGTAAATGGTTATTTGACGGTGATAATCTAATTTCGATGGATTTTGGGGTTCGCTATGCTGTTAGAGAAGTTGAGCAACAAACTTGGCGTGGTGCTGTTGCAAGAACAAACGCATATGGTGACCCATTTTTAGCTCATTGGAAAGATACTGCTTCACAAGCACCAGAAACCTTAGAGTCATTTATAGATAATATAGCATTTACGGATTCTCGTTTAGACGGAAGCGTAACGCAAATTAGTGATTTTCAGGGCGCATCTGGTTTAGGCTCACTGTACTTTATAGACCCAAGAGCAATGAAAGACCCTGTCGGTTTTCATGAAGATATATATGGAACTATCGTACAGACACCTCGAAGCGGTGGTACATACGATTTAGAAGAAACAACATCAACTATCTACGCTCAAGCTAACTTTTCTGGAGAAATAAGCGACTTTACTTACTCAGGTAACGTTGGCCTTCGATACGTTAAAACTGAGTATGATATTAATCAAACTGAATCAGGTTCAGGAACGTCAGCAACTTATAATGGTGTTGAGTACATCATAGAAGGTGCATTAGGCACGCCAGCTCCAGCTGCGGGCACTATTAATACGAAACGTGACTACGATGATTTTTTACCTGCATTAAATCTAAAAGTAGATTTAAATGAAGATATGATTATGCGTTTTGCTTATAGCAAAACATTAACAGTGCACGATACTAATAATCTTGCTGGCGGCATTACAGTAAATCGCACGTTAGCTTGTAATGTACAGAAGTCGAATGGTGCAGATGTTTTCTGTGCTACTAGCGGTAACCAATCAGGCAGCCCTTATTTAGATCCTTGGCGCTCAAGTAATTTTGAAGCCTCTTACGAATGGTACTTTAGTGAAGCTGGTATGTTCTCATTAGGTGCGTTTTATTTAGATATCGAATCGTTTATTTCACGTGAGACCGTTTACCTTCCTATCGCCGATAGTGATGGAGAGGTGCGAGGATATGATATTAACTCTAAAGAGTTTACCGGGACAACGCCTATTCAATCTATTACAAATAGTGAAGGCGGAAATATTAAAGGCCTAGAAGTTAGTTTCCAGCAAGGGCTAGGTACGTTTAGTGACATGCTAGATGGGTTTGGTGTAACAGCTAACTATACTTTTTCACCGAGTGAAAGTGGTTCAAAGGACTACTATGGCAAAGATACTCCTATGGCTGATAACTCTGAGCATCAGTCAAACTTAGCGCTATGGTATGAGAAAGATGGTTTACAAGCTCGTATTGCTCACAATTACCGTAGTAAAAAGTTTATGTGGATTGTTAATAAAGCGCCTTATCAATTTGCTAGGTATCAAGCGCCAACAAACTACATTGATGCCTCTGTAAGTTATGACTTGAATGAAAATATGAATGTTACGTTTCAAGCAACTAACCTTACCGAAGAGTCACAAGAACAATACCTACAGTGGGAAGATCTTGTTGATAAACGTTATATAAACGAACGTCGCTTATCATTAAGTTTCCAATACCGTCTATAAGTCTTGAGGGCAGGGGAAACCTGCCCTACCTTTTTATTTATGATATTTAAGTAGGTTATATGAAAAAAGTATTATTGCTATGTGCACTATTTTTCATCCCTTTTATAAGCTTTGCTGATGGGTTTGATTACTTTATTACTGCAGATAATGGCCGATTAAAAAATGGTGACGAAGATTATCGTTTTATTTCCTTTAATGTTCCCACATTAAATTTTCAAGAAGATGAAATGGCTTTTACGGTAAAAAACCCCTACCGTTTACCTAATGAATTTGAAATGCGAGATATCTTTTCTACTGTAAAAGAAATGGGTGGCCAGGTAATTCGTATTTATACAATTCCAGTTAAAAACAATAATTTCCCTAAAGATGCACCTACGTATGTTGAAGCCCCTGGTAAATTTAATGAGGAGGCATTTAAAGTCACAGATATGATGTTAGCTTTAGCTAACGAATATGAAATTCGTATTATCTTTCCATTATTAAATAATCGTCAATGGATGGGTGGAAGGCCTAACTATGCTGAATTTCGAGGTAAAACAGCGCAAGACTTTTGGGTCGATAAGCAGTTGCGAGATGACTTTAAAAAAACCATTAAATACACGTTGAATAGAAAAAACACAATTACTGGTAAAAAGTATAAAGACGACAAAGCTATTTTGGCATGGGAAACAGGTAATGAACTAACAAGTCCAATTGAATGGACCGTTGATATTACACGTTATATTAAATCGTTAGATAAAAACCACTTAGTAATGGATGGATGGTTCAGTGATGATCTTGATGAGCCAGTAGTAAGAGAAGAGTCATTAACAGAATGGTCTATAGATATTGTATCGTCTCACCATTATGAGCGCGATGCTTCTTTAATACCTCAAAATATTCAAAAAAATATCGATTTAGTCAAAGGCCGTAAAGTTTACATGGTTGGCGAATTTGGTTTTGCCAGTAGTTCTGCAATTGAATCTGCACTTGATAAAGTAATTGATGAGCCCTCGGTTGCTGGCGCGTTAATTTGGAGCCTAAGGCACAGAAGACGAGAAGGTGGGTTTTATTGGCATTCAGAGCCACTAGGGGCTGGTTTATTTAAAGCATTCAGATGGCCAGGGTTTGAGTCAGGTTTAGCTTATGATGAGCAACGCTTGATGACTATGTATCGAAATAAAGCATTCGAAATTCAAAACGCTAAACCAGCTGAAATATCAATACCTGCAGCACCAAAGTTATTACCAATTGAAAACTTACATTCGATTAATTGGCAGGGCTCTATGGGAGCGACTGGTTATAATGTTGAAAGGGCTAAAAGTGATAAGGGGCCTTGGACATTAGTTGGCTATAATGTATCTGATGCAGACGTACCATATTTCCCTCTTTTTCATGATGAAACCGCCCAATTAAATACACCTTATTTTTACAGAGTTGCAGCCATTAATAGCGCTGGTAAATCAACTTATTCAAACGTAGTAGGGCCTGTTGAATCTCGTTACTATGCAAAAATAGATACAATGAAAAACCTGGGTGTTGTAGAAACCAGTAAAGCACTTTTTCCTACCACTGGTAATGATCGCAGCTTTAAAGAGATCCGCAATAGACTATTTGGTGATTATGGTTCAGAAGCTATCTATAAAGTGCCTGGAAAGTTAGCTGAATTTAAATTATTTGCGTTTGAAAAAACTCGCTTCAGTTATTTATCTTTAGAAGGTTCTAACGATAAAAAGAAATGGGTTGATTTAAATGTAAAACCAAGTGTTTATGCAAATAGTGAATCTAATTATGGCTATTGGAAACCTAAAATATATGCGTACAAAGCAGGTACCCCTTTTAAATATATCAAAGTTATATTTAAAGGTGGTGAGGCACATTTGGCACGCACTGAAATTTTATACACTGATAAATAGGCTTACATGTTGTTTAAAATACACTACACCAACATGATAGCACTAATTATTAGCTGTCTTTTATTATCCGTGGCGCCTGTTTGCGCTGCGGATAATAAAAGCAATATTTTAAATATTATTGTTGGCACTTATTCAAATACTTCTTTAGCAAAAGAAGAGCAAGGTGTTTTTTTGCTGCAGTACGATACTGATAAGCATACTTTTAAAGAACCTATGCTTGTATCCAATGCGCAAAACACGTCTTACACGAATTACGATAAATCCACGAAAATTCTTTATAGTGTTATAGAAGAAGGTGCCGGCAGAATTGTTAGTCATCAATGGTCCAAAAACACCTTGTCATTGGAACCGATTGATAGTATCTCAAGTTTTGGGGCTTACCCATGTTTTATAAATATAAACCCTTCCTTTAGCCAGCTAGCCGTTGCAAACTACAATAGCGGTAATATCGCAATCGTTGATTATGATGCCCAAACTGGAAAGTTTAAACGCAATACACAAAACTATACATTTTTTGGTAATAGTGTTGATTTAAAAAGACAGCGTCGCTCCCACGCTCACTGGGTTAAATGGAGTAAAGATAATAAATATTTATACACTGTGAATTTAGGTATAGACAAAATCTTTATTAAATCAGTTGATGACACCAACCACACACTCTCTGACTCAAAGGTGGCGCTCAGCCTTCCTCCAGGCTCAGGCCCAAGACACATGGCTTTTCATCCAAATATGAAAGTGGCCTATGTTATTAATGAGCTCAATAACACATTAACTGTTACAAAAGTTGAAAAATCAGGAAAGCTTAATCACACACAAACAGTTAGCACTTTACCCAAAGGATCTCAAAGTATTAGTCAAGCTGGCCATATGCAAATAAGCGAAGATGGTAAGTTCTTGTATGTAACTAATCGCGGGGACAACAGTATTGGCGTTTATGCAATACAAAGCCAAGGCAACGTGGAGCTTATACAGCATATAGATACACAAGGAGAATGGCCCCGCTTTTTCCTTATCACGCCAGACGGAAAGTCTTTGCTAGTTGCTAACCAACATACCAATAATATCAGCGCCTTTAGTATTAGTAATGACGGGCTGCTCAGTTTCACCGGAAATGATGTAATAATTTCGCATCCGGTTTCTTTAATACCTGTAAATTAATTGGAATAGTCATGATATCAAGACGAAATATGCTCAAATTACTAGCATGTAGCGGGGTTGCTGCATGCACGCCTGCATTTTCAAGTAATAACACAGCAAATGATAAACGATTCGACATCTCTTTATCTCAATGGTCTTTTCATAGAGAGATTTTAGGGGGAAGTAAAAAAGATTACTCTCAATTTATAAAAACACTTCACTCAACTCCTGATGATGTACTTCAAGGAACAATGGATACCACAGACATAGTTATTGCTGCCCGCAAGCTTGGGGTTAGCCATGTCGACTTGGTCAATGTTTTATTCTTCGGCCACGCACAAGATAAAAAGTGGCTTAAAGCATTTAAATCCAAAGCGAGAAATGAAGGAGTAGGTTTTAACTTATTAATGTGTGATGAGACAGGTAAAATTGGCCACGAAACTGTATTAGGAAGAAAGCAAGCGATAGATAACCACTTACCTTGGCTCGAATGCGCTTCAGAGCTAGGTTGCAAACAGCTCCGTGTAAATGCCTATGGGGATGGGAACTATTTAGAGCAATTGCAGCGTTGTAGTGAGTCATTAAATAAATTAGCGGACATTTCTGCGCAATATAATATTGAATTGCTGGTAGAGAATCATGGCAATGCCTCTAACAATGGGGCGTGGCTTGCCATGCTAATGCAAATGACTGCCCATAAGAATGTTGGCGTTTTTACAGATTTAGACAATTTCTTTATGGGTGGGTGGAACCTGTCTCCAAAAAGACTTTACGATAGAACACAAGGGTTAATTGATTTGGCACCCTACACCAAAGGTATCAGCGCTAAAACACATAATTTTACTCTTGATGGAGAAGAAGTATCAATAAACTACCAGCATTGTTTAAACTTATTGGTGGATGAGGGTTTTAATGGTTTTGTAAGTGCTGAATATGAAGGCGACTCTAAAACTGAAATAGAAGGAAGTGACTTAACGGTAAAATTACTTAAAAAGTATCAATACCTGTCAAAATATGAATAATAAATATTCACTATTACAATATTACAAGTTTAATAAAATACAATTTTTGGCTGCTAACATCTCTAAGTTAAGTCACTCATTTAGCCTTTATGTGTTAGCGGCAGGTCTCTTCCTACCGCCTGAAAGTTGAGCTGCAATAGGTTTTCTAGTGACTATCTGTGATGCTTAAGTTTAGTGTAAAATGTTTAATCTATCGCAAGCTAAATGCTATTTAGGCTGGGGCTTACTAAGAAAATTTTAAAAGGTTGATAAACATGAATACAAAGGCAATAAACCAAGGTTTGGTGATTACCGCTATAGCCGCGCTTTTTTCTGTTAATGCGGTAGCAAAAAACGTATCAACTTCTCAGGTTGAATTGGTTGGAGAAATTAAAGGAACGCAAATTACCGGTGTAACCGTTAGTGACAACGGCCGAGTGTTCGTTAATGCGCCGAATTGGCGCGACGGTGTGCGTTTTTCTGTAGCGAATATCACTAGTAATGGTGAATTTGTAGCCTATCCTAATGAGCAAGTAAACGCATGTGTAGCACAAAGTGAGGTACGAAAAGACTGTTTTCTAGCGGTGCAGTCGGTAGTGGCGCACAAAGACAAGCTTTATGTACTTGATACCCGAAACCCAAAATTTCAAGGCGTTATAGATGCCCCGCGTTTGTTTGTTGTTGACTTAAAATCAAACAAAATCGACCAAACACTGCTACTTAGCGATGATGCCTACCACCCAGATTCTTACATCAACGATTTACGTGTAGATGAAAAAACCAATCGTATCTTCATGACAGATTCGGGCCATGCTGGGCTTGTTGTGTATAATCTTGATGATAATACAAGTTATCGAATTTTAGATAACCATGAAACAACAAAAGCCGAAGTCGACACATTAAGTGTTAAGGGGAAGCCATTCAACAATGTCGTTCACTCTGACGGTATAGCGTTGGATAGATTAAACGGCACCCTCTATTTTCACGCTTTATCGGGTTATTCTCTTTACGCTATCGATACATCTGACATTAAACAAGCGTCTAACGAGACGCTTTCCAAAGCTGTGCGTAAGGTTGCAACAACGGGCGCACCTGATGGCATGGTCTACCATCAAGGTAATGTTTATCTAGCAAATCTTGAAACGCAAGAAGTGCAGTATCTCACGCCTAGTCTTGACTTACGCACGCTTGTAAAAGGAGATGCTGTAAACTGGGCGGACACGTTTAGTATTCATAACAACACGCTTTACTATACCAATAGCAAAATACAGGACGCCGGAAGCGATGTAAGTAATATGACTTTCGAAGTTTACAAAACAATAATTTCAAGTCATTAGAATGCTAATCATAGGGTTTAATAGATTAGGCTGCCCACGTTTAGAGATAATAAAGTTAACTGAAAAAACTAAAATGACATACCGTAAAAAATATTCTACATAATTTAAACTGGAGGCCATCGCACTAATTGTTGAATAAAGCTAATGCGATGGCAGCAGGCCTCGAAATCTAGGGGTAAATTCGAATAAGACAGGTTGATGGAGCATGGATATAAAAAGCTATGGTACCAATGTTTGCTAACTAGCACTGAGCCGAACTTCGCAAAGAGCGGCAATTACTAAACTCGTTTTTGGACATAAATGAGTTAGAGCCGAAGGACGGCTCTGTGCCATTTGCAGACATTAGCAACGCCTGAGCTCAGGTGCATTTGAGACAACGCCTGCTTTTGCGTTAGCAAAAAAGTGGGTGGCGGATCAAATGTCATCTGCAGAGACTTTTTAGGCAGCGTTCACCGTATTCTAGAAACGAGCGTTTACGAGGCACGTGCCGAACTGGCCTTTATGACTTTTGTAAACAACAAAAAAATATTTGGATCAAACTTCGTGTCCACTTCATGCTTCAAGATATTCATAGTTTCAAGGTGCGATTTAGCCATGCGGTATGGCCTGCTAGTCGTCAGTGCATCATACGCATCAATGATCGAAAGTATTCGACTACTCAGGGGAATATCGGCACCAGCCAGTCCGTCCGGGTATCCGCTTCCATCAAATGCTTCATGATGATGTCTGACAATAGACGCGACCTCGTCTCTGTTTGTCAGGAATGTCTCACTAATTATTCTCTCACCGATAACCGAGTGAGCCTTTATCTCTTCCCTTTCATCAGGTGTGAGCTTTCCAGGCTTCGAGAGAACAGTATCACGAACTCCAATCTTACCCACGTCGTGTAATTGACTGGCAATACGCAAGTCATCTAATGAGGGGGCACTCAAATCGGCCGCACGGCCCACTTCCAACGCAAGCGCACAGACGCGGTCACAATGGCCTCTAGTATACGCATCGCGCGCGCACAATGCCGTAATGAGTGATGGGTAAGCATTTTCTTGATCTGGTGCGAGGGCAAAAGCCATTGAATATCTCTCCTTGTTCAGCAACGCCTAACAATTTAATAGTGCGCTCATCACGCATATTTTTGCTGACTTCAAGCTCATCTATCCACATTCCAACAAATAACCGAGGGTATTTCAAGATTTTAAATAAATTTAAATGTAGGATATACGCGTTGCTCGTTTGCTTGACTATATGAATAAACGACACAACTTTATCTATTAATTAGCCCTAAATTTAGCCATCCTCAATGACCGGTTATCGCTCTTTTAAGGCATTCGCCTCAACACGTTTTGGGGCATAAACGAGTTAGTACCATAGTCCGATTTGGTACAAAAGTGACGACTAAGCATGATGAAGGCAATCCATCACACTCAGCCATTTTAAAAAAACTTATCTATTTGTTTAGCGAACTATAGCGTTTTTGCCTCTTTAGGCTATTAGCACTTACTTCTTCAATTTTTTAAGTATTTCTTTTGCTAAAAGTGACGATGATTGCGGGTTCTGGCCTGTAATGATATTGCCGTCTACTTTGACAAAAGCAGTGAAATTTTCGCCAGAATTGTACTTAGCACCTTGTTTTTCTAGTGCATCTTGCAACATGAATGGAACCGTTTTATCTAGGTTAATCGCGCGCTCTTCACTGTTACTAAAACCCGCTATCTCTTTTCCTTTTATAATAGGGTTGTTTTCTAAATTTTTAATGCTTAACAACGCTGATACACCATGACATACAGCCGCAATCACTCCATTATTTTTTTGCACTTGCGTGCCAATACGTGCAATATCTGTATTCGGGTAAAAGTCCCATACGCTGCCATGCCCGCCACTAAAGATTACACCTATGTAATCATTACCAGATACATCTTTTAATGCTAAAGAGTTACTTAGTTTATTCGCAGACTCAGGTGTATTTAAAAATGACTGGTTAATATCGTCATGTTCTTTTGTACTATTTGGATCTATGGGAATTCTACCTCCTTTAACACTCGCAATATCAACTTCGTATCCTGCATCAGTTAAAATAATATACGGATGTGAAGCCTCTGAAAGCCAAAGCCCTGTTTTCTCACCGGTATTCCCCAGTTTTGAGTAACTTGTACTTACAATTAAAATTTTATCGGCAGCAACTGCCAGTGAACTCCATGTAAAAAATAGAAATATCCAAACTAGCTTTTTCATTACAAAATCTCCTAGGTATTCTGAATATGCCAAAATAGGCTTAAATAGTTACAACGTATTTCAATGCCTTTCTGTCACTCTTAAATTCTTTTAGTGTTTTATCTAGAGTAGAAAATGGAAAAGTCATGAAGTGGTTGGGTGTGAACTCTTTACGTTTAATTAGCTCCATTAATTGCGAAGCAGCTAACGTAAGTTGCATCCAGTCTTCTTTAGTGCCGTGCTTATGTAAGGCACCTAAGGCAATTTCATGTAAAGAAATGCACTTTCCAAAAGCGGGAAAAGGTGGCTGCTCTATTCGTCCTTGAATTGGAATTAAATGACCATTAGCCTTCACTTTAGTTGAGGTTTCTTCTGCGCTTGATACAGATTTAGTATCAAAAGCGGCATAGAAACTTTCATAATTTATGCTATCTAAATCAGGGTACAGATTATCAACCCCCAGCTCTTTCAGCTCATTATGACGTTTTTCACTGGCAATGGCCGAAACCACAAAGCCTTTATTCATTAATAGTTGTATTAAATATCTTCCTACAGAGCCAGAGGCGCCGTTAACGAGTACCGGTTTTCCTGGGAAAGAAGGAATTTTTTCTACAGCTTGCCAGGCAGTCATTAGTGGGCAAGGTAAGCTAGCGGCTGTTGAAAAGTCTAACTCTTCAGGCATAGGCATAAGTACAGAGGCATTGAGGATCGTACAGTGAGCGAAGCTTCCATCTTTATTTAGGTCTTGATGATAAGCCACACGCTTGTTTAATAAATGATTTAACTTTTCTGAACCCACCTTTTTAATTATTCCAGCACCATCTACACCGGCAATTTGTTTCTCAGCTAAACTACCATTGTCTATGACTTTCCAATCGACGGGATTAATTCCTATCGCTTGATTTTCAACTAATACTTCATCTTCTTTTAAACTTGGTAAAGGCTTTATTGTCATCGATAAAGAGCTTGTTTTACCATCAAAGCTCCATGCAGTTGTATAAGAGGTGTTGTCTTGGTTCATATTTATCCTTGTATTAACTTTTAGGCGTAGACATTAGTTAAAAAGCTTATTTACTGATTGCTGCTAGATCATATCAAACAATTAAATTTGCACTATCCTCAAAATTAACAAATCATATTTGTTTAATGTGTAACAATAAGAGTGTATTTGGAGTGAGGATTAAATGATTAAAACAGAAGATTTAACTGCATTTTTAGCTGTTGTTGAGTATGGAAACTTTTCAAAGGCAGCAAGGAGTGAAGGGATGCAAATAGCGACATTATCTAGAGCTATTTCGAGATTAGAAACGGATCTTAAAACAACTCTTTTTAACCGAACTACAAGAAAGGTAGTACTAACAGAAGAAGGACATTTGTTTAAGGCTCATGCTCAACAGGCGGTACACTCAATTAAATTGGGCATTCAGGAACTTAAAGTTAATCAGGGGCAGCCTTCTGGTAAATTAAAGGTAGATTCCGCGCTTCCATTTATGGTGAGTCAGCTTGTACCTTTAGTAGATAGTTTTAAGCGGTTATATCCTAAAATCATTATTGAGCTCTCAACAAATGATTCAGTTATTGATTTATTAGAGAATAAGGTGGATGTTGCATTTCGAGTTGGCGAGCCCGAAAACTCAACGCTGCGCGCAAAATTTTTAGGGTATAGCCCACTTTGCATAGTTGCCTCCCCGGCTTATTTGGCCGAGTTTGGAACACCTCATAAGTGTACTGATTTAAAGCATCATAACTTACTAGGGTTTACCAACTCAGCTCATTTAAATAATTGGTATTTGAATGATAAATCGTTTTCACCAGAGATTACGCCGATAGCTAATAGTGGGGAGATATTAAAACATCTGTGTATTAATGGCGTGGGAGTGATTGCTTTGTCGTACTATATGGTGCATGAAGAGCTAGCTAAAGGCACATTAGTAGAAATTTTACCTAAGGCAATCGAGCACCCTAATAGAAGGGAGTCTGTACATGCTGTTTACTATAAGCAAAGCGCACTTGCTTCACGTATTTCTATTTTTTTGGACTACGTTAAACCGCGTTTAAACTTGTCTAGTAACAATTAAATAAAACCGATAAGTAATCAGATGAACTGTTTTCTCAGTTTAGACTATTATTATCAAGACTTTGTTTTAACTTTTATGGCAGTAAATGATTCAATATTTGAAACACATGGTTAATAATTTCATACTCGCATTATTATTTTATATTCCTTTTTATAGTTTTGCTTGTGACCGTACACTGTTAGTAAGTGCATCATCTACGTGGGTGCCATATTCATACACAGTTGGCGAAAAATTCAAAGGTCTCGATATAGAAATTTTGGAATTAATTTTAACGAAGAACAATTTTTGTTGGGAGTATATTGTTTTTCCTTCTTCAAGCCGTGCTTTTACCGAATTAGAAAAAGGGGACGTAGATCTTATCTTTGGTGCAACTTATACACAAGAGCGCAGTAGCTTTGCAGCATTTAGCACCGCTTATCGAGATGAAAAAATGATTTTTTTCTACAATGATAAGAACCAGCATAACAAAGATTTAATTAAAAATCTTACTACTTCTAACTCACCTTATTCATTATTATCAAAAAGCCTTATTGCTAAAAATAGAGGGAGTTATTACGGCGAAAGTTTCGAAAATTTTAAAAAAGAATGCTCAAGTTGTTTACTCGAACTAAGCTTAGCAAAAAAAAGGTTTATGTTATTAAGTACCGATAGGGTCGACTTTGTAGTCGAGGACTATTTAACCGGCCTTTATCTTCAAGTAGCTAAAAATATAATGCCTGGTCGCTTTATAGTAAATAAAAGCCCAACGCACTACATGTTTAGAAAAAGGTTATTTGACGATAAAGCATTAGAAAAATTTAACTCAACTATACGCAATAGTGAAAAAGAGATAGCTCAAATTATTTCAAAGTATGGGAATATAGAATAATAAAATTAACCTATTAAAGAGCTAATACGCTCTTAGTAGTTAGGTTACATGAGATTATGCAACCTAACTATTGATACATCATTAAAAGCGGTAACTCGCGCCTAAATACACAGTACGGCCGTTAATTGTTGTATTGTATAGACGATCATTCGAGTCTGAATATTGCTCTTCACGTTCGTTAGTTAAGTTACTTGCTTCAATTGTAACTTTTAGCTTATCACTTACCTGATAAAAAGCAGATGCATCTATGTAGGTGCTGGCATGAAAACCATTTTCGTCTTCATCTCCGTTACCTGCTTGTACTGCTGCAATATAGTCACTTCTGTATGCAGCTGCAACGCGTGCGCCCCATGAGTCAGAATCGTAATATATTGTAAAGTTACCAGAATGTTCTGAAAGACCTGGGAATGATTTATATTGATCAACACCTGAGTTACCCACATTACGGTAAAGCGCTTCACCATCAGCGAATGTATAATTAGCAATAACACCTAAGTTATTAAGTGGGGCGGGTAAAAAGTCTAGGTCACGTTGAAAAGCGAGTTCCCAGCCACTAATATCACTTTCATCTAAGTTTTGTGGTTGAATAACAGTGAATATGGTACCCGCATTTTGAGGATTACCTGCTTCATCTACATCACCTAGAAAGCTAAGTGGGTAGCCTGTTTCACTGTATGGGATATCATAGGTTTCGGTAATAATGAAGTTATCGATAGATTTATGAAAGTAACTTACGGCAGCATATCCAATATTTTCAAAGTAATACTCTACTGAAAAATCAAAGTTAACTGATTCATAAGGCTTAAGGTTAGGGTTTCCTGAACTGATACTTAGGCCATTGGTTGATGTGGCATCATTTTGTACTACACCTGTTGGCACTAATGCAGCGAGTGAAGGGCGGGTGAGGTTTTCGCCATAACTTGCACGTAGCACTAAACTGTTATTACTATCCCACACTAAATTAATAGCGGGTAGTAACCCTGAATAGGTATTTTCAACGTCAACTACTTCTCCATTTATTAACCCTATAGCATTGGTAGTAGTATCGTAATGACGCACACCCGCATTACCCATTAAGTAACCTGAGCCTAGTTCCCATTCAGCTTCGTACTGCAAATAAGCGCCAAAGGTCTTTTCTTGTACGTTATCGGTAAAATCAGGGTTATCTAAATTAGGGTCGATATTCATACTCGCTAGAGTGCCTAGTACATCAACACTTACCCATTGTTGCTTATTGTGTGCGGTATTGGTAAATGTAAGGCTTGAATCTACCGTGTCATCCAGTACGCCATCTTCCCAATCACTACGGTTAATGTTGTCAGATTTAGTTTCACCGTTTTCACTTTCAAACTTTTTATTAGATACACCAAACTTTATATTTGAAGCATTGTTTAGTGTGTAATTAAAATCTAATTTTACAGAGTCGAATGTATTAGTTATTTCCTCTTCAGATATATCAATTTCGTGGTAACGGAATAAACTACTGTCGGTAGGATCGAACCCATACGTATTTTCTCCATAATAAGCATCGCCACGGTAGTCAATAGTTTCGTCACCGAATGTTTCTAAATATATTTTTGCGCTACCGGTATTAAACTTAGATTCAGAGCGTCCTACTAAAGCAGTCATATTTAAATCTTCAGTAATTTGCCAATCGCTATTTAGTACATATTGGCTTATTTCAGTATCAGCATACTGGTTTCTACTTTCCGAATGAATCGCGGCATCTTCATATACTGAGTAAATAGCGTCATTATTTTCGTTTATCTCCAACGAGGTAAGTTTTGAACAAGTAGGTTCACTTATATAGGCCGGCCCTGTACACCCTAGTGCAGTCGAGCTAGAGCCACGACTTTGTAAGTGGAATTCACTGCGATCATTATTCAGTTCACCATATAAAGCATCAAAACCAAACTCAAGGTCATTAGAAGGACGATACTGCAAAGCTAGAGTTGTACCTAAACGCTTCTGCTCGTTTTCAAACAATGAATAGCGGCTACCACGTGAAAAGCTCACTTCTTCATTGTTTATTTTATCTTGTAATTCATCTGATAGTTCAGAGATATCGGAGCCTGATGCATTTTTTTTGCGCCAGCGATAAGTATTGTAACCTTGCTCATTTACATCACGTTTGCTGTATGCAATTGAAAATAATGCACCAAATTTATCATCCCATGTATTTGAGATAAGCGCTGCAACTCGTGGGCTAACATCATCGGTTTGTGAATTATCGCCAAGTTGACCTGATAGAGCAGTATTAAAACCATCAAAATCAAATGGTTTAGCTGTATGAAGCCCAACAGTGCCGCCTATGCCGCCTTCATCCATTTCGGCTGAAAATGATTTTTTCACATCAACGCGTTGAAATAACTCAGAAGCAAATATATTAAAATCAAAAGCGCGAGAGCGACTTACGGAACCTCGGCTATCCATTGCTGAAGACGATGTACCTAAAGCTTCCATACCGTTGAGTTGTACTTGTGTAAAGTTTGGACCCAAGCCTCGTAACGAAATTTGTCGGCCTTCGCCGCCTTCTCGAGTTATGGCAATGCCAGGTACACGTTGTAGTGAGTCTGCTAGATTTAGATCGGGAAAATCTGCAATATCTTCAGCCACAATAGAATCTTGCGCGCCCACAGCATTTCGTTTTAAATCTTTCGCTTTTAACAAACTGTTGCGATAACCCTGTACAACAATTTCTTCCACTTCTGTTTGCGCAGATTGTTCTGCATACACATAATTAGACGCGCCTAACGAACTTATTATAGCCGTTGCTAAAAGCGTACGAGATGGTTTGTTCAACATAATGCTTCCTTGGTTTTTAATTTAAAGTTGATTATTAATAAAAGGGTTTGTGCGCACTAAATGACCTTCGTCAAATTGCACCACATAGTTAAAGCGCGCCTGCTGTGGCGAGCCGGGTATAAAATCGGTTGAAATTACTTGTGCGCCGCTATTTTTTGCAGCATTAAACTGCATTGTTCGGTGCGAATTAGTGGCACTTAAATTTGCATCTGCGCGGGTACGCACCATGTAGCCTGAAGCTATTAATTTTTGAATTTTTTCGAAATGCTTTATGGGGTTATTCACTATCATGAAAGCAGCTTCTGGTTGGTCTGCTTCATAGTGTGCAAACATACTGGCTCCTCTCAGCGAAGGACGGTTTTTTCTATACAATGAGGTTTGTGATTTCTTTCCATCAAATAAAAAGATAAATTTTTGCTTAAGCAGATCTACATTTGGCCAGCCAAATTGGGTCACTGTCTCATTTAACGACAGGCTGCTTTTGCGTAAATTATCGGGTGTAAATAATGAGCCTGATAAAGTTTGCTTTATTACGGCATCAAGAGAATGGTAATCACTGGCTTTAAATTTTAATGTAGGGGGTTGAGGGTCTATAGGTGTACCCGTTTCCTTAACATTAATCATGATAACGATAGGATAATGGAGCGGGTTTGCCTGTGACCAGTTTTTGAGGTTGTTTAAACAATGACTAAATAATATGCAGTGACTTTGCACGTCAACACCAGGTATATGCATGACTTTAAACCCAGGAGTTGATAGCTGCTCTATTTCTTGTTCACTAAACAAAGCTTCACTTGAGACATGCTCAGCCCACGGCGTAAGGTATAAGCCACCATTTGGATCTTTTAACACATCGATTTCTAAGTGCCTGATACCACTATTGAGCTGATCAACAATATTAATATGGCCATAATCAATTTGTGCCGTAAGCTTGGGGTTAAGCTTGCTTAGCTCTTTTTTAACTCCAAGATTAAGTACTTTTTTATAACTATTATGTGAGCCAATCACTTGGAATTGATTCAAAGGGGTGGCTAAAGCACCTGTTAGCCACGTTATAGCAGCAATAAAAATAATAAAACGCATAGCGCATCTCAATTGTGAGTTTGCTACCTAAGAGCGCTCATTTTTAAATTAGGGGACACAAAAGTTTTGATTTAATAAAAGCTTCATAATTAAAGTCGTGTTTTTAAAAGTTTTGTCCCCTATTTCTCATAACTGAACTCTTTATCAATAAAGAAAACATTAACTGAGGTGTGTAGGGGTGGTGGGACAAAGGTTGACGTGGTTATTTGTAATACTTGGCGCTTTTAATTCATTGAATGCTGCAGGTATTGAATATTTTGATATGAAAAGTGAGGATCAGCCTGGTACTGTAAAAGTGGCTTTTCTAGCAGATATTCATCTGCATGATATCTTTGCAACCACAGTTAAGGCTGTGAACACTGCGTTACCTAAAGACCCTAAAACCCGACAACCTCTTCTAATCCGTAGTATGTATGCTCAACTTCATTCGACTCGCTTATTTAATGAGAACTACTTTGCTTTTATTCATGTATTGGATGAGCTAGCTCAAAAAAACATTAAGCTAATAGCATTACCAGGTGACTTTACTGATGATGGCCAGCCAATTAACGTTCGGGCTTTAGCTAAAATATTGAGCAGGTACCAAAAAAAATACGGTATGAGATTTTTTGCAATTCCTGGTAATCATGACCCCGTAAAACCATTTTCATCTCCTGCTGGAAAAGCGGACTTTTTAACTTCTGACGGTAATGAATTTGGCCTTTATAGCCACGGGCATACAAAATGTGCACATAATCACTCTCTTTGCGATGATGGAGTTAAGCATTGGGGTTACTCAGAAATTCTAAGTACACTTAATGACTTTGGCTTTAGTAAACACGAATCCGACTTACTATATGAAACACCGTATAAAAATAGAGAGTTTTCATGGTGTGATCCGAATAATGCGACTCGCTGTATTATGATGCCTGATGCCAGCTACTTGGTTGAGCCAAAACAAGGGGTTTGGCTCTTAGCAATTGATGCCAATGTATATGCACCTCAATGGAAAAATACACCTATAACGTTTAAAGGTTCATCAGGAGCTGGCTACAATGCTTTAATAAAAGCTAAGCCTTTACTAATCCAGTGGATAAAATCTGTGGTTAAAAGGGCTAAGGAGCAGGATAAAACACTTGTCGCATTTAGCCATTTTCCGATGGGAGATTTTTACGATAATGCTAATAAGGAATTACATAAGGTATTTAATAACGGAGACTTTTCATTACCACGAGTCCCCACTGCACAAACCGCAAAAATACTTGCACAGACAGGCCTAACATTACATTTTGCCGGCCATATGCATTTAAACGATACTGCATTAATTACTAATAATAAGAGCTCTCAATTAGTTAATGTTCAAGTGCCAAGCCTTGCTGCTTATAAGGCTGCTTATAAAGTTGCTGAATTAAATCTACAAAAGCAAACCGCCCATATAAATACCTATACACTTAACGATTTGGCAGATTTTAATAGGCTCTTTAGTTTTTATGATAGAGAGTGGCTATACAGAAATGATAATAAACAAGATAATTTTGATCGCACTATTTTAAATTCTAAAAGTTATGCAGAGTTTACTAAGCGTCACCTTATTGGGTTGATTGAGCAACGATTTTTAAAGCGTGATTGGCCTAACGAGTTAGTATCGTGGCTAGATAAAAACCTTTATTTAGAGAACTGGTTTACGGCAATGCAATGTATTGATAGTGCTAGCCCTGAAATGTTAGTTCAATTGAAATTGATATCAACAAAATCTTGGCTGCAAGACTTCTATTTATTAAGAAATGGTGATGTAACAGCTGATATATCCGATAAAAGGCGTATCTTTTACCAACAGTTAAGCACCTTATTAGAACAATCAAATTGCAAAACTCAAACGCAGATACAGCAATATTTAGCTTCACTTACACAAGTAATGGCAAAGTTTAGTAAAAATACCCAGGGAGAAAATTTTAGCGTTGATTTAAAAACAGGTAAGGTTTTTTAATATTGATAACTCAGGCCCAGGTAAAAAGTGCGGCCACTTGTTGTAGAGTTATAAGCTCTCAGCGATGAGTCACTATACTGGCGTTCTTGTTCATTACTAAGGTTAAAAGCACTTAATTTTAACTTCCAGTTTTTAGTAAAGTTGTAGTTAAAGCTTGCGTCCCAATATGTTGTTGGCATAAAGCCGGTTTCATTTTCATCATTTATTAATCCTCCAGCACGTACCAAATATCTACCTCTGAAAATAGCACCTAGTTTAAAGTTCAGGTTGGGACGATCGTAAAAAATCATACTCGATGCTGTGATTTTAGATAAAAACGGCAAGTTCTTTTTAAATAATGCTATGCCATCATTGGAGTTGTAATAAGTTACCTTGCCTTCGTTATACGTACTTTGTAGGTTAATACCCCAGTAAGAGTTGGGTATTAAGTAATTTAAATTTAATTCGATGCCCCATTGATAAGCTGTCTCTGCATTGCTTTGCCATACCGCTATTTTATCGTTGGCAGCTTTAATAGGGTGGGGTAATGGAGCTTGAGTAGTAACAATGTAATCGTTTAAATTTTTATAATACAAAGATAAATCCAATGAACTATGACCACTAAAATCACCCTCCAGAGATACATCAGTATTATAGGATATGTAAGGCTTAAGATTTGGGTTAAAAATATATTCAATATTATCTAGGGTATTGTTAGAGTCGGCAAAGTTTAGAGAACTTAATAACGGTTTAGAATAATTTTTAGAAGCCCCAAAACGAAAGCGCCAATGCTCATCAATGAAGAGTGTACTATTTAGGCTAGGTAGCCATAAATCATAGCTTAAGGTTGATAAGTCCTGAGTAGAAGTTGTTATAGAATCAAACTGGTAACGTAGCCCAAAATCGACCTCCCACTTATCTCTCTCAAGTGCTAATAATGTATACACACCTCGACTGTTTTCTTTTATATGTTCATACTTTCTTATAAAAGAAGCGTTATTCTGCTTTATGTTAAATGGCGCTATTTTATAAAGTGCAAGTGCATCATTAGTGTTTATGCTCAACCAGCGCTGGTTTTTATGTTTATTTTGGGGGGTTATGAGTGTTTCGGGTAACTCAATTAATTGTTGTGGGGAGTTACTTATTTCATTGAAAAAAATATCGTTTTGTTGAAGGTTATTCATTTTATTTGTAAATGAGATCCAGTCCCCACCAAATTTCATAGAGAAAGTGCCATTAAAACGATGCTGTAGGTCTATCTTTGCAAATAGATATTTATTATCTGATTGATAGTATTCTAAATCTCCGTGGTATAAATCCCACATACTAATGTCTTGTAAGTTTTGGCTATAGTCAATATCGGCGTAAAATGGGTCTTGTGTATAATCAATAGTTACATCACTGACCCCTTGGGTATAAATTTTATTACTATACGGTATTTCGTACTTTGATTGCTGGATACCTAATATGGCATGTATATCCCACCGTTTATTGAGCTTTTTTACAATTGAGAACTGGCCTTGGTGGTAGGACGTATTTATTTTTTGAACTCTACTTTCTGTTGCTACTCTGGCATCAACATAGTGAGCATAAACTAACTCATTGTCTTTATTTGTTTTGATACTTGTTATTGCTGTTTGCTCTTTTATTACAGGTGTAGATTGGTCACCCCGGGGATATAAATGAGACTCTGAACGATTTCCTTTTAAAAAACCTGAGAGCACATCTACATCTATATGGGAGGTAGAGTTTTTATATTCTAAAGACAAGTTTGTCCCAAAGCGTTGCTGAGTTCCTTGCCAAACAGAATACCTATTTCCCCGAGGGATGATGTAATTCCCTTGTGCTAAATTTTCTGATTGTAATTTACTTAATGAGGATAAGTCAGCATTATTAATGGCTATGTTACGCCATCTAAATGTATTAGCACCTTGTTCTAATGATTCTCTGCTCGTATAGGCTACACTTGCAAGCGCCCCCCAGTTCCCCCACGTATTTGACAAAAGGGTAGAGTAACGTTTAGACCCCGAGCTAACATAATCGTTATAGCCAATTTCGGGGGTAATAACAAAGTTAAACCCTTTCTTATCTAGTGGACTTATTGTTTTTAAGGCCATCGTACCTGATATTCCGCCGGCGATCTGGTCAGAAGAATAACTTTTGAATACTTGTATTTGCTTAAATAGTTCAGCTGGTAAAATGTTAAAATCAAAAGAGCGATCGCGCTGCTTTTGCACTCTACTATCCATAGGTGAATCATTATTTGCCAATACTGGCATATCATTAAGTGTAACCAGGCTAAAATCAGGGTAACTGCCACGGATAGATACTTGTCGGCCTTCACCTGCCTCGCGAGTTATAGCTACCCCGGGTATATATTGTAGCGCCTCTGCTAAATTTGTATTTGGAATATCTGTGATGTCTTGTGATGAAATTGCTTCACTAATTGCCTTTGTGTTGTGCTTTAAATTACGCGAGCGTGCTTGAGAATAACGAATACCTTTAACTGTAATCTCTTCTATTAGTTTAATATTGTTTTGGCTTGGGCTTTTATAAATTACAAATCCATTATTTTTTATTTTAAAAGACAAAGTAGTATCATCTAAAAGTAATTTAAGCGCTTGAGATAAGGTGTAAGAACCACTAATAGTTGGGCTTTTTTTATTATTGAGTAGTGTAGGATCGCTGCTATAGGAAACCTGATATGCAATTGCAATCTGGCGT
This sequence comes from Pseudoalteromonas sp. R86517, assembly GCF_042466295.1. Taxonomy (NCBI): domain Bacteria; kingdom Pseudomonadati; phylum Pseudomonadota; class Gammaproteobacteria; order Alteromonadales; family Pseudoalteromonadaceae; genus Pseudoalteromonas; species Pseudoalteromonas sp. R86517. The sequence continues at coordinate 40,161 of NZ_JAXHCB010000002.1, forward strand.
AAACTGTCGCTAAGTGAACTCGCTGGCACCTGAACAAATTTACTTTTTGTTTGTGCTGCTTGAATAGGGCTAGGAATTAATATACTTAAACAAATTAGAGCATGCGTAAGACATAAAATTTTATGTCTTAAACAATGTAGCTTGCTCATATCAATGAATTTAAATAAATCGAACACTTAAATTCTCGAAATGAACAGTATATTTTGTCTTTCTTCAAGTTTTAAATTATAAGCATCAGCTATTAACATCAAGCTCTGTTTTGGTGTTTCTAGATTGAATCGACCACTAATAATCGTATTACTAAGCTTACTATCTAGTTTAATTTTATCGTTACTATATCGTTGTAGTTGTTCAACTATGCTGTCTAAAGTTTCTTTTTCTGCTTCAATCCAGCCGGTTCTCCAAAGGGGAAGTTGCTCTAATGATTTATCAGTAGTTACAGTAATACGACCATCCACCACGACTGCTTTTTGAGGAGGAATTAATGTTACAGTGTCATTTGCATTAACTTTTACCTTCCCTTCATAAACAGTCACTACTACTTTATTTTCATTATGCTGTACATCAAATGAGGTCCCTAACACGGTAATGTTAGTTTCTCCAGAGTCGATAATAAATGGGCGTTTTTTGTCTTTTGCTACATCAAAAAAAACTTGCCCTTTATTTAGTACTACTTTTCTTACATTGGGCTGTAATTTCGCTGTTAGCTCACTCCCTGCATTTAAGTGCAAATAGGTACCGTCCGTTAGTAACTTTGAAACACGCTTACCTATAGGCGCGCTAATAGCTTTAACTGGCTCAAACTTATCATTAGAAGCAATGGTCGGTGTAATTGATGCTTCTTGTTGTGGCAAAGAAAACCAGTACGCCATAAAGGCAATAGCACTAAAGCTAGCTGCAATGGCTATTTTATGAAAACTCTTTTGCTTGTTTGAATTTTTCTTTAATGGAGTAATAGACGTATCATTATGGTAGATATGCAAATTATGTAGAGCTTTATCAATTGAAGGGTCGCCAAATATTTTAGCAACTCTATCAAATGCAGCTTTATTTTCCGGCTGTTTTAGCCACAGGGAAAGTTCTGCTGATTCATCTTCGTTTAAATCGTTTACCCGATCTACCCAGTCAGCGGCTTGCTCTAGTGTTTGTTCATTCATTCAAAAATTCTTACCAGCATGTATTAATATTATAGAGTGTAATAAAACAAAAAAGGGGACATCTCTACTGATGTTTTTCTATATGCAATGTTATTTGGGTCATAGCTCGAGTGATATGTTTTTTTACAGACTCTTGGCTCATACCTAGTTTTAAGCCAATTTCTTCTCGGCTTAAACCTTCTAAACGTCTAAGTTCAAAAACTTTTCTCCGTAATGGGGGAAGTTCATCAAGTGCTTGTTTAACAAGTTCTAGCTTTTGTTCTGTGATTATTTTAGACTCGGGGTCGCTACTTTCTGGTGCTATCAGCTCCATTTCGTCATCATTATTGAGTTGATTCTTATTTTTTTGCCAATCATGATAAATGACAGATTTTGCTACCTGATTGATATAGGCCGGAAAGTTATCAATTTTAGTGGATTTATTCCTGTTTATTGTCCTTATTAAAGCTTCCTGCACTAGATCATCTACATTATCTGCATTAGAAGTTCGACGAGTTATATATTTCCGTATATGACGAATAATATTTTTAACTTCACTTTCTTCAGAGGAAGGCTGCAAGTCTAAAAGGCTTTTAAAAGTTTTCATTACTCTGTCGTTTATTCCGTTTACAGAGATATTAAATGAATTATATGACTTAAGTATTACAACGGTCTTATGTTGCTATTAGGTCTATTAAAGTAGGTTGGGAGGTATAAAAAAGAGAAAAACTAACGGTTTAATACAGTTATTGAAAGAGCTTGTCAGCGTAGCTTTACTAAATTTCAGTTTATATTAATGAAGAATAACTAAAACCTTAAGTAAAATGTGTTCCACATTGTGGAATTTTTCTCAAATATAGAGGGGACTTGTTTTATATTTCGGGTTTTTTGGTTGACTTAGTGATACAACTTTCAATTGCCCTGACAGCTATAAATTTAAAGTAGGGTAAGGGGTATGCATCGGTTAACACACTGCCTATTATAATTTAATACAGAAAAATAAGTTTATAATAGGCAGGTATAAATAAATTTTATAACGTTAACTAATGTAGCTAATTAACGTGCCGCTTTAGGCCCATCATAATCGTATGTGAACCAGTCAACATCGATGTAGCCAGCATCCTTTTTTTCATTCCACGAGAAAAACCCTAAACGATCGCCTGTCCATTTACCAAAAGCGATGGTGAATGTAGGGCCAAATGCTTTAAAGCTTTTCCCATCAAAGCTATATTCGTAGGTCGCTTGATTTCGAGCATTTGAAGTTCTTACAAATAGCTTGTCACCATTTAACTCTGGGCCAAGGGTCTTTTCGCTCATTCCATTCATATAAAATAAATGCTTTTTACCCTTTTCATCCATTTCAACCCCTAGAAGATTAAACACTCCCCCATAACGTACAAAGCCAGCTAGTTGGTTGGGTTTCATACCCGATACATCAAATTTTGCAACTGCTGTACCGGTGGTAACCCCCATCATTCTCTGACTCAAGGTATTGCTGGCTCTCCAAAAATCACCATCTGAACCATCGTTGTTGGTCCACTCATTAATTTTGGGACCATGTCCTTCTTTATTTGGTAGCACCTTGCTCGCTTTTAGGCGTAACCATCCCGGGCGTTCAGTCAACGACCAGTGACTATCTCTAGGGTTATGGTTCCACTCCCATTGCGGGCCTAATTTTGCTGATGAAAAGTCATCATCGCTTTTTGGCGCTGTGATTGGATAACCATTTATAGGTTTTTTGTATCTTTTAGCAGGTTCGCCGATACCGTCATTATCTTCATCAACCCCTATAATTGGCCAACCGTCAATCCATGTAACTGGTTCTAGTACTTGTGGTCTGCCTTGAAAAGGAATATCGTCATTTTGGATAAGTTGATGCATATACCACCAAGAACCATCAGGTGCTTTCATTAGGCCACCTTGACTAGCACTTCGATTATTAAATTCAGACCCTTTCTCTAAAACCGTTTTTACTTCATAAGGCCCATAAATGCTCTCTTTGGAGCGAAGAACAAGCTGCTTTCTATCATTTTTAGGGTTTTTCACGCCAGGCTTTGTTGATTTATCACCCATAGTCCATTGAGCCATGAAGATGTACCAAGTACCATCTATTTTATAAATTTTAGCTGCTTCTGCGCCCATGCCTGTATAAACAAGTTTTCCTTCATCAAGTATTTTTGTCCCATCCCAACTCATTTCATAAATACGATTTTCATTTCCCTCAATTTTATTATGAGGGGACTTTTGCTTTGCGCCCGTATTAATGATTACATACGCTTTTTTAGTTTCTTTATCCCAAAAAACAGCTGGGTCATCAAGCACATCAGCTTTGGGTAACATCATAATTGGCTCACTCCACGGTCCCTCTATGTCTTCTGCGGTTGTGACCATCAATCCATGCTGATAATCTATTTGATACACATACCATTTCCCTTCGTGGTATGCGATATCACCTGCCCAAGTACCAAATGAATAACCATTCATACGGTCCCAGTTATACTCAGGAGCCCAAGATAGTTTTGGGAATGCGTGACCAACGTTGGTCCAGTTCACCATATCCATAGATTTTAAAATCGGCATACCTGGAGACATATGTTGTTTAGAAGTAATCATGTAATAAGTGTCACCGACTTGCTCTATATCAGAGTCGGGATAATCAGCGTTTAAAATAGGGTTTATATATGTACCATCGCCTTGATCGCCAAAGCTTCCTGTCTGGGCTGGTTTTAAAAACTTTTCATCTGACGGAGTTTCTCCAGCGTTTATTAGAGCATTACAACCAGTTAAGGCTGCAATAATAGAGAGGCTTAAAGCCATTAGTGTGTGTTTGTGTAGTCTGTGTTTCATGTTTTAAATAATCTTGTGATTTATTATGAGTTAATTAGATTAGATTTGATGTTTTGTTAAGTCAACAGCTCTATAGTGAGCGATGTGTTAACTCAATATCGTGGGTAAGCTAAATAACATATAAATCAACTTTTAATAAATATTTGTTTTATAATAAATATCAGTAGCTTGGGGTTGCAATACAAAAATCCTTTGACTCCTCTATAGTAATGTTAAATGTGAAAAAGTATTTTATGCATAGTTTTTTTAGGGAGATTAGCCAATATTAGCTATTTAGTTTAGATATGAGTTTAGGGTTTTCATTAATTTAAAAGTGCTTATTTAGTTAATATTACTTGTCATTATTGTGTTGATTGTGTGAAAATCGTCAGAATCGCTCAATATTAATCTTTCGCTATGCTAGCGCAGTTGCTGCTTTGATATATGCAAATGCTTTGCTTTTATCTAATTGGGGTTGTAAAGCGAGGGATAAATAATTCGTGATTAGAGAGCTGTTGAGGTGCTTAGAATGAGTTAAGCTAATTTAATTAATAGCTCTTAGGCACATATTTAAATGTAATAAGAAGGCAAAAAAATCTTCTTTTATTTACATTCTTATTTTGCAAATACAGGTAGAGGGAAAAATGATAAAAAACACACACAAATTAGCCGGCGCCCTTGGTTTTCTACTCTTAAGTTTAACGAAACCGGTTATTGCATCAGAAAAGCCGAATGTCATATTTATATTGACTGATGACCTTGGATTCAATCAGGTAGGTGCATATGGAAACACACCAATTAAAACGCCTAATTTAGATGACATTGCTAATAAAGGTATAAGATTTAATCAAGCTTATGCTGGCAATACAGTATGTTCACCTTCTCGAGTTTCGCTTTTTACAGGACGCGATGGTCGCTACATGACGAATAATTCCAATACAGTACAATTAGTTGAAAGTGATATAACCGTTGCTCATGTTCTAAAGTACGCAGGCTATGACACTGCATTGTTTGGGAAATACTCGATTGGCTCTCAAATGGGAGTAACGGATCCGTTAGCGATGGGTTTTGACACTTGGTACGGTATGTATTCTATTTTGGAGGGCCATAGACAGTACCCTCAAATATTGTGGCGTGATGGAAAAAAAATACGTATTACTGAAAACGAAGGTGGTAAAAAGGAAGCTTACGCACAAGAGCTATTTGCAAATGAAGCAATAGACTACATTAAGCAAGATCGAGAAAACCCGTTTTTTGTAATGCTAACATTCTCATCCCCACACGCTGAGCTAGCGGTACCGGAGAAATACAGCAAGCAATATTCTTTTGACGAAACGCCTTACTCAGGTATGTCAACAGGTACGCCCAGTGATAAATACGCTGCTTACTACCCTGAGCCGGTAAATAAACCAAATGCAACTTTAGCTGGTATGGTGAGTGCACTGGATGATTATGTTGGCCAAATAACTAAAGTGCTGGATGAGAAAGGTATTTTAGAGAATACAATTATCGTATTCACATCTGACAATGGTCCGCACGACGAAGGTGGAGCAGACCCTAAGTATCTCAAAGCAGCTAGCCCTTATAAAGGTCAAAAGCGAGATCTTTATGATGGAGGGATTCACGTTCCTATGCTTATACAGTGGCCTGATAAAATCAAAAAGCCACGTGTAGATGATACTCCTTGGCTATTTGCCGATGTATTACCAACTTTAGCTGACATTACTGGTGTTGACCTTAACTTAGTCCCGCGAGTTAAAACCAATGGTGTTTCTATAAAGGGGTTATTGCAAGATTCACCAGAACCACAACCAGAAAGAGTTCTATATTGGGAGTTTGCTAAGCAAGTAGGTGATCCAAACTCTGGTGTTATTGGAGATACTTTTCAAGCTGCGCGTAAAGGAGACTTCAAAGCAGTACGTTATGGGGTCGACTCAGACGTTGAGCTGTACAATATAATTAAAGACCCAGGAGAAAAGAATAACTTGGCATCAAATTATAAAGCGATGACAAAAGAGTTCTTTGAGCTTTTCGAGAAATATAAAGATTAATCATATCTAGATAAGTGATGGATATGCCATCACTTATCTTTTTTGAAAATTCAGTTCCAACTAGCCTACCTTACCTATTAAAGTCATATCCAATCTTTTTTAGTCATGATATTGCAATTGTTATCACGCTGATTTATTGTATTTAAAATAAGTAAAATTTTTATTAAATAATTATTTAAAATGCTTTACACGAGTAGCTGACAGTTAATGAAAACTCTCTATCTTAAATTTACTTATATCTTACACATTTAAGTGAACTAAAAGCCTAACGGCCTTCAGAATATACACACAATAATTAGGATTTTTTTGATGAACAAAAAATTTAAACTAGCACTGGTACCTTTTGCTGTGAGTCTTTTGCTTACAGGTTGCTCAGAGTCAAATAAGACGGCTAAGACGATGGATAAAGTAGAAGCTGAAGTTCAGGCATCTGCAGGTGCTGAAAATAGCCTTGAGGCTAACTCTGTAACTAGTATCGCTAATAGCGCTGCTGATTGGCAGCTATCTAAGCTTGGCGATTTATCGTATATACCAGAATCACATCGAGCAAAGTCAGAAAATCCTAAATTTTGGATTCAAGCGTCATTCTATATAGGGTTAACTCGCTGGGCAGAAACCACTAATAATAAAGACTATTTACGCTATATAGAAAAAATGGCAAAAGAACAAAACTATGAACTACTGCTCGATCGTCCCTACCATGCAGACGACCATACTATTGGGCAAACTTACTTATGGTTAACCGAGCAAACAGGTAATACTGATGCTTATAAGCCTACCCAGGAGCTATTCGACAAAATTTTAGCCAATCCACCTAAAGTTGGCTTAGAAATGTTAGATGAAACTAGCACAACCCAAAATGGCGCTCATTTTGAAGGGAACTGCCAAGATCGTTGGTGCTGGGCTGATGCGCTATATATGGCGCCAAGAACGTGGCTAAAGTTAAGTAATGTTACGGGAGATCCAAAATACTTTGAATATGCCGATAAGGAATTTTGGGCAAGCGCAGATTATTTGTTCTCAGATAAATATGGTTTGTTTTTCCGAGACAGCCGTTACTTTAATATGAAAAACGAAAATGGTAAGCCGGTATTTTGGGGACGTGGTAATGGCTGGGTTTTTGCCGCTATACCTCTCATTATAGATGACTTACCTGAAGGGCACCCTTCAAAAGAACGCTACATTGAGTTATATAAAAAGAACGCTGCGGGCTTGATGAAATTGCAACGTGAAAACGGTTATTGGCCCGCATCGCTTATGGATCCTGATATCGTTAAAACCCCAGAAGTCAGTGCAACCGGCTTTATTACGTTTGGCCTAGCTTGGGGTGTAAATAATGGTATTTTAACCGATTCAAAATCAAAAGAGATCGTTAAAAAAGGGTGGAAAGCTATCGAGGAAGCTGTAGAACCCAGTGGTCGAGTTAACTGGGTGCAGCATGTAGGTAAATCTCCAGATCCCGTCAAAAAAACAGATTCACAATTATATGGGGTTGGTGCAGTACTTTTAGCCGCATCTGAAATGGTGAAATGGGAAAATTAACGCTCGGTTAAAATTTAAATTGCGCTATTTTCCCCAGTAAAATAGTGCACTAAATTCCTATTAATAGAGCTATTAATAGGAATTTTTTTTAACCATCTAACATGACTCCAACTAGTGAGCAGCATTATGAAAAAATTTGCCTTTCTTTTAGTATTAATGTTTTTGTCTGCATGTCATACCCAAAAAGTTTCCGATAATCCGATCGGCAAACCAACCAACTTATTGGTCGAATCTAAGCTGCGCCCTCTAAATGTGCATAATATGCGGCCAAAGTTATCATGGCATTCAAATATAAAAAGCCAATCTCATTATCAAATTCAAGCCAGCTTAACTGATAAGTTTATCTCTCGTTTATTATGGGATAGCGGTAAGGTTGAAGCTAAACACTCTTTAAACATTAAATATCTAGGGGCTGCATTAGGAACTAATGATACTGTTTATTGGCGTGTGAGAGTTTGGCAGTCAGGCAATAACCAAGCTGGTCAATGGAGTGAGCCGAGCGTTTGGGAAATGGGGCTACTCAATGAAAGTGATTGGGAAGCGAAATGGCTGCAAGTTCAACAGCAGGCTATTACACCGCTTACTGAGCATGTTGACCAATGGGCGCTTTTCGCCACAGGCCTAAACCCAGAAAGTTCATCAACCTTAACAAAGAAAAAAAATAAAACGCAAAAGTTGGTTATTGAACAGGTCAAGGCACAACCAACAGCGAGTTTATTTCGTCATACCTTTAAAGTTCAAGACAGTAGAAAAGTAGTAAAAGCTAAACTGCACTCTACTGCAGCTGGTTACTATGAAGTTTATATAAATGGCCAGAGAGTTTCTGATCGTATTATGGACCCAGGACAAACAGATTTTGATAAGCGTATTCTTTATAACACCGACGAAATTTCTGGGCTCCTATCACTAGGTGATAATACAATAGCTGTACACTTAGGCAGCGGTTGGTACGATGAAAACATTGCGTTTAGTCGATGGAAAAACCCAGATGCCTCAAAAAGTCGCCCATCAAAAACACTTTCTTACGGCCAACCTAAATTTATTGCGCAATTAGAACTCTCCTATGAAGATGGTTCCACACAATTAATAACATCGAATGAAAAATGGTTAAGTCACCCTTCAGCAGTGATAAAAGAAGGTATTTTTTCAGGTGAGTTATATGATGCAAATAAAGTCGTTAAGGATTGGAATGTAAATACTTCAAACCTGACAGGGTGGAAGCCAGTACAAGCCCTTAAACTGTGGCCCACAGAGAAGCTTGAACCCCAACTATTACCGCCTATTCGGCCTGTTAAAAAAATGACAGTGCAAAAAATATTTCAGCCTAAAGAAAACGTATGGGTACTCGATTTTGGACAAAACTTTACCGGCGTACCGACATTCAACCTTGATAAATTAGGGTTACGTAAGGGGCAGGCTGTGTATTTTAGATATGCTGAATGGGCTGATATAGATGGTAACATTAGCCAAAAAACAGGCGGTGGAGCACCACTATTAAAACAAGTGGATGGTTATATTGCTTCTGGTAATGATGCATCAACGTGGACACCTGAATTTTCTTGGCATGGCTTTCGTTATTTAGAAATAACAGGACTTAAACAAGCACCAGCTATTGATGCCATTAAAGCGCATTTAGTAAGAAGCGATGTTGAAATTGCGGGTACTTTTAAAAGCTCTAATGATTTAATTAACCGCATTCATGATATGGCGTTATGGAGTTATGAAAGTAATTTAATGGCTGTACCAATGGATTGCCCTATCAGAGAGCGTGCGGGCTGGACTGGTGATGCACATGCTGCGCTTATCACTGGTAACTATAATTATAATATGGATAACTTTTGGCAAAAGTATTTAGGTGACTTTAGTACGGCAACATTCCAAGCCCCTGCCGTGGTTCCAGGTAAGCGTACACACGGTGGCAATTTTGATTGGGCCGTTGCTGAGATAATTATTGCTTGGGAACATTACCGTCATCACGGTGACTTACAAGTACTACAGAGACAATTTGATAGTTTACTGGAGTATATGCAGCTAGCCGAAAGTAAATTAGATAATGGCTTATTACGTATAGGCTACGGTGATTGGTGTGATCCCGTTTTAAAACCGGGTATGGGTCGAAAACGCTGTAATCCACAGCACACTTCGCCAACAATTACGAGTTCAGCTTTACTTGCTCATGGCGCCGATCTAATGAGTAAAATAGCTGCTTTACTCAATGAGGCAGATAAATCACAACAATTTACTGACTTATTCCAAGCAATCAGTGCGCAGTTCAATAAAGAGTTTTATAACCCGCAGACCGGACATTATGGTAGTCAAACCGCCGATGCAATGGCGCTACGCTTTGGGATTGCGCCAGCTGATTTACGCCAATCAATCGCAGTTGCCTTAAATAAAGATGTGGTCGAGAAGTGGGGCGGTCATGGCTCTGTAGGTGCACTTGGTCAAACCTATTTGTATTTAGCATTAAGCGATTACGGCTATGCGGACACTGCTTTTAATATTTTTACTGCAGATGGTTACCCTGGCTACTCATTTCAATTTGAAAAACTTAACGCGACAACCCTTTGGGAGCGAAAAGGGGTTTTAGACCCAGATCTTGATCCAGAGCGGAGAAACGCCCCAGGTCGTTCATTAAACCATCCATTTCATAGCGGTTACGATGGATGGTTTTACGAAGGGCTTGGTGGGATCCGCCCGTTAGATGATAAAGCTGGCTTTCAGGAGTTTGAACTTCGCCCTGTCTTTCCTAAAGACTTAGAATGGGTCGACGTTAGTTATCAAACGGGTTATGGAAAAATTAAAAGTAAATGGACTCAAAAAGACGGTGTTATTAATTGGAGCTTTGAAATTCCTAATAACAGCAGTGCTTTTGTAACACTTCCGAATAAGCCGAAGGAGCTTTTTGGTACTGGTAAATACACCTTTGAGTTTAAACGTTAGTTATCACTAACACACTAAATAAACTTTAGTACCAAAGCGCTGTGAATTTAAAAGCACAAGTTTTGGTACCGCTATTTGAGTATTTAAACCTCTGTTAACGATCAATAGTACACAGCCTTAGAGCTAATTTAACACACACAATAAAGGTAATGAGCAATGATTATCCGTACAGTATTAATATCAATGGCGGCAGTTTTAACACTCACTGCTTGTAATGCGCAAAAACAAAATGAGCCACTCGAGGCTGAAGCTGCTCCGTTATATACACAATTAGGTGATGACCCTAGTTGGCAAACGGTTAAAGACAGTGATGCGTTAAGACCACATCACACAAATACCACTAAAGGTTACAAGGGATCAAAAATTGATGTTAATAATGCATTGGTTGAAGTTGGACCTTATGCCAATAACCCAATAATTCAAGATAATCTAGCTATCCATACCGTAGGGCACGCCTCAATTCGTCGTGATCAATTTGAGCGATGGACGCGCTGGTACCAAGAAGATGGCAATACTCAAGTTTTTCGCTTATTTAAAGGTGAAGAAAACCTTCGTAATAAACGTGAAAATGCAGCACGTATTGAAAGCTTCAGTACGAAAGATAAATGGGCACCTGCAGAAGGTGTTTGGCGAGAGTGGGCAGGGCGCTTCACTATTATTAAATCGTCAGGGTGCGCGTTACCGCATATGTGCTCTATCTTTCAAGCTAAAGGCAATAATGTCGATCATTGGTCAGTGATGATCCGTCTCGATGAGCATGGCAATATTTGGTATGTACCACGTAAACAGCAACCTGAGATAGGTAATAAAAAATATATAGTAGCTAAGAATATGAACGGTAAAGGCTTTGATGTTCGTGTAAGAGACAATGGCATGGATTACGAAGTATACATTGATAATAAAAAAGTTGGTTTTGGCCAGTGGGAACGTACAGAAGAGATTGGTTTTCGTTGGGGGATTTATGTTGGTCGAAGCGAAGTAACAGACGACATTATGCTTTTTTCTAGTGGCGTGACGATGCATTAATTTAAGCGAAAGGTAAAGCTTAAGGTATTGATATTTATAAGTATTAATAGGTTTACGTCAGTTTTTATGATTAAATAATTTCGACGAGCACGCTGATTGGCTTTAGGTTATTACAAAGGCCTAGGTTTAGTTAATTATGTGTGCTTTTAAGGACGTTCTTGTGATTAAAAAAATCAAATTATTAAAACACTTGAAGAACTTATCTTTCTTTTGGCTAACCTTATTGGCATTAACAGGTTGTTCGCAAGAGAATGAGCAAAGAAATAAAAATGAACCAAAACAGGTGCAAAATCAACTAGCATCGCCTGTTCAGCTTAAGGTTGGTGAAGGTTTTGTAAATCCTTTAGGGTATTATGAGCAGCGACCTCGATTTAGTTGGAAACTGCCCAATCACGGTAAAGCTCAATTACAATCTGCTTACCAAGTTCAAGTTGCAAATACCTCTAACTTTCATGACAAACAGATAATTTGGGATAGTAAAAAGGTAGGCACTAAAGATAACGCTTGGATTGAGTATGGAGGGCCGAAATTAAAGTCTCGACAAAAAGTTTTTTGGCGAGTAAAAATGTGGGATGAAAATGATCGAGTTTCAAAATGGAGTGAGGTCAACCACCTTGAATTAGGGTTAATAGAAAACGATGATTGGAAAGCACAGTGGATTGGTCACCCTGAAACTGGGGAGCGTAACCAAAGTGAGGTAAAAGAAGGCCGCTTCAGTGCACCAGACAACCTGTATTATCGGCCACAGTATTTACGAACAACCTTTGAAGTTAATAAAAAAGTCGCTAAAGCAAGACTTTATATAACATCAAAAGGTGTCTTTAAACCATTTATAAATGGCGAGCAACTAAGTCAAGATGTAATGACTCCTGGCTGGACCCCATATCACAAACGAATAGAAACATTAACTTACGATGTGACTACACAAATCAAGCAAGGCGCTAACGCATTGAGTGCTGTCGTTGCTGAAGGTTGGCACACTGGGCGAATCTTTCATCCTACTAAAAAAGAATACATCTTACCGATGCGGTTACTTGCTCAATTAGAAGTTACTTATAATGATGGTTCTGTAAAAGTAATAACGAGTAATGATAACTGGCAAAGTACAATAGATGGCCCTATACGTGAAGCAAGTAATTATGATGGTGAAACGTATGACGCACGTTATGAAATGTCTGGTTGGAATACTGCTCAATACAATGCTGCTAAATGGCAACCAGTCGTGGTTGAGCCGATTGATGATCAAGTAAAACTCAAACCGAAACGTCATCAACCTGTTCGAGTTACTAAAAGTATTCCGGCAATCGATATTGTTAGCGTTAAAGATGGTGTTGCTATCTTTGACATGGGACAGAATATGGTGGGAGTGCCTAAAATTACAGTGCCAGCTATCGCTGGGAAAAAACTAAAACTTCGCTTTGCTGAAGCATTAGAAAAAGATTTTTTCCATGTCAAAAACTTACGATCAGCTAAAAATACGGATTATTACATTCCCAAAGAAGATGGCGTTATTGAGTATCAACCTACCTTTACCTTTCATGGTTATCGTTATGTTGAGCTGACTGGCTATGACCAAAGCCAAACCCCAAAACTTGAGTGGATAAACGGTCAAGTACTACATTCTGATTTTGAAGTGTTTGATAATTTTGAAAGTTCGCACAGTAAATTAAATAAACTATCAGATAATGTGGAATGGGGGCTAAGGGGTAACTTCTTAGATATACCAACCGATTGCCCACAACGGGATGAGCGACTTGGTTGGACTGGTGATGCCCAAGTATTCGCCATGACTTCGATGTATAAGGCAGATGTTTATGGTTTTTGGGCTGCTTGGTTGGAGAGTGTTCGTGAAGAGCAAAGTATTGATGGTATGGTGCCTAAATTTGTACCTTTTAGAGCGTTTTTAACTGATGGTACCGCTGCAGCTTGGGGGGACGTAGCCACAATATTACCTTGGGATCTCTATCAATTCACTGGTGATAAAAAAATACTCGCTGACAACTATAATATGATGAAGCGTTGGTTGAGTTACCACGAGTTCCATAGTTATGAGTATAGTTCCTACTTAGGTACTTATGGTGATTGGTTACAGCCATACTCTAAAGGCGGTAGAGCAAAAGGGGATACCCATCCAGATATAATTAGTTCTGCATATTTTGCTCGTTCGGCAGATATAACCGCTAAAACAGCTCGTTTGTTGGGATATGAAAGTGATGCACAGCAATACGAAACACTATTTAAAAACTTAAAAAAGAAATTCAGAACTCATTACTTTGATGAAAACTTAGATCTTAAACCTGAGGTTATCAAAGTAATCCAACGAGAGAAGGGGAAACGCTTAAGACAACCAAAACAAGTTGTCACTAATCCTATTACTACACAAACAACGTACTTATTGCCGCTTGCATTTAATATGTTTGAGTCTAATGATGAAAAAGTAGCGGTAGGTAAGTTACTTGCATTGTTAGAGCAGAGTGATCATCATTTACGTACCGGCTTTTTAGGGACTCCAATGTTGGCGCCTGTCTTACAAAAGTTTGGCCACAGTGAAGTAATGTATGACATTTTATTTAAAGAAAGCTACCCGTCTTGGTTTTATTCGATAAATAATGGTGCAACGACAACATGGGAGCGCTGGAATTCATACTCGCTTGAGGATGGTTTTAATAAAGCGAACATGAACTCACTAAACCACTATGCTTATGGTGCCGTTGCATCATGGTTTTATCGAGGTATGTTGGGCGTAGAACAAACGCAGCCTGGTTTTAAACAGTTTAAAGTTGAACCGCAATTTACTACTAAACTGTCAGAGGTTAGCGGTAGTCACCCAACTCCTCAAGGTGAAATTGCAGTTAGCTGGTCGATAGAAAATCAGCAACTTAGTATGTCTTTAACGGTACCAAAAAACACTGAGGCGTCATTAGTACTACCGAACATAAAAAACATCAGTATTATTCGTAATGATTCCATGAATGTACAAAGTACTGACTTACTATCACCTGGTAACTATGAAATTAAAGGCAACTTTAATTAATGAGTACCACTTAGCGCCATTATTAATGGCGCTAAGTATTCTTAAAAAAGAGCTTCAACCACTCACCAACTCCTGATACTCAAGAAAGCCCTTTTCTTATTCGTGTAAGTAAAATGTAGCGAAGTTATTTATTATTTGACATTATCAATCAAAATGGGTCAATATCGGTCAAGTGAATGTTGCATTCAGTCGATATTCAACAGGTGTACAGACGTAATTGTAAGGTCCGTCTGCTCATCATTATGTAGTGGCTGATTTTTAAAAGAGGTATTAATGAGAAAAATAATAACTAAAAGTGCTTTGGCTGTTGCTGTATTACTGGCCTTACCGGCATGTGATGCGGTTGAAACGAATAGTAAGCAAGGTACTCTTTTAAATGAAGATGCTATGTTTTGTAGTGCCACACTTGATAAAGCCCAATTACAATTGGACGATTTCAGAAAGGCTTATACAAATCCAAATAAAATACCGACTTCTTTTAGTGACGGTAAAACCAATTTCATTACCCCAATGGGGTGGACGAGTGGTTTTGTCGCTGGCAGCTTTTGGTATATGTATGAGCACAATCAAGATAAAAGCTGGTTAAATACCGCCGTAGAGTGGACTAGTGCATTAGAAGATATGCGTTTCAATCGTAAAACTCATGATGTGGGTTTTATTATGAATAACTCCTTTGGTAATGGTCTAAGACTTACCGGCGATGAAAGTTATACCCCAATTTTAGTTAGCACGGCTCAAACATTAATGGAGCGCTACAATCCCAAAATTGGTGCCACATTTTCATGGAGTTGGGGGGTATGGGAGTTTCCTGTCATTATCGATAACATGATGAATTTAGAGTTGTTATTCAATGCTTCCCTTGCCACCGGAGACAAAACTTATTTTGACGCTGCTGTAAGTCATGCCACTGTTACGATGAAGCATCACTTCAGGGATGATTTTAGTTCATACCACTTAGTTAATTACAGCCGAGATACTGGACTGCCACTATCAAAACAAACCTTTCAAGGTATTACTGATGACTCATCTTGGTCTCGAGGACAAGCATGGGGGGCTTATGGCTATACAATGGTTTATCGCTACACAAAAGATGAAAAGTTTTTAAACCATGCTCGTAATATTGTGAATTATATCCTAACTCATAAAAACATGCCTGAAGATCTAATTCCGTATTTTGATTATAACGCGCCTGATGATCCGCAGATTGATAATTATAAAGATTCATCAGCTGCATCTTTACTTGCAAGCGGGTTATTAGAGCTCGCTAGCTATGTTGAAAAAGAAGAGGCTGCACGTTATCGCAAAGCTGCAATGACGATGCTAAGAAGCTTAAGCTCACCAGAATACCTTGCTGAAAAAGACGAAAATGGCCACTTTTTACTTAAACAAGCAACGGGCAATTATCCTGCGAGTAAAGAGCTAAATGCGGCGCTTAATTATGGCGATTATTATTATTTAGAAGCGCTTAATCGCTGTAAAAACACAATTTAACTATGCATACCGCTTGCAACAATAAACACACAATAATTTAGGAACACCCGATAATGTCTGTAATCACCAGTAAAATAAAACGGGAAATACCAGTGCGCAATTTCTTGCACTCCAGCTTAGTCACGCCTTGTTTTATTCTTTTAATAACACTCATCGCATTTAGAGCGTCAGCAGAGGTAGAGCGCCCTTCGATTTGGGTAAAAAAATCTGAACGTCCAGAGATTTTAAATAAAATTAAAACAGAGCCTTGGGCAAAGTTATTATTTGAAGAGCTTAAACACCGTGTTGAACCAATCGCTGCACTTAATAAAGAAAAGCGTTTGAAACCGCTTGAAGAGCTGCCCTTAGTTTGGAGTGAAGATAAGTTACAAGCACCTATTTTACCGCATTTTCGTGTAAAAGGTGGCGGAAGCAAAGAGCAGTTAATAAGCGTTGTTAAAGCACTGCAGGACGGCGTTGATTGCGGTGTAATGTACTTCTTAACGCAAGAAGATAAATACGCTGCTTGTGGTGCAGATATACTTAACACCTATTCAAATGCATTAATACAAATGAAAGTGCATAAAGAAGGTGCCATGAATTCAAGCTGGATGTTTCCAGGCGATCACCTGTATGAAGCTCGCGTGATTGGTGCTCAATTACCGATTATCTATGATTTGGTTTATCCATATTTAAAGTCTGGCGGCAAGGTTTACGACTTACAATCAAACAGCTTAGTCGCGTTTGATTTTGACCAGGCGCAACAGGTTTTTAAAACCTATATTTGGTTAGCGCTTAATAAAGGTTTACTAGACTCAAACTGGCCTGTATTAGAGTCATCAAGCCTTGTACACAATATTTTAGCGTTAAATGACCCAGAGGAAATCGCTAAGTATTTACCGTATTATACACACTTAGATACTAAGCATCAGGCTTCACTAAAAACGGTAGCAAAAAAGTTTGAAAACGAAGGCGATATTTGGCCAGAGTCTTTCCAGTACTCTAAGCACGTAGCCGCTTTTTCGGTTTATCTAATGACATTGCTCGACCGTTACGATCCAACGCTTAAACTAGGTAAAAAATATACTAACATTCCTGCGGCATTTACCTCGTACTACGACCTACAATACCCAAACAACGAATATCCTTACATTGGTGATGGCCATCGTACTTATAAACCAGAGTATTCGGCTTTAGAAATGTCATTGTTATTAGCTAAATTAAATAGTAACGAAAAACAAATAAATGACTTTAGTAATTATTTAGCCTCAAGCATTAATGCTGGCGTATATGATCGAGGACACCTTCATAACCGTTCTTACGGCGCAAGCCCATATTATACGCCTCTACAACTGCTATGGTCTGTAAAAGAAATACAAAGCAGCCAAGAAGTCGACGTAGCGCCACCTCGTCCTAGAACCAAACGTTTAGAATATGCGGGAATGAATATTCAACGTAATGTTAGTAAACAAGATCCCGTTAAAAACAGTTTAATGGCATTTGTGGCAGGGGGCTCTTATATTCATGGTCATGCTTCTGGTATGGACATGGAACTATATGGTCAAGGCCATGTTCTTGGCATTGACGGAGGTAAGGGCACTTACAGAACACCGATTCATGAAAATTATTATCGTTTATTTGCCGCACATAACTCAGTGATAAGTAATGGAGCATCTGCCTCTAGCGGTGATTGGATAAACTTAGGTATTAATCGCGTGCAGTCTATCGCTATGGAGCCTGCAGCCGGTGAAACTGGTGTCTCAGATAAATACTCGTTTAATATTTCATCTTTTTATGATGAATTTAATAAAGTTACCCCAGCTAATCATCAGCGTACATTAGCATTGATCAAACTCTCTGATACTAAAGGCTACTACCTAGATATCTTTAGAGCTAAAAGTGATTATGAGCAAGAGTTTCACGATTATGTTTACCACAACATAGGTGACAAAGTTGATATAACGACAAACTCAAAAAAAGTAAAATTAAAAGCAGATGCGCAGCGCTACCAAGCGGCAGCTAAAACCCCGTGGGTAAAACATAAAGATTACCAGCACCCAGGCTGGCACTATTTTGAAGATGTTAAAACGGCGTCAGTTTCATCACAGCAATTCGAGGCAACGTTTACGGCATCTAAATTGGGCGATAAATCAATCGCCATGCGAGCATTAATTCCTGCAGGGCTTGATATTGAGCTTACAACTGTAAACGCGCCAAAAGCTTATGGCGCGTCTGCGCCATACAACAAAAAGCCATTGCCCACGTTTTTAATGCGCCACCAAGGCGAAACGTGGAGTAACCCATTTACAGTGGCTTACGAATCAGTAACCGAAGGTGAAGACTATGCGTTAACTGCTGTAGAAAGGCTTTACGAAAAAGATCTATTTAAAGGTGTAAAAGTCAGCGCCACGGTCGATGGAAAGTCACTAACGCAATACATCATTGTGCAAGAAAATAGTAATGATAAATACGAAGACAAAGAGTTAGGTATTTACTTTGAAGGTCAATTTGCCGTTATAACTGTCGATGAGCAAAACAAATTGGTAGATATGTATATAGGCAAGGGTACTAATCTACAATTTAAAAAACAGACGCTTACAACCTTTTATAAAAATTCAGCCTACATGAAAATGTAATAATAGAGGTTTCATCCTCAATTTAAATTGAGTGTGGTTTATAAACCAACAATATAAACCATGCTCACTTACACTCGATATTTACTTACACATCACACCGAGACACACTATGCCATTATTCATACCCCTTAAAGCCTCAGTCGCAAATCGCATTAAAAAAGCAGTCGTTTTAAATTTAGTTATTGCCACCGGATTGTTAAATAGTGCTTGCTCTACAAATACGCCAGTCAAACAAAACACCGCGTTTTTGGATGAGCGCGCTGCATTAATAAAAAAATATTCAGCAACCGATAACGTATTTTCAACTCTGCAAAATCAAGTCGACCCAAATGATCCGCAAAGCAGTGAATATTGGCGTTGGAGAATTGATCAATACTTATATGGTGCTTACCCTGATTATCAAGCTATTTATGATAAATACACAAAAGGAAAATCATTTCACCAAATTTACAACCTACCACATGAAAACCTAGGCCCTAAAAAGGCTCTACCAGCATCGTTACCAAAACTACCTGAAGGTTATTTTACCGACAACCTTCAAGGAAACCCACACACCGGCTGGCACGATGTCATTGGTGATAAAGTATTTATTACGTATCAAGGGCATTTAACCGACCCTTACATAGCCAGTTACGATCTTAAAAATCATCAATGGGAAGGGCCTTATAAAGCTGCTGAAAGCACGCTTTCAAAAGGTGATAGAAAAATAGATAGCCACGGGCGGCCAATACTAGAACAAGACAGTAAAGGTCACTTTCATATTATTTATGGCGGCCACGGCGGAGAACGTGAAGACAGTTTAAATCCGCTTTCAATCGACACCCCTCATGCCGGTGGAAGAATGCTTCATGTTATGTCAGAGAAACCAAATGACATGAGCAAGTTTGTTTATGTAAACGACATAACTCCGTTTGCATCGTATACCGCCAGTGAAAAAATGGCCAACGGCGACATTTACCTATTTACCCGCACAGGAACGCATAAATCACCTTGGGTATATTACAAGATGCCAAGTGGTGCACAAACGTTTGATAAACCGGTCATCATTACAGCACCCACACCGCAAGAGCACAATCCAATAAACGTCGATACGTTTTATATTACCCCAAAGAAAGTGTCTGATACTGAAATCGCTATTAGTTCATTGTGGCATGAATGCAACTTTCTTGAGGAGCACAACAAAACTAATTACGGGCGTATTAACTCATATTACATGAAGCTAGATACCACTACAGATACGTTTTATAACGCACAAAATGAAAAGTTAGCGTTACCTATAACGTTAGCGAAAGCAAACGAAAAAACACTGGCTTTTGACTCCACACAACGAGAAGAAACACCTTTTAGTACCGTTCCTGTGGTGTTAGAAAATAATGCCCCTGCGGTTGCGTATCAAGCGCGCACTAAAAGTTACAGAGAGTGGCGTGTCACGTCGTTTGAAAGCGGCCAATGGAAACACAGCCAACCTATGCCTGGTGCAGCTAACAGAACCTTGACCGATAATAAAAACATCACGATCACCAATATTTTAAAGCTTGAATTTTTAGGTAAAGAGCAGGGGCAATATACAGCGGCTGTGACTTATAAAGATACCAAAGGCCAGTCTATTTTTGCCACAGCAAAAAGTGACGATAAACAAAATTGGCGTGTAGATAAAATATTTTTGAGCTCAACTAAAACACGGCTGCAAATGGAAGTAGTCAATAATGAGCAAGGCAATACTGTCGCCGTTTTACTCAATGTTAAAAAAGGCTCAGCACAGCGCTTATACCTATGGAGTGAAGGTAAGTTCCGCCCAGCTTGATAAGCCAGTGTGAAAATCAACTTATAGGGTAAAAAGCGCTGCCATTTTGGTAGCGTTTTTTATTTAAGCTAAGGTTGAGAGGGTCAAATGAGCGAGAATAGGGCGGTCGTTCAAGCTTGTTTTTGGACAGTAGTGAGTTAGAGCTGAAGGACGGCTCTGTGCTAACAGCGGTCATTCAGAGTTTAGGGGAATTTATAGTTTTACATCTGTTGCCTTGCTAACTATTTATACTTCAAGCAAACTGGTACTAACATAGATATCTATAATCTTGAGTGATGTGATACTTCTTCATTGAAAGGAATCAGTTAAATGGTAGCAGATAATACAATAAAATTTCTCTCTTCAGATGTACCCAAAAAAAACACTGCAGGTTATCGTGATTGTCTTAATATTGATTTAAACAATGAAGATGAAAATGATGAATTAAAGTTTTTTTTCCGTTTTGTTAATAAAATTCTAGATATTGATAACTTAGTTGTATTGGCAGGTTCTGGTACATCTTTAACATTTAATAAGCCTAATAAACCTGCAATAGCGCCAAGCATGTGGCATCTTTGGGAGTGTTGTAGTAAAGCGGATTTAAAATTATTCGAACTAGTACAGTCCGCTATTAAATACAAAGAGTTACAAGTAATTACCGATGATAAAGGTAAACCTAAGGCTGATATAGAACTTTTTTTATCCTTGTGCGACTCCGCACTTGCCGTCGGTGATTTGTCTACCACTAGAAAAGCTCAAGTAACTAAGTTTTTAGAACAGGCTAAAAGAATCATACTTGAGAAAACTAATTTTACAGATCTTATTAGTGATACAGATGATTGGATAAGCCATGATAAATTTATTCGAGCAGTAGGTCGTAGAAGTGCGCAGCAGCAGAGGTTAAAGCTATTTACTACCAATTATGACTTGGCATTTGAACATGCTGCATCAAATACTGGGTTTGTTGTTATAGATGGTTTCGAATATTCAAACCCTGCATACTTTAATCCAATGTGGTTTAACTACGACATAGTGAATAGAGGACAATCATTAAGTAATGAAGGCGCATATCTCCCAAATGTTTTTCAGCTATATAAAATGCATGGCTCTGTGGATTGGCGAAAAATAAACGGGAGAATTAGAAAAACCTCTGCCGACAGCGAAAAGGGGGAGCCTGTTTTTATCTACCCTAGCAGCAGTAAATATCAAACCTCTTACGATTCACCATATCTAGACATGATGTCATCATTTTTAGAAGCAGTTAAAAAGCCAAGAACAGGTGTACTTTGTTTAGGTTTTGGCTTTAATGATAAGCATATTAATAACGCCTTAACAATGGCCTTAAGAACGAATCCTGAATTTATGCTAATGGTGGCCACTAAAGATCCTTTTAATGAAAGTGGCTCTTTTAATAGTGGTATTAGAAATTTGTTACGATCAGCCATAAATCACGGAGATGGAAGAATAGCTATTTTGGATTCAACTTTTGAGCAATTTTCAAGTTTATTACCTGAACGAAGAGCGAAAAGCCCTGAAGATGACTTATTCAAACTGTTTGAAAAATTAGCTGAAAATGTTAAGTAGGGAGCAGAAATAAATGGATTTGCAAGAATGGTTTTCACCTTACGATTCGACTAGAAGAATTGGTAGTGTCATTAATGTTTCGGCCACTGAAATAATTGTGAACTTGTCTAAAGCGGGGTCAGGCGAGCCTAGTTGGTCATTCGGTAACAGAATTGCCGCAGGTGAAGTTAATGAGTTCGTATTTATAGATGTAGGCGAGACTGCAATACTCGGACGTCTAGTAAAGGTATGGATTGAAGGTGGGGAGCGTCTCAGTGTTGATGGTTTGGCAGATAAGCCAACAGAGAATCATCCTATTGGTTTAGTTCAAATATTAGTGAGCCTGAACCCCTCTAACGGCCTTAATTATAAAGGTATAAAGCAACATCCACGATTAGGTAGTCAAATATACTCAGCTCATCCATGTTTAGTGTCATTACTTGCTGAGGGTAAGCAAGATGATTTGGAAAATCAAATTCACCTTCCTTTGGCTAGTTTACCGCATGACGATTCCGTTACTATTCATGTTACACCAGAAAAACTTTTTTCTCGACATTGCGCAATACTCGGTGCTACAGGTGGTGGTAAAAGCTTTTCGATGGCAAAGATTATAGAAGAAGTTCATCTTGCTGGTGGTAAAGCTTTAATAATAGACCCTACGGGCGAATATCAAAACCTTCCTTGTGCAAGTTACTATGTAGGAGAACACCCATTATCAAATGAAAGTAACAGGGTTATTTTCCCTCACTGGAAGTTTACAGATAGTGATATTAGAGCATTTCTTCGACCTTCCTCACAAAGTCAATCTCCAAAATTAGATGAGGCTATTAGAAGTTTAAAAGTCTACGAAACATATCAATCAGTTCCCGGGCATGACATGACTTTTCTTCCAAATGGTACGGTTCAGAAAACTGGGTGTCTTAAAATTCCGTTTGAATCAGCAGTAACAAGTATTGCTTCAGACGAGCACATGAGGTCATGGAAATTCTCTAACCTAGCGACTCAAATAGAAAATGAATGTATTTATCCATCAGCGAACTTTGGAAAGAATCCCGAAAAATGGGGAGATGTTTCTCCTAATGACGTTGGTTATTGCTTAAATTTGGCTTCGAGAATTAGGGCATATTCGAATAACCCATACCTCAAGTGGATGATAGATCCTGATTACAAATATCAAATGATTCCTAACATTCTTGAGCGGTTCTGCGGTACTGAAGAACTAGGGCGAGTTGTCAGACTTGATCTATCCGAAGTAACCTTTGAAGCAAACTCGCGTGAGATATTAGTAAATGCAATTGGTAGAAAGTTATTGTCGTTAGCAAGAAAAGGTCAAATCAATCATGAGCAGCCACTGTTAGTTTTTATTGATGAGGCGCATCAATTTCTCAACAAAAAAGTTGGTGAAGAAACTAATAGGTTTGAACTTGATGCTTTTGGTAATATAGCTAAAGAAGGTCGAAAGTACGGTTTGAATACTGTTATCGCTACTCAAAGGCCTCGCGATATACCTGAAGATGTGCTGAGTCAAATTGGTACACTTATCGTTCATAGATTAACAAATCAACATGATCAAGAGATAGTAAAAAAAGCCGTTGGTGCAATAGATCAACGCTCAGCTTCATTTCTTCCCGTATTAGGTCAAGGCGAGGCATTATTACTAGGTGTTGATTTTCCATTTCCTATGACAGTAAAAATGAAAAAACCAACAAATGAACCAACATCAAAAAGTGCGAATTTTTCTTCAAGTTGGCAATAAATAATTTATTTCTTTAACAAGTTTTACTGTTTTGGTATAAAAAACGTTTTATGTATCCGTTATGCTCACTATACAATTTATAAACGGCTTAAAACACTAATAATAAAAGGAAATTTTGTGGAAGTGTTAGACAAACGACAAGCTGTACTAATTGAGTCAGTGCACAGAGGATTTCTCTATCAGCATTTATATGCTGTAGGCTGTTTATTTTCGGCCTCTAGTGCAAATGTTACTTCGGTTGTTGTTGAGCTTGATGAAGATATAGAAATAGTAAGTGACGATAGAACGTACATTCAAGTTAAGACTCGATCTGAACCAATCATTCCTAGTGACATCAATGGAGCCCTTGAAAGATTTAATGACCTCAGGGCAGAGCACAGTATAAATAAGCGCGTTGGTCAGGCTTTTTTTGTAATCGTTACAAATCAACCACCAGGTCCCAAACTAGCCAAATTGATTAACGGTAAAGAGTGGCCTCTTGATGTCAAATTTCTTTGGCCTGAATCAGGTCAAGCGCATCTACCTTCTGCATATCCACCTGCATGGGGTAATATTAATGAAGCTTTAAAGTGGTGCGTACTTCAAGCTGAAAAATTACCTTTTTCGATGATTTCTCCTGATTCTTTAGTGTGGAAACTTGCAGGACGAGTCCAGATGGCTTGTACTGGAGGTGCACTTCATCCTAATCACTCTTTTCAAACAGATGAGCTTCCTGATTTGTTTGAGCAATTACTGATTCAACTACAGGATTTTCCTTCCCCCCCAGATCCTTACCGACCACAAATTAATGAGCCGTCCATAAAGATGGAAAATTCTGTAAGAATAATCTGCGGGTTTTCGGGAGCAGGGAAAACAGCTTGGGTATCAGAAGCCGCCAGACATGCAACTGATACTATTGTTTACTATGATGTCGGAGAGCTTCCTGGCTCTGCTCTAGCTGCTTCCCTAGTGAGAGAGCTTGCTCCAAGAATCGTAGAGAGTCATTCTGATACAGTAAGAAAAATTTTATACCCTGGAGCGACTGGTCTTGAGTCTTTAAGTGCTCTAAGTATTCATTTAAAAAGTTTGGATAAACAGCCAATTATTGTATTAGACAATTCACATAGAATGCCTGCTGAGAACCTCCGTTCTGTTATTAATGCAGCTAATAGTATTCAGTTCATATTACTGTGTCAGCCTTCAGATAACTTGCGCTTGATTGAGGCTCAACTAGGTGTTGATCGTGAAGCTCTTTCTGGATGGGATTTAGATACGGTTGCAGTAGTCGCTCAAGCACATGACTGTAAAGGAAGTGTTGCCGCATTAGATAAGCTTATTAAACTCACAGGAGGAATACCGCTTTATGTTCAAAGTGCAGTAGGGCTTTCTGCAAGCCAAACCGAAGGTGATTTAGATATCTTTTGTCATGAACTTGAAACACTTACACATAGAGTAGAAACCGCACAAGAGATCATCCTTACTAAATTATTTGCATCGTTTCCGGTGACAACACAAAATATTTTATCGGTTTGGAGTCTTTCTGATGAGGCATTGTATCAATCTGAAATAATAGAGTTACTTAAAGGGGTGTTAAATTTACAGTCGCCAACCATAGTTGAAACACTTAGAAAGTTAAGAACTTCTGGTGTAATAGAGATTTACGGAGGCGAACGATTAAAGGTTCATGATGCTATTAGGATACTTGGCAGGCGAAATTTAGTAATCATGGAAGATGATGCTGTATTGCAATCACAGCGTTCTCTCAAAAATATACTAATGAAATCATTAATAGAAAAACGTGATAGCTCAAGGCTCTCTTTATTCATTCGTACACTTGTTGCGTTAGAAGAGGTTGAGCTTTTAATCGAGCTGGCAGGAGAAGAACATTTCCATGAAATGGGCATTAGTAATGAAATAAAAGCATTCTTAAAGCCTATTGCGGATTCTTTAGACGCTAGTCCCAAGCAACGTTTCTGGGCGTTAGATGGTTTGGTATTTGATGCGACTCATAATGGGGGAATTCATACTACAGCTAATTTTTTGGATCAGATGGAACAGTTGGTGGAAGCAAATCAATTAGGAACCAGGGAAAAGCTTTCATACATGATGAAGCGAATGCTTTATGAAGCTACACAAAGTAATACAGATAAAGTAATTGAGCTAATGGATACTGCATTTAATGAGATTCCTGATGATCCAGCGTATCTTAGGGTTTTTAAATATAATGCGGCGGCCTCCCTAATGGAATTGGGGGATATAGATATTTCATTACAAATACTAGAGGATCTTATCCCTGAATATTTTGATCTTATCGGTTTCCAGTATGAGGAAATGCGAGGTAAAAACTCTTCTGTTCTTTTGAATAAAATCAATAAATACCCTGAATTGCATGATGATCTGAAAAGATTAGCTACTGCTTTGTCATTACAGGGGGATTGCTTGCCTAGTAGCGAAAGACTATATATTAGAATTCAATGTATGAAGTTATATGAGATGGCGCAAGCTTACGACTCTTTCATTAAAACGGCTCAAAATTTAGCAGATGACTTTGTAGAACAACAGGACTTTATTGGAGCAAAAGGGGTAATGGACCAGTATGTCATGCCTAATATATCAAAATTAGGGTTATTAAATCGTATGTTTGATGTGAGGTGTCAGTATGCTGTAATACTTGCTTATTGTGAAGAATTTTCAGAATCCGAAAATGAACTACTGCGACTTGAACCTCTAGTCGCAGGACAGCCCGAAGAAATGCAGGAGCAGATTGTAACTCAACGTAAGTTAATTAGTGGGTTACGAAGTAAGGCGCTAAGTTCAAAATTTAGTACAAAAATCAACAAAAAAAATTGGCCGGAATAAGCCATGTCCGTGTGGCTCAGGGATGAAATATAAAAAATGTCATGGGTAATGGTATTAAAGCAATTAAAGTATTGATATTTGTTCTGAGGCGCTTTGGGGATAAACCTAATTCCATGCAAAAATGATAGGAGGAATTTAAGTTGTAAATGGATGTGGGTTTCTACGTTAAAATTGTAGTTTTAGACATAGAGTTAACATCTAATGATGAAAGTCCAACGACCGCTTATCGCTCAAAGCCGCCCTTAGAGCATTTAAATTAACTCGTTTTGGGGCAGAAACGACTTAATCATGAATGAATGCTCATGGCACTCACTAGTCACTCGACAAGATAAAACGTTGATAATATTTGGCAAGGTATTTTACTGTGTCGGATGTCGCTTCGCTTATCTGACCTACTCTGGTAAATAGTCGACTTGAATAAATGACGTTTTATTTAAGCTGAACGCAAACGCTAATGTACTCATACAAACCATAGGAAGTATGTTTAGCGCATTTTTAAACGCTCTATGGGTTATTTTCTGACTAAACCAATGATACACTTGAGTCATATTCACTCACTAAGGTGTAAAACCAATCATGAAAATAGCATTAATGTTTGAAAATAGCCAAGCGGCTAAAAATCCAATTATTTTAAACGAACTTGAAAGTGTTGCCTTACCGTTAGAACACAGTGTGTTTAACGTGGGTATGAATAGCGAAAACGATCATCACCTAACGTATGTTCATTTAGGCATTATGGCGGGGATTTTACTTAACGCTAAAGCCGTTGATTTTGTATTTGCAGGATGTGGCACTGGCCAAGGTGCGATGATGTCGTTAAATGCTCATGATGGTGTTTTCTGTGGCTATTGTATTGACCCTTCAGATGCCTTTTTGTTTAACCAAGTGAATAACGGTAACGCATTAGCACTGCCGTTTGCTAAAGGATTTGGTTGGGGCGCTGAGTTAAACGCGCGTTATATTTTTGAAAAAGCACTTACCGGTGAGCGCGGTGCGGGTTACCCTGTTGAGCGCAGGGAGCCTCAGGTGAGAAACGCATCAATTTTAACGCAAGTAAAGTCAGCCTTAGTTAGTCGCAGCTATGTTGATTCATTAAAAAACCTTGATCAAGAATTAGTTAAAACCGCAGTTTCGGGTGAGCGTTTTCAGGCATGTTTATTTGAAAACGGCCAAGATCAAGACCTTATTGATTATGTTAAGTCATTATTAGCCTAATAACTGACTCGCATTCGGAGAATTGTCAGTAAGTAATATCCCTTGAGTTACTATTAACTTAAGGGTTATTACTTATAAAGTTTGAACATCACAACCACTTGCTGCCGATTTTAGCTGGTGCTATCCCTCAGAATACCTTTGCGTTAATTGAAACTACCTTGTTTATTTTCTCTCTTTTTACCGTTTGTTTAACAGTCACGTACTTCTAATTGAAATAGAGTTAAATCTATTTTCAAAGATTAATGTTGATAGTTTGTTAGTTTATTAGATTTCATTTACAATCATTTTTACTCATATTGAGTCGTTATGCATAATTGTTCTTATCTTGATGATTTACAGAGACGAACAAGGTGTTCAAAAATCCCTTAATAGAAAGTAGCGATTACAAATTACCGACTTTATCAAGATAGAGAAACAAATAATGAAAAAACTATTACTGCCTTTGGTTATTTTAAGCACTTTTTTGAGTGTAGCTTGTAGTCAAAGCACAACACGTATTGAAGGTAAAACGAAAGAGAGTGCCTCAAATCAATCAATAAAAGGCAAATTTGAAGCTCTTAACCCGCCTATAGGTCGTTTGGCCGTAGTCATAGATGGTAATTCCCCTGATCCCGATGATATTGGTGCTACACCTGTTATGTTGGCGCTTTTACAAAACACTGGGTTATCTAGCCGACTTGTTCATTTATCTCACTCTTGCGATTTAGACCCTTTTAGAAACAAAGCGCGGTATCAAATTGATGCCGAAAATGAAATGCGTCGGCAAAATAAACTAGATGAATTAAGTGCTAGAGGTATCGATTTATTTGGACCATTTAACAATTTACGTGATTTTTATAATTGCCGAGTTGATCAAGCAGGAGCAAAACAAGATTTAGTCGATGCAATCAACGCATCATCTATTGATAATCCGCTTTGGATAGTTGAAGCAGGTGAGCCCGACCTTATAGGCTATGCATTGGAAGCTGCACAAAAAAATAAGGTGCAACATGTTCACGTAGTGTCTCATCACCCTGCAAATGACAATAGCGGTGACTTTTTTACTTGGCAGCAAATTCTAGACTTTGGTGTAAAAGAGCATCAAATAGGAGATCAGAATGTGGGGCTTCAGGGGCCAATAGCTGATTGGGACTGGGCCAAAAACCATTCAGATAGCGGTATTGCATTTATTTGGGAAATGATGGCCTATGCTGAGAAAGACGGTGTTGTTCCATTTCAAACTAATAAATTTGATTGCTCTGATGCAGGAATGATTTATTGGTGGATAACGGGCGCTGATAATGGCGGTAATAAGCACTCAACACCAAAAGAGATAAAAGAAGTTTTACTGCTTAATGCGGTAAATAGGGGCTAAAAATTTGAGACTATTAAACACAAAATTAGCCCTTTATCTACCGATTATTGTAGCCAGCTTTGCAGCTTCAACAACCAATATTAATGCGATGCAGAGTTATTATGAAGATTCAGGCTTCGTGGTTATAGAAGCAGAAAAATTTTCAACTCAGCACTTAGATGCTAAGAGGCGATGGTTGGTGTTTTCAAAAAATACGCCAGTTCATAATTTCGCTGATGCAGACCAAGCCCATTATCATGACGCTAGCAACGGGTCTTATATTGAAATACTCCCTGATACCCGCAGTAACCATCACGAAGCGTTAGTTAGACATGAGAACTTCACAAATAAAGCCGGCACAATGGCTGTGCTTAGCTATCCGGTTTACTTTGAAACGCCTGGGAAATATTACGTTTGGGCAAGAGCATACAGCACCGGAAGTGAAGATAATGGCCTGCATTTAGGTATAAATGGGCAATGGCCAGAATCTGCACAGCGCTTGCAACTATGTGAGGGTAAACATGCTTGGACATGGTCTTCTGCTCAACGAGTAAACACGAATCATTGTGGTACTCCCAACACCATTTATATCGAGATACCACACAAAGGTGTTCATACCATTATGGTATCAATGCGTGAGGATGGCTTTGAGCTTGATAAATTACTCTTAACGAAAGAAAAGGGCTATATACCTGTAGGTAAAGATAAGCCAGAAACACTGAATAAGCCCAAACAATTACAAGAAAAAACTCAGTTATTAAAGGTAACGGACTACACCCGGATTCTATACGCAGTGGACGATTTTACTATTGAAAATACGGGCGAAATTCCCTATTACCAGCATAAAGCAGAGAATGCCTTAGCAATAAATGCGGTGAACACTACTTACCGTAATAAGTTTGCACACGCAGAATATATTGTGCAGGCCAAAGACGTTGGCAGCCATACTCTTGACTTGGTCACACTAGCTGAAACAGACGGTGAATCGACTTATATTGTTTCAATAAATAATAAAAAAATTGGCGAGTTTACTAATCCAGAAACGAGTGATGATTACGAAGAAATATACTTTAGCATGAAGGGTGTTGAACTCGCTAAAGACGATATTATACGAGTTTCCTCTAAAGCAGTCACAAATGGCAAAATTCCTGAGAACGGAGGTACCGCATTTGCCAGAGGACGATGGCGGGCGCTGGTGTTTAGCAGAAATGATTAATGAATCGCTATTCTGACCATACAAAAATACAAAGAGGTGGCATATGTGTTGTATGAGTTTTGGTTACAAGCAAGTTTGGATGTGGATATTGTTATGTTGCGCTTGTAGTTCACAGGCAGTGGAAGGCGGGATTGCAAAGCATGACGTGTCTAACAAACCCAATATTTTATGGTTAGTAGTTGAGGATATGAGCCCTATTATTGAGCCCTATGGTGATAATACTATAAAAACACCCTCTATTACTCAACTTGCAAATGAAGGGGTGACTTATACGAATGTGTATTCAACTTCAGGTGTGTGTTCGCCAAGCAGAGCAGCTATAGCGCTGGGAATGTATCCTTCTTCGGTTGGTGCAAATAATATGCGAACAACCTCTAATACTGAGCAAACAGGTTTGCCAAAATATGAGGCTGTACCCCCTGAAAATGCGAAAATGCTTAGTCAATACCTTCGCGAGGAAGGCTACTACACAACAAATAACTTAAAAACTGATTACCAATTCAAAGCGCCAAAAGCAGCATGGGATGAAAGTGGGCCTTTCGCTCATTGGCGTAATAGAAAGCCCGGGCAGCCATTTTATGCAGTTGTTAATTTTACCACGACACATGAGTCAGGCTTATTTGAGCCATATGGGTTCAGAAAAATAGAATCTCGGCATTACTTTTCTGACAATAGAAAGAAAATCGCAAAACTACCGCAACATCATGCTGAAAAATCATCTGAGGCGAATACACCTGAGCATGTGCCTAAAGATCTTGATTTCCCTATTCCGCCATATTTGCCTGATACTCCTCTTGTTAGGCGCGACCTATGGAAAATGTATAATAACCTTGCAGAAGCCGATAAACAGATTGCTGCGGTATTACAGCAATTAAAAGACGATGGCTTATACGATAATACTATTATTATGTTTTACTCAGACCACGGCGGACCTTTACCAAGGCAAAAGCGGTTAATTTACGATAGCGGCCTCAAGGTCCCTTTTATAGTTCGTTACCCCAATGCAAAGCATGCAGGCAAAAAAAATGACGAGCTGGTTAGCTTTGTTGATTTTGCCCCAACGCTTTTGAACCTAGCTGGTATAGATAAGCCCGAGCATATGCACGGGAGAAGCTTTTTAGGTAAACAACAAACTGCAAAACGTGAATACATCCATGCTGCAGCAGATAGGTTTGATGGTTTTACAGATGTAATAAGGGCTGTTAAAAATAAGCGCTTCAAATACATTAGAAATTACCGTCCAGAACAAGGTTATTATTTGCCAGTAGTCTATCGAGAAAAAATACCTACCATGCAGGAGCTATTACGTTTACGGGATGCAGAGCAACTTACACCGGCACAAGCTTTATGGTTTAGAGATAAAAAAGACCCTGAAGAATTATTTGATTTAGCCAATGATCCTCATGAGTTAAATAATATTATTACCGACCCCAGTTATAAAAAAGTGGTCGCTGAGCTTAGTGCAGAAATGGACCGTTGGTTAAGAGAAATTAACGATGAACCAAGGCTTGCGGAATCCCAACTTATTAAACAACTGTGGGCGGGAAGTGAATCACAGCCAGTAACCGCAAAGCCACAATTTAAAATCAGTAATGGCATAATACACCTAAGTAGCCCAACGCCTGGTGCGGTGATTTCTTATCAATTAGGTAACATCACCCCTCCTGATTTATGGCAATTATACAAAGGCCCTTTTAAATTAGATCAAGCAACATCGGTGAAAGCCGTTGCTCATAGAATTGGTTTTAGTGAAAGCGATAGCGTTATTTACGACCCTGATAAAATTATTTACTCACAATACTAGCGTTTTAAAGCAGAAAAATAATGATAAAAATATTCAAGATTATAGTAGTTGTAACGCTTTTGATGAGCAGCTTTTTTTCTATTGCTAATGAGGAGTGTTCTTCATGTCATAGCAAGGAGGTGTCTGATTGGCAGCAGTCTCACCATGCAGGTGCAATGGCCCAAGCAACATCAGATAAAGTATTAGGTGACTTTAATAGTGTAATTGTTGAACATTTTTCTCAAAAAGCATTGTTTTACACTAAAGATAATGAGTTTTTAATCGATTTAACTGAGAACAATACTAAGCAGACTTATAAAGTAAGTTATGTATTTGGTTTTACCCCACTTCAGCAATACCTTATTGAAGTAGAGCAGGGGAAATACCAAGTTTTCCCTTTTGCTTGGGATAGTCGCGATGCCAAAGATGGTGGGCAGCGCTGGTATGCAAATTATGAAACTGAAGATGTAAAACCAAATGATCGTTTGCATTGGTTACAACCTTTACAAAATTGGAATGGGATGTGTGCAGATTGTCATTCTGATAATTTAAAGCGTAATTATGATGTAGAAAAGGATGTGTTTGATACGCACTTTTCAAATATAAATGTGGGATGTGCTTCTTGCCATGCTGACCTATCAAAAGATCACAAAACTAACCCGTTACCAAAAACAAATAAGGTGAAACCGACCAATATGTCTGGTTGGAAAATAACGGATAAAAGCAACATTGCTACTTGGCAAGGTGCTAAACGTGATAACAGCTTTATGGAAGCCTGTTATGCCTGTCATTCATTGCGCAGTCCACTAACAGACGGGTTTAGTAGTGATAAGCATTTTTTAGATCAATTCAGCCCCTCTTTCTTAGAGCCAAATTTGTATCATGCTGATGGCCAAATAAAGGAAGAGGTTTATGTATTTGGCTCTTTTAAGCAAAGTAAAATGTATGAAGCCGGTGTAAATTGCCTGGATTGTCATGACAAACACACGATGGAAATTAAATCACAAACGAATGGCCTTTGCCTTCAATGTCATAAAAGTAGTGAATATGATGTGCCCAAGCACCACCGGCATAAGCAAGCGTCGCAAGGTAGCCAATGTGTAAATTGTCATATGCCTACTAATAGGTATATGGGGGTAGATGATAGAAGAGATCATAGTTTTAAAATCCCGCGCCCTGATATTTCTATCATTTATGATACGCCTAATGCGTGTACTCAGTGTCACGATGATAAAACAAATGAATGGGCTAACACTGCGCTAGAAAGCTGGCATGGCAAGGCCGCTCCGTTGTCTAACAAAGAGCATGCAATGTTAGCACTTCGATCGGCCAATAGTGTGCCGTTAAATATTCACCTTGGATTGATTAATGATACTTCATTGAGTGAAATTGATAGAGCAAGTGCAATTACTTATTTGGCAAGCACTGGTTCAGTAATAGATGATGCAATTATATCTAGGTGGGTAAACTCGCCACTGCCACTTATACGATTAGCGATTGCTAAAATAGGCTATATGCTGCCTGAAAGTGAGCGTTTTAAAAGTTACAGCAAGTTGTTAACAGATAAATTTAAGGCGGTTAGGGTTGCCGCCGCACAAAATCTGAGTTATCAAAATAATCCGTCGGGCGAACTCAGTGAGGCTATTGTTGAGCTGGCACAGTCCAATAAAGTTAACTCTTGGCGTGGAGAAGGTCATATTAATCAAAGTATGCTCGCATTAAATAAGCGAGATGTTACATCGGCAATTAGGTATTTAAAAAAAGGTATTGATGTAGACCCATATTTTGATCCTAACTATGTAAATTTGTCTGATATTTATTTTCGTCAAGGGAGTCAAGAAAAAATGCAGACTGTGCTTGATCAAGGGTTGGCTGCAATACCTAATTCTGCTGCATTAAATTATGCAAATGGAATGGCAAAAATAAGAAGTAATAAAAAAGTTGAAGCAATAGAGTATTTTAAAAAGTCGATGGAGCTTGAACCTAACAATGTGCAATACGCATATTTATATTACTTAGCCTTAGATAATGCTGGTTTAACTGCCAAAGCGCTTGATGAGTTAAAACAAAATCTAAGAAAATATAGTAACGCCCGCCAACTTATGGAGCTTGCAAATAGTTTTGAAGGTAAGCTAAGAGAAATAGGCCCTTAGATATCTTTAGAAATGCAAAATCTATTTACGTAAAATTTTACTAAATGCGGGTAACATCGAATAGTTACAGCGGTATGGGTAGGTATTGCCTACCTACCTTTTTAAATAATACCTAAATTACTCTTATACACATAAAGCAGTGCTGTTTACGTACATTATCAGTCCTCGTTAGCTTCCCTTCTTTTAATAGATTTTTATATTAGACTGATGCCCTTCTTTTGATTGATGTTGATTTGTATTGATCGTTTTTGCTTTTTTGTTATAGTTTTATTAACGAAAGTAAAATAGTAAAGGCGTCTCTATAAGTTAAATCTAAATATTTCAAAACAGTTTACACAATTGAATCCACACAATTCATTTAGACAACATCGATAAACAGAGAGCAATATGAAAAAACACACAATAAAAGCGAAACACACGCTTTCATCTCTGCTTTTGTTAACTTCTGCATTTTATGCTGCCTCAGGGCACGCAAGAGTTGAATTAGAGCAACAAGTTAAAATTTCAGACACTGGTTTGCACTTTGATGGACAAGATTTAGATTTTAGTAATGTAGCTAACCCAGACACTGGAACGCAATACGACTTCTTTTTTGGTCGAAATATCTCTGCGCATGGCGATGCCGTTAAAGTATATAAACATTATGTATTTATGACTTGGTATAAAGGCGGTAAGGAAGAGCGTAATGTAATGTTGAGCCGCTACAATACATTAACGGGAACATTGGCAACTATAGAATTTCCACATCGCCATACAGGTTTTAGAGGAGACCCTTTAGTTGGGGAGTCGCATAATACAATTGGCTTAGCAGTGAGCCCTATCGATGGCACTATTCATATGGTGTACGATATGCACGCCTACGACGATAACAATCATGGTGGTAAATTCAAAGATGACTTCTTCCGCTATTCTTTTAGCGAAACAGGGGTTGCTGACTTACCCGATGAGCAGTTTACTCTTAATAAGTTTGTTAAAGATACCAGTAGTGTTAGTCAAGGGGCTGATGACTATAAGCATTTAACAATGACAGGTAATTTAGCCGATAAAGCAAATTTTGCGCGTTTAACTTATCCCAAGTTTTTTACAAATACAGATGGTACATTGCTGCTTTATATGCGCTTGGGTGGTAACAATAACGGTGCCTATGTATTTAATCGCTATAACGCTCAAACAAAAAAGTGGTCAAGCTTCACTAAATTTAATCACAATAACCAAAAAAGTTATGGTAATGCTTATAACTGGGGCCTCTATGGCAATATGAAGTACGTTAATGGCAAACTTCGAGTAGGCTACCAGCAGCGAAGCAACGATAATAACGATAGATATAAATATCAAAATGGTGTTTTTTACGCCTATTCAGACCACTCAGATGGTATAGGTGAATGGAAAAACCATCAAGGTGAGCCAATGACATGGCCGCTTGTAAATTCGGATGAGATAAAAGTACTGGAACCGGGTGACTACATAGATCATCAAGAAGCTAATTCTGTTTATATTGTAGGTAGCTTTGACTGGACAGTGACTAAAAAGGGAGATGTGCATTTTATAAGTAAAGTACGCTCAACCGATAGAACCCGTCCTGATTATCAAGAAGTTTATTTACACTCCTATAAGCCAGCTGGCGCAACAGAGTTTATTACGTCAACAGATTTTGTTGGCGCAAGTGAAATTTATACGGCTGGTGATAACGTATATATTATTGGTTTAAACAATGGACGACCTTACGTTGAAAAAGCGCAAGGTGGCACAAATAACTTTACGCGCGTATACGAAGCAACTGATGGGCCAGTATTTGATCATGGCACTATTTACATCAAAGATGGCAAAGTTTACTACTACCTAATGGAACGCGGGGCAGGGAGTGCGTTACCACTTCATTTGCAAGTAATAGATTTAGATATAGAAAGTGAAATTAACTCACCTATCGTCACTTTTCCGAAGACAAGCATTACTGTAGAGGAAGGTTACAGTGAATTGTCGTTTAAAGTAACGGCTGTAAGTCCAGTGGCTGATCGCAGCATCAGCAAAGTTGATTTATTTGTTGATGGCACGCTAATTCGTTCAGACAATGCAGACCCTTTTGTATGGGGTCATAAAAACAAGCCATTAGAGCTACTAGGCTTAACGGCTGGAAATCATACCTTTGAAGCAGTTGCAACTGATAGTGAAGGTGTCACTGGCTCTTCCACAATGCAGTTGCTTGTTCAATCCGATTCGCCAGTCATTAGTTTTCCTGATAACGAGCTAACTGTAAAAGAGGGCTTTGAGCAGCTGACATTTACGTTGCAAGCATCAAGTCCTGTTGCTGATAGAACAATTGAATCTGTTACTTTATACATTAACGATAATTTAATACGTACAGACGACAAAGCTCCTTTTAACTTTGGCCATAAGTTTAATCCACACGAAACAGGCGCAATGGGGTGGTTAGACTCACATTCTCCCAACCCCTTACCACTCGGTGCAGGAATTTATACTTTTAAAGCAGTTGCCATAGATAGTGAAGGCGCTCAAAGCATAGCGACAATGACTCTTAATGTTGAAGGTGAGCCTAAACCGCCAGTGGTTTCTTTCCCTAATGAAACCATTACTGTTTTTGAAGGATACGAAAAGTTAGGTGTGACAATAGATGCAGTATCTCCCGACAATCGTGATATTCAATCTGTAACTTTATATGTTAATGGTGAGTTTGTGCGTACTGATACCAAGCCTGTCTGGAATTTTGGCCATTCATATGCACCATATGAGCTAGGTGCAATGGGTTGGTTAGACAGGCACGAGCCAAATTCGTCACCTTTAGGGGTAGGAAGCCATACTATCACTGCAATTGCGCGAGATACCCAAGGTTTAGAAGGGGAAGCGAGTATTACACTTATCGTAGAAGAAATACCGGCTCCAAATGTTTATTTTTTAGAACCCGAGATAGAAGTGCCAGTAGGGTATGAGTCTCTAAGTGTATCGGTTCATAGTGAGTCTGCATTAAATAGCATTGATATAGAGCGGGTAGAGCTTTATTTGAACGACACCTTAGTGCGTGATATTTGGCAGCCTCCTTTTGCCTGGGGTAACGAAGAGTATTCAACTGAGCTCCTTGGTTTAGCCGCCGGTGAGTACGCTCTAAAAGCTGTAACAACTGATAGTAAAGGGAAATCTTCAAGTGCAGAAAAACGCTTAATAGTAAACCCTAACCTTGTCTATGTATCATCTGAGGAGAAGCAATACCCCGCGTCTAATGTGTTAGACGGTGACCTTTCTGATAGCTCAAGTTGGCGTGCGGACAAAAATGGAACTCAATCAATAGTTATTGATTTAGGAGAGTTAAAATCTATTACAGGGACCCAACTTTGGACTGCGAACGATAAAGCAATTAAGTATCAAATTTATGTATCAGAAACGATTGATGGTCGATATAAAAAAGTAGCAAAGCATAAGGGCAGAGAGGTTAACAATCAGCCAAGTACAACTACTTTTTATAGAGAAGGACGCTTTGTTAAATTAAAAGCGATCGGTAACTGGCCTGCTATATCAGAGTTTAATGTATTGTTTGAAAACTAACATCAGGTTAAGCATCGCTTTTCACTAAACTATTGGACTTTAGTGCAAAGCGATTTTCCAAAAAAGTACTTTTAATGCAGGTTATTTATATCTGCTTTTAAGTATATCGCGACAAAGTGTTAGTAAGGAGAATACGTTGACTGGTATTAAATCATATTTAGCTATATTTTTTGCTTTTTCGGTTACAGCATGTACAACAACGCAAAGAGTTGCTTTGCTAGACCCTCAGCTTAGCCGTTTTGATAATGTTTACTCGTTTGGGCAAGCACGCTTCATAGATGGTGAGTTGCATTTAATTTCACCTAACAATTGGTTTCTAACTACAAAGCAGCGTTACAGCAACTTTATTTTGACTGCCGATATAAAAATGCCGAAAGTTGATGAGTATAGTAATTCGGGTATTATTTTTAGAGGCCAAATTGAGCAAGATAAAGACGGTAAACGCGTTGTTGGCTATCAAGCTGAAATAGATCCGAGCCCACGTCGTTGGAGCGGAGGGTTATTTGATCAAGGCCGACGAAAATGGCTGTACCCCGAACACCCTCAAAGATCACACAAAGATAATGACTTTATAAAAAGTCACTTACCCCCTTGGTCAAAGCTGCAAGCCGGAGCTTATAAGCCAGATGAATGGAATTCATTACGAGTCGTCTGCGACGGCGCTTCAATAAAAATTTATCTAAATGGAATACTCACTACCCATGTAGAAGATATTAAAGATGATGAAGGTGTTATAGGCCTACAGCATCACGGAAGCAAGTCTTATAAAGAGTCGGGCCTTAGGGGCAATGTGGTTAGGTTCAAAAATATATTCATTCGAGAGCTAAAATAATAAATAAAATGGAGCATACTGTATGTATGACGTGATCGTAGTAGGCTCAGGTATTACAGGTGGTTGGGCAGCAAAAGAGTTCTGTGAAAAAGGCTTAAAAACCCTTGTAATAGAGCGTGGGCGTAATATTCAGCATCAAGGCCCAGAATATACTGATATGCAAATGCCTTGGCAAATTGAGAACCGAAACAAAGTCCCTGAAATCCTCAGTGAGGAGGGAAGGTACTCTATGATTGAGCGAAAAGGCTATTTCAAAAACGCCACTAAACAGTTTTTTATTGATGACAAAGAGCATCCTATCTCATATCCAAAAGAGAGTCCGTTTAAATGGATTAGAGGCTACCAATTAGGTGGCCGTTCATTAACTTGGGGTAGACAATCCCTTCGGTGGGGGGTGAAGGATTTCCAAGCCAATGCCAAAGATGGTAATGGTGTCCCTTGGCCTATAGGCTACGACGATTTGGCGCCTTGGTATGATTACGTAGAGTCTTTTATTGGTGTATCTGCGAATAAAGATGGGTTAGATACGTTACCCGATGGTATATTTCAAAAGCCGTGGGAGATGAGTTGTGCTGAGAAGTTTATAGCTGAGAACTTAAAGAAGGCTTATTCAGACAGGCATTTAATTGTAGGGCGTTCGGCC
Organism: Pseudoalteromonas sp. R86517; assembly: GCF_042466295.1. Classification (NCBI taxonomy): domain Bacteria; kingdom Pseudomonadati; phylum Pseudomonadota; class Gammaproteobacteria; order Alteromonadales; family Pseudoalteromonadaceae; genus Pseudoalteromonas; species Pseudoalteromonas sp. R86517. Next base: position 79,495 of record NZ_JAXHCB010000002.1, read on the forward strand.
AATCTCACACAACCGACTAAAGAACAAACTGAGCTTGGTCGTGGCCAATGTCAGGCTCGATCATATTGTAATCGAGGGTGTACATTTGGTGGTTATTTTAGTTCACTTTCAGCAACATTACCTGCTGCTAAAAAAACAGGTAACTTAACTGTTGTAACAGACTCAATAGTTGAAACAGTTGATTACGATGATAGATCAGGTAAAGCATCGGGTGTCACTGTAATTGATGCTCATACTAAGAAAAAGCGTCAATATCGCTCGAAGATTGTATTCTTATGCGCCTCTGCATTAGGTTCTGTGCAAGTACTCCTGAACTCTAAGTCTAAAACGTTTCCTAATGGTATTGCTAATTCCAGTGGTGCTGTTGGGCATTACATTATGGATCATTTTTCTGGCGTTATAGCGAATGCGAAAGTACCAGGTTTTGATGATAAATACTCAATAGGGCGTAGGCCGATTGCTACATACATACCAAATTATCGACACGAGCAGAAAGACGACGCTGATTTTATAAGAGGATTTGGTTTCCAAGGTACAGCACAGCATCGAAGCAACACTGGCACAACTGCAAAAAAGGTCGGTATTGGCGCTCAAGTAAAAAATGACAGTAATCAACCAGGCCCTTGGCGCTTTAGAGCAATAATGTATGGTGAAATGTTACCTAGGTTTGAAAATCATGCGCGGTTACATCCTACGGAAAAAGACCAATGGGGTATTCCTATATTACATATTGATGCACGAATAAGAGAAAACGAGCGCAAGATGATTAAGCGAGCCGCGATAGATATTAAAGAAATACTGACCGTAGGTGGCTGTGTGGATATCAAAATAAACGAATTTCCTGAAACAAAGCCTATTGCTGTTGGCGATCGCGTTCATGAGATGGGAGGGGCGTGTATGGGCGAAGATCCTAAAAGTTCCGTTTTAAACAAATGGGCTCAGAGCCACGATGTTAAGAACTTGTTTGTAACCGATGGTGCCTGCATGTCATCTTGTGCAACTCAAAACCCTTCATTGACTTATATGGCTATTACCGCTCGAGCTGTTGATTATGCAGCTAAACTATTTTTTAAAGGCCAATTGTAAGGGAAGGGTTATGTCTAAAGTTAATATAAGTCGTCGTTTATTCATTGGAGCATCAGTATATTTTGTTACTAGCCCCGTTTGGGCATCAATTTTTAATACTACAAATTCGTTATCTGTTTATTCACAAAGTGGGCGTTTCTTTACTGCCCGTGAATTAACCATTTTGACTGATGTGGCTGAAATAATGATACCTAGAACAGAATTACCAGGGGCGACAGATGTAAATGTTATTGGTGTTTTAGATGCACTGATGCTCAGTTGGGCTGGAAAAGAAACTAAGCAACGGTATAAGTTTATTGTTAAACAGATAGATTTAATTTCTCAATCAAGCTTTAGAGTGAAATATCAAAGTGCGTCAAAATCTGATAGGGAGTCTTTAATTATTGAGTTAGATAAACAAGCATTTGCGGAACGCGCGACTGAACTATCAAGGAGTTACCGTAAACTTAAAGAAATGATATTTCATATTTTTTACACTTCAGAAGAAGCGAACCCTAATTTTATGTTAGTTCCCGGTACTTATAGAGGCGATATCATTAAAGAAGAAGTTGATGCTTATAATGAAAAAGGGAGAACAGTTTAGGTTTTACAAATTAACTTCTCATAAAAAGGCCATCACTACGATGGCCTTTTTTAATGAGCAAAACAAGTGTAACCACCTTTCTTATAATCATATTTGATCACATTCGCTCATTGCGGGGTTGTATTCACAAACGAATATCTTTAAATAGCTTGTTTTTTATAAATAAAAGTATAGTTAACTAATTTAAACATAGCCTGGCATAACTGTAACTGATTGTTTTTAAATGGAGTTAAAATAAAAAGACCGAAAGTGATTATTTTTGATTTGAAGTTGGCTTTTCTTGTGTTACGGTATTGTTAATTAGCAGTTTAGGTTGTTAAATTCAGGATGTAAGCAATAGGCTAATTTAGAAAATAGTAGACACACACACAATATATGGGGATTACAATGTTTAATAAAGAGAATAAAAAACTCGCCTCTACGCAATTAATAGGTGGCTCGTTAGGTTTAGCTTTAACTTTATTTGCACCTTCAATTTTGGCTCAAGAAGTTAAGCAAGCGATTGATGACAATCAACAATCAGCAGTTGAAAAGGGAAAAGACGAATTTGAAGTTATTGAGGTGCAAGGGATCCGTGGTTCTTTAGAAAATGCGTTAAACACTAAACGTGATGCCCCATCTATTGTTGATGCTATTTCAGCATCTGATATAAATGCACTACCTGCTTTAGATTTAGGCGAGGCTCTTCAGGCTGTACCTGGTGTGCAAATTGAGCGCTCTGGCGAAGGCCGACAGTCAGAAATCAGTTTACGTGGCTTAGGGGGCGGTTTCGTAAAAACAACTTCGGCGGGCCAAAGTTTTGCAACTCCTAGTCGTAGCTTTAGCGATGTTGGTTCAAGTAACCCATTTTCTGCATTCGAAGCGAGTGTTTTTGATGGTGTGACAGTTATTAAAGCGGCAACAGCTGACATGCAGGCGGGTGGTATAGCAGGTGTTGTAGATAAGCAACTACAGCGTGCACTTGCAAAACCTGATGGTAAATATAACGTTAGTGTAGGGGGACGTTATGAAGAGTTGACCCAAAATTGGGACGAATCTGTTAAGTTCTCTATGAGCAAACACCTTATTGAAAATGAACTGGCTATTGCTTTTAAAGCTGCTGGCTCAGGGCAGACATTCCGCAGAGACACTGCAAACTTTACAAATTACGCACCATTAATTGGTCAAAATGATGCCGCTACAGATGCAAACTTACGCGTAAACTCCACTACAATTGATGCTTACCGCGCTAAATACGGTATCCCAGAAGGCGCCGCTATTCGCAGTCCATCTTCATTAAGGAATGTATCAGAGTACAGTGAAGGCGACCGTATTTCTTTTACGGGCAATATAGAATGGCGACCTACTAGTGATATGACCGTTGGTGCTCATTTACTTTATACAAAGCGTGATCTTGATAGTGGTACAAAACAAGATGCACAATTTAGTGCAGGCTATAATCAAAACAAGCCACAAAATAGCGATCGGTTTTATATGATAGAGCCAGACATGAACACGGCTCCATTTATCTACGACACTCTTGAAGACGGCACTCCAGTTTATGCTGTGAGCAAAACTGCGATTACTGATGGCGAGTATCTTTTTACAAATCGTGAAACCACTTTCTTTGAAGAAGCAAAAGGCTTATTTTTATACGGCGACTACGTTGTAGGGGATTGGACTTTTGATGCAATGCTAACGCATTCAGAGTCAGAGAATAATTTTCAGAACATTGGTTTAGATTTTAGACATACAGGCCACCATAAAGCGACCACAAAAGTGAACGGAGTTAATGTCGATACAGTTCCGACTGGTATAGATATTCAATTAGACTCTGGGCAAGGAAATTTAGATCAAGCGTATTTAACAGCTCAAGGGTGGGATAATTATAATTATGATGTTGATTGGCAAAGCCCGACGGCGTTAAATGCATTGTCGCTTACTACAGCTGATGCTCTTAATGATGGACGCCGCTTAAGCCATTACATTACCGGTAGAATAGATAACCCGATTCGTAAAATGACAAGCGGTGAATTTGATGCTAAGCGCTATGTAGACTTTGGCTTTGGGGATGTTCTAAATTTTCGCTCTATTAAGTTTGGTGCAAGATATAGCCGCGAGGTATTAGAAAACTTTGACCAACAAATAGGTGCTCTCGGTGTTAATGCTGATGCGGTAGGCAGCTCTGCGATTAGTGATTCACTCCTTTCTGATGGACAAAGCGACTTTTTTAACGGTAACTTCCCTGGCACATTTGGTGCTGATAGCGGTTGGAGAACGTTTGATAACTTATCTCACATTGCAAATTTGACTGATGGAATAGCCGACATTGAAGGCGGTATTAAAGCCGGCGATACAGGCCTTTATGAACGTTTTAATGGCCCTCACCCACAAAGGTATGCAACAAACTTTGATGTAGAGCAGACAATAGCAGCAGCTTACGTTATGACCGATTTAAGTGGTGAGCTTGGCGATGTAATGTGGACCGGTAATGTTGGTATGCGTTATGTCCACACAAATAACGACTTTAATGGTATTAGACGTGACCGTAGTGCCGGCGATGTTTTAGTAGACACTAAAATAAGTGACGATTACGATCACTGGTTACCATCAGTTAACTTTGCTTTTGACTTACGCGAAGACCTTGTTTTGCGTACAGCATACAGTAAAGGGTTTGTTCGTCCGAACCTTCGTGTAATGACGCCAACTACAGAGGTAAGAGGCGGTAATACAAGTGTAACAGTTGATAAGCCAGCAAGTTTTGTAAAACCATATGATGCAGATAACTACGATATGTCGTTAGAATGGTATAACCGTGACGGTAGTGCTATATCAGTCGGTGTATTTTACAAAGAACTGACCGGATTTTTTGAAGACAGAGAAAGCTGCCCTGAAGGCGACCCGCTTATAATTGAAGCGTTAGGTAGCGATGTGGTTCGTGAAGATAATCCAGCGACAGGTGGCTTTATTTGTACACAGGTTGAACCATTTACTGGCGATGATGGCACGGAAAACTTCCGCTCTGTTAGAATCAACGAGAAGTTTAACGATGATGAAACTATTGAGTTAACAGGTATCGAACTTGCTATTCAGCAAAAGCTAGACTTTTTACCATACCCGTGGAATGGCTTTGGTGGTGTATTTAACTACACTTACATTGACCAAGATGGAACCGAAGAAAGTACGTTGTATTCTGTTGCTCCTGAATCGTTTAATGCAATAGGTTACTACGAAAACGACGGATTTAGCGTAAGGGTTGCGTATAACTGGAAAGACGACTCGTACTTGAAAGGTCAAAACTCTTACTTAGGCGTACAGCCTCGTGTACAAAAAGCAACAGGCCGTTTAGATTTAGTAACTTCATATAAGTTCACTAATAACTTCAGAGCTTATTTAAGAGGTTATAACCTTACCGATGAGCAACGTTATGAGTACTGGGGTAATAACGAAAAGGCGGTTTCGCGTGTTGATTACACTGGCCGTATTTATGAAGTGAGCTTTAGCTACAGCTTCTAAATAAAAATTAAGTTACTTTTAAAGCCTAACAATTTATTGTTAGGCTTTTTTCATTCCATAAGGTCGTAAATGAACTAACCTAGCAATACTAAGAGTATTGTTTGCTTAATAATCTAGGCTAAAGATAGGGTGTTTACGTATGCTCAAACTGTAAAGTGCATATATATTCGATGGCTATTTTAATTTGCTTAGCTTAAGGGACTACCTTTTAGACTGCAGTACTTAGTAATCGTTTATAACACCAAGTTTAATTAAGGCTAGTGAAGATGAATGTGGGGTTATGCAATTGTCAAGGTACTGTATCTAAACTCAATACGCAGCAAAATAGCTAAAGCTCACAAAGTGATTTAAATAGCTAAAGCGATATAATCAAATAGAATAATGAACTAATGCGATAGGGGAAGATTTGAGTACATATTGTATACGCAAAGATAAGTAACCAAGCTTATAAGTTAAGTTTATACAATTTATAAATAGTTGTTAAGTTGAGGACAATTACAGTGGCCTCCAGTAGTATCCCACCTAATGACCCGACAATGATATTGTTTATAAGCCATAAACATGAACCTAAAAGCACCACCCAGCGCATTTTTATTCCGTTGAGACAAAATAAAGCGTACGTACCTATGCATGACCCTGCTATAGCTACATAGTCCGTCCATTGGTTTACTGTTAGATACCCTATAAATGCGGTAAGTATAATGAATAAGCCAGCGACCCATTTCGCTTTTGTTTGTAATGAAGTTGCTGTTCGTCCTGCAGCGAATAAACAGCATAATGAGGAAGTTACTGCATTTAATAAGTAAAAGTGTAGTGCATGATTTAAGTTCATTAAAATCATCATAATTTTAAAGCGGCGGTCATCTTTTTGGATAAAACACAGCATAGCTAAGATGTAACTTACAAACCCTAAAGCTTGTGCAAAATAACTATCAAACACATACCCTCCTTTGGATATTGCTAATTACATGAAGCAGCAATAATTAAGTCGCCTTAATAGGTTTACAAGGAGGTAATTGCCTGCTTTATTCATGTGTGTTGGTGATACCTGAAAGTGCAGCAGGACATTTACCTATGATGGCGATAACCTAAACTAGGCTATTCTATTCGTCTGTTATATACACTGTCCCAACAGTAGATTTTTCTAATAGTGACTGCCATTCACTAGTGTCCCAATTTGCAGAGTTACCTCTACTAATTGCTGTACGCATATTTCTAACGAATTGGCTAAAATCTCTAGCCTCTCTATCACGATAAGACAACGCCAGCAAATAGTAGTACTCAGGATTATTGCCATGCTGATGTTCAATATTCTTCAAATCTTGCACGGCCGATTCAATATCCAGCAAAGACTTATCCTTGGCTGTGAGCTTAATATCAATAGCTCGAATTGCTGAATTTATATGACTTTTGCTCATTGCAGACGAAAACCAAAATAACGCTTTGCTTTGATCTTGTAGCACCCAGGGGCTCGAATTTAAAATCATTGCTAAGCGAAACTCGGCACGAATAAGGCCATATTTGCTTGACTGAGATATCCAATTAATTGCTTCAGAAATATTTCGTTGTTCACGGTAAAGTAACATCCCGTATTCAAACATCGCACTAGGGTGACCTTGCTTAGCGAGAACTAATAGTTTTTGTTCTGCTTCTTGCGGATCTGATGTTAGCCAAGGAAAGTTTAATAATGCTATAGCATATTGATACCGATGACTTAATGTTGTTCCTTGTTTTAATCGTTTCGATGTGCGCAATATTTGAGCATACATAGGTTCGTTTTTGTCTATCAAAATTGATTTTGAATACCCTGCTGCGCCCAGAAATACTCTGTGAACAAAATTCGTATGCTGATTGTTGATAGATGGTTTTGGCTGAGGGAAGAGAATAAATTCGTTAATCAGCCTTGCAGTAGACCCACCCATGTTTTGCACTGCGAAATAATTACGAATCGAACCATCTGCAGCAATATCAATATCTAAGATTAGATAAGGTTCTTTAGGGGTCGACATATAAGTGGCATCTTCATTTCCACCTTCCTCAATCGCTAGGTTATTTAAATTCGCAATTGAGTCTTCCATAAAGTCTTCACTATAGAAAGTGCGCTTTAATTTTTCACGGCCATCAAAAGTAATTTTTGTAGATAATGAGTTCTCTAGAACAACTGGAAAATACTTAGCATCAATAGCCTGTTTACCAAGCTTTGCTTTATAGTCATTCATTATTTTGATAAAGGCTGTTTTCGATTCAGGTGCTAGAGTCGCTAGTGTGTTATCTATCACTTTTTGTGCATCAAAATAGTCATATTCAGCCGCTAAAGAGTAGTAAATAAGGGCATTGATTACATCTTGTTCTACCCCCAAGCCTTTGGCGTACATTCTGGCTAACTGATAGTATGCATGTGGATTACCTAGCTTCGCAGCATCTATATAGCCATTTTTTGCTAATTCATATTGTTGAGCGGTGAAATAACTATCAGTTTTGAGAATATCGGCAGCTTGTAATGTAAATGTATTTATTACTGTAGCCAATAATAACCATTTTATTGTTGTTCTCATTAGATTTCCAATATAGATAATGTCGCTGCGAAGTGCCAATGTTAGGTACTACTAGTAAAATAAAGCCTCATAAGTGACTTTATGAGGCTTTGAATTTTTATTGTATTAATCTAAGTGAAATACTTGGTTAATAGGAGTTACAACCGGGGAGTTATCGGCGTTCGTTTCCATAATATCAGCCATATATGCCCACCACTTATTTACAATTGGCGTTAAAGGCAGTGCGTCCATTGTGTGGTTGTCCTCTCTTTTTAATACAGCAAAAAGTTTATTTGATGTTGGGTCATGAAATATTGAGTAATCAGAAACCCCTGCATTTTTTAACTCTGTCACAAGCTCAGGCCATATTTCGTCATGGCGCTTTTCGTACTCAGCTTCATGACCCGCTATTAAGGTCATAGTAAATGCAATTTTTTCCATGTTTATGTCCTTATTTATTAAAATTATCTAAGTAGCTCTGCCATTGTGTCTGTGTTGTAATTTCACCAGCAGCTTCCCATGCAAACCCTGCATAGTATTCAAGTGAGCCATTTTCTTCAGAATTAGTGAAAAGCCAAATATGACTTTCATCTTTTGTTTCTTTAGATATATGTTTAATATCTTTTACTTTTTTAGGTTCAATAATGACACCCGTGCCTAAAGCCTTGGCATCAAATTCTTCCCAAGCGGAAATTCTTCCTGCGCTCTTACTATGAGCTACAGTGGCTTTCCCATCATGGGTAGTAATACCGATGGCAATCGGAAGTGCAGCAGGTTTACCATCTAGCTTAAACACTGAATTAACTTGATATAAGTTGGAACCCATTGGTAATGAGATTGTTTTTGATTCATTAACACGCCCTAATGGTGTTTGAAATTCATATTCTAAAGTAAATACAACTTTCTCTGGACCGTTTTCGTGTATTTTATAACTTTTATAGTTGTGGGCAGTGTAGTCTTTACCATCAACCCAAATAGCAGAGCCGCCGACACCACGGCTAATACCTACATGGTATGGGTCGTAGCCTTCACCCGTATCTGTGTGATACGAACCAGTTTGATTAAAGGTTTCTTCATACCATTTATCGATAATCGAGTAGTCTACTTTTTTTAACCATGCATCAACACCACTAGCATGGCCTTTTAGTGGTGCCGCGGGGCCATAAACTCTAAACGCAACTTTGTCATTTTCCCATGCAAAATCGTCCTGTCTTTTTGGAACAAATTTAGCATAAGCTTTCACCTCTTTATCATATGACTTATTGGGCTTTGAGGTAGAAGTATTCTCCACAGAGCAACCTGATAAAACCAAATAGCTTGCAGCTAAGATAAGGAAAGGTGACTTTATTTTTTTAAGTTTTTTATACATAGAAATCCCTATGAATTGTGTGTTTGTGAGCAGTCAACAGCGCTGGCGGAACAAATATTTTCATCGAGCAGGGTTTTTGATGAATCATGATTGTTTCCAGGAGGAGGCATAGCCGCTGTTTCTGGGATGGAGTAGATAATATTTATGGTTGTAGCAGTAATTAAGGCGGCAGCAATATAAATATTCTGTTTATCTAGACGTGTTTTTGCTTTTCTAACTTTATTATTTTCTGAACCAGAAAGCATTTGAGTGTCTCCTACTGTAGATAAAATAACTTATTGCATAGCAGTGATTGATATTGCACTATAGTGATTGGTATTGCAACAAAATGTATTAAACTAAACTTCGCCAAAAATAAAAGGAAATGCATACAATGAATAGGCGTCAGTTTCTTATTGGTAGCGCTGGTTTAGCTGCAGCCTCGTTAACTGGATGCGAGTTAAACTGGTTAACACAATTAAAAAAAGAATACCCAAATGTGTTAATGCTCATTGTTGATGATTTAAATGACTGGATCGGCCCCCTTGGAGGCCATGCTAGTACTAAAACCCCTAATATCGATCGTTTGGCCAATATGGGCACTGTGTTTACCAATGCGCATGCACCAGCACCACTGTGTGGCCCATCGCGAGCTAGTATTATGACAGGCTTAGCCCCATCGACTACGGGGATTTATGGGCATGTTGAGGACAATGATATTAAGTCTGCAAATGATAAAGCAAGTCAGTCTATTTTTTTAAGCGAGTATTTTAGTCAACATGGTTATTATACTGCCGCAGTGGGTAAGGTTTTTCATAAGCGAGTAGCTGATGCCAGCTTTGATAAATATGGTGGCCGAGCAAAAGGGTTTGGTCCTTACCCTCCTGAAAGAATGAAATGGCATGATCCCAGAACAAATACCGATTGGGGGGCGTTTCCTGATACTGATGAGCAAATGCCTGATTTTGAGTCCGCACAATGGCTAGCGGAACAGTTAGGAGAAGATTACGATAAACCTTTTTTTATGGTTGGCGGGTTTCTTCGTCCACATGTTCCTTGGCATGTGCCACAAAAGTGGTTTGATATGCACCCTATCGAAGGAATTGAGCTACCACCTTATTTTAAAGATGACTTAAACGATGTCCCTGAGATTGCAAAAGCTGTAACCGAATTACCTATGATGCCCACTACAGAGTGGGCGATAGAAAATGATGAATGGAAAAATATGGTACAAGCTTATTTAGCTAGTATTTCGTTTGTCGACTCATGTATTGGGACGGTTCTGGATGCGCTTGAAAATAGTCAGTACGCAGAAAATACCGCAGTGGTATTGTGGGGAGATCATGGTTATCAGTTAGGTGAAAAAAGTAAATTTGCTAAAATGGCTTTATGGGAAAGGGCCACTCGAACACCGTTGATAATTAAACCGCCAAAGTCTTCGACCAAACAAGTGAGTAATCGCCCTGTTAGTTTATTGGATTTGTATCCTACATTGATCAAAATATGTGGTTTGCCTGATAACCCTCTGAATGAAGGGCAAGACTTATCACCATTGCTAAGGAAACCCGATGCCCAGTGGGAACATGCGGCAGTAACGACTTATGGGCCAAATAATCATGCCATTAAGACAGACCGGTATCGCTATATCCGTTACGAAGATGGAACAGAAGAGTTATACGATCATGAGAATGATGAAAATGAGTGGAACAATGTCGCTGCTTTAGATGAATACCAAGCAATTAAAGAGCGCTTAATTGGCTTTTTGCCCAAAGAAAATGCTGAATGGTCTATTGTTTCTGATTATACCGGCAACCCATACTTTTCAGAGCTGACTAAAAAAGCATTAATGAAAGAATAGAGATAAAAGCCATTAGAGAGTAGTAACTTGCTAATGGCTTATTAGTTTTAATATTGAGCCCCCTTAGCTTTTCAACTGAGGGGAATTCATTTAAATTTAAACGTAGCGATTTACAATATTCTCAAGTAGCTCCTGACGGCCAGAGACTTGCTTAGGGTCAATATCATTTTCATGAACGAACGTAGCTAGACTTTCCAATGATTGTTCACCATTAAGAATGCTTTGACCTAGGTCTTCTTTCCAACCTGCGTAACGCTTTTCAACAAAGTCAGTCAGCTCGCCACCTTCAATCATTGCTGCTGCATTGAGTAGTGCTTTAGCCATCGTATCCATGCCACCAATGTGCCCTAAAAATAAATCATCACGCTCACATGACTGGCGACGTAGCTTAGTATCAAAGTTAAAGCCACCGGTTGTAAAACCACCGTTCTTTAAAATTTCATAAACAACAAGTGTGCACTCGGCTACATCGTTAGGGAATTGGTCTGTATCCCATCCGTTTTGCATATCGCCACGGTTAGCATCAATACTACCCATAATGCCTTCTGCGCAAGCAACGGCAATTTCATGGTGAAAGCTATGACCCGCAAGTGTTGCGTGGTTAGCTTCAATGTTTACTTTAATTTCGTCTTGTAAGGCATGCTTGTGTAAAAAGCCTGCCACTGTTGCTGTATCGTAATCGTATTGGTGTTTAGTTGGCTCTTGTGGTTTTGGCTCAATTAATAATGTGCCTTTAAAGCCAATTTTTTTCTTGTGCTCTACCACCATCTTCAAAAAGCGCGCGTACTGTTCGCTTTCTTGTGCAAGGTCTGTATTTAGTAGTGTATCGTAACCTTCACGGCCACCCCAAAGTACGTAGTTTTCACCGCCTAAACGATGTGTAATTTCCATTGCATGCTTAACTTGTGCTGCTGCATATGCATACGTATTAGGATTAGGATTTGTTGCACCCCCTGCACAAAAACGTTTGTTTGAGAATAAGTTAGCAGTACCCCAAAGTAATTTTACACCTGTACGCTGCATTTCTTTTTCTATAATGTTTGCTATGTGCGTTACGTTATCGTGACTTTCTTGTAGTGTTTTACCCTCAGGTGCAATATCAACATCATGAAAACAAAAGTAAGGAACGCCTAGTTTTTCGAAAAATTCAAAGGCTACTTTTACTTTTTGTTCAGCAAGTTCTAATTGGTTGCCTACAGGTTGGATCCAAGGACGGTCAAACGTGCCTTCACCAAAAATATCGAACCCTGTAGAACAAAAATTATGCCAATAACAAGCTGCAAAACGAAGGTGCTCTTTCATTGTTTTGCCAAGAACGACTTTATTTTCGTCGTAGTAACGAAATGCAAATGGGTTTTTAGAGTTTTCACCCTCAAATTTAATTTTTTCTACGTTTTTAAAAAATTGCTCACTCATGATGTGCTCCATTAATTTCATAATAGTGTATTAAAAGTATGTTTTTACACTTTGGTAAAGTGCTTTGTATGTCGTGTATTGCTGTGCGTAAAAGTCTTGCATAACAGGGTCAGGCTCAATGGTTTGCGTTACCTTGCCGTTAACACACACTTGTTGTGCTGGGAGTTGTGTTACTGCTATTCGGGCAAGTCTTGCAGCGCCAAATGCGGGACCAACTTCTGAGCCTTCTCGGTAAATTAGGGGGCGATTAAGTACACTTGCGATGATTTTTCCCCACAGTGGGCTTTTAGCGCCACCACCAATAACGGTTACATCGTCAATTTGTGCACCAGCATCAAGGAGTACTTGTTGGCCATCGGCAAAGGCAAAAGCAACGCCCTCCAGTACTGCACGGCCAAGGACAGCTGCATCGGTATCACTGTCTAAACCAAAAAATACGCCTTTGGCATCTGGGTTATTGTGCGGTGTACGTTCGCCAGTTAAATAAGGTAAAAATATCACTGAGCTTGGTTTACTAAAGTCGCATTTGCTTACGTGTTCAAGCAAGGAGCCTTCGTTTTCAAAACCAGTTAATTTAGTGACCCAGGTTAAACAGCTTGCTGCGCTTAACACCACTGACATTTGGTGCCAGGTGTTTTCAATACAATGACAAAAAGTATGTACAGCACCTTCAGGGTTAGGTAGGTATTTTTCGTTGGCAACAAAGTAAACGCCCGAAGTACCTAAAGATAAAAACGCTTGTTTTGGCTTTACTACGCCAACACCGGCAGCGCCTGCGGCATTATCGCCACCGCCAGCAACAACAGGTACTTGCTCCATTCCCCATTTAGCAGCAACTTGAGCTGTTAAATTACCAGTAATTTGTGTGCCCTCAAACAGGGTAGGCATGTGCTGCTCTGTTAAGTCGCAAGCACTAAGCATTTTTTGCGACCATGCTCTTTTTTCTACGTCTAGCCATAATGTGCCTGCCGAGTCAGACATGTCTGATGCAAAATCACCGGTCATTAAAAAGCGTAGGTAGTCTTTTGGTAATAATACTTTGGCTACTTTTGCAAAATTTTCTGGTTCAAACTCTTTTAACCACACCAATTTAGGCGCAGTGAAACCAGGCATGGCTATGTTGCCGGTAATATTACGAGAATTTGGTTCGCGTTTTTCAAGCTCTACACATTGTGCGTCACTGCGCCCGTCGTTCCATAAAATGGCTGGGCGAATAATATTATTGTTTTTATCAAGCAGCGTTGCGCCATGCATTTGCCCAGAAAGGCCCACAGCTTTTACCGATTTTAGTAATGCAGGGTGAGTATTTTTAAGCTCCTCAATTGCACTACATGTTGCAAGCCACCAATCGGTAGGGTTTTGCTCAGAAAAAAGTGGTGCAGGGCGTGAAACGCTCAAAGATCCACTTGCTTGAGCAAGCAATTGGTCTTGCTCGTCTAAAATAATTACTTTTACACCTGAAGTGCCTAAATCGATACCAAGGAACATAATCAAAACTCACCATCTTTTTGTGTTAGCGCTAACATAATCGATCGCTTAATATTAAGTCAATAGTTGTGCTTAAATAGTCAATAATGGTGTTTTTTTTGAACTTTTCATTAGGTTTATTTATTGCGCTGTTACATTTTTTGTGTTTTATTGTTATCGCTAACATTTCCATGTATAAAAAATAATAATAAGATGTTCAACAATCGGTATGGAAACAGCCGTTTTAAGCGTGTGTCATGAAAGCTATCGAAACACAAGCGCTATATATCAATAAAAAGATTATTAATAGGTAATTAAAAACATGGCTGAGCCTAGAAGAACAAGAATTCAAGATGTAGCTGAGCAAGCTGGTGTATCCATGATGACGGTTTCACGAGTACTCAACCAAGACAAAAAAGTAAGCAATAAAACTCGTGAAAAAGTAATGGCGGTTGTTGAGAAGCTAAATTACCGGCCCAATGTGTCTGCGAGACGTTTAGCGAGCAGTAAATCCTTTTTTATTGGCTTGTTATACGATAACCCTAGTGACTCGTATATCAGCCAGTTTCTCTTAGCTGCACTAAAAAAATGTCGTGCTTTGGGTTATCACCTGGTTGTAGATGAAGCCCACTTAGATATTAATAAAACGATAGAATCAGTTAAACAACTGATAGACGTTACGCAGGTTGATGGGATGATTTTATTACCACCGATGTGTGACAACGAAGATGTGCTAGAAGTTCTTACCAAAGCAAATGTACCATTTGTGAGAATAACGCCAGATACTAAATTAAATAGCTCTCCCTATATTTGTATGGACGATTACCAAGCTGCGTTTGATGTTACAGAGAGGCTTATAAATCAGGGTCATAAAAAAATTGCTCATATTATTGGTAATAATAAACAGGGTGTAAGTCGTTTGCGCTACCAGGGATATTTAGATGCGTTGCGTTCTAATAAAATTACTACCCCCCCAGAATACATAGAGCAAGGAAGTTTTACTTATCAATCGGGAATGGAAGCTGCAGTTAAGTTACTCGCATTAGATGACAAGCCTACAGCGATATTCGCAGCAAATGATGATATGGCTGCAGCTGTTATATCAATTGCACAACAACAAGGTATCAATATCCCAGGCGATCTCTCAGTGGTTGGCTTTGATGATACTCAACTTGCTCGATCGGTGTGGCCGCATATTTCAACCGTTAAGCAGCCGATAAATGAAATGGCCGAATTGTCAGTTTCGTTACTTGCTTCTGGCCAATATGACAATATGAGCAATTTAAAAAGTTTGGAGTTAAGACATATTTTAGATTTTGAATTGATAGAGAGGGAGTCGAGCTCTATCAAATAAAGTTGCAGCCAGCTTTTATTCAAAATTTGTATAAGAACAACAACACACACAATATGGATACTTATGAACAATAAAGAGAATGTACTTTTAATTGTCATGGTTTGCTTTGCTGCAACGATTGGCGGGTTTTTGTTTGGATTTGACAGTGGTGTAATAAATGGCACTGTCGATGGCTTACAAACTGCGTTTGGATCAAGCAGCGTAGGCACAGGTTTTAATGTATCGAGTATGCTTATAGGTTGTGCTATCGGTGCGTTTACAGCAGGACGGTTGGCGGATAAATTCGGCCGTCGTCGCATTTTACTTTTTGCAGCTGTATTTTTTATTATCAGCGCCTGGGGATCTGGTATTGCAGATGCTTCTATTGAGTTTGTCATCTATAGGGTATTAGGTGGCCTGGCAGTTGGTGCTGCTTCTGTGATGACTCCTGCCTATATCAGTGAGATTGCACCAGCTAGATATCGTGGGACACTCTCCACATTACAGCAGGTTGCTATTATTTTTGGTTTGTTTTGTGCTTTTGTAAGTAACTACTTTTTAGCGGATACTGCCGGAGGATCAACTAAATTATTTTGGCTTGGTTATGAAACGTGGCGTTGGATGTTTTGGGTAGAGTTACTTCCTGCAAGTTTATTTCTTATAGCTTTGTTGTTTATTCCAGAAAGCCCTCGTTATTTAATGATGGTTGGGAAAAAAGAGTCAGCGGTCCGTGTGCTATCAAATTTATATGGCCATGAAACGGCTCTAATCAAAAGAGATGAAATAGAAGCATCATTAGCTACAGATAAGCACCAACCAAAACTATCAGACTTAATAGATAAGTCTAAAAATAAATTGCGTCCTATCGTTTGGGTCGGTATCGGCCTGGCTACATTTCAACAATTAGTTGGTATAAATGTCGTCTTTTATTACGGTGCCGTGCTTTGGCAAGCTGCGGGCTTTAATGAATCTGATGCATTGCTAATTAATATTATCAGTGGGTTAGTAAGTATTATCGCTGTATTTATTACAATGTACTTTATTGACAAAATTGGGAGAAAACCATTTTTATTAGTGGGCTCTGTGGGTATGACTGTGACATTGTTCACGATGGTTTATGCCTTTGTTAAAGCTCAAACCGGTGCTTCAGGTAATTTAGAATTAGGTGGTCAAGGTATCGTCGCATTAGTTGCAGCAAACGCTTATGTGTTTTTCTTTAACTTGTCTTGGGGGCCTGTTATGTGGGTAATGCTTGGCGAGATGTTCCCTAATCAAATTCGAGGATCAGGCTTAGCGGTATCAGGTTTCGTACAGTGGATAGCTAACTTTTTAATCACCTGGTCATTCCCTATTATGCTAACTGGTGTTGGTCTCGCTGGGGCATATGGCTTTTATGCAATTTGTGCGCTCGTTTCGGTGGTATTTGTCTTTATGTTCTTGCATGAAACAAAAGGTAAAGAACTAGAGGATATGCAGGGTTAAATTTGTATTTAATATACAGTGAGTTTCTTTGTAATTTTTAAGCATTATGTAGCGTGTTTAAATTAGCATATGTAACTCACTTTAAGAGCGAATTATAAATTTAAAAGTGAATACTATGTTTTTAATCAATATAAAATATATGAAGAAAATAATTTATTGCTTGGTTTTTTTACCGATGTTTTTCAGTTCAATAGTGTATGCCAAAGAGCCGGAGATCACGAGCATAGCAATCGATAATGTATGGTCTGGGCACAGAATTAAGCCTTATTTATTAACTCGAGGCGAGCAACAATTTGTAGCTTATTATGATGCAAATCGCCAAATGACGGTGGCACACCGGCAGCTAGGTGGTAAGTGGAGATACTACAAAGTAGACAGCTGGTTAGGATGGGATAGCCATAACTATGTCACTATGGAGCTAGATTCTGAAGGTTACTTACATGTCATGGGTAACATGCATGCAGATCCACTTGAGTATTTTCGTATGTCAGAGCCTTTGAATGTACGTTCATTGAAGCGTGTTTCTGTTATGGCTGAAAAGTCACTCGAAAAAAGAATGACTTACCCTGTTTTTCTTCGCAACAAACAGGATCAACTTATCGTAAAGTATCGCGATGGTAGTAGTGGCAATGGTAGCGAAATTTACAACGTTTATAATACTCAATCTAAGTCATGGAGCAGATTACACGCCAATACTTTCTTAGATGGCGAAGGTAAAATGAGTGGTTATTTCGAAGGGCCTACACTAGGCCCTGATGGAATGTTCCATTTAATTTGGGTCTGGCGCAATACACCAAATGCGGCGACTAATCACAGTTTGTCGTATGCAAAAAGCGAAGACCTGATTAATTGGCAGAATTCAAACGGTGAAGATATTTCGTTACCTATTACTGCGAAAAGTGCTGAAGTCGTTGACCCTGTTCCACCCTTTGGTGGAATGATTAATGGGAATGTAAAGATCGGGTTTGACCACAATAAGCAGCCTATCATCTCATACCATAAATATGACGCAAATGGCGATACTCAAATATACGTCGCACGAAAAGAAGGCAAGGATTGGGAAGTAGTACAAATTAGTGATTGGAAAGGGTTCCGTTGGGACTTTGATGGGCACGGGTCGCTAGGTCGGTTTAAGGTCAAACCATACTCACCCGAGCTACTAGAAAATAATAAACTAACAGTATTAGTTCGACGAAATGATGATGTTATGCGTTTTATACTAGATAGTCATAGCCTAAAAACGATTAAAGTTGAGGAAGCTGATATTTACCCTCCTATTATTAATGCAGCGACTGAGGTTGCTAATCCCCACCTGTCTCAAGGTAATGGGCTGATTAAATTAGAAAACCATGTTTTTGAGGGGAAAGGAGACTCATCAGCTTTTGGTAAAAAGTTTTATTTATCTTGGCTTACACAGCCTGGTAATAGAGATAGTGCTCATAGTTATATATCTCAACCGAGTGCATTAACTCTGAGTGGAATTAACGATAGCAACTGACTAGTCCTATATTTATAGTTTTTCGCTTCAGCCATCATAAGCTTATATGATGGCTGACCTATTTTGGCTATTCTTACCTTATTAACTTGCATTTTCAGTCATATTAAATCAGTATTTATCAAGTGGCAGTTCATTAAATGATTTTGACTCATAATCGGTAGACTACAGGTGACAACAATGAAAAAAATAATAAAACCACTCAGTGTTATTTCTACATGTGTAGCACTTCTTCTCACTGGATGTAGCCATTATAAATCGAGTAATGATGAGTATGTAGATTACTTTGCCAATGATGCAATCGGTAATCCTTTGGCCATCGTCCAACACCCTGCAGGTATTTACCATGACGGGGTAACGTATGTTTCGTACCAAGGGCCTTTAGAAGACCCCTATGTCGCTTCTTATAATCATGAAACCAAGGAGTGGAAAGGGCCATATAAAGCTGGCATAAGTGACATGGGTAAAGATCCATCAAGA
The DNA here is from genome assembly GCF_042466295.1 of Pseudoalteromonas sp. R86517. Taxonomy (NCBI): domain Bacteria; kingdom Pseudomonadati; phylum Pseudomonadota; class Gammaproteobacteria; order Alteromonadales; family Pseudoalteromonadaceae; genus Pseudoalteromonas; species Pseudoalteromonas sp. R86517. Next base: position 98,072 of record NZ_JAXHCB010000002.1, read on the forward strand.
AGTAAAATAGATAATCACGGTAAACCAACTATTTTGATGGATGATTTAGGCTATATTCATGTATTTTTTGGTGGTCATGGAGGGATGCCTAAACACGGTAAAAACCCTTTAGGTAATACTCATTATGGCAGAAATATTCATGCTGTTACTAAAAAACCTTATGATATCAGTAGCTGGGAAGAGCTTGATACAATTCCTGTCTTTGGTACCTATAATCAAGCGGTAAAAATGGATAATGGTGATATTTATTTATTTTATAGGCATGGCGCACATCGTAGCGATTGGGTATATCAAAAATCTACAGATCATGGTCGCACATTTGAAGCACCAGTTTCATTTTTGAAGCATAAAAGGCGAGATGATATTGAAGCTGTTGATAGTTGGTATGCGTGGGTTGATAAAGGCGAAGAGGGTGAAATTATAATAGGCTATGACTACCATGTTTGTTGGGACGGTAAAGCAGGTGTTAATGGTCGAGGGCACACAACACAAAGACATAATGCGTACTACATGACATTCGATACCAAAAATGATGTATGGAAAAATGTTAAAGGTGAGCAATTACCCCTACCAATCACGCGAGAAATTGCAGATCAAAAAACATTAGCTTTAGATACTGGTGATAAATGGACTTTTAATGGAACGGTTCACCTTGACTCTAGCGGCTATCCGCATTTAGCAACTAATATTGGCAAAGATATAGGCATGAAAACAGGCGGGCCCAAACAAACGACGCACACTCATTGGAATGGCTCAAAATGGATTTCAAATAGTGCGGTTGATTCAAGTTCTGTTATTAGTAATCAAGATACACGAGGGGATTTTATTATTAAAGCACCACAAGAAGTAAGTTTTATTCTTGAATCAAAAGAGGGTAGTGATGGTGTAATTTCTTATTGGGATAGCAAGGATGGAGGTACTACTTTCAACAAAGGTGATGAATTAATTAGACGCACAAATTCTAATTGGGCGATTACTTCAATCATCAATGATGGGCATCCAGATGCAAGGATGGTTGTGGCTGAAAAGCAAAAAGGTAAAGCCAATAGAAAAGTTTACTTACTAGGTGATAATGGCCCTATTCAGCGTTTAAAGTCTGAAGTAGATCATTAAAGTTAATAGTCATCTACGCTAAAAATAACAAATGATACAACCTAACTCTTGGGATTACGCAAAAGCTAACTTGACACTTTTACATAGATTTAGTCTAAGATTAGAGTTATGCTTTCTGCTTCCCTTGTAAAAGTTTTATGTCTATCCCCAGTAGAACTAATTCAAAGTAGCTTAGTTGATAGAAGTACGAGAGATCTTACTTATTGCTCGTCAGAGGGTAACTCTTTAAAAAGGCATATATTAAAAGTAAGTTGGGAGACGCTGATATAGTAATTCACCCGCTCTTAAAATATACAACGACGCTAGAGCAAATAGCTAAGATTGGTCAATAAATTCACTAACAACGTACAGTCGATTAATAAGATAATTTTGAAACTGCTTTTTATTCTTCTTATCGATGTAACTTCTCAGTGGAGTTATTTTTATAGGCTCAGCGGTAAAGATGATAGCTGGTAGATGGCCATAAAACATAATAGTTTTCGTATCATCAGTAAATGAAATGTTTAGCTTAGGTACGATGGGGAGAGGTCGCTTCACTTTAACGAAGTCACTAGTTTTATTTTTAATTAAATCAACTTCTTTATCTACCCAAGGCGCCCATTCTGATTTAGTTTGCCCTGCCGGAGGATTGTTTTTACTTCTTTGTAGGTAGTCTAAAAACTCACTTTTTTTTATTCTACGCATACTGTTCTTATTACACCACGTAAACCCAACGCGCCTTACTGGTGAGGTTGTGTTTTTAATTAAGCGATAAATCTGTAAAGTAATTGCGTTTGGGCATACGCTCTGTATTAATTCACGTTTTTTTGTTTGATTTAGTGCGCTTGAGTTAATTAAACTTTTAATTTTTAATTTTAGGTGATTGCATTGATAGACTAGCTCTGAAATACGCTCTCGATGCACTGGGTTTAATTGAATAATTCCTGGTAAACGAAATGGGTATTTCGCAGAGTATTGGTAATCTGGCGTGAATCTAGAGAATGCACCCGTAGCCATACTAAGGGCTGTGAAGCCGGTAAAAGACTCTGGCTCGATGAATTCCCACCCACTTGAGTCTGACATATCACCCGCTACAGCGGGTAACTTATAGCACTGCGCATGAATTACCTCTGTTTCCAATAAAGATTGGTTTAGTAAATCTGTAAATTGTACTAGCTGATTATACGCACAAGCTATTTCCATATATAAAGACATAAAACTATACCATCATACTAAATAATAACAATATGTCAGACTTTTGCCCCGGTGTATAGCCGATAATTTAAATAGTAACCGTTTAGAGAAAGAAGTATAAAAGTAGATTTTAGTATGATGGTATAGTAATTGTTTTAGTTACCTTTGCTTAAATTAGTCAGGTATTTAATTGTTAGGGGCAAGATCATGCTCCCTTTTTAAACTCATTCTGAATATCATCTAAATTGTCTAGTGAAAACCCTCTATATGAAACTCTATAGCCCTTTTTGTTTAAGTTCTGCAGTAAACTCTTAGATTTTAGTATTAGTTTAGGCTCACTATACTTTTTGTATTGGCGCTTAACTTCAGCGATTAAAATTTCTTTATCTAAATCGTTAATAGCAACAATATCGATTTCATCTTCACCTTTACTATTCCAATAACTACCAATATTGTTAAATTGCTTTGATTCTATAATAATAGCTTTAAATAATTCCTCTAGCTGGGTACCCGAATACGTATCAAAGTCCCTATATACTATGCGTCTTATGAAGTCGTAGTTCTCTATTTCAACCGCACTTCGGTTACTATATATAAAACGAAACCAAAAGCTTAAAAATTCATCTGCAATCTTATAGCGAATGTCTCTAGAGTTTTCTTTTGCAGTAATCGGTCTGAGCTTAGTAATGATATCAAAATCTTTTTCTAACTTATCTAAGTGTACGCCGACACTCGTATCTAAATAACTCTCTATTCGGGGCCGGCTATTGTAGCCACTGGCTATAGCACCTAAAATATCAAAATATGCACGGTGCTCAGAGCCAAAATCTTCCACAAGTCGATGCATCCCCTCTTTTATTAAGGGCGAACCATTTGAAATTAGTGTGTCAAAAGGTGAACTACCTGCATTAGTTAGCCACTCAAGGTATTTAGGTATGCCGCCAGATAAACACCACCAAATAAGCATATCGTTTGGCGTATATTTATCATTATCCTTCATAATTGCTTTTATATAATTCGGCGCCAAAGGGTTAACTTTAAAAAAGTAATCATCACGGTTCAGTAATGGCTGCTTTTCATCCTTAAAGATTCTTGTCATTAAATTGTACATAGACCCGCAACAAACCAAATGCATCATCGATTTATTTTTGTATTCGTCCCAAAGGTTTTGTAAATCTGAAAATAGGCTATTATTTACTCGTTCAATATCCTGAAATTCATCAATAACGACAGTAATAGGTGTATGTGTGGAGTAATCGAGTAAGTATTCATATATATCTTTCAAAGACTCGGGCTTAAAAAACTTTGTATTCAATTCATTTTGCAATATAGCTGAAAATTCGCTGACTAACGCACTCTCAGATTTTCGACTTACAAATAAATAAAGGTGTTTCTGCGCAATACCTTGAAAAGCCTCATTAAGTAAGCGTGTTTTTCCAACACGCCTACGACCAACAACGACACTTAACCGACCTTTAGATTGTCCTATATCATCAGAGATCGTTCGTAACTTATTAAGCTGAACTTCTCTATTATAAAACTTTTGCATACACTAGCCCCTCAAATACACTGTAATTAATATTACAGTAAATTTTATTACGGTAGCAATAATAAGTATATATCAATATTAAAACAAGCTATTTAAAACATCCTCGTAAGCTTTCTCTTCATCATTAACAATATACAAAGCCGTTGTAACTTCTTTCGCATGGCCTAAAAGCTTACTGATACGACTAATTTTGACTCCTTTATCATCAAGCCAGGTCGCGTAAGATCGCCTTAACGAATGAGGGGCAACTGTGTTGTACTTTCTGCATAGCTCATAAATTGCATTTCCTGTTAAAAAGTTATTTTCTCTTATAGAAAAACTCCCGTTCTTGGATACTTTTATGAAAATCGGGCCGCTAAGTATGCCTCTTATATTTATCCAGTCCTCTAAAGCAGCTTTAGTCACAGGATGAAGCGCTACATACCTTTCTTTGTTACCTTTACCAACTATCTTAATGTATTGAGAGCTAATAAAAATAGTACGTCGCTTGCTTATTTCTATATCTAAGGAGGAAAGCTGAATATTTGCCAGTTCATTTCTTCTGAGCCCAGTACCTATCAATAAGTGAAAGATGGCTTTATCTCTTATCAGTTTTACTTTATTAAATGGGTTGCTAGTTTCAATGCGTAGAAGTAAAGCTTGAAATTCATTTCGGTCAATTACTTTATGCTTTTTTATACGTGAACCGGTAGAACCTTTAACTTTTAAAACTCCATCTAGCTGTAGGCGAGATATTTGGCCAAGTAAATATGCGTGTTCGCATACGCTTTTGGCTATAGAGACGTAAAGTGAAATGGATTTTGGTGAAAGACCTTTATCTTTTAGTGTATGAATTAAACTATTTATATCTACAGATGTTATTTCACGCCAATTAATATCGTAAAAAGATGAATAGTTATTGTGTTTTGCTATTGCTTGTAAGCAACGTATCGCTGTTTGTTTTGAGGTATCAGCATTCAATGAATGTATATAGTTAAATATCGGACATTTATTATCAACACGTACAGTATGAATTAAATTCTGTTTTGTTGCTGGTAATTGCTTTACATCATGGTCCATAATTTTTTTTAACCTACTTTTCATAATGCACCCAATTTCCTTCAACATATTAATCTACATATTTATACACTTAAAAATTACTTGTGTAAACGTCCATTTACACCAATTACATTATTATGTTAAATTGATGATTAAATGCTTTTTATCACACATTACCCTAGTATATTTTAATTAAATAAACGCCATTAAAAAAGTAAAGTAGGGTACGGAGAATAAATAAAATATAAAAAGAAAAGCGATCTTTGCCATTACAAATTTTTACTAACTTGGAGTTGCAGGGGGGTTACATGAAAGCAGTTAGTGTGCTCAAAAATCTCATTCATAATGGCTAAACTTAATATTGTTTTATTCTGATATCTACTACCTTTTTAAACTACTGGTAGCAACCTTCCTATCTGCGTCAAAAAATATTATAAAAACAATGAACCACATTAAACTCAACTTATAAAAGTAGAGTCCAAGCCTCTAAAACACCTTAATTACAAAGCGGATTTTTACTAACCTATCTCAATAGTTGCTCACATTTTGAGGTTGAGGCACATTTAAAACCATTAAGTGCATTCGCCCGCCTAAATTACACCTAAAAATAATAATAAATGGGCCTCAGTAGATTAAAACCTGATCCCTATAATACAGTAGACCTAGATTCAGCATATTCTCGCCACTGTTTCTTATACCCAGAAAGGTTACTAAGCTCAGTAGTTGACGAGGGTTCACATTCAATTTCACACTGAACATTGCCCCAATCAGATAAATAACCAGCACCTTGTACTGTCCCTGTAGAGTCCTTTGAGAGAATCACTTTGTTATTGTCTCTTAACTGATTTAAAACAGCGCATAATAAAGGGTTTTTCAAAAAAGCGCCTTCGATAAAAATGTCGCCTTTGGCACCCAACATATCCAGCTGGTAATCTATCATTAAAGCACTGTAAATCGTTGCTAATGCAATACCGCTTACTTTATCTGTATTGGTAGTAAAACCACACATAGCACCTCCAAATGGGCCACTTCCATTACTGAAGTCAGGCAATGCAAACACTTGTTGATCAATCACATTTTGAATGTCGTCAACATTAAATTGCTCGCCAAGCCACGAGCCAGCTCGCTCACAAATAGCTTCAAATTCTCTGCCGCCCATGAAGCGAGCACAAGCAATCGGCTCCTGCATAGCATCAATATTAGCGAGCATATCTTTATCAGCATCAAGGTTACTGAGTGGGACCTGAGATGACATTAAAATAGTCCAAGTTCCAGTCGATACTACGGTGAAAGGTGCTTTATTTTGGGTCAGTTTATATCTTAAAAAACTCGCGTTACTATCATGAATACCGTTAAAAAAGTGGCATTGTGGGTCAAGTCCAAGCTCAGCTATAAGTGAAGATGATACTTTGCCACAATTAAACCAAGCGGGCTTGATATCAGGAAGTAATTTCTCACATCCTAAATAATCCACCAAAGAGGAGTAGGTATTACTCTTAATTGACCATAGATCTGTATGGCAACCCAAGGATGTTATTTCATTTACTCTTTGTCCGGTAAAGCGCCATACCCAATATTGAGGATACATGAGTATATCCGTGACCTTTGCAAACTCAGTAGGGAATTTTGTTTTAAGCCAATATAATTGGCGACCTAAATTCAATCCAGCTGGTAATGACGGTGAAAAAGTATCATTGAATGGAGGCCGAATACTTTCATATTCAGGAATTTGCTCATAAACATCTGCGTATTCATAATCCAGAATAGGGAGCACAAGACCATCGGTACCTATCGAGTTACGATCAATCAACGCCGCAGTAGCACCATGCGTTGTTATATTAATCGCATTGATTCTGTATTTTGGTGTGATCTCTTTAATACCAGCAATCAGCCAACCCCAAATCTCGCTTGTATTAATACTAGGGAAATATCCTTCCTTTATTACTGTATTTTTCATTTGTTTGGAAAATACAGAATTATATTTATTATCTAACACATGCAGTTTTACATGTGTTTTACCTATATCTATTACCAAAGAATACAGCGTCATTTCAGTCATTTTTATTACTTATTATTAATGTAAATAGAAACACAACTCATCTTTACCAATGCTTTTGTCAACTAATTTTGGTCCAAAACGCGTTAGCATAGCTAAGACAAGATATTATATGCATCTTAGTTTACACACATAGCAATTGATTGCAAATGATTAGTTTGGACTGAATTTGAGGGAAAAATAATTTTCTTGGGGGAATGTATTTTAAAAATAGCTGTTCCGCTGAATAACGAAATTCATTTACTAGATGGGAAATTTGACCATGTAACTATCCGTAAAACCTATTTTTTTCCTTTTTAACTTATATAGTGATAAACTTTTGATACTGTATATGTATTATGAAATACATATAGCCCTTTTTGGTAAATGGAATAGTTATAAATGTTAGAAAAACATAGACAGCAGCTGATTAAAGAAATTGTAGATCGCGAAAGTTTTGTTAGTGTAAAAGTTTTAACTGATAAATTATCTTCATCTGAAGCAACCATTCGCCGAGACTTAACAAAAATGTCTAATCGCGGAGAAATTGTTAAAATCAGAGGCGGGGCGGAGTCAAACTCAAATAAGAGAAAAAATATCCAAAGCTCAGCGTTTGAGATAGACAAAACAAAACGAACAGATACAAAAAAACTTATTGCGAAAAAAGCTGTTGAATTATGTGAAGATAATGACTCTATTATCATTAACGGGGGCAGCTCAACCTATATGATGGGCGAATATCTGACTGATAAAAACCTCAACATACTGACAAACTCATTCGTTTTAGCTAATTTCCTTTCAGAAAACAGTGATAATTTAGTTTCACTGCCGGGAGGAGAGATTTATCGTGAGCAAGGCATTATATTAAGCTCATATGAAAAAGATAATACTGAGCATTACCGTAGCTCTAAAATGTTTATGGGTACACCAGGTATTGGAGCATTTGGAGTAATGGAATCAGATCCATTACTGATACTTTCAGAGCAAAAGCTTAAAAAGCAAACAGATAAACTCATCATACTGGCTGATAGTAGTAAATTAGGTAAACGAAGCAATTTCGTTTTCTGTTCACTCGAAGAAGTCGATGTACTTATTACAGACTCCAAGGCTGACAAAGAAATAATTCGTTATTTTGAAAGTAAAGATATAGAAGTGATTGTTGTCGATTCTTTAGATAGCTAAGACAAAGACTGACCTCTATTTATACTCAGTAAATTTCGTACTAACTTTCAAAATATTTTTAATATAGCTATAGCGTTCTTAGCTTAAGCACGCTATAGCTAAAATTGTAACTAATCTGCAAACTGTCGAACTAAAGTATTTAATGTCTCTTTTGCATCTCCAAAGATCATACGACAATTTTGTTTAAAGAATAACGGATTATCGACTCCTGCAAACCCTGTGGCCATACCACGCTTAAGTACAAACACGTTTTTTGCTAAATCCGCGTTAATCACCGGCATACCATAAATAGGACTGCCCACCATCTCGCGTGCCGCCGGGTTGACCACATCATTAGCACCAATGACTATAGCAACATCAAATCCTTCTATCCGTGGATTAATTTCGTCCATCTCAAACAATTGCTCATACGACACATCCGCCTCCGCTAACAGGACATTCATATGCCCCGGCATCCGTCCTGCTACAGGGTGAATCGCATACGCCACTTCTGCACCATTGTTTTCCAATAACGCTTGCAGCTCTTTCATCGTATGTTGAGCTTGCGCCACCGCCATACCGTAACCCGGAATGACCAGTACTGATTGTGCTGCTTCTAACACATAAAAGGCATCATCTGGACTCAGTGGCTTTATTTCACCTTCGATTTTCATCTCATTCGAGTGCACTTTTTGAAAGCCCGACGTCAACACATTCACCAATGAGCGGTTCATCGCCTTACACATGATATTTGTTAAAATAATACCACTGGCGCCCACCAACGCACCGGCCACAATCAGTAGGTTATTCTCCAGTGCAAAGCCCGCTGCACACGCCGCCAACCCTGAGTAGCTATTTAGCAATGAAATCACCACCGGCATATCCGCACCACCAATTGGCAGTACTAACATCACGCCCATTAACAGTGCCAACCCAATCGCCACGTAGTGCCAAGTGGCTATCTCCGGTTGTGAAACAAGTAAATACCCTGACGCTGCAATCGCAAGAATAAGCACCACATTCGCAATTGCCTGACCTTTAAAAACTATCGGTCGACCCACTATGCGCTCACTTAACTTCGCCCACGCAACAACACTCCCTGAAAAGGTCACCGCACCTATCAGCAAGGCTAAAAAACTCACTATCAGCACAAACACACTGGCTGACGCATCATTCACAATGGCCGCATACGCCACCGCTAAACTCGCTAAACCACCCACACCATTAAACAATGACACAAGCTCTGGCATGGACGTCATTTCCACTTTCTTCGCCGCGAACACCCCCACCGCTGAGCCAAGCACTATCGCCCCTAAAATAAACTCAAACGAGATAATCTGCTTGTCTAATAAAGTCACCACCACGGCTATTAACATCGCAAGCCCTGACAATAGGTTACCTTTTCGCGCTGTAGACGGATGGCTTAATAGTTTTAAGCCAAAGATAAACAGCAAAGCGCACAACACATACACGCCGTTTATAAATACTAAATAATCAGTCACCTTTCTCTCCTAGCGCTTTTTAAACATCGCAAGCATGCGGTCAGTCACAAGATAACCACCCACCACATTGACCGTCGCTAACATGACCGCAGCAGCACCTAACCATGTAGCAAGCGCGTGCGATTCACCGCCGGCCAAACTTAATGCACCAATCACCGTGATACCCGATATCGCATTCGCACCCGACATGAGTGGGGTATGTAATGTCGCAGGGACTTTACGAATAAGTTCAAAGCCCACAAAGATGGCGAGCATTAATATAAATAAAAGATAAATACCGGTCATGATGCTTGCTCCACTGGTTGAGTCTCTTGTTGCGCTCGTAGCTCACTGATTGTTTGATTGGTTATATCGCCTTGGTGCGTAATGACCGCACTCTTTTGAATGTCATCTTCAAGGTCAATCGCAAACTGCTTACTGTCTTTTTGCCAAAACTCACTCACGAGATTAAACAGGTTATTGGCGTACATTTGTGAGGCATTAAGCGCCACTTCATTTGACCAGTTACCTGTACCAATGATTTTTACCCCCTCAACAACGGTGGTGTCACCCGCCACTGAACCTGCTACATTCCCTCCACTCTCAGCGGCCATATCCACAATCACTGAGCCCGCTTTCATTAACTTAATCGCCTCGTGATTGATTAACAACGGCGGTTTACGACCAAACAGTTGTGCTGTCGTGATAACAATGTCTGATTGCGCTATACACTGCGCTTGCGCCGCCTGCTGTTTCGCCATTTGCTCTGGAGTCAGTGCTTGTGCATACCCTTGCGCGGTTTGCCCCGTATCACCTAAATCAATGTCTAAAAACTTGGCGCCTAATGAGCGCACTTGCTCTGCAACCACCGTACGCGTATCAAAGGCGGTCACTGCCGCACCTAAGCGTTTTGCCGTTGCTATGGCTTGCAAACCCGCCACACCCGCGCCAATGATAAATACTTTCGCTGGCTTTATGGTGCCCGCCGCTGTCATCATCATCGGCAAAATGCTTGGTAATTCCGCTATGGCTTTTGTCACCATCACATACCCCGCCAAGCTGGCTTGCGAGCTCAGTGCATCCATCTTTTGGCAACGCGTGCTACGCGGTATCATTTCCATGCTAAAACTGGTGAGCTGGTTTTGACACAATAGGTCCACATACTCGTGGCTATTGAACGGATCTAAAAAGCTAATCACGGTTTTATTCTTTGCGTGTACAATATCCTCGGCCGGTAACTTATCAACCGATAAAATCACATCCGCTTGCGCTAAAATCTCAGCCCGCTCTGTCAGCACTGTGGCGCCTGCATTTACGTACTCTTCATCCGTGATATATATACCGTCGCCAAGCCCTGACTCAACAATCACGTCGGCCCCTAACAACACATACGCTTTGACATTCGCGGGCAATAACCCACACCGCCGCTCTCGGCTAGCAGCCTCTTTTAAACACACTATTTTGGCCATAAATTTTCCTCATTCCTAAATTTAAGGTGCAACAATTCCTCCAACACTCGCTGTCGGATAGAAGATAAATACCCACTCAGTGGGCAACGTAGGGTGACCCCCAACCAACAAAGCTAAGTGATAGCTTTGCCAAAACAGGTTGGAGATATAACGTACCGGCGGTCGCCGGTACGTGGCAGGCGAACGCTTAGTTAAGATGCATCATCTAATTAACGTAATGCACTCACCTCAATGTGGTCCATATCATCGAACTCTTGGTTTTCACCACCCATCGCCCAAATGAACGTATAGTTAGACGTACCTACACCGCTGTGGATTGACCAGCTCGGTGACGCTATCGCTACTTCACTTTCTATTGGTAGTGTGCGCACTTCCGTTGGCTCACCCATTAAATGAAATACTTTTTCATCTTTTGGTAGGTCAAAGTACATATACACTTCGGTACGTCTAAAGTGAGTGTGCGGTGGCTTGGTGTTCCACACACTGCCCTTTTTAAGCTCTGTGATACCCATCACTAACTGACAGCTATCCACAATACCTGGGCGAATTGATTGGAAAATCGTGCGCTCATTCGAGGTCTCTTGAGAGCCAAGCTCAATGAACTTCGCCTTACTTTTTGGGACGTGCACGGTCTTAGTAACACGGTGTGCAGGATACGACGCTAAATAAAACTTTGCTGGATCCGCTTCGTCTTTCGATGAAAACACCACTTCTTGGCTTTCTTTAGCAATATAGAGACTATCGCGGTTATTCATTGGGTACTCTGTACCATCGACGGTAATAACTCCTTCGCCACCAATATTTATCACACCTGCTTCACGGCGTTGACAAAAATAGTCTGCGGCCAGCTCTTTATGCGTCGGTAAGACTATCGGCTCACCTGCGGGTGTAATACCGCCAATCACAGCACGGTCAACATCGGTATACGTTAAATTAATCTTACCAGCTTCAAATAATGGTGCGGTCACAAACGCATCGCGTAGCTCATCGTTACGCATTGTCTTGTAGCTTCTAATATCCGCTGAGAACATAAAGTCCATAATTGCCCCTTTGTATAACTTGTTTATACATTTGAAAAAATTTAAATAATATTGGCTTATCGAGCCATCCAGCCGCCATCGACTAACATGACATGACCATTTACATAATTTGCTGCATTACTTGATAAAAAGACTGTCGCCCCTGCTAGATCTTCTGGCTTACCCCAAACACCGCTTGGAATACGAGCCGTAATACTCTCATGACGTTCTTTATCTTGACGCAAGTTATAAGTGTTATCTGTTTCGAAGTAACCGGGTGCGATTGCATTTACCTGAATATTGCTCGATGCCCATTCGTTTGCTAATGCTTTTGTTAACTGTGCTACACCACCTTTACTCGCTGCATAAGCTGGCACTGTAATTCCACCTGAGAAGCTCAGTAATGATGCGATATTGATGATTTTACCAGAGCCTTGTTTAAGCATGTGTTTACCCGCTTCACGACAAAATTTAAACACACCATTTAAATTTGTATTGATCACTTCATTCCAATCATCATCTGAAAACTCATGCGCTGGTGAACGTTTAATCGTACCGGCATTATTTACTAAAATATCTATACGCCCGAACTCACTGATTGTATCTGCAACGGCTTGCTTGATTTGCTCGCCATCACCTTGATCACAACCAAGCGCCAAACAGCTCACACCCTTCTCTTTTAATAAAGAGATAGTACTTTCAACATTTTCAGCCTTTGAGCCAATGGCTACAACTGTTGCGCCAGCTTCACCCAAGGCAATTGCCATTGCTTGACCTAAACCACGGCTAGCTCCGGTAACAACTGCAACTTTATTTTCTAAACCAAACTGTTGCTGTAAATATGTGTTCATTACTAAATTCCTATTAAACGGTTTAAATAAAAGGCCTTCTTAGATTAAACCTAAAAGTTGAGGTAAAAATTCACTAATCGAAGGAAAGATTGTGACTAAAACAAGTGCAACTACCATCGCCACATATAATGGCAATATGGGTTTAACAATTTGACTGATTGAAACTTTACCAATACTACAGCCCACAAATAGCACGCTACCTACCGGAGGTGTACACAGCCCTATTGATAAATTTAAGATCATCATGATGCCGAAGTGCAAAGGAGAAATACCTAAACTTTCAGCAACAGGTAGAAATATTGGTGTAAATATCAATACTGCAGGAGTCATATCCATAAAGGTGCCTATCAATAACAACGTAATATTAATTATTAATAAAATAACTAATGGATTCTCTGATAATGCTAGAAGTGTTTGGCTAATTGTTTGTGGGATCAACTCATAAGACATTAACCAAGACATTGCAGATGATGCACCGATTAATAACATCACAATGGCGGTTGTATTAACGGCTTTAAGTAAAATTGGATAAAGGTCTTTGTAGCTTAGCTCTTTATAAAAAACTAAAGACACAACCAATGAATAAAGTACAGCAATTGCGCCAGCTTCCGTTGGTGTAAAGAAGCCTCCAATAATTCCTCCGATGATCAAAACAATCAAAAATAGGCTTGGAATAGCACCAAATAAAGAAGGCCAAAACGGTCCGATAGACTCATTAGACAACGGCTGAATATTTTTACGTTTAACATATATTGCAGCGCCAGCGATGAGTAACAATGTCACTAAAAGGCCCGGTAAATACCCTGCAATAAACAAGGCTGCAATCGAAACCCCACCACTAGCAAGTGAGTAAATGATCAAAATATTGCTTGGCGGTATCAACATACCTGTTGTGGCAGCGGTAACCGTCACAGCTGTGCTAAATGGTTTGTCATACCCTTCTTTTTTCATTGCCGGGATCATAAAACCACCAATAGCTGAAGTCGCTGCTACGGCAGAGCCAGATATAGAACCAAAAAGAGCACATGAAATGACGTTTACAAATGCTAAGCCACCTGGAAGTCGACCAACTAACACTTTTGCAAATTCAATCAACCTAAGTGCAATACCACCTTGCCCCATGATATACCCAGATAAGATGAAGTAAGGAATAGCGAGCAATGCGAAACTATCTATACCTGCTGTAAGCCTTTGGGCGATTGTAGTAAGCGCAGGCAGTGTATCAATTGTCGCTAACATTGTTACTAATGTGGCAAATATAATAGCCAATGCTATCGGTAAATTAATTAACAGCAAAAGAGCAAAAACACCAAACAAAATGACACTAGTCATATGATGTCCTCCTGCTCAACTGAATGACTTGGAGCATTGAAAAAGAAATAAGTGCTATAGAGTAAAAATAGCAATCCACTTAGGGGTAATACGGTATACACACCGGCCATTGGTAAGTTCAAAACTGCCGAATGCTGACCCAAAGTCCATGTGATGTGTACTAAATTGAGGCCACCAATTATCAACACAGTGATCGCAAATATAGCCACTAATAGACAACACAGCTGAAAAACAACTTTAGCTTTCGCTGCCGACAAGTTCCTTACTATCAGATCAAAGCCTAAGTGGCTTTGCTCTCGGTAAGCATATGCCCCTCCGAGTAAACTTATCCAAATAAGTAAGAAACGAGCTACTTCTTCAGTAAATGAGCTTGGCTGAGGTAATACAAACCGTGTTAGAACCTGCCAAGTTACATCAATGACTAATAGCGCCATCATTAAAGCTAATAAAATCCGTAAAAAATGGTCAATTGTGTGTAAGACGTGCTCAAACTGTTTCACTGCGGCTCTCCCATAGCTTTTATATCTTTAATCAGAGGTTCTAGTATCGTACCCTCTAATGATTCATAAATAGGGCTTACGCTGTCTTGAAACGGTACTTTGTCTGCAGTAATGACTTCAACACCCGCTTCTTTTACTTTTTGTAAAGACATCTGGGTCGACTCTGCCCAAAGAACTTTCTGATATTCCGTAGCTTCGCTCATTGCTTGGCTTAACCATTGTTGCTCTTGTGGTTTAAGTTTGTTCCACACTTTTGTACCAATAACGATTACGTCAGGAATAGAAGTATGTTCATCTAATAAATAATACTTACTGACCTCATAATGCTTAGAAAAATAAAAGCTGGGGGGGTTATTCTCTGCACCACCGACTATTCCTTGCTGAAGTGCTGTATATAACTCACCCCAACTAACAGTCGTTGCCGCACCGCCCATAGTGTTGACCATACTTACTGCTGTTTTACTATTCATAACTCTTATTTTTAGCCCCTGAAGATCTTCAGGCTTCTCTACTTTTCGCTTCGTAGAGTAAAAACTACGACTACCTGCATCAAAGTATCCTAAGCCCTTTATCAAAAAGGGAGTACCAGCATCAAGTAAATCTTGCCCAAGTTCACTATCTAAAGTTTTCCAATAATGTTCATGGTCGTTAAATAAATAGGGAAGGCTAAAAACTTTCATTTGTGGTACAAAAGCTTCAAGCGAACTCGCCGAAACTTTCGTCATTCCCATACTACCAATTTGGAGAAGCTCAAGAACCTCACGCTCAGTTCCTACTTGAGCTGACGGATAGATAATCAGGCGCATAGTCCCCCCTGATAATTCTTGAAGAACTTCATTCATATACACAAGCGACTTATGAACCGGGTGCTTAGTATCTAAATGATGAGCTAAGCGAATTGAAGTTTGAGTATCATCCTTGCTACCACACGCAGATAAAAGAAAAAGAACAAAAATAGTAGAAGCAAATCTAAAAAATTTCATAAATCACCACCTAATAAACATATATCGCGATTTATGATGGCACCTTTATGCATGATGACCGTACTAGCACATTGCTGCCCAGCCTTAATACAAGCTTCGTTGTTTAGACCTTGTAACTTAGCAGCTATATATGCTCCATTGAATGAATCACCCGCAGCCGTTGTATCAACTGGAGTTAGTACTGTTTCTAATGGATAAAATGTACATGCTTTATCTTTATAAAAATGACAACCGTGGTGACCATTCTTCACAACAACTTCCGAAGTGCCTGAATCCACCCAACGAGTAATACAATCTTCTATTGAATGGGTTCCATATAAAGCTTTTTCATCATCAAAGCTCAGTAATGCAATATCGGTTAACGACATCATCTTTGTAAAAACCTCTATTGCATCATGAGTACTCATCCAATTATTTATACGGTAATTATTATCAAATATTACTATTCCGCCTTCCTTTCGGTATTGCGATAGGCAATTAAATAGCGCAACTAAATCATCTTGAGGGTAAAGGGAAAGAGTTATTCCGCTTAGGAATATCATTTCATAAGATTTGATTTCATCTAATATGACAGGGTAATCAGAAAGCATTGTGCGGGCAGGAGAGTTTTGTCTCCAATAGTTAAAGTAACGCTCACCATTTTCATCATTATTAATAATATATAGGCCAGGCAATTTACTGTTTTTAATTCTTACATGGTTAATACCCACACCTTCACTGCGCCAAGCGTCCAGCATATTTTGGCTGTAGGGATCATCACCTAATACTGAAAAGTAATCGGCTTCGCCATTGCATCGACATAAATAAATAGCAGTATTTAAAGTATCTCCGCCGAAGCCTATTTTATATTGGTCATCACTTTGCTGACTCAATTCAATCATACATTCACCTAGTACAGCTACTTTCACAATTACATCCTTAGATTAAATCTACATAAGCCACTATCGATAATTCACTGCTTTAGTATTCTTATTGTTCAAGAAGTATTTAGCTGAATGATTCTAACTGCAGGTTATGTGATTGTAAATGACTATATTGAGCGATAATGACTGAAAGTAATATTTTTGTCAAACTCGTGAATTTTATATTAAGTGTTTTTATTAATAAAAACGCCGGCTCACCTACTGGTCACTACGAAAAAAAGTTGGCGCCCCGCATTAAAAATCAAATAGTGTCAAAATATGTCTTTTATGGTCAGGTATGGTATAGTAACTTCACTAATTTTTTTAAGGTGAATTTCGAATTAATATGAACAGATCTTCTGCAAGTACTACGACTAGTGAACAGCCCCTGCCTATGCTTGAAAAGCATAGACAGCAACTAATCATAGATATTTTAGAGCAGCGCCAATTTGCAAGTGTAAGAAGCCTAACTAAAATTCTAAATGCTTCAGAAGCGACAATTCGACGTGATATCACTAAAATGTCTAAGCGTGGGCTTATAAATAAAATTAGAGGGGGCGCTGAATCTATATCGGGAGAAAAAAAGAGAAAAAACATCTCAAGTTCTTCTTTTAACATAGATAAAACTAAACAGGCAAATATTAAAAAGTTAATTGCAAAGCGGGCTGTAGAGTTATGTAAAAATGACGAGTCCATTATTATTAACGGTGGTAGCTCTACGTATATGATGGGTGAATACCTATGTAATTTACAATTAAATATACTGACGAACTCTTTTGTTTTAGCCAACTACATAACTGAAAATAGTGACAATCAAGTTTCGTTACCTGGTGGCGAAATTTATAGAGATCAAGGCATTATTCTCAGCTCATATGAAAGTGATACCACCGAAAATTATCGGGCTACTATGATGTTTATGGGCACACCTGGGATAGGGGAGTTTGGAGTCATGGAGTCAGACCCCTTGCTCATTAGATCAGAACAAAAATTAAAAAAGCAAACTGAGAAATTGGTTATTTTAGCTGACAGTACTAAGCTGGGTCAGCATAGTAATTTTATTTTTTGCCCGCTGTCTGAAGTCGACATTCTAATTACTGACTCAAATGCAGATAAGAAACTAATCAAAGACTTCGAAAGTCAGGGTATAGAGGTAATTATTGTACCCTGTGCTACACTCTAATCTCGAAACAGAAGCCCTTTTGTCTGGGGGCTTCCTCCATACTTATTACCAGTATACTCGCTCAAATCCTGTATTTCTTATGTAATCTCTGTTCTTAGGGTTATCTACTACTACGACTTCTAAAGATTCATTCGCTAATGACGCATCATTAAACTGAGGGTCATCGATAAACACTTTGTCAGGTACCTTGAGAGGATAGTTTTTTTGTTGTAAATATCTGTAAAAAGTATGTATTTTCACATCACCCATATTAAAACACTCTACGGAAAATTTTTCCCAATTAGTATTAGTTGCTAATATAATAAGCCTACTATATTCAAACTGACTAA
Organism: Pseudoalteromonas sp. R86517; assembly: GCF_042466295.1. NCBI lineage: Bacteria > Pseudomonadati > Pseudomonadota > Gammaproteobacteria > Alteromonadales > Pseudoalteromonadaceae > Pseudoalteromonas > Pseudoalteromonas sp. R86517. The sequence goes on from NZ_JAXHCB010000002.1 coordinate 116,187, forward strand.
TTAGGTTTCGCTCCACTAAAGCTGCTGTAAAACCCCTTGCTGCCTCAATATAGTTAGCTGTGCTTAACACAATCAAATCGCAGATGTGTATACTTTGCCTGAGTGCAATAATGGCTTGTTTTGGTACAAAATCCTTATCTATTAAGTCCAGTGTTAGCCTTTTAGCTGTATTAAAAATCTTCTCTTGTGCATTTTCGACATCCCGGAGTAAACCAAGTGCACCCACAAGTAGAGTATGCGAGTTTGCATACGTTTTACTTTTTGCTTCCCACGCTAAAACCATCGCTTTGAAAGCCGTTGGTTCACATAGCTCTTGCATAACTAAGAACCATAAATCATTGCCACTTTTAGTTAAAGTACCGTCAATATCAAATATGTGAGTACGCAAACTCTATATACTCCAGTTTAAATACAATATATAAATCGGCATTATTTTCAGCCTCTTCATCTTCATAAACAAAACAAATTCCAATCATTTGGCATATCAACGATTTCCGTTTAACTTAAATAACCCTAAAAGGCACCTACAATCAACAAGCATACAACTAAGGCTTATAGCTAGCTTGACGAGAAATTTTTGTATTTAACGTTAAATAGTAGACTTATTATAATATTCAACCTGCTCTTTAGAGCCTATAGCTACGGGCACACGCTGATGAAGGGAAGTCGGCTCAATAGTTAAAATTGACTGACCTAAGCTTGTTGCTAAGCCCCCACTTTTTTCTACAAGTAAAGCAAGGGGGTTAGCTTCATATAGCAGCCTGATTTTGCCATTACTATTCCCGTTTCTAGTATCTTGTGGATACAAGAATAATCCACCACGACTAATAATGCGGTGAACATCACCTACCATAGCCGCATTCCATCTCATGGAAGAACCTGTAAATGCATCACTTTGATATAAGACCTCATCAAAATAACATTGAACCTTTTCTGGCCAGTAGCGATAGTTAGTAATATTCACTGCGAATTCTTTAGTTTTTCCCGGAATATCGAAGTTGTTTTCTGTTAACAAATAGCCTCCATGAGTAGAGTCTAGTGTGTAACAACGTGTTGGACCTCCTGTCGTCATAACAAGTAGAGTTGAAGCACCATAGAGGACATATCCGGCACACACCTGCTCTTCACCTTTTTGAGCAAATTGTAGCTCGCTATCATCAGGTACATCATCTTTTGCTTTGTATATTGTAAAAATAGTGCCTATTTGCCCATTAATATCAACATTAGACGAGCCGTCTAAAGGGTCGAATGCAACGATATAAGGTGCCTTTGGTGTAGCAGCAAGGACAAAGTCTTCTTCTTCTGAGGCTATGGCGCGAACAGAGTCATCATTTAGCAGCATATCTTTGAGTAGCTGGTTTGCGATAACGTCCAATTTTTTTTGGACTTCCCCCTGAATATTCTCATCTAAGGTTGAGCCAAGTACACCAGCAAGCGCACCTTGACTCACTCTAAAGGAGATTTCTTTAGAAGCTGCAAGAATTGTTCTAATTAACATGATTAGTTCAATGTTAACGTTGTCTTTTTTTAGAACTGGTATTAACCTTTCCAATTTTTCACCCTTTGTATTTTACTCAACTTAAAGCAGCTATAAAAAATTTTAGTTGTCAATTTTAAATACTTTTCATAGCAAGATGGTAATAAATCGCTTTAGCTCACTCACCATAAACCGAAGCTCATTTGGCATAAACAGCTTAAGTCGCCCAATATTCAATATCTTAAATATTACCCAGTTACTCACAATAAAAATCAAAAATAACTTCCTATTCTATGTAACTAACTGTTGATAATTAAAGAAGACAATATACTACCCATCCTTTTATGTGTATATTCACGATAAAGTTATAAACTGTTTCCAATAAGGTCATAATAAAGAGGGTTTATGGTAGGGGCTTCAGAATTAGCTATTTTTGCTATAGTTGTTGAGGAAAACTCATTTAGCCAAGCCGCATCAAAAATGGGGCTATCAAAAACAGCTGTTAGCAAAAAAGTATCTGCTTTGGAAAGTAAGCTAAATACTCAGTTACTCTACAGAACAACAAGGAAGCTGAGCTTAACAGATGCAGGTAAACTACTTTATGAACATGCAAAAGGGATTAATCAGCAAGCAAATGATGCATTTAGTGCAGTCAACGAGCTTTCCCAAGAGGTCTCTGGGCATATTGTGATGTCAGTACCTACTATATCAGGAGAGCTTTTGCTGGCCGATTTAGTTGCAAATTTTTGTAAAAAGTACCCTAAAGTCAGTATAGAATTGCGCTTGGAGAATAAACTTGTTGACCTAGTTGATGAAGGCGTTGATTTAGCAATAAGAACTGCAGTTTTAACAGACTCATCATTAATAGCAGTACCGTTATTGGATTCAAATTGGGTTGTTTGTGCATCACCAGAGTATTTAGCGAATGCAGAACCACTCGATGAAGTGAGCAACCTCGAAAAGCACAACTGCTTATGCTACGACCTGCAAGCAAATGGCAGCAATGAGTGGCGTTTCAGCCAAAATGGAAGTCAAAAATCAATTGTTGTAAATGGCAGTATGTCTTCTAACAATGCACTCACTTTAAAAAAAGCGGCACTGAACAACATAGGACTAATTTATGTGCCCAAATGCAGTGTTTATGAAGAATTACAAAGTGATCAACTTGTACAAGTGTTGAAAAACTATAAAACCCGCTCTTTAGGTGTTTTTGCCGTGTACCCTTATACACGCCACAAACCAGAGAAGATTACATTACTTATCGATGATATAAAACAAGCCTACCTTTCCCTAAAGCATATTTTTAGTTAAGAGCACTTACTTGTACAAAAAATCAGAGGCTTCTTAGTAAAAGAAGTCTCTGATGGGCTATATTTATTGCCTACTATTTAAAAAATAAGCTCTTTCTTTAACCTCTATGGTTCTTTGATCTTCATACATTTTAATATATTCATCTGTGCGCTTACGAAAATACTCAACTTTAGATTTATACTCAGGAAGTGAAGCTAGATTAAATTTCTCTTGAGGATCTTCAATTAAATTATAAAGTTGTGAGTAATCATTTTTGTAAAAATCGACAAACTTCCAGTTGTCTGTTCGTACACCAACCATAGGGGGGATTGATACCCTTTTCGGCTGATACATATGCTCAAAGAAGAACTCTTCTCTCCATGAAGGTATCTTTTCACCTTCAACTAAACCAACTAAACTATTACCTTGATACGTTTTCGGTATTGCTACATTTGCATAATCTAAAATAGTAGGGGCTATATCGATATTAAGTACAGTTTCATCAATACTTACTCCTTTGTGTTCGCTATTTCGCGGGTCATGAATAATCAGAGGCACTCGAAGGTCTTCTTCCCAACCAAACCACTTACCAGCTAATTGACGTTCATTTAAGCTGTATCCGTTATCGCCGGTGTAAATTACAATCGTATCTTGCAACATCCCCAGCTTTTCAAGTTGACTGATAATTTGACCTACACCTTCATCAACCGCGCTGATTGCTCGATAATGACGTTTAATCATTTTTTGGTACATTGCGTCATTGGCATACCTGTACTCCCAACGCACCCTACCTATAGACTTCTTTAAAAAATCTGGTAACGCTGCAAATGTTGCATCATCAGATAACTTTGCCGGTGGGATCGTTATATCGGTATATAAATTTTCAAATTTTGCAGGGTAGTGATATTGGTCTGTCTTATCACTATCGAGTGCATGTGGATTCCAGAAGTTAACATTGAGTACCCAAGGTTTTGATGAGTCTTGGGCCCTTTCAATAAAGTCTTTTGCTCTTTGAGCGATATAATGGGTTTGAGGAATTTCGCTCCCTCTATAAGTGTTTGTTTTAGCATGTAGTAATGGCTCGAAATAATCAAACCTTTCAAAGTCTTCACCTGATAGCTTTATTTCATATTTGCCAACAAATCCAGAGGTATACCCACTATCTTTTAGCTTTTTTGGATAAATATTGTCAGATTCAATAGTACCGGTTGCTGGTCGACTAAAAGTAAAGTCGTGAGTTCGTTCTGTTAGCCCGGTCAATATACTAATACGGCTTGATGCACAAATAGGAGTAGTAACAAATGAATTAGAAAAGCTCACCCCCTGGTTTGCTAACGCATCTAAATTAGGTGTTTTTATAATAGGGTGATTTTTGCCTAGCAAATCCCAGCGATGATCATCAGCAAGAATAAAAAGAATATTGGGACGTTTATTAGTTGTTTTTTCAACATCCTCTCGGTCAGCTCCATGAGAGTTAAAGCCTATGGTAATTAAAGTTATTAAAAACAGTGTGTTTAAATACATTTTCATTTTATCCATCCAAAAATTTGCATCACTACTCGGATTAAAAAATCAAAACCAATCACCATAATGACTCATTTAGCTTGAAAATGACAGTTTTAATGTTACTGTAAAGAAATATTTTATTAACATACACACACAAAAAATGAATAAATCAAGACAACACTGTTTATTTAAGGTATTTTTTAAGCCGTTGATTATCATATCAATTATGTGTTTAAACGTAGCGTGCAGTAGTGAAAGAGAAACGCCCAGTTCTACACAAAAAGCCTTTGAATCAATTGCTGCTCCCATAGAGTTAAAAGTAGGTGAAGGTTTTGAATCACCCATTGGTTATTATGAAAGTAAACCTCGTTTTTCATGGGAAATAGCAAAAAAAACTCACTCGAATTTCCAGTCATCTTATCAAATCCAGGTAAGCACAACTTTAGACTTACTTTCTGAGCAGCCAGATTTATGGGATAGTAAAAAGGTAAACTCACCTAAGACTAGTTGGATTCAATACCAAGGGCAGCCTCTCTCTTCAAGACAAAACGTATTTTGGCGTGTTAAAGTTTGGGATGAAAAAGGCAGACCCTCCGAATGGAGTGAACCGCAAAGTATAGAGCTTGGGCTATTGACTAATAAAGATTGGCAGGCTCATTGGATCGGTCATCCAGAAACCAAGCAATCCAAAAAACCATCAAAGAGTACTATCGCTACCCCCCAATATTTTAGAAAGTCATTCAATATCAACAAAAATATAAACAAAGCGCGTTTATATATTACTTCTAAAGGTGTATTTAAACCTTACATTAATGGTAAAGAAGTTTCTAAAATTGACGTAATGACACCGGGTTGGACACCATATAGTAAACGAATAGAAACCCTTACGTATGACTTGACTGATAAATTAACACTAGGGGAAAACACTCTTGCATCAATATTAGCAGGAGGCTGGTTTTCAGCACGGATAGCCGATTTAAAAGAGACAGATCATACTCACTCCCCTCTTTTACTTGCTCAGCTTGAAATACAATTTACTGATGGCTCCAAACAAATTATCAAAACAGATGAATCTTGGAAAGTAACTCAAAATGGTCCTATTCGTTTTGCTAGTAATTACGATGGTGAACATTATGCACAAGCTTTAGAGCAGCCCAATTGGAATAAAAATGAATTTGATAGTGCTAAATGGCAAAGCGTGTACACACAAAAAATAGATCCAACTATTAAGCTCAGCCCAAAAAGGCACGAGCCTATACGAATCATCGATGAACTTTCACCTATCAAAATTATGAATATTTCAAAAGATAGTGTGGTATTTGATTTTGGACAAAACATGGTCGGTGTACCTGAAATAAAAATACCGGCATTGGCCAATCAAAAAATAAAAGTTGAATTTGCTGAAGCACTACATATGGGCGAATTTTATACTGATAACTATCGCAGTGCATTATCAACTAACTACTTCACCCCAACCAAATCTGAACGAATTACATACAAGCCAACGTTCACTTTTCATGGGTATAGGTACATAAAATTATCTGGGTTTGATACCTCAAAAACCCCCTCTAAGGACTGGGTAAAAGCGCTCGTACAGCATTCAGATATCAAGCTGTATGATAACTTTCATTCCTCTCATACTAAGTTAAATAAGCTTTTCGAAAATATTAACTGGGGCCTTAAAAGTAACTTTTATGATGTCCCCTTAGACTGCCCCCAGCGAGATGAAAGACTTGGATGGACAGGTGACGCCAATGCGTTTATTACGCCTTCAATGTACATGGCTGATGCGTATGGTTTTTGGTCGGCCTGGCTAGAAAGTATGCGTGAAGAACAAACTGATAATGGCAAAATTCCATTGTATATCCCGTATGTTGAATGGATAAAATGGACCTCTTCAGGCTGGGGTGATGCCGCCACTATTATTCCTTGGGAACTGTACATGATGACTGGCGACAAATCAGTTCTATCAGATAACTACAGTATGATGAAAAATTGGCTAAAGTACCACGAGAGCCAAAGTGATAATCTCATTTCTAACATGCAAACGTTTGGTGACTGGTTACAACCTTACCCGAAAGCGCAGGGGAAAAAAGCAAACCGAGGTGATACAGATTTCAGTTTAATTGGTACGGCATTCTATGCTCGTTCTGTAGAGTTAACGCTAAAAACAGCAAAAGTACTTAACCAGCAGGCTGATATAGAGCAACTAACGAAGTTGCATCAACAAATAAAAGCCGCGTTTAGAAACACTTTCTTTGATCAAAACCTAAAACCAAAAAAAGGTGAGGCCACGCAGACAGCTTATCTGCTTGCTTTGGAGTTCAATCTACTCGAGCAAGCAGAGGTTAAAAAAGCACAGCACCTACTTATTAAGCTCATCGATAAAGCTGACAATCACCTTCGCACCGGTTTCTTGGGAACACCGCTACTAGCATCAGCTTTGCAAAAAGCTGGCCGTAGCGATTTAGTCTATCAACTATTATTTAAAGAAAGTTATCCCTCATGGTTTTATTCAATCAACAATGGCGCAACGACAACATGGGAACGCTGGAACTCCTATTCATTAGAAAATGGCTTTAACCCACAAGGAATGAACTCTCTTAACCACTACGCTTATGGCACTATATCAAGGTGGTTCTATGAAGGAATATTGGGTGTTAAGCCTATAGAAGCAGGATTTAGAGAATTTAACGTTTCACCACAATTTTCTCATTATCTAAATCAGGTTAGCGGAACCATACCAACAACAAATGGTGCCATTGAACTCAATTGGACATTAGAGGGGAATGAAGCATCTATTTCTCTCACAGTACCAAAGAACTCCACAGCTATACTAGATTTGGCTCATTTAAATAACGTAACAATTTTAAAGCAAGGCAAAGCTGTTACCCCTAAGAAAAGATTAACACCTGGGGAGTACCTGATTAATGGCAAAATTTAATTATATAGCTGCATTACTAATGCTAGCGCTTACAGCATGCAGTACAAGCCAAACAAAACATGAAATGCATGGCAAAAAGGCTAAAGACCCCGTCAATATACTCGTTTTTTTGGTTGATGATTTACGTAATGATCTTGGCGTTTATGGTCACAAAGATGTAAAAAGTCCTAATATAGATAAACTGGCGAATGAAGGCGTAAAATTTACCAATGCTTATGCACAACAAGCGATTTGTGGGCCGTCTCGTGTCAGTATTATGACTGGATTACGTCCTGAGACGACCGGGCTTTATACAATTCGCAGGGATGGCCGCCTGCGCCCAAATCAACCGGATATTGTTTCTATGCCACAACTCTTTAAAGGAAACGGCTATAAAACTGTCAGCATAGGCAAGGTTTATCACAGTGTAACGGACGACCAAGAAAACTGGTCAACACATATTAAAAAGCTGGATAACTTTTACGCTATCGCTGAAAACTCAAAAGCTAGATTCGCATATGAAGCTGGCGACGTAGATGACAACTTTTATAAAGATGGCAAAGTAGCAACGGATGCAATCAATACTCTAAAACAACTTAAAGATGATAAATTTTTAATGTTTGTAGGCTTTAGTAAGCCACACCTCCCCTTTAATGCCCCAAAAAAATATTGGGGTTTCTATGATCGAGAGCAGTTCACAGTTCCAAGTAGAGATAAACCAGAGAATATGTATAGGCTAGCTCTCACCAAGTGGGGGGAGCTTCGCATGTATGGCGGCATTCCGAAAAAAGGTGATGTTGATGATGAGCTCACTAAAACGCTTATTCATGCTTACTACGCATCAGTAAGTTACATGGATGCACAAGTTGGCCGAGTCATGAAAGCAGTAGATGAAATGGGATTACGTGACAATACAATGGTCGTGTTTATGAGCGATCACGGATATAAATTAGGTGAGTATGGTGCGTGGAATAAACACACCAATATGGAATTAGATACAAAGGTTCCCCTTATTATCAGCCGTGAGTTATCACATGAAAACCGACAAGCAGGTGTAACATCAAGCGCACTTGTCGAAAACGTTGATATTTTCCCTTCTCTAGCTCAAGCAGCCGGACTCCCCACCCCTAACATAGATGGTAAAAGCTTATTAGCCTTAGCAGATAACCCTGACATGCCATTTAAGAAAGCTGCTTATAGCTTATTTAATCGTGGAAAAATCATGGGAGTGACAGTGACGGACGGCCTTTGGCGCTATACAGAATGGCGAGATGCTAAAACGCAACGGATTAAGAGTACTGAGCTCTACAATCACACAGCCAGCGTTGTCGCAACCGCTAATGTGTCTGGCCAGAGGCAATATCAAACGCTTGAACAAGGGTTAAAAACCCTTCTACATGAAAAATTTCCACAAGACGCTCCATCGTTTTATGAAAAACGTCACATAAAAAACAATTAAGAAAAAACAATGAAACTACTTCAGCACACATTAATTACACTCTGTATTTGTATTTCTGGCTGCCAATCGTCTGCTACAACGGAATTTCATAAAGATAATATGATCGAACAGCAAAATGAAATGACACATACTTTCACTGCTGACTTCACCTCCGATGAAGCAAAGCTAGGTGAGATTTATGATTTTTATGATATCGCAGTAAGGACCGAGCGCGGTAACCCTAAATCTAAACCAGCTACCTTTGGTCGAAAAGCCAAAGTTAATACTGTCCGTATGCTAGGTGGTTGGTACAACCAAGATCTTACTGGTGATACTTATATTTGGGATGGAGAGAAATACGTCTACAATTTTAAAGCCGCGACTGATCGCATTGATAGTTGGCTTGAAAGTGATTGGGATATATTTCAAATAGTGTTAGATAACCCTCCTTGGGCATTCCAGCGTGGTTATAACTTTGTCAACGAGCCTGATGGCATACATTATTTAGCCAAAGACCGAGTCGGCGTTTATGGTAACGGTTTACCGCCAAAAGACGCAAAAGCCTGGCATAACTATATTTCAGCGTTCATAAAGCACTTAGTTTCAACCTATGGCGAAGAAAAAGTAAATAATTGGCGATTCAGAATTGGCTCAGAAATAGATACTCGGCCACAGCATTGGGCCGCCACTCAAGAAGAGTTTTTTAAACATTATCAGAACACCGTTTTAGCAATAAAGTCTGTGCTACCTAATGCCATAGTTGGTACTCACTTTAGAGAAGCGACCCATAAAAGTAAGTATATTGACTATACAGGCAACACTGAGGATGCTTATGCTCCAAGCTTTGTCAGCTGGGCAAAACAAAATAACGTACCCTATGACTTTTTAGCCATTTCCTATTACCCCCATATTACTCACCCCCATGAAATGGATATGCATGAAGTATATCAAACGCAAATAGCACCAATTCTCGAGCACCCTGATTATAACGATGATGCCCGTTTTGAGATTCATGAGTATAAATTTATCGTAAAAATGAAACGTGCTGGTTTCGTCAGTGTGGCAACGTCGCACAACTCTGCTTTTTTTGCCATGTTGTCAAAAATGATGCTCGAGAAAAACATAAAAGATGTTTACCAATGGGGTAATGCAAGAGATGGCTCCTATAGTCCGGAAGCAATGACGCAACTTGCACTCATCGATATGGTTGGCAATACTTTTTACCGTAATATACGAGGTGTTACTCAATCAATCAGTGGAAATTATATTGATGGTATATTTTCTCAAAACTCAAACAACCAAAACATTGATATTCTTATGTTTAGCTTTAATAAAGAAAACATGGAATATCAAGCACCCGAGCCAATCTCACTTTCATTAAATGTCGGTAAGCCAGTTGGTACCAAGTTTAAATACAGAGTTGCGCAAATTGATAACGCAAGCAATATTGATCAATTATTTTTTGCAGATCACCCTAATGCCATGATACCGCAAAGCCAAGGAGGCTGGCGCAAAGACGATGCTCACCCAACTGCATCAGCGACTAACGCATTAAACGAAGCCGGACTTAAAGTCTATAAAGAAAGCCTACCCAAATATGGAAAAATCAACACGCTCAACTGGAGTGAATGGCGCACATCTGTGACCAAGGAAAGTAAGGGTGCTTCTACCTCATTAGTAGAAATAGACAACACACTGCCCTCTTTCGCGGTGCAAAAATATCAGATCCAGTGGTAATAGAGCCCTAAAAATAAGACTAAGTAGGAATTTGATTAATGCGAAATAAATACTTTCAGCTCGCAGCATTGGCAGTGCTTTTATCAGGTTGTAATAGCAATGATTACACTGCAGATACTCAGGAATCACTCAGTACACCGAGTTACCCTGTCAACAATAAAACTAATAGTAATTCTGAGGTTAAGCGTCTTGATTCGGTGATCTATGAATCATTTGAACAAAGAGGATGGAATGCGGAAAATACCAGCCTTAGTATAAGTACACACCAGCCGGGACTCAATCGAGCACTACCGAAAAATTTTTTGTTCACTCAATTTCAAGGACCGCATTCCTTTTCGGTAGAAAGTTCAATTGCACGTTTCGGCAGTTTTTCAGCAAAGTTACATTGGCAGCATGATGAACCTCAAAAATACAATGGTGACCCTCAAGTGCTCGATAATACAGGCCGTAAAGCGATGGTTCATGGGCATAAAGCCAGCACGACATTAGCGACTGTTTGGTACGGCTTTAGCGCTTATTTTCCTAGCGAACAAACACAACTAGAGGATGGCCAAGGTGCTCTATTTTTTCAAATTCATGGAGCTAGAGACAAAAATAAAGAACCAAATCGTATCCCACCACTTTCAATAAACTTAGTGGAGAATGGCTTTAATATTGGCTATTCATGGGACAGTAAAAAGACCAGTACAAGTAGTCATGGTGAAGATAATGAAACCTTTGATGTTCCAGCTAAGCTAGCCGAATACCAAGACCGCTGGGTCGATTTTGTTATCAAGGTAAAAACAGACCCCTTTGAAAATAACGGTGCAATTTCTATTTGGGTGGATGGTAAGCAAATGGTTAACCGTACACATATTAAAATTGGCTATAACGATGACATGGGAGTTTACCCTTCATTTGGTTGGTATCTTTGGGGTAAATACGTCAACCGTAACCAAGACATGATTATGTATCTGGACGAAGTTCGTCAAGCCGAAGGGGAAGATATTAGCTATCAGGACGTTGCACCTAAAGCTAACTAATAGAGCGTTCTAAAGTGGGTTAAGCCAAACGCTAAATTAGTACCGTAAATTTTTAAAGAGAACAATATGAAATTCAAGACTCATACTATTCTGCCATTAGCTATAGCTGTATTTTCTCTAAATGCCTTAGCAGAACAATTATCCCCTGACTCGTTTAATGATCCCCAACAAAATTATTTACCTAAAACGTGGATGCATGCAATGAACGGTAACTTGAGTAAACCGGGGTTTACTCAAGACTTTAAAACCATGAAAGAAGCGGGCATTGGAGGGGCTATATTTTTTCATGTACATCGCCGTAATAGGCCCTATTCATCAGATGGTCCAATTCGATTTGGCACTGAAGAATTTTATGACCATCTTGTCCATGCAGCCGCACAGGCCGATAAAAATAACATTGAGTTTGGCATTCATAACGCCGATGGTTGGACTTCAAGTGGTGGTCCTTGGGTTACACCTGAAATATCGATGAAAAGGATCACTTGGTCAGAGAAAGCTGTAAAAATAAGCCAAGATAATCAACTATTTTTACCCCCTCAGCCAGGATTCTATGAGCAATTTTATCGTGATGTTGCAGTTATTGCGTTACCTGCAAATAAATATAACCAAAGTAACGCGTTTGCTAATGCGAAAGTGACTGTTTCAGATCCTACATTAAATGCTGACCTGCTCACCGACAATGACTGGGATAGCACATTAACTTTCAAAGAAAATAAAGCCAATAACTACTGGGTACAAGTAGAAGTTGATAAGCCAACCACATTGCGTAGTTTACATATTGAAACCCCTAACCGTCATGGTGATGCAGCATTACAAATATCAGCTGATGGTATTAACTTCACTACCGTCGTTAAAAAGCTAAGGCGGCCTCGACCCGGAGCAAGACTATGGGCTTTTAGCCCGCAGCTTATTAGTGAAGAAACGGATGGCTATAAAGCCAAATTCTTTCGTTTGGTGTTTGACAAACCTATAACACTAAAACGCTTTGACTTATGGTCAGTGCCGCGAATTGATGATTGGTTTTCGATGAATTCGATGGAACGAGGCCGAGTAAGTTTAGCACCTAAAATTAATCAATCTGCGATTACTAAAGCAAAAGATGTTTTAGTGTTGAATCGTGGCGAGTTACCCAAAAAAGGCATCAAACTCCCTAAAGGTAAATGGCGCGTCTTGCGTTTTGGTTACACCAGTACCGGCGCTTATAATGTACCCGCGACAGTTGAAGGTGAAGGGTTAGAGGTTGATAAGTTTGATGCAAAAGCCTTACGGTTCCACTTTGATGCTTTTGTAGGAAAATTAGTAAAAAAAGTGCAAGCAAAAGGCATTAACTCACTAAAAACAACTGAAATTGATAGCTATGAAGTGGGTGGACAAAACTGGACCACAGGGATAGAAAAAACCTTCCAAGAAAAGTTCGGTTACGACTTAATTAAGTGGTTACCTTTACTAACTGGCCGCGTAATTGAATCAGCAGAACATACAGGAGCTATTTTACAAGAGCTACGCCAGCATCAATCAGATTTAATGGTTGAAAACTACTTTGGTGAGTTTACTCGTTTATCACACCAATATGGCTTAGAGTCATACATTGAACCTTATGGCTGGGGCCCTTTTGATGAATTAGCCTCAGGCGGTAAAGCAGACCGTTTAATGGGCGAGTTTTGGGTGAAATCATTCCCAGGTACAGACAAGGTTTATCATGGGCGAACCAGTGCTGCTATTTCATCAGGTCATATCTACGGTAAAAAAATCATCTCCGCGGAGTCATTTACCTCTACAACCGTTAACTGGAAAGGCCACCCATTCTATTACAAACATCATGGTGATCATATGTGGGCTCGAGGCATTAACGAGACCATGTTCCACCGCTTTGCACATCAGCCCAACAATCATATTAAGCCGGGTATGACAATGGACTCAATTGGGTCTCATATTGATCGCACTCAAACATGGTGGAATAACGGGGGGACGCATTGGTTTAAATATTTAGCCCGCGGATCGTACCTATTACAACAAGGTGTGCCGGACGCTGATTTTTTAGTACATGTAGGCGATGTTGCACCAGTACGAGGAAATAGTGATGTTGAAATACCAGCAGGTTTTGGTCACGACTTCACTAATACCGATGTATTGCTTAACCGTATAAGTGTAAAAGATGGCTGGCTTGTCTTACCTGAAGGTACTCGATATAAAGCATTATACTTAACCAAAACTGATTATCTCCACTTAAAAACGTTAAAACGGATACAGTCGTTAGTAGCTGCTGGTGCAACCGTTATTGGTAACAAACCGAAAGATGTGATCGGGTTCAGCGAGTGGCCAAATAGAGACAAATTTCAGCAAATTACTGATGAGCTTTGGCCAAATACTGCAAGCACCATTAAGGCTTATAAAAAAGGCCTTGTAAGCAACTTAAGTCTTGCTGAGACAATTAAGGAACTTAAATTACAACCTGATCTTTTAATAAACGACGAGTCCGTAAAAGTTTTTGCAAAACGCCGCATTGACGGTAATGACTTATACTTTTTTCACAGTGAAAAGCCAGAGTTTCAACAAATCAACATCGAAATACGTGATGGCGACGGCTCACCGGAGATTTGGAACAATACGGATGGCACTATTGAACAAATCCAAAATTACCGCAGAGACGGTAATCGAATCATATTTGACTTAGTGCTTGAGCCTTATGCGAGCCGATTTATTTTGATTCGTCGTGATAAAAACACGCCACAATATAACGGTGCACACTCTCAACTTGTTACAGATATGTACCTAAAAGACAAGGAAAAAAGGAGAATAGAAGAGCTAAACAACTCGTGGAATATTGAGTTTGACCAAAATTTGGCAGGTCCCGGATCAGTAACATTTGATAAATTACAGGATTGGAGTACCCACCCAAATGAAGGAATAAGACACTATTCTGGCACCGCGAATTATTCCAAAACATTTTCTATCACTAAGGAGCAAATCAGTTCTGATAAAGCGATTTATCTTGATTTAGGTGAAGTACAGCAAATAGCAGAAGTCTCTCTTAATGGTAAAAAGTTAGGAACATTGTGGAAACCACCATTCGCTTTAAACATCAGTAAAACAATCAAGGTTGGTCGCAATGAACTCGAAGTAAAAATAACTAATACATGGGTGAACCGATTAATTGGTGACGAGGCACTTCCAGATACCAGTGGCTATAAAATGACAGGTACAACTGTACCTTGGCTCAATGCAAATGAGCCACCACCAAAGAGTGAGCGTGTGACTTTCACAGGTTATAATTTTTTTACAAAAGAGAAAAATAGAATACTTCAGAGCTCCGGATTATTAGGCCCTGTACGCATTATTAAGATAGATTAATAATTTAATACAATTAAAACCTTATCATGAAACCAGGGGGGGAAAATTATATTCACTAGCACAATAGTAAGCCTAAATATTGTGCTAGTAAGTTTATTAAGCATTCAGTAAGGTCAGAATATCGGCAATAACCGCCTTATTTTCAATACTCTGTGACGAATCACTTTTCATATAATATAACTGATTTAATAATGTATCTATATCGCCTAACTTAGATTGTTCCGATATGGCTAAGCTTCTGATAATACGTAGCATATGGCTTTCACTTACAGGATCCGACTTAACTAATAATTCATACACCGATAAATCAGTATAACTAGTATTGTTCAGCAGCACCTCTAATGCTGTATTTTTTATATTGAGACTTTGCGAATACTGGTAAAGGGTTTCAATTGAGGCTTGGTGTAAGTTTGCTAATTTAGCGTGTTCAGCATCGGCTAAAAATCTTAATAATTGGAGTTGTTCAATTTCACTTAAATATAAATTAAATACTGTATTTAACAGTTGCGCCTGCGCAGCTTTATCATCTAATGAAAATAATAATTGAATCGCAAAAGTGCGATTTTCGTCAATATGGTGGTATAGCAATTCGTCAATTACTGCTTTAATTTGTTCTGTAGTACCTTGCGCTAAAATTCTTTGCAAATAAATACGATGCTCACCATGCGGCAAATCAACTAATGTATTAAGTAACTGATAATAGATATCAGGTTGAGATTCTGCTAGTTGAGCGACTTTGTTTAGCATCACTTCTGACGATGAAATAATATCGTCATTTGACATGGGTTTACCTAACCTTTCTATCCAACTATTTATATCTCTAGTAAAACTAACACTACTGAAATTTTGTTTATGTAAAAAAGGCGGCGAAATAATTACGTCTTTTTCTACCAAGACCTCCTTTTTTGGAAAGGTATTTTCTAAGTCATCAACACTCAGTCTCTTCAAATCATCTAGTGTATCATTTTCTGATTGCAGTATTTGCTGCACGAAGAGTAATGCAAATAAAGTTACACCGATCAAAAGTGTAACTTTACGTAATGTCATTATTAACACCAACAAGTCACCATTATTCGTTTACAGAACGAATATCAATATAACTATTATAAGTATTTCCGGTGATACTAATAGGTGCATTACCTTGCTTAGACAATGCAATCACTGTTTTATTACGTCTCTGCGAAGTTGAGCCATCAGCACTGAAATTATTATTTTTCACCTGGTTTGAAGTACCACCAAGGTTCTCAAAAGTTACTCCTCTATATTTACCGCCACCGCCTAGCGCACTCTCGGAACCGGCAACCTTTCCACCTAAGTTTACAATGGCGTTATTGTTTACTTTGGAGTTACGCGTATTTTCTAATAATATCCCTCTTACAGAGCGATTGATTTCGTTATTTTCAATTGTGATATTTGACGCTACACGCCCTGGCAAGTTTTGCTTAATGCTAAGCCCAACTGCAGTGTCTACAATCTCGTTACCGCGCATCACTATACCATCAGCACCACGCTTAGAGGATATACCGTCATATGCACGCTTAATAACATTATTTATTAAGTGGTACTCACTTCGCATATTCGCATTTTGGCCATTAGCAGACACATAAATACCCGCATCGCGAATACCGTAAAACTCACTATTTCTTACTTCACCACGCTTTACTGAACTCATAAATACACCACTATCACCGCCAGCATCCGAAAAAACCTTTCCAGTACCTAACGTTCCTCGCATTAGCACATCATCAACAAGTGCGTTATTTATTCGCTGGGGTCCATTTGTCCACGCACCTCTTATAGATAATGCATCACCTGTTTTCTGAACTCCCTGTTTAGAAGGTGGTACAAGGCTTTGAATTGGCACAACGGCTGAGTTATCAGATTTTGAAAATTCAAAATAACCCCCCTCCCAACTCACGTTTGCGTTTCGCTTATTAGAATAACGGCATTGATCAGAAGCGCTTTTCACCGCATCAATACTAAACATGTCGCCATCAAGCCCTGCTGCCGAAGTGAAGCTAGCTCCTGATGCATTTACCGTTAAATCTTTTCTAACAACGATAGTAATAGGCTTAGATATAGTAAAATCACCAGTGATTGTAACTGGAACACCGGTATTAGTAGCTCTTTGCAGCGCCTCAACAAGTTGTGAATAATTTCCGCTGGCAGGATTAAATGGCTTTTTGGTGCAACTATTTTGCACTGCTTGGGCTAAACCTGATGTCGCTGACAGCGATAGAGCAATACTAAGGAACCCCAATAGTTTTATTTTTTTCATTCTATACCTTATATTATCTGACTAAATATGATTAATAGTTAATGGTATTGACTATACTGGACTGTTTTTGAATGTTACTAAACTAACAAATATTTAACAAGAAAAATAATCCCCAAAATGGGGTCGATGTGAAAAGTGGTGTTTACAGTAAAATATAGATATAAAAATGTATTAGCTGGAGTTTTTCGCTTTCCAATAAAAGACTTTAAGAAAGCATATATTGTAAAAAGCAATTTGATATAGCGAATAATGTATTCATTGTAGGGTTTTCACATAGGTGAACATTTATTGATTTATGAATCGCCCCGAGTTCATCGGAGACCAGTTTGTTTAAGTCAGGCCACTTTACCTGACTCGTTTAAATTATCATAGTAGTCTGTTTCATATTGAGCTGGTGAAATATACCCAATTGAAGATAATAAGCGTTGATTATTAAACCAATTGACCCACTCTAACGTTGCGTATTCAACAGCATCAACATTCTTCCACGGGCCATTTCTGCGAATAATCTCTGTTTTAAATAATCCATTTATTGTTTCAGCCAATGCATTGTCATAAGAGTCACCCACACTGCCTACAGACGCTTGAATTCCAGCTTCAGCAAGTCGCTCAGTGTATCGTATAGACAAATATTGGCTGCCTCTGTCGCTGTGGTGAATTAACCCTTCGGGGTTGCCACGATGCCAAATAGCTTGCTCTAACGCATCAAGAATAAGCTCTGTGTGCATTGTCGTTGATACACGCCAACCTACAATGTATCGTGAAAAAACATCTATCACGAAAGCGACATAAACAAACCCACTCCATGTGGCAACATAGGTGATGTCAGCTACCCAAAGTTGATTTGGCTGCTCAGCAGTAAATTGACGATTAACTAAATCAAGTGGCTTATCTTGTTGCTCGTCAGGTATCGTTGTCTTATGTGCTTTACCCCGACGAACACCTTGAATTCCCATAACTCGCATCAATCGTTCGACTGTACAGCGGGCGACTTGATGGTCGTCAAGCTGTAGCTGCTTCCATATTTTTCTTGCACCATAAACTGACATATTATCCTCCCACACTTCGCGAATGAGTATTATCAGCTCAGCATCACGCTTTTTGCGGTTAGACAGTCGCTCAGGCTCTCTTTGTATCTGTTTATGAGAATAATACGTTGATGGTGCAATCGGCAATTCCTTGCAAATTGACTCGACACCGTAATGCTCTCTGCAAGCATCAATAAAATCCACTATTACTTCTGTTTGCGGTCGAGCTCCGCTTGGGCGAAAAAAGCGGCAGCTTGCCTCAGGATATCATTCGTTCGCTTGAGCTCTTTATTCTCGCGCTCTAAGACGGCAAGGCGTTCTTCAGTTGATTGCGTATTAGAAGAGGGTTTAGACGGTTGAGCTTGAGATTTCTTGACCCATGCTCTAAGTGTTTCTGGGGTACATCCCAGTTTATCTGAAATCGATACTAGCGCAGCCCAAAGAGAAGGGTATTCATGCTGTTGTGTGGTAACAAGCCTAATTGCACGTTCACGAAATTCTGATGTATAGCGATTTGATTTTTTCATAGTTCCAGTTTCTCAAGTTATTGAGTCTCTGGCAAACACGGGGCGATTCATTAATAAGCTTCAGTTACAAAAAATAATATGTCTTATCTATGCTTGGTCTAATACACCATATTTAATAAAAATATGGTGTAATTAAAGCGTTTTGTTTCCACATAACTGCTAGGACTCCTAATAAATAGGTTTTCCTGTAGTTCAGAACAACTATTAATATGCAACCAAAGAATGTGGACCTAATTCATTAATTGATTTTGCACCAGTCAACGTCATCGCTACTCTCATCTCTTTTTCATAAAGGTCTAGTAAATGCTCAACGCCTTTTTGGCCATTCGTTGCTAATGCATAAATATAGGATCGCCCTAACATCGCGGAATCGGCACCTAAAGCCAACATTCTGACTACATCAAGCCCGTTTCGGATACCTGAGTCTACGAGAATTTTTATATCACCCTTCACTGCGTCGGCTATCTTAGGTAAAGCTCTAGCCGACGACAAAACGCCATCAAGTTGTCGACCACCATGATTGGATACAACAATCCCATCTGCGCCGAAGCGAACTGCATCTTTAGCGTCTTCTTCATCTAAAATACCCTTAATTATCATTGGACCATCCCAAAAATCTCTTATCCATTCAAGATCTTTCCAGCTAATCGATGGGTCAAAGTTGTTACCAAGCCAACCAATATAATCGACTAAAGACGTTTTTTCGTTGCGATATGCAGATATATTTCCAAGATCGTGAGGTTTACCCATCAAACCCACATCCACAGCCCAGCGAGGATGTGTCATAGCTTGTAATATTCGTTTTGACGCTGCGAATGGGCCACTCATGCCAGAGTGCATATCTCGGTATCGCGCACCTGGTACAGGCATATCTACTGTGAATACAAGGGTTTTCACGCCAGAAGCCTTTGCTCTTTCTAGCGCATTTTTCATAAAGCCTCGGTCTTTCAAAACATACAACTGAAACCACATTGCGCGGTCAATGTTAGGAGTAACTTCTTCTATTGGACACACTGACACTGTAGACATTGTAAAAGGGATCCCTTTATTTTCTGCAGCCTTAGCAGCTTGTACTTCCCCACGTCGTGCATACATGCCAGTTAAGCCTACAGGCGCCAAAATTAAAGGTAGGTCTAACTTCTCCCCAAATAGCTCCGCACTTAAATCTAGGTCAGACATATCTTTTAAAACACGCTGCCTTAAGGCTACATCAGATAAATCTTGTACATTTCTATTTAGTGTATGTTCTTTGTATGAGCCTCCATCAATATAATGAAATAGAAAAGGAGGTAGTTTAGCTTTAGCAGCTTTGCGGTAATCTGTAGAGGCTGAAATAATCATTTTACTTCCAATAGAACATATAGTTATTGTGTATTGGATAAATATACGCCACTTAATATTGCCTGTATATTGGCAATAATAAAAAAGACTGTTTCTTAAATGCGACTAATAACTTAGCTTTTATCCAACCACAGTGTTATTTCATACGCTTTATATTTAAAAATTTTCACTCTACTAATCTATACCCTACTGCAGGTTCAGTTAGAATATGTACCGGGTTAGCAGGGTTAACCTCTAGCTTTTGCCTAAGCTGTGCTATGTGGACACGAACATATTCAGGGCGCTCAATATATTGCTCACCCCAAACATCACTCAAAATAGCGTTATGTGTTAAAACTTTATCCTTGTTTTGAAACAACAAGAGTAAAATTTTATATTCTTTGTTAGTCAGTTTTACTTCGCCATTGTCAAGCTTCACTATATGCTTATGAGGATCGATGGTTATTTGTCCGCATTGCAATACCATACTTGGTTGCGTATTAGCCCTTAATAGTACTCGCATTCTAGCTAACAGCTCATTTGCACTAAAAGGCTTTGTAATATAGTCATTAGCCCCATTATCCAGAGCGGTTACTTTTTCAACTTCACCATCACGAGCAGAAAGAACTAATATTGGGATTTGACACCATTGACGTGCCTCAATTAACCAAGCTTGGCCATCCATATCGAGTAGTCCTAAATCTAGCAGAACTAAATCAAAGTTTTGCTCACTCATTAACGCAAAGCCATCGAGCCCATTGGCTCGGATAAATACGTTATACCCACTAGCTTTTAATAGTGTTTTTAAAAAACTCTGTAGGGGTGGTGAATCTTCAAGAATCAAAACATTAGCCATGCTTACCTCCCCAACTGAGAGTTGCTGTAGCTATTTTCGTTTGATCATCCACCCTTAACATAAACTCACCTTGATGAAACTTTGCAGCTACATCACAAATTACGCTGCCGAGCCCAACACCTTCATCTGCACTAGCCCGTTTATTCACTATTTGGTTACTAACTGATATTTTATAATGCATTACATTATCGGTTTCCTTTGTAGTAAATTGCACTGTGGCTACACCATCTCCATAACGCGCAGCGTTTTCGAATATATTTGCGAGCGCTATTTCAAGCAGCGTTATATCACCTAAACATTCCGTAGCCTTATCAAACGCTAGCTCTAAATTAAAGTTGCTCAATTGCTGTTGCCTACGACCCTTAGCCTCTGTAACTAAGGTGTGAACATTAATCGTTTGCCATACTAACTGTTCACCGATTTTATTTACTCGGCTTAACTCCATTACTTTATTAAAGTGCTGATTTAGGATTTCGCTTTGTTCATAAATATTTTTCGCTTGCTCAGTAATGATGTCCTGCTTTAATTCGATATTTTCATCGGCTAACATACTCGATGCACCCATAATAGTCGCCAGAGGTGTTCTTAAGTCATGCGATAAGCTACGAAGCAACGCGTTTTTAGCTCCCTCCAACTCGGCTTTTACTTGCATAGCAGCGGATTCACTTCTTAGTATTGAATTTTCGTGAACCTGAAATAATAATGACAGTGCGGTGTCGATGAATGCTCGCTTTTCTGCTGTCAGACTCGTATCAGTATAAAATCCTCCCCACTGAGTATTATGTTTAACAGTAAAATACTCTTCACAATTTTTAGCATTCCCTTCTTTACTATCCCACTTGAGTAAAATACCTAAATGCCCTTCTATTGCTATTGTAAATACCTTACGTTGCTGTGCTATATCATCTAAGCCATTAAGCGTTTTTGCTAACTCGTATAAACACCGGGTGTTATTAGCATGTAATTGCGTATCTCTAACATTTTTACTTAGCTCCCCAGCTAATTGACTAATCATTAACCCTACAATCAGCATGACAATAAAGGTGACTAAGTACTCAATTTTTTCGATATGAAACGTAAAATAAGGCATCACAAAAAACCAGTCAGTACATGCCACACTCACCAATGTCGTTATCGCCGCCAAAGCCGCATTTTGACGCACCGCAACCCATGCAACCCAAAGTAATTGCAACATAACTATGTCGGTGGTGGTTAACCAATCTCGCATAGGAAAAATAGCTAATACAATCAAAATAGGTGTGACTGTAGTTACTAAAACCCCTTTAAAACACGTATCAATATTCATTGTGCTCTCTCAAAAACGCTATGTTTATAGATTACTTCTTTTTAAAAGGCCCTGTATAAAGTTTTTATAAAGATTTTTAAACCCTGTATTAAATCTTTGTAAAGTTTACCTCTGGTAACGTGTTTATTTTTTTAAAAGCCTTAGCCTTTGTCGTGAAGCACTTTTTAAAGGAGCCAGCATGGCACAATTTACAGTTATCGGGCTAGGTAGTTTCGGTGTTACAGCTTCGCTTGAACTTGCAAATCAAGGGCATCATGTATGTGCTGCCGATATAAGCGAAAACACCATTAACATGTATGCTAATCAACTAAATTATACCGTTATTTTAGATGCCAGTGATGAAAATCAACTTGCACAGTTAGACTTAACCAGTTCTCAGGCTGTATTGGTAGCAATTGGCGAAAATATTGAGGCAAGTATTTTATGTGTACTGCATCTAAAAAACGTGGGAGTTAAACAAATATGGGTAAAAGCATGCTCTAAAAGCCATCATCAAATTTTAAGTCGACTTGGTGTATCTCGAATAATCCACCCAGAAGAGGAAATGGGCCTAAGAGTAGCAAATGCACTTAACTATCCGATGGTTAATCAGTACTTTGCGCTTACACAATCTACGTTTATTGTTGAGCTTGCCATCGATTTACATTTATCGGGCCGCACAATCGGCTGGCTTTTAAAAGAACGCAATTCAGATATAAAACCACTCACATTGCGCCGGGACGACAGTTTTAATACCGAACTTAATTTGGATACTGAACTACGTCATGGCGACAGCCTTGTGCTATTGGGCTCTAAACATTACCTAACAAAGCTCACTAAACGGTTCAAAGCGCTATGATTAACTGGCAAGCTAATGTACTCCCTAAGCCATTTAATCACCGTTTAAATGGCTTTAAAAAACAAATTAATCCTCCTTTAATCTTAACATGTGGGTTTATTGTACTCATTGTGTTGGGCACTGGTTTATTGTTGTTACCCGTTGCAAGTGTTCAGTCACTTAGTTTTATGCAGGCATTTTTTACTGCCTCTTCAGCGGTTACAGTAACAGGCCTGGTAGTGGTTGATACAGGAACGGTGCTGACTACATTTGGCCAAAGTGTTGTTATGGTACTTATTCAAATTGGCGGAATTGGTTTTATGACCCTCGCTGTTATTTCTTTCTTAACTATGGGAAAAAACTTGGGATTAAAGCAGCGCTTACTTGCAAGCCAAGCATTTGATACCAGCGATTTAAATGGCGTGATACACATAGCAAAGTGTGTGGTCTTATATTCGTTAATCATTGAATCTATAGCTTTTTTACTGCTATTCATCAATTGGATAGATAAATACAGTGTAACGCAGGCTGCGTACCAAAGCCTTTTTTATACTATTTCTGCATTTAATAATGCAGGCTTTGCACTTCATAGTAATAGCCTAGCGACCTTTAAGAGCGATGCCGCAACAAACTTTATCATTAGCGGTTTATTTATCGTAGGAGGGCTAGGGTTTACTGTTTTAATCGATATTTATCAACAGCGTCGTTGGTCTAAATTATCCACCAACACGCGGCTGGTACTCATAGCAACGGCAATTATAAATAGCTGTGCATTTTTACTTATTTTTTTATTTGAATATTCAAACCCTGCTACGCTTGCCTCTTTACCTTTTGATGACCAAATATTGGCAGCATGGTTTCAGGCTGTGACACCACGTACAGCAGGATTCAACACCTTAGCTATTAGCGATCTCACCGCCGATTCCACATTACTTACGTTACTGTTAATGATAATAGGCGGTGGCTCAGTAAGTACAGCTAGCGGTATAAAAATAGGCACATTTATTATTTTACTGCTGGCCATGTATAGTTACTTACGCCATAAACCACAAGTCACCGTATTCAACAGACAACTAAGTGATAGGCTTGTTATAAAAGCACTTAGCGTGTTAGTACTATACTTGTTCACTGCTTTTTTAAGCATCATGGTGATCAGTAAAATAGAGCAAGCTTCGCTTTTAGACATCACTTTTGAAACAATTTCAGCGCTCAGTACAGTCGGTTTATCTCGCGACTTCACGGGTAGTTTAAGTACACCAAGCCAAGTGGTTATTATTTTACTTATGTTGATAGGAAGAGTGGGACCACTTACTTTTGCATATTGTTTTACTAAGCCTAAATTACAGCCACTTAAATTTCCTGAAACATCGATTCAAATCGGATAAGGCATTGCGATTAAATAGATACTACCGACATCAATAAAAGCCTCATTGGAGGCTTTTATTGATGGCAAGTGCTTTGTGACTAAAAACTTACCGTAGATTTAACCACATTTGATGTCACAAATTTTGAGGAATCTATTGAATTACTTTACGTTTTTTTAATGGATACCATTGCTCGATTTTTTTCGCCAGCTTAGCAGCCACCTCAGGATATTGCGTAATTAAGTTATGTTGCTCATGCTCATCAGTCGCAAGGTGAAACAACTGCGGGCTCGTTAATGTGGTATGACGTTTACGATATTTATCAGTTTTTCCATCGTAGCTTAATATTAACTTCCAATCGCTATCAATAACCCACCTGTACATCAGTGAACCTTCAGGGTCATCTAAATCAGCAATATCATGTGCAAAACCCTCCCCAAAAATAGCTTCGCGATCAATAGAGGTTTCCGAGAGCATATTATCCATCAGATTCAAACCAGGCATATCTTTTGGGATAGGTAAGCCTACCGCCCCAAGTAATGTAGGAACGATATCAATGCTACTTATTAAGTCATGTCGTAATTGCGGCTTAAGCCTATCTTGCCATGAAAAGATAATAGGTGTTCGAACTCCTGCCTCACTCGGGCTTTGTTTTGAGCGTGGTAAAAAACTGTTTAATCTATCAGGATTTGATATCCAGCCGTTATCTGAGACGTAAACAATAATAGTATTATTTTTAACCCCTTTTTCTTCCAGGTGATTGAGTAGTGTTGCATTTGTTTCATCAAACCACTCTATCATTGCATAGTATTTTTTTACTGACTCGGGCAAGTCTAACGACTTGTATTTTTTATAAATCCTATCAACGGGATTATGAGGTGAGTGCGGCATGTAGGGTGCGTACCATACCAAGAAAGGTTTTTTGTCTTTAACCGCTCTATCTATGAATGAGGTCACAGGCTCCATACCTTCACGGCCAATTTTAAGCCCATCATCACCATGACGACCGCCTTTTTCAGGAAAACCACGAGTCATCCCCTCATCAAAACCGCCTCGCTTATAACTTCCTTCCCACCATTTACCGGATTGAAAAGAGACATACCCTTTTGGTTTTAGAAGCTGAGGTAATGTATCAACATTATCAATTTTAGAAATTAGCTTTTCACGTTGTGCATTATGCTCAGCGGATCCTTTTTTACCATATACTGAAAACGTAGGGGTGTTACCTGTGATACCAATGGTTGACGCGTAATATCCGGTGGCTATTGTAGCCAAAGAAGGTCTGCATAATGCAGTGGGTACATATCCAGCCTTAAATGTCAGACCATCCCGGGCTAATTTATCGAGTGTAGGCGTTTTGACAACAGGGTGTCCCATAAATCCATAATCATACCAAGCATGATCGTCTGATAGGATCAGCACAATATTAGGGGGGGGGATTCATCTGCGTAGGCAGGGCTTATAACAAACGACAAAAACGAAGTATAAAATAAGACTTTGAAATGACTTTTTATATTATCCATAATCAAGCTCTATATTGTGTTAAGTGGGATGTAGTTCAGAATGTGTGGGAAAGCTTGAATATCACCGAGGATACTCAAGCTCTTTTTTGCGATCAGTATCTATTGATACAGTTGAGTTCTTTAAAAGTTAGGCAAAGTCTTTTGGCCATAGATAGCTCTATTTGGCGCAGCCATACTCGAGGGTCATAGTATTTTTTATTTGGTGAATCAGGATCATTCGGTGAGCCAATCTGAGTTTGCAAATAGTCACTGTTGTTCTCATAGTACTTATGTACGCCTTGCCAGCAAGCCCATTGAGTATCGGTATCTATATTCATTTTTATGACGCCGTAACTGATAGCTTCTTTAATTTCTGCTGCTGAAGACCCTGAGCCACCATGAAAAACAAAGTTTAAGCTATTATGTGCAAGTTCATACTTATCTTGAACATATGCCTGTGAGTTTTTAAGGATGAGAGGCGTTAGTTTAACATTTCCTGGCTTATATACCCCGTGCACATTACCAAACGACGCAGCAATCGTGAAGGCATCACTCACTTCAATTAGATGTTCATAAGCATAAGCAACATCTTCAGGTTGTGTGTATAGTAGCGAGCTATCAATGCCAGAGTTATCAACGCCATCTTCTTCACCACCAGTGCAACCAAGCTCTATTTCAATACCCATATCCAGCTTAATCATTTTGGATAAGTACTCTTTACACGTTGCCGTATTTTCTTCCAGGCTCTCTTCTGATAAATCGAGCATATGTGAGCTAAACAACGGCTTTCCTGTGGCGTTATAATACGACTCGCCTTCATCTAATAAGCCATCAATCCACGGAAGAAGCTTTTTAGCAGCGTGATCCGTGTGCAAAATGACAGGTATTCCATAAAACTTAGCGACACCATGTACATAATGAGCGGCAGCGATTGCCCCAGCAATAGATGGTTCATGGCCTGATAATCCAACTCCTTTACCAACGAAAAAGGCCGATCCACTATATGAAAGCTGAATAATAATAGGAGAGTTGCATTCTTTTGCTGATTCAAGTGCCGCATTAATTGAGTTAGTGCTAACAACATTGACCGCAGGATAAGCAAAGTTATTCTCTCTCGCATAATCGAATAATACCTTCATCTGGCTCGCGTTAACAACACCAGGTGGTACTAGGTCACGTAAATCAGTCATTAAAACTCCTATTAGTTAACTATGAAAATTAATTTTAAGTATTAAAAAAGCTACACAGGGCATAGTAAATATAGTCTGAGTAGCTTAGTTATTTTTTCAAAAGTGGCTTATGTTTTATTTAGACGCAGCCAGCTCTTGCTCTAAAGCATCTGCTGACGGCTCACCTTGAGCCACCTTACTTTTTTGTAAATAGGCAAATGTGGCAGTCACAAAGTAAATCAATGTCGGCACAATTAACCATGTTCTCACAAGCTCAATATCTTGATTAATGTAAGAAAATATACCTAGGCATGCACATACCAATAGAGCCAAATATGACACCATAAAAGCAGCCCTAGTTATCATTGGTAAAGATTCTTTTTGCTGTGAGCCCTTATTGCTTTCGAACTTTTTCAGATAAGCAGCTTCAATTGACTTACGTTCAGCCTCCGCACTTTCTGCAACGGCTTGCTCAGAATATGTGTTCTTTGCTCCCATTGCATAAGCTAATCCGCAATACAACAACGTCGCAAAAATCCAAATTGGAATTAAGATGAAGAATAGGTGCAAGGTACCAGACGTTTCAAGTAAGTAACTCACCGCTAGAGAGCTTAACCACGTGATAATGGCAGCGTAATTCGTAGTATTACCCTTGTATTTTGACCAATAACGAGTGAAACCAATACGTGGGAAAATCCAGTGTTCAGCTACAATAACAGCACCGACAGGAGCCATCATTAAACCCATGATCCCAACAAAGCCTAACAATTGAGAAAATACAAACGGGAAACAGGCAATAATTGTAGTAACAATACCAACAACAACCGTTACCTTAGTACGGCCCCACTTATGATTTAATGAACTAAATGCTAAACCTGCGCGGTATATGGTTGGATTTGAAGTTGTCCAACCGGCAATAATAACAGCAATAATCCCGCAAGTTCCTAGCGCTTGAAAGGCAACTGAACCTGGGTCTAGTGCCACAATAGTTGTATTAAGTAAAATAGCTGCACCTGCGCCCATAATACCGGCACAAATCCATGCTAAATAGTGGCCAATAAACATACCTAATGCCGAGAAATAACCATAGCGAGAATAACGAGCAAAACGTAATAGGGTCATATCCCCCATTCCACCATGCATTGCTAAGTTAGCAACCCAAGCAAAAGCAGCTACATGCCAAAAGCCTATTCCACTATCTGTATCAACCCAAATTGATTGACTGGCAATATTTAAAAAGTCGGTAAGGCTACTAATTGAATTAACACCATTGGTAGCTGAGACAATTGTGGGCAACAGTACTAGGGCACCAACAATAAACATTAGAATCATCCAAGGAGCACAGATTTCAGCAAACGCGGCTAATTTTTCAAACCCTTTCACGGCCATAAAAACAACCACTGCGCCTACACCAAGTGCTACAAGCACAAATCTTAAATCTGTTGGGTACCAATCTACTTGAGGAGGGATATCAAAAAGAACACGAACAGCTGATGCTGATACTGTTATCATTGCACCTGCAAGCACACAAAATAATATGCCATTTATTACACTGTAGAGCTTTATAGTGCCCGGCCCTGCTATTTTTTCAAGGTAGGCGTAAAGAGTTAATCGCGTATCTGTGGCTATTGGCGCGGTGATCAAACCCCAAGTTAAAACGGCTAATAGGTTACCTAGTAGTAACCCTAATAATATATCACTGGCCCCTACTCCCCATGATACAAATAATGCACCTATTACAAATTCTGTTCCTGCAACATGCTCTCCTGCATAGCTACCAGCAAACGTATTTGCTGATTGTAATTTATTGGGAGAAACGGGCTGTGTTTCAAATTCTTCTGCTGTCGACATGCTGCCTCCATTGCGCCAATTTTTGTTCTTCTTATGACAAATGAATCGACGTTCTTTATTCTTATGTGTGTGTTTTCGTCAAAACATGCAAGGGCAATTAAATACCTTTGCATGTTTGATTCTTCTTTGTGTGTGTTTATACGATACCTGAGCCGTTTCCGCCGTTTGATGGGCGTTTAACAGCTACTGCTGAACGATAGTTAGCTTTACGATAAGTCGCTACTGGGTCAATTGCACCACCTTTACGTAAACGAGCCATCGCTAAGATTGGGCTAACATCTATGTTAAATGCATTTTTCAGTGTATTGCTGGCCATCAATGCATCATTATCTTGCTGGTATTGCGATAACTTTTTACGATCAACTAACAAGGCTGATACATAAGAGCGCTGAACACTTGCAGCAGAGTTCATTAAGCTTTCAATCGGATCGGTCACGTTATGTGATTGGTCTAACATGTAGTTAGGGTTAAAGCCTTCCTGATTTCGGTATTGCGCATCAACTAGCTCATTAAAAATTAGAAACTGCTGATAAGGGTGTAAGCTCCCGCTATCAAGGTCATCATCACCATATTTACTGTCATTGAAATGGAAACCACCCAATTTTTTAAATTGAATTAAGCGAGATACAATCATTTCAATATTCACGTTTGGCGCATGGTGCCCTAAATCAACTAACGACTTAGCTTGAGGGCCAAGTTCCATAGCTGCAAGGATATTACTGCCCCAATCTTGAATAATGGTTGAGTAAAATGCCGGTTCGAACATTTTATGCTCGATATGAAGTTCCCAATCACTTGGAAGGCCGGCATATATTGTTTTCATGCTTTCGAGATAACGCTCAAAAGCACTTTGGAAATGTTGTTGGCCTGGGTGGTTAGAACCATCACCAACCCAAACCGTTAATGTTTTAGAGCCCAGCGCTTTACCCCATTCAATACAATCAAGGTTGTGTGAAATGGCAAGATCGCGTGATTCAGCACTTGTATTACTTAAGCTTCCGTACTTAAAGCTATGCTCTTGACCAGGTTGATCTTGGAACGTATTCGAGTTGATCGAATCCCAGCTTAGGTTTAACTCGTCTGAGAATTGTTTTAACTCTGTAAAATCATCCACTTTATCCCAAGGGAAGTGAGGTGAAACACGCTCTGTACACTGAGACAAATCATTAATTACCGCGCTGTCTTCTAATTTTTCCCAGATATTACGTGGCTCGCCTTCACCAGGGAAACGCGCAAATCGAGTACCACCGGTACCAGTACCCCAAGATGGCACTGCAATTTGGAAAGCTTGCGCTTTCTCTGTAATGTCTTCGATATTGATATCATTACGCGCAAGTTTATTGCCTAATGCTTGGTAGTCTTCATTTAAGTCGCTTAATAACTGGGCATTTTCATCAGCTATCAGTGATTTATCAATACGTTGTGTCATAATTTATTCCTAATACTTATATTGTGTATTTTATCAGCCTATAAATGAGCGCTTTTAAAAAGCGCTCTAAAAAGTGCAGTCCTAGCGTAAGAAAGCTTCGTGAAGACCACCATCAACACTAATAATCTGACCAGTTGTTTTGCTCAACTGTCCTGACACCATTAAGTAAGCAGCTTCTGCTTGATCTTCTGGCGTGATAGGTTGTTTAGTTAGCGTTCTCTGGGCATAGAAATTAGCGAGCTTATCGCGAAGTTCATCATCTGAATCCGACTCTGTAAATTCAACTTTATATTTAGTTAAAGATGCTATTACACGGTCACGCGGGAACATGGTGCTACCTTTAACAACCGTTGCAGGCGCTAAACCATTCACATTAACAAGTGGAGATAGTTCAACGGCTAGCTCACGAACTAAGTGATTAGCCGCCGCTTTTGATGTGTCATAGGCTAGTGAGCCTTTCTTCGATACCGCAGCATTAACGCTCGTAGTAAGAACAAGTGAGCCTTTAAGGCCTTGTGCTTTCCAGATTTCATTAGCTTCAGTACCTACTATATAACCACCTTTAACATTAACGGCAAAGCTAACATCAAATTGTTGGTCATTCGTCATACCAGGTTGGCCAGGTGCTAAGAACACGCCTGCAGTTACTATTACTTTATCAATGCCGCCATAAGCCAACGTGACTTCTTTGAACATTTTCTTAACGCTTTCGCGGTCAGTAATATCAACACCTTGAGCAATAGCTGGACCACAGCTTGAAATCCCCGTGCCGGCTACACCGATACCTTGGCCATAGATAGCAGTCAATTCATCAGCTGTTTTTTGAGCAGCTTCTTCACGTAAGTCAGCGCATACAACATGGGCACCTTCTCTAGCTACTCTAAATGCTGTTTCTTTACCAATACCATCACCAGCGCCAATTACCACTACTACATCACGTGCTAATGGCGCTTCTTTTGGCATACGTTGTAACTTAGCTTCTTCTAAAGCCCAGTACTCAATATCAAATGCTTCTTGTTGAGGCAGTGCTGTGTACTCACTGATCGCTTCAGCACCACGCATAACCTCAATAGCACAATTATAAAATTCAGTAGTAACCCGAGACTCACTCTTGTTTTTACCCCAGCCGATAATACCTACACCCGGTATTAAAATAACTGTCGGGCTTGGATCACGCATTGCAGGCGAATCATCTCGCTTACAGTTGTTGTAGTACTCAGTATAATCAACTCGGTATTGCTCAATACCTGCATTTAACTTCTCTACTAATGCGTCAAAATCATCTGTTTGCGGATTAAAATCAACATATAGCGGTTGAATTTTTGTGCGTAAAAAGTGATCTGGGCACGAAGTACCTAATTTTGCCAAACGAGGTGCATCTACGCTGTTAACAAAACGAAGCGCCGTTTCGTCTGTTTGAACCGTTGCAATAAATTTAACTTTATTAGAAAGCAAGCCACGGGCTACAGGCAAAAACTTAGCTAATAACTCGTTTCTGTCCTCTTCAGATAAGCTATTATATTTCGCTCCACCGAAAGTCATCTCACCTTTGTCGTGCTCTTCAATATAACGAGCAGCAGTTTCTATTACCCATAACGATGTTTCATAACAGCTCTTACTTTCACTGTCCCAGTTAGTATGACCATGCTGGCCTAACAAGATACCTACACTATCTGGTTTCTCAGCATATGCTTCTTCACATACCTTAGCTGCTTCCCAACCTGGACGCATCCAAGGGACGTAAGCCATTTTTCCACCCCAAATAACTTCTGTAAGCTCTTTTTGATCTTTACAAGAAGCAACTGCAATGACTGCATTAGGATGTAAATGATCAACGTGTTTTTCATTAATCATTGAGTGTAATGGCGTGTCAATTGAAGAAGCACGTGGGTTCAAACAGAAATTACAATGCTTGTACATGCCAATCATGGCATCTTCACCAGCTTGTTTATAACCTTTATCATCACGCGCTTGATATGTAGCATCAAGTGCGTTTAATTTACCTTGATATAATGATGAAAAGTTTTCTTTTTTAGCTGTTCGTAAGTCTCCGCCTGAGCCTTTAACCCATAGTACTTCAACTTCTTCACCGGTTAATGGATCGGTTTCAATCAATTTTGCAGAAGTGTTACCACCACCTGTATTAGTAATGCGTTGGTCAGCGCCTAAAATATTCGAGCGGTAAACCAAACTATCAATTGGGGTTAACTCATCTGCAACAGAGTCATCCCAGCTATAATTTACGTGTTTATATTCGTCTAGTTTGCTTGGCATCTTCCGTTCAACTCCAGCTGTTAATTAGTTTTTAATAACTTTTAAATACATTGCACGTAATACTACAGCTCCAACAAACACAGTCAAGCATTTTAAATCATTTTCAATCACCAAATTTTCAATAAGAGTCAGGTTCTGCCTTTATTTTTTAGATGAATCTTTGTATTTATGATGGAATAAAACGAGATTTATTTTTGTAAGCAGCTAAAAAATTAATAATTTTAAGTTTCCTACTTAAAAAGGTCGCCCTTTACAAATATTAGAGTAGGCATTTAAAGTTCGAAATATAAGGGGAGCAATGTTATTCCTCTGCCGTCTCTGTAATAAATGGAGATAAATCAAAAAATAGAAATATTTCATAAAAAATTTAGTTAGCACTTGTAACTACTAATTTTTACCCTTTGCGTAAGCAGAGGTATATAAAAACTAATTTGTATATTCTTTGTGGTTGGTAGGTGTGTATTTTTGCATGTCTATCAACTCATTGAACCAACTCCCCTCTAAGTTACTCTCTCCTATTTAGTCGTATTTAATAGTTTTAAAAACTCATTTTTATATAAACTTTTATCTTTTTTATCTTGTGACAGTCTAAATAATGCTTTCAACAAAAAAGCGCCCTGATTACTCAGAGCGCTTTGCGTTTAGGACAAATAAACAAAGGATTATACAAATTTAAATAGCAAAAATTTGAGCATCATTCTCATGCTTGGGTTATTGCTTTGGCAATATTGCTCATAGTTAATTATGCCAATAGCCATTTTAGTGCAAAACAAACTTAGAGCGATAAACCAAGCGAAATTTTTAGTTGATTGGTACTGTAAAAACAGTAACCCTGAGACACTCAATGCGATAATCGAATAGGCAGCTTCTATTCCGTATTGGCTAAAAGCTTTTAAAATTTTGGGCATTAAAAGCCATCATCAAGCGAGTCAAATGCATCAAAACAGTCGTCTGCTATAGAGCCCCCTATCGAATCTTCAATCTCAAATACTGTCATTACCCTACCTGGCTCGCCCACCACATTGCCACCAACATCTACGATATTGCAACTCGCATTTGTGATAGGTAGTCCTGTTGTTGGATTAATAGCAATATCAGTAACGTCATTATTTTTCATTTTTTAAACCTAATAATCATTAATTTATACTTTTAAATTTAATGATTTCGTGATAAAAAACAAACTCGTTTGACTGCGCAGCTCAGCAACAAACAGTTTGCATAAGTAGTTCCCCCTCCCCTTACTTCACCTAATTTTTATTAAGCAAAAAAAACCTTTTTCTTTTCTAAAAAATTCATTAGTAAGTTTAATTTGGAGGCGGCTTTTGTCTGCAAGACAGGTTTTTTAAAACGCATTTTTCGGCACGAAAAACTGCAAAATAGCGCCTCAGAATGAGGCCAACAAGCGCGTAATGTGGTGTAGGCGAAGCCGTAGACACATGGAGAAAGCGCGAATGTACAGCTGGTCTGTACTGACCGCGATAGTGTTTCGCATCAGCGAAATTCGATTAAAATTTGGCACAAATTGTATCGAACCACCTATTTTCGGAGAAAATAACAGCAGATGAAAAAGGCGAGTAGTGAGGAACTCACAGCCTTGTCAGGCGCGGCAGTATGGCGGTCAGTACAGAGCGTAGCTCGGTGCATTCGCGCGGGGCCTACAACGCTAGCGCGATAGCGCGTCGAGTCAGCTCGTTGCGGAGCAACACCAGAGCTGGCGGGCGTTTTAGGCCCTATGGTTGAGTAGCGCAGCGACGAGGCCATCCGCTGAAAGCGGCTTTGTTGCGATAATTATCGCGACAATGATTCCGTGCATGCTGTCAAAGCATCTCGGAATGAAAAACGGAAATACATTTATAAAAAGATGATAATTTTTGTGTTGCGGTGCTAGTTAATTTTAACAATTAACTCACCAAAAGGCTTTTGTGAATTGACTCAGCAACCATCAAAAGATTTAGAAACGAACAACTTACTTCTCACTCACTACCCTCGCTATTTTGATATAGATATGCGGTATTATCCAGGCGCAAACAATCATCAAAAAGGGGTTAACCGAACTAGGTTGACCGTATTAATCGCGATTCGATTTTCCATTATTACCCCAGGCATTGTTCGTTGGCTCTACGGCATTAATCATCGGTTGGCATTAGAGCATTTAAACCGGCTAGAAAACGATGGGCTATTGCGTGTGGTAAAAACACACCGAAGTCCAGATGGTCGTGTCTACGTGCCTACCTATACTGCAGCCAAATTTGCAGAGGAGTTAATGGGCATCGATATACATTTTAGAGCGAATAGAAACCCTGCTCTGCAGTTCAATCAAAACAATGTAATGCATAACCTGATTAATGCATTTGTCATGCTGCGCGGTATACATAATTACCACAGTGATGAAACGTACGCACCAATGTGGAATGGGTTTATTACCGAGCCTGAATTTAAACGTATTAATAACCTATCTGATACACGAACGGTAGATGGTGCTGTACGACTCCTAGATGGCTCTGTTGCAGCAGTTGAAATTGAACATTCATTTAAAAATAAAACGGCACGACAGGTCATTTTACTAAAATATTT
The DNA here is from genome assembly GCF_042466295.1 of Pseudoalteromonas sp. R86517. NCBI lineage: Bacteria > Pseudomonadati > Pseudomonadota > Gammaproteobacteria > Alteromonadales > Pseudoalteromonadaceae > Pseudoalteromonas > Pseudoalteromonas sp. R86517. Next base: position 151,226 of record NZ_JAXHCB010000002.1, read on the forward strand.
GGCCTCGTTAAGGAATCGCGATTACAGTAAAATTTTTTTATTCTCTCAGTCGGTCAAAATTTTTGATGACATTAAACGACTCCACGAACAGTTATTTGAGGAGATGCCACAGCGTTTTGATAAAAAAACGCGAGCACCACTTCTCAGTGAAAGTGATGCTGAATTACTTCGCTCGTCTATTATTTTCCGTACTAAATTATGTGAGGAAATTAACGCTATGTTTTATCAATAGTCAGTGAAAATAAAAAGCACCCTGGGGTGCTTTAGGTTTTAGTTGCTTTTGGTTTTAGGATACCCTAAAACTAAACTAACAACATAGAGAGCTATAACAAGTAGCGTATACCCCTTAATCCCTAATGATTCAATTAATGGTGTATAAACCATTTCCTTGTAGTGTAGCCACGCTAATACAACAAAAAAATGCGCATATAATCGAGTTAATGCTGCGAGCTCATTTGCAATGTTACCTAGTGTATTTATTTTATTTCTCATACAAGTTTCCTATAGTTTGTCTTGTATAAGTAACTAGGTACGCTATAGGAAAATTTAATTTTAGGTTAATTGTGATGAGTAATATTTTTTAGCATCAGAATCTCCTATGATTTTAGCGTATTGAAAGCACCTCTCAATATCTTTTTTTGGTAATTTGAAATTTCCCTGGGCGTTTTGCATTACTAGTTCATACTCCCCAAGCATTGAAAGATTATTTCGAGCCCATACCCCCTCGCCATGAGAACCTTTTGCTACTCGAGGGCGTTTTTTTATTCGTGGTCTACTTGGTAATTTAAATGCTTCATCTCTCTTTTTGCATATATATGAAAACTCGACACCTACTACACATTTACCAATCTTTTTGGGTTTAAAAACAACATCTATATCTGTGTTGTAATTAATTTTTTTTAAAGCAGGAACTATGACCCTACGTTTAAACTCACGCCAATCTTGATAGGAGTTTTGCAAACCGGCAATACCTTTCATCCACTCAAGTTTCAGCTCTGCGACCACACGCCCATTACGCTTATGATTTAAAAACTTTTCTTTTTGTTTTAACAATTGGTACAAGCGGAATGAATATAAAGTGTTCAACCCTTTTATATTTTCAAATTTGAGTTTGGTAAAATTACCATCCAACCCAGAGATTAGCTCTGTCACCTCAGGAGAAAACTCTAATCGTATATGAGCACTAGTATTACGCGAATTAATATACTCTCCTTCGACTAGCCAATTAATCGACTTACCACTGCTCTTACCTTTGATTAGCACTTTTTTGTTTTTTAAAGTATTTATTGCATTTTTAAAATAATTATGAACATTTAATTCCTGCAAATCGAAGTGCGAAGAAAACTCTTCCGGGTACACAATAATAACTCCCGAGTGTGCCTCCTTAGAATAGACTTTTGTTAGGCAAAATAAAACTAACCTTAGCTCGTTAATTTTTAGCTTATAGCTAGACTCTACAAGGAGATTACTCTGTACAACTGCTGAATAAGTCATAATAGACAACTGTAATGTGTTTTCGATGTTAGAATGATAAAGTATTTGTGGTTAAACAAAAAAACGGCGGGAAGTTATAAATATTCACTATTTTGAAATGCCCACCTCTAATATATAAGTTGCCCACTGTAAAGGTCTAAAACGCCCCCTCAGCGCCTATAATGCCCACACAAAATGTACTTTTATAGTTAATATTCAATAAGTTAAAGGTAGCTAAAAGATAAAAATTAAAAAGTAAAAAGTAAAAAGTAAAAAAATAACCCCAACTTCGTTGTTTTTATTAATTTATTTTTTAAAGCATTTATGCGATATGGGCTATTATTTAGAATATTTTATATACATGCATCAAAGCGAAGAAAACATAGCTTCTTCGCTCTGGAATTAATTTAACCTTTTGCCTTACCTTACATAGTTAGTAGCTCCACGCTTTTGTGAACCTATAACAAAACGATATATTTGCGTAACGTTTTCCCCTGAGAGTTTTCTCATTTAGAGATTAACAAACCAAATTAGTGGTCTGGTAGCCTGCAAATAATGGCTAGTGGTATATTTTAGGGGTTATGATTAGGCCGCTATCTGATTTTGTTAAATAGCAAATTAGGCCTGTATTATTCATCACTACGATTATCCAAAAAATTTCGAATATATTTATGTGTATAGTCGGCCTCAAACTCAGCAGGAAATTCATTTTCTATGTCTTCTTTATATGAATCGGGAAAATTTTCTTCTATTTCATCAGTTATCATAGAATCGAAATGCTCCTCAGGATCATCGCCATACACATTTTTAAATTCTTCACAAAACTCATCATCATAATCTGGATATGCTTGAACCTGCTGCTCAATATCTTTTATTATACAAACCATTAGTTTATACATAAGTACTTTTACACCACGGTAATTTAACTGTTTATTGGCAAAAACATGAGGCTCTACAATTGACCAAAAGCCCTTGAAGTTAGGGTTTTCATTGTTCAACATGAGTTTATTAATTTTATGGTCATTATCACTGATGATTTTTTTTAGGTCATCTAACAGCGTAATCGTATCTAGCGTAGACATATATCTAAAAGTCATTTCAAAATCCTTTTAATAAGTAGTTTCTAATAAGTTAGGTATTAACCAATCCGTACTTCTCTGATAGGGAGATATTAATAAGTAGATTTAGGGGTAGGTAATTACTTATGTTTTTTGCAAATTTTTTGGCAAATACATAAAAAAAGCGAGCCTATCGGCTCGCTAGAGTGTTACACGTTATTCAGTTCTGCAAGCCATTCGCTTTCGGCAACTCTAAAAAAAGAACCGGGCTTTAGCATGAACAAACTCTGGAACTCTTCATGAAACAATTCACAAAATTCAGCTATTTGTTCCAAGTGTATTAGTAAAAATCCAATCATTTCAATACCCTCTAAATAGCGTGAAGTAAATTCTGGGTTTGCTTCTAAAAGCTGCTTAGAAATACTGATCCCCAAAGTTTTACCTACACTGTCACGATGCAAATAGACATAGTTTGTAAAACTAAGATCCAACGTTTTTTTATCAACGATATCTGCTAATAGCAGAACGGTTGTACTATCATCCCACGGGGATTTACTGGCTCGAACGTATTGGCGAATAAATTGAGATTTAGTATTTTTCATGATTTTTCCTAGTTAATTTGTCCTGAAATTAACTAGGGACAAGCGGTGGGTAAAAATGAAGAATTGCGTTTATGTTGGCTAAATTTGCAAAAACAATAAAAATCATTAAGGTGAATGATAGCTTTACAACTTCGAGGGTGAATAAGATGGCTAACTATATTTGGTTACTACCAGCGATAGTACTCACGTTAATTGTTATAAAAATTATACTGACAAACGATAAAGAAAGTTAAATTTATGGACTTTCAAGCCTTAACTTGAACAGTGCCATTTACTCAAATTGAGAATCCCCAAAATATTTATAAGGTATTGATTTATAATTAAATTTAGCGCCACTATTGAAATTTATTATCGTAATTACGATCTAAAAATAATTATGTTTTTTATTAGATAAATTTCGCACGCAAAGAGAAATTGTTTAAAGCGTCTATTAAAAGCTGGGAAGTCCAGTAAGTGCTTTGAAGTGAGAGTTAGATTAGTTATTCAGGGAAAGATCATTGAACTAACTTACTAAGTAAAGAGTATCTAGGCTGATGGTTTCCAGAGTGACTACAGCGACAGCGCATCGTCGACTTTTGAAGCGCACTAAGATCTTTTACCGGGGGTAATTATTACCGCGGATTGCTGCCTTTCAAGTTTTACTAGCGAACGGCTCTTGTGTGCCATTAGCGGACTGTCGTAACCTTAGTCACTTATTAGGCGAATTTACCAATCCATATTAGCCGCTTGATCGAATTGGTAATTTAAATGCTCCACAAAACTTTCCATATCTTCCATTGAAACCATAGCTCTCGAATATGAGCCATCATTAGCCATTGTAAGAATTGTAGGTAAACCGCTATCCATAACATAATACATTGCTGGTTGTATTTCAGATGACCATAAATGCTCAATAAAACGCTCGAGTAGAGATATCACTTCATCCTCATTGAACGAAAGCTCTCCAAAAAGTGAAAACTTATTTTTGCCTTTTTGGTGAGGCATCAATACTGGAACAGCGCCTGCACTTGAATGAAAGGTAAAGGTTTCACCATTTTTACCAAATGCACCATGAGCAATAAAGTTCCTAAATTGCCTTCTTAATAAAATTAATTCATCAAAGAATTTTTTATTTTCTTTGATGTTAATATTTATTGCAGTAGTGTATTTCACTTGCCATTCGGCACCTGCTAGATGTGCAACTTTTTCGCCATCATCAATATTTTTACCAATAATACTTAAATGTACGAACAAATGCTCAGTCCAGCTAAAGAATGCTTCAATAGATGAAGTAGCTAACCAATTGGCATTTTTTCGTAATTGAGTAGATGGGATATGAATTGAAGTAGCTTCTCCATATGAAGTTTTCTTTGTTTCCCTATGAACTTCATCTTTACGATCTTCAGCTTCTTGTTTTTCTTTTTTATATAACTCCACAAGATATTGGTAGCGTTGAAATAAGTTAGAACTATTGTTTTTGACGTTTAATTTAGAACTCTTAACTGCTTCAGAAGCAACCCATTCAAAATATGGTTTAGCTACTTTTACAGCCTTATGGATGTTTTTAACAATCTCTTGTGCTTCGATTTCATCAGTTTCTAAATTATCGGCAAAAACACCTAGCCCAAATTTTCGGTGTTCAATTAAAAAAGCCTTACCTCTAAAGTCAATTGGTAATGACCATGATATTTTTTCAAATCTACCAAGGTTTTTAAAACCCAATAAATCATTTAACAAAAAGAAAACGAGATAATATGGAGGTAATGTTCTTCCTGCATCTGTGCGTTTTGCAGTGAAAAGAAAGTTTTTGTCGGCCTTTGTACTTTCTTGTACGGACTTTACATCACCTAAAGCTAAAATAACTCTCTGTTTAAGTACTTCTATATCTTCAGGGATTTTTAATTTTGCCATGCTATGAAACTTCCATATTCGCCTAACGCCTTGCTCTGCGGAAATTTAGGAGCGCCAGCGAGTAATATTTCCGTAGCAGCACCTTGTTAGTTTCACATTTCAAATACACTTTCAAAACTCTCTCTATTTCGAACACGTTCTAGTTTTTGATAAAGCTGTAGCGGCTCGAGATTATTAACTGCCATTCTTGATGCAACATAATTTTCATGTGTGTTTGTACCACCAAAAAATCCTCTGCCGGATTTCAACTGTTTGACGGAGCCTATTGCTTCTTGGCTGATATCAATATTTTCAATTAAGAATGGTTTTCTGTGATCCACGATTAAGGCCACCCCTTCATTAAACCAAACTGGAATTTCTAACCAATGAGTTAGCCATCCAACTCTTTGTCCAACTTCTGCATGCGTCAACTCATGCGCGGTAACATCTACATTTTGCCCTTTAGGGCCAAGGATTATGCAAGTACCCATTGGGGTATAGTAAGCTGTTGCAGTTGAATTAGCTCCAAAGTTGTTTGCTTCAACTTTATTAGCAACAATTACTATTTTGGGAATAGCGATCATTTCACCGAATGTTGAATCTACTCTTTGTCTACCATCTAGGATGCTTCTTAGAACTTCCTCTATATTTTCCACGCTGGGTAATGCAAAAATATTTGGAGCGACTTGCTCATAATCTGTAAGTCCCACAGCTTCACATGCCAAAGCATGTCTCTGAGAAAAAACACCAGCGAGTACAACTAACAAAAAACAGGCGAAGACAACAATTTTAATTCTGCGCATGATGCTCCCTCGTGAAACTAACGCCGCGCTCTGCGGCAAATTTGGAGCGCAGCGGAAAATTTGTCCGACAGCAGCGCCTTGTTATGCCTTAGTTTAATAGCGTGACTCCAATGGCCTTATCAATGCCGTCAACTTTGATTTTATAGCCACCACCAGACCGGAATATGATTACCTTTGGCATATACGAGTAGTGATAGTGATACCAATATTCAGTTTGCTGCCATATTTGGCCATTCATTAGCTTAATGATGGTTTCGCCCTCGAAGCCTTCAAACTCTCCATCAATCTGACTTTCAATTGTCCCGCTCGGCGAAGCCTTTTTTTGTTGGTACTCGACTGCCAACTCAATACCTTTTTCTTTGCCTGACTCAAAACCAGACATGTAGGAGTTTATCAATGCCATTCTAAGTGTTTCTCTTTGAGCAGCTGTCATCTTTGAAGCATTGAGAGATTCTAGCTGGGACTTAGAAAGTAGTTTCTCTAGCGTAACTTCCGGATACTCTTTAGCGTGCAAAATCGATGCGGATAAGAGGCCAATTAAAATTAAGGTGATTTTTTTCATGCTTGTTCCCTAAGAGGCATAACATTTTAGTATTTATGCGACACACTGTTTGTGTTGCATAAATACTTGTTGGACTGAGCCGCTACCTGCTCGGTGTGTCAGAGTTGGTGTTGTTTATGCTATGGGAATTTGCTTTTTGGAGGCTCTCACTTTCCTAGCTGATTTAATCAGCTTAGCTAGTGTTATGTAAGCTTTCCCTGCATTACTCAGCGCTTATTATGTATTCATTACACCTAAATTTGCCTTAATAAGCAATTATATTTTTTACACGTACAGAGGCCGCTAGCCTGAGCAATTAAGCAGGTTAACTAATTGATTTTAAGCAGCTACCTAGCTGCTAACTCGTTCGCTCTACTTTGGTCCTTGTTTCATATAACTGGAATACGCCAATTAATCGCAAGATACCTGCCTTACAATGCTGGCAAGGCCAATGCGGTATCAGTGTTACGTTTTCTGTCTTTAGCTTCTCCAATTTACCTCTGTGTGATTCTTGTGACCTTATTAATGCTAACTTTCGCTTGCGACACGCATTAGCTAAAAAGCCATAGTGGCGAATGCGCATAAACCCTTTCGGCAATACATGTTGTAAGTAGCGCCGTAAAAATTCATCAAAACTCAGAGTCATGACTTTATCGCGGTTGTTATCTGCATAATCGCGGTATTTAAAGCTCACTGTTTCTTCAGTCGCTGACACTAAGCGCGATTCTGACATCACGCCTTTTCGGGTATAACGTGCAAGGTAACTGACTAACTTTTCACTGTACGTTAAACAGGCTTTGCTATAAACACACCATTTGGTTGGCATGTTTATCTTCGTAAATGAACTATCGCATTCATTTAACGCCGCCAGCATTTTACCTCTAAAGACTGTTGATAATGCTTTAACGGGGTATAAATAGCCTTTTTCTATTTCATGCCAGTGCGCTTTATCAAGCGCGCCTGCGGGTATCAAACAGTGCAGGTGAATATGCTGACTCAAGTTCTGCCCCCACGTATGCAGTACGCTTGTCATGCCTAATTGGCCATGCCTCTTTCGTTTCGCAAATTTACTCAGCGTTTGCCATGTGGCTTTGAATAAACACTGATACAACGCGTTTGGGTTGTAGTGCGCAATGATATTCAACTCATGAGGGAGCGTAAAAACAAGGTGGAAATACCGACATGGTAATAAATCCTCTTGCTGTTTTTGCACCCACTTAGCCGTGGCCATGCCTTGGCAACGTGGACAATGTCGGTCTCGACAACTACATCCAATCTTTTGTAACTCACCACAGCTATCACATTGCCATGCTTGATAACCGAGCTGACCTGTTCTACATGATTGAAGGTGCTGACAGACATGAAGTTGTTGATAGCTCATCGTATGATGTTGCCGATAATTCCCAAGGCTAGAATTTAAAATATCAGCGAGGTGGAAGCCGCTCATTGGTTTCCCCAACTTGCGAGTAAATCAATACCACCATGCCCTAATTCAGGTAACCAGTGTAAGTAACTTTGCGTGGTTTTAATATCACTGTGTCCAAGTTGCTGTTGAAGTTGATGCAGTGGCATCCCTGATTCAAGTTGATGTGTTGCATAAGCATGGCGAAGTGCATGTGGATTACAGTGCTTTAAGCCACACGCTTGTCCGTGCTTTCTCAATGGCTTCCTGAAGGTCGATGCTGACATAGGTTTATCCATTAACAATCGCGAGTAAAACATCCAACCCGTTGGGTGGTACATTTTCCAGTAACTGCGTAATTGGTTTAGTACGCTATCTGAAACTACAACATAACGCGATTTATCTCCTTTACCTTGTTCAATTAAAATGGTTTTACGCTGGCCATCGATGTCTTGCACTTTAATACGTAACAACTCGCCAATACGTAAACCACACCCGTAACACACCACTATTAACGTTTTTAGTCGCATATCATCAGTGCAACTTTTTATCAGCCGCCGCATATCATCACGTGATAAATAGGTGGGTGCGCGTGACTTCGCTTTTGGCAATGCGATATCTAAGTTAAGTGGCCGATGTAAAATATTCTTAAACAAGAACCAAATACTGTTTATCTGTATTTTTTGGCTTGCTCTAGACAGTTTACGAATAGCGGGATCGTTAAAAAAGGCGTTAAGTTCCTCATCAGTAATCGAATCGAGCGGTTTATTAAAATAATGACTGAGTTTGAGTAAATGTTCAGAGTAGCTTTTACATGTACTTTGCGAATAACCACGATAGGCTATTTCAGTTTTGACTTGTTCAATGAGTGTATTCATGACTTACCTCCAAGTTATGGGATAACCCCAAGGTAAGTGTGGCTCAAATGATAAGAATAGGATCTCCGCGTAGCGGCTTAGTTCAACAATTTAATAGTGCGCTCATCGCGCATATTTCTGCCGATGCCACGCTCACGTATCTACTTTATATAGTTTTAACAAATAACCTAAGGTATTACTATCACTAAGTTTTCTAAAACTTTTAAGTAAAGTTAAATGGAACAATATGCGCTCAGTGCTCATTTTCGTGAATATATACGTAAAGAGCTGTTTAACAAATCAATTAACGACGATATTTAGCCAACCTCAATGTCCGGTTATCGCTCTAAGCCGCCTCCCATATAAATAAATAGTAGATATGGAAATGCTTTCCACATTGTGGAAACAGGTTATCAATACATAATTCTGGTTAAATACACCAGAATTGTGTATTCACAGTCGAATACCTCCTTAAATACACCATAAATATGTAACTTTTGGCTATTAACTTTACATAATTATGGTAATTACACTAAAAACACCATTATTTTGTGCTCTATATTCGAGTAATACTTAGTTTAAAGGCTTAATAAAAAAATTGAGATAACACAATTATGGTATTTTATAATGTTAGATAACATAATAGTGGTATAGAAACACCATTATTTTGTTATCTTTATAAGCCACCCTAACAGCAAAGCATTGAAATATAATATTTTTCAATAATAATAAATTTATCGATTACATAAAACTGGTAAAAAACACCAGTTATATGTAAAACAACCGTTTCAGATACACAAAACTGGTGTTGTTGACCAGTATTGTGTATTTTAAGCTTATTAATTACAGATTTCTGGTGTGAAAGTGGAAAAAAAACTAAACCCAAACCCAATTTCTCGTTCAAATTTACCTAAACATATAAAACAAGGGCATAAACTTGTATTCAGCCGCAAGGACTTATCGCAAAGAGAGGCGGATTTGTTCGCACTGATGATGGCGCAGATGAAAGATTCAGATTGGGAAAAAAGCACACCACAGTATACATATACAGCAAGCCAGCTATCAGAATGGCTGAATATCAGCTCTAAGCATGTTGGCAGTATTTTATCTCCTGCTGCTGAACGACTTGCAAGCTACAAAATAGGTATAAAAGTAGAAGGAACCTCTGGCGACTTTGAATTTGATTACAAACCTCTTTTTAAAAATATTAAGTATAGAAAAGGCGTGTTAACAATGGTGCCTAACGACATGCTTGAAAGTGAATATATTGAATACAAACAAGGGTTTGCATTAATAACAACAAGAACATATTTAGATATAAAACAAGAATACGCAAAAAGATTGTACGAAATTCTCAGCCGATTTAAGAAAGACGGTTATGAAATGCATTATATTGCAATTGAAGAGCTTAAGGGACTTTTTGGTTTACTCGATGAAAATGGGCGGCTGAAAAAAAATAAAAGCTCCTTTAAAAACAACGGCGTATTCATGAAACGGTGCGTTAGAGATAGCATAGAAATCTTACGTGGACACCCTATTGCTCGTAAAGAATTTTTATTTCTAGAAAGCGAAAATAACGATATTGGTTATGAATTAAAAACACAAGGTAAGAAAATTTCTGAAATAAAATTTCTTATTAGATGGCTAAATAAAGGTACTACTGAAGAATTAAATACTCATGATGCGCTAAATACAGTGAAAGAACTAATTTCTAAGCAATTAATTCAAAAAGAAAAGCTATCTCCTGCAGAACTAACGCAGCTAATGTTTGCTTATCGCTATCTTGGCCAGGATGATGAGGCGGATAAAGTTGAAAAAGCTCTAAATAGAAGCATGGCTCTAAATAAAAATACAGTAAATGAAAAAGAGAAGCAGCTAAGGGATGAAGTTAATTCTTTAATAGAGTTAACAAAGGATATCGACTACTAAGCACACCATAAACGTGTAATCACAACACCAGTAATGTGATCAGTAACACCATTTTTGTGATCACTAATACCATCAATATGATCTTCAATACCATTAAAGTGATCTTAAACACCATTAAACTGATCTAAAACAACTTAAAAACCATTATTTTTCAAAGAGATAAGGAGCCTATATATTAATAGTCTCTATATTCTTTAATAGAAATAATATAATTTATAGTGTCTGTGTATAAGTGCATAACGTTGAAATACATAGCAATTAGACAAGAAACTAAATATTCCATTTAATGTTTACAAACTCATTAATATGCAGCATTATATGTTAACTTTATAAAATGCTGCACATTTCAAGGTAAGCTGATGGATGACAGAATACTAAAAATAGCCACTAGGGCGAAACTAACCCTGGAGGCATTGTCAGAGAAAATTACTAATTCTCAGATAGAATTTAATGCTGAAAAGTATGAACCTACATACTCAAAGTCTGCAGTCGCAAATTTACCAGAACTAGCTAAAGCTAAAGTTGATAAGGCTGTAGCTGAAATGGAGCAAAAAGGATATCAATTCCAAAAAAAGCAGGCAGGGTTAAATAATGTTTATAGCATGGGACATAAAGATATTACTGCGATTTATGAACACAGAGGGGTTCCTAAATACCGTGATAAATTTAAAGAAGCCCATACAATTTTTCTTACAAACCTTAAAGGAGGCGTTGCAAAAACGGTCTCCAGCGTAACTCTCGCTCACGGCTTGAGGTGCACCCCTGCCCTACTTCACCATGATTTAAGAATATTAGTGCTCGACCTAGATCCACAGGCCAGTGCAACAATGTTTATGAAACACGACCTTTCTATTGGCGTTGTAGATGAAACTGTTGCCCAAGCAATGCTACAGAATGTAAGCCGTGAAGAGTTATTGGAAGAGTTTGTTAAACCAACGAACGTATCTGGCGTAGATATTATACCTGCCTCTATTGAGGACGCATTTATAGCCTCTCAATTCGAAAAGTTAGCAAATGAGCATTTACCTGGGCAAAATATATATGATGTTTTGCAAGAGAATATAATTAACAAACTAAAGCACGATTACGATTTTATTTTTATTGATTCAGGGCCTCACTTGGATGCATTTTTATTAAACTCATTTGTTGCAGCCGATACATTTTTAATACCAGTCCCCCCTGCTCAAGTTGATTTTCACTCGACATTGAAATTTATGCAAAGACTCCCTGAGCTTTTCGATATGACCGAAACGGCAGGAAGCGAAATTAAACTTAGTTCAATATTCGGATATATGGCTAAGATTGCGAGGAAATCTGATCACGCTGATGCTCAAAGTCTGCTTCGTGAGGTTTGCGGTGCAGATATGCTGGATACGTCTTTGCCGTTATCAACAGCATTTGAACGTTGTGGTGAGAGTTTTGGTACTGTTTTTTCAACTAATCCAAAATTTTATCCTGGTGATAGAGATGCGTTGAAAAAAGCGCGTTTAAAGGCTGAGGAATTCACACGTTCAGTATTTGACACAATTACGTTTAATAGAAAAAACAAAGGCTAGACCACTATGAACACAAAAAAAAGAGCCGTGATCGGGCGTAAGGTTACAACAACTAATCTGGATGAGCTTATTACAAAAAATAGTGGAAATAATATAGTTGAACGTTCACCTATTTCTGAACGAGACATTGAATGGGAACGCGTTGAAATTGAAAGCCAGGATGTTTTAAATAAATGTACAAAGTCGATTTATAATAAGCGATCTTTTAAAGATTTGTCTTTAGCATCTGTGCTCGATATTTATCATTCGATAAAATCTACAGGCGGTAATACCGAAGCCGTTAGAGCTGAACTTGTTGATGGAAAGTATGAAATTCTAGGCGGTCTTCGCCGTGCTTACACTGTTTCTCTTTTACCAGATACAAAATTAACCCTAGTTGTTGCCAAAAATTTAACGGAAGAAGAACGCGCTCATTTTGCCTTAGTAATGGATGAATACTCAGAGCCTAGCTATATGGATAAAGCACGCTCCATTAGTGAGTTAAAGGATAAACTGGAAAAAAGAAATGGTATAGAACTGACAGGAACAAAACTTTGCGAAATTTTGGGGATGAAAAAAAGCAACGTGTACTACGCGTTAAGCTTTTCAAATATACCTAACGAAATTATAAAACTGTTCCCTGCCCTAAAGTTTATATCTACTCCATTTCTACGAGAATTAGTAAAATACAATAAGGACGGTTATTTAGATCATTTAGCTTCGCATTTTAGAGCAATCGAGACATCATCCCTCACAGGTGATGAGTCTAAAGAAGAGTTAACAGAAATAGACGAATATCTGGAAAAAGAATCTAAAAAGTTACAACGCGATATTTTAAATAAAATTAAAAATGATAAAACTGAAGGTGAAACTGTTTATAACGGTAAATTTAAAGAGCTTATAAAAAGCAACGTAAGAGGTGTAAAATTTACGACGAAAAAGAATGGTGTGAATATTTCAATAGACGAGTCCAAAGTAAGTCCCGATATATTAGAAATGCTTTTAACCAGCTTTAACTCTTAGCTTTACCAGCATAACCTTTATTTAAAAAAGCCTTTTCCACATTGTGGAAAGGGCTTTTTCCTCAAATTAGAGTTACCTGCGAATAATGTAAATACGTTTTTAGCATGAATACTTGTCAATATCCCCCAACTTGCCTCCCTTTTTTAGCATTAGTAATATATATTTTTCCTAAACGAATATCACCACAATAAACCACAATGAGGTGAGGCTTTCCTCAACTGCGTACGATGAAAATTTTTAATTAAATCTGAGACTTGTTATATTTAAAGTGACAACCAACCTATTTAAAAGGGCACTTATAAAGCGTGTAATTCAAATTCAAATTCTAATGCGAGCCTAAAACTATGGTTTTTTCTGATTGGCTTACCTCAGTGATGAAACCTGCTTCCCACTTTAATTGCTTTTGCCCATCAAAACGCTGTAAGCCTATAAAACCAGGCCCTATACCAACAAAGTCTTCTCCAACATAAACCTCAATAGACGGCTGAAAAGCTGAACGATAGCGATAGCGGTATTGTGCTCTAAACTCACTTTCCCATTCATTTTGAATATCCTGCCCCCACTCATAAACTAAAAAGGCATTCATAGTTAAGCTTGTTTTGCCAAATTTTTTTTCGATCACAAAACCCGACGTTGCTTCATATACGTCTTCGTTGTGTTTTTTTTCAAGCTCGAATAGTGCGCCCCAATCAGCCCATAACTTACCTTGCTCAATTAGTTGCCAGCACAACTCAAGCTCGTAAGCTTCTAAGCCAAAATCGCCGTCATCGTCTCGCTCACCAACTATGTAACCTTCTAATGCCAATTTGCCTTGTGTACGTGCTTTAAAAAATGGTTCATCATCGAGTCCACGAAATATATCGCCATATAAACGATAGAAGCGCTTTGCAGCATGAAGTATGGCTTGTTGATCCGCCTCGTCTGTTATTTGGTTCATAAGGTTTTCAAAAAACTTTACATGCTCTATATCAAGCGCGCCGTGAGAGGTTAAATAACTAAATGCTTTTTTAGGTAAGCCTACAGCATTTGCAATGTTTGAAGCTGCGCCATCAGCCAGTTCTATAGAAGTGCCTTCAAGCACATGCACCATACCAAAAAAGCTCAACGGATTTTTACGTGCAATGGAGTCGTACGCATACGACACCATCATTTCGGTAGCAAAGTGCGGCTGACTACACCGTACTGTTTCTTTGTCAAAACCACAGGCTGCAATATCATTAAGTACCCACTCTTGATGACCAATCTCTTCTTCAATATATTCTGCAACGGCTTCGCGCTGCCATTCTTGAACGTCGATTAATCGTGCACCAACCGACATCATTAATGGCACAGTGTGCTTCACATGGTGATACGCTTGCGCTAAAAACGAGGCGTATTCTTCAAGTGATGCTTCGCCTTTAAAAACACGCTGGATAATCGGTGCTGCAAGCAGGTAGTTTTGCTCTTGTTTAGTTTGCTCTTTAAGGGTGTTAAAAAAATCACTCATTAATTACTTCTCCAAGTCGGTAAAATTCCTCAAACACAGCATGGTACTGCTTACTTATGGCATCTCGTTTTGGGCGATTATTTGTTGTTAATAATCCTTGTTGCACACTTAATGGGGTAGCAAACGATGCCACTTTTGAATTCGTGCATAGTCGGGTAGTTGTTTATTAATTTCGTTAATGTATTGCGCTAACACTGGGTTACTTAGCTTTGCATCGGCGTAAATAATGGCACTCAGAAAAGGTCGCCCCTCACCAAACACAACCGCTTGTAAAATACCGCTATGACTGAGTAATAGTGGTTCAGGCCACTCGGCACTGATGTTACGACCCATGCTTGTAATAATTAGGTTTTTTAATCGTCCTTTAATAAATAAGGTATTTTGACGCTCCTCGACCAGATCACCGGTTGCATACCACTGATTTTTGTTGTGAGGTTGATGGTTTAAGTAACCTAAAAACAAATCGCCTTTTATAAAAAGCTGACCATTTTCAATTTTGGTTTGAATACGAGGTAACACAGAGCCGGCACTGTCGAGATTATCGTTTGTGGGTGTATTTAAACTAACGACAGATGCTGCCTCAGAAAGTCCATAACCTTGGTACACCGGTAAGTTTAAGCTACGCGCTTTTACTATTAGCATTTCGCTGACAAGCGTACCACCTACTGCAATAAACTGTAACGAACTAGGCGGTTGCCAACCATCTTCAGAAAAAGTAACTAAGCATGCTAATAGTTCAGGCACTAAAATAAGCGTATTTGGCTTAACTTTATTAATAGCAGCTATAAGTTGTGCGGGCTGTTCTAATGCAGTATCAACAAAGCCTAATTCATTTAACGGCATTAGATGCACTGTACCGCCACTTTTTAAAGGGGCATACACACCGGCTATATTTTCAAGCAATACAGCAAGCGGTAATAAACACAAATGAACAGGCTTTTTAATGTTAATTTTATCGCACTGAGATTGAGCTACCTGCATTTGACTCTTTGCAGATAAACACATGCCTTTTGGTTGCCCAGTCGATCCTGATGTAAATGTTACTTTTTGAGTTTCTGGAAAATAACTGACGGCTTTAGCTACAACGATTTCGTAAATATATAATGTGTAAAGCTCAAATAAAGTAATCGATGCAGTCGGCTCCCCAAATAAAGGGTTTGCCGTGTCGCTAATAAATAAATTAGCGCCGCATTGTGCTAGTACATATTGAGTCTGTTGTTCACTAAAAAAGTGAGCAATTGGCACAGCCACTTTATTAGAAACCGCAGCAGCGGCATCAATAACAAGCCAAGCTGGCGTATTATCGAGCTTATAAGCGATACATTTGCCGTTAAAGCTTTGTAGTATTGTTACTACGTTTTGTATTTGTTGGTTAAATTCACCACTGTTAATTTCAAGAGTTTGCTCTTTCTTGTGGATAATAATTAATGCCGATACTGAATGTGTATTATAGTAATTCATACATTCACCAATGCATTCACCAATGCATTCACCAATGCATTCACCAATGCATTTACCAAAGAGTTGATTTTTTTGTGGTTTTGCTGCATTAAACTATAAAGCAGTGGGGTATTTAATACTTGTTGGTGAGCTTGCTCTAAACTCACAATACATACTGTTGGTTGGTTAGCGTAATAGCTGCCCCACTTTGATGGGTTCTCAACTACAAAACTACTAGCAAGTGCAATTTCAGTACACGTAACACCAAGTAAGCGCAATAAAGCACGCACTTTGTTGGTTGCACAAAACACTAAATGTTTTGCCCCCACACTTTGCAGAGCCTCGTTAACAATAATAAAATGCGCAAGTGTTGCCCTACGATTTGTAGAGCAAAGATTACCAAGTTCAAAAATTTTATTGCGAGAAATGCTCTCCTCTAAAAAATTTTCAACGGGTGATGCTAAATATTGCTCAATAAACAACGGGGAAGTTGCTTGCCTCAACCCTAACGTGCACTTTCCTTGCTCAGTAATATATTGGCAAAGTAGGGGCATAAAAGAAGTAAGCTTAGCGTTATACGCAAGTAAAAAACCTTCTTTCACTGTATTTTCGAGATTTTTCCGATGCGCATCATTAATACGAGCACTAATAAACTGACTGTTATTATGTGTTAAATCTAATGATGTAGAAGTGAGGGCTAACTGCATAAGTTCGCTCGATTAAACTTGTTTATATTTCAGAATTTAAATCTAACGAGTGAAACTTAAATAAAACTTAAGGTAAGTTGATTAAAATGAGGATTGCTAATTAGGGCTGTTATCAAACTTTTGATAACTCAATAAATAGTATTTTTTTAATCAAATCGCTTAGAAATTTTTGTCATCTACTTTTCCACATTGTGGAAAACATTCCTACACCTTAGTCCTTACTGAAGCTAATCTGGTGCTTAAATAGCTTGTTTTCAAAGGTGCTAAGGGGCTGTTGACCTTTACAGATTAAAGTTCATTCAAGCTAGGAGTTACTTAATCGCTATGCAAGCAAGGTTTGTAAATTAGAGTGTTAAGTAAAACTGAGTAAAGCTTGCTTCCCATCTTCATCACCTTTGCTCTGCTCTAATTCCATTGGACAATGCCTTATTGGCATAATGTTACATTATTGCCTATTTATGAGGAGTAACCGCACTATATAGACTTCACTTTGTCTATATACCTAACATATAGGTGTAAATTTAACCTGAGAGAACAACAGGCCTTATTATTAATATTTGATTAAAGCCTTGAATTGTTTGACCTTTGAATTAGTACTACTGGGCTACTAAGCCGCTCATTTTAATGAAATTATGAGGTTTAATTTGATATTTAAATATATTTAACGACTTATCTTGCTTATGATTTATGAGACAGGGTACGTTGTTTAGTAGCTGCCTTGGTAAATATACTATTTTTAGACACGATGGCTCCTATATACTTTTTTATCATTAAGAAATAATGCTAACTTATACGTAATTTACTCTTAAGGATAATAGTAAGGTTAATATGGTTAAATAATAGGTATAAGGTTAGTGGGTAAGTTATTATTATAAGTTATTGAATTTATAAAAGTTTGTTTACTTTTGTAGATCAACAAACCTCTATGTATGGATCATGTTTACACTATGTTTTAGATCCGGTTTCCTCTATGTATTCTTTAAAATCATATAATTACACACAAGTTATAAACACACTTACCCACAAATATGTGTTTTAGATCAGATTTCCATTATGTTTGCATTCGATGTTATCCCCATAAGCCAGCTTCTTTTGACCTAAAACATGGTGTAGATCTGATCTCCATTATGCTGAGATCATTATTTAACTAGGTAAAATAACGCTTATCCACAAGAATTTTCTAATTTACCCAGTATCAATGTATTTTATTGAGTTTTTCCATAATCATATAAATTTATTTCGAAGGTAGGCTTTCATCAACTATTTATAGCTATTTCATTACCGTAGATAGTCAATACAGCATTATGATAGTGAAACTATTTTCCTAAATAAATTAGCCTCAGATCACTTTACCTCTATGTAATTTGTTATCAGCCAAATTATCACAGATCAATTTTCCTCTATGCTTAAATTTAGGTCTAGTTAGCAAAAATCATCGATTTATATTTAAACGGTTAAGTTAGGTGATAAATTTGAGGGTTACAAAATCAGCTTAGATCACTTTTCCTCTATGTTGGGTGTTCGATGATAATTAATCCAGATCGATTTTCCTCTATGTTTGAGACTCCCATAGAAGTAGTCGTGGGGCATTATGGATATTATTTTATTAGGTTAAGTTTCCTAATATTATTTTTTAAAAGAGTTACAGATCAATATTCCTCTATGTATAAAAACTGATTGCGAAAGAGGGAAGGTTAAGCAAGTTAATTCTGAACGCTTGGTATAGGGATGTGCTTGAGTAAAGAGGTTCAGATTTCCTCTATGTTCTTTAATTACATATGAAGTAGATGTCTTAAATTAAACGCATCATTGTTTATTGTGTAAAAACCAGTAACAGAAGAAGCTTCAAGTTTCTATTATGCAGTATAGATCAGTTTTCCTCTATGTTAGTTCTATAGATGCTTACTGAAATTAACAAGTAGACCTCTGAAACTAGAGTAAAAAAAGCAGCTTAAAAATATAAAAATCTATATTGATAACTCATAAACTCATTTTGTTAAATTGTATTTAGATTTTTATTACACTCAGATCAATTTTCCTCTATGTTTCATAGTTGCCGTAATCTATGGGTTATGAGAACCTAGGGGATAAATATAATAATAAGCAGGGTTTTGCTTAATGGCCACAAAGTACATTTCGTTGAGTAATCTTCCTGATACTATTAAAAACGAAATTAAGACAATTCAAAATGCAAATCAAGTCGAGCAATTGTCACTTTTCATTGATAATCAAAGTACGTTGTCGGGCTTTGAAAACTCTATTTCAAACACTTTTAATGCGTATGACTTGTGGTCTCGTTTTATACGTAATCAGCGTAAACTGGTAAAAATTAGTGAAGCGCCTAATCGCGTTGTTGTATCACGAAGTATTTCTGATAAGTTAGAAGGGGTTACGTATGAAGGCAAACTGGAAATAGCCCCTGCGCTGATTGTGGGAAAAGACGAAGATTATTTTGCTTGGCCTTCAGATAGAGAAGAAAAAGTAGAAAGGGCACTTATTCGTTTAGCTAGCCAAGGTAAAATAGCAAAAATTTCCGGAAAAATGGGCGACAGATATGCGGTATATTTTTCTATTAAAGAAATAGCTAACGAGCTGAAGTCTGTTAATCAAACCCTATCATTTGCAGAAATAAAGCAAGCACTTCAAATACTCAAGGGCAGTGAACTCAATTTTAAATACCAAGTGACCAATCAAGCGGGAGAGCAGCACTATAGTGAGTCTAAAATGAATTATTTAAGCTCTATTCATTTTAGTGGTCAGCAAGGAAAATCAACTGTTAAGTGTCTTGCTGTATTAAATGAGTTTATGTCGCAGCAAATAGAGTCTATTGGTTATAGAGGGTTTTATTTTAATCGTGCTCAATCGTTTAAAAGAACTTTATCCAGATGGCTAACTTTGAGGCTTTATCATATGTTTCGCTATGCAAGTGTAGGCAAAACGCATCACTTTTTACTAAAAAAAACGATGATAAAGTTTGGCTCCATTGACAGTGAAGATATAAAAAAATCACGACTTACAGCTATTCGTCGAGATATGGCTAATACGATGAAGGACCTGATTGAGGCCGATATTTTAGATAGCTATGAAATCGATAATATAAAGGATGATGAAGGTAATATTGTTGACTATAAATACGAGCTTTGCCCCTCAGATTCATTCTGTGCTGAAATCTTATCCTTGAATAAGCACAATAAAAAAATAACTGAAAAAGCCAAGGTACTAGATGAGCAAGAGCTCCAAGCAAATTTTACAGAGTCTTAATAAGTAAGCATTTTTAGGTTAGTTAA
This sequence comes from Pseudoalteromonas sp. R86517, assembly GCF_042466295.1. NCBI lineage: Bacteria > Pseudomonadati > Pseudomonadota > Gammaproteobacteria > Alteromonadales > Pseudoalteromonadaceae > Pseudoalteromonas > Pseudoalteromonas sp. R86517. The sequence goes on from NZ_JAXHCB010000002.1 coordinate 171,238, forward strand.
TTACTCAATACTGCTTTTGTTCTATGGTTAAGTAAAAACCTCTGTAGCTTTAAAAGTACTATTTTAGTTGAGATAACTTTGCAGCTTTAGAATAGATTGATTTAAGACAATTGTAGCTATGAAAGTTGATAAGTTCATTAAGTCTTATAATATTGCTGGCCACATCGCGCTTTTTTCTGCATTGTCATCTAGTAATAGGATTAGAATTAAAATAATAATAAGAGTTTCTTTTTTGCTTATAGCCATAACAATAAGCGGTTAAGGTTTTATCGTGTGCTTACCATATAAGCTTTAAGTTAAGTTGATCGCAAAATTTCGTGGACATGGAAGTATTTTTTATCCAGTTTTCAATATTTAAGAGTCTTTCTCATATGTGAAATAACTAAATTATTAATAGTTCATAAAGTTAATTTTTGAATCAATAGCGGCTAGTGCAATAAAAGAAAATGTGGATGTAATATTAAGATTTCCACAATGTGGAATGACTATTAAAAAGCATTATGGCATAGCACTTAGTAAAAATTTGATCTGCAATTTTCACTAAAAATAATATTGTAAATTATGAATGTTAAAGCGCTTTTAGATTTATTTCTTTCCAGTAATATCACCCTATTGGTCTATTTGGATGACTTCTCATATCTTGATGGAAATTTTCTTCATTTAATCCCTATTCTTCTTTTTTATACAGAGCTGGTTACCTCTAATACCAAGTAATAAATAATATTGAGTATAATTAGCAACTAGACGCTATGAGTTCTGGATCAGATTTTTACTAAGATTATTTATATCAACTGATTAAGGGGAGCTATAGGGTTCCATAATAAGGGTATATATACTTCTGATATTATAATTTGTAATTATTTTAATAACATATAATAATTTTTCATACTTATACTTTGTTGTTAATTTGTTGGCTCCACACAATAAATATAAGGTAAAAAATATGAGTGAACATGTATACCCAAGAACTTTTTCTCACATTGGTATTTCTGTTCCGGACGTAGAGAGAGCGGTGAAGTTTTATTCTGATGTACTAGGTTGGTACACAATAATGGAACCAACAGATATTGTTGAAGACGATTCGGATATTGGTGAAATGTGTACAGACGCACTGGGTGAGGGGTGGGGCTCTTTGCGCATTGCTCACATGTCTACAGGTGATCGTGTTGGCATAGAGCTGTTTCAATTTAAAAACCAAGAAAGCCGCGAGAATAACTTCGAATATTGGAAAACTGGGGTGTTTCACTTTTGTGTTCAAGACCCTGATGTTGAAGGGTTAGCTAAGCGAATAGTTGCAGCTGGCGGGAAACAGAGAATGAAGAAGCCACGGTTTTATTACCCTGGAGAAAAACCATATCGAATGATTTTTATGGAAGACCCTTTTGGTAATGTAATCGAAATTTATAGTCACAGTTACGAGTTACACTATGCAAGCGGTGCATATAATTAGGGCTGTGTAATAGCTAAAGTGGAACACATATTTTAAGTGTTCCACTTATCTGATTTTAAGCTCTTAATAGTCGCTTTCAATTTACTCTAATAGTCATGGTTCTTCGCGCTGCATAGAGCAATAATATTGTCGCAGTGATTGCCATGATGGTATTTATTAAATAGACATCCCTATAGCCAAGTAGCTGGGCGAAAGAAGCGATAATTACCGCGCCTAGAATATTGCCTACATTTGTTGTATTCCAAAATAGTGCAGAAGCAGCACCTGTTTTATTGGGCATCAAATCTTGAAACCACGTCATACCTAAACCAGCAATAAAGCCTATCATTAATGCATTGCTAATTTGAAGTGGGAATAATATCCACAACTCAGTAGCCTGCCAAAAACCTAAGTACAAAACAATTGGAGCAATAGCTCCTATGCAAACTAAAGAAGATATCGCAAAGCGTGTGCCTAGCCACCCTGCAAAAAGCATTATTGGAATTTCAATAGCTGCAGCGGTTCCCATCAGCCAACCTGCCCAACTTACATCTAACCCTAATTCTTGTGTTACATATAAGGGGAGGGCGATTATATAAGCCTGGTTACACGCAAACATAAGTGAGAAAGCTATAAAAGCAATAGCTATCAAGGCGTTGGGTTTAGCATTAGTCATCACTTTTGATGATGAGATAGTTGCTGCTGGTAAAACAAAAAGGGCTAAGGCTGTGCAAGCAATATAGAGCAGGGCTATCAGTTTATAGTATGAATAAAAATTAAAATAATTAAGTAAAATAAACCCTAGGGCTGGGCCGCCAACCCAGGAAAATGCAGATAATGCGCGTAAACTAGTATTGAACATTACTATTTCTTTACGATTAAAGCTTTGCTCTGCATATTCTCTGGCATGAGCAAAAATCTGAGAAATACTGGAAAATGAAATACTAAAAAAGGTAACCCCTGCGAGTAAGGCTACGATATATGTATGTGCTTCTGAAAATATGTAACAGCTTATTGCACCTGAAAATAACCCAAATGTAATTAAAGGGCGTCTATCTGTAAGCCTATCTGATAAATTTCCCATTAGTTGAGATATTACTATTCCTGATAGCGCTATGAGTATAAAAAACATACCTATTGAAAAAGCATCAGCTGAAAATTTTTCTGAAATATAATAACTAAGCGTCGGAAGGGTTAAAGAAAACAGAAAAGCCTGAAGGCTTGACGTAATAAATATAAATAATACGGGTAAGGATAAAGCTCTTTTAAATATCATATAAAGTCTTTTTGTTAATTAAGCTTAAAGCTAAAACTTACTAGAGAAAAAAGTATATAGATTGTACAATTAAAATGAACCGGTTCATATGGCGTGTTGTATTTAATTTCAAGCCTTACGTAACCCCTTTAAAGCCAAGTAATAATTTTTATGGTTAATTGGGGCTCAGTTACGTTGTTGAGCTCAGATAAAGCAGGGAGTAATTAGTATGAAGGCAGAGAAATTTTTCATTATTGTGGCGTTAAAAATTTTGCTACTAGGTGGTTGTACCCATACACAAATTAATGAGTCTAAAGAGACAGATAACGAAAAGCTTAAACCCAATATATTGCTTATACAAGTAGATGATTTTGGATATGACGACCTAGGTATTCATGGAAATGAAATTATACAAACGCCTAGCTTAGATGAGCTTGCAAACCAGTCAGTTCAGTTTAATAATTTTTATGTATCGTCTTTATGCGCACCAAGCCGAGCTTCATTATTAACGGGTAGAAATTTCATGAAAACAGGAGTTTCTGGTGTTCATGGTGGGCGCGATTATATTGATTTATCAGAAACACTGCTCCCGCAAAAATTACAAAAAAATGGTTACATAACAGGTATGTGGGGTAAGTGGCACAGTGGAAAAACAAACGGTTACTTTCCTTGGGATCGTGGTTTTGATGAAGCTTATTATGCGAGCCTATACAACTATTTTGATAATGTAGGTTTATTAAATGGCAGTGAAATAAAAACTCAGGGCTCAGCCACTAAAGTGATAACTGACTTTGCGATTAACTTTATAGAAGAGAATAAAAGTAAACCATTTTTTGCTTACGTTCCTTATATGGCACCTCACAACCCTTGGCGGGCGCCTGAGAGCATTATAGAAAAATATCAAAAAAAGGGGTTATCAAGAGCGATGTCTTCTCTATATGCCATGATTGATAACTTAGATCAAAATATAGGTCGTCTACTCGAATCACTAGAAAGAGCTAAGGTCAGTGATAATACCATAGTTATTTTTGTTAGTGATAATGGGCCTTGGGTTAAGAGTTACCGTTTTGGTTTATCCGAAGATGAATGGGCCTTGAGAAACCCAAATAATAAAAAAGGTATGAAAGGAGATAACTGGGAAAATGGTATACATTCGCCATTATTTATACGGTGGCCAAAAAATTATGCAGCTAAAACTACTGAGCAGCTCAGCCAAATTGAAGACTTGTATCCTACAATTCTTACTTGGGCAGGTATTGAATTTGATAGTGAAAAACTAGATGGTTCATCGTTGGTTAACGTTTTAAATGGCGGCGAATTAAGTGAGCGCTACATTGTGAGTGCTTACGCATCACCTTCAACCCAAAAGGTGAATTATCACGAATTAGATCCTACAGGGTTCTACTATCCTTTATCTTCTGATTATCGAATAGATATATCTGATGCTTCTGAGCAGAGGCTTGCTGTTAGGCATGGCGATTTTAAATTAGTACAAAATGAAGGTAATCAAGATAAAGTTGTACTGTATAACCTAGCTAAAGACCCACTAGAAACAACAAATGTATTCGCTGAACACAAAGGCATAGCCAAGGAAATGCAAGAGTACCTAACTAAATGGTATGAAAAAGTATTGGATGAACCTAATTCTCTGAAAATGCCTACTTTTCAAATTGGTTATAAAAATAGAAAACTTAGTCAAATTTACGCATCATCACCTTCGGATATTAGCGCTGACTTAATGAATACCAATCACTTTCTAGCTAACTGGACTAACGAAGGCGCATGGGCCAAATATAATGTGAATGTTAATTCAAGTGGTACTTATCAAGCTAGACTAATTACAAACATGCAAGAGCCCTCATCAAGAGTATTTACCCTTAGCTGTGGTGAGAGCGCTCTATCATCGAGCCTTGAAGCAAGTGACACTACTAATGAGTTTGGAACGTTAATTCAAAATGAAAGTGCTTACTGGAGCGACTTTGATAAACCGGAAACCTTTAAAGCAGAAATACATAACTTTATTCTTGGGGATATAAAGCTAGATGCCACTTGCTCAGTGTTAAAGTTAGAACTAGTTGAGGTTAAACCTAACACAACTGTTGCTGAACTTGATCAAGTTATAGCGATACAATTAATAAAGCACTAAAACGCGAAGTAAGAGTTGGCCTATAAAAGTAGCTTTTGATAGGCCATATTTGTTGAAATTCGTCGTAAAGTTTAAGTCATGAGAAAAGTATTAAGCTTCACTTTATGAGCCAGTTATCTGAATAAGTGTGATTATCAAGGGATTATGTCGGTCTAATTAACAAGGAATTATGTATTAGTCCAGACAAGATCTGACAGTCGCATAAGTGCCATGAGCGGACCTTCACACGAAACTCGTTTCTGCCCCAAAGTGTGTTACGGCATTAAACACGAAATCAGATAATCGGCTCATCTAGACATACAAGAAGTAATGCTTGTCAAAATATATGGTCTGATTCCATTTACGCATATGAATCTAGACAAATTAATTGGTCGGTAATAAACCGATTATTGACAGCTATCTTGAAAAATACCGTAATGAATAGATGTTTATAAGGTACTATGTCAAACTATAACAGTTAAGTGTTATATCAATTTTATTTTAAAGAAGACGTCCTATGGCCAGTTCAGAGCAATTAAAAGCATTGTTGCAGTCGCATCTAGAAAAGGATGACGACCGATTTATGTCTATTGCTTTGCAAGTCGCAGCACATGAAGCTCGTAGTGGTCATGGCAAACTTGCGCAGGAGCTGCGAGACCTTGTTACAGTAGCTAAAAAGAAGTCTTCCGCAGATAAAAATGCCCCAATTTCAATTGCAAAAGGCGTTCAGGATGATAGTGGACTTCTTTTTGCATCTCAGCCGAAAAATAGGCTTGTTGACTTGATTGCAAAAGACGATTTGAAAGTGCGGCTTGAGCGATTGGTCAGAGAGCAAAAATTCATGACGAAATTAAAAACTCATGGATTGTCTCCTCGTCGAAAAGTGCTGCTGGTTGGCCCCCCTGGAACAGGTAAAACGTTTACTGCATCAATCTTGGCTGGAGAATTAGACTATCCTCTATTTCAAGTAAGGCTTGATGCGTTGATAACTAAGTTTATGGGTGAATCTTCTGCTAAGTTAAGACAAGTTTTCGATGCAATTAGCAATGTTCGAGGTGTGTATTTTTTTGATGAATTCGACGCTTTAGGCTCACAACGGAATTCTCAGAATGATGTGGGTGAAGCTCGCAGAATATTAAATAGCTTTCTTCAAATGATCGAACAGGATGAGTCTAATAGTTTAATCGTGTGCGCTACCAATCATATTGAAATCTTGGATAATGCGTTATTTAGAAGATTTGACGATGTTATCCGATACGAATTGCCAGGAGATGACGAAATCATAACTTTGTTTAAAAACAGGCTTAAGCCATATGTAGCAAAGAGTTTTCCATGGAAAAAATTGCCAGAAATAGCTAAAGAATTGAGTAGTGCAGAGATCACTCGAGCTGCGGATGAATCAATCAAAGATATGCTGATAAATGGAACGGTGCGAATCACGTTAGCCACTGTTAAAGATGCTATCTTAGATCGAAAGAACATGAGAAAAGATTTGTTTTAAATTTATATAATGGATAGGAATAATGGAAGGAAAAAAACATTTATTTGTAGGAAAAAACGGGAAAGCACAGAAATATACCTATCCAAGAAAAGTCATAATATCGCCTACCATACCAAAAAGAGACCGAGTTGCTCACGGTACTAATCTTTCATCTCAGTTAACATTAGCAAAAGTTGCCGAAGAAGCTATCAGTGAAGAAATTGATAATATTGAGTTAGATACTCCTGTAGGAGTTCAACTGTCATTTGAAAGTTTCCCTGGTATTGAAATCACATTTGAAAAATTAGCTGATGTTCGAAGCGGAATAGAGCTACTGAGCGTAGTTCAAAAGGAAGACGGCATCTATGTGGCAAACGTGTTGGTACCGCTGGGGAAGTTTGGGGTTTTAGAGAAAAAAATTTCAGAATACTTAAATTCAAGTAAAGACAATAAATCAGGTCCTAAGCACGCGGTTCTTTTGAACTCAATTTCCACTATTCGTAATACTGTTATAGAAAATCTCTGGACAGATAATCCAGATCTATTTCCTACTTCCAATCAGGTAATTGATTGGTTTGAAATATGGTTACCTGTGGGTGATGATCGGGTTGCGGTAATTAATGATTTTAAAAAGCTTTGTGGTATTCATGAAATAATCGTATCAGATAGTACACTTGAATTTCCGGAAAGGACGGTATTACTTGTTAGGGCATCTTTAGAACAGTTAGCAAGTTCAGCTGCCCTTCTAAGTAAGATCTCTGAAATACGCAAATCAAAAACAACAGCTGAATTTTTTGATTCTCTGAATATAGAAGATCAGCGTCAATGGGTTGAGGAACTAATTGAAAGAATTGAATACAATTTTGATCATGATACCGTCCCATATATTTCTATATTAGATACTGGTGTAAATGTTGGTCACCCTCTTTTATCTGCCATTGGTAATCCTAATGATATGTTTGTTATTGATCCTACTTGGGATAATGCTGATGAAAATGGTCATGGAACTGCAATGGCAGGGCTTTCTATCTGGGGGGATTTGACATCTGCTTTTGAGACGTCTGACCGAATAAATATCAATCACAAATTAGAATCTATTAAGCTTTTACGTTATCCCGGCGATAACAGAGATAAACACCTTGGGCAAGTGACTGCTTCTGGTATTTCGTTATCTGAGATCGAAAATTTTGATAGAAAACGAATTTATACACTTGCTCTATCTGCAAAAGATTCAAAAGATCGAGGTAAACCATCAGCATGGTCCTCAGAATTAGATGCACTGGCAGTTGACTATAGCGGAGAGAATTTATATCCACGGTTTTTTGTTGTTTGTGCTGGCAATACTGAAGGAAATTTAACCCAATTAAAAGAATACCCTCAATACAATGAGTTACAAGATATCCATGACCCTGGTCAGTCATGGAATGTTTTGACTGTTGGTGCATGCACTAATAAAACACAGATAACAGATGATGGTGGAGAAAATTATACTCCGCTTGCTCCCAATGGTGGTTTGAGTCCGTATAGTACCACATCTGTGACCTGGATGAACTCAATGCCTATTAAACCAGAGGTCGTTTTTGAAGGTGGAAATATGGGAGTTGATGATTACTCAGCGGCTTCTATGTTAAGTCTGCAGCTTTTGACGACTCATCATGATTTTAATACACGACTATTTTCAACATTTAATGCAACTAGTGCTGCAACCGCGTTAGCTGCAAAATTTGCCGCAGAGATAAGTGCATCATATCCTAATCTATGGCCAGAAACGGTAAGAGCTTTAATCGTTCATTCAGCGAACTGGACTGAAAGCATGCTCAGTCAATTCTCCTATCCTGGGAAAACAGCACGGCAACGAGCTCATCATTTAGCCAGATGTGTTGGTTACGGTGTTCCAAATCTCAGAAAAGCGTTGTGGAGTGCAAATAACTCGTTAGTAATGATTGTTGAGGATGAGCTACAACCGTTTGAAAGAATTAAAGGGAAAGAACCATCAACTAAAGATATGCATGTTCATGATATCCCTTGGCCGAAAGAACAGCTTTTGGAATTAGGTGATGTTTCAGTAAAAATGACTATAACTCTGTCTTACTTTATTGAACCTAATCCATCTAGCCGTAACATATCAAGCAAATATCGTTATCCAAGCCATCAACTGCGTTTTGATATAAAACGTCCGACAGAGTCAAAATCTGAATTTTTGAAACGCTTAAGTCGGGCAGCTAGAGCTGAAGAAGAAGGTTCGTCAACTCCTCCACCAGATCCTAACTGGCTATTGGGTGATTTTCGTAATAAAGG
>NZ_JAXHCB010000003.1:0-823649 GCF_042466295.1 Pseudoalteromonas sp. R86517
AAATACATCAGTACAATCTGATGCGTCATTATGGCAAATGCGTGTAGGTGTTCGTTACACTTTCTAATCGCATTAGCGTAAAAAACGACTAATTAAAGCCCATCTTTTGATGGGCTTTTTTTTACCAACCAGCTTAATTAAATGATCTATTTATCCCCTCAAAATGATTAAGTATTATTGCGGATTGATTTTATAAGGCCTCTTTAAGCTCTTTTAGTAAATTTAGCAATTGGACTTGTTGCTGCTTACTAAATTTTTCAGCTAATTGCCCTTCCCAGTTTTGTGCATCACGTGCTATGAGCTTGTAAATTGCATTGCCCGGCTCATTTAACATAACCTGCGTTACTCGCTTATCTTGCTGATTTAGTTGTGCTTCTACATACCCTCTTTGCAGCAATGATTTTATAGCTCGCGAAACCGTTGACTTATCCATATTGGCCTGTGTACATAAATCTTTTGCATTGCTTTTGCCATATTGTGCTAAGTTTGCCAACACCCGCCATTGAGGGATGGTTAAGTTGTATTTTTGCTTATAAACACGCGCAAAATCATCGCTTATGAGATTTGCCATTTGGTTCAACTGATAGGGCAAAAACTGCTCTAGATCTATTTCCATTATTACTTTCTCATCGCATTTACACACTGTGAAAACTGTGCATTTTTATTTACAGGCTAAAACATGCGCCCATTTGAAATTACTCTCACTTGAGAGTACTTTAAACTAATTAGGGCCTGTTGACCTTTCAGGATTGAAATTTGTTCAATCTAGGGGCCATTTAATCGCGGCGCGAGGTTTGTAACCTAGTGGGCTAAGTAAAAACCGAGCAACAAAGAGTAAATGGCCCCTAGGCAGAACCCTTCGGGCAGCGCCTGTTTGGCATTTATGCTACGTTATTGCTATTTATGGGGAACAACCACACTGCATAGGCTCTGCCTTGCCTAATTCCCGAACAGACTGCTGCAAATTCAACCTCGAAAGATAAACAGGCCCTAGAAAGATAAAACAATGTCACTCTCACAGGATCTAAATATGGCCAGCGAAATAAACTACATGAGCGGTTTTGGTAATGAGTTTGAAACCGAAGCGCTACCCGGCGCACTGCCTGTTGGGCAATTTACCCCACAAAAGGTGAAGTACAATTTATACACCGAGCAATTTAGCAGCACGGCCTTTACGGCACCGCGAGCCGCTAATCGTCGCACGTGGCTGTACCGCCTTCGTCCATCGGTGGTACAAGGTGAATACACCGCTATAGATAACGCACTAATAAGAACAGCGCCTATAACTGAAGCAATTACGCCCCCTACAATGATGCGCTGGAGCCCTATTGATATTCCTTCAAAGCCCACTGATTTTATTGATGGCTTAATTACAATGGCTGCAAATGGCAGTGCCAATGGGCAAACCGGTATTGGTATTCATGTTTATGTTGCTAACAGTTCTATGCAAGGGCGTTATTTTTGTAATGCCGATGGTGAGCTGTTGGTTGTGCCTCAGCATGGTGAACTGTTATTACACACTGAATGCGGAAAGCTCACAGTAAAGCCGGGGGAAATTGCCGTCATTCCTCGCGGGATTAAATTCTCGGTTGATTTAATTGATGAAACCGCACGTGGCTACATTTGTGAAAACTATGGTCATGCATTTGAACTTGCCGAGCGCGGCCCCGTCGGTGCAAATGGCTACGCCAACGACAGAGACTTTAAATACCCTGTTGCTGCATTTGAAGATAAAGAAGGTAGCTTTGAATTAGTCACTAAATTTAACGGTCATTTATTTAGTTGCCCTATTACACACTCGCCTTTAGATGTAGTTGCTTGGACCGGTAACAGTGCACCTTACAAATACGACTTAGCGCGTTTTAATGTTATTAATACCGTGAGTTTTGACCACCCAGATCCTTCTATATTTACTGTACTTACCTCCCCTTCAGCCACTGAAGGCATGGCAAATGTAGATTTTGTAATTTTTCCACCGCGCTGGATGGTGGCAGAGAATACATTTAGACCTCCTTACTATCATCGCAATATTATGAGTGAGTTTATGGGCTTAATAGAAGGGGTTTACGATGCAAAAGAGCACGGGTTTGTACCAGGAGGCGCTAGTTTGCATAATTGTATGTCACCACATGGGCCTGAAGCCGAGGTATTCGAAAAAGCATCTAACGCTGAGCTGGCACCGCAAAAATACGAGAACACGTTGGCCTTTATGTTTGAGTCTCGTTACATAATATCCCCCACTAAATATGCTCTTGAAGGAAAAGAGCGCCAAACTAATTACACTCAGTGCTGGCGAAGTATCACAAAACATTTTACAGGCGAGGAATAATAACAATGAAACTATACAGCTACTTTCGCTCATCTGCCGCATACCGTGTACGCATAGCGCTTAATTTAAAAGGTATTGAGCATGATATGCAATTCGTTAATTTACTTAAATCTGAACAGCTAGCGCAGCCTTACTTAGATAAAAATGTGCAAGGTTTACTTCCTGCTCTTGAAACGAACGAAGGCGTATTAGCGCAATCACTGGCTATTTTAGAGTGGTTAGATGAAAGCTATCCGCAAACGCCGTTAATTTATGGCACTACATGGCAAAAAGCGCAAATTCGTAATATTAGCTATGCAGTGGCATGTGATATTCATCCAGTAAATAATTTACGAGTGCTGAAGTATTTAAGTAACGAATTGGGTGTAGACGAGCAAGCTAAAGCCGCCTGGTATAGGCATTGGGTAGAGCTTGGGTTTGAAAAAATTGAAATGATGCTAAGTGAAAACAATGAGTTTTGCGTAGGCAATACACCCACTCTCGCTGATATATGTTTAGTGCCACAGGTATTTAATGCGTTGCGTTTTAATGTAGATATGGCTGCGTATCCAAAAATTGCAGCCATTTATGCACGTTGTAATGCATTACCCGCTTTTAGTGACGCCGCGCCGCAAAATCAGCGCGATGCAGTTTAACTTTTTAATGCGCAGTGAATAACACTCACGTGCTCTATTAAATCAAGGCCCAGTTCGGTTAAATAGCCGCCATCTGGGCTGTCTATCACGCCTTTATCAAACAACCTTTGTGCCGCGCTTAATAAATTTGGTTCAGCATCCGAATGTAACTTAATCCCTTGCATTTTGCTCTCACGTGGAAATTTAGCTAATAACGTAAATTCATCTATCATTGTTTGATTAAATTGCATGTGTTCACCTTTTTATAATTGTGTGTTTAAGTCAGTGTTGTTTAACGCTATTACTTACCCTAGCATGTTTTTTAATCGTGTGTACTATTTTTAAACTATCAAAATTCGAGGTCGCTCATGCGCCATATTATGGTTTTATTTATTTTTTTAATTGCGTTCACTTTAGCCCCTAGCAGTTATGCAAAAACAGTCAAAACGCATTCTATTATTGACGCTAATAAGATTATTAATAATGGTGATATTTGTTGGTACGACAACAAACGTTATAGTGAAGGCGCGCTGGTGCAAGTACATTCTTTTACCTTAGTATGCGCTGCTAATAACCCGCAGCATAATAACAGTGAGCTAATTTGGCTAAAATTAGATAAAAAAGGCAATATTGTTTATCCCACAAAGCCTAAAACCATTACGGTCAATTAGCGCTAAAAGAGGATTTACGCTACAATGCGCACAGTTTAAATAAGTAGTATGGCTATGGATAATCAACCAAAAAATCCTCTTCATGGGGTAACGTTAGAACAAATTTTAGTAGAGCTTGAGCAGCGCTTAGGATTTAAAGCCATGGGCGAGCAAGTAAACATTAAATGTTTTACCGACTCACCGAGTATTAAATCAAGCTTAAAATTTTTACGTAAAACCCCTTGGGCACGCGATAAAGTTGAAGCTCTCTACTTACATACGTTAAGTAACAAACCGCTGCGTAAACCCAAAAGCGCTCAGCGCCCTAAGCCTGCCAGCCAAAGCGATAGCAGTGGTTTTGTTTGGCCAAGCATTAAAAAGTAATACACAAAAATGCACGTTAAATACGTGCATTTTGTATTTTATAACTCCTTACTAATTACATTTAACGAGGCAGGGTCAACTGTAATAGTAAGCGTATCCGCTGTTTTTATTTCACCATCCAGTACATACTTAATTTCTTCGTCTGCGGTTATCGTTACTTTTTTAGCGTTGGTATGATGCGAGCTAATTGCTAAATGCGTTTGTGTAATACTACTAAACATAAGTTCAGCAATGCTTAACACGCGAGTGGTGTTTTCATCACTAGGTAGCAGCCAATTAATGTCTAATAGGCCATCTTCGTGATCGGGCTGACCACCTCCTTGGGCTAATAACGTAGTAAATGGCGCAGCATTAGCCACAATAAAGCTATTTGTATTTACCTCCTGCATTTGATTATCATCAAGGGTGACATAAAGGGTTTGCGCTTTTTGCTCACTAAATGCCTGAAAAAAACCACTTAAATAGGCAAGCTGACCCGATTCGTTTTTTGAGTCTCTATCTGCTTTTTCTACCATTGATTGCTCATAACCAATCCCAGCTAACAACAGCATAAGCTCGTCATTACAATAGGCCGTATCAATTGTTTGGGTTTGCCCATCAATAATAAGATCGCAGGCCTGCTCAACAGGAATGATTTTAGAGCTAATCCCCATAAGCACATGCGCTAATGCATTGGCTGTGCCCATTGGGATAATACCCAGCTTGCACTGAGTGTTTACCAACACATTTGCTACTTCTGTCACGGTTCCATCGCCGCCACAGGCAATTATTATATCTGGCTTATCTCTAATGGCTTGTTTAGCAAGCTCAATACCGTCTATATCTTTGGTGGTGGTTAATACTTCTAAATCATAATACGCCGACAACCTAGCCACTATTAAATGCTCTTTGTCTTGCCACATTTTGGTACCCGACACAGGGTTTGCAATAATAACGGCTTTGTTTTTAATAACTAGCTCACCCTTTTTATGTCGCTTTGCTAAATGACGAAGCTGATGCTTATTAAGATTTGCGGTTTCGCGGGTTTCTTTTATTTGCGCGAGCACTTGGTGAACATCGGCGTTTTTATCTTGGCTCAGTAAATACGCTGCCATAACAAATACCGAACGCCCTCTACCCAGTGCACAGTGAACTACCACGCGGCGGTCTTCTTTAATATGATGATGTATCCAGTTAATGGCTTGGTTTAATTGCGAATGGTTAGGCACACTATGATCAAGCACCGGAATATTTAAATAGCTAATATTTTCTTGTGTAGAGCTCCATTCTAAGCCATCAAACTCACACGTTACATCTAATATTGCCGTTATGCCGTTTTCTTTTAACGTATCAATATCAGAGGGGAACAATCGGCATGCTAAAAATAAATGGTCGTTAATTTTTTGAATGGGAGGGACTTTATCGTGCTTGCGAGAATACGCATTGTAAATTTGAACACCCAGTAAAAAAGGCACAAATGCCCAGCGGATATAAAATGGGATGACACCATTTTCACGCTTTCTAAAAATTTTCGCCAAATTAAAAATGTAAGCACCACTGACAAGAATTAACGACAATGCACTCCAGTAAAATACCACTGCAAAATATACCGAGTTAACCTCCCACCCTATAAATATAAAAATTAACGCTAAAATTAAATAACTCGTTGCAGCCCACATATTTTCTCCTTTATTTTTACTGTTTTGGCACATTTTTTTACAGCTGTGTATAAGTGTAGTAGCAATTTACACGCCAACAAAAGTTGTTTTTTAGGAACAAAAACAACACTAAGTAACTGATATAAAATAAATAAAAGTAGCTAGCTTTAGCTGTATTCGCATATTAGGCGCTTTTTACACAGTAATCGGTCATTTTTTCTCACTACTCAAAGGTAACTGTTTATATTTAAAACTTGTTTCAATGTGTACAGCAGCTAATATAAATGTCAGCTTAAAAGTTTTTGCATCCAATCACTCTTTTCACACGTTTATTGAGAGTGTGTTTATCTTTATTGGTTAAATTTATAACAGCCTGTTTAATCTCTATTTCAAAGCGATTAAGTTGCGCTTAAATAAAACAATTGTTAATTCATAAAGCTCAACACACCTCGGTAATAATAAAAACAACAGGAACCTTATGGAAAACGACAATTTACTTCCCCTTTTGTGTAAAACAGCACAGGGTAACAAAGCCGCGTTTGCTGATTTGTATCAGCAAACAAGCGCAAAGCTTTTTGCGATTAGTTTAAATATGCTTTCAAACCGCGCGCACGCAGAAGAAGTACTGCAAGAGGCATTTATAAAAATTTGGCATAACGCGTCAGAGTACAACTCATCTAAAGGCACAGTTATTAGCTGGATGATAAGCATTGTGAGATACCGCAGCTTAGATGCATTGCGTTATCACAAGGTAAGAAAAGAGCAGGCAATGGGTGATGATGAATACGATGAACAAGCAGTCGATGTTAGTTACGACGAACAAACCAAACTTGTTAATTGTATTGAGCAACTTGACCCCCAACAAAAACAAGCCATTCATTTAGCCTATTACAAAGGGTTAAGCCATGGTGAGTTAGTCAATCACATAGAAACGCCCTTAGGCACAGTTAAAAGCTGGATCAGGCGTGGTTTGCAGCAGTTGCAGAGGTGTTTAACATTATGAATTATAATAAACCAGAATTACTTGATGCTTTAGCAGGGCAGTATGTATTAGGTACTTTAAAAGGCCTGGCACGAAAACGTTTTCAACGTTTAATGCTCAGCTTACCGCAAGCCCGAGAAGCCACTATAATGTGGGAGCAAAATTTAAATGATTTAGCCAGTGCAATTACGCCTCAAACACCCAGCGCGCAAGTGTGGCAGAATATTTTAAATACATTAGAACACACCAATCAGCCCGTTAAAACGGTGATCAAACCAGCTACATCGCTGTGGCGCAATTGGTCATTTATAGCTACAGCTGCCTGTATTATCTTAGCATTTTTGGTTATTCAGCCCACAACTCAGCCCCAATACAGCCAACAAATTGCTTTAGTACAAAATCAAGATAAGCAATCACTGTGGTTTATTAACGTAGATGAGCAAACATTATCGGCTAAAGCCAGTGATAAACTTGTTGCGCAAACCGATAAAGACTACGAGCTGTGGATGATTTTAAAAGGGCAAGACACGCCAATTTCGTTGGGTCTACTGCCTAAAAACGGTGAAAAACAGTTACTCAAAGGCACGCGCTTTAAGGCACAAGACATTGCCCTACTCGCTGTTAGCTTAGAGCCTTTAGGTGGCTCGCCAAACGGCCTACCAACACAAGTACTGTACACGACAGATTTAGTTATTTTATAACTAAATAAACGCGACTGGTTGGTCAAACTTTGTTTGGCCAACCTTTTTATTTACCTTGGGTAACCATTAATATTTGATTAAACTAAAGTAGACTTAATCGCAGTGCGATGCTTATCATATTGTGTGCTCAATACCTGCTGCGTTATTTTAATTGCATACACCCCCTGTAATAAGTATAAAACCAAACCGCTTCAGCCTCTTTATCACTCTCCTATCACTTCCTTATCTAAATGCAAAACAGCCTGCTGAAAATTTAATCTTGAACGTTAAACACCCCTTTATTAACAATAATAAAAAATATTTAACTTTTTTGCATCCATTGTGCTTTTTGCTTCGTTATTAGTTATGACTCCAATCAAAACTAAAGGAAAAAGTCATGAAAGCTTTAACTCCATCTATACTCGCAGTAGTAGTATGCAGTACCTTAGTAAGCACCTCTAGCGAGGCATCAAGTCATCGTGAAGCGCCGAACATTAGCCGCTTTCCAACCTTAGACTCTACCGACTTTTACGTATTTAATAGTTATGAAGCAGGCAGAGACGACTACGTTACATTTATTGCCAACTATATTCCTCTACAAGATGCCTACGGCGGCCCTAACTACTTTGCTATGGATCCAGATGCAACCTACAGTATTCATATTGATAACGACGGTGATGCAGTTGAGGATATTACCTTTGCTTTTAATTTTACCAGTATGCTGCCAAACGATAATCAAGGCGTGCAATTAACCGTTGGCCCAGAAGATAATCAGCGTACTGTATCTGTACCTCTTAAAAACGTTGGTGGTGTAGCAGCTGGTGATGATAGCGCCGCTAATTTTAGCGAGTCATACACACTCAGCATGATAAGCGGTCCACAACGCACAGGTACCAGTACAACATTAAGTAATACCACCACCAGTTCAACCACGTTTAATAAACCGCTTGATTATATTGGTGACAAAACATTTGGTTCAATGGCTGATTACCAAACCTATGCAGATCAGTTTGTTTATCAAGTTTCGGTACCAGGCTGTGACAGTATGGCCAAAGTATTTGTTGGTCAGCGCAAAGACCCATTTGTCGTCAACTTAGGTAAAACATTCGATTTAGTAAATTACGTTCCCGTTGAAGGTGATAGTGCGCCAGGTGCTGGGGATGGCGGTGGTTTCCCTGGGGGGATTACACAAAGCAGTGAGAATGACGACCTCGTAGATAAAAACGTCACCTCAATTGCAGTTGAAATGCCTAAAAGCTGTATTGTAGGTGAAGGCAACGGCGTAATTGGTTCATGGACAACAGCAAGCCTACCTCAAGCACGCATTTTAAACCCTAACGCTAAATTTGCAGATAACTCGGTAAATGGCGGTGCATTAACGCAGGTTTCACGCTTAGGTAATCCATTAGTTAATGAGCTAGTTATTGGTATTAAAGACAAAGATACCTTCTCAACGGCTCATCCTAAAGACGATGCACAGTTTTTAGATTACGTTTCGCACCCGTCTTTACCAGAGCTGTTAAATATTTTATTTAAAGATGCAGTAAATACCACACTTGGTGCTAATTTAGAAACTCTTGCTCCAACTAACTTTCCACGTACTGATTTAATCACCGCATTTTTAACTGGTTTTGCAGGGGTAAACCAACAAGCCACCGTAACGCCATCAGAAATGCTACGTTTAAATACTGCAATTGCAGCCACAGCACAAACTGATCAGTCTGCATTTGGTGTAGCCGGTGATGATTTAGCAGGTTTTCCAAACGGGCGCCGTCCAGGTGACGATGTCGTTGATATTGCACTTCGCGTGGTAATGGGGCGTTTATGTCATCCTATTCCTGTAAATGGTGAAGACACCGACTTAGGTCTATGTACACCAGAGGATGCTGATGTAGGTACAGTGCCATTCACTGATGGTGCTCCAGTTGATGCAAGCATGATGGATGCCACTTTCCCATACTTAGCCACCCCACTTGCAGGCTCTAAATAAGGAGTAACGTATGCGTAATTTAAACCTTACCCATAGCAGTATATTGTTATGCGCTTTGGCACTAGGCGCGTGTAGCAGTGATGATGATAACAAACAACCCACACCGGTTGTAAATTCTGCGCCCAGTGCTAGTGATGCAATGCTAACCACACAAACAGAAGTTGAAATTAACGACATGTTAGTGGCAACCGATGCTGATGGCGATACATTAACATACACATTAACTTCGCAGCCGACATTAGGTAACGCTGTAGTAAATAGCGATGGCAGCTTTACCTATACCCCAAACAAAGAAGCAACCGGTAGCGACAGCTTTATGTTTGGTGTATCAGACGGTGTTAACCAGCAAGTGACTGCAGCGGTAAATATAACCATTGAAGCACTGCAAGTGGACTTTGCACAATTTGCAAGCGACGCATTTAATCAAAGCCCCACTGCGCAACCGCTATCTACCAACGGACGTGTCTTTATCAATACAGACACAGACGTAAGCGGTATTTCATCGGGCGCTTCTGGTAACTAACTCAGTAAGTAAATTAAGCTGATGGCCATGGATGGCTTTTTTAAGAGGATAAAACAATGCGCAGTCATTATAAAAAAATGCTCTTTGTTTTTTGCACTGCACTGTGTGTAAATAACGTGCTTGCAAAACCAATTACCCCAAAAGATAACGCAATTATTGCCTCAAGCAATGCAACATTAAGTGCTAATTTAACCCTGGAGCAACTCACTGCGCTGGTGCTAAATAGCCAATACATAGGCCAAACAGAGCGCTATCAAGGTGTATTAAAAAAACGCTTAAAAAATCTATATACCGCTTCTGCGACTGCACAAAGCGGTTATTTATATGCACGGGTACTTCAAAAGGAGCATGCGTTTTCGCGTGCCATAGACGTTGCTAATAACGTATTAAAAACCCAGCCAGATCATGTAAACACCCATTTATTACTCGCTAATATGTTGATGACACAAGGCAAATTTGAACAAGCTAAGCGCCATTGCGTGGCATTAATTGGTAACACCAGCCTATTAACGGCCAGCACGTGTGTGCTGGATGTACAAAGCCAACGGGGCAAACTGAGTGAAAGTTATCACGCGTTAGTTAAGCTTACGCAAAACAAAAACAGCAGCTTAGCGACAAAACATGTGCTCAGCGAAATGGCGTTTAGACTCAATAAATTCCCCCGTGCGCAGCAGCATATAAATAATATTGATTTAAACACAGCCCCGGTGAGCCTTATTGTGCTGTGGGCCGATATTCAACTGCAGCAAAACAACCCTGAAAAAGTGCTTAATACACTCGGTAAACTTGCCAATAGCCACTCATCGCTTGAAGACGCTATTTTGCTCAAGTTAGCCATAGCTGAAAAACGCAGTAATAAGCACACTAATACGGTGTGGCAACCGCTCATGCAACAGCGCGTAAAATTACGTGAACAACGCCAAGATACCTTTCATGCCAACGACTTAGCTAACTACTATATTCATGTACAAGCAAACCAAGCCAAGGCACAATACTGGGCAAATATAAATTGGCAGCAAGCAAAAATGAGTACAGATAAACATTTACTAAGCCAAGCAAATACGATGGTTAGGGATTCTTTATGAGTAAAATAAACGCGTTATTTGTTTTATTTATAGTTGCACTATTTGCCAACTTTAGCGTGCAAGCACATCAGTTGAGCACAAGCTACATTTCACTGGATAATACCAACAACGAAAAGCAATACACAGGCACCTGGCAAATAAATATTAGCGATTTAGAACAGCACATTGCGCTTGATGTTAACCAAGACACACAAATAAGCTGGGGCGAATTAAAATCACAAAAGTCGGCTATTAATCGCTATGCCAAAAATACTCTATCGGTTTTACAAAATGAGCAAACTTGCCCATTAACAATCACCGATAACTACCAATTAGATAATCATTTTAATGAAGCATATTTAGTGTTACCGCTAGTTTTTAGCTGTAACACTGATGCAGATGTAACGTTAACGTACCGCGCTTTTTTTAACCAAGACGCAAACCACAAAGTTATTGTAAATGTAAATCAGGTTTCGCGGGTTTTCACTATAGATGAGCAACAGCACACTTTTACCACTGGGCAATCGAGTTATTTAACGACTTTTAACCAATATGTTTATCAAGGCGTGTTACATATTTGGATTGGTATTGACCATATTTTATTTTTAATTGCACTACTTTTAACCTGCGTTTTAACACGCAATGATAGTCACTGGCAGGCAATAGCAAGTAAAAAGCACATTATTAAGCACACTGCGTGGATTGTGACTGCGTTTACCCTTGCGCATTCACTTACCCTTACTGCTACGGCTCTTAATCTTGTTTCGCCAAGTAGCCGCTGGGTAGAGCTAGGTATTGCAATCTCGGTATTATTTGCGGCTTTAAACAATGTATGGCCGGTTATATTACGCCTTGGCTGGCTTACTTTTGCGTTTGGTTTGTTACATGGAATGGGCTTTGCCAGTGTACTGGGTGAGCTTGGGCTCTCGAGCGATTATCAATTGCTCAGCATTTTAGCGTTTAACTTAGGTGTAGAGCTTGGGCAGCTGAGTATCCTGTGTATTGCACTGCCGGTGTTACTAACCATGCGCAATAAACCTATTTACATAAAATGGGTGATGCCAATTGGCTCCCTTGCTATCGCTGCAATGGCACTATTGTGGTGCGCAGAGCGTATTTAGCATTAAAAAAGCGAGTCTTTTGACTCGCTTTTTAGTTTTCTATTACTTGGTTTTATCAAACGGCATTAGCAAGGTTTTCATCGCAGGCCTAAGCGCGATTAACACCGTTTCTTCGGTGAGCTCAGGGTAGAGCATCTTACGAAGCAGTAACCCCGCCATCATCGAAAAAATAACGTTAATGCGGCTTTCAAGTTCGTGTTCATCAGTGTCTTTAAGTGCACTACGTTCACTGGTGAGTAGTTGGCGCATGCGCCCCCGTGCTTGAATATCCATATCTCGTAAAAGCGAGGCCACTTTACTATTGCGACCCGCTTCCGCCATCATGTCTAAATCAACCACACAGGCACCGGTATCCATATGCCTTTGTACACCAATGTTTAAGCCATCTATAAGCGCTTGCAGAACATCACCCGGGTGATCTTCAAACTCCTGAAAGATAGAAAACATTTCTTCCATGTCTTTAGCAATAATACTTTCAATTATTGCCTCTTTGCTTTCAAAGTAGTTATATATATGCCCAGCGCTCATGCCTGCAGTACGGGATATTTCGGCCATGCCTGCGCCATGATATCCCTTGCGTTTAAAACACTCTGAGGCAGCACTAAGCACCTGCTCTCGCCTAGCTTGTGCTAATGCTGGGTCTATATGCCTTTTAGCTTTCGTGCTCATAACCCTACTCCGGTATTAAGCGCATACTTAATACAGCGTAAGTTCATTGCATAGCTTAACTTAACAACACCTTTCATTTTACTGCTCTTGCACAGGTGTTTTAGCTATATTCCAGCCGCCACCTAAAGCTTTATACAAATTAATTTGGCTGGCAAGGTAAGCCTGCTGACCTGTTATTAACTGCTGTTGAGCCGAGTACCACGTACGCTGTGCATCAAGTACCTGTAGGTAGCTATCAGCGCCTTTTTCGTAACGCATTTTTGATAAATCGTACGTTAGCTGACGCGAACTAATTAGCATATCGAGGGCATCAAGTTGCTCTTTGTAGCCTTCTCTATCTGCTAATGCATCGGCAGTTTCACGAAACGCATTTTGAATTTTTTGCTGGTACGTTGCCACCGCAATTTCTTGATCGGCCTTAGCCACATCAAGGTTTGCCTGGTTACGTCCCATAGTAAAAATTGGTAAGTTGATTGACGGTACAAAGCTCCATGTCCCTGAGCCTGAATCAAACAAGCCACTTAAATCACTAGACGTACTGCCCGCAGTCGCGGTTAAGCTAATGCTTGGGTAAAACGCCGCACGCGCTATACCAATATTCGCGTTAGCGGCTAATAAAGCGTGCTCAGCGGCTTTAATATCAGGGCGCTGCGTTAATAAATCAGAGGGTAAACCAACAGGTACTTCTGGTAAATCCAGTAAATTAGTTAACGAGTTAGTCGGTAATAAATCACTCGATACAGGACGCCCTACCAGTAAATCTAACGCGCTTTTATCACGCTTTAACAAGCGTTTATATGTTGCTATATCTACTTTTGCAGTGGCAACCGTACTTTTAAGCTGCTCAAGCGTAATTGCCGATGTAGCGCCTAAATCAAAGCTTTTTTGCGTAAGCGAGAGCGACTCCTGCTGCGAGCTTAATGTTTCTTTAGCAAGCTCTAATAGCTGTAAGTCAGTTGCGTAGTTTAACCAAGCATTGGCAAGCTCAGCAATGAGTGAAATTTGCGTGCTGTATTGCGTAAGCTCAGTGTTATAGAGGTTTTGCAGGGCTTGCTCAGACTGGTTACGTACCTTACCCCAAATATCTAATTCATAAGAGGTAATACCGACCGTTGCGCTGTACTGTGAGCTAATACCTGCTTCACCCGTACTGGTTAAATCAGCCGGTAAACGTTGGCGCGTAGCCCCACCATTAAAATCTAATGAAGGGTATAAACCCGAATCTTCAATTTGGTATAAACCGCGTACACGCTGCACATTTAATACTGCTATTTGCATATCTTTATTATGCTCAAGGCTTAAGCTAATCAAGGTTTGCAATTTTTCATCATTAAAAAATTGCTGCCAATGTAACTGTTGCGCTGCTGCTTGCTCAGTGTCAGATACATAAGTATCTGGCACTGGTAAAGCAAGCTCTTTTTGCTCAGGGGCTAGTTGGCAGCCACTTAAAACAACTAATGTAATTGCGCTTAAAGTGAAGCGTTTAATGCTCATTGTGCGCTCTCCTTTTTATCGTCGGTGTTTTTCATTGGAAATACACGACGAACTAAAACAAAGAATAACGGCACAAATACCACCACTAAAATAGAAGAGGCAAGCGTACCACCTATAATCGAAATACCCAGTGCATTTTGCGCACCTGAACCGGCACTTGAGGCAATAGCAAGCGGTATAACACCACAAATAAAGGCCATTGAGGTCATTAATATTGGACGTAAGCGTAAGCGTACTGCTGCAATAGCCGCATCGACTAACCCTAGACCTTCTTGCATTTTATGAATCGCAAATTCTACGATTAATATTGCATTTTTAGAGGCTAATCCTATGGTGGTTAATAAACCTACCTGAAGGTAAATATCATTAGATAAACCTGCCATTACCGCGGCAACCGTAGCTCCAAATATACCTAATGGCACAATAAGCATAACCGCAAACGGTACAGACCAGCTTTCATAAAGCGCTGCTAAACATAAAAATACAAACAATAGCGATAAACCGTAAAGTAACGGGGCTTGGCCACTGCTAGAGCGCTCTTGAAACGAAATACCCGTCCACTCAGAGGCAATTCCATTAGGAAGTTGTTTAACTAAGCGCTCCATTTCATCCATTGCTTGGCCAGTACTGTAACCTGGTGCAGCAGTACCTTGAATTTCCATTGCTGAAAAGCCGTTATAACGCTCAAGACGTGGTGAACCATAGGTCCAATACGAACTTGCAAAGGCTGAAAATGGCACCATATCGCCACTGTCATTACGTACATACCACTTGTTTAAATCCTCTGGCACCATACGTCCTTGCGCTTCACCTTGAAGGTAGACCTTTTTAACGCGGCCACGGTCAATAAAGTCATTAACGTAACTACTACCCCACGCAGTTGATAGCGTGCTGTTAATATCTGCCTGAGACACTCCGAGTGCTTGTGCTTTAGCAAGGTCAACATCAAGTTGCAGCTCGGGCATATCTTCTTGTCCGTTAGGGCGTACACCCGCCAAAATGGGGCTTTGACTCGCTAAACCAAGTAATTGATTACGCGCTGCTAATAAAGCATCGTGGCCAAGTCCAACCCTGTCTTGTAAGAAAATATTAAAACCATTTGCAGTACCTAGCTCAACAATGGCTGGCGGCGGGAAAGCAAACACAAACGCTTCTTTAATCGTTGAGAAATAGCCCATTGCTTTACCTGCCACACCTTGCACAGATAAATCATCACGTTCGCGCTCATCCCAATGCTTAAAGTTTACAAACCCTATTGCTGAGTTTTGACCAGAACCTGCAAAGCTAAATCCGGTTACCGTAAAAATACCGTTAACAGCTTCAGATTGATCGTTTAAATAGTGGTTTTCTACTTTTTTAACCACTTCTAATGTTTCTTCGGTAGTTGAGCCTGCAGGCAGTGAAACCTGGTTAAACAAAATACCTTGGTCTTCATCAGGTAAAAACGCTGTAGGTAGGCTTGAAAAGATATACACCATGCCCGCAACAATAAGGCCATAACATAAAAGGTAGCGCTTAGATAAGCGGATCATACGGCTTACAAAACTTTGCGCGCCGGCATTTGTTTTATCAAACCCGCGGTTAAAACCACTGAAAAAACGGCCAAACATCGAGCTATTATCATGCACGTGGCTAGGCTTTAAAAGCGTGGCACACAATGCAGGTGTTAAAATAAGTGCTACTAATACCGAGAGCCCCATTGCTGATACCAGCGTAATAGAAAACTGACGATAAATAACACCGGTAGAGCCACTAAAGAACGCCATCGGAATAAATACAGCCGACAGCACCATGGCAATACCTACTAGCGCGCCTTTAATTTCATCCATCGATTTACGTGTTGCTTCAAGCGCAGAGAGTTTTTCTTCACTCATTACACGCTCAACGTTTTCTACTACAACAATCGCATCATCAACCAGTAGACCTATGGCAAGTACCATCGCAAACATGGTTAATGTATTTATTGAATAGCCAAACGCGTACAAAATACCAAAAGTACCTAACAACACCACAGGTACAGCTATAGTTGGAATAAGCGTAGCGCGGAAGTTTTGTAAAAACAGATACATAACAACAAATACCAGCACAACCGCTTCTATTAATGTATGCACTACTTTTTCAATCGATAACGAAACAAACGGAGTAGTATCATAAGGAACAACAACATCTAAGCCTTCAGGAAAAAACGCTTTTAACTCTTCAATAGCAGCTTTTACACCTTCTGCGGTATCGAGTGCATTTGCCCCACTGGCAAGCTTAATACCTAAGCCCGATGCGGGTTGTCCATCGTAACGCGCTACAACACGATAGCTTTCACCACCAAGCTCTACACGGGCTACATCTTCAAGGCGTACAAACGAGCCATCGGCGTTTGCCTTAACTATAATGTCTTCAAACTCTTTTGCTGTTTGTAAACGGCTTTGTGCAGTAACGGTAGCATTAAGTTGCTGACCTTCAACCGCAGGCATGCCGCCTAATTGCCCAGCAGACACTTGGGCGTTTTGAGCACTGATTGATGCACTAATATCAGCAGGGGTTAACTTGTAGTTTTGCAGCTTAGCTGGGTCTAACCAAATACGCATAGCATACTGAGAACCAAACAGCTGAACCTCACCTACCCCTTCAACACGCGAAACAATATCTTGAACATTAGATGACACATAATCACCAATATCGATATTCGTCATGCTGCCATCTTTTGATACAAAACCCAGTACCATTAAAAAGTTACGTGCAGACTTAGCCACCGATACACCTTGCCTTTGCACTTCTTCAGGTAGCAAAGGGGTGGCTGTGGCTAACTTGTTTTGCACTTGTACCTGTGCAATATCCGGGTCAGTTTCGGCGCTAAATGAAAGCGTAAGGGTTGCTGAACCACTCGACTCAGAAGTCGATGACATATATAGTAAACCATCAAGGCCTTTCATTTTTTGCTCAATAACTTGGGTAACCGTATCCTCTAGGGTACGTGCTGATGCGCCCGGGTATGTTGCAGTAATACTAATTGCCGGCGGGGCAATTGACGGGTACTGAGCTATTGGTAAACTTTGAATAGCTAAAACACCTGCAAGCATAACCACGATAGCAAGTACCCATGCAAAGATGGGTCTGTCGATAAAAAATCGTGACATGAAAACTCTCCGTTATTGCGCTTTGTCAGCTGTTGCTGATGGTGAAACTTCAGTCGGTGTTACCGGCGCTCCAGGGCGAATTTTTTGTAACCCTTCAATAATCACTTTATCGCCATCGCTTAGCCCGTCGGTTACTAACCAGTTTGAACCAATCGTTCTGTCTACTTTTAAAACGCGGCTTTCAACGGTGTTTTCTTTGCTAACAACCATGGCTGTTGGCTCGCCTTTTGTATTACGGCTAACCCCACGTTGCGGCACTAAAATAGCGTCTTGTTTTACGCCCTCAACCACAGAGGCACGTGCATACATACCCGGTAATAATAACTTATCAGGATTTGGAAATTTAGCGCGTAAGGTAACCGACCCTGTGCTTGGGTCTACTGTCACTTCAGAGAACTGTAACGTGCCTTTAAGTGGGTAAGTTGAGCCATCTTCCATTTGCAGTTCAACATCTGTTTGCGATTGTGAATCAACACTCAATGAACCTGAAGAAATAGCTTTTTTAAGTTGAGTTAGCTCGTTGCTTGATTGGGTTAAATCAACATAAATAGGGTCAAGCTGGGTCACTGTTGCCAGTGCTGTTGTTTGATTAGCGCTAACAAGCGCACCAACAGTAACGCTCGATTTACTAATTTGGCCACTGATTGGAGAAGATACATGGCTGTAGTCTAGGTTAATTTGCGCCGATTTAAGCTGTGCTTTTGCCGTTAATAGCTCTGCTTGCGCTTGCTTTTGCGCTGCATCTGCTTCGTCAAAGTCTTGCTGACTTACGGCTTTAATTTTTAAAAGCTCGCTATAACGCGACGCTTTTGATTTAGTGCTGGCAATACTTGCCTCAGCGCGGGCAACAGCTGCTTCGCTTGCTGCTAGGTCAGCTTCAAACGTAGCGGGGTCAATTTGATAAAGCGCTTGGCCTTGCTTAACTTGAGCACCTTCTTTAAATAAACGCGATTGCACAATGCCACTTACTTGCGGGCGGATTTCCGCAATTTGAAAAGCACTAATGCGACCGGGAAGCTCCTTTTTTAGTGTAAGCGCTTGGCTTTTTAATGTAATTACACCAACAGGTACTGCTTGTGGAGCTGAAGCTTGTTGCGAGTCAGCTGCTTGGTCGCAACCTGTTAAAGCAACAGATCCAACGAGGGCTGTTAATACAAATAAAGCGATGCGAGAACGCTGCATGTTAAATACCTTTTAGTCTATTTATGTCTAGAGTGAACGATCATTCTAAAGTAAATCTAAACGAGAATAAATTAAAATGGGTGCAAATTTACACTAACTTACAGTTGCAAAATTAAACTACGCCATAGGTTGTAGAAGGTGTTAATTTGATGAAAAATAAAACGGATAAGTATGAAAAATAAACTTTATTGCGGTGCGTTATTTATTAACCTGCAACAAAAAAGCCAAGCTAAGCTTGGCTTTAATACAAATTTATAACTATTTACTTATACGAGAAACCAATAATTGCTCAACCCTTATGCCCTCAACATCAACCACCTCAAATTTAAAGCCA
The DNA here is from genome assembly GCF_042466295.1 of Pseudoalteromonas sp. R86517. Lineage (NCBI taxonomy): Bacteria > Pseudomonadati > Pseudomonadota > Gammaproteobacteria > Alteromonadales > Pseudoalteromonadaceae > Pseudoalteromonas > Pseudoalteromonas sp. R86517. The sequence goes on from NZ_JAXHCB010000003.1 coordinate 18,785, forward strand.
TCAAAGGTAAAGTGCTCAGCACGTTTAGGTATACGCTTCATTGTGTATATTAAAAAGCCAGCCACGGTTTCAAAGTGCATTTGATCAGGAAATTCTTCAATGTCTAATACTTTAGCTAAATCAGAAATCGGGGTTAAACCATCCACTAACCACGAGTGCTCATCGCGGGCAATAATAAGTTCATCGCCTTGATGGGTAATTAAATCTCCCATAAACCCTTTCATTAAATCTTTTACGGTAACAATACCGACTAACAAGGCATATTCATTTACTACCACAGCAAACGGTTTAGCAGCACTTTTAAATGCATTTAGCGCCTCAGACAGGCTTAGGGTTTCTGGTAAATAAAACACGTCTGTTTCAATCAGTTCTTGCTTAATATTAGCTGGCTCACCTTTTAGTACTTGTCGTAGTATATCTTTAGACTCAACAGAGCCGCGTAATTTATCTAAATTACCCGAGACCACTAAAAAATGATTATGGGGATTTTCAATAATTTTGGTGGCTATATCGTGGCTGCTTTCATTTAAGTCAAAATAAACTATTTGGTCGCGTGGGGTCATTACACTTGATAAAAAGCGTGCTTCTAGTTCAAACACATTGCCAATTAGCTCATACTCTTGTTGTTGTAAGCTGCCGTATTCTGCGCCCGCATCCATCATCGCCACAATGTCTTCGGTGGTAACAATATCTTCCCGCTCTGCGGGTACTTTAAATAAGCGCAGTACAAAATTAGTTAAACCATTAAAAAACATCACTAATGGCGTAAGTGCAAAAGTGACCCATCGCATTATTGTTACCACACGCACAGCCACCGCTTCAGGCATGATCATCGCTAAACGCTTTGGCATTAAATCAGCAAATAATATAAACAGCGAGGTAATGGTAAAAAACGAAAATAAAAAGCTAATTTTTTCAAGGTGTACACCTTGATAAAAAAGCACCAAGATACTTTGTACATAAGGCGATAGCGCTTGTTCGCCTACTATTCCGCCTAAAATAGCAATCGCGTTTAAGGCAATTTGGATCATCGCAAAAAACGCCCCAGGGTTTTCTTGCAGTTTTAATACCGCGGCTGCGTTATCACTGCCTTCATCGGCCATTACCCGCAGTTTAATTTTACGCGATGCTGCAATAGCAATTTCCGACATGGCAAACAACGCACTGATCAAGATCAATAAGCTAATCCCGATTAAATCACCCATTTAACGCTCCAAAAGTTAGCGCTTTTTCAATAAAAAGCAGCTGATTATAGACGCTTTTTTAAACGCGGCAATTTATATTTATACTTTTACAGGAAAAATTAATAAGCCATTGAATTAGCGCTGTTTATTTTGCTTTTTTGCTTCATCGAATGCCAGCGAAAGTCTGTCTTGTAGGCTTTGCGGCATGTTTTTATTACAGGCAAAGTAAAGGGGGGAGTGTTGTGTATTGAGCGTAAATATAGGCTCTAATAATTTAAGCTTTGGCTCAAACTGTGCGCGGTAGTTAAATTGTTTTTTACTTAATATAACAAAGTCGAGAATATCGTGCCGTGTGCTTATTAATTTATCTATTTTGTCTAAGCTATCAATTATCAATAAGTTTTTAGCCTCACTAAAGCCACGCTCTAGCAAATAATGGTGGCTAAAATTATCCCTAAGCACCGCTGTTTTATATTTTTTAGCATCGTTAAGCGTTTTTAAGCGAATGTTACGTGATTTAAGGGCATAAATAGCAGAGTCAAAACTTTCAAGCTCAGCCACCCAGCTAAACTTATCTTCTCGCTTAGGTAACCTTACAATAGAAAATATACAGGTATTCGTATCTCTTAATACTGCGTTATAAGACACAGCCCAACTATGCGCTAACATAGTGTATTTAATATCTGTATTGGCGAGCGCGTTTCTCACTTTATCTACAGAGCGCCCTGCAAGTTGGTTGTTTTCGTCAATGTATTGAAAGTCGGGGAATACTTCGGTCACTATTGTAATTTCAGCTGCATTGAGCCTTATGCATGCAAAACACAACAAAAATAAGTACAGCTTCATTTAGCTTCGCCTCAAAACTAAAACAGATATACACCAACTATAGCCGAGGGTAACCGAACCGCTAGTTTTTAACCTAGCCCTATACGCTGATAGGACTAGATTTTTTAAAGACTAACCTGCTATTTATTCATTGCACTAATTAAGAACGCTGAAATTTTAGCGCCTTCACGTAATGTTGTTTCTGAACTTGCTTGGCCTACTAATGAGCTGTCGGTAAATGGCGCTATTTCCATCATGTCGGCGCCAGTAATTGGAAACTCATCGGCAATAGCTTGTAAAATATCCAGTGCATGTTGCGGGGTTAAGCCGTTATCTTCTGGTGTGCCCGTTGCTGAGGCAAATTCGGCATCGAGTGCATCTATGTCAAAGCTTACATACACTTCATCTACGTTATCGGCTTTAAGCTGCGCAATGGTTTCTTCTGCAACCGCTTTTGCACCACGCTCTATTATTTCATTAGCCCAATGTTGTTTTACACCAAAGGTGCTTTCCCAGTGCGATTTAGGTTTACCGCTTGAGCGAATACCAAACTGGATTAAATGATGCGGTGCAGGTAAAAACTCTAATATATGCGTACACCACGAGCCAAAACATAAATCTATCCCTAAGCGCTCTACTAATAAATCGGTATGCGCATCAAAATGAATAATAGCGGTACGTTTGCCTTGCTCACGCTTAGCTTTTAAATACGCTTTAGTTAGCGGGTAGCTAATTGAGTGATCGCCCCCAATACCAAATATGCCTTTATCTTTAAATGTGGCGTAAAAGCTGTCGCACACATCTTCGGTAATAGAAAGCGGGCTTACGTAGTAATCATCGTTTTTATCGCCGTATAGGGCTTTTTGGCAGTTTGAAATTGTGGCGTCGTTTAAGTATTTATCATGTAATAAATGTGGGATAACGCGTACATCACCTAAATCAAAAGAGCGGCACTGGGTTTGCTGATCAATCAAGGCTGAGCGTAAAAATAATGGCCCCCAGTTTGCGCCACGTAAAATACCGCCGCCACAATCTGAGCTAATACCTAACATAACCGCTTTGTGAGGAGATTCGGGTAATTGTGTTAAAGAATCGCGCCACAAAACATCAACATTTTCGCTTTGCCCATACAATTTATTACGTAATGCCGCTTTACGCTCTTTCGCGGTATTAACTGTAAATACACCATCGCCAGGTGCACATAAACAGTGCTCTACTTTACGTTTAAACGCGTCAAATTGTGTGCTCATAATAAATCCTATACTTGTGTGTTTTATTCATGTGGTTTTGATTAGTTATGCAAAAACTAAAATTATCGACCTATTTGCAAATAACGCGTAATGCGCTCACTTATTGCTCAAGCATTATTTGCGCGCTTATATAAAAGCCGTTAAAATAAAGTCAAAATAAAACCGTAACTATTTGTTATTAAATAACTAAAAACGCTTTAAACCACGTATTGATAAATTTAAATTATCACCATAATCAATACATATAGACTCTCAATAAACAAGTCAACCACCCGCCTTTTAACGAACTTTAAGCCTTTGATTTAATATTCAATGTGAATGAATAAAGCCATCATTTATAAGTATTTTTCCACATCGGACATACGTCCTGTACTTAGTTTACATTTGCCGTAATGATGCTAGATTGACAACAAATTTTTATAAAAAGGCTTAGTTATGGAAAAGGTATTTCACTTAGGATTATGTATTGACGATTTAAAAGGGGCTGAACTTGCTATTGTCCCTGGCGACCCAGATCGTGCTGCACGCATTTCTCAATTCCTAGACAACCCAACCTGCCTTGCTCAAACACGTGAGTTTCATGTTTATTTAGGCCAGTTAAATGGTCACTCTGTGGTGATTTGTTCAACCGGTATTGGCGGCCCTTCAACCTCTATTGCTGTAGAGGAGCTGGCACAGCTTGGCGTACGTACTTTCTTACGTATTGGTACTACTGGGGCAATTCAGCCACATATTAATGAAGGTGATATTTTAGTAAGCCAAGCGTCTGTGCGTTTAGATGGCGCAAGCCAACACTTTGCACCACTTAGCTACCCTGCGGTATCTGACTTTTTTGCGACTCAAGCTATGGTGCAAGCGTGTAAAAACCTAGATATCGACTTCCACATTGGTATTACTGCCTCAAGCGACACATTCTACCCAGGGCAAGAGCGTTACGATACGCATTCGGGTTATGTACCTAAGTCATTACAAGGTAGCTGTGAAGAGTGGCAAAACCTAGGCGTGATGAACTACGAAATGGAGTCTGCTACCTTATTTACCATGTGTGCAGCGCTAGGCCTTAAAGCGGCGTGTGTTGCCGGTGTATTGGTTAACCGTACTCGCCAAGAAATTCCAAACGTTGATCACGGTGAAATTGAGAAAAAATCTGTGGCTGTGGTATTAGAAGCTGCAAAAGTACTATTAGGCTAATGCCTTTGTAGCGCTTTAATAAAACGCATAAAGCACAGCAATTGCTGTGCTTTATTGTTTTTAGCTTAATCTAAATTCTGGTTACCTTAGCTTTGCGCTAATCACTTCTATTTCTGGCAAATTGCTAAAGCTTGCAAGTACCGCACGTGCTACTCCCCCTTGGTTTTCATGACCTTGGGTTTCTAACAGTGTAATTGCTTTAATCGTTTTATCGTTAAAGCTAAGACCCGCTAAAAACAATTGACTAAGCGCACTTTGTAGTGGCGAAAGGCTTGGGCTGTAAGCCGCGTTTTCTGCGTAACTGCCGTAAAAGTCACCATTGTTAAAGGTACTTATTTTAACTGCGCTAAAGTTGTTACTGTAAGGTACGTAGGCCATTAGCGCCATGGCTGCTAGTTTTTCATCAAGAGCTGTATCTGCAAATGTGTGTTGCTGCTGTTTTGGGTTAAACAGGCTAAAATCGTTGCCTAAATCAGTGGGGCCAAATGAATGCGGTAATAAATCAGCTAATTTAAAGTGCTGATCTGGTAGTAAAATATCAAACTCTTTTGCATCAGCCAGTTCGTTCATAAACTGCCTGCAATAACCACATGGGGCATCGCTAATTGCTATTTTTAGTATTTTTTTTGCGCCATTTAACCACGCATTGTTAATCGCTGACTGCTCTGCATGCACGACTAAACTAAGCGCTTGGTGATCAAACTCGACATTAGCACCAAAATAAAAATTTATATCACCTTGCTCATCAAGTGCTTTAACAATAGCTCCCACATGAAAATGAGAAACAGGAGCCACGGAAAATTCAGACGCTAAAGGCACTAAACCTTGTAATAACGCGTCATCAGATACATTAAGTTGCGCGCATAATTGGCTAATATCGTTAGGATGTAAAATACCGCGCTGGGCTTTTAATTGGCTGCGTAATGCTTGAGTTTGCGTAACGCTTAGTGAGATATGTGAATTTGTGAGTGCTGTGTCTTGTTGCACAGTAAAAGTTGCTGATGCCATAACATATTATAATTATTTAATGGCTAAGTAGTTTAAAAGGTTAGGCGCCTAAATGCCAGCAAAAAAAGGGAGCACACTGTGCTCCCCTATTTTTTAGTTAAAGTAGACTAACCAGTATTGCGCATACCTGCGGCTATACCTGTCATAGTGATCATTAATGCATTATCAATATCACCTTCACTTACTTTATCGCTTGAGCGCGAGCGGCGCAGCAGCTCAACTTGCAGTACATTAAGCGGATCGGTGTACGGATTACGCAGCGCAATCGACTCTTTTATCCATGGTTGATCTGCCAATAAACTATTTTGTGGGCTAAGCGATTGCACTAAGCTAATTGCTTCTTCTAGCTCTTTACGTAACGAAGTACCTAGTGGTTTGTACATATCTTCCACCAGCGCGTTATCGTAATGCTCACTTAACCAGCTATCGGCTTTACTAAATACCATTTCTAGCATTTCAAGACGTGCTCTGAAAAATGGCCATTGCAGGCTCATTTCGTGCAGTGTTTCTATGCCGTATTTATCGAGTGCCGCTTTTAAGCCTGTTAATGCGCCAAGCCATGCAGGTAACATTAAACGGTTTTGGCTCCATGCAAAAATCCATGGAATAGCACGTAAGCTCTCTACCCCACCATTTGGGTTACGTTTCGCAGGACGCGAGCCCAACGGTAATTTAGACAGCTCTAGCTCAGGCGTTGCCATTCTAAAGTAAGGTACAAAGTTTTCATCATGGCGAACCACATTACGGTAGTGATCGCACGACTGCTCGCTTATCAACTTCATCACTTCACGCCACTCTTGCTTAGGCTCTGGCGGTGGTAATAAGTTACTTTGCAGTACAGCACCCGCGTAAATATTTAAGCTTTGCAGTGCTACATCGGGTAAACCAAACTTAAAGCGGATCATTTCGCCTTGCTCAGTTACTCGCAAGCCACCTTTTAATGAACCAGGCGGTTGTGAATGCAATGCTTGTGCAGCAGGTGCCCCACCGCGCCCTACCGTACCACCACGACCATGGAATAAAACAAGTTCAATGCCGCGCTTATCGGCAAGCTGCACTAGTTTATCCATTGCTTCGTACTGTGCCCAGCCCGCGGCCATCATGCCGGCGTCTTTAGCTGAATCAGAATAACCAATCATGACATTTTGGGTATTTTTAATATGCCCGCGGTACCATACATTATCAAGCAACGTGGTAATTACATCACTACCAGCGTTTAAATCGTCAAGCGTTTCAAACAAAGGCGCTACTGGTAAATCAAACTGACAGCCACTTTCTTTTAAAAGCAGTTGTACAGCTAAAATGTCAGAGGCGGTACGCGCCATTGAAATAATATACAAGCCAAATGTTTTTTCATCTTGCTTAGCTATTACATCAAAGGTGTCGAGCACTTCTTGCACCTCTGGACTAGGTTGCCAGTTTTTAGGAATAAGCGGACGGCGTGAGTTAAGCTCGGTAAGCAAAAATGCTTGCTTATCTTGCTCTTGCCATTGGTTGTAATCGCCTAAGCCTAGGTGGCGTGTAAGCTCAGAAAACACATCGCTGTGGCGGTCTGAATCTTGGCGTACATCAAGTTTTGCCAAACGCAGGCCAAAGCTATTTATACGGTGCAGTAAATCAAGTAATAAACCATCGGCGACAACTTTCATGTTGCACTTTAATAAAGAGCGATAGCACACCTCTACTGGGTGCTTGATTTGATTTATATCAGTGATTAAGTCTTCTGAATCGCTGCGCTTATTCTTGATTTTTGCACCTAAATGCACCACTGTTTCAGAGACTTGGTTTTTAAGCTTTTTAAGTACAGCGCGATAAGGTTCAAAGTCTTGTCCTGCCAGCTCAATTAGCTCATCGCTTGCATCTGACATGCTCAGCTCTGCGCTTAGCGTGTCAATATCACGGCTGTATAAATCAAGCGCCATCCAACGACCATGGTCAAGTACTTGCTGTGTTACCTGTGCGGTTACAAATGGGTTACCGTCACGGTCTCCGCCCATCCAAGAGGTAAACTCAATGGGGCTGTAATCAATTGGGAGCTCTAAACTTAAATGCTCTTTAACTTGATCTGAAAACTCACGTAAAAAGCGTGGCACAGCGTGCCATAAGCTGTTTTCAATAACAGCGTATCCCCATTTAGCTTCATCAACTGGGCTTGGGCGAGAACGACGAATATCATCGGTGTGCCATGCTTGACTGATAAGCTGAGCGATGCGATTTAAAATAGCTTCACGTTCTTGTGGTAAATTGTCTTTGCGCTCAAGCGAGGCTAAACAATCACTTAATTCTACGTGCTTATTAATAATTGTACGGCGCGTCACCTCGGTTGGGTGAGCGGTTAATACTAAGTTTATGTGGAGTTTTGAGAGTGTTTCGGCCAGACGATTACTATCTAATTGGCCTTCTTTTGCTTTTGCAGTTAACGTTTTTAATGTTTGAGTGAGAGGGTTTAGTTGGCAAAAACCAACATCATTAAAACGCGAAACAGTGTGGAACTGCTCTGCTACATTAGCTAAATTTAAAAAATGATTAAATGAACGGGCAACCGGTAAAAGCTCTTCATCACTAAGCGCATGTAGTACCTCAATTAGCGCTTGTCTGTCGTCTTCGTTACCACTGCGAGATGACTTTGATAAAGCGCGAATTTCCTCTACTTTATCTAAAATCGCTTGGCCTTGGGCATCTTTAATAGTTTGTCCTAGTAGCTGCCCAAGTAAATTAACATTACCTCGCAAGGCGGCATATTGTTCACTCATTTCTCAGTCTCCTTTGTTTCATGGAATGCTATTAATATCATCATGAGCGCAGATTTAATAGATCCATTTGCAATGGTGAATCGTAATTAGCTATATGTAAATTATTAGAAAACGGCTTTTATGATCATTTTTTACGACGCCAGCTGCCCGCTTTGCAATACCGAAATGCAGCACCTTAAAGATGCTGATACTAAACATAAAATTGTTTTAGAAGACCTTAATAGCCACGATTTTAGCGCACGTTATCCAAGTGTTAATAAAAACAAGGCCATGGCTATATTGCATGCACAGTTACCAACTGGCGAGATGATTTACGGCTTAGATGTTACCTATCAAGCGTGGAGAACAGTAGGAAAATACCGCTGGTTGAAAATTTTTCGCTTGCCAATAATTCGCTACTTCGCTGATGCCGCCTATATGTTTTTTGCAAAACACAGACAAAAAATAAGCCGTTTGCTCATGCTAAACGCCTCATGTTTAAACGGCCAATGCACTGTTAATACAAAGGACAAACAATGAAAACAATTGTTTTATTTGGTGCCAGCAGCGCAATAGCACAAGCTTATATTGAGCACCTACAAATAAATGCACCCACAGTGCAAGTTATATGTGTTAGCTCAAAAAAGGCAGATACAAATAGTAATGTTGTTTACATAAAGAGCGATTACACAGCGCAAAGCTTAGCCAAGGTTACAACTTACTTAAAAGAGCAAAATGCCGAGATTCAACAAGTCGTTATGTTTAATGGCACATTGCACAATAAAAACCACATGCCAGAAAAAAAGCTAGAAGAGCTAAACGCAGACTATTTTAATGAATTATTTAATTCCAACACACTCACTCCCTTACTGTGCTTGCAGAGCATTTTACCGCTGTTAACACATAAAACGCTGTGCACTATAACGGCGCTCAGTGCGCGTGTGGGCAGTATTAATGATAATAAATTAGGCGGTTGGTATACATACCGCGCATCTAAAGCGGCCTTAAACATGCTATTTAAAACCGCAGCGGTAGAACTGGCGCGCCGAGCTAAAAATACTAAACTGGTGTTATTTCATCCGGGCACTACCGATACTGCGCTTTCAAAACCATTTCAAAAAAACGTACCTGCGGATAAGCTTTTTAGCGCTGAATTTGTAGCTAAACAGCTTTTTACACTTACGTTTAATAACCCTCATTTAGAACTTAACGGTGAGCCCGCCTATTTAGATTGGCAAGGCGAAGCCATACCCTGGTAAGGACCTTTAATGCATTTTACTAAAGAGCGCATAAACGCACTTGAAAAACACACTCGTACTCATTTAATTAATTCACTTTCGGGTTTTAAAAGCGCCAACTTAATTGGCACGCAAGACAAGCAAGGCAATACAAATGTAGCTATTGTTAGCTCGGTTATTCATTTAGGGGCTCACCCGCCATTGGTTGGCATGATAATGCGCCCTAATAGCGTGCCTCGCCATACGTTTGAAAACATCATAGAAACCGGCTGTTACACCATTAACCAAGTTAATAAGGCCATATATAAGCAAGCTCATCAAACATCAGCTCGCTACGATAAAGGCGAGTCAGAATTTGACGCAACAGGTTTAACGCCAGAATACCTAAATGAATTTACAGCCCCTTTTGTTCAAGAGTCGCGATTAAAATACTCTGTGAAATACGTTGAGCACCAACACTTAGCCGTTAATGGCACCGAGCTGGTTATAGGTGAAATTACTGATGTGTATTTAGATGAAGCGGCGCTACAAAGTGATGGCTTTTTAGATTTACAAGCTATTGAGACTGTGGCTGTAACTGGGCTTGATAGTTACCACACTAGCAATAAATTATCGCGTTTACCTTACGCTAAAAAACCTTAGCATGCATGTTGTCGCATATTATTGAATTATGGTTTTACATTAAACACAATGCCTAACACCAATCTGCTTATTGGGGCTTTTTAACATTTTAGTGAAATTTAATATGTTCAATTGCTCAAGTATTTATGCAGCTTGGTATTGAAACCAAGGAGACTTTTATGGCCACACTAGGCGTTGGTACACACACAAGCGAGCAAGCATTAGCGGGATTAAGCAATATGACCGCCAATGTAACCCCTATTCAAGCAGATGAATATTTACAGCGCATTGCAAAAGCACAAGCTTATATGCAAGCAAATAATATTGATGCAATTTATTTAAATGCAGGTACAAACCTCACTTACTTCACAGGTATGAAATGGTATGCAAGTGAGCGCATGGTTGGCGCCATTTTACCCGCTATAGGCGATGTACAATACATAGCCCCTTATTTTGAAATTGGCACCCTAAACGGCTTTAAAGTGATTGAAGGCCCCATTCATGGCTGGCAAGAACACGAAAGTCCATATGCGTTATTTGTAAGTGTACTCAAGCAGCTCAACATTAATGACAATGCCACGATAGGCATTGATGAAAGTGCCCAATTTTTTATATTCGACGGTATAAACAAAGCGCAAAAAGGCCTAAATATAGTTAATGCACAGAGCGTTACTGCACATTGCCGCATGCATAAGTCGGTAAACGAATTAGCGCTCATGCAATGCGCAATGGATATGACTTTAGCTGTACATCAAGCAACTGCAAGCATGCTTTACGAAGGTATTACCACCACAGAGGTAGAAGCCTTCATTAAAAAAGCGCATCAAAAAGTAGGTGCCCCCGGTAACTATTTTTGTATTGTTTTATTTGGTGTGGCGACCTCATTTCCACATGGCGTTAAAGATGCGCAAGTGCTTAAAAAAGGCGATATGGTATTAATAGATACCGGTTGCAAAGTGCATGATTACCTTTCAGATATAACCCGCACCTATGTATTTGGTGAGCCAACAGTGCGCCAGCGCATGTTTTGGGATCATGAAAAAGCAGCGCAACTCGCCGCCTTTAGTGCTGCAAAAATTGGCGCTACGTGTGAAGCAGTTGATGCCGGCGCTCGTCACTATTTAGCGGCTCAAGGATTGGGGCCACAGTACCAAACACCGGGCTGCCCGCATCGTACGGGCCATGGTATTGGCTTAGATATTCACGAATGGCCTTATTTAGTCGGTGGAGACAAAACCCCACTTGCACCTGGCATGTGTTTTAGTAACGAGCCAATGCTAGTAATACCTGATGAATTTGGTGTACGTTTGGAGGATCACTTTTATATGACCGACAACGGCCCGCATTGGTTTACACAACCAAGTTATAGTATTGACGACCCGTTTGGGCTGAACGCTTAAACCCTTTATAAAGAGCAGCCATTAGCTGCTCTTTTTAGTTTGAGGATTGATAATGCATACTTCATCCCAATATCGTTTGTTATACCAAAGCAATCCGCAAAAGGATGAATATGAAAAACTTTAAAATTGATATCGTGTCAGACGTAATGTGCCCATGGTGCGTAATAGGTTACAAAAACCTAGAAACAGCGCTTGACCAACTTAAAGACGAGATGAGTGCAGATATTACGTGGCATCCTTTTGAGCTAAATCCTGACATGCCGCTTGAAGGTCAAAATTTAAATGAGCACCTAATGCAAAAGTACAACCTAAGCGAAGAGCAAGGCGATGAAAATCGTAAAAACATGTACGAAGCAGGTCAGCGTGCCGGGTTTACCTTTAATTTTGATGGTGAGCGCATCATGATCAACAGCTTTGATTTACACCGCCTACTTACTTGGGCGCGTGAAGAAGATAAGCAAACCGAATTAAAGCTTGCCATGTTTGAAGCACACTTCACCGATTTAAAATACTTAAATCAAGAAGAGGCACTGCTTGATGTAGTAGAAAGTGTTGGCCTTGATAAAGAACAGGCGCGTAGTATTTTACACTCAGATAAATACGTTCAAACAGTACGCCAAGAGCAAGACCGCTTTAAGCAACTCGGTATTACTTCAGTCCCTACATTTATTATCAACGATAAATATGCAATCAGTGGCGGACAACCAAGCGACTCATTTATTCAAGCACTAAAACAAATTAGTGAAGAAGAGGCTAAGCAAGAAGTTTAGTTAGCTAGCAAAATTAAAGGCTGCAATATGCAGCCTCGTAGCCAAACAAGGCTAATTTAAGCATTTTCAAACTCTTTATAAATTAGCCACTTTGGCAGGTAAGGGGTGTCGGGCACTTGCCAACCATGTTTATCATAGGCAAGGCTAGCCACTGCGCTTATTAGCAGAGCTACATCGCCTGCCCACGTAACTGCGCCCTCAGGTGGGTCATTGTAAAATGTAAAATGTAATTCAATAGCCTTGTAGATTGCCCGTTTATAATGAGCTTCATCGTTTGATAAAAGCGCTACCCACACATCCAAATAAGGCAAGAAAAGCATGTTCACATAAGGCGCTCTAAATTCATCAACATGCTCAGGGCCTGATTTTTCCATTACCTCGCGTAATAACACTGTTTGGTCTGCGTCTTGTACAAATATATTTCGCACAAAATTTAGGAGTGCGAAGTCAAGGACGTCAGGGTACTCAAGCCAATTTTCTTCGCATCGACAGATTAGTTCAGTCGCATCAGCATCTCTTAAACACAGGGCTAAACTTAATTGCAGTAACCAATCATCAACCATGATCAAGCGATGTTCAGAATGACCTTCTAAGCGAAATACGTGACCTTTTAAAGTAAAAATATGGCGCTGCCCAGGGTTTGACACTAAATTATAATGCGCATGCAATAAGTCTAGGCCAAAGCGCATAATAGGCACGCCCTCAAGCCTTTTTTCTGCATTTTGTGCATGAAAGCTTAGACTTATACAATCCATTGCGTCAGAGTTTAACCGTGCCTGCGGCTCCTCATAAATCGCGGGCTCTAGCTCGAGATAACGCTGCCACCTATTGTTATAAGTATCTAAATGAATATGAAAGGCATTTTGCAAGTTCACTAATTTATAGTGGTCATTGTGGTATTTTAATTGGCTCATAACTTGATACTTCCAATGGTGTAATTTGTCACGTCAAACGTTGGTTTTAAACTACTGCCAGTTTGAAACTTCTGTTGCACTTTACGAAATTCAATGTTAACAGAATAACTATCAAATGCTTGCAAAGTGTTGCTCAAGGCTTGTGTAAATAGGGTGGTCAGGCCTTTCTTTTTGACACTATTTTACTTACACGAGAATAGTGCAATTGAAAATAGTCACCAATCTCTTTCAAAGTGTCTTGTCCTGAAATCTGTTTACACATTTCAGGACAAGACAAATTTAAAACTAAATAAGGCTGCACATTTTAGCCCTATTGGTTCTCAACTGGAATATGCAAATATTCGCCGCTGTAGTTGATTAAGCAATCCTTACTAGCGCAGTAATAGAGCGCCCCTGACTTGAGTATTTCCTCCTCAGTATTTTTAATTATTAACGCGCAGCGATGCGTATTTTCGAAAGTCTTAATCGATATTTCTAAAAAGCCTATGAGGGGTTTATTATTTATTGTTACCTGCTCTGTTATTAAGTTTATTTTAATAACCCTAACCAATCGAAAATATTTATAAACTATATACAAACTGGCTAAGCAGCTAAATGGCAGTATCATCTCCCCCCTGCAACTTTGTTAAAGCCACCTTCGTATGTTGGTAAATGAGTGAATAGACTAGTAAGCTCCCCTAACGCTAAAACGAGCCCTGCTAATATAGCGATAGCTCCTATCCCTACACCTTTAGATTTTATTAACGTGACTGTATTTTTCATAATAATAGGTAGTTGATATTGCTTATGGTTAATTTCTAATATAGGAACACATCTACTATTTGTTCCTTTGCCACAATTAACATTATACGAATAGATTTTTACACTGGCATTATAAGTGCATTATTAGCAAAGAAAATTATTACATGCTCTGTGAGATAATTTTGTGCGAATGATAGGTAAAAATTACATTTATTTAGACCCTTTTTTCTAAGCGACCAACAATGTTGAAACCTACATTTGTACTGTCTGCACAAATAAATTAACTATTTAAAGTAAGGAGTACACATGGCTAAGTCAGCAACATTATATAGAATGGCAACCGATGAACATATATGTCCGTTTGGTTTAAAATCTAAAGATCTACTTAAACGAAAAGGTTATGAGCTTGATGATAATCTATTAACCTCTCGCGAAGAAACCGATGCATTTAAAAATAAGCACGATGTAAAAACAACGCCGCAAACCTTTATAGACAACGAACGCATAGGTGGCTACGATGAGCTACGTAGTTATTTTAACAAATCTGAAGCAGGCCAACAGGGGACAACTTATACTCCCGTAACGGCCATTTTTGCTGTTACACTATTGCTTGCCTTTGCATTTAGCTACTCGACTGGCTTTGCACTTTTTTCTATGCATACAGTTATGCTGTTTGTCGCGTTAACAATGGGCGTACTGGCTATTCAAAAATTACGCGACTTATACAGCTTTAGTAATTCTTTTATAACCTATGATTTATTTGCGATGAAAGTAGTGAGATATGCTTATGTGTATCCATTTTTAGAAGCATTTGTAAGTATTGGCATGATTGCAGGGCTTTCAGCTTATATTGTTGCACCAATTTCTTTATTTATTGGGGGTGTTGGCGCCGTGTCGGTGATTAAGGCTGTTTACATAGACAAACGAGAGCTTAAATGTGCCTGTGTTGGCGGAGATAGTAATGTACCGCTGGGGTTTGTCTCTCTGACCGAAAACCTGTTTATGATTGCGGCGGGTATCTGGATGTTTATTAAATAACCTTAATTCAGGTTAAATAATGGGCTTGATAACTAAGCGGATTATTTTACATGACTGGTATTTTAGTGTAAAAAAGGGGACTAACTAAATAATAAAAGGAATTAAAATGAAATACTTACTGTCTATAATTGCCGCTCTAATCATTACTGGCTGTACTACAACTCCACTTCAAGACAGTCCTACCGCAACAGTAAAATCAACAGTTCCCCCTAAATACCCTGTTGCAGAGGTACGTAACAAAACAGAAGGTTTTGTTACCATGTCTTATGATGTAGATAGTTATGGGCGCCCAAATAATATTAAAGTTATTAACGCTAAACCTGAACAAGTGTTTAATAGCGAAGCCAAACGTGCCCTATCTAAATGGCAATACTCACCTAAAGTTGTTAATGGTGTTGCTGTACCTGATAAAAACTTAGAAATGACAATTGAGTTTAATTTGGATAATTAATAATCGGGTAAGGTTATATCTTAAAGGCTGCAGTGTGCAGCCTTTTTAGTATTTGACAGCGAGCTTATTAAGTACGATAAAGCACTTTAATTACATGCCAGCCAAATTTAGTTTTAACTAAATGTGGCTCTAAAATAGCGCCATTAAAGGCTATTTTGTCAAACTGCGGAACCATTTGCCCGCGTCTAAATTCGCCAAGGTCACCGCCTTTTTTACCTGATGGGCACGACGAGTATTTTTTAGCTAAGGTTTGAAATTTGGCACCTTTACCTAATTGCTTAATAATGTCTTCTGCTATTTCTTTGTGTTTAACCAATATGTGGAGTGCGTGCGCTGTACTTGCCATTTCAAAGCCCTGATAATTTAAAACGCGGCGATTTTAGCACAGCCACCTAAACCTAGCATCTACTTATAGCTGACCAATCAAATAATTGGCGTCACCCAATAGCACGCTTTAATTCACAAAACCTGATATTTGGTCTAAACAGCTATATTCAGGGGCCGAGAGCGGGCTTAACCTAGTTACTTTTCTAATTCGTGGTGCTTTACTTTTTTCATGACTGGCAATAAATCCCTCCACTAAAAGCATTCTATTGCTACAACGCTTAACAACCCCCTCAGTTACATCACCGTAAAATGGGAATACTAAGTATTGCTTTGACATTTTTTCTAGAGCTGCACGATCTTCATAAAAACTAAGGTGCCCATAATGTCCAACTAAGCACACTTTAGTTCCAACCAAATCATTTTGATTCTTAAACAGTGGACCCCATGATACTTTTTTACATTCTATACTTTCCTGTAAGGGAACTGCTTTTACAGAAAAGACCACAACCATTAAAACTAACAATCTAGACATAGATATAAATTTTTTCATATTTGGATTCTATTAACTTTCCGGGAGGATTGCTCTATAACGCATCCGTACACTCTAAACTGCGAGGCCAAAAAATATCATAACCTATTGATTTGTATTAGTTAACACCTCAATATTAGCAGCAACCAACCAAAGGCAATAAGAAAAACCTAACCCAATTAATTTTCTGCTTCTGCTAAGAGCCTTTTTAAAATCAGTTTTTTAATAACGTTCTTAAATTCACAACTGAGAAAAATACCATAGCTATACACACAAACAACAAAAGATAAATACCGTAGCCTACACCAACCATTAGGTAGGATTTACTAGGCTACTGAGGATTATAATAAACATTAACTTTATCCCTCGTTTGATATTTTTTAAGTTGTAAATCTCGCTCCGCTCTATCAAGCATAGAGTTGACGTTTGATACTCGATTTCCAACAAATAGCTTTTCATCAACCATATAAGAGTATTCAACTTCTAAAATATAGCGCTCTTGGTTATGTTGTATACGTAGTCCATTACTAGAAATAACAGTACCCTCAACCATAGGCCAACTTTTCGTAGTCTGACCTTCTGAAACAACGGTTACTAAATAAGCACTCCAAGCGAGTGAAGTTAAAAGCATTACAACAAAAAAAACTCTACTTTTATTAAACATATCAACACCTGATTTTTTTGGGACTGCGCAATATATTTGTTTATGGAGACAATGATTCAATACGATAGTAAATTTCTTTATCTGCGATCAATTATAAATAATGTTTTGCGTCCTCTGGGTTGGGTACTCTGCAATACTGATATTTGCCAAATAAGGTATAGCGGTTTAAAGCAATTTTATCGTACAGCCAATTATTAAAGGTGTTAGGTAAAACACTAAATACAGTGGCTAATTTATAGGGGTAACCTAGCTGCTTTACCACTTCAAAAAAAGCATGACTTTGCGTGTACGCTTTGCCGTTTTGTAGGTAAACCATTGAGGCGTATTGTGTGGTTGAAAAACCAAAGTGAGTTAATAGCAGTGCACCTTTTGGGGATTGCACGCTGCACAGTTTAAAAATGGCATTGGTATCGTTCCTAGGGCCTGTTGACCTTTCAGGATTAAAATTTGTTCAATCTAGGGGCCATTTAATCGCGGCGCGAGGTTTGTAACCTAGTGGGCTAAGTAAAAACCGAGCAACAAAGAGTAAATGACCCCTAGGCAGAACCCCTTCGGGCAGCGCCTGTTTGGCATTTATGCTACGTTATCGCCTATTTATGGGGAACAACCACACTACATAGGCTCTGTCTTGCCTAATTACCAAACAGGCTGCTGCAAATTTAACCTCGAAAGATAAACAGGCCCTAATAATAAAATTACACCACGCACTACATAATTTGCACTGTGCATCGAATAATATAATTTTTTGATTACGCATTAATGTAGCCGCATCATCACTCATTTTATACCCCTTAAGCGGTTACTGCTGAACCGGCTTTTTTTGTAACTTACGCTGCAATGTGCGCCTATGCATATTGAGTTGCCGCGCAGTGGCCGACACATTACCGTTATTACTATGTAGCACTTGCTGAATATGCTCCCACTCTAAACGCTCTGGTGACATAACTGGTGTGGCAATATCACTAACATTTTGTGTATTTAAATCTGCGTTTAGGGCCTTTAATAACGTGGCCATATCAACGGGTTTTGTAAGGTAGTCGTTAGCACCTAAACGCATGGCCTCTACTGCGGTGGCTATGCTTGCAAACCCTGTTAATAATACAATATACGCTTGCGGTAATAAGCTGCGAAGTGGCTTAATTAAGGCAAGCCCGTTATCGTCACCCAATTTCATATCGAGCAAAATAAAATCTGGTAAGTGTTTATGTGCACTGAGTAATGCATCACTTTGGTTATGCGCAACTTCACAACTAAAGCCTTGCTTTGTTAAACGCCGAGCAAGTGTACTGGCTAGGTTTATATCGTCTTCAATTATCAGTAATTTCATGTAAGTGATTGCTCATTATTTGCTATGGCTAATTTTACTTTAGCCACTGCCCCGCCACCAGCGTGATTATACAAAGTTAACGAGCCGTTTAGTCGCTCAAACGTTACATTAGAAAGTAAAACCGCAAGCCCCATACCTTGGCTGCTAGGCATAAGTTGCCCGCCAAGCTCTGCTAATTGTGATTGGCTAAAACCGCTACCAAAATCACGAATTAGCAAATATATACTTTCACTGTGTTGATTATCTTGCTGCCAGCTTAGCTCTAACTGGGTTTGGTTATTTTTTTGATTAGCAATGCATGCATTTTGTAGCAAATTGAGAATAGCAGGCAATAGCATTGCATCACTTTTTAAGGTGGCTGCTATTGGCTCACTTAACCAATTAATGTGCTGATCAGGGTATTGCAGTAATAATGTATCGATGATCTGCGTTTGTAGCTGGTTTACTGTAATGTGCTCGGTGGTATTTTTATTACGAAGCTGAGCAGAGAGCTTTCTAAAGTCATTTAATTGCCTAGCACATTGCTTAAGCGGCGTGTGCATTTGCACAACGACAGGGTTATTTGGCTGCTCTTCTAAAAGCTCTTCAAATAGTAATTGTAAGTTAGCGATAGGACTGGCTAGTTGATGGGTTATTTGCGCAGCTGCGCCATCTAGGGTTACCAGTTGCTCGTTGCGCAATTGCTGCTCGCGAGCTTTAGCTATTGTGCGCTCTCGCTCCTTTAATGCTCTACTCATAGCGCCAATAACCAAAGCGATAACGCTTGCACTTAAAACAAAGTTAACCCACATGCCTATAAAATGCCCGCTCATATTCATTTGATGCATACTGTGATCGGGCATCTTAATGAGTAAAAAACTATAAGCGGCAATTGCCAGTACGGCGATATAAGCGAGTCCTTTTTCACGAAGGGTGACCGCTGCAATCATGATAGGTAGCAATAATAGCGATACAAACGCATTGGTTGCGCCGCCACTTAATGAGAGCAAAATAGTTAAAAACAGGACATCCGCAGTGAGCTGCATTAACATCCCTATAGGGCGCGCTTGGCTAACATTTCGATAGGCGAATACGCTTACTAATTGAAATATCGCCTCTATAGCTATTACCACTAATAAAGGGAGTAACGCTATTTGGTGTTCTAATAAAAAATACACGCTTAGTACAGCAATTAACTGCACAGCAATAGCACCACTTCGCAGCATTAAAAGGCGACTAATGGTCGGGTCGGTTTGCATAAACAAGGTGTGATGTACCTATAAAATTTAATACGTTAAAAAAGTTAATCTTCATCCATTGATATAGTAAACAGCGCGCACGGCGTTCCTTGATGAAACACCATTTTCCATTGTTCATTACTTTTACGCCAAAGCGACATACGTAAGGAGTAATTAAACTCACTTCGGGCTGAGCGCCTATAAGCCGCTTGGTAACTAATTTGCGCGACATCATCGCTAAGCATTCGCCCTTTAAAGTGCTGATTATAAAACTGCGGAACAACCTCGGTAGGTAAACGTGTGAGTACGTGCTGCTTATCAAATACGGTGCCATTAGCTGCAATTTCAATAAACTCATCATCAAGTAAGGCATTTAATGCATGGCTTGATTGACGAACATCGGGGTCGAGCAACTGTCGTTCTGCCTCAATCAAGTGATTAAACAACGACACTTTTATTTTATTGCTCATGGGCTTCCTTATTATGTATGCAATTGCCACGTGTTTGTGTGTTTATACGTTAAACGGGCAGTAATTAATAATATCGGCTTACTTTAATTCACTCAAGCTAACAGCTTGAACGCAGTGCCATAAACGCAAGCCACTTACGTTTAAGTAAAGCCGCAAAATCATGCACTATTCAATTATATGCTGTTTAACACATCGCTACGTATAGTTTTAATACTTGCTTACTCTTTAAACAAGCTTTACGTCAAATTGCCCACAATTACTATTATTTACGAGACAAAACAGGTTAATAACTTCTCTTAAAGGGCAATTTTTGATATAACTCACCCATTAGCAATACACGTCAGACCACCTTTTTAAGAGAACACACTATGGCCTACGCACATATTACTGGTTGGGGTAAATGTATTCCACCAGCAAGCATTAGCAACGATGAAATTAGCGAAATAGTTGATACCAACGATGAGTGGATCACCACACGTACTGGTATTAAATCTCGTAGGGTTAGCCATGTTAGCACCGCAGAACTTGCAACCGTTGCCGCAAAGCACGCCATCGATTGTGCAGGGATTGACGCAAAAGATATCGATTTAGTTATTTTAGCAACGTGTACCCCTTCTACTGTAGTGGCCAATACCGCCTCTTTAGTACAAAAAAACATTGGTGCAACCGGCGCTGCAGCTATGGATACCAATGCTGCGTGTTCTGGTTTTTTATATGCTCTTCAGGCAGCTACCGCTCAAATTCAGGCGGGTATGATTAAAAAAGCCGTGGTTATTGCTGCTGAGCGCATGACTTGGTATGTAAACTGGGCACGCCGTGACAGCGCTGTATTATTTGGTGATGGCGCAGGCGCAGTAGTACTCGAAGCCGCAGATACACCCGCAGGCCTACTTGGTACTAAAACCGGTTGCGACAGTGAAGACAGAGACATTTTGCATATCACCAACTTTGGTAGTGATTTAAATAAATATGAGCCAATTGGCCCATCGGACTTACTATTTGAAGGCCGTGAAATTTTCAAACGTGCCGTTAAAGGTATGAGCGAAGCGTGTGATGATGTATTAACGCAAGCCAACCTAAGCCTTGATGACATAAACGTATTAGTGCCACACCAAGCTAATTTACGTATTATTCAAGCAATTCAGCATCGTTTAAAAGTGCCGGATGAAAAAGTAATGGTAAACATTGCTGACTACGGTAATACCTCAGCCGCGACGATTGCTATTGCGTTATGTGAAGCCGTAGAGCAAGGCTTAATTAAGCCGCATTCAAATATTATGTCGGCAGCGTTTGGCGCAGGTTTAACGTGGGCAGCAAGCTATATAAAATGGGGCGAGCGTGTTACGCCGATTAAAGTAAGTGATGCAACTTTGCCACCGTGTGAGCTAACCGGCCTTGAGCTTGTAGCCCCCGCAGTTAAAGCCTGCAAAGACGCTGAGCCTAGCTAAACGTTTTTAAAGCACATAAAAATTAAACGCACTTTTTAGTGCGTTTTTGTTTTTTAGAAGAACAAACTCATGGAGCTATCTACATGGAACTAACTATATGGAACTATTAGGCATTCATCATGCTGCTGTTATTTGCAGTGATTACGCCCGCTCTAAGCACTTTTATAGTAACGTACTTAAACTTAAAGTTATTAACGAGCATTTTAGGGCCGCGCGTAATTCGTATAAATTAGATTTAGCGATGCCTGATGGCAGCCAAATAGAGTTATTTTCGTTTGATGGAGCACCTGCAAGACCAAGCTACCCAGAAGCGCAAGGCTTGAGGCATTTAGCATTTAAAGTTAAAAACGTTGCCCAAGCAAAGCAGTATTTAGAGTCACAAAATATAACAGTGGAAGAGATAAGAGTGGATGAAATAACCGGCAAAAAATTCACCTTTTTTGCCGATCCAGATAACTTACCGCTTGAGTTATACGAGGTATAACCCTCGTATAATAAGGTTTATTTAAAGCGGCTTTGCAAGTAATTAAATACCGCACGAATACCTAACGCTTCGCCGCCGGTTGGGCGCCCAGGTAAAGCACGTAAATTCCACGCCATTACATCAAAATGTACCCAGGGTGTGGTTGGCTCTACAAACTCTTTTAAATAAAGCGCCGCGGTAATTGCACCACCAAATGGTGTGCTGGCACAGTTTGCCATATCGGCTACATCGCTCTTTAAAAAGCTTTTGTACTGATCAAATAAAGGCAATTGCCATACAGGGTCGCTTACATCCATACCGGCATCAATAATACCATTTGCTACATCGCGCTCTGTTGAGAAAAAGCCCGGTAGCTCAGTACCTAAAGCAACACGACAAGCACCGGTAAGGGTCGCAAAGTCAATAATTAGCTCAGGGTTATCGTTTTGTGCCTCGCTAAGCGCATCACACAATACTAAACGCCCTTCTGCATCGGTATTGTCTATTTCAACCATAATGCCTTTACGCGTTTTAATTACATCACCTGGGCGAAATGCATTTCGCGATACCGCGTTTTCAACCGCAGGCACTAAAACACGCAGTCTAATAGGTAAATTAGCCGCCATAATTAGCTGTGCTAAAGCAATAACGTGCGCAGCCCCGCCCATGTCTTTTTTCATGTTACGCATGCCAGAGCTTGGCTTTAAATCAAGTCCGCCAGAGTCAAAACACACCCCTTTACCGACTAAGGTAATAAGTGGTGCGTTTTCATCGCCCCATTTTAAATCAAGTAATCGCGGTTTGTTTTCGCTGGCGCGCCCGACCATGTGTATTGTTGGGTAATTTTGCTCAAGTAGCTCATCGCCAATCCACTGGGTAAATTCGCCGTTGTAATTATTGGCTAAATCTTCCATTACTTGCGATAAATGCTGCGGCATCATATCTACCGCAGGTGTGTTTACTAAATCACGCGCTAAATAAATGGCATCGGCTTGTTGCTTAATACGCTGATACAGCGCTTCATCGGCAATGGCTAATTGTGCTTTGGCCGTTGGTTTTTCTTTATATTCACTAAATTCATAGCCGCCTAACACAAAACCAAGCGCGACTTGCTCTATAAAGGCATCATCGCCTTGAATTTGATACGTGCCCAGCGGTAATTTATTGGCAAGCTCGCCTGCGGCCCAAAAATCATTTTGGCTTTGTAATAAACAATAAACGTGGCTTAGCTCACCGGTTTGCGCGTCAGGCACAAGCGCTAAACCCTGCTTTTCAAAGCCGCTATTTGTTAACCATGTTTGGATAAAAGCCGGTTGTTGTGATTGCCAGTCAGTTAACTCGTTTTTAAGAATAAAAGATAAAGGAATACCAGAAGAAGTATGACGAAGTAATGCACTCATTGAAAAGCTCATATAATAAAAAATGGTAGCTCAAAGCATACCAATAAGACCGGCTAAAAGGTATAGCTAATTTTAGCCAGATTTATTCTTTATTTGGCGCTTTAGTGTGTTGTTTTAAATCCTCTTTAACTATTTCAGCGTCTAGCTCTTTAACTGGTTTATTAATGTTAAACGAGCTAGGCAATACATCTACACCTACCATTCTTCCTAGCTTTACAACCAATGGAATAGTAATAGGGGCAAACGGCAGTACGGCAAATACACCTAAGCCAAGCCCTTTTAAAATATCTACAAACTGCTCATTAGCACGCTTTAACTCTTCTTTGCTGGTTTGCCCTTGCGTGTAACGCCTATAAATGGTGAGCATTTCTATGGTTTCTTGCCTTTCTTGCGCAAGAGCAATTTTTAGCGCCACCATTGCACGACGAAAGCGAAGCTGTTGGCGCTTTTTACTAATTTTAACTACCCGCCAAGGCGCACGGTGAATAACTTTATATAATCGCATACCCTTTATTTTCACACATAAAGGGTTTTACACAAGAATAATTTACTTAATACGCCCTATACTTTACTCTTTTGCACCATAACAGTGCTCAAAAAGCTCATTTTTATGCAAAACAAACAAATAATAGTACTCCTCAAACCCCAAAAACCACAGCCTGATGAATGCTGCGGCGGAGGTAGCTGTAGCCCTTGTGTGTGGGACGAATACAGACAAAAATATCGTGACTGGCAAGCGCAAAACACACCACCTGCCTCACCAATAGAAACAAGTTGATAACATCCACTCACCCACTTTGCGCATTAAATCTTCGAAAAAGCGATAAAACCGCACTTTATTAGTTCAAATTAGTTACATACTGCACCATTGTTGCAAATATATTTTATTTTGAACTTTTTGTTATTAAAGAGTTAATTATTAATTGCCCTGAAAGTTTTTTATGTATAGTCTGTACATAGGACTTCACATGAGGTGGGCTTTTAGCTTTAAGAAGTCGAGTAGGTTGACTCTTTATCCCCATGTGAATACGTCCAAAATTATAAATAAGTAATGTTAATTACTGCATTACGTACAAAATATATTCTAACTGGGGAAAATTAGAATGAAACTTAAAAGCAACGCGCTAAATCAAGCAATTAAATTTGCATTAGCAACAACAACCACCGCAGGTTTGTTTATTTCAGGTTCTGCTGTTGCAGCAGAAGAAAGTGAAACTAAAGTTAATAAAAACGTTGAAAAAATTGCCGTAGTGGGTACTCGCTCAGCGCCACGCTCTATTGGTGATTCACCGGTTCCTATTGATATTATTGGCGGTGAAGAGCTAGAAAAGTCTGGTAACACAGACATGCTAGAGCTACTTAAAGGCTCTGTTCCTTCTTTTAATGTTCACCAAAACCCAATCAGTGATGCCGCATCACTAGTACGTCCAGCTAACTTACGTGGCTTACCTTCAGACAGCACATTAATTCTTTTAAACGGTAAACGCCGTCACCGTGCTTCTGTTATTGCATTTTTAGGTGGTGGTATTAACGATGGTGCACAAGGCGCTGATATTTCAGTTATTCCTAGCATTGCACTTAAGCAAGTAGAAGTACTACGTGATGGCGCAGCAGCACAATACGGCTCAGATGCAATCGCAGGTGTAATGAACTTCCAACTTAAAGATGCCTCTGAAGGCGGTAAATTTGAAGTACGCCATGGTCAATACTACGAAGGCGACGGCGATACCACACAGATATCGGGTAACGTAGGGTTACCATTTACTGACAACGGTTTTGCTAACTTAAGTTTTCAATATAAAACAGCAGATGCGACAAGTCGCTCAGAGCAACGCCCTGATGCAGCCGCACTTTCTGCTGCAGGTGTACCAGAAGTGTCTTCGCTTGCGCAAGTTTGGGGTGCCCCTGAAGTTGATGACGACATTTCAATTTTTGGTAACTTTGGTTTAGAACTAACAAACGACTCAGAATTTTATATGTTTGGTAACTACTCTGAGCGTGATGTACGTGGTGGTTTTTACTACCGTAACCCGCACACTCGCCCAGGTGTATACTCAAACGATGGCGGTGAAACACTGCTTGTTGCCGATTTAACAGAAGACATGAGCGGTAACTGTCCAACTATCGCAATTGATGACAACGTACTAGATAACCCAGACTACATTAGCGGTGTTGCTAATAATCCTGATTGTTTTGCATTTAACGAAACCATTCCTGGTGGTTTTACGCCTAACTTTGGTGGCAACATTACCGATACCTCTTTAACTATTGGTACAAAGGGTATGTTTACGGGTGGTTTCCTTAAAGATGCATTTTACGATTTAAGCGGTACGGTGGGTTTAAACGAATCTCGCTACTTTATTTACGACACGGTTAATGCGTCGTTAGGTGCAGACAGCCCACGTGATTTTAGCCCAGGTAAATATGAGCAACTAGAGAAAAACTTTAACTTTGACCTTTCTAAAGGCTTTGATTTTGACCTAGCGTACGATGTAAATATTGCCGGTGGTTTAGAATGGCACGAAGAAACATTTACTGTAATTTCGGGTGATGAAGCATCATTCACTGCAGGTCCTTTAACTGAGCAAGGTTTTGGTATTGGCTCTAATGGTTTCCCTGGTTTCAAACCTTCTGATGCAGGCGAATATACACGCCGTAACTACGCAGCTTATGTAGATATCGAAGCACCATTTACAGAAGAATTCTTAATGGGCCTTGCGGTACGTTTTGAAGATTACGACAGCTTTGGTACAACAACAAACTACAAAGTAATGGCGCAGTACCACGTAACTGAAGATCTAAATATTCGTGGCTCAGTAAGCACAGGTTTCCGTGCCCCTACTGTTGGCCAAGCGAACGTTAGTAACGTACAAACAAACTTAAGTGATGGTGTATTACAAGATTCTGCATTATTACCACCAACAAACCCAATTGCAGTGCAATTAGGTGGTACAGAGCTTGAGCCAGAAGAATCGCAAAGCTACACATTAGGTGCGGTTTACACTATTGGCGATTTATTTGTAACACTTGATTACTACAATATTGAAGTTGATGACCGTATCAGCCAATCAGAAAAAATTGTACTTAGCCAAGATGATAAAGACACGTTAGAAGCAGCAGGCGTACCAAATGCGCAAAGCTATGCACAAGTAAGCTTTTTCACTAATGACTTTGATACAACAACGCAAGGTATTGACTTAGTAGCAAACTACACAGCTGACATGCTAGGCGGAAGCTCTACATTTAGCCTTGCTTACAACTGGAATGAAACTGAGGTAACTAAGTTCAGCGACATTACCGGTGAGTTTAAAGTTAAGCGTTTAGAAGAAGATTTACCTAACCACCGTGCAACGCTTACTTGGGCACAGCAGTGGGAATCTTTTTCAATGTTTACCCGTGCTAATTACTACGGCGAATACCAAGGTGTTCACGTAGATTACGATGCAACAGCAAAAACAGCTGACGCAGCCGTGACCATTGACGCTGAAATAACGTACTTCTTAAATGAGTCTATTAGTTTCTCGGTAGGTGCACAAAACATCTTTGACCAAGACGCTGAAAAACTTGATTTTGAAGACCGTACGGGTATCCCTAACAATAACTGGGGTGGCCAATACTACGAAACGTCTCCATACGGTATTAACGGTGGCTTCTACTACGCGAAAGCAACCTATACTTTCTAATATTTTTTCATGATAAACCAAGGCGAAATGTTAAGACATTTCGCCTTTTTTATTTTATATTAATTAAAAAACAATAATGCCTCATCATGCTAATTAAAAAAGCCAATCAATTACTACAAGAAAATAAACTCAAAGAAGCCGAGTTTCATTTTAAAGCAATTTTAAATAGTAACCCGCAAAGCGGCGAAGCATTATTTGGTTTAGGCAGGATAGCACTTAGGTTAGAGCGCTTTGATGCAGCGGTATACTTATTACAAAAAGCATGCGAACGTTTACCCCATATGCTTGAGCCACTGCACGCCCTTGCCGATGCATTTAACGGCGTTAATTCCCCTAATGATGCGCTTAAAGTACTCGAATATGCTAAAAGTCTCGCAAGCCATAACCCAGAGCCTCATTATTATTTAGCTCAGCATTATTTAAGCTACGGCGAATTAGACAAAGCACACACCACATTTGCGCATGCACTAAGCATGGGGCTTTACCCCGTAACTGCCTATATTTTATTTGAACTAGTACAATTAGGCCGTTTCAATAAAGAACATAATTATGTGAGCAACCTGCACCACTTTTTAACGCAAACGAATAACGTGCGTTTAAAAATGGTGTGTTACTACGCGTTAGGTAAAAGCTACGACAAACTAGAAGATACAGAGCAAGCATTTAACTACTATGTGCTTGCCAACAAACTTCAAAAAAAGCTTACTCACTTTAAAACCAGTGACTTAGTGCCTTTTTATGAAACAATTATAACGCATAATACACAACAGCTAATTGAATCTGCCGATCACACTTTTACCGGCACTATTACGCCTGTGTTTATTATTGGTATGCCCCGCAGCGGCTCAACCTTACTTGAGCAAATGATGGCCAGCCACTCACAGTTTGCCACATTAGGTGAAAACACCAGTATCGCTAACCAAGTGGTGGCATTTATAGAGCAGCAAACGCAAACCCCTTACCCGCAATGCTTAAGCGCACTTAGTAACGATTTAATCGCAAAAGCTCGCAATATTTATATTGAAGAATTAAAAAAAGCACAGCCTATACGCCCTTTCATTATTAATAAGCTACCGAGTAACTATCAGTCTATTGGCTTAATTTACTTGCTGTTCCCCAATGCTAAATTTATTAATTTAAGTAGGGATTTTAACGCCACTGCTTTTTCGGTATTCAGTAACTACTTTGCCGAAAATGAGCCGTACTTTTGTGATTTAAAAGAATTTAAACTTTACCATTCGTTGTATGCAAAATTAATGGATCATTGGCGCAGCCTGCCCTCATTACCGCTATACGATATTCATTATGAGCAAATAGTTGCCGAGCCTGAGTCGCAGCTAAGTGCTTTATTTTCGTTTTTAGGGTGTGAGTATGAACCGCAATGCTTAGCATTTTATAAGCGTAAGGCTGCTGTTAGCACATTAAGCAAACAAGCCATTAGGCAGCCAATTAATACACAGGCACTCGCGCATTGGGAGCGCTATAAAACACCGCTTTTAAAACAATTTGAATGAGCCTAATTGCCTAACTGTGCTCGTTAAACCAGCTTACAACATCTTTAAATTGCTCATCCTGTGCCTGAGGGTGAGTTAGCATATTAATATGATCGTAATCCACACTATGACCATGGCGCTTGCCATAAATTTTAAGGGTTTGTTTTCCAGGTCCGGACTCTGCCATAAACTTTTTAATATCAATAGGCTGCGCAAGAGCCTTATCGTTTACAGCGCCAATATGTAGTGTAGGAGGCACCTGCACTTTAGCTAAGGCTTTTGCATAGTCAAAACCATCATCGCTATCTATCCATGGCCTTTTTTTAGCCCACTGCATGCTTTGATAATGCGACTTTTGCGATTCGTTATCGCTGCCCCACTTATAGCCTTTTGCGTTTAAGTACCCCTGTTTTTTAGCCAATATGGGCGCCATAAAGTACCAAATTATATTTGCTTGTAGTAACTTTTTAGGGTGATTGTTAAACAAAGAGCGTTTAGAGCCAAAATAAGCACACGCTTTAACCTCTTTTAAATACTCAGGAAAACGTGCAAAAACGCTATTCATTAAAACGCCTCCCCAAGAGTGAGCAACCCAATAGTCTGGCTTTTTACCTTCAAATTGTTCAATGTAATTAATAAAGGCGGGGATATCTTCTACTATTGCCTCTGTTTGACCATATTTAGCCTGTGGCGAAATAAGCGGCTTGCTCTCTCCACGCCCGCGCAGGTCTGCTACATAACAGCAGTAGCCTTGCTCAGCCAAATAAGGGGCTAACCCTTTATTGCTGTAAGTATAAAAAATTTTGCCATTTTCTACTGCGCCGTGCATAAAAAAAACCACGGGGCCCGCTTGCTTGTCGTTTGCTATACGGCGTAAATGTAGCGTTTGCTGATTGCCTAGTTGAACAAAATGTGAGTGCTGTGTAATTGCCACAAATTTTCCTTTATTATTTTTAGCCACTCATCCTACCAGTACCACTGTTAATTCTAAAGTAAATGGTTGCACTTTTTAGTGGGGCATTTGATACAATTGCGCCATTATTTAATTGCTAAATTAATGCTATGAAATCAAAACAAGTCTCTAACAAGCTCCACCCACGCAACCAACATTTACATGGCTACGATTTAGACATGCTATGCGATAAGCATGATGCGTTAACCCCTTTCATCATCGTCACCCCTGCGGGGAGTAAGAGCATTGACTTTACCAATAACACAGCAGTAAAAACGCTTAATCAAGCGCTTTTAAAAGCGCATTATAAAATAGATTTTTGGGATATTCCTGAGCATAACCTATGCCCTCCTATTCCTGGTCGCGTTGATTACATTCATTACTTGGCAGACTTATTAAGCGACGACAACCAACAAAATATTCCAACTGGCAGGCAAATTAAAGTGCTCGATATTGGCACAGGGGCCAATTTGGTCTACCCGTTAACAGGTAATCATGAATACAACTGGCACTTTACTGGTAGCGACATCGATGCAAATTCAATAAAAATAGCGAAACAAATCGCCCAATTTAATGGTTTAAAAATAACCCTTAAACACCAAAAAAACGCATCATCTATTTTTGAAAACATTATAAATCAAAAAGATTTATTTCATTTAACCCTGTGTAACCCCCCGTTTCACGCAAGCGCAGAAGAGGCCAATAAAGGGTCGCAGCGCAAATGGAAAAACTTAGGAAAATCACCTAAAAACACCCTTAATTTTGGCGGGCAAAATAATGAGTTATGGTGCGAGGGCGGCGAAGCACAGTTTATTAGCAATATGATTGCTCAAAGTGAGCAATTTGCAGAGCAAGTAATATGGTTTACCTCCTTGGTTTCAAAAAAAGAAACGCTTAAAGTGTTAGAAAATAAATTAAGCACCCTCCCTATTGCCGAATATAAAATTATAGACATGGCACAAGGGCAAAAAGTAAGTCGCTTTATTGCCTGGAGTTATTTTGATAAAGCCACCCGTGAACAAATTTTTGAAGAGCTTGTTTAAACCCATAAAAACAATAAAGCCTGTAGTACTTAATAAAGGAATAACCACCATGATAGATTTTCGCTCAGACACGGTTACTAAACCTTCAAAAGCCATGCGCGATGTAATGTATAACGCGCCAGTAGGCGATGATGTGTATGGGGATGATCCTAGCGTAAACCAGCTAGAAGCCTATGCAAGTGAGCGTTTTAGCTTTGAAGCCGCACTTTATTGTAGCTCTGGCACGCAAGCTAACTTACTTGCGCTTATGGCTCATTGCGAACGCGGAGATGAATATATTTGCGGGCAAAATGCCCATAACTATAAATTTGAAGGCGGTGGCGCTGCAGTATTAGGCTCTATTCAACCACAACCGATTGAGAATGAACCCGATGGCAGCCTCTGCTTTGATAAAATTGCCGCAGCAATAAAACCAGATGATAGCCATTTTGCTAACACCCGCTTACTTAGCCTTGAAAACACCATAGGCGGAAAAGTACTCCCCCTTAGCTACTTAGCCAAAGCACGTCATTTTGTAAATGAGCACTCGTTAGCTCTGCACTTAGATGGCGCACGTGCGTTTAATGCAGCGGTTGAATTAAACGTTGATATTACAGATATAACCCAGCATTTTGACTCTGTTTCAATTTGCTTATCAAAAGGGCTAGGTGCTCCCGTTGGCTCGCTATTACTAGGCACAAAGGCGCTTATCACAAAAGCACGGCGCTGGAGAAAAGTACTCGGTGGTGGCATGCGCCAAGCCGGAATGCTGGCAGCCGCGGGGCAATACGCACTTGAAAATAACGTTTCTCGCTTAAAAGGCGACCACGCTAATGCGCGTTATTTAGCAAGTAAGCTTAATGAGCTCGATGGGTTTAGCGTTGATATGAGTAACACCACTAACATGGTGTATGCGCGCTATTCAAGTGAGTTAAATATAGCGCATATTAGCGAGCAATTAGCACAACAAGGCATATTAATTAGCCCAAGCAAACAGCTTAGGCTAGTCACTCATCTTGATATAAACCAAGATGATATAGATACTTTTATACGAGCCTTAGCGGCCCATATTTAACTCAGCCTTATAATGCTTGCGGCACACCGACACATAACGGTCGTTGCCGCCAATTTCTACTTGGTTACCATCGGCAATAGCATTGCCGTTTTCATCTGTACGCAACACATGATTGGCTTTACGGCCGCAATGGCACACTGTTTTAAGTTCAACCAGTTTATCGGCCCATGCTAGCAAGTACTGAGAGCCAATAAATAACTCACCTCTAAAGTCGCTTCGCAGGCCATAACACAATACCGGAATACCAAGTTCGTCAACCACATCAGTCAGCTGCATAACTTGCTCTTTAGACAAAAACTGGCATTCATCAACCAATACACAATGGCGCTTTTTTTCGTTTTGCAGATTTTGGATCAGCTCAAAAACATTTTTTGACGCATCAAATATATGCGCATCAGCTTGCAGCCCGATACGAGACGATACTTTTCCTACACCAGAGCGGTTATCAATTGCAGCCGTTAAAATAACTGGCTCCATACCGCGTTCACGATAGTTAAACGCAGATTGTAATAAGGTGGTTGATTTACCCGCATTCATCGCAGAGTAGTAAAAGTATAATTGAGCCATTGCCGTGCCTTAAGATAAAAAGTGCGCTTATGCTACCTTAATATGCGATTAATACCAATTTCATATCGCTATTTTAGTTAATAAGCGCTTTGATTTTCTTATTACTCAACAGCTTGCAAGTATTTTATATAAATTTGTGCACTGTCAAAGCGCGCTAACCATTGCCATATTTCTTTACTAAGCTGGCTATTTTGCTGGTAAAACTGCTTTGAAAAAATTAAATAACCGTCGGTTGTTTCATAAGGTGGGTAAAGGGGCTTTACATCGCTCCCTTTATGTTGATAGCTCGACACTTTTAAGTCATCTACTTGGCATAAATCAACACTTGCCTGTACCACTCCTTTATCAAGTAATTCAAATGCTTTGTCTTTTGAAAAAGTATTATGAATATAAAAAGGCTCTTCTTTTAGCGCGCTGTTTAAGCCATAGCCATTAGGAATGGCGATAGTGAACGCTTTATTTTGAAATACTTCACGTGTTTGCCATTGTTTATGAAAACGAGCTCGCCCTATTAAACAGCTACTAAAACGACTCACTGCAAATTTTTCTAGCAACACCCCTTTTTCGTTTGTAGGGTACACAGCAAAACGTTCACGCCCATCACGATAGCTGGCAATAACGGCATTAACACGGTTAAGTTCTAAATCGTTTAGGCATCTGCGCCATGGTTTTCTAACAAAAGAAATAGCCACATTGGGTATGTCGGCATCCAGTTGCTTTAAAATTTCAATTGAGGCGCCAGGGTTATCTATAGGTACCTCTTGCCCAATGCCCAAAAACATAGGTGCAACGTCTTTATCTTCATAGCAAAATATAAGTGTTTGAGGGTTAGCAAACACTGCTGAAGAAAACATCAAACCAATTATAAATAAATAATTTAAGCTGCTGATACTCATAATAATTTTTATTAGTAAATAATGTAAATTGTAGCTTGTGATAACAAAGCTGCCAGTGCTGTAACAGTTAAATTATCCCTTCATGCTTTAGTAACCAACTTTTTCTCTCAAGGCCACCAGCGTACCCAGTAAGCTTTGAGTTTGCACCAATAATTCGATGGCATGGCACAATAATACTAATGGGGTTTTTGCCATTTGCAGCCCCGACTGCTCTTACCGCCTTAGGGTTATTTAATTGTTTAGCTATATCGCCGTAGGTCATGGTTTTGCCAAAAGGGACGCTTAGCAACGCTTGCCATACACCATTTTGAAAAGGCGTACCTTGCGTATCTAATGGCACATTAAAGGTTTTGCGCTGACCATTAAAGTATTCCTGTAATTGTTGTACGCAGATTAAAACCGCTTCATTTGTTACTTGCTCAACGGGTGTATGGGTGTAGTGTGTTTTTGGGTAAAAACCAACATAGCTCACCCCGTTTTCAGTCGCTTGAATAATAACATCGTCAATCGGGCTCGAAATTGCGGTCTGTATAATCATGAAAGTTGCTGCCATAGTTGAAACGTTAAGTACGAGCGAAATGGAGCGCTCAGCTCTGGGTTAAATTGCTTAGCATTGATCAGCGCCTTTTTTACCCCGAGATCGCCGGCTAATAGTATATCTGGGTTACTTTGCCCGCGCAGTTTGGCGTAATTAACAGTCCATGGGCCTATGCCTTTTATATCGAGCCAATTATCCAAAACCCTGTTATCGGGGTTATCAGCGCAGTACTTAGATAAATTTTTTAATGCATTTTTGCGCGATTGCGGCATTTTAAAAAATTCAAAGTCGCATGTCGCTAAACCCTCAGGCTGTGGAAAATACACTTTATTTGCGTGTTTATCGCCTCGCTCTGCGACCAGCTTTGTTACTAAAGTGTGCGCTGCCCCCACGCTAACTTGTTGGCCCAATACAGCGCGGATCCCCGCTTCAAAGCTTGACCATATCCCAGGTAAGCGTAGCCCTTCACTTAATGTAAATGCCCCATTAATACTGCTTTTTAAATGGCTTTCAATAGGGTTTATATCGGCATCTACATCAAGTACACGGCGTATATTGTTAATTACTTTTTGTAAGTGCTCGGTATTATTTATTACTATTTCAACTTTAAAATGGTTATTTTGCGCCTTAAAGTGCGCATTAAAATAACCTACCGCCCCTTTTAGCTTAAATGTTCGCCCGTAACTGGTTGGGGTTATCCACTCCATAGGCTCTATTAACCGCTTTGACAAAAAGCTGTGCAAAGCCTGCCAATTGTAAGGAGGTCTAAAAGGGAGAGTTAATACAATCACAGGGGTTGCCTCTTTTTTTGATTTTCTGAGCTTTGATGGCGCTATATTTAATTGTTGTAAAAAAGCATCGTTAAAACGTCGCACACTTTTAAACCCAGCGGCAAATGCAATATCGGTTATGGGTAATGTGGTCTCTTGAATGAGCTTTTTAGCAAACTGACATTGGTTAAATAACCGATACTGAGTAACAGACACACCAAAGTGCTGATTAAATATGCGTCGCAAATATCGACTGGTAATACCCAAACGAGTAGCTAGCATTTCGCAATTACAACTATCACCTAAATCAATTAACTGCTTAGCTCTGAGCGCGGTTGTTTTTACCCCTTGCCAAGCAGCGCTGCCCGGAGCACTATCGGGCCTGCAGCGTATACACGGTCTAAAGCCTGCTTGCGCTGCGTTGTGCGCATATTGATAATACACCACATTTTTTTCTTGAGCGGTGGGCGCGGGGCAAATTGGCCGACAATAAATACCGGTGCTTTTTACCGCAACGTAAAATAAGCCATCAAATCGTGCATCGCGGCTTTGCCGTGCTTTTTGCCAATACTGATTATTCATGTAGGGTCTTAATCAATAAAACGTACCTCAGCATAACAATTTTTAAAGCAGATACTGGCCGTTTTCGGCACTCATCTGCTTTTAAAAAAGTATTATACCAACCCACTTAATTAAGCGTTTTAGTATCACTATTGCTCTGCAAAATCGAGCAAGTCTTGGCCTGCTAGGCGGTAGATTATCCATTCGTTTTGGGCTTTTGCCCCAATGCTATTATAAAAATCTATAGCGGGTTTATTCCAATCCAGTACTACCCACTCAAAACGTCCACAGTCGTTTTTTATGGCTTTATTAGCAAGGTGTTTCATTATTAGTTTGCCCGCACCATTGCCACGGCTATCGGGGCTTACGTATAAATCTTCTAGATATAAGCCATTTTTACCCAGCCAGGTAGAGTAATTATAAAAATACACCGCAAAGCCAATAGGCTCATCACCTTCAAGGCAAATAACACTGTGTGCTGTTGCCCCCTCACTAAACAACGTTTTTATAATTGCCTGCTCATCTGTTTTTACTGCATCGGGTTCTTTTTCGTAAATGGCCAGTTCGGTAATAAACTGTAAAATGGTTGGCGCATCGCTTTTTTTAGCGTCGCGTATTTCTATTTGCTTACTCATGTTATTAATCCTAAAAGTACTGCTCTATTTTTTCTTTTAAAATATCAAGCTGAATGGGTTTAGTTAAGTAGTCATCCATACCGGCATTAATACAACGCTCTTTATCTGAGTCCATTGCATTGGCGGTTAGGGCAATTATTTTTATTGCTTTGTGCTCATCCCCTGCCATACCGTCTCTTATATTAGCCGTGGCGTCAAAGCCATCCATTACCGGCATTTGGCAATCCATTAACACTAAATCAAAATACCCTTCGTTATGCTCACTTAAGGTATTTATGGCTTCTTGACCATTTTGCGCCAGTATCACTTCGCAATTTAGCTTTTTAAGCATCAGTGTAGAAACATGCTGATTAACGGGGTTATCCTCAACTAATAAAATTTTTGCAGGTGTGTCTGATTTTTCTTTTCTGAGTGACGAAATATACCCTGGGGTCACCAAAGGAAGGGGCTCGGTGCTGTCTGAACTTGTAATAACCGATAACGCAGAAATTAAATCGGCGGTTGTAACCGGCTTAGGAAAATAAGCCTGAAAACCAATTTTTGAGTAGCGCTGAGCGCCTTCCATACCTGCAATACTGGTCATCATTACTAATGGCATGGCTTTATAGTCATCATGTGCTTTAAGCACTTTACACAGCTCCATTCCATCCATTTCTGGCATTTGCATGTCTAGCACGGCAATATCAAACATAGGCTGATCATTTCCTATGCGCTGTGCACATAGTTCAAGCGCCTGTTTTGCACTACTAGCAAGCGTAACATTAGCCCCCCAATGCCCTAATTGCTGAGAGATAACTAAGCGGTTTGTCTCGTTATCATCAACCAGTAGTACATTTAACGAACTCATATTGATATTAGGGATAGTACGTTCTTTTTCGATGCCTTCAGCCACTTGCATGGTTGCAGTAAATTCGCTGCCTTTGCCAGGTTCGCTTGCCAGTGAAATTTTACCATTCATTAGCTCACATAACTGTTTACATATAGCAAGCCCTAGCCCCGTGCCTCCGTACTCTCGCGTGGTTGATGCATCCACTTGGGAAAAAGGGTTAAATAATTGCTGTTGTTTTGCTTTGGTTATGCCTATTCCTGAGTCTTTTACTTTTATATTTAGCAGTAGGTCTTGGTCGGTTTTTTCTATAGATGCGCTCACCACCACTTCACCCTGACTGGTGAATTTAACTGCATTACTAATTAAGTTGGTTACCACTTGGCGTATGCGCCCGGGGTCGCCCATTAAATGTGAAGGCTCCAAGGAGACTAAATCTAAAATAATCTCAATGCCTTTTTCTTGTGCGGTAAAGGCCTGTGCCTCGGCTATTTCGCCAATTAAGTCGCGCGCATTAAAATGTATATGCTCAAGCTCAACTTTACCTGCTTCCGCCTTAGAAAAATCTAAAATATCGTTAATAACGCCAAGTAAAGAATGAGCACTGCTTTTAGCAATAGCGACCTTTTTTTCTATTGGTTTACTTAATGGCTCTAACTCTACCAGCTCTAACATGCCTAATACGCCATTCATCGGTGTACGAATTTCGTGGCTCATAGTTGCTAAAAACTGGCTTTTTGCTATAGCAGCATCTTGTGCTTGCACTAAAGCAACCTTTAGCTTTTCAGCGGTTTCTTTACGCTTTTGCGAGACCAAGGTACTACCGACTAACGTAGCCAAAGAGCGCAAGTAGGTTTCTTCGCTTTGCGTCCAAATGTGCTTAGCCCCTACAGTTTCTGCGCATAAAATACCTAAATTTCCATCGCCTGATGAAATAACCGCACCCAGCATCGACTGAATATTTAATGGTTGAGTATAACTTTGCGTAAATTCAATGGTTGCCTTATGCGTATATACATCTTCAATCGCCACTAGGTTTTGCTCAAAAATAGCCTCATAGTAACTTGGAAAATCAGCCTTTTTAAGAACGCCGTCAAAATCTACAAATCCATCTTGTCTAGTATATAAACCATGGCACGCCATTTCGTCGCACTGTTTGTTAAATATCCAAATAGAGGCACGCTCAACATTTAATACCTCTACCATCGACTTTATCGCCAGCTTTTTAACTTGCGCAACGTCGCTATTTTGTACTTCAGGCGAAACCGTTAATGACGCTAAATTTTTGTTATAGGCGTTTGCTTTTTCGCTTTCTAACTCTAGCCGTTTATGTGCATCAATACTTTGGAACGAGCCAAAAACACGCACACATTTGCCGTCTTTAAACTCCGCCTGCCCCATCGACTTAACCCAGCGCTCTTTACCGGTATAAGTTAAAATTATCAGCTCAACACTCCAGCTTTCGCCTAAAGTCACCGCACATTCAAACAACGTACTAATTTTATCGCGGTGCTCTCCTGGCTTATAAAAGTTAATGGCTGTATCAATGTTAGGTTCAAACCCGTCGGGAACTTCGTGTATTACTTTTACTTCGTCTGACCAATACATGGTTTGGTTTTCAAGGTTTATTTCCCATGCGCCAATTTGGCCTTGTTTACTCATTGCTTCAAGCAGGTTTTGTTGGCGGGTAATTTCTACTTGAGTATTATGGCGCTCAGTAATGTCTAAAATAAAGCCATCTAAATAAAGAACTTCGTTGTCATCGCCATAAATTGCTTGGCCTTTTTCGTGTACCCAACGAATGCTGCCATCATTTCTTTTTACTCTGTATTCAATAGACCAAGGCAGCTTTTGTGCAATACAGGTACTTACTTGCAGCTCAACATCTTGATCGCCATCGTGAATAATAGCGGCAAAGCTTAGTGTTTTATTATTAATAAAGTCATCAGGCGTATAGCCTGTTATGTCTTTTACTTGGTCACTCATGTACAACATGGTCCAAGCTTTATCGAACTTACATCGATAAATAACCCCTGGAATATTTTCCACCAAAGAAGCAAAGCGATCGCGGCTATACTGTAGCTCAGACTCTATTTGCTTGCGCTCGGTAATATCTAAATGTGTTCCAATCATACGACGAGGCGACCCATCTAGGTTCCAGTCGACTACTTTTGCAGTATCGAGTACCCAAACCCAGTGGCCATCTTTGTGTTTCATTCGCGCTTCGCTGACATAGTAATCGGTGTCACCATTAAAATGCGCTTTTAGCTTTTGCTCTGAAATAACCAAATCATCGGGGTGTGCAAACTTATACCAAGTATTAATAGTGGTAGGTTCTAACTCGCTGAGTTTATAGCCTATTATTTCTGCCCAGCGATTATTAAAAGTCACTTTGCTGGTATCTATAAACCAATCCCATATTCCTACGGCGGTGGTATCTATGACTAACTGAAGTTGGGTTTTGTGCTGCTCAAGTTCAAGCTCTTGTAATTTTAATGGCGTGACATCAGTACGAATGGCTATATAGCTTTGCGGTTTACCGTGCTCATCAAAAAATGGCGCTATGGTGGTGTCTACCCAATAAAAGCCACCATGTTTTGCTTTATTACATATTTGGCCGTTCCATACTTCACCCCGTTTAAGGGTTTTATACATGCTTTTAAAAAAGCCTTTGTCGTGCCTTCCTGAATTAAGTAAACGGTGATTTTGGCCTATAAGCTCATGTTCTTCATAGCCGCTAATTTCACAAAACTTCTTATTTACAAAAGTGATAGTGCCCGCTAAATCTGTTACCGCAACAATGGCATGCTCATCGAGGGCACTTTTTTGCTCATCCAATTGTTTAAACGCAGTTTGCAAAGCAGAGCGCTGCTTTTGCAGTATGCTCTGCTGCTCTTCTTTAAATGCCACCATTTTTTGAAGATCTACTGATAACCTATTTAACTCGTGGCTATCAGTTAAAGTAGGCACCTTTACTTTCTCGCCATCGGTAATTCGGGCCATTACTGAGGTAAGCTGAATTAAAGGCTTAGATAAGCGCCGACTAAACCACCACGCTGCGCATAAAATGAGAAGTAAAGAAACTGCATTTGTAAAAATAGCCAGCTGCTTATAATAAGTAGAGTCTTTGAGCATAATATGCAAAGGTTTTGCTGCTAAAAGTTGCCACCCTTGCACACCTAAAAAATTTAAATCACTAATATATGCATGGTATGTCGTGCCGTTGGCACTGGCGTAATCAAACACTTGCTTACTGGTGAGTGCCGTTTGCGAAAAAACAGGCGCCTCATCTGCATTTGTTACTGAAGAGCGCTCTATTTTATTATTATGTAGTACAAAAAAACTCACTTCGTTGTGCATGTTGTGAATGGTGTTTAAGCTTTTTAAAAGGCCATTAATATTTACTTCTGTGAGAATTACACCCTCTAGTTGTTGCGCCGAATTAAGCAAAGGCATAGCCACAATATTAAACTGTTTGCCATTTAACATAACAGAGCCAAAAGCGGCTGGCGTTGAGGTATTAACCGAATTAATTAGCGTACTAAGCTCACCTTTGTTTATCTGCCCGTAAGGCGAGATAATGGGCTGCTTAAGTGCCGATGCAGCTATAATTTCTATACTGTTTACAAAGTCATATTGATTAACAAAATGATTTATTAATTTGCTTTGTTCAAGCGGGAAGTTAGAAAGCTGATTTTTAAAGGTATATAAATCAGTAAGGTGATCATCAAACCATAAATTAGCAAACTCTGAGGCGATAGAGCTTAATTCATGAAGCTCTGCATTTGCATTTTTTTGCAAGGTATTATTAACGTGCCGTAAGCTAAACCAGGTCAGCAAGCAAAGTGGAACAATAGCAATAACTAAAAAAGTAATGATCAGCTTACTACGCACAGACTGAGCTGTGCCATTTAGCAGCCCATACTTTTTTCCTTCAACCATGCTATATATCCAATAACTGTAATTGTATTATTTATTACCTATATTAATGCACTAAAACCTAAAAGACGCAAGTTTTAGCCCGCAAAGCGTTTAAAATACATCACATAATTACAGTTTAAACATCAATAAGTTGCAATTAAAATTTACACGTAAAAATAAGCAAGAACGCAAACCGTGCATATTTTAATTTTTAGCTGGTGTTTATTTCATTATTATAAAAATTAAAGCGCATTACTCATACGAACTTTTACTGACTTAAGCCACTAAATTTTTAAACTTTATTTAAGGGACTAAAGCTTAGCGTGTTGTTCGCGGTTTTATATACAGTAGTTTGCTTACACAAAGGGTCACATTTTATAAATTGATAAACACCTGTTCTATCACTTACAATCGCTGTAACTGCTTATTATAGAGATTACTTTTGAAAATCTGGTTACGTCGAATTCACTTATACCTTGCCTTACTAAGTGGCCTTTTTTTGTTAATACTCAGTATTAGCGGCGCCATTTTACTCTATGCAAATGACATACAATTTTATATTCAGCCCGATAAATGGCAGGTAGAACCACAAACCAAAACGCTTAGCCACGCAGAGTTAATCCGCGCAGTACAGCAGCAAACAGATAAAAAAATCACCCGCTTTATGCCCCTTAGTAATCCTAATGCCAGCTGGCAATTTAGATTAGGTGATGGCAGTAACGCCAGTGTGAACCCGTATACAGGCAAAGTAATTTTTCAATACCAAACAAATGACACGCTGTATGGTTTTACCCTTGCTTTGCATCGCTGGCTATTATTTGAAACAGCCTCTGGTGAAAAACCACTAAAAAACGTAGTCTCTGTATGCGCCCTATTATTAATAATAAATGTGTTAGTGGGTTTTTATTTATGGGTTAAGCCTAAAAACCGCCTAAAACGACTGGCGATTAAACCTAAAGCCAAATTTAAAGTACTTATGTATCAGCTACACACCGTGCTTGGTGTTTATGTTTTATTACCGCTATTGCTTATAGCCTTTACAGGTATCACCTTTAATTGGAAAAGCGCGACCAAAACATTAGTAGAAACCGTGGCATTTTCTCAAGTACAAAATAGGCCTAAAGCGCCCACAGTGATAGCAAAATCAACAGCAAGTATTAACTACGACCAAGCAATAAATAAAGCTCTTGATGTATTTCCTGAGGGGATTTTGTATCGTATTTACTTACCTAAAAAACACAATGACCCAATCGCTTTACGCCTACAAAACCCAGGAGAAAGCCATGCTTATAGCTGGGTGTGGGTAAATCCATACAACGCTAAAGTGCTTAGCGCGTATGATGCCAGTAAAGCAAATGCAGTCACCCATATATGGAACTTTAAATATGTGTTTCATACTGGCGCATTTGCAGGGCCGATTGTAAAATTTGTATGGCTTTTAGTATCACTGTCGTTAGCATTTTTTATACTCAGTGGTGTTTATTTATGGTGCAAACGGCACAAGTGGGTATAGCATTACCCTTTAAATGAAAATGCAAAAATGTACATAAACCAAGCAATAACGCAAACTTAAATAAGAATCAAAACCAATTGTAAATTAATGATTTTTATAGAAAAACTTGCAAAATACGCAAATTTAACTACACTGTGCACAATTAAAATAGTTAAGGTGATTTATCATGAAAGGTAATCAAAAAGTAATCGATGCATTTAATACTTTGCTAGCCAATGAGTTAGCCGCAATTGACCAGTATTTTATTCATTCACGCATGTATGATGACTGGGGTTTAGATAAATTATATGTACGCCTTAACCATGAAATGGAAGAAGAAAAAGATCATGCTGATTGGCTAATCAAACGCATCTTGTTTTTAGAAGGCGTGCCTAACATGACTAAACGCCGTGACCTTTTAATTGGTAACGATGTAAAAAGCATGATGCAAAACGATTTAACACTAGAGCTTGAAGTAGTTGCATGTGTTAAAGAGGTAATTGCTATTTGTGAAGAGCAGCAAGATTATCAGTCTCGCGAAGTGTTAGAAAAGCTATTATTTGATACCGAAGAAGATCACGTTTATTGGTTAGAGCAACAACTTGGTCTAATTGATAAAATTGGTACGCAAAACTACCACCAAGCACAAATGGGCGAGTAAGGAGCATAAAGTATGAAAGGCGATAAAGACGTTATAGCAGCTTTAAATAAAGTGCTCGCTAATGAGCTTGTGGGTATTAACCAATACTTTTTGCATGCCCGCATGTTTAAAGATTTTGGTTTTAGCCAGCTTGATAAAGCAGACTACAAAGTTTCAATTCAAAAAATGAAAAACGCCGATCGTTTAATCGAACGTATTTTATTTTTAGAAGGCTTACCTAACTTACAAGACCTAGGCCGTTTACGCATTGGCGAAAACAGCGAAGAAATGATTGCCGCAAATATGAGCTTTGAGCTTGATACAATTGATGATTTGCGCAGTGCAATTAAATTAGCTGAAAACAAAAAAGATTATATTAGCCGTGAAGCACTCGACAATATTTTGAACGAGCAGGAAGAACAAATTGACTGGCTAGAAACCCAGCAACTACTTATTCAAAATACAGGGCTTGAAAATTACTTACAGTCTCAACTGTAAGGTAAATTTAGGTCATAAAAAAAAGCAGCTTTATAAGCTGCTTTTTTTGTATTTGAATTTTGTAATAACGAATTAAGCGACTTGATCGGTAATATCTGCAATCTCAATAAGTTTGCGATTTAGGATCTTTTTAGTACAACAACAACACTTACCGCATTGGCTGCCTACTTTAAGCTCTTTAGTTAATTCACGCATGGTAGTTGCACCATCGTCAATTGTTTGCTCAATTTTTTTATCAGTCACCCCGTGACAAAGACAAATATACATGAATACAAACTACTCTCAATTTCATTTAGTAGGTGCATATTAATCTAAACAATAATGGTTATCAATTGTTTGTGAAATAAAAAGTAATTTTTTTCAAAAAAAATGATCAGTGCCACTTAAATCGAGAATTCACGGCGCGTTGAGAACTTATTGATTTATAATGAAATATGGCACTTAAATTGAGATTTATTAACTAAATTACACTCTAAAAATAATTATGTTTTTTATTAGGTAAATTTCTTAAACAACGAGAAATCGCTTGAAAACATCTATTACAGTAAGTGATTTGAATTGATAATTTGCCCTATCTGTTATACGAAAGCTAATCGGTTTACTTCGAGGTAGAGTTTATTTAGGCCGATGCTTTGCGGAGTAGCAACAGCGCATCTTTATTTTTCATTACATAAAGAACTTGTATTCATGGGC
Organism: Pseudoalteromonas sp. R86517; assembly: GCF_042466295.1. Classification (NCBI taxonomy): domain Bacteria; kingdom Pseudomonadati; phylum Pseudomonadota; class Gammaproteobacteria; order Alteromonadales; family Pseudoalteromonadaceae; genus Pseudoalteromonas; species Pseudoalteromonas sp. R86517. Next base: position 62,255 of record NZ_JAXHCB010000003.1, read on the forward strand.
AGTTATAGCCGTGGATTGCATCACTCAATAATTACCGGCGGTCTGCTCTGTGCCATGAGCGGACATTGAGCCGCCGCAATAAAAGGCGAGCGTATTGATTCCGGCCCACGGCTTTTGTGAGCGTTTTTTCATTGCCTTGTTATGTTTTGGGTTCAACAGTAAAACCTGCATACACATTATTCATTCGTTTAGCTAAATTTGCGCAATAACCAAAGTACTTTATTGTCTCTGGCTTGCTCATATTCACCGTTCCGGGGTAACACAAAGATATATAGTAAACTTTTGTTTCAGGAAGAATTGCCACACGAGAAACAAATTTTTTTGCGACTTGATCTGCACGATGCTTGTCGAGCTCAATAGCTACCGATAAGGTTTCGTTTTTTCCGAAGATATCAATAGAATCCCTGTTCGATTTGCTTGGACAGTATTCCAACTCCCACGTGATTGATGAGATATTGGCTTCTAAAGCACCTCGTATGGCGTTCTGAAACCTTGTAACAATAACTTTTTGATCTGATTGTCTTTGCCCAAGGTGATTTGAAAAATACTCGTTGCAATCCACACTTTCAATTGCGCTGATGATCCTTTCAAGAAACACATCATTACTTGTAGATTTAACCTGTAAATGTGGATGCATATCTCTCACTTAAAAAACTTAACACCTCAAAAATCGACACAGCTTTGCTGCGGAAAATGCCTACTAGATTGGCTTGTTAGCACACTTTAAAACGGTTCCTCAACAATCTCTTCTAGGTACTCTTGCGTATATTCATTGCGGTAAGGCTTATCACCAGCAACCTGTTTTAAGAAATGTACAATGCTTTTTTCCTCATCAGCAATATCTAGAGTTTGAGCAAACTCATATGCTGATAAAGGTTTCCCTTTTTCGGGATCGTGAGAATAATCATGGCTATGTTCAAAATTTCTGACAGATACATAGCGCTTAACAGATGCTCCATTTGATTTTGCTACTTCCATAGCATCCCAAATTTTGGCATTTAATGTCCAAGCGCTATTAGCTTTAGGATCTCCATCATTTTTTAACCTCCTTTGTCCTGCGGTGTAAAGATATCTTTCATCAGAATCATGTATTACATGCTGATTGATTTTAAAATGGCTTAATACTTCAATAAAAAATGGAATGTTATTTTTGGTTCCTGTGTTTAGAACAAATAAATCACTATTTGGATAATGCTCATAAATTAAGCCTCGTAAAACTATTGCCTCTGTATCACCTTCAACCAAAATCACTTCGTCAGAAAAAAATGTTTCACAGATGTGGGGGTTAAACCGATTAAGCATTAGAACTCGGTCTTTAGTTTCCTCATCCTTTGAAAAAACATTATCGCCTGCTTGATAAATAATTGTTTCGCCATTCTCATTCTTCACAAACCGAGCTAAAGAGGTATGTTCCCTGCTCATATCAATTAATTGAGGATCATGAGACACGCAAATTATTTGATAATCATCTTGTTCTGCTATTTGGTATAAGGTATTGCTGAACTTCCTTTTATTGCTTGGATGTAAGTACAACTCTGGCTCTTCAAACAAAATAATGTGTTTTTCACCATCTTTAGTATCTTTAAACAAAGACAGTATATTAATTATTGCCTGTCTAATTAAGCCATGACCATGCAGATCAAATTTACGATCTATTTTAGATGAGTTTTCATCACCTAATAGCTCTTCAGCAGCTTCAACAGCTTCTGCCAATTTGATTTCTTCATCTTTCTTATCGCCAATCGTGACACTAAAATCTTTTTCAAAAGCCTTGCTTAAATCAGCTTCTTTATAAGGTGTTGACTGTATATTTAACTGAAGTTCGGGGAATGTTTCACTAAAGTAACGATTAGCTTTCTGGCTTATTTCTCCAAGATAACCTTCATTCTCAACCTTTTCTTGCAATGACTTGATAGCAGTAAGAGCACTACTATATTCAGCTTGGTGATTATCTTTTAATTTTTTCAGTAACTTATTCTTTATTTCTTTTTCTAACCAGTCCGTTAATGATTTGACACTCGGCATAGCCTCAATAAAAATGATATTTGGCGTAGCGTTTGTAAGAATAGGTTCCAAGCCTCCAAACCCACCAGCAACAAAATCACTTTCCTCAATGCTGAAAGTCATTTTAGTCGCAGCTTTATCAACTTCGCTCCAAACTTTTCTAAACTTGACTAAGCCATTAGCATCCACCCATTTATCCAAACCCTTTTCATTAAAATTATCAATATCACTATCTTCTTTGAGGAAAGTTGCTTCTATTACGATTTCCTTGGTTGTATCTTGTTCATAAAAATCTGTTATCAAGGATTTTTGAGAGGGTGATGTAAAATACTTATAAGCATGTAACACGCTAGATTTACCAATATTATTTTTCCCAAAAAGAAAAACAATATTATTATCTTTGAATTCAATTACATTTTCTTCGCCGTTAATGGCACGAAAGTTATTCATTTTTAGAGATACAAGTTTCATTCAATATCCTTATGTCCGAAATTGACGCAAAATTTGAGAGAGTACTAACGTCCGCATAACGGGCAAATAACACTTGGTTAAAATAGGGAACGCTGTGAACAAAGCAAAGCTTTATTTGTCACCATTAATGCGCTTGTTATACGTTAATTAAGTCCACATCATTTGGTTGAATATAATCTAACCAAAAAAGAAAAACGTTATTAATGATTTTTTCATTTTCAGGAATAGGCCAATTAAAATTATAAGTTACATTTGCACCTACCCCAGATTCATGTGAGATGTTTATATCAACATTTATTTCTGGTTTTTGTAAATCTTTTGCCCAAGCTAATTCTGTGTTTTTAACAAACGTCCTCGTTCTTCGCTCACGCTTTTCTCTTATGCAGTGCTTATACGCATTAGCCAAGTCAGATAATTCCTCAAGGATAGGATATTTAACAAACACCTTTCTTTTAAATTGAGTTAGATTTACATCCCCTAACTCAGATTCATTTTCGTAATAGAAATAATCTAATATATTATTAAAAGACTCGACTGCGTTTAAAAAATATCTGAACTCTTTATATTTATCAGGTGTTTGTTGCTTTCCATTTTCTTTATTTAACCCGCATAGAGTTTGGTAGTCTTGATAATTTGCTAGGGCCATATGATTAATAAAATTACGATGACTGCCTAATGGGCCTTTAAATACTTCCATGAATCGCCCCGTGTTTGCCAGAGACTCAATAACTTGAGAAACTGGAACTATGAAAAAATCAAATCGCTATACATCAGAATTTCGTGAACGTGCAATTAGGCTTGTTACCACACAACAGCATGAATACCCTTCTCTTTGGGCTGCGCTAGTATCGATTTCAGATAAACTGGGATGTACCCCAGAAACACTTAGAGCATGGGTCAAGAAATCTCAAGCTCAACCGTCTAAACCCTCTTCTAATACGCAATCAACTGAAGAACGCCTTGCCGTCTTAGAGCGCGAGAATAAAGAGCTCAAGCGAACGAATGATATCCTGAGGCAAGCTGCCGCTTTTTTCGCCCAAGCGGAGCTCGACCGCAAACAGAAGTAATAGCGGATTTTATTGATGCTTGCAGAGAGCATTACGGTGTCGAGTCAATTTGCAAGGAATTGCCGATTGCACCATCAACGTATTATTCTCATAAACAGATACAAAGAGAGCCTGAGCGACTGTCTAACCGCAAAAAGCGTGATGCTGAGCTGATAATACTCATTCGCGAAGTGTGGGAGGATAATATGTCAGTTTATGGTGCAAGAAAAATATGGAAGCAGCTACAGCTTGACGACCATCAAGTCGCCCGCTGTACAGTCGAACGATTGATGCGAGTTATGGGAATTCAAGGTGTTCGTCGGGGTAAAGCACATAAGACAACGATACCTGACGAGCAACAAGATAAGCCACTTGATTTAGTTAATCGTCAATTTACTGCTGAGCAGCCAAATCAACTTTGGGTAGCTGACATCACCTATGTTGCCACATGGAGTGGGTTTGTTTATGTCGCTTTCGTGATAGATGTTTTTTCACGATACATTGTAGGTTGGCGTGTATCAACGACAATGCACACAGAGCTTATTCTTGATGCGTTAGAGCAAGCTATTTGGCATCGTGGCAACCCCGAAGGGTTAATTCACCACAGCGACAGAGGCAGCCAATATTTGTCTATACGATACACTGAGCGACTTGCTGAAGCTGGAATTCAAGCGTCTGTAGGCAGTGTGGGTGACTCTTATGACAATGCATTGGCTGAAACAATAAATGGATTATTTAAAACAGAGATTATTCGCAGAAATGGCCCGTGGAAGAATGTTGATGCTGTTGAATACGCAACGTTAGAGTGGGTCAATTGGTTTAATAATCAACGCTTATTATCTTCAATTGGGTATATTTCACCAGCTCAATATGAAACAGACTACTATGATAATTTAAACGAGTCAGGTAAAGTGGCCTGACTTAAACAAACTGGTCTCCGATGAACTCGGGGCGATTCATTTGTATACATTCGACAGCGTGCCTATTATCTCATTTTGTCATACACAGTTTTCATCTAAAATAACCTGTTGCGCCTTTAAAAATAGGCGTATACGCTTTGTTTACACCCGTATACATCAGAGGTATTTTAGAATGGCTATTCTAAGCATCCGAATTGACGATAAATTAAAAGAGTCTTTAAGTAGTGAGGCGCAAAAGGAAGGTATTTCTTTATCTGAATATGTGAAGAAATCACTGGAAATTAAGAGCGTTGATACTCATATACTAGCAACAGAGAAAAACTTAAAAAGCTCTGTTGATAGTATTAAAGATTTAGCGCTCGTCTCTCAGGAGACTGTACACGAAGTTGAACTAAATATTCAGCGGCTAAATGAATCGCTTAAAAATGCAAATCACTTAAAAGAAATCAAAAAATTGAAATGGATATTGATTTCTATATCCCTCATCTTTGTATCAATCTCGATCCCAATATTTCACTTTAATATTGCTTATTTCAAAACCTTCTTTTATTAGGCTTTATCCTGAATAATTTAAGGCCTATGAGCCAAGCCTATTAGTAAATATTCCAGTTACCGGAAAGCCTTTGCCGTCCAACACCTCTGTATTAAGCTTTTCACTTTACGATGAATTACCTTCAACAACTTAATTTAAATAAACTTTTTAAAGGCGTTTTCAAAAGACTATAAGTGTATAATTATGGCGCAGGTTTTGCAGTTAATATCACTCATACGATCATACTAAGGAAAAGAACCTATGCGAGTTGATGCAAACGTACATTATTTTAATGGGAACCAGCGTACCAAGCCTTCAACAGAGGCCTCAACGTCATTTTCGGCTGCATTAACAGCAGCACAAACAGACAATGATAAGACTGACAGCAGCACAAAACAGGCGGATTTCACTAGTATGACCCGGCAAGAAATGCGGGACTGGGCCAACACTCAAATCCGCAATGGAGAAATGTCTCTCGATGACGGCAGGCCTTTCATGGCTATGACTATGAAAATACCCGTAAATGGAGGCGAACTGGCAGGTGCACACAGTGATGAAACACGATATAACTTCATTCAAAAAACGCGTGATGGCATCCAAGGCGCACTGTCACGCAATGACGAGACTACTTTGAAGATGTTAGAATCAGCTATGTCTATCATGCAAGACAAAAGTACTGGTGTTAACATTCGTATTTAGAAATATAAAAAGGCCAGAATGTCTGGCCTACATCATTAATAAATCAAAGAATACTGATCTGGACTGACATGAAGATAACAATATATCTCTTGATCCAACTCCTTAGCAGCATACTCAACCCCAAACTTCATGCCTACATATGAAAATATATATATTTTTATATGTAGAACATTTCTAGCCTTCATCTCCTGTCGAAATTCATTAACCTTATTAACTATTGTCTTCCCGCTACCGATGAAGTCGTCAAAAATTACAACGTTTTTTATATGGCAACTTGTACATCTTTCAAAAGACATATTGAGAGATGGGATTAAGTTATCTTCCTTCCAATATTGCCCTAACTCTGCAAGTGCCGACTTGAAGTTGTATAAGCCTGCTGTTGATCCATCAGACTCCTTTCCATCTGAGGTTGCAATGAACAAAGTATCTTGGTGTGTGAAATTCTTCTCATTAATTATATCGGCAAGATAATCCACTGCATCAAGCCTATCCCTATGCTCATGATGGATAAATCTCTCAAGCAACGTAATGAGAGCCTCACGCTCTTCATGTGATTTATACTCTTCCAAAAGCCCATGAAGCCCCTTTTCATAACGTCGGTCATTCAACCATAGGATCTGGTTCACCAGAACTCCTACTTCATAAAAATCTGACTCTGATGAGTTTTTGGGAGTATACAATGTCATTGCCGCCTGCCAATTAAAGTTAATTATATTAGAGAGATACTATGCAATTCATCGCTAGAAATAAAGCTAAACATCAAAGAGGGAATCTTTTGAGCTTCCCTTCATTTACCCCATTTAGTAAGGCCTGAGACATTTAGATACTATAAAATAAGAAAAAGTAGTCCATTAAACTGCTCGCCCTTCACTGCTGATAGTTTTAACTAAATTGGAACGGGGCAGAAATGGGTTAAACCGGAAAGGCAGCTCATGGAACGAATGCGTCTGTTCGATTTGGTTGACTCTATTTGTTCAAATCTGACAGTTTTGGTTAGGTCTTATTAAATGAATTCATTCCGCGCTTATCTTGTTAAGCAAAAATGCTAACTAAATCACTATTAAAAGAAAGTCCGCTTAAGCTATTTTCATTAATCAGAGATTTAAACGCGGCATTGCAATAAAGTACTGTCCCGCCTTGAATGCATGATTTAAAAACAAGATGTTTGTCTGATTTAAATGATAAGGATTTGAGGCCGTCCTCAATACCATTCAGGTAAGCCTTTTCAGTAAGAGTTTCGTCTTCATCTTCGAAAACGAGAGGATTAAATAAAATTAGCTCTTTATCACACCTAAGCGGTATAAATTCCCCGTAAACTTGCAGATAGTTCCCTAGGGCAATATACGCTTTTTGGTTCAAAACAAGGTAATTCGTAAATAAGTTTACGTCGTAGGCTTGCTTTAAAGCTTCTTTTTCAAATTTGCAGCTAAATCCGTTTTTGACTATATCCGCTATTTTAGTTTTGCCGCTAGGAAAACCAATCTTGGCTAATATTACTGCTTCTTTATAACTGAGGTTATTTTCTTCGGCAATTTGGTCTGCCATCGATACGATATCTAGGTCAATTATATCGTATGTTCTATCTGGTTTGTGCAATTTATAAATATCGAGTTCCTTTCCCATAAGTAATCCTTTGTGAAGTAATATTTGTGCTTATTAAAGATTAATGAAGCCAGAATATCAACTCCTTCGGTAACGCAAGCAGAACCTCATTGGATATTAGCCAAATTTTATTAGGCTGGATTACTATGGGAGTGCGCGTTAGTTATACCTGTACTCTATTCATTTATTAGCTTTTACTGTATTCATTTATTAGCTTTTAATGTATTCATTTATTAGCTTTTAATGTAGAACTAGCAACATTTACATAATACAGATTCTCATCTTTGCCTACCAAAGCCCCTAAATATCTTCCCTTATGTAGAGCTCACGACCCCCAAAAGTAAAATATAATAGATAGATTACAAGGCGTTAATCGCCTTATTTATCTTCCATAATATCTTTAAGTGCAATGCGTTTTAGCTGAGTGCCATCGCGATACCCTTTTACTAATAATTCATCTAATACAGCGCCGGTGTAAAAGGTATAGCCATTTTCTTCATCAACGGGAAGCTCATAAACAGAGCCTGATATTTGAGGCCAAATCCAATAATTCCCACAGGCTGATAAGTGGGGTAGAACCATTGAACCTGAGCTTACTCTCCATTCATCATCATTTTTCCACGAACAAAACAACACATAGCAGGGTTTGCTATCAATAGTTTGAAACGTTAAAACAACCCACCCTTCTGGCTTGTGTTTCATATGTCACTCCATCTTGTTTACAAAAAAATTTAAGCCTCCATTAACCTTAACTTAATAAAAGAGAACACCCCCTCTTTTTTCTTAAAAAAACACAAAAAATAAAAAAAAAGCACATATTCACACTCAGTTAATATTAATTGCAGTGGAGATTTATTGGATTTTAAGACCCAAATCGAAGAAGTTAGAAGAATATAACCTAGTGGTCTGACCAGTTTAACCTTCTCTATTTCTGCAATATCTGCAATATCTGCAATCATAGTGACTGCCTTTTGAAAAGCATCAACTTTGCTGGGGCTAGGTGTGAAATTTTAAATTTAAGCTTTTGGGGGTAGCGCGGAATATTAATTACGCTTTGGGTGTTTTACTTGAACATAACAACGTCATGTTAAACACAAACATAAAATCGGTTTGGATAAGGTAAAAACAACTCGAGAAACCTTCACAGTACTTTAAAGATAAATTTTTTTTGAGAATAAATAATTTGCTCGTAGAAAAAACATTGAACTTAACTTTTGAATTTTAAAGTGAGATTAACCCTTGAAAATAAAACAAAATTTTCAGTGGCTCCAAGGATTGATAAGCCTAATTATGACGAAAGGAATAATGTAAAAATGCTTACCAAGAACAACTATTCTAAAGATAAAACTTTTAATTTATCACCCATTATCTATAGTGTAAAGACATTTATTTTTTGGGAGGTAAAATTATGACCGTTACAAAGACGAACGCTAACGTTCACAGAGGTCGATTTGTTATACGATTTTACTCCCATAAAAATCAGTGCGCACTTAATCCCGAGTCATTTCAGGAGCTGATCCTGGCTTTTAAACTGGAATGTGACCCTAATGTGAAGCTGTTTGCCACCCAACCAGAGCAAATAGAAGTGACTATAGACAAAAAAGTTTACCGCTATACACCCGACTTCTTAGTGCTATATCATTCTGGCTTCGCTGAATATATTGAAGTTCATCATGAGTCTCAGGTTGATAAAGAGTATCACTCGAAAATTCATCTTTTTAATGAGTACACCCGAAAAAAAGCACAAATAGGTTTACGGTTAATCATCGTCGATAAGCTCAATACTATCTTTATGGCGAACCTTAATCTGATAACAATGTATTACTCGGAGCATTCATTCCCATTAACAATGCTGCCTGATGGAGATTTAACCTTTGGTGAACTCATCGAATGCTTGGAGGGTATAGCTAAAAACCCAGTGTCAGAGGCTTATGGACTAATTGCATCAAATGTATATAAATTCGATATGGAGAAGCCGTTAAACGCCTCTACTACATTGATGCGAGGTCACCTCAAATGATCGGATATGCTACGGGTACTGACTTGACTAATAAGTACGGTAACGTTGAATCTATTGCGTTTGTTGACAGTACATCAATACTCCTTTCCGGTGATGGTATAGAGACTAAGAAGCGCCTATTACCTCGAGACGACTTTGAGAAATCAATTGATGATCAAGGCTTTATATTAAGAAGCGCACAGCATCCACATATTGAACTAACAGAATATCAAAAGTTAACGGTTACATCACGATTGATTTATCAATCTATCTTGAAAGAACTGGTTAGTGAAGGATACCCTGCTACAACCAAGAAGACATATGATGAGCTCATCAAACGAGTCGAGAGTCAACATCCTGCAACTATTGCCACAAAACACCCGCAATGGAAAACGGTATGTCGCCATTGGCGCGTATGGGTTCAATCAGATTTTAATGATGAGGCGCTTGCGGGAGTGAAGCGTAATAGGCCTATACGGCTAAATGCGGCCACTGAGGCTTTCATACAGCACTACATCGCTACCGTCTATTCGTGTAATAACTCTGCTTTCAAAGGCGCATATTACAGTAACTATAAACGAGAAGCGCAAGAAGCTAGCTTGAAAAATAATGAGATTCAAATCGCATCACAACGCACCTTTTACCGCCGGTTACAAGAGCTTACTGATGCCGAAAAACTTGCTAATTTTAAAGGCCTTTCACAAGCGGAAATCAATAAGCGACTAACAACGCTACGTAAACGAATAAAAACCTATTACGCAATGCAGCGCGTTGAATGCGACCGTGTTGTGCTAAATATGTGTTTAATTGACGACAAAACAGGTCTTCCGACACCGCCTATTTCTTTGTATGTAGCAATAGACGTATACACACGCGCACCTATCTCTGTGGTGCTTAGCTTTGAACCTGAAAACTCTGCCGGTGGGCTTAATCTTTTACGTCAAATATTTATGGCGGATAGTAATCTTACAATGAATGGACGTAAACCGACTACATTGATTATGGATAATGGCCCAGGGTTTAATAATCGTTTGATAAAAAAGGCTGCGGAGCGACTAGAGTTAAATATTCATTATACACCATCAAATCAACCTGCTAAGAAGCCATTCATTGAGTCATTTTTTAATGTGTTAAGAGATCACTTTTTTTCGGGTATGAAGATTGAAACGCAAAGTGGTGAGACGAGTATTGGATTTCAAAGTTATTCAGGAAAACGTACTAACCCGAACTCACTCGACACAATTCCATTAGCTAAACGTGCGGATATAAAGGTATCTGATTTTACAAAGCTACTGAATATATTTTTGACAGAATACATGCACAAACACCATAAACAGGCTGGCCATACGCCTATCAAAAAATGGAATCAGTCCATTATTGATACGCCTATGCCTTCATTCACATATGATCAGCTACAACATTGCTTCCACGTGTCCAGAGCCCAGACCTCACATAAATTACAGCAACGTGGAACTATCAGATGTTTAGGTCAAGATTATTACAGTGATGAGCTAAAACAACTATACGCGGCTACTAAAACAGACATGGAGCTGGGTGAAAACCCCTCTGTTTATGTGTTTCATGACGACCTAGATGCCAGAAAAGTAACAGTTCAAGCAACACTGCCTGGCGAGAACAATCCTGTGGAAATAGTGGCTGATAATATTGACCATCATGATACTAAACTACCAGTCAGCTTTGCTGAACTAAATGGCAATCAAACTCTGACCCAACTCGGAATATATACAGAAACTTTCTCCCATACTCCTACTGGTCACTATGTCGGTGAAATAACTGAATTCGTAAAGCAAAAGCCCAAACGCAAACAGCACAGGGGCCCGAAGGTAGCGTCTTTCAATAAAAATACGAAAGAGAACTTATCCATTGTAGAGCGAATAAAAAAATCTCATAAAGTGAATGAACTTAAATCACAGATATCGCACTCAGGTGAACAAGATACCTACGCAGATACGATAGTGAGCAAAACCAGAGAAATGGCCTCTACCCGTTATAATGATGATGAAGGAAATGAAAAACAATGGTAACTATGCCCAGTACAATTTTCGCATGTGACATACAAATGAAGATATGGCAGAGGATAGCGGAAATCCACAATATGTATCACGTACCTTCAGAGGATAAACGAGCTCAACTTATTTATGGTGCCTCGGGTGCTGGCAAGACGTATATATTAAAGCAGTATCACGCTCAGTTTTTACCTGTTACTAAGCCAGAAAAAACGACAAAACCAATCTTTTATGTCGCTTTTAAGGAGTTTAAAAAAAGTACTGCAGAGATAACTCGATTTTTAATTTCAGAGCTAGAGGGAACAACACAAAACTCTCGCACTACTGCAGCTGAATTGGATGCCCAACTTATCTCACTTCTCAAAGACCTAGAAGTGGAGCTAATCATTCTTGATGAAATTCAGAATATTGCCTCAAGTTATGATGGGATAGAGTTTCAACGAATTATTAAATATTTTTGCTATCTGATCGATAGCAACAAGATCCGTTGTTCGATTATTTTCGCCGGTACAAGCAGTGCTAAGCGCCTTATTACATTTGGTAGAACCGCCGGTAAATTTGACGATGACGAGCAGATGTCTCGTCGACAAATGCGCCCCATTGAAATTAAGCCAATCCTTCCTAAAACGAAAAACTGGATTGCCTGTTGTAATTGGTTCATTCAACAAGTTGGGTTGCCAAATTTAACAAAGGATGAGCACAGTGAGCTACTTGATCGTATTTACCTTGCGTACAGTGAGCACACCATGAGTACAATGCGCGATTTATTTTTACGTAATAACACACGAAATGCAAAAAACTATGATCAGCTTATAGAAGCCTTATTTGAAAACTTTGAGAAATATGCAATTGGGGCTGTCAATCCATTTGATTATGAAATTTTAACAAAAAAACAATTAGATGCATATCTAAATGAGCAAGATAAAAACCTTAGAAGTCAGTTCTATTCGGGGTTATGCTAATGCGTTTCCCAATAAAACCCTCTTACTATGAAGCGGAGTCAGGTATTGGTTATGTACTTCGTTTACTTAAAAGAAATGGCATACAATCAGAATCTCGCGTACTCAATAAGGCTATGCTAACCAGTATCATCAAAGGTAGATCAACAAAGAACGAACTCCTTGATCACCTTATTCCTATAACTCGCACTTTATCATCATTAAAGATAAAGTGCTGGACACATGCGAGATTGCTAACGCCACAAGTTTGTCCAGATTGTGTTAACCAATATGGGTATTTTAGGGCCCAGTGGCAAAATCCATTTTTACGACACTGTATTATTCATGAGTGTGCCCTGTTATCCGAATGCCCTCATTGCAATTCACCGCTGCAATTTACCATTAATCTTCTAAATGGCCGCTGCACATCACCTTTGTGCGGCTTACGCTTAACGCATATACCATTGAATAATCAATTAAAATCACCTGAACAAGTCCACGATGCATACCTCATAGCTAAAGTGATAGTTGACGATAGTAATACACGAACGAGTTTCCCACCAAAGGAGATTACCTCCACATTATTAAATAGAGCGGCTGATATTCTTAATAACCCAGATAGTGCTAGAGTATTCTTAAGTGAAAGGGCTAAACGTGTACCAACAGATCTACCGTTGAACATTGAGTTTCACAAAATTGAAATTATTGTTCAGAATTTGCTATGTGAATGGGGGTCATTATCCACACTATATGAAATGTATAATAGCGAGTATATTCGTTCAAAAGCTCCCATAACTCAGCTTTGGTTTGAAGCTCAAACAGCCTCCTCTATAATTGGGGTAACGTTTAAACAAATCGCTCTTTTAGTCGAAGTTGGATTGATAAGAACTGATTCAAAAAAGGCCTTAAGAACAGATACTCGCGTTGAAATATCAGGTGTTTATACCTTTTTAGCCGAGTTCAGCCACAATAAAGATTACGTCCCCCTTTCTGAGCTACGTCGCTTTATGGCTCTTCATAATATCTGTATAACTGATGTACTGATAGCTACTAAAAATAAAGAATTATCAATAGCATACAAACCTTCATTAGACTTAATGCATTCCATACACGTTTTGCCTGAAGCATTCGATACCTTTTGTAAATTACATACTAAACTTATAAGAGATAAAACGATGTCCGTTGCAAACGTAGCTGAAGTCACCGGTATACCAAAGGTAGAACTAATGAGGTTGATTAATACCGGTAAGCTCAGGCCCGTTTACATTCATGGCAATAATTCAAAACGTATACTTAATTGTGATACTTTGAAGTTGGCGAAAACGCAAAACAAACAGCTATCACTCGACATTTAGTACTTTGTAATTTCAACTTTAATTTTTAGGCCGAGACATGTTCTCGGTCTATGCTTTATTAATAACAATACCGGCAGTTCACTAAAACTAACCGACTGAATATCAATAAGTTTAACTTTCCCTTTTTTAATAAAGGTTTAGTAACTTCATCCATAACTAAACCTAAATCAAACCAAATTTGAATTAACTCAACATTACAAATGAAGCTTCGCATATCTACATTTTAGCTTTCACTTAAATGGCTTCATTTCTCTTTATCCTAAAAATCCATTTTCTAATCGATTTACTACACTTTTACTAAGTAAATATTAGCGTATAGTGTTCGCCACTAATTTACCGAATACAGAATCTACTTAATTATGTGCTCATTAAAATCAAGTCAGAGTTCTTCAGTGGCAGAATGAGAATCTGCAAGGCAGAATGAGAACTTTTTGGCTGGATGAGAATTTGTGTTGGGGCAGTTTTTAGCTATAAATAATTCTCAATTTAAGAGGCGCAGTACCGATAAAGAACACAAGCTAAGTTATTGTTTTGAAATCTTATTACATGGCTGAGATTCTCAAGTTATATGGCGCCGATCAAACTGATCAGTGCCACTTAAATCGAGAATTCACGGCACGTTGAGAAGTTATTGATTTATAACTAAACATGGCACTTAAATTGAGATTTATTAACTTAATTACACTCTAAAAATAATTATGTTTTTTATTAGGTAAATTTCTTAAACAACGAGAAATCGCTTGAAAACATCTATTACAGTAAGTGATTTGAATTGATAATTTGCCTAGTTATTAAAACGTATACTTCTTGCTTAAACATATGGTCGAAAATTAGATGCCCTGATGAAGATTAACACCTTGGCGGGAAAGCTTTTCAAGACCCAAAGCAACAGTATTTTATGAGTCGGTATCGTTTTTGACTCATCGGAAAATAACAATACGTAATCCTATATTCGGGGTTCATTTTTCCATTACATAAGCACTAGTGTAAAACTAATGCCTCCTTTCTCCAGATTAACTTAACCGATTAAGTAAAACCTTAATTAACCTAGTGCCGAATGATGATAAACACATTGTTTTTCAGTTAAAACCTAAATGCAGAATCACAACCTTAAAGCATTAAAATTTAGTTTTACAGCATTAATATTCACACTTTTTATTTTCTCCCTCTAGGTCACTCATTAAGCCCGCAAGTAAACACCAACCCATTTACCCCCCATATATATGACCAAACCTTAATTCGAGATGAATTAATTGGGTTTTGTAAAAGATAATTCATGCATTAGTTTTTATATTTATATTTATGTTTATATTTATATTATTAAATCAGTATACTCTTACTAAACATGCATCTTAATCGTTTAAGTATTCGAGAAAGTAGTATATAGTCACACTGCTAATATCAATTAGCGAGGACATTATTACGCCTGAATTTCTTGGCTAATTCCAGAAGATAAACTTTAGCCTTTGTCCGAATCGATTTCGCTTTAAAAGTCGCATACATTCAAGTGAATACAATTGGTTTTCACTGAGGATAATTGATTTAGACTAGGGTAACAGGGTGTCTTATTAGGAAGAGGCTATTCTTTTACGGGAAACATTTTCAATTTAGTGAGAAGATATTGATGGATAGTAAAATAAGTAAATCGACAATCCCAATTTTGTATGCATTTCTGGGTTTAACAACGGCAGCTGTTGCAGAACCTTATCTACAGCCAGGTCCCGAGCCGACACTTCACACCCAAGAGGCATTTTCACCTGAGAGTAATTTCACTGCGAAGTGGACGCGGGCTGATGCACGCCAAATCAAGCGCATGTCTGATCCGACGGCAGGTTCACGTCAAAATTCGATGCCTGAAGAATATACTATGCCTGATATCCCGCAAAACTTTCCCGACATGTCGAACGAACAGGTCTGGGTATGGGACTCTTGGCCTCTTACTGACGAGAATGCTAATCAGTACAGTGTCAATGGGCAGGAGATCATTTTTTCTTTAGTAGCTGACCGTAGCCTTGGCTTTGATGACCGTCATGTTTACGCAAAGATCGGCTACTTCTATCGGCCGGCTGGGATTTCCGCTGACCAACGCCCAGAAAATGGTGGTTGGACCTATGGTGGTCTCGTGTTCGATGAAGGTGTCACCGGTGAAATTTTCGAGGACCAGTCTTATAGCCACCAGACCCAGTGGTCAGGCTCGGCGCGTATTTTTCCAGGTGGTGAAATAAAATTATTTTTCACAGATGTTGCATTCTACCGAGACCAAAACGGTGGACCGGACATCAAACCGTACGACTCTCGACTCGCCCTAAGCGTAGGCCATGTGCATGCTAATAAACACGGTGTGAGATTCACCGGGTTCAATAAAGTTACGTCGTTACTCGAGGCTGACGGCACTTACTACCAAAATGCTGAGCAAAACCCTTACTATAACTTCCGCGACCCGTTTACTTTCGAAGATCCGGCTCATCCAGGTGAGACCTATATGGTATTTGAGGGCAACACGGCGATGGACCGGGCAACTGCACAGTGTGATGCTGACGACCTTGGCTACCGGGACGGCGACCCTTATGCAGAAACCGTAACTCAAGTGAATGCATCGGGTGCGCCCTTTCAAATCGGTAACGTTGGTCTGGCCAGGGCTACGAACGACGACCTGACCGAGTGGGAATTTCTGCCGCCTATTCTATCTGCAAACTGTGTCACCGACCAGACTGAACGACCGCAGATTTACCAACAAGATGGCAAGTACTATCTTTTCACTATTAGCCACAGCACTACATATGCAACAGGTATTACTGGCCCCGAGGGCGTATATGGTTTCGTAGGCAACGGTATTCGCAGCGATTACCAGCCGATGAACCAGGGATCTGGGCTGGTGCTCGGTAACCCAACAAACCTCAATTACTGGCCAGGTAGCCCGTTTGCGCCAGACTATAATCAGCATCCAGGTCAATTCCAGTCATACTCACACTATGTGATGCCTGGTGGTTTAATCCAATCGTTCATCGACACAGTCGGCACTAAAGAAAATTTTCGCCGTGGTGGGACACTTGCACCTACAGTTAGGATAAAAATTAACGGCGACTCGTCAGAGGTTGATTATTCCTATGGCGTAAATGGTTATGGGCTAGGTGGTTGGGCCGATATCCCTGCAAACCTGAATGTGAATTCGGGCGGACAGATCAAGCCACTTAAGCAATAACTGTAGTAAATTAACTTATATAGTCCTTACAAGGGGGAAGAGGAGAAGGTGTTGTACCGACGTATCCTCTTCTCTCTTATTTGTACCTGGCAAATAAAAGTATGCGGATTCATTGGACAGCCTCACAAACTGTCAGTCTGTTTTTTTGTTTTGCGGCAGTGACTTTTGAAGCACTGCATTTCTTTATTTTACAATTTTTTTGTACCGCCCATACCATCTATCATGCTCATTGAGTACCTTTGCCAACTACTTTACTTTTTATCCGATTTTCCAATAAGGAGAGTTATGAATAACAATTTTATTTTAATATCTGCAAGTCGCTGGTCTTTGGCAATTTGCATGTTGGTCGCGCTGTTCAATTCAGGGGAGTCATCGGCCGTTGAATTCGGTTCCGAAGCAGCAATCAGCTCCTCACCGTTGCCCCTGTTGACAGAAAAATCATCTAAATACCAGCGTCCGACTAATTGGGCACGATATAGACCCGCAATGCACCTGACCCCCGATAAATACTGGATGAACGATCCTCAGCGTCCAATTATGATTGACGGTATCTGGCACTACTATTACCTTTACAATGCCGATTATCCTATAGGGAATGGTACTGAGTGGTACCACGCAACCTCGGTTGACCTTGTGCACTGGCAAGATCACGGCGTGGCAATTGATAAGTATAAGAATGGCCTCGGCGATATTGAAACCGGCAGCGCAGTAATTGACATCAATAACACTGCAGGCTTCGGTCCTGGCGCGGTAATCGCCATTATGACTCAACAGCACGAGGGTGTGCAGCGTCAATCACTCTTTGTCTCGACTGACGGCGGCTATCGTTTTAAGGCGTACCAAGACAACCCTATTATGGACAACCCAGGATCCCAGCATTGGCGTGATCCTAAAATAGTCTGGGACGACACGCGCAATGAATGGTTGATGGTTCTGGCTGAGGGTCATAAAATCGGCTTTTACACATCGCCCGATTTGAAACATTGGAAGTATCAGTCTGGGTTCAAGCGCAGCGACCTTGGAATTCTGGAATGTCCAGACCTGTTCCGGATGTCGGTCAACGGTGACACTGCAACTACACGATGGGTGCTGGTAACTGGCGCGAACGGCTTTAAAAAAGGAATGACCACGGGAACTGTGTACTGGACCGGAGAATGGGACGGAGAACATTTCACCGCTGATCACGATGAACCTCAATGGCTAGACTTCGGCGCCGACTTTTATGCCGCAGTGACATGGGACGACCCCCGCAACAATGACGCCGAACGCCTTACTTCGCGCTATGCCATCGGTTGGCTTAATAACTGGGCCTACGCCACCAAACTCCCAACCGATGACTGGCACGGGGGAGCTAACTCGGTCGTACGGCGCATCATGCTTCAGTCCGTCGACGGTAAGCCACAACTTGTATCGCAACCCATAAATGCGATCAACAAACTTGAAGGCAGTACAGTAGCTCGATCTAATATTCGGGTGACGGAAGCGTCGAAAACGACACTCCCTCAACCTCCATCCGACGCCTACCGTCTCCGTGTGAAGATTAATGCGGATTCAGATGCTAAAGAGGTCCGCTTCCGACTTAAGGGAGGAAAAAAGCACTTTTCTATCGTTGGGTACAACCTTGCGAATGATACTGTATTTATCCAACGCGATAGTGATGCTATAGCCAATGCGATGCCCAAAGTTTACCGCGAGGTTCGAAAGTCGCCTGTACAAATGCGCGATGGCTTTGTCATGTTGGATATCATTGTAGATACAACATCCATTGAGGTCTTTGTAAATAACGGAGAAGTTGTACTTTCAAATCTCGTATTCGGTGCCCCCGGAGAAAATGGCCTCTCGGTCGAGTCAATTGGCGGGAATACCGAACTGAGCTTATTTGAGCTAGCTCCTTTGAAGGTTGCCCCGATCATTCGCAGTAAAGGTAATACGCGCTAGGCCTATGCTCCCGTGAAATTTTCGCCTAGATGTATTTTAAGGTGTTGCTAGTTATTGTGTAATTAATAGATATCGTTCCAATATGCTATCTCTCTAAGAACAAAGAAGCTCGACAGCTATTGAAGTGAATTGAGCTTCCTGAAAAAACAATGATGCGGGTCTAGTTGTACATCAGATTGACAAAACCAGAGAGATGTTGATAACTCTATAATTCACACGGAGTTTTATTTGAAATTTATCAACTAAAGTAGAGGGCTATATTTGTAATTCGTATCAGCTTTTTTACTAACGTAATGGTAAAGTAATTTTGGACACCCATTAAGAAGGAAATATTATGCTAATAAGCATATAAATTTGGGTAAAAATCACAAAATTAAAAAGCGAAACTTATTCCGCAGTAATCAAATAACAAACTACTCAATTAGCTTAATTTAGGTTTAACGACAATTGACTCTAAGATTAAATATAAAGAACCTTAAATTGTGGCCAATATAATTGGCCACTACATTTCGAGAATCCCTCCACAAATATACATCTCAATTGTTGGATGTACTACCACTACAATGGTGAGTACTTTGCTGAGGTTCTGACAAAAGCATTATTCATATTAAGCTTAATAGGAGCGTTATAAGGTTGCTCGATTTAAACTAAAAATGTCTTTCGTTTTAGTAAACTCACCTCCACCCAGTTTAACCTCGCTCTTTAATGCAATGGGCGCGGACTAATACCACCCACTAAATACGAGTAAATATTGCGTTGCTTGTATTGAGCTAATACTAAAAAACATAAGGCTTAATAAACTTTTAATTATCAATGCCTCAACTTACCAGTATTTAGCTAGCAGAGAAAATATAATACAAAAAAGCCGAGCTCTTAACTCGGCTCAAGTTATTAACAAGGAGAGGTTTTGTTAAACGTTCTTACTTTGGCCTTTAAATCAAATGCAGCATAAGCGGCTACAACAATAAAGCAACCTGCAGGCACCATATATGAAAATGCAACGCTGTAAGTATCAATAAATACAGCTTGAATTACAGGTACTATTGCCCCACCAAGAATCGCCATAACTAAACCTGCTGCGCCTAGCTTAGCATCGTCACCTAACCCGTGTAGCGCAATTGCATATATAGTAGGAAACATTAATGACAAACAAGCAGAAATACATACTAGAGCCCAAACACCACTTATATTAGGCATTTGCACCATGTAAATACATAACATCATTGCTATAAGAGATGTAGCCATCAGTAACTTTGCAGGACGGATAAATCCCATAAGCCACGTCATTACAAAACGAGACACTAAAAATGTAATCATACTGTACTGTAAAATTGTACCGCCACTGACCTCATTTGTATTCAACGCTTCCATTACATATTGAATCGTAAAGGTCCATACACATGTCTGTGCAGCAACATTAAAAAATTGGGCTATTACACCAAAACGATAATGGGTATTTTTAAATAAGCGTTTAAAGGCTGGCTTAAAATCAACATGTTTTGAGACCTGCTTCTTTTTACAAAAATCCGGCGTTTTAGTGAACGCGATGGCAAGCCAAATAAAAACAAGCACACATGCCATGCCCACATATGGCACCATTACGGCATCCAATTCGGCGCTTATTATATTTTTGAGCTGCGAAGTAGTCATGCTCGAACGCTCATCGGAAGTAGCGGTATTCAAGCTTGGTAAAATAAGAGTAGCAGCCAAAAACACCCCTATGTTTGTCCCTACCGGATTAAATGATTGCGCTAAATTCAACCTTCGAGTTGCACTTTGCTCATTCCCCATCCCCATAACATAAGGGTTTGCAGATGTTTCTAAAATAGATAGGCCACCTGCAAGTATAAATAAAGCCGCTAAAAAAAAGCCATAGGTCATTGCTTGACTAGCAGGGTAAAACATAAATGCGCCCATTGCAGCCATGCCTAGCCCAGTTAATACGCCAACTTTATAAGAAAACCGTTTGTTAATATAGGCAGCAGGAATAGCTAAGCAAAAATATGCGCCATAATAACTAAACTGCACCAATGCGGATTGCACTGAAGACATAGTAAAAATTTTACTAAAAACTTTTACTAACGGATCGGTCATATTTGCAGCTGCACCCCAAGCTGCAAAACATAATACGAGTAAAATAAAAGGCACGACCATCTCTTTTGAGACCAGAGGTGCTTTCGTGTGTGTGTGTGTGTGTGGACATTTCAGTGTCTCAGTTGTTAACTTTAAGTAAAGCATTTAAACAGGTATATATCTGCACGTCAATAAATCAACTATAGTTATTTATTGTGCTTTTAGCTTTATATAATCTCAATATATTATTCAACAAAGTAGCAAAGCAGCTCCCATTTATACAGGTTGCTGTATCGCCAAACGGGATCTTGCGGTGTACAATAAATTAAGTTATTCAAGACAATAACCAACTAGGTAGGAATAATTATTAAAGCTAAAAACCCTCGACTTACATCACAAGAAGGCAGAAGCCAATCAGGCCTGCGTGCTTATAATGAACGTCGAATTATGACGCTGATCCGTCAGCAAGGTAGCGCTCCAAAAGCTGAAATTGCGCTGAAAACAGGGCTTTCTGCGCAAGCGGTTACGGTTATTATTAATAGCTTAGAAGCCGACTCCCTGTTAATAAGAAAAGAGCCACAACGAGGCCGTGTGGGGCAACCCACAATCCCCTTTGCACTAAACCCTGATGGCGCATTTGGTATAGGTCTAAAAGTAGGTCGCCGTAGTTTTGATTTAACACTTATTGATTTAATGGGAAATATTCGTGCTACGCTTCATGAAAATTGCGCTTACCCAACAGTAGATAGCCTACTAACCTTTTTAAAAAAAGGTATAAGCGTACTAAAAATGAGCCTTAATAAAGACCTAGCAGATAGGATTTTAGGCATAGGCGTTGCTACTCCTTACGAGATTTGGAATTGGACAGAAGAAGCCGGTGCCCCTACTGAAATAATGGAACAGTGGAAATCTTTTGATTTTAAGTTAAGAATAAATCAAATAATTGACCTACCTGTTTATGTTTGTAATGACGACACAGCTGCTTGTTCAGCTGAGTTAAGCTTTGGAAACCCTACCCGATTTACAGATTTTTTATATGTTTTTATAGGCACCTTTATTGGGGGTGGCGTAGTCATAAATGAATCATTATTTACAGGTAAAAAAGGCAATGCAGGCGCTATTGGTTCGCTTCCCAAGCCTATGCTTAATAGCAAAGGTCAACTTAGTTCTCAGCAGCTTATTATGCAGTCATCTTTATATATTTTAGAAAAAATGCTTAAAAATGATGGCTACAACACCGATATACTATGGAGTTCTAATGAATATTGGGGCGACTTAGGACCTGTTTTAGAAAAATGGATAGATCAAGTTGCTGACGGCCTCGCCTATGCAGCATTATGCTCCCTTGCGATTTTTGATTTTGAAGCTGTCGTTATTGACGGCGCTATTCCCATAAACGTTAGAGAAAAAATAGTACTCGCTACCCAGATAAAATTAAGCAAAGCAGATCACCGTGGTATTAATCGCTGTGAAGTAAAAAGTGGTTCTATTGGCGCTAAAGCACAATCAATAGGCTGCGCTAACTTACCGTTACTCATAAACTTTTCACAAGACAACACTATCCTTTCACACCATTAAAGCAATTCTGAATTCACTATTAGCAGCTTGCGCTTAGCTTGAGCTGCTATATACAAAGTACCTTTTCATAAATCCCATAGACTAATAAGTCACCATTATGTTTGTAAAAATTAATAAATAATAATAGTTGATTTATTAAATCAAGTTCTCTACATTCTATTCACAATTTTGAAAACACTGACTCGTTTGATTAATAAATCACAAAATTGTAAACACACACAATAAAGAGAGAACAACATGAAAAATATGTCTGCTAAAATGACCTTAATAGCTACGGCAGTTGCTATTTGCATTTCACCCAAAGCTAAGTCGCAAGCCCAAGATTCATTAGAAACAAAGAGTGATTTAGGTTTTGAAAGAATAATCGTAACAGGTACATCTCGACCCAAAGAAAAAATTGAGTCAACGAATGCAATGACAACGTTTAACGAAGCAAAGTTAGAGCAGTTAGCGCCCCACAGTGTAGCAGAGCTCGTTAGAAGTATTCCTGGTTTTCACGCCGAAGACACCGGCGGCGAAACGGGTAATAACGTGGCCCCCAGAGGTTTCCCACTTTCAACCCAAACTGAATTTACAGCACTACTACGTGACGGTATGACTGTATTTTATAATCAAGATATTTTATTCACTCAAAATGACAGGTTTACTCGACTTTCAAATTATGTAGGTAATGTGGAAGCAATAAGAGGCGGTGCATCCTCTATATTTGTTGGTAGTGCACCTGCAGGGTTTATTAACTTTATCTCCCGTGAAGGGGGCGATGATACTCAAGGCGATGTATTTTTTGAAACCAACAGTAATAATCGTTTAGGAGTGCAAGGTTGGGTAAGCGGCTCTATTAATGATCAAACAACCTATGCGGTAGGCGCTTGGTACCGCGAGGATGACTCAGCACGCGATCCTGGGTATACAGCAAACCAAGGTGGTGAAATAAACGCTAATATTAAATATTTTTTTGATGATGGTAATGGATTTACGCGCTTTGAAATAAACAAACAAGATGACAGTTCATTCTTTTTTATCCCACAACCACTAACGGGAAGCACTACCGATGCGCAAACAATACCTGGTGGTATGGATATAAGAGACGGAACAACAGGTAATTCAGCAGGTGCTCGCCTTTTAACGCTAAACAACACCCCAAGCGGAGACATAGATTTAGACGTAGCAGATGGCAACTACGCTGACGTCACTTATTTTGGTAACACTACCGAAATAGAAATAAACGAGAATTTAATTTTTTCTAACCAAATGCGTTATACGGATATGTTAACTACATTTACCGGTATCATAAATGTAGGTAATGCCGAATTATTATCAGATAAAGCGCAAGCCATTTATGATGCAAATGCAGACCAATTAAGTAATGCACTCGTAAACGGCAGTTTAAATTTTGATATTCGTGATGCAGGTACAGGGTTTAGTGTTGCAAACTCAAGTGATGTAAACTCATATAACACAAATGGCTACGGTATTAATGCCGGATTTTGGCACAGACGCTTCGAAGGCGATAACTTTCAAAATGAAACTAAATTAAACTACACATTCGATAACATGGGGGATGGCACTCTCTATGCAAACTTTGGGTTATTTTTCTCTAATATCAATGGTCACGTAACTGACTACCGTATTAATACATTACAATCAATTGAGCCTCTACCACAACGATTAGATATTGTTTTTACCGATGAACAAGGTAACGATATTGGCAGCGGCACATATAAAGGTATTCAGTCAGGGTCTCATGGTTATGCAGATATTGTTTACAGTGAAAAAACTCTCGCGCCGTTTGCCGATTTTGAGTACGAACTTGAAGATGTATCTTTCAATTTAGGCCTAAGATACGAAACATTAAAAGCAGATGGTGAGGCGCAAAATCAAGCAGAATATACAATAAATAGCTTTGCCAGTGATACAGATACTATTAACGGCAATATCTCCTTACCTTTTGGCGCAGGCACCTTCAGAAACTTTAACGTTGAATACAATGAACTTGCTTGGACAGTGGCCGCAAACTATAAATTTAATGATGATTTGGCTGTATTTACACGTTACGCAGATGGCTTTCGTATGCCTGATGTTGACAAGTACATGGCAATTACAGGCTTAGCAAATCAGCAGGAAATTGACGAGTTTAATAATTCCAATCGTCGAGAAACACAGCCGGCATCAACGGTAATGGCTGAGGTAGGCATCAAATATAATGAAGGCGACATAGCCGCATTTATAACGGGTTACTTTGCGGCTGCTGATGATTTATTTTTTAATGTGCCAACGGTTGAAAACGGCCAAGTTGTTCAACGACAAGCATTTAGAAATACGGAAACTCTTGGCGTTGAAGCTGAGTTAAACCTTCAAGTTACCGAAGGCTGGCGCGTTGGGGTTTCTGCTACTTATCAATCTCCAGAATTTGTGAACACCCCTGCCGCTCAATACCTTGATGCGAATGGTAATGCTGCGGCTATTGATATCAATGGCAACATGCCTGTACGTGTTCCAGAACACTTTGGGCAACTTACTAGTAGCTATGAATTTGATGATTTTTCTTGGGGTATGGCAAAACTACATGGTAGCTATTCATGGAGTGGTAAACGTTATGCTGATGATGCCAACACTGCGGAGCTTCCTATGTATGGCATGCTAAATATTGGTTTATCGCTTGAAAATGAAAAAGGCTACTACCTTCGCGCTGATGTAAAAAACCTAAATAATTCTGAAGGGTTATCAGAGGGCGATCCACGTGCAGGTGAAACAGTTGCGGGTCAAGCAACTACGTTCAATGCACGGGTTGTGCTACCACGCACATTTAGTATTAGCATAGGTAAGCGCTTTTAATTTTATTTTTATCGCCTGCTTAGCAGGCGATAATGTTTACTATTATAGGAATATTTACGATGGAAGTACTTGCAATCGGCGAGGCGTTAATCGATTTACTTTCAAATGAATGTATAAACGAAAACACCTCAAATCAGTCGTTTAGTTTTAACCAATTTGCAGGCGGTGCACCAGCAAATGTAGCTGTAGCAGTGGCTAAGTTAGGTGGTAAAAGTGCACTTTTAGGAAAGGTAGGTGATGACAAGTTTGGCAACTTTTTAATTAATGCCCTTAAATCCCATAACGTAAATACAGATCACCTTGGTTTATCTCTAAGGGGTAAAACTGCCATTGCTTTTGTGTCTTTAGATAAAAGCGGTGAACGTACGTTTGAGTTTTATGACAAATCCGCAGCCCATTACGACCTTCATATAACAGATCTAGATCCAACCTTATTTACGCAACCTAAAATTGTTTCATTTTGTTCAGGCTCGCTAGCCAAGCCACTCATTTACGATACCACTGTATATGCTCTGCAACAGTTTAATAAAGTTGATTCTATATCCTGTATGGATATTAATTTTCGCCCGGCATTTTGGGATGCACCTCATACTGCAGCATCAGTAATATTTGAAGTTGCCAAAACAGTTAATATCATCAAAGCGAGTAAAGAAGAGCTAGCTATGTTGTATGGGATAGAGCATATAGAAAGTACTATAAAAGCGTGGATTGATAGTGGTGTAACGTTAGTACTTATGAGCGATGGCGCCAAGCCAATTTCATTTACATCTCAATCTTTCAGTGGAACCTACCCTTGCCCTTATGCTAATGTTGTAGATACCACTGCTGCAGGGGACTCATTTATTGGCGGCTTTTTATATCAACTAGCTAAGAAAATTTGTAATCGTAGTGAATTTTCTACTTGGACTAATAATTTTGAAAACGTTTTAAAAGCTATTGACTTTGCGACTAAATGTGGAGCATTAACAGTCTCTAAATTTGGTGCCTTTGATGCACTGCCAACACAAAGTGAAATAGCTAATCTAAAACTTAAATCTGCAGCTGTGGCATAGCTTATAACAATAAAATCCGTAAACTAAATTTGGTTACTAATTTCATACCAACTAGACTTTTTTGCCTTTAGTACGTATTTGTTAAAAGATAAAGCTTTCTTAAACAGAAAAAACTATCGGCAAAAAAATATGCGTGAAAAAATAAATTTAAATCCCTTTCTACTTACATAGGTCTTTAGTAGCGCTATATCGACCCCGCTTATTTATAACTTTGAGCCATTTAAGCTTAGGGATGTGCATTATTGCGAATGGCACTAGCGCTTTGTTTATTAAAAACTCCTGAAATAAAAAGCCAACTAAAGCGCTTTAACGCGACACTTAATATTCTTAACCAAAACATGCTTGCTCTTGTGAATCCGCTTAACCAAACGTAAAAAAAATTAGGCTGCACTCTTTCATGAAAGAAAAAAAAACCGCTAAAGTTAAATAAGCTTTATTATAGAATTAACTAAAATGGAGTACTTTTTAAATTCACTTCCTGTGATTGTACTAACAGTAGGCTTCATCGAAATTTTGTTGTTTATAACCGTATTCTAAAACCGTATATGTTGTGCTTAATCGTATTTGACCCACAAACCTACCAGTCTAATATTCTTAATATTATGCAGGTGGCGTTTTTAATACCTATAAAAGGCTAATCAGTAATAGCGCTATCAAGCAGTGCAGTAACAACCACTGGTTTTATTAAGTAACAGCTCGCTGTTAAATCCAGCTACAAGATTATTTATAACCGTTTCAACAAAACCACTGCCCTGCGCGCAGCCAAGCCCTTGAGAAAGTGGGCCGGCATAAACAAAGTCACCTTTATAGTTAATCACCACAGCAGCTGGTGTAGCAGGGAGCAGTATTTGTAAAGAGGCTGTTTGCTCAATATTGATAAGCGTAAAATCTTGCGCTTTAGAAAACGCAACCAACTGTTTTAAATGAGGCTGAGCTTGCTTGGTGCAGCCACAGTCAGGGTCAGTAACAATAATCAACGAATTATGCTTTGCTGCTGTAAACCCTATGTGTTGTTTAAATTTAGTAAACCACCTTGGTTGCTCAAGTACGCCATAGCTGTCAAAAACGCGCAACTGATTATATTGATAATAAACTAAACCAGAAACCGTCAATACTAACCACAGAGCAATCACTGCACTCATTTTAATGGATGAATTACTTAAATTTAGCAATGCTTTGCTCTAATACCGCAATACTTACGTCGATCATTTGTACTTTAGCGGTTAGCTTTTCTACCACTTTGGTATCTTGATATTGGCTTTGCTGCATTTGTTCTGTGCTTGAGGCTATTTGTTTTGTGTTTACAGCTTGCTCAGCAACAACTTGCGCTACAGAGTGAGTACTTTGGCTGACGGCTTTTATTTGCTCACTCATGGCGCTTATGTTTTCTTTCATGGTGGTGCTGATATGCGTTAAATCAACAACAAAATCGACACACTGGCTCATAGATTGGGTTGACGTTTTACTGTTTGTAACTAAATCTTTTAATGTTAAAGCAATTTTATCTGTCGTGGCTTTACTGCTTGTAGCAAGCGTTCTGACTTCATCGGCTACAACTGCAAACCCACGGCCATGCTCACCCGCTCTTGCGGCTTCAATGGCTGCGTTAAGCGCAAGTAAGTTAGTTTGCTCTGCAATGCCTGATATTTCATTCAACAACCCTGATATTACATCGCCAGCGGCCACCAAATGATTTATTTGCTCTTCTGTATGATTAAGTAAATTAAGTAGTTCCGTGCTTTTAGTGTCTGTTTGCATAACGTCATTTAAGGCACTATTTGCAGCTTGAGTAATGTTATCTACCTGCTGCTTTAATACTTCACTTTCATGCTCAACTAAGCTAAAACCCTGTGCAACTTGAGCACCAGAGTCTGCTATATCATTAGTTTGTTGCTTTCTTAGCTCTGCCCCGCTTGCTAGCTCATCGTGTACGTTTATTAATTGCTGCGAATTTTGCTGCAGTGAAAGAGACTGCGTTTGCACTTGCCTAATTACATCTGATAAATAACCCAATAAAGTATTAAAGCCCGCTACTGCATTGCTATTTTTATCATCGGCCCTAAGCGAAAGCTGTATATGCTCGGGGTCTTGCATAATGGCTTCGGTCGCTTTGGTTAAAGACACGCCAGCTCTGCGCTCTTGTTGTAGTGTTTTAGCAATATAGCCTGCTACAAACACTTCTACTATTGCATAGCCGGCATGTATAAGCACCGTAGTAAACGCCAGTCTGTCAGGGTCAAATACATAAAAACCGGTGTTTTGTGTTTGTAAAAAGTAAAAGCTTAAATGATGAACGGCCACAAAAATAATGGCCGTAATAAACACCTGCCACTGTACAAACATGATCAACATAGCCATTAATATGAATATTTCGAAGTGTATTTCTATTAACCCAAAGGCTTGTTGTATGTGCAAAAAAGAAAACATCATAATTGCCGCAGCAACAACATGACCTGTGATTGGGTTATTTTTCTGAGTTTTAAGTAACCATATAGGCATTAAGCTTAAAGGTAGGCCGACTATAAATGCTTGTGTAAGTGTCCCAAAGTACAAGCCTAGGGCGATAGACTCTACAAACAAAAAAATGAATATTATGGTGAATAAACGACTTACACTATTCATAAATACCTTTAATTATTAAAATTTTTTTAAACAAAATCAGGGGTTGTACGTATTAACTCATAATTACGACCACATTTAATTATCAATATAGCCTAGCCTGCCAACTTTACTTAATAATTGATAAAACCGCTTTAAACTCAGGTAATGCTGCGTTTTTTGTCCACTGAAAAATGATACTTTCTACGCTTGTAATTA
This sequence comes from Pseudoalteromonas sp. R86517, assembly GCF_042466295.1. Lineage (NCBI taxonomy): Bacteria > Pseudomonadati > Pseudomonadota > Gammaproteobacteria > Alteromonadales > Pseudoalteromonadaceae > Pseudoalteromonas > Pseudoalteromonas sp. R86517. Next base: position 91,343 of record NZ_JAXHCB010000003.1, read on the forward strand.
TTGCCCCTGCCTGTTGTAACTGCTCTAGAGCTAGCGATTTATGCATCGTATTTCGTGAACCCACAGCATCTGCCGCTACATGCACCTCAAATCCTTGGGCTATTAAATCTAAGCAGGTTTGTAAAACACATACATGCGCCTCCGTGCCTATTACTATAATTTGTGAACGCGTAAGCTTTGTAAACACAGCATTAAATGCAGGCTCATTACACGCACTAAAATGTGTTTTTTCAACAGTCTGTGCGTTTATAAGGGTGTTTTTTAAAAGCCTGTTTGTACCACCAAGCCCTTGAGGATATTGCTCAGTCACTATGCTAGGAATTTTAAAAAGGGCGCTTACTTTGGCAATTTTTATTGCCCACCCTAGTAAATCAGTAAATTCGCTAATAGCGGGAGATAGCTTATCTTGAATATCTATCACTAATAACACGCTGTTATCTGCAGATAAATTTTTGTGACTAACCATAACACCCCGTTTTTAAGTAATTATAATTAGTAAGCGTAGCTTAAATGGTTATAAATAACTAAATTAGTGCTTTAATTTAGTTGTTATAAGTTGTAATCCACATTTTAAAAAATGTGCTATATTTAACTTTTATATGTATATCCCCTGCCCTAGAGCGAGTTTATTAGTGCGATTGAGTATTTTGTTTTTTCTCTTCACCACTGTATGTTTTCTTTGTATTACTAGCGTATCGGCCTCCACAAATTATGCTCAACAATTACAACGAATATCTACCGATGAAGGTTTATCCCAAAATTACGTAACTAAAATTTTGCAAGATGATTTAGGTTATATTTGGATAGCCACAGCGCAAGGGCTTAATCGATTTGACGGCTATACGGTAACCCCTTTTGATGGCGGATTTACCCTTAACGAAAACTTCATCACTACACTATTTAAAACGCATGCAGGCAATATAATTGTTTCTACTGAGCTTGCCGGTGCCTATTTAGTTAACCCTAAAACGTTGACTACTCGTAATATATTTTCGGGCAATCTTGCAGGTAATACAGCTAGTTTCGCTTCTATTGAAGCGATAGCCCAGCACCAAGATACCTTTTACCTTGCCATTTTAAACAACGTGTATTCACTTAACTCTAAAACAAATTCACTTACTTTAGAGTTTACTATAGGCAATGAAAACAGCGTGGTGCGCGCATTAAAATATTACAAAAACACGCTATTTATAGGCACACAAACGGGTTTATTTAGTTACGACCTAAAAACAGAGTCATTAACCCCTCTTAATTTACATACTCCCGATAAACAAACAGTCGATAACAGTAATGTTAAGTTTTTATCTGTAGACCCCGCACTAGGATTATTAGTAGGCACCGTTGAGGGCATGTACGCATTAAGTTTAAATAGCTCAGCAGGAGCAACTACAACTCAAAGCACTAAAAGCGTGATTGCTGATTACAATATTTGGGATTACAGCAATACACCCTATGGCGAATTTATTGCCACAGAGCATGGCTTGTTCGAATTTAACCGAGAAAAGGGCACCACTGAGTTAATTCTTAGCTTTGATCAAAGTAAATTTAATATTACCGAAAATACTATTAACGATTTAATGGTCGACTCAAGTGGCGTGTTTTGGCTGGCGTCGCGCACTCAAGGCGTGCTTACTTGGTCAATAAACACACGGCGCTTTAACAAAACCACCCTACCCGAAAACAACTATATAAACAGTATTTACCAAGACGATGATTTATCTATGTGGTACGGCACCGATAATGGCCTTGCTCATGTAAATGCTAAAAACAAAGCAACCTACTACCTAACCTCACAAGACCCTAAAGCGGTTTATGGTGAATACGCTATTTTTGCAATTAATAAAGCGCATTTAGATTCCACTTCGCGATATTTATGGCTAACGGGGTACTACAGTTTAATTTTATTTGACAAAGAAACAGGCACTGCCGTTGCAAAAAAAGATTTAAATAACGCACTGTCTGAAGGTGCGGTTATTTATGGTTTGTCTGAGGTAGCCCCCGACACATTCGCTTTTTATAATGATCACAGTTTTTATGTGTACAATGGCAAAACAGGCTTAACGCGCGAAATTAACGGGTTAAAACAACATGTAAACCCTTTAGAGGCCTATACTTTTCATCGACCTTTTGATGATTACCCAAATGAATTTGTATTAAGTACAACTACCCACTTTTACCGGTTTAACGAGCAAACAAACACTCTTACCACTATTTATAAAACCAGCAAAAAAGACAGCCAAAATTACCACACAGTCGAAAACTGGTTAACCGATAAAAATAACATTTTATGGTTAGCAACAACCAGCGAAGGCCTAGTGGGTATTGATGCGCAGAGCTTTGAAAAAAAGCACCACTTTAACGTAAGTAACGCCTTAAAAACGCAGTCTATTTATTCGCTTATTAGCGATGAGTATGGCTATTTATGGTTTAGCAGTAAAAATGGTTTGTACCGCTTAAATACCGATACGTTAAGGCTGCGAGTTTTTACAGTAAAAGATGGTTTATCGGTAAATTTATTTAGCACTTTAGGGGCAATTACGCTTAAAAATAACACTGTAATGTTTGGCAGCAGTTATGGTGCAATTTCGTTTAACCCCGCTGAGTTTTTACAGCAAAGCACGCAAACAGCAACCTCAATAACCGATATTACATTAATGTCGCGCGATTTAGACTATCAGCCAAATCAGTTTGCCACCTCTGCATTGCAATTAACACATGAAGATATGGGTTTGGAGGTCAGCTTTTCTAATTTTGATTTTCAAAATAGCGCGGAAACACGTTACAAGATTACGCTTCAAGGACCTACTTCGCTAGAGTATGATGATTTAAAAGCAAACAAAATATTTTTTACAAAGCTCCCACCAGGAAATTATCAATTAAAGGCCAGCGCGTATAATTTTAATAGTGCGACTGAATCAAAGCCGGCGCTGTTAAATTTTAATGTGGCATACGCGCCGTGGAAGTCTCCTTATGCATATGCAGCTTATATTTTAATTATTATAACTGTGCTGTGTTTACTGTTTTGGCAATACAGAAGCAGACAGCTAGCCATAGCTAATGCGCAAAAAGCGACAATACACTCACAAAAACAAACCGAGCTTGCGCTTAGTAACAATAAAAGTGGCATTTGGGATTACCATTACAGCGACGATTCGGTAAATACAAACCGGGGAAGTGAGCTTGGGTATACTAATTTGCCCAACCGTATTCCATTAAAACATTATTTAGCTTTAATTCACCCTGAAGACAAACCACGGGTTATTTCGCACTGGTTAAATTTTACCAAACAAAAAAAGCATGAGCATTGGCAAGCAACTTACCGGTTGAAGCATAAGCTTGGCCATTGGTTGTGGTATCAAGATTTAGGGCAAATTATTTATGACGAACAAACAAATAAACCGGTATCTGTATCTGGCATATATACCAACATAACAGAGCAACGTGCCAATGAGCAGCAAGCCAACATTTTAGGTGAGGCGTTTGGGCAAATAAACGACTGGCTGCTTATTCTAGATAATAATTTGGTGCCGGTTTCTGCAAATAACAGTTTTATAAAAACCTTTTCGCAAACTCATAAACATCCGCTTAGCTTAAAAGTGTTTGTTAATGCGATAGGTAAAACGCAATGTAAAAGCTATGCCAGCACATTAAAAAGCTTAACAGCAAAACAAAATTGGCGAACTGATGCCGTTATTAAAACTGCAACTAACCCGCACCACCCCATACATATAAGTGCCACTGCAATCGCTAAAGATACACATAGCATAAGTTACTATGTGATTGTTATTTCGGATTTAACCGAACAAAAAAAGGCAGAAGACGAGCTGCGCTATTTAGCCAATTTCGATCCCCTTACACAATTGCCTAACCGCAGTTTAATGCATCAAAAAATTGGTAAATCGATTAAAAAAGCTCATCAGCAGCTCACTCAAAGCGCTTTACTATTTATAGATTTAGACAAATTTAAACCGGTAAACGACACATTTGGCCACGCAGTGGGAGATCAACTACTGTGTAATATTACCCAAAGAGTGAGCGCTATGTTGCCAAGTAATGCCACGCTTGGCCGCCAAAGCGGTGACGAATTTTTAGTGCTTATTGATAACGTAGAAGACATAGCCGCACTAAATAACATAGTCAAAAGTATCAGTTCAGAACTTGCCAATAAGGTCATTATCGAAGATTTTTCTATTAATATATCAGCCAGTATTGGCGTGGCTTTATACCCATTTGATGCCAGCTCGACCGATTTACTGATCAGAAACGCCGATGTAGCCATGATGCATGCAAAGCAAGCTGGCCGAAACGGGTTTAAGTTTTTTAACGACTCGATGAACGAGCAAATAAAACAAAAGCTCATCCTCGAAAACGATTTAAAAGATGCCGCGAAAGATAATCTATTATTTAATCATTACCAACCCATAATAGACACGCACGCACAAACAATAAATGGGGTTGAGTTACTTATGCGCTGGGAAAATAACGGCCAATTTGTCTCGCCGGCTTTATTTATCCCTATTGCTGAAGAAACAGGCCTGATAGAAGCATTAACTGAGCAAGCTTTAGAGCGCGCGCTAACTGAGCTAGCCCCTACATTGGCCAGCAACCCATTGTTTTATATTTCACTTAACTTGTCGCCAAAGCACATTTTAAGGACGAATATAGCAACTAAGCTGACCAATATATTAAAACAGCATCAAATGAGCCCAGTACAATTGCGCCTAGAAATAACAGAAAACATACTGCTAGAAGACAAGCAAAAAGCCGCAAAGCAACTACAAAAGTTAAAATCGGCTGGTTTTAAGCTGTTACTCGACGATTTTGGCACCGGCTACTCATCACTTACTTATTTGAGCCAGTTCCCTATTGATGTCATTAAAATAGATCAAAGCTTTGTTAACAGCATTGGGATGGATAAAAGTGATGAGTCGATCATCAAAACCATTTACACTTTAGCTCAAAACTTAGCGCTTTATTGCATAGCCGAAGGCGTTGAAACTAAGCAACAAAAAGCCTTTTTAGAAGGGTTAGGTTGTCATGTTTTACAAGGTTATTATTTTGCAAAACCAATGCGGGCAGAGCAATTACAAAACCCCGAAACACATGAGCATATTCACACTTTAATAAAAAGTTAGCTATGAATATGCTGGCATTCGTGGCTTTCTATTTGTAGTACGCTGCTTTTAACATTAAAACGCGCAGCGAGGAGTTTTTCTATTTTTAAGCGGCAGGCTTCATCGTGCTTTTCAATTGTACAATGCTCTTTTAACACCACGTGAGCGCCGACAATAATATCGCTGTCTTTGCGCGACACCGTCACATTATGTACGTTATGCACATGTTCTAAATCGGTAATTGACTGCTCAATATCCTTCACTTTAGGCAACTTAGCGTTATTAAAGAACAGCCCTTTAATACAGCTCGTGATCACTTTACCGCCGGTAAATAACACAAACGAGGCAATTAGCATGCTCGATAAAATATCAATAATGCTCCAGCCCGTAAAATAAATAAGTACGCCAGCTATAAACGTAGAAATGGTCGATATAATGTCAAAAAACGAATGTAAAAATACAGCGTACACATTAATGCTTGCTTTGCGGCCTTTATAAAGTACCCACGCTGCAGCACCATGAAATAAAAACCCCACAGAGGCAATACTCGACATTAAAAAGCTGTTTATTGCTAAATCATGGCCATCGTTATGATGGGAAATTCTCTCTACACCTTCATATAAAATAACGGAGCTTATCGCCAAATACAGTAAACCATTAATTAAACCACCAATGAGCTCAGCGCGTTGATAGCCATCGTTATAGGTTTTAGCAAAATGAATTGCTAAGCTTGAGGCAATAAGGGCAATAAATAGCGAGCTATTATGCACAAATAAGTGCCCTGCATCGGCAAGTACAGCAAGCGAATTAGCGTAATAAGCGCCAATTACCTGAATTACCATAAATGAACATGTTATCGCTAAAGCGATAAGTAACCGACGACGAGACGCCTGGTGTGTAGTGATTTCTGTCATGAAATGCTTGAAAAACCTATACTTAAAATGCAAATAAGCCGTCAGGTGGCTTAGAGTAGAAAAGGGTAATGATATACAGTAGCAATTGTAATACGAAGCCCTCTTAAACGCACTAAAAACTTAGCAAAATAGCTAAAGTTGTACTAAATAACATAGTAGGAACAATTAAATTGTATGTAAAATCAACTGGAGCAATGAGTGGGCTTAAAACCAATCGAAGATATGTGGAGTACTATAAAGCTTATTCCGTTTGCCGTTGTACTTTATGATGCTAAAACACAAGCCTATAATGCAAACACTCAAGCGCAGAGTATATTTGATTTACCCTCACAGCCAACTTTAAAAGATGCAGACTTTAAGCACCTCACGTTAAGTAGTCCAGAAAGTAAAAAACAATTTACTGTTGCTCAATTGTTTGAAAAATACTTAGTTATAAATACTAACTGCCACGTATTTTTACAAAAACAAACGCACGGCCTATTACTAAACGCCAAACTTGCCTCGCTAAATAGTCACTTATACATTGCTACGTTTGAGATAATTGAACACAACGAAGATGCGCAATATAACTTTGATAAAATTATTTCAAAAATTTCTACCGACTTAATAGATATTCAAATTGACGATATTGATACTCATATAGAGTTTGCGCTTAAAGCCATTGGCACTGTATGCCATGCCGATAGGAGCTACTTATTTAAATTTTCTGACGATGGTAAGTCAATGCGTAACACCCATGAGTGGGTTAACCAAGGGATTCAGCCATTTAAAGATCAACTACAGCACATACCAAAAAACTCACTCCCCTACTTTGCTAATTTAATGGGCACCACACACTTATTTCAAGTGAATGATGTTGCAAGCCTCCCAGCAAAAGCGGCTAAAGAAAAACAAGAACTTGAGCGTGAAGGTATTCAATCGGTACTGTGTATTGGCCTTCGCTACGATAAGGAGCTAGTAGGCTTTATTGGTTGTGATTGTGTAAAGCAAAAACGTGAGTGGACAGACTTAGACTTAATTAGGTTAAAACTAGTAGGTGAAATAATCGCTAATGCGTTTAAAAACTTAAACTACAAGCAAGAGCTTCAGCATATTCAACAACAGCTAATTACCGCAAATCAAAAGCTTAACCACCTTGTAAATACTGACAGCCTCACCACAATTGCAAATAGACGTTGTTTTGACAAAGCACTAGAGAGCGAAATTAAACGCTGCGCACGTGCAAAGCAGCCCGTTAGCTTAATTATGTGCGATATAGATTTTTTTAAAAATTACAACGACAGCTACGGCCATCAACAAGGCGATGAAGCCTTAGTTAAGGTGGCAGCTGCGCTTAAGTCGCAATGCCGACGCGAAGGCGATTTAGCCGCGCGCTATGGCGGTGAAGAATTTACCGTCATTTTACCGGCAACTAATGAGCAAGACTGCCAACAATTTACCCGCTTAATTCAACAAGCAATTAACGCGGCAGGCATAAAACACAATAATTCTACCGTAAGTGAGTACTTAACATTAAGTATCGGTTTTTATTCAGCCACACCTGATAAAAATAGCACGCCACAGTGCTTTATAAGTAAAGCCGATCAAGCACTCTATACCGCAAAAGAAACAGGCCGTAATAAGGTATGCCAATTTACATAACTAAATCTATTATAAAGTAACGGGCGGCTCTAGCTGCCCGTTTTTTATGCCTGATATTTTAAATACATTACCTTGTAATGACTGGTTAGTTTTTACATTACTGTCATCTGCAGAAGTTACAAATAGCCACTGTGCGTTATTGCCACCAAACGCAACGCTTGTAGGTTTTGTTGCAGCAAGTGGCAGTGTGTTTAAAACCTCCCCATCTGGCGATAAACACATAACGCAGCCCATGTCCCATACCGCAAGCCATAAGTTGCCAAGGGCATCAATCACACAGCCATCTGGGTCTACTTGGGTATTTTTAAATTGATAAAAAACTTGGGCGGGTAATATAGGCTCGCCGCTATCTGGGTTTACATTTAAGGTAAAAATACAGCTGGCTTTTGAGTCGCAGTAATAAGCACGCGAGCGCGCTTTATCAAAACATAACCCGTTGGGAATGGTTAAACCTTGCACCACGCAATTGAGCGAATTTTGATAAAAACGGTAAATCTTACCTTCGCCTGAGCGGGCGTTTGTATCCATAGTGCTTAGCCAAAACCCACCCCAAGGGTCTGCCCGACCATCGTTAGAGCGCCGTGTGGACTGGGTATTTTCTAAAAATGTGAGCGTTTGGCGCACCCCAGAAGCTATATGGTATTTATATATACCCGTACTGGTGCCAATAATAAGATGTGCTTTATCAAGCCACGCTAAAGCCGAAACCGTATCTTGCATTTCAACTTGTGTTAGTGAGTCAGGCTTTGTTAAACACTTACTTAGCAGCAGGTTTTTTTCTATATCTACCCAAAATAGCGTTTCAAGCAAAGGGTGCCAAAGCGGGCTTTCACCTAACTTATTTTGCACGTTACTAAATACGGTCACACTTGAGTCAGTCATAAATAACGATTCTTTAATATTAACAAAGCCTTGTATTAATAAATACTTTATCAGAAATCCCCAACACTTACGATTAAACAAAACATATTAGCAGCTAAATGCTTTTGCTAAGCCAAACAGTGCACTAATACCAAATAGCTTAATTAAGTGATTTAGTTTTAAATACTAAACCATGTTGACTACAGGGCAAAAGCTTCGTTATTGAGCTGTTTATATCAAAATTTTTAGCGCCAGATTTAATCCCTTAAATTGATTAAGTAATGTGGCAAATGAGTATAATTATTTCAGCATTTTATCGCGCTTTACTTGGTTAGTTGGTAATATCATCAAAAGGGAGGTAATAGTATGATTAATAATAACAATAAACATTCTTTAGTGGTTGAGGGAGGTGCAATGCGCGGTATTTTTGCCGCCGGCGTGCTGGATGAGTTTTTAGCGCAGCGCTATCAACCTTTTACTAATTACTTTGGGGTTTCTGCTGGCGCTACCAATATAGCCGCTTATTTATGCCAACAACCTAAACGAAATTACCATGTTATTACCGATTTTTCGTGTCGGCCTGAATTTATTAACTTAGCGCGCTTTATCAAAGGCGGCCACTTATTTGATTTAGATTGGCTATGGCAAGCAACCATTAAAGAAATCCCTCTCAATACAGAAGCCTTTGCAAAGGAGGCTCACGAATTTTATATCGTCTCTACAGCTATCACAACAGGGCAGCCCCATTACCTTAAAGCAAGTAGTGATGCGATGGTAGAGCAACTTAAGGCATCGTGCGCGATTCCAATTGCGTATCGTAACTACCCTATAATTAATGATATTGCGATGACCGATGGCGGCGTAGCAGACTCTATTCCCGTAATAAAAGCATACGAAATGGGTGCTCAAGAAATAACCGTGGTGCTTTCTCAGCCACTAGGATATAGAAAAAAGCCAAGTAAATCTCAGTGGTTAACCAAAAAGCTTTATAAAAACTACCCTGCTTTAATAAATAGCTCGATTAACAGAGCGCATGTTTATAACAGCAGCATAGATTTTATTAATAACCCGCCTGAAGATTGCAAAATCAATATTATTGCTCCTCCGCCCCAATTTAGAGTGGGCCGTACAACAAAAAATGTTAAACGCCTTAACGATGGGTACAAAATGGGAATTGATACATCCAAAGCCTTTTTAAGCTAAGTGTGTTGTTTCCCTTTAGATAGCGCAACCAGTATGCCCATTACAGTAAACGCTGCAATGGTGCATACAATCCCCGCTAGCACAGCGTAAACATTTATAAAAAACGCTAAGGCAATAGCTATTAAAGCACAACAATACAGCCACTTATAGGCTACATTGTAGTGCTTACTTCTCATTAATAATAAAGCGGCCAGTAAACACGCTAGTGCAATAACTATCATAACGGTGCTCATGCTGCTTTTACCTCTGCAAGTGCTATGGCATCAGGTTTTGTTTTTAAGTATCCCCATAAAAACGCCAGTCCCATAATTAAAAAGCTAATATCTGTAAATGCCACTAGGGTACTGTTTGCGTTAATAACATTATTAACGCCCAATACACTATTAAGTGGTAAAACACTTATTAAGAATAAGGCACAAAGCAACAAGGTTGCTCTAAAGTAGTTTTTATAGTTTTGCCAAAATGCTGCAATTACTAGCCATACTAACCACGCGTAAAAAAATACCGGCCCAAAGTAAGCATTGTGCTCAGCGCCAGCCACGGCATAGTTTAAAAGTACTTGCACAGGGAATAACACACAACATGCAAGCACTAAACCACCGCAACTGCCTATAATAAAGCGGTTCCACCTTGCATACGTGTCAGCGCTAAGCGTTGGTGTGCTGCCTCTGGTACGCTTTGCTAACCACATCATCATGCCTGAAAGTGGCATTAAGGCACATGCTAAGCCAAGCATTACCCAAAGTAACTTCACAAATAAACCTGCAAAATTACCAAAATGGAGTGGGAAGAGTACTTCAATAATTTTAATTGATACCCCTGCAATATCGCCAAAACTACTCATTGAAGTGATGTACTCCCCTTGCCCATTGTAATGCAATAATTGAGAAGCCACGGCTTCGCCTCCTAAAAGGCGTAAATACACTTGTGCGTTAGCATCGTTATGCGCCATTACCGTGGCATCTAAAATAACTGCATGTGGGTAGCGTTGCTGCGCATCACTTAAAATAGCGGTTATGTTAGTTGGCTGATTTACATAACTAATTATTGGCTCAGGAATAGCTGTAAAAGTTTCTATCAACTTATCTTGGTCGCCTCCAAAGCTAACAAAGGCTGCTGCAGGTAGTAAAATTACGGTTGCGAGCCCTAAAAATGCGCCGCTAAAGCCAATTACAATATTAAAAATACTGCCCCAAATGCCCATTACTTTGTGGCCGTCACTTATGGTTACATCAAAGCCTTTAAGCCACCTAAAGGTGAACAGCTCTTTAATTAATTTACGATGTATAAATAAGCCAGTTACCGTACTTACTAATAATGTTAAGCCTAAAAACCCAGTTAAAATAAGCCCTATAGGTCGCCCTAAGTGTAAGTCAGCGTGAAACTCACCAATGTAGCTGGCTGCATCTGTTTTTCTATTGGCATAATATTGCTTACTTGGGCCATAGTAGGTATTTACCAACGCTAAGCTTGCTGGGTCAAATTCAAATGCCCGAAGTACTTCTTGCTGGTAATTTTCATCACCATGGTGCGATTCAAATACTAAAGCCAGTAAGTGAAAATTATGCCCTGTTGGCATAAACACATGAATGTTTTCACCAAACTCTTTGGGCACTTGAGCGTGGTATGTATTAACTAATGTGCTTATTTCGCTATTAGGAATATGTTGAGTTTGCTGCAGTGATTGGTTGGCCCAAATTTTTAGCTCAGGCCTGGCAAGTACTGCTAACGCGCCGGTAAATGCCACAACAAACAATAAAACGGCGGTTACTACGCCCACCCAACTATGTAATAAAAATAGCTTTTTTAAAGTAATTGATTTCATCCTTGCCCCTGCATTAATGCAAAATAACTTAAAATTCCATGCACTAAACACAAAGTGATCATGACTAAAAATGGCTGCCATGCTTTTTCGCTAATGTAGGCATATATAAAAAGCCCAACCCAAATAATTGGAAACAGTAAAATAGGCAGTAAAATTTGTTCACTCATTTGTAAGGGCAAATAGGTAGTCATCCCGGTGATCATCACCGTAGCGGTTACCAATGCCAATACGCACGCCATTAAATGGCGACGCTTTGTAGCGCTAAAGGTTTTTTTATTATTCATTTTTAGCTCATTTAATAAACAGCAGGCGCGCACACCTGCACATGCAAATAACAACTATTTGCATTATATTGCGCGTTTGTAAATTTATGCAACATATTATCGTTACTTAATAAGCGAACAAGCTCCTTTTTATTCGCATAATCAATGTCTGTTTATTTATAAAATTACATTTTTGAGCATACTTGGTATTTAGGTAGGCAAATATGATGAGCTAAAACTGTTTTTAAATAATCCAAAAATAACTGCGTTATCATACTGATCAGTGCTTAACTGCTTAGACCATTAAAATAACGGCTAAACAGGCAAATTTTTAAATTTAACAGTCAACAAACTCTATAATTATTGTTATTTTGTTAGGGCGTATGCAAAAAGCTTATTGTCCTTAGGCTGGCTCTTTTAGCAGCTGTTAAACAAATCACTATACATTGATAAAATGAGAGAAATTTATGAGCGATAAAATCAATCCAGACGCGTTACACGCACTAAAAATTGCATTTACTTACATGCCGCAAGCAATTGAAGTAACAAAGTACGAATATGGCGAGCGCTATCAAACGGTGCTTGATCATATTGAAGCCGTGCGCGAAGTGTTGCTTATAAACGATGTAGACCCAGAAGAAGTAGGCGGCGACATAAACCCAGAATACACGCCTAATTCTACCTATTAATGGGAAAAGTTTGCTAATTGAGCAAAACAATTAAGTTCGCGTGTTGATAGCCTAACACCCATTACTCAATATATTGCTCAACGGTTTACGCCTGTTGGTATAAACTGTTAAAAACATATAAATAAATGTGCCTATCTGCCGATACGCATAACGGTATAAAATACAATTAAGGTAATTGCGGTGAACTTTTTAAGGCGTTTTCACGATATAGTCTCAGACCAAACTCTGGATTTTAATTCTAAAATTAAAAACCTACTCGCGTTTGGCCTAGAAGTGTTCAGCCTTGATGTAGCAATAATTAGTAAAATTGATGCTAATACGTACACAGTATTACATGCTCTAACACCCGATAACGCCTTATTACCCGGTACACAATTTGAGCTAGATGGCACCTATTGCGTCCATACGTTATCTGCGGGCTCGGCGCTTTCGTTTCATAAAGCCTCACAAAGTACGATTGCAACTCACCCTTGTTACATAAATTTTCAACTTGAGTCCTACATTGGCGCACCTATAAAAGTAGCCGATAAAACCTTTGGCACTGTTAACTTTTCATCGCCTAACGAGTCACCTGCATTTAGCGACGAAGCCTACGATTATATTGAGCTATTTGCTCAGTGGTTAGGATCTGAATTTGCAAAAATAGACACCAAAGAGCAACTTTTAAAAAATAGCTACACCCTGTCAAAGCTCGAAAACATCGCGAATATCGGCACTTGGGAGGTCGATTTAATCGAGAACAAAGTTTATTGGAGTAAGCAAACTAAACGCATTCATCAGGTAGCCGATGACTATCAGCCAATAGTTGATAACGCGATTGAGTTTTACAAAGAGGGCGCCAGCAGAGAAGCCATAGACCAAGCAGTAGAAAACGCCATAAACAAAGGTGAAAAATGGGATTTAGAGCTTGAGGTTATCACTGCACAAAACCAAGAAATTTGGATTTCGACTTTTGGAGAAGCCGAGTTTCACGAAGGTAATTGCATAAGGCTATTTGGTACATTTCAAGACATTACCGAATCTATATTACTTAGAGAAGCGCTAAAAAAGAAAAAAGCCGAAGCAGAGCATATGTTAGAAGATAGAAGTATGCTATTTGCTAAAATTAGCCACGAGTTACGCACCCCCCTAAATGGCATAACCGGCATGCTCACCACCCTAATAGATGAAAAAGACACTGAAAAACGAGACGAAAAAATAAAAATAGCGCTACGCAGCGCTGATATTTTACTTAATATTATCAACGAAGTACTCGATTTTTCTAAAATTAATCATGGTGAATTAAAACTAGAGCCAACCGATGTACTGCTTAAAACCATATTTAGTGATTTAGCCTCTTTATATACCCCGTTATTTAAAGAAACCCATGTTGAATTAATCATAGAAAATACAATTTATGATAGCTGCTGGGCCTTTTGCGACAGTACACGCCTGAGCCAAATTACCTCTAACTTATTAAGTAACGCATTAAAATTTACCGAGCAAGGCCATGTAAAACTTAAAACACAGCTCATAAATAATAACGATGCGCTATCTCTTGGTATTACAGTTTCTGACACTGGTCGCGGAATGACCCCTGCCTTTTTAGAGTCTTTATTTTCGCCGTTTACACAAGAGGTTGACGCTAAAAATAATAAAGGGGGCACAGGGCTTGGCCTAGCAATTATAAAAGAGCTTGTAGAATACATGGGCGGCACAATAAAGGTGACGAGTGAACTACAAAAAGGCTCAACGTTTAGTATTAATATTCCGCTAGAGCTTGGTAAAGAGCAAATAATAGACGACATTCAATCAAAAATTGAGTTAAACAGCCACTCGCTCAGTGTACTTATTGTTGATGACAACGATATAAACCGCCGTGTGCTTGATGCCTCTCTTGATAAGTTAAACGTAAAAGCCGACTGTGCCATTGATGGCCAAGACGCTATTTTTAAGTGTAAGCAAAAGCATTACGACCTTATTTTTATGGATTGCATTATGCCAATCCTGGATGGTTTTGAAGCCACTAAAACGCTGAGAGCGCAACGTATTTGCCCTAGCGAAAGCACCTACATTGTAGCGCTAACTGCTAATACATCGTCGCAAGATAAACTAGCTTGCCAGCAAGCAGGCATGGATATGTTTGTCTCTAAGCCGTTTAAGCTTCCGCACATAGAAAAAGCGCTTTCTAATGCCTTAGAACATACAGCTAAAGTAAATTCGCTTTAATTTAGTAAGGACATACTATGAGAAATATAATAAGAACATTACTTTTTACTGTACTGCTGTTAGCCATATTTAAAGGCATTTCTACAGGGCAATGGGGTTCATCAATAACCGTTGTTATTGTATCAAGCGTATTGCTATTAGTTACGTTTATCAGTGGTAAGGCATCACAAGGCCGTTCAGCTTATACAAGCACTGACTCTTCAATTTATGCTAGTAATAACTCCCACTCTAATAATGATTGCGGTGGGGATTCTGGTGGCTGTGATTAATAGAGATATTGTTATAAACATTAAAAAAGCCGCCTTTGGAGAGGGCGGCTTGGGTTAACAAACAGCTTTTGGGTGTACCTATTGCTGTTACATCAAGAGATGATTTGCCTATTAAGCTGCATTTTGGTCTTGGTTGCTTTGCTCGCTATGGCGAATTAAGTAATCAAACGCCCCTAAGCTTGCTGTTGCACCACTACCCATTGCAATAATGATTTGCTTAAATGGCGTATTTGTTGCGTCACCCGCACCGTAAACGCCCGGTAATGAGGTTGCGCCTTTAGCGTCAATTTCTATCTCGCCAAACTTGCTTAGTGTAAGGTCGCTCTCTTTTAACCATTCGGTATTAGGGATCAAACCTATTTGTACAAAAATACCTGCAAGTGCTAATGATTTTTCCTCGCCGGTTACACGGTCAGTGTAATTAAGTCCGGTTACTTTTTTACCATCGCCTACTACTTCAGTGGTTTGCGCATTTTTAATAATAGTGATGTTGCTTAAGCTATTCGCTTTGCGAATAAGTACTTCGTCAGCGCGCAGCGTATCAGCAAACTCAAGCACAGTTACATGCTCTACAATGTTAGCTAAGTCGATAGCCGCCTCTATACCCGAGTTACCACCACCAATAACGGCAACAGGCTTACCCTTAAATAGCGGACCATCACAGTGTGGGCAGTAAGCTACGCCATGGCCGCGATATTCTTGCTCACCAGGGACGTTCATTTCACGCCAGCGTGCACCGGTTGCTAAAACAAGCGATTTAGCTTTTAAAGTAGCCCCGTTTTCAAGGGTAATTTCATAACCATTACTACCGCGACCAAGCCCTGCTGCGCGTTGGTTATGCATTACATCTACATCGTATTCTTTAACATGCTCTTCAAGCTGAGCAACAAGCTTTGGACCTTCAGTGGCTTTAATCGAAATAAAGTTTTCGATAGCCAACGTATCGGCAACTTGGCCACCAAATCTATCGGCCACTATACCGGTGTTTAACCCTTTACGAGCAGAGTAAATAGCGGCTGAGGCACCGGCAGGTCCGCCACCTACTACTAATACATCAAACTCGTCTTTTTCGCTTAATGCTGCAGCTTGTTTAGCCGCGCCTTTAGTGTCTACTTTATTTAAAATGTCGGTCAGGCTTAATGCACCTTGGCTAAATGGTTCGCCATTTAAGTACACAGCTGGTACTGCTAAAATATTGCGCTCTTCTACTTCGTCTTGAAAGAGTGCGCCGTCAATCATTGTTGCTTTAATTTTGCTGTTTGTTGCTGCCATTGTATTTAGCGCCTGCACTACTTGCGGGCATGTTTGGCAACTTAAGCTTATGTATACTTCAAAATTAAGTTCTTGATTGAGTGATTCTATTTGTTCAATGTCTTCGCTTTTTGCTTTACTTGCGTGTCCGCCACTGTGTAAAAGCGCTAACACTAAACTTGTAAATTCGTGACCCATAGGTACGCCAGCAAACGTAATGTGGGTGTTTTTTTCAGGTGAATGCACAACCATAGATGGGCGACGTGCGCTCGAATCAGGGTTGCTCACTACCGTAAACTTATCGCTTAGCGAGGCTAAATCGTTTGCTAAGCTTTCTACTTCTGCTGATTTTTTGCTGTCATCCAAGGCAATAAGCAGCTCAACAGGTTGAGTAAGCGATTCAAAATGGCTTTTTAATTGATTTTTAATGTTGTTATCTAACATGGCTTAACCCTTTTTAGGAAAATTTAAACAGCAAGCCTCCCATGCCAACTAATGCATGTGCTAATGAGTCCGAGTTGAGATAGGAGGCACCAACAAGCGAAATGATGTTGGTTTAAGGGCAGTTACCTGCCCTCATAAAAGTGGGTAAACCTGTATTTAGATTTTACCAACTAGGTCTAGTGAAGGAGCAAGTGTGTCTTCACCTGGCTGCCAAGATGCAGGGCAAACTTCACCGTCGTGAGTTGCAATGTATTGTGCAGCTTGTACTTTACGTACTAACTCTTTAGCGCTACGGCCAATACCTAGGTCATGCGTTTCGATTACTTTGATTTCGCCCTCTGGGTTCATTACAAAAGTACCGCGAAGTGCAAGGCCGTCATCTTCAATCATAACGCCAAAGCTGCGAGTAATACGGCCAGTTGGGTCGCCAATCATTGGAAATTTAATTTTACCAATAGTGTCTGACGTGTCATGCCAAGCTTTATGCGTGAAGTGAGTATCAGTTGATACTGAGTAAACTTCTACACCCATTTCTTGTAGCTGCTCGTAGTAATCAGCAACATCGCCAAGCTCAGTAGGACATACAAACGTGAAATCTGCAGGGTAAAAGAAGAAGATTGACCACTTACCTAGTACGTCTTTTTCAGACACTTCTACAAAGTCACCATTGTGGTATGCAGTTGCGTTAAAAGGTTGAATTTTTGTGTTGATCAATGAAGTGCTCATAGTATTCCTCATTTATATTTAAAGTGTTTTAAAGTTACTCAACGCAGCCAAAATGTGTGGCCTTTCGCGTTGGCTTGATTAATACAATAAGCCCATTGGCAAACTAAATAAAATTGATTGTTTAGATTAAAACAATCGATTTTTAAGATTGAACTATCTAGCTCTACTATTCGTAAACGATTTATTACCTGCAAGTGCTAAGAATACTGCTACAATAGCCGCGCTAAAAAACACACAACATAAGGCATGCTGTAATGGAAAAATTTGTTAATCATATTCAACTTGGCTATTTGGGGTTACTACCCTTTTTGGGCTGTGTAGCGTGGCCGCTTATGTTTGGCAGTAATAGCGTTAACTTGGAGTTTTTTACTTTTTATAGCATTGCTATACTGGCATTTATGGCGGGCAATTTATGGCGCGCTGGGATGCAAAGCTACAGCGATGCAATTAAAGCGGTTGTGCCTGTTATACCCGTACCATTTTTATCGTTTATTCCGCTGGAGTGGGCGCTTGCTTGGTTAGGGGCTAGTTTTTGGTTAGTTCTTATCTTTGAAAAAGCCACACCACAATGGCAAACCTACCATCGCGATTATCAAAAAATGCGCTTTATTCTTACCTCAGTGGTATTTGTGTGTCACATACTCACCATTGGTATGAGCCTTTACCCAAAATAACCTTGCGCTGCTTAACCTACTAGGCGTAATAGTGTAACATCCGCGCACTGCTATTTAAGGACGCACCATGATTGATACATTACGCCAGCAGCTTAACGAGCTTGGCGAAAACTACGTAGAAAAAAACGCCGCTTTTAAAATTAAAGTTATTCCGTTTTTTTGCGCTATTAGTATTAAAAAAGATCACAAAAATGAAGGCCGGCTCAGCTTTTACTCAAACCAATTAATAGAAATACTGTTAGTGGTGTTATTTATGTTGTTTGGGCTTACGCTTTATAACCCAGAGGCGGGTTTTACACATGGCCCTATTCATATTGTGTTTGCTATTTTAATTACCTTTAATTTAATTTTAAAACAAATAGCCATTGAAGGGCTTAAAACACGCCTTGCGTTTCACCGTTTGCATGGTGCTAATACAGCGCAAAATACTCAAAGTGCAGATCAAAACACTCACAAATCTAATTAAGTTATGTATTTAAATCCTAATTGGCGAATTCTCACCGTAGGCGATGGCGATCTATCGTTCTCTAATGCGGTGGTTAATCACATAAAACCGGCAAAGTTAGTCGCATCTACTTATGATAGCGCCAAAACCATAGAGCAAAAATACCAACACAATGCGCTAAGTAGTTTAAAAAAGTGTCATGTTGAGGTTATTAATTGCTTTGATGTAACGGACCCTTTATGTTGGCAAAAATTAGCTGCCCACCAGCACAGCTTTGATGTGGTTATTTTTCAGTTTCCGCTTATTCCTGCCTTTGTAGGGCGCGAAGCATTTGAAAGCAACACCCAAAAAACCAGCATGAACGTGCTTAATCGCGCGTTACTACATCAATTTATTAAATACGCTAACAAATACGCACTCGACAAAAGCGGCCCTATGCTTTGCTACATAACCTCAAAAGATGTAAAACCCTATCGCGAGTGGAATATTGAAGGCAGCTTAAGTAATGGCCTTGAAGCTAAATACGCGGGCCAAATGCCTTTTGATATTAACCAGTTTGATGGTTACAAAATAAGAAACGTAGACCGTGATAAACACGTAAAAGACACCAGTGGCATCACTTATGTGTTTACGCCTAAAGCAATCTCGGCGCAATCTGACGAACTAAGCACGCACCTTACAAAGCCTGCGTATTTAGGTGAAAATCATTGCTCGCTTTGTCGGGTAGGCCCTTTTATTGCCACCGAAGATGAAAACAAACACCTTAACGCTAAAAAGCACCAACAAATGCTAAAGTTAGAAGATGACTGGCAGGCGTGGCTTACTGACTTTTACAACCGCACCTTATAACCCTGTTTTACAGCTCAATTTAATTAAATCAGCGGCCTTTTCAGCAATGGCAATAACAGGTGCGTTTGTGTTACCTGTTACTATGGTAGGCATAATTGAGGCATCAATAACCCTTAAGCTGCGTATCCCGTGTACTTGTAGTTTGCTATTAACCACCGCCATATTGTCGGTGCCCATTTTACAGGTGCCCACAGGGTGATATTCGGTATCGGCAGTTTGGCGAATAAACTCAATAAGCTGGTCGTCGTTATTTACATCTAGCGGGTAAACCATGTTGCCACGAATTTTATCAAAGGCGGGGCTTTGCATAATACGCAGCGCTTTTTTAAGCCCTGCAAGCATAAGCAATAAATCATCAGGGTGGCTTAAATAATTAGGGTCGATAAGCGGCGCACTGCATGGATCGCTATTGGCAAGCCTTATTGTCCCTCGGCTTTTGGGGCGCATAATACTACTGTGAATACTATAGCCATGGCCAAGGTGAACTTTGCGACTATGATCGTCCACCAACCCAATTACAAACTCAAGTTGAATATCCGGCGCAGGCGAGTTATCCAACACATTAATAAACGCATGTGACTCAGCAAAATTACTGGTTAATATTCCGCTGCGTTGACTAAACCACTGCGCACACCCATTAATAATACTTGCAGCGCCTTTTACACTTACCCCAAAGGTGCCTTTTGCAGTATTTGCTTTACACAAAGGCACCACGGTTAAGTGATCTTGTAAATTACCCCCTACTCCTTCCAGTGCATGTTCCAGTGGTATGTTATGCGCTGCTAAATGCGCTTTAGGGCCAATTCCTGAAAGCATTAACACGTGCGGAGAGTTAATTGCTCCGGCGCTTAAAAGCACCTCCTTTTTGGCCATTAATGTAATAATTTTACCGCCGCGCTCAAGCTCTACGCCGTGGGCGACCTTATTTTTTATTATAATCTTATTAACGTGGCTGTGGGTAAACACACTAAGGTTAGGCCTGTTTAAGTGCGGTGTTAAATACGCTTTTGCAGCACTACAGCGCTCACCATTATGTTGCGTAACCTGCGAAAGCCGTGCTCCATGTTGCTCAGCGCCATTTATATCGTCATTTAACTGTATTCCTTGCTCAACACACGCTTTTAAAAAGCAAGAGTTTACCGCACTTGGCTTAGTCAGCTCTTGCACATGCAATGGCCCTTTTGTGCCATGTAACGCGTTATTAAACGTTTTATTGTTTTCGGCTTTTATAAAATAGGGTAATAAACTGTTGTAGTCCCACCCAAGGTTGCCATTTTGTGCCCAGTTATCGTAATCGTATTTATTACCGCGTATATACACCATGGCATTCGTAGAGCTAGACCCACCTAGCACTTTACCCCGCGGCACAAAGCCACATCGGTTATTAAGCGCCTTTTGCGGTACCGTGCTGTAATGCCAACTATTTATGCCGTATGGCACACTGGCCGCAATACCCGCAGGCATTTGAATTAAAGCGTTCTTATCGCTACCGCCCGACTCTATTAGGCACACACTTATATGCTGATCTTCTGATAAACGCGCTGCCAGCACGCAACCTGCACTGCCTGCGCCGATAATAATATAATCAAACGTGTGGTTATTCATAGGTGCCTTTGCATCATCACTATTTAGTTCTTATTGGTAGCTGCTTCTGCTTTGTGCATCCATGCAGTTGTAAATAAGCAGTTTTATTGCAGCAAGCTATTCGCTCTATAGTGCATAGATTAAATCCTAAAAACTTGATATTTTTAGACACCTTCTTTAATTTACAGCGCCAGTGTATGAGCAGCCCAATACGTGCCACCTCTTTATATTCAATAGATTCGTTAATTAAAGAACTTGGCGCAGACCCAGCAAGCGTAATGAAAACCTGTAAGGTCACTGTCGACTTTAATAACCTTGAAAACCAATATTTACCCTATTTGAGCTATGCAAATTTATTAGAATACTGCAGCCACACCCTTAACTGCCCAAGCTTTGGGCTTAAATTAGCAAATAAACAAAACTTTGATATTTTAGGCCACATAGCCATAGCCGCTAAAAGTGGGACTAATTTAGAAGAAGCGCTTAGCTGGGTGGTTAAATATTTACACTTACACAGCCCCGCATTGTGCTTAACAACGCACTCATTAGATAATGACGAGAGCTTATTTTTATCGTTTGAATTTAACCTAAAGCCCCTGCCACAAATAAACCAAGCCATAGAGCTCACGCTTGGCTTAGCCATGAGCATAATTAAAAAATTAAGTAATAATCAGTGCAAGCCTCGCACTGTGTTTTTACCGCAAAAGCTGGCAACTAATACACTCGCATACAAAACCTATTTTGGCTGTAAAGTAATAGAGCACCGCAACAGTGCGGGCATTGTAATAAACAAAGCCGACTTATCGATAAAGCTTAACCACAATAACCTTAATAAAACCGACGCGGCCTTTAATTTTTTAGCTAAACGCAACGAACACAGTCACTCATTACCTGCCCAAGTAAGCGCACTCATAAGGCCAATGCTGCCTATTTATCAGTGTTCAAACCAAACTATTGCCGAGGCACTTAATATGCACCCGCGTACCTTGCACCGTGAATTGGCTAGACATAACACCAGCTTTGTAAAACTTAAAGACACCACACGTCGGGCGCTGGCAGCGCATTACTTGCTTCAAAAACAATACTCTATCAGCACTATTTCAATGCTTTTAGGCTATCACGAACAGGCAACCTTATGCGCAAGTGTTAAACGCTGGTTTGGGTATTCTCCACGCGCATACAGGGCAAAAAAAATGTTAAAGTAACGGCTCTTATTATTTAAGCTAAGGAGCAGGCATGAACTTTGTCATTGTCGGTACAAATTTTATTAGTGATACCCTATTAAGCGCAGCAAATACGTTACCTGCATTTAATTTATACGGTGTGTGCTCACGCAAACAATCAAGCGGCGGAGCCTTTTTATCTAATCACCCCAATACCGATGTAAAAATTTTCACCTCAATTGAGCTGGTATGCCAAGACCCCGATGTTGATGCGGTGTATATTGCAGCGCCAAATAGCCTACACAAGCAATATGCAGTAATGTGCCTTGAAGCAGGCAAACATGTACTAGGCGAAAAACCTTCAGCCGCTAATAGCCAAGAGCTAAATGCTATTTTAACTGCAGCTAATGCCAATAAACGCCTATACATGGAAGCAATGATGACCACGCATTTGCCAAACTTTGCGCGACTTAAAAATGCGCTGAGTAAAATTGGTAAACCCCGTAAGTTTATAGGCCAATACAGTCAGTACTCATCACGCTACGATAAATACAAAAACGGCGAACGCCCAAATACCTTTTTACCCGAATTTGCCAATGGCGCTTTGCTCGATTTAGGTGTGTATCCGCTTTACCTACTTATAGCACTTTGGGGCGCTCCACAGCGCGTGAGTGCCAGTGGGGTACTATTAGATACAGGCGTAGATGGCGCAGGCGACGTATTATTAAATTACGATGATAAACAAGCCGTTATTAGCTACTCTAAAATTTCTCAAGGCGATAACATCACAGAAATACAAGGTGAGCGCGGACGCTTACGAATACACGCCGTGTCGCAGTTAAAACACATAGAGTTTGTTGCCAATAACGGGGAGGTTGAGGTTATTTCAGATAAATTTGATGAGCACTTTATGAAATACGAAGTTGCGCACTTTATGCAAACCATAAACGCGCAAAAGCGAGAGTCAGATGTTAATACACATCAGCTTGCCCGCGACGTAATGAACGTACTTGATACCGCAAGAAAACAGCTTGGGGTAGTTTACCCTAATGATAAAAACGCAGCAGCGGACTAAAGTTGACCCCCATCCGTGGGCAATCAAGGCAAGAGCCTGGTTGTAATTATGTGCTTACTTATTTTTTATTAGGTACAGCTAAATTACACAGGCTCTTTATTTAAGCGTGTAGATTTTTAATGGTTTAATTTGCATAAATCTATTCACCATTCAACCAAGGCAGCGCCAGTTATTAGGCGCACTAGGTTACTCACCTCGCACCACCATTAACCCGCGCCTAGATTGCACACATTTCAATCCATTAAAGTTAGCTTGCTCTAAGCACGCTTATATAAATGAGCAAAGTTAACTTAGCACACAAAAACATGACCAATCAAGCTAGCCAATTATTAAAATTTATACTAAATTGGTAACATAAATAGGTTAACACTCATTTATAATATTATATGACCGTTACATCACTTTAGAAT
The DNA here is from genome assembly GCF_042466295.1 of Pseudoalteromonas sp. R86517. NCBI lineage: Bacteria > Pseudomonadati > Pseudomonadota > Gammaproteobacteria > Alteromonadales > Pseudoalteromonadaceae > Pseudoalteromonas > Pseudoalteromonas sp. R86517. Next base: position 114,951 of record NZ_JAXHCB010000003.1, read on the forward strand.
TTTGACATAATAGTGAATTTTGGGGTAACCTCTGCTAATAACAGTAGGTTTAGGCTATTTGAGCCTATTAGCCGCTATTCCTTAAGGTAATAAAGGTAGAATATGGGAAACCGTCGCTTATTTTGGCGCATTGTTGATAAAGTTGAAGCTTTGATAAACCAAGGAGAGTTTTCTGCTGGGAGTCGTTTACCACCAGAGCGAGAACTTGCCGACATGTTTGACGTAAGCCGCCCAACAATTCGTGAAGCTATTATTGCATTAGAAGTACGAGGCCGCGTAGAGGTCAAAACCGGCTCAGGCGTTTATGTAATAGAACAACAAGAAACATCTGTAAAAACAAAAGAGATCAGCGCTTTTGAGCTAACGCAAGCTCGCGCACTCATTGAAGGTGAAATAGCTGCACTTGCCGCTCAATCAATCACCGATGAAGAACTAGCTCAATTAAAGCAAACGCTAATAGCCATGGAAAAAGGCTTATATGTAGAACAAGCAGACCGCGAGTTTCACGAAATTATAGCGCGTGCTACACGTAACAAAGCCCTTGAGTATGCAGTGGCAAATTTATGGGATTTACGTTTAAACAATTCACAAATTGTGGCTGATTATGGCAGTGTGTGTAAAAACAATAACGATTGCGTAATGGATGAGCACACCGCTATTTATAATGCGCTGCAAACACACGACGCAAGCGCCGCACGCACCGCAATGCATAAACACTTTAACCGTTTAATTAATGCATTATTTGACGCTGTTGAAGCGCGTGCGCTTGAAGAAATCAAACGTAAAAATGATGAAAAACGTGGCCTTTATTCTTTAGATGGCCTAGTTAAAAGTGCTAGCAAAACACACTAAAACGACCTAAACGTTTATAAGCCAACGATCTATTCGCTGGCTTTTTTATTTTAAGGCACTCAGCGTTTGCCTTTAGCTATGCATAAGCAGTTACGCTAATTCATCGCACATATTAGTCACTCCCTCCCAAATTTAATGTGTATGCCATACAAGCTATTACTTAGCCAATAAAAAACAGATACACTGCGCAAAACTAGACGATTGTTACCAAGGAAAACAATGCAATCATCCACTAAAGACTTTTTGCTCGCGCTTGTGTGCGTTATTTTAGCAATGATCACAATTCAATCTGGCGCCTCATTTGCTAAGCAGTTATTTCCTGTTATTGGCCCCGAAGGTACTACTGCACTTAGGCTTGGCTTTTCTGCACTTATTTTGTGTTTAATATTTAAACCGTGGAAACACCTACCAGCTAAGGGTAATCGGTTATCAATTGTGGTATACGGTTTAAGCCTAGGCGGAATGAACATTTTATTTTATTACGCCATTGAACGTATCCCTTTAGGAATTGGTGTGGCGCTTGAATTTACCGGCCCATTAGCGGTGGCGTTATTTAGCTCACGCGCTAAGCGCGACTTATTTTGGGTGGCGTGTGCAATTGCGGGTATTTTACTGTTACTGCCCGATATGAGCAGCCAAGAAAGTCTAGACCCAATTGGCGTAATACTCGCGCTAGGTGCCGGTGCTTGCTGGGCAGCCTATATTTTATTTGGCAAAAAAACCGGCACGCAAAGCTCAGGCGGCGCAACGGTCGCACTCGGCATGACCGTAGCAGCCATTGTACTTGTACCTTATGGCGGCATATTACAAAGCAGTGCATTTACATGGAGTGTTATACCGCTGGGCATAGGCATTGCTATTTTATCAAGCGCACTGCCCTATACACTTGAAATGGTTGCACTGCGTAATATGCCCGCTCAAGGGTTTAGTATTATGCTAAGTTTAGAGCCTGCATTTGCCGCCCTTGCTGGGTTTATTATTCTTGGCGAGTTATTAACCTTGTGGCAATGGTTGGCTATTTTATTGGTGATTATAGCTTCGGTGGGTAGCTCATTTTCGAGTGTTAAAAAACAATAATCGCCTCTATAAAAAGGCCAGCACATAACTGCGCTGGCCTTTTAAATAACAAAATTTTATATAACTTGTATCGCGCTACTTTTTACTTGTCATTAAATAGCCAACTAGTGATATTACTGGCATACCCGCTGCCACTAACGCCACGCTTTCCCAGCCACCAGCTTCGTATAGTGGGCTTGCCATTAACGAGCCAAGCGCTCCGCCAACAAAAATACTGGTCATGTATATGGCATTTAAGCGAGCTCGGCTTTGCGGCTCTAATGAATATACCACCCGCTGACCCAGTACCATATTTGCCTGCACAGCAAAATCAATAAACATGCCCGTAAGCGCTAAAATAATAATACCGTGCGGAAGCTCAAATATACTGGGTAAAAAGCACGCAGCAGCAATCACTTTTGCAAGTAAGGATAACTGATGCGTGTAACCTTTGTCGGCTAAACGCCCAACAATAGGGGCTGCAATAGCACCTGCTGCGCCTACTAAAGCAAATAAGGCGATTTGCGATTGCGATAAACCATATTCTCTGGCTAATACAACCGGTACGCTGGTCCAAAATAAGCTAAAAGAGGCAAACATAAGCGCCTGATACAATGCCCGCTGACGCAGCACTGGCTGCTGTATTATTAGCTGCTTAAGCGATTTTAATAACTTAAAGTATGTTGTATTGTGTGTCGGTTGTCTGCTCGGTATTGCAAAATATATAACACTGGCTATAAATGCCATACAGCCTGCGGCAAAGTAAAATACGGCTCGCCAACCAAAGTGATCGGCTATTAAGCTTGCAACTGGCCTAGCTAATAAAATACCCAGTAACAACCCCGCCATTATATTGCCCAGTACTTGCCCACGTTTTTCATCTGACGATAAATGCGCAGCAAGCGGTATTAATACTTGCACCGATACAGAGCTCGCCCCCACCAATAAGCATAATAGCAACATTACACTTGGGCTTTGCGCTAAGCCTGCGCCTATTAAACTTAAAAATGTTATGGCTAAGGTAATGAGCATTAAGCGTTTGTTTTCGACTAAATCAGCCAATGGCACTAAAAAAAACAGTCCCATTGCATAGCCAATTTGTGTAAGCGACACAATAAAACTGGCGCTGTGCGCACTTAAACCAACATCGGGCGCTAATAACTCAATAATAGGCTGGGCATAATAAATATTTGCCACAATAAGGCCACAGCACAGAGCAATAATGCTCACTAAGGTATTACTTATTTGCACTGGCTGTGCACGTGATTGGTTCATAAATAACTCTAATTTATAAATAATAAAACCCACTGCATATAAATGCAGTGGGTAGCCATGGTAAATGTAAAAATGTGGGTTACTTAATAGGTGAAGGCTGCCCATGTGGGCTAGATCGCAAGTACTGTTTAGGCGCATTAACGGTTGCGCCAAGCTGCGCTGCAGCATGCCAAGGCCAATGCGGGTTATACAAAATACCTCGCGCAAGTGCTACGCCATCGGCTTGCTGCTCGCTAATAATATCTTCGGCTTGTTGTGGCTCAGTGATTAAACCTACGGCTATTACCGGCATACTTACGACCTCTTTAATAGCAGTTGCAAATGGTACCTGAAAGTTAGGTTTAACCGGTATTTGTTGCTCTGGGCTTAGCCCTGCTGTACTTACGTGAATAAAATCGCAGCCAAGCTTGTCTAATGCTTTAGCAAGCTCAATAGATTGTGCTAAATCCCAGCCACCTTCTACCCAATCAGTAGCAGAGATACGAATGCCTACCGGTTTATGGCTTGCAAATTCAGCTCTTAGTGCTTTAAACACCTCAAGCACAAGGCGCATACGGTTTTGCAAACTGCCCCCGTATTCATCATCACGCTTGTTTGAAAGAGGCGATAAAAACTGGTGTAACAAATAACCATGCGCACCATGTAGCTCAATTAAATCAAGCCCTAGCTCATCAGCGCGTTTTGCTGCGCTTACAAAATCGTTTATTAGCTTGGTTATATCCGACTTTGTCATAGCCTTTGGTTGATAGGCGCTGTCATCGTAGGCTATGGCAGAAGGCGCAAGTGTTTGCCAGCCGTTGTCTTCGCTAGGTGCAATTGCACCACCGCCATCCCATGGTTTTTCAGTAGATGCTTTTCGCCCTGCATGCGCAAGCTGAATGCCAATAGGCATAGGACTGTATTGCCTAAGCGCTTTTAAGCTTTTGCCCAGTGCTTGCTGGGTTTCGTTATTCCAAAGCCCTAAATCGGCGTAACTAATACGCCCCTCAGGGCTTACCGCGGTGGCCTCTAAAATTAATAGCCCTGCACCACTTAAGCTCAATTGCCCTAAATGAATAGTGTGCCAATCACTGGCAGACCCCTGATTTGCTGAGTACTGGCACATAGGCGCAATAATAATGCGGTTGTCTAAAGTGAGTTCACCGAGCTTTAAAGGTGAGAATAATTGGCTCATAAATATTCCTTAAATACGCGTACTTTAGTACGAAATGCTATAGCTTACGGTATGAAGGGTTAATGGGGATCAAACTTCACTTTTATAGTGCTAAAACGTGAATAAATACCGTTGAGCAAAACATTCAACAGGGTCTTATAGGTTTTTTAACCGTATTAATACATTCAGGTAATTAACTAATATGAATGGCTATTTACATTTGCTCAACGAGTAAAATATGCTTCCTTGTACCTTAATTAGCCAATTACTTGGATGTTATACATATTTATATAATTTTTTGTTGTGTAACTAGCTATATTTATTCCAAAAAAGTGAATTAAAATTCAACTTTAATATTCCCACCACTTTAACTCCCTGATAAACTGGTTAACTTATATTAACTGGTGTTAAATTTTGAATCTGGGGATCACTTTTTATGTTTAAACCAAGCTTGCTAACCTTGGCTATTTCGAGCGCTGTATCTAGCGCATTTTTATTTTCTAACTCGGCTGTGGCACAACAAGAAACCACCGCTAAAAACAAATCACTCGAAGTAATCGAAGTTACAGCAACAAGACGCAGCGGATCGGTACAAAATGCACCGCTAAACATTACCGCACTTGATGCCGATGTAATGAAAGATCAAAACATTGGCGAACTAGCCGATGTAGCGCGTTGGGTACCTGGTTTAACAATTACCGATCAAGGTGGTCGCTCAGGCTCACCGATTATAGTTCGTGGTTTAAACACTAACTCGTCGGGTCCATCATCAGACGGCGGCACCGTAGCCACATACGTTAACGAAATTCCGGTGTCAGTTGATATGCGTTTAGTCGACATAGAGCGTGTTGAAGTACTTATTGGGCCACAAGGTACCCTTTATGGTGCGGGCACATTAGGCGGCGCAATTCGTTACATGCTTAAAGAGCCAGAGCTTGATTTTACAACGGTAGAAATATTTGGCGATATGTTTCAAACTCAAGAAAGTGACTCGTTAGGCGGCGAAGGCGGCTTTATAGTAAACCTGCCACTTATTGAAGATGAACTTGCAGTACGTGCAAGCTTAAACGTATACGAAGACCCAGGCTTTATTGATTATGCTTACACAGTGCGTGAGCCAGGTTTATCGCTACCGGACCCTGATTGGAGCAACGCCGACGAAGTAAACAACAATATTAAAAATGTTGAAGATGCTAACGGCGAAACAACTACCACAGGGCGTATTTCTGTACGTTGGAAACCAAGCGAAACATTTGAAGGGACACTTAATTACTTTTACCAAAACCAAGACAGCGAAGGCCGTTCAATTGTTCATTACAACAGCCTAAACGACGATAACGGTTTAAGCGATATTGTAGGTAAATACGAGTCGGCTTATCGTTATGAAGAGCCGCGCGAGAAAGAAGATCAACTATTAAGCCTTGAGCTAAAAGCCGATTTAGGTTTTGCAGAGCTTGTATCGGCAACCGGTATTTCAAGCTTTGATGCCGACGGCCAACGTGACCAAACCGATTTACTTATCCGCCTAGATTACGGTTATGAAGAGTTCCCTGCGTTTTCATCATACACACGTGAAATTGACGAAGAAGATACCTTCACGCAAGAGCTTCGTTTAGTATCGCAAAGCGACAGCGACCTAAATTGGATTGTAGGCGCGTTTTACAACAAAATAGAAACAGACGCCTCAAGTAAAGAATTTACCCCAGGCTTTGGTGACTTTGCTGTAGAAAACTTTGGCGCATCGCAATCTCGTCCAGATCAACTTGAGTACTTTTCTGTAGACCGTACAGAAATTACAGAGTCGGCTTTGTTTGGTGAAGTAGGTTACCAAGTAACAGAAAAACTAGATGTGACCATTGGTATGCGTTTGTACCAGTACGACGTTGAATCAGAATCTGCTGTCGACTTCCCGCTATTTAATACCCTATTTGATGGCGCAGCACCTGATGCGATTTCATTAAATTTTGAAAAAAATGAAGCAGACGACAACGGCAGCCTATTTAAATTTAACGCTAAATACCAGTTCACTCCATCAGTAATGGGTTATGCAACGGTAAGTGAAGGCTTTAGAATTGGTGGCTCAAATGGTTTAGCACCGTGTCCTGATCCATTACCAGCTAACCAAGCAGGTTGTGGTAGCCCAGAAGAAATGCTTTACGATGCCGATACCACAACAAACTACGAGCTAGGCCTTAAAAGCACCTGGTTTAGAAGCCAATTACACTTTAACGCCGCTTTATTTAATGTAGATTGGGAAGATGCGCAAATTGCAGGCGCAACAGATGTAGGCCAATTACCGTACTTATCTAATGCAGGCTCTGCCAACGCAAAAGGTATTGAGCTATCTACCCGTGCTATTTTATCTGACTCGTTTACCGTGTACGCAACATACGCATACACTAAAGCAGAGCTAACCTCAGACGCCCCATTTTTATTTAATGCCGATGGCACCGATGGCGCAGAAGACGGCGACCGTTTACCGGGCTCCCCAGAGCACCAGTTCTCAATGGGTGTAAACTATCAAACAGATGTATTTAGCGATAAAACCCTTGATATTAACTACGGTTTAACCGCCCAAAGCGATGTAATCACAAGAGTAGGCCTGCACGACAACGGTGAAACCCTGCCAGGTTATAGCTTAAGTAATATTTCTGCTAAGTTAACAGCCGATGAGTGGTCAACAACTCTTTATGTTGATAACCTATTCAACAAATATGCATTTACATCAGTACGTCGCTCAGATGCAGACATAACATCAGCAAATGGCGCCGACATACAACGTAACTACGGCCACTATATTAATCGCCCACTAACAGTAGGCGTTAAATTTAACTACAAATTTGAAATATAATTTATAGTCACTTTTAAACAATGTTATAAGGCTCAAATTTATTTGAGCCTTTTTTCTTTATTAACACATAAATAAAACAAACATCATGCAGCCAAACTTAAAGCACCTTCATCAAAGCGCCATTGAGTATTTAAACCAAGGTAATATACAACGTGCCCATAAAGCCCTCGTTGAATTAGTGACTCAAAAAAGCGACTTTGCCGATGGCTACTTTTTACTGGCCATGGTTAATTTACGTGTAGGGCAAATTCACAAAGCCATAAAGCTAATAGAAAAAGCCCTTAGCCTTGGCAAAAGCATTGAATACACCGCGCAGCTTGCAAAGTGTTACGCATTAACAGGTGAGCTTACCAAAGCCAAAAACACCGCTTTAGCGATACCCGTTGAGCAAATAAAAAAGAGTCTTGATGCCGACACCCTAGGTGTTGCACTTACGCAAGCAGGCCTACACAAAGAGGCACTAAACTATTTTAACTGCGCTATTGAGCTGGCTAACCATGCAAATAAACCGCAACCTCAGTTTTATTATAATTTAGGGGTAAGCGCTAAATTTTTAGGCCAATTTGAACAAGCCAAAAATGCCTTTGAAAGCGCCATTGCGCTAAACCCACTTCACCATGCAAGTCATTTCGCATTAAGCGATTTAACCAAAGCGACGCTGCAAACTAACCATATTGAACGCTTAAAAAACGTCTTTGAGCAAGTAACACACCCCGATGCAAAATTACACATTGGCCACGCACTTGCAAAAGAGTACCAAGACATAGGCAAGTTTGATGATGCGTTTAACAGCCTGGAGCAAGGAAAAGCCACTAAACGCGCTATACAGCCTTTTGATCATAAAAGCTCAGTCGCATTATTTGAACACATTAAACATTTAAGCGAGCAGAATAAACACGCGCTAACACACGGCAGCCCAACGCAAGAGCCTATTTTTGTATTAGGTATGCCCCGCTCTGGCACCACATTGGTTGAGCGTATTTTATCGAGCCACAGCGACGTACAATCAGCCGGTGAATTACAAGACTTTGGCCTAAGCGTTAAAAAATTAAGCCAAACTCAAACACCGCATGTACTCGATACTCAAACACTCACTAAAGCGTATGAGCTTGATTTTAATCAGCTTGGGACAACGTATTTAAACGCCACTCGCGTAACCACCGGCAGCCATAAGCACTTTATAGATAAACTCCCGTTTAACTTTTTTTATATCGACTTAATAACTAAAGCCCTGCCAAACGCTAAAATTATTTGTATGCTACGCGACCCAATGGACACCTGCATTGGTAACTACCGCCAGCTATTTACTATAAATAACCCCTACTACGCATACTCGCTCGATTTACTCGACACCGCCAAATTTTATAGCCGCTTTTACAAACTCATGCAGCACTTTAGCGCCCTGCACAGCAATATAAAATTAGTAAAATACGAAGAACTAGTCGCCCAGCCCGAGCAGCAAATTAAAGAGTTAGTCAGCTTTTGTAATTTAGAGTGGCAAGCACAGTGTATAGACTTTCACTTAAACACCGCACCGGTATCTACTGCAAGTAAAATGCAAGTACGCCAACCACTTAACAATAAAGCAATTGGCCGTTGGAAGGCGTTTAAGCCCCATACTAATGCAGCAGTGGAGTACCTTTTAAGCCAAGGTATTAGTGTTGAATAAGCCTCTTATTTTGAGCAGGGCAGAATCCAAATAAGCGACTTGTGTAAGTGTAGGTCGGATAAGCGAAGCGCCATCCGACACAGTAAAATACCTTGCCAATTATTATCACATTTTATCTTGTCGAGTGGCTGAAGAGTGCCATGAGCGGACCTTCACACGAAACTCGTCTCTGCCCCAAAATCATTTATAGCTATTTCTCAGTACACCTTGCTAACTTATTACTTGCCCAAATTTTTGTAATGAATCATTATGCCATTAGTTGGTTAACCACTCGATTATTTTATCAATTTATTTGATGACAATTTACACCATGTATTCAAGGTATTGATTATGGAATTACAGACAAGGCTAGTTTTTATCGATACAAGCGCTTTTGAAAAGAAAAACTATCAATTTGGGCAACACGCTCTTGGTCGTCTTCAAGAACTAATTGAGGATGAGAAAATCCACTTGCTCATTACTGATGTGACAAGGAAAGAGATCGACTCCCATCTCAAACACAAATCTGAAGAAGCAGCTTCTATGATAAAGAAGATGCAAAGAGATGCGATGTTCCTAAGGAACACCCCCGACCTTGATTGTCATGGCATCTTCACCAAGGTTAAAGGTGATGATATTTATGCTGTTATCAGTGAAAAATTTGATGATTTCGTCGAAAACGGCTGCGTCGAAACAATTGATGTAAGCACTGTTAACCCTCAAGTTGTGTTTGATGCTTACTTCAAAAACCTCCCTCCCTTTGGCAAAGAATCAAAAAAGCACGAGTTTCCTGATGCATTTGCGCTAGAAGCTATTAAAAAGGTGAGCTTGGCTAGAGGGCATTCAGCCTACATAGTTAGTGACGATGGCGATATGAAATCATTCTGTGATCAAGAAGATAACTTCATTCACCTTGAAAACGTCGATGACCTAATTGACTTGATTGTTCGAAGCGACAAAGCGTACGAAGAACCAGCAAAATTTGCTGATGAAGTATTCGAACAACTCCTAGAACAAATCAAAGCTGATGCCCTACAAGCTCTCGAAGATGGTGAGTTCAACTATGAAGACGCAGATCCTTTCGATGAAATTATAAATTCTATAGAAATCAACTCGGTGAATGTTGAGAAGATAAACTTACAGAATGTCGATACTGAGAGGGCTGAATACGAAGTAGAATTTGAGGTGATTGTTACCGCAAACTATTGCGTCTCAGATTATGACCGCTCACCTTGGGATCCCGAAGATAAGCAGTATGTCTTTGTCTTGAGTAATGAATCAACAGTAAAACATAAAGAAACTTACACTGCCCACTTAACTCTTGCTTATGACGACGGATTAAAAGCTAAAGCATATATTGAAGAGCTGTATTTCCAGGATACGTACTTCGAACTGACTGATAATGACTTTGAAATCATTCACTTCAAAGAACTTGATATCAACGGTGAATGACATGAAGCTATATGTAATAGGTAATGGCTTTGATGTTCATCATGGCCTTGACACTAGGTATACATCTTTTGGGCTTTATCTCAAATTAACTACTGGGAAACTTATGAGCTATTGCTTGGCTATTACGGGTTTGCTGACTTAGACCCAGATTTTCCAACAACAATGTCAGACCCTTTATGGTCTGAATTTGAAACGAGTATGTCACTGCTTGATAAAGATTCAGTTTTGGAAGCAAACATGGATGCAATGCCAAACTATTCTTCAGATGACTTTCGAGACAGAGACCGATACACGCTTGAAATTGAGATGGAGCGAATACTTGGCCTTCTAACCACTGAACTGTATAAAGCATTCAAAGAGTTCATTTTGGCTGTACAGTTTCCTCAGTTTGATCACAGCCGATCAGTAAACATTGATAGAGACGCTGTTTACCTCACATTCAACTACACAGATACGCTTTCTCAATACTACGCAATCCCTGATAAGAACGTGCTATTCATTCACGGGAAAGCCGATGAACATATTGATGAGTTAATTCTCGGTCATGGTGTTGATCCTGAAAATTTCAAAGAGAAACCTGCCGAACCACCATCAGGATTGAGTGATGAAGATTTAGAACGTTGGATGGAATATCAATCTGATCAATATGACTACTCATTCGAGCGTGGTAAGGATGCGATCAATCAGTATTTCTCAGCAACTTTCAAGGGAACAGACCAGATAATAAAAAACAATGAAGACTTCTTTGCAAAGCTCGCCAATATTGATGAAGTCTATGTTCTCGGCCACTCATTAGCTGACGTAGATTTACCCTACTTCCAGAAGTTGGAGCAATCAGTCAGATCTGGTGCTAAATGGGTTGCGACATTTTATGACCCTGATGATGAGGAAGTGCACAGTGACACTCTAACAGGACTTGGAATAGCCAACGTTGCAGTTGTGAGAATGGAACAGATCTAAAAAAAGACTGTAATATCATTAGCAATTGCGGTTGATTGTAACATTGCTTTTTCTAAATTTTTCTTATGCGAAGCATTCAATTTTGAACATCAGCTCTAACTCGAAATTGTCCAAAAACGAGTTTACTCGACCGTCTGCTTCTCGCTCATAACGGCCCTTTAAAAACTAAATTTAGTTAGCCCGAGCACCCCACCACAACGCTTATTTACTTTTATGTCGGTTCAACCTCTAATAATGTCGATTCAGATAAACATTAATGAAGCAGGTTAAAAAGCTCGCTAAATTTCTTATCAACAAAACGCCAAATACTTATTTTGATAAGGAATATAGTCATGAATATTATTACAAAAACAGTTATAGCACTGAGTTTAGCAAGCCACTTTAGTGCGTATGCCATTGACCTGCGGGTCGATAACATTCGTTTATACCAAAGCAGTTCGCAAAGCTTTTCTGCGCCAAGTTCGCTGTACATTGATGAGGGTAAAATAGTAAGTATTACTAAAGCGACTGACCCACTACAAAACGCAGATAAAACAATTAACGCCAACAACCAATATGCAATACCTGGTTTAATTGATTTACATGTACATTTAGGCTCATCGGGTAGTAACTTTACTGAGTTTCAGTATTTGCCGGTTCAATCGCACTTTAATTCTAATTTGTATTTAGGCGTAACTAATATTGTTGATTTGTTTTCATTTGAGCAAACCCTAAACGAAGCCGCTCAATTAAAAGCAGCCCAGCTAACCCCTAACCTTTTTTATGCAGGTACATTGTTTACTAACCCTGGCGGGCATGGCACGCAGTTTGGCGGTCACGCATACGAAATTGCAAAAGATGAAGACATAGCAGCACTATGGCAAAAACATATAAGCACTAAGCCACATGTAACTAAAGCGGTTATTGAAACCTTTGGCGGTGTGGGTAAATCGTTAACTGATAGCCAATTAAGCGAGCTAGGTAAACGCTCTAAAGCGGCTAATTTACCGTATTTTGTGCATGTTTCTACATTAAATGATGCTAAACGCGCTATTAAAGCCGGTGCAACGGCTTTAGCGCACGGAATTAATAGCGAAGCGATTGACGATGAATTTATTACGCTAATGAAACAGCATAATGTAACCTATATTCCTACCCTTGCGGTGTATCATAACCATAGCGATGAAAAGCATAACCATGCTATAAGCTCACAAAGCGAGTTACTAAAAACCATTCCCGAAAAGCTTCAAGGGTGTTTGTTTGACAACGTACCTGCACCTTCAAAATGGAAAGAACACGCGTGGGAGGAGCGAAAAACCGCTTATGCAAATATACAAAAGCTACATAAAGCTAATATTACTATAGGCACAGGATCTGATGCCGGAAACCCTTACACGCTGCACGGTACTGGGTTACATAACGAGCTAGATGCGCTTAAAAAAGCAGGCTTAACAAATGGTGAAATAATTAATGCAGCCACAGTTAACGGCGCAAAAGCGATTAATAAAGCCGAGAGCATTGGCAAACTTGCTAAAGGCTTTGAGGCAAGCTTTGTGCTGCTTAAGCAAAACCCCCTTGATGATATAAACCACATTCACACTATCTCAGAGGTTTACAAATCAGGTATACAAGTAGACCGCCCAACGCTTATTGCTCAAAACAAGGCCATTACACCACAAGGCCCTACCTGTAATGAAGAAGTTAAAAGCCGCCAAGCGCAGCATGTTATTGATGATTTTACCGGTGATACGCCATGGCAAGCCCTGAGCGACTCGGTAATGGGTGGTCAGTCTGTGGCAACACTTACCACAAATAAAAACAGCTTAACTATTGATACAACCATTACAAAGCCAACCAGCTTTGGCGCATGGGCAGGCGCTGAAATAAAATTTACATCGCCGGCTGATGCCTCTGCATTTAAAGGTATTCGACTAACATATAAAGGTTCAAGTACGCCTTTTGCCTTGTCTGTTTATCATAATGATGTAAAAGATTGGGATCACTTTAGTGTACTTTTAAAACCGCGCGATGAGTGGACAACGCTTGATATTCCTTTCACTACATTTAAACAATTTGGCTTTGGTAGCCCCGTTACGTGGTCGGCCACTCAATTAACTGGAGTAAACCTAATGTGGCGTAAAATGCCAGGCGCAAGCAATGAACCATTAAAAAACACACTACAAATCAAGGAGCTAACTTACTTTTAAAAGAGTAGCAGTCAAAACACAAACTCTTTGGGTTTTGACTGTTTTTTGTTATGGTTTAATCAATTACAAAAAGAAGCACCTATTATGCTCAAACATCCTTTTTATAAATACAGCTTTTTTATTTTACTTGTTGTAGATATTGCTTATGCCCTTGGGCTTATAATTGCTAACTCTGCGCCCTTTACTGCGGGTAGTGCACTCGCTGCTACCGTGTGGTTTGTTACTTTTTACTGGGTTCCTGTTTGGAGTGCGGCAGCGGTTATTTTTTATCTGCGCAATAAACACATTAACAAAATAGCGTTTGAATGGTTAATTGCCGTTGTATTTATGGCACTTGGTAATGTGCTTACCGATACAGTACTCACACAGCTTTTTGATGGGCACAAATCGATGGGGGTGTTTGTTGTTTTTAACGGCTTACTTTGGGGCTCGTGTATTTACTTTACCAGTATTTTTATTGAAAACAAAAAACGCGCAACAGCCGAAAAACACGCGCTTAAACAAGCCCAACTTGCTACATTGCGCTACCAACTAAACCCACATTTTATGTTTAATAGCTTAAATACAATTTCGGCTTATATTCATACAAACCCTGATTTAGCCGATGAAGTACTGCATGAACTGGCTGATATTTTAAGGTACTCCCTCGACACGGCAGAGCAACAACAAATACCTTTACAGCAAGAGCTTACAATAATAGAAAAGTACCTAAATATTGAAAAAGCCCGCTTTGGCGATAAACTCAAAGTTAATTACCACATTCCCAATACGCTTAAAAACATATCGCTGCCCCCGCTACTTATTCAACCAATTATTGAAAACGCCATTAAACATAACGCCAAACAAACGTCGTTAATACTTAATATAACGCTTAGTGAGCTACCTAACGGCGTTAAAATACAAATTAGCGATAACGGTAAGGGTTTTTCGAGCGAGGTAATAAAACACGGCCATGGCAGTGGTGTAGGAATGAAAAACATACTAAAACGCGTTAAGCAACTTGGTAAAAGTAAGGTACTACTGAGCAATAATAATGGTGCAGTGGTTACGTTGGAGCTAACACTATGAGCAGCAAAAACCAGCCAAATACAGTAACTAAAATGCGCGTATTATTTGCCGATGACGAGCTTCCCGCTCGCGAAAAATTAAGCCATCAATTGAGTTTAATGGAGCATGTTGAAGTAGTGGGTATGGCCACAAATGGCAAAGAGGCCATATCATTAATTAATGAGCTAACTCCGGATGTGGTATTACTTGATATACAAATGCCTGAAATTAATGGCTTAGAGCTTATTGATTTACTTAACTACCAGCCCATTATTATTTATACAACCGCGTATGACCAATTTGCAATTGAAGCTTTTGAGCACGCCTCAACTGACTACTTACTCAAACCTTTTCCTATTGCTAGGCTAAAAAAAGCTCTCGCTAAAGCGCAGCAGCAACTAGAGCAACAACGTGCACATACGCTAGTCAATCACGAACCCAACGAGCAAACGTTTACATTAACCAAAAACACTATAAATAAGCTCATTAGTAAAAACGGTGAGCGGATATTATTACTCTCCCCAAGTGACATTAAATTTATTAAATCGGAGCAAGGCAATAGTTTGGCGTGGAATGGCGATACATTTCATCACTTAAGCGATACACTCGATCAGCTCGAACTTGCTTTAGCAGAACATAATTTTGTACGAATTCATCGAAGTTATTTGGTTAACGTTGACCACATTAAAGAAATACAGCGTTGGTTTAATGGCAAATTGATGGTGATTGTAAATGATGATATTAAATCTGAGCTAAGCACCAGCAGAGCCGGTGCCGATAAACTAAAGCAACTGCTACATATTTAACTTATTTTAAAATATGTTACTGATCATTACTGGTATACACACTTAAAATAGGAAACGTATGCTCAGCAAACGATACCGTTACCGACTGTGTTTGATTGCCTTTAAAGCCTAATTTAAATTCACTTGGTGTTAGCCTGCTGCCATCTGCAAACAGCGCTAATACGTGTTCTTGATTAAGTTCACGCTTACCAGAGGCTAAATTAGTAAGGGTAATAACCGCCCAACGCTCTCCTATTTCGTTGCTCATAAGTACATAGTTTGCGATAGAAAAGTCAGACTTTTTAGGCGTTATATTATTATCGTTTGGAAACGACAAGTGCATGCTATTTGGTATGGCTCGGTCAACGTTTAGTACATTATTTTGCGCTGCACACACATTGGCGCAAAGTACCAATAAAAATAAAAAGCTAACTACAATTTTTGCCACAATTAAACGTCCTTTTAAATTTAGATGCTTGAATGCTTGATTGAAATTTATACTCGCAGTTTTTACCTATTATGTAAACACTCTATTAAACGCTCAGTAAACTAACTAAGCGCTCATTCAGTGACACCCCATTAGTATTAATACTTTGCGGCACGTTAATAAACACATGGTTATTAAACAGGAGTAAATTACATGGCAACCACACCTAAAAATTCACATGAGGTTAGTAAAGCGCAATCGGCTTTATTAAACCCTGAGCACAGCATTCAAGTACGAGGCGCGCGTGTTCATAACTTAAAAAATGTGGATGTAAACTTGCCCCGTAATTCACTTGTTGTTTTTACTGGTATATCGGGCTCGGGTAAATCATCGCTCGCCTTTGGAACATTATTTGCCGAATCACAGCATCGTTATCTTGATTCGGTATCGCCTTATGCGCGCAGATTAATAGACCAAGTAGATGAGCCCGATGTAGATTCGATTGAAGGGCTGCCACCCGCAGTAGCACTACAACAACAGCGTGGCGCACCCTCGGTACGTTCATCGGTGGGTAGCGTAACCACTATTTCTAACGCGCTGCGAATGCTTTACTCACGCGCAGGCGAATACCCCAAAGGGCAAGGTATACTGTATGCCGATGCGTTTTCGCCTAACACGCCACAAGGTGCCTGCCCAGAGTGCCATGGTATTGGCCGCGTATTTAACGTAACCGAAGAGCTGTTAGTGCCCGACCCGACTAAATCAATTAAAGAGCGCGCCATTGCAGCGTGGCCGCCGGCTTGGCAAGGTAAAAACCTAAGCCGCATTCTTACCTCGCTAGGTTACGATATTAATAAACCGTGGAATACCCTGCCTAAAAAAGCCCGTGATTGGATTTTGTTTACCGATGATACACCCACAGTGCCCGTGTTTCCCGAATACACGCTTGAGCAAACCCAAGCAGCTATTAAAAATGAAGAAAGCCCCAGCTACATGGGTACCTTTATAAGTGCTAAACGCTTTGTTTTACAATCATTTGCCAGCACTCAAAGTCCGCGCACTAAAAAGCGCGTATCGCAGTATATGCAAATATCACAATGCCCGCAGTGCGAAGGCAAAAAACTTAAAAAAGAGTCGTTATCGGTTAAGGTAGCAGGGCTTGATATAGGCGAAATTTCGCAGTTAACACTTGGCGAGCTGGCAGAAAAACTCAGCATTGCTGCCAATAACCCCGCTAAAAGTAACGCAGCCAACCCCGAAAAAGCCATTGTGGCAAAGCGCATCACAAGCGACATTATTAAACGCGTAGAAGCACTCACTAAACTTGGTTTAGGGTATTTATCGCTTGAGCGTACTACGCCATCGTTATCAGCTGGGGAATTACAACGCTTGCGGCTTGCAACGCAAATTCGCTCAAAATTATTTGGTGTTGTGTATGTGCTAGATGAACCTTCGGCAGGTTTACACCCAGCCGATACGCAAGCACTTTTAAGCGCCCTAGATGAGCTAATAGCGGCTGGTAACTCAGTATTTGTGGTGGAGCACGATACAAGTGTAATTCGCCACGCCGATTGGGTGGTTGATGTAGGGCCAAATGCGGGTTCGCATGGCGGTAATATTGTTTACAGCGGCCCAGTTGAAGGCTTAGAGCAAGTGAGCAACTCACATACAAGTCGGCATCTTTTTAAGCATAACAATAACGCAAAGCCAAATCATCAAACTCAACGTACGCCATCAGCCTGGCTTAAGCTAAGTGGTATTGAGCGTAACAATTTACACAACATCAGTGCCGAATTTCCGCTTGGGGTTATTACAAGTGTTACGGGGGTTTCTGGCTCAGGTAAATCAAGCTTAGTAAGCCAAGCCTTAGTCGAGCTTATTCAAGATGCTTTAGGACAAAAAACGCCGCCGCCAATGCCTACCGATGAAGCCGACTTGCTTGATCAAGAACTCCAAACACCAACCCATGGCAAAATTACCGAGGGCCTTGAGCATATAAAGCGCCTAATAACGGTTGATCAAAAAGCCATTGGCCGCACGCCTCGCTCAAACCTTGCTACTTACACTGGTTTGTTCGATCACGTACGTAAATTGTTTGCCAATACCAAAGAGGCAAAAGCGCGTAAATACGATGCAGGTCGTTTTTCGTTTAATGTGAAAAAAGGCCGTTGCGACAACTGCGAAGGCGTAGGCTTTGTAAGCGTGGAGCTGTTATTTTTACCTAGCGTGTATTCGCCTTGCCCTGTGTGTAACGCCAAGCGCTACAACCAAAAAACACTCGACATTACCTACAAAGATAAAACCATTGCCGATGTGCTTAATTTAACGGTGGAGTCAGCGCATACATTTTTTGCCGATGAACCCGCTATTTTACGTGCGCTAAATGCGCTCTTACAAGTAGGCCTTGGCTATTTACGTTTAGGGCAACCTGCTACTGAGCTTTCGGGCGGAGAGGCCCAGCGCATAAAGCTTGCCACAGAGCTGCAACGTGCGCAGCGCGGCGATACGCTGTATATTTTAGATGAACCAACCACCGGCCTACACCCAAAAGATGTAGCCATGTTGATGACGCAGTTAAATGGCTTAGTTGATGCGGGCAACACCGTTATTATGGTTGAGCACGATATGCAAGTAGCCAGTAACAGCGATTGGGTTATTGATATTGGCCCAGGAGCCGGGGACGAAGGTGGCTTAATTGTTGCTCAAGGTAAACCTGAAGATGTGGCTCAATCTAAGCATAGCCGCACGTCAACGTTTTTAAAAAGCGCAATTTAGCTTTTTAAAAATCGCT
The DNA here is from genome assembly GCF_042466295.1 of Pseudoalteromonas sp. R86517. NCBI lineage: Bacteria > Pseudomonadati > Pseudomonadota > Gammaproteobacteria > Alteromonadales > Pseudoalteromonadaceae > Pseudoalteromonas > Pseudoalteromonas sp. R86517. The sequence continues at coordinate 133,434 of NZ_JAXHCB010000003.1, forward strand.
CTAATTTAGGTTTTACAGTAACCGACATAACAAGTATTAATGTTAAACCAATGGGTAGCGCGGCTAATAGCCCCTCTACCCACGCGGTATAAAATAAGCGCATATTGGCAAAACCTATATTGTTAGTAGCGGTTACAAACGCCATTAGCGACTCCATGGTAAGCGCCATAAAAACACTAATCACTAAATTGCGTTTTAGCTCACTTGCTTTTGGTAATAACTTAGCCACCAAGGTATTCATAAGGGCTGTCATTGCTAACCCCACAGGAGCCATAACCAACACCGCACTTAAAAACGAGGTAAACCAATCTATATAAAAATGCTCAGTTATTCCTACATTTGTGTAAGTCATAATGCCTGTTAAGCTGCCGCCTACAAAAACAATAATACTTACCATCGCCATTATTTTATAAATGTTCGGTGTTTTTTTAGGCTCTACGAGCGCAGAATTTACTAAAGCAGGCGTATTCATTAAACAGGTATTTCTCTTAAAATAGATGACAAAGTCAACTATAGCAAGTTAATTGACAATATCAACTGTTATTTAATTACCCTAATGCCAGCCATATGCCTACTAGCACCATAAGGCTGCCTGCAATTCGGTTCATCCATTTTATATTATCGCCACGGCTTAAAAATAAACGTAGGCTTTTACCGCCTGTGGCGTACGCTAACATGCAGGTAAATTCGCTTATCATAATAACTAAAACAAGCACTAACAGTTGCGGGGCGAGTGCGTGTTCAACGCTAATAAATGGCGGTAGTAAAGAGATCATAAACGCCCAGCCCTTTGGGTTAGCAATGGCAGTCACAAAGCCTTGCGTAAATAGCGACTGGCGGCTTACATCACTTGGGCTATGTGTATCAATCGACATTTTACTTTTTGCGCGCCACATATTTATACCTATATAAATTAAGTATGCACCGCCTACCCATTTTAAAATATCGAACGCATTAGGGTAATTTAGCATTACGCTTGCAACACCTAATACCGCAGCAATAGCAACACTTGCGACCCCTAACAGCTCACCTATCATCATCCATAATGTGCGCCTTACACCTATGCTCATACCTAATGTCATGGCGAGGGTCATACACATACCCGGTGTAATAGATACAAAAAAGAAGGTAGGAATAAAAACGGCAAGCGCTGCAACATCAATCATTTTTTCTCTCTATATTAAAAGCAAAAAACGCGGCTAAAGTAGCCGCGCTATTGGTTACCTATTATCTACTATTGTTCAGTACTTGCCACTGGCTGAGTAATGACCTCTACTGGCTTTGCGGTATCACTCAATAAATACTTATCTAGCCATTGCTCTTGTTCCCACAGTACGTGTAATAAGCTTTTACGAGCGCGGTAACCGTGGGCTTCGTAAGGAAGCATAACTAAGCGAGCGTCTTTACCTAAGCCTTTTAGGGCGGCGTACATGCGCTCACTTTGCATTGGGAAAGTTCCAGAATTAGGATCTTCTTGACCGTGGATCATTAGCATTGGCTCGTTAATTTTTTCAGCATGGAAAAACGGCGACATGTTAGCGTACACACTTTGTGCTTGCCAAAAATCACGCTCTTCACCCTGAAAACCAAACGGCGTTAAGGTACGGTTGTAAGCACCACTGCGAGCAATACCGGTTTTAAATAAATCGCTATGCGCTAATAGGTTTGCCACCATAAATGCACCGTACGAGTGCCCTGCTATAGCAATGTTGTTTTTATCGGCAATGCCTTTTTTAACCAGCACATCAACCGCAGCTTGTGCACTTGAAACTAGCTGCTTTCTAAAATTATCGTTTGGCTCACTGCCATCAATGCCTACAATAGGCATTTTAGGGTCGTCAAATACGGCAATACCTTTAGCAAGGTAAGGCATAGGGCCCCAATAACCAATGTAAGTAAATTCGTATGGTGATTCGCGCACTTGTGATGCTACGGCTTTATCTTTATATTCAAGTGGGTACGCCCACATAAGTACGGGTAACGGGCCTTGGGTTACATCGTAACCTGGTGGTAAATAAAGCGTGCCCGAAAGCTCAACCCCGTCATCGCGTTTATAACGTAATTGCTCTTTTGTAACCCCTTTAAATGCAGGGTACGGATGAGCAAAATTAGTAAGCTGCGTAAGAGTATCGTTATCTAAATCACGAATAAAAAAGTTAGGTTGCTCGGTTTTAGATTCTCGCACAGTTATAAAGCGCTCGCCTTCGTCGTCAAGCAGTGCACGAACACGCTCGTAGTATGGCGCTTGTGATTGCCATAAACGCTTGCTGCTATTCGTTTTTACATCGTACTGGTCTAAAAACGGAATATTACCTTGCTCAGACGCGCCGTTACCGCGCAGATACATATAACGCCCGCCAACAATTTTAATAACGTTGGCGCCTAAATCGTTACGCTCGTATATAAAGCTACCTGGGTTTTTATACGCATCGTTATAGCTTCGCTCAGAAAAAAGCACACGGTTTTTATCTGCATTGCGTGGCTGAATAACATACGTACGCACTTGGCGGTCGCTAAAGCGCCAGTCGCTAAGCATGGCAATATTTTGATTACCCCAAACTATACCTGCATAGCGGCGCTCTACTTTAGCAAACAGTTTTGGCTCGCGTTTAAACGGCGCGCGTAGGCTGTAAATATAATCATGGTGCTTAACATCGGTTTTCATGTCGCCGCCATCTTGCGCTTCGGCCCAAATAACTTCTGCGCCTTGATCCGCGCGCCATTCAAAATCGCGGCGGCCGGTGCGAACACTGTCATAGCCTTGTGGAATGTTATCGGCAAGCGGTTGTTTTACAAGTTCGGCTAATGCGTAACCGCGCATTCCCCATATTTGCCAAGTGCTGGCAAAACGGCTGTACGGTACTTGATACGAAAACGGCTCGTTTATCGCAGCAACTAATATATTGGTTGAATCTGGCGATACCGAAAACGATTTAAATAATGCAGGGCTGCCAATGGCTTGTGTATTGCCATCAAGCATTACGTAAGCTAATTGCCCTTGGCCGTAAAATTTAAACTGTGCTTCGTCAAACGGGCTGGTTAATAAGTTTTGATAAGTACGCGCTGGGGCTTTTTCGCCTGTGCTTTGCTGTATAACAGGCACTACATTTTGACTGCTGTTTTTTAACGCGGGTTTACCTATATTAACCGCTAAATTTGCAACCAGTGCGCTGCTATCGGGCAGCCATTGGTAAGGCGTAGCGGTAATAACTGAGTTAAGCGCTGCGCTTGAGAGCATTTTTGCTTGCTTTGTCTCTACACTGTAAAGCCATAAATTTGCTTGGTTTTGTTGCTCTACAACAAATGCTAAATATTTACTGTTAGATGACCATTTAGGCGAGCGAATAATACCGTTTGGTAAATTATTAATATTAATAACGGTGCCGCTTTGCACATGCTTAAGCTCAAGCGCGCTGTATTTAGCGCTAACACGCGAACGCGAAAAGTTAGCAGGGTTAAGCTTTATACCCGCAAGTTTGAGCTCATCTTTAGCAAGCTCGTCAAGCGTCTCTACGCGCTTACGCTCAAATAAAGCAAGCCATTGGCCATCGCTCGATAAAAAACTAGTGGGTGCTAATTTGGCATCTACCACAGCGGCTAGCTCAGGCGAAGGTGTTTGATAACCTTGCTCAGCATAGCTGTTTGGCATTATTACAACACAACAAATAAAGGCAACTAACAGCCTAAATGCGTTCATGTTTTTATCCTTTTGTTATTTTTAAGATTATAAAAGGTATATAAACATGTTTTGCTCTGTTCATAAAGTATTAAGCTTTAAATTACAGGGCTAAAAGATGACTTAAACGCATTATATACGCTACACTACGCAGCTATTTACTCACTACTGCGCGCTTAAAATACCATGCCTAACAAAGCTAAATCGGTCACTATTTTTGATGTTGCTCACCGTGCGGGGGTGTCTAAATCGACCGTATCATTGGTGCTTACACACAGCAATAAAGTAGCCGATAAAAGCAAACAAAAAGTGTTACAAGCCATAGATGAGCTAGGCTATGTGTATAATCGCGATGCAGCAGCTATGCGCTCTGGGCGCTCTAATTTAGTGGTTGTAGTGATTGACGATTTAACAAACCCGCTTATGGCATTGCTTGCTAAAAATATAGAGCAGGCTTTAAGCGAAGCTTTTTTTCAGGCCATTATTGTTAGTAGTAACAACAGCGTAGAGCGCCAAACGCAGCTAATAAATAATTTAAAAGAATACAAAGTGGCTGCATTTATAATTTGCCCTGTGGCTAGTACCTGTGCGCAGTGGCTCGACAACCTTGCTGCTGCCTACCATGTTATTAGCCTAATGCACGAAGTACCTTACAGCTCAGCCCCGTGTGTTTTACCCGACTACACTAAAGCAAGCCATGTAGTAACATTGCAGCTAATTAATGATTCGCCTAAAAACATACTGTTTATGGGTGATGAAAGCTTATCTGCACAAGGTTTATTAAGTGGCTTTAATAGCGCGTGTAAAAAACACAATATAACCCCTGAGCCAGCTATTACGTGCACAAAAAGCACCCCATTACATGCTAAGCAAATATTTAGTAATACATTACTTAATAATCCGAGTATTGACGCGGTTGTATGCGCTAATAATATAATTGCGCATGGCGTTTTAGCCGCCGCCCCGCATTTAAAAAACAATATAGTAAGCTGCTTACATATTCCTGATATTACCGAAATGCAACCTCGCTTTACTTGCGCCAATATAAACACGCAAGAGCTTGCTAAGCGCAGTATTTTAGTGCTGCAAGAACAACTTCAAACAAACACTGCACCAGTAAAAACACTGGTAAATGTAAACCTACAAATTAGAGAAACACCGTAATGAAAAAAGTGCTGGTAATTGGTTACGTATGGCCAGAACCAAATTCGTCTGCTGCGGGAACGCACATGATGTCGTTATTAAATGCGTTTAAAACGCAAAATTGGCAAGTAGAATTTGCCACCCCAGCACAACGCACCGAGCACATGGTAAACCTAGATCACTTTGGTATTACCAGTCAAAGCATTGCCCTAAACTGCGAAAGTTTTGATGAGTACGTTAAAGCGTACAACCCAGACATAGTGATGTTTGACCGCTTTATGATGGAAGAGCAATTTGGCTGGCGTGTAGATAAACATTGCCCTAATGCCATTAAAATACTCGATACCGAAGATTTACAATGCCTACGTAATGCGCGCCACGAAGCGCACAAAGGCGAGCGAGAATTTACCACCAGCGATTTACATTCAGACATAGCAAAACGCGAAATAGCCGCAATATTGCGCTGCGACCTAAGCTTAATTATTTCAAGCTTTGAAATACAATTACTTAGTAGTGTATTTAACGTAGAAGCCAGTTTATTACATCATCTCCCTTTTATGGTCGATTTAACCGCTTTACCTGCGCAAACTAAATCGTTTGAACAACGTGAGCACTTTATGACCATAGGTAACTTTAGACACGCCCCCAACTGGGATGCCGTGCTGTACTTACAAAAAATATGGCCGCTTATTCGCAAGGAATTACCAAAAGCAGAACTGCATATTTATGGCTCTTACCCGCCACCAAAAGCAACAGCACTTAATAACCCTAAAACCGGTTTTTTAATAAAAGGCTGGGCCGACAATGCCTATGAGGTAATGCAAAGCGCACGCGTATGTTTAGCCCCACTTCGTTTTGGCGCAGGTATAAAAGGCAAGCTGCTAGAAGCCATGATAATGCAAACCCCCAGTGTAACTACCGACATAGGCAGTGAGGGCATGCACAACGAACTACCATGGCCTGGTAAAGTGGCTAATAATACCGACGATTTTGCAAATGCAGCCGTTGAGCTTTACACCAATCAAACCGGTTTTGAACACGCGCAACAAGCTGGTAATTCGCTACTTAATACCTTGTACGACAAAGTAAAATTAAGCGCGGCGTTAATTAATAAAATTGACTCTATAAGCAACGATTTAAAAGCGCATAGGGAAAAAAACTTCACCGGACAAATGTTAAAACACCATACTATGCGCAGTACGCAATATATGGCGCAATGGATTGCTGAAAAAAATAAAAAATTAGATTAAAAATGACTAGACTCCTACAAATTTGTGTTTAAAATCGCGCCCATTACAAATGGGCGTTTTAGCCTATACTTTTAGCTAATTTATTTACACACTGGTCCATACAAGATTTGAAAACTGCAACCTTTACTGAAAAACGCAAATTTATCGTTAAATTAGGTAAAATGCTTCATAAGTACGGCACCCCAGCGTACCGCCTAGAAGCACACTTAATGGAAGTGGCCACTTACTTAGGACTTAAATCGTCTTTTGTTATGTCGCCAACTTCGGTAACGTTTGTAATTTGGACTGATGGCCACGAAGACGAATACACCCACGTGGCACGCGTAGACCCAGGCGATCACGACTTAGGCTCACTTGCCGACACCGACGACTTAGTTAATCAAATGCTCGACGACAAGCTCACCCTACAAGAGGTTGATGCTCAGCTTGATGCCATTTACGACATGCCAAACCCGTACAATAAATTTGTTACCGGTATTGCTTTTGCAACATCGGGGGGTGCATTTGCCATGCTAATGGGTACCAGCTGGACAGACGTTATTTGGTCTGCGTTGCTTACTTTAGTGGTGTATGTGTTTGTACTGTGGTCGGGGCGCTCAAAACGGGTTGCTCATATGCTTGAGCCCCTTGTTGCTATAGTATCGGCAGTGCTGGCTTGTGCAATAAGTGTGTATATTTCGCCCGATATAAATATACGGTTAGTGGTGCTTTCTGCCATTATTGTATTTATACCTGGTTTAGCGCTAGCGCTTGGTTTAGCAGAGCTTGCCGCTAGGCATTTGGTTTCGGGTACGGCGCGGGTTATGGACTCGTTTATGCTGTTATTTAAACTGTACTTTGGCGCCTTTATTGGCATAGGCATTGGCTTTGCCATATTTGGCCAAACCGATTTTGTACAGCCCGACCCACTACCGCGCTGGACTGCGTGGCTGGCTATATTTTTACTTTGTAGCAGCTTAATAGTGATATTTAGAACCAAACTTAAACATGCTGGATGGTCTATCGCATCAGGTTTTATAGCCTATGGCACAAGTATTGGTTCGGCTATGTACCTTGACTACACGTTAGGCACGTTTGTTGGTGCGCTTTCGGTTGGAGTGTTTAGTAACTTATTTAACCGCGTTGCAAATGCGCCAGCTTCCATTGTTGCCATGCAAGGCTTAATTGTACTGGTACCCGGCAGTAAAACGTATATTGGCTTAAACTCGCTTATTGAAGGCCAAGACTTTGTTTACGCCGAGCATATAGGCCAGCAAACGTTTTTAATATTTATGTCGCTTGTAGCAGGGCTAATATTTGCAAACGTGGCTTTACCGCCTAAAAAAAGCTTATAAGCTTGTTACCATTTAAAAGCCCGCTTACTTTGTAACGGGCTTTGTTGTTTAACGCGCTATTCGCTATGGGGGATAGTGAGTACAATTTTTCCTACGTGTTGTTTTTGTGCAAACACTTTTTGCGCTGTAACAATTTCGCTCAATGGGAATGTTTGCGCCACAATAGGCTTTATTTTTTCTTGTTCAATAAAGTTAACTAAGCTTTTAAATACCTCAGGCTCTATAACTGTACAGCCAAAAAAAGTTAAATCTTTTAAGTACAAAGTACGTATATCAAGCTCGACTAATGCCCCGCCAATAGCGCCCGACACCGCATAACGCCCCTTTGGTTTTAATACCTCCAGCAGTGCAGGCCATTGCTCGCCGGCAACAAGGTCAATGACTACATCCACACTGTTTTTACCTAAGACTTGAATTAAATCATCTTCACGAAATATAACTTTATCGGCACCTAACTCTTCAAGCTGCTGCGCCTTACTTTTACTCGTAATGGCAATAACAAAAGCGCCACGTGCTTTAGCTAATTGCACTGCCGCTGAGCCAACACCACCAGAAGCCCCTGTAATTAAAACAGTTTGCCCTTGCTGTGGGTTTGAGCGAAACAGCATGTTTTCGGCCGTAGAATATGAGCACGGAAAAGAGGCCAGCTCTTCATCACTATAGTTACTATTGATTTTATAAGCGTGAATAGAGTCAACGCGGGTAAACTGTGAAAAGCCACCATCACACTCAGAGCCAAAATACCATGGCGATTTAAGCGTTTCGCCATTAGCTTTAATTAAACATGGCTCAACAATAACGCGCTCACCAATACGGCTTTGATCTACGTTTTTACCAACAGCCACAATTACGCCGCACACATCTGCCCCTTGAATACGAGGAAAAACAAACGCATCACCAGACCAACTTGCATCGTCTTTACTGCTTTGTTTTTTAGCGTACCACGCCGTGCGGGTATTAAGATCTGTGTTATTAACACCTGCAGCCATGACTTTTATAAGTACATCTGTTTGTGCAAGCCCTGGCAACGGTAAGTTAGTTGCATACTTTAATACATCAAAATCGCCATGCTCGGTAAGCTGTACAGCGTGCATTGTGCTAGGTAAATTTGCCATTGGTTGCTCCATTATATTAATTTAAGAATACTGTTTTTTGCTGATGTAACCGCCTCATCGCCCATAACTGGCCATGCACTCGACACTCCCTCGTGCAGCAAAAACAAGCTACTAGCCAACGATGAATTTAAACCTTGCTCACCTAGCAGTTTTTTTACGTCATTTTTATGCGTTTGCACCGCAAGGCTAATAGCTTCATCTTCAGGAAACGCCGACAACGCATTAATAGATAAACAGCCATTAGGCGCAAATTGCACCATCCACGCTTTTAGTTGATCAAACATGTGCAAAACCGCCTCAACTCCCGGAGCAGGTGCATCTTTAAGTAAAAAATTAATATAGCGATTATGGCGGTACTCAAGCGCAGCAATGATCATTGCCTGCTTTGACGGGTAATATTTATAAAGGGTGCGCAAACTAACGCCACTGAGTTTTTGCAGCTTAGCCACACTAGGCTCAGCAAAGCCATGTTGACTAAAGGCCACCTCAAGTGCAGCAGCTATATCTTGTTTTAGCAAAGTGTTTAACCCATGTAGAATGAATGCTCTACCTAATATGGTAGAGCATTCATTCTACATGTCAACCAATACAGATTTATACAAAATAATAACTTTGACACCCATTATAAATTAACAGGCTAGGAAAGCCCTAGAGTCCAAAATATATGAGGATATTTAAAGATATGGCATCCCTTTAATCTTTCTTAGTCATAATAAAGCCATAACTATGACACCCAATCTAATTATTTATAAATTAACAATGTAGTAAGAAATATTTGGTTGGATTTATATGTTGATTTGAGATGTTGAGTGGTAATGGAGATGTTTAAGTTTATATACTTAAGCTTTTTATAATAATCTTATGGCCAATAAGAAACTTCAGGCACAATAAAAGCTCAGCAAAGCTAAGTGACATACTATTTATTTAATGGATTTTATTAGGCTAATAATTTTTTACTATTTGAATAGCTAGGCCTTCGCTTAATAGCTTGATGTTTACAATAACTATCTAATGAACTTACACGCCCCACTGCTCCATGAAAAACATTGCCAAATTCGGTTGTAAGTTTTAACCAGTTCTTTGGCGCTATACTCAAACGTATCAATAATTCAGGTGTTGAATGCGCAATAAAGCCTATTTTATCAGCGCGAATACATCGACCTGTTAATTCAACTAACTCTAAATACGTTTTTAATTCGAATGGTAAACCTTTTGGCATGTATTTTTTAGACTTTCCTGCAAAGCGTAATAACTGTTTTGGCTGCTTAACTTTTAACGCCTGGTTGCTTTTAAGTGCAATTGATTTTATGCGTTGTTTTACGCTCGTAAAGTGCGAATCCTCAGGTGTTTCAGCCGCTTTGGCGCGTATTGGATTTAAATCTACATATGCCATGCACGCCAACAAAGCAGCTTCATCTAGTAACGCTTGAGATTTAAATCGTCCTTCCCAAAATCGCCCTGTGCAGCCATCTTCTTTGTTAGCTCGCCTCGCAATATTTTCGTTCAATGCTCGCATAAACCAGCTAATACTACTTAAGCGTTCTCGATACAGCTCTAGGCTCTCGTTTAAAAACCAATGTTCGGTAGCCGATAACTTCTCACCGCGTATAAATTTATGCGTGATAGCGGTGCCTTTAAAAAGCTTGTGCCAACGAATTGCTATTGCTTTGTCGTTTAACCTATTAGCTTTTTTATCATCTACATACAACACAATATGTGTATGATTACTCATAACTGCGTATGCACAAACATCTATACAAAATACCTTTGCAAGGCTGATAAGCTTATCCTCTACCCACCCTCTTCTATGCGCGTAATTTTGTCCTGTAAAAGGGTCTTCACCACACAAATATGCCCGGCGAACACAACGTGAAATACAGTGATAATATTTTGTATCTGCCAAACTTATTTGGCGCTTTCGAGCAATAGCCATAACACAACCCTGTTTATTATTTGAGCTAAAGCGTAGTCCTAGCTTGTGTTTTATACAACTATTTTGATGGGTGTCAAAGTTATGTTTTAAATGGGTGTCATGATTATTTCATTTTTTATTATTTGTGTTTTGATGGGTGTCATAGTTATGTTTTAAATGGGTGTCATCATTATTTTAATAATGCTTTTCATACTTATTTACTAGAAAGTGGAGTTTTTAAAGGGATGTGGTGGTGTATTCCCAATAAAGCATTAACTTGTTATTCACAAGCAATGCTATAGTTAGTTATATCGTTTTGGGTGTTGATTCAGTAAAAAAATAAATGACGAACAATATAATAATAAAAATCAATATAGTGTGGTTTCGCTTTTTTGTGCTCCTGTTATTTTTACTACCAAGTAGTGCTACATTTGCCAATAGCTCTTCACTAACTTCATCTGATATAAAATCAATCCAAAGCCTGCTTAGTGATATTAAAGCCAACAAGCTAGATTACCTTTTACACCAAAAACAACTAACCCACGCTTATAATGTCACTAAACATACAAAGCATAAACAGTTGCACCTTGAAGCGGCTGCCTTATATTCAGAGCTACTTTTTCGACAAGAACAATACACCGCGCTAGGTACCCATTTGCTAATGTATTTAAAGAGTACTGAGCTTGTAACATATAAAAACAGTCACTTACTATTTTTAGAGGCTCAGCTTAAGCTTTTCGCAATTAACAAAGAGTTAAGTAATGCGCAATCGCTTGCTAATCAACTGCAAACGCAGGTAAAACAGCTTTCTCCTAACGAACAAATCATTGTTTTTCGGGCTATAGCCTATTACTACACCGAAACCGACGAACTTAAAAAAACGCTAAGTGCGGCGTTAACAGGTTTAGAGCTTGCCATAAAAGAAGAAGACATAGCCTCGCAGGGCTACTTTTTTAGAAAAATTGCCGACGCTTACAACTACCTCTACAAAGATGATAAAGAAAAAGCCATTTATTACGCCCAAAAAGCGGTAGATGCCTACGAGCAAACAAGCGACGGCCTATTTACCGCTAAAGCTTATTGGAGTTTAGGAAACGTATTACTTGAGGTCGGTCAGCCTAAAAACGCGCTTGTATACTTAAATAAAGCGCTGGCTTATTTTAGCAAAGTTAATATGAAAAAAGGTTTAGCCTTCGCTCAATATTCTATTGCAAATATTCAATACCTGCAGGGTAATTACGATACGGCTTTAATGCTTACAAACAAAAACATTGCACTTGCAAGCTCTGCCGGCATTAACGACATGCATTTAGCATCAATGATTTTATTATCAGACATCTACACAAAACAAAATTTATTAAATAAAGCCAACCAAGTAAACGACGAAGTATTTTTAAACCTAGATAAATTTAGCCGCAGCATTTATAAGGCTGATTTTTTAAGCAAACGCTATAAATTAAAGCGCCAGCTTAACTTCACCGAAGATGCATTTAAAGCAATTGAAGATGAGCTGGCTTATACAATAAAACACTACGAAGCCACCAGCGAAACCAATATAAAAACCTTGCAAGTAAAATTTGAAGTAAAAGAAAAAGAAGACAAAATTTTACAGCTAGAATACGAAAAAGACATAAACAAACTGCAGGCAACAGAAGAACACCAGCAAAAAATAATTTGGCGCTTAAGTGCCTCAATTGCCTTTATTTTAGTCATCGTGTCGCTATTTTTATTTTACCGCCAAATGCGCCAACGTAAAAAATACCATGCTATAGCATTAACCGACTACCTAACTAACAGCTTAAATCGGCGTGGCATTTTGCAAAAAGCAAATGAGTGTTTATCCCAGCAGAGCCTAGCAATAGTCATCGTTGATTTAGATTACTTTAAAGCTATTAACGACAAATTTGGCCACGATATAGGAGATTTAGTACTTATAAAATTTGCTCAAGCAGCAAAAGACACACTAAGTACTAACGATAAGTTTGGGCGCTATGGCGGCGAAGAGTGGCTATTTGTTTTAAAAACGCAAAATCGCGATAAAATAAACAACTTTTTTGAAAATCTTGAAAATAAGTTAGCGCAGTACTGCAGTCATATTGAGGCATTGCCAAGTAAAACACACGTTACCTTTAGTGCTGGCGTGGCAATAAGTGATGCTAAAAGCGACTCACTCAGCGAGCTAATTAAACGTGCAGACCAACAACTTTATAAAGCAAAAGAAAATGGCAGAAACCAAATAGCAATCGCGTAAATATACGTTATTAGTCACCTTCAATAATCATTTGTTTTATTTTTATCGCTTTTTCAAAGTGATCTAACTTATGGGTGTGTATCCACCACGTAGCGGCTTGCATCAGCAGCTCTGGATTGTCGTTTTTATTTGCAAAAAAAGCGTAAAAAGAAAGGCCTACGTTTTCGCCTTTGGCTGCTATTTTTTTATCGCATACAGCTATAATTTTTGCTTTTAGTTCTTCCTGCATACATACCTTATTTAATTGTATTTTAATTATCTAAATATACCGTTTAAAAAACTAACAATTAGCTGTAAAAGACTTCTATCAACAATACTATGATTCTCAAACTCTTTATTAGGCGTATTTACTTTTGTAGCTTTGCATTCATTATTTAGCGGCTCATTTTTATGTATATTGGTTTCATAAGCTATATCAGCTTGCTCCATACATTTTGCAGAGCCCGCATAAGGCTTTGCCGCACAGCCAGTTAAAAATATACACAATGAAAATACAATTAAAAACGCTTTCATATTCAATCCTATTGTACGCATCCTTGTGCTTAAAATTATAGCTGTAAGTTTGCTTACTTAGGCGGCTATTAAAACAAGTAGATCAATAAAAAACACACCAACTTCATCAAAAAAAGTGTCGCCTTTAGCATCCTTTTTATTTGAGTGCTTACACATTCATTGAAAACCTCTGAGCTTGTTTTAGCGCCATTTAGCTCAGTCATTTCTGCCTCTTGTATGCATACACGTCCTTCGGAATGCTCGGCTGTACTACATGCACTTAATAACGCGCACAGTAATAATGCTGTAGTGGGGCTTTTTAAGTTCATCCTTAAACTATCCTAATATCTAAAGTTTTATAAAAATATAGGTAAGGCAAGTATGTACAGCTTGTACCCAAATAATGCGCTACTTTACCACCTCAATAAAATACCCAACCAGTAAAAATATGTAAGCTTATGTAGCGTCAAAAGCAATCACCTCTTTTAATCTGAAAAAATTGCAGCTGTTTATGTGTAAAAGTTACAGAGCAACGCCATCCAAACCAACCAAAAGTACATTAAAGTCAATTATATCAACATATTAAAATCTGGCACTGCGCTTGCTTTTTAAAAGTTTATAAAGTAATTACAGCAAGGAAAGAGTTATGAATATTTTTGAAGCGCTACGTCACGACCACGATAAACAACGCGAGTTAGTAGATGCCCTTATTCAAACGCACGGCGATACGCAGCAGCGCCACAAGCTAATGGACGAGCTAAAAACCGAATTAGAAGATCACGCAAAATTTGAAGAGCGTTATTTTTATAACCCACTTATGTTTGACGATTTAACGCACGAAAAAGCACGCCACAGCGTTGCTGAACACCATGAAATTGACGAATTAATAGAACAACTTGAAGACACCGAAATGAGCTCATCTGCTTGGTTAGTTGCAGCTAAAAAGTTGCACCATTTAGTGCATCATCATTTAAGTGAAGAAGAACATGAAGTATTTCAATTAGCGGGTAAAGCCCTAACCGAAGGACAAAAAGAAAGCCTAGCTAAACAGTATAACGATGCCATGCATTAGTTATTAATTAAACCGACTTCCATACACTCCCTTGTGTACTTATTGGTTATAAGCCGTATGGCTTATAACCTTTTTTTTGCAGCGCTACTTAATGGTAAATTTAACGTCTTGCTCGCGTAACACATACAGTGCAAAACACGCTGCCCACATTGGCCACGCTGTAAAAAACAATAAGTTATTAAAGCCATCAATATACTGATTATAAGATGAAAGCGTTGATAGGCCGTGCATTACAAATATAACGCCATAAGTAAGGCGCTTTTTAATACCCACTAAAAAAGCCAACACTAAAATAAGCTGTAACGCCCCCAGTACATAAGCAACCACATCTGTAGAGCCGCTAATACCATAAAAATGCTCAAAAATTCGAGCGCTATGCCCAGGGTTAACAAACTTATCAAACGTCCACATAATCATTACAATAAATACGCCTAGGCGTAGCGAAAAAAGCGACCACTGCAAACGATTTTGAAAGTCAGTACCTGTTGTACCAGTCATAAAATTTCCTTAAAACTAAATAATTTAATGTTGAAACTAGCAAGACCGCTCAACACATATTTTATTTCATCTTAATGTATAATTTTTTAATAAATTCGGTGCCCTGCTTTTGGTTTGTTTGCGTATAAAACCGCTATTTATAAATTACGACCTATTATGGCAATAACTAACTACAGTATTTGTAAAACAAAAACATAGTGCCTAAAACTGAATAACGCTTTTGAGCAATGTGCTAAGCTTTTAACGTTTCATTCTAAAAAACAAAAAGAATTAATATTTACTGAAAGTTATTCACAATGCTGCAGGTCTTTATTGCCACATTCACACTAACCAAAATGAGAACCCTTTTGAAACATTCATATTTGGCACTTTTTATAGCCGCTTCACTCACACCTAATTTTTATGCTCATGCGGCACAATCTGCAGCTAATACCGACTCAATTGAACGTATTGAAGTAGCAGGCCAAACGATTAAATCTCAAGGGCTTTCTGTAAAAGATGCCACTATTAACGGCCCCTTCGGCGACAACCTTGCACTGCAAGACATAGCACGCTCAGTAACGCCTATTTCAAGCGAGTTAATAGAGCAACTAAATATTACTACCCTACAAGACGTACTAGCCGTAAGCCCAAACACATACTCTGCAAGTGGCTTTGGTGCACCCAGCTTACCTACTATTCGTGGCCAACTGGGTGAGCTTTTTCAAGATGGTACACGCCGCCAAGCAGGTAATAATGGCTTTGGCGTGCCGTTATCGTTCAATTCTGTAGAACAAATAGATGTAGTAAAAGGCGCACCGCCGGTTTTATTTGGCTCAAGCCAACGTAACGGTGGTTTTGTAAATTTACACTCAAAGACTGCCTCTACAGATGAAAGTAAAGGTAAAGTTAAACTCTCAGCGGGGCGATGGGATCAATACAGTGCGCAAGTAGATTACACTGCCCCCATTATAAAAGATAAAGTGGGGCTTAGAGTAAGTTACGAGCACCTCGATGAAGGCAGCTACTACGATTACTCAGGTACAAAAAGCGACAGTTTATTTGCAGCACTACGCATATTGCCCGATGATAAAAGCAGTTGGGATATTAACTTTGAGCTATACCAAGTTGAATTTACCGACAACGCTGGTATTAACCGCCCTACCCAAGCCTTAATTGATGATGGCCTTTATATTACCGGCCAAGGCGTGCAAGCCAATGGTAGTACCGTACCAGCAGCGGGTTCAATTGTATCGCCTACTGGGCAAGTAAAAATAGATCGCAGCACCGTACTTACCGACCTTGATAACCAAAACGAAGCTACAACTTATTTAATTCACAGCATTTATAAGCGCGAGCTAAGTGCTAATGCCTCACTTAAAAACATTACGTATTTTCAGCATTTACAGCGTGAAGAAATAGCCCAAAACAGCTTTGTAGAAATTATAGACGGCGCTGATACAGCGCAAAACCGTACTGAGCTTACTTACCGCTGGAACAGTGACCAGCAAACAATTTTTGCTTTTGACGTACGCTATAACAAAGTACTTGGCTACAGCCAATTTACTACCGAGGCCGATTTACCTATTGATTTAACTGGCCCACTTTCAAACCGCCGCATTCCCTTAACCGATGCACAAAAAGCACGTTTAGTAGAGCTAAGCCCAGGTGTATTTGTATCGCCTGGTGGTCAATACGATTTAGATAACGATGGCAGCGGCGACTTTAACCTATCAGACACCACCGATTCACGTTCATGGCAAACAGGGCTTGCTATTCAGCAAGATTCAGATTGGGGCGATAAACTTCATACCAGTGCGGGCTACCGCGTTGACTTTTACGATGTAGAAGCAAACGACCCTATTGCACCACAAGGTCAAGTTGCCGCAAGCGACAGCATTAACGAAATACTGCATTCTGGCCAAGTTAGCTTTAATTACAAATTAAATAGTGATTACACCACTTATGGTGCAGCAAGTTATAACGAAGCAACATCAAACAGTATGGCTGGCGGTACATCACTTGGCGGCGATAACACAATTAGCGCACAAAATTTTGCAACCGAAAACACCTTAGTTGAGTTTGGCTTAAAGTACGCCCCAACCGACAGAGACTGGTACGCTGATGGCGCGGTATTTAGCCAGCGCCGTAGTTTACGTAATCGCGACGGCAGCAATACAGGTATTCGTACTACAGGTTTTGAAAGCCAAGTATTTTACGATGCCTACCCATATTGGCTAAGTGCGGGTTACAGCTACATAGACGCTCGTTACGACAATTCTGCAAGCAGTCAAGATTCTGCTCAAGTAATCGATGCGTTTGACAATTCACGCCCAGATATTATTGCAGGTACCGGCGTTGGCGCACCAAGTTTTACCGCGTTTGCACCTTCAAACCGCCAAGTTCAGGGCATTCCTGAGCAATCGTTCAGTTTTAACGGAAATTATTCAATTAATTCGAAATGGCAAATGGGTTTTTCAGGTCTATATACAAAGAGTTACCCATTAGACTTTTTAGCAACAGTTAAAATTCGTGATCAATACACGCTAAACGTTAATACTAGCTACGCATTTACGCCTAGGACTAAGTTGCGATTAGATGTAAACAATGTCACTAATCAAAAAAACTGGCGCCCAGTATTTGAAGGGGGTTACTTTGGCGCAACATTGGCATTCCCTGAACTGCCAATAAACGCAAAATTAACACTAACCCATAATTTTTAAGAGCGGTTGAGAGAACATGATTAAAAAACTATTTTTGGTATTGATTGCAGCAGCGGCTATAGGCTTGTTCTTTCACTTTAATTTACACCAGTTACTTACGCTTGAAGGCTTAAAAGGCTCGATGGATCAATTTAGCCAATATAAAGAGCAGTCGCCATTATTGGTTTTTGGTGGCTTCTTTTTATTATACGTAGTGGTAACGGCTCTCTCATTACCGGGGGCGGCAATATTAACACTGGCCGCAGGTGCATTATTTGGCTTAGTTGAAGGCTTATTGGTTGCCTCGTTTGCCTCTACGGTAGGTGCTACGCTTGCCTTTTTAGTATCGCGTTACTTACTGCGCGATACAATTAAACAACGTTTTCCTGAGCGCTTAGGCGCTATTGACGCAGGCGTTGAAAAAGAAGGTGGCTTTTACTTATTTACGCTTAGATTAGTGCCCGTATTTCCGTTCTTTTTAATTAACTTATTGATGGGTGTTACCGCAATTAAAGCATGGACCTTTTACTGGGTAAGCCAAATAGGCATGCTGGCGGGTACATTTGTATTTGTAAACGCCGGTACGCAACTTGCGCAAATTGAGAGCTTATCAGGCATTTTATCGCTCGATCTTATTTTATCATTCGCTTTATTAGGTGTATTTCCATTCATTGCTAAAGGAATCCTAAACGTGTTTAAAAAACGTCGTGTATACAAAAACTATACTAAACCTAAAAAGTTTGACCGCAACATGATTGTTATTGGCGCAGGTGCTGGCGGCTTAGTAACAAGCTACATTGCAGCAGCGGTTAAAGCCAAAGTAACCCTAATTGAAGCCGGCGAAATGGGTGGCGACTGTTTAAACTACGGGTGTGTGCCAAGTAAAGCCGTTATTAAAAGCGCTAAAATTGCTGAGCAAGTTCGCCACGGTGAACACTACGGCCTAGAAAACATGGCACCGCAGTTTTCGTTTAAAAAAGTAATGGCACGTGTACATAAAGTAATTGCCGACATCGCCCCGCACGATAGCGTTGAGCGTTACACAAACCTAGGCGTAGATGTTGTAAAAGGCTACGGTAAATTATTAGACCCGTGGACTGTAGAAATTAAGCTTAACGATGGCGGCACGCAAACATTAACCGCCCGTACTATTGTTATTGCCACAGGCGCACGCCCATTTGTACCGCCACTTCCTGGCATTGAAGAAACAGGCTATGTAACAAGCGATACTTTATGGACTAAATTTGCTGAACTTGAAGAAGCCCCTAAAAAGCTTGTTGTACTTGGCGGCGGCCCAATTGGTAGCGAACTTGCACAAAGTTTTGCACGCTTAGGCTCAAATGTTACGCAAATTGAAATGGCTGAACGCATTATGATCAAAGAAGACTTAGAGGTGTCTACCTTTGCTCACGAAGTGCTTATTGAAAGCGGCGTAAACATTTTAACCTCGCATCAGGCACTGCGCTGTGAAGCGCGCGATGGCAAAAAGTTCATTGTGGTAAAACATAATGATACCGAAATCGATATTGAATACGATGAGCTACTATGTGCTGTGGGCCGAAGCGCTCGCCTTAAAGGTTACGGCCTTGAAGAACTTGGTATAGAAACTAACCGTACTGTAGTCACTAACGAATACCTTGAAACGCTTTACCCTAACATTTTTGCCGCTGGCGATATTGTAGGTCCGTATCAGTTTACGCACGTAGCCGCTCATCAGGGTTGGTACGCAGCAGTAAATGGCTTATTTGGTAATCTTAAAAAGTTTAAAGTAGATTACCGTGTTATTCCGTGGACTACGTTTATTGACCCAGAAGTAGCACGTGTTGGCTTAAACGAGCAAGACGCTATTGATAAAGGCATTGACTATGAAATCACTCGCTTTGAATTTGAAGAGCTAGACCGCGCCATTACCGACAGCGCCACCAAAGGCTTTATTAAAGTAATTACACCCAAAGGCAAAGACAAAATACTCGGTGTTACTGTGGTTTCTGAGCACGCTGGCGATTTAATTGCTGAGTTTGTACTGGCAATGAAACACGGGTTAGGCCTTAACAAAATACTGGGCACTATTCACAGCTACCCTACGTGGGCTGAAGGTAATAAGTACGCGGCGGGTGAGTGGAAACGCGCTCACGCACCTGAAAAAGTACTTAACATGCTTGAAAAATACCACGCATGGCTCAGAGGCTAATATGTTTAAAACACCTTTAAAAGAGCTACTGTTAGGGTCTGCTTTACTTGCAACATCGTTTGCAACGTCATTTTCGGCCCAAGCTCAAAATATGCACGAGGGCTGGAACGCATTATTAAACAACCATGTTGTAGCTATTAATCATGGCCACAGCACAGAGGTTGATTACGCAGCAATAAAAGCTAAGCACAGCGAGCTTAAAAGCTATTTAGATTCGTTATCGGCTGTTACGCAAAACGAGTTTGATACATGGGAAAAACCGAAGCAACTTGCGTTTTTAATCAATGCGTATAATGCCTTTACTGTTGAGCTTATATTAACAAAATACCCAAACCTTAAATCAATTAAAGATTTAGGCAGCTTTTTTAGCTCACCATGGAGCAAAGAGTTTGTGCCATTACTTGGTAAAACGCGCAGCCTTGATGATATAGAGCATGGTTTAATACGTGGCAGTGGTAAATACAACGACCCACGTATTCACTTTGCTGTAAATTGCGCGAGTATTGGTTGCCCAGCCCTACGTGAAGAAGCCTACACTGCCACTGATTTAGACAGCCAATTGCAAGCGCAAACGGTGCGTTTTTTATCAGATACAACCCGCAATATAGCGCAAGGTAACACGCTAAATGTGTCTTCAATATTTAAGTGGTACGGCGATGATTTTGAACAAGGTTTTAAAGGCGCCAACACGCTGCAGCAGTTTTTTTTGCAATACCCTAAAGCACTAAAACTGGTACCCGCTCAGCAAAAAGCGCTTAAAAATAACAACATGAAAGTTAAATTTTTAGACTACAACTGGGATTTAAATGCTCGCCAATAAATGTTGGCAAACATTATCGCGATACAGCTTTTGCTGTGTCGCGTTTTGCATTTGCCTTGTTATTAGCTTTAAAAGCCTAGCAAGTACACAATTACAAAGCCGTTGGCAACAAATAGAAAGCTTAGGTAAAAACCAAAGCGTATATTTTTATGCGTGGGGCGGCGATGCGCAAATAAATGCATATATTCAATGGGCTGCGCAGCAAGTAAAAGCCAAATACAACATTAACTTAGTACATGTAAAACTCAGTGATACCAGCGAAGCCGTTAGCCGGGTACTTGCCGAAAAATCAGCAAACAATAACGATAAAGGCAGCGTAGATTTAATTTGGATAAACGGTGCTAACTTTGCCACCATGAGCGAGCACTCATTATTACTAAAACAATGGGCTAATAAGCTGCCTAATTTTAGCTACACCGACCCTAGCAATAACCCCGCTGTTAATTTTGATTTTGGAATACCCACTAATGGAATGGAAGCACCTTGGGGCCAAGCATCGCTCACCTTTTACTACGACAGTTTAGCAATTGACGGCACTGCAAATAACACACTACCAACAACCCTAAACCAATTACTTAGCTGGAGCGCACAAAACCCAGGGCGCTTTAGTTACCCAAAGCCACCTGACTTTTTAGGCATGAGCTTTTTAAAATACGCGCTTGTTATGCTACATCAACAAAGTGATGAAACACTTAAAGCACAGTTAAATCAGCCAGCTACTGCACAAAACACAGCCCAAGTATTAAACCCATTATGGGACTTTTTAAATAAACTGCACCCAACACTTTGGCGCGGCGGGAAACACTTTATGCAAAGTGGTGCACAAATGCGCCGTTTAGTAGGCGACACCGAGCTAAGCATAGCGTTTACGTTTTCAGCACCCGAAGTGCCCGCAGCCGTTAAACGCTATGATTTACCAAAAAGTATTCGCAGTTATGCAATGCAAGATGGCAGTTTAAGTAACACCCACTTTGTAGCCATACCTTTTAATGCAAGCCACCAGCAAGGTGCGCAGTTAGTGGCTAATTTTTTATTAAGTCCAGAGGCGCAAGCTCAAAAACAAAAAGCGTCTATATGGGGCGATAAAAGCGTACTTATTCAATCAACGCTAGCTCCACAGCAACAAACTTTATTTAAAACAACGCAACCGCATCCAAGTGCCCTGCCTTTAAATAGTATTAAACGCACGCTAAATGAGCCACACCCAAGCTGGGTAAACGCTATTTTGCAAGGGTGGCAAGCGCGTTTTGGAGTAAGCCAATGAGTGTTGTTTCAAATAAGTTAGCAGCAAGCCCAACGCTTAAACCACATAAAAGCGCCGATATGTTTAGTAAATTAGTTACATTAAGTCCACGCTTTTTACTGGCATTGCTTATTTTACCTGTAATAGGCGGCTTAATTAGCGTGCTATTGCCCGCTTTTGGTTATGCGCCGGTACTTGAGCATACAACACTTGGCCTACATGGCTTTACTATGCTCATGCAAACACCCGGCCTAACATACATGGTTATGCTAAGTGTTGGCAGCGGATTAATAAGTACCTTACTAGCCTTTACCATTACATTAATGATTTTAGCGGCATTTTTTAATAGCCCGTGGCTTAACCGTATTCAGCGTTTATTGAGTCCCATACTGGTAATTCCTCACGCGGCAGCGGCTATAGCGGTTGGTTTTTTAATTGCTCCTTCGGGAATGATCTCGCGCTTAGTATCGCCTTGGTTTAGTGGGTGGGAACTTGCGCCTAACGGCATGTTTCCGCATGACGCGTTTGGAATTAGTATAATTTTAGGCTTAACACTTAAAGAGCTGCCTTTTTTACTGTTAATGGCGCTAGGTGTGCTTGCTCAACCTGAGCTTGGCAAAAAGCTGCGCCAGCAACATAAAGTAGCGCTTAATTTAGGCTACTGCCCTATGACGGCTTTTTTTAAAGTAATATTACCAAGCCTTTACCCATTATTGCGTCTACCCATTTTAGCCGTATTGGCTTATGCCAGTGCAAGTGTAGAAATGCCACTTATTTTGGGGCCAAATACCCCGCCTACGCTTGCTGTTGCTATAATGCACTGGTTTAACGATGTAGATTTAAACCTGCGTATTAAAGCCTCTGCGGGGGCACTATTACAGCTTGTCCTTACTGGCGGTTTGCTAGCACTTTGGCTTGGCGGCGAAAAAGCGATAAAAGCATTATTTAGTGATTTACTCACCAATGGCGAGCGAGAGTATGGCGGTGTTTATTGGCAAAAAATAACAACCGTATTAACAGTATTTGTAATTGGCTTTATTTTGCTTTCATTAATTGGCTTAATTGTGTGGTCGGTTGCGGGGTTTTGGCGTTTTCCGGCGGCACTGCCCGATCAGCTCACGCTACTTCACTTTAAAAGTGCGCTAATGCAAATGCAAAGCCCGCTTTTTAATACCCTTGCGATAGGGCTAGTTACTACGTTATTTGCCATTATTATTACCCTTTTGTGCTTAGAGTCAGAGCAGTTAAGTGCCAAACCCATGTCGCGCTTTACCAGCTTAATTATTTATTTACCGCTGCTTGTACCAAGTATTGCGTTTTTATTTGGCCTAGTGTGGCTGCAACAACTAGTAAATAACCAGGCCGCGTTTTTTAATGTGGTATTTACCCATTTATTGTTTGTACTACCGTATGTGTTTTTATCACTTGCGAGCAGTTATAGGCGCTTAGACCCTCGCTTTGCTAATGTAGCAGCAAGCCTTGGCGCAACGCCCTGCAAAGTATTTTTACAAGTGAAATTACCCCAGTTATTTGCTCCTATTTTAATTGCGGCGGCACTTGGTTTAGCCATTAGCTTTGGCCAATATTTACCTACACTTTTAGCCGGTGGCGGGCGCATAGCAACCATAACAACCGAAGCGGTTACCCTTGCTAATGGCGCAAGT
The DNA here is from genome assembly GCF_042466295.1 of Pseudoalteromonas sp. R86517. NCBI lineage: Bacteria > Pseudomonadati > Pseudomonadota > Gammaproteobacteria > Alteromonadales > Pseudoalteromonadaceae > Pseudoalteromonas > Pseudoalteromonas sp. R86517. Next base: position 156,776 of record NZ_JAXHCB010000003.1, read on the forward strand.
AGCCGCACCAGTGCGGTGTATGCCATTATGCAAATGGCATTGCCACTCATTGGCTTTATACTGGCGTGGGTGTTACCTAAGTACTTTTTTAAAAGCGCCCATCGCTAACCCATAAATTAAAAGGTTTTTAATGCAGTCATCTTTAGAGATTAAAAATTGTGAGCTTTATCGTCAAAACCAACAATTACTTAGCTTAAACGAGCAGGTAAAAGGCGGCGAAATACTCACTGTTATGGGGCCATCAGGCAGTGGTAAATCAAGTTTATTAAATTGGCTTACCGGCACATTACCCAGTGGTTTTAGCGCAAATGGCGAAGTGTGGCTTAACGGCGAAAATATTAATAACTTACCCGCACATTTACGCCACATAGGCGTGCTTTATCAAGATGCGTTATTATTTTCGCATTTATCGGTAAGCGGTAACATTGCCTTTGCTATGCCTAAAGGCAATAAAAAACAGCGCCTTGAAAAAATAGAGCACGCCCTTGAACAAGTTGGATTAAAAGGCATGGCTAATCGCCACCCCGACAACCTCTCTGGTGGGCAACAAGCCCGCGTTGCTTTATTGCGTATGCTATTGAGCGAGCCAAAAGCCATTTTACTTGATGAGCCCTTTAGCAAGCTCGATACCCAATTAAGATTAGATACGCGCGAGCTAGTATTTAGCCAAATACGCGAGCATAAATTGCCCGCTATTATGGTAACTCACGATCATAGCGATGCAGAGGCCGCAAATGGCAAACTGATCACCTTAAATTTAGCCAAATAAACGCACAAAAAGTACAAGGCACCAAGCATGTTAGACAAATACATCACCCCAGTAATAAAGCCACTGTTAACTCCTGTTGTGGCGTTAATGCACAAATGCGGCATAACGCCCGACCAACTTACTGTGGTAGGCTTTTTAATAGGCCTATTAGCTGTGCCATTAATTGCGTATGAAATGTGGTACGCAGCGTTAACGGCTATTGCTTTAAATCGTATTTTAGATGGGCTAGATGGCGCATTGGCACGCCATGCAAATTTAAGTTCAAGTGCTGGCGGCTTTTTAGATATTACCCTCGACTTTTTATTTTATGCGGCAATTCCGCTTGGCTTTATTTTGGCAAACCCCGAGCAAAACGCCATTGCAGGTAGCATATTACTGGCCACCTTTATAGGCACTGGCTCAAGCTTTTTAGCCTTTGCCATAGCCGCCGAAAAATTTAAGCTCGAAAAACCCCAGTTTAAATACAAAAGCTTTTACTATTTAAATGGTTTAACCGAAGGCACAGAAACCATCGCGCTGTTTATCGCCTTTTGTATTTGGCCGCAGCACTTTGCCCTAATGGCGAGTATTTTTGCCACTGCGTGCGCTATTACTATTTTTACACGTATACATGGTGGGTATAACACGCTTAAACGCCAAGAAGCTGATGAGGTTAAACAAAACAATGAGTAATGAAATTTGGTGGCGATTAGGGTTCTTTTTTAGCATTTTGGTTATTATGATGCTGCTAGAGTTGCGTATGCCTGCTCGTAAATCGCCGATAAAAAGTACCACCCGGTGGTTGGCCAATTTTGGACTGGTGTTTGCTTCATCATTAATTGCTCGCTTAAGTGTGCCAATAGGCTTAACTGCCGTAGCGCTTTATAACCAAGAGCACGGCATTGGTTTATTTAATCAAATAGCCACACCAAGTAGTGTTGCTATTATTTTAAGCATATTACTGCTAGATATAGTTATTTATTGGCAGCACCGGCTTTTTCATCAAGTGCCTATTTTGTGGCGCTTGCACCGTGTTCACCACGCCGATGCCCATGTAGATACCAGCACAGGTTTGCGTTTTCACCCTATCGAAATTGTGCTCAGTATAGTTATAAAATTGATTGCCGTAACCGCTTTGGGTGTACCTGCTATTGCAGTATTAATATTTGAAATAGCACTTAATGGGTTAGCGCTGTTTAACCACGCCAATATACGTTTACCCAATGCAATAGAAAAACCACTTCGGCTCATATTAATGACCCAAATACTGCACCGTATTCACCATAGCCAACGCGTGAGCGAAACCAATTCAAACTATGGATTTAGCGTTATTTGGTGGGATAAACTGTTTGGTAGCTACAAAAATGAAGCGCAAAAAGCCGATAACGACATAGATATAGGCTTAAAAGAATACCCTAACCCGCAGCAAAACGCCTCGCTGTGGGGCTTGCTAATTATGCCGTTTAAACGTAAATAAGCTGCCGTTTCAAGTGGCTACAATACTATTTAAATAAACAATAAATTAAGGGGTAAATGCGTATTTAAATTTACACATTTACCTTATTAAACCCCGCCAAAGCCTTACCCGCTAAAATTTAGCCTTAACAAGTTAAGCACTTTAAAGGGTTTACTAACCTATTGAATGCTATACCACTTTCACTTTGTTTTTAACTTTCGTTTTTTGTAAAAAAGCAAAATTACACGCCATATAGTTAGCCTAATACGGGTAAATCATCGCAATTAGCGCTAAACGTAATTGCTGCAGGTCACTTTAATATTTACCAATTAAGTAAAGTATTAATAGATGTATTAAAAATGCAACATTACAAATAATGTAAGCTGTTAAATTTATTAGCGATTTAGTTAATAACTCCAATTGATAAACTGGTCTTACCGTAAACTAAATGTAAATAAAACACACAAATATGTTGACCATTTACGTAGTGCGCAATATTATTTGTAAGCGCTTACAAAAACACATGATAAATGTAAGCGCTTACAAAAATAAATATGGTTCTTTTTAATAAGTTTAAACACACATTCTGACAACAATCTGTGAAACCGGGGTTCAGCTATGAACATTGAAAAAACACACATTGCTCGCTTACTGGCTGCTATTTCGTTAGCGTCTTTAGCTGGCTGTGGTGGCGACTCAGCCACAACATCTAATTTTGAAAATATCGACGCTTCTGAGCCAGTTTCAGATTGGCAACTAGTATGGAGCGACGAGTTTGAAGACTCAGCCATTGATACTAATAAGTGGAACTTTGAATTAAACTGCGATGGCGGTGGTAACAACGAAAAACAATGTTACACCGATAACGAAGAAAACGCCTTTATACAAGACGGTGTGTTAAACATTGTTGCCCTACCCGCAACAGAAGGCGCTAAAAAGCCCTACACTTCTGCGCGTTTAAATACCCGTTACAATGCTGATTTTACTTATGGCCGCTTTGAAGTACGTGCAAAGCTGCCTTCGGGGCAAGGCAGCTGGCCTGCGTTTTGGATGCTACCAACCGATGAAGAATACGGTACATGGCCACGCTCAGGCGAAATTGATGTTTTAGAATCAGTAAACCTAAAAACCGCTGACGAAGATGGCGGTGTTGAATCAAGCATTCATGGCACATTGCATTACGGCCGTGCATGGCCAGATAACAGCTACACAGGCCAAGAGTACAAATTTCCTGAAGATAGCAACCCAGCAGATGACTTTCATACTTACGCAGTAGAGTGGCAAGAAGGTGAAATACGCTGGTACGTTGATGGCTACCTATATGCCACACAGCGCCAATCAGAAGTATTATATAATTCCAAAGGCGAAGCCGCAGGTTTGAAACATCGCGGTTGGTTTGCAGAGTATTTTGAACAAGGTTCTGGCGAGCTAGAAACTCATTGGGATAGCGCTCCTTACGATAAGGACTTTCACTTACTGTTAAATTTAGCAGTAGGCGGCGACTGGCCTGAAAACGTAAATGAGTTAGGCGTAGATGCCAGCGCATTTGAAAACGGCCAAACGTTTGCAATTGACTACGTACGTGTTTATCAATGTGCATCAAACCCAGATACCGGCAAAGGGTGTGAAACTATTCGCCCAGGTTACGATAGCCTAGACGATGCCCTGCTAGAGGGCGAAGCGCCTATTCCTAGCCCGCCATCTACAGGTATTGCTACACCGTTAACTATTTTTGGCGACAGCTTTAACCCTAACTGGCCAGCATGGGATTGTTGTGGTGGCTCTACACCTGCAATCGTAAGTGATGAAGAGCAAGGCGACGTTGTTGAATTTACAATAGGCAGCGAGCCTACAGTGGTTGGTTTTATTAGCCGCGATGCGTTTATTACTGACGAAAACGGTGCTGCCACGCCTTTTGATGCATCACCTATGCTAGAAGAAGGCTACGTACGCTTTAAAATGAAAGTAACCAGCGCACCAAGCGTGCCAGACACACCTTGGTTTGTAAAACTTGAAAGCACAGAAGCCTCAACCGATGCTGATATGCCGCTTACAAGTAGCGTTGAAGGCCAAGCACCTGTAGTCGGTCAGTGGCAAACCTATACGTTTTTACTTTCTGACCTTGCTGACTTAGATTTAGATATCAGCGCAATTGACGTACTTATGGTATTTCCTGAGTGGGGCACGGGCGAAGGCGCAACCTTTTTAATTGACGACGTTGAAATTACACAAGATAACCTAGGCGCATCACCAGAGCTGACTATTTTTGAAGATGAGCAAAACCTAGCATGGCCAATGTGGGATTGCTGTGGTGGCTCAACGCCTATCGAAGTGGTAGATGATGAAGCGCACGGTGTAACCGCTGAATTTAGTATTGGTGCAGAGCCTACAGTAATGGGCTTTAACAGCCGTACTGAAGTAGGTGGTGCAGGTGAGTCATTTGATGCAAGCAGCATTTTAGATGAAGGCGTTATACAGTTTGACTTAAAAGTAACGTCTACTCCTAGCGACCCGTCAACTGCTTGGTTATTTAAAGTAGAAGCAAATGGTGCAACTTCATTTGCAGAACTTGAACTAACGCAAAGTGTTGAAGGTGTAGCGCCAGTGACTGGCGAGTGGCAAACTTATACATTTAAGTTATCAGATCTCGCTGGTGCGGGCCTTGATGTAAGTGCAATTGATGTACTTATGATTTTTCCGGCATGGGGCGCAGGTGAAGGCGCGGTTTACCGTGTAGATAATGTTAAAATTTACAACCCTAATGCAGCGCCCGTTGCCTCTGGTGAGCTAAACGTATTTACAGATACAGTCGCCGATCAGTGGAGCATATGGGATTGCTGTGGTGGTTCAACACCTACAACAGAAACCGACGATGATCAGCACGGCGCAGTGGCTCAGTTTAGCATTGGTGCAACACCTACTGTAATGGGCTTTTTAGCCGATGAAGACGTATCGTTTGATGCATCAGCCCTGTTAGAAAATGGCGTTGTACAGTTTGATTTAAAAGTAATAACAGCACCTTCAAACGTGGATGCACAATGGTTATTTAAAATTGAATCAATTGGCGCTTCAAGCGCAGTAGAGCTGGCATTAACGCAAAGCAATGAAGGGCAAACACCTGTTACAGGTGAGTGGCAAACATACACCTTCCCTATTGGGCAACTATTTGATGCGGGCTTAGATATTAGCGCTATAAACGTGCTCATGGTATTTCCTACGTGGGATATGGGCAACGGCGCATTATACCGCATAGATAACGTGATTATCGCGAATCCATAAAAACACACTACAATAGGCGCATGGCGCCTATTGCTACACAACAACATTTTATAAAGCAGAGCTATTATGAACACATTCAATTTTAAAAAGAGCCAACTTGCGGCTTCTGTGTCTCTTATCATTGCTGCAAGCACGTTAAATACGGCCATTGCTGCCGAGGCAGACACAGCAGCATCTCCTGATGTAGAAGTTATTGAAGTAAAAGGTATTCGTGGTTCACTTATTCGTTCTATGGATATGAAACGTGATTCATCGGGCGTAGTAGATGCCATTTCAGCAGAAGAAATGGGGAAATTTCCAGATACCAATTTAGCAGAGTCATTACAACGCATTACCGGTGTATCGGTGAGCCGTGCAAACGGTGAAGGTAGCCAAATTACCGTACGTGGTTTTGGCCCAGAGTTTAACTTAATTACGCTAAACGGCCGCCAAATGCCAGGCACAGGTTATACGCGTTCGTACAACCTTGAAAACATTGCCTCAGAGGGCGTAAGTGCGCTAGAAGTATTTAAAACAGCGCGCGCCGATGTACCAAGCGGTGGTTTAGGTGCTACGGTAAACATTTCTACTGCGCGCCCTTTTCAAAAGCCAGGTCAAAATTTTTCAGCCACGGTTAAAGCAAATCACGACTCATCAAACGAAGTCGGTGATGATGTAACCCCGGAGCTTTCGGCTGTTTATAGCAACACATTTGCAGATGACAGATTTGGTTTTGGTTTTTCGTTTTCGCATCAAGAACGCGACTTTCAAAAACAACGCGCCAATATTCAAGGTTGGCAAGCCAATGTTGATTTACCTGAATTAGATAGCAGTAACGTTGTTGATAACCGTACTGACCCATCAGGTAACTACTACTTCCCTAAAGACATGAACTACTCTATTGAAGATGTAGAGCGTGAACGTACTAACGGCCAAGTTACTTTTCAATTTGAACCGGTTGATGGCTTTGTAGCCACCTTAGATTACACAGCAAGTAAAGCGGTTACGGGCTCTGAAAGTATTGGTTGGGGTATTTGGAACGACTTTGGTAGCAATATTAATGGCTACGAGCTTGATGAAAACGGCACCGCTGTTTATGCCGATATTAGCGGTAACGATGCCTCGTTTACAGCCAATAAAGGCACCACAGAAGTAAAAGCACGCTCTATTGGTTTAAACCTAGAGTGGGAAATTAACGACACGTGGCACGTTGAGCTTGATTACCATGACTCTAAAAATGAAACCGATAACGGCGCCGATGACGGGCTAGGCAGTACCGGCCAAGTTATTTTAGGCTCTGATCAGCTAGCAAATAAAATTTACGATTACCGCACAGGCGAAATCCCTAGTGCTCAAGTTAACTGGTTAAACGGCACAAGCGAATTAACGCCAGGCGAAATTGACTCTAACTTTAGCCAATTTACGCACTCGCCGGGTGAATCAAACATTGAGCAATTACAATTACATACCACTTGGTACAATGAAAACTTTGATATTGGCCTAGTTAAAGTAAAATTTGGCGCATCACGCACTGAGCAAAACACCGGTGGCTACACTGCATGGAGTGGTTTAGTAGGTGGCCCTGGTTTTAACCCATCGTACACAGAAATATTCCCAGATAGCATGTTTACTCGCCACGATACGTCGGGCCTTTTAGATCAATTTGATGGTGGCGGCAGCAACTTACAACCAGGTTACTACTACACCTACGATTTTGACGAAGCAGTGGCTCGCCAAATGGCATACTTAACCTCTGATGTAACCGGTGGCGATGCATACGCAGCCAATGCTTACATGGATGGTATTGATAGCGAAAGCTACGTAGAAGAAATTACAAACAGCTTTTATATTCAATCAAGCTGGGAGTTTGATGTAAGCGATTACTACGTAAAAGTAAACGCTGGCCTGCGCTACGAGCAAACAGATGTAACCAGCACAGTACGCCAACGTGTTGAAGAACAAGTAAACTGGATCAGCGCCTCAGAGTGGATAATGCAATATGCAGCCGGCGGCGATGATAACTTCTTAGAGCAGCAAGGCGATTACGACATATTATTACCGTCAATCGATGTAAGTGTTGATTTAACCGAAGACGTTGTAGCCCGCGTATCATGGGGTAAAACTATGTCGCGTGCACCACTGGGTGATTTAGCCGGTGGCCGTAGCTTAACAGGCAGCCCAAAACCTGGCTCGCGCACGGGTAGCCAAGGTAATACAAATTTATTGCCGTTTGAATCAACCAATCTCGACTTATCATTAGAGTATTACTACGCAGAAGGCAGCTATGCCTCTGTTGGTTACTTTAAAAAAGACGTAGATAACTTTATTCAAACCACCATTACGCAAACCACGATTGAAGGCCTATACGACATTTTAAACGGCCCGCGTTACTTACAAGCAGTTAGCGATATTGAATCGCGCGGCGAGCAAGCAACCACAGATGCTATTTTTGCGCAAATGATTAGCAATGGTTATGGCAATGCGAATGGCGTCATTGAGCCAAATAGCGATGACCCACTTATGGTATGGAACATAAGCCAACCACAAAACACCGACAGCAAATCGGTAGATGGGTTTGAAGTGGCTGTTCAGCACTTAATTGGCGAAACTGGTTTTGGTGTAGGTGTTAACGCCACGTTTGTAGATGGCGATGTAGAATTTGATAGCGAAAGCCTAGACCAACAAGCGCCGCTTACAGGTTTAAGTGACTCTGCTAACTTTCAAGGCTTTTACGAAAAAGACGGCCTATCAATCAAAATTACTTACGCATGGCGCGACTCGTACTTAATTGGTGTAGGCCAAGCACAAGGCTCAGCCGATGCGCCACCGCAATATGCTAAAGCCTACGGCCAATGGGATATGAGCGTTAACTACGATGTAAATGAAAACGTAACCGTATTTTTTGATGGCATAAACTTAAATAATGCCACCGAAGAAGGCTACGGCCGTTACGAAGAGCAGTTTTTATTTGCTAATCAGTACGGCCCACGCTACTCAATTGGTGCCCGTTACACGTTTTAAACTATTCCCTAGTTAGAATAGTTAAGCCGCTTGTTTCAACAAGCGGCTTTTTTTATAACGTTTTTATTTGCTCAAGCAATACATTAGTTGTCCAATCAATGCCGTTATACGCAATATCTGGCTTGTAGTAAGCCCCTGCTCCTCGCGCTCTGTTTACGTATACTTTGTTAGGTACAATCACTTTCCCCAACCCTGAAGGTAAATCAGCTAAGCGTACTTCCATATACATAGAATCAGCACTACTTGGCGCACCGAATAACGTTGTATTTTCAAAAAGCTTAAACTTATCAAGCGCATCTAAACAAGCACTGGCGCACTGCGGCGGAACAATAACAAACACCTTGGTTTTAAAGTCACTAGTTAAAGGCTTTTGTGGTATGTTATTTGGCGTATTAGTTTCTTGCTCTACATAAAATGGCTCACCACTTTTAAGTGATAAAGCCATACCCGCAGCTGTGATTTTAAATATTTTCAATAATTCAGGCTGATTTTTTACAACCTCTAATAAAGACACTACATGGTCGGTATTATCCTTTGATGCTCTCCACCACACTTGCGTGTTTTGAGAAGTATTATTTACTTTTTGTTCTACTATTTTTTTGCCCCATAGTTCTTTGGCTATTTGTGAGCTCCAATAAGATGAGCCACCTTGGTTATGGCGCAAATCTAACACCACGGCTTTTGCAGTAAGTAACTTGCTACGCTGCTGTTGTATTTTTTCAAACACTTTATTGTAGGCAGCAGTTTGCTTTTCGGTTGATGAAAAGCTAGGCATAGCAATCCACGCAATATTTTTTTCAGGCCAGGTTAAATCAATGGGGAGTTCATCACCGTTGTGGGCATTTTCTAAATGCTTACTGACTGACTTAGGCCTTACAGACCAATTTAATACGTGTGTATAGGTATCGCCATTGGCTTTAACAAATTCGCATTCTTTTAAAGGAGTTAAAAATGGATTGCCCTCGTCAATGAGTAACCGCCAACCTTGCTGCCACCAATGGCCAGGTTGTGCAACTTGCCCATGAAACTTAAACACTCTCTCACGTATTAAGGTCTCGGTGCTTTGCCCACCACATTGGCTTACAACGTCGCCTTTGCTAATACTTTTGTTTTCACTGTAATACACTTTTAGCGCATCACCTCGCCACACAGTTCTAAAGCCCGGCCAGCGGCGCGCGGGTCTATCTACGCTTGAAAACGCACCGGCGTGGCCATCTTGTAAAATAGTGCTAAAGCGCGCAATTGCCGCTGCATGAACCTGCGGCCCACTCGCTTGAGCCGACAATGTAAGTGCTTCTGCTTTTGCTTGCTTTAATAACTCAGGAAAGGCTGGGTTGTTAACATCAAACATGCCTGGGTGATTTTTTGCCGATATGCTGTAAGCAGCTTCAATATCACGCTCAGTAACACTGCGCCATTGCTCTGGAGTTTTAGGAGTAAGCGATAATTCGGCCATGCTCAAGGTAGGCGTAATTAATAAAGCGCTCAATAAAGTACGGCTAACTATTTTTGTTTTTATGTTCATGAAAATCCATTTTAAATTAAGTTATATAATTACTGTAAACTCATTTGGTAGAACTAAAAATACCTTAAATCCAATAAGTTTAAGCAATTTTTACAGCAATAACTTAGCAACATTGAAAGCAGCTAGTAATAAGTAACATTTAAAATGAACTGGCTTTAAATTTAGGGCAACAGCTTACTTAGCGGTTTGTTCAATTTTGGTTTGTAATAGTGTTATGCGGGCGTTGAGTTTTCTAAAGCTATACTGTGAATAGAAAAAGTTTAAAAAGAAAGCAGCAAAACCTGAACAAGCAAGCCCTATCAATGGGCTGAAATAAAACATTAACAACAAAACAATAACAGCCATCGCTATCGTAAGTCCCAAATAATGAGATGCACTAAATAACTTTCGGTTATTTTTTTTAAGCTGAACTATGTGAGAATCTATATCCATTAAAAATTTCCTTTTAACAAACCAACGTTAACTATCTTGAGCTTTAGGTAGCTACATAAGCAGCATCTAAAGAAGTCCATTCCACTGCGCCTTTGTTAATCGATATAACTGTACGGCACGACCATGAAATTTATGATTGCTATAATCTGTAAAGCCAATTTTCTTTGCTACTCTCAATGACGCAATATGCTCAGGTTCAATAATAACAACGACCGATTGATGAGTAGTTTGAGTAAACACATACTTTAAAACACTTTTAGTCGCTTCGCAGGCTAAGCCTTTATTCCAAAAATCGACCGCTAATCGATACCCTAAATTAGGCTCTTCGTTACCCGCAACACTTTGTGGGGAAATACCACAAAATCCAATCAATAAATCGCTGTTTTTATCTATTAGTGCCCATGGGCCCAAATCATATGAATCGTAGCATTGTAAACACCACTTTATAAATTCACCAGTTGCGGCTTCATCGCACACACCACGAATTGAGTATTTCATTACTTCATCGTCACTAAGAATTTTACTTAATGCCGGCACATCATCAATTGAAAACTGCCGAATAAGCAACCTTTGGGTTTCACAAATTTTCACTCAAACCTCCTTGTAATTACAGCTAAAAACTTTCAAAAACCAAGTAATTAAGATAGGTCTCTCAGTTATTTAGTTCTTTTTATGTTTCGAATGCCACATAAAGTATCCAAATAATATGCCTATTAAAGGAAATATTATTAAAGATGAAATGATTCCATCAAAAAAATCTTGCTCACCTGTAAGGTGCATGATTAATTGAAATAAAATAGCTGTAGGAATTCCCCAGCCTAAAGGGCCTCTTAGTAAAATAAAACGGAATTTAGTATCGTTTATATTCATGAGTCTTCCTTTATTTATAAGCCCAAATAATGAGCTAAAATCAACACAATGCTGATGTATTTCTTAGATTGACAAGCCTAACGTTTAAACAAATGATAGGCACTAGTGATTGTTTTAAATTAACGTTATTGAAAAAACACTTAACCAACTTAATTGAATACCATAAGAGATACGTTGATAGGTACCAGGTTTACTTTGTAGTTTTATTGCTTTAGCCATAGCAAACAAATAATAAACTGTAGCGATAACAGAAACAATTGAAAAAGCACGAAAGTATAGAGAGATAACTTCTGTGGTTGGACTAATAGCTATTAATATTGGTCTACAACCAGCGAAAGTAACATAATAAAACCAGCCCAAGAATGTACCTTGCAGCTAAAAGTTGGATGTTTAGTAAATGGATCAGCATCCATAGGAAAATAACCCGCAACCCAGGTACTAATACCATGCACTATAACTAACCAACCAGCAATATTAACCAATTGCGCCAAATACCAGCTCCGCCTTAAATTCATCACCCCACTCAGCACATTCTGTGCTTTCCTCTTATGCAGGCTTTCTTGGGGTGTAACTTCGCCACATTAAAACATAACCATATGATAATAAATGAATTTTCAGCTTCATCATCTTTTCTTATTCGACAGTCATCCTCTTTATAATGAAACCAAATAAGATGAAAACCTCACTTCAGCACGTTAATGACACTATACACAATGAGTTTTAACGATTAATTCTGCTCACTTTAATCAAATTATCGTAAAAGTACGATTTTGCCCTGTAATTATTAATTAAGGGCAACAGTTTTTCAGTTGGACTACCACTTGCTTCTAATTTTATTGTAGTTGCAAATGCTCTATAAAAAATTGCCAGCGTTTTTCAACAAAATATGGATTGGCGTCCAATACATGTCCCATCTTAGGTATAATTAACAAATCAAAATCTTTCTTTGCCTTAATAAGCTTATCAACTAACCGTAACGTTGCCGATGGGTGAACATTGCTATCTAGCTCTCCATGTGCAAGTAGCAACTTACCTTTGAGGCGTTCAACGTTAGTATAGTTAGATTGCTGCTCCCAATGTTCGGTCATTGGCCAGCCCATCCAAAGCTCATTCCAACCCGCTTTATCAACTCTAAAATCATGATTTCCAGAAGCGCTTACTCCTGCCTTAAAAAAACCATCATGGCGAAGCATTGCTTGCACCGTATCATATCCTCCAGCACTAAAACCAAAAATACCAACTCGATCAATATCAATGAAGCGATGCCTTTTAGCCAGTTGCTTAATTGCCCAAACATGATCATCGGTGCCACCTGCTAAGTTTTTATAACTAAACCGATGAAAAGCCCGACCACGTTTGCTGGTGCCTCGGCCATCCATTTTAATGACAATAGCACCTAACTCCGCTAACGCAGGTCGCAGGTTCATAAAAGTAGCAAACGACTTGGGGGTAAAAAAATTATGCGGCCCAGTATAGGTATCATCAATTATCGGGTATTTTTGATTTTCATCGAAATCGCTCGGTTTATACATTAATCCATATAAGGGAGTAACACCATCTTCAGCTATCACCTTAAAGGGCTCCGGTGGTTGCCAGCCAATCTGGAACAACTCACTTACTTGTGCTTCATCAAGCTTAACAAGTTTCTCTCCTGTATTCGCATCTCTTAACCAAGACTGTGTTGGGGTCTTAGCATCAGAGTAGTTATCAATAATATAATTTAAATCCGGCGATAATCGCGTATCATGCTCAAATGGCTCCGGTGTCAATAATTTGAGATTTGAACCATCAAGATTTACACGGTAGAGATGCCTTAAATAAGGATCTCTATTGCTCTCTCGACCTGACGCTTCAAAATACAGCACACCATTTTCTTCATCGACTGCGCGAATAGCCCTAACTGTGAAATCACCTTTAGTAATTGGGTTTATTAACTTGCCTGTGGCTAAGTCATAAAGATATAAGTGTTGATATCCTGTGCGTTGTGAGCTCCAAATAACCCGCTCTGAATTATCAAGGTAGTATGCGGTTTGTACCCAAGGATCGATGAATTCTTCATCTATTTCTTTAATGACTGAAACGACTTTGTTCTCTTTAGCAACAACTTTACGTAAATATAGCTCCTGGTTACCACGGCGACGATCTTGATAGTAAAAGTCACCATGATGCCATTGGCCCCAAACTGCCGTTCCATAATATGTCTGCATTATTTTAGGTGCTGTCATTAAGCTTGCTTTGTGCCTAGCAACATCAACTAAAACTAGCTGACCCATTGGTAACTTAACATCACCAGCCTGAGGATAGTAATAGCGAACTGCATTAACGTTAAAATCTTTATCTGCAACACTATCCGTTAATGTTAACTGGTTAACACCTTGTCTAAAAAGCTTATAACTAATAAAGTATTTACTGTCTTTTGACCAGTAAATACCTAATCGCTTTTGCTCATCAAAAGCTTCATTTGATAACTTTTCTTCAGGATAAGGGTTGGCAACAGCATAAGGTGTCGCTTCACTACCATCAGTTGTAAGCTGTTTGCAAAAGTGAGTTAGAGTTTCGCATAAAAACAAATTATAGTTTTCTACTTTTGCATAATATTGCTCATCTGGTGACAAGTAATCAATATGTACTTTTTGACTAGAAGTTTTAAGCTTATTCAACTCGCATGCATATTCTGCAATCGTAATATCACATAAAAATTCTTCACCTTTGAAGTCAAATTTTAGTTTACCATTTGACAAACTAACACGCTCCATTGGTGAATCATGCCAAATAACAGCTTCTGCAGTGTCTAATGCTTGTTCTAGCTTCGCCTTGTTGAACAAGGCTTTTTTTTGAAAATTGGTTGTTGATACTAAAACGAATTCCTGTCCATGTGCTAGAGAATAACGTTCAAACCAAAAGTGTTTGTCATTATCCTGAAGCCAATTAGGCGTTAACTGTAGATTATGTACTTTTTTACGTAAGCTCTCAGCGCTATATTGTCGCGCTTGAGCTATATGCGTATTGCTTTTCTTCGAAAACGAAGGCGTATTTTGGCAACTTATTAGTAGTAATGTAGATAAAACAAGGAGAAGTTTTTTCATTATTTTTCCAAAACCTATCAAGTTATAAGCATAGGTTGTTTCAAATTAAATTTATTTTATTCGACAAATTAATAATATTAAGCCAACAATTAACGTGTTGGCTTAATATTAAAAATATACAATGATATCAATCTATAACTCGTTAAAAACGATAACTTGCTGTAACAAAGTACTCCAAGCCAACCGCGTTATACTTAGAAATATCAGCAAAAGGCCACCACTCTTCTGATTCATGTTGATGCGGCTTTTTATCGAATAAATTAACAATTGACATACTAATATCTAAGTCATCATTAACATGATAATTCATATTAAAATTGTATCGTGTCCAAGCGCTGTAGCGTTCGTTCTCGTCATCAGACCATCTTACTGGAGATGTACCTAAACGGTTTGCAAAAAGTGTTAATGAAATATCATCATTATACCAACCTAATGTGGCCGTAGTATGCGTACGAAACTCTCTATTCCATTGTAGATCCCTAATATCTTCTATCTCATCTTCAGGTAAAAACCTTTCATTCGTTTCAAATATATGGGTGTAATCAATGTTAAAGAAAATCGCACCAAAATCACCTAAGCCATAATTAAATTTAGATGAGATATCCATGCCTTTTTGTTCGCGCTCACCAGTATTGAACGGACTAGTGATCGTTGAGAGTATGGTATCTCCCTGCGGTCCGCCTCTAGATACGCGACTGAGCATTTCTTGACATCGGGGTGAATCTTTATCAACCGCTTGTCCTGACTCATTAAAGCCAACAATACACTCAGCTTCATATCGCAATACAGTACTAGCACCTAAATTCCCTATTTTTTTCTCCAAACTAATTTCATAGTAATCTGCGGTAATCGACCAATTATCAGTGATATTAGCCACAAAACCAACGTTCAAACTATCTCCGGTTTCTTCTTCAAGCGACAAGTCTCCTTGGGAGTTTTGGCGAACGCCTGATGTACCATAGTTGTCACTACAGCCTGACCAAGTTTGTCCTGAAGTGAGTTCCTCACTTTGCACGCATTTCAGGTAGTCAGTAGGGCTAGCAAATGAAGAACTTTCCCCCGCATACATATAATGCATATCAGGTGCTCTAAATGATGTTGAATAAGAGCTTCGGATCATTAAATCTTCGATCGGTTTCCATGTAAAACCGACTTGATAAGTAAATGCACCACCGACATCTGACTCATCATCATAATAATCATAACGACCAGCAAGAATACCTTCTAGCGCACCTATGCTACTGTCTTTACTAGCTAGCGGAATAGATAACTCTAAACCTAGGGCATAATGGTCACGGTCTCCTTCACCTGTAATACCACTCCAACCCCATATATCGCCTTGCACCGTTTTTTGATCGGTATCAAATTCATAGCCTTCTTTCATATATTCTGAAACAAATGCAAATTGTAAATCTCCGGCAGGTAGTTGCATTACACTACCGGTAAGATCAAACGCTAAACTATATAAATAGGAATCGCCGTCACCAACAGATTTATGTGTCACATCGTTAAACATATCGGGAGTTAACGCACCAAAAAAATCAATACCAGCGGGTTCAAAATTATCATTGAGTTGAGAAGCATTAACGACAGCCCATCGAGATCCTTCCCACGGTTGATCCCAATCAACACCTTTTTCACCAAAAAGTAGGCTGAGCATTTTTTGATCATTAAAACGAATAACAGAATCTTCATAATTATATTGGCTGGCAGTCAAGGTAAGAGAGTAATCAAGGTCGTTGGCAATCACTCCCTCAATACCAAAAATACCCACTAAAGAAAGTTCCTCAAACGACTGGTTGGACGTGGGTACTTCAAAATTTCTGAAGGCACGCCAAGCATGCCGACTGCCTTGCCAAGTACTGCCGTCATTTATATCGGTACGAACATCGTAATCAGTAGCAAAACTATAACGATAAATGCCTGCATCACCTTCTGACTGTGTGCCAAGTAAAGTTGCAAATAATCGGCCATCCTCAGTCTCATATTCAAGATTTACAAATGCAGACTTTTTATCACGCTCGTTACGAATAGTATTGGTACCATAAGTATTATCACCACAGTAATATGGATCTGGGTCAAAATGAGAGCGCCCAGGAGGCTGAACGTCTTCATAACCTAGCGGCTCACATCGGCCTGATAAGTCCATCATCATAAATGAATCTGGCTGCCACCTAGCCCAGTAACTCATAACTTGAGAGGTGCCATGACGGTCTACATTTGGCCCATCAGTAGGTTCATCAAACCAATCTCTATCATCACCATAAATGGGGTCTCGTTGGTCAAGTTCAAATACAGCCGTGTAGCTCAATTTATCCAATTTACCGCCAGTACTTAGCGTCAACTTCTTACTTTTACCTCCACCATCTTTCGTATCGCCATAACGCATTGTAACTTTGTTATAATCAAGGTTATCTTTTAAAATAACGTTAACGACCCCTGCAACGGCATCAGAACCATAAATAGCTGAAGCTCCACCACTTAGTATTTCAATACGCTGCACAGCCTCGGTAGGAATCATAGCAAGATTTACTATATTGCCACCCACACCTCCAGAAGGCTTAGGTAATATCGGGATCCGCCGTCCATTAACTAAGGTTAATGTATAGCCAGCTCCAAAGCCTCGTAAGTTTATCGCTTGAGCATTAGCATTAAAATTATTGCTGCTTTCTTCACCTACAAATATCCCCGTATTTTGTGCTAGTGCGTCGAGTGCATCAAAAACATTCGCATGGCCTTGTAATGCAATATCGGCAGCTGAAATAGTAACAATTGGCGATGCCCCTTCAAAATCAGTTCTCTTAATCCGAGACCCTGTAACTTCTATGACTTCAACGTCATTTTCTGCAGTGTCTTCAGATTCAGCCTCTGCAGCCAGAGCTCCGGAACTAACTGTACTTAAAACCATGCC
This sequence comes from Pseudoalteromonas sp. R86517, assembly GCF_042466295.1. Lineage (NCBI taxonomy): Bacteria > Pseudomonadati > Pseudomonadota > Gammaproteobacteria > Alteromonadales > Pseudoalteromonadaceae > Pseudoalteromonas > Pseudoalteromonas sp. R86517. The sequence goes on from NZ_JAXHCB010000003.1 coordinate 174,083, forward strand.
AATAGCTAATGCCAGTATTTTTTTACGTGGTTCGATTCTATTATGTACTTCATTTTCCATTTCTATCCCTCTTTATATCTTATTAATTTTATTTCTTATTAGTTGAATATTTTTTTAACCTTAAAAACAACTCCTATTAACATACATTACATTTAATATATTGTATACAATATATTCAACTCTTTGGATAATTTAAATCAATTAATGATCAGTCTTAGGTTCGAATATTAAGTGCGACTTTTTAGATTAAGTGGCCAGCTGTTGTGGTTCGGCTATTGAATCGCCCCGTGTTTGCCTGAGACTCAATAACTTGAGAAACTGGGGTGTACACCAGAAACACTTAGAGCATGGGTTAAGAAGTCTCAAGCTCAACCGTCTAAACTCTCTTCTTACACTCAATCAGCTGAAGAGCTGACTGGCTACTTTAGAGCGTGAGAATAAAGAACTAAAGCGAACGAATGATATTTTGAGGCAAGCTGCCGCTTTTTTCGCCCAAGCAAAGCTCGACCGCAAACACAAATAAGCGTGGTTTTTATAGATACTTATCGTGAGCATTTCAGTGTCGAGTCAATTTGCAAAGAATTGCCCATTGCACCTTCAACGTATTACGCCCACAAACAGCGACAGAGGCAGCCAAAACGACTATCTAACCGCAAAAAGCGTGATGTTGAGTTGATCATACTCATTCTCCAATGAGTGGGAAGATAACATGTCTGTTTATGGAGCAAGGAAAATATGGAAACAACTGCAACTTGACGGCAATCAAGTAGCCCGTTGTACTGTTGAGCGACTAATGAGAAATACGGGTATCCAAGGTGCTCGCCGCGAAAAAGCATGTAAAACAACGATACCAGATGAGCAACAAGATAAGCCAAAGGATTTGGTTAATCGTCAATTTACGGCAGAGCAGCCAAATCAACTTTGGGTCGCTGATATCACCTATGTTGCTACGTGGAGCGGATTTTTTTTCGTGGCCTTAGTGATAGATGTATTCTCACGGTACATCGTAGGCTGGCGTGTACCAAAGACGATGTATACAGACTTGATTCTTGATGCGTTAGAGCAAGCCATTTGGCATCGTGGTGATCCAAAAGGACTGTTTCACCTAGCGATAGAGGGAGTCAATATTTACCCATAAGATACACTGAACGACTTGCTGAAGCAGGGATTCAAGTATCTGTAGACAGTGTCGGTGATTCTTACGATAATGCAATGGCTGAAACGATAAATGGTTTATTTAAAAAAGAAATTATTCGCAGGAATGGCCCGTGGAAAAATGCTGATGCCGTTGAATAAGCAACTTTAGAATGGGTCAGTTGGTTTAACAATCAACGGTGATACCCTTCAATTGGGTATATTTCACCAGCTCAATATGAAGTAAATTACTATGACAATTTAAACGAGTCAGGTAAAGTGGCCTGACTTAAACAAACTGGTCTGCGATGAACTCGGGGCGAATTATAAGAGAGCTATCTAAGAAGGTCACACAACGTCACATGTATAGCGTTTCTTCTTCGCCATCATCTAATATGAAAATAAACTGAATACTATAGTATTAACTCAAGACCTAACATGCCGCTGTTAAATTAACCCTAAAGAAAAATGATCCCTCGATATAGGATAATTAACTACAAATTTAATACTATAGGTATTAAGGTTAAAAAAAGCGCTACAACAATGCAGCGCTTTCATTACTTATAGGTTGTTTGTTTAAACTAAAACGCGTTATTAAAAGAAGCCAAGCGGATCTTCGCTGTAGCTTACTAATAAGTTTTTAGTTTGTTGATAATGATCGAGCGCAAGTTTGTGCGTTTCGCGGCCTATACCAGACTTTTTATAACCGCCAAACGCAGCATGTGCTGGGTACATATGGTAACAGTTGGTCCATACGCGACCGGCTTCTATTTTGCGACCAAAGTGATAAGCGCGGTTCATATTACGGCTCCATACCCCTGCGCCTAAACCAAATTCTGAGCTGTTAGCCAATTCGAGCGCTTCGGCTTCGTCTTTAAAGGTCGACATAGAAATAACGGGGCCAAAAATTTCTTCTTGGAACACGCGCATATCGTTAGTGCCTTTTAATAAAGTAGGTTGAATGTAATAGCCACCATTTAGCTCATCGCTAAGTTGCTCAACATGACCGCCACTGAGTACTTCAGCACCTTCTTGTTTGCCAATATCTATGTAACTTAAAATTTTATCAAACTGTGCTTTAGAAGCTTGCGCGCCTACCATGGTTTCGCTGTCTAGCGGGTTACCACGTTTAATTTGCTTGGTACGTTTTAAAATGCGCTCTATAAATTGCTCATAAATATCTTCTTGAATGAACAAGCGAGATGGACAAGTACATACTTCACCTTGGTTAAAGTAGGCAAGAATAGCGCCCTCAATTGCTTTATCTAGGTATGAGTCGTCTTTTTCCATAACATCGCTAAAGAAGATATTAGGTGATTTCCCCCCAAGCTCTACTGTGGAAGGAATAATATTTTCAGCTGCACATTTTAAAATATGTGACCCCACAGGGGTTGAGCCTGTAAAGGCAATTTTAGCTATACGCGTATTGGTTGCCAGTGCTTCACCAGCTTCTTTACCAAAGCCATTTACTACGTTTAACACGCCGCCGGGCAGTAAATCACCAATAATTTCCATTAACACTAATATTGATGCGGGTGTTTGCTCTGCAGGTTTAAGTACCACACAGTTACCAGCTGCAAGTGCAGGCGCTAGCTTCCATGCAGCCATTAAAATCGGAAAGTTCCATGGAATGATTTGCCCTACAACACCTAATGGTTCATGAAAATGATACGCCACCGTGGTTTCGTCTATTTCACCAATACTGCCATCTTGAGCACGCAAGCAACCGGCAAAGTAACGAAAGTGGTCCGCAGCAAGTGGAATATCAGCGGCGAGGGTTTCGCGAATGGCTTTACCGTTATCCCATGTTTCGGCCACTGCAAGTAGCTCTAGATTTTGTTCAATGCGATCGGCAATTTTTAATAAAATATTACTGCGCTCGGTAACTGAGGTGGTGCCCCACTGCGTTTTTACGGCATGCGCTTTATCAAGTGCCAAATTAATATCGTCTTTATCAGAGCGAGGGATTTTACAAAATACTTTGCCATTTACAGGGCTAATATTCTCAAAGTATTGGCCATTAACGGGTTCAACCCACTCGCCGCCAATATAGTTACCATACTGCTGTTTAAATGTGATGAGTGCGTCTGCTGTGCCTGGATTTGCGTATATCATATGTGTGCTCTCTTTATTGTTGTTAGCTAAAGGTCGAACATTTATATAAAACAAAATGCTTTATATTTAGTTTGACATTAGCCTAACGAGAACCTAAAAACTTGATTAGCTGTCCACAAAAGTTGTCTGTGAGTCCACACTAATAAAAAACTAAAGGATTGATATGCACACACCTCAGTTAAACAAAAAACGCCAACAACTTGATGTACTTATTGAAAACAAAGTGAGCTTTGCTGCCGATAACTCCGAGCTGAGTATTTATGATACTTATAAAAGTGCGCAAAAAGTGGCGCTGCATTCAAACGAATTACTGTTTTGTGCCATGCTCAGCGGCAAGAAAATTATGCATGTTGAGAGCAGTCAGTATCATAAAGCGTTTTTACCGCACGAATCGTTTGTGTTAGCGCCCGAGCAAGGGGTGCTGATTGATTTTCCACAGGCAACTATTAATTCACCAACCACCTGTTTAGCGATTGAGATCAGCACCGATAAAATAACCAATGTGGCTAATGCACTTAATATGCAGCAAAACTTTGCTAATGACGGCTTATTTGAATACAGCCCTAATTTGGTTCATACCCAACATAATGCGCAAACTCAGCAGTTATTAGAGCGCATGGTGCATTTATTTAGTGAGCAAGGCGCCGAGCGGCACTACTTAATTGATTTATCGTTAAACGAATTGATCACCCGTTTATTACAACAACAAAGCCGCGATTTATTAATGGCAAACTGCGATAAACTGCGTCTAAAAAGTAACGTGAGTGATGCACTGCAATACATTGAAGATCATTTAAGCGACACACTCGACATAGACACCTTATGCAAAATAACTTGTATGAGTCGTAGTAAGTTTTACCAGCAATTTAAACTCGCTTTTGGCACCAGCCCTGCGCTTTGGCAGCAACAGCTTAGGCTTAAAAAAGCCCGCACGCTTTTATTAGAAGGCCAAGCTATAAGTAAAGTGTGCTACGACCTTGGTTTTAATAGCGCCAGCCACTTTAGCCGCTTGTTTAAACAAACCTTCGGGATTGCACCTAAACAGTGTGGGCATTGATAGCTAATACTTTACTAAGTGGTTAAAAGCGCAGTCATATTTTAATAACAATACTATAATAGCTTACAATACATAAACTTACACCTGCCAGTAACCACACTATGCCGTAGTTATGCCATAAGAAAGCGTTATAGTAGACTTGATGAGGATTGTGCTTATCCACCAATAGCGTGCATTGCTTACCCTGCTTAAAACGCCACATCATATTTTCGTTATAATCAATTAATATACTGCACACTTGATCATCAAAACGAAAACTCACTAGCATCGTTGGCTGATGTAAAAGCTCTGGCGCTGTTATTTGATTATTTGTCGCTGCCGTTATTTGTTCTATATGACACACTCGCCAATGGCGTTTATTAACTTTACATTTTAACCAACGAACAAGTGGCAACAAGCCTATTAGTATAAATAAAACCCCTAACCCTAGCAGTACCATACATTCACCTTCATTTTAATTAATTTTTTGGTAAACAAAATGAGTAAATAAATCACTCAACGTTCTACCTACTGATTTAAATACTGTTATTTTTTGTCTACTTTTTCGAACAGGTATATTTTGTTTGGCTAAATAAGCCAGCTCAACACACGGTAAGCTCAGTAAATATACCTTCTTGCATTGGTAACAATAACTTACCAGTTTCATTTGATATATTAATTACTACCTATAAATAGACTGCTACGAGTAATTGTGGAAGTACCTTTTTGGACGACCTGATGTAGTTCGCGCCACTAAACTTAATAGCGTGGCAGTGGTCATTTAGTAAATTACCATAGCCATGAGCCATCAAAACTAGAGGCTCCTTTGAAATTAGAACCACCAGGAGCTGCAGTACCTGGCGCTAGTAACGCAATACTCTCAAAACCAGTATTTACCGGCATTGCTTTAAGTTCAGCATCACTAAACGTTAAGCCAGAGGTGGAAGATGCCATATCTACACGACGAATTGCCGAACCTGTTACCGCGATACGCTCTATATCAGTACCAGCTTTATAAAGTTGTACATCAAGTATTATTGATTGGCCAATAGTTACCGCAACATTTTCTTCAGTCATTGCTTGATAGCCGTCTTTTACAATAGTTACATCGTATTTACCTACAGGTACGTTTCTTAATAAGTAATCACCCTCGGCGTTACTGGTAATGGTGTAAACCAACCCTTTGCTTTTGTGCTTAAGTGTAATAGTTGCGCCGGTTAAATCATTCCCCGATTGCGCAACAATATGACCTTTCACAATACTATAGCCATCAACAGCGTGTGCCGCTGGCGCAATTAATAATGCTGCTGTTACCGCAGTTACCAGCAGGGTTTTAGCACCTACGCCTGAGTTTGTTTTTTATTATTTGTAATCATGTAAGAATTCCTTGGTCCTGTAGATTTTTATTGTGAGACTACCTCGACGTAAAATATACATAAATTACATATTGCATACAATATGTAATACGTGGTAATTTTTAGTTAAAATTTAAATACAAATTAAACTAAGTCAATTGCTCTGCAAGTTTGTAATTAAAAGAAGCTTTATTAAGTATCGTAATTTAATACATGAGCTGAAGTATTTAACCTGAACTCTGGTTAAGAGATTTTCAGTGGGTACTAGGCGAAATTACTTGTGATAGCTAGCCTATTGCAAGTAGATTAAACTCAGTTAACGCTAAGAATAGCTACTTGGGGTAGGTTTATAATCCAGAGTACAGGTTATTAAGAAGCAAACTATAGATAGTTAAATGATTAACCCCACTTTATATAGTTAACGTTACTCGCCTTTGCATGCCCCTGTATAATTTACATATACGATACCCTTTTAATTTAGTTCTTAGACTTGCCGAAGTTAATTTTACTGATACAATCGAAATGTATAATGTATACAATATTACTTATTAGAGGAAATATAATGGAAACAAACTGTAAAGATTGGCGATACACAGTTATGCCAGCCGTATTTACATGGCTCAAAGAAACAGAGTCTGGAACCGTTGCAATTGACCTTGATGCAACGAAAAAATACGCTGCAGATATTTTAAAGGTGCAAGGCAAAGGTGGAACTCGTATGGGAGGCCTTGTTGGCTCTGGTACTCTTGGTGAGAACAGCTACCTAAGTTCCGAACAGCGTCTTTCTTTACTAAAAGCTCTCTCAAGTGTTGCTAAAGAATACAATGTCCCATTGATTAGTGGCGCAGCCGCAGAAACCAAAGAAGAACTGGCCAAAATTGTTACAGAGCTAGCAACTGTTGGCGTAGACACCGTAATGGTGATGCCACCAAAAACCAAATACACGCCTTCTGATGAGGAAATGTATGCGTATTATGCCCTTTCTGCCACAGCTGCAAAAGAGGCCGGTATTACAATAATGCCTTATAACAACCCGGACGCCGCTGGCTATCATCCACTTTCAACTGACCTTCTAACAAAGCTTGCCGCTTTACCTGAAGTTACGGCGCTTAAAATATCCACCATAGATGTATCTGTTATTGAAACGATGGTGCTAGAAAATAAGGACATAAAAGTACTCGCAGGTGTAGATACGGTAACTATACATGCAGGACTCGCTGGCGCATGCGGTGGGATTACAGGCGTTGGCTGTATATTTCCAAAAGCGAGTGTCACTATGCAGGAATACGTGAATAAAGGTGAGTGGGCCGAGGCAAACAAAATTTCTCAAGCTATGAATTCTATATCTTACCTTGATGCACAACCGTTACTTTTAGAATACCTTAAATTTGCATTTGGCATTCATCATAATGATGTAACTGGCGGGCTTCGTACTTTTGGTAAAAAGTTAAATCAACAGCAAATTGATGATGTACACACAAGGTATGCCTTAGCAAAAGAACGACTCGAGGGTCTGGATTTAATAGACTAAATTTTCAAAAATTGGCAAACAAAAGCTCCGTTTTTACGGAGCGTTTTTGTAGCTATAGATAAGCTGCTCTTGCGGTGATTGCACTGACCCTATTAAATAATCATACTTGAGCATAAAAGAAAATCAGATGTATCGTTTATTCAAATATAGCGTAAGGCTAAGCTTGACACTTCTGAGTTTTTTACCCTATCTACCTAAATTATTTTTACATATCCACTTAATAATAAAGATAAGTTGGTGAGATCTTGTTCAGTTATCTAACATCGCACTAAACAAACTAATCGAGGTAAGTTAAAAACAACATAAATATAGCATTCTTATTAGCCTACGGCAGCAAGCTGAGCACATTATAAAATATGTGCTAATAAGGGGGCTTATTTAAAACTACCTTTTTTCGTCTTCTATTTTAAGTAATAGCTTTTTAATGTCGTTTTTGGCGCCTAAGATATGCTTTTTCAAAAAGTCACACGCTTTTTTAGTGTCCTTTGCACGACAGTGATTTAGCAATGTACGGTGCTCTTCTGGTGCAGTGGTTAAACCACCTGCTAGTAAAATATGCATGCGCACATAACGCTCTGAATTTTTACTATACATATCAACTAGTTCACGAGTTTGTGGGCGTTGCGCGCGTGAATACAACTTACCATGAAAACGGCTGTTTAAATCGCCCGTTGCTAGGTGGGTATCACCTGCATCCATGGCGCTTTCTAGCTCAGTTAAGATAAGCTCAGCATCAATTAAATCTTGATCTGTTAAACCTTCTATTGAGTGACTTAGCAGCTCAGCCTCTAGTAATGCCCTTAAATCAAAGATTTCATCAATTTGTGATGCTGAAAGCTCTGTTGCCGTGGCTCCTTTATGCGCTTCAAAATTTACAAGCCCTTCAGCTTCTAGCTGAAGCAGTGCTTCACGAACAGGTATTCGGCTTACATTAAGCTCAGCAGCGAGTGCAGCTTGACGCAGTGGATCACCAGCTTTGATTTCACCGGTTAATATTTTTTCACGAATTGCTTCTGCTACTAATTGGGTGCGTGTTTTGTGTTCGATAGCCATAGTGATCCTTAAGTATTGCATTTAGCATACATTATACTCAAGTAACATGAGATGCCAAGTTAGATTCCGTCCTCAGTTAGCGTTTATAAAGGAAAAGCGGGAATATACAATTTGCATATCCCGCCCAATGAATCTTATGCTTGATAGCAAATTGGTCGCATAAAACGTAACATTGCATTTGTGCCTACAGAGGTACTACGTACATCCGTTGAGCTTGGAAATGGCCCACCGTGGTTCATTGAACCACACACTTCAACACCTGTTGGCATCTGATTTTTTATCAAACGGCCCACTTTATATTGCAGTGCTTCGATGAGGCTATCTGCTTTGCTTAAATCCGCTTTCGTGCCATGAACGCTGGCTGTAAGCTGCCCTTGCAGTTTATTAATTAATGTCATGAGTTGCTGTTCACTGTCGTAACGCACAACTAATGCAGCAGGGCCAAACATTTCTTCATTCAACGCTGGGGTTGTTAAATAATCGTCGGCATTACAAACGAATACATGTGCATTAGCATGGAACGTTTGCTCAAGCTTACCTTTCCCTAACACGCTTACTTGAGCAAGTTGACTTCGCTCTTCTACTTGGTGTTTAAACGTTTTAACAATGCCTGGCGTGAGCAAAGTGTCAGATGGTGCATCATTAATACTCGCAGTAATATGTGCTTCAAGCTCATCACACCCGGTTGGCACTAACCAAAGCCCAGGGCTGGTGCAAAACTGGCCGTTACCCATAAGCATTGACTGGCAAAGTGACTGCGCCATTTCTTTACTCTGTTCAATGGCTTTATTGGGTAAAATAACTTGAGGGTTAATACTTCCCAGCTCACCATAAAATGGGATGGGCTCTTCACGTTTAGCAATCGTTTCTTGCAGTTTACTCGCCACGTTAAATGAGCCTGTAAAGCCAACCGCTTTAATTGCCGGCGCTGCAACTAATTGATGTGATATGTCATACTCCATACTTTGCACCATTGCAAACACGCCTAATGGCATCGCACATTCTTTTATGGCTGCAAGCGCCGCACGTGCCATCAACTCGCCGGTTCCTGGGTGCGCTGTGTGATTTTTAACAATGACCGGGCACCCAGCAGCAAGTGCCGCAGCTGTATCGCCACCCAATGTTGAAAAGGCATAAGGGAAATTAGATGCACCAAACACAGCAACCGGCCCCAATGGTAAATAGTTAAGTTCAGTGTGTGGTTTTGGTAACGGTGATCTTGTTGCATCGGCCTCATCCACTATTTTTAAACCCAAAGGTGATTCAGGGTTTTCGCGCAATGCACTAGCAAACGCTTTAAGTTGATTTACGGTGCGCATGCGCTCCCCCTGCAATCGCGCAAGCGGTAAGTTGGTTTCTTGCTGAGTTTGCTCAAGTAGATCATCACCAAGCGCTAATATTTGATCTGCAATACACTTTAAAAAATCAGCACGTTGCGCATAGCTAGTTTTACGATACTCATAAAAAGCTGATTGTGCGGCTTCGATTGCAACGTTTAATTCAGTGGCGCTGAGATTAAAAAAGCATGTAGGTAGTGGTTCATTACCAGCGGGAGAAAATGCATTAAATTCACCATTCGCTGAATCACCAACCCATTGTCCTGCTACTAAACTTTGTCCTGTTAATGTCATGTTTTGCTCCTGATTATATTACTTGAAACCCAAATGCATATGGGTCATCGTCATCGACTGTGATAGCACTTGTGCCTGTTACTCTAGACCAACCTTGAATACTTGGCAGAATGGCTGTTAAGCCTGCGATTTCTGTTACCTGTTCAATGCAGCCGATAAATTGGCTACCGATATAACTTTCGTGGATAAATTCTTGCCCTTGGGCCAACTGCCCTTTCGCAAAAAGCTGTGCCATACGTGCGCTAGTGCCTGTTCCACATGGTGAGCGATCAATGGCTTTGTCACCATAAAAAACAGCATTTGCGGCATGTGAATTGGCATTTTTAGGTGTGCCTGTCCATAACACATGGCTTGCACCTTGAACGGTTGGGTCAAGGGGGTGAACACATTTTATTTTTGCGTTTATGGCATCACGCACCTGCGGGCTGTACTTTAAAATTTGCCCAGCGCTAAAATGCTCAATGCCTTTGTAATTGGCTTGCGGTTCAACAATAATGTAGAAGTTACCTCCGTAGGCAATATCTACTTTAAGCTCGCCCAGTTCAGGTACTTCAATTACAATTGACTGATATGCTAAGTACGCGGGAACATTATAAATTTTTACCCACTGAACTTTACCATCGGTCATTTCATAATTGATTTGTACACGTCCAGCTGGCGTGTCTAATAGCAAGGTCCCGGGCACTTTTGCATGTAATAAACCATGCTCTAAAGCAAACGTAACAATACCCATTGTGCCGTGGCCGCACATGGGCAAGCACCCTGATGTTTCAACAAATAAGATAGCGGCATCGCCGTCTTCTGTGGTGGGCGGATATAAAAATCCGCCCGACATCATATCGTGACCACGAGGCTCAAACATTAGCGCTTGGCGTATCCAATCGTGATTTTGAAAAAAGTCTTGGCGTTTCTCACTCATGCTCTGTCCGCTCAATTGCGGGTGACCACTGGTAATTAGCCTTACGGGATTGCCACAAGTATGGCCGTCAATACAAAAAAAGGTCCCTTTGAGCATAACTTAATCCAACTTTAATTTTGTTACGTCAATACCGCTTGCCATCGCTTTAGTGTAAAGCGTGGTAACAGCTGCATTTTCATCTGATGCGTTTAGCTTAATAATGCTGTGAACAGTTTGATTATTTAGCTCATCGATCATGTTTGCGCTACTTGCAAAATGAATAGCGCCATCTGCATTAAACTGAGCCGAAAACGCTCCAAAGGCCTCTTGCCAATTTACTGTCATTTTAATTACCTGATTGATGTTTATGCTTGATATAGTAAGTATATTGTATACAATAATCAATATCCTATTTCATCATTCCTTTCTTTAGTGGTATTGAAGGGCATCTATAAAACAGCAGTAAAAACATTAAGCATTTGAATTTAAAAAACAATAAAGCTAAATAACAAGTATTGAAAAATCATATTTCGTAACTTAAAAAATAAATGCAATTTTGAGATAGACACAATACATCCGTCACAACAAACATATTGCATAAAGAGGTAAGCATTTTGTCTGATAATAAAACACAACATATTGGCGTGGTTGGAGCAGGTATAATCGGTATTTGTTGTGCGTTAAAATTACAACGCGCTGGCTTTACAGTTACTTTGTATGATGAAAATGGCTTAGCTCAAGGCTGCTCGAAAGGGAATGCTGGGCACTTTGCAACAGAGCAAGTATTTCCTTTAGCGCACTCATCGTTATTAAAAAAGCTGCCTATGATGCTATTAAACCCACTCGGCCCTCTAAGAATAGATTGGCGCTATGTGATCAAAGCACTACCTTGGTTTTGGCGGTTTGTTAATAACATGGCTAGCTCAACCTATAAAGCAAATACCCACGCTTTACAGGCGCTCAACCACCGTGCAATTACAGCCTACGAGACCCTGCTAGATGAATTCAAATTAAATCATTTAATAACAAAGAAAGGGAGCTTGCTCACTTTCGAAACAACGCCAGTTACACAAATACAGGCTATGTTTGAAAAATATTTAGCACACGGTATCGCTGTAGAGCTGCTCAATGCTGAACAACTACAACGACTGGAACCTAATTTAGCAAAAACCATAACGCATGCATTATTTTTTAAAGAGGTAGCGCACAGCGTTGATCCTCATTTATTTTGCTTAAGTTTAGCTGAGCAATTTAGAGCTTTAGGTGGGCAGTTTTGCCAACAAAAAGTGATTGAGGTTTCACCTGTTTATAGTGGCTATGAAATTAATTGCCCGGACCAAAAATTTCAAGCCGATAAAGTCATCATCGCAGCTGGTGCGTGGAGCAAATTACTGCTCAAGCCCTTAGGTTACAATGTACCTCTTGATACAGAGCGAGGCTATCATTGCATGTTATCGAGTAATTATGGTCTATCTCGTCCTGTCGCCTCTGCAGAGCGCAGTTTTATTATGACCCCCATGAGCCAAGGTTTACGAATTGCTGGAACAGTAGAGTTCGCAGGTACAGAACGTAAAATGAATAATAAACGCGCTTTGGCATTATTACCCAGTGCCAAAGCAATGCTCAATCATTCAGCGGTAACACTTCAACCTAGTAGCGTGTGGATGGGCTGCAGACCATCACTGCCCGATTCATTACCGATCATAGGCGAAGCACCTAACCACACTAATTTATTTTTTGCATTTGGCCACCAGCACCTTGGATTAACTCAAGGTGCTATTACAGGTGAGCTAATAACTAGTTTGTGTTTACAACAAGTACCTAGCGTAGATATAAAACCATATTGTATCAGCCGCTTTTCATCTCAAGCTGCTTGCAGTTCACACGCCCCACTTGCACAATAGTCACACTTACGAGGAAAGCACTATGATAGCCCAAGGTATTGGTACCCATACCCAAGAACAAGCACTTGCCAGTTTATCTAATATGACTGACGATTTAACCCCGATCCAACCGCAAGAGCACCTAGAACGAATTAAAAAAGCTCAAGTATACATGCAACAAAATGGTATTGACGCCATATATCTAAACGCTGGTACAAATCTTACTTATTTTACGGGAATGCGTTGGTATGCCAGTGAAAGACTGGTGGGAGCAATTTTACCTGCACAGGGCGATGTACAATATATTGCTCCTTTTTTTGAAATTGGTTCACTCAATGGCTTTAAAGTGATTGATGGCCCAATTCATGGTTGGCAAGAACATGAAAGCCCATATCAGCTATTTGTAGATGTAATAACCGAAATGGGCATTGCAAAAGATGGCACTATCGGCATTGATGAAAGTGCACAGTTTTTTATTTTTGATGGCATTAATAAAGCACAAAGCGGCTTAAAACTGGTTAACGCACAACCCGTAACAACACATTGTCGTATGCACAAATCAACCAATGAACTTGCATTAATGCAACGCGCAATGGATATGACCTTAGTGGTACATAAAGCCACAGCCAGTATGCTGTATGAAGGCATTAGCACCACTGAAGTAGAAGCTTTTATCAAACAAGCGCACCAAAAAGTAGGTGCCCCAGGTAACTATTTTTGCATTGTGTTATTTGGTGTTGCTACCTCTTTTCCCCATGGCGTAAAAGACGCGCAAATTCTTAAAAAAGACGATGTGGTATTAATTGATACTGGCTGTAAAGTGCACGATTACTTATCTGATATCACTCGCACTTATGTGTTTGGCGAAGCAAGTGATCGCCAGCGCCAATTTTGGGATTATGAAAAAGCGGCACAAATAGCTGGATTTAATGCAGCAAAAATAGGCCAAACATGTGAAGCCGTAGATGCTGGAGCTCGTAATTATTTAGCTGAGCAAGGCCTTGGCCCTGAATATCAAACGCCAGGGTGCCCACACCGTACCGGCCACGGCATTGGCTTAGACATTCACGAGTGGCCTTATTTAGTCGGCGGCGATAAAACCCCTCTGGCCACCGGTATGTGCTTTAGTAACGAACCCATGCTCGTTGTACCAAATGAGTTTGGTATAAGATTAGAAGATCACTTTTATATGACCGACAACGGGCCAAAGTGGTTTACTGAGCCATCCCATAGTATCGACGACCCATTTAAATCAACCAGTTAATTTATAACACTCTCTGCTGCATGTATACGAAAACCATGCAGCCACTGGCACTACTCACTTCACTTAGCTTGTTTTTGAGTAATTAATAATAAATTTGCAACATTCCATCAGAGATTAGGCGCTTCTTGCTGTTCACCATATAGGGCAGTGTTTTGTACTGCTATTACAGTGAACTGCTTGAGGTAAATAAGTGTCTAAAATCACGTACTTTACCAAAGCGAAGCATTATGCTTCTGGCATAAACCTCCCACTTAGGCAAAACGTGGGATGTACTTTATAAGGTAAGCGTAGGTCAGTTGGTTAACCATTTTCCGCGCTAGAGACTTGGCAAATTAATGCACATTTGTTTGGCCCTTATTCAGGTCTTACTACGGTACTATTTCTTTTACTGCGACACCTTACGACCAAGCTGCGCCAATAAATACACAACAACAGGACGTTGCAATCACGCCTTATGAAGATAAGAAATACGAGTTTGAGTTACCCCCTACTTCTAAAGCAATGTTAATCACGATCACGGCACTATTAGATGTAGACGGAGAAGAAATTCGCATCATCAAAAAGCAGTCAATATAACCTTTTGAAGACAAAAATAGTGTAAAAACCTTTCAAAAAAATCAATGCTGACCAGTGAGCAAACTGATCGGCATTTTTCAGTTTTAGTTTTATTCCATAGATAGTGTGAATAAACTTTTCCTTTAAAGTACCATTAATAGGGCGAGTAATTAACGACATCCACTACTGTTATAGTCAACGACTAAACTAACACCATGACTTGAGCCTGATACCTTTAAGTAACCCCAATATTGGCTTGAATTAGCAATATAAATACACTCGTCGTTACCACTATTATTTGACTCAGCCAATTCGTTATTGCCATTAGGCCACGAGCTCTCGGCATAGCTAAGGCTTATATCGCCACTACCATTGGCCGTGGTGATTGCAATCCCACTTTGACTTTGCAAATCAGCAAGACTAAACCACATCGGACCGCTGTTACCTAAACAAACCGCTTCGCCATCATTTAAACGACCGTTGCTACGACTGCCTTGTGTGGCACATACATCGGGCACATTGGAAGTGGCTGGCGTATAAGACGCTGTTAATTGCACATTTTCAAATGCATTATATCCACGTAACATAACCTGATAAGTACCAACTTGTGCTGGGTCAATGGCGCACTGCTCTTCGTTACCACCAATATAAGGACGACAGTCGTAAACGGTCTCTGTTGGTGCCGCTTCATAGCTTACATACAGGTCAGCATCTCCTTCTCCTCCAGTAATTGTAAATACTAGTTCACTGGCACCTTGCGGAACGGCAAAAGTAAAGTATTGCAGCTCATTTTGCGCGCCGTTAGTCTGAACTGTTTGATTATTTTGCAATATGTTATCACCGGCACTACTATCTTTTTCGATGGTCGCTGTCGTGATAGCTGATTGACTTGCTCCTTGATTGTCAGTAACTGTCAAACTTACGTTGTACTCCCCTTCACTGATATACCTGTGAAGTGGATTAGCCTGATTCGAGCTACTGCCATCACCAAAGTTCCATTGATAACTTACAATTGAGCCATCGCTATCAATACTGCCATTGCTGGTAAAACTGACGTCATTATTTTGCACGTCATAATATGGGCCGTTGATTTGAACGGTCGGCGGAATATTTGTAGGCGCGCCAGCAACTAAATCATCGCACCATTGTACAAATTCACTTTCGTAACTACTTTCCCACTGTTCTGTTTTTGCTTTGTAGGCAATCCAATCACCCACTCTGGTATGGGCAAGCATAGTATTAATTTCATCATAATGGCGTTCAAACATAAACCTCACAGCTAGGTAACCCCAACGATAGATTCGGTCTTGATCAAAACCATCATAAGTAGTGGAAAAGATTTGTGCTAAGGTAAAACGTGAGCCATCACTAATGGTTTCTTTTGCGGCGTCATTATCATTTAAATTAGCAACGTATTCAGCAACCCCTTCCGACCACCAAACAACATCTTCTGTAGGAGAGTTAAAATCGCCATACAGATCAAATCGCCCATCGAGATAGTGCACATATTCGTGCTCTAAATTCCAAACGAAATGCTCTGCATTTGCATAATTTGCTTCATAAGCAATAAAGTTTGCTTGGTTGCCAACAACGGATGGATCACCTTCTAAATACATGCCACCATTATTGGTATTAATACCAAAAATGACCCCCGCATATTTACCGTAATCGTCGCTACTATCGAAAATATTCACTTGTAAAAAGCTATTATTATCATCAGCTACGGGGGTGTTATTAGTGGCAAGTTTAGTATGGAATAGCCCTTCCTCAGCACCCATTGCATCACACGCGGCGGCATGTTGCGCAGCAGTCATATTTTGCGAACGAATTTTAATCGTGCTGCTGCAACTATAGCTTTGTGACAGTGCTTGACCTATCAGGTTATCTACAAACCCACAAATACCATAATCATTACAATCTGCGTAATAACTAACCGAGTCAGCTGCCGCAAGCCAAACCGCATCACCATAGCCAAAGCTAGTATACGTTGAAAAAATAGCATTTAGACCAGTATCTACAGCACTTTGAATCGGTGTATCTGAGTATTGCTTTAACCGAGCAAGTTCACTTGCTGCATTAACAATAAGGTACTGTGCGTCTGATCCAATCATCCATTGTTTTTGAGTAAACGCACTGAGCCTTGTTACTAAATCAGTGTCTTTGCCCACTGCCGTAACAAATTCATCATTCCATTGACCACGATATAACAAGGTAAAGATACCATTCACTGCACTTCGTACATTCCACTTGGCGCCGTAGCTTTCATTAAAACGGCTCAACCATTGTTTTACCACTTCAAGGTAACGATGCTGTTGCTCTGAGCTGTCCATCGTGATGATTACTTCGTTTAACGTTTTAGCATGACCGTCGTTATCGTCGTAAAAATGACTATTGGCAACAAATGCATCAACCGCCCCCACAACTGCGGTGGTGACCCACGTTGCAAAACTAACATTGTCATTATAAAACTCAGCGTAAAAACCAGTTCGTAGGTATAAAAATAGCGCTTCCAACTCTACATTTCCGCCGCCAGCATAAGTCTGTGAAAGTGCCTTAGCATGATTTGCAACAGCAAACATTTTATCAGACGTAAACACCTGACTTTGTGTTAATGCAGAGGCACTAAACAACTCATTAATACATTGTGTACCTTGGTTTTGAATTTCTGTAATAATACTTGATGTGCTCGCGTTTGCTAATGCATTCAAATCACACGTAACGGCGACTGCTTGCATCGTCATCACACGCGCATTAAAAAGTTTTTGCTGGCTTTGCATTTTTGCAATCGGTGCTTTTTCATTATGATTTTGTTCAACGCCATGATGATGTAAACGCTCTACAACGGCTGTCTGAGGTTTAAATGTTCGCTCCTCCACCTTGTCAGCCAATGCCATTGAACTCATACCTAATATTGGTAACGCCAAAATCAGTGTATTAATTTTCATATTATACCTTCGATGATTAGTATGTTCTTAATCCAGAACTGGTTATTGAGATACAACTTTTAACACTTCATTATCATTGTATACAATATATTTTATATAACATTAATGAATATTAATATATTAGTTTTGATAAAACGATCTCAACCAATTCTTTTGTATTGATTTTTACTTAGTTCAAACTCTATTTAATTTAGTGAAGCTGAATATCACTCCCTCAAAGGTTACCCCATAGGGGTGGGTCAGTTTGGCACACTAAACTCTCGCAATATTTAAAAGAGCGTCTTACAACGACTCTTTTAAATAATTAGCACTTTGATTTAAAGCCAGATATGGTAATTTACTCTTTCAACCAGCATCCTCCCTTGAGTAAGTTATATGAATACAAAAAACCGTTGGACATTAAAAAGTATTGCCAAAGAGTTAGGTGTGTCTAATGCGACGGTTTCAAATGCGTTTAACCGCCCTGATCAGCTATCGGCTAAACGCCGAGACGATATTCTTGCAGCGTGCAAAACCTTGGGCTATTACGGGCCCAATAAAGCCGCGCAATCGCTTCGCAGTGGTACATTTAACATTGTGGCGTTAGTGCTGCCAGATAGCGTGGAATATATGGTGTCGGACCCTGTGGCCAGCAGCTTTATGCGGGGTGTAACCTCGGTGCTTGAAAAAAACGGCATTAATGTTTTATTGTTTTCTGGTAATAGCGATAACCTTAACAGTGTGGTCGACTTTGTAGATGGCTTTATTTGTTATGGCCGCCCTCGAAATAACGCATTAGTAGAGCAGTTAAAAACGGTCTCTAAACATGTGGTAACTATTGATTTTGATATAGCCCGCAATGCCTCAGTAAATATTAATAACGAGCAAGCAAGTTACGAAATAGCCAAGCATGTTTTAAAAAATCAAAGCGATAAAGTCGCTATTTTAGGCTTAAGATTACTTGATGAAAACGTATTGTGCCGCGTATATGAGCACCACGAATTTGAAACGGGGCAATCTATTTCGCACCAACGTTTACGGGGTTATCAACGTGCTTTAAGTGAGGCAAATATAACCGTAGCTGATGACCGCATTTGGAATATACCTGAGAGCAGCGAGCGTTTTGCTAATATTGCCGCTAAAGAGGTGTTAAGTGCCTCCCCCCGCCCTAACGTTATCATTTGTATGAGTGATTTAATTGCCCTTGCCACCATGAGAGAAGCGATAAAACAAGGCATAAAAATAGGTGAAGAACTGCGTATTGTCGGCTTTGATGGAATAGACGAAGCCGCTCGTTTTGTGCCGCGCCTAACCACTATTCATCAAAACAGCCAAGAAAAAGGCGTAATGGCCGCCGAACTATTTATATCTAAAGAAGAAAAAATATGTGATGTAAGTTACGAGCTAGATATTGGCGCAAGTGGTTAATAGGTTATGTTAAAAAGGACTGGGTAAACAAAAGCCAAGCTCAAGAGCTTGGCTTTTATGTTTTAATAGCCTGTTAGGCTAACAATGCGTTTAAACTTATCGTTGTTTCTTCATCACCATTTACTTGGGTAATAAGTGCATCTCGCGTTTTAAAATTAACACTTAATGCAATAGACTTATCTTCAAGTTGCCACGTTAAACAACATATTCCCTGTGTACCGTGAGCACTAAACTCTCCTGCAAAAGCGGGGTGTTCATTACGTAATTTAATGAGCTCTATTAAACCTTTTACTACAGGTTTATTGAGTGCGTGCTCAATTGTTTCACTATTTAAATACGGACGGTTAATATCACGGCCCACATTGGTACGCGCAAGTAAATCCATATCGTTTTCGCAGGCAAATAAACCACCGTAGTACACTTGCGGGACACCGGGGGCAAAAAACTGTATGGCACGCGAAATCAAATAATCTAAATCGTTAGCGCCTAATGCATTGTAATACGTGCAATTTACTTGGTATAAATCAACGTTACTGGCAGCAGCACCTGTAGCTTGGCGGCTTTGGTTGTTACTGTTGGCATGCATGGTTTCTACAAGGGTATCTATTTGCTGTGCATTTAATAGCCCTGGCTTGTCGCCCATTGGGCCAGCATCAATAATGCCTATGCCGTCGTGTGTATCAAGTACCGTTAAACAGTTGCGTGGTGAAATTTGTAACCATTTAAGTAATGCATCTACATCGTTATTAAATAAGCTATGTAAAATAAGCGGCGGTAATGCAAAGTCGTAAACCATGTTTACACGCTTTGCTACTTCTACTTGTGTTTGGTAGTGGCTATGAATTTCAGCAATGGTTTCCATGCCAAGCTCGTTTGCTTGCTTTGACAAGTTATCTAGGTAGCCAAAGGTTTCGTCTAGCATAAAACAGTTAGTACCGGCTTGTTTAATTGCGTAACCCGCTGCATCTAAACGAATAATATTTACGTTATTTTCAGAAAACTTAGTTAATACGTTATTTAAATACGCTATACCCGCTTCAACTTTTACGTTTATATCAATTTGGTTATCGGTAAACGTGGTCCAAAAGTCATACGTTTGACCATCGCCACACTGCATTGGCGTAAAACAGCTACCGGGGCGCGGGCGATAAATTGCTTGTTGCTCAGCTTCGCTCATACCATTTGGAAAAACGTCTTCTTTTGTTAAAAACAAATCCCAAAATTCTGATTGCTTGCCTTTAGCTAGCACATCTTGAAACTGATAAGACTGCGCCGATACATGGTTAACGATTAAATCAGCCATTAGATCATGGTTTTCACCCAGTGCTTGAATATCAGCCCATGTACCAATGCGAGAATCTACTTCGCTGTGATCAATCGGGTCAAAGCCCGCATCGCTTCCATCAATAGGATTATAAAAAGGTAAAAGGTGCACACCACCAAATACGCCCTTCAGAGGACCTTTTAACAATGTTGTAAGTGCGTTTATATCTTGACCTGTGATTCGATCAGCATATGTGATCAATTGAACTTTATTCTTCATCATGTGTGATTACCAAGTTGAAACTTAATCGATTAAGATATATCTTTAACTAGCACGTACAATTTTACAAGTAATTTTTAAATATTTTACATACAAAAGTTGTGGCAACGGTAATACTAACTAGAGTAAGTGATTGAGTTATTACTATAACTTGAGCCACAACGAGGAAAAATCACATGACGAATTTACACACACACTCGCAAAGCGACCCAATGCAGCGCATACGAATACTCACTTACATGATGTTTTTTATGTTTGCGATGACCTCAGATGCAGTAGGTATGATCATCCCTGAACTAATCAAAGAGTTTGGTTTAAGTATGACCCAAGCCAGTGCTTTTCATTATGCACCTATGGCACTTATTGCCTTTAGTGGCTTGTTTTTAGGCTTTTTAGCCGACAGCCTAGGCCGTAAACAAACCATAATGCTAGGCTTACTTATTTTCTCGCTCAGCTGTTTTTTGTTTGCCTTTAGCAATAGCTTTTCGGTGTTTTTGATTTTGCTGTGCTGTATAGGGCTTGCCATTGGTTTATTTAAAACCGGCGCACTAGCGCTACTTGGCGATATATCTGCAAGTAACGCAGAGCACACTAAAACCATGAACAAAGTAGAAGGCTTTTTTGGTATTGGTGCCATAGTTGGCCCTGCGCTGGTAGGCGTACTGCTTACTCAAGACGTGAGCTGGACTTACCTGTACATTATTGCCGGCGTTATGTGTTTAATTTTAGCGTTAATGGCATGGCGCGCCGACTACCCAAGTGTTGTTAAGAGCACAGAAAAGCCCGCTTCACTTGCCACCACCATGAAAATGATTAAAAACCCGTACGCACTTGGTTTTTCGTTGGCTATTGCACTATATGTGGCTACCGAGGTTGCTATTTACGTGTGGATGCCAACACTTTTAAAAGATTACACAGGCTCGTGGCCTCTACTTGCAACCTACGCACTTACACTATTTTTTGTATTACGTGCTGCTGGGCGCTTTATTGCTGTATGGCTTTTAAATCACTTTAGCTGGCAAGGGGTTATGGCTTATTTAAGTTTAGGCATCGCACTGTGTTATGTAGGCACTTTGGTAGGCGGTGTTGATTGGGCGGTAGGCTTGCTTCCGCTTTCGGGTTTATTTATGTCGATGGTTTACCCTACTTTAAACTCTAAAGGTATATCGTGCTTTCCTGTTGCACAACATGGTGCAGTAGCGGGTGTTATTTTATTTTTTACCGCGCTTTCGGCCGCACTTGCGCCTTTATTTATGGGCATGATAAGTGATTACTTTGGCCACGTACGCTACGGTTTTTACTTAGCTACCGGCTTTGCTGTGATCTTATTTTTAGCCATGCTTTATAACTTTTACCGCGACCCTGCGGCAAAAGCATTAACTAAAAATGCATAAATGGCTGCTCAAGCCAGAATAAAAATACCTTTAAAATCAATATAAAAACAAAAAAAGTGCAAATTACACACAAAAATAATTTGCATATTGTAAAAACTTTGTTATTTTTACTTAATCGATTAAGTAAAAATAACAAACTCACACAACACAATGAGGCGTTAACATGACAACACACCACACACCTTTATATTTAATCAGTGCCTTAGCACTTGCAGTAAGTCAAGGCGTTCATGCACAAGACGAGCAAGAAACCAAAGTGCAAGCTAAGCAAGGGCTTGAAACAATTGTTGTTACCGGTGTACCTCGCCGCACAACTATTATGGCATCGAGCTCATCAGTAAGCAGTTTATCGCTTGAGCAAGTTGAGGTATCAACGCCACGCTCAACGGCTGAAGCATTTAGAATTATTCCGGGTGTTCGCGCTGAATCAACAGGCGGTGAAGGTAATGCAAATATTGCAGTGCGTGGCTTACCTGTAGCATCGGGTGGCGCTAAGTTTTTACAACTGCAAGAAGATGGTCTGCCTGTAATGCAGTTTGGTGATGTTGCCTTTGGTAACGCCGATATTTTTATGCGCCTTGATAACACAGTGCAAACAATCGAATCAATTCGCGGTGGCTCAGCCTCTACATCAGCCAGTAATGCACCTGGCGGCATAATTAACTTTATTTCTAAAAACGGCGAAAACGAATCGGGTAGCGTATCTACTACTGTTGGCCTAGATTACGACAGTGTACGCACCGACTTTGAATACGGCACCTATTTAACCGACAGCGTGCGTTTTCATGTAGGTGGCTTTGTACGCCAAGGCGAAGGCCCGCGCGAAACAGGCTACACATCAAATAAAGGTGGCCAAATTAAAGCTAACCTTACTAAAGATTTTGAAAACGGCTACGTACGCCTTTACTACAAACACTTAGACGACAAAAGCGTAGGTTACTTACCTATGCCAATGTACTCAAATGGTGATTCTATTGCCGGGTTTGATGCACAATCAGATACACCGCATTCTGCGTTATTTACTAAAACTGTTCGTTTAAACGGTGAAAACCAAATTAGCAGTGGCGATTTACGCGACGGCATGAACCCTAAAGTGGATGCGGTAGGTTTTGAAGCTGTATTTGATTTAGATAACGATTGGCGTATCGAAAACCGTTTTCGTAAATCGTCAATTAGCGGCAACTTTAACTCGCTTATTCCTGCTGAGGTTGGCAGCGCATCGTCTATTGCACAAAGCATTGGTGGTGTAGGCGCAACACTGAGTAACGCAAACACAGGCGAAGCATTTAATGATGAACTTGCCATGCGTATTCACACTTTTGATGTAACGCTTAATGACTTTGGCTCTATTGTTAATGATTTTAAACTAACTAAATCGTTTAGCGATGACACTAGCCTAACCTTTGGTTACTTTGCCTCAACGCAAAACATTGCTATGTCGTGGTTATGGAACTCGTACTTAATGGAGCTTAAAGGCGACAATGCGGCACTTTTAAATGTAACCGCAGCCGATGGCACTGAGTATTCAGAAAATGGTTTATATGCATACGGCACGCCTTATTGGGGTAACTGCTGTCAGCGCGATTACGACACCGAGTACGACACTCGCGCACCGTATGTTGCGTTTTCAACAAAACTTGGTGATGTAAGCATTGATGCAAGTGCCCGCTACGACAGCGGTGAAGCACGCGGTAACTACGCAGGTGCCGTAACCTCAACAGTAGATATGAACCGCGACGGTACTATTTCTATTCCTGAGCAAAACGTAGCAGGTATTGATATAGCTAATGCAAGCCCAGTAAATTACGACTGGAGCTACTCGTCTTATTCTGTAGGTGCTAACTATCAAATTGACCCAAGCCTAGCTACGTTTGCACGTATTAGTAAAGGCGGGCGCGCAAATGCAGACCGTTTATTATTTGGTAAAGTACGCAGCGACGGAAGCGTAGCTGATGAAGATGCAGTAGATGAAGTAAACCAATTTGAGATTGGTGTGAAAAAACGCTTTGATTCGTTCTCGGTATTTGCAACAGCCTTTTACGCAGAAACAGAAGAGCAAAACTTTGAAGCAACATCGCAAACCTTTTTCGACCGTGAATACGAAGCAAAAGGGATTGAGGTTGAATCAACTTACTTTATGGATGCATGGGACTTCAGAGGTAACTTTACTTGGACCGATGCTGAAATTGCAAAAGATGCGCTAACCCCTGAAGTTGTAGGTAACACACCACGTCGCCAAGCGGATTTAATTTACTCACTAATGGCGCGTTACAGCTACGATAACGGCGCGGCAGGTGTAAGCTTTATTGGTACAACCGATGCTTATGCACAAGATAACAACGACCTTAAGTTTGACGGCTACACGCAAGTAAATGCGTTTGTAAGCTACGACTTATCAGAAAACTTAAACCTTGCGCTTAATGTAAACAACCTATTCGATACAGTAGGTATTACAGAAGCCGAAGAAGGCTCAGTACCAGAAAACGACATTATTCGTGCCCGTACTATTAACGGCCGCACTACGTCGGTTACTTTAAAATACGCTTTTAACTAAATGTGTGTATTGCGCTGCAGTGAGTCATCGCTGTAGCGCCTTTTAAAGTATGAATAAATAACACCCTTCATGTTTTAGCCCAGCTTTGCTGGGTTTTTTAGGATATTCCAAATGACCAAACTCCTGTGCTTAGGCGAGCTTTTAATTGATATGCTGCCACAAGATGCTCATAACTCAGCGTACTTACCCATCCCTGGTGGTGCGCCTGCTAATGTTGCTGTTGGCTATGCAAAACTTGGCGGTGAGGCTGCATTTTGTGGTGGTAAAGGTGACGATCATTTTGCCAATCAATTAAGTAATGCATTGGCGCAATACAATGTAAATACAGACTATTTATTTACCATTGCTGGCTCACAAACCGCCATGGTAATAGTAAGCCTTGATGAAACAGGCGAGCGTAGTTTTGGCTTTTATCGCCATAACACAGCCGATGTACTTTTAACCCAAGCGCATTTAGCGCAAATAAATTGGCAAAGCATAAGCACCCTGCACTTTTGCTCAAACACCCTAACCGATCCAGCCATAGCTAGCACAACGGTTAAAGCGCTAGAACTTGCTAAAACACATAATAAGCTCGTTAGTTTTGACGTAAATTTACGCTACAGCTTGTGGGAAAACACCCATGATATAGCCAGCAATGTAAAGGCCTGCTTCGCTTATTGCGACATAGTTAAACTTTCGCGTGATGAACTTAATTTTTTAGCAAAGCATAGCGAAACAACGGGCGAAGATTACATTCAAATACTATTAAATACCGGAGTAAAACTGGTATTTTTAACCGACGGGCCTGAGCCTGCTACGGTATACCACCGCGCATTTATACTTAACGAATCTGCACCAAAAATAAACGCAGTAGATACAACAAGCGCGGGCGATGCCTTTATAGCGGGGGTTTTATACTATTTAAATAACTTAGGGAGTAATTTAGTTCTGGCAGATAAACTAAATGATGAAACCAGCATAAAAGATGCTCTGCATTTTGCGCTTAAATGTGGCTCTAAAGCGTGTTTAGCTAAAGGCGCTTTTCCGGCATTACCAGTGCTAGCTGATGTAATATAAACAGTTAAAGCCCCAAATAGCGGGGCTTAACCTAATTTATAATTATTGCTTAATAAAAGTAACGCCTTTAGGTGTTTCACCTTGTGGTAAACGGGTTGAGTGCATTTGCGATAATAGCCATTTGTCACCCACTTTTGATACAACCACGCTTTCTAACCAATAAATGTCACCGCTTTTATCGGCGTTTTTAAAGTTGGCTTTATTCCAGTAATTAATAAACGCAACATCTCCTTCTACACGCGAATTTATAACACTAAAATAATTAGTTCTTATGTAATCAGCGGGTTTAACAACATTTACAAAGTCATCAATAGTCCACACTTCACCGTGCTCTAAAAGCAAGAATGAATCGTCAACAGCCGCGCGCATTTTTACGTGATCAAAGTTAGAAACAGCTAAAAATAAATCGCTCACGGGCGTAAATATGGTGTTGTCTTTTGCATGTATTGATGTAGAAAAAATGAGTAATGCAAAAAGGGCAAGTACGTGTTTCATTGTTATTATAATGTATAGTTTTATTAGTACTAAGGAGTGTATTTTAATTAAGCAACATTAACAATTTAAATAAAGCAAATTCAAAAACTTATTAACGCTCCTATATAAAAAAGCACTCTATAAGAGTGCTTTAACTTAAACTTTTCAATCAAGCTATTCATCTAGCCAATCGATGGCGGCGGTGGCGTTTTCGTAGTATTGCACCTCACCCGATATAAACCAGTTGCCTATTTTAGCCATGCGGGCTTGCCATTCTTGATTGCCATAAATAGCAATTTTATTAAATTCTTTTGAATGCCTTACGCCAAGCTTTAAATCATCCCACGCGGCGCGAAGCTCCCAACCTTCTAGCTCGCTGGCATCAATAAGCACGTTTGCTATAGGGTGTTTAACCTCGCCAAGCGCTGAGTCGATCATGGGGGTAATGACTTTATAGTCGTCGTGGGTTAGCGTTCCTACAGCTTTTAGTTTTAAAAAAAATTCTCGGCCTGCGCGTTCAATACCAATAGATAAACCATGTGTTGTGTGTACCATGCTGCTCTCCTTAATCGGGTGCGCTTATGTTATTTACAGCCTGTGTGAATGGGTTTAATAACGAAAGTTGGAGTTAATTAAAGCCTATAAAGTGAAATTATTCCCTTTAAAAAATAAAAACCCCAAAAATACCCATCACTTACTGAGTTAAATCATAAAACTACACCGTATTAAGTTAATTAGTACTGAACTAAATCAAACAATACTGCTAAATAATGCTATTTGCTAAGCGTTTTGTACGCGCTCTATTTGCTTATCTACATCTGTTAAATGCCCTAATTTAAGCCACACTTTTGCACCTTGCTTACCTGCGGTTATATTAAGCTCACTATTAATAGGCAGCCTTAACCAGCTGTGTTTTACTAATACGTCTGATTGCTCACTTATATCGCCTTCAAGCACGAGTAACTCAGCACCCCCGCTTGCGCTAATTTGCATGTTAGCGTCTGCCTCAAAATGCAATAAGCTCACATCTTCAAAGTCATCTTTATAAAGTGGGGTTATGGCAAGGCCTTTAAATGTGGCGTGTTCCACGCTGCCCATATACTGTGTTTGTAAGCGTACGTGGGTTCTATCTTGTGGCTGAAATTGCCAAAGCTTTACAAATATTATGCAGCCTTCATCAGAGCCTGGTTTGTGCTTTGATTGCGGTGGGTTACGAATATAAGAGCCTTGTGGAAAATCGCCATGCTCATCTTGAAATACGCCTTCTAGTACTATAAATTCTTCGCCGCCTGTATGCACATGAGGCGAAAACTCGCTCCCTGGTGCATAACGTACAATGCTTGTAGCACGGGCTACTTCTGCGCCTACTCTATCAAGTGGGCGCCTATCAACGCCCGCCATTGGCGAAGGGTTCCAATTAAGTTGCTCACTATGAACAACGACTCTCTGGGTAAAATCGGCGGCTATTTTCATTTTATTACCTTTAAAATTGCATAGTGTGAGAGTAAATTTTATGCATAAAAAAAGCGAGCTTATTAAGCTCGCTTATTTAATTTTTAACGCTTTACGCTACATCTAGCTTTTTATGCTTAGAGTGTACAAACACTAAACCTACTAAACCAATAACAACCACAGCGGCACCAATTGGTTTACCTAAGTCGGCCGATAAATTAAAGCCAATAGCAGCAGTCATAATGTACGAAAGTGTTACGCCAGTAGCGATAACGGCAGGTATGCTGGTGATCCAGTGGAATGCACGTCTATCAAATAAGTACTTAGTTGCAAGCCATAGCACACTGGTTGAAAGCAGCATGTTTGAAAATGCAAAGTAGCGCCAAATAACTGAGAAATCTAATTTAGTCATAAAAAAGGCAATCGTTAAAATTGGCACTGCCAGTAATAAGCGATTACGTAAGCTTTGCGGAATATTAAATGCATCAACCACGGTTAAACGTAGTGAACGGAACGCCGTATCGCCAGAGGTAATAGGGAACACCGCAACAGCAATAATAGCCATAATACCGCCCATTACGCCTAAGTAACTATTTGCTACATGGTTAACCACTAAACCTGGGCCACCTTGATCAAGCAATGCTTTTAAGCCAGCGTAGCCTTCTGGGAATGCAGCAATACCCGCAAGTGCCCATACACAACCTACAATGCCTTCACACATCATTGCGCCGTAATATACTGGGCGTACGTATTTTTCGTTTGTTAAACAGCGGGCAATAATAGGCGCTTGGGTAGAGTGAAAGCCACTAATAGCACCACAGGTAATGGTAATAAACAATAACGGCCAGGTTGGCAGGCCATCAGGGTTTGGCTCTAAAAAGTCATGCGCGTGGTCGGCTTCAAAGTAGGCTAAAAAGTCGCCTGCAACTGGTAAGTGTGGCGCATCTAGTAATAACGCACCGGCTATTAATGTAGTCATTACAATCATTAATAAGCCAAATAGCGGGTAAAACTTAGTAATAATTTTATCAATAGGTAGCAGCGTTGCTAAAAAGTAGTACGCTAAAATAGCCAAAACCCAAAAAGTATTATTAGCAAAAAAAGTGCCTTCAAATACATCTAAATTACTTAATAAGCCTGCTGGGCTCATAATAAATACAACGCCCACAAAAAACAGCAGCATGGCTGTAAATATTAGCATAAAGCCTTTAAACACAACGTTGTAATAGTGCCCTGCTATTTCTGGTAAGCTTTTGCCATCTTCTTTAATGCTCATCACACCCGAGAAGAAGTCGTGTACTGCACCGCCTAATACGTTACCAAGCACAATCCACACAAGTGCTACCGGTCCGTAAAGCGCACCCAAAATTGGGCCAAATATAGGGCCTACACCCGCAATATTTAAAAATTGAATTAAAAATGCACGCACAGGGTGAATGGCTACATAGTCAACACCTTCGCTAAAGCGTTTTTGTGGTGTATCAACTGTTGTATCCATACCTGCTTGTTTTTCAACAAACGGGCTATAAAACTTATATCCCAGTATTAAGATTGTTATGCAGATAAAAAAGATGATCATAAAGCACGTTTCTCTTTTTGTATTTGGAGTATAGAGCGCCTAATTGCCGCCCCGCCTTTCAATCCATGAATAATCGACGAACATTAACAAAGTATTAATCCCCCCGCTATAAGACGAATAGCTAATACACAAGGGTCTGTAGACCTTTCAAGGTTAAATTTGCAGCAGCCTGTTTGGTATTTAGGCAAGGCAGAGCCTATGTGGTGTGGTTATTCCCCATAAGTAGGCGATAACGCAGCATTAATGCCAAACAGGCGCTGCCCTTCGGGTTCAGCCTAGGGGCGATTTACTCTTTGTTGCCTACATGGATGTAAGTAAGGGGCGTGAGCAGGACGCGGAAGCTTTGCTCGGTTTTGACTTATTCTTACATGGATGTAAGTCATTAGGATAACGCAGGAGCAGTTATCGAGCCCACTAGGTTACAAACCTCGCGCCGCGATTAAACCGCCCCTAGTTTGAACAAATTTCAAACTGCAAAGGTCAACAGACCCTATTTGAGTTACTTTTTATGCACCTTGCTCAACACTTAATTTAAACGGCTTTATTAATAAAAATTAAAGCAAAAAAAAGCGGCTTTACTATAAAAGTAAAGCCGCTTACACACACAATGATTGGGTGTAACTGTGATTTTTTACGTTACGCTGGGCTCATAAACTCGTTAATTTGTTCATGAGTCAGTGTAGGTGTAGCACCGGCACTTTCGGCCACCATTGCACCAACTGCACACGCAAAATCAACAGCATGTTGTGCACAATCGCTACTACAAAGCTGATAAATTAACGACCCTAAAAACGAATCCCCCGCGCCTACTGTATCCACAACGCTAATTAAATAACCTGAGTTATAGTAATTTTCGCCTTTAATGGTTAGTAGTGCACCGTGGCTGCCTTTAGTTACACATAAGTATTCGGTGTTAGTTTGCTGTGCAATAAACGCTAAGTTTTGCTCAAGTGAATGGAACTTACAGCCCATTGCCTTGGCAATTTCATAAAGCTCTTCATCGTTTAATTTGATGAAGTCGGCTTTATTCATTAAATCTACTAATGTGTCTAACGTGTAGTGTGGCGCACGTAAATTTACGTCAAACACTTTGAAGTTAGCTACATCAACTAATTGGTTTAATGTAGCAAGTGAGGCTTCGCTTCGGCCAATTAGGCTGCCAAATACAAATACATCACTGGCTTTTACTTTTTCAATAAGTGAGTCTGTAAGCTCGATGTTATCCCACGCGGTGTCGGCAACTATTTCGTAGCTGGCTGAGCCGCTTTTATCTAAGGTAACTTGTACTGTGCTGGTTTTTTTGTCGTTATTAACGCCAATGTATTCGCAGCTTACGCCTTTGCTTTTAATTTCGCCTAGTAGCTCAGTACCCAGTTCATCGTTACCTACAGCGCTTATCATGTCGGCTTTAATGCCCAGTGAGTTAATACGCACACACATGTTAAGCGGCGCGCCGCCTAAGCGTTTATCGTTTGCAAAACAATCCCATAGTACTTCGCCAAAGCAACTTACGCTTACGTCTTTACCTTGTTTAGAATCAATTAAAATGCTCATTATTAGTTACCTTTAGGCTCAAGCACGTTATTCATAATTGCTTTAATTTTGCTAGCCGGTGCGTATAACGCTTCTACATTGTTTTTGTAGTGAGACGTAAAGGCACTTTGCGTATTTAAATCGC
Source organism: Pseudoalteromonas sp. R86517 (assembly GCF_042466295.1). NCBI lineage: Bacteria > Pseudomonadati > Pseudomonadota > Gammaproteobacteria > Alteromonadales > Pseudoalteromonadaceae > Pseudoalteromonas > Pseudoalteromonas sp. R86517. The sequence goes on from NZ_JAXHCB010000003.1 coordinate 204,623, forward strand.
CAAATAAGCTAGTTAGCGATAAAAATGCAAGGTCATCAGTCGCCGTTTTAGCCGCGGCTTCATGTAACTCGCTTTGCATTGCATCGATTATTTCAAGCTTATTGCCTTGCTCATCTTCGCCTTTATCGCTGTAAAAACACCATGCAGCAATAACCAGGGTCGCAAGTGATACATCACGGCCATGGGCTAGATTTTCGTTAATAGTGGCAATTAAAAACTTAGGTAGCTTTGCTGCGCTTTCTGAACAAATGCGCGATAAGCTGTCTTTAATGTTTGGATTAGCAAAGCGCTCAATTAGCGTGTCTTTGTAGATTTCAAGATCAATGCCTTCTAATTTTTCTAGGTTAGGCGTTACTTCTCTATCCATAAACGCACGTAAGTACTTAGCAAATAAAGGATCTGATACTGTTTCGTCAATTGTGCCGTAGCCATGTACAGAGCCTAATAAACCCAGTACCGAATGGCCTGCATTTAATAAGCGTATTTTCATGGTCTCAAAAGGTGTTACGTCACTTACAAATTGTGCGCCAACGCTATCCCAATTTGGGCGTCCGCAGCAAAATGAGTCTTCAATTACCCATTGAGTAAACGACTCACAGGTAATTGGCCATTCATCGCTAACACCGTACGCATCAACAACGTAGTCGATATCGCTCTTTTTAGATACTGGCGTAATACGGTCAACCATTGCATTTGGGAAAGTTACGTTAGTAGCAATCCACTCGCTTAGCTCTTTGTCTTGCTCGGCCGCAAAGGCAAGTAGCATTTTACGCGTTACATTACCGTTGTGCTGAATGTTATCGCACGACTGTACTGTAAACGCATCAAGGCCTTGTTCTTTACGTAGCTTTAACGCAGCAGTAATGTAGCCAAACGCCGTAATTGGGTCGTTCGGGTTATTAATGTCGTTAATAATGTCTGGGTTTGAGTAATCAAACTCACCCGTTACTGGGTTAAAGTTATAGCCGCCTTCGGTAATGGTTAACGACACAATATGCGTATCGCTGTGCGCAAGCTTATTAATAACCGCTTGCTTGTCCTCTGGAGCAAACAAAAAGTCAATCATAGAGCCAATAACTTTGTTATCTATTTGCCCGTTTGGGTGTCTTACCGTTAGCGTGTAAAGGTAGTCTTGTTGCTTTAAAATATCGCGCAGACCACGGTTACCTTCTAATAAGCCAACACCACAAATACCCCACTGTTCAGCACCTGGCGTTTTTAATAGCTCGTTAATGTACACCGCTTGGTGAGCACGGTGAAAGCCGCCCACACCAATATGAACTATACCCGCTTTTAGCTTACTACGGTCGTAGTTTGGTGTATCTACATGGCTTGGCATATCTGCCAAGCTTTGTTGGTTTAGCCCTTTAACAAGAGCGTCAGTGTGCTGGTGTTGCGTCATGGTGCGGCCTTACTAAAACAATATTAAAAATTTAAATTAAGATGCAGTATTGAGTGCTTTATGGCGCAATAGCGACCAGTAAGCGGTTGCAAAATAAATAATGGTGCAAATAAAACATGCAATTTCAAACTGAGATTTATTTCCTGCGTAAATGCTCATGCTGTCACTAAAAAACATTACTTGGCTGGCAAAGCCAAAAATAATAAGTAACGAAACAGTCGACACGCCATTTAACACTTTGGTTAGCATTGAGTTATCAACAACCGGAGCTTGAACGTTTTCTGCAAGCCCTGCTTGGTACTCTTTAATGTCTTGCTGCTCTTGCTCTTCTGCTGCAATTTCTTTGCTGTAGTCTTCACCTGCGCCGTACTTTTTAGCCAGTAGCGTGTAAATAACAATGGTGAAAATCCAAGTAGGAATAAATAAGTAGTAAAACGACATTACATCAATCGCATTTAAACCAAAGCCAAACACAAGTGCTAATGCCCAAGAGGCAATGGCCGGTACGCTACGTGTAATGTTTTTGTATTTAGCCCAGTAGCGGGTTAAACCAATTTTAGGAAATAAAACATGCTCGGCAAATACAATGCCGCCTACAGGTACTACTAATAAGCCTGCGTAAGTTAAAAGCGGTAACATTTGCGAAAATACAAACGGGAAACACGCAATTATAACGGTTACAACACCGACAATTGCGGTAGTGCGCTCGCGCGATTGGTCAACAAAAATAGATTGTGCTGCAAGGCCTGCGCGGTAAAGGTTGGCGTTAGCTGTAGTCCAGCCCGCAATAATTACAATAACAAAGCCTGTCCAGCCTAATGCGTGGTAAGCAACGTCACCTGGGTCAAGTGATGAAATAGTTGTTTTAAGTAATACCGCAACACCTGCGCCCATAATACCGGCCGAGATCCATGCTAAGTAATGGCCAAAAAACATACCTACGCCTGAAAACAAACCGTAGCTTTTGCGTTTAGCAAATCTAAAAATTGCCATATCAATTAAGCCAAAGTGGGTAATAGAGTTTGCAGCCCATGCAAAACCAATAACCTCTAATAAGCCAATACCTTTTTCGCCATCAGCGGTGGTACCGGTCCAAATAGAAGAATCCCCTATCGCCATAAAGTCATCAAACCCTGTTAGCGTAGTTACTCCTAATACATGATTAGAAAGCTCAGGGAACAAGGCAAACGAGCCCGCTATAAAAATAACAAATAACCATGGCGCACAAATTTTAGAAAAATCAGCAACGGTTGAAAAACCATACATAGCCACAAATACAACAATAGAGCCAACCGATAAAACAATGGCCACAAATGCTAAGCTGTTAGGGTACCAATCGAGTTGCGCGGGTATATCAAACAAAAACCGCACTGCGGTTGCCGATACCGTGATCATGGCGGCGGATATCACACTAAATATGACCACGTTTGCCCAGTTATAGAGCTTGGTCATTGAGTTACCCGCAATTTTATTTAGGTAGTTGTATAAACTTAAGCGTGTTTCTACCGCAATTGGAGAGGTAATTAACCACCACGAACACATAGCTAATAGGTTACCAATTAATAAACCTAATAAAATGTCGATGGTCGATGCGCCTAATGCAACAAAGGTTGCACCAATAACAAACTCGGTTGCAGCAACGTGTTCACCAGCGTATAAACCGGCAAAGTGCTTCCAACCATGAAGCTTATGATTAGCAACGGGCAATTGCTCTTCGTTAACATCGTTAAATGTTTGTGTGTGTGGACTTGATGCCATGGTATTTTCCTATTGTTTTAAGCACAGCCCTAACTAACCTGAACTCTGGATAATAAATCTATCTCAAGCAGCTATTTCCAGCGCTAACTACGTAAATTTACTTGCAATAGGCTAGCTATTGACGCGTAATTTCGCCTTGTTTTCACTGTAAATCTCTGGCTAGAGAAAATAAACATAGATATCACTTTTGATTTAATATGTTAGTAAATCTCTTAACCAAAGTTCAGGTTAACTATTAATTTAAATAAGTGTTATTTATTTAAATTAATAGTGAGTAAATCACCGTGCCTTTTTATAATGCTACTACTATAACTATTTAATAATTAATGCATTTTTACGTTAAGCTTTGTCAGTGTCATAAAGCTCAACGTTGATATTCTATTACTGTGTTTGTAATGTTGGGTACTGCTTATAAAAGTCATCCCAATGCGTTAAATGCGCTACCTCTGGGTAAGCTTGGTGAACAAAGTTCACTGCATCTTGCATATGCCCACCCCCGCTGTAATGCAAAACCTGCATATTGGCGGCAAGTGCGGCGCACACGCCGGCTTTTGAATCTTCAATCACTAAACAATTTTGTGGCTTTACGCCCATTTGCTCAGCGGCATGTAAAAATAAATCGGGCGCTGGTTTACCATTTTTTACCTCACTTGAGGTAAATACCTTATTAAAGTGCTGCGATAAATTAACCACATTAAGCGCTTTAGCGGTGCGTTTAGGGCTACTGCTTGTTGCAATGCAACAAGGTACAGATAATTGCTCTAGCACGTGTTTAATGCCGTTAGTTGGCATTAATGCAGTTTCGAACTCGTTTAATAGTGCTTCTCGGTAATCGGCTTCAAAGCTCTCAGCTAAGGTCACGTTAAAGGTATCGAATAAGTTTTGGGTGACTGTTTTAAAATTACAGCCCAAAAAATATTGCTGTACATAGGCTCGGTCAATATTAACGCCAATCTCTGCAAGCATGTTTATTAACACTTGCGCGCTTAATATTTCGCTATCTATAACAACGCCATCACAATCAAAAATAACTAATTCTATTTTAGTATTCATATTGCCCCTTTTTATGCACCTAGTTTGGTGCAACCTTAACTTGAGCATAAGCCCAGCAAGTGAGCATATTCTCTTTATTGTTATAATAAGTCAACATCTTGTTAGTGAAAAACGCACCATAGTGGTGAATATTTATTCATTAAATATGAAATTGTCTGTATTTTCATTGATTTCAAAATTGCAATTACGACTAAGGTCGAACATTGCAAAACCGCTATTTAGAAAATAGAAGGCAGCACGCAAACAACAATCTAAATTTGTGATTACTCCAATCTAAACAATCAATTTTACCGAATTCACTTTTGTTAATACACTCGTTAACAGTTAAACAGCCAGCAACACTGCCGGCACTTTTATACAGATGAGGTCGACAATGAATACTCAAAAAAACACGATTAATAATAAATCTACGTTAACGCTAAGCGCATTAGCTTTAGCAATGGCATTACCTGCAAGTGCCGCAACTACCCTTACTAAAGACAACGGCGCAGCTGTTGGCGACAACCAAAACTCTATTACCGCAGGTGAGCGCGGAAGTGTATTACTTGAAGACGTACACCTAATTCAAAAGCTACAACGTTTTGCTCGTGAGCGCATTCCTGAGCGTGTAGTGCATGCGCGTGGTACAGGTGCACACGGTGTGTTTGTAGCGTCTAAAGAATTAGATGACTTAACAATTGCTGCACCGTTTGCAGAAGCGGGCAAAGAAACTGATGTATTTGTACGTTTTTCATCAGTAATTCACTCAAAAGGTAGCCCAGAAACACTGCGTGACCCACGTGGTTTTGCTACTAAGTTTTACACCGACCAAGGTAACTGGGATTTAGTAGGTAACAACTTACCGGTATTCTTTATTCGCGATGCGATTAAATTTCCAGACATGGTTCACTCGTTAAAGCCATCACCGGTAGATAACATTCAAGATCCTAACCGCTTTTTTGACTTTTTCTCATACGAGCCAGGTTCTACTCACATGTTAACGTGGGTATACAGCGACTACGGTACACCAGCAAGCCTACGTAAAATGGACGGTTGGGGCGTACATGCTTACAAAATGATTAATAAGTCTGGCGATGTTAAATACGTTAAGTTTCACTGGGTAAGCCAACAAGGTATAGACAACCTTGATGCTAAAGAAGTAAACGAAGTGCAAGGTAAAGACTTCCAACACTTAACACGCGACCTATACAGCGAGATTGGTAAAGGCAACTTCCCTAAGTGGGATCTTTACATTAAAACCCTTGATCCGTCGCAGTTAGATGACTTTGACTACAACCCATTAGATGCAACAAAAATGTGGTTAGACGTTAAAGAAACTAAAGTAGGCACCATGACCCTAAACCGTATGCCAACTAACTTCTTCCAATCTACAGAACAAGTTGCAATGGCACCGGCAAATGTAATTCCGGGTATTGAGCCATCTGAAGACAGACTTTTACAAGGGCGTGTTTTCTCTTACGCCGATACGCAAATGTACCGCTTAGGTGCTAACCACCAACAATTGCCAATTAACCGTGCAAAAGTTGAAGTGGTTAACTACAACCAAGACGGCGCAATGAACTACGGTAATACCACAAGTAACGTGAACTACCAACCAAGTCACGAAAACGTTGCAGAAAACCCAATTGCACGCAGAAGTAACACAGAGCTTAAAGGCTACGTACAACAAGCAGCAATTAAAAAGCAGCAAAACTTTGCTCAAGCGGGTGTACTTTACCGCAGCTTTAGCAAGCAAGAGCGCACTAACTTAGTTAACAACTTAGCCGGCGATTTAGGCAAAGTGAAAGACAGCAAAGTTATGCACAAAATGCTTAGCCACTTCTACAAAGCAGATAGCGAATACGGTACACGCTTAACTAACGCTGTAAACGGCGACATGAAACAAGTTAAGCAACTAGCCGCTAAGCTTTAATATTTTACCCAACCTGTAAGTTATTGAGGAAAGCCTAGCTTTCCTCTTTTTTAAAAAGGTAAACAGTATGCGTAAATTACTTATTATATTTACTTTAGTGATGAGCTTTTCAAGCTTTGCCAATGAGCCACAAAGCCCTGTAACGGAACAAAGCACCGCCCAGTCGCAATACGACAGCTTACTTGCTTATTACTTTGCAGCCGCACGCACCGACGACACCGCCGTAATAACGCAATTTGTTGATGCTGGCATTCCTATTAATAGTTACAACAACAAAGGTTACACCGCGCTAATGATTGCCACCTACCACGGCAATAAAAATACGGTAAACACCTTATTGCAATTAGGCGCTAATGCCTGCCTTGAAGACAACCGCGGTAACACAGCCCTAATGGCCGCCATATTTAGAGGTGAATTTAGTATAGCTAAAACACTTGTTAGCCTTGATTGCGATAACGCACATCAAAACAAAGCCGGTCAAACAGCCGAGCAATTTGCCCAAAAATTTGGCCAACAAAAAGTGCTCGACTTATTAGCACAGGTAAACAGTAAATCTAATTAACCAACTTTTAATATACCCATTAGCCCGTTATTGTTAGTGACAATAAGGCTAAATTAGCAGCCAATAACACGGCTTTAGCAAAATAAGTAGTACCCTTGAGTTATTTAAACCTTCCTCTCGCCCCATTTCATCTGGGGCGTGGTTTAATACCAACGCCAATAAATAGCTGATCTATTTTACTTGCTAAAACAACGCATTTCTTTGTTGTAATTTTCGTCGAGGGAACAACCATTTACATCAATTTACGCCTAAACTGAATTGTTTTTTCTGGGTAAAATTTAGAACACATACTTAATGGGGTTGGTATAAACAACGCACGCCCCTCTTGCCGAGACTGGTCTAACCAGCTATTATTTTTACCTGTGTACTTTATATGGGAAATAATAATTCTAATGACCGCACCACACTTTGAGCACACCACTATTACCTGCAATAACAGGCAAACCCTAAGCGCCCGTGTATTTACACCCACCAGCCCTATTAAAGGCGTGGTGATGATTGCCCCTGCAACCGGTATAAAGCAGCAGTTTTATGCAAACTTTGCTACTTACTTACAGCAAAATGGCTTTGGCGTTATTACGTTTGATAACAGTGGCATTGGCCAATCGCTTAACCGCAGCATTAAAAAAAGCAAAGCCAGTTTACAAAGTTGGGGTGAGCAAGACATGCCTGCGGTGCTTGAGCATTTGCAAAGGGTATTTCCTAATACGCAGTATCATTTAGTGGGTCATAGCGCCGGTGGGCAATTAGTGGGGCTAATGCATAACGCCAACGAGCTAAGCTCCGCGTTTAATTTTGCTTGCTCGTCGGGTAAATTAACTAATATGAGCTTAGCGTATCAGGTTAAAGCGCACTTTTTTATGAATGGGGTTATTCCTCTTAGTAATGCCTTGTTTGGTCATACTAAATCGCAGTGGTTTGGCATGGGCGAGCCACTACCTAAGGGCGTAGCTAAACAATGGCGCAAATGGTGTAACGCCCAAGGGTATGTGCAATCAGCATTTGGTGATACCGTATTTCAACACTGTTACAACACACTTTCTATGCCCTCAATATGGGTTAATGCTACCGATGACGATATTGCTAACAATGCAAATGTTGCCGATATGCTCTCGGTTTTTCCTAAATTAAAAGCACAAACCCTAACCTTAAACCCACACGACTATGGTTTGAAGGAAATTGGCCATATGAAATTTTTTAGCAAAAAATCTGACGGATTATGGCCACTTGCGCTTAACTGGCTAAACAAACATAGTTAAAAAGGATGCGTTTACACCGTTAATTTACGGCGTTAATTTGCTTTTTAACTGGTTTTTCACGCGTCACGAAATAGCATACGAGTGAGCCGCCAGTTACCATTATTACTCCTTGCCAAAACGAGGCACTAAGCGTAATAGACAAATAAAGCGCCGAAATAATCGCCGAAAAAACCGGCGTAAAATACGAAAGCGTACCAAGCAACATTAAGTTACCGCCAATAATAGCTTGGTTCCAAAGAGCATACCCGCTGCCAACAACCACACCAGCTAGCACAAGCGTTACGGTCGCGTGCAGTGTAAAGGTCATTTTTGGCTCGTCACTTAATCCATACAACACCCATAAGCTTAGTGCCGTGGCGATAAAAAACAGCACAATGGCATTTTGCCCATTGCTATTTTTTTGAGTAATTACACAGTAAACAGACCAAATAAAAGGCGCTACAAACGCCAACAAGTAGGCCGTTGGGTTACTGGCAAAATTGCCCATAATACTATTAAGAGATAACCCACTATCGCCACCAACGCACCAAGCCACACCAAAAAAAGCAAGCAGCATACCGGGGTAAATCCAAACACTTACTTTACTACGGTTAACTATAATACTGAGCAAAATGGTAAGTGTGGGCCATAAATAATTTATAACCGCCATTTCTACCGCTTGGTGGCGATTATTAGCAAGCCCTACAAACAGCGCTAAACACACCTCGTAAAGTGCAAATAAAGCAGTACCCCAAATAATATAGCGCTTATTAAACCCAGCAAACTTAGGCCGCCCCATTACCAAAATTAAAAACAGCGCGCTTACACTGTACATGAGTGCCGCCCCTCCTATGGGGCCAAATAACTCCGAAACATCCCTGAGCAGAGCCACTAAACAACTCCATAATAAAATAGCGGCAATGCCATAAAGCGTGTATTTATGATTAGAAAAAAAGTCCATTAACTACCTAAAAGTACTACTTACGTTTGACGTTACGCTAACAGTAATTATTGGGTTAAACAATTGTTGCTCATCATTTATTGTTATAAAGATGTTTTTGGCCTGCACTTAAGTGTTTGACCTTTTGGTCAGTAAAGTTACAATCATTCAACACGTTAAAAACAGCATGGCCATAATGAGCACACAAACAAAGCCAAATAAAAAAGAACTCACCCGAGTAAAAAACCAAACATTAATACTCGATGCCGCCGAGCAATTGTTTTCTCAGCTTGGTTACGATGGCACCAGTATGAGTATGGTTGCCAAAGAAGCAGGCGTTCCTAAGGCCAATATTTTATATTATTTTAAAAGCAAAGACGGCCTATACGAAAACGTAATAGACCGCATTATCGCACACTGGAACTTAGGCTTAGATAACGTAACCCCTGAGGACGACCCTGCGCATGTGTTGTATCACTATATTAAAAGCAAAGTCATACTTGCCGTAAACCAGCCGCTGCAATCACGTTTATTTGCCAGTGAAATACTGCGCGGCGCTCCTTATTTGCAAAACTACTTTAGAACCAACACACGCCCGTGGGTAAAACAAAAGGTAGACGTGTTTCAGGCCTGGATAGATGCAAACAAAATGGATAATGTTGACCCTTACCATTTATTATTTACCATTTGGTCAACTACGCAGTACTACGCCGACTTTCAGGCCGAAGTGCTACTGGTAATGAACAAATTAGAATACGACGAAACCGATGTGGCACAAATAACGCAATCAACTGCCCACATAATTTTAAAAGGTATTGGTTTAAAAATACCTGAGCACAGTGAGGCTTAACCCATGGATAACTTTACCACCCCAGACTTATTTGACGATCACCGCAATAGCGTACAAGTCGCCGACAGCGGCCTGCGCCACTTTGGTAAAAAAACCACGTTTAGTGGCCAAGCAGTTACCGTTACCTGCCCAGACGATAACTCGTTTGCCGCCGATATACTGCATGAAAACGGTAAAGGTAAAGTACTGGTTATTGATGGCTTTGCTAGCAAACGTTTTGCTTTTATAGGCGATATTATGGCGGAGCGCGCGTTAAAAAATGGCTGGGAAGGCGTGATTATTAACGGCTGTTGTCGCGACATTGAAATACTTGCCACAATGGATTTGCCGGTTATGGCACTGGGCTCAACCCCGCGCAGTACATTAAAGCGTGGCTTTGGAGATAAAAATCAAACAGTGACCATGCTTAGTACCACAATTAACCCTAACGATTGGCTATACGCCGATATAAATGGCTTAATTATTAGCCCTAACGCATTACTATAAACGCCACACTTGCAACCAAGTTGGTGCAATCACGCACCAACTTGGTGTGTTTTCACCTCTAAATTACGCCTTCTTTAATACTTATATTTTTATAAATATCTGCTAAACCCCATACAAACCAAATAAAACCTGACCGAACGGACAGCTTTATTGCATTTGGCATTGCTTTTGCTTAGCTTTTAGGCAATATAATAGCTAACCGATTAAAAAGCGGATCAGGCTCTGTAAAATAGAAATAAGATGTTACGCAGTGGGCTGAAAAATAATAATAACTAATTCGTCTTTTTAATCATCCTAAATCTGATTATAACCAGTTGGTCAGATTTACTTTATAACGAGTGGTGATATGAGTACCAAAACACATAATAATTTTACCGGTATTTTTTGTGGCCATGGCCCTAACGCATGGCAAACACAAACCCACGGCAAACTTGTAAATAAGCGCCTTGCGGTAAAAGATGTATTTGCTGTTAAAGGCGAGCGCAACAGCGCAGGTAACCCAAGCTGGTTTAAAGCAGCAAAACCTGCACAGCAAACAGCAAGTGCCGTAAACAAACTAATGAATGAAGGTTGTAGCTTTACAGGCTTTACCCATACCGATGAGCTGGCCTACAGCTTAGAGGGCAATAACATTCACTATGGTGCAGCACAAAACCCAAAACTTAAAGGCCATGCAAGTGGCGGCTCAAGTATGGGCTCGGCAGCAGCTGTGGCGGCTAACCTAGCCGATATTGGCTTAGGCACTGATACTGGTGGCTCTATAAGGATACCGGCAAGTTATTGTGGCTTATTTGGTATAAGGCCAAGCCATAACGTAATTGAAAAAGATGGCCTAATACCGCTAGCGCCCCCATTTGATACCATTGGCTGGCTTACGCAAAATGCAGAGCTGCTAAGCGATGTAGGCAATGTACTGTTACCAAATCAAGCTATTAATAACGTTGATACTTTAGTTATTTGCGAGCCATTATTTGAGCTGGTTGACCCTGTTTTACAAGCCCCACTTAAACAGTTGCTTGAAAAAACCAAACCTTGTTTTAAACACCATAAAGAATTTGAACTGCCTAACAGCAGCTTATTAAGCGAACTGGCTGACAGCTTTAGAATACTGCAAGGGCGCGCAATCGCAAAAACGCATAAAGATTGGCTTCAATTGCCTGGGCAACTTCCCCAGTTTGCTCCGGCAATTGCGGCACGTTTTAACATGGCGCTTGCTCTAACCGCCCAAGAAGAACAAGAAGCACTAAATGTACAAACCCAATGGCAAACACTAATCGCTAAAAACCTAAACACAAACAGCTGTTTATTTTTGCCAACCACACCCACAACTGCACCTAAATTGGGCGCCGACACAAGCGCCTTACGCATGCAAATAATTACCTTATCGGCCATTGCGGGCTTGAGCCGCTCGGCGCAAGTACACTTACCATTGGCTAATTTAGAAAATGGCCACCCGTATGGGTTTTCATTAATGATGAGCCACGGCAACGATAAAAGCCTACTTGCCTGCGTACAACAATTAGCTGCCCACTCTAAACAGGACACACTTGCATGAGCACACACAACATTGCCTTTACTGCCCCGCATTTTGCAGCAACCGAGGCAGGCACCTTAATACTAAAACAAGGCGGTACAGCCACCGAAGCCATGGTAGCGGCAGCGGCTGCGATTAGCGTGGTATATCCGCATATGAACTCAATTGGCGGCGACAGTTTTTGGCTTATTGATAACCCAAACCAAAGTATACCCACTGCCATTGATGCCTGCGGGCGCGCACCAAACGATATAAGCGCCTATAGCAATGAGCCACACATACCAGAGCGCGGCGGTTTAAGCGCGCTTACTCAGGCTGCAACACTTCGCGGCTGGCAAAAAGCCCTTGCGGTAGATGAGCACGCTGCTCTTTCGCTAAGTACTATTTTAGCCCCAGCCATAAAGCTCGCGCGCGATGGCTTTACAGTATCTAAAAGCTTGCAAGCAGGCTGCGAAAAGCTTGCTACCGCTTCAAACACTAACGCTGCCTTTAAAGAACTTTACATACCTAATGGTAAACCGTTGCAAGCGGGCCAACATTTTAAAAACCCAAAACTTGCCAATACCTTTGAGCACTTAGCCGAGCATGGCTTAAACGCCTTTTACCAAGGCCCTTTAGCAGAGTCGTTTGCAAACGATTTAGCTGCCGCAGGCAGTGCAATTACACGCGCTGACATTGCTAATACGCAGGCCGATTTAGTAATGCCGCTCAGTGCTAATTTATCGGGCATACAGTGTTATAACTTACCCGCCCCCACGCAAGGCGTGCATTCTCTGCAAATAATTGGCGCTGTTAATAAACTAAAACATTTAGCCAAAACAGAGGCCGATTGGATGCACTTAATTGTTGAGGCAACCAAACAAAGCTTTACTCACCGCCCTACACTTTGGGCTGACCCAGACGCGCTAGGCGATGATTATAAAAACGCATTAACTGATGAGCGCTTAAATGCGCTTGCCAGCAATATAGATATGAGCCAAGCCAAGCAATGGCCATTTAATGCAGAGCCAGGCGATACCGTTTGGATGGCAGCACGTGATAAAAACGGCCAACTAGTGAGCTTTATTCAAAGTGTTTACTGGGAATTTGGTAGCGGCATTTTAATGAGCGAAGGCGGCTTTGTATGGAATAACCGCGGTTTAAGTTTTAGTTTAAATAGCAACGATGCCAATGCCTTAAAAGCGCATAAAAAACCGGCTCATACACTCAACCCTGCTTTAGCAAAATTTGACGATGGTAGGCGCCTTGCCTACGGCACCATGGGCGGCGAAGGCCAGCCACAAACACAAGCTGCAGTATTTAGTGGTTACGCATGGCGTAATAAATCAATTACCCAAGCAGTAAGCGATCCGCGTTGGTTATTAGGGCGCACCTGGGGCGATACAAGCACAAATTTAAAGGTAGAGCAAAGCTTAGTAATTCAAGTTAAACATGAATTAAATCAACGTGACCACGACTGGGTAAGCGTTGATAATAACAATGAAATGATGGGTCATGCAGGTGCAATTTTAGATACGCCTACCAGCCTTGAAGCAGCCACCGATCCTCGTTCAGATGGTCGCGCAACAGTAACTACAGCAGGAACACAATGACAGAAATAATAAATCAATGGCCGATTATAGCGGCCTTAATAGCAACCGGTATTTTTGCAGGTATTTTAGCAGGCCTATTTGGTGTAGGCGGCGGCATAGTAATTGTGCCTGTGCTGTACTTTTTACTGCAAGGCTTTGGCGTAAGCCCTGAGTCGGCCATGATGATAGCAACAGCGACATCGCTTGCCACCATAGTGCCTACTTCTATTTCGTCGATTCGCTCGCACCATGCAAAAGGCAATATTGACCTTGCTTTAATTAAATACTGGGCCCCGTTTATTTTGGTAATGGCCGTGATATGTAGCTACTTAGCTCATTCTATACGCGGTAATGCGTTGGTATTTATGTTTGCCTGTATTGCCATTTTAGTAAGTTTAAACATGTTATTTAGAGCCGGCGCGCCTGCCCTAGTTAGTAAATTACCTGGTAAATTTGGCCAAGGCATTATGGCCAGTATTGTCGGTGGTTTATCGGTAATGATTGGCATAGGTGGCGGCACTATTGGCGTACCCATGCTAAACGCGTTTAACGTACGTGCTCATGTTGCCGTTGGCACCGCTGCTGTATTTGGCTTATTAATTGCGCTACCGGGCGTTATTACTTTATTAAGTATTGGTACTACACCCACCGATGCGCCGCTTGGCACGTGGGGCCTTGTAAACCTACCTGCTTTTATACTTATTATTCCGCTTACTATTTTGTTTGCTCCTATTGGCGTAAAAATTGGTAGCAAGCTAGATCAAAAACAATTAAAACGCGCCTTTGCCGTTGTATTAATGATAACGGGCATTCGTATGCTTATTCAGACTCTGGGAGCCTAAAACATGTTTAGCGACACGCAAATTCAAACTTTAAATCCGCCACAGCGATTACTCATGGGCCCAGGTCCAATAAATGCAGATCCACGCGTGCTACGTGCTATGTCGGCGCAGCTAATTGGCCAATACGACCCAGTAATGACCGGTTTTATGAACGAAACCATGGCCCGCTATCGCGAAATTTTTAAAACCAAAAACGAATGGACCATGTTAGTTGATGGTACATCGCGCGCAGGCATAGAAGCCGTTTTATGCTCTATTTTACGCCCAGGCGATAAAGTACTGGTGCCCATTATGGGCCGCTTTGGCCACTTGCTTGCTGAAATAGCCGAGCGCGTAGGCGCAAAAGTACACACCATAGAAGTCCCGTGGGGCGAGGTATTTACCCCCGAACAAATAGAAAAAGCCATTGTTGATGTAAAACCCCATTTACTTGCTATGGTACAGGGCGATACCTCTACAACCATGAACCAACCACTTGAACACATTGGCGATATTTGCCAAAAGCACGACGTATTATTTTACTGCGATGCCACCGCATCAATTGTAGGTAACGATTTACCCGCCGATGAGTGGAAACTCGACGCGCTTTCGGTTGGTTTGCAAAAATGTTTAGGTGGCCCGTCTGGCTCTGCCCCTTTAACACTGAGCGATAAATGCGCCGATTGGATCCAAAAACGCAAAAAAGTAGAAGCGGGTATTCGTACCGCGCAGCATACCGACGGCACCGAGCCATTTGTACGCTCAAACTACTTTGATTTAGGCATGATCATGAATTACTGGGGCGAAGAGCGCCTTAACCACCACACCGAAGCCACCAGCATGCTGTATTGCGCATCAGAATGTGCTCGCATTGTTATTGAGGAAGGCGTAGATAACTGCGTTGCCCGCCACAAGTTACACGGCGATGCCATGCTAACGGGTATTCAAGCGCTGGGCTTAAACGTATTTGGCGACTTAAACCATAAAATGAACAACGTAGTGGGTGTATATATACCCGAGGGCATTAATGCTGACCACGTACGCGGACAAATGCTAACCGACTTTGGTATTGAAATTGGCACCTCGTTTGGGCCGCTGCATGGCAAAATTTGGCGTATTGGCACCATGGGTTACAACGCCCGTAAAGATGCCGTATTACAAACATTGGCAAGCCTAGATGCCTGCTTACACGCCAATGGTTACAAAGGCCCTAAAGGCGAAGCCGCTATTGCCGCCCTTGCCCATTATAAATAAAAAAGGATTTAGCATGACGATTGCAAGCCCCCTCCATGAGCCATTATTAAACAGTGAGCTGGCTAATAAATTTGCCGAGCGCGCGTTATTGCGCTGTAAAACGCTCAGTGGCCTATCGCAAATGCAAGGTGGCATTCACCGTGTGTATTTATCTAAAGAGCACAAAGAGTGTAACCGTGTCACTGCTGAATGGATGGCTGAGGCGGGCATGCAATCGTGGCAAGACGAAGTCGGCAATTTATGGGGGCGCTTAGCATCATCTAATCCAAACGCTAAACGTTTAATTATTGGCTCACACCTAGACACCGTACCAAACGCCGGTGCATTTGATGGTATTTTAGGGGTATTACTAGGTATTGAAGTAGCCGCCCTTGCACACACGCTTAAGCTTGATTTACCATTTCATTTAGATGTAGTGGGCTTTTGTGATGAAGAAGGCACTCGCTTTGCCACCACGTTAATTGGCTCAAAAGCACTGGCGAACGAGTTTGACCCCCAGTGGTTAAATATACAAGATACAAACGGCATTAGTATGCGCCAAGCCATGCTTGATTTTGGCCTAACCCCTGATGATTACGCTAAAGCCGCCCTTAACAAAAACGAATTACTCGGTTATTGGGAAACCCACATAGAGCAAGGCCCAGTGCTTGAATCGGTAAACCAGGCGCTAGGCGTAGTAACCGCTATTGCTGGCGCCAAACGCGCTATGATCACCCTAACAGGCCAAAGCGGCCATGCAGGCACTACACCAATGAACTTACGCCAAGATTCGTTAGTTGGCTGCGCCGAGCTTACCCTTGCCATAGAGCAGCTAGCAAAAAACGCGAGTAATGGTGAAGTAGCCACCGTAGGGCAAATTCATGCTCGCCCAGGCGCTACAAATGTTATTGCCGGTAAAACGACTATAAGCCTAGATGCACGCGCACAAAATGATGCCGACCTAGCAGTATTACTTAATGCAATACATACCCGCGCCGATCAAATTGCTACATCGCGTAATTTAACGCTTGATTGGCAATGGACACATGCGGCCGACGCCGTAGCGTGCGACACTCAAATTCAGCAATTGTTTAGCAGTGCCTGTAAATTGAATAACCAAGCCTCGCCTTCACTTGCCTCTGGCGCTGGGCACGATGCCATGGCTATTGCCCCTATTTGCCCTGTAGGCATGCTATTTATACGCAGCCCTGGCGGGATAAGCCATCACCCCGCAGAAGCTGTTATTGATGAGGATGTAACAAAAGCCCTTAGCGTAATGTACAGCGCACTCATGCTGTATGTAAAAGAGTTAGAAAAGTAACTAACGGTTATTAAGCGCAGGGTAGGCTATGTGCTGTTAGCTTAGCCCTGCGTATTAAATGGGGCTGTGGTTATTAATTAAAGCCAGTATTTAAAATCGGTGTTTAAAACTTAATTAAGGCTTAAGCCAAGCTCATTTAAACTCGCTTCAAAGCGCTGCCATTTTCTATTTATTTTACGCTTAGCCGATGAGCTCACGTAATTACTAATAGGAAAAAACTCAGTATTACCAATATCATCAACAACAACACACCGCTCAATGGTGCCGTTATTATTAACACACGCTATATTGCGTGGTTTTATTTCTTTGGTGATCACTAAATTGTGCAATAAATAATCTTTTAAATTTAATAGTGGCTCGGCTAAGGCTTCACTATTTGGCTGATTTAAATAATATTCTAGCGTTTTAGCCGGCTGATTATTTGCATCAATCACTAAATCAAACACATACCCTGTGCCAATATTGGTGTGTACCGTACCATGGTATCGCGCTAACAACTGCCACTGAATATTTCGGTTACTAAGTCGCTTATAATAAGCCAGCTCTTGGTCTTGCTCCTGCGAAAACCCTTCATGGCTTACTTTTATACATAAATTATGTGCCTCAGGGTGCCTGTAACACGTTCTATGCGCCCCTTTACCTACAATTAAATCGTCGTTCAATGAGATCAAACCAATTTTCGTCCTAACGTAAATTTACAAATACCAATTCGCTTAATTAAGTAACCTATTTGGAGGATTGGTATAAAACGAGGTAAATAACACGCCTTAAATTGCACGCTTAGTATTTACATCTATTAATGCAGCTTTTAATACTATGTCAGTAATAAAGTAGGTACATTCGTTAAATAAGCCGGCCATTTTAACTATAAATTAGGGTTTATCAAGGTAAATTAGCTACAGTTTGGATGTATTAAAAGCTAAGGTAGATTTGCTTTTGCATTATTATTAAAACGAATATCAGGCTATTGAGCTAAGGAAGAAGAACAAAAAATTTAGATTTGTTCGCGGTAGTTAACCAAGTCTTACAAATAAATATTTAGATAGTAGAAGCCCCGTTTTTACTATCTAAATACTCTGGTATATAGCTAAACCGACTTTGTATATTTGTATTCGCATGATACAACAGCTGCACATAAGCCACTAAAAGCTAAAATACAAACTGCAGAAACGGCACCCCAAATTGACATTATCATCACAGGTAAACCGGCATTTGGTGCAGACATAACTATTCCATTCCCTAAATCTTTAGGTGCGCCAAGGTTAGAAAAAACACCAAATAAACCAATGCAAATAGCTATAAAAAACAGTATGTAACTCAAAAACCCAAGTACTCTAGAAGCGATAAGCAGGCCCTTAAGGTTTTCTGTTTTAATTGTTGAGTACGGGTAAAGTTTCATATTCATCCTTAATTTAATTACTTTTATTATTGTTCTGAGCGAATGTTTATTATTCACACAAGCAAACTTAAAAACAAGTAGGAGCAACTTAAAATAGCTAAATTCACCAAGTAGTTAGCCTAGCATATTAAATTTATAACTAAGCATTAGATGTATCTTGAAATAAGAGAATTGCTTTAGCTAACCTTCGCTAAAAACATTTATTTTGCAGTTATTCGGGTGGCTACATAAAACTAATTATAGGGCCACCCGTTTTAATTTTTATAGTTACTCAATCGTTACCTTTGCATCACTTACCCATGTTTCGGTTATCGCCTCTTCGTTTTTATCAACCAAATACGCGCGTATGCTTACGGGGTCGTTATTGCTCTGTTTGTAATCAAATGCTAATCGCCATTGGTTGGTACCCACTATTGGGTAAGCACCAATTGGCTCCAGTATTTCGCCGTTACTGGCTTCAACAATAGGCTTTATGCCACTTTCTCTATCTAGGCCTTTAAATACTGGGCCTTCAAAATCAATCACCATTTTGTTTACGCCCTCAGGAATAGGCTGGCCAGGAATTCCGCCCTGCCCTTGGCGAGTATTAACAACACTTGCTAGGTTTTTTGATTTTGGATCGAGTGGACGCCACTCAATATCATAAGAAAAGGTAAACTCATCGCCTTTACGTACCTCTTTTTCAGGCACCCAATAAGCAACAATGTTATCAAACGTTTCATCTTTAGTTGGGATTTCGATTAGCTGCACAGCGCCTCTCCCCCAATCACCCGTAGGCTTGATCCACGCTGATGAACGCTTATTGTAAAACACGCCGTCGTCTTGGAAGTTATTAAAGTCACGATCTCTTTGGATTAAACCAAAGCCTTTAGGGTTTTCATCAATAAAGCTATTGGTCGACACCGACTGCGGATTATTTAACGGTCGCCAAATATACTGGCCCGACCCAGTATGAATCGCTAAGCCATCGCTGTCGTGAATTTCTGGGCGCCAGTCTTTCGCTACCGTTTTATCTTTTTCTGAGTACCAATACATACTGGTTAGCGGCGCTATACCTAAGCGCTCTACATCGGCGCGCATATACAAATTAGCACTTACAGAGGTAACATGCCCTTTGGCCTCTTTGTTGTCTTTACTCAAACCAAACCGATAAGCACCTGTAACAGAGGGCCCCTCAAGTAATGCCCACACAGACATGCTCTCACCTTTATTTTCTGCAGGGCCTAGCCAAAATGCCGAAAAGCGTGGAAATTCTTCTGGCTCACTCATACCGGTATTAATTGCAATACCGCGAGCCGACAACCCATATTGCCCCTGAGGGCCATCAGTTCTAAAATAAGACGCCCCCAAAAACGATATCCAATCTGGTTTTATATCAGGGCGCATAATTCTAAAGCCTGCAAACCCAAACCCTTCTGGCAGGTCGTGGGCAGGGCTATCGTCAGGCATATCAAAAAGTGCATTATTAAAAGGCAGTTCTTTAACGTTGTTTTTATCATCTCTGATGAAAATACTTACCGGTTCAGGAAAATATCGCCCAGGGTAAAATAATTGCACCGGTGCCTTTTTGCCATTTGGGTAGAGGGTTTCATCTTCTTTAAAGCGTATTTTCCAATGTTCGTCATAGGTAATTTTATCAATAAGCTCAGGTGCTGGCACTTCCACAGGCGTATAGGGCTTTTTGGCAGAGGCTTTTGCCATTGCTTTTAAATCTTCAAAAGTAAACTTAGCACTTGCTTGTGCTTGCGCCGCGTGTAACGACACAGAGGAGGCAATAATAGCGGCAATAAATAACTTTAACTTCATAAAAAGTATCTCTAATAAAGGGAGTCTAAAAATAAGCGCCCACTACAAGCGCCTAACTTAAAATGCTTGTAAAGATATTACACACCGCAATATGAACTCGCGTTTACTAAAATAACGTTATTTGGCGAAGCTTTTATGCTTAGCTGTGTTTGGGGGAGGTTGTGTTTGAATAGTTGTGTTTGAATAGTTGCGTTTGAATAGCTGTATTTAATAAATGCGGCTGATATAGCTTTTACTTAGTTAAAGCCAGTTAGTGCTTTAAAATCGAAATGCTGATCTGTGCGTCGCTGCTACGCTTAGTATAAATACCTGATTAATGCAGGCTTGTGAACAAGAACTGAGAAGTCGAGTAGCATATTCAATCCTTTTTTAGCTTATAACACCCACTTAAAAGTGTTAAGCGTGAGGAATTGCCATTACATTGGTTTGCTATGTATTAAAGGCCACCACATAAGTCTAAAAAATTCCCTGTCGAAAACGATGACTTTGCTGATGAAAGCCAATAAATAGCTTCAGCCACCTCCTCAGGTTCACCTCCACGCTTAAGAGGAATAAGCTCCTTTAACCTTTCTACTCTTTCAGGTTCACCACCATCAGCGTGCATTTGCGTATTAATTAGCCCAGGACGCACACAATTAACTCTAATTCCTTCACAGGCAACCTCTAGTGATAAACCTTTAGTGAGTGTATCTATAGCCCCTTTTGAGGCAGCATAATCAATATATTCATTCGGTGAACCTGAACGAGATGCCCCCGATGAAACGTTTACAATAACACCACCTTTTCCGCCATGGCGTGTAGACATACGCTTTATGGCCTCTCGACAGCATAAAAAGTAACTAGTCACGTTGTTTGCTAAAATAGTATTAATTCTTTCAGCTGTTAAATCCTCCAAACGCGACTGCTTACGTAAAATACCAGCGTTATTAACAAGTACTGATAAAGGACCTAGCTCGGCATCAATTTTTTTAAACAGCCTTAGCAC
Organism: Pseudoalteromonas sp. R86517; assembly: GCF_042466295.1. Taxonomy (NCBI): domain Bacteria; kingdom Pseudomonadati; phylum Pseudomonadota; class Gammaproteobacteria; order Alteromonadales; family Pseudoalteromonadaceae; genus Pseudoalteromonas; species Pseudoalteromonas sp. R86517. The sequence goes on from NZ_JAXHCB010000003.1 coordinate 225,494, forward strand.
ATCATTCTCAACCGAAACATCTGCTTGGACTGTAATACAACGATTACCCGCAGCCCTAATATCGCTTGCGACAGCTTCGGCCGAAGCTAGATTAGACTTGTAATTGATGCAAACCGCATACCCTTTTGATGCAAATAATTTAGATGTAGCAGCACCAATACCTCGACCTCCGCCCGTTATTAAAACCACTTTTAAATTATTCATTAGACATCCTTAAATAGTAATGCTGAAGGAATATAGAATGCATTACTAAACAATAAGTAGTTGGCATAAATTAGCAATACTTAGCAAGAAGCTGCATTTTGTGCACAAGTTTTCTTTATCCCTAACTCTTCGTGAAAATTCATTGTGACATTAAAAGTCAGTACAAAAATAATAATTCCAGCTGTACTCATAAGTCTCCAGAGCAACTAACGAGCTTGTAAATTAACTCGTTTTAAATTTATTTTTATTAATGAATCAACCATAGCCGAGTTCCTATTTTGGTTCAATCAGTTATAGATATTGCACATAAAATATAAAAAGAGAATTTGCGGCTGTTTTAATGGACGTTTTAGAGGGAATTATAGGTGCTTGATTGGCGTATTTTGGTATAAAGGGCTCCCCTTTTTTTAATGCATCATGTTTTTCAGCTTTCTCATTTATGAACAAGGCAATACAGTTGTGGCAGCAGAAAATAAAGGCGTTCATATTCGTTTTATCCTGTAAGGCCAACTTTTTCATGTCTCTTTGACCGTATTATTCCGCTTTTTATTTAAATGAAAACAGACTTAATAAACCCGAGCCGTTTACTTTTTTATAAAGTTTTTTGTCGCCTATCGGGCTATCTCTTATTACTTTTATATCGTCAGTGTAGTTCAGCTTTTTAAATGATTCATTTTCATGAATTTAACCTAACTTAATGTTATAAATAATAATTTACGTAAAGGTTAGAATGGGTGTCACCCTAACTCCTTAAGGCTTATAGCGCTTGCCTAACCGACGCGAAATAGCAGGCTAAAATTAGCGTCAAAGGAGCGCAAGCCTGCTGTATTACGTCACTTGGTTTAGGCACTTGTTAGCCCGAAAAACCTAGCTTCCAAGCTAAATACGCAACAAACAAACCTAGTAAAATTGTTGATACAACTTTAAAAGAAAGACTGTCATGCCAAGGCCGCTCGTCGCATTTCTGTTGGAGCTGTTGAACCAAATTCTTTACGTGAGGTGGTAAATTTCCATCATTTTTATGTCTGGCTTTAGCAAACAACTCAAAATAACTTAGATAAACTTTTATTTGTTTAGAGTTTGAACAGGTAGAGGCTAAATCGATCACTTTATGTAAGTCAGTAAATTTTTCTGCATCCATTTCTTCTAACTTCATTTCAACTCCATAGCTAATTGAGTGGCTAACGCCGCTCTAACCTACTAAAAATAGTTGGCAAAAATTTTGTGAGTCACGAACAAAGCCAACTGTTTATTGCCCGAGTTTACAACTTTTCTAGCTTCGACCTGATAGTTGCTCAATACTTAAGTTTGAACATATTTCTGACGTTGTATCATATTCAAAGCTTGCATCTATATATAACCTAAAGGTAAAAGAAAGGTTTACTGTACCCTCATCAATTTCAATATTATAAAGTGCCTTTATATTCTCAATATCATCTACGTGCTGCTTAAATTCAACTAAGTCGATAGTTACTACTAGATCAACCGTTCTCATCTCATAAGAACAACTTATATAAACGCTTGAGTCTGATAATTCACTAACGTAATTTACTCCAGGATCTTCTAGCCCTTCAAAAATATCTGACTCAATATCAATAACTTCAGTAAGCTTTTCTCCAAAAACTCTAGAGCCCAATAGATTACTAAGTACAGAATTAGACATAGAGTTTAAGTAACTTTCAGTTTCTTCGATTAGGAAATACTCTTCATCATCTAGGATTTCATATTTATTTACTGCATTCGCTATTTGATCTACATTTTCTTTATTAAAATCAAAAACTTTAAGATAAGGCTTAATGTTTGCCCCAATTTCCAAAGCTATAATATCCTTCTGAAGATCTCCATTCAAAACTAAATCAGAACCTTTTTTTTCAAAAAAGTCACTTTTATTATCCGTAATAAACGCCACATCACCTGTTATTGAATTGTCTTTTAGGTATTTTAGAAAAGACAACCAAATCAAAGTATCTCTATAACCTTTTTCACCATCTGTAAATGGTTTCGTTACATTTAGAGCTCGCTGGACGACTTCTTTCTGCGATATTCCCACATAGTCAATATTTTCTATTGAATGTACTTTGCCTTCTAAGATCGTCTTAATATCGTACTCGGATGTGGAAATATCTTCTATTGCCACCCCAATACTTCCACTATTTAACTTATGTAAGCGTTTAAAGTGCTTTTTAATTTCCGACTTAGATGCAACAACCTCCCTGTTTCTGAGGTTATTGACCTCTTGCACTACCAATTCAGATAAGAGCAAGTCTAAGTTTTCATTATTTAAGTAGTGAAACAAGAGCTTAAAATTAACATTACCTACAAACCAATTATTAAAAAAAGCATTCGTATCAATAAAAACATTCATAATAGATTTCACTTTGATTGAGTGACCACTGAAAAAGCTAACGTCCTGTTAACGGGCAAAATTTAGTTGGCTAGAATAAGCGACGAAGAAGCACAAACCAACTGTTTTTTGTCCTTGTTTAACAGCTTGTGAGGGTTACTTAAATCTTACAGTTTTTATATGCATCTTTGTAGTTAGATGAGTTTCTAACCACAAAGTCAAGTTGGATAGTAGTTGCAACAGGTTGTCTATTTGAATTTGTTGATGTTGGAACCCATTTCCATTTTTCAATAGCCCTTGTAGCCTGAATATCAAATACACCTTCAGGAAACGCTTTTATTATTTTAGGGTTAATTGCATTACCACTTGAATCAATAATTAGCGAGAATTCAACGCAACCCGATATTCTTTTGGTGTTAGCCTGTTGGGGGTATTTGGGAGCAATCTTTTTTTTAACTACCCAGTAATCAAGTACAGCTTCTTTATTACCAATTAAATCTAAATGCTCGTTAGAAGAATTTTTTTTTGTAGTTGAGCATCCACTCAAAAGTAAAACTCCAATTGCGAATAAAAATGATACTTTCACGAACTCTCCTTGTAACCCTAACAGTTTATTGAACACCACTTTGGGGGTTTATAACGCCCCAAAACGGCGCATATTACATTGCTCAATAATTCCACTAAATAACTGTAATGTAAACAAGCAATTAGACAGTAGTGAAAAAGCCTTTGTTATGTTGCCCAAAAACGACTTTTAATAATGTTATTGGACAAAGTCAAAATAGTTGTTTATATGCACAGTTTACTCTAAAGGTAAATTTTGCCTTTGTGCATTTAGCACGTATGAGTTAAAGCATTGGCGAGATAAGCGAGCCTTAACATAATGATGAAACAGGCCCGCTGGAGTGTTTATGATAAAACGAATTGGTTAGTGATTTACTTTACATCAAAGTTCACATGATCAAAGTAAGGATTACTCTTACGCGCTTTAAGTAGACTAATTGTAGTGAGCACAATAAGCTTTAGCTCGCCACTTACATTAATGGCAATGCACTCTTGTTTGAGTGCATTGCGTTTTGTATCAGTTGCTACACCACATACACCATCGCCATTTTTTAATATAAGCTCAATGCGTAAATGGTGCATACAGGCAATTTCGATGCAATCGTAATGGTTGCAACTGATCATAACGTCCTCTTGATATATTATTTAGCTGGCTTAAGTAGCATTAAAGTGGCAATAACAATTAGGTTGCCTACATACCATAAATCTTTAATTACAAATTGCCCTAAACGCTCTAATAATGTGCTTGAGCTAAATGCACCGGTTGCGGTTATTAAAAATGTTTGGGTCATTAAAAATACACTTAAACACGCAAAGCCACTAACAATAATAAGCTTTTTATTGTTAAATAAAATGCCCGCACCAAGTAGTACTGCAAATAATACATCAAACCCACCAATGATATTTGATGCGCCTTGTACGCTAAATACCGTGTATAACCACGACATAAACGGTGAGGTTTCTACTAGGCCTACAATAGCTTTGGCTTCAAACTCATAAAATTTCATGCCGCCAATCCACAGTAAAACCATAGCAACCGGTATAAAGTTTAAAAGTACGTGTTGTTTGTCTGTTAGTTTATTTTTATAAAACAAAAATAAATACAAAGGGATGATAGCAAAGTATTTAATTATGCCTTGCCCACTGCCAATAATTGGAAAGCCGCCTAACTGTGCCATCCAGCGGTTACTGGCAAATAAGGTAAGTAAAGGCACTATGCTAACAACTAACGCGAGTATAAGTGCAGGCATCGGCTTTATTAATTTTAAATGCGCAGCTAAGGTTGCTGCTGCCAACGCAATCATCGCGGTGCCTGTGAGCAAACCTAATGTATTGTTACTGAGTAAGGTATCAAGTTCATAAAAACTAAAGGTAGCTGAGAGTGTGTTTGGGTTTGCACCTAAAGCAAACGATACACCAAGTAATGCAAAGCTGAGTGTAAGTAAAAAGGTGAGTGCGTTATTTGTGTGTGTTATGTTCATTATGTGCCCATTAAATCTGTAATGGCTAATAAAGACCTAATTTTTACAGAAAGTGATTCAACTAAAGTTAAATTTTTTAAATACAAGGAAGGACATTTTGGTTTTTACGTTTACAAAAGCCACGCCCGAAAAGAGGTTTAACCTGAGCTTTGGTTAAGAGATTTAGATATAGTTGGTTAGTAATGTTACTGGGTCTGTTTTCTCTAGCTAGAAATTTTAAGTGAAAACAAGGCGAATTTGCGCGTCAATAGCTAGCCTATTGCAAGTAAATTCAACGCAGTTAGCGCTAAAGATAGCTGCTTGAGATAGATTTATTAGCCAAGGCTCAGGTTATTAATTATGTCTTAGAAAACTTACTATGGTAGAGCACCTTGAGGTGGCCGGCTTGTTTTTAACTGAGCAACAGCATAATGAAAGGGTTGACGAGCAATACGATTGCTCTCATCTCATACAGTTTAATGGTGATACTATAGGTACGCTAAAGTACAAAATATCGGGTAGCCACATTGAAATAATGCAATTACAAATACACCCCAACCATCAAAATAAAGGCTACGGCAGAGGCGTTATTGAGCAAGTAATTAAAACTGCAAAGTTAAAGCCTATCAAACTAACAGTACTTAAAAACAACCCTGCTAAAGCACTTTATACTCGACTAGGCTTTAAGATCACTGGGGAAGATAACTATGAGTACCATATGCAAACTCAGCCAATTAATAACTCACGCCTTAAAACCTAATCACTTTGATTTTTAAAATCTTTTTTTCTGAAAATGGTTAGGTGCCAGCCCCATTTAAGCGAGCCTAGCCTTAAAAATACCGTAGAAAACAATGAGCCTAAAATACACCAAATATAATCAATACTTAAAGTAAACAACGCTGCATATACAAGTCCGCCAATTAAACAGGCTGAGGCATAAGGTTCGTTTCGCATAACCGAGGGCAACTCACGACAAATTACATCGCGTATAAGCCCGCCAAAAATACCGGTTGTTACACCCATAGTAATGGCGATTAACATACCTGTGCCGCTAATCAGCGCTTTTTCGATCCCCATAATATTAAACAAACCCATGCCTATGGCATCGACGAATAAAAAATAAGAGTTATTTACATGAGGCAAGTAACGTACAAATAATATTGTGGCCACAATGGCTGCGTAAGTTGAGTATAAATATTCGGGCGTAGCAATCCAAAATACAGGCTTATTTAGCAAAATATCTCTGAGAGTACCGCCGCCAAGCGCAGTGACAGTAGCCACCACAACCACCCCAAAACCACTTATGTTTTTTTCGTAGCCTAGCAGTGCTCCTGCAACCGAAAAAAAAGCCACTCCGAGCAGCCCCAACACCATAAAGTATTCAGCAGTCATGTGCATTCTCTTTTAAATTTTATACTTTGGTGTATCAATTTATATGCCAGATGTAATTAGCAAAAGCCAAAAGCGAGGATTAAAAGTACATTTAAAAACAATGGGTTAATAAATTTTTGATGAAATTAATGATGGGTTATTGTGATATGCGGTATTTTAAAAAGGTAATTATTTTAAAAGTGAGTAGTTTTTACACATTATTTATTTTTAGCTGAGTCGCCTTTTTTAGTGCCCACCAGCACTAGGGTCTGTTGACCTTTCGAGGTTAAATTTGCAGCTGCCCTTCGGGTTCTGCCTAGGGACAATTTACTCTTTGTTGCTCGGTTTTTACTTAGCCCACTAGGTTACAAACCTCGCGCCGCGATTAAATTGCCCCTAGTTTGAACAAATTTAATCGGCAAAGGTCAACAATTTCAACCGAATGGCATTGTTCTTTTTTCATATAATGCCATTGTAAAAATACCCTCAATAGGACAAACGCAAATAAGTATAAAAATTGATGCAGCAAAGGTTGTTCAATAAATACCTCTACCCAAAATATAATAATAACGGCGATGAACGTATTACACCCAAGCGTCCAAAGTAGTTTTGCGCTGGGTGCTTTTTTGTACCTTGTCAGTTTTTTCATAAATCCCTTTAAAGTATTATCCTTCGCTGAGCATTGCTCATGCTAAATATTACTTACTTTTGTTCCCGCTAAATGATCATGTAAACAGCGTTTATCTTTTCCAAATATAAATGATGGATTAACAAAACCAGCAATAAACTGACCTACCGAAGGGACCAGTGATAACAGCTGCATAGGTAACATGCGTTTAAAGTAAATAGTTATAAAACTTGCTTGTGTGCCGTCTAGGTTTTCTATACGAATAGACATACAGTATTTACCAATAGTTTGTCCGTAGTGATACATAAGGTAGGCATGAAGCACTAACGTAGAAAACACACCGTAAACAAATAAAAATGCAGATAAACCCAGATTTGGTTGGCTTAAGTTATCAAAACCGATATACATTATTACAGGTATAAAACATGCTATACCTATTAAGCCGTCAATAATAGCAGCAACAAGCCTGTCCCCGCGTGATGCTTTTTCTCCCGCTATTTTTAGGTCGGCATTGTGTGCGGGATCTTGCGCTTCTCGGGTTTTTATAAGCTCGTCTATTTCTTTTGCGCGCTCAGGAAAACGTTCTCGGTCAATGACTTTTGCGCTGGAGTAAAGTTCATCTAATGTGTAGGTAGAAAAGTCTATTGGGGTGTCCATGCTTGGGGTATTCCTTTACGTAATTTAACCCAAAGTAGCATAGCTTTAGTAATTTATTCAATAATCTATGTCAAAAATTTAGCTCAACATTTAGCTTTTTGAGCATAAAAAATGGCGCTAAAAAGCGCCATTCAAAAAACAATTAAATTAAAGCGCTAGGCTTAAAATTTTCTTCGCTTTAGCTATGTCAATATCGCCATGTTCGCCAAGGGCTGTCATGCCGTTACGCTCAAGATTGTTGGCAACGGCTTCAACCGCGTCTTCACCTAGGTCGTAATCGCCAAGTTTTGTTTTAATGCCCATTTGCTCAAAAAAGTCTTGAGTATGTTTAATGGTTGCATCAATCAGCTCGTTTTTGTCTTGCATATCAAGGCCAAATACACGCTCGCCTAACTGAATAATTTTAGCGCGTTTTTGCTCTTGCTGAACAAACATAAGCGGCGGTAATACAATTGCAAGTGTTACAGCGTGATCTAAGCTGTAAAGCGCTGTTAGCTCGTGGCCAATCATGTGCGTAGACCAATCTTGCGGTACGCCTTGGCCAATTAAGCCATTTAGTGCCATCGTTGCCGACCACATTACGTTTGCACGAACATCGTACTCTTCTGGGTTTTCAAGGGCTTTAGGGCCTTGCTCAATTAGCGTAGATAAAATGCCTTCTGCAAAACGGTCTTGCAGTGGCGCATTAACTGGGTACGTTAAGTATTGCTCAATAACATGTACAAACGCATCAACTACACCGTTAGAAATTTGGCGAGTTGGCAGTGAGAATGTATACGTAGGATCAAGCACAGCAAATTGCGGTTGCACTATTGGCGTACCAAAGGCACGTTTTTGCTGGGTTTCTTTACGGGTAACAACCGAGTTACCGTTGCTTTCTGAGCCAGTAGCCGGAAGCGTTAATACCGCGCCAATAGGTAATGCACTTTTTACTTCTGCGCCATTAACTAAAATATCCCAGCCGTCGCCTTCGTATTTTGCTGCTGCAGCTACGTATTTAGCGCCGTCGATAACACTACCGCCGCCTACAGCTAATATAAAGCTAACGTTTTGCTCTTTCACAATTTCTACAGCTTTAGAAAGTGTTTCGTAAGTTGGGTTTGGCTCAACTCCCGAAAACTCCACAAAGTCCACACCTTCAAGTGCATTTACTACATCGTCATATACGCCGTTCTTTTTGATCGAACCGCCACCGTATAAAAACATGACCTTGCCTTGGCTTGGTACGCGGCTTGCGATCTCATTAATTTGATCTTTGCCGAATAAAATCTCGGTGCGGTTTTTAAATGCAAAATTTAACATATTTGTACTCTACTTGGTTACGGGGCTCAGCCCCTGGTGCTCATTGCTTTATAAAATGGGAATTAATAGTTAACTTTCAAGTAATTAATTACCTATTTTATAAATTAAATATGAAAATGTTTAATGTCTAACTGAACGAGCGCAAGTGTACGCGCACTTTACAATAAGTAGAATTCAGTTAATCTTGCTTTACCCATCGGATTTCTGATACCTAATGTTTTATGTCTTATTTTGTACAATTACGCACCTTTGTTGAGGTATATCGTTGTAAAAACATCTCTCGGGCTGCTAAAAATTTGGGGCTTTCGCAACCAGCTGCAACCGCGCATATACAAACAATGGAGTCGGTGGTAGGTAAATCGTTATTTGAGCGGCGTCACCGAGGCGTAGAACCAAGTAATGCCGCCCACGATTTAGCAGGCCAAGTGGCAAATCACCTTGATGCTATAGAGCAAAAAGTTGCCTCTGTACGCACCCGTTCAAACGATGTGAGCGGAACGATTACACTAGCCGGACCCGCCGAATATATTAGTTATGTTGCCTCAGCACAGCTGGCAAATTTGTTACAAGCAGGCAATGTTGATGTGGTCGTGCTGCCAGGTAATCGTGAGCAAATTTATTCAGCGCTCGACACCGGCGTTGCCGATATGGCTATTACAGCCTCCCTGCCCGATAACAAAATTTACGACTTTGAAGTGCTCGACAGCGAAGAGCTAGTACTGGTGGCGCACCGTTTATTAGCGCAAAGCTTAGAGGGGCAAACCATTACCCCAGCACTTTTAAATACGCTGCCGGTGGTCAGTTACGACAGTCAATTACCGCTTATACGCCAGTATTTTGATACTGTATTTAAACAAAGCTGTACGTCAAAAATAATTGCTCGCTGCCCCGACATACGCGCGCTCGCCGGCATAGTAAGAACCGGTGTTGGCTATACCGTGCTGCCTGATTATATATGTCATGACGATATTCAATCGGGTAGATTAATTAAACTTGGTCCGCAAGGGCCGGAAAACAATTTGTACTTAGCGTGGCGTAAAGGGGCGCTTGCTCACCCGCGGCTTAATTATGCCCGCGATGTGTTAATGGCTTTTTCTAATATTAATAAATACGCAAAATAGTTTTTTAACTTATACCAATCCGCATAATTAAGTGATCTATTTTGAGGATAGGTAAACGTGATGATAGCAAGGCAAAAAATTCGCTATTTAGTTGTTCTAAATGAGAGTTTTTTAACGCAGATAGCGACACGTTTAGCCCCTGAAAATGATTATGTATTATTACGGATTGGTATTGAACGCTGGTTATTTAATAAAATAGCCAACCGCGCGCCATTGCCCACTGCTTTTACTTAATGTAAGGGTTTCCACCGCAAGCCTTGCTGAAAATTGCGTTTTAAATTGCACAATAAGGTATTTACCTTGCGGGGCACCAGGTAAAGATGAGTAAGCATTAGTACTTATTTGTTCTCGCGTAGCCACTTTACCTAGTGGCGCACGCACTGTGTTTAGGGCGCTTTTCCAGTTTGCTTTACTTAATTGCGATTTAAATAGCGCATCGGCTTGTTGCCAACTTTTTGTGTATTCACCCGCATCAATTAACTGTAACCAGTTTATTGCTACGGGCATATTTTTAGTGGTTTCGGCCCACACTGAGCAGCTTATAAACAAGCATAAAATTAAAATGAGGGGTTTCATCATTCTTCCTTTTAATCTGGCGTTAAAAGTAAATATAGATACTCCAAATTACAACACATTGGTTAAATGGTTAACCCCTAATATTAAAAACTTTTGCAAATAAGTGCCTTACTCTCCTTTAATTTTTAAAACCTGCGCGTAAGTGCAATCGCTCAACATAGAAAAACCATGCGAGGCTTGCTCTTGGCCTATTACAAATGGATGCGCCGCCTCGGGGGCTCTATTTTTAAGTTGCTTTATGCGCTCAAACGAACCATCGCGTTTAGGGTGATTTGATATAAACACATCTACACCGGCTTGCATTGCCAGATTGCCAAAACGTTTAGCGGCGACGCTGTAAGCGCTAATTCGCTCAATATCAGGCCCATAGTTTAGCCCAGTCCCTCCCCACAGGCTTAGCATATGTTTTTTGCCGTTATCGTATACTGGGAACAACAACGAAATAGTGCCAGGGGTGTGTCCAGGCGTTAAATGAACGCCAATGCTGGTATCGCCAAGCGTAATTGTATCTGCCTCTTTTGTGCTTATATCTCTTGTTGGCCGTTTGCCCCAACGTGGGCTTTCAAAATCAAGCTTTGGTTGTTCTAAGCGTCGCCATTCAGCCTCACTCATTACAACACGCGGTTTGTATTTATTAACTAAGTACTCTTGCCCACCGTAATGATCACCATGCCCATGGCTAATAATTAAATACTTAATATCTTCGGGGTTTAAGCCTAGTGTGAGCAAACCTTTTTCAATGTAATTTTTAGCTTGTTCGTTGTTATTTAGCGCATCAATAACAATAAGCCCTTGTGATGTTTTAACTACCCAACTTGCCACTCCACCAGTACCTACATAATAAAGGTTGTCAAACACTTGTGTAGGTTCAATCGTTGATGAGCGCCGTTTACTACCCAACTTTTTACTGCGCTTTTTACCTTCATTACTAGTGCGGACACGCTTTGTTAAATCACGTAACGGGTTTTGTATATCGCATAGGCTTGTTAACCCCGGAAACTCATCAGCGTACTGCATGCCTTTTTCGACATAATCTTGCGCTGTTAATTGTGTATTTTGCGCAATAGCCGGGTACGTAGCTAAAAAGCTAAGTACCACTGCAGATAATATAAATTTTGGCATAAAAACCCCTTATAGTTTTGTATCTATAGCTAGCCAGTAGCGTCGGCCATCTTCTACATAGCCGTATTCATCGTAACTGGTTGCTTTATCAAATATATTGTAAATACCAAACATAACTTTAACGTTACCGTTTACTTGCCACGCACTGCCTATATCTGCTGTTGCAATAGAAGGGGCTGAGGTTAAACGGCTAGTTATAGAGGCTGCTTCGGTTTCTTTACCGCGGTAATTAGCACGTGCCCACGTATTAATATTATCGCTTACATCCCAGTTAATATTTAGCGTGGCTAAATGTTTAGGTATTTGCGTAAGTGGCTGGCCTTTATTGTCGCCACTGCGTTGCTCAGAAAACGTATAGCTGTAGCTAGTTGCAAGGGTAATATCTGCACTTAACATTGTTTCTATATTTAGCTCAGCCCCATAAGTCACCGCTTTATCAATATTGATGTTATAGCGGTCGGTTTCATCACCACACACTGTGAGAGGACATAAAACGGTGCTAATTTTGTCTTCAAAGCTATTATGAAAAACCGTGATATTAGTTTGAAAGTCACTGTTAGCATAATACACAGCCGCTTCTTTACTGACGGATGTTTCGGGCTCTAGGTCAGCATTTCCATATAAGTCGCCACCGCGGCTGCTTTGGATCCAATTAGGGCTAAGCTCGCGTAAATCTGGCGCTCTGTAACCGGTAGCTACGCCCGATTTAAAAGTCCATGCCTCATTAATATTCCAAACTCCGTACAGACGTGGACTCAAGTGCGAATCAAACTGCTCGTTATCATCAACTCGTAAACCCGTGGTAATGGTAAAATCGGGGTGTAAGCTCCACTCATCTTCAGCAAATAGCGACCATTGTTTGTTATCTATTTTAGTAATAGTGGCTGCGTTTGTTGTTTTGTCATCAAGCTTTTCTTGTTCAAATGCGCCGCCTAATGTTACATGGTGGTTTTCAAGTGCAATTGACCACTGCGTATTTGCTAAGGTATTTTCGATGGTTATTTCACGGCCTTCGTTTTCAACCGACTCTTGTTGAATATACGAATGCGCAGCGCCCCAACTATAGCTACCTTTATGTGCTAACGACCACGTGCTGCGGTTATTGTTCGTTTCGCTAGAGCTATTTCGACTAGGTAACGATAGCCCCGAGGTAGAAATACGTTTTTGATCGTGTTCGCTGTATTCAAGCGATATCACATCGTGCTGGGTGGCTGTTAAATGCAGTGTACCACTGTAACTTGTCAGCTCTTTTTCACCGTAACCGCGCTCAATTTCATCTTCTTCACGCTCTTGGTAAAGAGCCGAAAGGTTAACGCTTAATAAATCTTTTATTAATGGCCCCGCTGCATATATTTGCCCTTGGTATTCATCACCCGAATTACTGTTTTCTTGCTGTGTGGTTTCTAGGCGAACATTAGCATGCCAATTGTCGTAATTTTTACGGGTTATAACATTAATAACGCCGCCAATTGCATCCGACCCATACAACGTAGACATAGGCCCACGCACAACTTCAATACGTTCAATAGCATCTAGTGGTGGCAGCCAATCTTGCTCAAAGCCACCGCTGCCGCTTGGTTGTGATTCACGCCCTGACTGCTTTTTACCGTCTACCAAAATAGCAGTGTACTGCGCTGGCATGCCACGCACGCTTATATCTTGTCGCGAGCCACCACCGGTAACCGTAACCCCTGCAACATCGTTAAGTGCATCGGTTAAGTCTTTATAAGCACGGTTTTCTAGCTGCTTTTTGCTAATTAAAGTAATAGAAGCTGGCGCTTGCGCTAAGGTTTGTTCAAAGCCTGAGGCGGTCACTACTATTGTTTCTATATCATTGTTAGCGTTAGCCAAAGTGTAAAATGGCGCAACAGCAATTAGAGGCAGAGCTAAAGTGTTTTTCAGAGTCATTACGTGGTATTTAATTAGTTATTTTACGTAATGATAACAATTATCAATACATTCAGCAATTAACATTTCATTAATTCACAATAAAACTTAACCGATTAAGATGCGTGTTACTGCAGTGTCATTATTAACAATAAGTCAACTTTATTGCGTTTAATGTACAAAAAAGGCTGCATTAACTAGCAGCCTTTTTTGTATTCTGTAACGCTTAAAGTTTTAAAAATGCCATTTAACCATCAAATTTGGGTTGTGCTCTGTTTGACCATCTACACCAAACTTATTTTTCCAATATACGTATTCTATACCTACATCAAGGCGACCTGTGTCTAGGCCAAGCATAGGAGCAATATTGTATTTAAGTTGTGAGGTAAAGTTAAAACCGCCTTCACTTTTACCAAACATAGTGTCGGTACTGTCAACAATATCTAAAAAGCCATCGTATCTAAAGTTACCCTTGTTATAGCCCCACGTTACGGTTATTTGGTTGTTATCTTCACGCTCTATGCCAATATCGTCCTGAAAACGACGGTAATAAGCCACATTAAAGTATTGAAACCCTGGTACATCTAACGATACGCCACCACCTAATAAGTAGTTATTTTGATCGGTATCGCCCGAGCCATATTCTGTTTGTAGGCCTAAAAACACCTCTTTAACAAAGCTGTTTTGTGGCTTGTACAGCGTTGGGTTGATGTTTAGCTCTCCGTATACTTCATCGGGGTTACTTAATCTATCCATAAAAAAGAAGGTACCGCCCCATGTATGCCCCGATGCATGCTCAATGGTTACTACGCTTCTGTCATCTTCCTCCCCCGAGAACGGCTCGAGGTAATCGGCGCCGGTCATGGCGGTTATACTAAAATCTGACCACAGCTCTTTTGCCGACACGCTACTTGAACACACCGCGATAGCACTTACTAAGGCTAATTTTTTAATTGTTGTAATTTTCATTGTTAATCCCTTTGTTATAATTTTATTAGTCTAGTTAAGATGATCTGTACTTGCTGAATAATTTTCTGGTAAAACAAGCGTCATAACGATGGCGGTTAAACCCGATACCGTTACAGCGCTGCCAAAAATAGCGGTTACCAGCTTAGGCGCATTTATAAACATTTCGGGCACAAAGCTAACCCCTAGCCCCATACCTAAGCTCACCGCAATAATAAGTAAGCTACGACGATTTATTTTTTCGCTTGCAAGAATTTTTACTCCTGCGGCTGCTACTGTGCCAAACATCACGAGCGTTGCACCGCCTAGCACTGGTTTAGGAATATTTTGTAGCACGGCACCAATCACCGGAAATAACCCTAAAATAATCAAAATTACACCAATCCGCAGGCCAATGTATCTACTTGCTACACCGGTTAACTGAATAACGCCGTTATTTTGGCTAAAAGTAGTATTAGGAAACGTATTAAATGCGGCAGCAATCATTGAGTTAACGCCATCGCCTAAAATACCTCCGCGTATACGCGCTAAATAGCTTGCGCCTTTTACCGGTAATTTAGACACCGCACAATTTGCGGTTATATCGCCTGTGGATTCAATGGCGGTAATTAGCTATAAAAAGCTAAAGGCAATCATGGCGCCAAAATCAATGTTAAAGCCATATTTAAAGGGTAATGGCATGGCGATTAAATCAAATTCGCCCATTTTAAATTTGGCTATACCTAAAATAAGTGCAAGTAACCACCCTACTAACATGGCAACGACTACAGCGGTAAGCCTTACCCACTGATTTTTGCTAGCATTTAGTAATACCACCAGCGCCACCACCGAAAAGCCCACAATTAAGTTGCTTGGCGAGGCAAACTTTTCAGGCATATTAGTTAATAACCATTGCCCGCCGCCTATGTCGGTCATACCTACTTTAATGAGGTAAACCCCAATGGTGGTGATCACCACACCGGTCACTACAGGCTTAATTACTTTGCCAAGCTTTTCTATAAAAAAGCTAATGAATATCTCTACAAAGGCTGCTAAAAAACACACAGCAAAAATGGTGGCAAGTACTTCATCGTTTCCGCCTCCAGTGGCTTTTACGGTAAAACCGGTTGCCAAAATAGTGCCTAAAAACGCAAAGCTGGTGCCTTGTACGCAAATAAGCCCTGAGCCAATTGGCCCCACACGGCGAGCCTGAATAAATGTACCAACCCCCGATACAAACAACGCCATACTAATTAAATATGGTATTTCGCTACCAAGCCCCAATACGCCACCAATAATAAGCGTGGGCGTAATAATACTCACAAAGCTTGCTAGCACGTGCTGTAGAGCTGCAAAAAATGATTCTACTAGGCCTGGCTTATCATCTACTGTGTATAAAATGTCTTCGCACGTATTAACCGCTTTTTCTGTCCTTGCCTCACACATTGCATCGTCTGATTGCTTTATCGGCTCTAACATAGTGCTCTCCTTTAGTTTGTATAGTTAATATTGCTGCAACCAAAAATCAAAACTATTGCTTTATATCTAAAGCCAACAAACTGTCCTAATGGTCAAGTTTATTGTGCAAATATTTTTATGGCGCCTATTTAAAATGTTAAAAATAAACTTCTATAAAAAGCTATTTAGCTAACAGCTTTTACTTTATATAAAAGGGTAAATAGCTTTTTAGCCCTCACTCTTTTGTGTACTTGTTAAACAAAACTGTGCTTTAATTAAATTGCTGACCGAGCGGTCAACAATGGCATGGTATCTGCAATTAACTTACCAAGATGAAAAAGTTTTTTTCTTACCTGCTTAAAAACAACAAGAAAAAATATACGCCAAGCCTTTACATATCAGGGCTTTATAAAAGTTAAGGGGGTCTGTGTGATTACGTTTTTATTAAATGACACGCCAATAGAAGTAGAAGAATGCGCGCCGAATCTCACCATTTTGGACTGGCTTCGCACCAAAAAAGGGAAAATGGGCACCAAAGAAGGGTGTGCAACAGGCGATTGTGGCGCATGCACAATTTTAGTTGGCGAAGAAAAACTAAATTCAAACGGTGAGCCAGTTTGGCACTATAAAACCATGAATAGCTGCCTGCTTTTATTAGGTAATGCACACGCAAAACACATAGTAACCGTAGAGGCTGTAACAACAGGGCTTTACCCTACACTTAACGATTTACATCCGGTGCAACGCGCATTGGTTGAGTGCCATGGTTCGCAATGTGGTTTTTGTACCCCTGGCATAATAATGAGCATGTTGGCGCTTTATATTAATAACCCGAGTTACCCAGGTAAAAAAGCCGCTATTCATGCGCTAGGGGGTAATTTATGTCGTTGTACGGGTTACAGCCCTATTTTACTTGCAGTTGAAAAAGCTTATAGCTATGAGCGTAAAAATGAGCCTTACTCTGCCATGGCGGCACAATTTAAGGCATCACTAAATATAGGTGATGACATTCCTTGTTTAAAAAATGGCCCTCGTACGTTTTATTTACCGCAAAGTGCAGCGCAACTTGTTGAGCTTAAAGCGCGTTACCCGCAGGCACACTTGGTTGCTGGTGGCACCGACTTTGCCATTGAGCTTAGCCAAAACATGCTATTGCCCGATATTATTATATCGCTTAGCCAAACCAGTGAACTGTGCACTTTAACCGATAACAACGGCGAGCTACATATTGGTGCAGCACTCCCTTACAGCCAATTTGTTGAAGCGTTTTACACTTACTACCCTGAGTCTAAAGAGCTGTTTGAGCGCCTCGGCTCTAACCAAGTACGTAACAGTGGCACCTTAGGTGGCAGCATAGGAAATGCCTCTCCTATTGGCGATCCAGCCCCATTATTAATCGCACTTAATGCCACTCTAGATTTATTAAGCGCAGCAGGCACACGCACTATTATGGTGGCCGACTACTTTGTTGATTACAAAAAAACAGTCATTAAAAGCGATGAAGTCATTAGCAAAATTACCGTACCTAAACGCCCAGACTCGTTAAAGCTTGCGTGTCATAAAATTTCAAAACGCTTTGAAGATGATATATCTACTGTGTGTTTAGTGCTGGCTATAGAGCAAACGCAAGGCGTAATTAGCAATGCCCGCTGCGCCATGGGCGGTATGGCTGCCATACCAAAACGCGCCACGCATATAGAGCAAAAGCTTAATGCTCAGTCCTTACAAGTAAGCACGTTTATAGATGCCGCTAGTGCTATAAATGATGACTTTGCTCCCATGAGCGATGTACGCAGCAGCGCGCATTACCGCACTACGGTAAGCAAAAACTTGCTACAGCGTATTGGTATTGAGTTTTGCGGTGCACAGCCAAGCAGTAAAAATAATAACAACATTGCCATTACGAGGATTTCACATGCGTCATTTTGAAATGGATAAACTAAAAGCCCAAGGTGGAAGTGTTGGCCAATCTAAGTATCACGAAAGCGCAATAAAGCAAGTATGTGGCAATGCAAACTACGCCGACGATAACCCAGAGCCCCATGGCTGCTTGCACGCCTACCCTGTACTTGCGCCCATTACCAGCGGCTTTATTAAATCAATAGATACAAGTAAAGCGCTTGAAGTGGCAGGCGTTAAACGTATTTTATCGGCTGATGATGTACCCGGTAAGCTTGATATTGGCCCAGTATTCCCTGGGGATGTACTGCTGACCAATCACGAAATTCAATACCACGGACAACCTGTGCTAGTAGTAGTTGCCAAAAGCTACGCCATTGCGCGCCGCGCTGCTCGCTTAGTGGTTATAGAATGCGAGCAAACCACCCCCATACTTGATATTAAAGAAGCGATTAAAAAAGAGCTCTGGGTAAGGCCGCCACATTCACTTAACCGCAGTAATAGCGAGCAAGCCATAAATAATGCAGCCCACCAACTTAAAGGTGAAATACACATAGGCGGGCAAGAACACTTTTACCTTGAGGGGCAAATAGCACTTGCTCAGCCCGACAACGATGGCGGGATCCATGTTCAATGTTCTACCCAGCACCCAACAGAGGTGCAGCACTTAGTTGCTAAAATTTTAAAAAAGCCATTTAGCTTTGTAAACGTAGAAACCCGCCGCATGGGCGGAGCCTTTGGTGGTAAAGAAACCCAAGGCGCGCCGTGGGCTTGCCTTGCAGCACTTGCAGTTTACTACCTTGGCTGCGCCGTTAAAATGCGCCTAGCCCGCAGCGACGACTTTAAACTTACCGGTAAACGCCATCCATTTTATAATCAATACCATGTAGGGTTTGACGAAAATGGCCTGATTGAAGGCGCTGATGTAACTGTAAATGGATTTTGTGGTTATTCGCCTGATTTATCTGATGCCATTGTCGACCGTGCAATGTTTCATGCAGATAACGCTTATTACTACCCAGCTGCCACCATTAAAGGAAATCGCTGTAAAGTAAACACCGTAAGCCACACCGCGTTTAGAGGATTTGGTGGCCCGCAAGGCATGATCATGGGCGAGCTAATAATGGACGACATAGCCGCTAAATTAGGTAAAGATCCGCTTGAGATCCGAAAGCTTAATTTATACAAAAAAGGCCGCGACACCACCCCATATCATCAAACAGTAGAGCAGCATATTTTAAAAGATATGATAAGCCAACTTGAGGTGTCAGGTGATTACTGGGCGCGAAAAAAGGCAATTAAAGCCTTTAACGCATCATCCCTTATTATCAAAAAAGGCCTTGCGATGACGCCGGTTAAATACGGTATATCGTTTACCGTACAACACTTAAACCAGGCGGGTGCACTCGTACATGTTTATAGCGATGGATCAATTCATTTAAACCATGGCGGCACCGAAATGGGCCAAGGGCTTAATACAAAAATAGCGCAAATAGTAGCCCATGGCTTTGGCGTTGACTTTGACGCAGTAAGCATAAGCGCTACTCGTACCGACAAAGTACCCAACACCTCGCCAACTGCTGCATCAAGCGGGACTGATCTAAATGGCATGGCGGCGCTAAACGCGGTAAACACCATAAAAGAGCGTTTAATAAACTTTATAAGTGAGCACTTTGAAGTAGACAGCCAAAGTATTGTATTTAAAGATAACCTCATTACCTTTAGTAACGGCGAAATTAGCTTTAGCGAACTTGCAAACCTTGCTTACATGAATCGTATATCGCTTTCATCAACCGGTTATTACGCCACGCCTAAAATTCATTACGATAGAGCGAAAGGCGAAGGCCGGCCATTTTTTTACTACGCACACGGCGTAGCACTCAGTGAAGTAGAAGTAGATACGCTGACAGGCGAAAACACCGTAACCCGCGTGGATATACTGCACGATGTGGGCAGCTCAATTAATCCTACACTTGATATAGGCCAAATTGAAGGCGCTTTTGTGCAAGGTATGGGCTGGCTTACCACCGAAGACTTACAATGGAATGATAAAGGCCAGCTTGCAAGCTTTGGCCCTGCTAACTATAAAATTCCTGCAATTGGCGATACCCCTGCCGAATTTAATGTAAATTTATATAACTCGGCCAATCCAGAAACCACGGTATTTAGATCAAAAGCGGTTGGCGAGCCGCCGTTTATGTTGGCCTTTAGTGTGTGGAGTGCTATTCGTAATGCCATAAGCAGTGTGGCCGATTACAAATACACCGCCCCACTTGATACACCTGCCACACCTGAGCGTGTATTAAATGCAATTGAGCAAACCACTAGCTGGTTTAAGGAGCAGCAACATGGCTAATTTAAATGAGTCGTTTCAGGGTTTTCATACGCAAAATTGGGCGCAAGCTATAAACGAGCACGAACAAAGCGGCATTAATTATGTTATTGCCACTGTACTTGGCACCAATGGCTCAACCCCACGCGGCACAGGCTCTAAAATGGTAATAAGTGGCGAGCACATTTACGACACCCTTGGCGGTGGTCACCTTGAATACGTAGTTATAGAAAAAGCCCGCGAGCTACTTGCCAAAGGCGAGGCCGCCCAAGTGATAGAGCAATTTAACCTAGGCGCAAATTTAGGCCAATGTTGCGGGGGAGCTGCCACCGTTATGCTTGAGTGCATGCAATGCGAACGCTTTACCCTCGACATATACGGCGCAGGCCATGTAGCACAGGCGCTTATTGGTATATTGGCGCAATTACCTATGCGTATACGATGGATAGATAGCCGCGCCGATGTGTTCCCGCAAGTTATTCCTAATAACGTAATAAAAGTGGTTGATGAAGAGCCAACAGAGCAAGTTAAACGCGCGCCAAAGGCTAATAATTACTTAATATTAACCCATAACCACCAGCTCGACTTTGCACTTACACAAGCCATTATTAAACGCGCTGATGCCAATTGGCTTGGTGTAATTGGCTCAGATACTAAAGCAAAACGCTTTAAACAGCGCTTAGCCCATCGCGATTTTACCACCGAGCAAATAAAGCAAATGACCTGCCCTGTAGGGCTTGAAAATGTAACGGGCAAGCTCCCTATGGAAGTAGCAATATCAATTAGCGGGCAGTTAATTGGCCTTTATCAAGCTATGCAAACCCATGCGCCCAAACGCCAAGGCCTGCAATGGCGTGCACTTAAAAATGCCTTAATTAGCACCACGCACGAGGAAGAAAACGCATGAGTAGCTTAAAAATTAATAACCTAAATGC
The DNA here is from genome assembly GCF_042466295.1 of Pseudoalteromonas sp. R86517. Classification (NCBI taxonomy): domain Bacteria; kingdom Pseudomonadati; phylum Pseudomonadota; class Gammaproteobacteria; order Alteromonadales; family Pseudoalteromonadaceae; genus Pseudoalteromonas; species Pseudoalteromonas sp. R86517. The sequence continues at coordinate 246,299 of NZ_JAXHCB010000003.1, forward strand.
AGCGCAAGCGCATCAAGCATTAGAACACTGTTGCGCCGCCCCTAACTGGGTAAGCGGTATGATAAATATCATGCCATTTGAAAATAAAGAGCACTTATTTAACAGCGCGCAAAGCGTATGGGATAGCCTAGGCGAAAGCGATTATTTAGCCGCTTTTGAAGGCCACCCGCAAATAGGTGATTTATCAACATTAAGTAAAAAGTACGCCGCTACAGCACAAAAAGCGGGGCACGAACAATCAGGAATGAGCAAAGCAAACGAGCAAACCCTTAAAAAAATGATTGCGCTAAATAAAGAATACCTCAGTAAATTTGGCTTTATATTTATTGTGTGTGCCAGTGGTAAAAGTGCTGAGCAAATGCTTGAACTTATTGAGCAGCGCATACACAACACCCGCAGCACAGAGCTTAATATAGCCGCGGGCGAACAAGCCAAAATAACAAAAATAAGATTGGAGTCATTGCTATGAATAAAAGCCCTATCACTACCCATATTCTCGATACAAGCACAGGCAAACCGGCTGAAAATGTAGCTGTACAATTGTTTTTACTCACTAATAACGAGTGGCAATTAATTGCTCAAGGAAAAACAAATAGCGACGGGCGAATTACCGACTGGCTCAATACCGACGTAGAATTTGCAACCTATAAACTGGTTTTTGACTTAGATAGCTATTATGAAAACCAAGAAACACCTGCGTTTTACCCAGAGGCGCAAATCACCTTTAGATTACAAGATAAAAAACACCATCATATTCCGTTATTGCTTAGCCCATTTGGCTACTCTACGTACAGAGGCAGCTAATTATGAGCACGCAAAATAATAATAAAATAACCGTAATTTGTGCCAACATACTCGACTTTGTTGACGACCCCGCCATAGCAGGCGAAAGCGCCCATCGCTATTTTGAAAAAGGCGCGTTAGTTATTCAAAACGGCAAAGTGGTTAACCTTGGTTACGAGCAAGACATACTGCCAAGCATTGATAAGTCAGCCACTATTATTCGCCACGATGGTAAATTAGTAATGCCCGGCATGATAGACACGCACATACATTTGCCGCAAACCGAAATGGTCGGCGCGTATGGCGAGCAGCTTTTAAGCTGGCTTACCGAATACGCCTTCCCCACTGAAAAAAAGTTTACCTGTGAGCATTATTCAAAAGACATATCTAATCGCTTTTTAGATGAGCTACTGCGTAATGGCACCACTACCGCATTGGTATTTGGCACTGTGCACCCGCAATCGGTGGATGCATTTTTTAACGAATCACAAAAACGTAATTTACGCATGATTGCCGGTAAGGTAATGATGGACAGAAACTGCCCAGATGATTTATCAGATTGCGCGCAAACCAGTTATGAACAATCAAAAGCACTTATAGAAAAATGGCACAATGTTGATAGGTTAAGCTATGCAGTAACGCCACGTTTTGCGCCCACATCTACCCCAGAGCAACTACAAAAATGTACTCAATTATTAGAAGAATACCCCGACACCTACCTGCATACCCACTTATCTGAAAACAAAGACGAGTGCGAATGGGTAAAAGGGTTATTCCCAGAGGCTGATGATTACTTAGGCGTATACGAGCAAGCTAAAATGGTGCGAAAACGCTCGGTATTTGCCCATAGTATTCATTTATCTGAGCGCGAGCTTTGCTGCCTTGCAGATAACAACGCGGCTATATCGCACTGTCCTACCTCTAACTTATTTTTAGGCTCGGGCCTTTTAAATTTAAAGAGATGTGAAGAGCATGGAATAAATGTGGGTATGGGTACCGATGTTGGCGCAGGCACAAGTTTTTCTATGCTACAAACAGGTAACGAAGCGTACAAAATTCAGCAGCTACAGGGTCAAAAGTTCTCAGCATTTAAAGGGTTTTATTTAGCCACCCTAGGCGGCGCGCGTGCCCTTGATTTAGAAGGCACCATAGGTAACTTTAATGTAGGTTGTGAGGCCGACTTTATTGTAATGGATTACGCGGCCACCTCGTTTTTAAAGTTCAGAATTGGCCATGCCAAAACCCTTCACGAACAGCTTTTTGCCATGATGATGCTAGGCGACGACCGCTGTATTGAACAAACCTACATTATGGGTAAAAGCGTGTATAAACGCGACCAACAAGCCCAGTTTGCAGCCACACCCACACCCGATTTAGAAGAGGCATAACCCGATGGAAAACTATTTATTTGAGCTTGCTCATTTGGTGTTTAGATACTTTCACGTGGTAGCAGGTATAGCGTGGATAGGCGCCTCATTTTATTTTGTGTGGCTTGATAATAACTTACAAACACCGCCACAATGGAAACAAGATAAAGGCATAAAAGGCGATTTATGGGCTATTCATGGCGGCGGCTTTTACGAAGTGGCTAAGTATCAAAATGGCCCAGAGCAAATGCCCTCTACCCTTCATTGGTTTAAGTGGGAGGCCTACACAACCTGGATCAGCGGCGCGCTGTTATTTACGCTGTTATATTATGTGGGTGCAGATGTGTATTTACTTGATGCCAGTAAAAGTGAGCTCAGTAAGTTTGCAGCTATTGGTGCATCACTTGGTTTTATAGGCTTAGGCTATGGTGTATATCGGTTATTGTGTAAAAGCCCGCTTGTTGAAAACGGCAAGGCATTTATTGCCATAGGGGTAGGCTTTTTAGCGTTATGGACGTATGGGGTTGATCAGCTATTTAGTGACCGCGCAGTGTATATTCATGTTGGTGCATTAATTGGTACCTGTATGGCCGGTAATGTATATCACATTATAATGCCTGCACAGCGCTACATGGTAGGCGAAGTAGAAGCTGGGCGCATTCCTGATTCAGCGCCGGGTTTAAAAGCAAAGCAATGCTCAGTACATAATAACTACGCCACCCTACCAGTTATTTTTATTATGCTAAGTAACCATTTTTCGTATACCTATAGCCATGAGTTTGGTTGGTTAGTGCTTATTGGCTTTTTTATTATTGGTATGTGGATACGCCACTTTTTTAATTTAAAGCACCAAGGTGTTAATAAGCCTTCAGTACTAATAAGCGGTATTGCCGCGTTTTTTGCGTTAATGCTAGCCATTGCACCGTGGCCAAGTAGTTCTGTAAACGCGAATAATGAGCTACAAGCAAGTATAAGTGATGCGCAAGCATGGGATATTATTAATAAACACTGTACACAGTGCCACAGTGAAACCCCTACATCGAAGCTTTTTCAAACCGCGCCGCTCGGCTTTAAGCTCGACTCACTTGCTGATGTAAAAAAAGCCAGTGCACTTATTCATACTCGCGCCGTTATTACCAAAGATATGCCATTGGCTAACATGACAAAAATGACTGATGCAGAGCGTGAAATGCTTGGCACTTGGCTTAGCGCAGTAAAAAAGGAGCAGTAACATGAGCGAGCAATTTAAACATTACCCGCGCGATTTAATTGGTTATGGTGCACACACTCCGCATGCCAACTGGCCTAATAAAGCCCGTATAGCCGTGCAAGTAGTATTAAATTACGAAGAAGGCGGTGAAAACTGTGTACTGCATGGTGATGCAGCAGCCGAAACGTTTTTATCTGAAATAGTCAGCGCTCCCCATGTAGAAGACCGCCACATAAGCATGGAGTCTATTTACGAATATGGCTCGCGCGCAGGCGTGTGGCGCTTACTTAAACTCTTTAAAAAATACGATATACCGGTCACCATTTTTGCTGTGGCAATGGCCCTTGAGCGCCACCCCGATATAGCTAAAGCCTTTGTTGAGGCTGGGCACGAAATTGCAAGCCACGGCCTGCGCTGGATTAATTATCAACATATAGATAAACAAACCGAGCGCGAGCACATGCAAAAAGCCATTGAAATCATTCAAACGCTTACCGGTAAAAAGCCCACAGGCTGGTACACCGGGCGCACAAGCCCTAACACAGCAGCCCTTGTGGTAGAAAATGGCTCGTTTTTATATGATGCCGACGATTACAGCGACGACTTACCCTTTTACAGTATTAAAGAAGGTAAGCCACAGTTAATAGTGCCCTACACGCTTGATGTAAACGACATGCGATTTGCCGCTGTGCAAGGCTTTAATGCCGGCGATCAGTTTTATAATTATTTAAAAGATGCCTTTGATACGCTTTATGAAGAAGGCGACCCACAAGGTGAAAACGCCCCTAAAATGATGTCTATAGGGCTGCATTGTCGCTTAATTGGCCGCCCTGGGCGCATTAAAGCCCTTGCACGGTTTTTAGAATATGCTAAATCGCATGAGCAAGTGTGGTTTGCCACGCGCGAGCAAATCGCCGAGCACTGGCTTAAAACTCATCCCTATAATACCAATCCGCAATAGTACTTAATCATTTTCAGGGGCTAAACGTGTCGCTATCTGCGTTAAAAATTCTCATTTAGAACAACTAAATAGCGAATTTTTTGCCTTGCTATCAACACGTTTATCCATCCTCAAAATAGATCATTTAATTATGCTCATTGGTATAAAAAAGCCTAGATGTGAGCCGTTAAAACTAAACTCTAAGAGCTTATTAGATTTATCGTAAAACAAAAAAAGCCCAGCAGTGCTGGGCTTAAGGTCACTTTAGGAGTAGTTAATTAAATGACACTGTAATGATGTTAGAACATACATTTTCAGTTACACATAATTGGTAATCGTACGATGGTAATGTAGCACCACGTACGTAGTCGCGGTAACGGCCGTTGTCTGATGTGGTATCAACCAGCTCACCGTTACGGTATACGCTTAATGACTCAGCGCCAACACGTTCCCAACTTAAATCTACACGCATAGTATCAAGGCGAGATTTATTAGCGCGTTTAAGGGTAAGCTCAAGCTCTACATCACTTACTACAACCGTTTGCGTTGACGTGCTTGTATTGCCTTCGCTGTCAGTTACGGTTAGTACAACATCATAATTACCAGAGGCTGCATAAACATGCATTGGGTTTTGATCAGATGATGTTGCACCATCACCAAACTCCCAGCTCCACTGTGTGATATCGTTGTTTGCATCCGTACTTGAATCAGTAAAGTTAACGGTTAAACCTTGTGTTTCTACATCAAAACCCGCACGCGGTGGTTGTGGGCTAACTTCACCAATAGCGCTTAATGTAAGAGACCACGTATTAATGGTACCCGTATCGGCTGCTGCGGTATCTTCAACGTGTAGCGTCCAATCACCTGTTGCCACTTCACCGTTAAATGACTCAGATGTAAAGCTTCTCACTATGTCGTCGCTTGAACCACCCACGTTGCTTTGTAGCGTTACTTGCGTGCCTTGTGCTGATACTAGCTTAACCACTAAGTCGCCTGAGTAAGTATGCGTAATATCAACATCAGCTGTTGTACCAAACACAGTTAAATCATCAGGTACATTAATTACTGATACGGCGCCCACTGGTGAGTTATCAGGAATATCAACACTTGCATTACTGCTGTAGGTAAAGTCGTTTAGGCCTACCGGTTGAATCATTAATTTAACTGACTGCTGTTTAACAATTTCATCCGCTGTTGCTGTAACGGTTAGCTCGTATTCACCCCACTGTGTATCAGTGTCAGTTTCAACGTTAAGCATTACTTCATCACCAGGGCGAGCCGTGCTAGCCGACAAATAAGCGCCGCTTAATGTTGATGATAGTTCAAGCGTTACTTCTTCATCCCACTGGGCAATTGAGCCAATGGTAAATGTGTAATTTGTAGCTTGGCCCGCTACAATTTGTTGCGTAAGTGGATCGGCTGAAATTTTAAAGCCAGGTGTAGGATCTGCATCAATAAGTGCTTGGTTAACATTAAGGCGCGTACCTGCCACCGTTACACCTTGCAGTGCAGTGTTGGCATCGCCAGAGCTCATTAGTAATTCTTTAAGCTCTTGCGTGTTAAGTTCTGGGTTAATAGATAGCACTAATGCTGCAGCGCCAGCTACATGAGGAGTCGCCATTGATGTGCCTGAGTAAGACGCATAGCTCTCACCTGGTGTAGTAGATAAAATTGCGCTACCAGGTGCGCCCATATCAACGCTGGTTAAACCATAATGCGAAAACCACGAAATATTATCGGTTTGATCCGTACTTGCTACAGATAACACGCTTGCGTTTTCGTAGTTAGAAGGATAATGCGGGTTTACATCGTTATCTATGGTGTCGTTGCCCGCTGCCGCTACAAACAGTAAATCGGCTGTTTCGCTTGAGGCAATTGCATCGGCTAATGCTTGGCTATAACCGCCACCGCCCCAGCTATTATTTAAAACACGTAAGTTAACACCGGCATTTTTAAGTCCTACCATGTAATCAATACACTTAATTGCATCTGATGTTGAGCCATTACCTGCCGCATCTAAAAATTTACACCCTACCAGCGATACTTCGTGGTTAACGCCTACAACACCTGTTGCGTTATTACCGCTTGCGCCTATGGTGCCCGATACGTGAGTACCATGGCCTTCATCATCCATAGGGTCACCACTGTTGGTAATTGCATTAATACCGTGCACGTCATCTACAAAGCCGTTACCGTCATTATCGATGCCATCTCCAGGCACTTCACTGCTATTAACCCACATATTGCTAGCTAAATCGCTGTGGCTATAGTCAATACCGGTATCAATTACACCTACCACAACATCGCGACTACCTGTCGAAATATCCCATGCTTCTACTGCATCAATATCAGCATCGGCAGTACCGCCTGTTTGGCCGTCGTTATTTAAACCCCATAACTCATCAAAGCGCGGATCATCTGGCGTTTGAGCAATGCTTACTTGGTAATCAGGCTCAACGTATTCAATCGCTTGGTGAGATTTTAAGCGCGCAATGGCTTCTTTAGTACTCATGCCCGAAATTTTAAACTTAGCTAACCGCCCAGAAAGTAAAGACTTATAGTTATCATCAATTTCATCAGCATTTACATCTGAAATTTTTGCTTTAACTAACGAACGCGCTTGTTTACGCATTTGTGCTGATGCATTTTTTTTGTATTTAACAATTACTGCATCACTACTTGCTACAACAGGTTGTTTAACACCTGCATCAGGTAGTTTTGCAGCAGCTAAACACGGGAGTAAAGCAAGAGTGATAATAGATAATTTTGTTTTCATTGTTCTATCCATAGTTGGTTTAACTTAGCCGTACTAAGTAAGTTTACTTACAACTTCAAATACAAGAGGATCACGTGGCATAGAACTAGAAAACTAATAAATATGGATTTACACAAGTCAAAAAATAACAAACAACTAAAAATCAACATTTTTAACCAGACTGATTAACAAAAAAACATACAACACAGTCATTTTTATGAAATACCGCCCGCCATTTTTACCTTTTTAAGGACCAAACATTTTTACTAGTTTTCCTTCTCAGCTTTGTTCCTATATAGATACTTTTTTATAACTCGATGAAATACATAAAAAAACAAAATTGGTAAAAAAAGATGATTTAAGTCCTTCGCAGGGGAGAATACAGTGAAGGTGTTCTTACAAAAAAGTTTAGCTACTTTATGTTTAATAAAAATGACAGGCTTAAACTTAGCATTTGTAATAACAAACGATTTACAAAATCAAATTAACAGTGGATCACACCATTATTTCAGCACGGCATGCTGAGCGAAAATATCTTATTAAAATTTATAACACTTAAGGTATTTGATTTTACTATTTCAAGGAGAATAATAATGAAGTTGAATAAAACACTTTTAAGCTGCGCTGTTGCATTAGCAGTCGGTACCAGCTTTGCCTCACACGCAGATACACAAAACAAATCAGTGTCTAGCTCGCAACTAAGTACACAAGTATCTACAGAGAGTCTAGAAAACAGCTTAACCCTCAGCCAAACTTCAAATGAAAATAACGCGTTTCTTTATCAAGAAGGCGACAGCAACACCATGCTTGTGACCACCACAGGTAACAATAACGACACTGAAGTTGTGCAAAGCCAATTTGGTAATTATGCCGAAGTAACAACAACTGGCGATAACAACACGCAAGTGTACTCGCAAGATGGCGTTGCTAATGGGTTTATTTCTGAGGTAACAGGTAACAACAACATGTTATTTGTTAGCCAATTTGGCCAAGGCTTTTTCGTAAATAACGAAGCGATTAACATCGTAACCGGTGATGACAACCTTATTGATGTAGAGCAAGGTAGCGGCGGCCACTGGTTCTACAACATGGATATGCAAGGTAATGCAAATGAAATCATGTCTTTACAACAGGGTGAATGGCATGAAGCAGAAATCACCATGCTTTCAGGCGATGAAAATACACTTGATTTACTTCAAGACGGCTACTGGAATACTTTTAAAGTAAGTAGCTTACAAGGTAATGAAAATGAGCTTGAAGTTGAACAAAACGGCGACCGTAACGCTGTAGCATTTAGTTCAATTTCTGGTGATGCAAATGAAATTGAAATTGAGCAAGATGGCTTAACAAATGCAGTAACGTTTGCAGCTGTTGTTGGCGATGATAACCAAATAGATTTAGATCAAGAAGGTTCATTAAATACAATTGAATCAAACTTATTTGAAGGCGCAAATAACGAAGTGACAGCAACGCAAGTTGGCGCTGAAAACTTAATGACAGCCGATTTAATTGGCGATAACAACGAGCTAACTTCACTACAAAACGGTGACTTTAACGAATCTTACATGGGTGTAATTGGCTCTGATAATGAGTTTTCAACCACTCAAGTTGGCGACTTAAACTCTGTTCACCTTGCTAACTTTAACGGCACAGATAACGATGTTGATTTAGTTCAATCTGGTGATGAAAACGTCATGCTGGTGCAATCGTCGTACCCTGATGTATCGCTTACATCAAACAATAACGATATTGATATTGCCCAAAGTGGTGCTCAAAACGAGGCAGTTGTTACGCTTGCAGGTATTTTAGATAGTAACGATAACCAAATCGATATTGCGCAAGATGGCATGTTAAACCTAGTCGATATGATGGTTGAAGGTAGTAGCCACAGTATTGATATTTCACAAGAAGGTGAAGGTAACTGGGTAAGCGGCGTTGAGCAGTCAGCCTTTTTAGTGGGCGGTGAAAACGTATCGTTTACAGTCACTCAAGTAGGTAACGATAACCTTGTTGAAGGCTCAGTAATTGGCTACGACAGCACGGTTTCTGTTACGCAAATTGGTGATGGCAACACAGCAACAATTACGCAAATGTAATTATTGAGGTGGGGAGGTTAACCCTCCCCATTTTACTATGAAAATAAATATTCTCTTACGTTACTACCTACTGAGTTTTTTTCTGTTTTTTTCTTCGCTAAGCAATGCTGCGCAAGAACTAGAAATAGATGGCTTACTGCTTGATAGAAGCATTAGTCGTTTTGGCCATCAATTTTATTACGAGTTTTCAAATTACTGGCGAGATCTCCCTTCAACCGCTGGTTTTAATATAGAAATAAGAGAAACAGTAATACCAAAAGCTGGCACAAAGCTTTCGCTAATTATGAATAACCAACTCGTGTATGTAACCTATTTAGGACGTAGATTAGCGCCCCTCGACGAACGCGTTGAGCAAGCTGTTTACACTGTAATAGACGCGATGGCACGCTCAAATATGGCAACATCGTCACCCGATATGGCAGTAAATGGATGGTAAAATGAAAAAAATAGCACTTATAATAATAACAACACTTAGTTTTTCAGCCTCGGCAACTGAAATAATTTATACCCCAATCAACCCAAGCTTTGGTGGTAACCCACTCAATGCCACTATGCTGCTTAGTAAAGCGCAAGCGCAAAACAAACACAAAGCCCCAACCATCGAAAAAGGCTACGCAGAGCAATTTCAAGACTCATTAGAGCGCACGTATTTAAACCGCATGGTAAGAGAAATTACCGATATGGCGTTTGGCGAAGAAATTGAAGACAGCCTATTTGACCAAGACTCAATATTTATGAGTGGCGATTATCAAATAGAAGTCATCACCAGCACAACCGACACTATTACAGTAAAAATAACCAATATATTAGATGACTCTGTCGTGATAATCGAAGTTCCGAGGTTTGGATAATGCGCAAAATACTCATAACAATAACTCTATTAGCCATAACTGGTTGCTCAAGTATGGGAAACTTAATCCCTCCCTCACAGCAAGTCGCCACCACATTAGAACCCACTGAAATATTTAGTGATTTAAAAAACTTACCTAAACCTGTAGGCAGTATCCCTGTGTCTGTATATTCGTTTAGAGATCAAACAGGCCAATACAAACCGCAAACTAATGTTAGCTCGTTTTCAACGGCAGTAACGCAAGGTGCTAACTCTATTTTAGTGCAAGCACTGCACGAGTCTGATTGGTTTACACCGGTTGAACGCGAAGGCTTACAAAATATTTTAACAGAGCGAAAAATTATTCGTGCAGGCCAATCTGACAACCCTAACCAACCAGATTTACCGCCCCTAACAACCGCTAAAATAATTTTAGAAGGCGGTATTATTAGCTACGATACCAATGTAAAAACAGGCGGTTTAGGAATGGAATACTTTGGTATTGGCGCATCTGAGTTATATCGTGAAGATGCAATATCTATATATTTACGCGCAGTTGATGTTCGCACCGGCCAAGTATTACTTAGCGTAGCCACCAGCAAAAAAGTACTTAGCCAAGAAATGCGTGCAGGATTTTTTAGGTACGTAAGCTACAAACGCTTAGCCGAAGCTGAAGCCGGCTTTAGTGATAACGAACCGATGAGCATATGTGTAACCCAAGCCATTGAAAAAGCACTCACAGACTTAATTACAAAAGGAATTGATAGGGGCTTGTGGGCACAAAAAGCAGCGTAATACCAATGCGCAATAACATTTGATTAAGCGAATTGGTATAAGGCTATAATTTAAAAACAAAAAAGGCTACATGACGTAGCCTTTTTTATATGAGTGTATACAACAATCGTGTTTTAAAAAATTGCTATAACTACTTAGCCATAGGTAATAAAACCGATATGTAACGCTGAGCCCAATTTGCTAATTCAACACGGTTACGAGAATTGGTTTTTTTAAAGGCACTGTACAAATGCGTTTTAACGGTGTGGTCACTTATATTAAGTTTATCGGCAATGGCGTTATTGCTCGCCCCTTGAGCAATTAAGTGAATAACCGATTTTTCACGTTTAGTAAGGTGCGCATAATCCCCTTTTTTTAGGGTGATATCTTCTTGTAGGCTATTAAACGAAGAGGCAACCGAGAGAATATCTGAAAACGCTTTTGATATAACCTTTCGCGTAAACCATAACTCGCCTGAGGTTATTCTAACTAGCCCTTTAAAAATAGTTTCTGGTGCATCTGATTTATAAAACACACCATTGAAATGATTTAACAGTAGGTTTTTTTCGCACACGGCATTGGGCTCTACATTAAATAAGACAACTTTATGCTTTTTAGCGAGGCAAATTAAGTCGGCAGGCAGCAAATCTAACCAGTTATTTTTAGCGCCATCAATTAAAAATAAATCAAACTTGTCCCTTTTTTCGTTTTTAGGGATCACGTCGTCCATTTTAATATCGCCAAAAATAGCTTGCATGGTTTTTAATATAGTTGTGTAGCTTTCACAGTGAAAAGAAGATTGAAACGTGGTTTTTACAAAAACGGCGTGTGGTTGTAGCATAGATTTCTTCCTTGAAATGTTTACACCACATTACCGAATTTATTAACAACTTACAATGCGCCCTTGGTATTATTCATACAAGGTATAAAACAATCACCAATTATATTTAGTTAATAGTTACAATAACTTAATGATAATTAGTGAATTATTTTCATATAAAACACTGCTCTGATCAGTCCTCACATAATGTATAAAAGCGTGAGGTAACCCCGTTAGTCCAGCCAAAACCTTGCTGTACTACGTATTCTCCGCCCCCTGCTTTTAATTGAGGCACGCACACATTGTATTTTTCTAGTAGGCACTGATTAACAGAAAAGTCGTTTTCTACCATTGTTAGCCAGTTTTGCATTATACGTTTACTAAGATCACTAAAACCGTAATTATTAAGCCCTTTTACAGCAAACCACTGCAGCGGAGCCCACCCATTAGGGCTATCCCATTGCTGTGATGTAGAGGTAACGGTAGTAACTATGCCACCAGCCTTTAAAAAGTCGCGGCTTAGTCGCTCGGCAATATGTTGAGCTTGTTGCTCAGACGCTAAGTTAAAAAATAATGCAGTACTTGCGGCAGCGCTTAACACCTTAGATTGACTCGCTTTGTGATGATTATAATCAACAAAAAAGTGTTGTTGCTCACTCCACATGTATTTATTAATCAGTGTGCGGCGAGCTGCTGCGTAGTCGCTAAATAAATCGGCTTGTTGGTTATTACCTAGCAGCTTATTAAACTTACTAAGCTGTTTTTCTAGGTTATAAAGCAAACAATTAAGATCAATGGGTATTATATCGGTCGTTTGTATAGAGCTAAGTGAATTAGGCTCAGCTAGCCAGCGAGAACTAAAGTCCCAGCCAGATTCACACGCAGCACGTATATGTCGATAAAAGTCGGGCTTTTTATGCTCAGCTAAGCCCTCTGCGAGTGCCAGATCTTCTCTCAGGGATTCTGCCCTAGGGGCTGCTTCATCGTCCCAATAACGATTTAACTTGCCACCGCATGGCATTTTTACAACTCGCCTTAGTGCCGTTTTCTCGTTCGTAAGCTCTTCTGCGCCTTGCATCCAAAACGCATACTCTTTTTCAAGCGCATCAACACATTTTTCAAGCCACGCTACATTATTGGTTTTGCTGTGTTCGTGCTGCCATAGTAATTCAACCATAAGCGCTAAAATAGGTGGCTGTGAACGCGATAAGTAGTAACTGCGATTGCCATTTGGAATACACCCATAATCGTTTATAAGGTCGATAAAGTTTTGCAGCATATCTTCAACAATTTCAGGTTTATTAGCATCCATTAAGCCAAGCGCTGTAAAGTAGCTATCCCAGTAGTATATTTCCTGAAAACGCCCACCAGGCACAATGTAGCTATGCTTTAATGCTAATAAAGAATCGGCTTTAGGTTTATCAGCCGCCCGTCTCAAACCATGCCACAAAGAGTTAATGTAGTGTTTAACGCTTGCGGTATCTGGCTCACTTTGCATACGGAGTAAGGGGGTCGTAATAAAGTGAGCATTTACAAACTCTTTTAATTGGGCTTGATTAAGCGGTGCTACTTGCTCATAGTGTTTACACGCACTTTGCCAGCTGGTTCGTGCAGTTGCATCTGCAAATGTTTTACAGTCATCAAAAATATGTTGGGTCTGTACATCTTTAAATAACTGGCTCTCAAAAAAATTCATAACAATCCTAAATCAATTATATGCTGGCAGCGTGCTGAGAAATGGCGCGGGTGCGCTGTTTAAAAATAATCACGCTTATAAAAATTAAGCTAATGGGAATTAACGACAGGTAAAATGCGTGCTGACCACTAAAATGCTCAAATACGTAGCCTGTGATCATTGAACCAGTTGTGCCTCCAAGTGCTGAAAATACAACGATTAACCCTGTCATGGCAGCATGTTGGTGCTTTTCTAATGCGCTGAGCATTACCGAATTTAAAACTGGATAAATTGGCGCCATAAAAAAACCAATGAGGGGCAAAACAAATGCAGCCAGTGGTGCATCAAATAGGCTAGTGATTGCTGTATTAGGCAGGTTTTCAGTTAGGGGTAACGTTATAATAATAAGTAATGCCATGGCGACTAAGCATCCGCACAGTACAAAAAACCAATTAATATGTTTCAGTACCTGCCCAGCAACTAAACGACCAAACGCTAACGCCGCTGCAAAAATACTCGCTAACTGAATACTTATAGCCACAGGCAATTGTAAAACTTGGTTATTAAAGGTTGGCAGCCAAGTGCCTACGCCTTGTTCAATAAGAACATATAAAAATGCACTTATAATAAAAATAAGCACCAAGGGCTGATACGTTAATTTAAGCATGGCTATAAAGTCACTCAAACTAGAGTCAGTTTTATTTTTATCAATTGCAGGCGCAATCGGTGCAATAACAACACTTAGTAATACAATTAAAGTAAGCGCAGCCAACGCGTAATAAACATTGAGCCACGCATTGCTTTGGCTTGGGTCTATAAAGGCGGTAAAAATCCAATAACCACTTAATACACCCACCATAAAAATGCCTTCGATGGTGTTTAAAAGTGACGAGTGACTATTCGCATCTTCGGTTACTTGGCCAATAATCGAATAAACAGAAACTTTGACTACCGCAAAGCCACAGCCTATCACTGCAAATAGCACTTTAAACATATAAAATTCGCTGATCAATGCGGTGCTTAAGCACGCTAATGCAACGACCGCTAAAGCCCCTAACATTGCGAGCTTATACCCTAATCTAGGAATGAACGAGGCAACAACAAAAGACATTATCGCAATTGATAAGTCTTTAAAGCCTTCCAAAACAGACGCCTCAGTTTTGCTAACGCCCAATGTGTTTATTGCCTGCAAAATGACTGTTCCTACGCTATTTAATAATATTGCGAAAATAAAATAGCTTGCAGCAATTGCTAGTGTGATTTTTGTTTTACTCATAGCTTGCCTTACTTATAACGCAGTGCGCCATAACGATTAAAGCTAACACCTTTGGGTAATTAGCGTGTGTGTTTGTGTCAGTGAACGTTGAGTTTAGTGTAGAATAAAAACCAATGCAATCGTTTGCATTTTAAGATTTAAAATTTGTATCTATCATTCATAAATCAACGTTTGCTCGATTGACGAGTTATTAATTCTATATCAATAACTTGAGATTCAACTTTTTGACCCATAAATTGTTGCATAAGCTTTTTAACTAAAAGTTCAGCCGCTAATTGAGTATTTTGTTTAATTGTTGAAAGCGACGGATGGCTAATATCTGCCATTGCTATATCGTCAAAGCCAACTAATGCAACATCGTTAGGGATACTGACATAGCGCTCTTTTAACGCCTTCATTGCCCCTAAGGCAACCATGTCGCTACAAGCCATTATTGCATCAAAGTAGAGCCCTTTTCCGCGTAATAGACTATTAATTTCTTGATACGCCGAACTACTCGTAATATCAATAGAAACAACGTGCTGCTCTAGTTTATGCGTAGATAGCGCAGCCGCATAACCACGGTGCCTTTCGCTAATTTCACCGTGCTCTGGGTCGCCTAAAAATAAAATATTTTTTGCACCGTGTTCGATTAAGTGCGCAGTGGCTTGCATTCCACCTAGGTAGTTATCACTGCCTACAATAGGGTAATTACTGGGTGTTTTAGGGTCTCCCCACACAACCAAAGGGATCCCCGCTTTAGCAGCCGCCTCTATATTGCGCTGATCTTTACCCTGCCCAACCACAATAATACCATCGGCCCTTCGACCATTAATAAAATAATTGGCCCAATCGTGCTGTGCCATTATTGAATTAGACAATAAAAGCTCTAGCCCTTGTTGATTAAGTGCAAGGTTAATTTCGCTAACCACTTTAAGTAAAAATGGATCGCTAATCGATTGTTCGGTTTGTTCATCTAAGTTAATGATAACAGCAACAACATTTGTTTTTTGCGTTCGTAAGCGGCTTGCAGCGGTGTTTAAACTAAAATTATGCTCTTTAGCGAGTTGTTTTAATTTATCGCGTGTTTCTTGTTTTATTAACGGGTTGTCATTTAAAGCACGCGAAACCGTAGAGGTAGACACCCCTGCCAGCTTTGCTAAATCAGCTAATTTTATTTTTTTGTTATCCATGAAAACCCTGAGCCGCGTTGTATTAACTAATGTTTAATGTAACTAGCTGACAATATAGCATTATTAATTTTTTCTGGCTTGCCTCACAGGCTAAAAAAGCCATACCTTGGCTTTTGCGCTCAATATTTCTACAAATATAATTCATAAATAATTTACAAATAAATATTGCAAACGTTTGCATTAATCTTTAAGGTTTCATCATATACAGCCTGTTTACATGAAAACTTTGTATACAGCGCAGTAAAACACACACTGTTTAACACACTAAAAACGGGATCACACATGACATTCAATAAAGCAAAAAGTACATTAGCGTGCGCTATAACTTTAGCCTTGAGCTCACACGCCACCTTTGCACAAGAGCAAGCACAAGAAACCAAGGTAGAGCGAATTGTTGTTTCGGGCACACCTACCGGGGTCGGCATCAGAAAAATAGATGCAGGCTACGCTGTTACAAATATTGATAGCCAGCAAATTATTAAACTTTCACCTAAAAGCACTGCCGATCTGTTTAAAGCCGTACCTGGGGTTTGGGTAGAAAGCTCAGGGGGTGAATCTGGTGCCAATGTATTTGTACGAGGTTTTCCTGGCGGCGGTGACGCCCCATTTTTAACCCTAAGTATTGAAGGGTCACCCGTTTACCCAGCCCCTACATTATCGTTTTTAGAAAACTCTTCACTTTTTAGAATTGATGAAACGATTGAGACCATGGAGGCTTTACGCGGTGGGCCAAACCCTGTTTTATCAAACGGCCAACCGGGTTTAACAACTAACTTTAGGCTAAAGCGCGGTGGTGAAGACACCGAAGGCTTATTTAAATACACAACATCTGATTACGACCTACAACGAGTAGATGCTGTTATTAGTGGAGAAATTACTGACGATTTATACTTTATGGTTGGCGGGTATGTAAAAAGCTCTCCGGGTATTCGTGATGCAGGTTTTACCTCTGAGAAAGGCAGCCAATTTACCATTAATATCACTAAAGATTTAGATAACGGCGAGCTTAATTTTTATACCCGTCAAACAGATGACCATGGTGCATGGTACTTACCAACTCCACTTAATATTGAAGGGATTGACGCAGAATATACCCAACTTGGTACGTTAAACCGCCAAGCAACAATCTTCACAGGCCCTGATGCACAAGCACACGATATTGACTTAGGGGATGGCCGAGGTTGGGACGGCCACGTAACAGGCGGTAGCATTAAACTAGAGCTTGATAATGGTTGGCAATTTTCTGACCGCTTTAATATAACTAAAGGGGATGCCAATACATACGGGTTGGTGCCAAGTGGCTCAGCAACCACGGTTGGTGCAGTTGCCGATAATGGGCAAACCGCATTTGGTGCAGTAACCAATA
Organism: Pseudoalteromonas sp. R86517; assembly: GCF_042466295.1. Classification (NCBI taxonomy): domain Bacteria; kingdom Pseudomonadati; phylum Pseudomonadota; class Gammaproteobacteria; order Alteromonadales; family Pseudoalteromonadaceae; genus Pseudoalteromonas; species Pseudoalteromonas sp. R86517. The sequence continues at coordinate 263,362 of NZ_JAXHCB010000003.1, forward strand.
CAGAATACGCAAGCGACACCCCTATACAACAGCTTGGACGCTGGGTTGTACTTAAAGAAATTAGCTCATTTACAAACGATTTAGCGTTTTCAAAGCAATTTGATGATTTATCAGCCACGTTTGGTTACTACACAGCCAGTACATCGGCAAACGATTGGTGGAGTTTAGGTAATACGGCTTACCACGTACTAGAAGCCGGCGGCGAGTCGCTAACTGGCATTGAGTGTAATCAAAGCACTGATGGCTGCGATTTTAACTACGATATTAGCTCGACTGGTGATGCGCGAACCCATGCGTTTTATGTAACAGCTCAATACAAATTTGCCGAAGACTTTACCTTAGATGCAGGCGTGCGCCACGAAAGTCATGAAGTAGAATACAGTGTTGATGAAGACCTTGATGGAATTATTACCAAAACAGTTAACTATGATGAAAGTAAAACATCGTGGACCACGGGGATTAACTATTCAATAAACGATGACATGGGTGTATTTGCACGCGTAAACCGCGGTTATAAAATGCCTTACTTTGACGACTTTAGAGATAACTTTAGCGCTTATGAAGGCGGCGAAAAGCTAATTAAAGAAGTAACCCAAGGCGAATTTGGCTACAAGCTAATTTCTGACTCTACAGACTTTTACGCTACCTTGTTTGTTAACGAAGTAAAGGGCGATACATTTGTACGCCGCCCAGGTGTACCTGCAGAAATTTTAACAAACGAAGCGTACGGTGTTGAGCTTGATTATAACTTTAATCATCAGTCGGGTTTTTCGGTTAATTTAAATACCACACTACAAGAAACCGAAATAACGCAAAGCCCAACCAATGAAGGAAATGAATCTCAGCGTCAGCCAAAGTGGCAAGTGCGTATCACACCTAGCTACGACTTTGAGCTACAAGGTATGTATGCCACGTTATATGGCACACTGTCGGCTGTTGATGACCGCTTTGGTAACAACGAAAACACGGTGACTCTTGATGGCTACGAAAAAGTAGACTTAGGCCTAATTTTAGAACCTATGGAAGGCATAAAACTACAACTGGCCATTGATAACTTAACGGATGAGCAAGGTATAACAGAGGGCGACCCACGTAATGCCGATGCCCCAAATGGCCGCTATATTATGCCACGCACTACGCGCTTTAGTGTAAGTTATGCGTTTTAAACACACTTAATACTAAAGGGAGCTTGGCTCCCTTTATTTTATTTTTTCGTTTAGTTTATTAAGCGCCTCTGCCGAAAAGCCCCTATCGTAAAAATGTAAAATTTTACCTTTGCTATCTATTAAAACAACGCGAGTATTGTTTGGGTTGTTATTACCTGTGAATTTTTGCACAGTGTCACCATCTTCATAAATAGTGATTACCCCGCCCCACAGCTCTTTTGGAATGCCCTTGCGCATACCGCTGTCTATAAATGTACTAAACATACGCGGGGCCATACCTGCTATGGTAGGCAGTTCGTAAGTGGGTAATGTAACCCCTGTCATGTCTAAGCCAATTAACCAACGGTCTATGTCAAATTGGCTATCTTGTTTATAGCCAATGAGTAACAAGGTTTTATCGGCTTTAAAATCACTCGGTATGGTTACGCTTTTCTCATCTAGGCTTTGGCCGCTAATGGTAGGAAACTGCTTACCGGTAATTTGCTGATTTGGGTATTGAGCTGAGCACGCACTAAGCATTAACACCATAAATGCGCTGGCTATTATTTTAATCATTTTAAAACCTTACACTGTTATAAATATCATACTAATACGTGTATGAGGTAAAACAGGTTTAAACCGTTTGCAATTTTAAATACGCTTTAAACTCTCGAAGTGCCATGGGCTTGGCATATTTCCAGCCTTGGCCATAATGTACGCCAGCTTGTTTTAGTATGGCTTCTTGCTCATTAGTTTCTATGCCTTCTGCTACACAGGTGTAGTTAAACTTACGTACCAACGCCATAATATTGGGGATCATTGAGGCCTTTAAGCCTTGTGTTGTTATGTCTTGTACAAAGGTGCGGTCAATTTTAAGTTGATGAAAGCTCAAATTTTGTAGATTTTTTAAGTTAGAGTAACCCGTACCAAAATCATCTATCGATAAATTAAAGCCCGCCTCAACCAGCCTTTTAAAGTGGGTATGGGCAACTGTTGAGTCTAAGTATTCGTCTTCTGTTATTTCTAAACAAATAATAAAGCGCGAATCGGTGAGTGCAGGTATGTCTTTTAAAAGCGCAATATTGCCTGTTTCTACATCGTAGGGAAAAATATTAATAGAAATTTTAAAATTGCGCGGTAATGCCTCAACGGTGGTTAGCTCATAAAGTACTTTTTCAATCATGGCTTGGGTAAAGCGCCACGTTAAATTGGTTTTTCTGATAATAGGAATAAATTGATCAGGAAATAAAACCCCGTATTTATCTTCAAAACGTGCCAACGCCTCACAGCCAACCACTTTACCTGTTTGCAAACAAATAATGGGTTGGTAGGTCCAATAAAATGAGCCTTTTTTAAGGCCTTTGCGCACGCGCGTGATAGTTGAGCGCCTAGCCGCTAAGCTATAGTCAATTAACAGTCCACTCGATACACCCGCTAACGAAATTAAAATAAGCGAAATAATCAATAAAAATTGATTATCAGCAAAAAATTGGCTCCACGGAAGTTGTGCGGCTGCGCAGTACCCGGGGTTATTAGTACTGCATTTAATAATTGATTCATAAGGTAAAAATGAGTGATTTTTTACCTGCTCATAAACCCCTTTAGCCCCCGCTAAATGAAACGTCTCGCGCGTATTTTTATAAAGTACTTCCCACTGAGGAGAAACAATTACTTTATCGTTAAAAGCGCGCGTATCGACTATTAAATTGTAATTACCTTGCCTTACAATTATCACTTCCATTGCACGGCCACTAAACAAAAGCAAATACAATTGCGGTTCGTACCTTATGCGCACAGGTTTATTATCGTATTTATCAATTCGAATGTAGTCGGGAGGATTATCAGTAATTGTAGCTGCCAGCTTTCCTGCCCCGGTGGTGCAAACCAGCTCATTATTTATAAAAAAGCCAATATCTATCACGTACTGTGCATCAAACAACGCGCGGCGCATTTCTATCAATGTATTGTTATTACATTGTTTAGCGTTCGCGTTATTTAGGCGGGTTAAAATTTTTCTACGCTCTGTTGCGGCAGCATCTATGTGTTGAACAATATAATTTGAATCTCGCGCTAACTGCCTACTTAGCTTTTGTGCAGCAAAGTACATTAGTGTGCTAGCACATATAATAAAAACCACGACACCGCTTAATACTGCAATTAAAGACCTACGTTGATATTGTTTCATAACACCTTTTTAAAGAAGCTGTGTGTGAGTAAGGTGCAATAATAATTGCATATCTGGGCATAAAAGCAATCAAGCTTGTAAAATAATTAAAGCAAATTACGTTTTTAATTTATTGATTTGTTTGCATTATAATTGCAAAACCAGGTGGCTGAGTATATCGCTAAGCTGCTTATGGCCTTGGCTATTTAAATGTATACCATCGCTCCCTAGGGGGGCGTTAAGGTGTGATATATCAACGTAATTAAGCGCGTGCTCGTGTGCTACACGTTTAAAGAGAGCGTTTAAGGGTTGTAACTTTTGATTACAGTTTAAATAAATACGGCTTAACCCATGCTGAGGGTTAATAAATAAAGGACCAATAACAATTATGTTCGGTAAATTAGCAGGCGAGTAAAATTGCTTAATAGAGCCAATAAAATGCGTAAGGCCGGTGGCTATATCTGTTGGGGGTAAGTTAAAACGCTTTTTTAAATCGTTAGTGCCAAGTGCAATAATGAGCGTGTGTAAAGCGTATTGCTGCAAATCGGGTTTTAAATAGCGAATACCATTAAGCTCCCCCGTAAAAGGCGGGTTATTCACAAGCGTACGGTTTGGCTGCCCTGATTCTATTACGCTAAAACCGCTGCCTAGCTGTTGCTGTAACCGCGCCGTCCAACGGGTCTTTTCATCATAGCGCTTACCTGTTTCGGGGTTTAAACCCCACGTATTAGAATCGCCAAAGCAGAGTATATTTTTTGTTATTTGCGTCATTAAAATGGATTAATCGTATAGCCTTGTTGTTGAAGTTGTGCGTGCGCGGTCATCGCAGAAAGCGACATTTTTACGCCATCAATAAGCAGCTCAGGCGTTACTTTAAAATGAGTTGCCGATTGCCCACACACATACACCTGAGTGTTATTAGCAAGTAGCTGCTTAATTAACGCTTGGTTTTTATTATCAGCACTAAAGCGTTTTTTATATTCGCTATTAGCTAACACATCAACACTAGCGCTGCCGTGCACAACTAATGCAAGCTGAATGTTTTTAAGCTTTACATCATGCGCTACATGCATATTAATAAAACGCGCTAACGAATTTATTGAGTTATTTTGCTCGCCTTTTTTAGCGCCATCAGCAACATCAAATGCTATTTTAAATACCGTAGAGCTATTAATTTTGTCATGCTCGGGTACATTATAATAATTACCAAACCCGTTAATTGGTTGCTCATTAGCATTAATAAACGGGCTAAAAAGCAGCACTAACCCTAGTAAATATTTCATAAAACAATCCTGTGTTTTTAAGCGTATTACTAAACTACCAGAGACAACCAAAAAAGGCTGCAATTTAAGCAACCTTTTGGGTACTTTTATGGTGATGATTAATAAACTGCATACCTAAATAACTAAACGTATTTTTAAATTGCTCTACAAAACACGCCGGCGCCTCACTTGATGACGCATTAGAAAGCACTGAAAAATGCTTACTACGCAGCGTTCGTAACTTTGGCTTTAATGCTTCATCGTCCATGTAGTCGGTTATTCTATCAATAAATAATTTCATTTGTACCGTGGTGCTGTACCAATAAACGGGTGAGGCAAACACCCAGTGGTCATACTTTAACAGTGCTTCAAATACAGCATAAAAGTCATCGCTTTTATAGTTTTTGTTATAACAGTACGGCGCTATTTTATAATCATCTAAACATATTATCCTTACATCGTTTTGCTCAGCAAAGCTGTTAACGTGTGCCTGCGTATTACCATTTTTACGTGCGCTTGAGTAAATAATAACAGTGCTACGTTTAAGTTTTTGTTGCATTTAGTTAGCTCCTTTTTTAATGTTGAAAGAAGCTTAAAACCTCAACCTATATTGAGGTCAACCGGAAATTTAAAACAATGCCAATAGATCAAAAAAAACTAACCGAGGCTAACCTAACCGTAGGTTATGTCGCTAAGCGCAGCGGCGTAAAAGTATCAACCCTACACTTTTACGAAACAAAAAGACTCATACGTAGTTGGCGAAATAGCGGCAACCAACGTCGCTATAAAAAAGATGTGCTGCGCCGTATAGCCGTAATAAAAGCCGCACAAGCCATGGGAATAACACTTGATGAAATTAAACACACCCTGGCCACATTACCAGAGCAGCGCACTCCCACACAAAAAGACTGGTCAGCCCTTTCAAAGCAATGGCAAGCACAGCTTGATGAGCGCATAGCGTATATGCAGCGCCTACGCGACCGCGTAGATGGCTGTATTGGTTGTGGGTGTTTATCTATGAGTAAGTGCCCTATGTATAACAAAAACGACCACTTAGGCGAAAACCAAAGTGGTGCTATTTTGTTAGAGCGAGATTAAGATTTAAATTAAGGTTAGTCTAGGCCGCTAAGCCCTTCTCTTGCAGCTCTGTATAAAGCGCCTAGGGTTGAGTCGAATACAGATTTTATAAAGCTATAGGTCAGCTCCACCGCTTTACTAATTACTTTGCCTGCAAACACTAACATATGCCCTAGTAAACCTAAGGTTTGTGTTGCAAACGAGGCGGACGCTTTAGCTATTTTATCAAGCGTTCGCGCCAACATATCGTAAAAAGTGAGCCCGGTTCCAATGGCTGCTTGGGCAGCAACTGCGCTGTAATAGCCTGCATCTTTTAAAAGGGTAATTAATGCAGCACCAAGTTTATCTGCCCAATGTGAGGTAAATGATGCTTGATTTCTATCTTCAAATTTTAAACGCACAGGCATGTTTAAAAAGTGATTAGCTTGTATAGTTAAGTTGTTCCAATTATTGCTATTGGCAGTGTTTAAGTAGCCAGGCGTACCAGCAAGAGTATGAGCAGCCCCTTTTAAACCTTGTCCACTATCTAAACGTATTTCTTGGCCATTGTGCGGAGCATGCGAAAAAGGCCATAAAGGCACTTTAGCCACTGGGTCAGCCCCATGTGTACAGCGATAAATTTTATCGATTCTGGATGTGGCTGCACGAGAAAAGTTTTCAAGCCCAACACGTGGCGAACCAAACGTATATAATTTTACAGGAAGTGAATACTCAGCTTTGATCCAATCAGCAGAAAGCGTCGCTAACGCACCACCCAAGCTGTGGCCAACTAAATGAACGCAACCCGTTACTTTATCTTGAATATTCGCTGCTATAAACTCTTGCAGCGCAGGCTTCATACTATAAAAAGTCTTATTAAAACCAGCATGCACCATACTGCCATTTGACCCACCACTCACACCAAAGTGCCCATCGGTTAATCCATCTCTTAGCGAGTTAGTTCCCCGAATAGTTATAACCGAATCGCCCTCATACGCGCCAAGCCCATGCCCTACTAAAGCAAAGCCCGTGCTTAAATTAAATAAATGAGAAAAAAAGCTGCCCGTTACCCCTTGTACTGCACCTGGATTAACTGAAAAATTAAAATTATCGCGCAAAGAGGCATGAAGTGTGCGATTGAGTAAATTAGTAGTTTTAATACTTTTTGCTTTATAAGCAAGGTTTGCTAATTGTACGGCTTGAGTGGGTGTCAAAGTATTCATATAAGTTCCCTTTAAATAAATAGTTAAAGTTTACATGATGTGTATATCGCAAAAGTGTGGCTTGTATCTTCTTTAATTGGAATATCGTATGTTTGTGGCTCTTGGCCAATATCACACTCTAAGTGCGCAAGAAGTGCTTTAAGTGTATCGCTATCTTCATGAATTGAAACAAGTGTGTACCATAGAACAATCCCTTCTGGCGTGCCGTTTTCTAAATAAATATGTTGAACCAGCGAGTCGTTATCAAACATATTAGAAGGTTTACCTGTTTTTATTGTTTTTTCTGTGAAGGTAAAATAACCCTGTTCATCTGTTGTGGTTTCATCAACGTATTCATCGCCATAGGTAAGTGAGCGCATCACTTTAGTGTTTGCAACTGGCTGCCCATTATCTAATATCTGCCCTTTTACTGGAGCTGATAAATAAAATTCTTGTTTATTAAAAAAGCCAAACATATCTGCACAAGCCTGTGATGTAGTAAAAAAAACAACGGCAATAGAGACTATTACCAATACAAAAATTTTTAAGCGCGATAAAAACAAAGCAAACTCTCTCCCAAGGCCTAGCTATAAACTACTTATATATATATGGCTAATTAATTACACCAGCCATATTTATACTGAAAAAGTAGGGGTCTAATTAGGTACAATTATACTGCATGTTTTTTAATCAAAAAACAATCACTAATCTAATTATAAAATAGTGTATATATTAATTTACCAATGCCACTAAACATGATGCCGCCCATAAGCAAAAAAGCATACATAATACTAATAGCACCGGCTGAAGGATCGCTCTTTTTATCAATTTCTATGCATGCCGTACACACAACAAAAAATATAAAAAAGTTAGCTATCACACCTAAAATAAAAGCATTGCCAAATAACGGTGATACGCCAGCTAAAACTGCACCCAAAATTAACAGCGAGCCTGAAATTGAATGTTTATCAAACCGGCTTTCAATTATTTTTATAGCTAAAGTGATTAACATAGATAGTAAAAAGTATAGCGTTGGCCAAAACTGATAATATAAATACCCCCAGTTTAAAAGCTCACCTGAAGTTGATGAATAAGCTTGCTGGCCTATGTCGGCCGCTGAACCATTCGCGGCACTTTCGCTAAAAAGATACCCTATCCCACCAATAATTAATTTTATAAGCCAAAAAAATAAAAAACTGGCAATAGTAAACCCAATAGCGTCATCCCTTGTTAATCGTTTTTTAGCTTTGCTTTTTACAATAATGGCAAGCATTAAACCTAGTAGGCATACACTTCCTAAATAAAGTACTGCCTGCCAAAAGTCATCAGGATAAAATACAGCTAACCCTGGCGCTATAAATAGATACATAGCACCTTCGTTATCAAGTGAACGGTTTTGGGCACTTTGCTCAGACTCTTTAAAAAGAGCTAAATATACAAATAATGGCTGTAAAAACAGCATTAAAATACTCGTGGTAATAAGGCTCATACATCATCCTTAATGAGAAAAACAAATGCAGCACTTATGCTGCATTAAAATTAAAAATGTGGGTGCTCAATAATAAAGAGAGGTAGGTGTTATAGGTTTATTTTTTGAAAGTATGTTTTAAGTTTTAAAAGCCCTGACTCAAGTTCAAATTTTTGTATTTTAGGGTTCTTGAATTTAAACCCATTAGAAATATGGGTATTAATCATCGTCGCCATACCCTCAAACCCAGCTGGTGCTGTGGCAACTAAATCGCTCAACAAGGGCATGATAAGCACTTGATGCTCTTCTATTAAAGTTGGGTTTTCGTATATATCGTAAACAAGGTTAGTTAATGTTTGTTGGTTTTGTTGTTCCATATCATTTCTATAGTGCCTTAGCTTAGGCGTTTATAGCTCCTTTAAAAATGCAATAACTTTAATGGTTTGTACTAATTATAAATAGTTTAAGTAAATGCTCATTTCTTAATTATCTAAAGAAATGCCCGAATCCTTAAGTTGCTTTTCAAACATTTCTTTTCTGACTTTTTCATAGTTACTTTCATCTAAAAAGCGTTTATGTGCAGCAGCCTTTTCTAAGTCGCCTAGCTCAGTGTAAATTAAATAAAGATCTTTAGTAACAAAACGTCCAGTGCTATATACATAAGCTAAAGCTAAGATACCATCAGGATCGCCTTCTGCAGCATGCTTTTTTGCCTCAGCAATATAGCGGCTTCCATCACCTTTATGAAGGCCTACTAATTCCAGAGCTTGCCAATTTCCCATTTTATAAGCTTTATCACACCAAGCATCAAGCTCTTGAGGTGCATACATTAAGCTTTTTTGACATTGGCGCATGACTTTATCTTGCGATAAGTTAGGATCATTAATATCAAGGTTAGGAAAAAGAGTTCCTGCCATCCCACTAAAACATATTACAATAGCAAAAAGAAAAGTAGCTATTGTTTTCACCATTATAGCCCTTTCATATGAGCTGAATTTTCGGGTAAGTGAAATTTATTACCTACTTTGCTAATAATAGGCTCATTAGGTGGAGGTGGAGGCACATCCACATTACATTTAAATATAACTTGCGAGGCACCTTGAGCTTCATTACACGGTGCAATAAAAAACAAGGCTGTTATCAGAAAAAACTTACCAAGGTTACTTTTTATCATGCTTTTTAAATACCCTTGATAGTTCAATATTATAGTTATTTAGTAAGTACATTACTTAATGCTTAACTGATACACCTGATAAATCAAAGTTATAAAGCGTAACTGAATCAATAGAGTGCTCTTCAACTAACTTAGTATTCTTTACGCTAATAACCCCTTCATCAATACTAATATTGCTTACATTACTACTCAAAGTGAAATTAGGTAGTGCGTATAGCTCTGAGTTGATGATTTGATATCCCTTTAGTACTTGCAATTTGTTACCTGCATAAAACTTTATTAATGCATAATAATGTTTGCCTTTTTCGAGCAATATTATTTCTGGCGTATGACCTTTTAATCGAGTAGCAATAAAAGGGATCCCTTCACTAAAAGACAAAATGTAGGTATCCCTCGTAGGTAAGCAAATACCTGATTTATCTTTGTGGAGTAATTTAACTTGCTCAAACTTCAATGACTGCAATAGCCCTGTTTTGTCATCAATTTTTATAGGCTTAGTTACTTTTATATTTAAGCACTCTGATGCGAAAGCGGTATGACTTATCGTTAATAGTAGAGTACAAATTAAGGCCTTAAAAACATTCATATACTTACTCCATATGTCTGCCAATTATGGATAAACTCTTGCACAGTACCCTTTCCAAGTGGCGTATTGTAATAAGTTTTCCAATACTGAGCCTGCGCATTAGTATCATTAGCTTCTGGCAAGGCGGCTGGTGCTCTTAAATAGTGGATTCTAGCAATGGCGCATGCATAAGCATCATTCTCTTTTAGCTCTTTTAACTTATCTTCAGTAGTCATTAAGCTTTTAACTTTTAATGCTAACTCTCCTCTGTAACTTAGGTAATTATCCCAAATGTCATCATGAGTAGCAGGCTCTATCTGAAAATAACTCAAAGCAGGTCCACCGCCTAGTTGTTGACGATACTTCAATCGACTTTCTTGAATCGCTGTGCCCAGCAATAAGATTTCTGCTTTTTTTGATGATAAACCGATTTTTAACAGCGTTGGTTTTATTACATTGTTCAAGAAAAGTTGAGGATCTTTCATTCCTGCTTTTTGAGAGTTAAATAAGGCGAGCTTTTCATTAATTTTGCGAAAAGTAGCATCATTCGGATTTATTTTTCCATCGGGTCGAACCATGTTTAAGGCTTTGCTTTGGAATAACTTAATAGCAGCAATAGTTTTTGAGTTTTCTGGACGAGGGTTTAAGCGACCATCAACAACTAAAACTTGTGTAGGTGGGATAAGTTTTAGTAATTTATTTAACGCGGCTTGTACTGTTTTTACATCATTTAAACTGTTAGTGCCGCCCAATCCAATAGATTGAGTTATTCTTATTGATGACATTGTATTTCCTTGTCTTTTATTTATTGTTATTAATTTCTTTCCGAAACGATCAACTCTTTAAACTCTTGGGCTTTTAAATAAAAAACATGAAATTCTCTCACTTTTTTAACCCAATGATAATTAATTACACGTTCTCCATAATATGCACCTGCAAGCTGCCCGTATATAGCACCTGTTGTGTCAGCATCTTCACCTAAATTAACGGCTAATAAAGCACCAGACTCAAATGTATCAGAATGATAAAAAGCCCATAAAACTGCTTCCAAGGTATGCATGACATAACCACTTGCGCGTATTTGCGAAGCACTTTTAGATTTATATTTAGCGTCTACTATGAGATCAATTATCGATTGACATAATGGGTTTTCATCCCAGTACCCGTCTATGGGTGTATAGATCCCATCGAGTAAAGTTTCTTTCGATACTCCATGCAAAGCCCCCCAAATTAACCCACTAAAATAACGGCAAGCATCCACAGCTTCTTCAGCGCCATGAGTTGTAATAGAGCTTAAAGCTGCATATTTAATTGCATTTTCAAAATTATCATAGTAACGAATTGGTATTGGTGCCAAACGCATTAAAGACCCATTTCCTGCCGATTTTGGATCTGTATTGCCAGATATAGGATCGCCAGTTTGTTTATAACTTTGCAGAGCATGGACAACCGTATTACCAATATCAAAACACTTCCCATTTACACTGAAAACACCATCTTTCCACCATTTATGGTACAAATCCATTTGATCTTTAGGGTCACAAATTTTTGTACGAACGAGACTATGAGCTAGGCAATACATCATGCTAGTATCGTCCGTCCACTCTCCTGCCTTCAAGTTAAATGGCCCTCCTCCCACAATATCAGTAATTGGCTCAAATGTTCCAGGGGCCTTAAACTCAAGAGTTGTGCCTAAAGCATCACCAAGCGCACATCCAAGTAAAGCACCTCGAAAGCGATTTATGTCATCATCACAATCAACTTGAATTCTTTGATAATATTCTTTACATTGCTCATCAGTAGGTCTTGGGACAGCAATGCGATAGACATTATATGATGACATCCATTGGGTTTTATGAGGCTCTCTGGAGCCACTCAATTTATTTGTCATAAAAGGAAATCGAAGATCATTAGGAATTTTATTTTCCATTTCTAACATTCGAATTATTATGGAAGAGGTAATTAACTCACCAGAATCATCATAATATTTTTTTTCACTCATTTTAAACCTCTTCCAACTCTATGAAGTTTGTTCCATTTACTTTTATACGGCTAATAACTTTAAATTTCGTTCCTGACTTAAACAATACTTCTTCCTCTTCTGGCTTGACTGCAGCATTGTTAGCAATATTAATCCCTGTTTTAGAAGTTATAAGTATTTTAGTATTGCCATCGAAGGGCTTATCTAAATTACTCGATGAACTTTTAAAACCTTTTTCATGGTGTATGCCACCAATAGGGAACAACTCCTCTAATAAGTCATCACTGAATTGATCTCCACGAATAACCTGTCCCTCATACCTCAACAATGGGTTTTCCGCCAATTTAATTAACGCTTGATCAGTATCAGCAACGGCCTTAGCCCATTTTTCCTTATCCTTAGGTGAAAACCCCCTAAGCCCAGAATTTATGGGCTTGTAAAGGTTTGTAGTATACACTGCAAGTGATAAAAACTCATCACGTGTTAAAACCTGCATATCAGGATCTAAATGGTAATTAATTAAAACGTGGTTTTTAAACTCTTCACCCTCTTTCCATATTAAACTAGTCACTTTATCTAGTTCTGAATGAATCAATGCATCTATAGAAAGCGGCTCTCCAATACTTTCATCGATAATAGACTGAGAGGTCATTGGGCTTGAGTTATCTCCTCCTCCCAATATAAGCAATGAAGTGGGATTTCCCGAAATAATCCCCTGCTTAATCTCTTTTGGCGTGATAAATCCAATTTGAGCGGCTTCAAGTAAATCCCTTTGTAACTCCTCACTAATTAGGCCTTCGTTAAATGCTTTTTTTAAGCTTGCTTTTAATCTTCTCTCTTCATCTTCTTTACAACTCAACCCAAACGGATCCACCCAATTAACCGGATTCGGTGCATATTGATAGTGATTTATGCCACCCACTAATCCAATCGGGTCTTGGTTTATAAAGCGTTGCTGTTTGGGGCTGTAGTAGCGATAACGGTTGTAATGTAAGCCACTTTCCTCGTCTAAATACTGTCCCTGAAAACGGATTGGTTGAGTGAAAGAGTCTTCTTTATTTGATTCTGCTTTTAACTCTTCATAACCATACACATCGGCTTGGTTTTCCCACACCACTTCTGCTTTGTTGTTTGTTACAAAACGTGGGGTATTCAGTTGGTCTAGGTGGTAGTAATACACTTCACCTTGTTTAATCAATGCGACTGGGTGAAATTGATTTGGCAGGTTGATATACCAGGTATATTCACCATGTTGGCATTCACCGATTAACTGGTCGTTGTCCCAAATGTAGTCAATCTTACCGTGTTCGGTGTGCTTGGCAATACGACGCCCGAGTGGGTCGTAGTCGTATTGGGTGAGCGTGCCGTTATTATTAAAACAACTTAATTGGTTAAATGCGTTGTATTCACGGCGGGTTTTAATGCCTTTACCGGTTTCGCGTATTTGGTTACCAAACTCGTCGTAGTAAAAGTCGCTGTCGCCAAGTTGTGTTAGGCGGTCGGCGTCGGTGGCACTGTTTATTGTGGTGTTGTTAGTACTTTTATTGTTTATTACTGAGTCAGCGTTGCTACTATTTTTGCTACTACTTTCACTACTATTTAGTGCTAACTCATTGTATTCGCTATGGGTGGCGCGTGTTAAATCAATAGAAGAGCTGGCTGTATGCTCATTACTGGCTGCATCATGTTCTATACCCTGCTCGCCTGTATCTCTAAGGTCTGCATCGCTTGTGTTTGATTGAACAGTCTGACTTTGCGGGTTACCAAAGCTATCCCACTGGTAGTGCGTGGTTGTATCAGCGCGTGAGCTTGCTAAAGTTTGTTGTATTAACTGGCCTAAGCTGTTGTATTCAAAATTGATGTTTTGGCTGCTTACGCCTTCGTTTTTACGGGCAATCAGCTGGTTGATGCTGTCGTAATTGTACGTACAGGTATCAAATAATGCTTGTGCTGGGTGCGTGAGCTGTTGCTGCGTTAAACGGTTAAATACATCAAACTGTTGATTGAGGGTAATGCTGTTACCAAACTGCTGGGTTTTAATATTACCTTGGCGGTCGTAGCTTAATGTTACGAGCGGCTGTGCAAGTTCAACCTCTTTGCTGTTGGCTTGCTGTAAGTGAATAGTACTTAGCTGGCCAAACTGGTTGTAGCTGTATTTAAGCGTGGTTGAATCTGGCAGGGTAAGGGTTTGCCTTCTGCCGTATTCGTCGTAGCTGTATTTTAAGGTATGCGCTTGTTGCTGGTTATTAACTTGCTCGGCGCACAGTAGCCGCCCGCCTTTATCAAAGCGTTGTTTAAGTGTTGATTGCGCATTATGTGCACGCGCTATTTTACCTTGCTTTGTGTAGCTGTAATAATTGGCGTTATTAACAATATGTGAGTCGCTTGCAAGGCTTGCATGCTGCGCAGTTACACGGCCAAGGCTGTCGCGCTCTATTTTTACATGGCGTTTGTTGCTTTGCGTGACTGAGGCTAAGCGGTTACAGGCATCGTACTTATATTGCTGTAGCGTGCCATCAAACCCGGTTATTTGCGTTGGGTTTTCGTTCGCGTCGTAACTTATGCGGTATACGTGACCATCGCTTCGCTCGATGGCTGTTAAGTTGCGCTCTTTGTCGTACGTTAAATGCAGTGCGCTGCCATCGGGCTGAATAACACAATGCGGTTGGCTTAGCCCTTCAAAGTGTTGCTCGGTGGTGTGGCCTTTGCTGTTTTGCGAGCTAATTAACCGCCCTGCTTCGTCGTAGCTAAAGTATTGATGCTGCTTATTTTCAGGCTCGTTTTCATCAAAGGCAATGGTTTGTGTAAGCTGGCCGTGCTCATTGTATTTATATTGAGTGAGTAAGCCTGCGTTATTCAGTGTGGCATTTACGCGGCCTAGGCTGTCATAACTGTAACGTATTAACTCATCGTTATGATGCTTTGCTAATAGCTCGCCTTGCTCGTTCCAAATAAACTTGGTGATTTGACCATTTTTATTAATATGCTGAGTTAACTGGCCGAGCTTATCGTAGCTGTATAATGTGGTGCGGCCATCACCAAAGGTTTCGCTTTGTAATAAGCCAGCCACACTGTATTTACGCGTAATGGTTTGGCCATCAGGTAAGGTAGTTAGTACACGTTGCCCAAGTTGGTTGTAAGCAAAATGGGTTTGGCTACCATCTGGCTGCGTTATTGTTTCTAATTGGCCGAAAGGTGTATAGCTATAGCGCGTTGTGCTGCTATCAGGCTTAATTTCACTGAGTTTTTGGCCTTGTGTATTGTATGTATATTGCCAAACGTTGCCGTTAGGGTCGGTATGTTTTAACAGTTTGCCTTGTGCGTTATGTACAAAGTGCTCTTTGTGGCCGCGAGAGTCTATACAGGTTGTTTCACCAGCCTCTAAGTTATATTCAAACTGGTAAGTATAGGTGTTGTTATCGCCCCACTGCTTTATACATTTAGCGCTGGGTGAGTAGCTATCCCACTCAAAATGATGGCTGAAGCCACTGGCTCGGGTACGCTTTGTTAATAAGTTAGCGGCGTTATACGCGTAGCGCTCAGTTTCGTTTTGCTGATTAGTAGACTGAACAAGGTTTTTGTTTTCGTCGTACTCGTAGCTTGCTAGTAATGGCGATAGCAATTGTTGTTTGTTGTTTTTATCGGTGCAGTACGCTGCTATTTTGCTTAATAAACCTTGCGCGTTGTAGCTAATTATACAGCCACGTACTTTATTTACTTCTATACGGTGTAGGCGCTCTTTAGCATCGTAATAAAACGCGATGCTTTGGCCTTTTTCGTTAATTATTTTTTCAAGCAGCCACGCGCTTTCGCCTGGTTTAAACGTAAGGTGTTGGTCATCTGGTGTTACAAGTACTTGCTTACCATTTGTTTGGTAATGTAGCGCAAGGTTACTACTTAACTGATAGCTTGATTGGCCAGGTTTCACCTTTTCAAATTTATGTTTAGCGCCGTGCTCGTCTTGGTACTCTAGCCAGTAAGTGCCTTTTTGCTTAGGGCCCACTTTTGGGGGCGGCAAATAATGCTCGGTAAGGCTTGCCATAAAGTCGTGGCGCCAACCATTACCCATTGTTGTGCACACATCAGCATGAGATGAGCGATACAAACGTCGCCACACTAATTGGCGGCTGCCTGCTAGGGTAAAGTCGATAAGCGGGAGAATTTCTTCGCCAGAGAGCATTGAAACTGGATCTGATCGGCACTCTTGATTTGTAATGGGCTCTTCACTTGCGGTGTTATTACTTGCACCACCCGTATTTTTAGCGGGTGCTTGCGATGCGCTTTTACCTGATGCGGTTGAGCTTGATTTTTTGTTCGACTTTTTGCCCGCTGAGCCACTATTAGTATTATCGCTTACTTGAATGGCCGACTTTGCTTTTTGATGGAAACACGTTACTGCGCCACTTACTAAGGCTTGGGTAAGTACGCTTGCGGTTTCGCGAGCTGATGCGCTGCGTAGGCAGTTAACGCCAGCACTATTTAATAAATTAATTACATCAAGACGTTTGGCAGCGTCACCTGTTAACGCACCACCAATTTGAGCTATTTGTTGTTTAGCCGTTTCAGGGGTGTTTGCCACAGTTGGCGCATAACCTGACGGCGTTTGGCCTTTGCCAGCAACTAGGCAAATGGGGTAACTCGTTCCTTGTAAAACAACCGTATTACTTTGCATTAGTTGTGTACTTCCTCACTTATCCATAAGTATGATGCTGCGGCCTGATATTTTGATTGTTCTTGAGAAATCACTAACACGTGTTTAAAGTGATTTACAATAGCCGGGCTTGAGGTCAATTGATATAAATTGACGAGTCCTTCAAGCGCACCAATTTTACCTAATTTGTAATTAGGTAATTCATAATGTGTATGCTCATTAATTAAATTACTGAGCAATTGTAAATTAGTCAGCCAAACATCACTTTGCTGATGTATGCCGTTGCCAGGTGCAAATATAAGATCTATATGGTCTTTATTATCCTGTGCAATTTTTGAAAATATACCGCCTAGTTGGTCGTGCTTTATAAAATCTATTGAAGGAGCAAAGTCATGACTAGTTTGCATCCAGCCAATTTGAGCCGTTTCAATAGTCGCGAGTGCACCACCTACTCCTAAGTATACCCACTCATTGTTTTTATCGGCTTTATAGGTAGCATCAATGGCAATCACGTTTGCCTTATCCCATTTTTTTTGCACCGCCAACTGCACTAACGTATTAGCACCAACAGCGCCATAAAATAATAAGTGCTCTACATGCTCAGGGAACAACTGTTTAAAACTTTTTGCTAAAAGCTGCTTTAGCTCATCTTGGTACGCAAGTGCTGGCAATAACCATACAAGTGGCAAGTTTGAGTCTTCTACTTTTGCAAAAAGTTCTTTCGCTTTTACTATGCAATCATAAATACAGGCATTCCATGATTGCCAAATAATACCGTCAGGTGGATTTGGGGTATCTGCATATAGCAGTGTATCTATGTCTTGCGACAAAGGCGTAGAAAAACAGCTTACGTTTACATTAAACGCCTTCATCCTTGCGCCTCTGCTTTTACATTTTTAGCCATCGATTTGTAGTAGGTATACAAATTAAATATTGCTTGGCTATAACAGTCCATTGCCGACATTTCTATTGCGCTTAACCTTTTATTAAGAGATTTGCCACCTACAAACCTCTGCAAGCAAAGCTCCTCCTCGTATTTAGGCCAGTTTTGCTGTAACTGCTGTTTAAAAGCCACTAGTGCTTGTTGTTCAGCATTAAATGCATTTACTTGAATGTCATAGCTTACGAGTAAATCGAGCTTATCACCGAGCATTCGCCTTATTAAGGCAATAATAGCTGTTGGGTTTTCTACTTGGTTTAACGACATACACGCTAAGGGCACTAGCTTTACATAGCCACTTTGTAATAGCACATGTAACGTGTCATCGACTGTTAAAACATTGCTTGCGTAATTACTTAATGCGTTTACTTGTTCCCAACTTAGTGATAATAAAAAAAGCGACATTAACGGTGAATTAACAAGCTTACTTTTACATAGCTCATCAAACACATGTTTTAGTACTTGTATGTTTGCATTAGAGTTGAACGCGCTGATAAGCGCCACTGTTTCGGCTGATGTTGCCTCTTGTTCGGTGCTATTAGCCAATGCAAAATAAATAGTGTTTAAGTCAATTAATGCAATTAAATTAAAGCTGTGTTGCTGTAATAAAACTTTATAAATAACAGCCTTTGCTAAGCCATGCAGGGACGGGCTGTTGAGCAACGAGTTTATAAAAGCCAGGTTAATTGTTTGCGGTAAATTAGCCATAACCTCTATACATGCCTGCGCAGTCACATCAAGGCTTTGCTCACTCGTTACTAACGTATTAATTAAAGTTAAATCGGGTTGTGTAAAGTGTTGAGGAGTATTATTTTTTTTAGCGGTTAGCCACGTTGTTTCTAACAGCTTTTTTTTAAGTGTTTTTACATAACCTACAGAAGTAAACGGGCAGCACTGCGCCTTACTAATACTGAGCAATTGTGCTTGATGATTACTTATGTAAGTAGACAGCAAGGTTAGCCACCTATTAATACAGTAGGGTTGCCAACAACAATTTTTCCGCCGTGGGAGCTATCATCACCCATTCGAGCTGCGGGTTTACCGTTAATTTTTACGCTACCAGAGCCTGACTTTATGCTGTCGGGTGGCCCAACACACACTAACATATCGCCTTTACGTGCTGCGGGCATGCTACCTATTAATACATTAGTTGAGCCTACCACAACAGGGCCGCCAACATGCGGGACTGTACCTGTGGTTTTAGGGCATACATGCATATGACCAATTGTAGCTGCGGGCTTACCCATAAAGACTCCTTGTCTTATTTACTTTTTGACAATAAAACTAATCAAATAAAGGAATAATTAATAATTTACTTTGAGAAACTAAACCCGATAATGTATCAACTAATTCTGCCTTACTATAATCCGAAATTGATACCGGGCTTTGTAATGCGTACTGATATAAAGCGGCTATGGTATCCTCACTATTTAAAGCATTATGTAAATTACTTAAAAACTGATTAGCATAATAACCATCCATAGCTTTTAAATGCGTTAATGCAGGATTTAGCAATGGATCATCTGGCCTATTTATTGGTAAACAAATTAAATACGGCAAACCATAACGGCAATATACAACGTAACCATTATTATTAATGCCATTTCTATGCCCTGTATAAAAGCTATTTATTATTTCCATAACTGCACTAATTTAATTTAATCATGCCAGCAGATAAAGTAATGGCGCTACCATCAACTTTAACGTTACTGCCTTTAATGTCTATATTAGTGCCTTCTATAGTTATATTACCTCTGCTGCTCATTTTAATTTGTGCAGAGCCTGTTTTAATTACTATTTCATCACCAGCTTCAATATTAAGTGTTTTACCCACTTTTAACGTGTCGTTTTCACCTATATCGCCACTGCGATTTTTAGCCACTTTTAGTGTTTCATTATTGCCAATATCAACTTTTCGATCGTTGCCAATTTCAATATTATGGTCGTGATCTGTTTTGTCGTTTTGGTCATTTTTTACGTAAAGCTGCTTATCTTTTTCTGCTTGAATATAAACCAGCTCGCTGCCTTTTTTATCTTCAAACCTTAGCTCATTAAAGTTATCGGCTCCGCCTTCTTTAGTAGAGCGTGTTTTAATACCACTTTGTGTTTTTTCACCAGGTAATGCATACGGAGGCATTAAATCTGCGTTGTACACTGCTCCGCTAATAATTGGTTGGTCTGGGTCGCCATTTATAAAGTCTACAAGTACTTCTTGGCCTACCCGAGGGAAGAAAAATGCCCCCCACTTTTTACCTGCCCAATTTTGCGCAACACGGATCCAACACGAGCTTTTTGAATCTTTTTTACCTTCTCGGTCCCAGTCAAATTGCACTTTTACGCGACCATATTGGTCAATCATTATTTCATCGGCGCTATCGCCAGTTACGATTGCCGTTTGCACACCATTTATAACTGGTTTTTTCTTATTTATTTGCGCTCTGTAGGGTATATCTTTGGGTACGCATTCAAAATGGTTTGAGTAGACTTCTTCTACTGACGACTGCTGAGAGCCAGACTGATTAGGCACCGTTATAGACGTCATCATAGAGGTAATAACAAATGTTTTACCTTCAAGACGTGGGTCTTCATGCTTTTTAAAGCTAAAGAGTTTACCCACTGTAAATGAACGACAATCACTGCGACCACTAGAAAGCTTCATGTCTCGCTGTAATGACTCAAGCTGAACAGATGCTAAATTAGCTGCGCGCGGGTGGCATTCTTGCTCGCCCGTGTATTCAAAAATTTCTGATACTGATTGCGTCGGTAACTCTGGATTAGCTTGCTCACCATCTGGGTAGCGTGATGGCTGTTTAAAATCGTAACCAACGCGTTTAAAGCTGCCTGGCGCAATACTTAAACCGCCCTGCCAACGTGATACATGAGATTCGCTTAAATGGCCAGTTGAGTAAACTACCTTTGCTTCGTCGCACACTTCATAAGCGGTTATATCATCAGCTAATACCAAGGTATGGTTGCTGTTGGTATGCTCAAAAAAGTAAAAAATACCTTCTTGTTGAAGCAATCGTTGAATAAAGTCAAAGTCTGACTCTTGGTACTGAACACAGTACTCGTATTTAGGGTATGTTTTGCTGGTTTTATCGCTAAAGGCAACATTGTGTTGGCCAAATAGGTCAGCAAATATTTCTTTAATTGTTTTCTTTTGGAATATTCGGCTGTTTTTACGGTTGCGCATAGATGCTGCAAACGGGACGATAGTTGCTTGGTAATCTATATAGTTTTTTTGTTCTTCTACATCAGCTGTACGGCTGCCGTTTGAAACCAAATGGCTTACTATTCCATGATAGTAACGCTCACCGCCGCCTTGTGCATTTTTTACCTTAATAGATACTGGCTTTCCAACCAAATCTTCATGTGCTATTTGCTTGCCAATTGTGTACATATTGGCAGACATAACAAATAAGTCTGACATTGCCTCTTGGGCAACAAAACGAGTTAAATAGAGGGCATCTTTACCAGCAGGGGTGCTAATCTGAATTACGTTGTTATTTTGTGTTGCTGTTTGCATTCCTTGCCTTTCCCATCCTAAAGATCAAAAAAAGCTCTGAGCAAAAGCCCAGAGCCATTATAAGATAACAAATATTACATTTGTTGACCTTTAACACCGCTGTAACCGTATACAAGTGGAGCAGTAATGTTATTTTTGTCGTCTGTTGGAGTAACAGTCATCATCATTTCTGTGTAGCTGATAGTGATTGTTTCAATAGGACGATCGTTTTGTACTGACACTGAATAGCTAGAAATCATCGCATCTGTAAGTTCGATTTTCATGATTTCTTCAACTTTATCACCTTGTTTAGTGATATGGAAAATAGCTGGTAAGCCTTTACCAATTGTCGCTTCTTTGAAAAGATCCGGAGATGCTTTATCTTGAAGTTTAGTGATAGTAACGTCGCCAAGACGAGTAGAGCTAGACTCACGGTCCATTGCTGTACCAGTTGCTGCGCTAATTTCACGGCTTACGTTCCAATCTAAAGATAATACTGTGATTAAATCTTTGAAAGATTCAGCTGTAGTTTCGCCTTTGATTGAACCGTATTTTAAATATGTATTTGCTTGCATTTGATAATGCTCCTTTTAATTAAACAATGTTATCCATTTAGACTGGATTATTTACTTTGGTTTCCCAAAAATTCCTTTGAAATCATTATCTTTAATACAGCAATGAAAAGGCCTTCAGATTCCTTTCCTTAGATGAAGACAATGTCTCAAAATTCCATGTAGTGATTTAAGGCACCAAAATTATAATACCCTAAAAATAAAGAAACAACCTTAATACTAAGTTAAATTAAATAAACTTTAATTTAACTCAATATTAAATTCATTATCTTTAACTGATAGCGATATACTATTTATTTTTTTGTCATCAATCATGCTAGAAAGTAAAACTTCCGACAACAAAGGTAATAATTTATTTTGCAAAATGGTATGAATGTTCCTAGCACCGGACCCTGCATTTTGACAATTATCAATAATATATTCTATTACGTCATTTTCATATTTAAGCTCAGCATCGTAATGCTTATTAACGCGTTTAATTATTTTATCAATTTGTAGTGATGCAATTTCTGTAAGAATATCGTCACTTAGTGGAATGTAAGGTATTACATTAATACGCCCTAAAAAAGCAGGTTTAAATGATGCGAGTAAATCATCTTGTAATGCTTTTAATAAACCTTTGATACTAGGTTTACTTTCTTCGTCTTCAAATAAACTCATGGTGGTATCAGTTCCCACATTAGAGGTCATAATAATGATTGTATTTTTGAAGTCGATATCACGGCCTTCACCGTCTTTAATTGTACCTTTATCAAACACTTGATAGAAAATATCTTGTACACCAGGGTGAGCTTTTTCCATTTCATCGAGCAATACTACGCTGTACGGTTTTCTTCTTACGGCTTCGGTTAATATGCCACCTTCGCCATAACCTACATACCCAGGAGGTGAACCAAGCAGTAGTGATACTTTGTGCTCTTCTTTGAACTCAGACATATTAATAATGGTGACATTTTCTTCACTGCCATACACTTCTTGTGCAAGCGAAAGTGCAGTCTCGGTTTTACCTACACCACTTGGACCTGCCAACATAAAAATGCCGTTAGGTCGGCTTTCATCTGCTAGTTGGGCGCGAGATGTTTGCACTACCTTAGCGATTAAATCTAGCCCATGGTCTTGCCCTACAACACGTTTTTTCATTTGCTGTGCAAGGTTTAAAATGCCATGTATTTCATCTTCGTGCATTTTACCTACAGGTATGCCAGTCCAATCTGATATAACCTGTGCAATAAGCTCTTCATCTACTTGCCAATGAACCATATTATGTTCAAAAGCAGTTAACTTTTCTTTACTCTGCTTAAGATTGGCTAAAATTTCATCTGATGAATTTTCTTGTTCTGAGTTAATAGACTCGAGTGCCTGATTAAGCTCAGCTACAATTTCTTTTTCTACTTTAAATTGCTCAGTTAACGGCGCTAACTGCTTTTCAATAGTTACAAGTTCAGTTTTAAGTGTATCTAGTTGCACTGAATGATCTAAACCTGTTTTTTGTTCACGGTGTAGCATCTGCACTTGTGTTTCTATTTCGCTTAATCGATTTACAAGTTGCTCTATAGTGTTTGGTGTAGATGCTTGGCTCATTGCCACCCGCGCGCAGGCTGTATCTAATAATGCCACCGCTTTATCGGGTAGTTGCCTTGCCGTAATATAGCGATGCGATAAGTGCACTGCACTTTCGAGTGCTTGTTCAGAAATAAATACTTTGTGGTGTTTTTCCATTACGGGCACTAAACCACGTAACATAGCCACTGCTTTTTCTGGCGTTGGCTCTTCTACTTTTACCACTTGGAAGCGGCGTGTTAGAGCTGCATCTTTTTCAAAAAACTTTTTATATTCAGCCCACGTTGTAGCTGCAATGGTTCTAAGTTCGCCACGAGCAAGTGCCGGTTTTAATAAGTTAGCAGCATCGTTTTGGCCTGCGGCTCCACCGCTACCAATCATTGTATGAGCTTCATCAATAAATAAAATAACCGGGTTAACTGAATTTTTCACTTCGTTAATTAATGATTTAAGACGATTTTCAAACTCGCCTTTCATACCTGCGCCAGCTTGTAATAGTGCTAAATCTAAGCTGTGAATTTTCACATTCTGCAGCACGGCAGGTACATCTTTTTGTGCAATTCTTAAAGCTAAACCTTCAACTACGGCTGTTTTACCTACACCCGCTTCACCGGTTAAAATAGGGTTGTTTTGACGGCGTCTGGTCAAAATATCAACCATCTGGCGAATTTCGAAGTCGCGTCCTAAAATGGGATCTATATTTCCGGCTTTTGCTTGAGCAGTTAAATCAACAGTAAATTGGTCAAGGCTCGGGGTTTTAGAGTTTGTAGCCGATTGACTAGCCGTGTTTTGTACTGAGTGATTACGCTCTTGCGATTGAGCAACTATTTCCGGCCACGCATGAAGTAACTGCCCTGGCTCTATTTTATTAAATAACTTACTGCAACGGGTTACTAAGCTCGATAAGGTATCGTCTTTTACAAGCGTATAAATAACGTAGGCACTGCGAATTTGATTATCTGTAAACTCAATACTGGTACTTAACCAAGATTGCTTTAATAAGCTAGTAACATGTACAGATAAACTAGGTGATGACTCACTACCGGTTTTAAACGCTTCTAAAGATTGATTTAAGTCTTGTTTTACTTTTTCAATATCAATGTCAAAAGAGCCAAAAATAAGTCTAACATCATCTAGTTGTTGCTCAATCATGGCAAGTAACCAGTGTTCAAGCTCCACTGTAAAGTGGCTTCTGCTATTACAAATTGCAACCGCCGCCTCTAGGCTTTTTCTGCAATCAGGGCTTAGTTTTTCAACTAATTTATTGAGTGTCATCGAAGACATACAGTGTTCCTTTTAATTTTAATTATCCCTTAAACGATAACTTAGTAGGGTTAGATTTTGATTTGTTATTTTGTACCGCTAAAAAAGAATTTGCGCCTAATTGGCAGTCATTCTTAGCCAGCTGAGCGGCGCCTAAATGCTGAAAGTCAGTTTCAATAACTAAGCGGAACTGGATTGAGTTTCCAACGTAGTCTTTAGTAATTTTGTTTGCGAGTTCAAACAAAGCCCCTTTGGGTAAAAGAAGTTTTGCTTTTTTTGGATCGTTTGATTGTATATGCACTTCAATATTAGAAGAGACATCCCAAACCTTTTTACCTAGCATGGTATCTACACCTAGCTGCGCATGCTGACCTTCAAATAATACTTGGCTTGCAAGGCGTGTTTGCTCTTGTTGGTGAAGTTCATGCCATTGACCAACCATTTGTTTTATTTTTACCTCGCAACCCAGGTATGAGCTAAGCACACTTTGTAAATCAAATGCGTTACGAATTTTTCGACTGTACAAACCCGAAAAATGCAACTGATGCTCATTATAGCCACCACTTAATAGCCCCAATATTTTGGTATATGGGTCTTTATTTTTGTCATTGTTTACATGGTTTAATGAAGGCTTATATTTTTTCCAAGCTCGGTAATACAAAGAGATCAGACGATGATTAAACATGTCGTAAAAATCGCGCATGGTCGTGTCTTTATAGCGCAGCCTTTGCATAACCAGTTCACTATAAAATTGCGGTAATGCACCAGAGCAGCCAGTTAACCCCATAAATGAAACCTGCATATTGACCTTGTGCAGACCATCTTCAAAGCCAGTTTCTTCTAGCTTAGTAATTGCATTTCCCGGGTAGCCAAACTTTTGGGTGGCCGTAAATTTTATTAGTTCTTGCTTTGGGTTGCTATCGTAACCGACGTGGCGATAATCTAAGCCACGCTTTTTAAGCTGGTTTTCAATAATGAAAACCGCTTTATAAAAATCGACTTGAGAAGCTTGGGCAATCAGTTGCTTTATCATAGTAGTGGTCTATCACCTACGCGCGCAGGCCACTGATAATATATTTGCTCTTGCTCTTTTAAACGCAAGCTCAAACGTGTGTAACTATTTATAGCGGCAAACTGAGCAAAGAAATGATCCAACACTGCGGCAAAAAAGAACATGCCACTGCCCGAAAAATCATCGTTAGCAAAAGTAATTTCTATCTCGCTGCCAGTTACAAAACTTACCCTGCCTTTTTGAATAACACGCGCGGTTGCAGGCTCAATACTAACGCGATATATATTATCTATTAGCCCTTTGGTTTGAGGCGATGCTCTAAAGTCATACAGACGAAGTACTTCTTTTAATTTATTACACGCATCTTCACCGCTAAACGTATCGAGTGTTAAATGATTAACAAGCTGCCAGCGCGTTGCATCGGCTAATACGGGTCTAACTGCATGTGTAAAAGGCGCTAAACAACGAATTTTTTTAATTACATCGCCGCGCTCTGGCATCAGTAACCCAAGCTCATCGTCGCCAAATGGCATACTCGCAGGTAAATTACGGTTGCTACAATGTGCGCGTACAGTGAGTACAGAGTTACCTTCACCATATTCCATAGCGCTGTTTTCAAATTTGGCATCTACCAATGACATAAATGTCTCGGTGCCAGACTCTACATAACCGCCCGCCCACGACGCTGTTTCTCTTCTTATATGCCAAAATAGGTCTTCGTGACCTTGATAATTTGGATGAGTTTGACCATAAAATGGCGCAACGACTTGTTTATTACCTTTGTGATCAAACGCTATAACCTCTGAAATACCAATCACTTCAGAAATTTCTGAGTCCATATAACGCGGTGCAAGTTGATACTCGTATTCACTTATCTCAGGGCGAATTGGCTCAAGTTCTTGTTCAAATAAGTTAATTATTGGCGTGCACCCGAGTAAAAACATATCCTCATCAACCTGTTTCTCAAGCTCACTTGACTCAGTATCAAGGTATATATAGATATCACATTTGTTGGAGTTTTTAGGTAATACGCCGCGTATACCTTCAAGTTCAAAAAAACGAAACTTCTCAGGAAAAGTAAAGTTTTCGACCAATAAACGATAACCGGCAGCAGAGCGCTGAGAGTAAGGCACAACCGCTTCGTGTGTTTCAAACCCGACCGCTTTTAATTGGTTTTTTGATAGGTATTTAATGCCTTCTTCGCCATTATCTATGGCTATACCAATGCTGTGTTTAAATAACAGTTCATACACTTTAAGAGTATGGTGCCACTGCCCGTTTATATATACGCGAAGTTTTTCTAAACCAGTTTCTGCAAGCGAAACGCCCTTGTATTCACCGGTTAGCTCTAACTTAAATATAGACTTTGCCTTTTCATGCCAACGCGGCTTAGGCGCTACAAAAGGGCTGTTATCAAACTGGGCTTTAGTAATTTCAATGGGCCAAAGGTAGGTTTCGTAACAGGTTTGAAACTTACATTGCTTCATAGAATCAACGTTAGTTTCAACTTCACTTGCTCTTGGGATGACAACACCCGCCGTTGAAAGGTTTTCGGCTTCTAATTTTACAATCGACATAGAAGGGATAGGTGCTTGATAATCTGGTAGCATCTGCCCTAATAAAGCATCCGTTAATTCAGGAAAACTGTCATCTAGCTTTTGTCTAATATTGGCTGTTAAAAATGCAAACGATTCAATAAGCCGTGATACATGAGGGTCTTCAACATGATCTTCACTAAGCTTTAAACGCCCAGCTACTTTTGGGTATTTCTCAGCAAAGTCTTTACCTAAATGACGCACAAATGCTAATTCACGATTGTAATATTTTAATAATTCATCGTTCATAATGATGCCTCAATAATCTTCATACCTAAATTTACGGGCTCTACCTCAGAATCAAAGCTTATAAATTCTGGCTCAGGATCAGCGTATAAAAGCGCATTAATACGCAAGTTTAAAACACGATTAACTGGTACTTCTTCATCAGTAAATACTTCAACTTCTAAAAATCGTGGCTCAAATTTTAAAATAGTGTTTCTAACTGTCTCGCATAGCAGTGCTCGGCCTTCATGAGAACTAACCGACATACTTGAAAAATCAGGTAAACCGTACGATAAACACGATGTAGCAAGCTCACTATATTGTGTAGGCCACGTGTGCCATTGAATTCGGGCGTTAAGCAGTGCTTCTATATCTCTGCGCACATTTTTACGTAGCTCACTTATAGTGATCCCTTCGGTACGCGATGGTGCATCTTGAAAGTCAGGCTCATCATCAATGAGCCTATCTAAAATAGATGCTTGAAGCTGCTGCTTATGTTCTATCATTATTGCTCAAATATAAATTATGCTGCTTCTACAGCATTAATTTTTAAATTAGGAATTGTGATCGCCTCATCATTCACAAACAGCATTTTCATGCCTTTACCAATAATGAATTCATCTTTGAGTTCAACCCAGTCCGAAACCTGACCTAATTTTTCAAGATCCGATTCAGCATTGGCATAGACAAGCGGTAAATGTGCAGTGCCTGAAGGGCCTTCTTTAATCGTTATTTCAACGCGTAGCCAAATGCTTTCTAATACTGAACTTACAGGCTCTACTTTTATCGATTCAATTTCATCAAAATTTGCCAAGTAAAATTCGCCATTTGTCCCTAATACTTCTAAATAAGGGTTTAATGTATCGTCCAAGTCGCGTGCCACAGACTCTGCATCACCTAACGTCGTAACTCTTAACGTTTCCATTTGCGCAGAAAGCTCAGCAGCTTCGTCTATTTCGCCCTCTAGCAATGCCACATGCATTTTTAAAAACAGCGTGTCTATCTCATCAGCATCATGAAATAATTTAGGGATCCCTTTACCTTGGTAAAAGTCTATTCGTGATTGCTGAGCACGGATCAAATGTCTAAGATTCACAGCACCTACAGCAAACTCAGGATTTTTTTGAACCATAAAGTCGAGTTGTTTGTCTGCTTTTTCTAGATCACCATTTATGCAAAGTAATTCTGAATAGATACTTCTTATATCAAAATTTAAAGGTTCATCTTGAAGCTCTGTAGCACACAAAGATAGTGCTTCAGTTAGTTTTCCCTCGCGAATCAAGCTATGTATTTTCTTCATGGTTATTCCTTTATTTTGTGGTGAGGACTGAGCTCTGTTATTAATTTAATGCTCGAGACCATTTGATCTAATTGAAAATGGGGTTGTAGTTGTAAAACAGAAAAAAAGTGACCTGGATTTGCTTTGTTTTCACTTACTTTTATGCGCGCATTACTCAGTGGATATTTACTTCTGATTTGCTCAGATGCTGAGTCTGACGCCGTTGTATAATTATTGATCCACGACTGTAAGTCGCGCTCGCACGCATGCGCATTTATGTAAGAACCGACTCTATCGCGGGCAAGTATTTTTAAATAATGTGCAAAGCGAGATACGCATAAAATGTATTGCAACATAGATGAAAGGCGTGCATTTATATTAGCTGCACTGGATTCGTAATTTTTTGCTTTTTGTACCGATGCATTACTATAAAAAACAATATGTTCAGTATTAGTTACTGATGACGTTGGAATAAATCCAAGTTCAGAGAACTGCTTTTCAAATTTACTTGTTACCAATAAATCCAATGGCGGTTTAGCTTCTTTTTGGTAGGTATCGTTTGCAAAGCTGTCTTTTGCAAGCCCTGTGACTAGCCCTTTTGACACTTTACCAGGCTCTATCCCTCTAATATGCCCAAACCATCCGCTATCACAGTAAGCCCTAATTATTGTTGAGACAAACTGAAACGCAGCATTACCCCATAACATATCTGTTTCGGGGTTTTTTATTTGTTCTTTAAAATAAAAGTCTTGATGGCGTTTACCATCGTTACTGTAGGGAGCTCTGACTAAAACATGCGGTAACGTTAAACCAACAAAGCGTGCCTCTTCCATTGATCTAAAGCTTTGCCATTTTACATATTCAGGTTGCTCAAATTGATTGAATAAATCTGCGTAGTACCCTAGGTCAGAAAAGTTATCTGCGCCAAAAAGGTTTGGAGACGCTGAACATATAAATGGTGAGAATGCAGCAGCTGCAGTGCGCGAGATTTCTTTAATAGTATCAATATCGTTATAAATAGTGCCATTAGATGACATATTACTAATTTCGTAATCGCCAATTACTACACCAAAAGGCTCGCCACCGGCACTATCAAATTCACTTTGATAGAGTAACTGAAAAAAGTAACTTTGGTCGAAATCTATCGCTTTGTTTACATCTTTAGAGAGGGTTGCCCAATCACAGTTTAATACTTTTATTTTTACTTTATTTTCTTTGTCGTATTGCTCTGTTTGGAGGGTTAACCACCATAAATTACGCCAGCTGGCTTCTAACTTTTGAAATCGTGTAGCATGAATAATGCTATTTAGCTGTTGAGAAATTAGCTGATCAAGTTCAACAATAATTCGTTGTAAATAAGGACCAAGCGATTCTTTTGTCCAAGAGATAGGTGAATCAGAAGAGCCTTCAAGCCACAATAACAGTGCCTTGTCTAAGTTTTTTTCGTTCAAAAACCTATCAAGCAAAGCATCATTATCGCTAATTCTAGACTGCGACTTTTGGTGAAAAGCGTAGTCTTGATTTATAAATGAAAACTCTTCGTGATTCATTTTACTGCATTATCCTTAACGCTAAAGACTAGTTAATTAACCAATCTCTGGAATTTTAGCTACAAGACGTAATGAAGAGGTAAGCTCTTCCATTTGTAGCCAAGGTCGTAACCATGCCACTGCGTTATAAGCGCCTGGCTGACCTGGTATTTCTTTAACTGATACTTTTGCATCGGCTAATGGGTAACGTGCTCTGATATCTTGGCCACCACCCTCGGTCGCATTTACATACGATAGAATCCAGCGGTTTAACCATGACTCAACATCTTCCGCTTCCATAAAGCTACCAATTTTATCGCGCGCCATCACTTTTAAGTAATGTGCAAAACGAGACGTCGCCATTAAGTAAGGTAAGCGAGCTGAAATTGCAGCATTAGCTGTTGCATCAGGCGTTGAATATATTTGTGGTTTTTGACAGCTTTGGCCACCAAAGAAAACAGCGTAATCGGTATTTTTGTAATGACACAGAGGTAAGAAACCAAGTTTACTTAGCTCAGCTTCACGACGGTCTGTTATGCCAATTTCTGTTGGGCATTTAAGATCCGGATCGCCATCATCACTTGTGAAAATATGCGTTGGTAGGCCTTCAACTTTACCGCCACCTTCAGCACCACGTATCGCAGTACAAAAACCGTATTGCGAAAACGCTTTGGTCATATTAGTGGCCATTGCGTAAGCTGCATTACTCCAGCAGTAGTCGCTATTATCAGTGCTTACTGAACGGCCTGCTTTTGGTTCAACTTCAAACTCTTCATAGTTAAACTCTTCGACAGGTTTAGAAGCTGCACCGTAAGGTAAACGTGATAAGAAGCGAGGCATAGTTAGCGATACAAAACGTGAATCATCGCTGTCTCTGAACGAGCGCCATTTTGTGTACTCTAATGATTCAAACACTTTTTCTAAATCACGAGGTTTAGTCAACTCTTCCCAGTTATCAAACCCGAATAAAGACGGTGAAGAAGCGGCAATAAATGGACAGAAACCAGCTGCTGCCACATTCGACATTAGGCTTAACGTTTCCACATCTTCTGGGTGGTTAGTAAATTCAAAGTCACCCACAATTGTGCCATAAGGTTCGCCACCAGGAGTACCAAATTCAGACTCGTAAATCTTTTTAAATGTTTGGCTTTGGTCAAACTCAACTGCTTTGCTTAAATCTTTATGTAGTTCTTTTTTCTTCATGTTTAAAACACGAATTTTAAGCGTTGAGCTGGTTTCAGAATTCATTACAAGGTGGTGCAAACCACGCCAAGAACCTTCTAACTTTTGAAACTCTTCGCTGTGCATAACAACACTAAGCTGCTTTGAGATTTTCTGATCGATTAATTGAATTGCTTCATTAAACGTCACAGTCATGTTTTTATTCCATTGAACTGTGCCTTTTAATGCCTCTTCAGTTAATGTTTTAAGTAGTTCTTCTGCACGACTTGCATCAGTTTGCTTAGTGGCGCCAATTGCTTGCTCTAATAACGATGAGCTTGCCTCAGCTGTTGACTCTAATTCAGTACTTAGTTGCTCTGCACTCATTTTTCAGTCTCCTCTAGCTTAAGTTCCTTAGCAATAGAATCAAGGCTTGAAGTATTGCTTAATACTTCTTCTAAAACATTTTCAAGCTCTTCTGAACGGTCAATCTTAGTCATTAAATCGCGTAATTTATTACGTGTTTCCATTAGCTTACGTAATGGTTCTACCTGATTAACAACTGCTGCAGGCTCAAAGTCATCGATTGATTTAAAGCTAAGGTTAACTTCAAACTCAGAGTCATCATCGCTCAGTGTATTTTCTACAACAAGTTTTAATGAAGGGCTCATGCGTTTTAAAACATCGTTAAAGTTTTCGCGGTCAATTTGAATAAAGCGTCTGTCTTTTAATGGTTTTAATGCTTCAGTGTTATCACCTGAAAAATCACCCATTACACCAACAACAAATGGTAATTCTTTTTTTACCGCAGTCCCTTCAGTTTCAACATCATAAGTGATGTGAACGCGAGGCTTACGTACTCGTTTTAATTTATCATGGATACTCATAGAGAACTCCTTTTACTTATGTTTCAGTTTCGCTGATTCTAATGCCAGACAACTTAAAGTACCCGGTCCTAGCATCACTATCTGTTATTAATTCATTTAATAATTCAGGCAGCGATAATTCGCTCCATCGAATCACTTGTTCTATCGTGTATGACATTGGAGAATGCGGTTCGGTTTTTCTAAAAAACGCCGCTATTTCTTTAAGCTTATTTATCGCATTCTCACGAGAATCAATTGCTTGGTTAATGGCCTTTTTAGGCGCTTCAACAGCATCTTGCTCTTCATCGTTTTGAGTGAGTTGCTCTTGCGTTTGCTCAGAGATGAGAGCCTGTTCAGCTGCAACAAGTTTATCCGCTGCAATGTGGTTAACGGCTGCCAAACTTACTTCAAGCGCTTGTTTAATATTTGAGGTAGGTTGCGGCTGCCCAGTCACTTTATCCATCACATCGCTAAGCTGGGCAAACTCAGTAATTGCCTCTTCTATATCTTGCTTTAAGTTGACAAAAAATTCAGTGCTTGTCTCTGCAGCGCTTTTTTCGATTAATTCAAAATCGACCGCGCCTTGTGCTAGTTTTTTCTCTCTTTTCTCATCATTTAACCTTGAAATATCATAACCTTGCTGATATTCCCAAAATGTAAAAGGGTCTAAGCTAACACTGTCAGTTAACAGTATGCTTTTGATGGGGATAATAAGAGTCCCCTCACCTGCGGAGCCATTTAATCCGCCAAGAGCCGATACTTTGTCTGAAATTTCATCGTCTGCATCGAGGGTAGGGTATAGCGCGTCGAAATAATTATCTAATAAGTGGCTAGCCACTTTAAAGCCAAAGGCAAGCCCTTTAAAACCGTGAATTCGGCATAAAGCTTCAATAAACCATGCTAAATACTCAATGTCTTTGCTTTGTGATTTAATTGCGCTACTGCATTGCTCTAATAAAGGTAACCAGTCGCGAGCAAGTGATGAAATACCTTCTTCGTCTACTAACGCGTTTCTTTCAGCGGCACGAAGTTGGTTTCTTAAATCTTTTAAGGCGTAATAAGTCGACGTAGGAGAAACATCCGAGCGAGGGTCTAAACCTGCGATCTCAGTTTCAGAAATAGGGGAAATATACTCTTCAAATACAAACATTCCGTCGTCCTAATAATTATCCATAAAACTCCAATAAAGCGGAGCGGATTTCATATTACATTCTTTATATTAAAATACAAGCCTAGTTACAATTGTGTTTAAACCAAAATAATTGCAAATATATAAACAATAAACTTTCAATATAAATAAATTAACACTTAAAATTATATAATTAGTAATAAATAATTATTTAGTAAAAA
Organism: Pseudoalteromonas sp. R86517; assembly: GCF_042466295.1. Lineage (NCBI taxonomy): Bacteria > Pseudomonadati > Pseudomonadota > Gammaproteobacteria > Alteromonadales > Pseudoalteromonadaceae > Pseudoalteromonas > Pseudoalteromonas sp. R86517. The sequence continues at coordinate 296,887 of NZ_JAXHCB010000003.1, forward strand.
GTGGAATTGTAGCTTCATCTTGAATTTTGTATGTTTCCGATTTGCTACTAAAATTTTCATGGCCATATTTAATTATAATACAGGTAACATTATCGCGTGCACCTCTTACTAAAGAAGAATGCATTAGCGCCATACCTGAATCAATAATACTATTAGGTTCTAATGACAAACATATTTCTTCATCAGACAATTCGCCTGTTAAGCCATCTGAACAAAGTAAGAAAATATCATTAGTATTTACTTCACCTTGTACTACATCTACTTTAACTTCGTCTGTAACGCCCACTGCACGCGTAATCACATTCGAAAGAGGGTGCGTTTTTGCTTCCTCGACTGAAATTACGCCCTCATCGATAAGGTCATTTACTTGGCTATGATCCCGCGATACTTGCTGTAATTGGCCATTTCGCAGCACGTATGCCCGGCTGTCACCTACCCACAAAACGTAATATTGATTATCTTTTATAAATAAGGCGGTTACTGTGCTGCCCGCCGTTTTACTTCCTAAGTACTGAGCGCTGTAATCATTTAATTGGCGATTTGCATCTTCAATAGCTGAAACAATATGAGAAACGCTAAGCGTAGCTAGTGTCTTTTCTTCAACTTTTGCTCTAATAACATCTACGACTAGTTGGCTTGCAACTTCACCCGCTTCATGTCCACCCATTCCATCAGCTACTACCCATAAGTTATGGCTATTAATTTCAACATGAGAGTCTTCATTTAATTGCCTAACTGCACCGCGATGAGTTATTGCGTAACTTGTACTTAAATTGCTAATCACTATTTTTTACCTGTGTGTAATTCCATTCCCAATGTTTCCATCGGCCATCTAACATAGCAGCAACTTGGTTAACAGGCGGTAGTCCTGAAGTAACAAGCATCATAGGCTTTATATTGCATGAACCGTGTGTCCACCAAACACTATAATCACCATGCTTTTTATATAAAAGTGCATGTAGGGCGTCTTTTAAAACATCACTTGATAGCTCATCACCTGAGAACTCAAATGCTTCACCTTCTTTATTTTTGTCGCTAGAGGGAGAAATACTAAGCTGCTTTTTAGGCGCTATAAGGGTGCTTATCGATTTAGCAACGTCTTTTCTCCACGTAAAAAGGTCAACAGAGCTATCGAGCACTTTAAGTACAGTGTCTTCGTACTCTAAGGAGAAAACGCCCGAGTTTAATACTTCTATCGGCGCAACTTCTAATGTACTGGCCACTGTAAATGGGTAATGGCGCCCTACAGCATCCATACTCGGTAATAGGGTTCCCATTACGCCTTTATCGCCAACAATATTTGGCGATAAAGCAAAATGCCATACAGGACCTGTTAGGTAGTTATCTTGCCAATTGTCGCCTAACTGTTCCTTGCTTACAGCAATAGCTGCTTGCAGCCATTGCTCCCAGTGCTCTGAAAATTCTTTCGAAACGCTGTCTTGAACAAAGTCCCCCAAGCTAGGGACTTTGCCGAGGTAGCCTATATTTATAATCGGGTCGGACATGAAAACTTCTCTACACTTTTATTCCAAAATGGATGCCTAATTGATTTTGGCAATAGCTCAACTTTTGCGTTGTTACCCATGAGAGAAAAATGTAACTCTAAATCCTCACGTGTTTTAGCTCTTTTAGCGCTTAGCTCATCTAGCATGCGATAAAGCGACCATTCACCTTGGTAAGTCGTATTAATTGGGCGGCCACCACTTGGCGGCGTAAACTCAATTCTTGTGGTACTTTGCCCTGATGAACCTGGCCATACAAAGTTAGTAATTTTGATTGGGCCATGACGATATGACATGGACTGGCCATCTATTTCCACTCTAAATTTAGAGACAGTTTGATCTAATTCAACGGTTCTTAATCCAAACTCAATTCTAGGTGTTGCACTTCCACCATCGAAGAATACCGTTTGAATTTGATGGGCTAGTTCAAACATGGCTAGTGTATCAGCGCTTATGCCAATGTCTTTTTCAAACTTCCACGGACTCGAACTCATATCCACACTTGGCGCTACATAGTTAGTGAAGAAGCTATCAATAGTGCCATCTGGTCCAAAGAAGCGTGTAAAGTCTTTCATATTCACTTCTTTTTGTGCATAAGGAGAGAAAGGGTATCGGCCCACAATAGCTGCGTTGTACTCACGTAAAACTTGGCTTTTCCAAATCTCATTTAAGTGTCTGTTAGCGCTATTTTTAGTGATATTACTGGTATCTCTGCTTATATCTAATAACCAGCTATTAAATGGGTAAGGTAGATCACGGCTTTGGAACTCAAGTTGGCGAATGAAACTTGGTTTACTTTTTCCACTGATTTGATCTTTTATTGATGACTTTAACTGATCACCTCTATCAAGCTTAGTTAGATATACATTAAGCTCTCTGAGGTTTTTCTGAATGTTATCTAATTGCTGAGCATCAATATTTATAACATCTTCAAACGCTTCTTCAACCTGATAACCTGGCAGTTTAATGTCAAACTTAGGGGCTTCGTCAGGTAAAAAACGCTTAATTCTGTTAGCTTTAGTTTGCATTGCAATTTCAGCGGCATTAGCGGCAACTTTACCCGCTGCTTTTTGATTCTCTGACACCGGCAATTTGGTTAGTTGCACATTTTTTTGCACAGCCATAATAATGTTTTTAATCGGTGCTTCTGAGCCAGCAAGTACATCAGTAATATTCACACCCTCAGCAGGTGAGCTGTACTGATTAAGGCTTAAATCGTCGATAAATGATTGCCAAAAGAAGACATAATCTTGGAAATAACGCTGCTCTAATTTCTTTTCAATTTCTTCTTTAGAAATATCATAAGTGCCCGATGCTTCCTCGCCATATACCCAGCTGCTTGCCATCAAATTTCCAAGCATTTTACTTTTTTCAACATTAAAAATGCCGTGAAAACCGTTAAAGGTATATAAACCAGGGATACTTCGAGTCAGCTCGCCATTGTTTCTGAATGTGAATTTTTGCGCACTTTCAAAACTAATAATGTCTGTTAATCTAAACGGCGGAATGCTGCTATCAAGGAAATCAGCTTGTAGGCGTTGGTATGCTCTTTCGGCTATTGGTAACTTAGTTAATTCAGCTCTAGCTATACGCACTGCTTGATTATCTATTTTGGTTTGACTAACGCCAAGCTCTAGTAAGGCAGCAATGTGGTTCATTAACTGGCCGCGAGTTAGCGCATTTTTATCACCCGGTAGATTTCTTTCTAGGTATGCATTAAACCAAGCCGAAATATCTTCACTTTCAAAGTATTCAGGTTGGAATAGCATTAAATAGCACTTTAGCGTCTCGTATAAATAGCTAAGGTGCTCTGGGTAGGCTTCCATTTCTTTAATTAACGTATTTGCGATATAGGGTTCTAAATACGTTTGTAGAGACCTGTTATAGGCTTGTGTAGATGACTGTTTAATTTCATTAAGCTTATTAAAACCTATTGACTGAGATTCATCGTCATCAACTAACGCAGGGTTGTTAGCTGGTAAGTTTCTTAGCGCATTGAGTCTGTCGTTTAATACTAATAAGTTGCTTCTATCAAACGAGGCGGCATCTAACTCCTGATAAGTTTCAATGGCTTCATCTGTAGCAGCCATTAAATTATTATTCCATGCAAAGCTAAAGTACCACGAAATAGAAAAACCAATTACCGCAATACTGGCTAAAGAAATACTACCTACTCTGAGCCATTTGTTTTGCTTATCGTGATGTTTGTTAGTGCTAGCTAGGTTTTGCTCAGGGAAAATTACACCTTCTAAAACGTTTTTGATAAAGAAGCTTTTCGATTGATTTATATAACTAGAATCTGCTGAGTTCACGTCATTTAGAAAGCTAGCTGGCTTCCCTTCTTGAGTTGCACTGGTCAAATATACGCCCCTAAACATAGGGAGTTCTTCATAAGCGTTAGGGGTAAAAATTTCTTTTAAAAATGCATCGCCCACACCTTGTAGCACACGAAGTTGTCTCGGAAATTCGAAAATTTTGGCTCGTATTTCTTCATTACGCTCGTTAATCAGCCTACGATTAAGCATTTCTGTCAGTTTTGAAATTAATGCGTGAAACTCTTTGTTAAACGCTTCAACTTGAGTGTCTTTATCTAGGTCTAACTCAAAAGTAACACCCCAAACTTGCTCGCATTCCTCTTCTGTAAGCTCGCCAAAAAACTCTCTAAAACCTTCAATTAAATCAACTTTAGAAAGAATAACGTACACTGGAAAAGTCATACCCAACTGATTTTGTAACTCTTGTAAGCGCTGTTTAATTGCGCGGGCATGTAGGTTACGCTCTGTTTTAGTTTGACTCATGAGCTCAGAAATACCCATGCTGATCATTACACCGTTAATGGGGCGTAGAGGGCGGTACTTGCGTAAAAGCCCTAAAAAGCCCTCCCATGCGCGTGAGTCATGTTTTGCGTGGCTACTTTGTGTAGTGTATCGCCCTGCGGTATCGATAAGTACAGCTTTATTAGTGAACCACCAATCACAGTTTCGTGTACCACCTACACCGTGGACTAAATCCACACCTAACTTATCTTTTAACGGATAGTCTAATCCTGAATTATTAATAACCGTTGTTTTACCGGCACCAGGCGGGCCAATCATAATATACCAAGGTAATTGATATATATTTTTACCTTTAAATAGCTTTACATCTTTGAGTAAGTTGATGGCTTCATTCATGCGATTTTTTAACGTGGTGATCTCTTCATTCACCTCGTTACTGTTCGACTCATCGCTTTCAATTAGTTCATCGGCCATTTTCTCATCGCGTTTGCTTTGTTGCGTTAAGCTATAAATTTTGGTGATAGCAAACACTAAAATAACAAACAAAATAGTTAACAGCCGTGCTGCTACACTCTCTAAAGGGATAAAGTCAGCAATCGCAATAAGCGGACCGCCAAACCAAATTAGTAAAGATAACGCCAAAAAGCCGATAATTAACATGGCTGTTTTAGAAGTAAGTACGTAAGTAATTTTTTTTATTTTGTGTGAAAAACTCATGTCAGCCTCATTAAAATAATAAATCGATTTCAATTCGTCGGTTTAGTGACCGAGAAGCTGAATCTGAATTGCTGGCGATAGGCTCTGCAGCACCTTTACCTTCAGGCCATAAACGGCCACTTAGGTTTGTAGTTTTAGCCATAGAATTAGCAACTTGCGTTGCACGGGCTAAAGAAAGGTGCCAATTTGATGGGTATTTATCAGTCCGAATAGGCGTATCGTCGGTATGCCCAGTAATTAAAATACGCCCTTTTGTTCCTTCTAAACTAAGTGCTAGCTTTTCTAAAATGGGTTGAATTGACGGTAATAATTTAGCATCGCCTTGATTAAATAGACTTTCGCTGTTTATTGAAATTCTTATGCGGTCTAGGTTTTTCTTTACTGTCACAATCCCCATCTGAATTTCTGTTTGCAGTAACTGCTCAAGTACTAATAGTTGCTTATCTTTTTTATCTACACTTTCGTTTTGCGCTATAGGATGAATAACAGCCAGCTTATCGTTAAGTGAAGTAACGCCGTCGTTTAATTTCATATTGATAAATAAGTAAACCATTAACAGCACTAAGCCCAGCACTGAAAAAATCACCCAAAGCGGAACTTGATTTCTAAGCTCTACGCCAGCGGCAACACGCTGCTTCCAATTAGGTGAAAGTTTATTATTCAATGGGCCATCTAATTGATTTAAAAGGTGATACATTTGAGAGCGATATTCTTCTATTTTAGTATCGCCACCGTTGTCTAGCCTGTATTTACCTTTAAAGCCTAAGTTTAAGCAATGGTACTGCAGCTCAATAAATTGTTTGTGTTGTTCAGGTTGAGCAAGTGCATTATCAAGCAGGGTGTAAAAGTATTCACCGCCAAACGTTTCTTTATGAAACGTCGATAGTAAACTCTCATCAGCCCACTCCATTGAGCTCCATTTAGAATTTAAAACTGATTCATCTAAAATCGCGCACAAGCAATAACGCGAGTTGGTAATGACATCTTTAGAAAGCCCCTGGTTACGCACTTCAACTTCAAAGCGCTTTACAGCCTCAACACAGCGATGCTTTAAAGCAGCAATATTTGTCATCTCTTTAGCTTGGCTAATCGAAATTACAATTGAAAAGCAATCTGTTGCCGCTTCTAAAAGTGGATTTTTAAAAATTGAAACTTTAGACGTATTAGCAACACTGCTGGCAACAGGCTCAACAGACATCACTGTTTTATCAGCATCGTTATCTACATTAGGAGTGTTTGAAGTGTCACGCCCTAGTCTACCAGGGCGAGGTTTTATAATGGTTTCGTCCATTGAAACTCTTCCTTTAAAAGTTAGGTTCTAATTGCCCAAAGGCTTATTTGTAGCTCTGGGTAATTGCCCGATAAGTGGATAGCGATACCACCACTTGAACGAAGTTTTTCCCAATGTTCACCCTGCTTGTTTAACTCAAAGTAATGAAAACCTGCATGGTATGGGATTTGGCGCGGTGCCATTGGTAAGTTACTAATGGTAATACCAGGAATTTGGTTATTAACTAAGTCACGTATGGTTTCTACACTACCGATCTTAATTTGTGAGGGCAGTATTTTGCGCAGCTCTTCGTGCGGTACACTTGCTTTGATTGCTAAAACAAATTGTGCCGAGTTAAGTACAGATTTATCTTTTAGTGCGCCAAACGAAATACCAAACTTGCTTTGCTCTAATTTAATTTCTGTCGCAGTTTGTTCAATAACATGACTTAAAGATTGATATAAGAAATTAACTACTTCAGAAAATACTTTGCCCAAATTTTCATGATCGTACTTAGGCAGCTTTGGTACTCTTTTATTCGCAGTACTAAAAGTAGATAGCTCGCCAGCAAGCTCAATAAGACGGGTATAAAATACATTTGGGTGGAGGTTATTCACGCTAAGTAGATTGTCAAAAACAGCATCGTACTTATTAAGGGTTTGCAGCATGATAAAGTCAGCAACAGAGGTGCTCCCTGCATAACCTTGACATAAACGCACAGAAATACTCTCTGCGCGCTGTTTTATCATAGAGCCTATTTCTCTTACTAAACCAAGTAACGGCTTGCATTGACCTACTTTTAAAGAGGCAGGTATGTATTTAGTGTCAAGCTTAATGCTGCCTTCGCTGCTTACTTCAATAATGCGCGCCACAGGTAGCAAAATATAACCAGCGTGATCATCTGATGAAAGCACAAGTTTGCTATAGATTTTAGCAACTTGAATTACCTCTTGAGATTGAGCTCCCAAAGAGTCATCACTAACTGTTAGATCATTTAGCTTATAGCGCGTGACGATATTTTCATCCAGCGCTGAAATATTAATACCACTGCTTTTCAATGCAGGGATGGCAAGGTATACCACCTCATCATACACGTCTTTATTAACCACTAATGGCTCAGGTAAAGGGGTTGATTGCGGCATTTCAATTGGGAGTAAATCAGGCGTGATAGCACTTAAAGACTCAAGAGCAAACTGCCCTGAGCTCAATAATTGTGTGTCTATACTTATATCAAGTATGCCCCACGGATCAGATAAATTCCCTTTGCATAATTGATTTATTAAGTTAGAAAAATGCTTATCTGATTGTTGAAAATGTTGCGGCCTTAAGAACATCCCTTCAGTCCACGCAACACGAGTGTTATCACCCATTTTACAAATCCTTTTTATCGCTCTCTCATGTATGTAGCAATTGCTTCAACATTTACATCTATATCGTCATAGCCTGTTGGGTCAACCTCAATAACAGCTCTCCACCTTGCTTGGTCGATATCTCTATAGGCCACAACAACACCCACATAACGGGTATTTCTGTTAAGGCTCATTTTGTATTTTTGTACTGAGTTTGGTTGTAGCTCTAACTCATCTTTTTTAAGTAAATCTGGACCCAGTAGCTTTTCAGGCGTTTCGTATAAGCTAAAAAAGTCCTGCGTATCAAAAATAGTTCGTGAACTAAGTTCAAATATTTTCATAACAACTGGCGACGGTCTCTCTGATGTGTCTGGATTTACATCTTTAGCAACATTAATAATTAAATCAGTTGAAGGCGGCACTATTTTATTTACGGTGGTACACCCAACCGTCAAAAAGAGTAGGCTAATGCTCATAAAAAAGAGCTTAAGTTTAGACATTATTTACTTTCCTTCCTAAAACGTTTCTTGAGTTTTATCATTGTAAGCCTTTAAAAAATCGTCAGATAACGCCATAGCGCCTTTAGCATTAACATCATGCGCTAGCTCTTCATGAAGGCTTTGGTATATCTTCCAACATTTTGCTTCTGACTGGCCTGGAATAATCTTTAATACATTAGAGTTTTCATTTACTTGCTGGGTGATCTGCTGGGGAGAAACCTGCTCTAAAATCCCTTTAAGTACACCATCAGCTCCTGCTAATAAAGCATGTTCATGTCTTCGTGTATCAGTAAAACTTTCTTTAATCGATTCACGAGACGACAGGAAGCTTGCACTATTTCTTATGAATAAATTCTGAATAACATCATCAATATCAGCAGAAAATTTTATAGGGTTATTTTGCTTTGTTTGAAACATGGTTTGATTCAAACGTAATTGATTTTTTACCAATGCTCGTTGTCTTAATGACTCCATCAGCTCGTTTAATAATAAATTTAAACTTTGCCCCATTTCAAACCACAACTCTGGTGTATTGAGGGCATTTTGAAGCTCAGTTTTAACACCTAAACCTTTTAAAAACGCCTCAGATAAAGCGGAATTAGCGCTTGCGGTACTAGCGTGTGATTGCGCTTGTTTTACTGGCTGCTTAACGGGTTCTGGTGTTTTTTGTGGCTCAACTTTAACGGGTTGTTCTGCCACTGCAACATCATCAAAATGGTTTTGCGGTGAGACTGACACATCAGGGTTCATTAAATGTGATAATTCATCCCAATTTTCAGGAATTTGATTATCAGGCTGTGCCATGTTTTCTTCTTTCATTGAAACAGCAGGCATTGACTCATCTAAAATAGATTCATTTAAAAATAAGTTACTTGAAGAAAAATTATCTATTTCAGGTGCCGGGGCACTATTTCTTGGTGCAAAGTCATCCGTACTTGGGCGTGCTTCAGTGTATGCTGTCGTAGATTGAGAATCAGCTAACTCGACTTCAATTTGAAAGTCCCCCACAGTAATCACATCACTGTGCGCTAAACGGTGTTTATTACCTTGACCAAGCGCAGACACGCCAAAATTAACAAACGTTCCGTTAGTAGAGGTATCGTATAAGTAAAACGAATCGCCTTCTTTTTCAATACGGCCGTGTCGGCTAGAAATTATTTTTTCAGGATCAGGCAAGTGCCAATCGCACGCTTCCGAGCGGCCAAAAATAAGAGAGTGTTTAGTTGTTTTAGAAGCTTCAATTTCAGGCGAGAGTCTATGATAACTAGTTATATTTAGTATCAGTTCCATTTGATAAGTTAGTCCCATAAATCTACATTTTTATTAGGATAAAGTAGAAGCGAAACTATTGTCAACATTGAAATTAATATATAAAAATATACACATATATTTAATTTTGAAGACAATGATAAATTTAATAAACCTAAAAACATGAAATCCAATAATTAAATTACCGTTTGAATGTTCCTTTTTCAGCACACTGCAACAAACTTAATCCCAAACAAAATAAAGTGAAAAATTACCGATGAATGTACCTTTTACGCCTTTTACAGCCCTTTTAAGCACGTTATTTTTTAAGTTTAAAAATAAAAACAAATTTTAAGTGAGTTAAAACAGGCGACATAATTAATTTTGTATGAAACTTCTACGCTAGAAAGATTGCTAAAGTAATCTTTTTTTGTAAAAATACTGCCGTTATCAAAGGGAGAATTGATAAAAACGATAAAAATTCACCTTTGCAATTATTTATATATACACAATAAAAGGATTTATAATGAGCGGTATCAATAATTCTAACGATAAAACTCAGATAGCGTCGCTTGATTCAAATCTCAAAAAACCCCAAGCTAAAAATAAGCTCAATCTAATTGGCAAAAAAATATCTGCTCGTTACTTGGTTGAAGAATTAATTGGCCAAGGCGGTATGTGTTATATCTATCGCGCAAGGGATTTATTTTTAGAAAGCCCAAGCCGCCCTGAAGTGTTTGTGGCGATAAAGGTGTTACTCGAAGAGTTTTCACACTCAGAAGAGGCCATCACTCTCCTAAAAGATGAAACCACTAAAACACAACAGTTAGCTCACCCTAATATAGTTAAAGTCTATTCAGCAGGTTCAGATGGCGATCTTCACTATGTAACAATGGAGCTTGTTGAAGGCGAAACACTTGAGCAAATAATAAAAAGAAATAAACCCACTGGCATGGTGTTTAAAAAAGCCAAAGTGATTTTAGAGCAGTTAGCTGATGCACTGATTTACGCGCATGCACGCGGTGTTATCCACAATGATTTAAAGCCATCGAATATTATTTTTGATTCTAACGGCAACTTAAAAGTACTTGATTTTGGTATTGCGAAACATAAAACCATTGAAGATGCCTATGCTGTTCAAAACCAACAAAATGCCGCAGTTGTAGGTGGTTACACCCCCACCTATGCAAGCCCGGAGCAACTTAAAGGTGCAGAAGCATCAGTTAAAGATGATGTATTTTCTTACGCATGTATAGCCCTTGAACTATTAAGCAGCAAACATCCATTTAACCGCGTAGCAGCCGATAAGCTAGCAAAAGATGCCACGGCCAAACGCCCTAGTAACTGCCCATTATGGTTGTGGGGTAGCTTAAATAAAGCAATTGCATTAAACGCTTCTGATAGATTAAGTTCACTCGACCCCATTACTGCTAAATTAAACCATAATTACAAACCAGCTATCGCACTAGTAGCAAGCTTAGTGATTGCTACAGTATTAGCAGGGCAATATTACTTATCTAACGATAACAATGTAAAACAGCTCGAAGCAAAATTAGACAATGCTCAGGCGATAAATCAGCAAGTAAAAACGTGGATGTCGTGGAATGGCCCAAGCATACTCGATAAGCTTTCTGAAATACCGCCGCAATACGAAGTTTTAAAGCAAGGCTTATTGCGTGTAAATCAAGAGAGTGTTTTGCAAAGCTTTGATGGTATGGCTAATCAGCTAAATAATAGTGGTGATAAGTTTAAAAACTTCGATGAAACAATAGATGTATACACTCAGGCACTTGAATACTACCCAGATTCAGAAAAGCTTTCTGTGCAACTGGAAAGCATTTTAAGAGAAAGACAATCTATTATTTTTGATATTACATCGCGAATTAATTTACTTTTAGAGCAATCTCGTTATAACGAAGTTGATAACAATAGTATTCCTCAGTTAATTATCGATTTAAAACAGGTCGATGACACGTACGTCTATCAGCCTTCACAAATTCACTTTGATAACTACAAGCTAGCGCTCGACAAAGCTATACAAGAAGACGACGTTATTGCACAAAAAGCGTTATTAAACGTAGGGAAAGCCATCTTTACTAATACGCAAAAAGAAGAGCTGCAATTTGCTGAGCTGCTCAAAAGAGAGTCGGCAATCGATGCTCTCACCTTGTATCAGGAAAAAGTAAATAAAGGCCAGCAAGCACAATTTCCAACTGCAGATGCTGTTGTATTTTATCAGCCACGCTTTAATCGCTACACAGAAAAGCTGGAAGGCATTGAACAATACAAAGAACTATTAGAATTTGAAGAGCAGATTAACGTGGAGTCAGTGGATTTACCATCAGACTTTTCGCTTTTGGTTTCTTTAAAGCAAGAGTTATCTAAACGATACATTACAATGGCGAATACCTTAATGAAGAGAAAAATGTATCGTACTGCTGAACAACTAGTAGAGCGAAGTGAAGCCATTACTCAATCACTTGATAATGTTTTATTGTAACTTATAAACAGTAAAGCAAAGCGATTGTGGCTTTGCTTTTACAATACACTTTAAAAGTTGATGAACACTTAGTTTTACCGACGAAAGTCAAGGACGACGAGTTAAGCTAACGCTTGTACTCCTCCATGATATTTCGCAATTTTAATTACTATAATGATTTATGGAGTACCAATGAAAAAAATAACCGCACTTGCAGCATTACTCATCTTAAGTGGCTGTGCAAACACTTCAAATATGAATGAAACTGAACAAAAAGTTGAAGACAATGTTGCCGATGTTCAGGCTGAAGTAGCCGAAGTGGTTGCTCCAATCTCACTTACCGTAATTACTAACCCTAATGACGCTCGCGTACGTATTATGAATATCAAACCGGTATACCAAGACGCGATCGAACTAAAAGAAGGTGAATACGATGTTGAGGTAAGCAAACCAGGTTACCAAACTTATCGTAAGTGGGTTGTGGTTGATAAAAAAACCATACTTACAGTAGAGTTAGATGAAGTAGCCAAAACTGAAGCTGCAAACTAAACACCGTGTAAAATTGTATTTATGCCTTTAAATACACATTAATTTAAAGGCATAACTCTCATGTTTACTGCAAAAAATGTAATAGCCCCTATTACACTCACATTCCCAACAATACACAGCCATAACACCACTATAAAACGACGTTTTTGCGATTTATGCCTAAGCCATTGCTGTGCAATGAGTGCGCCGGGCCAACCGCCTAGTAACGACAGTAACTGAAGCGTGCGCTCGGGTGTGCGGTTTACTTTTTTATGCGCTGATAGTTTAGCTTGTCGTTTATCCCATGCGTACATTATAAAAGTAAAAAAGCTTAAACCTGTAAAGTAGCTTGGTATATAAATGCTCATATTATAAAGCCAATGAGCTTGCCATACTGCGACCAAAAAAAGCAGTGAGAAGGTGATTAATGTTTTCTTTATCAATTCATGATCGCCTATACTAAAAAGAGTTAAACCAAAATAATAAGAGCCAAATTATGACATACTTTAAAGCCCTATTTTTAGTATTATGCTTATACGCCTTTAATAGCTACGCCGCTGATACCCCAAGTAACCTTGATAAAGAACTCGCTGTATTTAAACCTTATTTAGGTACATGGCAGGCCGATTTTGACGTACCTAAAGGTGCAAAACCTGTACAAGATGTTGGCCACTGGGAGCGCGCATTAAATGGTAAAGCTATACATACCAAGCACTCTATTAATGAAGGTGAGTATGGAGGGGAATCAATGATTTTTTACGACAGTAAAAAAGAGTCATTGGTGTTTTACTATTTTACTACCGCAGGTTTTTACACAAAAGGCACCATGAAAGTGCTCAGTCCTACCCAATTTGTAGCGTATGAAGAGGTAACAGGCAGTAAAGAAGGTATTACTAAAGTGCGCTCGATCAGCGAACTAAAAAACGATACGTTTGTAGTTTCAACTTCTTATTTAAAAAAGGGTGAGTGGACTAAGCCCGAGCAGCGTACTTATACACGCAGCACTAAAGCCGTTAAATTTAAATAATGGCCATTCGCTTAAAACACAAAAAGGCAGCCTAAGCTGCCTTTGTTATTTATAAAACCGCTATTATTTAGCAAACTTTTTAAATGGTTCGTCAACTGGTGTATCAGCAAGGTGGTTAGTGTAGTTGCTCATTACTTTTTGCGATAAGCCTACAACAATTTCTAGTAGTTGCTGTTTACCGTAACCTGCTGCAAAAAACTTTTCAATTTGCTGATCGCTAATTACGCCGCGATCGCGTGTCATTGCAAGTGTGGTTTCACGTAGTGTTTCAAGTTTTGCATCTGCAAGTGGTGTTTTGTTTACTAGGGCATCAACAATATCTTGGTCTACATTCATTGAAGCGGCAATTGCGCTGTGTGCTGGTACACAGTAATGGCACTCGTGCTCAACATTAATTGTTTGCCATACCACAGTTAGCTCTTCTGCGTTAAACGAGGTGTTTTGAAATAACTCGTGCAGTACTTGGTAACCTTTAAGTAGCGTAGGCGCTTCGGCCATTACGGCGTGAAGGTTAGGCAACATGCCAAATGCTGCTACTGAATCAGCCATAAGCGATTTTGATTCTTCTGGTGCGTTGTCTTGAGTATATAACGTAAATTCTGCCATGTTCTGCTCCAATAAATTAATGTGTTTGAGTAACCTAGTGTCAGGTTAAGTAACTTCGAGACACATACTATTTGATTTTGAGCGACCGTTCAAGTTAAAATTGAGCATACGTTCAAAATAGTTGAGATTAAAATGGCAAACAAAGTTAAATTTGAGCGCGATAATGTAATTCGCGTTGCAAGCCAATTGTTTTGGGAAAAGGGGTTTAACGCCACCTCAACCCGCGATTTACAAGAAGCCATTAACATGCGCCCAGGCAGTATATATGCGGCGTTTGGCTCTAAAGAAGGCCTATACAGCGAGTCTTTAAAAGACTACACAGTACAAATGAAAAGCCAAATTGATGGGTTTTTAGCAAGTTCTGACTCTGTTTTAGGTGGTTTGCGTGCGTTTGTAGAAAACGTAATTATTAAAACCAAAGACTGTAGCCCAAGTGCTATTTGTATGTTGGTAAAAGCAAACAGCGAATTTGCAGAAAAAGACGCCTCGTTATACGAGCTAAGCCTAGATCTATCAGCAAAGTTTGAAGCCTACTTAACCACCTTGTTTGCTCAAGCCATTAAAAATAATGAGCTAAGCAGCAACCTTACCGCGCTTGAATACGCGCAGTTTTTTCAGGTGCAATTTACTGGGCTGCGTGGCTATTTTAACCGCCCAGGGGTTGAGCAATTAGCGCAGCCGATGATCAACCAAATGTTTTCCTTGATCAAAAAACTATAACGTTTCGCATTACTAACTTCTAAAAAGTCTCAACTAAAAAAAGCGGCTAATTCGTGTGAATTAGCCGCTTTTTATATTTGCTAGGGTTGAGCTTTACTTACGTTTTAAGTTTATTAAGCTCGCTATCTTGCTGCGCTACCAGTGCATTAAGCGCTTCGCTACTATCGCCCGCCTGAGTCGATAAATCAGCCAGTTGCGATGCAGCATCAGAAATAAGCGTAAGGTTACGATTTATCTCTTCAGTTACTAAGCTTTGCTCTTCGGCGGCGGTGGCAATGTGGGTAATTTGATTAGTAATTTCATCTACTTTTACTACCACACTGTGCAGCGCGTCAAACGCCACCGAAGTTTCGTCTACTGCGCTTTGCGCGCGTACTACGCCTTTTTCAATTACGGTTGATGCATTACCTACTTCTAACAATAAGCTATCTATAAGTTGGCTAATATCATCGGTAGATGAGCGTGTTTTAGACGCCAGTGCACGTACTTCATCGGCAACTACGGCAAAGCCTCTGCCGTGCTCGCCAGCGCGTGCTGCCTCAATGGCGGCATTAAGTGCAAGTAAGTTGGTTTGCTCTGAAATGGTTCTTATCACATCTAAAATTTGCGTAATATCTTTACTACGCGAAGCCACTTTTTCAACCGCTTGGTTGGCTTCTTTTATTTCTTCAGACATGGTTTTCACTTGGCTCATAGCCGATGACAAGCTCGACTCACTGCTAACCACTAAACCATTTATTTCATCCGCTTGTTGAGCAGATTGCTCAGAGGCTCTGGCAACTTCAAGTGCGGTGGCGCTCATTTCGTTCATAGCGGTCACTACACTTTCAATTTCTTGAAACTGCGATTGCACATTATGTTTTGTATCAATAGCAATATGCTGTGCTATTTCGCCTTGCTGTTTTGTTTGCGACGATACATCTTTAAGCTCTGCAATTAAGCCACGTAGCTTAGCTAAAAAGGCATTAAAACCACCCGCAAGCGCAATCAGCTCTGCGTGGGTATCTACATGGAGCGTATGAGTTAAGTCACCTTCTGAGCTGGCAAGGTTATCTACACGTTGTTGAATTTGCTCAAGGGGTGCAACCACAGTGCCTACTACTACTTTCATAATAATAAAAGCAATTAAAGCAATAACAGCACCGGTTATTAAAATAACAACACCGAGCTGATTGGCCGAGTCACTCATGTTTTTAGCTAAGGCATTAGGCCCCTCTAGCGCTAAATTACTTGGCACTTCAATAAGTAGGCTCCACTGAGTGTTAGCCAGCTTAATATTAATTGGGTAGTTAACTAAATACTCGCTAGGTGTTTTAAAAAGGCCATGTTGCCCTTTAAATTTAACCAGCTCACTGTAAGTGTTACTACTAACCGCTTCTTTAAATGGGCGGCCTAATTTTGATTTGTAGTGACTGCTGCCTACAATTAAACCTATATCACTTAAAAGTGTTACTTTTGCTTGGCCGTTATAAAGTTCGCTCGAAAGTTTTTCGGTTAAGCCCTGAAACGTAGGGAGCGTTAAATCAACGCCTGCTAAACCAATAAAGCGGCCCGATTTAGTAATAGGTACGGTTAAAGAGGTAAGCATAACCGAATCGCCAGAAGGTATTTCGTAAAGGTAAGGTTCCATAATACAGGGCTTAAGTGTATCTTTTGCGCATAAATACCAATGCGCTTCACGAATACCAAATTCGTTTAACGAGGTCAGGTATTTATCGGCAGCGTTAGCTACTTTTTGCTGCTCAATAATGCCGTTTTGGTCACGCGTTATATATACTTCTAACGTGCCATCGCCATTAACTGAGTGTTTATATCCTTGCTTAAATTGCGCGTCTTGCCCATCAAAGGCATTGGCTTCAAACTGCGAATAAATTGACGATAAAAACCGATTTTTTTCAAGTATAGAGCGGTTAATGCTCACTACCGTGTCGCGGTTTAATGTTTGAGTATTAGCCGCATCACCAAGTAATGCAGCTAATGAGTTTGGAATTCGGTAAGCTTCGTTGATAAATCCGGCAATTTTTTCGCCGTAAGCAGCCGCGTTTGCGTTAAGCTTTTGCTCAACTTCGGCCACGATATAATCTTCAGACTCTTTAGCGAGCGCCTCGCTGTTTGATGACATTTGCCACCATAAAACCCCAGAAAGTACTAATACTGTTAAAAATGTACTCCCTACAGTTATCCATAATAACTTTTTTGCTAACGTGAGTTCTCGCACTTAAATTACCTTTTGTTAAAACACCCCTACAGTTTAATATACAAACTGCATCAAGCCATCAATAACATAAAATAATTTAAGTTTTTTGAACAATTAGGCCTAACGCTTGGCCAAAATAGCAGTGGTTATCGTGGCACCTATGAGTAAAGCAACGCTCACCCACAAACACGCTACAAAGCCATAAACCTGAAACACCCACCCCGAAAGCACCGTGCCCAGTAAACGCCCCATGGCATTGGCCATATAATAAAAGCCAACATCAAGCGATACACCATCGCTTTTAGCAAAGCTGACAATTAGGTAACTATGCACAGATGAATTAACGGCAAATACACCGCCAAAAATAAGCAAACCTATAATCAGCGTGGCATGCACGGCCACATCAAGTTGCATAAAAAGTGCTAATAGTGCTGTTACACCACTTAGCAGCAACACCCATAAATAGGCATGTTTAACGGTATCAACGTTTGAGTTACTGGTGCCGGTAATACGCGGCGCTTGTGATTGCACACCACCGTAGCCAATTACCCAAAGTGCCATAAAGCCACTTACCCACCAAAAGTTCCAGTTAAACTGCTGGGCTAAATAAATAGGTAAAGCCACTACAAACCATACATCACGCGCGGCAAACAAGCATAATCGTGCTGCACTTAATAAATTTATTGCACGGGATTTAGAAAGTAGCTCTTTAAACTTAGGCTTATTTTTAGCCTTGCCCATGTCGCCTTTTAAAAATACAACGCTAATAATCCACGCAATAGTAAGTAGTATAATTAGGGCTTTTAAAGCACCTACAAAACCCAGTACCGTAAGGAGTAAACCACCTAAAAAGAAGCCGACCCCTTTTAACGCATTTTTTGAGCCCGTTAAAATAGCCACCCATTTATAGAGCTGGCCTTGGCCGCTTTCTCCCTCGGGCACTAAGTGTTTAATGGCGCTTTTGGCGCTCATTTTATTTAAATCTTTTGCTATGCCGCTAAGCGCTTGCGCCGCCATAACATAAGCCACTGTAAGCCATTCACTTGGCGCACATAACATGGCAAGCGCCATTATTTGCAGCGCCAAGCCAAAGTTCATGGTTTTATTAAGGCCTAAATGAGCCCCTAGCCAACCGCCCACTAAATTGGTGATCACACCAAAAATTTCGTAAAACAAAAACAGCATGGCAATGGCCAGCGCACCATACCCTAACTGATGAAAATGCAGCACCACCAGCATACGTAGTGCGCCATCGGTTAAGGTAAATGCCCAGTAATTACCGGTAACTATTAAATACTGTTTTATTGCTGTAGGTAAATTAGCGAGTTGCTCAAACATGGTTAACGCCCTTAAAACCTTTAATTAATGGTTAAACCAAGTCACTTTTAGCAACTTTAAGCATAAGCTCGGCAGTACGATTAGCGTAGCCCCATTCGTTATCGTACCAAGCGTATAATTTAAGCTGGGTATTATTAATAACCATGGTAGAAAGCGCATCAATAATGCTACTGCGTGGATCGGTTTTGTAATCAATCGATACCAGCGGTTTTTCTTCGTAGCCTAATACACCAGCAAGCTCGTTTTTAGACGCTTGAGCAAACCATTCATTCACCTCAGCGGCAGTTACACCACGCTCAAGCTCAAATACACAGTCAGTAATCGATGCGTTAGTTAAAGGTACGCGCACAGCATGGCCATTTAACTTACCTTTTAGCTCAGGGAATATATGCGTAATAGCTGTTGCACTACCAGTTGTGGTAGGTATTAAACTTGTCCCGCACGAACGAGCACGACGTAAGTCTTTATGTGGCGCATCAATAATAGTTTGGGTATTGGTAATATCGTGAATAGTGGTCATTGAGCCGTGCTTAATGCCTACTTTTTCTTGCAGTACTTTTACAATAGGCGCTAAACAGTTAGTCGTACACGAAGCCGCAGTCACAATTTTGTGCTCATCTGGGTTATATAAATTATCGTTAACGCCCATAACCACATTTAAAATGCCGTCTTCTTTTACCGGAGCGGTTACCACAACGCGCTTAACACCTTGTGCTAAATATTGATTTAACAGCTCAGTGGTTTTCATTTTACCGCTGGCTTCTATCACTACATCGCAATCAGACCAATCGGTATCGCTAATGGTTTTGTTATTGGTAACGGCAATAGTGTGTTTGCCCACACTAAAGCTATTTTCGTTTGCTGTAACATTTTGGGCTAAACGCCCGTGCACTGAGTCAAACTCTAATAAATGGGCATGTGTTTTAGCATCGCCTGCAACATCATTTACTTTAATAAATTCTACTTCTGGCCACTCTAGTGCTGCGCGCAGTGTTAAACGTCCCATACGGCCAAAGCCGTTAATACCTACTTTAATTGTCATAATAAATACCTTTAGTAAAGTTATATCAATTTGCTTAATTAACAGCAGCTTGCTGCACGCTCTGGGCGATTACCCATAGCATTGAGTCGATTTAAATCGTCGTTATAAAACGCAGAATTTTCGTTTTTGGTTTGTGCTATTACGCTAAGAGCCCACTTCGGCAAGGCTTTATTAATGCTGTAATACACCCATTGATTTTGCTTACGGTCGCTCAATAAGCCACATTGCCTAAGCTGCGCTAAATGGCGCGACACTTTAGGTTGGCTAAGTTCAAGCGCAGCAACAAGCTCACACACACACAGCTCTTGCTCATGGCTAATTAATAACATGGCTTTTAAGCGTGTATCGTCGGCTAAGCATTTGTAAAATTGTAGTGGGTTGAGTTGTTCCATAGCATCCTCGTTTAGTTAGTGTGCATACAATAAAACAAAATGAGAATATATGAAATAGTGAATATACGATTTTTCGTATGTTTATTTAAAAGCCCACTTCAATTAATGTGATTTCTAGTAAATTGCAGCGCACAAAAAAGCCCAGTGGCAAACCCCTGGGCTTTTGTAGCGTTTTAGTATGGGCATACTTGGTGTGCTTTATCGCTGCTGCCATTTAAAGCCTTATGCTAACAAGGTATTTACGCAGGTCTGTGCGATAAAAAGATGCCCTACGCTTTGCTCTACTTCACGAGCAAAGTCTAAATCAATAAGCAGATACGTTATACATTGTGCCTGCACAGTAGCTATTGAGGTAATTACCACTAAGTTGCAAAAGAAAGCGCAAGATGATCAAGTAATGCTCGTATTCTTGCCGGTAAGTGGCGGTTTGAAGCATACACTGCGTTTAATTCCAATATGCTTGCTTCGTAGGGTTCGAACAGTAACTGCAATGAGCCGTCTTTTACGTAAGGCTCTGTCACGTATTGTGGGCCCATGCCTATTCCTAGCCCTTGGGAAGCCATGTGGGTTACTGCTCTGGGGGAGTTAGAAGCAAAATCGCCGCTAACATTAACGGTGAACGTATTGCCATCTTCCTTGAACTTCCAGTTTTCAGGGTCGTTTTGAGAAGTTTGCAATAAACAATTGTGTGTCGCCAGCGCACGGGGATGCCTTGGTTTGCCATTGCGCTTTAAATACTCAGGAGAGGCAAAAAAAACAATACGCATATCCATTAATCTTTTAGCGATCAGCGTTGAATCCTTCAACGGCCCAAACCTCACAGCAACATCCACACCTTCATCGATGATAGCCACATACTGATCAGACAGGTTCAACTCAACATTAATTTTCGGATGCTTGGCTAAAAATGGGGCCAGTGCATCGACTAATTTAGTACTGCCAAATGCGGTAGGTGCGGTTAAGCGAACCGTGCCAGACAGATCAGACTGCCGATGCTGAATGACATCTTCTAGCTCTTCAAATTGTTCCAGCAAAGGAACGCATCGCACAAAATACGCCTGCCCAGTTTCGGTCAACGTAACACTGCGCGTAGTACGGTGGAACAACAAAGCAGCGTGTTTTTGCTCCAGCTGAGCAATGTATTTACTCGCCAGTTTAGTGCTTATGCCTAATTGCTTGGCACCACCTGTAAAAGATTTTTGCTTTGCCACCGCAATAAACGTGCGCATGCCGTCAAGTGTATCCATAAGAGCTCCTTATATTGCTCCGTGTAATGCTTCGCCCAATTTATGAATATTTTGTACATAGTGATTCTATAAATCAACATATTGTTCATAAGAAACGCAACGCCTAATATTTACCCATGCCACAACAGGTCAGTGGCTAACAGCAAAAGTCATCAGTTAACGATTAAATAAGGTAAATATCATGTCAAACGCCATTAAAATTCACGGTTTTCCATTATCCGGCCATGCCCACCGAGTAGAGTTATTTGCAAGTGTTGCAGGCATAGCCCATGAAGTTATTTATGTAGACTTACCCGCTGGGGAGCATAAACAAGCCCCCTTTTTGGCTCTCAATCCATTAGGTGTAGTACCAGTAATTGAAGATTCCGACGTGGTAATTCACGATTCAATATCAATCCTGATTTATTTGGCACGCAAATATGCCCCTTCATATATTCCGCAAGATCTTGCCAACGAAGCTGAGATGCATCGTTTCCTTGCCATGTCAGCAGGAGAGATATCCTACGGCCCTGGTGCAGCGAGGTTAATTAATGTTTTCAACTCGCCGGTTGACCCTGTTTTCGCTAAAGAAACAGCAGCAAAAGCCCTAACAAAACTGGAACAGCAACTCAATGGCAATGACTTCTTAGTGGCAAATAAAGTGAGCTTGGCTGATTTTGCGATATACAGCTATGTCGCCCACGCTCCCGAGGGTGATGTATCTCTTGACCCATATCCAAATATACGTCGCTGGTTATCTAACGTAGAAGGGTTAAGCGGTTTCGTTCCTATGCAGGCTACAAAAGCGGGACTGGTAAAGTAAGTGTTTTTTTAGCGGCTCTGCCTTTCAATGAATAGGTTCAAGCCCGACATTCTTTTGCATCACCAGTTTAATATTTTTGGCAAATGCTTTTCCGGCGCACTGCGCTCATGGAGTCATTATGAACACACACATTACTTCAAGTGCTTTTCACGAAGGTGAACAGCAAATGCAAAGACGTGCCGGAAGTTACGAAAAAATGCGTACTATTGGCCGCCGCGCGATCCGCGAATTTATGCCAGTTCAGCATAGGCAGTTTTTCCAACAACTGCCGTTTATGGTGCTGGGTAGTACAGCAGATAAGGGGCAACTTTGGGCGTCAATTTTACCTGGAAAGCCGGGCTTCGTGCAGTCCCCTTCCCCGACTCAGCTCACAGTAAACACCCCAATTTTATCAGGTGACCCATTAGCTACAGCAATCACACAAGGTGCTCGATTGGGTTTATTGGGACTGGAAATGTCGACCCGGCGTAGAAACCGCGTCAACGCTTGTGTTACTAGCGCAGCGAGTCACCAATTTACCCTAGAAGTTGAGCAATCTTTTGGCAATTGTCCGCAATATATTCAAACTCGCAACCTTCATTTTGTCCGTTCGCCAGATGCGCCATACAAAGCTCCGCGCGCTGAAACGTTTTTTGAACTAAGTGATAGCCTAAAGGCATTCATCCGCCAAGCGGATACGTTTTTTGTTGCCAGTTCTGCGGATAACGAACCTTCAAACGAAGTAAACCGTCAGCTATCTGCCCATAATGCTATGGGGGTTGATGTGTCACACCGTGGTGGCATGCCAGGTTTTATAAAGGTTGACGAAAACACCCTCACCATTCCTGATTATGCAGGAAATAACTTCTTCAATACGCTGGGTAATTTCGTATTAAACCCCAAAGCGGGTTTACTGTTTGTTGATTTTACCAGCGGCGATGTTTTCATGTTAACCGGCACGGTTACCTTGCTGGCGAGTGACTCACCGATAATCAAAGGGTTTCAAGGTGCACAGCGCGGCTGGCAATTTACCCTAACCCAAGGGGTGACATTAAAAGCGGCACTTCCATTTCGCGCTCAATTCGATAGCTACTCTCCCAATTCTCAAGCAACGGGTACTTGGTCACAGGCAGAAGCAATCGTTAAAGCACAAGCTAAACGCAACCAGTGGCGCGCATTTACCGTCAGTAAAATCGAAGACGAGAGCAGTACAATCCGCTCATTTTATTTACAGCCAAAAGATGATGCTCCTGTACTGCCATTTTCCCCTGGGCAACATTTAACCCTGCGTATTAAACAGCAAAATACTGAAAACTGGCTTGTGCGCAATTACACTGTATCCAGTGCCCCAACGCAAAGTGGTTATCGTATTTCAGTAAAACGTGAAGAGTATGGTGTGATATCAAGTACCTTGCATTCTCGAATATCGATTGGCAGTGAAATACAGGTTAAAGCACCAAGCGGCCATTTCTTTATCGATAACACACAACAACGCCCAGCCATTTTAATAGGTGCAGGTGTGGGCATAACGCCAATGGTGGCCATGGCAAATGATGCACTTAATGAAGGTATACGCACTCGCTATATCCGCCCAATGGCAGTTATTCAAGCGGCCAAAAATAGGCAGCAACGCGCTTTCTATGCAGAACTGAGCAACATTGCAAAGCGCAGCGCTGGGCGTATTCAGTATTATTCTGTATTAAGTCAGGCGCACAACAATCAAACAGATAACGCTACTATGTCGAACGATTACACTTCTCAAGGGCGAATTAGCCAAAGCTTGGTAATGGACGTACTTAATGCAATGGTCACAGAGCATAGCGTCGATTTCCCATCGCTGTTCGACAAAGACTTTTATCTGTGTGGCCCCCAAGGTTTTATGCAAAGTATGTATGACTTACTGATCGGCATTGGGGTAAAAGATGAAGATATTCATGCCGAAGCGTTTGGGCCATCATCTTTAGCCCGTCAATCAACAGATACCAGCAACCACGCTGAGCTAGAGGCTAAATCTGCTGTGATAAAGTTTGCCCACTCAGGTATTGAACAAAGCTGGTACAAGGGTGACAAGCCCCTGCTCGACGTAGCCGAAAGCAAAGGACTTACGCCACCATACAGTTGCCGCAGCGGCCAATGTGGCTCATGTGCGGTTAAACTAAAAAGTGGTGCTGTAACGTATCGCACCAAGCCAAGTGCGCATATTGACGCATCAGACGTATTGTTATGCTGCGCTGTGCCAGCGAAAGATTGCGACACTGTTATATTAGATTTGTAGCTCAATTAATCAGGCTAATATTCAAAGTCACTTATTGATGAAACCTATACAAGTTATTCAACGTTACTTTACCCAAAGAGGATTTAAACATGAGTACACGCCCACCACTGCCCCCTTTTACCCGCGAAAGCGCCATCGAAAAAGTGCGTCTAGCAGAAGATGGTTGGAACAGCCGTAACGCTGAAAAGGTATCACTTGCTTATACAGTGGATACCAAATGGCGTAATCGCAGCTCTTTCGTGAACAGCCGTGAGGAAGCCGCTGCATTTTTAACGGGAAAATGGGAAAAAGAATTGGAATATAGGCTGATAAAAGAGTTATGGGCTTTCACTGAAAATCGTATTGCCGTGCGTTACGCGTATGAGTGGCACGACGACAGCGGCAACTGGTTTCGCTCCTACGGCAACGAAAACTGGGAATTCGATGAAAACGGCTTAATGCAAAACCGCTTCGCATGCATCAACGACTTACCCATCAAAGAATCAGAGCGCAAATTTCACTGGCCCCAAGGGCGCCGCCCCGACGATCACCCAGGGTTATCGGAATTAGGGTTGTAAGCACACCCAATACACCCGATACAAACGATAAAGTTTGCCCTCTATCGGCGTTCTTGCAGAACGCCTTAACCCTTTTCATC
Source organism: Pseudoalteromonas sp. R86517 (assembly GCF_042466295.1). Classification (NCBI taxonomy): domain Bacteria; kingdom Pseudomonadati; phylum Pseudomonadota; class Gammaproteobacteria; order Alteromonadales; family Pseudoalteromonadaceae; genus Pseudoalteromonas; species Pseudoalteromonas sp. R86517. The sequence continues at coordinate 321,519 of NZ_JAXHCB010000003.1, forward strand.
CTCCCAACATTTTTCAGCATTAAAGAGCTGCTTACTTAATCACTACAAGACAAATACAGCTGTGTCAGTTGCTGGTATATGGGTTAATTTAATCATGCTGTTTTCATATATTTATAACGTTATTTTTTAATAAACTTTGCATACAAAAAAGCCCAGTGGCAAACCACTGGGCTATTACAATGCTAAGTGATCTGTTAATTAAATAACCGAAAGCTCAACTTCAATATTACCGCGTGTTGCGTTTGAGTATGGGCATACTTGGTGTGCTTTATTTACCAGCTCTTGCGCTGCTGTTTTATCCATATCACCGAGTGATACAGCTAATTTAACTGCAATGCCAAAACCGCCTTCAATCGCGCCAATAGATACTTCAGAGTTAATGTGTGTATCACTTGGTAGCGCAATTTTTTCGCTACCGGCTACAAATTTTAGTGCACCAATAAAGCACGCTGCATAACCAGCTGCAAATAATTGCTCTGGGTTTGTGCCTTGTCCGTCGTCACCACCTAGCCCTTTTGGGGTTGATAAGTTTACATCTAAACGGCCATCGTCTGATTTAGCTACACCTTCACGGCCACCGGTTGCAGTTGCTTTTGCTGTGTAGGCAACGTTTTGTAATACATTCATAGTGAACTCCAAAGTTTATTAATTAATTTAGTTTGCATGCAAAATAATAGGTCAAGTAATTAGAGATTGCAAATACTTTGCATGCAAATTAAAATGTTTTTTGAGTTGAAGGTATTAACGCACTAGGAGTTGGGTATGTCATTTGAGCAATTAAAATTAAAAAATCAGCTTTGTCATAGGTTATATATGGCATCAAATAGCATTGCACGTGCTTACCGTGAGCCTTTAGCTGCACTTAATTTAACGTATCCGCAGTATGTAGTAATGATGGCGCTGTGGGAGCAAGACAAAATAACCATAGCGCAGCTAATAGATAAAACCGCTATTGATGGCGGCGCTATGACCCAAATACTCAAAAAAATGACCGAAAAGTCTCTGCTGGCTGTTATTAAAGATGAGCACGATAAGCGTAAGCGCCTAATTCAGCTTACCCAAAGTGGGCAAGCCCTTAAAAACGAAGCCGCTGATATTCCAAAAAATATATTATGTAAGTTTGAAAGTGTAGATCCCACACAAGCCAAACAGCTAATGCAGCTGCTTGATTTAGTAATAAGCGATTTAACAACTAAAAACGATGATGAGTTAGCCAACTAACGCGGTTATTTTTTGTTGAATAAACGCCCTAAATGCGCTGATCACCGGGGTCATTTGGCGCCGATCGGCGTACATCATATAAAGCGGTAGCGGATCGCTTTGCCACTCGGGGCATAAATGAACGAGTTGCCCGCTTGCTAAATCATCAATTACATCTAAGTACGACTTATACGCAATGCCTTTGCCCTCTAGCGCCCAGCGCCTAACCATTTCGCCATCGTTAACTATGTGTTGGCAATTTAGCTGCACTTTTTGCACTGCGCCATTTTTATAAAATCGCCACTCTTTAAACACCTCGCCAAAGCGCATAAAGGTAATGGTGGTGTGCTGCGTTAAGTTAAGTGGATGTGTAAGCAATCCATTGTTTGCTACATATTCAGCAGAGGCCACTAAAATACGCGCATTATTTAAAAAAAGTGGCGCTGCAATTAACTGCGAATCTTTTGGTACACCAAAGCGCAGTGCGATATCAATTGATTGGCTGTAAATGTCGCTTACTTCGTCACTTAAGTGCAGTTTAAGTTTTACATGCGGGTAGTGTGCTAAAAACTCATTAAGCCATTCACTTAGTTTATTGCGCCCTAAGTCGCACGGGGCCGATACCTGTAGCGTTCCCGTTACTTCGCCCACTGCGGTTTGTACTGCAGCTACCCCTTGTTGAATAAGTGAAAGGGAGTCTTTGGCGTAACTTAAAAACTGCTCCCCTGCCACACTTAAGCGTAAGCTGCGGGTAGAGCGAATAAACAGCACGTTTCCTAAGTCTTTTTCTAGGCGTTTAATAGCAGCACTTACCGCCGCTGGAGTTTGCTCGTTTTGCCGTGCAGCTTCAGAAATACTGGCGCAACTAGCTACATCTATAAAAGTTTGAATATCGTTAAATGATCGCATATTTTCAATTAAAATTTGAAAGTGCTTTAGTTTTTCATGTCTTTTTCTATTTTTCAACTGAGCTATAGTGCTTATAAGTTAAAAACACTTGGTTAAAATCATCAGGAACGCACATGAAAGCATTTGGCTACACCAAAAACACTAAAACGCTTACAGCAAGCTCTATACAAACAATTGAGCTTGATACTCCAACTGCCAGCGGGCACGACCTACTTATTGAAGTAAAGGCTATTTCGGTAAACCCTGTAGATACAAAAATACGTGCAAATGTAGCGCCAGAGCAAGGCTACAAAGTATTAGGCTGGGACGGCGTAGGCGTTGTAAAAGCCGTTGGCGAGTCGGTATCGTTATTTAATGTGGGAGATCGTGTATTTTACGCTGGCGATTTATCGCGCCAAGGCAGTAATGCGCAATTTCAATTAGTTGACGAGCGTATTGTAGGCCGTGCGCCTAAAACATTAACCGACGCACAAGCCGCAGCGCTGCCGCTAACCAGTATTACCGCCTACGAAATGCTGTTTGAGCGCTTACAAGTGCCTAAAAATAAGCAAAATACTCAGCAATCTATTTTAGTTATTGGCGCCGCAGGTGGCGTTGGATCTATTTTAGTACAGCTTGCCAAGCAACTTACTGGGCTAAAGGTGGTAGGTACTGCATCGCGCGAGCAAAGCGTAACTTGGCTTAAAGAGTTAGGAGCGGATCACGTGCTCGATCATACTAAAAATTTAAACGAGCAGCGCCTAGAGCTTGGTTTAGCTGAGTTTGATTACGTTATTAGCTTAACCCATACCGACCAATACCAAGATCAAATAGTTGAGTGTATTAAACCGCAAGGTAAATTTGCGCTAATAGATGACCCTACATCGTTCGATATTTTAAAATTTAAGCGTAAGTGTATATCGGTGCATTGGGAGTTTATGTTCACCCGCTCGCTATTTACTACCGCCGATATAACAGCGCAGCACACCTTACTTAATGAAATTAGCGAGCTGATAGACGCAGGTACACTTAAAACCACGCTTGGGCAAAATTTAGGATTAATTAACGCCGCTAATTTATATAAAGCGCATCAAATTTTAGAATCGCACACCTCACGCGGTAAACTTGTTTTAGAAGGCTTTTAACCATGAATCAGATTAAAAAATTACTTTTAGTTGCAGCCTGTAGCACTGCGTTTTTAACCAGCAGTGTGTTTGCGAATTCCCAACCTACGCACACCGATTTAAAAACAGTTGCTACATTTGATGCACAACACCCACCAGGTAATATTGCTATTACGCCATCGGGTCGTAAGTTTTTATCGGTACATGGTTTTTACGGCCAAAAACAAAAAATTATGGAGCTATTAAGCGATGGCACCACCAAACCCTACCCTAATGAAGAATGGGCATACGCGTACAAAAACGGCAAAGGCTTTTACGACGTACTTGGCATAAATGTATCTGCCGATGGCGTGTTATGGATGCTTGATACATCAGGCCCTGATCATGCTGGGCGTTTAGTCGGATGGGATACCAACAAAGAGCAGCTGCATAAAATAATTTATTTAGCTAAACCCACCATTACCGACACCTCGTTTTTAAACGATTTAGTTATCGATAATAAACACGGCGTTGTATACATTGCCGACACCGCACAAGGCAGCCAAGCCGCTATTATTACCGTAAATTTAAAAACAGGTGAGGCGCGCAGAGTCTTACAAAATAGCCCATACACCACAGCCGAAAACATCGACATGGTCATTGAAGGGCGCACCATGAAACTAGGCGGCCAACCAGCACGTTTAGGCGTAAACCCAATCACACTCGACCCAAGCGAACAGTGGCTTTACTTTGGCTCTATGTCTGGCACATCGGTTTACCGTATTGCCACAAGCGATATTAACAATAAAAGCCTGAGCGCAAGCGCCCTTGAAAGTAAAGTAACGCGTTACGGCACTAAACCAATTTCAGATGGCATTATTGTTGATGGCGGCGGTAATGTGTATGTTACCGACATAACCAACGGCGCAATTGGTGTAGTAAAACCAAGCGGTAAATACCACGTATTATATAAAGACGAGCGCTTAAGCTGGCCTGATGGCTTTAGTTATGGCGCCGATCATAAAATATATTTTACCGTAGATGAGCTACATCGCTCGCCAGTATTAAATAACGGTAAAAATGCCAGCCAAGGAAAATTTAGTGTGCTGTCGTTCGACCCACTAGTAAAGGGTAAAGTAGGGCGCTAAATACAGCGTATAAACCATACGCCACGCACCCGCTGCGTGGCTTTTTGGTGCAACTTTTAAGCCTTTTAGCCCCAAAGTGGTGCTAAGCGCTCAAAAGTTATTTTTAGTGTTTTAATAAATATCTGATTTGTATTCATAAAATATTCAATTAACAGTTGGCATAATTCTTTCAAAGTACAGATGTGTTCAGTGAAACTTTCAAGGAAAATACCATGGCTAACCTATACCACACCCTTTACCTACTATGGCGTTTAGACATTAGCGTATGGCAGGTAAACGATCCCAGCAATACCCATACTACGTGCGATAAAGAGCGAGTTTACAGCCGATAAATTTCGTATTTATAGGCTTTGCAAGCGCGGCCATTGCGTTGTATTGTTAAGTAACTAAAAACAATATGATTGGAACGTGTATGCACGCCTTAGAAGTAAATTTTGATGGCTTAGTTGGCCCTACTCACAACTATGCGGGTTTATCGTATGGTAACGTTGCCTCGTTAAATAATGCGGCAAGTTTTTCAAACCCTCAAGAAGCTGTGTTACAGGGCCTTGAAAAAATGAAAGCCATGCACGACAAAGGCCTAACACAAGGTGTGTTTGCGCCCCACGCACGCCCCGATTTAAACGTACTACGTCGCCTAGGTTTTACCGGCAACGACTCGCAAGTTATTCATAAAGCATTTAAAGCAGACCCTATTTTATTGCGCGCGTGTTATTCGGCCTCTGCAATGTGGACCGCCAATGCCGCTACTGTTTCTCCATCGCCAGATACCCTCGATGGCAAAGTGCATTTTACCTCAGCTAATTTAAACAATAAGTTTCATCGCTCGCTAGAGCCTGCTACAACTACCCGCTTACTAAAAGCCATGTTTAATAACGATAGCTACTTTGCACATCACACGCATTTACCCGATCAGGGCTTTTTTGGCGACGAAGGCGCGGCTAACCACACCCGCCTTTGCGACAGCCACGGCGAGCAAGGCCTAGAAATGTTTGTATTTGGTGCAAGTGCCTTTAACAGCCAATTACCAAAACCGGCTAAGTTTCCTGCAAGGCAAACACTAGAAGCCTCAGAAGCCATTTGCCGATTACATAATTTAAAAGAATCGAGCCAAATTTTACTGCAGCAAAATCCAGATGTTATAGACCAAGGCGTGTTTCATAACGATGTAATTGCAGTAGGTAACGCAAACGTATTGCTTTGCCACCAGCAAGCATTTTTAAACCAACACGATGCCCTGCAAGAAATTCGCGATGCCTACACCGGCAGTAAACAGCTATACATAATTGAAGTACCTACCGATAAAGTAAGCATTAGCGATGCAGTAAGCAGTTACTTGTTTAATAGCCAATTAGTAAGCCTAGATGATGGCTCAATGCTATTAGTAGCGCCACAAGAGTGCCAACGTAACAGCGCAGTAAACGCCTACATTGAAGAAATGATTTTAGCCGATAACCCAGTAAACCAAGTGCAGTTTTTTGACCTGCGCCAAAGTATGCAAAATGGCGGCGGCCCTGCCTGCCTGCGTTTACGTGTAGCTCTTAACGAGCAAGAACTTGCTGCGGTAAACCCAGAGGTTATTTTAACCGATACTAAATACACTCAGCTTTGTGACTGGGCAAAACGAAACTACCGCGATAAGTTAGGTGCAAGCGACTTTGCCGATTCAGCCCTACTCACCGAAAGCTACCAAGCACTGGATGAACTCACCCAACTGCTTAACTTAGGCTCAGTGTACGACTTTCAATTAGAAGGTTAATACTCGTCAGCAAAAAGCTGATACAAAAATAGCGAGCCTTGGCTCGCTATTTTTATTTGTGCTTATGCTAATAGTGTTTAAAGGTTTTATTTACCGTTATTAACCGTTACTGCCGATGCCATCGACTCAGATATATGTAGTGTTCGCTGCGGAAACGGAATACTCAGCCCCGCGCCTTCTATGGCCTCTTTAACGCGTTTATTTAAATCCCACACGGTTTGCCAGTAATCGCCATTTACAGCCCATGCACGTAATTGAATATTTACTGCGCTTTCGCCTATTGAGGTAACCATTACTTTAGGTGCTGGCTCTGCGAGTAATCGGCTTTCTGATTCGGCAACTTCTTTAAGTACATTTAAGCCAACATCAATAGAGTCGGCGTACGAAATTCCCACCACTATATCCATGCGCCTTTTACCGTTGCGGGTAAAGTTTTTAATGTTGCCGCCCCACACTTTACCGTTAGGCGATGCGATATAAAGGCCGTCGGTGGTTTTAAAAATGGTCGTAAATAAGTTTATTTCGTTCACTGTGCCAAGCGTACCGCTCGCATCTACAAAATCGCCTATTTTAAATGGCCTAAGTATGAGTAGCATAATGCCTGCTGCAATATTACTTAAGGTGTTTTTAAGCGCCAAACCAATCGCTAAACCCGCCGCGCCCATTAGCGCTATTAAACTTGCCGTATTAACGCCAAAAATATCTAAAATAAACAGCCCAGCAATTATGTAAACTAAATACCCCGCAATGCTCGATAAAAGCGGCAGTAGCGTTTCGTCTACTTTTTTTAATGGCGACTTAGAATTTTTAATCGCTTTTTTAACCGAGCGTGCAATAAGCGCGCTCGCAACTAAAATAGCCAAAGCTAATACCACTTTGTAACCTAAAGTGATGATAGTTTCTGAATGGCTTTGCCAAAACACAATAAGTTTATCTTTCATACATATTCCAACTATGAGCTGATTATCAGCAAGAATTAAATCTATACACTTCAAAAGAAGTGGCGGGAGTATATAGTAAAAATTTTAAAGCGATAGCATTAAAATAAGTGGAAGGTGTGCCTATATCAGCAAATTAATTGGGCAAAGTTTTTCTTTTTTTCGCTTAAATTTTCACGCTTAAAACCTTAGTGCTCACAAACTAGTTAACCTATGGCGTACATATTTTTGTTCAAAAATGCGCAAAGTAAAATAAAGATTAATTTCAAGTAACTATTCTAAAAACCAGTTCAATCTAAATTCAGCTTAGCTCTTCTACAATCCGCTTTATAAACTAAAGGAGTAAATCATGAATTTTAAATCAACATTAGTCAGCAGCGCCGTTCTTTTTGCATTAGCCGGGTGTGGCTCTTCAAGTGATGACAATGACACAACACCGCCACAATCTAGCGACAAATCAACCTTTAGCCTTGGTGTGTCAGATGCGCCGGTTAGTGGTTTAAAAGCGGTTAACGTCGTGTTTGATTCAATCACTATTAAAACACAAGGCGATGAAGAATTTAGTTTTGAAACCCGAAGTGAAGCTGACGCATCTCAACCACAAATGGTTAATTTGCTCGATTACACCGGGGACGATGTTTTTGAGCTGCTTGACGATCAAGAAGTGCCAGCAGGCGAATACTCGTGGATCCGCGCTCAGGTTATAAATGGCGATACTAATAACCTTAGTTTTACATCTCACGTAGTATACGAAGACGACAGCATTGCTCCGCTCGTGGTAAAAAGAAAAGGGAATGATGGTGTAGGCGAAATACAACTCGATGGCTTTACACTTAACCAAACTGATAACGACTTTGTTTTAGAATTTGACCTAAAAAAATCGCTGGTCGATCCCCAAAATAATGAGGAGATCTTTTTAAAACCTAGAGGCGTACGATTACAAAATCTTTCTGAGTCACAAGAAATTGAAGGCACAGTAAGCCAAGCGCTTATTAATAACTGTGAAACAGATAATATCGCCACTGCTGCTGCAGATTCAACGTTTGGACACGCCGTATATTTATATTCATCAGATGCTCAAACACCTAAAGATATATACGAAATAGATGAGCAAACCCCAGAAGATGCCCCACTTGCGACCGCAAATGTTGTATTTGATCAAGACGATAACCAATATGAGTTTGAGCTTGCTTTCATTACACCGGGAGACTACCAACTTGGCTATACCTGCACCGCACATATAGACGATGCAGAGCTAGAAGATACTGATTTCACTGTTTATCAACTTAAGCAAATTAGTGTACCGCAAACTGAGGACCTTTCAGTTAGCTTTGACATAACACAATAAACGTATAGCGCACTTTAAGGTGCGCTTTTTTTATAAAAAGTATAACAAAAACGAACACTCCACCTTTGCAAAAACCCATTAAAGCCACTCACCTAACATCATCCAAATAATTCATTCGAAAAGTGACCTGCATTCAAGCCCCGTTAACCCAGAACTGGTACAGTCAATAGCACGTATTAGTTAAACCGTTCTTATCATTTTGAATATGTAAACATAGGAGAAATAATCATGGCGAAAGAAAAAGTAGTTCTAATTACAGGTGCCTCTAGTGGCATAGGTGAAGCGAGTGCAAAAACATTGGTTAATAACGGCCATAAAGTCATTCTTACCGCCAGAAGTGAAGATAAATTAGCTGAACTAGTTGAGTCGCTAGGTGAAGATAACGCACTGAGTGTACCCGCAGATGCCACCGACTTTACCGAACTTGAAAACGTAGTAACAAAAGGGCTTAAAAAATTTGGCCGACTAGATGCCGCATTCGCCAACGCGGGTATGGGCGTTTCAACCGCAGGCACTGAAAAAGGCGACCCCGATGAATGGTCAACCATGATAGACATAAACATTAAAGCCCTGCTGTGGACGGCAAAAGCAACCCTGCCTCATTTACGCCAAAACAAAGGCCACTTTATATTAACCAGCTCAGCCGCTGGCCGTAAGCCAATAAAAGGCTCTATTTATGGCGCAACTAAATGGTTTGCTTACGGGTTTGGCCAAAACTTAGCTGAGGAAATGAGCGAGTGGAACGGCCGCTGTACCACCATAGCCCCTGGCATGGTAAACACCCCATTTTTTGATGAAGCAAAGCCCGACAAACTCGACCCACAAGATGTAGCCGACGCCGTATTGTTTGCCATTGAAGCAAACCAGCGCAACAACGTGCGCGAGATTTATTTAATGCCAACTAATTAACGCTGTTTGGTTAAATTTGAGCTGTCAGGTTTAATGCCAATGGCGTTAAACCTGATGGTTGTTTTTGATAACTACTGGCTGGATAGTATGAATAATTTAAGATGGATGTCTTGTTTATTTAGTAATGGTAACGGCACGAGATAACTGTAATTGCTGTATCATCCACGGCATATACCAAACGATTTGTATCATCTATTCTACGAGACCAAAAGCCTGAAAGATTTTCTTTGAGGGGTTCCGGTTTTCCAATCCCATCAAATGGAGAACGCTTAACATCGACAATTAGCTTATTTATACGTTTCAAGGTTTTCTTATCTTGAGTCTGCCAGTAGACGTAACTATTCCAAGCTTCATCAGTCCATGATAATAACCTGCTACTCATCAATAAGTTCTCGTGGAGTCGTTTTGCCCGCTTTATACTGCGCAATTGAACGGTTTAAATGTTCAGCGTTCGCTGGAGAGCGAAGTAAATGAACAGTTTCCATAAGGCTGTTGTAGTAATCTAATGACATTACAACCGCATCTTCAGTGTCACGACGAGTGATTACTGTCGTATCTGCATCATTAATTACATTATCCAAAACGGCTTTTAGACTATTTCGGGCTTCGGTAAAAGACACTATTCTCATTTTGCACCTCACTTGTACATTATATAAGACAAGTTTAACTGGAAAATTATTACATGTACAGGATACTGTGCATCACTTTGTTGTGGTAGCAAATTTCTAAATAGACATGCGGGCTAAAACAAAAGCCACTTTATATTAACCAGCCCAGCTGTCGGCCGTAAGCCTATTAAAGGCTCTATTTACGGTGCAACTAAATGGTTTGCTTACGGGTTTGGGCAAAACTTAGTTGAGGAAATGGTGTGTAGAATGGCCGCTGTACCACCATAGCCCCTACACCCCATTTTTTGATGAAGCAAACCAGCGCAACAACGTGCGCGAGATATATTTAATGCCGACTAATTAACGCTGATTGGTTAAATTTGAGCTGCCAGGTTTAATGCCAATAGCGTTAAACCTGATGGTTGTTTGTATTTTGAGGTTAGATTTTAATAGCGTAAGGTTGAACACTGCATAATTAAAGGTCTGATTAGCTGCGTACTTCTACACGCCAAGGTGGATTAATCCTATTTTCACCAGCCCAATATAGCTTAATTTTATGACCTGACGGATCATGCAGTACGGCCTCTCGCCATAAATAACTCTGGTCTGTAGGTTCTTGTATAAATACAAAACCTTTAACTTTTAAAGCCTCAACCAGTTCATCTAATTGTTCATGTTCAAAATATATTACCGTGCCACAATCAAACTCACCTCGATCTAAAGACAATGAGAAAGTTGAATCCCCATCTGGGCATTCAAAGCGAGCATAATGTGGGGTATCTACAATTTGGGTAAAACCTAAGTCGCGATAAAATTTAGTCGAAATTTCCATATCCGTAACGGGTAATGTAATTTGATTTAAGTTCATTTAACTTCCCTGTAAAAAATAAAGGTGACAAGTATGCCAGTTGTTTATGCACTGTCATGTAATATTTTGCTTTTTATACAAACAAAAGCCTGAAGCTTAGCCTATCAAAGTGAACACTATAAGTGGTAAATAGTTTAATGGGTTTTATTATGGATCACTCACTACAATGTATTCTCCATTGGCACAGTAGCTTTTTAAATTTACCTTCTCGATATTCTTGTCGCGAACGACTGAGCATAAAAGGATGAATATTAAGCGCCTCGGGAGCGCCCTTTGACATGATATCATCTCGTAAGCTTAGCTTGGCTGCTTTGATTTTGAAATTAACGGGGTAAAACCATGTCTTTCTAGGTTGGGTATATCTAGGCATTTTAGCCTCCTCAAAGTGATGAGGAGGTGTCCACTAAAACGGGTGAGGAGCAAAGTCCTTGCTGATTTGCTTGTTATGTCTATAGAGCTTTGTGTTTAGAAAAATCATGTTCAGGAGTACAAATAATAAGATTGTGACTATCAAGTTTATGGACTATTGAATATAAAGATCTTATTTGGGTTGATACACCGATAATAGATACATACAACTGAAATAGAGAAACTTTTTTCGAAATATCATCATGTAATAATTCCAACTTTTCTCTTTTATCTAAGTCAGAATGAAAGAAGTGAGAATTAAACCACAAATTGATTATTTCTCTATTTGGTATAGGTGAATCAAATTCACTACTAGTATCTGAGGATTTCATAATTTCTTTATATTGATTTTTAACAACATCAATATAGCTAGCCGCCCATGAATCTTTTGCATGTTTGCGTAAAATATTAGCAATTTTTTCGAATTGAGTAGGTTCTTTATTTGCGTAAAAAAATCTAAATTTTATCGCTAACGCTTGAACATGGTCTAATTCGGGAGTGCTTGCCTCAAAAGATTGTTTTTTTAAATCTTGGTCTGACGTTATCAAATGTTTGGACATAGCGCCTTTGTGATACTTTTTCATTGCTGTATCAAAGTCTTTCGCTCTATTTTGAAATTCAAGAATATTTTTAAGCTCTTTATTTGAAAGGGTTGATACCTCGGTTTCTCTTCGAGTTAGGTGCTCATATATGTGCATTGGATTCCCTGAGACATAACAACTTAGTCTAAGGCATTTTTCGTTTTACAAACCGAAAAATGCCCCTATATTAAAGTGATTTTATCCTAGCTATAAAATAAATACCTGTAAACAAATAGTTAGCTTCACCTTACCTTTCCTAAATGTAGCAAAACCCCAAAATGGTGGAGATCAGTAATATCAGACATATAGCTGTGTAGTTGTATTAGTTGATTATTAATTAATAATTATTAATTATTAATTATTAATTATTAATTATTAATTAACAAATCATATTTTAAACACCTGCGTTTAAACCAGTAACGCATACCCCCTTTAACCCTTAATCTTGTAACTCGTTGTTGTTTATAAAATTAGTTAAAAATCACAATCTACTTCTATTGAACCCTTTGTATTTTTACTTCATATTAGCTGAACTACTTTTCAATTATTAGGCTGTTATGTCACTTTTAAAATTTAGCCAAGCACTTATTTTTATCCTTGCGAGTACCCTACCGTTTACAAGCCACGCGGCGCTTAATAAAAACGAGCGTGAAATAGTAAAACAAGTTAAGCAGAACATGCCGCAAGCGCTTGAAGAGATAAAACAAGCGGTAAACATTAATAGCGGTTCGCTTAATATTGAAGGCGTAAAAAAGGTGGGCGCGCTTGCAAGCGAGCAACTAAAAGCCATTGGTTTTAAGGTTGAGTGGCTAGATGGCAGCGCTTTTAACCGCGCAGGGCATGTATTAGCTGCGCACAAAAGTAAAAACCCCGATGCAATAAAAATACTGATGATCGGCCATCTTGATACCGTGTTTGCTAAACACGATAACTTTACTACCTATAAACAAATTGATGAACACACCGCCAGTGGCCCAGGTGTAGCCGACATGAAAGGTGGTAACACTATTATAATTACCGCACTTAAAAGCTTACAAGCCCTTAATTTACTTGAAAACGTAAGCGTAAAAGTACTGCTTACCGGCGATGAAGAAAGCAGCGGTCGCCCACTGAGCTTATCTAAACAAGCCATTGTTGATGGCGCAATTTGGGCTGACGTAGCGCTAGGTTTTGAGAACGGCGATAACAATATTAAAACCGCGATGGCGGCGCGCCGTGGTTATACCGGCTGGACGTTAAATGTAACGGCCAATGCTGCACATTCATCGCAAATATTTAGTGACAGTGTGGGCTATGGCGCTATTTACGAGGCGTCGCGTATTTTAAATGACTTTAGAGAGCAACTAGCTACACAACCTAATTTAACCTTTAACCCGGGGCTTATTGTGGGCGGTACTGATGCACAGTACAACAGTGCTAACTCGTCAGCCACGGCGTTTGGTAAAAGTAACGTAATTGCGCAAACCGTGCATGTAGCGGGTGATTTACGGGCGCTTTCGCCAAAGCAGGTAGAGGGCGCTAAAAAAGTGATGCAGCAAATAGTGGCTAAAAGCTTAAATGGCAGCCAAGCTGAGCTTACTTTTGAAGACGGCTACCCACCAATGGGGCTCACTGAGGGTAATAAAAAGCTGCTTGCACTGTATAGCCAAGCAAGCCAAGACTTAGGCTATAACAAAGTGGAGGCTGCAAACCCACGTAATGCCGGTGCTGCTGATATTTCGTTTGCTGCAAACCATGTTGATATGGCGCTTGATGGCCTAGGCCTAATGGGCAATGGCGCACACACTAAAAACGAAACCGCCGATTTAACCTCACTTAATAAAAACACCGCTAAAACAGCACTGCTTATTTACAGATTAGGGCAGTTATAAACGCAGGCTTAGCCTTTATGGGCTAATAGGCTCTAACCGTTTGCCTGCTACTTGCAATGCAAACTTACGCAACGTTTTAAGCTGCGGGCTTTCGGTTTGCCAATAGTGCCAGTACAAAGGTGTATCAATATAATATTCTGGGAATAAATCGACTAACTCGCCTTTTGCCAGCGAGTCTCCTAGCTGTAATGTAGGTAATAGCCCATAACCTAGGCCTGCTATCATGGCTTGTTTAAATCCCTCTGACGAAGGGTAAATATGGGTAAACAGTGGGGCTGAGCCATTAATATCTTCTAAAAACTGGTGTTGTAGCTTGTCATACTCACTAAATACCAAGCACGGTAAATGCGCTAATTGCGAAAGCTCAGTAAGCTTATGTTGTTTTATAAAATCGGGGCTTGCAATGGCTTTGTAGCGTATGGCGCCAAGCGGGCTAACTAGTCCGCCATTAACGGGCTCGGGGGATGAGCTAATACACACCATAACCTCGCCGTCTTTCATTCTTTTATGGGCGATGGATTGATCTTCACTAATGACTTCAAAGCGTAATTTGCACGCAAGCTCTGTATCTAATACGGCGAGTGCTTCGGGCAGCCAGGTGGCAAGCGAATCCGCATTAGCAGCAAGCTTTACGCTAAGCGGGGTGTTTAAATCTGTATGCTCGTTAAGTGCCTCTACATTAAGGGCCACTTCTAGCTGTAATACTTGCTGTAAATGATTAAGTAAGCGCTTGCCTAATGCTGTTGGCGATGGCGGCTGGGTTCTTATTAATACGGGTTCGCCTAGTTTGGCCTCAAGCTGATGAATACGCCTACTCACCGCCGATTGGGTAATAAATAATTTTTTTGAGGCCTTTTCAAATCCGCCTTCACTTATAACGGCACTAAGCGCATTGAGTAACTGGTAATCAATCATGAGTTTTACGCATATAACAATAAATATATTCATTGGATTTGTAACAGAATACCCCCTACCCTGCAAGGCATTGGATAACAGGTTTTATTTGGGTGGATTAGAAGTATGTCGTTTTTGTCGGGCGTGATGTTAGGGCTAAGTTTAATTATTGCCATTGGGGCGCAAAATATTTGGATTTTAAGCCAATGTATGGCGGGCGCTAACCGTTTTGTTTTAGCTGCGGTTTGTATACTTTGCGACGCCACGCTAATTATTGTAGGTGTATTTGCCGCTAATGAGTTAAAGCTATGGCTGCCGGGGTTATTACCGTGGTTAACCTGGGGTGGTATAGCTATGTTACTTTACTTAGCATTTGGCTCTGCGCGCAGCGCAATTAAAGGCACATCGGGGTTAAAAGTAACTCAGGTAATAAAAGTGAGCTGGTGGAAAACGGCCCTTGCGGCCTTTGCTATAAGCTTACTAAATCCACATGTTTATTTAGACACCGTATTACTACTTGGCAGCATTGGCGCATTACAACCCGCGCCTATGCACTTTGCTATTGGTGCTTGTGTGGCCTCTGTTATTTGGTTTAGTAGCTTAGTGTTGTTTGCGCCAAAATTAAAAAAGGTTTTAAGCTCCCCGTTTAGATGGCGCGTATTTGATAGCTGTATTGCGGTTATTTTATGTTTTGTAGCGTTTCAGTTATATAACGTGCCAAGCCAATAAGCCAATAAGCCAAAACAGCGGTAGTTATGTATTTAACTACCGCTGTTGTTAGCCGTTTTTTAAAAGACTAAGACATTATTTTATAAAGTAATTCTCGCACTGTGGCCGGTTCAAACGGTTTATCACAAATGGCATCAACTCCTGCTTGCGCAATATTAGCTAGGTGAGTGTCGTTTGCCTCTGAGCTCACCATTAAAATAGGAATATGCGAGTAAGCATTTGAGCCACGTACTGTTTCGGTTAGCTCGCGGCCATCCATTTCTGGCATGTTGTAATCGGTAACGATTAAATCGAACGATTGCTCACTAAGGTGCGCTATGGCTTCTTTTCCGTTTTCGGCTTCTACCGGTTCGGGGATCCCCATGCCAGCAAGTACGCGTATTATGTGTTTACGAGCAAAGCGGCTGTCGTCTACAACAAGTACGCGAAGTAGCGTTACATCAAAATGATCAAGATCTACTTCTTCTTCGCTTATTATATCGAGGGTTGCTTTGAGTGCGCGAGTAATGGCTTTTGCGCTAAAAGGTTTAGGTAAAATAGCCAACACACCGGATTGGCGTAGTTGCTCAAGGTACTTTTTATTACGCTCGCTCGATATAAGCATAAAAGGTTGATGTTCAGTGGCGGGGTTAAGTCTTATTTTTTGCAATAATGAGTCGGCTGTGCCGTCTGATAAGTACATCGAGCTTATTACTAGGTCTGGGTGGTAACTTTCAAGTAACGATAAAACCTGCGCTTGAGTAGCCGCAGTTTCTACTTGTTTAACACCACTTTCTGCAAGCGATTTTATTATTATTTTTTGCTGAACCTCTGAAGGCTCTACAAGTAAAATGGACAAGTTTGCTATTGCAGTTAGGTCGCTCATTCAAGTCTCTTTAGTATTGTTATAATAAGGATAATAATAACATTGTTGACTCGTTAATATTATATAAAGAGATTGTAATCTTTAAGAAAACATTAGCAATCTCTTCAAAATATAGCACTTTCTAATTAGATTGGATGTATTCTAATGCATTCATTTTTTTGTACGTTACATTGCTGTGCATTATGTGAACAGGGTTAGGGTCTACCACTTCTACAGGTATGTCGTAATTACGGGCTATTTCTAATGCCATTTGGGTGATATTTACACTAAACGAGGTGCCCATAAATACAATTTTATCGGCGTTGAGCATACGCTGTTGTGCTTCGGTTATTCTGTAAAGCTCGGTGTAAAATTCATCGAACAACAACACAAAAGGCTTAAACGAATGATTAAGCTCCGGTGTTTGGTTTTGAATATTAAATAGCTCAAAAAGAGACTCATGCAGGCGACTTTCATCTACACTATCCCACGGAGTCATAAGCGGTTTAACGGCTTCGCCTTGCTCATGAAATAACGTCATTTGATCGAGCCTACCGTGTATAGCAATGTAATTTTTGTTACCGGCTTTGCCATCAAGACCATCTATATTTTGGGTTATTAAATTTTTATCGCTCAGCCAATGGTGTACTTCATTCGGGCCATGGTTACGATAGGCAGCAAAACGGTTGTAATACCAGGCTAAAAACTCGCGCGGATTGTTTTGATACATAGCACGCGTGGCCATTTCCATAGGCGTATAGTTTTTACTGCCTATAGTCCAAAAGCCATCTTCGCCTCTAAATGTAGGTATGCCACTGGCAGCGCTTACCCCTGCACCGGTAATATAAAGTGTATTCACTGTGTTACCTCGTACCCTAATACATCGCTTATTACTTGCTGTTGATTATTCATGCCGCCAATACGATATAAAGCCCCGTTATGCTCAAGTAGGCCACGGTGATCCATACTGCCAACAGCTACATTAGGTAATACCTGCCACGTGTTTTGCTTTATATTAAAACGCCACACATGGTTGCTCGCCGGGGCGGGCTGTTTATTGTAACCAATCCCATCGTAGTTATAGGGGTTATTAGAGCCGCCAATCATGTAAATATTGTTATTGTAGCTAGTAGCAGCCATGCGGTAATGCGATTCACCTGTAGGATGAGGTAACGTGCGCCAATCTATTTTTAGCGGATTGTTGGCATTTATTGTGCCTTTTAAACACTGCGCAACACCTGCAAACGAGCGGCGTGAATCTGGATTTGCTTGGGTTTTAACGCCATCGCAAATAACAATGGTGTTACCACTAATAGCAGCCGCTTGGCCAAATACAGGCTCACCTAAAAAAGGCGACGCCTGCTGCCATGTATTGTTTTTAGTATCGTACACCTGTACTAAATTTACGTTGCCATCGTTATGCCAGCCGCTAATAAGGTATATGTAACGCTCTTTGTAGCTTAGCGCTACGCTGTCATCAACTGGTACTGGCATGCTTGCAAGGTGTTTATACGTATTGTTTTTTATATCGAAACGGTACACATCGGGGCTTGAAATTTCAGTATGATCGCTATCTACCGTGTAGCCACCAAAAATATAAGCGTATTCACCTAAGCCAACAGCAGTACTGGCTAAGCGCCCCTTTAATGGCAAACTTGAAGGCACACTCGCTTGTTGCTGCCAAGCGCTGTCGCCCAGTTTTAGTGAAAATACCTTATTGTGTACATCTGTGTGTTGTTTGTTTTTACCAAGCCCCATAAAACTCAAAAAATAGCGTTGGTTTTCAACAGTAACCTTAGCTACGGCATTGTTTGCAACGGGTTCGGGTAAAGCAGGAAGGCTTGCTAACGCAATAGAAAAAAGAAGGCTCATAAAAACAAATAATATAAAAGTGACTAATACACTTAGGGTAAATTATTTTACCTGTATGAACCAGCTAACTATAAGTAATTTACCTTATTAATGCATGTGTTTAGGTGTGCTGCGTTTTACATACCATCTAATAATTAATGATATAGCCAGCAAGCTAAATTAGATAAGCGAATTTACAAGCAGCGCCTAATGTAGACTGCCTTATTACTTGATTTTGTAGCTTTATTTGTTAATTTTATTTAAAAACTACAAAACTTTAATAATTTAGCGTTAAATTTTAAAACACCCTTACTACTTAGTAATTTATGCTAGTTAGCCTAATAAAGTGTACTTTTAGCAATATAAAGTATGCTAATATTTTGTGGTAACAAATGTTTTACAAAAATATATCCTGTTTTTGATTTTTGATCCCTGTGGAGAAACCTAGGTGAAAATACCTAAAAAGCTATTGTGCTCACTTATTATTGCCTCACCAATACTTGCTGCAGAACCATTAAACGACGATGACTTAGACCTTGACGCGTTAATGGGAATGGATGTTCAAGCAACTTCTGCAATGAAACGAGCACAATCGGCCTTTAACACCGCCTCTTCTATTTATGTGCTAAGCAAAGAGCAAATTACAAGCTCGGGCGCTACCTCTATTCCTGAGGCATTAAAAATGGTGCCAGGCCTTACCGTAAGACAACTTGATAACAATCAATGGGCTATTTCTGCACGCGGTGTTGCTTCACGGTATTCCAGCAAATTATTAGTAATGATAGATGGGCAAAGCCTATATACCCCCAAATTTGCGGCTGTGTATTGGGAGTCGTTGCATGTGCCTTTATACGATATTGAACGCATTGAGGTTATTCGTGGTCAGGGCGGGTTGTTATGGGGTAATAACGCAAATAACGGCGTGATCAATATCATTACTAAAAATAGCTTAGATACACGCAACACTTACGCTAAAGCAATTACAGGTAATCAAATAAATGCCGACATAAGCCTTCGCCATGGTGGTGATATTTCTGATATTGGTAGTTACAGGGGCTACTATAATACTAAAAATACCGCACCTTCTAAAAAAGGCAGCCTCATTAAACCTAATGACTTTACTAAACAGCACGCTGTCGGCTTTAGAGCTGATTTTACGCCAAGCGATGAGTGGTCAATCCTCCTGCAAGGGGATCATACCCACACAGAGCACGGCCAAAACCTTACTGGGGTAGTAGATGCGTCTAACCGCAGTCAGCAATTTCCAACTATTGCAGATAGGCGCGATACGCGAATAATGACCCGTGTTGAGCATCGTCTTTCAGATAATGCAAACCAAATGCTGCAAATGTCGTGGCTTAAACAACATGGTGAACAACCCTATATAAATGAAGATTTTGAATCGATTGACGTTGATTATCAAATGAACTTTATTACCGGAGCACTCCAAGTAGATTGGGGGCTTAATTATCGATTTAATGATATTTCTTTTCAAGACAGCATTTTTATTAATAGCGATAAAGACCTAGAAGACCTTCATCAATACGGTGCCATGCTGCAAGCGCAATACAGTGTTATTCCAGATACGTTAAACCTCATTGTAGGCACAAAAATAGAGCATAACGATTTAACCGGTTGGGAAAACCAACCCCTTGCCCGCTTTACCTATCAGCCAAATAGCGAACACCTAGCATGGGGTTCAATTTCACGTAGCGTGCGTATTCCTACTCTAATTGAATTTAACGATAACTTTAGAGTAAATGGCCAAAAAATCTCAGACGTTATTGGCATGCAGTCGGGTATTGCTGAAATAGATCAATACCATATAGCTACATTTTTAAATGGTAACGATAACGTAAAAGCCGAAAATTATATCTCGTACGAGCTAGGCTACCGTATATCAAAGGCGGAGTGGTCTTTAGATGTTTCTGCATTTAATACGCAAGCGAATGATGTGGCCGTAATTAGCTTAAACCCTCATGTAGAACAATTTATACCTGCATTAAACTTTTACTTAGCCGGGGAAGTGTCACAAGCATTTGCGGCGCTTCAAACAACAAGCTTAGATTACGACTTTGTTTCGGTAGGTGAAACTACCACAACCGGCGGTGATTTATTGTTCTCGATGCAACTAATGGACGACTTAAGCAGCGAAGTTGGCTACAGCTATACAAAAATAGATTACGACTTACCTAATGCAACACGCCCTACTATTGGCTACGACTCAGTAAACAGACAATTATTTACTAAACTGAATTACCAATTAAGTGAGCAGCATTCTATTTTTGCCACGCTAAGAGCCGAAAATTCAAGCACTTACAATACAGATAACTACACCGCTGTAGACCTTACATGGAACTGGAAAATAAACAATAACTGGGCCACAGCAGTATCAGGCAAAAATTTATTTGCAGGCTCACACATAGAATACGCCAATACTCGCGAAACATTTACTGTTCCTAATTACATAGACGAGTGTGTTACGTTTTCTGTTAGTGCAACATTTTAAGAGAGCCAATGCTTAAGCCTTTAAATCGATTGCTTTACCTATTTTTTTGCCTTGCGCTTTGTACAAGCTCAAGCGCGTTTGCGGTGCAAAAAGAATATGTGCTTAAAGCAGGCTTTTTATATAACTTTGCCCGTTTAGGGCAATGGCAATCTGCACCCGAAAACGGCTCCGACTTTTTAATTTGTAGCCCCGACAGCCAATTTATAGCAATAGCAAATGCCGCCCTAGAAAACAGAAAAGTACATAATCGCCACTTACGAAATAAACTAACTCCCCTTGAGGCAACTGCACTTGAGGGCTGTGATATAGTATTTATTACCGATAATACCTATAACATGTGGTTAGATGCCCACCCCGCGCTTAATTTAAAAAATACAATGATAGTTGGCGAAACCGATGGCTTTATAGCCGCACAAGGACATATTCGATTTTTCCTTTCAAGTAGTAAGGTGCGCTTTGAAGTTGCCCCAAGCAAGCTTAAAAAAGCAGGCATTACTATGAGCTCAAAAGTGCTGCGCCTAGCACGTGTAGTTGAGGGGTAAACAATGAAAAACTACTTCTCACTCAACTCAATGAGTAAAAAGCTGCTGTTTATTTTAATGAGCGTTGCACTTATTTCTACCGCTACCGTTACTGCTGTTTTTAGCGCGTATGAGCTAAAAACCGCAAAACAAGAACAAACACAAAGCCTAAAATCACTCTCGCAAATATTAGCCCCCAATATTAGTACTGCTTTAATATTTTACGACACCGCCGCAATAAAAGAGCTGATTGAGCCGTTATTAATGCGCTCCGATATTGTATCGGTAGAAGTGATAAACAATTTTAGCCAACAACTTGCAAGCGTAACCTCGCCTAAATACAGCCAAGAAAGCTCAGCCCCGCATACAATAGAAGTAAAAACACCATTAACAATTGACGCTCAACGCTACGGTACGCTGATTGTGCGCGCCGACGACAGTGACCTAAACGATAGAGCCGCTTTTTATGGCCGGTTTATTATTGTTTTAATGATTTTTAGCTTTATTTTAAGTTTGCTTGTATCGCTAATGCTCAGAAAGCGTTTTTTAAATCCCATTTTATATTTAGCACAAACAGCAGAGAAAATTACCTCATCTAACGACTATAGCTTACGTGCTAAAGAGCTTTCAAAGGATGAAGTGGGTAAGCTAACAAGCTGTTTTAATACCATGCTGCAAACTATAGAACAGCGCGACAACCTGCTAGAAAACCAAGTAAAACGAAGAACAAAAGAGCTCGAAAATGCCAATGTTCAGCTGCATCAATATGCCTATCAAGATGGCTTAACCGACCTACCTAACCGCCGTTATTTTTATGAGCACCTGCAACAGCTTGTAAGCACACCTGAACAACCATTTTCTTTGGTATTTATTGATTTAGATGGCTTTAAAGAAGTAAACGATAGCTTAGGCCACGACTTTGGTGATTTATTACTTCACGAAGTGGCTAAGCGACTTCGCCGCTGCTTAAAACAGCAAGACATAGTGGCGCGCTTAGGCGGTGATGAGTTTACCCTAATACTAAAAGGAATAAGCGATACAACAGCGGTTTCGCACATTGCACACGATGTAATGAAAAGCCTGACCCGAACAATAACCATAAAAAACGAACATGTGCAGGTAACCGCGAGTATAGGCGTGGCGTTTTTTCCGCATGACGGCATATCGGTCGAAGCCTTAGTTAAACGAGCCGACCAAGCGATGTATTTATCAAAAAGTAAGGGGCGAAATAGGTTTGAGTTTTTCTCATACGAAATGGAAGAACTGGCGATTGAAAAGCGCCGCCTTATAGAAGAAATACGCATTGGCTTAAATAACAATCAATTTGAACTTTACTATCAGCCAATATGGGACCCCCATTCACGTACGCTAAAAAAAGCTGAAGCGCTGATCCGTTGGAACCACCCAGAGCGAGGTATTATTGGCCCTGTCGAATTTATCGATATAGCAGAGCAAAATGGCTTGATAAAAGAGTTAGGTGAATGGGTTAAATCGCAAGCTGTTCGCGATGCGGTGCAGTTTAATAAGCTAAGCTATACACCGGTGCAAATTAGTGTAAATACCTCGCCTTTAGAAATTGATCGCGACGGTATTTGGGTTACCCAATGGGTAGAGGCGTGCAAACTGTATAATTTGCCACCTCATACTATTTTAATTGAAATAACTGAAAATAGCTTAATGGACCCCGATAACGCTATTCAGCACCATTTAAAACGCCTTAATGCGCTTGATATAGACATTGCCATTGATGATTTTGGTGTTGGGTACTCATCGCTTGCGTACTTGCAGCAGTTAGACATTGATATACTTAAAATAGATCAATCGTTTATACAAAATATCGAAGCCAACAGCAGCAGTATAGCGCTAATTAAAGCCATAATTACTATGGCGCATAACTTAGGGGTAGAAGTGGTCGCCGAAGGGGTAGAAACACCAACCCAACAAGCACAATTAATCGCGCTGGGCTGTGATTACATTCAAGGCTATTTATATTCAAAGCCGCTTTCAAAGCAAGACTTTATAAATAGCCATCTGCAAATAAAAGCAACCGTTGAATAACCTACAACCAGCGCGGTACGGTTTGCTTATATTTTAGGTAGTCATTATTAAAACGCGTTACTAAATGCGCTTCTTCAACGGCTATTTGTTTATAAAGCGCATATAAGCCCACAGCAAGGCAAATTAAGCTAAATAAGCTTGGTAATGCTAAAAAGAACCCCAACTGAGCAGTTGCCACACCAACATACATAGGGTTGCGCGAAAAACTATATAACCCGGTAGTTTTAAGTGTTTGAGGCCCATTTGGGTCTATACCCGAGCGCCAAAGTGACGCCATATGAAAATGAACAACCATACTGAGCACAAAGCCCGCCGTGAGCATAATATTGCCAAACATAACACCCGGCCACCCATTTAAGGTATAAAACATACCTAAGTAGTTATCAGTGGCAGGCACAAACACACGCAGCACACACACAAACCATATAGCAGCTCTAAAAAACTTAAACGCCATATGATTCCACCAGCTAGTACAAAACTTAGCGCCAGGAAAAATAACACCCGAGGGCGTTGAACGATTTTTATAAATAATTCTAACGGTGTAAAACCCCGCCACAAACGTATAAAAAAGCGCTAAATACACACGCGTAAATTCGATTAGCGAAGCAGAATCATCTATCAACGGTTGGTAACTCATTAATTTATTTTCTTCATCCTTTTATAATAATTTCATCATAATGGTCATGCTATTCATTAACAAGGTTAGTGTGCTAAAAACGTATAGTGGGCTTTTATTTAAAAACTATAATTTATACCCGCGTAGTAGCGCCTACCTGAGTAACTTGAACTTAATAAACGCGCATCGCTATCATTACCTAAACGCGTAACAGTTTCCGATTTAGTTAAATTAATAACAGAGGCTGTTAAACTTAAGCCATCAGATATATTAATGGCGGCATTTACATCAACTTGCTCGTAAGGATCTTGGTATACATTTAAACCGCTGTTTAAGCCAAGTACTGTTTCGCCGCGTTTATTGTACGACGCGCGAAGAGTAAAGTACTCGCCTTCGTAATAAGCAGAGGTGTTGTACTGGTATTTAGCGCTTCCAATTAATGGCGATTGGCCAAATTCTTCACCATTTACACTTACATCGGCTTTATTGGTTTTGTTATAGGTGTAATTAGCATAAAAACCAAAACCACCTGCAAATGCATGTTGAATAAATACTTCAGCCCCTTTTGATACCGCATCGGTGCCGTTACCCACTGTGCTGTATGGCGCAACGGTAATGAAACCGCTCTCTACTATATTTTCTTTGCCTTCAAAATCTTGCTGCATATCTATTACCAGCGGCACAACAAAGTTATCAACCTTTTTATGAAACAGCGCTAACCCCAATGCAGAGCCCTCGGCGTAATAATATTCAATAGATAAGTCGGCCTGCACTGATTCAAAAGGTTTTAAATTTTTATTACCGCCACTGCCACTAAAGCCTGCAAGCTCTTTGAATGCGGCTCTGTCTTCTGCCCATTCATTTGATACAAACGTGATACGCTGCTGCGAGCCTAAATCGCTGTAATCTGGTCGCGCCATCACTTTAGCGATAGCGCCCCTAATCACTAAATCGTCGGTGGCATCCCACGCTATGTTAAAGCTTGGCAGAATTTGTGTGTCGGTGTTTTTTTGTGTAACCAACTGATAGTCTTCTACAAAACGCGCATCGCCAGTTACCGGCTCGCCTGTTTCATCATTGGTGTGATCAAGTTGATAAGTATATAAATCGGTAGAAGAGGTTAAGGTTTTAGTTTGTACTACGCGCACACCTAAATTACCTCTTACTTCACTAAATTCAAAATCGCCTTGAATGTAAAACGCTGATATTTTTTCTTCAATATCGTACACAAAGTTATCTTCTATGCGGGTATAAGGCGTGTAGTTGTCGGTTACTAAATCTCGGTATTTATCCCAATCTATGCTGGGCATTTGGTTTATATTAAACCCGCCAACTATATTGGTTTGATTAATAAACACATCCTCGGCAAGTGGCATACCGCCATTCCATTGGTAGCTATCAAATTGCGTGATACCTTGCTCACTCGCTTCACCTGCAGCAATATCAAAGTTAGGATCTAAAAAAAACGTATTACCGGTCTCGCGGTGTAAGTTGGCATGGCGATATTTAGCCCCGGTTCTAATCGTTTTTAAAAATCCCCAATCAACATAAAAGTCGATGTCGGCTTGATAATAATCCTCTTCGAGTTCGCTGCGCACAAAGCTTGAATTTGACGAACCCGCATCACGCCCACCGCCTAAGCCACTTTGCAAGTTAGCTAATGTGTTGGGGTCAATACTCAGCGATACATTATTTTCATTTAAAGACCACGCTGCGCTTTGCGATGCGTTTTGAATAATGGTTTCGTTTTCACCGGCGTTTGAGCTTTTATAAGCGGCTTCCCAGCTTTCTTCAGGGCCGCCCTCAGATTGAGTGTTACCAATAACAAAGCGGGCTTTAAAGCTATCGCCTTCGTAGGTTAAATTAAAATCGATAGTATCGGAGGTAGACTCTTCTCGTACATAACTGCCACGCATCCACGGAAATTGCATATCGTTTTCAACACCGCTAGCACTGGCATTATATTGCATACCCGTTGCAATGGTGCCTGTTTCGTCTAGGTTTACTGCGGTTAAAAAATCAGGATTAAGTGACCACTCAGGAATATCAATGACTGATTCGGTTCTGTCTTGTCCGAGTGTAAAACCAAAGTAGTTAAACCCTAGCTCTAAGCGATTAGTTGGGCGCCATTGTGTACTAAATTGAATACCTTCACGCTCACGTTTTTCATTAAGCACTGAGCCACGTACAACTTGCGGAAACCACACGCCATCATAACGATTACCGCTGGCATCACTTATCGTATCCCACCCGTTATTGTTATCAACGGCATTACCATTAATATCAGTAGGTTGACCGCCACCCGTGTAACGCCATACATTTGCATCGGTGCTGCCTGTTAAAGTGCGATTAGTACGCTCTTGATAGGTATAACCCACCAATACGCCAAAGGTGTCGTCGTCATTTTTCCACGAATATAAGCCACTAAATTGCGGCTCATACTCTTTTGTCACATCGGCGTAAGTAGATTCAACGTTAAATACACCTGAGTTTGCCTCCATGCTTAAAGGCTTGCGGCTATGCATTAATACTGTGCCGCCCACGCCGCCTTCATCTAAACGCGCTTCTGGCGATTTATACACTTCTACGCTCTCTATCATGGCAGATGGCAGTAAAGTGTAATCGAACGAGCGTGAAGGCTCCCCAGGTGATGAGGCTATAAAATTGCCATTAAGCTGAGTAAATGTGAGCTCAGATGATAAACCACGAATACTCACCGATGCCCCTTCTCCGCCATCGCGTTCAATAACAACGCCGGGGACACGCTGCAACGAATCCGCTACATTTTTATCAGGAAATTTGCCAATATCTTCGGCAGTAATTGCATCCACCACAGAGCCAGACATACGCTTAACATCTAAGTTCTCAGCCATGCTTGAGCGTATACCCCGTACCTCAATTACTTCCATATTTTTTTTAAGCAGTGTTTTAGCGTTTTGTGAGGCAGCATCATCAGCTAAGCTAAATGGGCTTGAGGTAATAAGTGATGCGCAAAATAAAGATTTATATACTTTAGATAAAGGATAATGACGTAGGCAATTAATCATTTTTTACAGCTATTCCATTTACATTGCTTAGGCTAAGCAAATCAGTGATCCATTAGCGTATTGCAGTACGTAATGGCAAATTGCTGCAAAGTTTACATGGCGAAACTTAATGTATTGTTAACGCTTGACTTAACTTAGTCTCAACTGTGGTTAAAAAATGACTCGCAACTCACTATTTAAACTTATTAGGGTTTATGCGCCCGTTTTTAAGCTATTTAATGCTAGCTAAGGTGAAAATAACCCCTTGTTATAAAATTATTACCCACCGCTTTACTTCACCTAAACTCCGGTTAAGAGACTTACTAACAAATTAAATTACAGTGATAGTAAAATTTATTTTCTCTAGCCAGAGATAGGTTTATTACCCACAGTTCAAATTACTTAATATGTGCCGGTACGCATTCTTGTTAAAGCAGAAAACCGCTTTCGCGGTTTTATTTTATGCTTGTTGTTTTAACGTATTTACTCAATCAGTTATTAGAGTTTAATTGGCTGGTAAATTGGCCTACTGCATTAACCACTTTTTGGGCTCCATCTTGAATTTCTGCCATAACCTCGCCCGACTCTTTAGAAAGCGCTAAACCTTGCTCTGCTTTTTCTTTGCCTTGCTCAATAACCGCTACCGTACTTTGGGTTTGTGACTGATTACGCTGTACCACTTCCACAATTTCTTCTGTTGCTTTTGATGTTCTTGACGCTAAATGCCTTACTTCATCAGCAACCACGGCAAACCCGCGCCCTTGCTCTCCTGCACGCGCAGCCTCTATTGCAGCATTGAGTGCAAGTAAGTTGGTTTGCTCGGCAATACTACTTATGCTTTGCACTATGCTGGCTATTTGTTGTGATTGTTGATCCAGCGCCGAAATTTCGTTAGCTGCTTGCTCCATATTTACAGCCAGCTCGTTCATAACAGATACGGTTTCTTGTAATACGCAGCTACCACGCTCTGCGGTTTTATCTGTTTCTGTAGAGGTGCCATAGGCTATTTCGGCTGCTTGCGAAATAGCAATTTCACGGTTTACTTGCTCAGTAATTACGGTGGCAAATTTCATTACCTTATAAAGCTGATCCGCATCATTCGAAATAGGGTTGTAGGTGGCTTCTAACCAAATTACATTGCCATATTTATCTATGCGTTTAAACCTGTCGGCAATAAATTGGCCTTGCCTAAGCTTGCTCCAAAACTGTTGGTATTCAGCCGAATTAGCTTCTTCGGTTTGACAGAATACCCGGTGATGCTGGCCAATTATTTCTGATTCATTGTACCCCATGGCTGACAAAAACTGATCGTTTGCCGTTAATACATGCCCCTGTAAATCAAACTCAATCACAGCCATAGAGCGATAAATCGCTTTTATTGTGTCGCTTTGTTCACGAGAGGTTGTAATGGTTTTAGTAAGTACGGTGCCAAACACCGAAAAATACAATAACTGATTTTGCTCACCCACCACAGGGTGCACAATTAATCTTAGCCACTCTGCATTGCCATCTTGGCGAACAAATTCAATAGCCCCACTCCAGTGGCCTTCTTTTTGGAATGCTTTTTCAAGCTCTTCGTATTCAGGTGATAACCGCGACTGTTCAGCAATAAAATCGCCTAGCTGATTATTTGTTAAATTATCTTCGTTATAACCTAATGCGTTTAAAAAGTTATCGTTAGCATGCGAAATTCGCCCATCATAAAGTACATTAAGTACCAGCATTTCTTTGTAAAGCCCATCCCACACTTGCTCTAAAGGGTACAACTGAGCTTTTAAAGCGGCTATTTCGTTTTGCTTACCTTTTGAAAAAAACATTAATTTCCCTACCAAAAAACACTAAATCAAGTTACTTCCAGTATAGGAGGTATTAATGATAACGCGATAATTAATAAGTAGTTTAAGCTAATTTTTTGCTAAATTTGTAAGCATATGTTCCTTTTTATGTGTTCAGCCTTCACTTTCAACTAGGTTTACATACTTTTGTGCGAGCTGCTCAAGTGACTCCCTATTTAAAGGATCGCTTTTAATGCAATTAATGGGGCACACTATGACACACGTTGGTTTATCGTAATGCCCCACACATTCAGTGCACTTATCTGGGTCTATTTGGTAGATTTCTTCTCCCATAAAAATCGCGCTGTTGGGGCACTCATCTACACATACATCGCAGTTAATGCACTTGTTATTTATAAGCAGAGCCATGCTAGCGCTTACTCACTTGCTACTTTTTTATAGGGGTTGCGGGTATCTTGGTGCTCATCTAAATTGCGCATTAATATTGCGTGCTCTAAATTAATGCGTGTATCTAATCGAATTTTAACGTGATACCCAGAGCCTTTTGCATCACTAATACTTTCGCCCTTTTTGTTTTGCATGTATTCAAGTTCAAAAATAATGTTCCCTTGTGGTGTCATCAGTTCAAGTGAGTGGCCTGTGCAAAATTTATTTTTTACGTCTATTTCAACTAAACCATCAGCATGGCGCCCTATTACTTCCCCAACAAATTGCTGCTTAGTTGATACAGAGTGACCGTATTCATAGTTTTGATAATCTTGGTGGGCATGGCGCTTTAAAAAGCCTTCGGTGTAGCCTCTATGCGCTAAGTTCTCAAGTGTTTTAAATAAGTGAGTATCGAATGGTTTACCCGATGCCGCATCATCTATGGCTTTACGGTATACTTGCGCGGTGCGCGCTACGTAATAAAACGATTTTGTCCGCCCTTCTATTTTTAAACTATGTACACCCATTTTTGTTAACTGCTCTACGTATTGTACGGCGCGTAAATCTTTTGAATTCATAATATACGTACCATGTTCATCCTCAAATGCAGGCATATACTCACCAGGGCGACCTTGTTCCTCTAACATAAATACTTCGCTACTTGACGTACCTTCACTAAGAGTAGGAATAACTTGGTTCGGATCAATTTTATGCACCATCTCACCCGTTTCGTTTTCAACGCCTGGTTTTACATCGTAATTCCAGCGGCAGGCATTCGTGCAGGTACCTTGGTTTGGGTCGCGCTTATTTATATAACCCGAAAGTAAACAACGCCCCGAATACGCCATACACAATGCACCATGCACAAATACTTCTAGCTCGGTGTCAGGGCAGAGTGTGCGTATTTCGGTTATTTCTTCAAGTGATAGCTCGCGCGATAAAATAACCCGCTCAATACCTTGTTTTGCCCAAAACTGAACACTTGCATAATTAACTGCATTTGCTTGCACCGATAGGTGAATAGGCATGGCTGGCCACTTTTCGCGTACCAGCATAATGAGCCCAGGATCTGACATAATCAGCGCATCGGGTCCCATAGCAATCACAGGTTCTATATAACGTAAATACGATTTAACCTTTGCGTTATGCGGAGCAATATTAGAGACCACATAAAACTTTTTATTTTGCGCATGGGCTTCATTAATCCCTATTTGTAATGTCTCTAAATCAAACTCATTATTACGTACCCGCAAACTGTAGCGAGGCTGACCTGCATACACAGCATCAGCTCCATATGCAAAGGCGTAGCGCATGTTTTTTAAACTCCCTGCAGGGCATAACAGTTCGGGAATAAAAGAAGTTACAGAAGAAACAGCTGGCATATGCGCTCCATACAGCTAACCGAGTACACATCGGTTGCATGATTAATTAATTTACAAGCGCGGCATTATAAATGCGCCAAACAATGTGCTTTTGATCAAGATCATAAAACTGCAACCAAACTGGTTTTTAATAAAATTAGGTTTTTTCAATTAAAACGCGTATAATTCGCGCCCGTAAATATTCACACTTTTATTTAAAAATTATTGGAGCATAAAGATGGCTTTAGAGCGTACTTTCTCAATCGTAAAACCTGATGCAGTAGCAAAAAACCACATCGGCGCAATCTACAACCGTTTCGAAACTGCGGGTCTTAAAATCGTTGCAGCTAAAATGGTTCACCTTTCAAAAGAGAAAGCTGAAGGTTTCTACGCAGAGCACAGCGAGCGTCCTTTCTTCGGTGCTTTAGTATCTTTCATGACATCTGGTCCAGTAATGGTTACCGTTCTTGAAGGCGAAAACGCTGTTCTTAAAAACCGTGAAATCATGGGTGCTACTAACCCTGCTGAAGCACTAGCTGGTACTTTACGTGCAGACTACGCTGATAGCATCGACGAAAACGCTGTTCACGGTTCTGACGCTGTTGAATCTGCTGCTCGCGAAATCGCGTACTTCTTCGCTGACGAAGAGCTTTGCCCACGTACTCGTTAATTCGAGTTTTACAGTTAACGCTGTAATGCAAAGTAAGAAAAGGGCTTTCGAGCCCTTTTTTAGTCATTACGTAAAGTATCCTTAAGTGCATTTTGATATTTTACTTAATGATTAAAGTGGGTGAATTGTGTACAATTCGCCCTTGTAAATTTTATCTCCACCGTCACCGATTGAGGTTGTTTCATGACCGAGCAAAAAAAGATTAACTTATTAGATTTAAACCGAGATGCAATGCGCGAGCTATTTGTATCATTCGGTGAAAAGCCATTTCGTGGCGACCAGGTGATGAAATGGATTTATCATTTTGGCGTTGATAACTTTGACGACATGAGCAACGTTAATAAAAAGCTTAAAGAAAAGCTTAAAAACGAATGCGAAATTGTTGCGCCAGAAATCTCTGTTCGCCAGCAAGCAAGCGACGGCACAATTAAGTACGCATTAGTGCTTGATGGCGGCCAAGAAGTTGAAGCTGTATGGATCCCAGAAAAAGACCGCGCCACCTTGTGTGTATCTTCGCAAGTCGGTTGTGCCCTTGAGTGTACGTTTTGTTCAACTGCGCAACAAGGCTTTAACCGTAACCTTAAAGTGTCTGAAATTATTGGCCAAGTTTGGCGTGTAGCTAAAGACATAGGCCTTGATGGCAACAGCGAAAAACGCCCAGTTACCAACGTAGTAATGATGGGGATGGGCGAGCCCCTGCTTAATATTAAAAACGTAGTGCCGGCGATGGAACTTATGATGGACGACTGGGGCTTTGGCTTATCTAAGCGCCGCGTAACATTAAGTACCTCAGGGGTTGTACCTGCGCTTGATTTATTAAAAGAAAAAATAGACGTAGCACTTGCTATTTCACTTCACGCTCCCGATAACGCTCTGCGTGACGTACTTGTACCAATTAATAAAAAGTACCCTATTGAAGAATTTTTAGCCGCGTGTCGTCGTTATATCGATGGCTCTAAAGCAAATAAAGACGTGACCATTGAATACGTTATGCTAAATGGCGTTAACGACAGCACCGACCAAGCACATGAGCTGGTTAAAACGCTTAAAGGTACACCTTCTAAAGTTAACCTTATTCCGTTTAACCCGTTCCCGGGTAACGAATACACGCGCTCTAGCAACAGCCGTATTGACCGTTTTTCTAAGGTTTTACAAGCTGCGGGTATTACGTGTATTGTGCGCCGTACTCGTGGTGACGATATTGACGCCGCCTGTGGGCAATTAGCCGGCGATGTTGTTGACCGTACTAAACGTATGGCGAAAAAGAAAATGCGCGACGATAACGCAATTAGCGTAAATATCCAGCAAGCATAAGCCTGTAACCACCCTGCGTATATTCCCTGTGCAGGGTGGTTAAGTTGTTTATTTTTAAATAAATGATGCAACACTAAGGGTTTTAGGTAAGATAGGCGCTATGGATAGAAAAACAGAGACAAGGTAATGCGATCTTTACTTGCTTTAACACTTTCAACACTTGCCCTTACAGGGTGCGTAAGTGAAAGTAGTTATAACGGCAGTGACAAACCCGTCGTCGAAAACAAAATCAATAATGCAGGCGCAGCACGCACTCGTATCGCCCTCGCTTTACAATACTTAGAAACTGGCAACAACTCGCAAGCAAAGTATAACCTTGAGCGAGCTATAGAATTTGCCCCAAATCTACCTGAAGTACATTACTCTCTTGCTTATTATTACCAACAAGTAGGCGAAAAAGAGCGTGCCGATAAAGCCTATCAAAAAGCATTAGCAATTAAGCCTGACGATCCGAACACGCTTAATAACTACGGTGTGTTTTTATGTAGTATTGAAGAGTATGACCGCGCGACCGATCAGTTTTTAAAAGCAATTGATATTCCAAGCTATATTCGCGTTGCCGAAAGCTACGAAAACCTTGCCTTATGTGCCATAGAATTTAACGACTTTGAAAATGCAGAGAGTTACTTTAAACAAGCACTTAATCACAGCTCGCAACGTACATCGACCCTAATAAGCTTAGCCGCCCTTTTTTATGCTAAAAGCGATTTACATAAAGCCAGCGAAGTATTAAAGCGTCATGACGACACCGGCCGAGTGTCTGCACGGGCTTTATTGCTTGGTTATTTAATTAAGCAGCGCATGGGCAGAATAGAAGAAGCAGAAAAAATTGCCGCCACCATAATGCAAACTTACCCAACCAGTAAGCAAGCCTATGCTATTCGCGATAATCGTACTAGACAAACTGAGTTTGAAATACTGCGCGAAAAATACCGTAAAGCGCAGCTCGAAGAGCTTCAAGAGCAGTATGGCGAAGAGCAAATCAGTGTTGAGCAACCAAAAATTAAAATTATCCGAAAAAAGCGCCCAACTACCGATAATTCGACCAGCTTAATTTCTCCAGGGGTTGAGCCTTCAAGCCCAGTATTAAATGAGACGGCAAAAGCACAGGCAACCATTGCCGCAGCAAACAAACAAAAAACCGTAGCTGAGCAAAATGATGACGTTGCCACTCTCACGCCAGCGGCTCAACCAACGCAGGCTGAAGTAGTTACAACAACAAAAGCAGTAGTGCCAGCTGCGGCAGCCGCTCCAACCGTAACAAATACTGCCCAAGTAGCAACTACAACTACAACATCTGCGCCTGCAGAATCTAATACAGATACCGCAGCGGTGCTTTTGGCTTTAACAACGGATCACCAAGCGCAACAAACGTCTACACCCACAGCTGAGCCGCCAAAAGCCGTCGCTAAACAAACACCCAAAGATGATGACGAAGTAAAAATAATTTCATTTGGTGCGCCCAAACAAGCTAACTTTAACACCCCACAAAATACACGCCCTGCTGCAAATGGCCCACAAAATACGGGCTTAAATAATTCGGTAGTATTTTATGAGGCTAAAAAAGACAGTGCGGTATTTAGTAATAACCCATACAGCGACAGTAACGACATTACACTAAAAAACTACCAACCAAGTGTAAAACAAGAGCCTCCCATGCTTAATCCAAAAGTCCCCCCTTTAAAGGTGCCTTTTCATATTATTGAGTTTGGTGAAAACCTATTTAGCATTTCAGTGCGATACAATGTTAAACTACAAAAACTCCTGCAGTGGAATGGTCTAAAGGAGTCGGATCGTGTTATCAACGGAAGTAAAATTTATTTAAACGATCCTAATATTTATTACGAGATTAAAGCTGGCGATACCCTTTACGACATAGCTACCCAGCGGCATGTATTAATTGATGAATTAATGCGATGGAATAAATTAAGCCCAGATATAGAACTTACACCTGGGCACAGACTATTACTAGTGGATCCAAATTCGTACCTATTATGACAGAAGAAACTACGCAACAAAGCGATGAGCCAAGTGTTGGGCAACTATTAAAAGCGCACCGAGAGCAGGCTAATGTAAGCTTAGAGTCACTTACTGGCCCACTTAAGCTTTCTATTTCTCAGCTGCAACGCTTAGAAAGCGATCAGTACCAAACGTTAGGCCCTATTACCTTTGTAAAAGGCTACATTAAAAACTATTGCCGTGAACTACACGTCGATAGCGCCCCTATATTAGCTAAATTGCCAGCACCGCCCGAGCCTACAAAGCCGGCTAACATGCAAAGCTTTTCGCGCCGCACAGAAAAAGAAGCCCACGACAGCCGCCTAATGCTGGTGAGCTACATTATTTTAGCCATTGTTATTGGCTCATCTGCCTTATGGTTTTGGCAAAATGCTACGCCTATCGATGAGCAAACAAGCACAATCAATATTGAAAATTCAATTTTAGATAACCAGCAAAATAACAACGCGCTAAATAACGAAAGCGAGAACACCTCGCAAGTGCAAGCAACACGGGCAGTTGAGCGCACACCGGCTGTAATGCCTTTAAGTGCTGAACAAGTCCCCTTAAGTGAAGCCGTTAATGCCACGGCGCCTATTGCCGCTAGCACCCAAACAGCCACTAACGAGCCCGACACGCAAAGTAACACCAGTACAATTAACATGGTGTTTAACGATGAGAGCTGGGTAGAAATACACGATGGCGAAGGTGAGCGCATTGCATTTGGCGTAAAAAAAGCAGGCTATAAAATGGCTGTAAGCGGTATCCCGCCTTTTTCAGTTGTGCTGGGTAAGCACGACGTAGTTAGTGTTTCTCTAAACGGCGAACCAGTTGATATTTCTGGTTATCCTAAAAATCGTTTAGCCAAATTTAAATTACCATTAGCAGAGTAGTCGCTATGTTTTCAGAATCTCCAATTAAACGCAGAAAATCAACCCGCATCAATGTAGGCAACGTGCCTATTGGTGACGGTGCCCCTATTGCCGTGCAGTCGATGACCAATACCGACACCATGGATATAGATGCCACGGTAGCGCAAATCCAAGCAATACAAGATGCCGGCGCCGATATAGTGCGTGTATCTGTACCAACTATGGATGCAGCAGAAGCGTTTAAAAGTATAAAAGAGCAAGTTAGTATACCGCTTGTAGCCGATATTCACTTTGATTACCGCATAGCGTTAAAAGTGGCAAAATATGGCGTAGATTGCCTACGTATAAACCCAGGGAATATAGGCAGTGAAGAGCGTATTAGAGCCGTTGTAGACTCTGCACGCGAGCATAATATCCCTATTCGTATTGGTGTAAATGGCGGCTCATTAGAGCGCGACCTACAAGAAAAATACGGCGAGCCAACTCCCGAGGCATTACTTGAATCAGCAATGCGCCATGTAGATATATTACGCCGCCTTGATTTTGACCAATTTAAAATATCGGTAAAAGCATCAGACGTATTTTTAGCTGTAGGCGCTTATCGTTTACTTGCTAAAGAAATAGATCAACCCCTGCATTTAGGGATCACCGAAGCCGGCGGTATGCGCTCAGGCTCGGTTAAATCGGCTGTAGGTTTAGGCATGTTACTTGCCGAAGGTATTGGCGATACGCTACGTGTATCACTTGCTGCCGACCCAGTTCAAGAAATCAAAGTAGGTTTTGATATTTTAAAATCGCTGCGTATACGCTCTCGCGGTATTAACTTTATTGCCTGCCCTAGCTGCTCACGTCAAGAGTTTGATGTAGTGAGCACCATGAACCAGCTTGAAGAGCGCCTAGAAGATGTTGTTGAGCCAATGTCTGTTTCGGTAATTGGTTGTGTCGTTAACGGCCCAGGCGAAGCCC
The DNA here is from genome assembly GCF_042466295.1 of Pseudoalteromonas sp. R86517. Classification (NCBI taxonomy): domain Bacteria; kingdom Pseudomonadati; phylum Pseudomonadota; class Gammaproteobacteria; order Alteromonadales; family Pseudoalteromonadaceae; genus Pseudoalteromonas; species Pseudoalteromonas sp. R86517. The sequence continues at coordinate 357,599 of NZ_JAXHCB010000003.1, forward strand.
TTGTTAGTGATATTGGCCTTGCCGGTGCAAACCGCCGCTCAGGTTTATACATTAATGGCGAGCGTCAAAAAGCGCGTATTGATAACAACAACATTGTTGACCAGCTTGAAGGCTACGTGCGCGACTTTATTGCTCAAAAAGAGCAGCAAACACCTATCGACATTAAAATAGTCGAATAAATACCGTATAAAGCGCCAAACCACGGTGTTTGGCGTTTACCTTTATAGCTAGAGGATACCCAAACGACCCCAAGATACAGAATTCAGCGTTTCACAGGCTCTTAATATCAAGGCGTTACTTTGCAAGAATGGCAATCCCTTTTAAAAAGTAACAACGATGAGAGTAAGTGTCTGTGAACCGCCCAACGGGTTGGTTTAAAAGCGATTTATACTGCGTTATTGATTTTAACAATAGAACCACTATTACTTTCAATCAATGCCTTGCCTAAATCGCTTTTAATTCAAACGACGCTCGCATCATGGGGTCATTTGGGTATATAATGACGGGTCAATTTTTAGCATTCTTGTTGTGTAAGCATTTTTTTATTACACATAAACAGTAATTAGGATTTATCAGTGGCAAAACAAATTCAGGCAGTTCGCGGTATGAACGATTGTCTGCCGGGCGACACGCAAGTTTGGCAGAAAGTAGAAAACATTTTACGCGAGACAGTAGCATCGTTCGGTTATCAAGAAATTCGTTTTCCTATTGTAGAATCAACCGACTTATTTAAACGCTCTATTGGTGAAGTAACTGATATAGTAGAAAAAGAAATGTATACCTTTGCCGATCGTAACGGCGACATGCTAACCCTTCGCCCAGAAGGCACCGCAGTGTGTGTACGTGCAGGTAACCAAAATGGCTTGCTTTATAACCAAGAGCAGCGCCTGTGGTACATGGGCCCGATGTTTCGTCATGAGCGCCCTCAAAAAGGCCGCTACCGTCAGTTTCACCAATTTGGTTTAGAAACATTTGGTATTGCCACAGCCGATATAGACGCAGAAGTTATTTTACTTACCGCGCAATTATGGAAAGCATTTGGCATTAACGAACACGTACGTTTAGAGCTTAACTCGTTAGGCTCTAACGAAGCACGTGCTGATTACCGCGATGCACTCGTTGCCTACCTTGAACAGCATACCGACGTGCTTGATGAAGATTCAAAGCGCCGTATGTATTCAAACCCATTGCGTGTACTTGATAGCAAAAACCCAGACGTGCAAGCAATCTTAGTGGATGCGCCTAAATTGTCTGAGCATTTAGATGCTGAATCAAAAGAACATTTTGCAAATTTATGTGAACGTTTAGACGCAGCTGGCGTCATATACACGGTTAATGAAAAGTTAGTACGTGGTTTAGACTACTACAACCGCACCGTATTTGAATGGGTAACAGATAGCCTAGGTGCACAAGGTACAGTGTGTGCTGGCGGACGCTACGATGGCTTAGTTGAGCAACTTGGCGGCAAAGCAACGCCCGCAGTTGGTTTTGCTATGGGTCTAGAGCGCTTAGTACTGTTACTACAAGCACTTGAGTGCGTAGGTGACATTCGCCGCAATGCTGATGTATATTTAGCGGCAATGGGCGACAAAGCCAGCGTACAAGCCCCTGCCATTGCAGCGCAACTGCGTAGCGACGTACCCGGTTTACGCGTTATGGTGCATGCCGGCGGCGGTAACTTTAAAAAACAACTAAAACGAGCTGATAAAAGCGATGCACTAGTGGCTGTTATTATTGGCGAAGATGAATTAGAAAAAGGCGTTGTGACCATCAAATATTTACGTGAGCGTAAAGAGCAAGTCACACTAGAATTAGAACAAGCTAAAGCGCTATTAGCTGAGCTTATCAATAGCTAAGCTAACTTAAGAGGTAATAATGGACATTTATTCAACAGAAGAACAACAAGCAGAAGCCATTAAGCGCTTTTTTCGCGAAAACGGTATTTCACTTGCGCTAGGTGTAATTGTAGGTTTAGGCGGCTTATACGGTTGGAAAGCATACAACCAAAACCAAATTACAACTGCTGAGCAAGCGTCTGACGAATATACAACACTTGTACAAAGTGACGATGTACTTGGCGCAGCCGATACATTCATTAAAAACAACCCAGACACAAGCTATGCAACTTTAGCCGCTTTTGTTGCGGCAAAAGACGCTGTTGATGCAAAAAAATTAGACCTTGCTAGCGAAAAACTTAGCTGGATTGTTACAAACGCCCAAAGCGAAGAGCTTAAAGCCATTGCCATTACGCGTTTAGCACGTATTCAACTTGCGCAAAGTAAATTTGACGAAGCCTTAAGTACATTAAACTCGCCACTACCAGAGGCATATAACGCCAATGTAGCTGAGCTAAAAGGCGATATTTACATTGCACAAGGTAATAAGGACCAAGCTCGCACTGCGTATCAAGCAGCTGCCGATGCAGGCGGGTTAACAACAAACCCTTTATTACAAATTAAATTAGACGACCTAGCAGTAACTAGCCCAGCGGCATAAGGTTTTAGGTATGAAAAAAATAACAACAGCAACTCTCGCACTGTGCATGGCAACGCTAATGGGTTGTTCATCAAGTGATGACGAAGACGAGTTAGTACTTCCTGAAATTGTTAATCAATTTGAAACAGACGTAGTGTGGCAAGAGTCGGTTGGCAGTGGTGTAGAACATTATTTTTCTCGCTTATCGCCTGCTGTATACAAAGACACTATTTATGTAGCTAGCCGCGAAGGCCAAATTGAAGCGCTTTCGCTTACCAATGGCGACACGCTATGGGAAACCGACGTACGTGAAGACTTATCGTTTTGGCCATGGTCAGATTACGGCACAGCTAAATTATCAGGCGGTATATTACAAGCTTATGGTAAAATTTACGTAGGCTCTGAGCACGGATTTATTATTGCCCTTGACCGCGAAACGGGTGAAGAAGTATGGCGTAAAAATGTGCCAGGCGAAGCGTTATCAAAACCAGCTGCGGGTGATGGCCTAATTTTTGTTAATTTAGGCTCGGGTAAACTATTAGCGCTGCACCCAGATACAGGCGAAGAACGCTGGAACTTCGAACAAGAAGTACCACCGCTTACATTGCGTGGCCAAAGCTCGCCAACAGTTGCAAACGGTGGTGTGTTAGTAGGCTTAGAAACAGGTAAATTAAGTGTACTCATTTCTGAGAGCGGTTATTCAGCATGGAGTGCAGAAATTGCCGTTGCTAAAGGCGCATCAGAATTTGAGCGTTTGGTTGATGTAGACACACAACCAATTATTAGCGGCCCTTACGCCTATGCTATTGCATACAACGGTAACCTAGCAGCGGTAGATATTCGCTCAGGCAATGTTGTATGGAAACGTGAATACAGCAGCTACCGCGAAATAGCGATGGATGCACAAACTATTTACCTAGTAGATAGCGAAGGCGTAATTTACGCATTAGATAAAAATTCAGGTATTGAACGTTGGAGCCAACCCGCTCTACGTGGTTGGTACCTAACAGGCCCTGCAGTTGCAGGTAGCCACTTAGCTTTAGGTGACCAAGAAGGTAACCTACATTGGCTAAACAAAGACACTGGCGAGTTAGTATCTCGTGAAGAATTTGACAGCTCAGGCTTTTTTGTTGAGCCGGTTGTAGCCGACGACAAGCTAATTTTATACACCCGTGATGGTGAAGTTAGTGTGGTAAACACCCCTAACTAACTAGCTAACACTTAAAGGTTTTTTGTAAGGCTTCGCACTGCGAAGCCTTTTGTTGTTTTTTAAAGAGGTAGTTTATGCTTCCCGTGATCGCTCTAGTTGGGCGACCCAATGTGGGCAAATCCACATTATTTAACCGTTTAACACGTACTCGTGATGCACTCGTAGCCGATTTTCCAGGTTTAACACGAGATAGAAAATATGGCCAAGCTAATTACGATGGCTATGAATTTATCGTGGTAGACACGGGTGGTATTGATGGCTCTGAAGAAGGCATCGAAACCGAAATGGCTGACCAGTCGTTACTTGCCATTGAAGAAGCCGATATTGTGTTGTTTTTGGTTGATGCCCGCGTAGGCATGACCGTTGCTGACCAAGCCATTGCTAATCACTTGCGCAAGCAAGAGAAAAAAAGCTTTGTGGTTGCCAACAAAACAGATGGCATTGACGCCGACTCAAACTGTGCAGAATTTTATCAATTATCATTAGGTAATATTCACCATATTGCAGCAGCACATGGGCGTGGTATTACACAGCTTTTAGAGCACACTTTACAGCCTGTAATTGCAGAGCTTGCGGCACTAGATGAAGACGTTGCTGATGACGATGAAGAGTTAATCGACCTTTATCAAGAAGCTGAAGGCGACGATACAGACCACCAAGCGTTTGCAGATAAACCTGTAAAACTGGCTATTATCGGCCGCCCCAACGTAGGTAAGTCAACACTTACAAACCGTATACTCGGTGAAGAACGTGTAATTGTATACGATATGCCAGGCACCACTCGCGACTCTATTTATATTCCGATGACTCGAAACGACAAAGAATATATTTTAATAGATACCGCAGGTGTTCGTAAGCGTAAAAAAGTAAGCGACGTGGTTGAAAAGTTCTCAGTAATTAAAACGCTTCAAGCCATTGAAGATGCAAACGTTGTATTACTGGTTGTTGATGCTCGCGATGGTATTTCTGATCAAGACTTAAGCTTATTAGGTTTTGCGCTTAACTCAGGTCGTTCATTGGTTATTGCCGTGAACAAATGGGATGGGCTTGATGATTACGTTAAAGATCGCATTAAAACAGAGCTTGATCGCCGTTTAGGTTTTATTGATTTTGCACGCTTGCACTTTATATCTGCACTTCACGGTACAGGTGTTGGCCACTTATTTGAATCGGTTGACGAAGCGTACGAGTCAGCAACTAAACGTATTAGCACCGCAATGCTACGCCGTATTATGGACATGGCACAGGCCGATCATCAGCCGCCACTTGTTCGTGGTCGTCGTGTTAAGCTTAAATATGCGCATGCCGGTGGTTATAACCCGCCACGTATTGTAATTCACGGTAACCAAGTTCACGATTTACCAGATAGCTACAAACGCTACCTGATGAACTACTACCGTAAAGCACTTAAAATTATGGGCACCCCAATCAAAATTGAATTTAGAGAAGGTGATAACCCATTTGCAGGGCGTACTAACAAAGTAACGCTTTCGCAAAAACGTAAAATACGTGCCTTTGCCAAAGAAAACCGTAATAAATAAATTCGTTAGAGTTAATTTACTACAAAAAAACGGCGTACTTTTTAGTACGCCGTTTTTTTATGCTTTATACCAATTAGCTTAATTAAGTGATTTATTTTGAGGCTGGGTATTAAAGATTAAGTAATGCCAATTGCACCAACCGTTCAACGGTGGTGTCTTGGGTATTTTTAGGCGCTTTGGGGTAATACTTAGATTTTGGCGGCTTAATAGATATAAACCCATGATTGGTGGCCATTTCATGCGCTAGCAGTTTTCGCTCTTTGGGTGTTAGGTGGTTTTCGTGTATTTTTGCAAGCTCGCCGCTATCAAGCCATATGCCAGCGCAACCTGGGCATTCGTCTACCTCAACCACTTTGAGCGGCGAAAAAAACCGGCGCATCATTACTATGTCTAGGGTCTGTTGATCTTTCAAGGTTAAATTTGCAGCAGCCTGTTTGGTATTTAGGCAAGGCAGAGCCTATGTAGTGTGGTTATTCCCCATAAATAGGCGATAACGTAGCATTAATGCCAAACAGGCGCTACCCAAAGGGTTCTTCCTAGGGACTATTTACTCTTTGTTGCTTGGCTTTTACTTAGTCCACTAGGTTACAAACCTCGCGCCGTGATTAAATAGCCCCTAGTTTGAACAAATTTTAATCCGCAAAGTTCAACAGACCCTAAGCACTTTGGGCAATTTACTCGCGATGATACATCGCCCTCACCTTCAATGTAATTACTCAAATACTTAATTAGAACCTGACCATGCTTTAACTCAGGCGAGCTAAACTTAAAAATTTGGCTGTTATCAAAAAATACGCCGCCTTGCGCTGACGTAAAAACAGTAATGCCGCCAATTAATAACGGCTCAAGAGAGGTATTTGTGCGTGGGCATAACATTCTAAAATCCTTTTATTTTAATACTTAACTTACACTACTTTACTCAAGCGCTTTATGAATAAGCCCAACAAGCGGCGCTGGCAATGTAATATTACCTGCAAGTACAAACTCATGCGCATCGTCTGACATTTTTTGCCATGTACGGCGAATAATCCCTATCCATTTTTGCTCATCGTAATCAGGCTTACTATTAGCAAACCCGAGCATATAATGCTCAATAAATACCAGGCTTGCTACGTCTTCTACTAATTGGCTATCTGGGTTACGTTTAATATTTTTTTTAGCAACTGCATCGTACACTCTGTTTTGCTCATCATCGCTGTACCCAGCTTGCTGCATAAGTGCAACAACACTACTTGCATGAAATATATAAAGCGCACTGCGCCACTGATGATAGCCTTGCTTGTTCATTGCAAAGTCGCTACGCGGCGACTTCCAGCGTTGTATATGCTGCCCACGCACTGCAATTTGCATAAGCTCGTCAGCACCTGGGTTAAAACGGCTAAGCATATCGCTCATACGCTGTGAGTATAAATACTCTTTAGGGACACTCTCCCCATTAAATTGCTCACTGTTTGGGTCTTGGTTGTTTGCTTCATCAATTAAGGCGATTACTTTATTAAACATGACGGTCATTTTTTTATAATAAGTTTTAATCATTCTAAACGCTGATAAAACAATAAACTAGTGCGCCACTCAGTTACGCAGTGAAATTTGTTCAATCAAAAAGTAAAGCCTAGAGGTACAAGTTATAAAAGTAAGCGCATTGATTAAGTTAACTTGGTACTATATTGAGCACAAATTAAAATAAAAAAGCGCGACTAACTCGCCAATAACGGATAACTATGTTTAAAAAACGTATTTTAGCTATTTGCTTAGCAGCCACCTCGCTACCAAGCCTTGCCGACAGTAACAGCGATTTAAAAACCATTATTGATAACCACTGGCAAAATGCCAAAGCTGAAAAAATATTTTTTCGGACCGATCCAGACGGTTGGAAACCAAACGGCACATTACCAAATTGGAGCGAGCAAGCCATTGCTAAGCGCCAAGCGTATAACAACAATGTACTAAAAAGCTTAGCCAATATTGACCCAAAAACGCTCAACAAGGATCAGCTAATGAACTACCGCTTATTTAAATATGAGCGAGAAACCGAGCAGCAAAGCTACCTTTATCAAGATAAGTATTTTCCGGTAAACTTTTTAAGTGGCTGGCATACCTACTTTGCAGAAGCGCCAGCTAATATGGCTTTTTTAACAGCTGATGATTACAACGCTTTTTTAATCAGCCTTGCCGACTACCCGCGCTTTAATCAGCAAAATATTGATTTAATGAAAGAAGGTATAAAAACAGGCTTTACTCATTATTGTAAAACCTTTGAAAATTACAGCCAAAGCATTAGCGCGCACATAGTTAACAACCCCGAAAATAGCGCCCTTTACGAACCCTTTACCCGTATACCTAATACCTTTAGTGCATCGCAAAAATCAAAATTAAAACAAAAAGCCCAAGCCGTAATTAAAAATAAAGTAATTCCTGCGTATCAGCATTTTTACGACTTTTTTGAAAATGACTATATGCCACATTGTAGAGCGCAGCCGGGCATAGCAAGCGTTAAAGGCGGGCTTGATTACTACAAGTACACGGTTAATTACTACACGACAACAAACGCCACACCTAAACAAATACACCAACTAGGCCTTAAAGAAGTCGCGCGTATTAAGGCGCAAATGCAAAATATTATTGATGAAGTAGGCTTTGATGGCACCTATAGTGAGTTTTTAGAATTTTTAGCAACCGATGAGCAATTTTACGCAAAAGACGCGCAAGACTTGCTAGAAAAAACCGCGTTTATAACGCAAAAAATGTATGGCAAATTGCCCACTTACTTTGGCCACTTACCGCGTAACACCTTTACTATTAAGGGCTCAGCAAGTCGTGGTGCGTTTTATATGCCACCACCAGATAACCGCTCACCAGGCACTTATTTTTTAGCCTCAACACCTAAACTGCAGCCTTTATATAATTTAGAAGCACTTAGTCTGCACGAAGCCATACCCGGGCACCATTTACAAAACGCCATTGCTATGGAGCTAAATGTCCCCGAATTTAGACGCACACTTAGCCACTCTGCATTTGGCGAAGGTTGGGCACTATACACAGAACGCTTAGGCAAAGAAGCTGGTTTTTATCAAAGCCCATACAGCGATTTTGGCCGTTTAGGCTACGAAATGTGGCGTGCGGTGAGGCTTGTTGTTGATACCGGCATTCATGCCTTTGGTTGGAGCCGCCAAAAAGCAATTGATTACTTAGCCAGTCACACCGCTTTACCACAAAGTGCGGTGGAAGATCAGATAGATCGTTACATTTCATGGCCAGGCCAAGCGCTTTCGTACAAAATGGGCGAAATAAAAATACGAGAGCTGCGCGCAAAAGCCGAAAAAGAGCTTGGTGCTCAATTTGATATACGCAGCTTTCACGACACTGTTATTGGCCAAGGCTCATTGCCTATGGCAGTGCTTGAAGACGTTATAAACGATTGGATAGCAAAACAAAAATTGGCTATTTAACATTAATGAGGACGGTATTATTTTCCGCCTCTTTCTAAACGGACTTTTTAATGAAACACCTACTTATTTTTATATCATTCATTTTATTTAGCAGCCAAGCTAATGCGTTTTGTTTAGAAGCATCAAACTACATAGAGGGCGTAAAATATGGCGTTTGTGGGGAGCAAACAGATTCAATTTCCCTTACGCCTTATTTTATTATATGGATGCTTTTAAATGTGTTATTTGGGCAAATGCTTAATAAACCAAATGTACACGTGGGGTTTAAGTATTTACTTTTCCTTTGTGCATTTCCACTCAGCCCGCTAGTGCTTTTAATGAATTTAACTGGAATGATGGTATCACGCGTTTATAAAAAATATTCAAACCCAGCAGCAAATAAAACCCAAGCTAACCATGTTTGCGCAGAACCTGTTATTGAAAAGCCGAGTGTTAATCAGCTAACAATTGGCGAGTACACTTTTGACAGTCTGCAGCAGTCCTTAATTAAAGAAGATAACCTCTACACATTAGAGCCTAAATGCATGCAAGTACTTAGCTATTTAATAGAACAACAGCCAAGAATAGTTAGCCTTGAAGAGTTACACAATAATGTATGGGAGAATCAAATAGTAACCGATACCGCAGTTAGACGAGTTATTAGCAAACTACGTGTAGCCCTTAACGATAACGACACAAAAAACCCCAAATATATAAAGTCTGTAATGAAGCGAGGTTATCAGCTTATAGCGGAAGTAAAAACACAACCTATTGAATAGTAATGACTTATAAAGTTATAACCAAGGTAATACCATGGTTATAACTTTATAATAACTAGTTAATGGCTTTGTTATCGTTATTTTTTGCCAATCGATTTAATTTTGTTTAGGCGCTATAGAGCGACCCATAAAATTAAATAACTAAGGAAAAAATATGAAACATTTACTGCCGCTAGCACTATTATTAATTACAACATTAGTTACCATCAGCTTATTAGGTAACGCGCAATGTATAGAAATAGGTAACGCATCTATTGCCAGTATTTCATTTGGCACATGTGATTTATCAAGCGCTAAAACAACGCTTTCACCGTTAGTTACCATTTTTTGGTTAGCAATGAATATGCTTTTTGCAATCATAATGCCTAAACCATCTATTGCTAAAAAGTACAAAGTTGCTTTATTTATTTGTAGTTTACCGCTTAGCGTATTTGTATATTTAATTGCTTATGTATCTATTAACCTCACTAACACGACCAAACCAGTTCAATAAAACCTAAACAGGTGAGTAAGCAATACTTGCTCACCGCTTCATTACTAAAACTTGCAGCTGACTAATCCCTATCCGCTTTTGCTTCGTAAACTTAATGATTACAAAAACCAGAGCATAAGTATGAGCAAACGCATTTTATATTGGCTACAAAACGATTTACGCCTAACCGACAACCCAATTTTTAGTGACCTTATGTTGCAGCAATGCGCGCTTGATATTGTATTTGTTATAAACCCGCACTGGTTTAAAAATAATAACTACCAACAAAAACCTTACGGCATACACAAACAGCAATTTTTAATGCAAAGCTTGTACGAACTACAACAAGCACTTATTGAGCGTGGGCAAACCCTGCATGTGCTTGAGGGCGAACCCGTATCGCTTTTAAAAGCACGTATTAATGAGCAAAATATTGATGAAGTGGTATACAGTGAGCAATTTGGCCTGTACGAGCAACGCCAAATAAACTTACTCAAAGCACATTGCCCCAATACACAATTTACAGGAACGCAGCAAGACACGCTCTTTAAGCAAAGTGATCTCCCCTTTGATTTAAGCGAATTACCCAAACACTTTACCCCGTTTCGTAAAAAGGTAGAGGCCGCTAATAGCCCTATTACACCAACAACTTTGCCAAACGGTTTGCTCCCTAAGCCAATAACTTTATGCGCAAAAAAACCTATAGAACGTATAACAAATAAAAGCGTAATGCATGGCGGGCTTAACAGTGCGCAAGCTCATTTAAAGCAATACTTTGCAGGCACAATGCCAAGTACTTATAAAACGACTCGCAACGAACTTGATGGCTTTAACAACACCACCAAATTTAGTACTTGGCTTGCCTTTGGCTGTATAAGTGCAAAACAAGTTTACAAAGCCGTAGAAAATTACGAGCAATGCAATACGGCAAACGAGTCTACTTATTGGATTAAATTTGAATTGCTATGGCGAGAGTATTTTAAATGGCACGCACTTAAAGCAGGTAACAGCCTGTTTAGCTTTAAAGGGCAAAAACAAACTAAACCGCTTACTACTTTTACACCTACACGCTTTGCTGCTTGGTGTAACGGTACAACGCCTTACCCGCTTGTAAATGCCATTATGAAAGAGCTAAACACTACGGGTTACATTTCAAACCGAGCAAGGCAAATTACAGCAAGCTGTTTAGTAAACGAGCTTGCCCTTGATTGGCGATACGGCGCAGCCTATTTTGAGCAACAATTGATTGATTACGATGTAGCAGCAAACTGGGGCAACTGGCAGTACATAGCCGGTGTAGGGGTTGATCCGCGTGGCGGCCGCCACTTTAATATACAAAAACAAACCGCGCAGTTTGAGCCAAATGGTATTTATACCAATAAATGGCACGGGCACAGTAATAAAACACAGCAGCTCGATCACTTAAACGAAGTAGATTGGCCTATTTAAGCCAATCTACCTCCAGCAGGTTATATTTTAAAACAGCTGCGCAATGCCAATATTAATGGCAAAGCCAGCTAAGGTTAAAAACAAAAATAAACAGCCAGCTAATAACAGTGGCTTTATACCCGCTTGGCGAATAGCGCCAACGTGGGTACGCAGCCCAAGTGCGACCATGGCAATGGTAAGTAGTATATTGTCAAACCATATAATAGCGCTTGTAGTACCTTGCGGAATAACCGATAACGAATGCACGCCACTTGCCACTATAAATAACACTGCAAACCAAGGGATTGTAATTCCTGATTTTTGCTCGCCGCCATGTGCGTTTATGTTTGCATGCTTTTTACTTTGCCAAAACGATAAGCCTACTAAAAATGGCGCAAGCATCATTACGCGTAGCATTTTTTCTATCACGGCGGTGTCGGCCGCATTGGCACTTACCGCAGTCCCTGCTGCTACCACTTGTGCAACTTCATGAATGGTTGAACCAACAAAAATACCGTACGCATGCTCACTCACACCCATATATTCAAACATAATGGGGTAGGCAAACATACTTAACGTGCCAAACACCACAACCGTTGCCACCGCTACAGATACTTTATGCGCTTGTGCTTTTATAACTGGTTCAGTTGCCATTACCGCTGCGGCGCCACAAATAGAGCTACCCGCACCTATTAGTATGGTTGTTTGTTCATCAAGCTTAAAAACGCGCTTACCTAGCTGTACTGCTAATATAAACGTACCAAGCAGCATTACCACATCGGTTAATAGGCCATGCCAGCCTACATCCGCTACTTGCGCAAAAGTAATTCTAAACCCAAATAAAATAACGCCCGCTTTGAGTAATATACTTTTAGCGTAATCAACGCCTACATCTGTACGCGTAGCTATACGCGAAAACACGCTGTTGCCTACAATAATGCCAAGCACAATACCAATTGTTAAGGAGCTAAATTGCGCACTTTGCATTATAGGTAACTTACTTAATGCAACAGATGCCCCCGCTAACACAACCACCAGCAGCATACCTAACCACCAGCGCGTATCGCCGTATTGCTTAGTATTAATACCCAAAGGCTGAAAACTATTTTTAATAGCGCTAAGCATAATATTCCCTCACTTAAACCATATTGATGTGTTGACTTAATTGTAAGAAAGCTCAAAATATAACTCCAATATATTAAAATCATGATTTGATAACTTAAAGTTATACAATTTAGAGTTATGCAATTTAAGGTTGTTCAATGAACTTACATGCACTTAGGGTGTTTTATACGGTGGCTAAATTGGGTAGCTTTTCAGGCGCAGCCGAAGCGCTTTTTATAAGCCAGCCCGCTGTTTCTAAGGCGCTAAAAGAGCTAGAGCATCAGTTAAACATTCAACTTATTGAACGTGCATCTAAGGGTAAAAAGCTCACCTTAAGCGAAGGTGGCCAAGCACTTTTTGATCACGCTCGCAGTATTTTTGCTATCGAAAAAGCCGCCATTGACGATATTAAATCGCGAACAGGGCTTAAGCGCGGTACATTAGTTATAGGCACCAGCACCACCATTGCCAGTTATTGGCTACCACCTTATTTAGCCAAATTTTGTGCGCAGTACCCGCATATAAAAGTAGAAGTACAAGTGGCTAATACCGCGCAAATTGAGCATGCCTTACTTGAATGCACTATAGATTTAGCACTGGTTGAAGGCACACCTACCGAGCCGCACATTATTAGTAAGCACTGGCAAAATGATTTAATGGGTGTAGTTATACCGAGCAACTTTAAGCCCACTAAAGACTTAAAAGCATGGTTAAATAAGCAGTTTTGGTTATTACGCGAGCCAGGCTCTGGCACGTTAGAAATGTCTGTAAAGTTATTAGCAGAGCATGGCGTACAGGCTGAGCAAAGTATGCAATTAGGCAGCAACGAAGCCATAGCAAGAGCTGTTGCTCAAGGTATGGGGGTCGCTTTATTGCCAAACGTAGTCACAGAAGATTTAGTGCAGTTAGGCAAATTAACACGCCTGAGCCAAAAAAATAACGAGCAACTCTCTCGGCCGCTATACCAACTGCATTATAAAGACAGACCGTCTTCGCAAGCTGCGCAAGCATTCGAAAAAAGTTTATTTAGTGCTCAATTTTTAAATGAGTGAATTTAACGCGCGTCGTAAATTTACATAAACGTTAAAGCGAGCGTTGATAACTCGTGATGTGTGAGACAGTTTGTCCTCTATCGCTTATGTTTGTTAGGGTTTTGTGAGCTCATAAGCACGAGCTATAACTAAAGGAAAAAAATCTCCGCCTAAAATTACTGCCCATTGCCCACAACCAAAACGTTCAATACGATTTGCATCTGTCAATACATTACGTAAATTATCAGGGGAAGCATTATCTATATTTGAAATGATATTTTTTACTTCTTTTGGGTCATAATCAATTTTTAACCACGGAGGGGAACATAGACTATTCATAAATTCAGAAATAACTTCAGGATAATTAGGGTAGCCACTAGAACTATCAATATCAGGTAATGCCTGCTTAGCTAACCTAAAGTTTTCTTCAAGCTTTTCTACATCACTTTTTAAAAACATACTTCCTCCTTAAAAAAACAAAGGGGTAAAATCCTGACCTCTCATATTGAAATACTAAGAGATCATTCATAACAGCCCACAAGCTAACTTATAAGTCTATTAGGCTGAATCAGTAAGCTCTCACAGCCCCAAGCTCTACTCACAAACCCTGCGTTAAATCTTGTGCCAATGTACCCGTTGGTTTTTCAACTACGCGTACTAACTCTTTGCTATTATCTTTTACTATAAACGTAGGGGTGTATTGCAAGTCGTGCGCTAGTGCTATTCCAGCGTCGTCTTGCTTGTTGTAACCCACGGCCACATATTTAACGCTTGCAAGTTTTACCTTAGACGCATCAAGTAACTTAATAAGCTTTGGGACTTCGCGTTGGCTGTCGTGACACCAAGTGCCAAATAATACAACTAATGCCTTGCCTTCTAGCTTTTGCATTAAGGCTATATCTTGCTCGGTTGGCGTAAATGCGTTGTACTGCTTATTAAACTTATCGTAATCGCTTAATAGTACATCAGTTGTAATATCGCCCGAAAATGGCGCAGTAGCGGCAGTACTTACAAGCGGCATGCTTAACGCGCACAATAAAATTAATTGTTTAAACATAAGGTTAAAGTAACTTTTAAAGTGAGTAATTAAGCTCACTATACTGAATATTACTGAATGTTTACACATTGTTTGCACCTTCTATTTTTATAGTTTGCCCACTTTAATAAAATAATAAGCGTGCATACATGAATATAAAACCTTTTATATTTTATTCAGTTATCGCCTCTACTACATTTTTATATGGCTGTGGCGGTACTGAGCAAACAACCGATAGCAGCACAGAGCAAACTGACTTATCATCAACAACCACCTCAACGGGCTTAGTTATTAACGAAATTGTCGCAAGCCCAAGCGACACCACCTACGACTGGATTGAGCTATACGCCACTGAAGATATAGCCGACTTATCGGTATTTTCACTTGTTGATGATAACGCCGACAGAGAGCCTCAAGCTTTACCCGCAGTAGCGCTTTCGCAAGGTGAGTTTATTGTTATTCAAGCCATTGATGAAACCGACACCCCGCCCGATAGCGGCTATTACGTTACCTTTAAACTAGGGAGCGACGATGCGGTTACATTATACGAGGACGGCACTGCGGTGTCTGTACTTGATTGGGAAGAAGGCGAAGCCGCTGAAGGTTTTAGTTACGGCTTATACACCGACGGCACCGGCACCGCGCAAACACTAACGCCCACAGAGGGCGCAGCTAACCAAACAGCCGATACCTCTACACTTGTTACAACGCTAATTGCTGAAGATGCCCCACTGCGTATAAACGAAGTAGTAGCAAAAGACAGCAGCGGCGGTGAGGACTGGATAGAGCTTTATGTAACAAGCAGTAGCGATGTTTATTTAGCCGACTACACACTAAGTGATGACAATAACGAGCAATTTGCTCTACCTGATATTACGTTATCGCCTGGTGAGTTTTACCGCATTTACGCAAGCACCGATGATTTAGGCGACCTGCCAAGCGTAGCGTTTAAATTAGGCGCAAGCGATACCGTCAGCCTTTACAGTAACAATGTAATTATAGAGCAGTTATCGTGGAATAAAGGCCAAGCGCTAAGTGGTTACAGCTATGGCCGCTACCCAGATGGCAGCGATGCAACTGCGGTACTCACTCCAACAGAGCTTAGCTCAAACAGCCAAGCAACCCACGGGCCACTCGTTATTAACGAAATAGTGGCAAGCGCCGCAGACGATGGCAACGACTGGTTTGAGCTATACAACAACAGCGAAAATACAATTAACTTAGCCAACTACCACGTTATTGATGAAAGCGACGACATAGACCCCGTAACCCTTCCCGACATAGATTTATACGCAGGTGAATACATTACTATTTATGCCACCGATGAAGACCCAGGCACTTACTACGTCCCGTTTAAACTAGGCAAAGAAGACGAGCTAAACTTAATACTCAACGATGAAGTAATTGACTACATTGACTGGGACGAAAGTGATGTAGCCACAGGCTTTAGTTACGGCCTAAGTAGCAGTACAGGCTTTACTCATGCGTTTTTAACACCTACCCCAAGTAGTGAAAATACAGTTGCAACCGCCTTTACACCCACAGCGGTTAATACTCTTTCTATTACAATTACCGACGAAAACTGGCAAGACATTCTAGATAACCCACTTGATGAGGAATACCACGAAACCGCTATTACCTTTAATGGGGTAACACTCGATAGCGTGGCTATTCGCACAAAAGGCGGCTCAAGCTTAAGCAGCGTTGCCAACTCAAGCAGCGACCGTTACAGCTTTAAGGTTGATATTAACGAATATGTGTCGGGGCAAAAGTTTTTTGGGCTAAAAAAATTCACACTACAAAACTCGTTTAACGACCCGTCGTACATGCGTGAAGTAATCGCCTACGAGCTTATGGATAAAATGGGCGTCCCAACGCCTGAGCATGCTTACGTTAACTTTTATGTAAACGGCGAGCTATTTGGTTTGTACTTAATGGTAGAAGCCGTAGATGGCGAATTTGTAGAAAAACACTTTGCCAACAGTAACGGCGATTTATACAAGCCAGATGGCACAGGCAGCGATTTATTATGGCTAGGTGACGACATACAAAGCTACACCGATATAAACCTGCAAACCAACGAAGACACCACCGATAACGGCGCCTTTATTAACTTTGTTGAATCGCTAGATAAAGGCGAAACCAGCGCCATAGATATAGACACGCTGCTGCGTTATATGTCGGTTAGTACTTCACTGTCTAATTTAGATAGCTACCACGGCCCGCTTGCACATAACTATTATATTTACGATGACGATGGCGTATTTAGCATTTTACCGTGGGATTTTAACGAGTCATTTGGCACCTTTAACATGGATTGTAATGGCGTAGATGTAAGAGAGCTCTACATTGATGAGCCTGTAAGCGGCGCATTAAGCGAGCGCCCATTAATTGCTAATGTATTTGCCGAGCAAAGCCACCTCGATACGTACCACAGTTATTTAACACAGCTTATTAATGGCTCACTTTCAAGCGACACATTTAACGCACGCGTAAATGAAATAGCCGATTTAATTCGTGAGCACGTACAAAACGACCCAACTAGCTTTTATGGCTCAACCTACTTTGAGCAAAACCTAACCTCTACCACGGGGCAGTTTTACGGCTTAACCTCGTTTATGGAGTACCGCGTAGCAAATATGGCCGCGCAGCTTGATGGCACATTGCCCTCAGCGGGTGATGGCAGCGGATTTTGCTCTAGATAAACAACCCATCCTTGATGCGGTGTCAGCACGCTGGCACTGCACTCTATTACTTTGCAATTTAATAATCTGAGAAAATTATGACAATTCAAGCACGTTTTAAGGATGAACTTTTTGAAAAGGATACTTCAATCTCACCAGTAGCAATTACTGCTATAAACACTAAAAATAAGCAGGCTCAGCCTGAAAAACCAGATGCTCGTGGCTCATTAACAAGCTTAATTAACGAGTTACTTATTCCGTTTGAAGGTTACGGATTAAACGATCTTAATAACGCTAATTTAATGAACCGTGTAGATAGCAAGTTTATGCTACCACTGTCTTTTTTACCTGAGCTACTTACTCATATACAAGGCCAGTATCGGGTACTTGATATACAAGGCAAGCGTTTATTCTCTTACTATAATCAGTACTTTGATACACCCGAACTTGATTTATATAAAGCCCACCATAACGGTAAGCTTAATCGCTACAAAGTACGCCAAAGGCGCTACGTTGATACCGCCACCGAATACCTAGAAGTAAAACTAAAAAACAACCAAAGCCGCACAGTAAAAACACGTATAAAGCTCGCGCAAACTAACAACCAGCAAGCTAACAGCACGGCGTTTATTAAAGAGCAAATGAAAAACAGCTTTGCACATTTAAACGTAACCCAGCAAAGCGGCTATAACCGCATAGCCCTAGCCAACGAAGAAAAAGCCGAGCGCTTAACGCTTGATTTTAACCTGTGGTACAACACCCCAAAAGGCGATAACAAAATAACCTTACCGGGCTTTTTTATTGCCGAGCTTAAACAAAGTAAAAAAACAAAACGCTCGCCATTTTATAAACTTATGAGCAAACACCACATATTCCCTGCCTCGTTTAGTAAATACTGCATTGGCTGTGCTTTGCTTTACCCCGAGCGTTTAAAAGTAAACCGCTTTAAACCTGTTTTAGCCCGTTTAAAACACCTTAACCGCACTAACCCGCTTTTACCTTTAGAGAATAATTAAAATGACCAAATTAGATCTTATTTTTCTTTCCCGCTTTTTAGTAAACATCCTATCGCTGGCTGTACTTTGCTATGGCTGTTACTTTCGCGTAAGTAAAAATGCAGTGGTAGCAGGCTCGTTTATTTTATTTGGCGTAGGCGTTTTTATTATTACCTTTTTGCTGCACGGCGTTGATATGTCGATGGAATTTGCATTTGGCCTATTTGCTGTATTTACCATGCTAAGGTACCGCACTGAGTCTATCTCGATTAAAGAAATGACCTACTTATTCCTTGTTACTGCCATTGCTTTACTGACCTCTGTAGGGCAAATGAGCCTAATTGAGCTAAGTATTCTTAATGGCATTATTTGCTTAATTGCCTTTTTGATTGACTCAAGCGTATTTGTAAAACGCTACGAAGTACAAAGCGTTTGCTACGAGCGCATAGAAAACATAACCCCACAAAACCAAGCCATTCTCATCAATGATTTAAAACAGCGCACAGGCCTAAACGTCGTTGCCGTAGATATAGAACACATCGACTTTTTAAGAGACGTAGCGCAACTAAAAGTAAGTTACTTAGCCGAAAAACAAACAAAGGCAGCCTAACATGACCTCTAAACAAACGATTACCTATGCGGCACTTTCAGCGCTTTGCCTTGTTAGTAACGCAAGCTTTGCCAAAATTAACGACGATATAGACCTAAGCGGCTATATCATGCTCGACTACAACAAGTTTGATACCTCATTGTTAGAGGGGCAATACGACAGCAACAGCTCAGAAAGTACCTCTGAAATACGCCGCGCACGCCTAAGTTTTAAATCAGATATAAGTAAAGACTGGAAAAGTAAATTTCAGCTTGGCTTTGCCGATGGCGAAACCGAAATAAAAGACGCCTACCTAGAATACTCTGGCTGGAAATATGCCGATTTAACCATAGGCCAGCAAAAAGAAGGTTTTGGCCTAGAAAAACTAACCAGCTCGCGTAAATTGCTAATGCTTGAGCGCAGCATGATAAGCGAAGCGTTTTCACCAGGGCGTAGCTTAGGTATTAGCCTTTCCGGCGACATAGCCTCAGTAAATTGGCAGCTAGGTTATTACGAGCCCGATGAAGACGAAGCAACGTCTGCTATTACAGGGCGCGTAACTTGGGTGCCATGGCAGCAAAACACCAACCTTTTACACATGGGCGTCGCATTTAGTGAGAGGCAGTACGACGGTAACGAATTTAGAGTAAATGAACCTCTTGAAGTTTATACCGCCGACTCATTAATAGAAGGCGATAAAATTAATGCAGATAGCCTTTCGCAACAAGGCGTAGAGCTACTATGGCTTAAAGATAGATTTACCATGATGGCCGAGTGGCAACAAGCACAAGTAACCAATATTGAAAATACAACCAATGATTACGAAGGCGGCTATTTGCAATTTGGCTATCAGCTATCGGGCGGATACCGTAAGTATAAAAACGCAAAACTAGACGCAAGCTCAGAGCCAGGCTGGGAAATTACAGGCCGCTACAGCCTACTTAAGCTCAAGCAAGAAAACCAAGACGCAAAAACCTACGCCCTCGGCGTTAACTACACCGTAAACAAAAACATAAAGTTTATGGCCGACTACATAAAAGCCGACTACTTTGAAGCAGGCGGTACTATCACATCGGGCAATGCAATCTCATTAAGGCTGCAGTATTCGTTTTAATGCGTTTGGTGTTAAGCAGGTTAGCCTAAAACTATAAAGCCCTGTGTTAAACGTAACGTTTAACACAGGGGCTTATTTTAATAGAGCTGTTATAAACTCTCTAAAGGTTACTTATCAGGCTTGTACTTATTCCACTAATTACAGTAAGGGATTTAAGTTTCCCTATTCACTAATTAATATCGTTCAATAAAAATGAACACCAGCATTTAGTGAACAAAAGATAGACAAGGGCTAATACAGGCAGCTATCGAAAAACTAAACTTGCAAACGAGTTTAGGCACAAAGTAATAAACTTTTAAAAAAGAGTGTACTGAGGGCGAACTCGCTTTGCCTAATGTTAAAAGCAATGCATAGTAAAAACGCTGCCCACGCCGAATCACTCTTAATTGCTTTGTTAGCTGCGTTTCAAAATTGGCAATACTTCAGGTATTTCAGTATCTAGCATTTCCAAAACGCTTTTAAAACCATGTATAGGTGACCACCCTAATTTGTCACATGCAGATGATGAGTCATATACGCGATCTAAGCTTTGAGGTAGTTGCCAATCTCTTTGTTTAAATGCTAGCGCGATGTCAGGACATTGACGCTCGATGACAGATGCAGCATCAGTATATAGCGCTTCACAATCAGAAAGTTGAAAAGGTGTAGCGCCTGAGATTATAAAACGATTAAAACCACTTAAGCGTTTTTCCACAGAACATAAATGAGCGTTTGCTACATCACGAGCATCTATGCCACGAGTAAGGCGAAATACTGCCATTAAATCCGCAGGTTCAGGAAAACATCTCGACATTTGCAGCACAGTAACTGGAAGCTGAAACAACTTTGAAATTTCTTCTAGCTTAGCTTCAGCCGCAATTTTACTTTTATGATAAATCGACTTGGGTTGAGGTGTGATGTCTTCATTTATCCAACCTGCAATACCTTTAGGTGTTGAAGCATAGCCGTACAATGCAGTAGTGCTGGTAAAAATAAAGTGCTTAATACCTGCTTTTAATCCAGCCAGAGCGAGTTTCTCGGTCGCGTCTACGTTGATAGACTGAAACTCTGAATCAGGTACTAAACCAACATGTGGAGCGTGAAGAGCCGCTGTATGAATGATGACATCAACATTTTTAAGAGCCCGATCAATCAGATCACTATCAAGAATATCACCAATGTAATCGGCTGTTGAGCAAGGCGTTTTATCAATGCCGACCACGTCATGGGTGCGCATTAATTTAATATAGATTGCACGCCCGACTCTACCGGCAGAGCCTGTTACTAAAATTCTCACTATGACACCTTACTAATGATTGACCTCAAAGCAGCTAACGCTTTGCCAAGGGGCAAATGCGAACGTTGTTGGGCGAAGCCCAGTGAGTATTTGTCCCAGCCGCGCTTTTTGCGGCGAACTTTGGCAACTTGTTAGGTTCCGGTTTTAGGGATGTTACATTTGATCATAAACCAATTCTTTTCGCTTTCGTTAAGCATAGCGAACCCCATATTTTCTTCGCCGAAATGGCAAATTCTTGTTTTTGATGGATTACCAAAAGAAAAATAGCCTTCTCGACGCTTTCCGCTGTCTTCATAAGAAAATGCCTTCATGACAAACCAAACACCATCAAAGTACTGAAACCAAATTAATTTGATTCCTTTACTTTTAGCGAATGAAATGAATTCGTCAAGTCGGCCATCAGAAACTTCTACTTTCTTTTTAGTCCCTTTTATTGAAACGACATTTACCGGCAGGTTTTTACCATCATCTTCATCTATCCACTGAACAAGCTCAAATTTTCCTTTCTCAGCCAACTTAATCAAATGCTCTAAGCTACTATGATGTTTCGACAAAAAGCCTTCTGCTCTTTTTTCTACCCTGTTTTTGAAAGGATTATACTCGTCAGAACACCCCAGCACTAAAAATCCAACAGCAAGAATCGTGAGTAATCTCATAGGAACCTAACTTTTAAATAAGGGGCGCATACGCGTGGGCTATAATGCGAAGCAGCCCACGTGTATGCGTCCCAGCGAACGAAGTGAGTGACTTAATTTTTTGTTATACGCAATCACGATAAGACCTCTTGAGCGGTGTTACTTTCTTCTTGAAATTTACCTTCTTTATCAGGCCAAATACATTGAAAAGCGTCAAACTTTTCAATGCTATAAATACTAACAGCCGCCCTTAAGTATTCCTCTTTGTTGAGTTCGCTAATTTTACTAAATTTGACCGGATAGCCTTTTATAACTTCTTCACTTAATTGGTTATTGGTAAATCGTTGACCGTTCTTGATTAACTGTCCAATATCGTTGATTAGTGAGTGCATCAATGAGGTATCCAACCCAGACATGATGATTTCAGGATGATCAAGCGTTTCAGTAAAACCTATTGAATATGAAAAGCTCGGAGCATCCTTGCTAAAAACAGAAAGAACATGCCAACCATGTTTGTTAATGTCATCTTCTACTTTTTCCATTACATCCGACATATTCACAGATTCCTAGTTTGCGTATAACGCCCCAATAATGGGCGAATATCAGTTGGTTAAAATAAGCGACGTAGGAGCAAAAACCAACTGTTATTTGTCCTGATTAATTGGCTTGTTAGCAGTACTTTTAACCTTGCTTACAGTTAGAAGAGCACCAATGAATATTATTGCAATAATATCAATTGAGAACGACTGCATAGGTAAACTTGAAGTAAATTGATTAAAAGAGAAGCCAGGCAAAAATGATGCTGTTGCCCCAAATGAAAACTCAGTCCCCCAACTCAGGTAAACATAAGCACCACCTAACCCAGAATAAGTAGTTGAAATACTACCGATAGCAATGCTAGGGATTTGAAGTGACTGATTTAAGATAGAAAGCCAGTAGTATTTATGGTTTTCTTTTAATGCAGTATAGCCAGCTAAAATATTAAGTACTATTAGTGGAAGCGTAATCACCGTACTAAGTATTGAAACTGAACCATCGGCAATAGAGCTCAAATAATACAATATAATAAATACGGCTGCTGTAAGTTGGAAATAACCGATGATCTTAACTCTATTTTCAGCTAACGAAAAAGCTTCAGTTTGGGAGTTAGCCATTACTATAGCTATTTCGTCTTTTCTAATTTCGAGCTCTGTCAGGAATGAATCATAATTACTAGATTCAGGTGAAATTTTATCTTTAACTTCAAATAACTCATTTATAGAGTATTTAGAATAATCGATAGTGCTCATATGCATCCTTGTACTGCTAACAATTTAATAGTGCGCTCATCGCGCATATTTCTGCCGACTTAACGCTCACTTATCTACTTTATATAGTTTTAACAAATTACCTAAGGTATTACTATCACTAAGTTTTCTAAAGTTTTTAGGTAAACTTAAATAATCCAATTTGCGCGCAGCGCTCATTTTCATGAATATATGCGCAAAGTGCAGTTTAACCAATCAATTAACGACGATATTTAGCCAATCTCAATGACCTGTTATCGCTCATAAAGGCCTTACTACATTTTTAGCATAAGATAGCTTGGCTTGTGCGGGCACTCTTTTAATACGGGCTACAACATTCAACCGCAATGCATACCGTATTAAATCAAAAAAGATAAGTATGAAATTTTAATTTGGAATCTCTATTTAATGCTTTGATTAGGTAAAGCCTAAAAACCAAATTCTATTCCCTATGAAGAGAAGCCTATGAGAAAAACTCAAATAAGGAACAACAACACCATCGCTACAAGCCTTGCCACATAAGGCTCTTTATTCTAGATGTGTGACAAACTATTCCAAAGTTGAATGAGAAAGAACATATAGCGATCTTTTTTGATCAAAATACAGCGATTATCCGATTAAGTGCAATTTGTCATAAAACTGCAATCAAAATAGGTGATAATTTAAACTCGAACTGTATTTTTTATAATCTAGAAGTTGAAGTAAATGAGCACACCAATGACGCAACTCACATTTGCGTTACAATCGTTTGAAGATCCTCTCTCTGCGGCTATGGGCCACACAATGGAATACGAGCAGTTAACCTTGCAAGCCAGTGCTATGCATGAAATAACGCTGCAATGCGTATTGCCTGACGACGCCCACGAAAACGATATTATTTCGCTGAGCGCAACGTATCCCAGTGCCCGTGATGCACAATACTTTACTGAAAAAGTACTCACTAACGCCGACTTAGAGCGTGGTTATGTGTATTTAACATTAAGTAAAATTACCCAAAGCCACTGCTTAGTAATGCAATTGATGCTGCATGGCTTAAATGCCACTTTAAAAAATAGTTTACAGTTTGATATGCAAGTAAATGCGTTTGAGGCTGGTTATAAAAATCAGCAAGCCCTTAAAAGCCAAACTAAGCCACACGGCGTTAAAAAATACTTTCGTAATATGAGCTCAAGTTTATTTTCGTTTTTTTAATGTGTTGGTATACAAATTTATAAAAACTTAATCAGCAAAACTCACTTTACCCATAGTGACCCCAGCAATACCCTGCGCAGTATTATTTAGGTGCTGTTGCTCACCTGCTAGGCATTCGTTGGCTAAAATGGCAAATAGTACGGCCTCTTTGGCATCGGGGTTTATGCCCAAATCATCGGTATTTTTAAATGCTTTAATGGTCGGGCACAGCGCATTAAGGTGCGCCATTAATAATGAGTTATGAATACCGCCACCACTTGCGTACACCACACACTCTTTAGCACTTTGCCCGCATTCATTTAACGCATTTGCAATTACCCTTGCGCTAAACATATTTAAAGTTGCCATAACATCTTCATGGCTTAAGTGCTGTGTATTTGTTTGCAGCTGAGCGGCATGCAAATACGCTAAATTAAATACTTCAGGCCCTGTTGTTTTAGGCAGCGCAAGCTCAAAAAAAGTGTTGCTACACAATGCATTTAATAAGAGTGAATTAACCTTGCCAGCTTTAGCTATTTTAGCGCCATCATCAAAGTGCATGCCTTTAAAATTCTGCTGTACGTACGCATCCATAATGGTGTTACCTGGGCCTATGTCGCTACTAAATACGCTATTTGCATCACCGCTTTTAGGTAAAAACGTTAAATTAGCAATACCACCCATGTTTAATAAAATGCGGTTCTCATTGGGGTTTGCAAAAAATAAGTAATCGCCATATACCGCAAGCGGTGCACCTTCCCCTCCTGCGGCTATGTGTTTTTGCCTAAAGTCGCCAATCGTTGTAATACCGGTAGTAACGGCTATTTGGTCGCTATCGCCAATTTGTAATGTGCCATTAGTAAAGCTTTTATGATTATGCTGCGACTGCGGGCAGTGGTAAATGGTTTGCCCGTGGCTGGCTATTACATCAATACTTGCTGGGTTTACGTGCCAAGTATGTAAGCACTGATTAACCATATCGCCATGGAGTTTACCAACCCATGGATGCAGTAAGGTAACAAGTTCTAAGTCACACTCTCGTTTGGCAAATACCTGCTTTATTTTACTTTTATACTCGTTGTTATAGTCAACGGTGGTAAAGTTAAGCACTTCAATTTGCGTATTTATACCTGCGCCCGTTACCTTACACAGTGCTACATCGAGCCCATCTAACGAGGTCCCGCTCATTAAACCTATAATTAAACGGCTTGGCTTTTGGGCACTATTATAAAGGGCGGCTATATGTGGGTGCATAAAGGTATCTTAAACAGGTATCATATTTTGCTTATATTAGAGTACTTTAAAACAAAGTTATAGGCGTAAACGGTTAATCTTTGTGATTGTGCAATCTCTAATTGCTTGCTAAGTTGACCCGTATGCAACAGACACTTTATTAAAACAATGATCACCCTAAGAGACTTTAAACCAACAGACGCGCCACACATTATTAATACCTTAAACGATAAGCAGGTTACGCGCTTTTTATCCTCTAAAATTCCATTTCCGTATACTCAAGCCGACGCCGACTGGTGGATAAACCAAGGCTCTAAAAGTGGAATAGTTAAGGCCATTGTTGTAGATGAGCAATTTGCGGGGTGTATTGGTATCACCCCCGGAGAATTTGAATATAGCCGCAGTGGCGAAATAGGCTATTGGCTTAATAGCCACTTTTGGGGGCAAGGAGTAATGAGCCAGGCTATTTCGCAAATTTGCGATGACGCATTTAAAAGCTCAAACCTAAATAGAATTTTTGGCGCTGTATTTGCTGGCAATACTGGCTCTATAAAGGCACTCACTAAATGCGGCTTTAAAGCCGAGGCTGTGCTCAAACAGGCCATTTATAAAAATGGTGTATTTTACGATAGCCATATTTTTAGCAAGCTAAAATAAACCGTTTAGAATAAATACTCTGCAAAGCTTGAATTACCAGCCTCGCGCCCAAAGCTCGTGTATTAAGGTACAAATTATTATTTTCGTATAACTTAGCGCGCATTATTGTTTAGGCTCAACCTGGTTTTAAACGCGTAAACATTCGCTAAGTAAATTCACTCTTAAGAGGAGATTTTTATGTCTGCAACTAGTCGTCAACTTACTTTAGCATCACGCCCGCACGGTGCCCCTACCGATGAAAACTTTGAACTTAAAACAGTAGATTTACCAGCGCTTAAAGATGGCGAGGTGCTGCTGCGCACTATTTACCTATCACTTGACCCATACATGCGTGGCCGCATGAGCGATGCAAAGTCGTATGCCGATCCGGTTAATGTGGGCGATGTAATGGTAGGCGCTACCGTATGCCAAGTAGAAGAGTCTAAAAACGATAAATACAGCGAAGGCGAATGGGTACTTGCTTACACCGGTTGGCAAGATTACGCCATTACTAACGGCGAAGGCCTTATGCAATTAGGTAAAGAGCCAGAAAACCCATCGTACGCACTCGGTATTATGGGTATGCCAGGCTTTACAGCCTACATGGGCTTACTTGATATTGGCGCACCTAAAGAAGGCGAAACCGTTGTAGTAGCCGCAGCAACAGGGCCGGTTGGCGCAACCGTTGGCCAAATAGCTAAAATTAAAGGCTGTAAAGTGGTAGGCGTTGCTGGTGGCAGCGAAAAATGTACACATGCTGTTGAAAAGCTGGGCTTTGATGCCTGTATTGATCACAAAGCCGATGACTTTGCAGAGCAGCTAGAAAAAGCCTGTGATAACGGCATAGATGTTTATTACGAAAATGTGGGCGGTAAAGTGTTTGATGCCGTATTACCTCTACTTAATACCGCGGCCCGTGTGCCACTGTGTGGTTTAGTGTCGCAATATAATTCTACCAGCCTCCCAGATGGGCCTGATCGTATGGGTATGCTAATGGGGCAATTACTTACTAAACGTATTAAAATGCAAGGCTTTATAATTTTTGACGACTACGGCCACCGCTACGACGAATTTGCACAAGACATGCAAAAATGGCTTAAAGAAGGCAAAGTACAATACCGCGAACACATGGTAGAAGGTATTGAAAACACTATTAGCGCATTTAACGACATGCTTAATGGTAAAAACTTTGGTAAAACCGTTGTTAAAATTAACGAGCCACTTTAAATTTTACTAAGCGTTACTGCACATGCAGTAACGCCAACAAGGACTGACATGATTAAACTACACCATTTAAATAAATCGCGCTCAAAACGTATTATTTGGCTTTTAGAAGAGCTTGATGTTGATTACGAAATTGTTGCCTACCAGCGCAACACAGAGACCTTTTTAGCGCCTGACGAACTTAAAAAAGTACACCAATTAGGTAAGTCACCAGTAATTGAAGACGATGGCCTAATTGTTACCGAATCCGGCGCGATTACCGATTATTTAATTACTAAATACGGTAACGGTAAATTTGCGCCAAAAGCAGGCACTGCCGAATATGTTGAATATCAACAATGGCTTCACTTTGCCGAAAGCTCTGCTATTTTGCCGCTGTTGCTTAAAATGTTTGTTTTAAAAGATGGCGCTAAAACAGAGTTTTTAGAAAATTACGCCGATGCCGAAACCGTGAAAGTAATTAGCTACTTTAACGACCGACTCCAAGGTAAACGTTATTTAGTCGGCGACACGTTAACCGGTGCCGATATTATGATGTCGTTTATTGTAGAAATAGTTAAAAACTCAGGCCAGCTTGCCCACTTTAAACACCTTGTAAAATACGATGAGCAATTACAAAGCCACGAGAAGTTTCATACAGCTAATGGGCTAGAAGCTAAATACGATTAATTAAAGTACAAAACACAGATAAACCAAAGGGGCTTTTTAAGCCCCTTTTTTAGTGCATATGTTTTTATCAAATACCCGCTATTTCGCGCTCTGTAATACACTCATTTGAGGCCATTTCAAACTCGCGGCACGTAAGTGGGCGGTTTTCGTAAATGGTACACATTAGGGTATTGCGGTCGAGTGCTTGGCACCAGCCGTCGTCTGCGCGTTTCATTACTTCGCTGCCCCATTTGTCGTAATCAATGTACTGAAAAGGCACGCCCGTGTCGGTCACTATGCGCACTTCTAATTGGCAGCAACATGCCTGGCAATTAGCGCAGGTTATGGGCTCAGGTGTAGAGGAAATAGTTTTACTTGGAATAACAGTATTAGGCATAGTGACTTACTTTTTTGAATAAGCCACTAGGATACAGTAACTAATTTAACGCGCTAGTAGTTTTGCTTTTATATCGCTGTAACGCATCTGCTCACAAAGCGCAAAACCACTCAGTTGGCGCACTTTATTACGTGCAAATAATGGCACGCTCATGCCCGCTAAAAAGCGGCACTGAGTTTCAATACCTACACTGTGAATACCTTTTGTTGCCATGTGCGCTAAAAACTCATCCACTTTTTGATAAACAACGTCATCGGCAATGTGAGCAGGCTCTATTGAATACTCAAGTTTTACAGCATTACCACGGCATACACTGCAATGCCCGCATTGCACTGGCGCATTTTGGTCGCCAAAATAGCGCGCCAAGTTATAGCTTAAGCAACTTTGTAGCTCAAAAAAGCGTACCAATGCAGCTATACGTTTAATCTCGGCTTGTTCTTTTTCGATAAAATAACTGTGTAATTGTTTTGCAAGTTCAGGGTTATTTATAACCTCACTATGCACTTTGTAAACTTGGGTAATACGTTTGGTTTCAAGGGTTATTAGGTTTTTTTCGGCTAGGTAGTCAAGCGCGGCCACAACCCGTTTCCGATCAACTTGGGCGGCTTGGGTAAGGGTGTCAAAATTAAGCGTGCCCCATATTTTTTTAAAATCGGTGTGGCTAAATATTTGCGTTAAAAAGGCTTGGCGCTGCTCGTCAAACTGGCTCAGTAATTCGTTTTTATCAACCAAAAACTTGTATTTAAAATCGGCGTAGTAAGCATATTGCGGCGTTATTGCGCCTTGCATTTCTAGTTGTACCAGCAAGGTTTTAAGCGCTAATTGGCGAATGTTACTTTCGCTCGATAAGCTGTACTCCTGCATTTCCCATTGCTGCGGCTGGGCTTTAATATCGTTAATTACGTATTCAATGCCGCTAAGCTCAGGGGTGTCGCCATACACAAAGTTTTCTACTGTGTTTAGCCCATCTAAATTAGCCAAGGTGTAGCAGTTTGATGGGTTGCCATCGCGCCCTGCGCGGCCAATTTCTTGGCTGTAGTTTTCAATCGATTTTGGTAAATCGTAATGAATAACAAAGCGAATATCTGATTTATCAACGCCCATACCAAAGGCTATTGTTGCCACAACAACGTTAATTTTACCCGCCATAAAATCATCTTGAATTTGCCAGCGTAGTGTATCTTCAAGCCCTGCATGATACGCAACCGCTTGAATACCTTGTGCACTTAGCGTATTAGCCACTTGCTCAGCACTTTGCTGAAGCGTTACATACACAATACCTGGGCCATTTTGCGCACGCACTATGTTTGTAAGCTCAGTGTTTTTATCAGCCGTTTTTACACTTAGCACGCTTAAATCGAGGTTAGCGCGGTAAAAGCCTGTTTGTACAATGCATTCTGGGGCAATATTAAAACGCTCGCTCATGTCGCGTTTTACTTTTTTTGTGGCTGTGGCGGTAAGTAATAGTACCAGTGGAATATTTAGCTCTTCGCGGTATCGCGGTAGTTTAAGGTAGTCGGGTCTAAAGTTATGGCCCCATTCAGATATACAGTGCGCTTCGTCTACCACCAGCATAGACAGCGCAACTTGGCTTATAAACTCTCTAAAACGCTCGTTTTTAAAACGCTCAACCGACACCATTAATACTTTAATTTTACCATTTCGCACATCGTTCATTACGGTGCTGCTTTGCATTTGGTCTTGGCTCGAATCAAGGCTTGCCGCGTAAATACCTTTGCTATTTAAAAAGCTAATTTGATCTTTCATCAATGCAAGTAAGGGCGACACCACCAAGGTTAAGTTTGGTAAATGCATAGCTGTTAGCTGATAACACAACGACTTACCCGACCCCGTAGGAAATATAGCCAGTGACGACTGCCCATTTAAAAGCTGCTCAATGGTTTGCTGTTGCCCTGCTCTAAATTGGCTAAAACCAAAATGCTGCTCAAGTGATTTAATTAATGGCGTGGTCATAAATATCCTTTTTGGCTATGGAGTAGGCTTTAACAGCAAAAGTGCAACGTAAATGAAATATTTGCATATAGCCCAAAGCATCTCAATATAAGAGTGTCTGTTGGCATTAAAAGCAATTTAGATAAAGCATAGATTGCAAGTATTAGCGGCTTTATTGCAACAATCAACAAAGTACTAAAACCTACTTAAAATCAATAGATTAAAAGAGTTAAAAGCTTTTAATATCTGCGTTATGCCCTATTAGAAGCAAGTTGCCTTTTATGTAAAGTAACGCTTTTATATTAGGCCCCTGTAAAGCGCTAAATTTTTCATATTGAGGCAATTTAGACCTTAGTATACAACAAATAAGCTTATCAATTGCTGACATATGTTTTATTTAGGCGCAAAATACGCAGCAGATGCTCAATGGTGCTAACAGCCAAGCTAATTTTGTATACCCAAGTGATTTTTTATAAGCGTTATAAGCAGATTATTTGGGTATATTATTTTTTAAGGGCATTGCTATGAATATAACTAAACCTAAAATCGTCGTTATTGGCGGTGGCGCAGGCGGACTAGAGCTGGCAACACAATTAGGGCATAAATTAGGGAAGAAAAAACAAGCCGAAATTCTTTTAATCGATAAAAACCGCACCCACATATGGAAGCCGTTACTACACGAAGTAGCGACAGGCTCTATTGACCCCGATTTAGATGGCGTTGTGTATTCAGCCCACGCTGCAAAACATCATTATAATTTTCAGCTTGGTACATTTTGCGATATAGACCAAAGCAATAAAACCATTACCCTTGCACCGCACCTTGATGAGCTAGGCCACACTATTTTGCCACAGCGCAGCGTACGCTACGACCACCTTGTTATTGCCATTGGCAGCGTAAGCAACGACTTTAATACCCCAGGCATAAAAGATCATTGCTACTTTTTAGATTCAAATCAGCAAGCTGAGCGTTTTCAGCATTCACTACTCGACAGCTTTACTCGCCTTCACCAAGACGATAACCAACAGCAATCATTAAATATTGCCATTGTGGGCGGCGGCGCAACCGGTGTTGAGCTCTCGGCAGAGCTTTACCATGTATCTGAATTATTAAAGCTTTACGGCCTTACAAATATGTCGTCTAAGCGCTTACATATTCATTTAATAGAAGCGGGGCCCCGTATTTTACCCGCCCTACCCGAGCGCATAGCCGATAGCGCAAAGCGCGAGTTATTAAAACTCGGCGTAAACGTACGAGAGCAAACACTGGTAAAAGAAGCCACCGAACAAGGGTTTATAACAAAAGACGAAGAACACATAGACGCCGATATAATGGTATGGGCTGCAGGTGTAAAAGCGCCAGATTTTATTAAAGATTTAGGTATTTTTGATCTTACCCGCAGTAACCAAATTCAAGTAAACGAGTTTTTACAAAGTACCGTAGATGAAAGCATTTTTGTTATTGGTGATTGCTGCGCCTTTACCCAAGAAGACGGAAAGCTTGTTCCACCGCGTGCGCAATCGGCGCATCAAATGGCGCTATGTGTAGAAAAAAACCTCATTGCCACGTTAAAACAACAGCCATTATGCGGCTTTAAATATAGCGACCATGGCTCGCTCGTTAACTTATCGCGCTACAGTACGGTAGGTAATTTAATGGGTAACTTAACCAGCAATACCTTTTTTATAGAAGGTAAAATTGCTCGCTTTATGTATATATCACTGTATCGCATGCACCAGCGCGCCATACACGGCAGCGCAAAAACCTTTGCATTATGGATAAGCGAAAAAGTACTGCGCGTAGTACGCCCTAAAATGAAATTGCACTAGAACATAAACAGCAGCTAAATAGTCAAAAAGCTTTAATAGGTAATGTAAGTTATCCTTTAAAGCTTTTTTGCATTATGCGTATCTAAAATAGTACCATGCAGTTAGATGTAATTGTAATTCAAGGGATTGACGCTAATGAAAAAAATACTTTTTGGGATTGTAATAATCACTGCTTTAGCTGTTTATTTTTTTCAAACTCAACCGCACTCTGTAGCTGTAGAGCAAGCAGCTCAAGTGAAACCAACCACCTCTCAGACCAGCGTAGTTAATAAAAAGCAGCCAAATGAGGACTCACCGCTACAGGTAGTAAATAAACTAAAAAAACAGATTAGCCTGTGTAGAGATCAGTCACAACAACAAAGCAATAAAGTACAAACATTGAATCAGTCGCTTGTTTCATTTTTTGTAAGTGAACTTAAAAAAGGGACATCGGTATCCACGCTTTTAAAGTATACAGATTTATCAAAAATCAATCAGCGTACATACATTGCCCTTTTAAAAGATGCCATTATTGCAGAGCAAAAGCAGCAACTTAACATTACTAGCTCTTTAAACGAGTTAGCTAATTGGCAAGGTATTGAGGCTATTAAGGGCTTCACCAATGATAAAGTAAAAGAAATGATACAACAGCTTGGAGATAATAAGCATAACCCTCCAGGACTTACTCTGAGTGTACCCCTTGATGAAAATGTACAAAAAGAAACGCTTTACGCTTTATTAAGCAACACCGATACATTTACCACTTACTCTAAAACGTTTATTAAACTTGAAGGCAGTGAGGTAATTTCTCCGGCGACAATGTTTGTGCTTAATGCAAATAAATTTACGCCAAAAGAGTTTGAGCAGGCAATTTCATCTAACCAATTTACAGTGAATGAAGTGGCTACCGCTATAAAAAACGATATTCCAAATGAGTATATTATTGCGCTTTTACAGCAAGTTCCCGTGCTAGATGTCATGCCGTTATACGAAAAAAACACTGTTTTATATAACTTAGCCGATATTGCGGTCAGTAAATTTAATTTACCTCTTGTAAAAGCACTGCAAACAAAAGGCGTTACGCCAACCAACGAGCCAGGCCTATTTACAGGTTTAGACGTGGCTATTGTAAACCTGCCTAAAAGCGGTAACTTAACCCTAGCCCCATTAGATACTAAGCACACCCAGCTTTTAGATTATCTTAAAAAGCGTGGTTACAAAGCACATAGCGGCAATGCGAATGAAGACCTAAATAGCAAAGGGGTATTTTTTGTAAATGACTTTATTTACCAGCAAGGGGCCTATATTAATAAGCAGGACAACCCAGCGCAATACGCTTACTTTAGCCCTATTGGTAAAATTAACAATAACGCGTTCCCCCAAATAACTGAGCCTGATAATTCTGATGTTGCCCTTTTTTTAGTAGATTTAAAGCAGCAAAAAGCGCAGCTAAACAATAAAAGGCAAAACTGTGAGCTGTTACAACAACAGTTAAAAGATACAGAGCAGCTGCACACAGTAATGCAAGCTTATGACAAAGTTCAACAGGTTAAAAATAAGCACGGATCTAACTTTGTACGTGTTTTGCACGATATAGACCCTGTTTTAGTCAATTATTGGTGGAGTAGTCTGAGTAACCAGCTTTCAAACGATAGAAGCCAAAGCACATTTAACGAATATTTATCTAAGAAAGAATATCAAAAAGCTTATGAATACAGCCTCAGTACGGTATTAACTCAAGCCGAAACCGATACGCTTTTTTCTTTATTACTCTTAAACCCTGATGATTTAATCACTACTTGGCAAAACCGCATAAACCCTAAGCCACCGCGTGAGTTAACACGATTAAGCCGCTTTTCGATAAACCATTGGCAAGCACTCGCACAGGCGGGTTTTGATTTTTCGATTACCGATATACATGGGCGCGACGTTTATACACAAGCTGCATCGTCTTCTTCTGAGGCAGTACAATTTTTAATTGATAATAAAATACCGGCTGATCCAAGTAAGCTTGGCGTAGATATACTCGACTTAGCACTAGAGCAAAGTTACACCAAAGGGGAGTTAAGCCCAATGATTCCTTTAGCTTTGCAGCTTGTGGAAAAATTTGAGCCAAACCACTTAGCCCGCGTAGCACGATTAAAAATGTTTTACCCTGAGGTTTATCAGCAGTTAATTCAGCTAAACCCAGCGCTTAAGCCTGCCCAGGGCACAGAGTTAAATCATTATATGTTTGATAATCACTAAATAACCCGCTAAGCACGCTAACGCCTCTTAGCGTGCTATTTGAAAAATTAATGTCTTTAATATTTAACATTGCCTGTGTAGAGTATTTAAAACAATTAAAGGATTAGGGCTATGACGGGTAAAACGCTAATTTTTAATTTTGATGGTACTGGTGGCGAGCCGCGCGATGCTGAGCAATTTAGCTCAGACCATTTTAAAGAAGACAGTAGTATTTCTAATATTCTTAAGCTGCATTTATTATTAGGCGGCAAACTCGATGACTCCCCCACCACTCCATTTACAAACCAGCTTAGTTTTTATTATCAAGGTATTGGCACTAAAGGTAGCCGCTTAAAACGTATTTTAAACCAAACTTTAGCGCCACGTGGTGACGATGTTGCCAGTATTTTAAATCAAGCCATGAGTGATTTTAAAGCGCATTACCAACTAGGCGACACCCTTTTACTTACCGGTTTTAGCCGAGGCGGCGCACTCGCTAGGCGTTTTGCAAAAATCCTAGAGCCTTTAATTAGCGATAATGTTTACGTCTGTGTATTTGATACCGTGGCCTCAATAGGTTTATCAAAAGTCAGTAAAGCAACGCGCGGTGCCGAGCATGTAATATTTGAAAACCACACCATTGCTAATAATATTTCGCAGGCACTGCACTGTGTAGCACTTGATGAAAAACGCCGTGCGTTTGAACCCACCTTAATGAACCATCAAAATAATATTACCGAGCTTTGGTTTGCAGGGGCGCATTCAGATATTGGCGGCGGTTATTACCGCGATGGCCTAGCTGATATTTGCCTGCGCTATGCGCTTGAATGGTTAATTGAGCAACCACTTAATATTAGTTTATTAACCAGTCACGATATTGACTACGAAACCTTATTGCCTGGTAGTAAATTAGTTGACCAAGACGATGTAACCGTAACGCCCGATCCTTTAGCTTTAAGCCATCAGCAAAATTACTTTTGGTTTAATCCCTTTTTTAAATTGGTGGATAGGGAGTGCTATGTACTTATTGATAACGAAGCCAGCAACTTAGAACCACATATACATCAAAGCGTAGCTACACGAATTAATAAACTAACTAGCTATCGCCCAGAATCGCTTAAAAACTTGCATTACAAAATTAGGTATAACGATAACAGCACATTAAGCTTTACTGGTTTAAGCCAACACATTGCCCTTGAAAACCAAAACATGAGCGTATTACAAGTTTCGCAAAGCCAAGATGTAATGGTGTTTGCCAGCGAGGCACATAACAATACAGGGCTTATGTTAGTTGAAGGCGCAACTTATAAGTTTGAACCCTACCCTAATCAATTTTGGTATGACGACGGCATAAAATGCACTGCAAGCGGCTGGCACCGCGATAATGTGCAATTAGGGGTTAAAGAAATCCCCATGGCATTGCTTGAACCATTTAGACGACTTCCAAGAGCGCAGTGGTTCTCTTTGGTTGGCGCAATTAACAATAACGACGAATATTTATTTGAAATAGCCAATGGCGCTACAGTAACCATTACTAAATCAGGTGAATTTAGCCCATTTGCCAATGACTTAAGCCGATTTTACGGCGCCAATGCAGGAAAAATAAAAGTAAAAGTAACCCGCATAAGTTAAATGGGCTGTAATCGCGCAGCTTGCTGGCGTTTAAAAACAATGCTTTAACCGAGGTATAAAGTGATTGTTTCACCACCGAGAAGCGAAGGAGAATACCTAGAGAAGTGACTAAACGTTACGGGTGTTTTCTCTGTGTAGCGCGAAGCGCCTCGGTGTACTCGGTGGTGATATACAGATAACTTATACTAATTTACTTTGGCTGCTCGTTTACTTCTCTCTCTTCTCTTTGTGCATTTTTGTATTAAAGATCAGTAAATCACAAAGAGGTTTAAAGGCGCTTCACTTTTAGAGAAGCAACTAATATTTTGCGCGAGCAAGCTTCGTGCCTACTGACAAAATTAACACAGAGGTAAATTACCTTGTAGAAGCGCAGCTTGCTGCCGTTTTAAAAGCAACGCTTTTACCCTAGTGTTAACCCCCTTAATTTGAGGCGGCTAAGTCCGCTTCAGCGTCGGCAAGCATAGCAAACTCTTCATCTGCACTTTTAGCGACTAAATGCTTAGCGCTATAGCCAAAGTAATAAGCTGCACCAATCACAAATAGCACTACGGTGTATAAAAATGCACGAGGGTCAAACGCATACACACCCGTTAATGCAATAAGTGATAACACTAACGCAATACCCGATGTAACCACGCCACCTGGCGTTTTATACGGGCGAGCTAAATTAGGTTGCTTAATACGTAACATAATATGGCTCAGCGCCATTAACGCATACGATACCGTTGCACCTACCACCGCCATGGCTAGCATTAAATCGCCCTCGCCACTTAGTGAGGCAATAAATCCAAAAATAGCGGGTACAATTAACGCACGCGCGGGTACTTTGCGCTCTGTAGTAATTGATAACGAACGCGGTAAATAGCCCGCACGCGAAAGCGCAAACACTAAACGGCTATAACCATAAATAATCGAAAAGAACGACGCGACCAATCCCGCTAAGCCTAAAATATTTACCACAGTGGCTAAGCTTGTATTGCCCGTGGCGTTAAGCGCATCAACTAAAGGAACTGCACTGGCGCCCATTGCGTTTGCACCACCAGCAGCGGGAACTAATACCACAACAAGTAAAGCGGTAAACAGTAAAAATAACATAGCGCCAATAATGCCTTTAGGTACATCTTTAGCTGGGTTTTTAGCTTCTTCGGCAGCAAGCGGCACGCCTTCTACTGCTAAAAATAACCACATAGCAAAAGGTAATGCAGCCCACACACCATACCAACCAAGTGGTAAAAATTCATTTGCACCTGCAGCATTAGTTACCGCAACATCAAATAAATTAGCCGCGTCAAAATTAGCAATTAACGCCACGGCGGTGGCAATAATAGCCAATACTGCTAAACCACTTATCACCATCATTACTTTTAGCGCTTCACCCACACCCGCTAAGTGAATACCCACAAACGTTAAATAAAACAGTGCATATACCCACGGGCCATTAAAACCCGTTAACGCCTCAACCGCCGAGCCAATAAATATAACAATGGCGGCGGGGGCTAATGCATATTCAATTAATACCGCAAGGCCAGTTAAATAACCCCCGGCAGGGCCCATTGCTTGTCGTGCAAAACTGTAACCGCCACCCGCCGCAGGAATTGCTGCCGACATTTCAGCAAGCGATAACACCAGCGTTAAATACATTATTGCCATTAACACAGCAGCAATGGCAAATCCGCCCCAGCCGGCTTCGGCTATGCCAAAGTTCCAGCCTGCAAAGTCGCCCGAAATTACATACGACACCCCTAGCCCTGCAAGCAATAACCAGCCCGCAGTGCCACTTTTTAACTGCCTTTGTGCAAGATACTCTTTATTGTTATTAGACATATTGACCTCTTTTTATAGTTTTATTCCGCGATTAAAAAATTTGTGGTTTGAACCTGATGCTCTATTACATCGTCTTGTGTTCTGTCTTTTAAGTTAACCCCAGTAAGCCCGCACTTTTTGGCCTCTTGCAGTAAATATACGGCTCTTCGGGCAGCCTCAAAGTAACTAAGCCCAGCAGGGCGAATGTTAGAAATACAATTACGGCAGGCATCGTTAAGCCCTGTTTTAGGCTCCCACGTTAAATAAAGGCCAAGGCTGTCGGGGGAGCTAAGTCCTGGGCGCTCACCAATTAATACCATTACCACTTGTGCGTTTAACAGCTCGCCAATGTCATCACCAATCGCTACGCGACCTTGCTCTACTAGGGTAATTGGCGCAATTTTGTAAGGTGAGGGCTCAGTAGGAAGCTGCTTTAAAAGCTCGTTTATAAATGGCGCTGCGTTTTTTTGTACCGCCAACGACGAAAGCCCATCAACTACTACAATGGCTAAATCGTATTGTGCCTGAGTACTGCTTTGCCTATTTTGCATAGTGTTTAAAAGCGTTGTACGCCCTGCTTGGTTTAGCTTTCGGCCTAAATCGGGGCGCTGTAAATAAGTAACACGGTCAACAGCCTCACTTTGTACACTTAGCGGTTTTTCAACCTCGCTAAGCGCATCAATAGCACTGAGAGTTTTTGTCATTTCGCTAATATCTAACGGAAAGTTAACCGCATCGCGCGCCTGAGCATGCGATAGCTGAAACGCTAGCATTTCAGATGTAGGTAAACTAATGCCTGCGCGGCCAAGGCCTATACGGGCATCGGTAAAACGACGTAAATCGCTCCATGGGTTTTCAACCACTTTGCCATTATCGTGATCGTGGCTGCTTTGCGTGTTTATGCTTTTAACCGCTTTCATTACATCCCTCCTTGTACTGCTTTTAATGGCTTAGCAAAGGCAGTTGGTAAGGTGTTTGATAAAATAGTCTCGGCGGTATTTTCCATAATTTTCATTTTGCTAAGCCACGCTTCAAACTCGGGCGCTGGGCGCGAGCCTAAAACTCGGCGCACATACAAGGCATCATGAAATGAGGTAGTTTGGTAATTAAGCATAATATCGTCCGAGCCTGGAATCCCCATTACAAACGAGCAACCCGCCACACCTAATAAGGTGAGTAAGTTATCCATATCGTTTTGGTCGGCCTCGGCGTGGTTGGTGTAACACACATCGCACCCCATAGGTATGCCTAAAAGCTTGGCACAAAAGTGATCTTCAAGCCCTGCGCGGGTAATTTCTTTACCATCAAATAAATACTCGGGGCCAATAAAGCCTACAACGGTATTAACTAATAAAGGGTTAAACTTGCGTGCTACAGCATAGGCACGCGCCTCACAGGTTTGTTGGTCAAGCCCATGGTGTGCATTAGCCGAAAGCGAGCTGCCTTGTCCGGTTTCAAAATACATTACATTATTGCCAACCGTGCCACGCTTTAAGCTCAGCGCAGCATCTTGCGCCTCAGCTAGTGTATTTAAATTAAAACCAAAGCTTGAATTTGTTGCTTCTGTACCGCCTATTGACTGAAACACCAAATCAACCGGAGCGCCTGCTTCTATGCACTCTATGGTGTTAGTTACATGGGTAAGCACGCAGCTTTGTGTCGGAATTTCGTATTTTTGAATCACATCATCCATCAGCGTCATTAACTTAATGGCTTGCGCTACGTTGTCGGTGGCGGGATTGATGCCAATTACCGCATCGCCATTGCCGTATAAAAGGCCATCGAGCATGCAGGCAGCTATACCATTTATGTCATCGGTTGGGTGGTTAGGTTGCAAGCGGGTTGATAAATGCCCAGGCAAACCTATGGTGTTTCTAAACGCGCTTTTTACGTGGCACTTTTTAGCAACAAGTATGAGATCTTGATTACGCATTATTTTACTTACCGCAGCGGCCATTTCAGGGGTAATGGCTTGCCTAACACTTGCAAGTACCGCAGGCGTTGCAAAATCACTTAATAACCAGTTTCTAAAATCTCCCACGGTTAAGTGCGATATAAGCTTAAAAGCGTTTGCGTCGTGCTCGTCAATAATAAGGCGTGTAATTTCGTCTTGCTCGTAGGGAATAAGTACATCGTTTAAAAATGTTTTTAGCGGTACTTCGGCCAATGTCATCTGCGCTACAGCGCGCTCTTGCGCTGATTGTGCAATAACTCCCGCTAACCTATCACCCGAGCGCTGCGGCGTAGCTTTAGCCATTAACTGCGCTAAGCTCTTGAATTGATAAGTATGTGTTCCTAAAGTATAACTGTACATATGCCCCATGATTTACTCCGCATAACTAATATTACAAACCTTGGTATAGGTCTTGCCTCATATAAGCTATAAATCAATTTTGAATAGTCACAAGAAGGCTTAATTTGTACCAAGTGGCTATCGAATTTTGGCAAATCGTTTTTATTATTTTATTTCAGTAAGTTAACGCCTTTATTTGGCATTCACTTAAACTAAAAATATGTTTACTTTAAAAGAGCATCACCTATATGGCGCAGCAAGGCAGCAACAACGCACCACAAAAGAGCAAGGTATACACGCACGATATTGACGAGCAAGCCCATAACCTCACTCAATGGCAGCAAAAGTACGACCAAGTAAGCGATGGCCGCTTTTATGGCTGTATAGAAGGCGTAAATTACAACGATATTCATGCATTTAAAGAGTACACCGAGCGTGCGCTGCGCCAGCAATGCAATATAGCCCCTAACTCTATTTGGCTTGGCATACCGAGTCAGTCGCAGCAAAGTAAAATTAATGGCCTTGATGTAGCGAGCAATCAATTTATGTGCCGTACCAGCAGCAGCGACTTTGAGCTAATTACCCCTGATCAATTTGATATTTACGGTTTGGTTATTAATTGGCATTCAATTGAGTACATGGCGCAGTTACAAGGCGTAACTATTAAAAATCTATCATCTGCACAATCTGCTCGTTTAACGGTAAGTGACTCATCGCTGCAAACAGCAAGGCAAATTATTAACAGTATGGTTATAAACAAAGGCTTTGGGCTTAAACCAGAGTCACAGCAAGATATGCTTAGTATGTTAGCACTACACTTATTGCAAGCCGATAACCCGCAGCAAAACATAGCCCCAAGCTACAAACACCGTAAAGCGGTGGTCGATAAAGTAAAAGAGTACGTGGCAGCCAACCCACAAAAAACAATAACCATAACCGAACTTTGCGAGCTTTCTTTTGTTAGTAGGCGCACGCTGCAGTACAGTTTCGAAAGCATTTTAGGTATTAACCCGCTTAGGTTTTTGCGTTTAACTCGACTTAACAATGTAAGGCGCGAGCTTAAAGTGGTTGGACAAACTAAGCCTATATCAATCATAGCGGCCAATTGGGGGTTTTGGCACGCAGGGCAATTTACTAAAGATTACACGCAGTTATTTGGTGAAAACCCCTCTCAAACTATCGCCAATAATTTAAAAGAAAGTGGCCTAGATTTTTAGATGCTTAGCATCGCGCGTGAGTAAGCTTTTCGCGCCTACCAACAAAATTAACACCGAAGTAAATTACCTTTTAGACGCACAGCTTGCTGGCGTTTAAAAGCAACGCCTTAACCGAGAT
Source organism: Pseudoalteromonas sp. R86517 (assembly GCF_042466295.1). NCBI lineage: Bacteria > Pseudomonadati > Pseudomonadota > Gammaproteobacteria > Alteromonadales > Pseudoalteromonadaceae > Pseudoalteromonas > Pseudoalteromonas sp. R86517. Next base: position 399,040 of record NZ_JAXHCB010000003.1, read on the forward strand.
ATAAAGTGATTGTTTCACCACCGAGAAGCGAAGGAGAATACCAAGAGAAGTGACTAAGCGTTACGGGTGTTTTCTCTGTGTAGCGCGAAGCGCCTCGGTGTACTCGGTGGTGATATACAGATAACTTATACCAAGTTACTTTGGCTACTCATTTACTTCTCTATCCCTTCTCTTTGTGCATTTTTGTATTAAAGCTCAATTAATCACAAAGAGGTTAAGAGGCGCTTCGCTTTTAGAGAAGTAACTACCATCTTGCGCGAGCAAGCTTCGCGCCTACAGCTTTCACTTCTCATTTACTCCTCATTCCCTTCTCTTTGTGCATTTTTGTATTAAAGATCAATAAACCACAAAGAGGTTCAGAGGCGCTTCGCTTTTAGAGAAGCAACTTACATCTTGCGCGAGCAAGCTTCGCGCCTACAACTTTCACTTCACGTTGCGGGTTTATCCTTTTAAATTTAAAAAATAAGTTTCGTTAACCCTACTTTAACCCTCTATAGTTTAAGTTAGCTGCATTAATGTAGATTATTCAATTGTACACGCAACTAAGCGCCACTTTTTAAGTTAGGAATAACCACAATGAAACTTACAAAAGATACAACAAGTACGTTAAGCAAAACCACCATAAGCCTGCATTGGATTGTAGCTATTTTAATTATTGGGTTATTAGGCTCAGGCCTATATATGGAAAACTTTAAAGCATTTTTTCTAATGAGTTGGCACAAGTCATTTGGCGTAATGCTGCTTGTTTTTGCGTTATTAAGAGTAACATGGCGCATTGTAAATGGCTGGCCAAAGCACGATGTTAAACACCCAAATTATGAGCAAGTGTTAGCTAAAATTGTGCATTACGTTCTTATAATAAGCATGTTACTTATGCCTATTTCGGGGCTGATTATGTCGGGCTTTGGTGGGCATGGCGTAGAGATGTTCGGGCTAGAGCTTGTACCGCACAACCCCAATCCAGAAAACCCACAAAAAAGCCTCGCTTTTAACCAAGGCTTAGCTGAGATAGGAAAAACCGTTCACGGTATTACAGCAAATGCGCTTCTTATCGCGTTAGGTTTACATATTGTGGGCGCTTTAAAGCACCATATTATTGATAAAGACAACACCCTTACGCGTATGCTTGGCAAAAAGTAGGCAGTTAAAAGTCTTATTTGATCGGTGCTATTTAAGCCGCGATTAAATAAGACTCTCGTCCTACGTGTTTGTTATTGCGCTTAAACGAGCCTTTCCCTTTTTTAGCTTTAACCACTTGAGGTTTAAACACTTTAGAGGTTACTAGCGCCGCCAGCGCATTATGATTAATAACACCTCGGCCGGTGTCTACCGCACTATTATTTGCGGCTTTGGTTTTCGATTTTTTAGCCATTTTATTTCCTAACTATTTATAACAATAAGAACCTTAAGAAGTGGCGATTGTATGCCTAATTTTCAACCTTGCAAGTGTTTTAACGCTCTTTTTTCATAATAAATAAACATAAAAAAAGCGCAGTAAATAACTGCGCTGAGTAACCTGAACGCTGGATAATAAAATATGCTGGTATATCTCTTAACCAGAATTCAGGTTAAATAGGTTTAGCTCAAATAATTAAAATTCAAAGCTTACTTTTGCATAATAAGTACGCCCGTCAAAGCCGTAAGGCAATGCACGTACAGGGTATTTAAACGCGCCGTTGGTAATAAAATTAAGCACTTCGTCATCACCTAGCTCATCTGGGGTTTCATCAAAAATATTATCAGCCCCTACCGATACGTTAAATATTTCGTTAATTTGGTAGCTAACGTTTAAATCCACTAGTACTGCTGATTCAACTGTACTAGTTGGTTTAAACGACCCCGTAGGCGAAAGCTCACCTGGTAAAGGGATGTGGTCATTACCAAAGTATTTAACGTCTGTTTCGCCAAAGTAATTAAAGCGAAGCGTTGTTTCATACGCATCACGCTCATAGTCAAACGTTAAAGTTGCGCGCTCACCTGGCTGGCCGTCGGTAAAAAAGCTACGTTGTAAATCATCAAACGCCACCGACTCAGGAATACCTTCTTCTGCGTTCACGTTATCAATTTTAGTGTCGTTTAAGTTACCCGCAAAGGTTACTCCAAAATTACCGCCCTCTACATCAGTACGGTAAGAGGCAATAATATCAACACCTTGTGTAGTTGAATCTACAGAGTTTGAAAAGTAATTAGCTTGCACTGCGCCGGTTGCTTGAAGCGCGGCTACGGCTTCATCGCTAAAGGCAACATCCTCTGCAGAAAGTAAACTACCAAGCGTAATACGGTCTTTAATTTCTACGCGGTAAAAATCAACCGTTAACGAAAGCTCACTTGTTACATCGTAAACAAAACCAGCACTGTAGTTAGTTGAGGTTTCAAGCTCTAGGCTATCTACACCTAACGCACTTGGAAAAGCAGTCCCCGTATTTGCAGTGAACGACTGAGTAAGTGTGCCGTCTGAGCCTAGGTTAGTTGTAAATGCGGTATAACCACTTTGCTGAAGCGATGGCGCTCTAAAACCAGTAGAAACCGCACCACGTACTGCAAAGTCATCGTTAAATTCATAACGTGTTGCTAATTTACCAATTAAATCATCGCCCGCATCTGAAAAGTCTTCATAGCGCAGCGCACCACTTACGTTCCATGCATCAGTAACCATGGTTTCTACATCTACATAAAACGCGTAGCTGTGGCGATCGCTCTTGTTTGTTGCCTCTGGGCGCAAACCGTTATAAGCCTGAAAACCACACTCAGCAAATTGATCAGGATCGTTTACTGAAGGGTACGAAGCATCGGTATTTGCTAAACCACATGCGTAAGAGGCTTCATCGCCAGGGACTATTTCGTAGTTTTCTTTACGGTATTCTGCACCAATAGTTACATATAAAGGCTCATTGCGGCCAATATCAACGATGCCGTTAAAATCAGCATTAACTGTTGTTTGATCAAATCTAAAACCACCAGAGTAACCGCCGCTTGGGCCTGCATTGGCTGCTATATCGGCATCGCTTGCATCTGGGTTATTAAATACGTACTCCGCCGCATAAGAGGCATTTATAGTATTACGTGAGGTAAAGTCGTATTTGTTTTCGCCATACACTGCCGATACATCGTATCCCCAATCTGGGTTTATATCGCCTCTAAAACCAACCGCTACTGAAATATCTTCAGCTTCGTTATAAATGCGGGGTAAAAAGCCATCACTGTATACTTGCGTTACATTTTTAGATGCTTCGTTAAAGTTACGGTAAAAACCATTACCCAGTGCGGTACGCTCAGAGTAGCCACCAAATGAGTACAATTCGCTGTCGCCCATTGGCAAAGCCATGTTGTAAAATAACGAGGTAAATTCACTTTCTGAGTTACCTTGGCTCCAACGTACATCTTCACTCAACGTGCCTGGCTCAACATTTAACGACCCACCGGTATCGCGCTCTGCACGGTTAGTGCCATCGGCATCACGATACTCAAGCGATAAATTAATAAAGCCGCCTTCGTTACCTAAGTCAAAACCACGGTTTAAACCTGCAGAAAGCGTATCGCCGTCGCCTTCACTGGTGCCGCCGTACTGTACGTAACCCGTTGTTACGCCAGTTGAATTATTAAGCGATAAGTTAATTACGCCAGCTATCGCGTCAGAGCCATATTTAGCTGCTGCGCCATCGCGTAGTACTTCTACACCTTTAAGCGCAGTTAGCGGAATGGCGTTCATGTCGGTGCCGGCAGCGCCTGCACCTACAGTGCCATTAAGGCCAAAAATAGATTGATTATGGCGGCGCTTACCGTTAACCAACACTAACGTTTGATCTGGCTGTAAGCCGCGCAGCGTTGCTGGTCTAAATAAATCAGAGCCATCAGATACTTGCGTACGAGAAAAGTTAAACGACGGGGCAGTAGCTTGCAGACTCTGCCCTAGTTCTGTAAAGCCGCCTTTGTTTAAATCATCAGCGTCTATTAAATCAATAGGTGACGAAGACTCAGTAGAGGTACGGTTAGAAACGCGCGACCCTAATACAGAAATTTGTTCGATATTTTGTGCAGCCTCAACAGGTGCTTCTTGAGCGCTTACAATGCTTGGTGCGCTTACGGCAAACGCAACAGCGGCAGCTAATGTATTTAAACGGTATGTTGACATGGTGACGACCCTGTTTAGTGTGTTCTTTAATATTTGTTATTGCGATGTAACGCATCGCACTGGGGAACATCCTAGCAACATATGCAAATAAAAAGAAATGAAAAAAACTAAATAATAGGTCTAACTATGCAAAAAAATGTAAATACTAAAAAATAACACTTAAACTTGTTCAAAACACATACAATTAAGGATTTTAATTTCAACCTCAAATTAAATTAACACTTTATTTACAATGGGTTTATTACGCTTTCTTGTACTTTTACGGGTAACCAACAACAAATGGTAGTACCTGTTCCTAAAGTACTGCTAACTTCTATTTTTCCGCCGTGATCTTGCAAAATAAAGTTAACAACGGTCATTCCTATTCCTAATGAGTGGGCTGTTTTATGTGTAGTAAAAAAAGGCTTAAAAAGGTGCGCTTGGGTATTTTCATCCATTCCACAACCGTTATCTTTCACTTTTATACATACCCCCTCATTTTGCTGCGTTACGCTTAGTTCAATAATGGTGCCTTTTTCTAATTCATGTTCGCACGCTTGTTGAGCATTTAATAACAGCTCAACAAAAATTTGATGAATAGACGACAGCTCCCCCCAAATTAGCGGCACTTGCTCAAAATTGGTTTTTATTTCGCAGTATTTAAGCTGCCCTTGCAACACGCCTAAAGCAGAGCCTGCAACCTCGCTTACATCTAAATATTGCTTGTTATGGGTACTTGTAAATTGGCTAAGGTTTAATAAATTATGCACGGCTTGCTTTATGCGCTTTAAACCATCTAGGCTTTCGCTCAACTGCGAGTAAATTTCGTGTCCATTCCATGCCAGTTGGTATTGTTTTTTTAGATCAACCAACACGTTTTTAAATTGCCCTGCATTTAATTGGCCGTTTAAAAACTGCTCGTTATAGTGAAGAGATTTTGATAAAAGAGGGCTAACATATTGCAAGCTTTCTATATTACTAATTACATACGAAAGCGGGTTATTTATTTCATGCGCAATACTGCAAGACAAAACACCCACACTTGCCATTTTGTCGGCCTGAACAAACATTTGCTGATACAAAGACAGCTCAGCAACGTTTTTGGTTAGTTCGCCATTTAACACAACTAACAATTGGCTTTTATCGGCAAGCAGTTGCTCTGCGGCTATGCGCTTTTGCTGCTCATCTAAAAAGGCTTGTTTGTAGTCGTCGGTTAAAGTGCTCATCCTATTCGCTCCATAAATACGCATCCATGTATAACGTTTAGTTTGCCACACGTAATTATGCAAACTAGGGGCAATTTTTAGGCTATGCTTATTATTTTAAAAGGTAGCACTATGACCAAACCAGCAGACGCTGCACATTCAATCACTGCCGTAGATGTACTTTGTGTTGATGACGACGAAATTGTTCTGCGCTCACTAACCTCCTTATTAAAAAATAATAACTTTAGTTTTATGACCTGCAAAAGCCCAGTGCAAGCGCTTGAGCTTTTAAACAGCTACGAATTTAGCTTAATCATTAGCGACATGAAAATGCCCACCATGAATGGCGCGCAATTTTTAGAGCAAGCCCGTAACAAAGCCCCCGAAACACAGCGTATTTTATTAACCGGTTACGCCGAAATAGAAACCACCCTAGCCGCTGTAAACCTAGCGCAAATTAACGGCTACATACAAAAGCCATGGCAAAACGATATGCTTTTGCGCAGCATAAACGACAGCATCGAAAAATTTCGGCTAAAAAAACAAAACAAGCAACTCGAGCAGCAAGTAAAACAGCAAAACAAAGAACTTCTCGAATTAAATAACTCGTTAGAGCAACGAGTAGAAAAGCGTACAAAACAAATTAAGCAGGTACTTAAACAGCTAGAAGATGCCAACGAGCGCGAAAAACACGAACACAAAGCCACCGTAGAGCTACTTTATAATTTTATAAACGCCAACCCATACTTAGATGGCAACAAAGCGCAAAAAATTGCCGACACCTGCACCCAAATAGCACTGTACTTAAACCTCTCGCAGAAAAGTATAGATTTAGCCCCCATGGCGGGTTACTTAGCGCAAATAGGTTTGCTTGCTATGGACCCAGAGCTCTATAAAAAGCCAGTGAGTCGGCTAAGCGAGCAACAGCGCAAAGCTTTTTATACACACCCAAGCACAGCACAATTAATGCTTATGCCTGCAATACATTTACATGATGTATCTGATGCAATTTATCATCAATATGAGCGCTTTAACGGTAACGGTTTACCAAAAGGATTAGCAGCAAACGACATTCCTATTGGCGCTATGGTGCTTAGCGTTGCTCGCGATTATTGGAACGCATTTGAACAAAGCCAAAGCCCCACAGACAAAGAGCGCCACAGCGATGCGCTCGAAAGCGTTAAAATGTACAGTGGCACTTTTTACCACCCTAAAATTGTGCGCGCACTCGAGGCAAGCCATAGCAAATTAAATGAGCAACTTAATAATGCGGGCTCTATTATTATATGCAGCGCTCAAGAGCTAAAAGCTAATATGGTTTTAGGCCATACGTTACACAGCCACAGCGGTATTATGTTGTTACCTAAAGGCCATGTGTTTGGTAAAAAATCCATCGAAAAACTACAGCAACTAGAAGCCAAAAAACCGACCCCATTTAGAATAATGGTAAAAAGCGCTAAATGAGTGATCTAAACTGTGGCTTTTTTCGTTACAATTACCGTAAATAAGCTAAACTAATTCAAACAGGTACCTGTTAATCTGGGTATAAATTTTAAACTGTTTAATACCAATCCGCTTAATTAAGTAATTTATTTTGAGGGTGGAAAAACGTGTAGATAGCTAGGCAAAAAATTCGCTATTTAGTTGTTCTAAATGAGAATTGCTTAACGCTTGTAGCGACACGTTTAGCCCCGCAAAATAATTAAGTATTATTGCGAATAGGTATCACATTGCTTTAAGGAGCACAGCGTGTCGCGATTTTCTGCAGTCACTGACAATCCCCACGACGGACGTTTTAATCAAAAAACGGGCATTTTACTTACCAACTTAGGCAGTCCAGACGCTCCCACCCCTGCGGCACTGCGTACCTACTTACGTGAATTTTTATCCGATCCGCGCATTGTAGAAATTCCACGTTTAGTGTGGATGATAATACTGCACGGTATAATTTTGCGTATTCGCCCTAAGCGCTCAGCAAAACTATACGAAAGCATTTGGACCGAAAACGGCTCGCCGCTAACACATATTACCCGCCTGCAACGCGACAAACTAAACGCGCTACTCCAAGAGCAAGGTTACACCAATACCGAAGTTGTTATGGCCATGCGTTACGGTAACCCTTCAATAGAGGCGGGCCTGGAAGAGCTGCGCGATAAAGGCCTAACGCGCATAATTGTACTACCGCTTTACCCGCAATATTCAAGCCCTACCACCGGCTCAACATTTGATGCCGTATCAAGAGTATTGCAAAAATGGCGCTGGGTGCCAGAGCTACACTTTGTAAATGGTTATCACAAAAACACCGCTTACATTGATTCATTAGCTAGCAGCATTAGTGAAGATTTAGAAAAAAACGGCATGCCACAAAAATTAGTTTTTTCATACCACGGTATGCCAAAGCTATTTTTAGATAGAGGCGACCCTTACCACTGCCTATGTTTGCAAACCACGCGTTTAGTGGTTGAAAAACTAGGCCTTGATAAAGATAAAGTAATTAGCACTTTTCAAAGCCGCTTTGGTAAAGCCGAATGGTTAAAGCCATACACCGACGCCACGCTTGCATCGTTACCTGATGAAAACATTACCGACGTTGCAATTTTAAGCCCTGCTTTTAGCGCCGACTGCTTAGAAACACTCGAAGAGCTTGAAGAAGAAAACCGCGAAATATTTGAAAATGCAGGCGGCGAAAAGTACCGTTATATTGCAGCCTTAAACGACAGAGACGATCACATTAACGCTTTATATGATGTGCTAAAACCAATGCTTTAAACGCACCTTAACGTAAAAAAGCGGTGTTAAATTTAACACCGCTTTTTTAATTGTAAGGTAAGCATTTATTAAATGTCATAGCCACTATTTTGCGCGAGCAAGCTTCGCGCCTACAACTTTCACTTCTCATTTAATCTTCTTTCCCTTCTCTTTGTGCATTTCTGTATTAAAGATCAATAAATCACAAAGAGGTTAAGAGACGCTTCGCTTTTAGAGAAGTAATTAGCATTTTGCGCGAGCAAGCTTCGCGCCTACCAACAAAATTAACACCGAGATCAATTACCTTGTAAACGCGCAGCTTGCTGGCGTTTTAAAAGCAACGCTTTTACTTGTTTTAACCTATTCGTTAACGCTTTTCTTTAACTTTTACGGGTGATCATCAACGTACAAACGCCGGCAATTATTCCCCAAAACGCAGAGCCCACCGAGAGCATGGTTAAATCAGATGCGGTTACCAAAAACGTAACTATTGCAGCCTCTGTGTATTGGGCTGAGCTTAAAGCTTGCTGCAAGCTATTAGCAATGGTGCCAAACAGCGCAATACCCGCTAAGGCTAAAATTAATGCCTGCGGCAAACTTGCCACTAAACCAACAAGCGTTGCTGCGCAAAGTGCCATAACAATATAAAATACGCCTGCGGCAATACTTGCCCAATAGCGTTTATCGGGGCTTTTATCGGCCTCATCGCTCATACAAATAGCAGCAGTAATAGCGGCTAAATTAATAGAGTACGTACCAAACGGGGCTGTTAAAATATTAATAAAACCAGTTACATTAAGCGTAGCTGAGATAGGCGCTTTATAATTATGAGCCTTTAGTACAGCAATACCCGGTAAGTTTTGTGAGGTCATGGTCACTATATAAAGCGGTAAGCCAATACTTATACACGCTTGCAAGTTAAACACCGGCGCTATGTATGCAAATTCACTTATTTTCCAATGAATAGCGCCTGTATCAATATGCCCCATTTGCCACGCCAGTAGCACGCCTGCAACTAAAACACTAAGCATGGCAAAACGCGCAAAAAATCGTTTTCCTAAAAAATACATAAGCACCATTAGGCCTATAACCAGTGGTAGCTCATTCATAAAATTAAATACATCTATACCAAAGGTGACCAATACGCCTGCCAGCATGGCACAGGCAAGTTCGCTCGGTATACGGTTCATTATTTTTTCAAACCAACCGGTAACCCCCGACACAAAAACCAATGTAGCGGCAAACATAAATGCACCAATGGCTTCGCCTAAATGGTAGCCCTGCGCGCTGGAAATAAGTAAAGCCGCCCCGGTGGTAGACCATGCAATTAAAACGGGCACTTTATAATAATACGACAACCCAATAGTGGTTATGCCCATTACCAGCCCTAGCATTAAAAGCCAGCTTGCGACTAAATCGGGCGTGCCGCCAAGGGTTATAACGACTTGATAAATAAGCGCAATAGAACTTGAAAAACCAATAATAACAGCCACCAACCCTGCGGTTGCTCGATTAAGCAGCTGATCGGAAAACGTCATAAAATCCCTCTTAATTTTAGATTTTTAAGCCCACAACATACGTTGCCTATTTACGCTTTGCAATTAGCGTTTACGCTATTAAGCGTGAAAAATATTCATTATTTTAAAATTTTTTTTACCTATAAAGATCACACCTTTCATTGCCAAATTAAAAACAAAAACAATTATTCGCTTACGCTTACACCCCGCTAAAACTCTATAAAAACCCATCCTTTTTAGCTCAACAAATCAAACCCATTATAGGTAAATTGTTTATTTACAATCATTTACAATGCAAATAATTAGCACTTTTATACTACCACCACTAACTTGATCTAATCCTCTAGATGATATAAAACATAACAATTAGTTAACTAAAAACCCCGTAAGAGAAACAAATGAAACGCGCTATTTTAATAATTGTTGCCCTTGGTCTATCTGCATTTGCTATTTATAAGCTGCTATTTAATACCGAAAAACCTCAGCAGGTAACGGCGCCTGTTGCAGTGGATATAGTGCCCGTTGACTCTCAATTTGCAGCAAATAAAAAAGCACCACAGCCCATTGATATGAGTAAAGATCCCGTTAACGTAAAACCTAAAACCATTGAGGCACCAGCGAAAAGCAACCAGTTTGAGGCTATAAACAAGGTATCTGAAAAAGCTAAAGAGGTACTTACCAACGCCAACGTACTACCAAGCGATTTAAACAACGAAGCCTACATAGAGTTCGACCTAAATACGTTACAAACCCTTGAAACTGGCGACTCGTTTGATATTTCAATCCCGCAAACCGTTGAAACCTACAGCGCCGAAATCACCTCGTTATCGGAGGCGAGTAATGGCGATAAAAGCATATTTGGCCAAGTTATTGGTGCCAACGGGCAACTACACACCACGGTTATGACCGTAGGAAACGATGCAATTTATGGGCAATTTACCGCACCTAGCGGCAATTACGTTTTTGAAAGTAAAGGTAAATATGGCTGGATTGCAGCAAAACGCGACTTATACCAAAACCACATAGAGCATCACGTAGATGCGCCCACACCAAAAACAGATAAAACCATAGATATGTTTGCCCCAAAAAAAACTGAACAACCCAACACGCAGTAACCCAACTAAATCAATCAGCAGTAAAACTTCCAACCACTACATAAGTAAGGAAATATAAAAATGAAAAAACTAATCACTACGGCAGCCATTGCCAGCGCGCTATTTGCTAGCAGTGCAGCACAGGCAGTAACAATTGATATTGGTATTTTATATACCGACCAATCGGCCGCAGCTACGAGTAATATAAACACTAAAATAAACCAGCTGATCGCCTTTAGTAACCAGGTTTATAGCCAAAATGGGGTAGACATTACACTGCGTTTAGCCGGCACAGAAAACCTAGGCGATTACGCAATTACACCGTCTGAAGATTGGTTAGATGCAGTAACTAACAGCAGCTACGTAGATGGTTTACGCACTAGCTGGAAAGCCGACATGGTTGCCGTACTTGGTACAGGCCAAAGTGCGGGTAATGGTTTAATCTCGTGTGGTTTAGCTTGGGTTGGCCAAGGCACTAACGGTAATTTATACAGCTCAATGAGCGACCGTATGTACTCTATTACTGCTATTGACTGTGGTGCCACTACGTTTGTACACGAACTTGGTCATAACCAAGGCCTAGCGCACTCACGTAAACAAGGCGATACATCGGGCGGCGTATATGTTGATGGTATGGGCCACGGCGTACAAAACGAATTTGCAAGTATAATGGCTTACCCGCATGTTTACGGTAGCGCAACGCAATACGATTACTTCTCTAACCCTAATTGGAGCGTAAATGGCTTACCCTTTGGTGTAACTAACCAAGCGTATGCTATTCGTACGGTTACCGACACTAAAACAAGCATTGCTAACTTTAAGTAAGTGATTTAAAGCAGGCTGTATATAGCCCACTTATAATTATTTCCCTTTAGAGCGCATTTGCGCTCTTTTTTATTTAGCTTAGGGGCTGTTGATCTTTCAAGGTTAAGTCACTAAAAGCCTAAAAGTGCGCAGCTAATTAATGCACTACTATTTTTTGTTTTATAGCAGGCATTAACGTTTTACCGTCACCATCTACTTTACTTAAAAGCTTAAGCCCCATTACTTTGGCAAGTACCGGGTAAATATCAAGATTATTTACTTTTTCAAGGCTTAGCCCTTGTTTAAAAGCAGGCCCTACTGCAATTAACGTAGCCGCCATATCATCGGTATAGGCATAGCCATGAGTACCTAAGTACATTGCTTTGCCTTCGTTAGTAAATACCGCTGGCGCATTAGTTTGCACAACAATATCGCCCACACGAGTGCCTTTATTGTAGTGATATGCCGCTAATTGCTCGTCGTTTAATACCGTATAACGCCCGTTTGCGGCTTGTTGCAAACGTTGTTTGTAAGTTGCAATTTGCTCGCTTGTTGCAGCAGGCTTTGCATAAATAAGTAACCGCGGGCCGGTATTTTTAACTATAAAATTATCGTTTTTAGGCAATGTAGAAACATCAATACTTTGCTCTGGGTTTACATGCGCCATACCGTGATCGGATACAATAACAAGGTTAATCTCTTGCTCTAGCTTGCTTAAACGGGTTTGTAATTGGCCCATTAGTTCATCTAATTGCTTTACTGCATCGCGAGTTTGCGGTGCGTCTGGCCCAAACTCGTGGCCCATGCTATCAACAAGTGAAAAATAACTTGCTACAAAACGTGGGCGCTGCGCTTTAGGTAAGCTTAGCCACTGTATTATTTGATCAACACGGCCTTGGTACTCATTGTATTTAGAATAGTGAAAGTAATAGTCGGGTGTCATACCATTAAAGCGCGCATCCGACTCTGGCCAAAAATAAGTAGCCGACTTTAGCCCCTGCATTTTTGCTAAATTCCAAAGTGGAATGCCGTTTACCCACGTGCTATCGCGCATGCCTTTACCCATGCTGTAGCACCCGCTTTTACGGGCTTTATCACAAAAGTTATTATCTACAATGCCATGGTTTACCGGCAGCAACCCTGTAATAATAGAAATATGATTTGGAAACGTTTTTGTTGGGTAAACAGGCATTAGTTTTTGCGCGCGTACACCTTTAGCAGCCATTGCTTTTAAATTAGGCGCGCCGTGTTTTTCTATATAATCCCAACGCATGCCATCTATTGATATAAGTACAACGGTTTGCTCTTTTGCCGCATATGTCGCTTGGCTGGTTAACACTAAAAGAGCCAACATCATCGCCTTTAAAAATACATACTTCATTACAAATACTCGCCTACATTAAAATGCGTTAAATACTGAAAAATATAGCTTTATAATACAATTGCCAGGCCTTAAATGATACAAGCACCTGTACCTAACTCGTCTAGATGTATATATTAACAAGTAAGTATTTAAAACGAATGACAACGCGCATTTACTTTGCCAGTCGTCACTACTAAGCAAGGACTCCGATGACTATCGACTTTAGTAAAAAAATCACCCCAGCGCGCATGTATCGCACGACTGCAAATTTACAAATGGCGATGGAAAGCGATCGCGGTCGTATAATTAACAGTGCAGCTATTCGTAGGTTGCAGCAAAAAACTCAGGTTTTTCCGCTAGAGCGAAACGCAGCGGTACGCTCGCGCTTAACTCACTCACTAGAAGTACAGCAAGTTGGCCGTTTTATAGTACAGCGCATTTTTGCAAATTTAAGCTTTGAGCAACAAACCGAGTTTGGCTTAAAAGGGCTAGAACGCCCACTAGAAAGCCTAGTAGAAATGGCCTGCCTAATGCACGATATAGGCAACCCACCCTTCGGACATTTTGGCGAAGCTGCCATAAATCACTGGTTTAATAACAATTTAGCAAGTGTTACACCAGCGCGCTGCCAAGAGCAAAATACCGGTATAGGGGTTATTTTTAAGCACCTAGCGCACGATATTTGTAATTTTGAAGGCAACGCCCAAGGCATACGCATAATTCATTCGCTACTGGGGTTAAACTTAACTTATTGCCAAAGCGCGGGCATTTTAAAGTACACCCGCCCCGCGGGATTAAACCCAAAGGACATACCGCAAAATAAAAACTACTTAATGAAAAAAGTAGGTTACTACTACAGCGAAAAAACCTTTGTAGAGGCATTGCAAAACGAGCTGGTTATAGAGCCATACTGCCGCCATCCGGCAAGTTACATTATGGAAGCCGCCGACGATATTTCGTATTGCCTAGCCGACATAGAAGACGCCGTAGAAAAAGACATAATAACCACCGAGCTACTTTGTCAGCAGCTAAAAAGTGAATATAAAAAAGCCCTTATAAACCTAACCATTGACGACACCGAACACCTAAATTTTGTAGATAAAGCGGTAGATTACGCACTAGAGCGCGCCAACGCGCAGCCTTACAACTTTAATAGCGAATTTTTTATTTACCTACGCGTGGCCTTGCTTCACCCACTTGTAAACCACGCGGCAAAGCGTTTTATAGAGCACATTGAGCCTATTTACCACGGCGACTTTAACCAAGCACTATTAGAAGATAACAGCCACCTACACGCCGTTACTAAAACCCTTAAACAGGTGGCGCTTAAGCATGTGTTTTCTCACAAAGAGGTAGAAAAACTCGAACTACAAGGCTATCGCATAATTAACGGTCTGCTCGATTGTTATAAACCACTGCTACAACTTAACAGCGACGATTTTAAACGCGCATTAAATGGCGACTCACGATTATTAATCGAATCGCGTTTGGTTAAAAAGCTCTCTAAAAAGCACTTAAATAGTTATCAGCATGCCATAGATGCCATGCAAGAAGAGCCCGACCACTTTGCCGCTTACGAGTTTTACTATCGCTGTAGGCTAATTCAAGATTACATAAGTGGCATGACCGACCAATTTGCCTACGACGAGTACCGCAGCCTAATGGTGATTGATTAACGAGGGAGTGCAGTTGGGTGGTTTTTACAAACCTAACGCCGCGATTTAATCGCCCTTAGATTGAACAAATTTTCAATCCACAAAGGTCAACACGCCCTTAGTGCCTAGATATATTTTAATTTTGCGCTTAAAATCAGACTATTGATACTTAAGCGCCGTGTTTTATGATTATTAGACTCTCTCAACTTATTTTTTGCTTTGCTTTATTTTACAGCAGCCAAAGTGCTGCCTATAACGAAGCCATGTGTATTTTAATTAAGCAAGAAATGCAGCAGTACAGTAATAATAAAGCCAGTGCCAAATACCGCAGCGCCGCACGCGATTTTAAAAGAAACTGTAATAAACCCAAGCAAGTACAAACAAAACCAAAACCTGTAGAGCCGCCAGTAGTTGAACAAGAGCCACAACCACTTGCCCTTACCCCCGAGCAAGAACAACAGCTGCTTGAGCAAATAACTGCGGCCGAAAAAGCTATAAAACAAAGCGCAAGTAAAGCAACTACAAGCTCTCAGCCTACAAATCAAATAAGCCAGCAAAGCTCAGAAACTAACGAGCCAGAGACTGCGCCAATTAATACAGTAAAGGATGCGCCAAGCACACCTAAGGGTGAACTTGCGCCTAATAGCAGCGAGTTAATACCTACCACTAGCCAAGCGCAGCCGGTGGCCACTGAAACAGCCCCAAAAGCAGCGCCTAAAATAGAGCCTAAAAAAGAGCAGCCAACGGTTAATACAACGCCCAAACCCGCACCTGTACTTATACCTGCGCCAGTTGCAGAGCCACCAAGTTCATTATTGTTACCAAGTTTGCTACTGCTTATTGTGGTATTAATTGGCGCCATGGTGGTTATACGTCTACGCCGCGCTAAACAAAATAAGCCCGAGCCGCCGGTTGCTCCACCGGCTACAGCCCCAAAAAATAACAACATAAGCGCAGCGCAAGCAGCACCACCCAAAACGGCTCCAACCCCAAGTGATGAACTTTCAAAACCAGCTGTGCCACCGGTTTCGGCCCCGAGTGAGCCAGAGCCTACAAGCTCTAATGCACCAAAAAACGAGGCAATTAACGAGCCATTGCCTGCCAATATGCAAGCCACAGAGGCTGAGCCAGAACAAGCTAAACCAGAAGAAGATGCACCAGCACCTGAACCTAAAAAAGTAGCGCCAGAGCCAAACACCGCAGAGTTTGAAGCTGCCGCAAAAAATACATTAGCGCGTATTCAAAATGCAAAAGGCTTTGCAGAGCCCGAAGTAAGAGAGTTTAACCCAGACGCTCCTTCGGTTAAGCGCACGCGTAAACACAAAGCCGCCGCAGAACAGCCAAAAGCAGAGCCCGTTGAAGAAGTAAAACCACAAGAGTCTACTCTTATAAACGAACCGGCTGCGCCTAGTAACCCTATCAATGAGCCCAATACCAGCGCGCAGCTGCATACAGCCGATAAAAACAGTGAGCTTGAACAAACCACGTTAAATAGCGAACACGACTTTAAAGAGCCCGAAATTCGTACCTACAATCCAGATGCCCCTTTAAAACCAAGTAAAGAACCTGCACAAGCTACAGTTTCAGCAAAACCAAATAACGAACCCACGTTAGATGCGCCAATATCAACAGCTCACGAACCACAACCAGCTCAAGAAAAGCCAGCGCAACCAGAGCCTGAAAGTACGCCCAAGCAAAGTGATTCTAGCAACCCATTTGCAAACCTTTCGCTAGATGAAAGCTGGGACCCAAATTCAGATAAAAAGCCCGTGATTGAGGAAAAAAAGAAAGCGCCTAAATCACAAGCCTTAATAGAGGCAGAAGAGCGCGCTAAAAACATGCAAACAAAAGAATAGCCGAGCAAATAAGCTCGATATTATTGCTCTATACAAATAATTTTTTTAACGCAGCAAGTACCCGCTATTTAAAGATTAAATTGCTATTACTCAATTACCAGCACAAAAAAGCGGCCACAAGGCCGCTTTGTTGTTTAAAAATATAGAGTTGTATTAATGCGCTTACTTAAGCGAGCTATTTTAAGTATGGATTGAAGACTGAGAACACGTTTTATTGCTACAAAAAATGCCTTGTTTAGTTGTTATAACTAACTAGTTGAAAATTCCTGTACTTTTAGCATCTTTGTATTTGTAACACAGCTGCGCCAAATTTGGCCGCTCAAAATAATTAACTATTATTACGCTTAGTATTATTCGGGGGGCATGTTTTTAATATTTAAATCGTATTGTAAAATACCATCGTTATTAACCGCCACACCCGCTAATTGCACAGAGTGATTAGCAAACTCTTCAGACGCCGACAAATGCGCTAACACGCCGGCTATGTCTTCGTGTTTAGGTTGGCCGTCGGTTGCCACAATGCCTGCATTACAATCGTTTTGCTTACACTCAAAACTGTATAAAAATAGCGACTTTTCAGCAAAGCTGCTTTGCACTTTATCTAAAAACACTTGCTCTGACTGTGCTAAATCAAGCGTACTTTCAATTTGAGCAGCGCTTTCTAGCTCAGAGTATTCACCCACCTCTTGAGGAGTAATCACTATTTGCTCGGTAAGTGCAGTGCCTTCTTTATTAGTTACATCGTGGCTACTTTGCATTGCTTGTATATCTACCACCAGAGGTTGAGCAGGCTGCACAGCCGTGGTGTTAGTTATTGAGTTGGGTAGATTATTTTGAGCCAAGGCGGTCAAATCGTTTTTAAACACGTACAAAGTTGCAGCAGTGATAGCGCATGCAATGAGTAATTTGTTCATAATACTTCCCTCCTTCAACCAATTTACGCAATACAATTAAATGAAATGCTTTTTAAGTGTAGCCAATGTTAATATTATGTTTTGTTTGGGTGTGTACTGTCAATCTTTAATACTAGGCAGTGCAAATTAAAAGAACAATTTTATCAATGTTAATATTTAATGAACCACTGGTAAGCTCAGCGCGCCACATTATAATGCTGGCAATAGCTACACGCTCATTTTGCTACCAGGCAGTGCGTTATTTATTTGTAACAAGCTGTAAAAATCAGCTCTTTTTATGACCACACCCCAAGCAAAAAGTTTGCGTTTATTGTTACTAAAACTTAAATAAAATTACCCAAATTAAATAACCGCATAATTAAAACCGCACACAGCAGCTTTAATTTGCTAAAAGATGCAAAGATTACATAAAGAAAGGCACCAACATGTAGGCGCGATTTTATATCGCGCTTGTAAACGTCGGGCTTGCTCACGTTAGAAACGCAGCTTCTCATTACTTAAAAAATTAACACCGTAAAAGCCCTGCTTTTAAACGAAAGCAATGCGCGTCTACAAGGTTACACCAAGCTTTGCCGTTAGCACTCGACGTAGGCGCGAAGCTTGCTCGCGCTCTGTGTTTTTAGTTCCTTATATCGCGTTGGCGATGGCGTTAGCAACCAAGGGGCGCAAACGCATCAGAGCGCGCAAGGTAACTTTAACCCTAATTAAACTCACCTCGGCCAGTTTGTGGATTTAACTTAAAAAAACCACAAATTATGGGGCTGTCTTCTAAACCGTCAATAAATACATAAGCTTCAGAAGTCATCGTTAATCACCTGAGTTTTATTGCTTTTACGCTGTCTTGCATTATAACCGCCCACATCTGCGGCTAGCTCGTTAATTTCATCCAGCAATGAGCCTTGCAATTGAAGAACAACAAGGGCTTCAAACAATATATCGCTTTTTACTACCTCTCCTTGTTCAAGCTTTTGTACCGTGGAGCGAGATACACCAATCATATTAGCGAACGTGCTCTGGGTATAAAGTAAAGTACGATGCTGACGAATTAAATCACCCAAGCGACGCGCCAACTTTAATGCTTGTTCTGATCTCATAAATGACTTCCTAATCGGTCATTAATAAACTAATGATTAGTTTAGCGGTATTTAACATGATTGCAATATTATTTAAATAGAGACGTAATGAGCTTCGAGGAGCGAACTTAAAGCGCCTAGTCCCTTTTGCATTACCTCTTCAGCGCAGCGCTTCATAACCTCTTTGTGAATAAATCACTTAAAACCATATATGCACAAAGAGAAGTGAATGAGGGTAAATGAGAAGACAGTAAGCTATGGGTAACGAGCCGCGAGCAACGGGCTATAAATTCAGACTAACCCCTAGCGCCTTTAACCTATTCCCACCGTAGGCGTTAAGCTTGCTGACGCTAAAAAAGCTAGGCTTTTACATTGCTTTACTTTCATGCAGTGATCGCTGAATCACTTGATAGCAAATAGCACGTTGCTGTTCTTGGCTTAAGCTAACTTGCCGCATTGATAGAATCGTTTTAACTAATTGTTTATGAGAAACAATAGGAAATTCTGGTCTTTGCTTTCGCTCTACAAACCAACCAGGAAAGCATAGAATTGGCAAAACTTGAGTATTGAAGCCCGTTGCCTCTTGCAGCCATCTATTCACCCAATTAGCCTGATTTTGGGCTTGCTCTAACGGCTTACTTTCAAACCAAGAGGGAAACGCTAAACGATTTTTCTCAAATTTAACTTTGTAATTTGTATCGTCTTTTATTCGTTTATGCCTGCCCTTTGTTTCAATAGCAAAAATACCATTTGGCCCTACCACTAGGTGATCAATATTAAACCCATCTGCTTGTATATCATGAAACACTTGGTATCCATGTGACTGTAACTCTATAAGCTCCGAGGCAACGGCAAGCTCCGCATCTCGTCCAAGTTTAAGCTTTATCAAAAGGTTTGATTTAACCCACAGCTTTCTTGCTACATAAACTAAACCCAAAGCAATTAAAATAACCAAAAAGTAATTTAACTCACCGCTGGCAAATACTTCAGCAATCCCTTTAATGGCAAAAGGCATTGTAACGATCAACGCAGATAAAAAGATAAGCCCTATTACATCAACAATCTTGTCATTTACTTGCTCACTAAGTGTTTGTGCAGCAACACGTTTAAGCTTTTTACGATCTACAGGTAGTTTGGCATTTTTTTGATGAAGCCATATTTTGAGAAACAAAACGCCTAATAAGGAATAAACACTACCTACAATAACTAAAAGGCTTAAACCTTGGTTTAATAAATCATCCATGATGGGTTCCTATAATCACAATGTTTACGTTATACCTTAAAAACAGGTACATGTCGCATTATTCAAACTCCGTACAATCTATTCAACAAATTTCACCTAAACACCTGTAGACGTAGAGCTTGCTCACGTTAGAAGCGTAGCTTCTCGTTACTTAATAAATTAACACCGTAAAAGCCCTGCTTTTAAAACGCCAACAAGTTGCGCGTCAACAGGTTATATCAAAGTGTTCTGTTAAAACTCGGCGTAAGCGCGAAGCTTGCTCGCGCTAAAAGCAGAGCTTTTGAAATAATACAAACAGTTCATAAATATCGCGTTGGCGATGGCAACCAAAGAGAAGTAACCGCCGACTTCTCTTTGGAATCTCTCGGCGCCCCGAGGATCAAACTATCTCCTCAATTTAAATTAATGATATGAACGTAAACGCGATGAAACACGTCCGTGTGTAAGCATCACTTAACGCGCATCCATGCGCTGCTATTACTCATCACTAATTCAATTTCGGGTGTGATCACGGGGGAGTGGCCTAAGCATCAGCCTTCAATTCAATAATGAGTTAATGCTTGTTTACAATGCACTTTTAAGTAAACTAACTGCACGCAAACAGGGAGTGGTTTTAATGCAGCAAATTGGTATTTACGAGCAGTTAATTACGCAAGTAATTGAGCAAAATTTAAATCGTGATCAATTTTATGTGGGCGAACGCCAACTAGAATCGGCAGAGGCCGCAACATGGCTTTCACGCTTTTTGGGCAAGCTTGTTGAGCATGCAATAAATGCCATTCCCAACTCGGGCGAGCGTTTGCAAGAGCAAATTAGCCTAGCTAATAGCCTTGTTCTTTGGCTTAAAGATCATATTCGTGATGACGAGCTAATTAACGAAAACCTTATCGACAGCCAAGGCAGAATACTCACCGCGTTGTTTAATACCCAAAACCCCATTGCTGCAAATCTTAAAGATTATTCAAGCGATATTTTTCCGCTAACAGGCCTTACCCAAAGCGAATTATTTAGCGGTGCAAATGCGGGGATATCACTCGAAACCGAGCTAAAGCGCGAGATTAAATCGTCCGACACTATTTACTGGCTTGTCTCATTTATAAAATGGACGGGGCTGCGCATTTTTAAAAATGAGCTTGAAGCCTTTACCAAAAGCGGTAATAAACTCAAAGTAATTACTACTTCGTACATGGGTGCAACGGATGCTAAAGCCGTTGAGTTTTTAGCAAATCTACCAAACACCGAGGTAAAGCTAAGTTACAACAATCAGCAAGAACGCCTACACGCTAAATCTTACTTATTTATGCGTAACACGGGTTTTCATACTGGGTATATTGGTTCGTCTAATTTATCGCATTCAGCGCTTACCAGCGGCCTAGAGTGGAACTTAAAAATTACAGCGCAAGAAATCCCACACATAATAGCCAAAACCAAAAGCACGTTTGAAACCTACTGGCAATCGCCAGATTTCGAGCTATTTACAGGCAAAGCTGAATGTAAAGAAAAGCTAATAAATTCTCTTAATGAGCAACGCGGTGTTGGGCAATCAAGCAGCCAGTTTTATTTTGATATAACACCAAAAACACACCAGCTAGCTATTTTAGAAAAACTAAGCGTTGAACGTAGCGTGCATAATCGCTTTAAAAACCTAGTGGTAGCCGCAACAGGCACGGGTAAAACCATTATATCGGCGTTCGACTTTAAAACTGTTTACGATAAAAACCCAAACGCACACTTTTTGTTTGTAGCCCACCGAGAAGAAATACTAAAACAAGCGCAAAGCGCTTACCGTGGCGTGCTTAAAAATAACGACTTTGGTGAGCTGTGGGTAGGTAACTACAAACCGCAGCGCTACAACCAGTTATTTGCATCAATACAAACATTAAACATCCAAATTGGATCGCTTAATTTAACGCATGATTACTACGACTACATAGTAATAGACGAAGTACACCACGTAAGCGCAGCGAGTTATCGCGCTATATTAAATCACTTTGCGCCCACTATATTACTTGGCTTAACCGCTACACCAGAGCGACAAGATGGTGCCAATATACTCGATGACTTTTGCGGTGTAATAGCCGCCGAAATTCGCTTGCCACAGGCAATCAATCAACGCCATTTATGCCCATTTCAATACTTTGGATTGGATGACGACACCGACTTAAGCCAAATAACATGGCGCGGCGGCCGTTACGATATAACCGAGCTAAGTAACCTTTATACAGGGGAAAACAACCGCGCTAACAAAATTATATCCAGTCTTGCTGATATAGTGACTAATGTTCACAATATTAAAGCGTTGGCATTTTGCGTAAGCCAAAAACACGCGGAGTTTATGGCCTCTAAATTTAACTTAGCAGGCATAAACGCCGATGTACTGACCAGCAAAAATACCAGTGAGCGCGCGGCTAAACAGCAAGCACTACGCCAAGGCGAAATACAAATACTTTGCGTGGTTGATATTTTTAACGAAGGGGTCGATATTCCAGAGGTCGATACTCTGTTATTTTTACGCCCAACTGAAAGCCTAACGCTGTTTTTGCAGCAACTTGGCCGTGGCCTGCGCCTACCTGAAAACAGCCATAAGCAATGCTGTACGGTGCTCGACTTTGTAGGTAATGCTCGCCCAGAATATGACTTTGCCAGTAAATTTCGCGCGCTAATTGGTAAAAGTAACCAACCAATAAAAACCGAGATTGAAAACAACTTCCCGCACTTACCACTGGGTTGCCGCATAGAGCTACAAAAGCGCACACAACAAACAATATTAAAAAATATTCAGCAAGCCATAAACTCTAAACGCCGTTTACAGCAGCTGATAAATAGCTATTCGCAACATACTAATGACACGCTAACGCTCAGTAATTTTTTACGCATAAACCCACAAGTCACACTAGAAGATATATACAAACCCAAAGCCGGTAGGCTCGGCGGCTGGCACTGGTTAAAAGGCGATGAAATACCCGCAAAACAAGCCGATATTTACGCCGCGTATTACCGTGCTATAAACACTCAATTACTCGTCTGCGACTCGCTCAGTTATTTATGCTTTTTACGTGACTTATGTAAAAACGACTTTAGCTTTACCCTAACACCACAAAACCAACTGTACGCGCTTATGGCGCATTACAACTTTTGGGATAGCACAGGCACAAGTTTAGGTTTTAAAACGCTTGAGCAAAGCTTACAAGGCCTTAAACATAAAGCGCTACAACACGAACTTGCCCAAGTAATCGCGCTTTTAATAAACCGCATTCACCAACAAGAAAGCGATTTAGCCTGCCTACCAAACCACGCAATAAAATTACACAGCCGCTACACACGCCAACAAATACTCGCAGCATTTGGCGCACACACGTTTGAGCAACAGTCATCTGCTCGTGAGGGTGTTCTTGTATTCAATGATCAAAACCTAGAGCTGTTATTTGTAACACTCAACAAGTGCGAAAAAACCTACTCGCCCACTACGCTATATCACGACTACGCAATCAGCCCTACTCTGTTTCATTGGCAAACGCAAAATAGCGCCCGCCCAGAACACGGCCGCGGCCTAAGTTATATTGAGCATCAACAAACAGGCAAAACTATCCTGTTATTTGTGCGCGAACAAGGCAAAGATGAAAACGGCCGAACCATGGGATTTGTAAACTACGGCGAGGTTAAATACCAAAGCCATAATGGCAGCCAGCCGATGAATATAACGTGGGAGTTAACCAGCCCCATGCCAAGTGAAATGTGGCATGAGGCATGAGGCAGGGAAGTTAGCGGTTGGGTGACAAGCTAAAACTTTGATTAAAGCTAATTTCAAATATTTATTTTAAGGAATAACAAATGAAAAATTTCCGTGGCCTTGCTATTGCCGCCTTTGTAATAATGATATCTGTATTATGTAGTATAATTGCTCAATTCGGCTTCTCACCAGATTCACCGATTGAGCAATGGGGAGCTTTTGGTGATTTTATGGGAGGAACATTAAATCCCATTTTTGCCTTTCTATCATTTATTTGTTTATTAATGACAATTGTCTTACAAAATACAGAACTAAAAGAAACAAGAAAAGAGTTTACACGTGTAGCAAATGCTAATGAGCAGCAACTTTCACTTATTTCCAACCAACAACAAAAAGATGATACTTATAAAGTAATTCAAAAAGTTACTGAACGTCTTAACAAAAACTACAATGAAAATAGATTCAAAGAAAAAACTCTTTCTTTACATAAAATTATCTTGGGTGGTGCAGATTATAATAAAAACCTCGATTTCAAATTTCTATATGAAGCATGCAGTGACACTAGTAGTGACGATTATAAAATCATTAAATACATTGAAAAAGATCTTTTCTTATTAAAAGATCTTCTTGAGAATTATGACAAGTTAACTAACTTAGAAACAGGGAAACCCAACCCATTAGTTAACTTTTATCGAAATGAGTATAGCGAATTGGTTAAAGCATTAGGCTCAAATGGACTTATTAGCCATAATTTATTGTACAACAGCTTCTATAATTAATTTAATAATCAGCATCATCAATAAAACCTACCGGCAAACCATTTAATCGTTCTGAGTTGTAGTGGGCAACGATAAAACCTTTTAAGTCATTTACAATATGCTCAGGGACATCATTATCAACTAAGATAAATTGACAAGTTTTATTATTAATTTCATACTTTTCGGCCAATCCAATTATGAAATCATATATATTTTTATATTTAGCTGGATCTGATACGGCTTCACTTCGATCAGCATCAAGATTACTTACTTCTTTATATTTTTGCTCTTTAGTTTTACCTAAATACTTACCAACAGTATCAATCATTAAAAATGATGGGTAATTGATCTTATTATTTAAAGCTTCTTCCATCAATGAACACATATAACCAATTCCTACTATGGTTCTTAAACCACCAGATGTAATATCAGAATATTCTATATCTCGGACTCTTGGATAAAAAGTTTTTTTGTCAAAGCTCACTCCTTTAGGTGACTTTATGCGAATAAAGCGAAGATAAGACTGCAAGCTATCAGCTAAACTTTCTAGAATTTCTGTCATTGTTGGTGTACTTTTACGTAGTTCCTCTAGTTGTTCTTGTAAACTTATAATACTTTTTTCAATAGACTCTTTCGATATTGATAAATTATTATGCTTATTTCTTACCTTTAATCTTGAAACGAGCTCTTTGCGGCGCTGATTTAATTCTCCAAGTGTTGAAACAAATATATCTCTTTCAGCAATTTTGGGGGTAACTGCCGTGTTTTTTTCTTGAAGTATGTACGCTTCTTTCTCAGCAGCTTCTATCTCTTTTAATTTTAATTGACAGTTTTCCCAATCAAACTTTGCTTTGTTTGCAATACTTTCCGTTTCTTTAGCTCTTCTTTTGAGAAGATTTATTTCACTATATATTTTCTCATTAGCAATTATTTCAAAATTTTCTCTAGCAACGGTAACTTCAAAAGTATTATCGCAAACAGGACATAATTCAATCTCTTGCTCAACCTCACCAATAATCTTTTTCGCTGAAACAGACGCTTTATATTTACTAATATCATTTAAATAATCATTTTTTAGTCGGGTAAACCGTTCGATCTTTAATTGGTGTTCCTGCATATCTGCATTAATAACTCTACGTTCCATTGCTAAATTTGCCAATTCAGTTCTTAAGGCTTGATATATTTCAGGATCTTCTGCTTGTGTTTCATTCAATTTAGCTATTTCTTTACTAATATTCAGTATTTCGGCATCTACAGCGTCTATTTCATCATCTAGTGTCGTAAGCGTGCCAAATTCTGCATCTCGTAAAAATTCAGAAACAGTTTTGAATGTTTTATCTAGCTTATTTTTTTGATTAGTTTTCTCAGAAATAAGCCCTTCTAAATTACTAATGTTACTGTCTAAGGCGTTAAAAATGTATTTAAATACTTCTTTATTTTTTGTTTGTACAGCCCAATTATCAGACTTGAGAAACTTTTCACTACCTAAAACATCTTGGTTGATATAACTATACTTAAAAAGATCTCTAAAGCTCATTCTAACTTGTTTGGAGTCATCTTTAGTTGGTGCTTCTTTAAGTTTTACCCTACTAAAATTCAAGGCGTCTAACAAAAAGTCTGAGTAAAATCCCGCCTCAGGATATTCTGTATTCGGACTGAAATTTGGTAAGTAGTTTGTAGCTGCATATTCACCTATTTTATCATACGCACAAGGATATACTTCAACCACTCGATTTGGATTAAAAAGATCACGTTTGATTGTATACCTATCTTCATTAAGTGTTACATCTAACGCTGCGTACCTTCCTGCTAACTCAATTTCAGGATAAGATTTAAACTTTTTTCCACCTAATAAGTAATCAATTATATTAAGTATGCTTGATTTTCCTGTCGCTGAATCCCCGTAAATTATATTCACACCAGGGTTGAAATTAACTTGATAATTTTTATTCCTACCAACGACTATAACCTGATTAATTAAAATATTACTTGCCATTAAAATGCGTCCATTCTCATTATTTGCCCTAGTATATTGTTTAAACTGCTTTGACTTAAGCTCAATGTTTGTTTTAGTTTGTTGCAGTTAAGTGCTACTTCTTTGAAGTAGTTTTCAGTAAATAAATCTGAAAGCTCATAACCCTTAGCTGTTAACTGATAGAAAAAACCATCATTTTTTTTATACTCTACTTTTACTAAACTTTGAGCCGTAAGAATTGTTAATAATGATTTCAACCCTTCTCTATCAAACAATGGATCTAAATTTGCAGAAATAGAAGCTATAGAATATGAATTTCGTTCACTAAGTAGCACCTTTGCTTTGCCCAATATTTCCATCACTTTATTAAGCTTTACAGGGTTTTTTACCAAGAAATAATAAATATGTAGACGTTCATTATTTAACTTCAAAGTTTGTCGTTTTGTGTGACTTAAAGTTCTAACTATGATAATCAAAATTGCAAGATTTAGATTTAAGTCATTTTCTGGATTTATAAAGGGTAATTTCATTATTAATTACCTGTTTTAGGATTTAAACTCTGTTCTTTACACCACCAAATATCAAGCTCTTGATTATTAGCCATCTGATGTAACATGCCTTTTTTATGATACAATCTTAATGCTGGTATAAAGCTTTTCAGTAGTGTCGAGTCTTGAGCAGATATCCTGCTATGTACCTCTGATAAGAGTTGACCTGAATTCATATTCCCATCAGCCAGATACATATCATAACAATCTTTATAGAGTTCACGTATATTCTCTATCATCTCTGTGAGATACTTTTGATCGTATTTTGAACTAAGTAACTTACGCATATATTCAGCATTAAAGAATAACTCTTTCGCATTATCTCTAGAGTGTTTTGCAATATCCGCGACAAGCATTTTAAGTACAAAAATCTCTTCTTCATATTGAGTGCAATCTGATAACGACTGACGACCAACTTCATATAGCTTAGTATGTGTATGCTCTTCAATTATAAAATTTTTTACAATATTGCAAACAACCGAAGTTGAATTCTCTGGTTTAGAAATAGAGTTATGGTCATCAGGTACCGACACCACATCTTTTTCAATTTTATCAACTGCAACTGCACTATGCTTTGTCACTACCTCGTCGTAAGTACCATACAAGTATTTAGTAGTAGGTTTTTCATCTAAATTAACCCAATTTTGGTTCAAATCATTAATAAATTGCTGAACTGGATTTAAGTTCTGTATTTGAAGGTTACTACTTATTAATTTGCCATACACAGCCAGCTCAGACCCCTGATGAGGTACAGCTAAAGAAACAAATAACCTAACACAAGTAGTACCACTTTTAGAGATATCGTTATTGATTAAGTTTTTTGTAATTAATCCTCCCATGCTATGAGCCACAATATAGATGTTGTCATATTGTTTTAACGTAAAACGTATATGAGTTGATAAGTTATTAGACAACTCATCGATGTCCAAGTTTTTTTCCTTTTTATGTGTGACTCTTCTTATTATGGCTTTTAAACGACGGAGCTTTACTTTCGCGTCAGCGAAAAGGTTTAGCAGTGTTGTAAAGTAACTATATGAGGCAATATCAAAATTTTCTTTGATATAATCATCTTCTAATAAAAGAGAAGCAAAAGATTTACCGTTGGCATTCACCCATGTTGTTTCTGAATCACCAGTAAAGCCATGAATAAACAAAATTAAATTCTTACATGACTCTTTTGATTCATAAAATGTGAAGTTTTCATCCTGCATAAATTTTTCCTTTAGACATTTGTCATTACCATCCTTAAATAAGTAGCTAATGTTGCTTTGAATAGTAACAATCTAGCCATTGAAAAATTAAAATCATAAAAAGTATGGAATATATTACTGCCTATATTCATAACCTTTAATCTACCATCACACGCCAATCCCCCGTGATCACACCTGAAACGATCGTAATGATGAGTAATTTACAGCATGGATGCTGTACAAAGCGTAGCTTGGCCATGGATGGCCTATCTACGCTGCTTACGTTCACATCATTAACGTAAGTTGAAGATACAGTGTGATCCTCGGGCGCGCCGTGGGATTCCAAAGGGTGGACGGCGGTATGCACCCTTTGGTTGTCGCCAGCAATCTGGCATAAACCTCGAATAGAGGTTATTAAATCCCTTTTCCCAAAATCATGTAAAAATCACGACTCAAGCCTGTTTCTACACTTTCAAAGCGCGAGGTAAGCTCACGCCTACGGCACGTCCTACAAATTTAAAAGCTGCGCTTTTCGCGCGAGCAAGCTCTGCGCCTATAAGTAATAGCGCGATATAAAATCGCGACTACACAACCACTTGTTTAAAGCGTGCGAACGTTCGCATGCTTTCATCAGCAATCATTACTTCGTAATCAGGGTTTTGAGCGATTAGCTCATATTGCCCGTTTGGTAATTTATTAACTTTGCGCAGTAAATACTGCCCGTCTCCGCTTATATCATCTCGCTCTATAGCGACAATTTGGCCGCGAAGTGATCCGGCTCTATCGGAAGTTATAAGCTCAAGTAACAATAAGTCGCCATCAAGTATTGGGTGTTTACCGCCATTCATAGAGTTACCCGAAGCACGTGCTAAAAAGTGTACGTTTGGGTCAAGCTTGCCCGCGCCAAGTGGCGCGTCTAAATATTCAACATCGCTGCTATCGCCAGTTTTAAAATGCCCACAGGCAACTTTAATATTAGGGAAGTACGGTAGCTTTAATGCTTCATCAACTGATTTTAAACTAATGGCAGGTTCAGC
Organism: Pseudoalteromonas sp. R86517; assembly: GCF_042466295.1. NCBI lineage: Bacteria > Pseudomonadati > Pseudomonadota > Gammaproteobacteria > Alteromonadales > Pseudoalteromonadaceae > Pseudoalteromonas > Pseudoalteromonas sp. R86517. The sequence goes on from NZ_JAXHCB010000003.1 coordinate 427,861, forward strand.
AACTTGATTTAGCTCAGGCTGTGGTGCATTTGGAAACGTAAACAATTCTGCAGTTGGTTTTGCTTGTTCGAAATAGTCTTTATTGGCAATCCATAATTTAGCGCTGTTTGCTTGCGCTACTTGGTAAGCCCAATTGCTTACAGCGAGAGATTTATCGGCATCGCAATGAAAATAGGCACTTAGCTCATTACTAATAGTTTGGCTATTAACGACCAAATTTTGGTTTTGCCAGCGTTCACGGTGCTGCTGTGCGGCTAAAAAGTCGCGTTTGTTGTTATTACATTTGCGGTGCGCGGCCACAAAATTATGGCCAAGATCGTTTGCATAGCGGGCAAACGGTATAAAGTGATCAACCTCAACATCGTTTTTCATTGGCTTTTGGCAATAAAAACAGGTGTTTGATTGCAGCTCTACTAAAACAGGCTTTGCCTTGGTAAGTGCATTACGGTCTACCCCAAATAAAAACTCTTGCAGCTGACTTTGCGGGCCAATAAGGGCTTGGTTGTGCTTTATACTTTGAATTTTTTGAAGCCATGCATTTTTAGCCAAGTATACAACTAGGTCATAAAAGCGCCTAAAGCAGCTAGCTATACCTGCATTTAACGTAATAAATTGAGTGCTGTTTGTATGTGGGTATAAAAAGCATTCTTCTTGTTTGGCGAGAATTTGTAAGCGCCAAAGCGGCCCTGATTTTAGTGTTGCCATAGCAGCATTAAACGTGGGCTTATAAAACGGGCTTTGCTTAAGCTGGCGAAAGTTACGTATATTGTTTTGCTGGCATTCAAACAATACGCTAATTACTTTTGATTGCGCGCCTGTATTTTGCTTAAGTAAGGCGCTTTCGCCGGTGTGCTCTGACGAAAACGGCATTGCATGATGCCAGTATAAGGTAATGAGTTTATCGGCAAGGGTTGGTAGCTCTATTACTAATTCACTTTGCTCAGATAACAGCGGTTGCTCTACGCATACATCGGCAATAGCGTGTAAAAGTGCAAACTTGTAGGTAGCGCTAAAATCGCCCTCAACCAGCATGCGTTGTATGTACGCTATAAAGTCGAGCTGTTGCTGCATTGCGCTAATCATAAAATGGGAGCAGCCTTTATTATGGCATTTAGCCATACTTCGCTTTCGCGCCCTGGACGCTGATCAACACTTTGCCAGTGCTTAATTATTCTTAATTGCGTGTGTTGATTTAGCAAATTACTTAATAACTGCTCGGTTAAATCGGTGAACTCACGGCCATTATGTACACGCTCTTGCGTGCCATATTTAAACGATACATATAAAACGCCATTGGGTTTGAGTGCATTTTGCAGGTTTAAAAATACTTGAGGAAGCTCGGCCTTTGGCACATGTAACAAACTAGCGCAGCACCAAATGCCATCGTATTTATTAACACACTCAAGCTCATGAAAGGTTTTAACCTCGACCAGTTGTTGTAAGTAACTGCTTGCAAGCGCAGCAAGCGCTGGGCTTGCATCAAAAGCCGACACATTAAAACCTTGGCCTTTAAAATAGGCAGCATCGCGAGCTGAGCCACAACCTGCATCTAGCACATGGCCATTTTGGACAACATAAGGTAAAAACTCACGGTAAAGCGCCGACATATCAACATTAATCGTTGAGTCGCTAAAGGTTTGTGCATGTTGGTTATAATAATTTAGTGTGGTATTGGGCACTGCTTATACCGCTCCTTGGCTTTTGCGAGTTTGCAACGTTAATGCTGCATTCATACTTGTTTAATCTACAGGAACAAGCCGATAAATTAAAGAACTTATAAGTAGGTTTTTTTAGCTTAATACGCTGTTTGTATTGAATTTAGCAATAATTATCTCCTTAAAGCCTTAACCCTCTCCTTTTTAGATACATTTTTTTACAACTTTAATGATTCCTTCACCATTATATTATTTTGCTAGGTTATACTGTTTTAATAACGTACAAAAAAAGCTTACCTCAGAGTCTTAATGAATAAATTAATAACCTTATTATTGTGTGTGTTGTTTAGTACCTCTTGGGGTGTGTTTGCCTGCGAAAGAACGCTTAGCGTTGGCGCACATGATGCTTTTTGGCCGCCGTATGTAATGGGCATTAGCGGCCAGTTACAGGGTAAAGAGGTGGATGCGTTAACTATTATTTTTAAAGACTCGCCTTTTTGTTTTGAAATAAAAATGCTGCCTAATTCTAAACGGGCTTTTACCGAGCTGCGCCATGGCCGAATAGACATAGGCTGGGCGGCAAGTTACACCAGTGAGCGCGCTAAATATGCTCATTTTACAAAGGCCTACCGCACCGAGGTAATGCGTTTATACGAAAACAAAAACAATCAACACAAGGTTAAAAACTTAGCTGATATTTTTAACCAAGGTTTAACCATAGGCGCTAACTTTGGTAGTTATTATGGCGAAGAGTTTGAGCAGTATAAAAAAAGCCATAAAAAACAAATAGAATACACCAGCGCAACCAGTAAGCGCTTTGAAATGCTTAATAAACAGCGTATAGATTACGCAATAGAAGACGAGCTAGTAGGCAATTATTTAAGTAAGCGTGGTAACAGCTTAATGAAAGCGCCTACCGTACCCGCTATTAATAAAGACCAAATACACTTAATGCTGAGCAAAAGAACAGTAACGCCCGATGAGGTTAAAATTATTAACGCGCATATAACTAAAAATAAAGCAGCACTTAAGGCGCTGTTTGAATGAATGTTTTGAGCTGTACGCGTGTGTTTTTATTGATGTGGGTAACGTGTTTGGGGTTATTTAGCGCTAAAGCCCAAGCATGCGATAAAACAATTAATGTAGGCACTAACGAGCGCTACTGGCCGCCGTATGTGGTACTAAAAAACAATACGTTAACGGGGGTTGAAATAGATATAATTAAAACCATTTTTAAAGACTCCCCTTTTTGTATAAATTTTACGTTGTTACCTAACTCCTTACGCGCCTTAGAAGAGCTAAAACACGGCCGTGTAGATTTAATGTTTGCAGCAAGTAAAACCCGTGAGCGCCAAGCTTATGCCCACTTTAGTTTGCCTTATCGCGAAGAAGTAATGTTGTTGTATAAACATGCTGGCTCGGCAAATATTAGTTCATTAGAGCAGTTATTTAAAAAAGGCTTAACAGCCGGCGTTAATCGCGGCAGCTTTTTAGGGCACACGTTTAAAACGTTAAGCGATAAATATAACAAGCAAATAGTACTTACCAGCGATGCCGATAAACGCTTTGCTTTATTAAATAAAAAGCGGGTAGATTTTGTAGTAGACGATTCGTTAGTGGCGCACCATTTTGCTAATAAATACACGGCTATTTTACCCGTTGAGCAAGTAGCGCCTATTAACGTAAATAATGTGCATTTTATGATGAGCAAAAAAACGATTTCTTTAGAAGAAGTTAACACTATTAATGCGCATATTGTAAAAAATAAAGCGGCGCTTAAGGCGTTATTTAAGTAATAATACCAACCCACATTAATACTTAATCATTTTCAGGGGCTAAATGTGTCGCTATCTGCGTTAAAAAATTCTCATTTAGAACAACTAAATAGCGAATTTTTTGCCTTGCTATCAACACGTTTATCCATCCTCAAAATAGATCACTTAATTATGCGGATTGGTATAAAAGGACGTTTTATGAAGATGTTTCTGTTAGCGTTTATATTTTTGGTTGCGCAATTTAATGTGCTGGCATGCACTAAAACGTTAAAAATGGGCACCAACGAAACCAACTGGGCGCCCTATTTAATTAAACAAGGCAATGCCTTTGTAGGCGCAGAGGTAGATACGGTTAACGCTGTTTTTAACGATTCGCCTTTTTGTATTGAGTGGGTTTATTTTCCGAGCTTATCGCGGGTTCAGCAAGAGCTAAAAACAGGCCATATTGATATTACCTTTGCGGCAAGTTATACAAAAGAGCGCGCCGAATACTCTTATTTTACTGATGTATATCGCGATGAAGTTATGCTGCTTTATAAGCATGAAAACGCCAAAGATGTAATTAATTTGGCGGCGCTTTTTGAACGTGGCTTTATTGTTGGCGTTAACAGAGGCAGCTTTTTTGGCGCTGAGTTTGAAAAAATAAGAAAACACTACCCCAACCAAATAGTACTTACCGCGGATGCAAATACGCGCTTTGGTATGCTTAACAAAAAGCGAGTTGACTACGTGATTGACGACTCTGTTGTCGCAAAATATTTTGCTAAGCGCTACAACACTATTTTGCCGGTAAAAACGGCGCCAGCTATTAATGTTAATGGCGTACATTTTATGATGAGTAAACAGTCGGTCACGCTTGACGAAGTAGCTGTAATTAATCGCCTTATTAAAAATAATAAAGCGGCCATAGAGCGCATTTATAAACCCTATTAACCCTCGGTTTTACACTTATATAGATTCATAGCACAGCGTGCTGCCATTTTAGGTATGTATCTTTTACCTTTCATTACCATGGGGGGATCTGTATAATTCGCCAGCTAATTTACCCTATTGCTTGGTCTTGTTTGTGGCGTTTTGCTGCAGTTGGCCCCTGTCAGTACTCATTCTAGGACTAACTTTTTGATCTCCACCGCAAATATTACGATGCAGTTTGGCGCAGAGCCGTTGTTTGAAAACATTTCAGCTAAATTTGGTAACGGTAACCGTTACGGTTTAATTGGCGCTAACGGCTGTGGTAAGTCGACCTTCATGAAAATTTTAAGCGGTGCGCTTGTGCCAAGTGCGGGTAATGTGTCGATTACACCGGGGCTTAAAGTAGGTAACCTAAGCCAAGACCAATTTGCGTTTGAACAATACAGCGTTGTAGATGCCGTAATTATGGGCGACGTAGAGCTTTGGAAAGTAAAGCAAGAGCGCGACCGTATTTACTCATTACCCGAAATGAGCGAAGAAGACGGCATGAAAGTGGCCGACCTTGAAAGCGTTTTTGCCGAAATGGACGGTTACACAGCCGAAAGCCGCGCTGAAGAAATACTATTAGAAGCGGGTATAGATAAAGAGTTTCATTATGGGTTAATGGCAAACGTTGCCCCAGGTTGGAAATTACGTGTGCTTTTAGCGCAGGCGCTGTTTGCAAACCCTGACATACTGCTACTTGATGAGCCAACCAATAACTTGGATATTCATACCATTACGTGGCTTGCTAATGAGCTTAATAAACGTAAATGCACCATGATTATTATTTCCCATGACCGCCACTTTTTAAACTCGGTATGTACTCACATGGCCGACATTGATTACGGCGAGCTGCGTATTTACCCAGGTAACTACGAAAAGTTTTTAGAAGCCGCAGGCTTACAGCGCGAGCAATTATTAGCCGAAAACGCTAAAAAAAGCGCTGAGATTGACGAGCTTCAAGACTTTGTTAACCGTTTTGGTGCTAACGCCTCTAAAGCTAAACAAGCCAGTTCGCGTGCTAAAAAAATGGATAAAATTAAGCTTGATGAAGTAAAAGCGTCAAGCCGTATGAGCCCATCATTAAGTTTTGACGAAGGCAAAAAAATGTACCGCCAAGCGCTTGAAGTTAATAAACTTGGCCACGGTTTTGATGGCGAAACATTATTTAGCGGCGGCGACTTTTTACTAGAAGCAGGCGCTAAGCTTGCGGTTATTGGCGAAAACGGTGTGGGTAAAACCACCTTTTTACGCTGTTTAGTAGACGAGCTTAAAAGTAATGAAGGCGAAATTAAGTGGTCAGAAAACGCAAGCTTTGGCTACTGCCCGCAAGACAGCACAAAAGATTTTGATAACGATTTAACGTTATTTGATTGGATGTCGCAATGGCGTACAGCCAAGCATAACGATTTAATGGTACGCGGCATGTTAGGGCGTTTGTTGTTTACCGCTGACGATTCAAACAAAAAAGCGCGTAACTGTTCAGGTGGTGAAAAAAACCGTTTGTTGTTTGGTAAGTTAATGATGCAAGACGTAAACGTACTTGTAATGGACGAGCCAACCAACCACATGGATATGGAAGCCATTGAAGCGCTAAACAATGCGCTTAAAGACTTTGCGGGCACGCTTATTTTTGTAAGCCACGACCGCGAGTTTGTATCGTCTTTAGCAACACGTATTATTGATATTAAAGACAAGCAGGTCATTGATTTTCAAGGTACGTTTGACGAATACCTAGCAAGCATAGAAGAGAAAAAAATCGCTTAAGTTGTAGCAGCGATTTTATATCGCGTCTGTTTTAGGTATAAGTTTTTAGGTTTAAGCTTTTAGGTTTCAAAAACTAAAAATAAAGCCTAAATCATTTTAAAAAGGTGCTGTTTAGCGCCTTTTTTTGTGGGTGTTTGAATATGCGGGTGTGCATTGTTTTTGTTTAACAGTGATTATGTCGCCACAGAGAAGTGAAGGAGAAATGGCTCACCAATCACCGTGTTTTCTCTGTGTAGCGCGAAGCGCATTTATGTCCTCGGTGGTGGTATTTAATTTACAATTAATGAGTAGCAGCACATCAACCCTGAGCAAGCCCGGAGCCCACAATGTTAACACTAACACCGGAGCTATACCTTACCTTGTAGACCCGCAGCTTTTTGGCGTAACGAGCGATAGCGCGTAAATATTAAACCAATACAATCACAAAGAGGTGTAGAGGCGCTTCGCTTTAGAGAAGCAACTAGCAACTTGCGCGAGCAAGCTTCGCGCCTACAACTTTCACTCCTCATTTTCTCCTCATTTTTTCTCTTTGTGCAATACATCGTTTGAATAATGAGATGCTTTGCCTTTCGTATGAACAAGCTTCGCGCTTACAAGCCAAATTAACCACCGAGAAGTACAGAAGAAGTGATTAACCAATCCCCGTCTGTGGTTGAATTAATGAGTAGCAGCGGCTTTATGCCGCGAAAAAATTTAATACCAAACGCGAGGTAAACTCCTGCTACGTGGTTAGTTCATAGTTTTTAGGCGCACATTGCTTTTGTTTAAAAGTGATTATGTCACCACCGAGAAGTGAAGGAGAAGAGCAGAAGAAGCGATTAACCAATCCCCGTGTTTTCTCTGTGTAGCGCGAAGCGCCTCTGTGTCCTCGGTGGTGGTATTTAATTTACAATTAATGAAAAGCTGTACATCAACCCTGAACAAGCTTGGTGCCTACAGGCCACGAACTAAAATTTAGATAATAAAAAGGGGAGCTATGTTGCTCCCCTTTGTGCCTATAATTTTGATTTATTTAAGATCAAATCTGTCGGCGTTCATTACTTTTACCCATGCATTTACGAAATCATTTACAAAACGTTCGTTGTTGTCGTCTTGTGCGTAAAATTCGCTTAGTGCACGTAATATAGAGTTTGAACCAAACACTAAATCTATACGTGTTGCAGTCCATTTTATGGTGCCTGTTTTACGTTCAACAATGTTGTAAACACCTGGCTCAGACGGTTTCCAGTTATTGGCCATGTCGGTTAAGTTTACAAAAAAGTCGGTAGAAAGCGCACCTACATTGTCGGTAAATACGCCGTGTTTGCTGCCTGCGTAGTTTGTGCCTAACACGCGCATTCCGCCAAACAGTACGGTCATTTCTGGTGCTGTTAGGCCCATTAACTGGCTACGCTCTAAAAGTAGCTCTTCTGGCGATACGCTAAAGTCGCCTTTAAGGTAGTTTCTAAAGCCGTCGTGTACTGGCTCTAATGGTTCGAACGACTCGGCATCGGTCATTTCGTCGGTTGCATCGCCGCGCCCTGGCGCAAACGGTACTGTTACATCAACACCAGCTTGTTTTGCAGCTTGCTCTACAGCTGCTGTGCCACCTAATACGATTAAATCTGCAATACTGATAGGCTTAGCTAAACCTGCTTTAAATTTTTCAAGGGCGCTAAGTACGCTTGCTAGGCGCTCTGGCTCATTACCTTGCCAATCTTTTTGCGGAGCTAAGCGAATACGCGCGCCATTTGCACCACCACGGCGGTCTGAGCCACGGTACGTACGTGCGCTATCCCACGCTGTAGTAATTAAATCAGTTGCGCTTACGCCACAATCAAGAATTTGTGCTTTTAGCTCGCTAATTTCATCATCAGATAGGGTGTAGTCAACCGCTGGAATTGGGTCTTGCCAAATTAGGTCTTCGCTTGGTACATCTTTACCTAAGTAACACGCTTTAGGACCTAAGTCGCGGTGCGTAAGTTTAAACCACGCGCGGGCAAACACATCAGAAAAATACTCAAAGTCGTTGTTAAAACGTTCAATAATTTTACGGTAGATTGGGTCTACCTTCATGGCCATATCGGCGTCGGTCATCATTGGGTTTAAACGAATTGATGGGTCTTCTACATCTACCGGCTTGTCTTCTTCTTTAATATTTACAGGCTCCCATTGGTGCGCGCCTGCTGGGCTTTTAGTTAGTTCCCACTCGTAGTTTAATAGTAAGTGGCAGTAGCCGTTATCCCATTTTGTTGGGTGGGTAGTCCACGCGCCTTCTAGGCCCGACGTTACGGTATTGCGACCAAAGCCGCCTTCTTTAGTGCTGTTCCAGCCTAGGCCTTGCTCGTGTACGTCGGCCGCTTCTGGCTCTGGGCCTAAGTGCTCAGCTTTACCGTTACCGTGGGTTTTACCTACCGTGTGACCGCCTACAGTAAGCGCTGCGGTTTCTTCGTCGTTCATTGCCATGCGAGCGAATGTTTCACGTACGTGCTGCGCGGTTTTTTGCGGATCGGGTATACCATTAACGCCTTCTGGGTTTACGTAAATTAAGCCCATTTGTACCGCAGCTAATGGGTTTTCCATGGTGTCGGGTTTTTCTACGTTGTAGTAACGCTCATCACTCGGTGCTAGCCATTCTTTTTCTGCGCCCCAGTAAATGTCTTTTTCTGGATGCCAAATGTCTTCACGGCCACCGGCAAAGCCATAAATTTTTAAGCCCATTGATTCGTATGCCATGTTACCGGCTAAAATAAATAGGTCGGCCCACGATAGTTTGTTACCGTATTTTTTCTTGATTGGCCACAATAGGCGGCGTGCTTTATCTAGGCTTGCGTTGTCTGGCCACGAATTTAGCGGCGAAAAACGCTGGTTGCCGGTGCTTGCGCCACCACGGCCATCTGATAATCGGTACGTACCCGCAGAGTGCCATGCCATACGGATCATTAAGCCGCCGTAATGACCCCAATCGGCAGGCCACCAATCTTGGCTATCGGTCATAAAGGCTTTTAGGTCTGCTTTTACTGCGTCTAAATCGAGAGATTTGAATGCTTCGGCGTAGTCAAAGTCTGTGCCGTAGGGGTTTGATTTTGTGTCGTGCTGATGAAGAATGTCTAAATTTAGAGTATTTGGCCACCAATCTGTGTTTACTTTAGAAATAACTGAGTTACTACCGTGCATTACGGGACATTGACCCGATTTAGTGCTGCTCATTTTCAGCTCCTTACTTTAAATGAAGAGTTTAACTATTTTACTCAAGCCCCAGCGCTTACATTTAAAGTAACACGCTAAGGTGTATTAATTTTGTGCATAATTTTTATTTACTGCTCAAACAATATAGACCCCTAATATTACATTCGCCAGCGTATTAACTTGAATTAAATCGATTGAAACCATTGGTTTAATGAATACAGTTTAAACACCACAATTAGTGTGATCGGATTAAATAGATAACGCGTAATGGTATGTGAAGGGTTTGAAAGTGGCTTTTAATTAAGCGCACATTGGAATACCCCCCTTCACCATGAAATTAAAGTTGTTTATAAAGGTGCATTACTAAGCCCAATGCACCTTTACTTTATAACTTATTGAAATCTATTTTGAATAATTAAGTAAATGTTCAGATTAACTTGATTATTATGACCACTCACTCCTGTTATTTCCCTGCGACAATTTATTGTTGTTTTAAGCAGTTTTGCCAGCCCACATTGGGCTGGCTTTTTTTTGCCTAGAATTTAGAATCCTTTGAGGCTATGTGAACAGTTGTATGATTTTGTTAACTTGTTTAATGTTCAAAGCCAACACGCCCTAGTGCCAATAAGCCTTGCATGTTAAAGTGCGATTAGTCACTAATAATTAACTAGGCGTACCCATGCGTTTTTATATAACTATTCTATTTGTTTGTTTTGTTTCGCTTTTAAATACTGTTAATGCCCAAGAATCTGCTGCACCAACAGAAGAGCAACAGCAACAAGCGTTAGCGCAATTAAATGAGCCCATGTATAAACCGCTTTTAGAACGCTATATTCTTGATGAGTTAAAAGCCGTTCGCCAAGACCAACAACAATTACGCGAAGATGTAACAAAACAAGTTACACACGCCCAATTAGACACCGCCGACAGAGCGCTTATTTACACCACCGACACTATTAATAACGTGTTTTTTATTATTACTGCTACGGCCTCTATTTTGGTTTTAGTAGGCTGGAACTCGCTGCGCGATGTTAAAAATAAAGTAGAAGACATAGTAAATACGCGTGTCAGTGTGATCACTGACGAGTACGAAGATCGCTTAAAAATTCTTGAAGAAAAACTGCGTGTACGCTCAGAAGAAATACTCAGTAACCAAGAGCGTATATCGGTCACTAACGAGGTGCACTCGTTATGGATGCGCGCAAACCTAGAAAGCGACTTTGCAAACAAAATTGAAATATTTGACGAAATTTTAAAACGTAAGCCAGAAGATGTAGAAGCCATTGCCTATAAAGCCGATGCATTATTAGAGCTAAACGAAACAGCTAAAGCCATTGAGTTATGTAACCAAGCCATTGATATAGATAGCGACTACGGCTATGCCTACTGGCAGCGTGCGTGTGCGTATGCACTTACACACAAACATGCCGATGCATTAGCCGATATAAAAATGGCTCTTGAATACTCGCCAAACTTACGTAATGAGCTACTACACGAAAGTGCATTTGCCAGCCTACACGACAACGACAGCTTTAATACCATAGTAGCGGGAAGCTAGAGTTTTGTAGGCGCGTTATTGCCGTAAAGTGCGAAGCCCACAATAGCAGTAGCAGCGGCTTTATGCCGCGAAAAAAATTCAATATAAAACGCGAGGTAAACTCGCTGCTACGTGGTTAGCTCATGCTTTCGTTTAAAAGTGATTATCACACCACCGAGAAGAGAAGCAGGAGAACAGGAGAAATTACTCACCACCCCCCATTGTTTCCTCTGTGTCTATGTGTCCTCTGTGGTGAAATTAATGAGTAGCAGCGGCTTTATGCCGCGAAAAAATTCAATATAAAACGCGAGGTAAACTCGCTGCTACGTGGTTAGCTCATGATTTCGTTTAATAGTGATTATGTCACCACCGAGAAGTGAAGGAGGAGAACAGGAGAAATTACTCACCAACCCCCATTGTTTCCTCTGTGTCTCTGTGTCCTCTGTGGTGAAATTAATGAGTAGCAGCGGCTTTATGCCGCGAAAAAGTTTAATATAAAACGCGAGGTAAACTCGCTGCTACGTGGTTAGTGACCACCGAGAAGTAAAGGAGGAGAGCAGGAGAAAAACTGAAGAAATAAATCACCAATACCTGTGCTTTCTCTGTGTAGCGCGAAGCGCCTCTGTGTCCTCTGTGGTGAAATTAATGAGTAGCAGCGGCTTTATGCCGCGAAAAAGTTTAATATAAAACGCGAGGTAAACTCGCTGCTACGTAGTTAGCTCATGCTTTCGTTTAAAAGTGATTATGTCACCACCGAGAAATGAAGGAGGAGAGCAGGAGAAATTACTCACCAACCCCCATTGTTTCCTCTGTGTCTCTGTGTCCTCTGTGGTGAAATTAATGAGTAGCAGCGGCTTTATGCCGCGAAAAAATTCAATATAAAACGCGAGGTAAACTCGCTGCTACGTGGTTAGCCTATGCTTTCGTTTAAAAGTGATTATGTCACCACCGAGAAATGAAGGAGGAGTGCAGGAGAAAAACTGGAGAAATAAATCACCAATACCTGTGTTTTCTCTGTGTAGCGCGAAGCGCCTCTGTGCCCTCTGTGGTGAAATTAATGAGTAGCAGCGGCTTTATGCCGCGAAAAATTCAATATAAAACGCGAGGTAAACTCGCTGCTACACGATAAACCCTATTCTGTAGACACGTCTTAAAAATGATTATCTCACCACAAAGAAGTAACTCACCAATGCCTATTTTCTCTGTGTAGCGCAAAATGCCCTCTGTGGGGCAATTAATGAGAAAATACGCATCCCCCTGAGCAAACTAGGCGTCTACAGGCAAAATTAGCTACAGGGTAAAACTTGTATTCAGGCGTTTATAATTATCGTTTAAAGTATAAATCGATGGCTTTGGTGAGGAGTTCGTCGAGTTGCTCTTCGAAGGTATCTATATCAATTTCAAAATGGTTTAAATAGGCCTTGGCTTGCACTCGCGATAGGTTGCGGTTTTTTACGCTGTATTGACGCTCATCTTTTTGTTTGTCAAAACGTGGTAAAAACAAAAATTGCCCGTAATAAGGTGATTTAATATGCTTATTAGCATAACGACAAAAGTCTTCTATGTGATCTGCGCCCTGCGGCCCTAAACACCCTGGCTCAACGCGGTACATTAAGCGAATTTTTTTGTCGTCTGCTAACTGCATAGTATGCCTTTTATAATTATCTAAAAAATAATACGCGGATTATTTTTCCGTCTTTTATTTGGTAGCTCGATACTAACTCAGAGCGTTTATCTACCACGTTTTCGTCTGTTGAACAGGTTTCTGATAGCTCGTGGTCTATTACTATATCGCCGTGCACAATACGCTTTATTGGCGAGCTATTAATGCATTTTAATTTTTTAAACATTAAGCCATAACGGGCTATTAGTTTTTCTTTTCCTTTAAATAATAGCTCATTAGGAAAAATATAAAACTCTACATCTTCATCGTACATACGAATAAATTGTTCAATATTACGTGCGTTATAGGCTTCTACTAATTGCTCTACAACAGCAAGCGACTCGCGAGATTGCTTAGCTTTAGCTTGCTGCTTAGCGGTTAATGCCTCTTTGGCTTGCGTTACCGCTTTTTCTGCCTCGGCCACAGCTGCTGCTTTTTCTACTTTGTTTTTTGGTTTTTCTACCGGTTTTGGGGTTTCGCTACCCAGTACTTTTGAGTCGTCAGGTTTAGTAGTATCTACTGTTGGCGCTTTAAGCTCTGGGGCTTGGTACTCAAGCGTGTTTAACTTTTCATCTTTTGCTTTTGTTGGTGAATTGCTGGCTTGAGTAGAGCTTGACGCTTGCTCGGTACTTTTTTGCTCTTCTTGAGTCTCTTCGGTTTGCTCTGCTGCATAACTGATCAGGGCAACAGTGGCAATAAGCGAGGCAAAAATAATAGATAACGATTTCATAACTTTCCTAATATGAACATATAACGCTGTTAATGCTGCAACATAACAAATTTGAGCGTTTTCGGGTAGCAATTAAATGATTGTTATACACTTTACCAATACTGCTCAACCGTTATGTGCCCTGGGTCTCTGCGACGGTTTCGTTTAAAGTTTTTATCTAAAAGTAACTGTGTGGTGTCTTTTACCATTTGTGGGTTACCGCAAATCATAAATTGCGAATTACTCGGGCTTGGGGTTCTAGAGGCTTTACTAAATAGCTCGCCGTTTTGAATTGCTGTAGTTATACGCCCTTTCAGGCCTTGCTGTGGCTCCTCACGGCTTACAACCGGAATGTAGTTAAGTTGTGTAGGGTGTGCGTTTATTAGGGTGTGTATTAGATTCTGATAGCTTAAATCGGTATTAAAACGTACGCCGTGCACTAAATTAATCTGTGTGTATTTTTGCCATACCTCTTGTTGCTGCAAAATAGATAAAAACGGCCCTATTGCAGTGCCTGTACCTAGCATCCATAACTGCTCGCTTGGCGGTATTTCGTCTAAGGTAAAAAAGCCTGTGGCACGTTGCTCTATTAATACAGTGTCGCCTGGTTTTAATTGCGCCAACCTAGGCGATAATAAGCCGCCCTCTACATTGATAAGGTAAAATTCTAAATCGGGGTTATTAGGCGCGTTTACATAAGAGTATGCCCGAGCAATACGTTTATCGCCCTCCATAATCGAGAGCTTAGTAAACTGCCCTGCTTTAAATGGCTCTACGCTTGCGTTCACTACCAGGCTGAAAAGTGTATCGCTCCACCATGTTACTTTTTTTACGGTTGCATCTACCCAGTTAGACATAGTCAACTCCATAGCTTAACGGTTAAACAACAAAAACAATAAATGGTTGTAATTTATACACTAGCATTAACTTAGTAAGAGTGACACTGGGTGTAGCTACTTTTTAAACGTAGTGCTTTTACTTTGGGTAACATTGGTTTGTTTAAAAAAGATGAGTAGCAGCGGCTTTATGCCGCGAAAAAAATTAATACCAAACGCGAGGAGAACTCGCTGCTAAGCGGTTAGCTCGTGCTGTACAGACGCGCGTTGTTTTCGTTCATAAGTGATTTTTTTCACCACAGAGGAGTGAAGGAGAAGAGCAGGAGAAATGACTTACCAACCCCCATTGTTTCCTTTGTGTCTCTGTGCCCTCTGCGGTGCAATTAATGAGTAGCAGCGGCTTTATGCAGCGAAAAAATTAATACCAAACGCGAGGTGAACTCCAGCTACGCGGTTAGCTCGTGCTTTGTAGACGCGCGTTGTTTTCGTTCATGAGTGATTTTGTTACCACAGAGAAGTGAAGGAGAAGAGCAGGAGAAATGTTACCACCCCCCATTGTTTCTTCTGTGTAGCGCTAAGCGCCTCTGTGTCCTCTGTGGTGAAAAACAAGTTAAGCCAATTATTCACAAAGAGGTTAAGACACGCTGCACTTTTAGAGGTAGATAATAAGTGATTTAAAAAGTGATGAGCCAATCCCCGTGCTCTCTGTGTAACGCTAAGCGCCTCTGTGTACTTTGTAGTGGAATTCATGAGTAGCAGCGGCTTTATGCCGCGAAAAAAATTAATACCAAACGCGAGGTTAACCCCAGCTACGCGGTTAGCTCGTGCTGTGCAGCTTGCTGGCGCTTTAAAAGCAGCGCTTTTATAGGCATAAAAAAAGCCGCATAAAATGCGGCTTTGGGGGGTTTAGTCTCACTTCACTTTGGGCGTGTCTCCAAAACTTAGTGAATACGTTACCAAGGAACTGTTTGCTAATTTAATAAAATTGCGTTTATTAAATAGACTCTAAAGCAATTTTAACCATTTCGTTAAATGTGCTTTGGCGCTCATCTGCAGGTGTTGCTTCACCGGTGATCACGTGGTCACTTACGGTAAATAGTGCCATTGCGTTAGCACCATACTCTGCAGCTACACCATATAAACCTGCTGTTTCCATATCTACAGCTAGTACACCTAGTTTATCTAGGTCTTTGTAGAATGTGTCGTCAGCTTGGTAGAAGGTATCGGTAGTAAATACGTTACCTACTTTTGCTTTAATGCCTAGGTCTTTAGCGGCGTTAACACCGTTTAAAAGTAGGTCAAAGTTAGCAATTGCTGAAAAATCGTAACCACGAACGCGTGCACGGTTTACGTTTGAGTCGGTGCTTGCGCCTTGTGCAAAAATTACGTCGCGAATTTTAATATCTGTACCAATACCACCACAGGTACCAATACGAATAATATTTTTAACGCCAAAGCTTACAATTAACTCACGCGCATAAATAGACATAGATGGTATGCCCATGCCCGAACCCATAATACTTACAGGTTTACCTTTGTATGTGCCTGTAAAGCCGTACATGTTACGTACGCCTGTTACTTGTACTGCATCATCTAAAAAGTTTTCAGCAATGTATTGTGCACGAAGCGGATCGCCCGGCATTAATACTGTTTCAGCGAAGTCACCAACGTTTGCACTAATATGCGGAGTACTCATTAATTGTTTTCCTTTTTATTTAGGCGCGTTTAGCTTATTTAAAAAGCCGTCACCGTATTCAAGTGCAGGTAAGTTAAACCACTGTGCAAGGGTTTGGCCTATATCTGCAAAGCTATTGCGCTCGCCAAGCGGGGTATTTTGCATGCCCGGTTGATAAGCTATAACTGGTACATATTCGCGGGTGTGCTCTGAACCTGGAAAGGTTGGATCACAGCCGTGATCTGCAGTGATCATTAACACGTCATCTGCATTTAATTGGTTTAGTATAGTTGGTAAGTAATCGTCAAATTCTTTTAACGCTTTTGCATAACCAACTGGGTTGCGACGGTGGCCAAACTTTTCGTCAAAATCAACTAAATTGGTAAAAATTAAGCTGTTATCTGGCGCACTTGCTAATACTTCGCTGCTTTTTTCAAGCAAATTCATCAGCCCTGGGGCTTTGTGTTTTTGGGTAATGCCTTGGTGTGCATATATATCTGCAATTTTACCAATGCTTATTACTTCACCACCGTGTTTAGATAGCACATCTAATAGGGTCGGTGCTGGCGGCAATACTGAATAATCGCGACGATTACCAGTACGGGCAAAATCTGCGCTGCTTGTGCCTAAAAATGGCCTAGCAATAACACGGCCTATATTTAGTTTATCAAGTAATTCGCGGGCAATTTCACACACTTCGTAAAGGCGCTCAAGGCCAAAAGACTCTTCGTGTGCGGCAATTTGAAACACGCTATCTGCTGAGGTGTAACAAATTGGTTTGCCTGATTTTACGTGCTCTTCGCCTAGCTGCTCTAATATGGTGGTGCCTGATGCATGGCAGTTGCCTAAAATGCCAGGTATACCGGTAGCGGCTATAAATTCGTCTACAAATTCTTGTGGAAAACTCGGCTGTGTTTTAGGGAAGTAGCCCCAATCAAATAACACAGGTACGCCGGCCATTTCCCAGTGCCCTGATGGCGTATCTTTACCGCTTGAAAGCTCTTTTGCATAACCCCATGCACCTTGCGATGCTTGACGCTCAGAAACTAAACACGTTTCACCGCCCGCTGCCTCACAGGCATCGATTAAACCTAATTTAGATAAATTAGGTAACGATAACGCTTTACCCGTTTCGTCGTGGTATGCTTTTAATAAGTGGGCGAGTGTATTTGCTCCAACATCACCAAATTTGTCTGCATCGGGTGCTGCGCCTATACCTAGGCTGTCTGCCATTAAGATGATTGCTCTTGCCATGTTGACCTCACTTTGCTTCTAGGTGGTTACTTTATCCGCTGATCGAATTTTCCGTACAGGACATAAGTCCTGTTTCATAAAAGCTAAACATTATAAATTTGCGTTCTTAAGCAAAGCAAAAGAGATTATTCGTGTCTTTTTTGCTATTGTGATCAACCAAACAACTTTTCCTTTCTGTGTGGGTGAGAACTTTAGTGACACGAACTATTATAGCTATTGCTGGCGCATCAGCGTCGGGCAAATCTCTTTTTAGCCAAACTATTTACAATGAGTTGGTTAATGAGCTTGAACCAGGCGCTATCGCCATTATTGAAGAAGATGCTTATTACAAGGATCAGTCGCATTTGCCTATGGAACACCGTACGCAAACTAACTACGACCATCCTGATGCATTTGAACATGAGTTAATGCTTGAACATTTAACTCAACTTCGTAGTGGTAACTCTGTCGAAGTACCTACTTATGATTATGCACAACACACACGAAGCGATGAAACTCGTCGCGTTGCTGCAGCTAAAATTTTAATAGTAGAAGGTATTTTATTATTAAGTGATAAAGCACTTAATAAAGAATTTGATATTAAGGTATTTATAGATACACCCCTTGATATTTGCTTAATGCGTCGTATGCAACGAGACATGGAAAAAAGAGGCAGAACATTACAATCTGTTGTTGAGCAATATCAAGCAACTGTTAGACCGATGTTTTATCAATTTATTGAGCCTTCAAAGCATAACGCTGATTTGGTTGTGACTCGAGGCGGAATGAACCGCGTTGCGATTGATATTATTAAAAGTAAAATTAAGTATTTACTACAAGAATAATAACGGGGAACATCTGTATGACAACATTTATGAGCTTAGTAGGCATGTTTGTACTACTAAGTATTGCTTTTGCGGCTTCGACTAATCGTAAAGCAATAAACTTACGCACCGTAGCGATAGCCTTTGCTATGCAAGTAGTTATTGGTGGGTTTGTACTGTTTTTTGAAGCAGGTAAAAATGTGTTAGCAAGTATGTCTAGTGCCGTCTCTTCGGTAATTAGCTTTGCAAACGACGGGATTGGGTTTTTATTTGGCCCTCTTGCATCGCAAGATACACTCGGTTTTATTTTTGCTATTCAAGTTTTACCGGTCATTGTGTTTTTCTCAGCACTTGTTGCTGTGCTTTACCACATTGGCATTATGGATTGGATAATTAAAATTCTGGGCGGCGGTTTACAAAAACTATTGAAAACCTCGCGCACAGAATCGCTCTCAGCAACGGCTAATATATTTGTAGGCCAAACTGAAGCACCCTTAATAGTTAAGCCGTTTATAGCAACCATGACTAAGTCTGAGTTGTTTGCAGTAATGGTAGGTGGCTTAGCCACGGTAGCAGGCTCTGTAATGGCAGGTTACGTAATTATTGGTGTAGAGCTTAAGTATTTAATTGCCGCCAGCTTTATGGCTGCACCAGGTGGGTTTTTAATGGCCAAAATGATTGTGCCAGAGACCGAAACACCTAAAGATACGCTTGCTGATTTAGACACCGATGAAGACAAGCCAGTTAATGTTATTGATGCAGCAGCATCAGGCGCAGCTAACGGCATGCATTTAGCGCTAAATGTGGGCGCAATGCTATTAGCTTTCGTAGCATTAATAGCATTATTAAACGGTTTACTAGGCGGTATTGGTGGGTGGTTTGATTACCCTACTTTAACGCTACAAGAAATTTTAGGTTATGTATTTGCTCCTGTTGCATGGTTACTTGGCGTACCGTGGGATGAGGCAATCATAGCTGGTAGTTTTATTGGTCAAAAGTTAGTAGTAAATGAGTTTGTTGCTTACTTAGACTTTATAAATTATCGCGATACGTTAAGTGCGCACACTCAAGCAATTGTAACATTTGCGTTATGTGGGTTTGCTAATCTATCGTCGATAGCTATTTTACTAGGTGGATTAGGCGGTATGGCGCCTAGTCGGCGAAAGGATATCGCACGCTTAGGGCTCAGAGCAGTGTTAGCAGGATCTATGGCTAACCTTATGAGCGCAGCAATTGCTGGGTTTTTCCTCTCGCTAGCTTAGAAACTTAATGAGATGAACACCGGTGTTGCAAAACAAGAAGATAGTACTTTAAGGGGTTAAAGCACTATCTGACTTGAACGATACTTCACCAAGGGCCGCAAGGCCCTTTTATCGTTTTAAGGCCCTTATAAATATATTCTTCCTTTTAATAACTACTTTCTCTTTCTTACCTTTAAGTACATATACGCTCATGGCTTTTTATATTTTTGCGATAAATTTGTATTATTGAAAAGTGGTAAATTATAAATTTTAGGCCACAATTAGGTTTATCCTAATGTAACCTACTGTTTTATTGATGCTCTACCTTTAAGCACACTCATAAAATAGCCGCTGTTGATAAGTCGATTTATATAAATGCGTAAACTTTTATTAGTATTGTTGTTTGTTTTTTTTAATAGCTACGCAAGCTCAGACCCTCTTTTAGTTGTCACGGAACTCTCGCCGCCCGATCAAATACTCGTTGATGGAAAAGTGACAGGCAAAGGCACTGAGTTTATAAGGGCTATTTTTGCAAAGGCGAACCTAACGCCCGATATACAAATGTACCCATGGGCGCGAGCATTTAGACTTGCCAGCACTATCCAAAACACCTTTATTTACACCATAGCGCGCACCAAAGGGCGAGAAAACAACTTTCATTGGATAGGCCCAGTTTCGCATTTTGAGCTTGCTTTTGTTGCGCTTAAAGAGCGTGACGACATAATTATTAACAATACTGAGGAAGCAAAAAAATACAAAATAGCGATGCAACGTAACGACTTTTCTACTGATATATTAACCAATTTGGGCTTTGAAGCTGTGCTAACCACCGATATACAAAAATCGTATTCGTTACTGGTTGCCAAAAAAGTAGACTTAATTGTTGATGACCCCGAACTAATACATCAAATAAGTCAGTATTTGCCCACCCCTGACGCTGAATTTAAAGCCATATATAATGTAGAAGAACTCAAGGTAGATGCCTATTTGGCAGCAAATAAAAACACCGATATGCGCTATATAAACGCGCTACAAAAAGCCTTTTACACACTTAAAAATCCCCAAGGGCTACCCTAGCACCGAAGCTAAACCTTGCTTATTAAAGCGCACTAATTAATGAATTCTAAAATAGGGGCTTAGTGATTAATTATTGCTATATGGCGCTATGAACGAATCGAGACTGCGCTCTTGTTTTAGCACTTTAAAGGCGCGTTGAAAGCGCTCTACTATGTGCTGCGGCACCGCTTTATTAAACGCTAAATAATTATCTTTAAGGTCGTTACTTACAGGTAGCTCAGTAAGTTGCTCTACATCAAGTAAGCTCACGTTATAAGGCTTTAATTGGTTATAAATAACGTGCTCTGAGCCTAAAATAAGATCTATTTTATTGTTTATAAAAAGCTGAATATATTGTTGCTCTTCACCAAACGTCATTAAGTTTTGCCCATTTACAAACCCTATTTTTTTGACCAATGATTGATATATATCTCCCCTTACCATGCCTAACGAATAAAGAGTGGTGTCGCCAAGGGTATTTACAGTGACATCAGGACGGCTTTTTAACTTATAAAAATAAGTTCGTGCAGTAGTTAACGGACCAAGCCAATTAAATAAAGGAATTCGGTTAGTATGTTGCGCCATTGAAAAAATGGCTGAATAAGGCTTTTTATGCACAAGCATTGCGGCACGCTTCCAAGGCATGACTTTAAAGTCGCACTCTACTTCTGCTTTAATACACAGTGCGTTGACTATATCGTAGTTAGCGCCAACAAGTTGGCCGTGCTCGTTTATAAAATTATAAGGTGCAAACTGATCTGTATAAATAACTAACTTAAAATGGTTTGCATGAGCAAATGTGCTAAAGAAGAAACAAGCAATAAAAGGAAAGAGTTTTAGAATAACCGCACCACTACATTAATTTATATTATTAAATGATAGATGGCGCTATTTTACAGTCAAATTTTAGACACAAAAAAAGCGCCTTAAGCGCTTTTTTTTATTTTTACTTTAAAAGTAAAAATTATAACGGAGTGATGTTATCCGCTTGAGGACCTTTTTGACCTTGTGAAAGAGTGAACTCTACACGTTGGCCTTCAGCTAAAGTTTTGAAACCTTCGCTTTTGATTGCTGAGAAATGTGCGAAAACGTCTGGGCCGTTTTCTTGCTCGATGAAACCAAAACCTTTAGACTCGTTGAACCACTTAACTGTACCTGATACGATGTTAGACATTGTAATATCCTGATATAAAAATAAAAAATATGCTCATAAGAGCGGGTGTAGCAAAAAATGAGATGGTACTTAAAAACTTCAGGACGGTACTACAAGTATTACTTATACAACAACGAAATGGAGATTTATAAATTACATGCTTTCTTTCTAGCTGCGGCCTACTATATAGAGTTAACTATTTATGTCAAGCCTTTATAGTAATGCAGGCAATAAATAGTGTTTGTGCTTAGCCTTTAATAACTCCCGTGGCTAGCCTATAGCTTAACCCCTGCGCGGCTTTAATAGTTAACTGGCCAATTAAAACAATGAACTATTTAATCTTTAGTTTTTAAAACGGCGGCAATGAGTACAGCTAATTTAACACCTACTCACCATTTAGATAAAACGTATTCAGCCATGATACACGCCTTACAATTTACCCTGTGTATACAAACAGCTGCACTTTGCAGTTGTACACAAAAATAGATAAGCTACTGCCACTTATCTATTTAGCGTTGGAGTGTGTTTTGCTAAATAAATGCTTTATTTCGTCTGTTGTTTTTTTATCTGGGTGTTTAATGCCATTACAATCTTCTTTTGCTAAGCCTACACTGTCTCTTGAACAACAATTGGGGCAAAAACTAATACTCGATTTACGCTATTTTTGTCAGCAAGGGTCAAGCAAACAATGCAGAACACAGGTTACTACCCTACCTGATGAACTAGCAGCGGCCATTGCTAAGCATAATATTGGTGGTGTAATTTTATTTTCTGAAAACACCCAATCTATTGAGCAAACCATTACCCTTAATAGCCAATTACAAACTGCGGCGAGTAAATCAAGCTCAAAGCTGCCGTTATTTATTTCGATAGACCAAGAAGGCGGCCGAGTGGCGCGTTTACCACGCGATGTTGCCACTTCATTTACTGGTAATATGTCTATTGGTGCAACCTATAAAAAGTATGGCATTCAATACGCAACCCAAACTGCCACTGTTATCGCTAAAGAGCTTAATTCGTTAGGTATTAATGTTAACTATGCCCCTACGGTAGATGTAAACATGAACCCCGATAACCCGGTAATTAATGTTCGCTCGTTTGGTGAAAACCCAGCGCTTGTCAGTAAATTAGGCGCAGCACAAGTGGCCGGATTTGAGAGCAACGGCGTTATTACATCGTTAAAGCATTTCCCAGGGCACGGCGATACCAACGTAGACAGCCACACAGGGTTACCACAAGTAAATCACTCCAAAGAAGACATATACCAACAAGACTTAGCTCCCTTTAAACACATAATTGCCACGCAAAACCCAGGCATGATTATGACGGCGCATATTCAATACCCACAACTCGATAACAGTACGTTTGTAAGTGTTGATGGCAAAAGCATGATAAAACCCGCCACTATGTCGCGTACTATAATTACTGACATTTTAAGAGGGGAGTTAAATTATCAAGGTGTGGTGGTAACCGACGCTTTAGATATGGCTGGCATTAGTCATTTTTTCACCCCAACCCAAGCGGTAATCAATACCTTTGCAGCAGGCGTTGACCTAGCGCTTATGCCAATAGAGATCAGAACACCGGCTGATTTAAACGCACTCGACAAACTAATGGATGAATTAGTCGCATCTGTTAATAATAAACAACTCAGTAAAGAAGAAGTGGCTCAATCGGCTGCACGTATAACCGCTTTAAAAAATAAATTTAAATTAACCACACAGCTAGACCCATTAAGCACTTTGGCTAAAGCAAAAGATATTATTGGCTCTCAAGCACATCGCAAAATAGAAGCTGAGCTTGCCGTAAATGCTATTACTGAGGTTAAAAATAACAATAATGCATTGCCTCTTAATTTAAGCAAAGGGCAACACATCCATATTATTATGCCCGATACCCGAAAATGCATGGCCATGCAGCAAGCGCTTAGCGCTATAAGTACTGCAGCGCTTAAGTATAGTTGCAGTAGTTTACAAGGGTTTGACCCTGTAAAGGCGCATAGCTTAATTAAAAATGCAGATGTGGTAATTGCAGGCAACGCTACGCCTAATCAAAGCGCTGTAGAGATTGGCGGAATGGATGATTTGAAAGACGACCCTCGCTTTGCACTCAATACCGCTGAGCAACCTAAAGCGCTGTCATCATTACTGGATATAGCTGCATCAGTGAATAAAAAAACAATATTTATAAGTTTGCGTGCCCCCTACGACATAGCGCAGTTTGGCAGCAGAGCTAATGCAGTTCTTGCTTCTTATGCGTATAATATAGATACAGATAAAAACAATGCTGTTGCGGGGCCTGCGTTTACAGCGCTTGCTAAGGTATTGTTAGGCAATGCACACGCTCATGGCGTGCTTCCAGTTACCATAAAATAATAATAACAAGGGATAAAAAATGAAACTTAATTGCGATTTAGGCGAAAGCTTTGGCGCATGGAAAATGGGATTAGATGATGAGGTAATGCCTCATATTGATATGGCAAATATTGCGTGTGGTTTTCATGGTGGAGACCCAGATGTAATAGCCGATACGTTGTATTTAGCAAAGCAGCACAATGTACAAATAGGTGCGCACCCAAGTTACCCCGACCAACAAGGTTTTGGCAGGCGCTCTATGGCCCTTAGCGCGCAAGAACTGACCAATTGCTTACATTACCAAATTGCTGCCCTTGATGGCATGGCTAAAGTACAAGGCTTAACACTTAGCTATGTTAAGCCACATGGTGCTTTATATAACGACATGATGAAAAACGATCATATTTTACAAACAGTTATTACTGCCATAGCGCACTACCCTGCACCATTAAAGCTTATGCTGTTAGCCACAAAAGACTCTGCAAAACACACCTTTGCCGCCAATAGTTTAGGTGTAGATCTTATTTTAGAAGCCTTTGCTGATAGGCAATATACAGACGAAGGGCATCTAGTATCTCGCCACCTTGATGGCAGCGTTCACGACAAGCCAGCGCTTTTAGCACAAGTAAAACAGCTATTAACCGAGGGTTGTGTAACCACTCGCTCAGGGAACACCCTAAACTTAAATGCCAACAGTTTGTGCGTACATGGCGATAACGCAGCCGGTATAGCTCTTATTAAAGAAATTAAGTCACTGTGTGCTTCAGCAACCTAACCTTGCTTTTAACTCGTTATTAAGCCTCAAGTTACAAAACGCGTGTTTGCTTTACTTTAAAAACTATTTAGCTGTAAAGGGGCTTTACAGCTTTAACCTCCATTAAGTTCAATCACGTAAAACCTAATATCACTTTAAAAAAAGCGCAACAACACAGCACAAGTCCCATTGCATAAGTAACAAAGCGCTGAAATATATTGTGTTGCGCATTAAATTTTAACGCAGTAAGCCCGCTATTTATTACTCTAAAGTAACCAGGCTTTACTTAAACGGGTATTAAATTATAGTTTCACCGCATCGCGCTTTTCATCCCTTTCCTGCTGACATATAACTACATATACAAAAACCAAACAGGGAATACAAATGAAGACGCTTTTAGCACTTAGTTTAAGTAGCAGTTTATTACTTGGTAGTAGCCAGTTAGCTTTTGCAAAGGACAACATATTACAGCTACAAGATGTGTTTAACCTTGAATACGCCAATCAAATTGATATAACAGACGATGGTAAAACGGTGTACTTTGTACGTAACCGTATGGATATAAAAACGGACCGTAAAGTCAGTAATATTTGGTCAGTTGATTATAAAACTAAACAACTGCAACCGCTTACCTCGGGTGTGCATATGGATCACTCCCCGGTACTATCGCCAGATGGGCAACGCCTTGCATTTATATCTAACCGCGATGGCAGCAGCCAAATTTATATGAAGTGGCTTAAAACAGGTGCTGTAGCAAAAATTAGTAACCTAACCAGCAGCCCACGCGCAATTACCTGGCATCCCGACTCTCAGCAGCTTATTTTTAGTATGTTTGTACCAAGTAGCAGTGCACCACCTGTTAACTTACCTGGCAAGCCTAAAGGTGCTACGTGGGCAGAACCTGCTAAATTTATAGACGATGTATACTACCGTGCCGACGGAGGCGGTTATAGCCAAAAAGGTTTTAGCCAATTATTTGCAATAGATGCAAATGGCGGCAATGCAAAGCAGCTCACACATGATGAGTTTAATAACGCCGGCGAAGTAAGCTTTAGTAAAAACGGCAACAGCCTTTATTTTTCGGCCAATCGGCATGAGCAAAATCAACTAAAGCCCACTAATAGTGAAATATACCAGCTTGATTTAAGCACCTTAAAAATTGCTGCCATTACCAACAGAAACGGCCCTGACCAACAACCTAAAGTATCTCTCGATGGGCGTTACCTAGCCTTTACAGGGTATGACGACAAACGCACCAATTACGAAAACACGCAGCTTTATATTCGTGATTTAAAAACGGGCGATACAAAAAGCCTAACCCCTAATTTTGATAGAAGTGTGGGGAAAATTAAATGGAGTGCCAATTCAAAAGGAGTTTACTTTAGCTACGCAGACGAAGGCCAAACCGCCCTTGCCTACCAACCACGCAGTGGTAAGCGTAAAGTGATCACCGAGCAAATAGGTAGCGTTGCGTTTGGTCGTCCTTATTCGGGCGGCGATTTTGATGTAAGCGAAGATGGCGATATTGCTTTTACACTTGCCGATACTCAGCGCCCTGCAGATATAGCCACTATAAAACGAGGCAAAGCTCGTCGCCTCACTACACTCAATGCCGATGCGTTAGGCGATAAAGAACTTGCCAACGTAGAAGAAATTTGGCTTAAATCGAGCCACGACCAGCTGCCAATTCAAGGTTGGATTGCATACCCTCCTGGGTTTGATAAATCAAAAAAATACCCACTTGTATTAGAAATTCATGGCGGCCCTGTGGCTAATTATGGCCCTCACTTTAGTACCGAGGTGCAATTGTTTGCAGCCAAAGGAAACGTGGTTTTATACATGAACCCACGAGGCAGTGACTCATACGGTAAAACGTTTGCCCAAACAATTCATCATAATTACCCAAGTAACGATTTTGACGATTTAATGACCGGCGTTGATGCGCTAATAGCGAAAGGCTTTATTGATGAGTCTAAACTATTTGTAACAGGTGGCTCTGGCGGTGGTGTATTAACCGCATGGATTGTAGGGCACACCGACAGGTTTGCAGCAGCAGTGGTGGCTAAACCCGTGATTAATTGGATCAGCTTTGTACTAACTGCCGACTTTTATCCATTTTTTGCCGATTACTGGTTCCCAGGTAAACCTTGGGATCATATTGAGCACTACATGAAACGCTCACCTATTAGCTATGTAGGTAACGTAACAACGCCCACTATGCTTTTAACAGGGGAGGCAGATTACCGTACCCCTATTTCTGAAACCGAGCAGTTTTATCAAGCCCTTAAGCTGCAAGGTGTTGACACCACCATGGTGCGTATCCCTAATGCATCACACGGTATTACGGCGCGCCCTTCTAATTTAATGACTAAGGTGGCTTACATTCAATGGTGGTTTGATAAACACTCAAACAAAAAATAAGCTCCGTGTTTAGGTTTAAAAATAGCCACACCTAAGTGGCTATTTTTTGTAATTACCAACGCTTAGGTTAATTAATGCCAAACTGTAAACCCCCTTTACAGTTTTGAGCTTATCCATATCGGACTTAGGTGTTTTTCAGTTAGTAAAATTTCGGTTTATTGTAATTTAAATCGTTTGAGTTGGTAAAAAATCGGTTTGAGCCACTGTTTATAAGCACTCAGTTAGTAAAAAATTGTTTTATAAAGGCACCAGGTTAGTAAAATTTCGGTTTATTATTTTACTTATACTTAGTAAAACAGCTAAAAACAGCCTTTTAATAGGGGGATTTTGCACTTTAAAGCGGCTTTACAGTAAAAAAGCAGCCATATAGCTGTACTTAATATCTACCTAGTTAAATTGTGATCCACAACTAAATTTAGGCGAGTCCGATTTATATTAATATAATAAAAAAAGGGCCTTACGGCCCTTGAGTAACACTATCTAGAAAAGTTAAAACTGGTTCATGGTGTTATCTTCACCACCGGCTTTAAGTGCGTTTTCACCAGAGAAGTACTCTTTGTGCGTATCGCCAATATTAGACCCTGCTAAATCTTGGTGCTTAACTGAGGCTTGTTCGCGGCGAATTTCTTGACGTTGTACATCACGTACATAAGCAAGCATGCCCATATCACCAAAGTAACCTTCTGATAAAATATCGGTGCTTAGTGCAGCCGTATGGTATGTAGGCAGTGTAATTAAGTGATGGAAAATACCCGCTTCACGTGCACCATCGCGCTGGAAGTTTTGCACTAATACATCCGCTTCAGCAGCAAGCTCTGTATCGTCCATTTCTGGCGCCATTAGGCCTTTATTATCACCTAGGCTTGGGTAAGCGCTCAAGTCGCGACCCGCTTCTTGCCACTCTTGGTACACTTGCTCACGGAACTTAAGCGTCCAGTTGAATGACGGCGAATTGTTATAAACAAGCTTAGCATCAGGTACTTGCTCTTTAACGCGGTTAACTAGCTCTGCAATTTGTTTAACATGTGGTTTTTCGGTTTCAATCCACAATAAGTCAGCGCCCGATTGTAAGCTTGTTACACAATCTAGTACTACGCGGTCTTTTTCAGTGCCTTCGCGGAACTGGTATAAACCGTTTTCTAAACGCGTTGGCTTACATAATTGGCCATTAATTTTCATTGCCGTATCACCTTCGTTTAAATCATCTACACCGTTAATAGGTGTGGTTTCTAAAAACGCGTTGTACTGGCTAGCTAAGTCTCCTGGCGTTTGAGACACAGGCACTTTTTGCGTAAGGCTTGCACCTAATGAGTCGGTACGCGCAACAATAATACCGTTATCAATACCGAGTTCTAAAAATGCGTAACGTACAGCGTTAATTTTTGCTAAAAAATCTTCGTGCGGTACAGTTACTTTACCTGCTTGGTGACCACATTGTTTAGCGTCAGACACTTGGTTTTCTATTTGAATGGCACACGCACCTGCTTCAATCATCTTTTTAGCAAGTAAGTAGGTTGCTTCTTCGTTACCAAAACCAGCATCAATATCGGCAATAATAGGCACTACATGTGTCTCAAAATTATCAATTTTATCAAGCACCGCTTGCACATCGCCGCCATTGGCTTTCGCTTCGTCTAGATCATTAAATAAGTGGTCTAGTTCACGGGCATCGGCTTGTTTTAAAAACGTATAAATTTCTTCAATAAGCGCAGGCACTGAGGTTTTTTCGTGCATGCTTTGATCCGGTAACGGGCCAAATGCAGAGCGAAGTGCAGCAACCATCCAACCACTTAAGTAAACATAACTGCGCTTAGTTGTTTTTTGATGACGCTTTATTGCCATCATCATTTGTTGCGCAGTAAAACCATGCCAACAACCTAAAGACTGTGTGTATTGGCTGGTGTCTTTATCGTAAGCGGCCATATCTTCACGCATTACATCTGCGGTGTATTGTGCAATTTCAATCCCTGTACGAAAACGGTTTTGTAAACGCATGCGGCTTGCATACTCAGGGTTAATGGCTTTCCATGCGCTACCTTGAGATTGGCAAAGTGTTGCTAGAGTATCGGTTTCACGTGTGTATGTTGTCATAATAAAATCCTTCGAACGGGTCTATAAATTATTTAAATTATTGTGAGAGTGGCTAGGAGTGTGTGCTCCGTATCGCTTAATTCAACATTAGGCTTATTTTTTAGATTTAGTAAATTTATAGTTGTTATTACCGCTATATTTTTTGTGAATGGTTAAAAAGCACGCACTGAGCCTTTTTTGCGTTATTGTTGCTTTAACGCACACAACAACACCGCGACCGTTTAAGGAAGGTAAATATGGCACACACTCTCACACACTCAGGGCTAAGCGTAGATACACAGCTCGCCAACTTTGTAAAAACACAGCTACTCCCAGGCACTCATTTATCTGAGCAGCAATTTTGGCAAAGCTTTGCAAACATAGTACAAACGCTTACCCCGCAAAATAACGCTCTTTTAGCTAAGCGCGAGCAGCTACAACAACAAATAGATGACTACCATAAAACAAATAAAACGTGGGATAGCGCGCAGTACCAAGCGTTTTTAACAGACATTGGCTACCTAGTACCAGAGCCTGCAGACTTTGCCATTGAAACGCAAAATGTAGAGCCCGAAATAGCACTCAGCGCAGGCCCTCAGCTTGTTGTGCCTGTTAGCAACGCACGTTTTGCGCTTAATGCGGCTAACGCGCGCTGGGGTTCGTTATACGATGCGCTATACGGCACCGACGTATTAAGTGAAGACGACGGCGCTGAAAAAGGCACTACGTATAATCCGGTTCGTGGTTTTAAAGTAATGGCGTATGCGCGCCAGTTTTTAGATAAGGCCCTGCCCCTTAAAAATGGCTCACACATAGAAAGCACCAACTACTCAATTGTTGAAGGCGCCTTGTCTATCACCCTAAGAGACAGCTCGCATACTCAATTAAAAAACCCTGAGCAACTTATTGGCTACCAAGGCGAGGCGCAAAACCCAAGTGCTATTTTATTAAAAAACAATGGCCTGCATGTAGAGCTGCAAATAGACCATCACCACCCTATAGGCCAGGCCGACAAAGCAGGATTAAAAGATGTTTTGCTTGAAGCTGCACTAACAACCATTATGGATTGCGAAGACTCTGTTGCCGCAGTAGATGCCGAGGATAAAGTACAAGTTTACAAAAACTGGCTGGGGTTAATGCAAGGTAACTTGGTTGAATCGTTTAAAAAAGGCGATAAAACCATAGAGCGTACTTTACAAAGCGATAAGCAATATACAGCCCTTGATGGCAGTAGCCTTACGCTTAAAGGCCGCAGCATGATGTTTGTCCGTAATGTCGGCCACTTAATGACAAACCCTGCTATTACCGACATTTACGGCCAACCCGTATTTGAAGGCATTATGGATGCGATGTTTAGCGCAACCGCAGCCCTGCACGATTTAAATAAAAAAACAGGCATTAAAAACACCAGTGCGCAAAGCATCAATATTGTAAAACCCAAAATGCATGGCCCTGAAGAAGTTGCTTTTACAAATACGCTTTTTAGCATGGTAGAAGAAGCGCTTAGCTTGCCAAAAAACACCCTAAAAATGGGAATTATGGATGAAGAGCGCCGTACTTCAGTAAATTTAAAAGCCTGTATACACGCAGCAAAAGCGCGCGCGGTGTTTATAAATACTGGCTTTTTAGACCGCACGGGCGATGAAATTCATACCTCTATGCACGCAGGGGTCGCTTTGCCAAAGGCCGCTATTAAAGCTCAGCCGTGGATCAAAGCATACGAAGACCGTAACGTTGATACAGGCCTTGCCTGCGGCCTAAGCGGTAAAGCACAAATAGGTAAAGGTATGTGGCCAATGCCAGATAAAATGGCACTTATGATGGAGCAAAAGCTTGCTCATGTGCAATCTGGCGCTAATACCGCGTGGGTGCCCTCGCCTACCGCAGCCACTTTGCACGCTATGCATTATCACGATGTAGATGTATTTACCGAGCAAAAAGAAATTGCCAAACGAGGCATGGCAAGCCTTACTGATTTACTTACACCTCCTTTAATGGCTCAGCCGCAAACGCTCAGTAAAGAAGATATTCAAAGTGAGCTTGAGAACAATGCACAAGGCATTTTAGGCTACGTAGTACGCTGGATAGACCAAGGTATTGGCTGCTCAAAAGTGCCTGATATTAACCACATAGGCTTAATGGAAGACAGAGCAACCTTGCGTATTTCAAGTCAACATATGGCAAATTGGCTACAGCATGGGGTGTGTACTCAACAACAAATAGAGTCGATTATGGCTAAAATGGCTAAAGTAGTCGATGGCCAAAATGAGCACGACAGCGCTTACAAGCCTATGGCACAAAACGAAGAGTCACTTAAAAATAGTATTGCTTATCAAGCCGCTTTAGCGCTTGTATTAGAAGGTGCTAAGCAGCCAAGTGGCTACACCGAGCCCCTATTACACAGTTACCGCTTAAAATATAAAGCAAAACACCATAACCTAGCTGAATAGTTAACATTAGTTTAACAGCAAAAAAGCGCGTTTTGCCTACACAAAACGCGCTTTTTGTTTATTAGGGCGTGTTGATCTTTGCAGATTGAAATTTGTTCAACCTAGGCAGAACCCAAAAGGGCAGCGTATGTTTGGCATTTATGCTACGTTATCGCCTATTTATGGGGAATAACCACACTTCATAGGCTCTGTCTTGCCTAAAAACCAAACATACTGCTGCAAATTCAAGCGCCAAAGGTCAACACGCCCTAGTACCGTTATTTATTTAGTGCTCACTGTACCTTGCGCTAAATTAATTTTTAATTATTGCGTTATGATACACGTTTTGAACGTCATCACAGTCTTCAAGCATGTTGATGAACTTGTCAAAATTAGCAATAACTTCTTCATCTTCAATTTCTACATGCACTTGCGGAACAAACGTAATTTCATCTACTTCAAAGTTAATCCCTTCAAAGTTTTCCTCAAGCGCTGTTTTCGCTTTATAGTACTCAGTATGGGGTGCAAATACCGACACTTTACCATTTTCAACTTCAACGTCGGTTACATCAACGTCGGCCATCATTAGTGCTTCAAGGACCACTTCGTCATCGTCACCGGCAAAACCAAGTACGGCAAGGTGATCGAACATATGTGCAACACAGCCCGGTGTACCAATTTTTGAATCTGTTTTGGTAAACGGTAAACGTACATCTTTAATTGTACGGTTTGGGTTGTCGGTTAAGCAATCAACAATAACCATGCAGTTACCTGGGCCATAGCCTTCGTAACGTGCGGGAGAATAATCTTCCCCTGCCCCACCGGCTGCTTTTTCAATTGCTTTTTCTATTACGTGAGCAGGAACCTGGTCTTTTTTTGCTTTTTCAATTAGACGACGCAGTGATTGATTGACATCGGGGTCTGGTTCGCCATTTTTAGCGGCAACATAAATTTCTTTACCGTACTTTGAGTTAACTTTAGTTTTTGCGTTGGCTGTTTTAGCCATCGAGCTCTTACGGACTTCAAATGCTCTGCCCATCTTGTGCCTCTAATCAATACGTTAATTTTGCCATATTTTACCAATTCAAACCCTATTGGGCTAGGGTCTGTTGAACTTTACAAACTGAATTTAAAACAACCTATTTGCTAAATAAATACAGCTGCTCCTATGCAAATAACACTGGAGTAATTACGCAACAATAAAAGTTAAGCGCTATTTAACATAACTCTACTTTTTGTGAGTAACTTTCGACTAAAGTAATTAATTCGGTAAATTCACGTAAAACGTAATCAGCTTGGTCGGCATAAATAGGCACCGCGTTTGGCGCGTACAAACAAGCGCGCATATTTGCATTATGTGCTGCTTGAATGTCGTATAAAAAATCCCCTACGTATAACAAGTTGCTGGCGTTTATATTCCAAAGCGTGGCAATTGCATTTAAGGCACTGGGATCGGGTTTGGCTGGGGCATCGCTACGGGTTAATACCGTTTCGATAGGTAGCGGGTTATTTTGTAGCTTTATTGCTGCCGCTTTATCAAAATTGCGGGTAACAATAGCCATAGGAATATTTTTAACTTTAAGGGCGTTAACGGCTTCGGTTACGCCTGGCAATATAGTGGCAAACTGAGCGTCTTGCAGCTCGTGCTGATGCACTATATTCATCGCCTCTTCACGCATGTAGGGCGATGGAAGCTGGGCAATATAATCAAGTAGGTCTTGCTCGCATGGGCAACCTATTTGTGCTTTTATAAGAGAGAAATCTAACTCAGACGATACTAACGTGCCATCTAAATCAAATATAACTCCTTGAATAGCCTCTACTTGAGCTTTCATATCATTCCTTGAATGGGGTAAAAATCAATACAACATGTGTACACATAATGACTCTACTTCATGAGAATAATTTAGCAAATGTTTATCAAACAAATTATTAGAAAAGTATTCACTTATCTATTACTTAGCCTTATAAACACCAATTAATTACTAAAATTCTACGAACAGCTAGTAATAACAGATCAAAAATGAACACAGCATAAACAAAAGGAGAATACGCGCACATAAACTGCAGTGCGCGTAGGTTGGGGAAGTACTTATTGCTCGAACTTAGCCTCGAGCCAGGTATCGTTTTGGGTAAAGTGAAGGGTTTTAATCTTGCCTTTACTTTCTACGTTTACCATATTTACTTGAGAAGGCCATAAGTCACGCAGTGCGCCATTACTCATTTTTATGCCTTCAATCCCTTTTGGGATAGGAGCTTCTTGATACACCCAAAAAAACTTTCCATCAATTTGCGCACCGACTTGGCTAAGCGTTAATGGCTTACCCTTTAAGGTTTGCAGCGCAACATGCGACTCAACATACTCTACAAAACGTTGTTGGTCGGCCTTGTTGCTAATGATATCGGCTTTTCCATTAAATAAATGCGCTACAGCATGCTCAGTATCATGCAAATAAAAGCGATGCATAAGCTCAATATTGTTAGTGCGTTTATTAAAAAGCACCGTAGTAACCGATGACTTTAGTTGATGCGCCATACTTGGCGCAGCAACTAAAAGGCAAACAATAATAAGCAAAAAGCGCATTATTGCTGCTCCTCACCATCTTTTTTCTCGTCTTTTTTAAGCTCAGTTTTAATGTCTTGCATAATATCTCGACTTACTTTCGCTTTACTCTTTTTCTTTTTATACACTTCAATACGTGAAGGAATAATACGACGAGGGTAGTTGTTGTTCTCAACATCTACATCAGCTGTTTCCCAGCGAGGGTCAACGCTTACCGATACCAATGGCTTATTTTTATCTGTCACAATAAGCTTTTGTACATTTTTGTGATTACGGCGCCAAATTTCAGCGGGAATGTAACGCTCTTCGGTTGTGCCATCTTCATAGGTTAGCTCTAATAAAATAGGCATTACCAAGCCACCTAGATTTGAAAACTCCATAACATAGTAGTTTTTATCTTCTTCAAGCGCGCGATCTAGCGTTTTACGCTCCCACGGCTCTAAGCCTTTTAAAAACTTGTTGTACGCGTTACGTTCTTTATTGGTAACAGTAAAGCGGTCGTTTTCGTCGTAAAAGTCGGTAATATCTGGATTTTTTTCAACCCAAGTTTGCTTACCTTCTTCACGGTTGCGCTTAACAAATAGTGATGTTGGTTTGTCTGCTTCTATATCGCGTAAGCGTTTAAAGTCAATATCAGGGTTTTTAGTATCTAAACGTAATTGATACACTTTATCTAACGAGATATCTACATGGTCGGTGCTGTAAAACCAACCGCGCCAAAACCAATCTAAATCAACACCCGAGGCTTCTTCCATCGTACGGAAAAAATCTGCTGGAGTAGGGCGCTTGTATTTCCAGCGCTGTGCGTACTCTTTAAAAGCAAAGTCGAATAAGTCACGGCCTAAAATAACTTCACGTAAAATATTAAGTGCCGCAGCTGGTTTAGTATAAGCATTAGGACCTAAACGTAGTACGCTGTCTGACTGCGTCATAATAGGTACTTGGTTTTGCGATTTCATGTAGCTCACAATATCGCGCGGCTCAACACCCCACGGTATAGTTGGGTCCCATTCACGCCCTGCAACACCATCTAAAAAGCTATTTAAACCTTCATCCATCCAGGTCCATTGGCGCTCATCAGAGTTTACAATCATAGGGAAGTAAATATGGCCAACTTCATGAATAACCACACCAATTAAAAAGCGTTTTTCAGCTTGAGAATAAGTGCGCGAACCATCATCTTGCAGCTCTGTACGTGGTCCATTAAAAGTGATCATTGGGTATTCCATACCACCTACAGGGCCATTTACCGATTGCGCTACAGGGTATGGGTAGTCAAATGAATAGCGAGAGTACACTTCCATCGTATGTACTACAGATTCAGTTGAATACTTTTTCCATAAATCGCCACCCTCTTTAGGGTAAAACGACATAGCCATCACTAAAGGTTGTTCATCGCCACCTTGCTGATAGCCCTTTGCATCCCACATAAATTTACGCGACGACGCCCACGCAAAGTCACGCACATTTTCTGCTTTAAAGTGCCATGTTTTTGTTTTATCGGTACCTTGTTTTTCGTTTTCTAACGCTTCTTCTTCAGTAACAATAAATACAGGGCGTTTTGCTGTTTCAGCTTTTTCTAAGCGGTTACGCTGCGTGCGAGTAAGCACTTTGCTTGCGTTATCTAACTTACCTGTTGCCGATACAATATGATCAGCAGGTACAGTAATTTCTACATCGTAATCACCAAACTCAAGCGTAAACTCACCACGGCCTAAAAACGGCTTGTTTGTCCATGCTTCGTAATCGGTGTAAGCAGCTAAACGCGGAAACCACTGCGCAAGTAAAAATATATCGTTGCCATCTTCTTCAAAGTGCTCGTAACCAGAACGCGCACCTACGGCATCTTCTTCAACAATGTTAAAAGCAAAGTTCATACTAAACTCAGCTTCTTTGCCTGGCTTTAACGGCTCGTTTAAATCTATACGCATTAGCGTATCAACAACAGTAACGCGCAGTTCATCGCCATTGTCATCTTTTACATTGCTAATTGTATAGCCTAGCTCGTTGTCGCTCATAAATTGCTGACGACGTAGCTCACCTAAACTTAACTTAGCCGGCTTTTGTGCAGGTAAACTATTTAGCGTGCTTTTAAACGTTTTTGTGGTTTCGGCAATTGAGTCGCTTTTAAAAATATTTTGATCTAACTGTAACCACAAATATTTAAGTGTATGCGGCGAGTTATTTTTATACTCAATGCTTTGGCTTGCTGTTAAGCGGCGCTTTTTTTCATCAAGCTTTACATCTATGTCGTAATTAACACGTTGCTGCCAGTATTTTTCGCCAGGCTCACCGGCGGCACTACGATAAACATTTGGGGTAGGAAGCGCTTCGTCTAACTGGCGAAACTTATCAACGAATGAGCCTTTAGTTTGCTCAACGGATGACGCTAACACAGCGCTCGACATTGCCAGAGGCAACACAAACGCGCTTAGCGTAAGAACTGTTTTTTTCATTATGAGTCCTAGTGGAATTTTGTGAGCGTACTTTGACAAAGTTACTATTTTTGTTCAATTAATTAGCGACCAACCGCCCATTAAACACGGTAATATTCACGTTGTTTTAACATGGTTTTTGAATTAGTAAATTAAGCCGCTTTTAAAACTGTAAAGGGGGTTTACACTGTACAGCTAGTTGATGTGTATTAATTAAGGTACAAACACTGTATTTATAAGGGTTCAGGCCTAATTCATGCCATTAGCTTAGGATTAAATTAAGGTGCAAAAATATGTTGTTTTAATTGAGCTTAAATTTATAGCGTTAGCAGTGTTTACACGGTTTTAATGCGCTCAGGTTCAATACAAATTAAGCAGCATATTTAAACTAAAGGAGCCCGATATGAAATTTTACATTGTAAAAAAAGATCATCAGCTCGAAGCTATCCCTGCTGATAAAGACTTACTAGAGCGCTACGAATCAAACCAATATTCGTATGTTAATGTGGTGTCGGCATGCAATAAGCAAGATGCACTAAAACGCCTATCTACTGAACAAAAACACAGTAAAAAGTGGCTAATAATTGGCGCAAATATTGCCGTGATCTCACTAATATTAACTATTTATACGATAAATTAAAAATAGTGAAATTTTAGGTTGATATTTAGTGCATTTTATATTTAAAATCGCCCACTTTTTTTATTTGAGCATAATAAAATCGTTACAATTATTCTCAAATATGTACTTATTACCAGTAAGCAATGTGGTGGGTGTATGGATTTTTATATCCTAAAAAAACAACAAGAGCTAATAGCCATTCCAGCAAATCAGCAAAGTTGTAAGCAGTATCTAGACTCAGGTTATTTTTATATTGATAAAGTAGCCGCCTGTAACGAAACGAATGCCATAAAAGCATTGCAAGCAAAGCAAACTAAAAGTTTAAAAATGCCGCTAGGTATGGCTTTGTTAGCGCTTCCTGTCATTATTATTGCTATATATAGTTTTACCTAAACTAAAGCCCTCCCGAGGCTTGCATCTTTACTTGCCTTGGGTATATTGGCGCTCTTATGGTTTTTTAAGAGCGCGATATGAAAGTTCTCCACACCTCAGATTGGCACCTAGGCCAACAATTTTATGAACATGACCGCCGTGATGAGCACGCTGCATTTTTTACTTGGCTACTTAGCACCCTTGTAGAGCAACACATAGATATACTTTTAGTTGCAGGCGACATTTATCATACAGCCACACCCAGTGCCAGCGCCGAAAACCAACTTTACCAATTTATAAAAGATGCTAAAAAGCGTTGCCCGCAATTGCATGTAGTTATTATTGCCGGCAACCACGACTCAGCAAATCGTATATTAGCGGCGCAGCCATTACTTGCTCAGTTTGACACCCATGTAGTGGGGCGCTTTGAAGTAACCGACCCAGCCAATACCGTGATTGAAATAAATACGCAAAATAAACGCGCTGTAATCGTCGCTATGCCTTTTTTACGTACCAGCGATATAAGTTCACTTAGTCATACTAAAAACGGCCCTAGTTACGCACAAGGCGTTGAAAAAGCCTATAAGCTTGCTCTTGATCACGCCTATAGCATTAACACGCAAAATTCGCCGTTAATTGTAATGGGGCACTTACATGCCAAAGGCGGTGATATTTCAAGTGACTCAGAACGTAATTTAGTGATTGGTGGGGAGGAGTCTATTTCGGCCAATGTATTTGGTAACAAGGCAGACTACGTAGCACTGGGGCATTTACACAAAGCGCAGCAAGTCGCTAAAAAAGACGTTATTCGGTACAGCGGTACGCCTATTCCTATGTCGTTTTCAGAGCGTAACTACACGCACCAAGTTAATATAGTAGAATTTAAAAGTGATGAAAAACAAACTATTAGCACATCTGTAAACCCCCTTTACATTCCACGCTCTGCTGAAGTGATTATTTTACCAAAAGGGGAGTGCGTGCCATTAAGCGACTTATGCGAGCAAATTAAAGCGCTCGATACATCACAACATACTATTGCCCCTTATTTACGCGTAAAACTTAAATCAAGTGATACCGACACCACCTTTAGAGAACAAATAGAGCAAGCACTTGAGGGTAAACACGTAAAATTTTGTGGCATTGAGCGGGTACGAGAACAAACCATAACAAGCGATAACAGCGCCGTATTTGAAGATTTAAGCGAAATTGAAATGCTCAACCCATTAAACTTATTAGAACAAGCCTTTGCAAACGACAAAGATATGGCCGGCCAAGCTGTACCAGATGAGCTAAAAACACTGTTAAACGATGTAATAAGTGAGCTGACGGAGCAAGAGCAACTATGAAAATAACCGCAGTTCGTATTCATAATTTAGCCTCAATAGTCGATGCC
Organism: Pseudoalteromonas sp. R86517; assembly: GCF_042466295.1. Lineage (NCBI taxonomy): Bacteria > Pseudomonadati > Pseudomonadota > Gammaproteobacteria > Alteromonadales > Pseudoalteromonadaceae > Pseudoalteromonas > Pseudoalteromonas sp. R86517. The sequence goes on from NZ_JAXHCB010000003.1 coordinate 466,517, forward strand.
GAAATCGACTTTACTCAAGCTCCACTAAAAGATGCGGGCTTGTTTGCTATAACCGGCGACACAGGCGCAGGTAAAAGCACCTTTTTAGATGCTATTTGTTTAGCGCTTTATACTAAAACAGCCCGCTTAAAAGGCGATAAAGGCAACTTAATTGATTTTAACGGCGACAGCATAAAGCTAAACGATGCGCGTAACTTACTGCGCAGAGGCAAATGGGAAGGCTTTGCTGAAGTTGATTTTGTTGGCCAAGATAAACAACTATACCGCGCACGCTACGTTATTACCCGTACCCACAAAAAAGCAACAGGCAAGTTAAAAGTAGCTGAGCATACGTTACTAACCTTGCCCGATGAAACCCTAATAGCCGATAAAAGCCAAACCATAAAAGAAGTAGAAAACAAAATAGGGCTAAGCTTTGATCAGTTTTCCCGCGCGGTATTATTAGCACAGCACGAGTTTGCAGCCTTTTTAAAAGCCACAGGCGATGAACGCGCACAACTTTTAGAGTGTTTAACCGGCACCGATAAATTTAGCTTAATTGGTAAACGTATTTTTGAGCGTAATAAAGCGCTAAAAGATCAATATGAATTACTTAATGCAAGCCTTGCAAGCTACACCTTATTAAGCGATGACGAATTAAGTGCTAAACAAACCCTGCGCGATGAGTTACTTAAAAAAATTGAGCAAACTAAAAAATCGCATGCAGCAACAGAGCAAAACTTAAATTGGTATAAACAAGCAGCTAGCTTATCGCAGGCACTAGAACACGCAATAAAGCAGCAACAACACGCGCAACAACAACTTGACGCAATAGCAAAGCAAAGTGAGCAAGCTAAACAAGCACAAAGCGCCCTTGAAATAAAAGACAACCGCAAACGTCATGAGTACTTAACGGCGCAAAACAAAGCACTTAGTACGCAAATAAGCGATTTAAAAGCGATTGACCATGCAGCGCTTATAAAAGAGCAGGCCGCAACACTTTCAACAAAGCAAAGCGAGTTAAAAACAGCGCAAGTGCAAAAGCAAACGGCAGAGCCAATTATTGCAAAAGCCCGCGAGCTCGACAGCCAACTTGCTATACACGCACAAACAATTACAAGCCTAACTCAGCAAAGCGAAAAAGAGCAGCAGCAACTTAGCGAATTACAAACGCAGTGCACGCAAAGCCAAAATGCACTTGATGAGGCAACAAAACTCAGCACTGGGCATCAAACGTGGCTAAACGAGCACACGCAGCTTAAACCATTGGCTAATGATTGGAATTATTACCAACATAGCTTTAATACGTATTTAAGTGCCAATGAGCAAATAAAGGCAACCGCTTCGCAAAACCAACAGCTGTTAGAAGAGCAAAGTAAACAAGCGGCGCTGTTAGCAGAGCAAACTAAAAAAGTAGAGTTGCAAGAGCAACAACTTGCGCATAAACAAAAAGATCTTAACCAGCTAAGTGAACAACAACGCCAATTTAATATTGAACAATGCGATAGCAAACTTAAAAATATTGAATATTTAAAAGATCAGCGTTTGCGCTACCAGCAGTTTAATCAAGAAATAAAAAACAGCACACAACAACAAGCGGCGGTTGCGGCCAAGCTTGTACACAGTGAGCAAACGCAAACAACATTGCAACAAAGCTTAGCCTCTTGCGAGCAAGCACTTAAACACAGTGAATACGCATTAAACCAAGCTCGCCTGCGTGCCAGCGAAAACGTAGAGCATTTACGCACGCAGCTTACCCCTAACGAGCCATGTGTAGTGTGCGGGGCAAAAGAGCACCCGTATGCAAGCAGCCAAAACCCGCAATTAAATAACCTAATAGCCGATTTTGAAACAAGTTATAACCAAGCTAAGCAGCAACACGATAGCGCCCAAGCTAAGCTGCACCAGCACCAAACTCAACATGCTATACTTGTCACTGAGCACGCCCAATACAGCCAAGCCATACAGAGCGCACAGGCAAAGCAGCTAGAAATTAAAACAACAATGCAAGGGGCACGTACAGAGCTTAACGACTTAACAGCACAGCAGCTTGATGAAACATACGCCCAGCTCAGCAGTCAAAAGTCGCACTATTTTGAATCGCAAAAACAGCAAACAGCCCTGCAAGAAAAAGTAAATCAGCTAATAAATAACTTAAAAGCCGAGCAACATACACAGCAGCAATTGCATAATCAGCATGTTGAATTAACCAATAAGCTTGGCCAAATAAACACTAAACATGCAGAGCTAAATACGCAAGTTAACGAGCTTACCAGCACCCTTAATGCACAGTTTGAGCACAGTGACTTTTGGCAGAAATTGCAAAACAACACGCTTAATATGAGCGATTTAAGCCAGCAGGTTGAGCAGTTCCAGCAAACACAGGTTCAGCTTGAACAAAGTCAAAAACAAATAGACAGCGCTAATCAGCAATTACAGCAACTCACACCGTTAATTGCTAAAAGTGAGCAAGCGCTTAAAGTTTTAAAAGACGATTTAGCCAAAGCGCAACAACTGCAAAATACCACACGCACAGAGCGCCTTGCTTTATTTAACAACGAGCCATTAAGTGCCGATGATTACCAAGCAAAACTTAATGCGCAGCTTGAGCAGTGCCAAAAGGCGTTACATACAAGCCAACAAGCCCACGACAGCGCAATTAAAAAACGCGATGAGCACGCTATAACACTCAAAAATATTGAGCAGCGCTTGGCAGAGCATACTCAAGAGCAAAGTACACTTGAAGAGCGCTACAATGCCTGGTTTAGCGACTTTAAAGCGCAATATAGCGAGGCAAATCACGAACAGATCGCTATTTTACTAACTCTCACTAGTGAGCAAATAAAAGAGCAATTAATGCAGTTTGAGCAGCGTTTAGCAGCACTCACAGATGCAAATGCAGCGCTTAAGCAACAGCAAAAGGCGCAAACAGATCACCAAAATACTAACAAGCCCGAAAAAAGCGAAAGCCAATTAGCAGAGCAAGAAACGACCTTAGCCAATGAGCAAACTGAGCTACAAAATAGTTTGCTTGGCACTAATACCGCACTTGAGCAACACAATCAAAACGCCAAAGCACTTAAAGGCAAACACGCTGAACTTGCTACCCTTAAAAAGCAGGTAGAGCAGTGGCACGTGCTTAATAAAGTATTAGGGGATGCAACCGGTAAAACCATGCGTAATTTAGCGCAAACACAAACCCTTAAAATATTGCTGCATTATGCTAACAGCCATTTAAAAACCCTCAATAAACGCTACGAGCTCACTGCCATTGCGCAATCGCTCGATATAGCCATTATTGACCGCGATATGGCCGACGAACAACGCTCTGTTAATACGCTCTCTGGTGGTGAATCATTTTTAGTATCACTAGCACTGGCTTTAGGGCTTGCATCGCTTTCTTCAAACAAAGTGCAAATCAACTCTTTGTTTATTGACGAAGGGTTTGGTACGTTAGATAGCGAAACACTCAGCGTTGCTATGGACGCACTCGACTCATTACAAGCACAAGGCCGTAAAGTAGGGGTTATATCGCATGTGAGTGAAATGAGTGAACGCGTAGCCACGCAAGTACATGTAAGTAAAAAAAGTGGTGGATACTCCACTGTTGAAGTCTTATAAAGGAGTTAAAAAATGCCAACATTCACAGGCGAGCAAGCAACGCATTACAACGACCGCATTACCCGTTTAGTCCCTGGTTATGAGCTATTGCACCAACTTACTAATGCTCAACTTAAAGCAACCCTTAAAGATAACGCACATATTTTAGTCGTGGGCGCAGGCACAGGCAAAGAAATACTCGCCCTTGCCGCGCTTAACCCTACTTGGCAATTTACCGCGCAAGATACCTCAAGTGATATGCTCGCAATTGCTAAACAAGCGTTTGAAGAGCACGGCATAGCAAAGCGCGTTAATGTTATTGAAGGCGAGCTTGATAAGCTATCTACTAAGGCCGATGCGGCGCTATGCCTACTCGTAATGCACTTTTTAAAAGACGACGGCAGCAAAAAGCAGCTATTAAAAAATATTAAAGCTAATTTAAATAAAGGCGCAAACTTATTTATTAGCGATTTAATGAAACCCGAAACCGACTTTGAGCGCGAAGCACAAATTACTGTGTGTGCCGATTTAGGCTTAAGTGATGCAGGGCAAGCCTACACAGCTCAAAACTTAGACAGTGAATTTTACTCACTTGATAGAATGCGCTTTAGCGAGTTACTTAATGAATGCAAATACGGTATTCCTAAGCTTTATTTTAAAGCGCTTGGTTTTAGCGGATACGTTGTTTAATAGTATAAAATTTAAGTAACATAACCCCAAAACACCGAGTATGCATACTCGGTGTTTTATTTTATACACATCCTTACATTTCCTGACAGCAACAAACAAACTTCTCACATCTTTTATATGCGTTGCTACTTATTATTTCCCTATTAAATATTAACAGGGACTCAACATGAAAAAGTATCTTATCGCGGTATTACTACTCTCAGGCTGCGCATCACAAGGGGTAGATCGAAACAATCAAAACCAAATTATTAAGCGTTACTACGCATCAGTAGAATCAATGCAACCCGTCACACTTTCATCTGAAGTAGGCACAGGCATAGCAGCTGGCGCCGGGTTCGGCTTTGTAGACAGCTTAGATGGTAACACTGAAGAAATGCTCGGCGGAGCAATAATTGGTGGGTTAGTGGGAGGGTTATTTACCGCGTTATTTGAAGGCGGTAACGATGCCTATCAATACAATTTATACGCTGTCAACGAGGGCGAATTTACTATTATTCAAAAGCAAAAACTCGATAAAAACACGCAATGCGTGGTAGTAAATGCAGGCGATACAGTAAAAATTGAGCCTGTAGCGCACCACTTTTGCAATCAAAACTAATTAATACCAAAAGCCGATACTGCAATATCGGCTTTGTGTTTTACATAAGCATAGGGCGCATCCCACTAAATACGTGTTACTCAGATTAGGTTTATATCAACTACCTTTAACCAATCTCACCAAGTGCTTTCATCGCGGCCTGCGCTTTATCGGTTTGTATAAAAATATGGTCGTGATAAAACGCAGCTACTACGTTAGTGCTAATATTATGCTCGGTTAATTTGGCCGATACCGCAGCGGTTAACCCAACAGCCTCAAGGCTTGAATGCACATTAAGGGTAATTAAATTATATTTAGCTTCATAAGTAATACCGGCATTATCGGCGGTATCTGCATTTAAAATAAGGGTTAGGCCTTCTTCTTCAATGTAACTGGCAAGCGGGTTTAAATGAACGTAGTCAGCAAGGTTGCCTGCTAAACAACAAAATATATATTCACCTTGTTTAAGCTCGGGGTTCATTGATTTTAATAATGTATTTAGCTCTAAAATTCCCGCCATGTTGAGTCCTTACATTTTTAATTAGATGTTTTAAGCTTGGCAACTAGCTCGCTTAATCGGGCTATTTTAATATTACTTAACTGCCGGTAATCAAAGTACGGGCACACAATAATGTTATTCGTTGTATCAATTGCAAACTCATCGTCTAACCAATTAAATTGCGCATTAAGCTTACCTTGCTGTAATAAGTTTTTAGCATGGGTTCGCCCAGCAATAATATGCAGTTGGTTTTTATTTGTGCCGTTAATGATGGGCGCACTAAATAACAGCGCTGTTTTACTGTTTTTTTGCAGTAAAAGTGTATCGCGATAAGCTTGCCAGCTAGCGGCTTGTTTAGCAAAGCTGTAATGCTCACTCGGTAGCGCAAACAACACTTTAGCGTATACGTTAAACACTTTACGCCAGCCATTACCACAGTGCTGGTTTATGGTATTTATTTGCTCGTTTATTACAGGCTCAACACTGTGTAGAGTTGCAAAGTAGGGCATAGGCGGCGCTTTTGCCACATAAACGGCTACGCTAAAGGCTTGCTCACCTAAGCCAATTAGTTGCTCACTCACACTAGCTCGTCTTTTTCTGCGCTAAAATACGGTCGAGGTTATTGGCAAAGTTTTGGCGGTCGGTTTGGCTAAGCGGTGGTGGCCCGCCACTCATTTCTACGCCGCTTGAGCGCATGGTATCCATAAAGTCGCGCACGTTTAATAACGAGCGAATATTCTCTGGCGTGTAAAGCTCACCACGCGGGTTAAGTGCTTGGCCACCGTTATCTATAACTTCACTGGCTAGCGGTATGTCGCCAGTAATAACTAAATCGCCTTTTTCTACGCGTTTTACTATTTCGTCATCGGCCACATCAAACCCGCTCGAAACCTGTACGCGGCTTATAAATTTTGAAGGCGGAATGCGCATTGCATGGTTAGCTACTAAAATGGTTGGTGTTTGCGTGCGCTCAGCGGCTCTAAAAAGTATTTCTTTTATTACCACAGGGCATGCGTCGGCATCTACCCATATTTTCATGCTTAAATCTTTTAATTGCTCTAGTATTTAGCTGATCCTATAGCAATTTATTTTAATCGGCTAGCAAACTTTATTGGCTTAGAGCCGTACAAACACTATCACTTTTAAAAAGGAGCTTTCATGAAGGCCATTACGACTATTTTACTCATTACAGGGTTATTTTTACTCACCGCCTGCACAAGCGCACCTGAGGGCATTACTCCGGTTAAAAACTTTGACTTAGAGCAGTACAAAGGTAAGTGGTACGAAATTGCCCGCCTTGAACACTCATTTGAAGAGGGTATGGAGCAAGTAACCGCGACTTACACCGTAAACGACGATGGCACTGTAAAAGTGCTCAACAAAGGTTTCATAACTAAAGAGCAAAAGTGGGATGAAGCACAGGGCTTAGCTAAATTTGTAGAAGGGACTGACACAGGCCATTTTAAAGTCTCGTTTTTTGGCCCATTTTATGGTGCTTACGTTATTTTTGAATTAGACCAAGACGACTACCAATATGCGTTTATTACAAGTTATAACCGCGACTTTTTATGGTTTTTATCGCGTACACCTACCGTTAGTGACAAACTTAAACAACATTTTATAGCTAAAGCAAACAAACTAGGCTTTGCTACAGAGCAAATTATTTGGGTTAAACAGTAGGTTATTTAGCTATGTAAAGGGGCTTTACAGTTGTTGAGCAAATGATTGTTACAGCTGTAATAAAACGATCATCTCACTGTAAGGTAAGTTAAATATGTTAGGGCTATATTAGCTGCACTTGCAACGAGACATGCAAGTGTTGGACATACTGAATATCCCCCTATTGTTGGCAAGCTTTATAGCTTGCCATTTTTTTGTCTAAAATTAATGGCTTTCTTTGGATCAGGTTTTTACTAACTAAAGTGAATTTACTGCCAGTAATAGCCCCGATAAGCCAATCAGTAACATATTTAAAAAGCTAAATGGCTTAATCAACTTTTCTATAAAATTATAAAAAATCGTTATAATTAATACACTTAGACCCATAAAGCCACAAAACAGTAAAGCACCGTATCCCTGCTGCGTAACCACGCAGAACAATAAACTTAGTAAAAAACTGATCCAAGCAACTATTAGTAGCAAATTACTTTGCAGCTTAGAGGGACGCGTTGTAAACACCGTTTTAAAATGCGCTGGTTTTGCCAAAGCAAAACCATTAAAAGCAAACAAACAGAGGCTAAAGCTAAGTAAATCAATCATGCTTTTTGCCTCTTTTTATTATCGGCTAGGTTATTAGCTGTTTTTTTAGATGCGCTAGAAGCAGTACGTAATTTTTCGGTTTGTACTAAAAACAGTATGCTAAACAGTAAAAATACCGCATCGAAAATAAACAAGGCCCATTGTTTATTAAGTAAGTAGCTCACTATATTACCCTGTGTGGTAAGCGCATTTATTGCCGGTACACTCAAACACGCGAGGGCATTTATGGCAGCCATTACACGCCATTGCAGCCTATCGCGCTTTAAAAGTGCCATAACGGCAACCACTAACCATGCTAAAAAGAACGCTGTAACTTCTTTTTCACCACGCCCTGCTACGGTTGGACTAAGTAATCTATTGGCAATAAAAAAGGCGCAAGTAGCCAGTGGTAAACCCATAATGGTGGCAAGGTTTAAAGCTTCGACTAATTGTAAGCCAAATGAGGCTTTACCCTTATTACGCTCGCGTATGCGTTTAGCCCACATTATGCAGCCAGAGCCAATCATTACGCAGCCTGCAATTCCGCCAAGTACGTATAACCAGCGCAGTAAAGGCGTAGCAAAGCGCCCTGTATGCATAGAGTTAAGTGATTCATAAAGTGCTTTACTACTGCTAAGTTCGTCATCAGTTTGTGCAACTAACTCGCCCGTAGCACCACTAAACAAAAGCCGCGGAGATTGATCGCGAAGCGCCTTTGCAGGGCTTACCAATACCGTTACTGTTGAAGCGGCCATATTCGGTTTACTAACCTGAACACGCGTAATATCTGCACTAGGCCACTTGGTATAAACTTGATCCAAAATAGTGTTTATAGGGAGCAATTCTGCACTGCCTTGGGCGTTATTAGTCACGTTATTGCTAGGTGTTACATCGTTAAAAAAGCCACGCATACCCTTGTCGTACGTCGTTAACGCAGGGTAGGGGAACAACATAAATATAAGCGTAATAATGCCTGTGTAGGTAATCATTAAATGAAACGGTAGGGCAAGTACCGAGCTTAAATTATGTGCATCTAACCAGCTACGAGTCCCTTTATTGCGCCTAAAGGTAAACATATCTTTAAATATGCGCTTATGAATAACCACGCCCGAAATTATTGCCAGCAGCATAAAAAAGCTGGCAAAACACACTACCCAGCGACCTGTTATGGCATCTAAATAATAAAGCTGATAATGCAACCGGTAAAAAAAGTTACCACCTTTACTTTCAACAAAAGGAGGCAGCGCTTTCATGGTGTTTGGGTTTAATTGGGTATTTACAAACTGGCTGCGGCGCTGCCCCGGCTCTTTAGGTTTTGCATAGCCATATACCAAATACGGTATTCGCTCTTCAGGCAAGGTAATACGCCAACTAGGGGAATTTGCAGCGTGCTGATTTAAATAATCAAAGCCCTTTATAATTTGCTGCCTTTGCGCGGCCACTCTGTCGGTTTGGGCTTGCACATTGTGTATAGCCGGTTGATTCCACAAGTTTATTTCGTCTCTAAAAAAGCTCGCTGTGCCTGCAAAAAATATTACGTAAATAATCCAACAGGTAAGTAAGCCCACCCATGTATGTAGCCATGTCATCGACCTAAAAAAACTGTCTTTCATAGCCAACCCTTCAGTAATGCTAATACAGCAACAAAAAAACCGGTACTTAGTAAAATACTGATCCAAACAGTTTTTAACGACTTAACCGAAAACGCATAAATAAACACTGCGGCGTAAATTAAAATACTGATAGACACACACAGTAATACGGCATCTTGCTTAGGAATGGGCAGCAGTACACTTAATAATGAAATACACGCTGAGGTAAACGCATAACCACCCACTATGGCAATAATAAAACGCAAAAATACTAACACTCTATAGCTTTGGGCCACATTTAAAAGCGCAGCTAGGTTAGTTTTTGTAAAAGGTGCTATGTGCAGAGGTGCCTGCATAGTTAACAAATCCCTTATTCAAATACGAGGATAAAAATAAGGCGTTATTATAAAGCTTACAAATACAAAAGATAGCGATTCTCATTTGTATATTCTAGTTAATTTAACATTAGTGCCTAGCATGTTAGTAAAATACTGATCTCTGCTGTTTTAGGGTTATTGCTTAGCTAATTACGAAGGTTTACAGTGGTCAATACTGGCAAGCCAAAGAGTTAATTTAAAATGAGCAACCACGAAAAACTAAATTATGTAGAGTTTCCCGCGTGCGATTTAACAGCGACAAAAAGCTTTTTTACTAACGTGTTTAACTGGCAATTTACCGACTACGGCCCAGAGTATACGGCATTTAGCGGCCAGGGGCTTGATGGTGGCTTTTTTAAAGCACCGCTTAAATCACTTACTCAACATGGGGCCGCACTGCTGGTGTTTTACAGTAACGACATTCACGCTACCTATAAAAAAGTAGCGCAATATGGCGGCAAAATAGTAAAACCTATTTTTGAGTTCCCCGGTGGCTGCCGCTTTCATTTTACCGAGCCCAGTGGTAACGAATTTGCCGTATGGTCAGAAAAACAATAAATATATCAAGTGATTAGTTGTTATTTTTAAATGAGATCACGATTTTACCAACTAATAACTAATTTGAGTAAAATAAACCGATTTTTTACCAACTCATTAGGTCTAAATGGCCATTTAGAACAAAACTTAAGCATTTAAGGCCAGATTTATATGGATCCGATCAATTTAATTGAGCAAGTTAGTAAATGCGTGATCTGTGAACCTCATTTACCGTTAGGTGCTCGCCCCGTTATACAATTTAATGCCAATGCGCGTATTTTAATTGCCGGCCAAGCACCGGGCATAAAAGTACACGAAACTGGCAAGCCCTTTAACGACGCCAGCGGAAACCGCCTACGCGAATGGCTTGGGCTAAGTGCTGATGAGTTTTATGATCCGCAAAAAATAGCTATTTTACCTATGGGATTTTGTTACCCTGGTAAAGGTAAGACGAGCGACTTACCCCCGCGTAAAGAATGTGCACCCGCTTGGAGAGCGCAATTACTGGCCGCTCTGCCAAATTTAGAGCTAACAATCGTGCTTGGTAAATACGCGCAGGCTTATCATTTACCGCATACTAAAAACAGGCCCTTAACCGAGTTAGTAAAATCGTGGCGTGAATATTGGCCGGAGCATTTGGTGCTACCACACCCAAGCCCACGCAATAATATTTGGCTTAAAAAGAACCCATGGTTTGCACAAGATGTACTGCCAGAACTTGCTGGGCGCGTTGCTGCAATATTAAATAAAGAACCACAATGAACAGCTATAAATCAAACGGTTATATGCTTGTAAAGGGGCTTTACAGCACCGAAGAGCTAAATAAAATTAAGCTCCTAGTTAATGCCTTTCATACAAAGTGGAAGGCTAATAACCGTGAGCTTTATAAATCCCGTGCAATTAACAGCTCAGGCATAACAAATAGTGAGTATTTAACGGCGCAGCAAAACGAAGCCTTATTTAGTTTAATAGCTGATAACAAATTAATTAAGCGTGTAAAAAAGGCGATTAGTGAGCCACTGTTTTTAAATACTCAGTTATTTTTCAATCCCGTAAATGTTACACAAAAAAATTATTGGCATCGCGATATGCAATACCATTTAAATGTGCAAGAGCAACAAGCTGCGTTAAACGGGCCCGACGTAGTGCACTGCCGGTTAGCCCTTGAAGACGAGCCAGGTATAGAGCTTGTACCCCACTCGCATAAAAATTGGGATACACCAGAGGAGCTAAATGTACGTCTTGCAAAAAATAATAAACTGCCAAGCGATAACCTAACTACAGGCAAAGTTATTAAACTTAATGCGGGAGACTTACTGTTGTTTTCAGCCAATATGATTCACCGAGGTTTATACGGCAAAAACCGCCTAGCACTGGATATTATTTTTTGCGAAAATGCACCACAGCTTACTGCCTTTATCAATGCAGCAAACACCCCAAGCTCGGCAATAGCAAATAAAACCGCTAATCCGCAAGTATTTTTTAACCCACTTTAAACCCGCTATAACCCCATTTAAGACAACACTTTTTCGCTTAACTATAAATATTACTAATAGTGCTGAATAAATAAACATCACTGTTATTTATTTTAAGACTCGTCAGTATGAAATAGACGCAAAATTATCCAATAAAAATAACCTCTATAATGGAGTTGCAGCTATGACAACTGAACACACACAATCACACACACGTTTAAAACCTGCTTTTTTAAAACAAAAAACACTTACTTTATTTACGCTCAGCGCATTAAGCGTGGGTATGGCACAAGCTGGCGAGCAAAAAATAAATAAAAGTGAGCTTGAAACCATTACCGTCACCTCGCAAAAGCGGGTCCAATCGCTACAAGATATTCCTACCTCTATTCAAGCGCTTTCTGGCGACTACCTCGAGCAAAACAGTGTTGACGATTTACTCGCCCTAAGCGAAAACCTACCTAACGTGCATATAACCGAAACCTCAAGCAGCAAACGTATTTTTGTACGCGGCATAGGCTCGGGTACTAACTCAGGCTTTGAGCAATCGGTTGCTATGTATAAAGATGGCGTGTATTTAGGGCGCGGGCATCAGGCTAAATTTCCATTTTTAGATATGCAGCGCCTTGAGCTTATAAAAGGCCCGCAGTCGGTTATGTTTGGTAAAAACGCCACAGCAGGAGCCTTTAGTATGATCTCAAATTCGCCAACCGATGTACTTGAAGGCAACGTATCGGCAGAGTTTGGCTTTGATAACGAAAAGCGCTTTACAGGCGCTATAAATATTCCTATTAACGATGATTTAGCCATTCGTATTGCCGCGTTTGATCATTCTGTTGATGGCTTTTTATATAACCAAGCGCGCCAAAGTGATGAGCAATCTAACGACTCATCAGGTGCACGTTTATCAATAGATTGGCAAATAAACGATGATATAAACGCATTGTTTAAGTGGGAACACGGTGAGTTTGAGTCGCACGGTTCGCGCTACCAATACATTATTGATACTCCCAACCGAGATTTACAAATAGCAAATGACCCTACTAACCCAGGCAATGTAGGGTATCGTTCACTTTTATTAAGCGACAACTCGGGCCTTGATTACACAAGTTCGGTATCGGGCGATGGTCACCCAGGTGGGCTTAATGAGCAAAGTAAAACCACGCTTGATAACGCATCACTTAAATTAACCTATAACTATGGCGAATACGAATTTACCTCTGTAACCACGTATAGCGAGTACGATTGGGATTCAACCTTTGACGCCGACTTTTCAGAAATCCCGCTTATAAAACAAGACTACTTAGAAACCTATAACCAGTTTACGCAAGAGTTTAGAGTAAGCTCGCCAACAGGGCGCACGCTTGAATACGTAGCGGGCATTTTTTACATGAGCAGCGAGCTTGAACACCCAAACGATATTTTATTTGGTGCATCGTTACTTATTCCTGATTTAGTGGGTACATCATTGGGCGTAAATGCGCTGTTTGATCAAGACCAACAAAGCTACTCCGCATTTACCGCCCTTACTTGGAATGTAAACGCGCAATGGCGCGCTAATTTTGGCCTGCGTTATCAAAAAGAAGAAAAAGAAGTGAGCAGCGTACAAAGTGTGTATAGCGTATTTGAGCCAAACACACCGCAAGCCGTACAACAATTTGCCAATGCCGCTGCGCCCACTATTGCAGGGCAGCTCTCAGGCGCGGGGGTACATAACCTTAACGCTAAGCGTGATGAATCGCACTTATCACCCAATATTAGTGTGCAGTATTTAGGGTTTAACAACACCATGTTATTTGCAAGCGCTGGCATAGGCTACAAAGCTGGTGGTTTTGATGGTTCTGGCTTAAATGGCTCACAAGGTAACACGGTTGATGAAAACTCAGGCTTTGAGTTTGACGACGAAAAAGCCACAAACTTTGAATTTGGCATAAAAGCCGAGCCAATTAAAAATACTCTACAAGTAAACGCTACACTGTTTTACACCCTGTACGATGACCTACAAGTTTCTGAATTTAATGGTAATGCATTTGTAGTTAAAAATGCTGCCGAAACCAAAGTAAAAGGGATTGAGCTCGATTCGCGCTGGGCAATAAATCAAAATTGGCAGCTATCGGCAAACCTTGCGGTGCTTGATTTTGAATACGAGCAATACGCCAGTGCCTCGCCAACGGTTATGCAAAGCGAGCTACTTGGCCAAGCGTTTCAAGATTTAACCGGGCAAACTGGCGCGTTTGCTCCCGATTACTCAGGCAATATAGCGATTGATTACAATACCGAGGTGTTTTCAAACCTTACTTTAAGTAGCAATTTAGCGCTTAACTTTAGTGACGATTACTTTTTAGAGCAAGACCTTGACCCAATAGCCAAGCAAAGTGCTTTTGAAAAGCTAAATTTACGCATAGAACTAGGTAGCAGTGAAGGAGATTGGTCGGTGGCGTTATTGGCTAAAAATTTAACCGATAAACACACTTTTTCGCAGGCCAACGATGTGCCAGTTATTAGCTACGCACACCGTTTTTTATCAGAGCGTGGGCGCAGTTATCACGCACAATTTAATTACCGCTTTTAAGTTTGTCAGCAGGGATAAGTTGCTGGGCTAAACCTAGCAGCTTTTCTCGCATCCAACTATTTACTAAATCGTCATCGGCTTGTTCGTGCCAATACATGTGCACAGGCATTAACGGCACATCAAACGGCAAGCTAGTTACATGCACAGGCATTTGCTCTTTTAATACCTGCGCGTACGCGTTTGGCATTGTCATTATCATGTCGCTTTGGCTAATCACTTTAGTCGCCGCAAAATAATGTTCACATTTAAGCACTACATTACGGGCAAGTGCATGCTTTGCCAGCGCCATATCAATAATATCTACCTGCGCACCTTTTAACGACACCAACGCGTGCGATGCCTTTGCGTAATTTTGTACGGTTAAGTCATTTAATATTGGGTGATCGCGCCTACAAATTAGCGAAAAATGCTCATTACAAATAAAGGTGTTTTTTATGTGGTTACTCGTTGGGGTAAGCACATCAATGACTATATCGAGCTCTTGGTTTTCGAGTGATTTTTCCATATCAACATGTGACACCTGTCGGCTGTTAATCGTGATATTGGGGGTGTTTGTGAGTAGGTCGCTCATTAGCGGCGGAAAAAATATCGATTCTAAAATATCTCTAAAGCCAAATTTTATTTCGCGCTTAAAGGCGGCTATATCAAAAAGCCGTTCGTTATTTAAGGTTGACTCTAATACCTGCACCGACTCAATAACTTGCGCTATTATTTTTTGGCAAAAAGGTGAGGGCACCATACGCCGCCCGTGGCGAATAAATAATGGGTCGTCAAACTTTTCTCTAAGGCGAGAAAGCGCATGGCTAACAGCAGGTTGCGTTAAATGCAGTTTATCCGCTGCAGTGGTAATACTGCCCTCTTGGTATACCGTTTTAAGTATTACAAACAGGTTTAAATCTATCTTTCCATGCATAGTATTTATGTTTAACCATTAATTAACATCACTTCTATTTATCTTAAGCGAGACTAAACTAAAGTCAACAGAGTTTAATTTAGGATTATTATGAGCAATACACTAGAGCAGCAAGCCGCAAAAATGACCATAGGCAGCGACAAATTTAAACTTATTATGCCGCCTAAATTTAACACCCTTGAGGAGCAACGCAGCTACGAAAAACAACGCCTAGCCGCAGGCTTTAGAGTATTTGCCATGTACGGTTTTGATGAAGGACTTGCTGGGCATATAACACTTCGCGACTGCATTGAGCCCGATACCTTTTGGGTAAACCCAGTGGGTATGCACTTTGCGCATATTAAAGCGTCAGATCTTATTCGGGTTGATCATAAAGGTAATATTATTGAAGGCAGCACACCGATTAATAATGCCGCGTTTGCTATTCATTCACGCATACATATGGCGCGACCCGACGTAAACGCAGTAGCCCATGCCCATACACGTTATGGCCGTGCGTTTTCGGCATTAGGAGAGTTACTTAAACCAATTTCGCAAGATGCCTGCGTATTTTACGAAAACCACAGCGTATTTGATGTATTTAGCGGCGTAGTGGCCGACAGCGAAGAGGGCGACATGATAGCTAAGTCACTGGGTGATCACTGCGCTGTTATTTTGCAAAACCATGGTTTACTTACCGTTGGTTCGTCGGTTGATGCCGCAGTTGCCAATTTTGTATTGCTAGATAGCTGCTGCCAAAGCCAATTATTAGCGCAAGCCGCAGGCGAGCCTAAGCTTATCTCTCACGATGTTGCGCTACACACTAAACAAGCCAATGGCTCAGAGCTAGTTACATGGGGGAACTTTCAGCCCATGTATCAGGTTGTTGCCGCACAAGATGACAGTTTTTTAGATTAAAACACTGGCAATAACTTAATTTTGATAGACTAAATTTTGCGCGGTAATGGCCCACACACCAAAGCCGCGTTTAAATACTATGCACTCACACGCAAACACACATTATAAAGATACGTTGAGGGTTTTATGAATATAACAACAATTAAAAACCACGCCGATGTTGGCAATTTAAACCTTGCGGAAATATCACCAGAGCAACTTCCTCGCTCTACTTATCATGCCATTTTACAATCGGCAAAAAACTTTGGTGATGCAACCGCTATTGAATACATTTTAGATGGCGACTGCATTAGCGAAGCGCAAATTCCGTTTGCAAAAAAGCTTATTCACCGCATTTTAATGACCTTTAAAGGTAAAAGCTTTGCAAATCCGCACCGTAAAATGAGCTACAAAGCGCTTGCCAATAACGTAACAGGGCTTGGTAATGCATTGCACTCGTTGGGTATTACAAAAACCGAGGTAACTTCGCTGGTGCTACCTAACTTCCCTGAAACCTATGTATCGCTTTGGGCAGCAGAGGCCGCTGGCATTGCAAACCCCATAAACCCCTTGTTTGATGAGTCCATAATGAAAGAAATTATGATCTCAGCCAATACCAAAGTAATCATTGCCCTAGGCCCAGTCCCTGGTAGCGATATTTGGCAAAAAGTAATGGCGATTAAAGAGCATATACCTGGCCTAAAAGCGGTTATTAGCTTATTTGGTGACGACATAGCGTGCTCGCAAAATAATAAAGTACCCGTGTATGGGTTTAAAAAGTTACTCGCGGCGCAAAATACGCAAGCAGCTAATTTTATTTTGCCTGAGCAAAGCGATGTGTGCGCGTATTTTCATACGGGTGGTACCACCGGCCTACCAAAACTTGCCAAGCACTTACACTTAAACCAGCTCACCAATGCAGGGCAGGTTAATTTACTTTCGCCAGTAAACGCAGGCGATACCATGCTAGTAGGTTTGCCCATATTTCATGTAAATGCGGCGGTAGCCACAGGCATAGCCTCGGTTATGAAAGGCTGTAAAATTTTACTCGCAAGCCCTTCTGGCTTTAGAGGTAAAAACATCATTCAAAACTTACTCACCCTAATTAATAATTACGATGTAGCCGTTATGACCGCCGTACCTACTGTTTACGCGGCTATGGTTGAGCAAATTACCTCGCAAAAAATATCGGTGCCACCGCTTAAAATGAAGTTTGCTATTTGTGGGGCCGCGCCGCTTTCATCAGATTTACAAGCCCTGTTTACTAAACTCACAAACACCCCACTGGTAGAGGGTTATGGCTCAACTGAGGGCAGCTCGGTAAGTACGTTAATGCCTGTAAACCCAATTAATAAAGAGGCTTCTGTAGGGCTGCCAATACCTGGTATTACGCTTAAAATTGCCGATATAAACGAGCAAGGCACGCTTGTTAAAATGTGCGATACACTCGATGTTGGCGAAATAATAATAACCGGTAATAACGTATTTCCCGGTTACGTAGAAGATGCGCATAACCAAGGCGCATGGGTAGTTGATGAAAACGGCCAACAGTATTTTAGAACCGGCGATTTAGGAAAAATAGATGAGAGCGGGTATGTATCTTTATGTGGTAGGCAAAAGGAGCTAATAATACGTGGCGGGCACAATATAGACCCCAAAATGATAGAAGATGCCGCAACCAGCCACCCCGATGTAACACTTGCAGCCGCCGTGCCACGCCCCGACAGCTATGCAGGCGAAGTGCCGGTACTTTACGTAACGCTAAGCCCAAATAGCACGCTTAAACTTGATGAGCTCACCACGTATGTTAGCGCCAACATACCTGAGCGAGCAGCAATACCAAAAGCTATTTATATAATTGATGAAATACCGCTTACTGCCGTAGGTAAAATTTATAAGCCCGAACTGGTTTGCCTAGAAATAAAACAAACCATTACAGAGACTCTAAGCGAGCAATTAATCAACAAAACCGTGCAAATAAATGTGTTTGCTGATAAAAAGTTAGGCATAAAAGCCACAATTTTAGTTAATGAAGATGAGTTAAACGCGCTGCAACAACAGATAAAAACGCTGCTAACCCCGTACTCATTTAACTACGAAGTGCTGGCATTAAAAACAACAGAGGCCGCCTAATTTGAACGCATCATTTTTAACAGAAATCATACTCCCACTCGCTCTTGCCCTTATTATGTTTGGCATGGGGCTTGGGCTTACAGTTGGCGACTTTACGCGGCTTTTTAAAAAGCCCTTAGCAATTGCTATGGGCTTACTAGGCCAAATTATTGCCATGCCGCTACTGGCTTTAGGTTTGTGTTATTTACTTAATTTACCCACGCCTATAGCAATAGGGTTAATGATTTTAGCCGCGTGCCCAGGTGGTACTATGTCAAACGTAGTGAGCCAGCTGGCAAAGGCTAATTTAGCGCTTTCGGTAAGCTTAACCGCTGCCTCAACCGCTATTAGCATTATTACCACCCCGTTTATTATTGGCTTTGCCATGCACCAATTTGCGCCGCAAGACGATGCTAACTTTTCTATATTAACTACATCGCTTGGGCTGTTTGTCATTACATTAGTGCCTGTAGCCATAGGGATAAGCCTGCGCCATTTTAAAAGCGAATTTGCGATTAAAAGCGAGCCGTTTTTTAGGCGTTTTTCGTTATTTTTTATGCTCGCCATGATAGCCGCGCTAGTAATAAAAGAACGCGCCTTACTGGCAAGCTCGTTTGATGCTGTATTTTGGGCCTGCCTTGCATTAAATATTGGCTCAATGGTCATTGGCTTGCTCATAGCTAAACTTTCAAACCTTAACCTGACCGATTCACTAACACTTGGGATTGAGGTGGGTATTCAAAACGCATCGTTGGCTATTTTAATTGCTATAAGCTTTTTAAATAAGCCCGAATACGCAGTACCAGGCGGTGTATATGGCCTTGCCATGTTTATTGGGCCGCTGTTATTAATTGCTGGGCTTAAGTTTAAAAACAAACGCCTTGTAAACGCTTAAAAAAACGCGAAGCGCCAAATTTAGTTCACTAAGTTTGGCGCTTTTTTTATAGCTATTAACGTTTAAAAATGTGCTGTACTTGCCCGCGTAACCATACTAAAGCGTCGTCTTTATCAGTACTTTGATGCCAATATAAATGCTGATAAATAGCAGGCATAGTAGTGGGTACTGGCCGTGCTATTAGCGTGTCGTCTAGCAGTTGGCTTGCCACCATAGAGGGCAGGGTGAGTAAAAATGGCGCGTCTTTTATTACCTCTTTCGCGGCAAAATAATTTTGACAACGTATAGCCACCTGCCTATTAAAACTCAATTGCAATAACGCAATATCTTCAATAACAGTACCGGTTGCTCGATTAGATACCGCAACATGCTTAGCCGCTAAATAATTGTCTATATTGAGTTGGTTTTTAAGCGGGTGGTTTTTTTTCATGAGTACACAAAAGTGATCACTTGAGAGAACAGCGTGGCTAATGGGCGCTTTTATTGGCCGTGCTACATCAATTGCCATATCTATTTGATGATTAGCTAATTGCTTATGCATATCTTCACGGCTTAATTTTACGCTCGCTAAGCTTGCATTGGGAGCATGTTTTGCCAGTGCAAGTTGCAATTTAGGCAAAACAATAGGCTCTATTGCATCGTGCAGGGCTATTTTAAAAGTTTGCGCTGTGGTCGCTAAATTAAAATCACCGCAGGCTTGTAGCACTTGGCGTAATTTTTCGAGTAAATCTATTAGCTCGGGTGCCATACGTTGGCACGCAGGGGTGGGGAGCATTAATTGCCCTTGGCGCTCAAATAACGGATCGTTTAATACACTGCGCAAACGTTTTATAGCATGGCTAACTGCTGAGGGTGTTATGTACAGCACCTTTGCGGTTTCGCTCATGTTTTTTTCACGGTATAGACATTCAAATATTTTAAGTAAATTTAAATCTAACTGCTGAATATTTTTAGCTTCAATCATTATTACCCACTCAAACTATGAATGTAATTCACACTTAACTGGTAATATATTTCATTTAATTCATTGTGGCGAATGTTTTATGCTGGGTTAACTAAAAAATAAACAGGCAACCCTAATGAACTTTGAGCCAAGCCAAAAAAGCCAAGACTACCTAAAGCGGGTAACCGCCTTTATGGATGAGCACGTATTGCCTATTGAGCAAGCAGTAGTTGCGCATAACCATGCTAAAAATAATTCAAACGATTGGACCACTTGGCAACTAAGTGAGCACATTGAGCCATTAAAAACTAAAGCAAAAGCCGCTGGCCTGTGGAACTTATTTTTACCCGATGCAGAACTAGCAAAAGGCTTAACCTGCTTAGAGTACGCCCCTATTGCAGAGCAAATGGGTAAATGTTTATTTGCCTCAGAAATATTTAATTGTAATGCCCCCGACACCGGCAATATGGAAGTGCTTTATCATTTTGCAAACGATGAGCAAAAACAACAGTGGTTAACCCCATTATTAAATGGCGATATTCGCTCAGTATTTGCCATGACCGAACCCGATGTCGCTTCATCAGATGCGACAAACATGCAAGCAACCATAGATGTTGATGGCGACGAGCTTATTTTAAATGGCAAAAAATGGTGGACCACTGGCCTTGGTCATCCTAATGCCCAGGTGGCTATTTTTATGGGGCTTTCTAATCCCGAAAACGATAAACACAGCCAGCATTCAATGGTACTTGTGCCGCTAAACACACCCGGTGTAAACATTAAGCGTATGCTAAGTGCCTGTGGCGATTTTGATGCCCCCTACGGCCACGGCGAAATGGAGTTTAATAACGTACGCGTACCAAAACAAAATCTTATTTTAGGGTTAGGCAAAGGCTTTGCCATTGCACAAGGGCGCTTGGGGCCTGGGCGAATTCATCATTGTATGCGCGCAATTGGCGCAGCAGAGCGCTGTTTAGAGCTCATGATTAAGCGCGGGCTGTCGCGCAGCGCTTTTGGTAAACCCTTACTTAAATTAGGCGGTAATTTAGAACGCGTTGCGCAAGCGCGTATGGCGATAGACCAAGCTCGTTTATTAACCCTGCACGCGGCATGGAAAATAGACTCTCAAGGCGTTAAACACGCCATGACCGAAATATCGAGCATAAAAGTAGTCGTGCCTAATATGCTGCAAATGGTCTCAGATATGGCAATACAAGTGTTTGGGGGCGCTGGGGTGTCGAGCGACTTTCCTATAGCCTCGTTTAATGCAATGGGGCGTATTTTACGCCTTGCAGATGGCCCAGACGAAGTACATATGGGCATGGTTTCGCGCCTCGAACTTAACAAATACCGCTAAGGCAACACCATGAAAACACGACTAATAATAACAGGTGGAGCCACAGGGCTGGGTAAAGCGCTAGCCCTGAGTTACGCAAGTAATTTGGGCGCTAACTTACAAATTTGTATTGCCGATATAAACGCCGAGCGTGCAGCCACAACCATTAGTGAGCTGCAAGCACTAAAAAGCGATGCCTTTTTTTACGCCTGTGATGTAACCAAGCAAGCAGATGTAAAGGGGCTTTACGATATTATCCAGACCAAGTGGCAGGGCGTAGATATTGTTATAAATAATGCAGGCGTTGCCACGGGCGGCTCGCTTGAGGGCGAATCGCTTGAGCAATGGCAGTGGATTATGGATATTAATTTGCTCTCTATGGTGCGGGTGTGCCAAACGTTTTACCCCGCCTTTGTGCAACAAGGCGGTGGCTACTTTATTAATATAGCTTCACAAGCTGGGCTTACCCCTATTCCGTTTATGAGCAGTTATAACGCCGTAAAAGCGGCGGTTATAGGTTTTAGCGAAACCCTAAAGCTCGAACTCGCCCACGATAATATAGATGTAAGTGTTGTGTGCCCGAGCTTTTTTAAAACCAATCTTGATGAATCCATGCGCACCAGCGAGCCGGCCATGAAAACCATGCTTAACCGTGCCTTTGAGCGCTCCCCCATAAACGCAGAGCAAGTTGCCGATATTATTTATCAGCAGTCGCTTAACCGCCCATTTTTAATTTTGACCCATAAATTAGGTAAACAGGCCTTTTTAATGAAAAAACTACTCCCCGTTGAGTGGTACATTAAAAATATGCTGAAAAAAACACGCTCTATGCAACGTTTAAAATCAAAATAATAAAGGCTAGCAATGAACACACAATTATTAGATCAAGCCAAAAACGTACGCCAAGGCGAAGAGCTCGATACACAAAGAGTAGATGCCTGGCTTAAACAGCACCTTACACAGTTAACTGGCGAGCCAAGTGTTACTCAATACGCAGGGGGGGCATCAAACTGGACCTACTGCCTAGAGTACCCAGAGCAATCGCTTATTTTACGCCGTGCGCCCAAAGGCACCAAAGCCAAAGGCGCACACGATATGGCCCGTGAATATAAGCTGCAGCAAGCGCTAAAACCAGTTTACAGCTATGTGCCAAATATGGAGGCGTTTTGCGACGATGAAAACATACTCGGCACCGACTTTTACGTTATGGAAAAGCTTACGGGGATAATTCCGCGTAAAAATTTACCACGCGGATTAACCCCCACGCCCGAGCGCACCAAAAAGCTGTGCGAAAACGTACTCGACTGCCTAGTAGAGTTACACAAAGTAGATTACAAGCAGGCCAATTTAAGCCATTTAGGCAAAGGCGAAGGCTACACCCAGCGCCAAATTAGCGGCTGGAGCGAGCGCTTTACTAAAGCCAAAACTTGGAATGTACCCAGCGGCAAAAAAGTCATTAAGTGGCTTGAAAACAACATGCCAAGTAACGAGCGTATTTGCATAACACATAACGATTTTAGGTTTGATAACGTTGTGCTTGATGCAAACGACTACACCAACGTACTGGGTATTTTAGATTGGGAACTTGCCACCCTTGGCGACCCACTGATGGATTTGGGCAATACACTGGCTTACTGGGTAGAGCCAGGAGATGACTTTTTAGCCCAAGCCACGCGCCGCCAACCCACTCACTTAGAGGGCATGCTAACGCGCAAAGAAGTAGTAGCCTACTACTGTAAAAAAATGAATATAACCGTAGATGATTTTACCTTTTACGAAGTGTACGGGCTATTTAGACTTGCCGGCATTGTGCAGCAAATTTATTACCGCTATCACCATGGGCAAACTAAAAACCCCGCCTTTAAACACTTTTGGGTGTTTGTGCATTACCTTTTATGGCGCTGTAAAAAAGCCATTAACAACCAAGGTAAAGTCTAATGTGTATTTTATATTTAGTACGCCACGGGCAGGCCAGTTTTTCGGCTGATAATTACGATACGCTCTCAACAAAAGGGCTACAGCAAGCCACACTACTAGGTGAATATTTAGCACAAAAGCAGCTTACGCCCGATGCTGTATTTGCAGGCAGTATGCTGCGCCATAATCAAACCGCAGAGCTTAGTTTAGCAAGTGCTAATAATACGCCGGTATTAATAAACGATGCGCGATTAAACGAGTACGATCACGAGCATATTTTAGCCGTTTATAACCCACAGCTTGCCACCCCAAGCCAAGTTCGCGCGGCACTTAGCAAGCAAGCCGAGCCTATGGAATACTTTAAAACGGTATTTATTAGCGCCATACAGCAATGGGTACTCAATCCCGACAGCACTCAATATAACGAAAGCTTTAATGCATTTACTGCCCGTGTACTTGGCGCGCTTGAACAAATAGCCAATGAAAACCACGGTAAAAAGGTACTTATTTACACCTCTGGCGGGCCTATTAGCATTATAACCAGCCATTTAATGGGGCTAAAGCTCGAGCGCTTTATTGATATTAATTGGAGCTTAGTAAACGCAGGCGTAACCAAAGTAGTGGCGCGCGGCAAAGGAAAAAATCAAAAATTAACGATAAGCAGTTTAAACGAGCATCACTTTTTAGAGTGCCACCCACAACAAAAATTAATTACATACACCTAAGGAGCTAATTATGCGCAAAAACATACTAATAACAGGTGCAAGTTCAGGCTTAGGCAAAGGCATGGCAAAAGAGTTTGCAAAACAAGGTTGTAATCTTGCTTTATGTGCTCGGCGCTTTGAGCTATTAGAGCAGCTAAAAAGTGAGCTTGAACAAATAAACCCAAATATAACCATTAGCATAAAAGTGCTTGATGTTAACGACCACGAGCAAGTATTTAGCGTATTTAACGCCTTTAAAGATGAGCTTAACGCCCTTGATAGAGTGATTATAAACGCTGGTATGGGCAAGGGCGCTTCTATTGGTACGGGTTATTTTAATGCCAACAAACAAACTGCACAAACTAACTTTGTGGCCGCACTTGCGCAAGCTGAGGCCGCAATGGAAATTTTTAGAGCGCAAAACCATGGTCATTTAGTGACTATTTCATCTATTAGTGCTGTACGTGGTTTTAGGCGCGCCATGACCGTTTACGCCGCCACTAAAGCGGCTATTACCTCATTAAGTGAAGGCATACGCATAGATGTAATGCACACGCCTATAAAAGTAAGCTGCGTACACCCAGGTTTTATAAGAAGCGAAATAAACGAAAAAGTAAAAACAGTGCCGTTTATTGTTGATACCGAAACTGGCTGCAAAGCACTGGTAAAAGCAATAAATAAAGAAAAAGCCAACAGCTTTGTGCCAAGCTGGCCGTGGGCATTTCTGCATTGGATTTTACGAATAGCGCCGCTGAGTACAATTCGTAAAATGTCGTAAGGTTTTTAAATTTTAGGCATTAAAAAAGGTGGCAAATGCCACCTTTTATGTACGTGTTTACTTAACCTAGGTTTAGGTTATTTGTAAAATTATAGTAGTGCAAAAATCTTTTGCAGCTGTGGCATGTACTCGCTCACAAGCTCAAGGTTGTTTTCGCTTACTAATGGGCCTGTAGATTCTTCAGCCGCGCTTGAAGCCTTACCAAACGAGCCCATTAACGAGCTAGCGTCACTGCTTTTAGCACTTTTAAGGCTTTGCAGGCCACCCATTACTTTATTTGCTGTTTCTTGGTTTTCAGCTGAGAGACCCGATTTAAGGTTCTCGATGTAAGCCATAGATACTTCTGAGCCAACAGATACTAATTCTTCAGGCGAAAAACCGTAACGGTTAGTAATATCGGCAAAGCTTTTATATAAACCTTGCTCTTTAATCATGCTTAATGCGCTATTAGCAAGAGAGCTTTGCTCTTCAACATTTTGATCAGCAGAGCCACCTAGCATGCTTGCTAAATCTAGGTTTTTTAACGAATCTTGGCTGCTAGCCCAGCTAGAAACAGCCGGCAGTGCTTTCATGTAGCTTTGTAATTGGCCTTCGCTAATATCTTCAGCAAGGCTTGAAAAACTCATTGCTAATAAGCTAAGTGATAAAATTATTTTTTTCATTGGGCGTTTCCTATTATTTAATTAAAGCCATTAAAAACTAAATGTAAGCGCTTGCCAATACATAACTAAAGTATTAGGTGTATTTAGGCTATAAAGTAGTATAAATACTTTAAAGTTCTTTAACTTAAGCTGGTTCAGCACAAATATAGTTACAAATGTTATACTGCATTTTTGTCGATAAGAGCTGAACGTAATGTTAACTATTTCAAATACTGTCACTATAGATGAATGGGAACTAGAGCTAACTGCTATACGTTCGCAAGGTGCCGGTGGCCAAAACGTTAACAAAGTAGCCAGCGCCATTCATTTACGCTTTGATATTAACCGCTCAAAGTTACCCGATTTTTACAAAGAACGTCTATTAAAGCTAAACGACTCTCGGATCACCAAAGAGGGCGTGGTGGTAATTAAAGCCCAAAGCTTTCGCACCCAAGAGCTTAACCGAGAAGATGCACTAAAACGTTTAAAAGATTTAATTTTAAGTGCAACCAAAGTAAACAAAGCCCGCCGCGCAACCAAGCCAAGCCGTAACTCGCAGCGCAAGCGCATGGATAAAAAAACCAAACATGGGCAAACCAAAGCCCTGCGCGGTAACATTAAGTTATAACTCACTAAGTTTATAAGGCTTTACAGTAAAGTATGCTTAATTTACGCCTACAGCTAATAGTTAACCGTAGGCGTGAGTGGGCTATTCGTAGGTATGATGGCGGGTGGCACTAAAGCGATTTAATATATGGTGCATTACATACACCGCAGATAAACTGGCCACAATAGCCACCGCAACAGAGCTAAAGCGATACATGGCGCTATAAACAAGGTCTTGCCCGGGGCCTAGTGAGTTGCCAAACAAAATACCAAACGTGGTTAACACACCAAATCCTATGCCCGGTGCGCCGCCACCAATAATATGAAAACGGCTAAATACAAACGATAACGTCCACAGTATAAGCACCGGAAATAATAAAAAGTCAGAGTGATTATACAATAACACTTGCGCCAACAGCGCGGCATTACAGCCAATTAATGTACCAATAGCGCGCTGCCAACCGGCCATACCTGCGGCTTTCCAGCACAGCGAAAACAAAATTAATACCGATGAGGCTTGCGCCGATATTGAATCTTGTAAATCGAGGACTTGAAACGCCACAAACGAAAGCGTAGCAACCGTTGCGCATAATAATACCTCATGGCGAATGCTTTCTTTGGCTTTAGCGGGTACCGCCCTCACGGCACGCGCGGTTACATCAGGAAAAACACCATGCATAACAAACGCAATAACAATAGAGAGAACAGTAGCCAAACCATTACTTAAAATAAGCGGGTATACACTACTTGTACCGGTTACATAGCTTGAAAAGTGCAGCTGAATCGACAACCCAACCACGCCTAGTGCGCCAAATAAAAAAGCCGCACCTGAGCTCATTTGATAAAACAAAAAGCAAAACGCTAAAAATACAATAATGGTCATCAGTACCGGAAGGTGCGAAAACAAGCCCTGCATAATTAAAACCATTGGAATACTAATGGCGGCACTGGCTAAAAACTGGCGCACAATGCTTTTATTTAACACCGGCACTAAACCAAGTAGCAACATAGGGTAAACAGTAAAAAATATACCGTATGGCCAGTTCATTAATTTACTAATAGTAAACCCTATGGTGCAGCCACCGGCTATGCGCAGCGCTTGGCGTAAACCGTTTGAGTCTAATTGCGGTGCTTGGCTAACAGCTTGAGTCATACGGCCTCCATTAATAAATGTAGTGTAGCCAGCTAATAAACCTAATTTGAGCCGACGCTAACCATTGCCCGATTGTTGACTCTGGCAATAGTTGCACAGTGGCACGCGCACCACTTGGCATATTAGCAATTAATTTAGCGTTATCTGGCATCACTAAATGAATACGCTGGCGCTGAGCATCGCGCACCCAACGATTACTGGTTTCGGTACTACTAAGCGAGCCATTAGCACTGAGTTGCCCATCGCTTACGCCTGCCTCAAACGTGCTTATATGCGCGTTGTAAACCTCACCTGGGCGGCTATCAAATACCACTCGCGCCAAACTACCAGGTTTCATATTTAGTAATGATTTTTCTCTAAAATCGGCAACAAGGTCGGCCTTATTAGCCACAATAGCTAAAAGCGGGCTACCCGCTACCGCATATGCGCCATCAAGTAGTTGTAAGTTAGAAACCACACCAGCGCTTAGCGCACGTACTTGGGTGTACGATAAGTTAAGCTCGGCTTGTGCTAATTGGTTTGCAGCATGGCGAAGCGCTAAGTTTTGCGCGCCGCTTTCGCCGCGGGCAAGTACTGCTTCTGCCAATTGCGCTTCTAATGAGGCGACATTTGATTTACTTGCTTCAAAGTTAGCTTTAATGCTTTCAAGCTCTTGCTCTGAAATAGAGCGCTGCTTAAATAATGCTTCGCCACGGTTATTTAGTAATTGCTGTTCGTGCAGCTTTGCCTTGGCCGCCGAAATTTGCGCCTCCAGTGCTTTTACATTGGTATCTAAACGTTTGTTTTGTAATTTAGCGTCGTCAAGGGCGAGCTGTGCCTGCTCTAGCGCTAATTTATACGGGCCTGAGTCTATTTCAAACAATACATCGCCAGCTTTTACGGTTTGATTATTATTAACCAATACCTTAGTAACACGGCCACTTATTTGCGGGGCAATTTGCACCACAGGATGATAAACCCGCGCTTGCGGCGTTACCGGCATAAACATGTCGGCAATTAAATAGTAAATAAATATAACAACAAAACCCGCTAACGAAAGCCTTACATAACGAGTAAATTTTTGATCTGGTGTCATTGTCTCTCTTACTCTTTACTTTGATTTTTAATACAGTTTAGTGCGTTTTTTTCCATATTGACGATGCCATAAGCAAGCGCATCGAGTTGCTGTGTGCTTAGCCCGCTGTATAGCTGGCTTTTAATATCAATGAGTTTTTCGTTTAGCGACTGTAAAATTGCCCCACCTTGCTCGGTAAAGTAAATTTTTTTACTGCGTTTATCGTGCTCATCAACTTTACGGGTAATTAATAGCTGCTCTTCTAATTGCTTTAATGTGCGAGTAAGCGAGGGCATTTCTATTCCTAAACTCTGCGCAAGCTCAAGCTGCGTTATGCCCTCGCCCAACATATTTATATGGGTTAGCGCCGTCCAGCGCGATTGCGTAAGCCCTAAAGGTTCTACAGCTAAAGTGATGGCCTCGCGGCACAGCCTATGAACCCGCCCCATGTTACCAATAATGGTTAAATCGAGCGTTTCGTGAAAAGGTTTTTGAGTAGTCATAACCACCTCAAATTAGTTAGCATGCTAAGTATTTTAACATTAGTTAGCGTGCTAAGTAAATATTGAGGGGTGTTGCAAATAAAAAAAGCCCCAAAACTGGGGCTACATAAATTTGTGGATTTAAAAATTAAGGAGGTTAGCAGGGGAGTACTGATCGGTAAGCACTTTTGTATTGGCAGGCCAATCTTGCTTGTTTTTGGTACTTTGCATATAGGTACTAATTGCTTTTAAATCTACATCGTATTTTTTTAAACGCGGGTTAAGTGCTTTAATTCGCTGATTAATTTGCGCCTCAGTAGGCATAGAGTTTACACCCGCTAAAATAATACGGTTAGAGCGATTAGCACGGCTTACGTTAATAAAATCGCCAAACACGGCGTGGTAAGTTGCCGACTCATGTTCGTATAATTTACTGCTCGAAAACGTATTAGCGGCAATTACACCGCCCTCGGCCAATACGCTTTTTACCTCTTCAAAAAACTCTTTGGTGAGTAAGTGCTCAGGAATATAATCGCCGTTAAACGCATCAAGAATAATCCAATCGTACTTTTGCTTTTTAATGGCTGCGCGCTTTATAAATATACGCCCGTCTTGCACGCTTGACGTAACGTTATCGGTTTCTATAAAGTTAAAGTAATCGCGGGCTACTTTTAACACTGCTGGGTCTATTTCAACATTATGAATTTTAGCTGCAGGGTAAAGCGCATGAATGACATTAGAAAGCGTACCGCCACCTAGGCCAATAATAAGCACATTTTTAGGGTTGTCGGTTACTAAAAGGCTGGCAAACGTAAGTTTTGTGTAGTTAAAAACCAGTTTGTCGGGGTTGTTTTTGTACATACAACTTTGGCTGGTTTGGCTACTTTTTGTATTAAATTTTAAGCAGCGAAGGTCATGTGTTTCATCAACAATAATATTGCGATATAAAGAACGCTCCTCATGCACTACATTACTGTGCGCCGCAACCGAAAACAGTACCGCTAAAAATAATAAACAGTTACGCATGGGCAAGCTCCTTATTACCAGCAAGGCTATTAACAGTAATTGCCAGCACGCCTAACAGGCCCAAGGTTAACGCAAAGGCACTTATAATGGTGTTTACATCAAACGCCAGTACAAAGTAAAACGAGGTAATAATAGTCCCTAAGGCGCTGCCCAACGTGCTTACAAAATATAAAATACCCGCAACTTGGCCACTTTTATGGCTGTCGGTGACTAATAAACGCACCGAGTAAGGCGAGATCATGCCTAAAATAACGGTAGGAATAAAAAACAAAGCCGTAGAGGCAAGTAACGAGCCGTAGCGTGTATCTTCAATGTGGGTAAAAATAAATTCCATTATTGGCTGCGAAAAAAGCGCAATAGGCACCACCATAATACTGGCAGTTAAAAATATTAAGCCATATTTTGTAAGCGATGCATTTTTAGTACTTAGCTTACCGCCAAGTAAATACCCAAAAGAAAGGCTAAGCATAAATACGGTAATTATGCTGCCCCAAATGTGCACACTACTGCCAAAAAAAGGCGCTAAAATACGCCCGCCTAATAGCTCAATACCCATAATGCAAAAGCCACTGCAAAAGGCTAAAAAATAGATTAACGCGTTTGTTTTTATACTCATGTAATTATCGTTATGTAACCTAAAGAGATCTCCATACTAACGTGATGACAGGGCAGTCGCTAGTGCATTAATTAATCGCTCTGTGATTTTTTAAAAAGTTGTTTTGTTATAAAGTAACGCATGTTAAACTTGTTGTTATAATATAACACCTTCGATTTCCCTACTATCATGAAGTATTCTTTAATATATTTAGCCTGCTTAGGCTTAAGTGCGCAAACAGTGGCGCAAGAGCAAAACGACGAAATTGAAAAAATATCGGTTACTTATAAACAAGCATACCGTGGCGACATTCCTCAAAAGCAAATGCCGCAATCTATTGTAAGTGTTAGCAGTGCTGCGCTTGATCAAAAAGGCATTACTAAATTACAAGACGCGCTTGATTTTTCGGCCAGTATTTCGCGCAAAAATAACAGTGGCGCATTATGGGATAGCTTTTCTATTCGGGGCCTTTCGGGTAACGAAAACATGCCATCGGGCTATTTAATTAATGGCTTTAGCGGTGGGCGTGGTTTTAGCGGCCCGCGTGATGTATCTAACATTGATTACATTGAAGTACTAAAAGGCCCAGGCTCAGCACTTTATGGGCGCTCAGAGCCCGGCGGTACTGTAAATATTGTGACTAAAAAGCCACAGTTTGAGCCGCAAGGTGAGCTAAAACTAAGCTTAGGCAGCGACAGTTTTAATCGCGTTGAAGGCGATTACACAAACGGCATTAACGATACCACCGCGTTTAGAATAAATGGCGCGTGGCAAGATAGCGACAGCTACCGCGATGAGGTGTACACCAATAAAAAGGTAGTTACGCCGTCTATTTATCATCAAATAAACGCATCAACCAGTGTGACTTATGAGTTTGAATACGTAGATTTAGCGCAGTTATTTGACCGTGGTGTTGTCGTACTCGATAACGATTTTGAGACCGTACCAAGCTCGCGTTATTTAGGTAACCCAAACGATGGCGACACGCAGGTGTATTCACGCGGGCACCAAATTACTTTAAATCACGATATTAACGATGAATGGTCGTTAGTGGCCGGTGCAAACTACCGCAGCTCTACGTTAACGGGGTTTTCGTCAGATGCTGAGCTTTCGCCATCGCGCCAATCGCTATTTGATGATGGCCGCACACTTACTCGCCAGCAGCGTTATCGCGACTACGAAGTAGAAGATTTAAGTGTAAAGTTTGAGCTAAGCGGCAGTGTAGACACAGCCGGTATTACGCACCATTTATTAATAGGTGCCGATGCATACAAGTACGATTTACGCACTGCGCTTTCTCGCTATCGAGGCGGTAACGGCACTTATACCGTTGATATTTTTGAGCCAAATTACGATGTAGAACGCCCAGCAGTAAGCCTGCTTTACGAAAACGACGAAGAGCAAAAGGCGTACGGTATTTATGTTCAAGACCAAATGGATATTACCGACAAATTTAAGCTATTAGTGGGCCTAAGGTTTGACAGCGTAGACCAAGATATTTTAGAAACCAACAGCGGCGTGTTTTCAACAAGCTCTGAAAGCCAAGTAAGCCCTCGTGTTGGCGTAGTGTACGAGCTAAATAACGCAATCACTTTTTACAGCAGTTACTCAGAAGGCTTTTTACCACTGAGCGGCACAGATGCAAGCGGCGACCCGTTTGGCTTTGAATACAGTGACTCGTTTGAGGTTGGCGCTAAGTTTGAATACTTAGGCATAAACGGTACTGTGGCATTTTTTGATGCGTCTAAAAGTAACATGTTAGTGGCAGACCCTGTAAACGTTGGTTTTTCAGCGCCTATTGGTAAAGCCGATAGTAAAGGGTTTGAGCTTGATTTAAACACCTATATTACTGATGCAACCGCGCTTAACTTATCGTACGCCTATATAGATGCCACCACTGCAAACGACATTATAAATGCAGATTGGGGCGTGCCAATTGAAAAAGGCAGCCCGCTGGTTAATGTACCAAAAAATAACTTAAACCTTACGCTTAGCCACCAAACAGCGTTAATGGGTAAAGAGCTTGAGTTTGGTGCAAGCTACCAATACACCAGCAGCCGTTTAGGTGATGCCGCCGATTTAAGCTTTAGGTTACCGAGCTACCAATTAGTAGGCGTGTTTGGCAACGTTAACTTAACCGATCAAACCGAGCTTAATATAAGTGTTAATAACATTTTTGATGAAGATTACGCCGAAAGCAGCTACAACGCTTTATGGGTTTACCCAGGTGCGCCAACTCAATTTAAAATGTCGTTAGCGTATAATTTTTAATAGCTAGCAAATTAAAGTTTTCATCCTAAAGCGTCTTAATGTAGTGGTTAAGGCGCTTTATATTTTTAAGCCCATTTATAAAGTGTGCATAAGTTTATTAAGCCAACCATCGGCCTTTGAAGGTTTGTATATCATTACAATGCTTTCACTGTAGTGACTGTTAACCCCCTTTACAGTTAATTTTGTAAGCCCTAAATCATCAATCACAAAGTTAGGTAAATACGCCAAGGCCAAGCCACTTTGAACCACCTCTATTAATGCACTGTAATCGCTACATCTAAATACAATATTGCGCGGTGCAATATCATCTTGCCAGCCGTCGGAGCCTATACCTTGCTCTAAGCCGCACAGGGGTGAAAACAATGGGCATGCAAAAGCAAGCTCTAGTAATTGATTTTTATTAAGCGTTAAAGAGCCAGTTTGTACTAGCTGATGCGAAGCATGCGCAGCCACACTAAACCCAGTATTAAATACATCAACCGCCACTAAATTAGCGTGTGAGCTGTTATTTAATGCCTCACGAGTTACTAGCGCAATATGCGCAGCGCCTGATGCAACTTGGCTTATGGCTTCACCTTCAAACACATTATTAATACGTACCGAACAGGGCAGGTTGCTAAGGGGGGTAAGTAACTTTTTTAAGCCACTTTTAAGTAAAATGGCTGGGCCTGCAATAACCGCATTAAATTTATGATTATTGCTTTTAAAGCGGCTAGTAAGCTGCTGGTAATTATGAACTAAATCACTACTGTACTTAACAAACTCTTTGCCTTTATCATTAAGTACTAAGGTTTTGCCCACACGATTAAACAGCTCCGTGGCTAAGTTTGCCTCAACCTTTTTTAACGTTTTAGACAGCGCACCTGGGGTAATATTAAAATGCTTAGCGGTTGTGTGCAGATTTTGCGAACTCGCCATATGAATTACTTTTTCAATGTCATCTAAATGCATAGCGCCAAACCGTATTGATTAACAGGAAACAACTAATAACTTATTATCGATTATTTATACATATAAATCAGCTTATAGTGACGCTATATTTATTTTTGAGCATTAACATGAAACACATACTGCTAATTTTTATTTTATTTTCAAGCGCAGCACTAGCAAGCGACCCTCAGCACAAGGCACACAACACACATAAAGCCCACAGCTATGTGGGGTTTCATGGCATGGCGCTTATATTAGCCGGCGATAAAGTACTTGCCAGCCACATGCCTTTATACGCCCCCCCACACAACTACCAAATAGTGTACGAAGTAACTACCAATGACACCCATCTTAAAATAATCAAAAAAGCACTGAACGAGTCACTAACAAAACAAACTCAGATCACCATTTTACCAACCAAATTTGATTTAAATTTATTAATAAATAAGCTGACACCCACGTTAAATACCACTGTGTTTAATGGCCATTTTGAGCGCGGAGGTACGGCTTTGTTTTCAACAAAGCTGACCTTTAAAAATCCGTTATATGTAAAAAAGATCGCTATAACACAACCTGAAAAAGAAGAGTTTAATTTAATAAAGGTTTCAGCAGAGCAGGGGTTGGTAATTCATAAAATACAAAGTAAACCAAGCTATGACTCACTCAGTTTAGTAGCACTAACTAACGGAAAATATAATGGCCAGTTAAAATGTGATGCGCCAGTAACCACAGCGCTTGCAAGTAAGCTAAAGGCCTGTTTTAAAAGCGTACCAAGCTATTTAGAAACTCGCGATTTTGCAGTTAATTAAAAAATCATAGCAGCGCTTTAGCTTAAAAAGCGCTGCTATATAAATTACTTAACGTTAAGAGCATATACATTTGCCTGAACGTATTCGCCGTTTAACAATTTTATTTGCGTTAAAATGCGTGAGTACGCATCGCCTTCAAATTCATCGAGCACATGCCAATGATCTTTTAAATTAGTTGAGCTAAACACATAGCCATTTATCTCTTGGCCTGTTTCGTCTAATACCAGTGCAGGAAAGCCCATTTTGGCGCCCCAGCCCTCGTTAATTAAATTGCCAACTACACTGCCTTGCTCAAACGTACCGCCAATATTGGCAAGAATATGTTCGTTCGGATGCCCTGGGCACAAGGTACCATAAACAAATAACGCTTCTAACACGTAAACTCCTAAATTAGGCTAATGATTATGTTTAGCTAAGCTAAAGCTTAACTAAATATGAAAAAAATCCCGAGTGAAACTTTCACTTTTATAATGACACCCACCTTTATTTTTGCACTTTACGCAATAAGCATCTACTTTTTTAATTGGTTCATCAAAAACTAGGTGCTACATGGCTATTGCAAGAAAACGCCAAATCAGTTTGGCAGATACAAAATATTATCACTGTATTTCGCGCTGTGTACGCCATGCCTATCTATGCGGCGAGGATTCATTAACGGGTAAATCCTACGAACATCGAAGGGGCTGGGTAGAGCAAAAGCTATTTAGCCTCGCTAAAATATTTTGTATTGATATATGTGCTTACGCAGTTATGAGTAATCACACGCATATTGTGCTTTATGTTGATGATAAAAAAGCGAATAGGTTGAATGACAAGGCTATATTGCTACGCTGGCATAAGCTATGTAAAGGCACGCCCCTTACACAAAAATTTTTACAAGGTGAGGCGCTTAGCAGTACAGAGCGATACTTTTTAAGCCAAACTATTATTCAATACAGAGAAAGGTTATCTAGCATTAGCTGGTTTATGCGCGTTTTAAACGAACACATTGCTCGTAAAGCAAATAAAGAAGATAAATGCACTGGCCGATTTTGGGAAGGGCGATTTAAATCACAAGCTCTCCTTGATGAAGCAGCCCTTGCAGCTTGCATGGCTTACGTTGATTTAAACCCAATAAGAGCAAAAGTAGCTAAAACCCCCGAGTGCTCAAACTTCACCAGCGTGCAAAAGCGCATTCAGGGCGCTAAAAACGCAAAACAACCCAAACAACTTTTAAAATTTGCAGGTAAACCCTGTAAATTTATGCCTAAAGGTTTACCGTTTGAGCTTAAATGTTACCTCGAATTAATTGAGCTGACAGGCCGTATTATTCGCGATGACAAACCAGGTTTTATTGAAAACACACAGCTCCCTTTATTAGAAAGAGTAAACGTAGCACCAGAGAATTGGTTAAAACTCACTAAAGACTTTACACGCGTATTTCATGGCGCTGTAGGTAAGCCGCAATCACATGTAGGTTACTGCGAGCATTTAAATAAAAAGCGACGAGTTAATTTTAGTAATTGCGAAAAGCTACTAGCCTAAAAAACCCTTCTTTCATTTAAAAAACAGCCTAAATGCTGGTTTCAGCGTGCCCTAAATTTAGTTAACTACATAAATAGCAGCACATTTTTAAAATAACCGCAGTATATACCTTTTAATATGCCTTGAGCTTACGTGTTTTTAAATTAGGCATTTAATTAAGTCGATTTTTTGAAATAATTAAAGTGGGTGTCATCTTAAATAAATTATATTCTTGTGAAGAATTTAAGATGGGTGTCATTTTAATTGAGTTTATATTTCATATAAAACAGCCTCGCTACAAGAATTAAAAGTAAGGCAATTTTGCCAGCAGCTTAATAACCTTTAGCTTGCTAATAAAAGCGGCTTGTAGGGCAGTTAGTGTGTTTAAGCTTGCTCGCTAAAATTGGCTTGGCATTTTTTGGTTAATATCAAAACAATAACGGCCAGTAATAAAGGCAAAAACGACGCCCATAAAACGGTGTGCCAACCGTACGCACTTAATAACCCACCTGATGAAAAAGAGCCTACCGCCATTAAGCCAAACACTATAAAGTCACTAAACGATTGAGCACGTTTTTTTCTTCTGGCTTGTGCGTTTCTAGCACTAATGCGGATGCCCCTAAAAAGCCAAAGTTCCAACCTATGCCTAACAAAATTAATAGCGCGTAAAAGTGATATACACCTTCACCTAAAAAGCCTATAGCTGCTGAAATTGCAGTTAAAATAATACCAAAAACAGAAATACGAGCAGCCCCAAAACGTGCAATGAGCTTACCGGTAAAAAAGCTAGGTGCATACATAGCAATAACATGCCACTGCATTCCTAAGTTTGCTGACTCTTGGCTATGCCCGTACATATGCATTGCCAAAGGTGCCGATGTCATTAAAAAGTTCATCACCATATACGATGCTGCACCACAAATAACCGCGCTTATAAATCGTGGTTGCAAAGCAATTGTTCTCAATGGTCTTCCTGAATATGCTTGATTTGCTAAAGGCTTAGCCAATTTAACGCCAAACAAAATAACACCAGCGAGAGCCGCGACAATGGCTTGCGCAATAAATGTGGCAGCAAACATTTTGTCTGACCACAGGTGCATGGTATGCGTAACTAACTGCGAGCCAATAACACCTGCAGCTACGCCACCGGCCATTACCATAGAAAGCGCTTGCGGGCGTTTATTTTCGGGCACGCCATCGGTTGCAGCAAACCGAAATGACAAAGCCACTGCCGCATAAGCGCCGCCCAATAGCGCAGACAAACAGTACAGCCAAAAGCTGTCTATATACAACGCAATAGCCGCTAATAATCCGGTTAAAACACCC
Source organism: Pseudoalteromonas sp. R86517 (assembly GCF_042466295.1). NCBI lineage: Bacteria > Pseudomonadati > Pseudomonadota > Gammaproteobacteria > Alteromonadales > Pseudoalteromonadaceae > Pseudoalteromonas > Pseudoalteromonas sp. R86517. The sequence goes on from NZ_JAXHCB010000003.1 coordinate 503,520, forward strand.
GCGCCAGTGCCTGCCATAAAGGCTGCACGCCGGCCATATTTTCGTGCTAATTCACCGGCGGGTAAAACACACAACGCTATTCCTAAAACAAAAATAGAAACAGGTAAAGTGGCTAACTTGGAGCGAAAACTTACGGGGAATGAACGTACTTAACCACAGAGGTTATCTTTTACCATGGTAAATATTTTCTTTATTGCTGTATTTTATCAAAGTACTCCTGAGCTTTAATCTCTTTTAGCCCGCGGGTTTTCTACCTCTTTAAACAGCCATTCTTTAAATGCGTGTATTCTTGGCAGTTCAGCACATTCGGGGCGGTAAATAACGTAATACGCCAAAGGCGATTCAAAATAAATATCAGGGAATAACCTGACCAATCGCCCTGCGGCTAGATCATCTTTAGCCATAACACTGCGTGCTAACGCCACGCCGTGACCATCAATAGCTGATTGCAATACAGCCGCTGAGTTATTTATTTGAATGCTTTTAGTGGTTAAAGGGCCTGTTACTCCGGCTTTTTTTAACCACGCCGACCAAGACGGAAAACCCGTATGGTCGTCCATTGATTGATCGTGTATTAGGGTTTCGTTCAATAATTTATCTATGGTGTTTAAGCGGTTTGAGTCTTCTAAAAACTTAGGTGAGCATACCGGGTATACCTCTTCATCCATTAGTTTTTCTGCGTTCAAGCCTTGCCAAGTGCCTACACCAAAGCGTATGCCTATATCTATACGCTGCTCAGTAAAATCAACAGGTTTTAAATTAGTATTTAAATTTACACTGGTTTGCGAGCATATCTCTTGAAAGAAATGCAACCTAGGTAATAACCACTTGGCGGCAAATGCGGGGCTTACTGCCACTGTTAACGCGCCACTTATGGCGTTGTCTTTTAAAATGTCTAGCCCTTGGGCAAGTTTATCAAAGCCTTCGCGTATTAGTGGCAGGGCACTTTGCGCGGTTTCGGTGGTTACTAGCCGTGTTTTACCTGAGCTCATTCTATGAAACAGCGGCGTGTCGAGCCACTCTTCTAATGTTTTTACCAGCTGCCCAACGGCTGCAGGCGTTACATTTAGCTCTTCAGCTGCCGCTGAAAAACTTTGGTGCCTTGCGCTTGCTTCAAACGCTTTTAATGCATTGAGGTGTATAGGTGATTTCATACGATAAACTTTTTCTTTACTGATGATTCAGATTATCTCGTTTGTTAAAGCAAGTAAATAAGTAAAAAATACCGCCCAAGCCAACCAGCAAGTTACTTGCTATTAGGCAACCCAATACTTTTTATTTATATAACAAATACAGCGCTTAGTGGCGCTTGGAGCAATAAACATGACTAAGCAATTTTTAGGTAAAAAATTACTCGTTATTGGTGGTACTAGCGGAATGGGTTTTGAAACGGCTCGATTAATTTTAGAGCAAGGCGGCCACGCTGTTATTGTTGGCCACCGTAAAGAAAAAGCCCAAGCAGCAAAAGAGCAGTTATCAGCTTTAGGCACTGTTGAGGTGTTAACCGCTGATTTAACCAGCGACGAAGGCGTGCAAAACTTAATTAACACACTTTCACAAGACCACGCAGACGTGGATTTACTGGTAAATGCAGCCGGTGTGTTTTTCCCTAAACCATTTTTAGAGCACGAAGCGGCTGATTACGATCAGTACATGCAAATTAACCGCGCACTATTTTTTATTACACAAAAAGTAGCCGCTAATTTAGTGGCAGCAAAACGCGCAGGCGCCATTGTTAATGTGGGTTCTATGTGGGGTAAGCAAGCTATTGCCGCTACACCCTCGTCGGCGTATTCAATGGCTAAAGCAGGTTTACATGCGCTAACTCAACATTTAGCAATGGAATTAGCAGCGCACAACATTCGCGTTAATGCAGTATCGCCAGCGGTTGTACAAACGCCAATTTACGAAGGTTTTATTCCTAAAGCAGAAGTAAACGATGCCCTACAAGGCTTTAACAGCTTTCATCCAATTGGCCGTGTAGGTACAAGCGAAGATGTCGCCAATACCATTGCGTTTTTACTAAGCGACAAAGCCGCTTGGGTAACGGGTGCCGTATGGGATGTTGACGGCGGCGTAATGGCAGGTCGTAACTAATAAATATTGTAAGCGCTAATGGGCTAAAGCAGCCCATAGCTAGATTTAAACACTGGAGAGCAAATATGGTTTATTTACAAATTACACTAAGTGTTGACCACGGTAATAGAAAAGCAGCAACAGAGGTTTTTAACACCTACAAAGCCCCATTTTTAGACACTGTAAGAGGCGCAGTTTCAAAAGAGCTATTAGCGCGTGATGAAGATGTACAAGTGCTTCACGGCTTTGAAACTATTGAGCACGCTCATGAGTATTTAGAAAGCGATTTATTTAATGCCGATGTAGTTACCGCGCTCGCGCCACTACTTACTAATGACCCAGAAGTACGCATTTACTGCGTAGCTGAGTAAAAACTTAAGATAGGAAAGTAAAAAATGTCACAAGATTGGAACGCGTACCGCACCGAAGTAATGAACACTGTAGGTGCGTTTGCTAAGCAAAGCCCAGATACCCTACGCGGATTAATGACAATGGATGGCGCTGGCGCAAAAACAGGCCATTTAACGCCTAAATTACATGAGCTAATAGCGCTCGCTGTTGCCGTAACAACACGTTGTGATGGGTGTATTGCAATGCACACTAAAAAAGCGGTTGAGCACGGCGCAACAATTGGTGAAATATCTGAAGCGTTAGGCGTTGCTGTAGCCTTAAATGCAGGTGCAGCGCTAACTTACAGTGCACGAGTACTTGACGCCCACGCACAATTACAAAACGCTTAATAAGCGTAAATTTATAGAGCAATAACTTATGTTATTGCTCTTATTTTATTTAGGTTGGACAAATGCGAGTCAATTCAGATTTTTCACAACACGCTTTAATGCTGCCAAGTCAATATAGTTGGCAAACATCGCCTCAGGCGGGTGTTGAGCGCGTAATGCTCGACAGAATAGGCGCTGAAAAAGCCAGAGCAACAAGCGTAGTACGCTACGCGCCTGAGTCTACTTTTCCAAGCCATGCTCACCCAGGTGGAGAAGAAATAATGGTACTTTCGGGCACTTTTTCAGATGAGTCGGGCGACTACCCACAAGGCTTTTATTTACGAAATCCGCCAGGGTCTTCACATGCACCTAAAAGTAAAAGTGGCGCAACCATTTTTGTAAAACTGTGGCAAATGTGCGTAACAGAAACCACCTCTGTGCGCATAAATACACACGATCCGGCTACGTGGATAACACAAAATAACCGCACAATATGCCCGCTTTATCAAGATGATAACGAAGTAACTAAACTGGTTAAGTTAACCCCGCAACAGCCCCTATTTGATAACCTAAAAGCACATAATGCCTTAGAGCTATTTGTACTGGGCGGCAGCGTAATACACAACGAGGTAGAATATTCAAAAGGAAGCTGGCTAAGGCTGCCAAGCACGAGTAAAGCGTTAATATCAGCGGGAAATAACAGCGCTACAATTTACCTAAAAGTAGGGAATTTTAAAAACATAGGCTGTGGAGGCTAAATAATGCGTACAAAAATTGCGATTATAGGCGGTGGGCTAAGCGGCGTGTATGCTGCTTACCAGTTAGAGCAACGCGGCATTACCGATTACATATTGCTTGAAGCCAGAGACCAATTAGGTGGCCGTATTATGAACTTTACAAGCCTGTCGCAAACTACAGCAAATAACTTTGACCTTGGCCCAACGTGGTTTTGGCCAGAGTTTCAGCCGCAATTAAATGCCATTATTAAAACGCTAAACCTAGAAACATTTGCCCAGTACGAGCAAGGCGATACGTTAGTAGAGCGCTCACATACGCAGCCGCCAACAGCAATGCCCGGTTATACGCATGCGCCTAAGTCTATGCGGCTAAAAGGTGGCATGGGCACACTCATTAATGCCTTACAAATAAAGCTCAAAAACAAACAAATAGTTACCGGTGCTTTGGTAAAAAAAATTACCAACCAAAACGGTAATATTGAAGTTAACTTTAGCACCTCTAACACAACCGATAATAAAGTAAACGTTGAGCATGTAATGCTTGCGCTGCCGCCACGCTTAGCCGTAAGCCAAATAACATTTACCCCCGCATTGCCAAGCGATTTAGTAACGCAGTGGCAAAATACCGCAACCTGGATGGCACCACACGCCAAGTATATTGCTGTGTACGATACGCCATTTTGGCGTAAGCAAACGCTCTCAGGCAGCGCCCGCAGCAGTGTTGGGCCAATGGCAGAAATACACGATGCATCAAACCCACAAGGCCAAGCCGCATTATTTGGCTTTATTGGCATACCCGCTGATGATAGAAAACGCATTAGTAATGAAGATTTAATCACCCATTGTAGAGCGCAGTTAGTTAGGCTTTTTGGCGCACAAGCCGCTACACCTAAAGCCGATATTATTAAAGACTGGGCGCAAGACCCACTCACTGCAGCACATTTAGATACACATGCTGCGAATACACATGCGCCGGCTCCTTACATAACCGCGCAAAATGGCCCGTGGTATCAAAATTTAGTCGGTATTGGCAGCGAATGGTCGGTGCAATTTCCAGGCTATGTAGCTGGTGCGGTTGATGCAGCAAATATAGGTGTTGAGCAGTATTTGAAAAAAGTTAACGCGTGATGTGTAATGGCTGAGGTTTGAGCTTAGCGTTTTAATGAATTGCTCATAACGGCAGCTGATGGGGAGTTATGAGCGTTCAAGAAACAGCCTTCATTATAGTGATTTAAACAGATTAACTTATTCGTTTTTAAACTTCCTAAATATCCATACATTCAACCCAATCAGCAACATAACAATTAACGTTAGAATTGGAGGCTTTGATTGTAATGGTAAAAACTCAGCAGTAACTTCTGGAATTAAGTGAACATATACTGCGACAAACATAATAAATAGCGCTAATAGTGATGAGCAATAAAATACTTTTCTTATTATATTTTTTGTTAGAACCTTGGATAGAGTAAGCACAATCAAAAATCCTAAACCTGCTGAAATTTCACCTAATTGACCAGCCCACCTAGCTATCTCGGGTAATGGCAGTCCACTCAAAGCTATTTGTTTAGTAAACATAGTATTGAACGGCTCAAAGAACTTTACTGTGCCAGCCATAATTAAAAAAATAGCTAACAAGCCGGTTAATAGCTTTTGCATGATAGCCGAAGAGTTCATCGCTGAATGGCGTAACGCCAACCACATTAACCCGACAATAACGAATACACTCGATATTAGTGATACTTCTATTAATAATTGTTTCCCCATTTCGTTTTTCCTATATTTTATGGTGAATTATTTCTCTTCAGATTCTAATAATACTTTGCTAACAAAAAGTCGAACTGTTGGTGCAACTACAGCTAAAAGCAATAGTGCAGAAGGAATAACTTCTCCTATAGAGTAAGACCATGCACTCATAAATGAGACATCGCTAGACACCATTTTTCTGGCCATAATAGCTGTCATACCCAAAAGCATTGAAGGTAAAACCATTGAGGCTATTAGCGGATATTTAAATTTTTGAGGGAATTTTTTCATATTGGTCACACCTTGAATAATTTAGAGGGCATATTTTAAAGCCTTGCTCTTATTTCAAAAATAGCTATTATTGAAATTTATAAATTCATATTTGAATGATTAGATATTATGGATGCAAAAGAGCTCGGCAATTTATATTGGTTTTGCCTGTCAGTAGAATGTGGTGGTTACGCCCCAGCTAGTCTTTTAGCTACAGCCTCTGCCCCGACGCTTTCTAGGGCTGTGAGTCAATTAGAAGAAAAAGTAGGTGAGAAACTCATTCATCGCCATGCCAAAAAATTCCAACTCACTAATGCAGGTGAAGAATATTACCGACGCTTTGCTCCCATTTTCAAACAAGTCGATGAACAATGGCTCAACCTTTCTAATACACAGGCAACATTAACGGGTGAGATTTATGTATCGTGTCCAGAGCCTTTCGCTGATTATTTTCTTCAGAATCTAGCAATCGAATTTATGACAGAACATCCCGGTGTTAAAATCCACATTAGTTTCTCTTCTGACACTGAAAACTATATTGATGAACGTATTGATCTCGCGATTGTTACTACACCGAGCAATATACCTACATTAATTCAAAAACCCTTATTTCAAACAGAGCTAGTCTTAGCTGCATCACCCAAATACCTTAAAGCTCAAGGTATTCCCAATAATATAGAGTCATTACTTGAACATAATTTACTTGCAGGAAATACCATGCCTTTTTGGGAATTTAAGTACCAAGGTGTAACTACAAAGCTACCTGTAATGGCTAAGTATTCAATAAATAGCCTCCGTTTAATGATTAATGCAGTTAAATCGGGCATGGGGATAGGCTTGATACCGAAAGAAGTGTTATTAGAATTTGAAAAAGACGCAGTACTACAGAGGGTATTGCCCGATGTAGAGTGCCCGAAAGGCAAAGCTTATATTGTATGGAGTGATCGTCAGTTGATTGCTAGTAGGGTGGTCGCATTTAGAGAAAAAATAATTCAAAAAATGGATAAACCATCAGACTTATTTAAATCCATGGTGAGTTAGTTTTTGCTAGAACAGATTAAGTGCTAACTACAATAAAAAGATAAGTCTAATAGACCGCTATTGGCTATTATAGTATTGATGACGTTGATAAAAATAAGCGCTTAAAGTCAGTACAACTTCTCATTTTGCTTCTGGCTCTAACAATATTTTCGTCACAAGGAGTTTAATCGTTGGTGCGACAACTAATAATAGCATTATTGCAAAAGGGATAATTTGCTCAATAGAGTTAATCCATGCACTGATAAACGAAGCCTCATCAGGCAGGGTTTTATAGGCCATCACCCCAGATGTTCCTAGCAACATTGAAGATGACACCATAGAAACAGTAAGTGGGTATTGATACTTACGCGGAATTTTTTTCATGTTTGCTCCAAGGTGTCATTAAAACTCAGCTTACTGAATAGAAATTAAATAGCTAAGTACTAATACAGAAATAATACCAAAGCTTGCCATGGTCCATTTCCTTCTATCTATCTTTCTTTGCTATAACAACAAAAGAAAATAACAGTGCTAGAGAGTAGATAGCCGTATAACCCTTAGCTATTAGCTCAAGATTTACTATGAAAAATCTTTCAAGATAATATTGTCTGCGTAGCTTTGGTAAACACCTTCAATCATCTTAGCCATATCGTCTGGGAAGAGTAAAAAGTCGCCTTTTTCAAGAGAGTCTATAATGCCTTCAGAAACAGACTCAGCACTTGCTAAGTTATCAAAGCCAGCTCTTTTTCCCATATCTGTTTCAATTGGGCCTGGGTGAACACTAAGTACCTGAACACCTTTTTCGGCAAATGCGTCTTTCAAACCTTGTGTTATTGAGTAGGATGCAGCTTTAGATGCCGAGTAAGTGGTTTCCTGAAGAAAGTTTTTCATCGATACAACTGAATTTAGTTGGACTAACGCACCTTTATTACGCTCAAGCGCTTTAGCAAAGGCGTTAGCAATACGCACTAAACCATAAACATTAACGTCTATTTCCCTAGCTAAAGACTCAAAAACATTCTCTGCTAAAGGTGTAGTTGACAACATAATACCTGCGTTATTAACTACAAGGTCAACATCAGTTGCTTCAGCTGCCGCTTTGTTAACTGAGTCAGTGCTTGAAATATCCGTTTGGATAGTTGTTACTTTATGGCCGTATTGATCTTCTAATGCTTTAGTTGACTCAGGGTTACGAACACCAAGATATACTTTTTTGGCACCGTGTTGCAAAAGTGACTCAACAATGGCTTTACCTATGCCGCGATTTGCACCCGTAACAAAAGCTACTTTGTCTTTAATGATAAAACTCATTTGATATTCCTCTGGTTTAGCACCCGTTGCGGTTGCTCGATTTTTATCGCAACGGAAAATTTATTAGGCTGTAATACGGTATTTACTACCACTGCACAGTTTAACCCGTTACTTTTTAGTCCATTCAAATTTCTTAAACATTGAATCTACTGGAGTTTCAGCAATGTGGTTTACATAGTTGCTGATCACTTTTTGTGATAATCCAAGAATGATTTCTAATACTTGTTGTTGCGTGTAACCTGCGGCAAAGAAAGCATCAACTTGTTCAGGTGTTACGTTACCGCGTTGACGTACAATAGCTAGCGTGAAATCTTGAAGTGCTTGTAATTTTTCTGTTGGCATCGCTTCTTGGTTACGTAACGCCTCTGTTAAAGCGGCATCAACCTTCATTGAGTGTGCAATACCAGTATGAGCTGGCACACAATAATGGCATTCATGCTCAACATTAATTGTTTGCCATACTACGGTTAATTCTTCAGCATTGAATGATGTTGCTGTAAATAATTGATGTAGCTGTGTATAAGCTTTTAGAGTTTCTGGTGATTCAGCCATTGCTGCATATAAGCTAGGAACAACCCCCATTTGCTTTTTAGCGCCCTCTAAAATTGCTTTGCTTTTTTCTGGTGCCGTTTCTACTGTGTGTAATGTAAATTTGCTCATTTTTAATCTCCAATAACATAAGTTGTTTAGGGGGAATTCCCTATAAAAAGGGAATAATCTTGAAGCCCCTTAGTTGATGGAGTGAACTATACATAAACTTGAGCGATCGCTCAAGAATTATTTTGAGCGATCGTTCAAATATTTGTGCACGTAAATGTAATTCATTGTATTTACATAGAAATTTCCCTTGAAATATTTTGCTTTATTACAAGACACCTCTGCTGAGTTTAACTTTACCTAAAGATAAAATATAACTATAATTGAACGACTGTTCATTTAACGTTTTTAGTTGGAGTTATGGCAAAGAGCTCGACATTCAACCGCCAAGAAGTGATAGATAAGGCAACCAACCTTTATTGGAAGAAAGGCTTTCATGCAACCTCAATGCGAAATCTGCAAGACGCGGTAGATCTTCGCCCTGGTAGCATATACTCAGCATTTGGTAATAAAGATGGTTTATTTAAAGAAGCCTTAGCTAACTATGCTGATATGAGCCTCTCACTATTACAACAATGTAAAGACGAACATGATTCGCCACTTGATGCACTAAAAGCCTTTATGAAGTTAATAATAGTCGAGTCACAAAATAGTGCTCCAAATGGCATTTGTATGTTGTCAAAAACTATTTCAGAATTAACTGATGAGAATCAAGATTTAATTGATGTAACTAAAGCGCATCTAGTTAATATTTCCTCAGCATTGGTCAGGTTAATTGAAGAAGCGCAGTCATTAGGTGAAGTAAATAAGAATAAAAATGCTGAAGATCTCGCGACCCATATACAAATCCAAATTACAGGTTTGCGTACTTTTGCCAAAATCAATAACAACAAAAATAAGGTTAGCGCCATGATAGACGATATTTTTACACATCACCCTTTTTAATAGATGCTAAGGTGTTCGTCATAGAGATCTGAAGGATCAAATCTTGACTGCATATAGCACTTGTTAGCCACTCAACAACATAAAATGGTGATAATAAATGGTAAGGTATTTTAGTGTGTCGGATGGCGCTTCGCTTATCCGACCTACGTTTATGTATACTTGGAAGCTCAAGCTAATACCCCCAAATTATTAATTCACTTTAACACCCTACATTTAACAGCAAAGCCATTTACACATTTGAGCGCGTTGATTCTATAAACCCTTTTACATAATCAAGCTGTAAGTCGTCATCGCGTACGCCTACATTAACGCTTTTTTGCAGCCCTTTATTACCTATGCTGATACCTTTTATACCTAAACGGCTTTCGTGCGACGACACTAGCCACTCGGGTAATGCTGCTACACCCCGATTGGCAGATACTAATTGCAACATCATCTCAGTGCTTTCTATAGGTACTCTGCGTTTGGGTTGCACGTTAGCGGGGTCTAAAAATCGGGTATATACATCTAAGCGGTTGTAGCCTACGGGCACGGTGTAAAGTACTTGGTCTTCGAGGTCTCGCGCTGTAACAAACGCTTTGTTGTATAACGGGTTTTGCTCGCTCACTACAATACATAAATTGTAGTTAAACACCGACCTAAAGTTTAAGCCCTCTGTATTGATGGGGTCGGGGGTTATTAGCACATCAATTTCGTTGGCTTTTAGTGCTGCAATGCCATCAAATCTAAAGGCACTTTTTATTTCTACGTCTACCTCTGGCCATGCTTTTAAAAATTGCTGAATTTTACCCATTAGCCATTGCTCACACGGGTGGCACTCCATGCCTATGCGCATTATTCCTCGCCGGCCTTGGGCAAATTCTTGCAATACGCGCTCGGCATATTCAAACTCGGCGACCATTTTGTCTGCAAGCGAAAGTAAATAAAGCCCCGCCTGAGAATACACCAGTGTATTGCCTTTACGGTGCCACAGTTTTACGCCAAATCGACGCTCTAATTTAGCAATAGTATGGCTCACAGCCGACTGGCTTAAGTTTAAACTCTCGGCCGCGGCGGTCACGCTTTTAAGGCGGTTAACCTCTTTAATGATGTGTAGATGATTACGTTCAAGCATTATGATTTATATTCATTCCAAAACAAGTTTTTACCATTAGTGTTCATAATGGTGTTTTGGTAATATTATCACATTACATAACCAAGTCTACGCGCTTTGCTATTTATGCTAGGTATATTCAACAGCAAAGCGCCTACCAATTTACGTATCGTCGGGAGACACAACACATGATCAACGACTCTATCTATACTTTTATATTAATAGGTATAGGGGGCACAATAGTGTTAGATATTTACGCGGGGCTACTCGCTAAGTTTTTTGATTTACCCGCCACAAATTGGCGATTAGTTGGGCGCTGGGTAGGCCATATGAAGTCGGGGCAATTTTATCAGCCTGCACTACCTAAGGCCGAAAAAATACCGGGTGAGCTTGCCATTGGTTGGGTTGTACATTACCTAATTGGCATAACGTACGGTTTAATATTAATGGTGTGTGTAAACACCAAATGGCTTGATTTACCAACCATACTACCTACATTACTTGTTTCGTGGTTTGGCATAGTTGCCCCCTTTTTTATAATGATGCCAGGCATGGGGGCGGGTATCGCAGGTGCAAAAACACCTAACCCCACAGTTACGCGCATAAAAAGCTTTGCAGGGCACACAGTGTTTGGCTTAGGCATGTTTTTAACCGCACTGGTTTTAGCATAATTTTAAGTAGGAAAGCAGTACATGAACATTTTAAATTTAAGCACCTATTCTACGCATATTAAAATAGTGGGCTTAATAGCTATTGTTATTTCAATTGCTGCGTGGAGCACTGATTTATTAGGCTTTGTGTATGCCTGCCCCTATTGTAGAGTGCAGCGCTCTGTAATTGGGCTATTAGGTTTATTATTAATAACGCCCGCGGTTACACACTGGATAGGCAAATATTTTGCTTTAGTAATTGGTTTTTTTGGCGCAACAGTGGCCGCCAATCAGCACTTTATGGGCTGGAAAAAAATATCAGCAGGCACCTTTGAATTTAAAGATAACCTGTTAGTTGACCCATTTATTTTATCGGCCTTTGCACTAACAGGTATTATTGGGCTCACTTATTTAGCAGTAACAGCCGCAAAGTTACCTGCTAAAACGGTTTAATATTCCTTAAAATTAGCGGTCTACTTATCAATGAGTTAACGGCTAATTTTAATAACGGCTAACATGTCGTCTTCATCGAGGCCAACTTCCTCAAACCCAAAACTTGAATAAAAATCTTTAGCTATTGGGTTTTGCGGGTTATAACAAATCTCGATTTGTTCAAGCTTAGAAATCGTTTTAATCTCTTCAATTGCCATAGCCAGTGCTTTGCGCCCAATGCCTTTATTTTGATAATACCAACTCCATTAAGTATGTGCTCTAAATTTTACGCCGAAAAAACAATTCAGTTCTAGGCGGAAATTGATGTAAATGGTTGTTCCCTTTACGAAATTTAAAACAAAGAAATGGGTTGTTTTAGCAAGTAAAATAGATCAGCTATTTATTGGAGTTGGTATAAGTTTGATCTACCATAAAGCGCCAAATAGAAACCTTTTTAGGGGTTTCTTGTACCCACATAAAAAAGCCAACTGGCAGAGCATTTAGGTAAATCGCTTTACAGGTATACCCGCTATTATAGTGCGCCTCAACTAACGACCACATATTACACGCTACGTATTCTTCTTGCGTTTTAGTAACATCCAATTCGCATATGGCTTCATAGTTATCGGCGGTGATGTCTTCCAGTGACAGATTCATGTTTTTCCTTTAGAGCAACTTTGTGCAATTAGTAAGCTATCAGTGTATGTACCTATAATCAATCAAATGAAGATATTGATTTTTATACACCCAATATTAGCCAAATTAATAATCTACAAGTCTATTTAAAACAAAAAGGCCGCAATAATAAATACTGCGGCCTTTGTTTTTAGCTAAGTACTTTTTAAGCTAAGTGCTATTTAGTAAGCGCCTGCGCTGTAAATAAGCTCGTAGCTGTGGCTGTAAATCTCAAGGATGTTACCAAACGGGTCTTCCATGTAGATCATGCGGTACGGCTTTTCGCCAGGGTAGTAGTAACGTGGCTCTGGCATACGTTTTTTACCACCTGCAGCAACAATGCGATCCGCTAAGCCTTCTACATCTGGGTCTTGTACACAAAAATGGAAGATACCGGTTTTCCAGTATTCAAAGTTGTCTTTAGGGTTTTCTTGGTCTTTAAATTCAAAAATTTCTACACCAATACGGTCGCCTGTTGAAAGGTGCGCTATTTTAAATTTTTCCCAATTTGGACCAAATACATCGGTGCACATTTCGCCAATGGGGCTGTTATCTTCAGTGATCACGGTAGGCTCCATTATGGTGTACCAGCCCATCACCTTAGTGTAAAACTCTACGGCTTTTTCAACATCTGGTACTGAAATACCAATGTGCGAAAAACTACGTGGATATGTATGACTCATAATGCTTCCTCTTTAACTGTGATTAGTTGATGGAGTTAGTTTACGAACCCGTACTTATTAAGTAAAATTATCATTAATCATCATTTTGAGTACGTTTTGTAATGATAAACCCGACATGGTTAAACACGTTTTGTACGTTGGTTGAGGTAAATCATTTTACCCAAACCGCCGAACGCTTATTTATGACCCAATCAGGCGTAAGCCAGCATATTAAAAAGCTAGAGCAGCAAGTAAACTGCGCGCTATTAGAGCGCCACGGCAAACAATTTACCCTTACCGTGCATGGGCAAAACCTGTATCAGCAAGGCAGTTTGTTATTAAAAGAATGGCAATTTTTAGAACAACAATTAAAAGATGACTCGCCCTACAGCGGCCTAGTAAAAATACAATCGCCTGGTAGTTGTGGGCTACAATTTTATAGCCAATTATTAGCATTACAGGCTGAGCATACCGAGCTTAATATTGATTATCGCTTTGCACCTAATACCAGTGTAGAGCAAGCTGTAGCAAACCACAGTGCCGACATAGGCTTTTTAACCCAAGCCCCCACGCTTAGCGAAGTTACCAGCCACAAAATTGGCCAAGAAGCTTTATTATTAGTAACCCCCGCACATATTAAAAACCCAACATGGGAGGTTTTATGTGAGCTTGGCTTTATTGGCCACCCCGATGCAAAACACCACGCGCAGCTATTACTTAGCGAAAACTACAGCGAGTTTGAGCATGTTGATCAAATTAAGCGCACGGGGTTTTCTAACCAAATAAGTTTAATACTCGAGCCGGTAAGTTTAGGGCTAGGTTTTACTGTTTTACCTGCCTATGCGGTGGGCGCATTTAATAAACCAGCGCTTATAAAAACGCACCATTTAGCTAATCCAATCAGCGAAAATATTTATGTGTGTCATCATCGTAACAGGCCAATGGCAAAGCGCATGCACACGGTAATTGAGGCGATAAAAGCGGGGGAATAATTTTTTAAAAAGGCAGTACAGCCAGCTTTAATTTACTGTACTGCCTTTTTGGGTTTTAGCGTGTTTAAACCTTAGACATATAGGCGCTTACATACGCCTTATTTTTAAATACCAACCATAAAGTAAGCGCTATAAGGCCAATACTTAGCTGAATAACACCTAAGTTTTTAATTAATGTTTCTGCATTAAGCGATACAAGCGCCATGCCTATTGCGCCTGCAATCATAGAGCAAAACTGAATAACGGCCACAGCAGAGCCCGTGTCCGTTGTTTGTTGCTCTAACATTAAATTAGTACCGGGCACGCGGGTAATAATAACGGTTAGGGTGGCTATTGCTGCTAATGCACCAAATACCCAAGGCGATAAACCACCTATAAAAATGGTACTTATACCGCATGCTGTTAGGGTTAAAAAACTCGCAGTAATTATTTTTTTTAGCGATACACGTTTAGAAAGCCGCATATAAATTGTTGGCCCAAACGAGGCGCACACAGCATTCGCTGCAAAGGCGTAACTAAAAGTTTGTTCAGACAAACCAAAACCGTTGATATATACATAAGAGCCCGCCGCTAAAAACGACATTAACGCCATAGGCACAATAGTAAAAACAGCCAATAGCGATAAAAATGGCGGGTTTTTAACTACTACAGCTAATCGCCCCCACGACTGAAAAACAGAGCCGGCGTAGCGTGTATGTAAGGTTTCGCGGTAAAAAAAGGTAAATAACATAGCCACCGAGCCAAACACGGCTAAAGCAGCAAACATCATATGCCAATTAGCAATTTTTAATAGCAATGCGCCCAGCACAGGCGCCACCATAGGGGCAATAATAACCAGCGACATAATAGTGGCGATAATTTTTTCTCGCTCGCGGCCATCGTACAAATCTTTTACTATTGCCGTGGCTACAACCGTTACTGCACTTCCGCCAAAGGCTTGTAATAAACGCGCGCCTATAAGCATTTCTACAAAATTAGATAACGCACAAAGCACACTGCCTATTACGTATATTCCAAGGCCCATAAGCAAAATAGGTTTACGGCCAAATTTTTCACTTAGTGGGCCCCAAAACAATAATCCTATGGCGTAGGCTGCAAAGTATACGCTAAGTGTTAAGTTAACCATGGCTTGGTTAGTATTTAGTTTCTCTACCATAGTAGGTAAAGCAGGAAGATATAAATCGGTAGTTAAAGGGGGAAATGCACTAATAATTACTAAAAAAATTAACGTGCCAGTTTTGCCTAATACAGGCTGCTCTACTTTCAAACTAAACTCCAAAAAAAACAAAGTAACTGACTAATACACAATCTTGCTTATAAATAACGTGGTAAATGCAAAGCACGACTGCACTCATTACCTACTTAATAGACTCCTTTTGTATGCTCCACGTTATAAGTAGATTTTATATACTCTTAGCCCATGTGTATATTGCTCATTTTTTATGTTCGTTTTTTATGGCTGGCTATTACTTTACCAGTTATAGCCAGCGAGTTTAATTTATGCTGTGCGCTTAGGCTTTTGCTTAATAGCGAGTATGGTTTGCTTAGCTTGCAAATACACTTTGTGCACTGCAAAGGTTAATAAGCTCATAAGTACCATTAAGCACAACGTTGGCCAAAGCGACTGGGTATGATAACCAAACACGCCCATAAGCCAGCAAATTAGCACCCATTGAATAATGTAAAGGGCCGTTACATGTTTGCTCGCATATAAAAGAGCGCGTGTAATAGGGCCATTAAATTTATTGGCAATGGCATATTCTATTAAGGCTAATGCACATAAATTTAAGCCAATTAAATAAATAATACCGCCGCCATTTAAGTGAAAAAAGTTACCAAACTGGCCTTTAAAATCAATAAATAACCACACTGAACCAATCACTAATAATGCGGCCCCTAACTTTGCACACACATTAAATAAATACGCTGCATTATGCTGGCTATTTATATATACACGCCCAAGCACGTAGCCGGTTAATATAGCGCTTACCCACGGAAATACCGGAAAATAAACTTGGTAGTTATTAGCAAAAAACAAATCGCTAATGTAAGGCGAAAGCGCAAACTGCTGCCCCCTAACAAACTGGCTTACAAGTGCAATAGCCACGGCTAAACATGCAATCCATGTGGTTTTCCAGCGGGCAATATTAAGCGCACCAAACAGCACTAAACTCACCCCTGCAAGTTGTAAAATATCACCAGTTAACACCATAAATTGTAACTGCCCAGCACTGAGCGGGCTTTGCCAGCCATAGGCATTTATAAATGCCTCGGGCATGGTATTAAATACCTCAATGGGTAGCCAAAATTTTGCCGCATTCATTAAATAAGCAAGGAGTAAAAGCTGTATACCACGCTTAATTAATAACATGGGGGTTTGCCTGCGCGAAAGCGCCATAGACAGCCCCATTGCCACCAAAAACGAGGCGGTGCCTTTGCCAAGTATATGAATAACAGCACCAAATAGGCTCTCACTTTGAAGCGTTGTGCTCGAGTACATCCATAAAGTGTGTACCAAAATCATAATAAAAACGCTCGCACCTCGGGCAAGGTCTATCGTTTTAAGACGTGTGTTCATTGGTTTTAATATCCTTTTTAGGGCAGGTTTGGCATTTGCTGTAACCAGCTAAATAATAACGACAGCACGTTAAGCGACCGGCCGTTAATTTAAATGGGGTGTTTAAATTAAAGTGATTGCTGATTAAATTGTGTAGCTGCTGATGGCAATGTGTAGTGTGATCAGCGCTTGCTAAATTTAAGCTATGGGCGCGCTCAAATGCGCTGTTAAGGGTGTCGATTAATAAGCGTCCTTGCTCTTTTTTACCCAGCGCATAATCGGTATTTATCCACTTTCCTACACAGCTAATAAACTCAATAAGTGCATTGTTTTGCTCAGCTTTACTTAATATAGGCGCACCGCTGAGGTTAAACCCTCGGCTATAAGCGCCATTAATTTTAAGCTGTAATTGCGTGGGGTTTTGTGCATTTTGTTTAGAAGTATGCCAATAACAATAGGCATACATAGTTTGCCAACAAAGCTGCAAATATAAATGCCGACTAATAAATTGCCCAGGCGCATGTGGGTAGTGCGCCTTGCAATGAATCGCTAATGTGCGCACTAAATCTAAGCTTGGTTGAGCCGCAGTAGCTGGCTCACTTGGGCAAAATAAAAAGTGCGCAAGGGTTACAGGCTTAGCCATACAGCTTTGCCGATACTGGGTTATTTAAACTTCCGGCAAACTGTAAACTGCCTGCTGGGTCGGTTAAATCAACCATTTGTTTATTATTGCCAAGCTGCAAGCGGTTTAAGCAAGAGTGTGCAAATTCATCACTAAAAAAGTCATACTCTTTAAAACGCGCATTTAAGGCAGGGTTAGCCTGTTGATACGCTTTAACACTTTGCGCAACGCCGTGCCAAAAGTCGTGCTCGGTAATGCGCTCTTCTCTTACTAAAATAGCCACTAGGTATCTAAAAAAGCAGTCAAATACATCGGTAAATATGCTCAGTAATTCAAGCTCTTTTGGCATAGCAATATGAATACGCGAAACCTCATCAGGTAAAGGTTCAGTGCTATTAAGCAGCGCGACTTCTTCGCCTATGTCTTTCATGTAGGCGCCTACAGGGACTGAATTTTTAAGCTTTAAAATAAGGTTTTCGCCGTGCGGCATAAACACTAATTTATGGGCATAAAAACAATGCACTAACGGGATAAGATAGGCGTTAAAATAGTGTTGCAGCCAAGCGTGAGTGCTTAAACCACTTTGATCTATTAATGCACCTGCCATACTTTTACCGTTGTTATCTAGGTGCAGTAGTGCGGCCATGGTGGTGAGCTGCTCATTATTTTGTAAGTTATGGTTTGGGTTTTCGCGCCATAAACAGGCAAACATTTTACGGTACGGTGTATCGCCCAACGCGCTTTGCTCAAAGGTATGATGCGCATACCCTAAGGTGGCGTACTCTCTTAGTGCAGTAAAATTGCACGCGCTAAGCGTGGGGTCGTAGTTTACTTTATTAAATACCCAATCATTTATAGCCGGGGTTACCGCCATATAAGCGCGCGAAAGCCCGCGCATAAAGCCCATATTTAAAATAGACAGCGCCACTTTTAAATACGGCTTATGCGGGTGTGAGCAGTTATATAACGTGCGAATAGATTGTTGCGCTTGATATAAATCGTCGCCTTCACCTAAGTAAACTAAGCGGTTATTAGCAAACTCGTTGGCAAACACCACACTTAATTTATGTTGGTATTGCCACGGGTGCGCTGGTATTAATAGGTAGTCGTCGGGGTTTAGGTTTTGCGCTTTTAGCGCTTTGGTAAACGCATCACGGGTGGTTAAATCAAGCTCACCACTAATATGGCTTGGGTAATCACTAAAGTATTCACTATAAGCAAAATCACATACTGTTTTATGCGCCGCTAACCACAATACTTTAAACGGTTTACCCACCTCTGGCGCATAGCGTAAAAAGTCGGTTTTGCTAAAACCAATACGGCCATTATTAGCCACAAACGCAGGGTGGCCTTCGCTCATTGCGGCCTCTATTTGTTGTAGCCCTAATTGCGCTAGTTCGGCTGCGCTAAGGGTGTTGTTTTCGCGTTTATAACAGGCACTGGCAAGTGTGGCGTTAAGCTCTTCAAGGTAGGTGGCTAAACGCTCGCCAGTTAAACCCAGCGCAGGGCCTTGCACACTAAAAAAGTGCAGTACATCAAGCTCTACTTGCTCGTTGTTAAGGTTATAAAAGCATAAGCTTGGCTCGTCTATATCTATGTGGTTAAGCGCCATAGCACGGCCATTAAATATAAAATAACCCCCTTCAATATTTACTTTAAAACCTTGTGGGGTTTGCTCTGCAACCAATAAGCGCTCGTGTACCAGCTCGCTAATGGCTTTACTTTGTAAGTGCCTGTTTGCCCATTGCCAGTGGTCAAACTTTATATAGTCGGTGTTTATTGGCGTTTGCGCTTTGTGATGTAAATTAACGTGCGTTTCAAACGCAGCTTTATTACAAAACCCAAGGTAGGCGTTTTTATCACCAAGGTTTATTTGCTTAGTATGCACAAAACCTAAACGCTTATTTAAGGTATGAATTTTACTATTGGCAATATCGGGCTCTACTACTACGCGTGCATCGGCATTATGAGTAAAAATACTGTGCAATACGCACTGCATTATTTCAAAACTAAAATGGCGTTTAGGCTGTGTATTTGGGGCAAGTAAAATATGCATGCCGGTATCGTTTGGCAGTACCTCATAGGCAGCTGCGAGTAGTTTGTCGTGCTTTGGGCTGTAAAGCTCAACTAAGGCAAGCAGCTCATTATTTTGCTCAATAACATAGGCATGATGGTGCGGGTTGTTAATTATATCTTGGTAGGCGCTGCACATTTGCTCGGGGGTGTGTTTACTCATACCCCAAAAATGGGCGTAAGGTAGTGTAAGCCACTGGCAAATTATGGGCATATCGCTTTGCTGTAGTAACCGCATAGTCACATTACCTGTGTGTTGTAACGTGGTTACAAAAGATGAAAAATACATAAAAACTCCTAAATCTTTTTAATTATTAAGTGGCTGTGTGTGCAGCTTGGCTAACAAATTTAACGCGCCATAGCAAAATAGCGCCAAGGCTTGCAAAGCCAATGGCAGCAAAGTAAAAAGGCACGGTGGTATTAAAATATTCCACACTCATACCCACTAATAACGACGCTAAAATAACGCCAATATTTTGCGCAACATGCACTTTGGCAAAATCACTGCCGTAGTGAGCAGGCTCGCTTTTAGCAAATAGCATCACTTCTAATAAAACCATGACCTGAAATAGCGCTATACCGTATAAAACGCGAGAGCTGACAACTAACCACACCGACTCTTGCGCCTGTAAATAAAGCCCAATAGCGCCAAAAATAAGAGCACACAACAATGTACTGGTGCGGCTAAGCGTAGGAAAAGGTAAGTGCTGCCGAAAGTGGTTAAACAACAGCATAAGTAGGGCTGCAAAAGCAGGAATGGCGTACACAAGCGCACTTTGGAATGCACTGCTTTGTGCGCTCATTCCTTGCCAATGGGTAGTAAAAAACGGCCTAATTAAAAACGCACTAAAGTAAACAACCACGCTTATAAAGCAAAATTGCCAAATAAAATACGGTGTACGAGTACGTGGTTTTTCGCTTTCAATCGCGTGCTGATAAATACCTAACTTTAAGCTCACCATTAAATAGGCGCACAGCAGCACTTGTATTACATCGCCCGCAGCACTTAATAACAATGCATAACGCGGTGTATTTATACTAAAAAAGTACCCGCCCACTAACGCGCCGCCAATAGCACCAAAGTGCATAAGTACCGAAAACAAGCCAATAATAGAAAGGTGCTTACTTTGCTGCTCTAAACGCAGTGCAAACGGGTAAATAAGCAGGTAACTGGCTTTAAGCACCAACATAAGCTGATAATAAAACCAAAACTCCCACACGTTAGTTGCAAAATAACAAAGCAAACCAAAGCAGGCAGCAATCACTTGCGTTACAAGCCAAAGAGCCAGCTCGTGGTATTTTTTGGCAACCTTTGCCCACAGTGGCAGCGCGAGCATAACGGTAATACAACAGTTAGCTACAAACACGCCAATAAGTGTGGGGTTACTTACAGAAAATTCGCTGGCAAAAAATTGCGGATAAAACGGCAGTAATAAGGTGTCGCACACTACCGAAATAACCGTAAGCAAAATAAGCGCTAAACGTAAACTCATGCGGCGTTACTCTTTTGCTGTGAATGGGTTTCTACATCGCTTAAATCAAAACACTGAAAAGCAATTTTTTGCTCAACCTGATACGGCGCATAACCGAGTATTTCGCGCAAAATTATACTGTTGCGATAACACGCCATGCCTAAATCGGGGGTTACAAAACCATGGGTGTGCTGCTCTGCATTTTGTACAAATATACGTTTTTGTTCGCTATCTATTGCATACTCGCGGCTAACTAAGTAGCGGCCTTGCTCATCTTCTGGGAGTTGCTGTGCAATGGGGTTTAAAAAAGCAGGGCGCTTGTATTTAAAGCCCGTGGCACAAATTAAGTAATCGGTTTTTATTTCAAAGGCTTCATTTAGCTCTTGATGATAAAACTCAGTGACTAAGCGACCAGCACTTTTACGTGTATTGGTAAGCTTGCTGTTAGTTTTAAATGTGGTAGAAATGGGCCCATCTAGGCTTTGCGCGTAAAGGGTGTCAAAAATGTCATTAATTAAATCGCCATTAATGCCTTTAAATAAGTTTTTTTGATTTTGATTAAGCCAATCTCGTTGCTCAGTTTTTAAATTATAAAAGTAATCTACATACTCAGGAGAGGTCATTTCAAGGGTGAGTTTAGTGTATTCCAGCGGAAAATAACGCGGCGAACGCGCAATCCAATCTAGTTGCAAACCGTTTGGCACAGCTTGTTGTAATAAGGTGTGATAAATTTCAGCCGCACTTTGCCCAGCCCCTACAACCGTAACGCGTTTAGCCGCTTTTAGCTCATCAAGGCGGTGGCAAAAATCGCTACTGTGCAGTACGTTATTAGAATTACTTTGCACTGCGCAATCAGGAATATATGGGGCAGGGCCGGTGCCAAGCACTAAGTGGCGCGTAACATAGTGCTGCTCCCCATTTGGGGTTTTACAGGTAACAGTATAGCACTCACTTTGCTGGCAAAACTTAACCAGAGTTACACTTTGCTCAAAGCTTACGTTGCTAAGCTGCGAGCACACCCACTGGCAATAGAGATTGTATTCTTTACGCAGTAAAAAAAAGCTCTCGCGAATATAAAATGGGTATAAGCGATTATTAAGCTTGGCATAATTTAAAAAACTGTACTTACTGGTAGGGTCTGCAAGAGTCACCAAGTCAGACATAAACGGCGTTTGTAAAGTAACACCTTCTAGCATCATTCCGGGGTGCCAATCAAATTGGCTACGCTGCTCTAAAAATAAGCTTTTCACGCCCTCCAGTGGCTCACTTAAACACGCTAACGATAAATTAAACGGGCCAAGGCCAATGGCTATAAAGTCATAAGGTTGGTTACTCATTATTTTTGCTCCTTATACGTTTGCCACGCAATAGTGCTAATTTGTTCAAGCACGGCGCGCACATCGCTCAATTGGCACTGGGCATTAAGTAACGTAAATTTAAGGTAATGACGGCCGTTAATTTTGGTGCGCGCAATCATGGCTTCACCAGTATTTAAGAATGTTTGGCGTACGTGCAGGTTTAGGGTGTCGAGTAAATCGGGGTTATGTTTTAGCTCCTCTGGTGCAAAGCGAAATACCAATGCGCTAAGTTCTGGGTAATTTATAACTTCAAAATCTGGGTGGTCGTTAAGTACAATGTGGGTTTGACGAGCAAGACCAATTACTTTATCAAACGCTCGACCAAGTGGCGCTTCACCCATGGTGCGCAGTGTTAACCAAAGCTTTAGGGCATCAAAACGGCGTGTGGTCTGTAAGCTTTTATCAACTAAATTTGGCGTACCATTGCCGGCCTCAGCAAGCGGGTTTAGATAGTCGGCGTAAAGGGTAATATGGCTAAAGTGGCGTTTGTCACTTAATAAAAAAGCACTGCAGCTAACCGGTTGCATAAACGATTTATGGTAATCAATGGTAATTGAATCTACTTGTTCTATGCCGTTTAAAGCACTTCGGTGATGCTCGCTTACCAATAATCCGCCGCCGTATGCGCCATCAACATGGCACCAAAGCTGCTCTTTTTTAGCAAGTTTTGCTATGTCTTCAACAGGGTCAATTGAGCCAAAATCGGTTGTACCTGCGGTAATTACCACAGCGATAGGTAATTCGCCCTTAGCTTTAGAATCCGCAATTGCGTGGTTAAGTGCGTCCATATCCATTTGCATTTTATTGTTTGTAGCCACGGGCACTACCGCGTTATAACCAAGGCCCAGTAATGCCGCTGCCTTTTGAATACTAAAATGCGCAACCTTAGAGCAATAAATACGAAAACGTGAGGCTACTTCAGGCAAGCCTTGCAGTTTTACTTCATGATTAGGTGCATAGCGGCTCACTGCGACTTCGCGAGCAACAAGCATAGCCATTAAGTTCGATTGCGTACCACCACTGGTAAAAACGCCATCGGCAGTGCTTGGCAGCTTTGCTTTTTCACAGCTCCAATCTATTAATTTTTGTTCAATAAGGGTCGCGCCAGCGCTTTGATCCCAGGTGTCTACCGACGTATTGATTGCGCCAATGATGTGCTCTGCTACAACCGCAGGGTACGTAACGGGGCAATTTAAATGCGCCATATAACGCGGATGATGAAAATACACAGCGTGATCTAAATACACACTTTTAAGCTCGTTTAATACTGCAGGAAAATCAGCAAGAGGTTTGGCTAAATCGACATCATTTACAGTGGCGGCAAGCGTATTAACAGACACGCCAGAAAACGGCTTTTGCGCTTTAGCCATAGCTTGTTGTACAGCCGAAAGCCCTTGCAACGACGCTATTTGGTAGTTAATAAACTGATCGAGATTAAATTGAGGAGGTAACCCGTTTTGCTCAAATATTGCTTTATTTTCGACAGGGCTGAGCTGCGCCGATTGTAATTGTGACATATTCGCTCCTTGGTTGTACTTGTATTGGGGTTGAGGATCTTAATAGTAACAATTTGCATTTACAATAATGATTAAGGGTTAGATATAGGTTTATTTTCACAATTAGGAGTGACTGATTAGTTATAAGGAATTACTTTTAAAACTAACAAAGTGTATAAAATGAGCTATGAGAAGGTGCCAAAATGCGTGCTAAATAATGACAGTTTGTAAAATAGTGCGATAGTTAAAATATAAGAGTTGAGAAATGGGAGGAGGTAGCAAAAAGCGAACGTATTATAAGTGGGCAGTACCACTATAAGAAGTAAGCCCCCTTTACAACTCGGTTAAACCTTAAGTGCTAAAGAGGGATATAAAAGTAAAAATGCAGCTTAATTGATATCTTCAAGCTTATTTTTTAAATCCACTAGATCGGTGGCTACGGTGGTTGGCTGAATTTCCCACGGATCAAAAATAGAATCCTCAGAGCGTTTTATCCATGCTCCGCGCATACCATGTGAAATAGCGCCGGTAATATCAAACGGGTTACTCGAAATAAGCCACGTGTTTGCGCCCGTTGAATTGGTCTCGCGTAAGAAATGGCTGTAAACACCTGGGTTTGGCTTAAATGTTTTCATATCGTCGGCACTTACTACACCTTCAAAAAGCTCACTAATACCTGCAGTTTCGAGCAATTTATTAACCGCGTCCGCAGCGCCATTAGAAAATGCAAACAATCGGTAATTTTGCGCTTTAAGTTGCTCAAGGCCTTTTTTAACATCGTCAAAGGCGGGTAAAATTTTATACTGCTCAAGCAATTGCTGCTTTTGATCATCACTGAGCTGCGTTTTATGCGCTAAACACGCGTAATCGAGGGCATGTTTTGTACATAATGAAAACGGAATATAGTTTTGCATTAACCCACGCCTAAACGAATACTCTAATTGTTTTTCGCGCCATGTATTTGAAAATTTTTGCGCGGTATCGCCTATCATATCTTCAAGTAAAGATAGCACGCCGTGAGTGTTTATAAGCGTACCGTATACGTCAAATGCGAGTGTGGTTGCCATGTTTGCTCCCAATAAATTTAAGATACTTGTAAGTTAATCGTTTTGAGCTTAACTTACTTTGAACGATTGCTCAAATTAATAAAGTTTACAACACGATTGCAGCGCCTATTATTTAAAAACGATACAAATTAAAGGACTAAATAACATAGTATGAAAATATATTTTTTAATTTATGACAAAGCTGAAGAGCTGGATTTAGTTGGTTCTTGGGAACTAATAGGCCTGCTGGCAGAAAAGGGGCTATGTGAAAAACCCAAATTAATATCGCTAAATTCTATGACTCCCTCAGGTGAGCACGGCATGCGTTTTAGTGCCGATTATCATTTTACTGACCCAGTGCAGCCCGATGTATTATTTGTACCTGGCGGTAGTGGTGCACGTATAGCAATGGAAGACCTTGACGTTATTAATTACCTTAAAAAAACAGCTGAAAACTGCCACAGTGTTTTATCTATTTGCACTGGTATGTATTTAATGCAAAAAGCGGGGCTATTTAAGCATAAAAAAGTAACCACCCACTGGGCTTTTTTAGAGCACCTTAAAAAAGATAACACTGTAACCGTAGTTGAAGATCGCTTTGTAAAAGATGGCAATATTTGGTCTTGTGCGGGTGTTTCAGCAGGTATGGATATGTGCCTTGCTTTTATTGCTGATTATTTTGGTGAAGATGTTGCCTCTACCATACAGTTAGACGCAGAATACTACCCGTCACCAATTATTTATGGTGACGCGCATAAAAATAGCGCCACACCTAATTACATTGAAAAGCTGCGTTAAAGCCCACTTTATAACTTTATGTTGGACTTTACTGCTCTTAACCCAACATACGCTTTGTAAACCCCCATTACACTTTGATTAAAAAAACACAAGGTGCTTGCACTGTACTGATTAAAATTAATAAAACTTATAGGTATCAAGCGCTAAAATATCCATTTCAATATCACTAAAGAGTTTTTCAACTTGCTTGCCGCCTGCGCCCATAGCAGCAAAGAGTGGTAAAAAATGCTCTTGGGTAGGGTGGTTAAATAACACATGGGGTGCATCGGCTAAGTAATTTAAAAGTGCGGGCGTGTCTTGCGCTAAAAGCGCGTGCTCAACCCATTGGGTAAACGCTTTTACCCTTTGTACACGGTTAGGTGTAGCAGGGGTTTTAAACACTTCTCGTAGGTTGTGGCTAATGCCGCCAGAGCCAATAATTAATATATTATCATCGCGAAGTGGGGCAAGTAACTGCCCATATTCATACATGGTTTTTGCGCCTAATTGAGTATTTATAGACACTTGTACAATAGGAATATTTGCCTGCGGGTACATTAAGCGCAGTGGTATCCATACACCATGATCCCAGCCTTGGCGTTCATCAAGTATTGCTGTAATGCCTTTATTTTTAAATAGCGTTGCAATATTACCCGCAAGCTCAGGATGACCTGGAGCTGGGTATTTAATGTTATACATATGCGCAGGAAAATTGTAAAAGTCGTGAATGGTTTCAGGCGCACGCCCTGCGGTTATTACAATGTTATGAGCCGCTTCATCGTGGGCCATATCAAAGTGCGCCGAAAATATAACAATAGCGCGTGGGGTGTTGAGTGACTTGCCAAGCGCTTTTAAAAAGTCAGACGTTGGCGATTGCTGTACGGCCATAATAGGTGAACCGTGAGAGATAAATAGTGCAGGTTGAGCCATGGTAATACCTAAGGGTTTTATTAATATACCCTCATTTTATTGGCTTTTATTTTGTTAATAAATAAAGCGCCCATTGAGATATTATAAATACAGTATTGTTAAACTGATTTTTATTTGCCCCTACGTTAAAAAGCCGATGCGTAAACATCGGCTTTTAAATTAACACTAAATAAGCAATCAGGCGTGTTAGTAGTTAATTGCACCACCATCAACGTTAATACATTGCCCGGTCATAAAATCGCTGTCTTCGCTGGCTAAAAAGTAAATAGGGCCAAGTAAGTCTTCAGGATCCATTGCACGTTTAATTACTCGTGAGCCTAGTGTGCTATTTTTAGCTTTATCAAACTGTGCGTTATTTTTAACGCCTTCGCTTTCGGTTAAGCCAACTAATAGGCAGTTAACTAAAATATTATCGTTAGCAAGCTCAGTGGCCAACGCACGTGTTTGCCCAACAACCGCGCCTTTAGATGCCACATAATGGCAAAACATAGGTGCACCGCGTAAAAATGTACCCGATGCAATGTTAATGATTTTACCACGACCTAATTTACGCATGCTAGGCAACACTGCTTTGGTACACTGAAAAGGCCCGCGTGCATTTACGCGCATAACTAAATCCCATTCGTCTTCAGATATTTCCCAAAATGGCTTAAGCTCAAGCGCAGCAAATATAGCGGCATTGTTAACTAATATTTCAACCGGGCCAAATTCAGCTTCGGTTTGTTTTACCATGGCATCTAACGATTCACTATTCGTTACATCTACTTTGCAGCCTATTGCTTGGCCGCCAGCGGCAATAATTTCAGCTACGGCTGCGCTTGGGTCGGCTAAATCAGCAAGCACAACTTTAGCGCCTTGTTGAGCTAAACCTTTTGCATAAGCAGCGCCAATACCTTGTGCAGCACCAGTAACGATGGCTACTTTGTTGTTTAATCTTTTCATGGCTTTATCTCTTAGTCATTAATAAAAATATAAGCGTGCTTATTCACGTACAGCGATACTGCATTATTAATAAACCCGACTTGGCGTTAGAATGGATAAAAAGAAGCGTGATTGCTGCAGTAGCACGTATTAACTCCATTTTGTTGTAAATAAATAGTTATTTACGCAAAAAAATGTGTTTATAACGCTATAAAAACTCACTAACTGTGCAAAAATGCGATGTGTGGACTTTAACTGTTTTTATAAACATAATTAATACGATCTTTATTTAAAAATTATAAACAAGGCATTGCTAATAATGGATAAGCTAACCACCATGAAGACTTTTGTAAGTGTTGTACAAGAGGGGTCTTTTTCTAAAGCTGCCGATAAGCTCGACATATCGCCGCAACTTGTGAGCAAGTATGTGTCTGCGCTAGAAGAGGGGCTTGCTACCCGATTACTGCACCGCACCACGCGCAAAGTAAGCACTACCGAGGCGGGAGATCACTATTTTACCCGCTGCTTACAGGTGCTAGACGATATAGACGACATGGAAAATTCGCTCGATAACCTAAACGAAAATGTCTCTGGTGTGCTCAGTATTAGTGCCCCTATGTCGTTTGGGGTAAAGCACTTAGCACCGCTATTGGTTGAGTTTCAAAAGCGCTATCCAAATTTAAAATTAGATCTAAACCTTACCGACCAGTTTGTTGATATTGTTGAGCAAGGTATTGATATAGCGCTGCGCATTGGGGTTTTAAAAAGCTCATCACTTATTGCTAAAAAAATAGCGCCTATTAGGTTAGCGGTGTTTGCCTCTCCTTCTTATTTAGCGCAGCACGGCACGCCTACTACCTTAGAAGAGCTGCAATCGCATAACTATTTACGCTACGCACACACCGAGCCTACCAAAAAGCTACGTGGAACGAACGAGCTTAAAAACGAGTTAAAGCTTGAAAGTAACCTAGTTGCTAACAATGGCGACCTGCTACTCAATGCCGCTATAGCAGGTGGCGGTATTGCCATGCAGCCAACATTTATAGCTGGTGAGGCGCTGGCACAGGGTAAAGTAGTACGTATATTAAAAGACTACGAGCCTGAGCCAATAGGGCTTTATATGGTGTACGCAAACAGGCAGTTTTTACCCAGTAAAGTGCGCGCGTTTGTTGATTTTGCGAGCAATTATTACACCGATACACCTTATTGGGATTTAGGAGAGTGAGATGTCAATCACCAACCAATTAGCGTTATTTGTTGATGTAGTACAGCAAGGCTCATTTGCAAAAGCCGCGGCCCTGCACGATATGGACAACTCATCGCTTTCAAAGCAAATTAAAAAGCTAGAAAGCAGTTTAGGTATTCAGTTACTTAATCGCTCTACGCGCTCGTTTTCGCTTACCTCCGCAGGGGAGGAAATACTCCAGCAAGCGCATATTTTAATTGATACGCTCAGTGATATTCATAGCATTGCAGACTCCTACCAAGCAAAACCTAAAGGTATTTTGCGCATTACCTCGGGCATGTTTTTTGGGCAGCAGTATGTGCAGCCTGCCATTAATTTATTTATGCAAAAATACCCTGAGGTAAAAATAACCCTCATGCTTGATGATAAGCGCAACGATATTATTGCCGATCATTACGATTTAGCATTTAGAATTGGCAAATTGAATGACTCCAATCTAATGGCAAAAAAAATATCTGACATGCACTTTGCTTTGGTTGCTTCTAATGACTTTATTGCACGCCATGGTATGCCAAGCACACCCGAAGAACTTATCGCCTTACCTGCGGTGGTTTATGGCAATGGCGATGTAAGCCTAGATCAAATTAAATTAAGCTCTCAGCCACATGGTGATGAATACAAAACTCACAAAATGAAAGGCAACTATAAGGTAAGCGATGTACGCGCCATGCTTGATGCCACAAAAGCGGGCTTAGGGTATGTGATGCTAGATTTATTTAACCTAGAAAAACCCATAGACGAAATGGGGCTAGTGCCGCTATTAACTAATTATAAGCTCAGCGCATCGGGCACCGGTATTTATGCGCTGTATCCTCACCGTAAACAAACACCACTGGTGAGCGAATTTATAAAAACTGTACAAGAGTATATTGGCAGCCCTGCATTTTGGGTAAAGCATATTCCTAATTACAATCAGTTATATAAATAATAGCCACAAAAAAGCCCCGTTAGGGGCTTGGGTATACTCAAAAAAACCATATTAGCTAAAGGCCTTAAAAGCCTTCTAACACCACTTTACCTTTAGCGGTTTGCGATTCAAGGTGCTGATGCGCTTTGCGTAAATTGGCTGCGTTAATTTTACCTAAGTGCTCACCTACCGTGGTTTTAATTTGCCCTTGGTCAATCATAGTGGCTACGTTGTTTAAAATAACGTGTTGCTCTTGCATGTCGTCGGTTTTAAATAACGAGCGAGTAAACATAAGCTCCCAGTGTACCGACACGCTTTTGTTTTTAAATGGCACAATATTAAGTGTTTCAGGGTCATCAATAAGGGCAAATTGACCTTGTGGCTTCACTACTTTTTCAATTTCAGGTAAGTGCTGCTCTGTATTGTTTAAGCTTACTACGTAATCCACTTCGCTTAAGTTTTTAGCTGCAAATTCTTCACTTAACGGGTTACGGTGATTAACAATGGTATCGGCACCTAAATCTTCTAACCACGAAATTGTTTCAGCACGAGAAGCACTAGCAATAATATTTAATTTAGTACGCTGCTTTAACAGCTGCACCATTATTGAGCCCACCCCACCGGCGGCACCAATAACTAAAATGCTTTTAGAATCATCATTTTTAGCTACGTTTAAACGGTCAAACAATAATTCCCACGCAGTAATGCTGGTAAGCGGCAATGCTGCGGCTTCGCCATACGAAAGCGAGCTTGGTATATAGCCAACAATACGCTCGTCAACTAACTGAAACTGCGCGTTACTGCCTGAGCGCGTAATGTCGCCTGCGTACCATACTTTGTCGCCTGGCTTAAAAAGCGATACGTTTTCGCCAACCGATTTAACAACCCCAGTTGCATCCCAACCAATTACTTTATACTCGCCCTCAGCTGCTGGCATTGCTTGGCGAATTTTAAAATCAACCGGGTTAACCGATACCGCTTTAACTTCTACTAAAATATCGTGGCCGTGTGCTGTTGGCGTTTCAAGTTCAATGTCTTGTAATGATAATTCGTTTTCGATAGGTAAACTTTTTTGATATCCAATTGCTTTCATGGGAGTTGCCTCGTTAGCTAGTTAATACTCTGTGTTGATGACGCTATTTTGGCCTTATCAAGAGTATTAAAAAAGAGACAAAACACCCAATTATTATGGAAATAAAATTCCATAATAAAACAGGTAAATAATTAAAATTTCATTGCACATAGCTGTTATCGTTTTAAATTAATAATACCTTATTAACTGTAACGGGGGTTTACAGTTAGGTTATATTTAGCTCAGTTAATTTATTCCACACACTTTCGCCACCGGGGTGCAAAGCCGCATGATACCTATACGCATAGTAAGTTATTGGCACGCAATGGTGCTCACTCCCTACAACTACCAAGGTATTATTTTTAAGCTCGTTTGATATAACGTAGTCGAGCAGCCAGGCAATACCATTGCCCGCTACAGCGTGCACTTTTAAAAGCTCAGTCATGGATGAAACAAACACCTTTTTAAGCTTAGCGCCCGATATAATAGGCTCTAACTGCCGACCCATGTAGGAGTCGAGGCTGTAGGCTAAATGCGGTATAGGCGCTGCGCTTTCTAGGTTATATAAGGCTTTGCCTTGCTCGTCACAGGCGCTAACAGGTAACAACTTAGCATTACCTATTTTTTGATGACTAAACGGCGGCAGTTTAAGGCGTTCGTTATCAAAGGCAATAAGTAAGTCGCATTCACCTTGCTCTAGCGCTTCGGTGGCTTTATCTACGTCTATAGCCTCTAAATTAAGTACAATGTCGCGCTCATCTTGCGTTTGAAAGTTAGCGAGTTGTAAGGTTAAAAAACTCGCTAAAGAATGTGCGGCCGCTACCTTTACAGAATAATTTTGCTGCACCGATAACTCCTCAAGCATACTAACCGAGGTATTCATTTGGTTAACTAAATTACGCGCCGTTATATGAAATATTTTACCGCTTGGGGTAAGGGTAATAGGCAAGTTTTCTCGGTCGATTAGGGCTGCGCCAAGGGCGTCTTCAAGGGCTTTTATACGCCGACTAAATGCAGGTTGCGTAATATGCCTAAGCTTTGCCGCTTGCGAAAAGCTTTTTGTGTGCGAGAGCGTTAAAAAATCTTCTAACCATTTACTTTCAATATTCATAGCGACCACTTAGTTATGCAATTTGTGCATGGGTGGTAAAATAATAGCATTATTCAAACTAAATAAAACACTATAAATTACGCCTATAAACTCAATAACCGGAATGCAATCATGCTTAGAACTCTTGGCGTATTAGGTGGAATGGGGCCTTTAGCTACCGCCTCATTTATGAATCAGGTAATTGCGCTATCGCCCGCTAAAAATGATCAAGAGCATATACCTATGTTTATAAGGAATATCCCGCAAATTCCTGACAGAACAAAGTTTTTAATGGGTCTTGAAGATGAAAACCCATTTTTTGAGCTTAAAAAAGGCTTTAAAGAGCTAACAAGTTTAGGTGTAAGTTGTATTGTTATTCCGTGTAATACCGCGCATTACTGGTACGACGCGCTCACTAAAAATGCCGATGTACACACCATTAGCATTGTAAAAAGCGTTATAAAACAAGTAAAAGCCACGGGCAAACAAAAGGTTGGTATTTTAGCCACTACCGCTACGCTTAATATGGGCATTTACCAAAATGCGTTTAAGCAGCACAATATTGATTTTGTTGAACCAAACACTCAACAACAAGCAGCCATAATGGATGGGATAACCGCCGTAAAAGCGGGCGATTTAAATAAAGGTCGCCACTTGTTAAGCAAGGCATACGACTTAATGCTTGCTCAAGGTGCTGACTGCGTGTTGTTTGGCTGTACCGAAATACCGCTTGTGTTAAATGAACAAGCCAAACACTCGCCAGACACCTGCCTAGATACCATCGCTATTTTAGCGCAAGAGTGCGTTAACTGGGCATATGCAAGCGCCCATCAATCAACGCTTTCAAGTGTGGCATAGAAAATATCAGTTTAAACTAGAGCTAATTAATTTAGCTCTTTTGCAAAGCGTTTTCGATAGCGCTTTGTAAGCTTTGCAGCGCGTATTTGGTCACTTATTAAAGTAAAAATAGCCGAGGCATTTGCTTTAACGCGTTTGCCTTGGCCCACTCGGCGAATTTGCCTTTTTACCAGCGCCATAGTGGCAAGCCCTGCAAGGGTTTTGTCTTTAAAGGTAACACGCGGCATAAGCAGGTTTTGCGTTGGCTGTGCTTGCCAGCTATTAACTAAATCTGGCTGATAGGCCAGTGCTGTGGCCATACCAACGAGCGCTACGCCTGAGCTAATTACTTTATTTGCCACATCTAACCGGCTAATACCACCGGTGGTCATAATGGGTATGGTTGATTGCTCACTAATTGCTTTGGCAAATTCCAAAAAGTACGCCACACGCGCAAGCGTACGTTCATCACCCGTTGTTCCTTGCATTGCGGGTGCTTCGTAACTGCCGCCTGAAAGCTCTACAAAATCAAGCTTTAATGCACTAAGCATATTAACAACTGCTTGCGCATCACGCGGCTCAAAGCCGCCGCGCTGAAAATCGGCTGAGTTTAACTTAACCGATACCGAAAAACCGGCGCTGCATTGCGCTTTAATACTGCGTGTTATTTCAAGTAATAATCGCGCGCGATTCTCAAGGCTACCGCCCCATTCGTCATCACGCTTATTAGTTAGTGGAGATAAAAACTGCGCTAATAAATAGCCATGTGCAGCGTGTATTTGCACGCCATTAAAACCTGCTTTTTCGGCCTGTTGCGCTGTATGGGTAAAACGAGCGATAACATCACTAATCTCGCTCTTATCCATAGCTGTTGGCTGGGCAAATAAGTGAGAGTGCTTAC
Organism: Pseudoalteromonas sp. R86517; assembly: GCF_042466295.1. Lineage (NCBI taxonomy): Bacteria > Pseudomonadati > Pseudomonadota > Gammaproteobacteria > Alteromonadales > Pseudoalteromonadaceae > Pseudoalteromonas > Pseudoalteromonas sp. R86517. Next base: position 536,747 of record NZ_JAXHCB010000003.1, read on the forward strand.
CCATATTAAGCGCAATATCAGAGGCACTTAGCGCTTTACCGCCCATTTTTTTAAATACTTGGCGGCCAGGATGATTTATTTGCATCACAATTTTACAGTCGTTTTGCTGCCCTAAACGAGCAAGCTCTGCAAAAGGCGCTATATCGGTTTGCTGCTCAAGGGCAAGGCCGCCTGGCCCTGTCATTGCAAGGTGGTCAACCATAACATTGCCGGTAATAATTAACCCGCAACCACCTTTGGCCCATTCATTGTATACATTTTTAAGCACTTGCGATGGCGTTAGGTCGGCCTCTGCAAGGTTCTCTTCCATAGCGGCTTTTACTACTCGGTTTTTAAGCGTTAAACCGCTTGGTAGGGTAAAGGGCGTAAATACAGCAGATTGTTCAAACTCAGACATACATATAAACCATAAATTGACATTACAGGCACTATAACCTTAAAGTCAGCTTTAAGGTCAACCCGCTTTTTTTATAGTAGAGGCAATAATGAAAATAGGTGAACTAGCTAAGCACTCAGGTATTGCAGCAAGCACCATACGGTATTACGAAAGTATAGGGCTGCTGCCACACGGTACGCGAAATAATAACGGGTATAGGCAATACGACAAAGCCAGTGTAGAGCAGCTTAAAATGATTAAGTTTGCACAAAGTTTAGGGTTTTCGCTTGAAGAAATCCCCTCCCTGCGTAAGCCTAATGAGGAGCTAGATCACAACGCCATTATTGAGCGCCTCACTCAAAAACAACATGAAGCTAATGCACTAATTGAGCAGCTACAGCGTAAGTCAGAGCGTATTGGTAATTTAATTACACTGCTTAATGCAAGTTGGTCTAATGGAGAGTGTATTGGCGATGAAAAAATAAATGAGTTATTGAATGAGGTGGAGTATTAAAGGCGTAAGCGAGTACATGTGAGCTTTAGTTGTATTAGTTTTGCGGCGCTTTACCATGAAAATTGATATAAAGCTTTTTTAAGTTGGCAGGCACTAGAGGCCAACCAACCGCAATAGTATGAGAACTTGCGCCCAAAAATAATGTTTCTACGTAATATACGTCTATGTATTCAATTACTTTTGCCTCAGCGTTTGCTAGCTTTTCAGCCATAAAACTTAAATAACGCTATTTTTGCTCCACAGTACCAAGAGCAAAAATAGCGTCTCTATCCTCATAATTAATAGGGGTTAACGCTAACCTTTGCGAATTGAGTAATGGAGAAACCATTAACCTTCCTTTTAATGTATAAAACAGTAGAGATAAATCGAATTTAATCTAGCTCTAATTGGGCTTTTTCTACGCTGTCGTTTGGTAACTCTTTTTGAACCGATACACCTAGCTCTTTAAATTCTGAAGCTTGTTTAATTAAGTTACCTTTACCACGGTAAAGCTGAGAAAAGGCTTTATCGTAGCTTTCTTTGGCGCGGTCTAGTTGCTTGCCAACACCTTCCATACTCGTTAAAAAGCCATTGAGCTTGTTATAAAAGCGCTCTGCACGATTCGCCAGCTCTTTAGAGTATTTAGTTTGCTCTTCAAAGCGCCACAGCTGTTTAACAATATTTAGGCTTGTAAGCAGAGTCGTTGGTGTAGCAACTAAAATGTTTTTTTCGATAGCTTGTTGGTAAATATCGCTTTGATATTTAAGCGCCTCAACAAATGCAGATTCTATAGGCACAAACATAATAACTACTTCAGGCGAATTTATACCTGGGAGACGATCGTACGATTTACTGGCAAGCTCGTTAATACGCGCGGTAACAGCATTTACATGCTCTTTAATTGCTTGGCTAGCCTCTAGCTCGTTTTCGGCATTAACGTAGCGGGTATAAGCATTTAGCGATGTTTTAGCGTCAATCACTAAGTGGCGGCCCTGAGGTAAATACACCACTACGTCGGGGCGCAGTCGACCGTCTTCGGTATTAAACGATACTTCGCGTTTGTAGTCAGTACCCGCGCGAAGGCCTGCGCTGTCGAGTACGTTTTCGAGCATTAGTTCGCCCCAATTACCTTGGGTCTTTTTTTGCCCTTGTAAGGCATTACTAAGCTTATCGGCTTGCTCGGTAATAGCTTGGCTTTTAGCTTGCAAGTGCAGTAGTTCAGTTTTAAGGGCAGCACGTTGTTTTAAGTCTTCAACGTGAATCGATTCCATTTTATCTCTAAAGCCTTTTAGCTCCCCTTGAACTGGCTTTAATAGTTGCTCAATGCTTTCTTGATTTAGCGTTTTAAAGCTTTGCGATTTTTCTTCTAAAATTTTATTAGCTAGGTTTTCAAACTCTTTTTTAAGCACATTTTTGCTTTGCTCGATTTGTGCAAGCTGCTCGGTAAAGTTTTGCTGCTTTTGCTCAAGCGTAGTTCGCATATTATTAAGCTCAATATCGCGCTGGTTATATTGCTCTCGCAAGGCACTAAGTTCGCCTTCGGCTTTACGCCAAAAATGGTTGTATTGAACACTTTGTTTTTCTTGCTCGCTAAAGCGAGTTTTAAAATGCTGCGCTTCATCGCGTTGCTCTTGATGTGATTGCTCGAGCAGCTCGTGCTCATCAAATAAGGCCGTGTATTGCAGCTGTTTATTGTCGTACTGGTTTTGTAATAACGATAACTGTTGCTGTTGCTCGCTAATGTGTTGTTTTAATTTATTACGAGAAGGGAGCGACACTAGGCCATATAGTACGAGCCCTGTTGCAAGCCCTGCGCTGGCACTTAACCAATCTATATGCGTTAATAGCTGAGTAAACATAAAATAAACTTATAAAATTTAGATACATGCCATCATAACGAATAAAGGTAGTGGGGGGTAGGGGGCGTAACATTTACTAAAGGCATAAAAAAAGCCAGCTAAAAGGGCTGGCTCAATCATTACTAAATTTAGTAACCAATCAGGGAAATCAACATGAAGCTTGTGATAACTGCAATTAATCAACAAGCGTAATAGTAGACGCCACTCATTAAATTAAGTTCACATAAAAATATAAATAATTATAAAAACTAAAATGTGGGCATAAAAAAAGCCAGCTAAAAAAGGAGCTGGCTCAATCATTACTAAAATTAGTAATTAAACGGGGTAAATCAACATGAAGCTTGTGTTAACTGCAATTAATCAACAAGCATAATAGTAGACGCCGCACACAAAATTAAGTTCACATAAAAATATAAATAATTATAAAAACTAAAATGTGGGCATAAAAAAAGCCAGCTTAAAAGGAGCTGGCTCAATCATTACTAAATTTAGTAACCAATCAGGGAAATCAACATGAAGCTTGTGATAACTGCAATTATTCAACAAGCATAATAGTAGACGCGCCCTTTTAAATTTAGTTCAAACAATTTATAAAAAATGTATTTTAAGGTGTTAAATACAGGCATAAAAAAAGCCAGCTAAAAGGGCTGGCTCAATCATTACTAAATTTAGTAACCAATCAGGGAAATCAACATGAAGCTTGTGATAACTGCAATTATTCAACAAGCATTATAGTAGACGCGTGTTTTTAAATTTAGTTCAAACAATTTATAAAAAATGCAATTTAAGGTGTTAATTACAGGCATAAAAAAAGCCAGCTAAAAGGGCTGGCTCAATCATTACTAAATTTAGTAACCAAACAGGGAAATCAACATGAAGCTTGTGATAACTGCAATTATTCAACAAGCAATATAATAGACGCCGTTTGGTTAAATTAGTTCACATGCTAAGTAAAAAAATTAGCTTTTTATAAGTGATAACATTTGCTGCTCATCAAACGAAGTAAAGCTCATTGATTTATCGGTAAATAATGCATCAACAAGCGCTTGCTTATCTTGCTGCATTTTAAATACCTTTTGCTCTATTGAATTGCTCATAATTAATTTATAAACAAACACTGGATTTGTTTGGCCAATACGATAAGCACGATCGGTGGCTTGTTTTTCAACAGCCGGGTTCCACCATGGATCAAAGTGAATAACAGTATCGGCTTGAGTTAAGTTAAGCCCAGTACCGCCTGCTTTTAAACTGATTAAAAACACCGAGGTTTTGCCACTGGTAAATTCGTCAATAACTTTGTCGCGATGACGCGTTTGCCCAGTTAACATACTAAAATTAATATTTATATCGTTTAAACGCTCTGCAATTAAATCGAGCGCAGAGGTAAATTGACTAAAAATAATCACTTTACGACCAAGGCTTAGCATTAACGGCAAATGCGTAGTTAGCCATTCTAATTTTGCTGAACCTGCTTGTGTTTCTGGCTCAATTAATTTTGGATGACAACAAATTTGCCTTAGCTTTAGTAGCGCTTCTAAAAATGCGAGCTTACTTTTTTGTGCGCCTTGCTCAGCAAATAAGTCGATTAGCTTTTCTTCTAGGGCGCGCGTAATACCTTGGTACATATCTTTTTGCTTAGGTTCAAACTCAAACTCTTTTAACAGCTCTGTTTTTTGTGGCAGCTCTTGAGCTACCTGCGCTTTTGTGCGGCGTAATATAAACGGCATAATAAGCGTTTTTAGTTGCTCAGCTCGCTCTGAATCGGCTTCGCGCTCAATAGGTGTTTGAAAGTGCTGTTTAAAGTGGGCTTGCGAGCCAAGTAATGAAGGCATTGCAAAGTCGAGTAACGACTTAAGCTCAAACAAATTATTTTCGATAGGCGTACCGCTTAAACATAACTTAAAGTCGGCATTTAAACGCTTAACTAAGCGCGAGACTTGTGCAGTATCGTTTTTAATATATTGCGCTTCATCTAAAATAATATTTTCAAAATAAAGTGGCGAGTAATAAGCAATATCACGCTTTAATAATGGGTAAGTAGTTAAAATACACTGCGCTTGCGCTAAATGTTGTAAAGGCTCATTACGTTGCGAGCCAAAAATAGTGGTTACTTTAAGACTTTTAGCAAATTTGGTTATTTCGTTTTGCCAATTACTTACCAAACTTGTAGGGCACACTATAAGGGTAGGGCCCGCTTGCGGGCGATTAAAACTGCTGGCTAAAAAGGCGATAACTTGTAGCGTTTTGCCAAGCCCCATGTCATCAGCAAGTATGCCGCCTAATTGGTGGCGCTTTAAAAAGCTAAGCCAATCAACGCCTTGTTGCTGGTATTCACGTAGTGTTACCGAGTCATTTAAACCGTGTAAAGGCACCACGGGCATTGCCTGCTCGGTGTTGTTTAACTCATCAAGATAACGCTCCAATGAGTCATCATGAAGGTCTATAGTAACTGCGGTATGCTTTACCAGCTCAGGTAAATAAGAAAGCGGGATATTAAATTCATCGCGTGTTTTTACAAATTCAAAGCGTTGTTTAAATTCAGTCAGTAAATTAATGGCGGCTTTACTAATAACACCAAATTGACGCCCAACAGGGTAGTAATAAAACAGCTCACTTTGACGATTTAACGATTGATACGTGGCATCATCGGTATTAAAAAGTACAGCGGCTTTAGCATCGCTTAATTGCACTTTACAATGCATTTGGTGACCTGCAGCACGGTTTACATCGAGTGTAACGTGCCCTTGGGGGTCGGCTACATTTACTTTAGTTTGATTTACCTGCCAGCCACGCTTTTTAAAGCCAGGAAATACTTCGTAAACAAGCCAATGTAAATGTATAGGTGATTGTTTATTAAATATAAACTCACTTTGTAAACCCCCTTTACAAAACTCAAAACCTAAATTTACTAACTCATTTGTTACTGTGTTTTCAAATGCACTATTTATTAAACTCGCGGGTGCTGTTCCCGCCAAATAATTTTTATTTTTATATTTAAATAATAGCGAAACTTTAAGCCCTTGCTCATCCATAGTGGCTTTTAAAACAGCATTACCAAGTTGCTTAACATTGACTTGTTCGTTATTCGGATGCGGAATAACACCGGCCCCAAAATTGTCGGCAAGTTGTTTATAAATGCGATCAAAATTAGCATCGTGCAGTGCGGGAATAGATTGTAAATGTGCTATTTCGTCGGCGCTAAGCTGTGTTCTGATCCGGCCTACTTTAAAGTGATCGAGGTCTAAATAAGCGGGCGGCGTGGTTTTAATCAATGCCCAATTTTTACTGTGTTCAAGCTCAATAATTAATTGCGATAACTCGTTTTGTTGCTGCCAATTAAAGTTAAGCGATTGCCCAGTTTGCGCTTTAATAGCAACACGAGAGCGTTGTAAAAATAAACGGTCGGTGGCAATTAATTGTTGTAAAGCGCTAAAGCCCCATTGACCTTTTAGCTCTAAATTACCCACTGCATTTTGTGAGCGAATCCAACTAAAGAGTCTAAAGTCACTTTCGAGCAAATCGTTTGGCGTTACAAAGCTATTTAATTGTTGCTCAGTTAAATTGCGCCCTAGCGTGTAATTATTATTTTTGTCGTAATTGGCAATTTTTGGCGTTAAAAATACTTTATTGTTTTCAATGTCTAATACAAATAAAAGAACTTGCGAAGGAGCTTTAGCATCAACACTTTTAAGTGCTGTTAGTTCACTAAACCAATCGTTAATAAAGTAGTCTTCTCCGTATTCACCTGAGTGCTCTATTTTAAGTTTAAATAATACAGCGGCTAAGTGCCTACATTTGGTTTTAGCATTACAGGTACAATGCGTATCAACAGAGTAACCAGTAGGTACTTTACTGATCTCAATGCGTTGGTTAAATGCTGATCCGGTGTCGCCTTGTACCGTTGAATCAATAACAGCAAAATCACTGCTGTGCTCTAACCAACTAATTTGGCCGTTTTTATAATACGCTTTGCCTTTATCGAGCACGTTGGGCCTAAACAGCTTTTTTATAAAGCGCTCAGAAAGAGGGAACAAGGTTGCCTGCTCATTTTTTATTTCTTCAAAAATAGCCAGTAAATCATTTTTTGATAAGTTAGCAGACATGTCACTCTAAGTATTAAATTTTTAAAATAATTCTGCCAGTATATTCTTTAACTGCGCACAGCAAAAGCAATATTAACGTTATATAAACTGGTTGGAGCTGCTAGGTTAGTAAAAAATCGGTTTATACGTACTTTATGACACTTTATCTGCAAAAATGAGAATAGGTAAACAGCAAACACACATGTTACAAACAATTTATTAACAATGCAGGGGCTTTACAGATCAGTTTTTTACTAACAAATTAAGATCCAGCATCAAATAGTCGTAAAAACTAAATTCAGTTGGTAAAAATGTGATCTTTAGAGCAAAAATGAAGGATTTATAGGTTATAAATAGCAAAAAAGATCAGGATTTTACTAAGTAAAAAGCCCATCAGATCAGAATTTAACTAACCTAACAGGCTTTTAAGATCACTATTTTACTAAGTAATAAGGGGCTAATTAAACGCGCTTAACAGCTTAGTAAGTTGTTCTAAGCGTTTGTCAGTCAATACTTTATTATCTATTTTAATAGATACGTCACCACTTTTTAAATTACGTTGTACGTTTATAAAGTTGTTTTCAAATACAGCTTCACGTTTAGCAACCACGCTAGGCTCGGTAGTTAAACGTTTAGTAATTGCCATAGCGCGTTTGTCGTCGCTTGTAATGGCGTTAATCTCATCGTCTGTATGTAATTCGCTAACTAGGGCGTTAAACGCCTGCTCGTCGCGCTCCTTTGCACTAACAAGCTTTTTAGCGACTTCTCTGCCTACGTGATTAGCCGTTGGGTAAAGTGAAATTACATCAGCGGGGATTTGCTCGTACGCTTTAATGGCATCTGCAATTGCGGTGTGCGATACACCTTCAATAGCGGCAATTTCGCGATAAGAGCCTTTTTTACCTTGCTCAATAAGATCGTTTTTAGTTTGTTGATAAGCTTGCCCTAGCTCCCAAAGGCTTGGGGCTATGTACTGATCTGAAGATACAGCTAAAATTTTAGCGTCTTGCTCGGTAAAATCAGGAGAGCTTAAAACTAAATAATCGGCATTACCTAAAATACATGCCTTTCGACGACGTGAACCGGCAAGTACTAAGTTAGTATTTCCCTGATCCCAAAGTAAAGCAGGGTGTTGATTACGTCCATCTTCACTGATTGCAGGTAAAATATCAGAAACCGACTTTTCGTTTAATAGCGCTTGTACACGGCGATTTTTACCGTAAACCGTGGTGCTAGATTCAATATCTGCATGAGCAATAACTTTACACACTAAGGTTATTTCGCGTGTAGGGTCGCTTGGCGCTGGCATTCTTATTACATCACCAGCGCTTGCTTGCTCAAGTAATGCATCGAGGCTGCTATTGCCTACGGCAGTTGCAAATGGATCTAAGCGGGTGTCGTTTTTACGTTTTGTAGCCATTTTTATGTAACATCCTTACTTAGTGTTGTTAAGTGATGATTGGGTTGACTCCCAATTAGAACGAATAAGCATTTCTAATTCGTCCACAACATCTTTAATATTTTCTTGCGCGCGTAATAAAGACTCGCGACTTGCTAAACTATCCGATGCTTTTTGATCAAATATGGTATTAAAAGACGATGAACTAGCCGTAATTGCCGAGCTGTGATTAATTGGGTAGCTCATTACTTGGCGGCCAAACGCACTACGTACATCTTTAACAATATCGCGCTGTGAATGATTACCCTTAACGTAATTGGTCACTAAAAACTGCATAAAGTCCCAACCTTCATGACCAAGTGCCGCTACTGTGTGGTAAATCTCACCTAAACGCTTTAAATATTTATTGTTAGCATCAAAATCTACAGCTTCTGGATGAACCGGAATAAGCATCGCCGTAGAGGCCATTAAAGCATTATAAAACATAAAGTTAAGAGTAGGAGCGGTATCGATTAAAATAATATCGAATTCGTCTTTAACCGGCTCAATAACCTTTTCTAAAAGCTTATGATAATGACGTGTTTGTTCGTAATTAGAGGTGTCTTTTAAAAGTGTTGCAGTCTCGTGTTCAAAGTAAAAATCATCCATACCTGAGGGTAAAACACGAATATTTGGAATATGCGTAGTCACAAAAGCACTAGAAACAAACTCTGGCCAGGTTTCGCCTTCGTCTAAATCAATACAATCACGCATTAAGTCGCCTACTGTAACAGGGTCGTGATCGTTAGAAGGGAAAAAGCTAGAAGACGAACCTTGAGGATCTAAATCAATAATACCAATACGATAACGTTTGATATTAGTCGTCGCCAACGCAGCAGCAATATTAACCATACTGGTTGTTTTACCACAGCCACCTTTAAGTGAATTAATAACAATAACTTGGAGTTTATCGTTAGCAGTGCGGTGATCTGGCTGAATATCCATGATATCGGCCATCGCAAAAATATTAACTAACGTGTACGCATAGTGCCCATTTGCACCACGCTTAATATTTAAATCATCAAAGTCACCATTGTCATGACGACGTTTTAAGGTACGATTATTACACCCTAATAAATCTGCTGCCGCTTTTTGGGTGTAAGTTCTTAATTCTTTTTCTTCTGATTTAAGATGAGCGCGATAGTGTTGTATGCGTCCTTTTAAAGATTTTTCAGCAACTTCGGCTGTTGCTTTTAAAAGCCGGTAAGTACTTAGCGCGTTATTATTGATAGACATACTTTCTTCCTCAAAGTTAGGCAGTTAGTATAATGTCCATTCAAATAGCTGTAAACAACTATTTAAGGCGACATGCATTTTAATAACAAGACATTTAAAAATATTTTTACACCTTTAAGATTGCTTAGTATAAATAAAGAAGTTTAAAGGTGGTTAAATATATAAGGTAATAAAGGTTAAGGGTGTATAATAGCTATATAACTATATGATATTTATAAATAATGTTAAAAAAAGCAGATCACCTTTATACTTGGTTAAGATCAGATCTTTATCTACATGCAGATCAGCTTTTTACTAAGCCTTATTTAAATATCAGAGTTATACACAACTTACTCAGTAAGTTATGTACAAAATGACTGTGTGAGATCAGTTTTTTACTAAGTAAATTATAAAGTTATACACTTAAGCTTACGAAGAACAGGGCGTTTAATTGGTATAGATCTGATCTGTAGTAAGTACAGATCAGATCTATGCTAACTCGAAGTGCTGTTATCCACAGCAGGTATTTATTTTACTAACGTTTGTCGTGTAAAAAGTTTAAAAATAGCGCTTTTAATGGACAAAAAATAAATTGAGTTAGTAAAAATTTAGCTTGAGAAGCTTATCTTAGTAAAATAGTGATCTGAAATTAAGCTGATCAATCCCTACTTAGTATAATAATGATCCGTTACGTTTATTTATGCTCGGATCAGTTTTATACTAACTTAAACATTTAACTTTTGTTGCTTAATGTGTTGTTATTAGCTGTCGCAATAAAAAATGGAAATCAGAACAATGAGCCGAAAGGTCAACATCTCGGTAGATAACTTGCCCGATACACTTAGGGGCCAAATACACGGGGTGGAAAGTGCAATAGATAACGAAAGTTTAGCACTATTTACAGATAACAAAGATGTGCGAATTTCTATCGAAAATGCCGCTCATGGGTTACGTGCTTATTCAAACACGTTTAACCACTATGATTTATGGGGGCGTTTTGTACGTTCTGGGCATAAAAAATTGCCATTGGAAGAAGCACCTAAAAAAACAATTATTACGCGTAAAATATCTGAAAAAGTAGATGGTATTTTATATGACGGCGAAATAAAAATTACACCGGCCGTTGTAAGCACGCGTAAAGATGGCGAAGACGTAGAATATTTAGTGTGGCCATCGGATAGAGAAGAAAAAGTTGAGCGTGCATTAATTCGCCTAGCATCGAAAGGTAAAATCGTAAAAATCAATTTTAAGTCCGGTATTCAATATGCCGTGGTTTTTTCGATGAACGAATTAGCCCAAGAACTTAAAGCGGTTGGCCAATCAATGCCATACCCACAAATTAAAGAATCACTTGAAGCACTTCAAGGTTCTAAACTTTCATTTAAATACTCGGCTACTGATACTAAAAATACAGATATTGATGACTCTTTTTATGAGTCAAATATGAACTTTTTATCATCTCTTCATTTTAGTGGTAAAAAAGGCCAAGGCGGCAACGTTAAATGTGTTGCATGTTTAAATGCATTTGTTCATAACATGATTGATAACCTTGAATACAAAGGGTATTACTTTAACAGTGCGCAAGAGCTAAAACGTGGTTTATCGCGTTGGATGATGCTGCGTTTATACCACCTTTGGCGTTATGCCGCGCCTGGTAAAACGTATCATTTTAGATTGCTATCTATTATGGAAAAATACGGCTCTATTTATTCAACCGACGATATCACAGAAAACAAATTAAAAGCATTACGCCGTGATATGACCACAACAATGAAAGACTTGATTGAAAAAGGGGCTATTTCGGAATACAGCATTACTAATGTAAAAGATGATAAAACCGGTAATATTATTGATTACACCTATGAAATGCATCCTTCTGATCAGTTTTGTGATGAGATACTCACGCTCAATAAGCACAATAAGCGTATTGAGATTCAAGGTGGTAAACGAATTGTTGAAAACGCAGTTTTAATTGATGAAGATAAAATAGAAGAAATAGTCGAAAAATAACAACGGTTAAAATACTAGACTACTTACCAAAAAGGCCACACTGTGTGGCCTTTTTAACATAATTATTTATCTACTTGTTCTAAATAAAGTCTATCCACTAAAAAGTCATACTCTTTTTTTCTCGGGTGAGACTCTGGTTTTTGATAATCTGGCAAAGTACCTAACTTAACATCGGGCTGTGGGTTAATTAAAATAAACGGCAATGCAGCACTTACGTGATACCTATTTTCTGCGGTGTACCTAACATTAACTTGGGGACTTACTCGGGTAGGGCGGCGAATTCTTAACTTTTCTTTTTCACCTAAACTAGCTACTCGCATTTGCTCTTGTGCAACAAGGGACTGCCATTTTTGTTGGTCGATCATTCTTGGATTTCTATAACCAGCGGACTTATCGAGCATTTCAAGTGCCATTTTTTTAGTTAGAGTTTTAGTTGCATGCTTATGCATCCAAGTAAATCTCACTGAAAAAGGGGACTCACTTTGAAAATGAATTTTTCGATAGGCTGCAAGAGTGATTAAATTTGGAACCGCGTTATGAACAGCTTCAAATCGAGCATCGTTATTATCGATAGCCAAAACACACTCCTTAAAAGCTGCCTTAGCTTTATTAACTTGTTGTATTCGACTAGTTAATGCTGCGACATCTGCATTTTTTAGAACCAAAAGCCCAGGATGACGCTTGAGTACTCTACTACTTAAACTCTCTTTTTTATAAATATCAGTAAACGAATTTAAAATCGCCCTATGAGCAATTTCACCGGTTGATTTTTGTACAGGGATTGACTCGGGAATAATATTTTCATCAACACTATTTATATCTGGTAGCTGATAATACTCAGCTTTTGAATATTCACAGACACGTAATTCATCAATCAATAACGATGTTAATTCATTCATTAAATCAAACTGACTTCTTATTTGTACTTTAGAAACCATAACCACCCTGAGAACATATCTTACTTATGTAATTATTAAGTTTAACCTTTTGCCTTGTTTTTTTAAAGCTTATTTATTTTATTAAAGCTCAGATTATATTTAAATAAAATCAAGTATGATGTGTTCTTTAGTCCTGTTTGCTTATGTTTGTTAGATTCGGTGCGTTAATATTTGCATATAACAGAAAGAATTAGTGAACCCAGGCGTGATCAATACACTTATGTGTATAAGCTATATGAGGAAATTTGTTGTAACGCAGGTAATTGTTAGGGCGGTTTATACTTTTATATATTATCGCTCTGTGTAAAATAGTTATTGAGCCTTTAGTTTAAGGCCAGCAATCAATTTCTTGGTTCGCCACTTTAGATAGTGTTGGGCACTCATTGTATAATTGCTTATAAGTGATACTTGTAATACAGCGCTAGGCTCCTGTAAGGGGGAAGGCTGCTCCGTGAAAATGAACTCTATACAACTTAATATTTAAAGTAGTCGTTCATACGGACTGTTTTTAGTAGCCCTAATTAGAGTGCTTGCATCGTCTAACAACCTGATCACAGTTGTACAGAATAAAGTGGACTTATTATTATAGCTTTACACAACCCTGAATCACATATCACACACTCAAAATAAATTCTAGTCACTTGGTTGATTTAATTAAATTACCACTGTAAAGCTAAGATTACATTTAAACAACTTTAAGTATGATGTGTTCCTACTAAAACTGTTAACTTTAAGGCTTTGAATTCAATTTGGTTTGGGATGGTTAAAAAAACGCCTTCATATATTTAACTTATTGTATTTAAATAAAAATAGTAAAATTAAAACACGCTTAAAACTAAGCATGAATAGCCTTAAAATCACAAATAAGCTTATATATATTTAACTCATAACAAATTAGTTGGTAAATAGTGAATATAGTCCTTGAACTTAGGGCCATGCATACGTTAATTTCTTTATATCAGGTAAAGTAGGAATGAGGAAAGAACATGCAATCGTGGAACCCAAATAGCTGGAGAGAACTGCCAATACTGCAGCAGCCACAGTACCCAGATCAAGAAGAACTGAAAACAGTAGAAAGCCAGTTAAAGAGTGCTCCGCCACTTGTTTTTGCAGAAGAAACAAGAAGCCTCTTTAAACAATTAGAAGATGTATGTGAAGGTCGTGCATTTTTACTTCAAGGTGGCGACTGTGCCGAATCATTTAGCGACTTTAATGCCGCTAATATTCGCGATACATTTAAAACCATTTTACAAATGGCTGTTGTTTTAACATACGGCGGTAAATGCCCAGTTGTTAAAATTGCACGTATGGCAGGCCAATACGCTAAACCACGCTCTGCAGATTTAGAAACTATTGACGGTGTATCTTTACCATCTTACCGTGGTGATATTGTAAATAGCTTTGAGTTTACAGAAGAAGCGCGTATTCCCGATCCACAACGTTTAATGAAGGCATACCACAACAGTGCAGCTACATTAAACTTACTTCGTGCATTTGCACAAGGTGGCTTAGCAGATTTACACCAAGTGAATCGCTGGAATATGGGCTTTGTAGCCGCTAATCCGCAAAAAGAGCGATTCCAACAGCTTGCTGACAAAATTCAAGACGCCCTTGAATTTATGGAAGTATGCGGCATTAATTCTACTATTGCGCCAAGCCTTAAAGAAACCGACTTATACACGTCTCACGAAGCGTTATTGCTAGGCTATGAAGAAGCACTAACTCGTCGCGATCACCTTTCAGGTGACTGGTACGACTGTTCTGCGCACTTTGTGTGGATTGGTGAGCGTACGCGTCAATTAGACCATGCACATATTGAGTTTTTCAAAGGTATTAAAAACCCTATTGGTGTTAAAGTTGGCCCAGGAATGGACCCAGATGACCTAATTCGTTTAATTGATGCAGTAAACCCAGATAACATTCCGGGCCGTTTAACGCTAATTACACGTATGGGTGCCGACGTACTGCCAGAAAAACTTCCAGCACTTGTAAGACGCGTTCAGCAAGAAGGCCGTAAAGTTATTTGGAGCTCGGATCCAATGCACGGTAACACTGAAAAAGCGACATCAGGCTATAAAACGCGTAGCTTCGATAATATCATGCGCGAAATTAGCCAGTTTTTTGCTGTACACAAAGCTGAAGGTTCATACGCAGGTGGTATCCACTTAGAAATGACTGGCCAGCACGTTACAGAGTGTACCGGTGGTGCATACGGTTTATCTGACGATGACCTAGCGCAACGTTACAAAACACAATGTGACCCGCGTCTAAATGCAGACCAAGTATTAGAGGTAGGCTTTTTAGTAGCTGACTTATTAAAAGACGCTCGTAAGTAATAAATAAAAAACTAAAGCCGCATTATGCGGCTTTTTTTAGCAAAACAGCAAATTAGTTGGTTAGTACTTACGTCGCTCAAGGTTACTGTCTATTAAGATTTTTGCAGATATTTCCTCTACAGAATGATGGGTAGAATTAAAGTATGCAATTTTATGTCGCTTATAAAGCATTTCAACTTCACGCACTTCAATTCGGCATTGTCTTATTGATGCGTATTTAGAATTTGCCATACGACGATGCCTAATCGCAGCCAAACGCTCAGGGTCAATAGTTAACCCAAATAACTTATGTTTGTAAGGGAGTAAACATTTAGGTAGTCCCTCACTCTCTAAGTCGTCTTCAGTTATTGGGTAATTTGCAGCCTTAATGCCGTACTGTAGGGCTAAGTACAAGCTTGTTGGTGTTTTACCGCTTCTGCTAACACCTACTAAAATAATATCGGCTTCAGAAAAGTTTTTAATATTTCCGCCATCATCATTCATAAGGGCATAGTTAACCGCATCTATTCTAAAGTCATAACTTTTTTCATGAATAGAGTGGGTACGATGCATTTTTGGCACTGGCGCAACATTAAGCTCTTTTTCTATTTTTTCACTGTAAGTAGACAAAAAATCATACGCGATTGCATCGGCCGATTTAATAATTTCACTTAAGTTGTGATTTACGAAGGTAAAGAATACAAATGGCTTCTCACCTTCTTTTGCAGCAGTTGCGTTTATTAACGCTTTAATTTCATTTGCTTTTTCTTCTGTTTCTACAAAAGGAATAGTTTTATGATTAAATTCAACCGGAAATAACGACAAAGTCGCGTGACCAAACACTTCGGAGGTAATAGCAGTGCCGTCTGATATATAAAAAGCAGTTCTCATAGTTAACCTTTTTATTACGTTTAATCCCTAAAATGGCTTACTCACGGTTTACGTGAGGTCTAATGCCAGTGTAGAATGAAGGTGACCTTTATAAAAGGTTTTCTTTCTTAACTCTCACAGTTACAACTACAATTTGTTTTTTGGAGAAAGACCCGTGCAAGAATACGTTCTCTGGTATCAAGAGCTTGGTATGCAAGATGTTCCTCGTGTTGGCGGCAAGAATGCCTCACTGGGTGAAATGATTTCAAACCTCGCTAACGCAGGTGTACAGGTTCCGGGTGGTTTTGCCACTACAGCCGACGCTTTCAATGAGTTTTTAGAGCAATCTGGACTCAATGCAAAAATTCACGACATTTTAGATACACTTGATGTTGATGATGTAAATACACTCGCTAAAGTCGGTGCCGATATCCGTCAATGGATTATCGATACCCCATTCCAACCTAACCTAGACCAAGCCATTCGCGACGCATACAGCCAACTTCATGGCGATACATCAGCCGATGTATCATTTGCAGTACGCTCATCAGCCACCGCTGAAGATATGCCAGATGCATCATTCGCAGGCCAACAAGAAACCTTCCTTAACGTTCGTGGTATCGACTCAGTAATGGTCGCTATTAAACACGTATTTGCTTCTTTATTTAACGACCGCGCCATATCGTACCGTGTTCACCAAGGTTACGATCATCGTGGTGTTGCGCTATCTGCTGGTATTCAGCGCATGGTACGTTCAGATAAATCAGCATCAGGTGTTATGTTTAGTATTGATACAGAGTCAGGTTTTGAAGACGTTGTATTTGTTACTTCAAGCTACGGTTTAGGTGAAATGGTTGTACAGGGCGCAGTAAACCCTGATGAATTTTATGTTCATAAACCAACATTACAAAAAGGGTTGCCATCAGTAGTACGTCGTAATATTGGCTCAAAAGCCATTCAAATGATTTACTCAACAGATGAGGCACACGGCAAACAAGTAGAAATTGTTGACGTAGAGCCAAGCCTTTCAAACAAATTTTCAATTACAGATGAAGAAGTGCAAGAACTTGCAAAACAAGCTGTAATTATCGAAAAGCACTACGGTCGTCCTATGGACATCGAATGGGCAAAAGACGGAAACGATGGCAAATTGTACATAGTACAAGCGCGCCCAGAAACCGTTCGCTCAAACGAAGATGCCAATATTATGGAGCGTTTTCAATTAAATGGCACAAGCAATGTAATTGCTGAAGGCCGCGCAATTGGTCATAAAATTGGTAGTGGTGTTGTTCGTGTACTTGATTCAATTAAAGAAATGGACCAAGTACAAGAAGGCGACATTTTAGTTACCGACATGACCGACCCAGATTGGGAACCTATCATGAAGCGCGCCGCGGCTATTGTTACAAACCGTGGTGGGCGTACGTGTCACGCAGCAATTATTGCCCGTGAACTTGGTATTCCTGCGGTAGTTGGCTGTGGTAACGCAACCGATTTAATTAAAGCAGGCCAAGAAGTAACGGTATCATGTGCTGAAGGCGATACAGGTTACATCTACGAAGGTATTTTAGATTTTGAAATACTAACGTCGCGCGTTGATAAAATGCCAGAACTACCAATGAAAGTGATGATGAACGTAGGTAATCCAGACCGCGCGTTTGACTTTGCACGTTTACCACATGCAGGTGTTGGCCTTGCCCGTGTTGAATTTGTAATAAACCGCATGATTGGTGTTCACCCTAAAGCGCTATTAAATTTTGATGCACAATCACCTGCGTTACAAGCTGAAATTACCGACATTATTGC
Organism: Pseudoalteromonas sp. R86517; assembly: GCF_042466295.1. Taxonomy (NCBI): domain Bacteria; kingdom Pseudomonadati; phylum Pseudomonadota; class Gammaproteobacteria; order Alteromonadales; family Pseudoalteromonadaceae; genus Pseudoalteromonas; species Pseudoalteromonas sp. R86517. The sequence continues at coordinate 554,149 of NZ_JAXHCB010000003.1, forward strand.
CGGATACGAATCGCCGGTAGAGTTTTATATCTCTAAATTAGTAGAAGGTATTTCAACGCTAGGCTGTGCCTTTGCACCAGAGCGTGTAATTGTTCGTATGTCTGATTTTAAATCAAACGAATATGCAAACTTAGTAGGTGGTGAGCAGTACGAACCTGAAGAAGAAAACCCAATGATTGGTTTTCGTGGTGCTGCACGTTATATCTCTGAAGACTTCCGTGATTGTTTTGCCCTTGAGTGTGAAGCAATTAAACGCGTAAGAAACACCATGGGTATGACCAACATTGAAATCATGATCCCATTCGTACGTACCCTTGAAGAAGGTAAACGTGTTATCGAATTACTAGAAGAGCATGGCCTTAAACGTGGTGAAAATGGTCTAAAAGTTATCATGATGTGCGAGCTTCCTTCAAATGCATTACTTGCCGATGAATTTTTAGAGATGTTCGATGGTTTTTCTATCGGCTCTAACGATTTAACTCAGCTAACACTTGGCCTTGACCGTGACTCAGGCCTAATCGCACATCTATTTGATGAGCGTAATCCTGCGATTAAAAAGCTACTTTCTATGGCAATTAAAACAGCTAAAGAAAAGGGCAAGTATGTAGGTATTTGTGGTCAAGGTCCTTCAGATCATGAAGACTTTGCAGCATGGTTAGTAGAGCAGGGCATTGATTCTGTTTCACTAAATCCAGATACAGTACTAGAAACATGGTTATACCTAGCAGACAAACTTGCTAAATAATCATCAGTACCCGTAACAAATAAAAATGCCAGCTATTATGCTGGCATTTTTGTATGTGGCATAATTTAGCGTGCTAATTTTTTATCTAAATAATTACACGATTTAGTTAAGGCTTTTTGGCATAGTTTTAAATAATGCCTCGCTTTTGGGTAATAAAACGAAAAGCACAGTAACCCCGCCATAAAAAATATTAGTGACGGGCCTGGCACTACAGCAAAAAATAGCCCCAGCAAAATAAACAACACACCTATGATCTGTAATAGTAATTTTTTCATATAAAGCTCTACACTGTGGTTTAACTTGATTATAAATACAGAACCTCAAAATACGATAAAAAGAGTGTTACAAACTGTAAAATCTTCAATTTCTATTAGCCATCACCATGATATAATTACACAAATGCCTTAAATTATCGCCGTCATGATAGCAACAATTACACAGCAAGATGCAGCGACCGAGCTTGTCGCAAACTACTTAAGTACACTTAAAAATCAGGGGTTTAGTGGAGACACCGATGCAAGCTATGCAACGCGTTTAACCGCCTCTACAGATAACAGTATTTATCAGCAAATCCCACAAGGTGTTATTTTTCCTAAAACCGAAAAAGACATTCAACTGGCATTGCAAACAGCATCTCGCGACCCATTTTTGTCGCTTACTTTTGGCCCACGTGGTGGTGGTACAGGTACTAATGGGCAATCACTCACACCTGGAATAGTGGTTGATTTGTCGCGCTACATGCGCGAAATACTCGAAATTAATGTTGAGGAAGGTTGGGTTAGAGTACAAACAGGTGTAATTAAAGATCAATTAAACGACTTTTTAAAACCGTACGGCTTTTTCTTCTCACCCGACTTATCAACCAGTAACCGAGCAACCATTGGCGGAATGATCAGTACTGATGCATCAGGTCAAGGTTCATTAGTGTACGGTAAAACCAGCGACCATGTTTTAGGACTTACTACCTATTTAGTCGATGGCAGCCCAATGGTGACATCACCAATAGACATAGAAAAAGCTAAAGTAATAGCCGAGCAAGAATCATTAATCGGTAGCCTTTACAAAACAGTATTGGAAATTTCTTTAAATGAGCGCCAAGCTATTTTAGAAAAATTTCCACGCTTAAATCGCTTTTTAACAGGCTACGACCTAGAGCATGTGCTAAGTGATGACTTACAAACTTTTGATATGAGTAGGCTAATTACCGGATCAGAAGGCTCGCTTGGTATAGTTACTGAAGCTAAATTAAACCTAACTCCCATAGCCGAATTTAAAACACTGATAAATATTAAATACGACAGTTTTGATTCGGCACTTCGCCACTCTCCCTTTTTAGTTGATGCGCGTGCAACATCGGTAGAAACAGTCGATAGCAAAGTATTAAACCTGGCTCGCGAAGATATTATTTGGCATTCAGTATCGGACTTAATAACCGATGTACCAAATAAAGATATGCAAGGACTCAACATGGTTGAGTTTAATGCAGTATCACCTGAAGATATAAAAGACAAAGTAAACACACTTTGCACATTATTAGATGAATGCGTAGCAAATCAAACCAATGGTGTTATTGGCTATCAATTAACTAGCAGTAAAAGTGACATTTTAAAAATTTATGCAATGCGTAAAAAATCTGTCGGATTACTCGGTAATGTTAAAGGCAGCCAAAAGCCATTGGCCTTTGCTGAGGATACCGCCGTACCTCCAGAAAACTTAGCCGACTACATTGTAGAATTTAGAGCATTACTCGATAGCCATAATTTACAATACGGTATGTTCGGCCATGTTGATGCGGGTGTTTTACATGTACGCCCGGCGCTAGATATGTGCGACCCAGAACAAGAAAAACTGCTTCGAAAAATTTCAGACGAAGTTGTAAAACTCACCGCTAAATACGGCGGCTTAATGTGGGGCGAACATGGTAAAGGTTACCGAAGTGAATACGGCCCTGAGTTTTTTGGCGAGCATTTATTTAAACAACTACGTATAATAAAAACAGCGTTCGACCCTAATAATAGAATAAACCCTGGTAAAATATGTACCCCCATAGAAAGTGAGGACTCACTAGTTAGTGTAGATGGGCAAAAACGTTCGTACTTCGATAAGCAAATTTCTATCGATGTAAAAACAAGTTTTAACAATGCGATGACCTGTAATGGTAACGGGATTTGTTTTAACTACGACGAAAATTCTCCCATGTGTCCTTCATATAAAGTAACCGGCGATCGCAGGCATTCGCCAAAAGGCCGCGCAACATTAATGCGAGAATGGTTACGACTTCAAGAGTCTAAAAATGTAGATTTACTCGAAGTAGAAAAAGAGCTTAACAAAGGCGAAGTTATTACCTGGTGGGAGCGTTTTGTTCATAGCCGTGAAAAAAACAAAGGTGTTTACGATTTTTCTCACGAAGTAAAAGAGTCAATGGATGAATGTTTAGCGTGTAAAGCGTGTACAACATCTTGCCCAATAAAAGTCGATGTACCTACTTTTAGAGCACGCTTTTTAAATTATTATCACAGTTACTACGCGCGCCCACTTAAAGATTATTTAGTCGCAAACATTGAAAGTTCAGCGCCTGTAATGTCTAAATTTGCACGCGTGATCAACCCAATTGTTAAAACAAACTTAGTAAGTAGTTTAATTAAAAAAACAGTAGGGTATGTAGATACCCCCCAATTAAGTGTGCCTTCACTTGAAAAACGTGTCGCAAAAGCACATAAATTTAATTTTGAGTTATTAAATTCACTTTCAAGTGATGAACAAAATGACTATGTGCTAATAGTGCAAGATCCGTTTACCAGCTTTTACGAAGCCGAGTTAGTGCAAAGTTTTATAACACTTATCACCGCGCTGGGTAAAAAGCCGATGCTATTACCGTTTAAACCTAATGGTAAAGCCCAACACGTAAAAGGTTTTTTGCATGAGTTTAAAGTAACGGCAAAAAATGGCGCAGATTTTTTAAATAAACTCGCTGATATTAATTCGCCTTTGGTTGGTTTAGATGCATCGTTAGTTATGTGTTATCGCGATGAATACAAAACCATTTTAGAAAATAATCGCGGCGAATTTCATGTACAACTTGCCCATGAATGGTTACAAACTCAATCGTTTAAATCTCTATCGGCTAAACAAAAAACTGATACTGAATTTACATTACTGAGCCACTGTACAGAAACAACCGCTTTACCAAAAGCGGCAAGTGTATGGAAAACAATTTTTACTGATATTGGTTTAACCCTAAATACAACCAATACCGGGTGTTGTGGCATGGCCGGTACTTATGGCCATGAAGCACAAAACCAAGAAAATTCCCGTGCACTGTACGAAATGAGTTGGAAACCAATAGTAGATAAAAATAATCCAGAGCAACTTTTATCTACCGGTTTTTCGTGTCGCAGCCAAGTAAAACGTTTTGAGCAATTTAAACCAAAGCACCCAATAGAGTTGCTCGCTCAGGTACTTAGCTAGTAAAAGTTAAAAATAAAAAAGGCGTAACTTAAAAATAAGTTACCCCTTTTTTATTAATACCAATTCGCTTAGTTAAGTGATTTATTTTAAAGCTAAAAAACGTGTTGATAGCAAAGCAATAAATTCGCTAATTTTTATAAGCGCTATTTAGATTTTTTAACGAAGCTATCTGCAATTGGCTTTGTACTTATACCATGTATAAACACGCTAAATAAAATAGTGGTCATTGCAATAGTGGCTATATCGTATTTATTTTCTATTTGCGTGTCTATTACCATTAAAGTAAAAACAATAGATGCCAAACCGCGTGGCCCAAACCATGCAAAAGTAAAACGTTCCTTCCAATTAAGTTCTGTAAATTGTAACGATAACATAACCGGAATTATTCTAATTAATGTAGTGCTTAATAAGGCATACACAATTATATTTGTATTTAATTTGGGGATTACTAAATACGCACAAACAAATCCAAATAAACACCAAATCATTAACGATGTAAAATCAGCAATGTGCTCTGAATCCTCTATTAGCTCAGCGCGAATGTCAGTTTTAGAAAATTTATCAAATAACAAACCCGCAATAAACACCGCTATAAAACCGCTGCCATGAAAATATTGTGTGATAGAAAACACCGCCATCGCAAAACCTAAAAGTAAAAATGGGCTGGTGCTTTTTGCAAAGTAATGGCGCTGCATTGCAAAATTTAATGCCGGAATAAATATCGCTATAGAAAAACCAGCAATCAATAATGCTAAGCCAAGCTCTCTTGAAAACACACCTAATGTATGTGAAGCAGTAATTGCAGAGTCAGGGTTTTTAGCTAATAAAATAAAAATTAAAAATACGGGTACACATAAGCCATCGTTTAATCCGCTTTCGGTATTTATACCTTCCCTGATTTTTTCTGGCACTTGTGTACTTTGCAATAACCCTTTACTTAAAGCCGCATCGGTTGGTGTAAGTATAATTGCCAGCAGTGCCGATTGAATTATCGACAACTCAGCAAATAAAAATAAGCTAACACCAATACCGCACAATAAAGTTAAGGGTAGGGCAACAAATAGTAATAGGCTAGGGTATTGAAAACTATGCCTCAATACACCTAACTTAGATTTAGCCGCATCAGAAAATAAAAATATACTTAGCGTTAGCTCTATCAGTGGTAATAAATAATCTATTCCTGTTTTTAATTTTTCGCCTTCATTAGGAAGTAAAAACGCCAAAAACATGCCGCCAATAACAAAAAACATAGGGCCTGTTATTTCTGTGCGCTCTAACTGCCTTATTGAAATTGAATAAACTAAAAATAAAAAACCAATAAATGCTATTACTAAGTATTCCATTAAATTTTCCTTTTAACGCCTGATTTTGCTCGCTCTTTAATATTTGTTTGAATGTAAATTTGATCAGTTGTCGCAATTTTTGAATGCCCTAAATCTTCCGACAAATGTTTTAGCGGGCGAGTTTGCGCATCATGTGTTGCACCCGTGTGGCGAAGCCAATGGGCAGTGGCCGCTTCAAGTTGTTCGGCATCATCTTTAAACCCGTCATCAAGTAAAGATTGCTGAGCTAAATCAAAACTTTGCTGCACTAAACGCCTAATTTGCCTAACGGTCATCCCACCTTGGCCACGAATTTTATGCACCAATGGCTCAGATTCATCAACGCGAGGTAGGGCGGGTAACCCTCTGTATAATCGGTAACGTTTTAAATACTCAACAAAATCATCACTTAACGTAACATCTCGCAGCTTATTACCTTTGCCCATAATACGTAAAAACCAAAAGCCGTCATTATCTTGCCAAAAGTGTGACATAACTGGCGACCACTGCGGGCGCTCTGATAATTCTGATATACGTAAATATAGCCCTTTTAAACACGCGAGCGTAAATAGGTTACGTTCAAGCTCTGGCTTTTTTTCACATAAATCGCGTGTTACGCCAAATACATATTCCCATTGTATGTCACTTAAGGTGTCTGGGATCTGAATTTGAGATTGAACTACCAAATAGGGGCTATTTTTTTTCACTACAGGCACAAAGTTAGCAAACGTTTTTTCTTCTAAAATAGAAAACTTATAAAATACATTTAGCGCGGTAAACATAGCCGCTAATGTTTGCTGGCTCGCAATTGATTCTTTTAATATAAAAGGGCGCCAATTTTGATTTAATCGACGAATACCTTGTTCATCTTTGTAACGCCATTGCACCGAAGTTGATGCCCATTTTTTATCTGGCTCAGCCATAAAATCAACATACGCTTCAATGTCTTCGCGCTTTAAACTAAATACAGATTTTTCGGCAATTAGCCAAGACCACAAATAAAATCGTTCAAGCTCATTACGAAAACGATTAAATGTTGCCTCAGATTTTCGGCCGTACACATATAAAAATTGGTATAAAAATTTAAGATCGTCCTTTGATTCAGTTACAGTCAAGCCAACTTGCTGTATAAAGGATGCAAGTTCTGGGTATTCTGAGTTTAGAGTACCGTCGTCAAGATGAGCAATTTGGTATCTTAATTGTTTTAACGTATCAACTAAAGCAACAAGCATAATGTATAAATATTCAATAAAATAATAGACTTACAGCTTAACGTTAAAGTCCGATACTGTCTAGTATTGGACATAGTGAAAGTGTATTTATTTATACATAGTTGTGTATTGGTATAAATCTTATTAAGGAAAGTTTTATGAAAAAATTTATAGTGTTAGGCCTACTTACAATAAGTGTATTACTAACAGGTTGTGCTACTACAGGTAGTGCTTCACCTAGCGAAAAACGCGCTTTAGTACAAAGCATGAAAAACAATACCCTCGACAAATTATACGCACAAAAACCCGACGTTAAAAAACAAATTGCCAATTCTGCTGGTTACGCCGTATTTGATAACGCTAACGTAAATGTCGTTTTAGCTAGTTTTGGTGGCGGGTACGGTGTAGTAAAAAATAACTTAACGGGTAAATCAACCTACATGAATATGGGTGAAGCCGGTTTAGGGCTTGGTTTAGGCGTTAAAGATTTTAACGTTGTTATGGTTTTTCATAACCAAGCGGCAGTAAATAGATTTATTGAACACGGTTGGGCCTTTGGCGGAAACGCAGATGCAGCAGCAAAATACGAAGATAAAGGTGGAGCACTGGTTGCAGAAGCCATTGCCGACCAAGTTACCGTATATTCTTTAACCGAAAATGGCCTTGCACTTCAAGCAGTACTAAAAGGCACTAAATTTTGGGTAGATTCTGAGCTAAATTAACATCTAATTACTCTCCTAAAAGCGGGCTGGTTTGTATAATCACGCTCGCTTTCTTATAAACTAGTTAATTTAACATAACGTAATTTATAAGCTATGATTGATAAGTTGTAAATTCTTTTACAACCTTGTATATTTTTAATACTGTTAATTATTTAAAGGAATAAAAAGTGACTACTTTCAAAATATTGATGTTTTTCATATTTTTCACCCTATCCATAAGTAATGCGTTTGCAAATAGCTCAACATCTTCATATTTAAAAAATGAAATCAATGAAGCCCATAAAGCTTATTTGTTTAATGATACTGCCACCGGTTTATATGCATTAAACTCACTAGCTCGTTTATTAAAGTATATTGGCCCAGATGAACTTTCAATTGAAGGAACAAACTTAAACCTTGCTTTAACTTACTTCCGAATTGGACTATTACATGAAAAAAATGGTGATGAACTACTTAAAGATAAATATTTTTCACAAGCAATAGTTTTAGTTCCAAATTCAGAGGAAATTCTAACTAATGACTTTCGCTCTCTAGTTAATAAACTTGATAAAAATTTTAGTGAATAAAATTTTTTATAGGTAAGAATTAGTCGATACTAAAAATTTTTTCATAGAAATGAAACCGTGAAATTTTATTTCACCAAATCGTTATATAAATAATAAAGCTAGTTATTTAGGTATTAATAATTAGCTTTTTTAATTAAAAATTACACCATATCTTATGACGCTTATCTATATTAGTGGAGCAATACATTAGCAATGAAATTAAGCTCAAACTATTTTTTTGAAAATGATTATTTTATAAAATTTTATTTATGAGATTGGATTTATTTCCCTATCGAATCTGCCTTTACTTTCAAATACTCCTAACTTATTGTTATTTCTAAGGAATACATTTATTTAATCATTAATCTCTTATCAAATGCCTCAGCCAACTTTTCAGTTTCACTAAAAACAGTATTCCAATATTTAATACGTGTGTCTGCATCAAGATCGGTAAAGTCATTTCTGTCTGGAATTTTTCCGTAAGGTAAGCCGGCTATAAATTCTTTTGATGGGGAGATCATCACCACGTTATCGTAATTTTGTGGTGCTACTTTACGTTTTAAATTTTTATCAAACCACCCTGCTTTTGGCTCGCTATTAAAATGGGGATATAAAATTAAGCCTGGGTTATTAATTTTTAAATCAAAGTGGTAGTCAATTATTCCGCCATCGCGATAAATACCGGGTGGCGAGCCTGCAATATTTTTTATGCCTTGCATAACAAGTGGTATAGAGCCTGATGCAAGTAAGGCATCTTTTAAATTTGTTTGGCTAAGTGGTATGTTTTGCGTTTTAAAATTATAACTGTCGGTTATAGATAAATTGCTGTTTGGCGCGCCAAAAATAAATCTCTCGTACTGCGAGCCTAATAATTTTCGGTTAACCCGATTAAGCATGTAACTTTTTGATAAACCTAAAAGTTGAATTAATTTATTTTCACTGGCTATAAACCCATTCGATTTAGCCACTATAAAATGCGCTTTAAAAATAGGATTATTTAAAATTTCGGTTACGCCGTGCTCCCCAAATACATCATCTAATAATGCGCGGGCTTTTAGTGTAATTTCAGCAGGTGTTGGTTTATTACTAGAATAGCGCGTTTGCGAATACGATTTTGCTAAACGCTCGATGGCAGCAACGGGGTCGTTTTGTGCAAAACAGGCTGACCGAAATGCGCCAGCAGATGAACCAATTAAGTTGAGTGGTTGAGTTCGGTTTTTAAAAAATTCACCAAAAATATATTTGTCTAAGCCAAATAATGTAAACCATTTAGGCCCGCCACTTGCCCCTAAAAAAGAGGTAAATAATTCCGGTTTAAAGCCCTGCTCGTTAATAATTTTTGCTGCTGTTTTACCTGCGTGAATGTCGATCATTAAATCAATTTACCTTGTTATTCTTATATTTTAGTGCTGTTCACATAACCCCAAATTGAATAATTATGCAAAATTAAAAAGCGATTTTATGTTGCCATAAAACCGCTTTTTATCGTTAAAATTGCTTAAAATACGAGAATCAATCCCAAATGCCGCTTTCGCATTTCCCCTGTACTTTAACGTCTTTTACTTTAAATTCGGGCTCTATGCCTTTTTCTCTTTGTGTGTTGTAGTCGCGATTAACAGACAAAATAGTCGGCGTGAGCAATATAATAGCGATAACGTTAACCACTGTCATTAACCCTAATGCTATATCGGCTAAATCCCAGACTTCTTTTAGAGATGCCGATGCGCCCCACAGCATCATTGATAAATAAAGTAATGTATAAATTGTGCGCCCTACTTTGTTATCGAGCTTAAATAAATGCAGGTTACTTTCGGCATAAGCATAGTTGGCCACTACCGAGGTAAAAGCAAATAAGGTTATGGCTGCTGCAACAAAATACACACCGCCTTGTGCTAAATGTGCGGTCATGGCGCTTTGGGTTAAACGTATGCCTTCCATTTCGCCGCTTATATCTACATCGGCCAATAAAATAACTACCGCGGTACAGCTACAAAGTACAATTGTATCGAAAAACACGCCAAGCATTTGTATATACCCTTGTGTAACTGGGTGATTAGGCATTGGGCTAGCGCTTGCTGCAGCATGCGGCACACTACCTGCGCCGGCTTCGTTAGAATATAATCCGCGTTGTATACCGTTTTTAATGGCAGCGCCCATTGCTCCTGCGCCGGCTTCTTGTAAACCAAACGCTGATAAAAACACATCTTTAAGCATGGCAGGCACTTGCGGTAAATTCATAATCGTAATAATAACCGCCGCGGCTACAAATAATATGCCCATTAATGGCACTACTCGCTCGGCAAAGCGGGCGATAGCTTTAAAGCCACCTAATATAATTGAGCCTGCTAATACGGTAATAACTAATCCAGAATAAAAGGTAGGTACTTGAAAAGCATAGTTAAGGGCGTCGGTTATGGTATTGGTTTGCATAGCACTAAAGGTAAAGCCATAACCTAAAAATAAACACGCGGCAAACACAATAGCAAAGGCACGGCTGCCCAAACCTTGTTGAATATAATAGGCGGGGCCGCCTCTAAATTCGCCACTACTATCGCGTACTTTATACACTTGCCCTAATACACTTTCGGCAAAGCCGGTTGCCATGCCTAGTATGGCTATAACCCACATCCAAAATATGGCGCCGCTTCCGCCTAGTGAAATTGCAACAGCGACCCCGGCTAAATTACCTGTACCTACACGGGCACACAGGCCTGTACACAATGCTTGAAATGATGAAATGTCGTCTTTTTTACACTTACTACTGCCTTTTAACAGGCTAAACATGTGTTTAAATTTTACTATTTGAATTGCTTTTAAACGTACCGAAAACCAAATACCTGCAAACAGTAGTATGTAGATTAGTATTTGGCCTTCTCCCCATAATAGGCCATTTACACTTTTTACTACGGTATCGAACATGGGCTAATCCTTTTGTATTTATTATGTTTTTACTCAGCGCGTAGTTGAGTAATTGGCATTTAATAATGCATGTTAGCCATAGATTAAGGCAGCTAAGCTGCCTTAGGATGTTGACTTAGTGGTAGGTTATTTACTTTGCAGGTGTATGCCAGCAATCATGCATCTAACCGAACCTCCCGCCGACTCTATGGTTGGTATAGGTAACGGAACAAGTTTAGCTGTTTTTTGTATTGCTGCTTTTTGCTCGGTTGTAAGTGCATTAAACGCCGTTTGTGAGAGTGCTAAAATACGACCATTTGTACCTTGTAACTCTATTGCGTTGCCGCAAAAGCTACTTATTTGCTCATTAGATAAGTTTATTACTTCTAAATGGCTTTGTATAAAATGGCTAGTTAATTGTTTGTGCTGACTATTTGGCACCATATTTAAGCTGATCATGGCAAACTCTGTGGCTACACACATTAATACATTAGTATGATAAACCGCAGTGCCTTGCTCATCGTAGGCGTTAAATACAACAGGTTTTAGCTTTAATTGCTCGCACACTGTATTAACCACGGTTTTAGTAGTGCGCTTAGATTCTACTGCATAAGCAAGCTTATGGGGGTGGTCAATAACAAGCGATCCTGTGCCTTCTAAAAATGCATTTTCTTTCGCTAAAAATGAATAATCAGTCACAGACAACACTTTATAGTGATTAGTCAAAAAATCAATAATATCTTTTCGATATTCTAACCTTCTGTTTTCTGCGTACATTGGGTACATAACTAGCTCGCCACTTTGATGGGTAGAAAACCAATTATTTGGAAACACAGAGTCGGGCGTGTGTGTATGTTCGTCTTCAAAAAGATGAACCGTTACGCCCTCGTTTTGTAATAATTTAACCGCATTAGTGACTTCGTCAAAGGCAAGCTGGCTCTGGTTTTGTGAGTTACAGGTACTTTGAAACGTGTTGTCTAACATGGTTTGTGGATTAGATGTAAAGTGATGCGGGCGCACCATCACCACCGCTGTTGGGGCTTGCTTTATGTGGCTCATGCGACTTGCTCTTGCTTAGGTGTTTTTGATGTTTGTGTACTATTAAGTACCGAAAATAAATTACGTGGATCAGCTTGTTGTGTAATTAAATCAAGTAGTTCAAACTCACCCGCAGCCACCAGCGCGTCTTTAATATACACCAGTGCGGTAAAGTCTTCGCTTGCAAAGCCTACCCCATCAAAAATAGTAAGCTCGTTGTTACTTGTACGCCCAGGTGTTTGTTTATTAATTACTTTATGAAACTCTGTTACGGCAAAGGTATCGCTCATTTGCTGTATTTCGCCCTCTATTCTGGTTTGCGGTTCGTACTCTACAAATACATTTGCGCGCTTTAATAATTGTGAATCAAGCTCTGTTTTACCAGGGCAATCGCCACCAATGGCATTTAAATGCACGCCCTGGGGGATCATATCGCTGGTTAAAATAGTGGCATTTTTTTTATCGGCTGTGCAGGTGGTAATAATGTGCGCGCCTTGTACGGCATCTTCTGCGCTATTGCATAGAGTTACATTTAAGCCGTAGCCACTTAAGTTGTTGTAGGCTTTTTGTGAGGCGTTTTTATCAATATCGTATAAACGAATGTGAGTAATGCCTAATACAGCTTTAAAAGCTAACGCCTGAAACTCAGACTGTGCACCATTACCAATTAATGTAAGTGTTGTTGAGTGCTTAGGCGCTAAATACTTTGCCACAAGCGCCGATGTAGCCGCTGTGCGTAAGGCTGTTAGTAAGCACATTTCGCTGATCATAACCGGATAGCCGCTATCAACATCCGACAAAATACCAAACGCGGCCACGGTTTGAAGTTCCTTAAAGGTGTTTTTTGGATGACCATTTACATATTTACAGCTAAACATTTTACCGTCGCTTACGGGCATAAGCTCTATTACGCCATCTGGAGAGTGCGCCGCATAACGTGGTGATTTATCAAATTCTTCCCAGCGAGCAAAGTCGTGTTCTAATCTTTGAGTAAGCTCAAGCAATACGTTTTCTATTCCGACTTTATTTATAAGTTTGGCCATTGCCTGTACGCTAACAAATGGAACACCTTGTTTAGGTTGTGCGATAAAATGACTCATAAATACCTCTTTAATGACTAAATAAATTAATTGAAATAAGTTTATAGGCCAGAGGTGTTACTTAAAATGCCAAAAGTTTATACAAATAATAGTATTTTTTATCAAATTGCTATGCATTAAAGTACAAATTTAGTAATTTGTAATAAACACATAACCCAAGGCGTTTTATGACCCCTTACATTTACGACTCATTAGATAACGCATTAATAGCCGAATTACGAAAAGATGGCCGCGCTTCTATTTCAGCCCTAGCCGATGTTTTAAAGGTGTCGCGCGGGACAGTGCAAAATCGCTTAGACCGTTTAGTCTCATCGGGCGCTATATTAGGCTTTACGGTGCGTGTACACGAACACATAGAAACCGAAGCTGTAAGAGCAATAATGATGGTTGAAGTGGTGGGTAAATCTACATCGCAGGTAATTAAAACCATGCGCGGCATACCAGAGCTAACAAAGTTACATACAACCAACGGCGCTTGGGATCTAGTGGCTGAAATACAGGCGGCAAATTTAGGTGAGTTTGATGGCGTACTCAGGCAAGTACGCGAAATAGAAGGCATTTTAAATAGCGAAACCAGTATATTATTGTCATCTACTTAGGTTTATTAACGCCATGTTTTACTTAAAGTATGTTAGGCAATACTCGGGTTCTGTATTAGGTATTGGAGTAGCTAATGAATAAGCTTTCTATTCGGTATTATTCGCAAGATATAAAGCGCCACCAGCACAATTACCATCAACTCGTTTTACCCCTACACGGGGAAATTTTTATAACGTTAAATAATGACTTTAAAACAACGGTGAGTACGGGCAGTTGTATCGTTATAGAGAAAAACGTAGTGCATGCCTTTACGGCCGATGAAGCCGCGCGTTTTATTGTGGCAGATTTAGACGTACTCCCTGAAAACCTTATTAACCTTTTATGCCCTAAAATCTCAATAGATAGCCGTTTATTAAGTTACTTACAGTTTATAGAGCAGCAACTGCTTGTTGTTAGCGATGAAAAGCTTACTAATTCAACTTTTGATTTATTTTACTTATTACTTTGTGAGCAAAGCAGCCACAGTAATATTGATAAGCGAATAGATAATGTAATAACCACTGTTAAGCAAAATTTAGCCTACCCCTACACGTTAAAAGAGCTGGCCGATATAGCCTGTTTAAGCGTTACACAATTTAAAACTGTGTTTAAAAAAAGTACCACTATGAGTGCGCTGCAATATTTAACTATGTTGCGAATGCAACACGCTCGCGCCCTTTTAACCCATTCAGACTTACCGATTGCTTTAGTAGGCGAGCGCATTGGTTATAACGATGCCTCTGCGTTTAGCCGCCGGTTTAATTTATATTTTGGACAGCCACCGAAGACGTTTGCAAAGCAGTAATATAGATAACCTCCACACGAGATAATAAAGCAAACTCAGGCAGAGCGTAGGTTAAATAGCGTCAGAGCAAACAAGAACACCGTCTTTTTAGCATATTTTTAAAAACCTATATTGATACACTCAGTACCTAGTATTTACGGAGGGTAATTAATGGCAACACACATAGGGTTTTTAGCAATATTTTCGTGGGGGCTTTTAGCATTACTGGGTAATTTAACCAAAGCGCTCCCGGCTTTTCAGTTACTTTTTATGTGCTTTGCACTTTCTTTTATTATTTTATTAGTAAAACGTTTTGCTACAAAACAGCCATTATTAACCCCTCCTAAGCTTTCTAAAAAACAAATGATAATAGGTGTTACCGGCTTATTTGGTTTTCACTTTTGTTATTTTATGGCTTTAAAATACGGCCCTTTAATAGAGGTAAGCTTAATTGTGTACCTTTGGCCATTATTACTGGGTGTATTTGTGGCTAGCCCTAGGTCTAAATTTAAAGCAGTATTGGGCGGATTACTGGGGTTTTTAGGCACGCTTAGTTTAATTACCGATGGCAGTGGGCTATCTATCAATAGTGAGTATTACTTAGGGTATTTTTTTGCAGGATGCTGCGCAGTACTGTGGTCTAGTTATTCTTATTTAATGTCGCAATTTAATAGCCATGTAGATGACATAGGCTGGCTTTCGCTTATTGTGGCTGTGCTTGCCCTATGTGCACATTTTTATTTTGAAACAACCGTTATTAGTCTGTCTGTTTCACAATGGCTAGGCGTTATTTTATTAGGATTAGGCCCAGTGGGAGGTGCATTTTATTTATGGGATTATGGTTTAAGATTTGGTAACCGCTCGCTATTAGCTTCGTTAAGTTTTTTAACGCCGGTGCTTTCTACTTTTATTTTAATACTCGCCTCGCAGGCTCCCTTTAGTTGGTCAGTGTTTATTGCTTTAGCGCTTATTTTATTAGGCGCGGTAATTAGCAATAAAAAGCCATCTATAAATTTAAAAAAAGCAGAGCTTTAATTTTGCCACGGCACTTTACTAACGCTTAAACTTAAGTGGTAATTTAAATTTAAGCGTTAATACACAGCTACATAGCGTAGCTGTGTGCGTAATCTACTATACGTGCGTTTTGGCTTTTTAAATAAGCGCGGCCTGCTTTTACACCTAGCTTATGATCAAAGCGTAAATCGTCGTTTGAACTACCTAATAATTTACTATGCAGCTTTTCGTCTGCAAAAATTTGTATAATTTCTACATCACTAGGCGGGTTGGCAATAAACGTTAGCTCGTCTAGGTATGCTTGCTCGTGTTGAATCAAGTAATCAAGTGTTTTTGGGCAGTAGCCTGATGCACATGCAAATGTTCTAAGCTTTTGAACCCATGCAGTTTGCGCCTGAAAATGCTCATCAACGGTTCTAATTACCACGATTTTTCGTGCGCCACGGTTATAAGCTTCGCGTACAGGCAGTGGCGCAGCTAAGCCGCCATCTAAATAAAAATCTTCACTTGATTGCTCTGCAGCTAAATGCGCTTCGTTTGCCGCTTTTGTACCTAACCAAGGAGTAAGTTTAACGCCTTGTTTATACAAAAAAGGTAACGCGCTCGATGCTTTTAATAAATCGCGCCACTGCTTACCCTCGCCTGTAGGTGAAAGGTAATAGGCTTTTCTGTCGCGTGCATTGGTTGCCGTTATAAGCAGCTCTCGCTCACCTAGGCTGGTTTTTGCTGTTTTAAAATCAAGGGCTCTGTTTACTTCGGTGGTTTTTTCAAAGTACCAGTCTAAATCAACAATGTGCTTACCCATTAAACCACGCCCTAGTTGAAAAAAGCGTTTGTTACGCGAAAGCCCTCTAATTAAGCGTTTAGCGTAACCTTTTTGGCGCGCTAAATAGCTTGTTAAATTTTGCGAGCCGGCAGAGGTGCCAATAAATAAATCAAATGGGTCGTAGTTTTGCTCTAACCATGCATCTAATACACCGGCTGTGAATATCCCTCGTTGTCCGCCACCTTCAGCTATCAGAGCAACTTTTGGCTGCGCTGTATGAGTAACTGAATTAGCCGATGCGGTTGTTAGAGCGTTCACGGTGTACCTTCCTTTAATTTAATGATGTTTGGTTAATAACTACATTATAAAAAATAAAAGTGATGTCTTAAAATTGATTGTTTAAATCAGTTTGATTGAAAAAACAGAACGATAAATAATGCAAAATGGGCCTTATCCTTGGCAACCTAAGTATGTTTAATTATCGAAAGCGTTTGTTCAGACATCACTTAAAGTTAATAAGTTTGTATTCACTTTTAATGATGTCTACATAGTAGCAAGGCTTGTGTGTACGCTTGCTTAACTAAACACTTCCTTTTTTAATTAATGCTTTATTTCCATTAAAATTTCTAGAGCTCGGAGGCGTTTTTCGCTGTCGTAAACATCGTTGGTAAATATAAACTCATCCACTTCTAGCTCTTTAGCTATCATTTGTAATTTATGTTTTATACTCACATGCCCGCCAACAACGCTTAAGCTTAAAAAGTTTTCTACGTGGGCTCGCTCTTGCTCACTCCATAAACCTTCCATACTCTCTACCGGTGGCTTTAGCCACAGCTCTTTGCCGCGTATTAATTCAAGCACCCGTTGCTTTGAGGTGGTAGAAAGGTACTGCGCTTCTTCATCGGTTTCTGCTGCTACCAGCGGTAAGGCAAGCATTACATAGGGTTTATCGAGTACATTTGAGGCTTTAAATTCTCGCTTATATAGTGCGATGGCATCGTGTACAAAACGCGGTGCAAAGTGCCCTGCAAATACATAAGGCAACCCTTTTTGCGCGGCCAATTGGGCGCTAAACAAACTTGAGCCTAATAACCAAAGCGGTACGTTTGTGTCCTCCCCCGGAATAGCACGTATAGGGTGTGTGCCATTGTATGGGCCTAATAATGTTTGTAGCTCTGTTACCTCCCCCGAGAAGTTTTCTGCGCGGCTCATATCATTATTTAGTGCACGGCTGGTTACTGGATCACTACCTGGAGCGCGGCCAAGGCCTAAATCTATTCGTCCAGGGTATAAACTCTCTAACGTACCAAATTGCTCAGCCACAACTAAGGGAGAATGATTCGGCAGCATTATTCCGCCAGAGCCAACCCGTATACGCTGAGTTTTACCTGCAATGTGACCTACTAATATTGAGGTGGCAGCACAAATTATACCGGGCATATTGTGATGCTCGGCTAGCCAAAAGCGATTAAACCCTAATTGGTCGGCACGCTGGGCGTATTTAGTGGTTTTATTGAGCGTATGAGAAACGCTGTCCCCTTTGATCATGGGGGCAAGCTCTAATAACGAAAAGGGAATGGAAGATAACAAAATAGCAGCTCCTTAAAATGCATGCTAACAATGGGCTTCATCATCAGCATAAAAGACTTAAATGGGTCTGCTATTTATTCAATTCAAGTTAGGTAACGGATAAAAGCAAAATAGCGTTAGGCTGTTTTGCTCTAAGGTATTTATGCAAGCTCAGGGCTTTGCTGGCGCTCTTTTTTATAACCCTCTGAGTCTACGCCTTTTTTCCAATAACCAGAGGAAACTATATTACTGCGCGGTATATTACAATCCTGGGTAAGTAAGGTTTTTGCTTTACGTACTAACCCTGCCTCTAATGCCATAAATACAATAGGTGGCTCGTTTGTGTGTGGCAAATTGTTAAGCGCGCTGAGCATATCGGTATCCGGTGTATCTGTAATTAACCAATTAACATCACGCTGCGTTTGTAAATCAATAATGTCTTGCTCAGTAGGGGCATGCACAAACGCGTCAATTTTTGCGCTGGCGGGTAACTGCTGCATGTACCCTTTTATTGCATTAACTGAGGTTAAATCGCCTAGCAATACATAATGCGGATGCTGGTAATTATCAAGCTTTTTAGGGCCTGGGCCCGCTATGCCAACCTCGTCACCTACTTTTGCAATTATAGCCCATTGCGTAGCCGGACCTTGGTGCATGTTTATTACAAAGTCGAGCGTTAACGCGCCCGTTGCATCATCAACGTCTCTTATTGTGTAAGAGCGCATGCACGCGGTTTTTAAATTAAAATCAACTTTGCCATTTTGGGGAATAAGCACTTTTACATAGCTGCCAATATGCGCTTGCGTTAAATCCGAAAACTCATCTGAGCCTACAACAATGCGCTGTAAATGCGGTGTTATTTGTTCAGTACTTAGTACCGTAGCTTTGCGAACTTGTTTACCCATTTAAAATCACCTCGTTTAACAAAATAGTTAACTGCTTTTTAAAGCAAGCATTGCACAACGCCCCATTGGTTGATAAAATCAACTATAACAAACTAATTGATATTGTCAACCATTAGAGAGCTTATGAACACGCTTTTATCAAATACCCTATTTGAGCTGATGCAAAATTACCGCGTAACAATACGCGAGGCTATTAACGCAGGCGACCTTGGTATTAATGCTATGCACGTGCGTTGTATACACATTATTGCCAGTACATCTAACTGTACCGCTAACGACATTGTGACTAAAACACAGCGCGACAAAGCCCAAATTGCCCGCTTAATTAAAGATCTTATTGCGTTAAACCTTATTAATAAGCAAGCAAGTGAGCACGACAAACGCTGCTTTATTTTGTCGCTCACCGAACAAGGCAACACACTTTTTGATAAGTTATTAGCCTCTGAGCAGCAAATAAATGATCAAATGTGTAAAAACTTAAACCCGCAGCAAATCAAAGACTTTTTAGATACCGCGCAACAAATGATCAAAAACATGGCGTGATCTGTCTTTCATTTCTTGGCATAACTTACACAAAACGCATATACTGTACACTTATACAGTATATGCGTTTTAGGTTGTGTTATGTTTGTTATTCCCGTTTATATAGAAGCCGGTGTGTGTGGGTTTGAATCGCCCGCGGCGCAATACGCCGAGCTCGGTGTTTCTCTTGATGAGCTATTAATAAAGCACCCCGACGCCACCTTTATTGGTATTGCCTCGGGTAATTCCATGCAAGAGGTGGGGATTTTTGAAGGCGACTTACTGCTTGTAGACCGTGCTGAGCAAGCCGATAACGGCGATGTTATTGTTGCTAACTTAAATGGCTTATTTGTGTGTAAGCTATTAGATAAAACCAATGCACGGTTACTCTCTGCATCGCCTTTACATAAGCCGGTACAACTAACCTCAGCTGATGAGTTTCAGTTAGAGGGAGTGGTTACACTATCAATTAGAATGCACCGCCCAAGCCCTGAGCTATTAAAATGTACGCCTTAGTCGATGCCGTTGCATTTTATGCCAGTGCCGAAAAAGTGTTCGACCCCGCTATTCGCTCTAAACCTGTGGTGGTTTTAACTAATAACGATGGCTGCGTATGTGCAGTATGCCCGATAGCTCGGCGCTTAAACATTCCTAAATTTGGCCCTTATTTTAAAGTTAAGCACCTGCTTGAGCAACACAAGGTGATTGTACGTTCGAGTAACTATGAGTTGTACGCCGATTTAAGCGCCAAAATGATGAACGTAATTGGCCGCTTTTGCGACACACAATACATATACAGTATTGATGAGTCGTTTTTGCACTTTAATGGCTATACACCCCTTATACAAAACTGGCACGAGTACGGGCATACAATAAGGCGTACCGTTTGGCGCGAAACTAAACTCCCTGTGGGTGTTGGTTTTGGCCCAACCCCTACTTTGGCAAAAGCCGCTAACCATGCAGCTAAAAAGCTAAGCGGGTTTGATGGGGTGGCCGTTATAAATAACGAGCAAAGCCGCCAAGCAATTTTACAAAGAATGAGCTGCGCCGATGTATGGGGCATAGGTAAGCGCCTAGCTAAAAAGCTTAATATAATGAACATACATACCGCGTGGGATCTGGCACAGCAAAACCCTAAAACCATGCGCCGCGCGTTTAGTGTGGTGGTAGAGCGTACCGTGAGTGAGCTAAATGGTATAGCGTGCTTAACGTGGGACGATGTACGCCAAGATAAGCGAGAAATATATTCTACTCGCAGCTTTGGTGAGCGGATCTGTGAGCCAACTGCACTTAAAACCGCCCTTATTAACCACGTAACCACGGTTGCCAGTAAACTACGAGGGCAGCGCTCATTAGCAAAACAGCTTTATATATTTGCCGCCACTGGCAAACACGAAGACCGCTATTGTAAAAAGTCGTTTATATATAAATTTGCCACCCCCACTAACGATACCTGCGTAATGGCCAATGCTGTATCAGAAGTATTTACTCATATTTACCAACCAAGTGTACGGTTTTATAAATGTGGTGTAGGCGCTTTAGAGCTTACCTCGGTGCAGTATCAGCAAACTGATTTATTTAGCCAAAGTGCCGATAACCCTAAATTAATGCAGTGTCTTGATACAATAAACAACCGCTACGGAAAAGGCATACTCACCCTAGCCAGCAGCAAACTAAACCAAGGCTGCCATATGAACAGAGATTACTTATCGCCCCAATACACAACGCGCTGGCACGATATACCGCAAATTCATTGCAAGTAAGTTAATCAACTTGTCTTGTAAATGTGCATTCTACTGCGGGGGTATTCTGCGTATATTTGAGCGTTGTAACACTGGTAAACTTAATGCTTTGTCTGATGGTTTTTTCGTTATTGGGGTCAATACAGCGGCTCATTTTTAAGCTGTTATCAACACCATCACTTTTGTATTTATACGAGCTAGTTACAAAACAAAAATTTGGCTTTTTAGTTGTACGGGTGCCGTTGTGTAAACTTTCAAACGCAATATGCTCGCCTAATTTAAAACCCGCGTCTGGGTAAACTGGGTTAATTAAACTCAACTGACTATCCACACACAGTGGGGAGTTAGCAGTTACCACCTGGTAATCGCCAAGCATTGTTTTTAATAACGGTATAAAACGGCTTTTATTACTCGGCGTAACAGTTTTAGCAAAAAGTACATTACTTAGAAATAAACAGCTCATACATAATAAAATTTTACGATAACTCATTAAAATTCCAACTCATTACTAATAAAAATAGCATAACACACTCAACTCTATACTTACTTAAAATACATTTGGTTCATAAAAGAAAAAGCCCCTTGAATACATCAAGGGGCTTTTATCAATATAAGAATATATTTATTAGTAAGTGTTACTTAAAGCACTGCGCTCTTGTGTACACAACAGAAAATGCTAAAAGCAGCAACATGAAGGCTAATGAACCACCGCCACTGCCCTTTTCACTACTTGTGCCAGATGCATTAGTGACAGTCACAGCTAAACTTTGCTCAGTCTCACCTTCACCATCAGATACAATAAGCTTGAAGCCCAGCTCTGTAGTTTGCGACACACTCGGCGCTGTAAACTTAAGTGTGCTGGAGTCAACATCGCTTAGCGCCACTTCTACACCCATTGTTTGAACCCACTTAAAAGAAAGCTCTGAGGATTCTTTATCAGTTGCAGACGCTGTCACTGAAACTTCCTGACCTGCTTTAACCGAAACCGCAGATGTACTTAATTCTACACTTGGTAGCTGATTAACATGTAAAAAGCTAACGGTGTATACTTGCGTAAATTGCTCATAGCCATCTGATATCACTAACGTAATATCCGCATCAACCGTTTGCTCAAGCTCACCCACGGTAAGTACCGCTTTACCTTGAGTATCCTCAGCTGTAATAGATAACTGAGGGTGTTCAACACGCCATTCGTAAGATAACGTATCTCCATCAGGGTCAGTAGAGCCAGAAGCATCAAGCTCAATAGTAGCAAGCTCTTCTATCGTGGCCGGCATATCAACATCTAATACTGGCGCCTGATTTAGACTCTCCTGCGCTAGTTTTGCCACAACTTCAACAACCCCATTAACCTCTCCATCAAGGTCGAATGCGCTACCATCTGCGATTGCAAAGCTAAAGCAGCGTGAACACACTTGCTCATATACATTACCTGATAATACAGTGGCCGACTGCCAACCAGCAGCGGTTAGTACTCTTACTTGCATATCTGAGCTTAAAATTGCATTTACATACTCAGGTAGTGCAATTTCTGCGGTGCTTGATGAATTAGATAACGTAACACGAACGTTAATTACATCACTTTTAGCTTGGAAGTGAGGTTCTATTATATCTAAATCTGAGAAATAAGTGCTTAGTGCTTGTTCAGAAATAGACATATCAGCAATATAACCCGCTGCTAGAGCCTCTTTAATGCTACCTACAGCCAAGTGATTAAACTCATCAATACTGTGAGCACTATCACCTGAAGCTAAGATAGCTGTATTAGTAGTAGAAGTGCTATCTAGGTAATCAGCAATACCATCTTTATCACTATCACCTACCCCTTCTTCAATATCAGGTATACCGTCGCCATCAGTATCTAGCTCAGGGTCATCAAATATAACGCTATCAACAATACGTAAACTAGTTTGCTTAGTTGCTAGTAGTTCATCACCTTGTTTTACACGTAAAGTTAAATCTATATTATTGGTTTGCTCAGAAAGATTTGCGCTAAATGAAACATCCCACTGTGAATCAGCTGTTTTATAAATGTAAAAATCAACACCTGTGGGGCCAATAAGCTCAAGGGATACATCACTACCTGTACTAGGTAAATTTACTAACTTAATGGTGGCATTAAAGTCAGGTAAAGAACGCTGAATAGTTTTATTAACTGCTTTACCATTTTGATAAAAATCAGTAATAAACTGCGCCTGTGCCGCTTCACTTAAGTACACTAGCTGGCTGTTATCATTTTTGTCTATAAACGCATTACCATTAGATAGGACACTAATACTTGCTGCGCTACCTATAAATTCTCGCTCTAACTCAAGCTTAATAGGTCCATACTGATTAGTAGTAAAATACTGGGTGCTATTATTAGCTTGTAAATGAAAGCTAGAGTAACCGTATGGGTTAGCGCCGCTAATAAAAACATCTACAAGCACATTACCATTTTGATACACATACGTAGTAGGCTGAATACTGATTTCAGGGAAAATCATAGCCCTTACGTCGCCTGATACATGATTTCCAGCTTCATCAACAGCAGATACAGGAATAGATACATCACCCGTTCTAAATACAAAGCTATCATCAATTTCCAGAAGCGTTATAGCTGAAACACTATCGTAAATAACACGACTATCTAAAAGTGAATTTTTTATAGCCGTAATCGTGCTGCCATAAACACTAAAAGTATACGGTTGGATAATCGGGGCAGTTGTATCAACAAGTGTGACTGTTTGTATAGCCGATGTTTCGTTACCAACATTATCTCGTGCAATCCATGTAATCTGGTGCTCGCCAAGGGGCAAGTAAGACCCTGAGCTTGTGTATACTTGAGGCTCTAAATGGCCGTTATCCCTTGCCTCTGGAGTATATAGGCGGGTGAAATTAGTATTTTGTGAAGTCGCTTCAAGCGTAATCGGCTCAAGACTCGATATAAACTCAGGCGGACTATTTTCACCGCGGCTTGCATCATCTGGGTGGCTATCTTCACTGTCTTGAACACCATCACCATCTGAATCTGAGCTAAGCGGATTACCCGAAAGTTGATACTCTTGTAAATTAGTCAAACCATCATAGTCGGCGTCATAATTAGCGTCGTAGGGTTCTAAAGCATTTAGCCTATATTCAACTTCCCAAAAATCAGGAATACCGTCCGAATCATAGTCGCTGGTGAGGTCTATATCTGCAGACCAGGTAATGTTATCAACTGATAACGGTTGCTGCTGAAGGTATAAGTCCTCATATTTAACTTTAATAATGTTAAAACCATCATCTACCGGTAACAATAAACGAGACTGGCTACCACGATTTACATCTATAGGGCTACCATTTAAGCTTATTTGCAGCGCTGGAGAGTCATAAACCAAATAGTCTAAATTAATAAAACCGGCTTCAAATAACCCCGCAATGGCAAACCCCCCAACCTTGCTAGTAGGCGTTAATGCTAAGCTAAGGCTTGCATCGCCCAAAGTTGACCAACTTGTATTAGCTTGCCAACCCCAAGAGTTAACGGCAAGTTCGGTAAACTTAGCCGGAAGAAGGCCATCTTCAAAGCTTTCATTTAATTGCGTAAAAGATTGCACTAATGATGAAGCATCGTTAGCTAGACTCTGAGAGTAAAACTCCTGAATATTTGTATAACCATCTTCATCGTAATCTAAATTAGCATCTGCAGCATCTAAAGGTAAAAGATCATTACTTACCTCATAGCCATCACTTAGTTCATCACCATCTGTATCTGCTGAGGTTGGATTTGTTCCTAGGTTAAATTCTTCTAGGGCTGAAAGACCGTCAGTATCAGCATCAGATGCAGCATCACTTGCATCAAGGCGATTTAATCCATTAACTAATTCCCAGTAATCTGGCAGTTGATCGTTATCAGTATCTGTTAAATCAGTTGGAGAAAATAAAGCAAAGTTATCAAGCCATACAGTATCGGCACCGAATGAGACAGAACCGTCTTTATAATATTTAAATTCAATATTATGAAGCCCTTCGCTTAGGTTAAGCACAATAGACGTTGCTTCTGTGGTATTTGAATTACCTCGGTCTTTACGCTCAAAAACGGGTTGTCCATCAATAGTAATACTTAAAAAATCGCAGCAAGACTCTGATTCAATTTTATAATCGAATGCTAATACACTCTCTTCAAATAAACCTGTTACGGTGAAGCTGCTAAACTGTGAGTGACTAATAACGCCTGAGCGAATACTTTGTATACCGTCGGTCGCAAAATCATTCGTAATAAACCAAGGAGCACTAGAACCTTCGGCTTCAACCATCCAACTAGGTAGTGCAGAGCCTTCAAAAGAGGTAGTGAGGTTTAAAGCAACAGGGAAAGAAGTATCTGACTGCGGATCAGTGTTTGCTAAATACTCGGTTAGATTTGAAAACCCATCATTATCTGCATCTTCTGCTGCATCAGACGAGCTGGTTAAATCTAAACTATTATTGTACTCCCAACCATCAGGGATAGTATCGCCATCTGTATCAGGGTTATTTGGTAAACCCGCGTTTAAAAACTCTAAAAGGTTAGATAAGCCATCCGCGTCAGCATCAAGTGATGCATCTTCACTATTATTTATATCAAGACCATGCTGTAATTCCCAAGAATCAGACATACCGTCATTATCAGCATCAGGAAAATTAGGCCCTATATATAAATTATCTATATATACAGCATCTGCAGGAGTAGAAACGGACAAATCTTTAGAATAAGTAAACTTAACAGTATTTAGTCCAGCAGGAACTTGGAAAGACGCGTCCTTCCACTCGCTTATTCCTGACTCATCTAAAACAATTGAACCATTAATATAAACAGTAAAATAGTCATAACCAACTTCTGTGTCTAATGCGTAGTTAAAGTTTACATAGCCTTGCTCGCTATTTAAAAAGCTAAACTCAACACTGGTTGATTGGTTGTCTGTAATGTCGTTATTAGTCAACACAAAGCCAGAATCTTCATTAATTTGAGTTGTTACCCAAGGCGTTTGTAAATTTGACGAAATAAGCAAATCTGGAACAGCTGCATCATCGAAGTCAAAGGTTGTTTCAGGAAAAACGACCGGCTCAGAGCTTGCGTCTGAAGGGTCACTGTTACCAAAGAACTCGATTACATTACTCCAGGTGTCTGAGTCTAAATCAAGTTGAGCATCATCTGCATTTAATGGGTTTAATGAAAACGAAACTTCCCAGCCATCAGACATGCGGTCAAAGTCAGAGTCTGCATTGTTAGGTTCAGTAAGGTATACATTAACTTCATCATAATCTGATAGATCATCTGAGTCGGTATCCGTTACATTAGGGAAAGTATTCGCTAAGTATTCTTCAAGGTTTGTTAAACCATCTTGGTCTAAATCAAGTCCAGCGTCATCAGCATTACTAGGATCTAATCCGTAAAACAGCTCCCAGTTATCATCCATTAAGTCGCCATCGGCATCTATAAACTGAATGTTATCGCAAGTAACGCCTACTTCATTAAATGCTACAATGACATCGTTAGCTTCATACCTTAAATCAATAGCAGAATTTATAGCACCACAGGCACCATCAATAAAATCACTAGAGTTAACCCAATAGTTTTGATTTGCAAAAAGCATTATCTCGAACGCTTTTTTAGGGTCCCAACCATCAGTGTTCGAAAGTAGGAAGAAAGCACGATTAAAAACACCACTACTAAAGTGAACATCCATACCTGAGTAATATTCACTTGCGTGGTCAATCGAAAGCCCATCTAGTGATGGCGTTTCAAAATAACGAAGTGCGGGGCTAGTTTTTGAAATATCAGCGCCAGATAACCAATCAGTCTCTGCGCGTAAAAAATACTCGGCTGTTTCACCCGCCATATCAGAGAAAGATTCGTTTATACCACCAGATTGTTCTGCATAAATTAAATTAGAGTTTTGACTAGTAAAACCATGGCTTACCTCATGAGATACGATATCAAGTGAAACCAACGGGTAAAACCTATCAGCGCCATCACCAAAGGTCATAGCCTGACCATTCCACGTTGCATTTTCCCAGTTGTTACCACTGTGAACACGCATCAATAATTGAAAAGTAAGCGGAGCCGTGTTGTACCACTGTTGATACATATCAAATACCGCAGTACCAAATGCATGGGCATCATTTAGCGGGGAGTAAGCTCCATTTACTTCTTTGTAAGTATTCCTATCACAGGCAAAAGAGTAAGCTTCACTTGGCTCAAAACCCGACTCCATGGTGACAGTTTTAACTTTCTCGTTTTCTAAAAAACACATCTCACCACGCTGTGTCACATCCAGTGCTTCAACGTCAGTGCCGTATTCATACTGCCCTATTTTTGTATTACCGCCAGGGCCTGTACCTTGGGCACTTTTAATATTATTCCACTGTTTAAATACACTGTAATCAGATTCACTTACTAAACCTATTGGCTTTTTTTCAACGCCATTTTCAAATACATTTAATTCAATTAAGCGAGCAAAATGTGCGACTCCGTTATCAATATAAACATAACGTTTGTTGTTTAATACTTGATAAGCGGTAGATTCATCAAGTTTAGCGTTTACTAAAATAGATTTAACCGCAGAAAATTCGTCAAACTGATTATTAGCCGTTTTATTTAAAGATATAGCATCGATATTTTTCGCAAAAAAACCACTTATGTGTTGATTGCTAGATTGCACTCGTATTTGCTGCCCCCAAATAGGCACGCCTGCAAAAAACTGCTGCATCTTTTTAGCTGATGACCGAGTTTGTTTTGCATTTAAGGCTTGAGGAGTATCTAACTCAATAAAGTAAGAATGGGTGGATGCCTGATTAGTTAAACCTACGCTTTGATTTAAAAGTAAGTTAACTTCTGATAAAGATGATTTGTTTACTCGTTGCGAAACCGCCGCGTGTGCACTTAGCGAATTTAAAAAGCAAAACGCTATCAATCCTGATGAGAGTGTTTTATACATAACATTCCTATGTCGTATATTGTTATTATTCAGTGTCTGTTCATTTAAAAACACATTAATGTAACATAACTATTAACATAGAGTCATTTAAAAAAGTGAATAAATGGGTACGATTGTGAACAACTGTGAAAGGAAAATTCAAGATGGTGGCGTTAAATGCAACCATCTTGAATGTAAATAACGTTGAATATTACTGCCAGTATTTTGCAAATAATTGCGGATAGCTTTGTTTTAAAAACTTGGGTTTGTCTTTAAAGCGTTTACCTGCCGGTTGCTCGCCTGAGGGTACAAAAGGTAATTCGTCGTCGTTACGCTCTTCAAATAATAAACCGGCTATTAAGTCGTATTCATCAATATAAGGGTAAGGTTGCTCATTTAAATAATACACAGGGGAGCACTGTGCTAGTGAGTCGGCATTGCTTAATGCGTTATTAAATACCGTCTCCCCGCGGGAGATGAGCCAGCACCTAAATTCGCTAAAACCGTATTCGTCGTTACAGCCAGCCATAACAAATGCAGCACCAAATAAATCCCAGGTAAAACATTTGCGCATGTGAATACCAAAAAATTTATCAAAAGCAATGAGCTGCTCGTCAGTTAAATCGCTCAATTTAGCTTTTAAGTTGTCGCTTACGCTTTGTGGGTCGAGCCCTAACTCAGGCGTGGTCACTAAATCCCAAAATTCCTGCTCTGTTAACGCTGTCATTATAAAATCTCTTTTACTCGGCCGACTTGACCATCTTCTAGGCGTACTTTAATACCATGCGGGTGATTAGGTGATTTAGTTAATAAACGCTCAACTACACCTTGAGTCAATGTGCCGCTGCGTTGATCTTCTTTTAATACAATATTTACGGTTGTACCTGGTGTGATTTGCGAACGCGATGGAACAGCCATGCTTTACATCCTAAAAATAATTTTGGTAATTATAACGTCCATAGCTAGGCAAACCAATGTTAATCAACTAAAAACGCTATTTGCTTAGCCGCTACCGGTAAGCTTATTTTGCTAAGCTCAGCGTGAATAATATCGACTAACTGACAAAAATGCGCTTCGGTGTCGTTATAGGCTATATCATCTTCAAAATAGCAGCTTATGTTTAGTGACTTTGCTTCATTTTTTAAATCAATGGTGTGAGTTAAATAAGCAAAACCATCATGAGTCGCTTTTATTTGCTCACAGGCGTTGGTGAGGGCTTGGCGTATTTGTTTATCACGCAATTTTTGTGTTTTAGTCATAAATTATTGTGTTTGTTCACTTTGCTGTTTTTTATACTCTTCAAAATTTTTATCTTGATTTTCAAGGCACTCGTAATATTCTTTATCGGCTTTATAATTACATTCATCTAAACGTGCTGATTGAATTTCGTGAAAGCGAGCGTCGGAGCTGCACCCAGCAAGTACCGAAAATCCCACAAACAGCAATGCGCTTTTAGTTATTTGACTGATTAACATTAGAATTCCTTACACTTTCGTTATCGAAAGCAACAATATTATTGTATATTAGCGTCATAAAAACCTGACTTTGCATAGGACCCATAATTATGATGTCGCAGTTACAAAAGCTGTTTCAGCGTATAGACAAAAGCAAGATATTTCAATCATTTGTTATAGCTGTCATTGTTGTTTCTGCCCTCACCGTAGGTGCTCATACATATTCTCTTCACCCCACTGTAGAATTTATTCTAAATTGGATGGATGTAGGGATCACAGCTTTCTTTTTAATCGAACTCATTATTCGCTTTATTGCAAGTAAAGGAATAAAAGACTTCTTTTCAAAGGGCTGGAATATATTCGATACCATTATTGTACTTGGCAGCTTATACCCAGCTGCAGGCTCAACCATGTTACTTGCCCGATTGCTGCGTATATTTAGGGTACTGCGTTTAGTATCTATGATCCCAGAGCTGCGTTTGCTTGTAAATTCGTTGCTTAAAGCCATTCCGCAAATGGGCTATATAGCACTGCTTATGTTTGTTATTTTTTATATTTACGCAGCCATGGGCAGTATGATGTTTGCCGATATTAACCCGGTACTTTGGCAAGATGTATCCATTTCAATGTTGACGCTATTTAGGATAGCTACCTTTGAAGATTGGACCGACATTATGTACGAAACCATGGCGGTGTACGAGCTGAGCTGGATTTACTACCTCACGTTTATCTTTTTAACTGCGTTTGTGTTTTTAAACATGATGGTAGGTGCCATTTTAGAAGTAATGAGCGAGGAGCATCGAAATGCCCGTGAGCTAAAAGCGGATAATAACTCACTTCCTGCAACGCAGGGACAAGTGGTTGAACTACAAGCGCAAATAGCTGAGCTAAAAACGTTATTAAGTAAAACCTCAGATATTACCAACTCCAATAAATAGCTGATCTATTTTACTTGCTAAAACTTAAAAAGCCCTTTGTATTGAGTTAATACAAAGGGCTTTTAGTTACTCACCTTGTTGTTCTTGCGTGCTTTCAAACGAAATAACATTATCAACCTTCATTTTAAATGCTTCAAAAAACGCATTTTTTAATACCGAAACCACGGCTTCAAAAGTAGATACATCAGCGTTATCTAATTGCCCATCTATGGGCACCCGAGCAGCCACCAGCTTTGACTCATCGTTTTCTAATAGCGAGCTGAGTAAATCAATACTGCCTTCAAAAATAGCGGTAAATAGACCGTCATTATCTTTTTCTATATCTTCGCGCCACGAAAAAACACTTAAATCGTGCACACCCGCTTTTACATATCCATTTAAGTTATTATTGTTAGCGGCCAATTCCATTGCGCCATCTATTCCGCCGGCTTCAATGTCAAATGGGGTATACACTTTAAAAACAGTTTCGAGATTTTTAACCGAAAAACGCTGCACTTCAACATTAAAATCAAAATTAGCTTCATCACTAAAGGGGTCCAATTTACCATTTAAAGACAGCTTAGCTTCGCCCATTAGCTGCCCTTCTACTTTTAAACTCGTAACTAAAGTTTTAGAGAGGTTTTGTGCATTGGTAATATTGTTAATGTTAGCGTTTATATTTGATACGTAAGTAGGCTGCTCTCCTTCGCTGGTGGCGTTAACTAAGGTTACTTTACCATTGTCTATACGTAGCGTATCAATTGAAAAAGGCACGAGATCATTAGCAAGGCCTACCCACGTGGTTTCATCTTTCACC
Organism: Pseudoalteromonas sp. R86517; assembly: GCF_042466295.1. NCBI lineage: Bacteria > Pseudomonadati > Pseudomonadota > Gammaproteobacteria > Alteromonadales > Pseudoalteromonadaceae > Pseudoalteromonas > Pseudoalteromonas sp. R86517. The sequence goes on from NZ_JAXHCB010000003.1 coordinate 585,181, forward strand.
TGTTGATTTTGTTCAGCGGTAGTTGGGTCTTTATCGTAAATAACAATTTCTGGGCGGGTAAAAGCCATGTTGGTGACAAAATTACCGTTTAATAAAGCAGACCACGCAAGCGAAAAATCAAGTGTATCAATAGACAGTAACGGCTTAGGCACCTGCGTGGCATCTACCGCGTAAATTTCTACCTCATCAACAGCGTAAGCGCCTCGGTATAAGTACAAATCAACATCACCCACATGCCCTGTTATGCCTTGGGTTTGTTCAAGCTGCTGATTTACATAATATTGAACCGCATAAGGGGCTAAAGCTCTGAGTAAAATTAACCCCAAGGCTGTAACCACTAAAGCATAAAACCATTTTTTACGTGTATTTTTAAAAGTAGAAGCCATTATCTATCCTTATGTGAAGGCTTAGCATCTCGGCATAAGTAAAAAATACCTGCATAAGTGAATTAAGTACCCACAAAGCAGCGAAAACCGAGCGAATAAAGGTGTAATAGATCAGTACGAGCAAAAGCTATACCAAAAAATGCAATTCATAGGGGTTGTGGGTACACACAATACATAAATATTTACAAATAGAATTTTTAAATACATAGCTTTACTCGAATTCCCAAGCAACCTCAACTACAGTAAAAAGTAACTAACACAAGAACATATAACCTATGAGCCCAGTCTTTTTTATTTTAATTACTCTTTTACTAACCAGTATTGTTTGGTCAGTTATATTTTTAATGGCGTGGTATACGTTAGGGAAAAAATCATATTCGTTATTTTGGGCCTGCGCATTTATGTGCTCTGCGTGTCAATGGGGTACAATATTATTGCGGCCCTACTTCGAATCAGAAACCTTCTATTGGCTACTGGCTGTTAGCTTTTCTATGGGGTCTGTCATTTTGGGAACATGGGGACACAGTATACGTGCCCGAAGCCCTATCAAAATCGATTATTTGTTGGCTTTAGCCGTGATTACGTTAGCTGCAGTTTATTATTATAAAGCCGTGAACGTTCATGTTGGTTTGTTTATGTCTTTATATATTTATTACGATATTTTACTGCTGCTAATAAACGCCGTCATTATAATAAAACATAAACCTAAGTCGCTACCCGCTGAAATTGGGGCTGCCATTACTTACACTTTGTGCGGCGTATGTTTATTTATTGCGGCCACTATCGCACTAATGCAAGGCAGCCAGGTTAACCAAGCTTACTTAGATTTATATACACTCATTAATTTTATAACAGTCCCAACTGCACATGTTGGTATGGCTGTATTTATTATTTTTATAATGGCCTCAGATTTAGCGCAAGAAATGCAAAAACTCGCCATGACCGACGTACTCACACAATGTATAAACAGACGTGGTTTTTACGACGTTGGCCAAAAAAAGCTTGAAAATAAATTAAGCTGCGAACAACACGTATCGCTTATATATTGGGATATAGACTCGTTTAAAAATATAAATGATAAATACGGCCATGCAGGTGGAGATGAAGTACTAATCCAAGCAACAAAACGGGTAAGAGCGTGTTTAAATAAAGAAGATATATTTGCCCGTATAGGCGGAGAAGAATTTGTAATACTGATAGCCAGAGATTCAGAGCTAAAAGCAAAGCAATTTGCCGATACTCTACGTACTACTCTTGCAAGTAAGCCCATTGAATACAAACAACAATTTATAAATGTTACAGCAAGCTTTGGTGTTATAGGCATTAAATGTGCAACTATTCAAATAGACAAAGCGATAGATTTAGCAGATAAAGCGTTATACATAGCAAAACACGAAGGAAAAAATAAAGTAGCGTATGCAATGCCGCTTAACTAACACTAGGGCGTGTTGATCTTTGATGCTTGAATTTGCAGCAGTGTGTTTGTTTTTTAGGCAAGGCAGAGCCTATGAAGTGTGGTTATTCCACATAAATAGGCGATAACGCAGCATAAATGCCAAACATGCGCTGCCCTTCGGATTCTGCCTAGGGGCGATAAACTCTTTGTTGCCTACATGGATGTAGGTAAGGGGCGTGAGCAGGACGCGGAAGCTTTGCTCGGTTTTTACTTATTCTTACATGGATGTAAGTCATTAGAATAACGCAGGAGCAGTTATCGAGCCCACTAGGTTACAAACCTCGCGCCGCGATTTAATCGCCCCTAGATTGAACAAATTTCAATCCGCTAAGGTCAACACGCCCTAACTAAAAAAGGGGTTAGCAATATGCTAACCCCTTTTAAATACATACTTTTAAATGCAGAAATTATTCACCGTCTACAATGATGCGAAGCATACGACGAAGTGGCTCTGCAGCACCCCATAACAGCTGATCGCCCACGGTAAATGCGCTAATGTATTTAGGACCCATGGCTAATTTACGAATACGACCAACAGGAATACTTAAAGTACCTGTTACTTTAACTGGGGTTAAGTCAGTTGCACTAATTTCGCGCTCATTAGGGATAACTTTAACCCACTCGTTATGAGAAGCTAAAATTTCTTCAATTTTTTCTACGCTAATGTCTTCACGTAATTTAATGGTCATCGCTTGGCTATGACAACGCATTGCACCAATACGTACACATAAACCATCAATTGGCACAGGCTGTTTAGAAGAGCCTAAAATTTTGTTCGCTTCAACCTGAGCTTTCCACTCTTCTTTAGACTGGCCACTTGGCATTGGTACGTCAATCCAAGGAATTAAGCTACCGGCTAGCGGCACGCCAAATTGGTCTTGTGGTAAATCGCTTGAAGCCATTTTTTCGCTCACTATTTTATCAATTTCTAAAATAGCTGAACTTGGGTTATCTAGTTGCTCGGCAACGCTTGAATGAATAGCGCCCATTTGTGCTATAAGCTCTTTCATATTACGAGCGCCGGCACCAGAGGCCGCTTGGTAAGTCATTGGGCTTACCCACTCAATTAGGTCTTGCTCAAACAAACCACCTAAAGCAAGTAGCATTAACGATACGGTACAGTTACCACCTACAAAAGTTTTTACGCCTTGCTCTAAACCTTGTTCAATGACATCTTTATTTACAGGGTCAAGTACAATAATGCTGTCATCAACCATACGAAGTGCAGAAGCTGCATCAATCCAGTAACCATCCCAACCCGATTCGCGTAATTTAGGGTAAACCGCTTTGGTATAATCACCACCTTGACAGGTAACAATAATATCCATTTTAGCAAGTTCATTTACATCACTTGCATCTAATAACGGTTTTGCGTCGCCAGCAATATCAGGGCCGAGTTGCCCAGCTTGTGAGGTGGTGAAAAAGGTGGTGTCGATATGTGCAAAATCACTTTGCTGTTGCATACGTTCTAATAACACAGAGCCAACCATGCCACGCCAACCGACTAATCCTACTTTTTTCATTGTTTTTTCCACTGTTTGATTCATAAAAGATGCCTTAATACATTAAAAATTAAAATTCATTGCGTGAGAATTAATTTTTATTAAAACCAATCATATTAAGTTATTAATCATTTATAGCGGCAAATTAATAGCGAGATAACAAGCCATAAATTTTTATATGTAGCTGTTCTGCATCAAAAATTTATAACGCAGTTCGCGCTTTATTGAGCACGCTAGAATGACTAGATATTTAAGTCGATTAGTATAAAGCTAACCTAACACCCCAAGCGCCCTAAAACTAGTAAATAAAGCGAAACTTAAATATTTTTCATAGTCATAAAAAAGCCCTGTATTAAATACAGGGCTAATCGGTAGTTAGGTTTTATTATATCCCCCTTCCTTGGGAAGAAAATTAAAACTCGTAGCTGTAACTTAAATCAAACGTTACACCTTGCTCTTTTGAGCGCACTATAATGTCTGATTGTGTTACCTCTTGATCTTCATCGAGTAAATTTTTAACTTTAAACTTAATCTTAGAATTAAAATCAGGGTAATAAGTATAAACTAAATCAAGTGAGTGAAATGGCTGCTCATACGCGTCATCTCTATTAGCAACACCCGCTGCTAAAATTCGCTCACCAAATACGTTATAAACTAATGAACTGCTGTGCATGCCATCTAACGAATCGTAGTTTAATTGTAAATTAACTACATATTCAGAGTGGCCAGTCATACGTTTTTTAGGATTAGTTAATGTACCCGCAAGTGCTGGGTCAATAGACGCTTCAGAATCACTTAATGTGATATTACCGCTAGTAAATAGGCCTTCACTTACAAATGTTAAGTCTTGTAGCCATTCAGCTTCAATACCATAAACTTCTGCTGTTTCACCATTTATAAACGATGCTGAGTAATCTTCATCACCAATGTTTAAAACTGTTTCAATTGGCGCTGTAATATCTTTATAAAACGCCGCTACGCTAAATGAATTACCGGCTTGTCCGTAATATTCATAACGTAAGTCGTAGTTTTTAATTGGGCTACTCTTTATACCTGTGCGACCAAACGTTCTAATGTCGGTCAAAGGGTCGTAATACGTAACAGGCACTACTTCACGAAAATCAGGGCGTACCACTGTTTCACCATAACCTAAGCGCACTTGGTAATCATCGCCACCTACATAGGTAACAGACAGTGCCGGATACCAATCATCGGTAATAACAGAGCCTGCTTGAATTTTATCTGGATCGTAAAAGGTATTTAAATCGTCTTCATCAAAAATAAGGCTCGATGTACCGATAGAAGATTGTTTAAATTCCTCATAACGAATACCACCGCTTATTCTTATCCATTGATCATAAAACACATCGAAAGACGCATAACCTGCATCCACCTTTTGCGCAGCAATGTAATCATCGGCATCAGGGGCTGTTGGCTCATTAAAGTCAACTAACACAGCGTTATTATCAATAAAGTCGTCAGTTAAAAAACCACTATTATTAAGCGCATCAGTGCTACCGTCGTTTATTGAAATACCTGAGCCGCCACTGTTGTTTATAGCAAAGCTTGAGGTATTAAATATTCGAGCTCTGTCAGAAAAATCGTAACCAACTTTAAACTCAACTTCCATAGACTCAAAGCTAAGCGGCAGCGTTAAGTTACCACCGTACGACTTAACACGCTCTTCCATATTGGTGTATGACATAATTACACGGTTATCATCCCCTGTAATAGTTGAGCCGGCATAGCTGCCATCACTATTATAAGTGTCACGAAACTCAAAATCGGCACTGGTAGGTATATCAGTCGTTGCTTTAGCTTCGGTGTACTGCCAATCGGCACCAATACCAAAATAATCTAAAAAGGTATGTTGGCCCATAACTTGAGTAATGTTTAATTGGCGTTCTTCGTAATTAAACTCATGATTACGGTTTGCAATCCCATCACCCGCAATACTAAACGTAGAACTACCCGCAGGGCTTTGCGAAATAGCAATTTCAGACTCATCTTCATTATCAATAATGTAAAGCTGTTGAGCAGAAATACTGTGCGTACCTAAACGGTATGACAAGCTCAATGAACCGTTATAACTTTCGGTTTCAGTGGTCACTTGCGAATTTTTGACTGTGTTGTAACACGAGTTACTCACATCTTCACTGGTCGCTAACGACGTTGTACAATCAACATTGCCTTCTTCGTTTTCTAAATCTTGGGTGATAACTGAGCTAAAACGTTCTTCAAAATCCCATTCGTTTTTGTAAGCACCTGCCAGTAAAAACCCAACCTTGCCGCCAAAATAGCTCTCTTCAAAACTATCACCATAATGGGCTTTAATATTATAACGCGGGTCTAACGACTCTTCTTTTAACTCATAATCGCGAGGAAGCGACTTTAAAAGTGCGTTATTAACAGCGGTTGCTTGTTCTGCACGCGTTAAATCGCCATCTTCAAAGCCTTCACTACTAACAATATTGCCAATACTAAAATCACCACGGTATGTTGAAATCGCCTGCGATAACTCACTTGGAATGCCATTTTCGTTACGATTGTAGGTAAAGCCATCACTTGATGCCGTATCGTAACCTGCACCCACCTCAATGCCTGCTGTAAATTCACTCGGTGCGGTTTTAGTTCTAATATCTATATTACCGCCACCAAACGCTGCTGGCATGTCTGGAGAGTAAGCTTTTTGAACGGCCATACTTTCAATTATACTTGCAGGGAAAATATCCAGCGGAATAACGTTACGGGTTAAATCTGGGCTTGGGATGTAAGCGCCATTTAAACGCGCACTAGAGTAACGCTCACCAAGGCCCCTAACGTAAATAAACTTACCATCAACAAGCGTTAAGCCTGTTACTCGACGAAGCGCAGATGCTGCGTCGCTGTCGCCCGTGCGTGATAATTGTTCAGAGCCTAAAATATCGGCAACAAAGGCTTGGTTTTTACGTTCTTCTACAACTGCCGCAGCGCTCCCTTGTAAACGCGTACCTACAGCAACAACTTCTTCTATTTCTTGTTCGTTTGTTAACTGTTCATCGGCTTGTGCAGCAATTAAGCTAGTCGAATGAGCGACTAAACCTAAACCAATTGCCCAGGTAATTTGATTGAGTCTATGCTTTTTAGACATGAGATAATCCTAATCAGGTTATACAAAAGAGGCGCCTGACGCTTAAATAACAAGCCACAAGGCGCCTTTAATCAGAGGTTATAATGGTGTGCTATTTAGTCAGCATTTGCTGCTGTAACAGCCGCTTCAACCCATTTATACCAGCTAGAGTCTGTATCCTGATCCGATACCGCACCAATGTAGTTTACGCTTTCAAAAAATGAATCGCTTGTGCTTAAGTCTGTTGCAGTAACCGTTACTTCTGCAGCTGCTGTGTTCGTTGCAAATCCGTTATCTGCAAGTACTGCAACATCATCAGTTAAGATTTGGTTAGCACCGTCATTTTCAAACCACGCTGTTTTTGTTTGACCTTCTAATGGGCCGCTTGCAAACGTATCTGTATCAGTAAAGTTTGCAGAACACGCCATTACAGAGCTTGTGAATGAGATTTTATCTGCTTGTGCTTCACCGTCGCCTGAGAACTCAATACATTGCGTGTTAGTTGCGTTTTGCTTAACGATAACAGTGTTGTAAATGCTTGAATTAAATTGGTCATCAAACTTGTAAGCTTGTGAGGGGTCGTCATCACGTACCGAGTTACCATCGGTAGTTACAACCGTTACATTGGCAACCGTTGGGTTAGATGGAGACACTTGCTCGGTAGAAGAACCTTTAACACCATCAGACTCAAAGCCATTGTTACCCATGTTAACAACAGTGCCGTCATTTAGTGTCACAGTACCGTGTTGAATAAATAAGTACTGAGCTTTACCTTGCCAACCTGCGTCAAAGTCAAACGAATCATCTTGTGTATCTGTTACCGCTACGTGTTTAAGCGTTGTAGCACCACCAAAAATTTCAATACCGTCATCAAAACCTTGGTGAATGTGTAGGTAATCAAACTCAGAACCAGAGCCAACTGCATTTAGTGTTAGTGAATTCAAATCATCGCCTTCACCACCAACGCGAGGGCCTGAGCCTGCGTACCAAATTTTAGCCCATTTAATATTACCGCTAGAGTCTGCATTATCGTTACCACCAAAGTAACTTGTAATACCTTCAGAGGCTACGTTACACGTACCACCGTCACGCTCTGCATCAGTACATTGGTCAGTAATGCCGTTACCATTAATGATGATACCGCCCCAATCTGCGTAGCGTGCGCCTTCGCCTGCTGTATCAAAACGGTCAAACGCGTTTGCCGAAGTAAATACAACCGGCTTTTCTTCAGTACCTACCGCTTGAATTTTTGCACCACGTGCAATACGTACAATTGCTTCACCTGAGCCAAATGCTAAAACGGCACCTGGTTCAACGGTCATTGTTGGACCATTTGCTGGTACTTCAAAGCCATCTACTGTGCTGCCGTCTTCGCCAATTTGTAATGCATCTTCAAAAACGTGAACACCGCCATCAGGTAGCTCAGCGAAAGTAATGTTGCTTGTGATAGAAATTGTTTTGCTTGCAAACGAGTCGTTGTATAAACAATCAATGCCACTTACTACGCCTGTTACCGTACCTGCATCTGATTCGTAGCTTGCACAAACAGCTTCTTCTTCAGTTGTTGAACCAGTTGTATTGTTTGAATTATTAACACTGTTATCTGTTGACGAGCTGTTATCGTTTACAGTAGGTGTAATTTCGATATCGCCGCCACAGCCAGCTAGTGTCATTGCAGTTGCTACTAGGCTGACCTTAAATAAATCAGATAATTTCATTGTTCACTCCGTTAAAGTATTTAATTATTTTGTTAGTGCATTAAGTAAAAACTTAAGTCACTTTAAGGCACGATACTCATGCATTAAGGTGACCTGAGTTATCGGATGCAAATAAGATACTGTAGAGATATGACAAAGCAGTTACAGTTTAGTAACCATAAGATGACAATAGTAATTAATTTAAATTCAACAACTTAAATATTTTAACAACGAAAAAAACCGCCCTCAGGCGGTTTTGGTGTTGCGATTATGAAATAGGTAAACGCTTTATTATTTGTAAAATAGCGTTAGGGTATAAAGTTAAAGTAACGCGGCTTTAAGTGTTTGCGCATGCACTTTTTCACGCTTAACATATTTAATCCACTGCTTTGCTAAACGTTGTGATTTATCATGCTTTTGGGCTTGTTCAAACGCTAAAATAGACGCATCAAAATTTTGCATATTGTACTGTGCCATACCTAGCGCAACGTAAGCGTTTGATTCAAAATCAAGACCGCCTTTATCAAGCGCCTTACGCGCAGCATCAGCCGCTTCTTCGTATTGCTCAGTGTTAACAAACACTTCTGCTAGGCGTTGATCGTACTTACCATGCTCTGATAGGTCAGCCGCTTTAGCAAAGTAGCTAATCGATTTTTCATCTTCTTTAGCTTGAATCATGGCCTCTGCAATAAAGGCATAGTTTTTCGCTGATTTTTCTACAATGCCTTTTTCTATCGCATCACTCATTGTTTTAGCTGCTTTGTATGCCAGGCCGTTATAAAGGTAAGTTTGCGATAACTGTCTTAAATCAGACTTGGTTTTTAAAAAGCCTTGTTGATACGCCGCTTCTATTACTGCTAGTTGCTCTTTTTCTTTGCCGGTTTCTCCATACATACCAGCTAGTTGAACCCAATACTCTGGTTTATTGTAAAGTTTAACCATGCGCTCAAGCACTGCAACTACTTTATCTGTTTGATTAAGTGAGTAATACATAGCGCGCTGTAGTACCAGCCAGTTTTCTTTAGGGGTTTTGCCTTCGCTATCGCTAAGAGCAATAACTTGATTAATGTACTCAAGCCCCTTTGGGTATTCTTTTAACTGGTAATAAGTTTGCGCTCTAAGTAAGTAATACCCTTCTGTAATAGGTTTAGTATTTATTTCATCCCACTTATCTAAAAACGCGATAACTTTTTTATACTCGCCGTTTGCCATAGCAAGCTGCGCTAGGCTAAACGTGGTACTTAAACGTAATGATTCAGGAATAGCCTCCTCGGCTACCACTTTTTCAAACGAAGCAATGGCTTTTGATAAATCATTTTCGTTGTAATAAATAAAGCCATAAAAGTTATGCATCATTGCAATTTCATACGAGTTCATACTTGAAGCTCGCTCTTGAATGCTATCAAGTGCTTCAAGGCCGGCTTTTACATCGCCATCGTCAGCAAGCTTTTGCGCACGAGCAAGCTGGCTATAAACCTTCTCGCGCAGTGCAGGTACACGCTTTGTTTTTTGCTCTTGCTCTGCATGGGCAGTTGCTACGTTTAGCCCCGGCACAAGGCTTAGCGTACTTGGCACAACAATACTTGCACTGATCGCGGCAGTGCAAAATAATGCCAGTTTTAAATTTTTAGCTGTAGGTAGTAATTTCATAATCGCCTCGCTATTTCATCCAATTAAGATAAGTTAACCATTAATTTGGAAAGATATTTTGTTTTGAACACCCGCCACTTCAACGGCTTCACCATTTACTACGCGCGGTTTATATTTAAATTTAAGTGCGGCATCCATCGCTGCTCTATCAAACAGTGACTCAGGAACCGCTTTTACTACTTGCGGGTCACGAACAGTACCTTGCTTAGTTACTGTAAATTCAACAATTACATAGCCTTCAATACCACGCGACAAAGCACGACGCGGATAAACTGGAGCTACTTTTACAATAGGTAGGTATTCACCATCACTTGTTTCAAGCGCTAAGCCACCCGCTAGGTCAACGTCGCTGCCTACATCCGCGCCAAAATCAAAATTATTGCTGGCCGCGTTTGCATCATTATTTTGCATTTGCGGCGACTCCATCGGTGGTGGTGGCTCTTTTGGTGTAGGTGGCTTTTGCGGTTTACGCTCTTTCTTTTGTACCGTTTCTTCTTTTTTCAAACGTACAAAGTCTAAAACGTTTCCTTTTACTGGCTCCGACATGGCACCTTCACCACCGGTGATCAGTGCCTGCATGCCTAAAAACAGCATAAAGGTCACTACACCCGCTACTATTAATGCTACTAAATATCGCAACATGGCTAACCCTTAAGACGCATCTTGTGCAGCAATTGAAACATCAAACGCACCTGCAGCACGCGACGCATCCATTACTTTGATTAACATATCAGTGGTGGCTTTTTTATCAGCTTGAATAACCACGCTCCCTTGTGGGTTTTCTGCTTTTAAGCGTTCGATATTGGCTTGCACTGCACGTACATCGATTTGACGTTTATTAATCCAAATCTCGCCTGTATCAGAAATAGCCACTAAAATATTAGCGCGTTCTTTTTTAACCGCTGTTGCGGCTTCTGGGCGGTTTACATCAATACCGGCTTCTTTAACAAACGAGGCGGTAACGATGAAGAAAATAAGCATGATAAATACAACGTCTAACATTGGGGTCATGTTAATTTCTTCTGCTTCGTCTTCTTGTAATAGGTTTCCTAACGGGGCTCTCATTTTTATTCTCCTAGGATGAGCGACTCTATAAGCCGCTTATCAAAATGTTACTTAATGGTCTAAAACCATGCTGTCTTCAAGTAGTTCAACTTCGCGCTTGGCTCTGCGCTGTAAGAACGTAGAGGCAAATACACCCGAAAGTGCACCAACCATACCTGCCATGGTTGGAATAGTTGCTTTAGAAACACCTGATGCCATAGAGCGCGCACTACCCGTACCGGTAATTGCCATTACATCAAATACTTCAATCATTCCCGTTACTGTGCCTAACAGCCCAAGTAGCGGACACAATGCAACCATTACATTTATCAGTGCTAAGTTGGTGTCTAAACGCATTGAAGCACGTGAAATCATCGCCTGGCGTATTTGCTCAGCATTCCAGCTATTGCGCTCTGCACGGTTTTTCCACTGCGCTTTTACGTTTTGCTTGTAACTACGAAAACCTTTGAAAAAATAAATAAATCGCTCGAGTATCAATAACCACATCGCGAAGATTAACACCCCGATGACCAAGAGGACTTGGCCACCAGTGTCGAGAAAATCACGGATAGCATTGATTGAGTCAATCAATAGCACCATGGTTTATGCTCCCTTCTCGCTTCGCTGTGCGATAATACCTGCGCTTTGCTCTTGAATAGTAAGCAAAATGTTTTTAGCGCGTGTATTAAGTAGGGTGTATAAAAATACCGTAGGAATTGCCACAACTAAGCCAAGCACCGTTGTTACCAATGCTTGCGAAATACCACCAGCCATTAGTTTAGGGTCACCTGTACCAAATAATGTAATTGCTTGGAAGGTGTTGATCATACCGGTTACTGTACCTAGTAAACCTAGCAGCGGCGCCACCACCGAGATGATTTTAATAAGCGTTAAATTACGCGTTACTTTTGGCATTTCACGTAAAATAGCTTCGCTTAATTTAAGCTCTAACGTGTCGTGGGCAACATCAGGGAACTGATCTTTTACTTTCATTACGCGGCCAAGTGGGTTGTCATCGCGTGCTACATCATCTTTAAGTTGACGACGAATTTTACCGCCCATAATCAGTAATGAGAAAAAACGTTCAAGTGAGATAAGTAAAGCAATAACACCTACACCTAAAATAACGTAACCGACTGTGCCACCTTGGTGTACGCGCTCTTCGGTATCTGGTGCTTGCACTAATAAACCTAAAATTGAGCCACCCGTTGGGTCAAGTGCAAACTGCACAATACCATTTTTTGCATTTTGTAACTCTTCTGCAGTTGCAGTAAAACGTGCTACAGGCTGGCGATTTAACTCGCTTAAGGTATTTGTTACTGGGTTAAATTCTAGGTATTTACCGTTAGAGATTAAGTTAAAAGCACCTACACGTACCACTTCTTGCTGTGCTTTTTCACCACCTTGTACAATTACATCGGTAGTAAAGCGGCTTACTTTACCTTGCTCTGTCATTTCGCGTTGTAACTCAAACCATACTTTTTCAATATCTTCGATAGAGGCAAGCTTTGAAGTAGAGCCCATTTTTTGTGCTAGCTCATCCATAAATGTGCTACGACCCGCAATTTCAGCTGATACCACAGAGGTAGCGAACTTATTGCTAGAATCACCAGCAACTTGCTGAAGCACACCAAATAGCTCTTTTAAAGAACCCATTCGTTTAGACAGTGTATCTGTTAAGTTAGCAAGTTTAATTTCGTTTTCTTCAAACTGTGTTTCTAAGCGCTCAGATTCAGCAAGCATTTGATTACGTTTTGCTTGTGTGTTGTTAAGCATTTGCACTTGTTCGTTTTGGCGCGCCATAAATTCTTGTTCGCGTTGCTTGTTTTGCGCGCTTTGAGCCGATTTGCCTTCTTCAAGTGTTTTTAATAGTGAGTCTAAGTCCATAGGCTCAGCTGCCACACTTGCGCCTGCAAAGCTTAGGCTTGCAGCAAAAAGGGCCATTTTTGTCATTTGAGTAAACAGTTTCATCTTCAACCTCTTATTCTGCTGCGTGTACTGGCAGAGTTAACATATCTGGGGCAAGTTGCTTACGTGCGATACGTAAACCTTTGTTGATTTGGCTAATTGTTGAGTCTGGTAAAGTAACAAACGACTTTGTTTCTTCATCCCAGCTACCAGCTTGCTTACCATCGCGTGTTAAATAAATAAGCTCTAAGCGGCCAATGCGTAAAAAGTCTACTTCACGCTCTTTACCGTCTACCGTTAGCAGTGAGGTGTAGGCTTCAATAGTGCGTCCGTAATCAACTTCTACTTGATATGCTTCTAATACGCGGCGGAATTTTTCGCTTGAGTTAATATCTGCACGGTCCATCATTGCGTTTAAAGAGCTAATACGCTTAGTGCGCTCTTCTTGCAAAAATGGCACATCAAGTGCTACAAATTGCTCAAGCCCTTCAATCATGCGCAGCATTAGTGGTGTGATCTGACGCTCAATAATAGAGACCTGATCCATTGAAAGGTTAAGTGACTCCATTTCTTCAATTTGGTTATTTAACTGTTTAGTTAATTGCGCGTTATAAACAGTTAAACCATCAATTTCTTTATTAAGGGTTTTAAACTGTTGAAGACGTCCTTGCATTGAATCAGCAATCTTGTCTATTTTTGTTTGTGATTGCGCAGCTGATTTATTTATTTCACTGCTTTTATCGATAACCTTTTCTAAATCATTGGCATGTACTGCAGCACTTGCTGCTACAATACCAGCTAAGATCAATGGTTTAACGCCTTTCATCGCATACACCTTTACTCGTTAATTAGCGGATTTGCTAGTTTGTTGTTTTAGCCTAAACTGACTTGTTTTAGGCTAAAGATTTTCAATGAGTGAAATTGTATAGATGAATAATGACAGGCATGTTGCGCAAAAAAGTCTATTTTGTTACAGCTGTAACATTTGCGTCTTATATCGAAGTGTTTATATGCAAAGCGTGTATTAAAGCAGCAAATACACGCATTTTGGCTAGTTGTTAAGCTAATAAAGCGTTAATTGTGTTTAGTGTTTGCTGGTGATCGGTGTAATTTATTTTAATTGCAATAGCTTTATTATCAGTTATTAATACTAACGAGGGAAAGCCTTGTATTGGCAAGCTTGCACTAAATGCTAACTCCTCATGTAATTTTTGATTCAAAGCCTCAGAGCAAAGTTCCTCGGTAAACTGTTGTTTACCTAGGCCTATTTTTTCAGCTAAGGTAATTAGAGTACTTTCATCAGATGGATTTTGAGCATGTAAATAATAAGCATGTTGAATTGCCTCTATCATTTGTGGCTCTTTATTATGAGCTCTGGCAATAATCGCCGCTCTGCAGGCTGGGTAAGTAGAGCGCCTTGGCTGACAAACCTGCCAAAAATCAAAATTAAACTGTGTGCCCAACATCGCACTAATTTTATGCCACGTGCTTTGGAGCATAGCGCGCATATTTTCTGGCATGGGCTCTTGGCTATCTGGAGCAAGCCCCCCTACTTTGTATTCTATAGTCAGCTGCGAAGCTAATGCGGCTTTTAGTTTTAACCACGTCGGTTTATATCCCCAGCACCAACTGCACATAGGGTCGTGTATATATATAAGTTTAGTTTGAGTCATAGTGTTCCTGTGTGATTTGATACAACTTTGTTACGCCCTTGCTCTTTAGCTAGGTACAGGTATTCATCTGCTTGTTTAAGTGCACGGGTGTAATGATCCACATTATCAACCTGTGCCACACCAATACTACAGGTAATAAATACCCGTTTATTATCGCTGGTTAAAATAGCTTGTTTTGCGACACATTGTCTAAAATCATCGGCTAATTTTGTAGCCACTGGGGCTGTTTCTTTAGGTAAAATCACCACAAACTCTTCGCCTCCATAACGGGCTTTAACTGCGGAGTTTGGAAATTGTGAATCAAGTAATTTGGTAAATTCTATCAACACTGTATCGCCAAAATCATGACCATAGGTGTCGTTTAGTCGTTTAAAATAATCTAAATCAAGTAATAAAATAGAAAACGGCAGGTAGTTTTCGGGCGTTTTAGCAGCTAATTTTAAAAAGTGAGCGGTGATGAAACGCCTGTTCGCGCCACCCGTTAACTGATCTGTATAGGCATCTTGCGTTTGCGCAAGGGTTATATCAGCAATTGCCAGGTGACTTTTATGCCTGAAATATTCACCTATAAACGAAAAAATAAACACCAGTGTAAAAGAGGCTAAAAAACGAGACTTTTCAATACCGCCATAGTTAACTTGGCCAAAATCAGGCCCGTATAAAATAACACTGCAGCACAATAATAAGCCTAAGCCAAGCCTGCAGCCATGCTTTACACCTAAAGAGGCAAAACACACTACAGGGTAAAACATTAGCCAATAAAGCGCGGTATTTTCTTTTCCGCCGGTATACGTAAGGGCCACACACATAATAAACACTATACACATACTTATAAGTGCAACCATTTCAAGCTTGGCTGTTTTTATAAAATAAAAAGTGCCGCTAATAAGGGTAATATTAACGGCTATTAACGACGTGGTAAGAATAGGCGAATACACCGTGTAGTTAAACACCACCAACATAGAGATAACAATAATAGCAATGGCTATCATGGTGAATAGTGAAAATGCTTGGCGCTGTTTATCCGAGCTATACACCTTATCTATGTTAATAAGGCTTAACCAACTTTGTCCTGTAACCGATTTTTTTGGCATATTTTAAACTCTAAACTTTTGAACCATTTGCTCTAAATCACTAAATTGTTGTTTAAGTTTAGTACATTCATTGAGGGTGTTTTTTAAATTTTCTTGGCTTTGTACCGATAACTCACTCATGCTTGTAATGTCTGCGTCGAGCACTTTAACAAGGTCGTTTTGCTCAACAGTGGCATTGGCAACACTATGATTAGCACTGCTAATTTGTTTTATTGACTCTATTATTTGGCCCATTAACACGCTCACACCTTCAGCGTGCTCTACGCTTTTTTCACTGTCTTGAATGCTTGTTTTCATCAGTTCTACCGCTTGGTTTGAGCCTCTTTGTAATTGCCCTACGGTATCTTCAATCTCTTGGGTTGATTGCTGAGTACGATGTGCTAATTGGCGTACCTCATCAGCCACAACAGCAAAACCGCGCCCAGCTTCGCCTGCTCTTGCAGCTTCAATTGCCGCATTTAAAGCAAGTAAGTTGGTTTGCTCGCTCACACCTTTAATCACCTCAAGCACTTGCCCAATACTAATTGTATGCGCGTTAAGGCTATTAATAGTGTGTTGCGCTTGTTCCATATTGGCTGATAACTGATGAATACTATTAACGCTGTGCAATAAGGTTTGCTGGTTTTGTGTTGAATGCTCATCTGCATTTTTAGCAATTACAGAAGCGTCACTGGCGTTATTAGCAATAGCCATAGCCGATTGCGAAAAATTATTAACCGCCATGGCCACACTATCAGTACGTTTTGTTTGGTCATGGTGCATGGCTAATGAAGAATGTGTTTGCGACACCACGCTGGCTATTACGCTATCGAGTTGTTCGGTCGTTAATTTAACGTGTTCAATAGAGTGCTGAATTTTTTCAATAAAAACGTTAAACGAGTGACTAATTTGACCAAACTCATCATTGTTTTCAACCTTTAAACGCTTGGTTAAATCGCCTTCGCCTTTTGCAATATCTTCTAGTGCATCATTTAGGCGCGCCATAGGTTGCATTAAGTAACGCAGTAAAAATTGCATAAACACAATAATGGCCACAATTCCCACTAACATATAAATAAGCGCGTTAACACCAAAGCGAGACACCTCTGCATAGGCTTGGTTTTTATCAATAACGACACCTAAATACCAGTCAACATTGTCTATGCCACGTATTTTAGTAAACGATATCAACTGCGGCTCACCCGCTATATCATATTGTGTAAATTCACTATTAAGCGCAGTAGATTGGCCAAATAATTCGGCGGTGTTTTTTAAATTAAGTTCGCTATTAGGATGGCTCAGCACTTGGCCATTTTTATCTACTAAAAAAGCATACCCTAACCCTAAAAAATCAATATCGTTAATTATTTCAGTCACTGTGTGCATGTCTATATCTGCACCCGCTACGCCACTAAAGCGGCCATTGCTTTGAATGGGCACAACTGCAGATATAGTCAGCTCGTTGGTGGTTACATCAATATACGGTGTGGTAAATGCGGTATAGCTTTTATTTTCAACTAACTTATACCAAGGTCGCGAGGTGGCATCAAAATCAGAAGGTAACACAATGCTTTGATCGTTAAGTATAAATAAACCACTTGGTTTACCTATATACGTGTTTTTAAAGCCACCAGCGTATTTGGCAGTATTAAGCTGGGCAAGGGTTAACTGTTTTGGATCACTGTTTTTGTGAGTTTGCGCAATCGATTTTACTATGGTGAGTTTAGCGTTAAGCCAGCTTGCAATGTTTTGTGAGGTAGATTCTGAATTTTGGTTAAGGACTAAGTCGAGCTGCTGTTGCGTTTGGTTACGCATAGCGATGTAATTATTTATAGCAAATAAACCCAGTACAATAACCAGTACCATAGATGCTGCAATAGTCACTTTTGAGGTGAATTTAAGTGAGTTAAGCATGACTGCCCTTTTTATTTTTTTGTTATTAATTATATTTTTAGCAAAAATTTAAAGGTATGTCGTCGTTAATGAGGTAGATAAGCAGGTTATGTACTTAAAATAAGAATAAAGAACCACCTCTATTCACTATACAGTTGTAACACCACTGCTTTTTAAAAAACAAACCCGCATTTGGAACGTTCCTATAAAATGGTAATAAAAAAGCGACTGAATACGTATTCAGTCGCTCTTTCATCGGGGAGTATTTACCACTTTTTAGCTAAACGAACCACGTTAAAGCCATACCAAGCAATAAATACATAACATACTAGCGGAACAAAAAAGCTTTGCTGAATATTAACAACATCAGCAATGTAACCTTGTAATAAAGGCACCAAGGCACCCCCTACTATTGCCAAACACAACCAACCAGAGCCTTTACTGGTTAATGAGCCTAAGCGCTCTATCGCTACAGAAAATATAGTCGGGAACATAATTGAGTTAAATAAACCAATGGCCAATACCGCGTACAGGGCTACATTGCCTTGCGTAAATATAGTCACAAGTAATAAGGCAATTACCATACAGGCATTAAATGCCAATGCTTTAGATGGCGCTATTTTTTGTAGCGCAGCAGAGCCAATAAAGCGCCCAACCATTGCTCCGCCCCAATAGTAACTGATCAGTGCAGCAGCAGCGTGCTCTTCCAGCCCAGCTATATGTGCTTCGCCAAAAAAGTTAACTAAAAAACTACCTATAGCCACTTCACCACCGACATAACAAAATATAGCAAATACGCCCATTGTTAAATGAGGTGCCTGTGTTAGTGAACGAGTTTCATTAACCGGGTTATTTTCTTCTTTATGGCCCTCTATTTCAGGAAGCTTAATAAAGGCAAATACGATAGCAATAATAAGTAAGGCCGCTGCTAACATTAAATAAGGTACTTTTACAGATTCAGCAGTAGCAGCACTTGCCGCTAATGTACCTGCGGTACCAAAAAACAGGATACCCCCAACATACGGGCCTACTGTTGTCCCTAAGGCATTAAGTGCTTGCGCTAAATTTAGCCTAGATGAGGCGGTTTTTTCTGGCCCTAAAGCAGCTACATACGGGTTCGCAGAAACCTGCAAAACAGTTACACCAGCAGCCAGTACAAATAAAGCACCTAAAAACAACCAGTATTCATGCACCACCACCGCAGGGTAGAACAACATACAGCCAATTGAGGCAACCACTAGGCCGGTTAGTATGCCTTTTTTATAACCTAATTGTTTAACCAAAATTCCAGCAGGAATAGAGACAATAAAATAGGCGCCAAAAAAACAAAACTGTACGAGCATTGCTTCAAAGTAAGTTAGGTCAAAAACGCCTTTCAGACGAGGGATTAGTACGTCGTTTAAAACGGTAATAAAACCCCATAAAAAAAACAGTGTGGTCATTGCAGTCAGCGGTAACAGGTAATTTTTATTTTGTTGCTCTTTGACCGCAAATGATTGATTGGTATTTATTTCACTCACGTCATTTTCACTCCATTAACAAGTTGAAAATGATTTTACACGTTTGCGACACATTATAAGTACAAAATAATTGGAACGTTACAATTAATCACATTCATTTAATAAGGACTGTTTCATCCTTTGGGTTTCGCCGCTATTTTTAAATTTGTATAAAGCAGTATTAATATCT
Source organism: Pseudoalteromonas sp. R86517 (assembly GCF_042466295.1). Taxonomy (NCBI): domain Bacteria; kingdom Pseudomonadati; phylum Pseudomonadota; class Gammaproteobacteria; order Alteromonadales; family Pseudoalteromonadaceae; genus Pseudoalteromonas; species Pseudoalteromonas sp. R86517. The sequence goes on from NZ_JAXHCB010000003.1 coordinate 604,261, forward strand.
TCTAATACAGTGAGCCAGTGTGGTGTTTTTTTACTTATCGCAAAATATAAAGGGTTATATTGAATTGCCTTGCTTTCTGGTTCAATAGCACTAAGTAGGGTCTGTTTTTCGCTATCGGGTAAAGCTGCATATTTTACCGAGTAAAGTAACACAGCGGGGTCGCCTATAATTAAATCTACACGCTTTGCCGCAAGTAACTTTACCAGCTGTAAATCATCAACGGCATTAATGATGATAAATTCGTTGTTATCCATCATGGCATCAAACTCAGGGGTATTTTGATACCCTCTTACAACACCAATACGCGAGCCTTTAAGCGACTTTAAATTGCCATTAAACCTGTCGGGCTCGCCTTTGCGTTTTAAAAAACCTATGTTACCGCCTTCAAACGAATTAGAAAGCCCTAAAAGCTTACGGCGTGTTTTACCTTCTATGTAATCAGATGGCGCGGTGTCTTCAATATAATACTCTGGCATTAACACATCGGCTTTACCTAGCTCTACAGAACGAACAGCTCTCGCCCAAGGAACAAACTCTATATAAGCACTATAACCAGCGCTATGTAGAATCGCCGTACTAAATTGATATACCCAGCCTTTGTTACACAGCTTATTACCTATGTACGGCGGCCAGTCTAATGTAACCACATGAATTGTTTGATTGCTGTTTGGCGTGCTAAATAGGTAACCCGATTTATAGCGCTCACCTATTACAGTGTGACGAGTATCATCTTGCATGTAGGTCACAGGAACCTCAGCAAAACAATAAGATGAAAAGAGTATGAGGATTAAAAATAAACGCATAATTAAATTTCATTTACAATATGTTCCTAAAGTGTAGAACTTAGTACATAAAGTAAAAGAAATTTTAATTAAAATTACAGCAGTGGGTGCTTAAGCTTTTACCCACTTCATTTTATTATTGGTATCGCGAGAATTAATAATAGTTGAGTCACAGCTCTCTACCCCACCAAGTTTGGCTAAACGGTCGTAAAGTACCACATTGCAGGTGGCCGCAAGGTTCATACAACCAATTGTAGGCACGTAAACCACTTCATCGCACCATTTTAAAATCTCTTTTGGTACTGAGCCGTCTTCTGGCCCAAATACATAAAATGCGTTTTCAGGGTGTTTAAAATCAGGTAACGCCGTGGCGCCTTCAATCAGCTCAATAACCACAACCTTTGCGCCTTCAGGTTTTACACTGAGTAAGTTATCAGTGCCGGTAAGTGCAATACGCTCAACAACATTTTTAGTATCGGTATGAAACTTTTTAGCATTTAAGTAGCGACTACCGGTAAAAAATACTTGTTTAGCGTCATAGCAACCCGCGGCACGTAAAACGCCGCCAACATTTGTCGGGCTTTTTGGGTTAATTAAACCTATTACAGCCTTAAACTCGCTCATTAATCGCAATCCTTTGTTGGCCACTCAGCAATGTATAAATCAAAGTCATCGAGCTTTACGTCACAGTCTTTTACGGTTTTATCTTTAACAGAAATACCAAGCGCATGCATTTGGGTTTTGTCACCCTGATTTAATAGCGGATGCCAAGAAGCTAAACCTCGCCCCTCGTAGAGACGGCGATAACTACAGCTTTGCGGCATAAAAAAGATATCTTTAAGGTTGGCTTTGGTCAGTTTAACGCAAGAAGGGACCAGCGTTTGGCGGTTTTCGTACTCGCTACAACCACAGGTATTGTTATCAAGGTATTGGCAAACAATGTTGGTGAAAATAAGCTCTTCACCTTCACGTAGTTGATCGGTGGCGGTAAATTCGTCTTCATCTTCACTATCAATAAAGGTATTTAAACAGCATTTTCCGCAACCATCACAAATCGCTTCCCATTCGTTTTGGTTCATATCGGCTAAGCTTTTTTTAAGCCAAAACTGTGTATTTGCTAACTCTTGATCAAACATAATTTACTCGCGCCCCTAAAGAGCGCGCATTCTAACGTATTGCTACAGCGTGCGCAAAGCCCGTGCCTTTATTTGTACGGGCTTTGCGCATTTTGCTATTTACTGGTAGCAACCCAACGTTTAATTTTTTCCTCTAAAATAGGCATCGGCAAGGCGCCATCAATCAATATTTGCGTATGAAACGCTTTAATATCAAACTTATCACCTAACTCTTTTTTAGAGTAGTCACGTAATTGTTGAATTTTAAATTGCCCCAATTTGTACGACAGTGCTTGGCCAGGCCATGCAATATAACGCTCAACTTCTGCTATCACATCGCTTTTAGCCATTGACGAATTTGCCAGCATGTAATCGATACCTTGCTGTCGAGTCCAGCCTTTTGCATGAAAGCCTGTATCAAGCACTAAGCGCATTGCTCTAAGTTGCTCATCGGCCAAACGCCCGTACCACATATAAGGGTCGGCAAATAAGCCCAGCTCTTTTCCTAAGCTTTCTGCGTACAAAGCCCAGCCCTCTGCAAATACCGTGTAGCCACCAAATTTTCTAAAATCTGGTAGGCCATTAATTTCTTGCTGTAAAGCAATTTGAAAGTGATGGCCTGGCGCGGCTTCGTGTATAGAGAGCGTTTCTAATAAAAATTTTGGCTGCGCTTTAAGGTTATAAGTATTGATGTAAAAAATACCTGGTCGAGAGCCATCAGGTGCCGGCGCTGCATAAGATGCACCCGCTGCAGATTGGGCTCGGTAAGGTTCAACCGCTTTTACAACATAAGGGGCTTTAGGCGCAACATCGAACAGTAAAGGTACGCGCGCATCTATTTTTTGTTTTATATCTTCATACGCTGCAATTAATGCCTCTGGCGTATCGTAATAAAATTGGTCCGAATCACGTAAGTGCTGAAAAAATTCATCCAAAGTGCCGTTAAAACCTACCTCGTGTTTTACTTTTTTCATCTGACTTAAAATACGCGAAACTTCACTTAAACCAATCTCATGTATTTCATCTGCAGAAAGGCTCAACGTGGTATTTTTTTTAATTTGATATTCATACCAAGCTTTACCATTAGGCAAGTTGCTATAGCCTACCGTTTCTCGGCTTTGAGGAATGTATTGATTGGCTAAAAAGTCGCTCATACTTTTATATGCAGGCACTAATTGCTGCATAATAAGTGCTTTATATTGCGCCGTTATTTGCTGCTTTTGCTGTGTAGTAAATGAGGCTGGTAAGTTTTTAATTGGCCCCCAAAATAACGAATCCTCTGCATTTTTAACTACATGCGCGGCAAATTGTGGCTGAAGCTTTTTAGCTAATGGTTTTGGTAAGGTAATGCCCGCTTTGATCCCCTTCGCCATCGCGCGCTCTACACTGCTGAGCCAGGAAATAAAGCCTTCGCTTCGTTTTATAAAATTATTGTAATCTTCTACGGTATTAAATGGCTGCGCACTTTGCCCCGAGCCAAAACCTGCAAAGGTATTATGCGCTCCCGCCATTTGGTTAATAGGCAGCATATAGCTTGGAAATTGCATTCCCTCTAAATTAAGTGCTAGGTCTCTTTGTAATATTTCATAGCTGAGTAACGCTTGCCCTGTTAACTGCGACTTATCAATAAGTGTTAAACGTTGTTGATACTTTTTGTAAAACGCGGCTTTTTTTGCCCTATTCTTTTGGGTAATAGCGGGGGTAAACTTATCATTAAATTCACTGCGACCACTATAAGTTGCATTAATAGGTTTAAAGCTGAGTAACTCGTTGTAGTACTGTGCTACAAGTACATCTAATTGCTGCTCATAAGAGAGCTCTGAAACAATAGCTGCAGGTGCGCTTGACGTGTTTAGCTGTGCACTATTGCCAGTGTTATTACTGGTTTGTGTGTTCATACAGCCACTTAAAGCAAACATAACGCCACTGGCAACTAAGGCTAATTTAATTGATTTCATGGTAATCCTTTTTAGTATCGTCAGTCGATTATGCGCATTTAACCTGCGTTAATAAAGAAATTACGATAAGTGGCGATTAACCTATTATATTTACACTTTTATATTAGGTTGTTACATTTCAATTAATTAAAACGCCACCAGAAGAAAAAACAATGAATAAAAAGCTACTCAGCGCCTCCGTTGCACTTATGTGTTTAGGAAGCTTTAACGCGCAAGCCCTTACTTATATATCTGCTAAAGCCATGGTAGATGTTCAAACAGGCGAGGTTATTCAATCGCCGCTGATCACCATTGATAATGGGGTGATCACAGATGTTACACAAAACAAAAAGCCGAGCATGAGCAAAAACGATCAGCATATTGATTTACCCGAGCTCACTTTAATGCCGGGCCTTATGGATATGCATGTACATTTGACCAGCGACCCTACGGTATCTCGAAGTGAGCGTTTAAGTCAGTCGGTACCGCGCATGGCCATTAAAGCCGCGCACTTTGCTAAAAAAACATTGCTTGCTGGTTTTACTACCCTCAGAAATGTAGGAGCCGAGGGCTATAGCGTGATTGCAGTGCGTGATGGTATTAACGCCGGAGATATTGTAGGCCCGCGTATTTGGGCAGCTGGCCCTTCGCTTGGGATCACAGGCGGACATTGCGATAATAACCGTTTACCACCAGAGCTAAAATACACTTCAACAGGGGTAGCCGATGGCCCATGGGCTGCACGTGTAAAAGTACGAGAAAACATAAAGTATGGCGCTAATGCCATTAAGTTTTGCGCCACGGGGGGCGTTTTTTCTAAAGGTACAAAAGTGGGTGTACAGCAGTATTCATTTGAAGAAATGAAAGCAATTGTAGATGAAGCCCACATGCGTGATTTACCTGTAGCCGCTCACGCACATGGCACAAGTGGTATTAAAACAGCTATAAAAGCCGGCGTAGATAGTATTGAACATGCCAGCTTTTTAGATGATGAAGCCATCGCACTTGCTAAAAAACATGGCACGTGGTTATCAATGGACATTTATAATACAGAATACACACTGAGCTATGGTGAGCAAAATGGGGTAGATGAAGAAAACCTCAATAAAGAACGTCAAGTGTCTAAAAAGCAGCGCGACAGCTTTAACCGCGCAGTAAAAGCCGGTGTAAATATGGTATTTGGTACCGATGCTGCTATTTACCCTCATGGCGATAACGCCAAACAATTTAACCGTATGGTTAAATTTGGCATGAGCGAACTACAAGCAATACAGGCTGCCACCATTAACAGTGCAAAGCTATTAAAAATGGATAGTAAACTGGGTCAGCTAAAAACAGGGTTTGCAGCCGACATTATTGCTGTAAAAGGTAATCCACTTAAAAATATCTCTGTGCTTGAGCGCATTCCTTTTGTTATGAAAGCAGGCGTTGTTTATAAAAAATAGTCATTAATTAATGTATTATTTTACAAAAGCATGAAAGCTTACACCTTCATGCTTTTTTATTTACCGCATTAATTTAACCTTAAATTTACTTTTTAGAACAACAACTCACCTACTACGCAATTAATTTCACTTTTTTAGAATTTTTTATTCACTTAACGAATAATAACTATTACTATTCGCACACTTTATGGAATGCGAATAATTATCAATATGAAAAAGTTCAAATACTCTCTTGTTACACTTGCGTGTTTAAACGCATCATTAGCGGTTGCTGCAACAACGGCTGAAAAAGACATTGAGCGCATCAGCGTTTACGAAAAGCAAAACCAAGTAGTAATGAGCTCAGGCCTTGCAACTAAATCAGACATGTCGTTAATGGAAACACCGGCACCGGTTGTTATTATTGACCGTGAACTTATAGAGTCACAAGGTGTAGACAGCCTACAAGAGCTTGTACGTAATGTAAGTGGTTTAACTCAAGCTGGTAATAACTACGGTATAGGCGACAATTTAGTCATTCGTGGTCTTGATGCTAATTACACTTACGATGGTATGTATGGCGGTGCAGGCTTAGGTAATACATTTAACCCAACTCGTTCACTCACTAATGTTGAGTCGGTTGAAGTACTTAAAGGCCCTGCTACCGGTTTATATGGTATAGGCAGTGCTGGTGGTGTTATAAATCTGATAGAAAAAAAACCTGAGTTTGAAGAAAAACATAAAATATCTGCCGAGCTTGGCCAGTGGGATAGTTATTCACTTGCCTTTGATAGCACCAATGCGATTACCGATGACCTAGCGTATCGCGTAATGGCTAAAACAGCCTCAAGCGATGGCTTTCGTGATTTAAAAGAAGACCGCGACGAAATTTATACCTCGCTTAAATACATACTAAGTGACAAGCAAGATATCATGCTCTCTGCTGCCTATATTAAAGACTCAATTGCAGTAGATTCTATTGGCCACCCTATTCGAATTTATAATGCAGAAACCGCCAATGGTTTAACTGCAGGTGAAGTAACTGGCGCAGATTTAGTAAATGACCCATCTGGTAATGGTGTTCAATTAACTGCGGCTCAACAAACACAATTGGCAGATTCGCTTTCATCAACCGATGGCCTTACCCCGTATGATTTTGGTACTAACGGTATTATCTCTCCTATGGCGGATGATAATGAAGGTGAAGAGCTTCGCTTTAAGCTAACCCATAATTACTTTATTACAGATGATTTATTTTTAAATCAGCAGTTACAGTACCGTAACTACACATCAAGCTTTGCTCGTCAAACTGGTGCGTTTAATTATGTGTATTCAACACGCGATGGCATTATAAATAACGACCCGCGTGCCCCGTTAGTTGAAGAAGGTGTGCTTTACCCGTTTGCAGCGCGACGCCAAGAATACCGCCAAGTAGAAGCTGATGAAAAGTCATGGCAGTATTTCTTAGATTTACGCTATGACTTTATGTTAGGCGACGTGGATAACGAATTACTTGTTAATGCAAACTACGAAGACAGAGACATTCGCTTTAAACAGTATTCTATTTACGATGCAGACAAAGTTATTTACGACAGCGAAGGAAATGTACTGTATCAAGGCACGCTGCCATATATTTATGATATGCGCTCGCCAAATTGGCCAACAGGTAGTTTTGATGACTACGACCCGCTAAAAACCAGTGACTACAATAAAAAAGTACAAGCGTGGGGCTTAGGTATTCAGCACGTAGGCTATATTACTGAGCAGCTTACAACTCGAGTTGGTGTTGCTTATAATCGCATTAAGCAAACATATGAGCACTATGGTGTAGATGAGCGTTATAGCTCAAGCCGCGCTGAGCCAACGCCTGAAGCAAACACATCAGACAGTGGCTTAACTTATAACTTAGGCGCAACGTATCAGCCTACTGAAAACTTTTCCGTGTTTATTAACCACGCTAAAGGCCGTACTGCCTACAGTGTATTAGGCTCAGTAGCAGGTACAGAGGCCGACCGTGAAGACTCTGAGTCTATCAGTAACGATTTAGGCTTTAGATTTAAAGCATTTGATGATCAGCTTTTAGCATCACTGGTAGTATTTGAAAGCGCGCGTACAAACCTTGAATACACAAACCCACTGTATGAAGCAGGTGTGTCTGGGCCTGATGTAGTAGAGAGCTACTACGATGGTGAAGAGCAAACCAAAGGCGTTGAACTCGATTTAAATGCGCACTTAAACGAGCAATGGAAAGTAAATGTAAACGGCGTATACCAAGATGCCCGCGATAAATCTAATCCAAATAGCAGCAGTTACGATTCACGCCAAAAAGGCGTACCGTATGTAACGGCAAGTACGTGGGTTACCTACTACGCCGATATGTTTAACCTGCCTGAGGCTGTTAACATAAGTGGCGGTATTACTTTTGTTGATAACAGAAGCACAAACTCTAGCTCGTTTAGTATTCCTGATGGCTATGTACCAAGCTATACGGTGTACGACGCAGCAGTTTCGTACACCACTGATAAGTGGCACATGCAGCTTAATTTAAACAATTTGTTTAATAAAAAGTACTACTCTAAAGCCATGTTTTTAGGTGGTATGCCAGGCGAAGAGCGCAACGCTAAGCTCAGCTTTAGCTACACACTTTAACCCTGCCTAAGCAATTAATTTACTCCTACTAAAAGTAGGAGTAAATTAAACCTAATCTTGATTTAATACTCTACAAAAGATACCAGGCTAAACGTTGCTATAATTTATAAGCGTGCTAGCATTACTTTCTGAATTTACTGAAACTTAAAAAGCTATGAGTCTATCTGAAAAAAACTTAGCCTTTGTTATGCACTGTGGTGAAATGGGCAGCCGTTGGGGTTTCAATCGTACGATTGGCCAAATGTGCGGTTTACTGATCATCACCAAAGAGCCCATGACCGCAAATGAGATTGCCGATGCGCTAAGTATCTCGCGTGGCAATGTAAGCATGGGAATTAAAGAGCTCCAGTCATGGCAATTAATTAAAGTGCATCATATCCCTGGTGATCGTAAAGAATATTACGCCCCAGCGGGTGAAATTTGGGATATGGCTAATCGCGTATTTGAAGAACGTAAAAAGCGTGAAATAGACCCTACCCTAAGTTTGCTACGTGATAACCTTTTAGACGAAGCAAACAACGAAGAAGAGCGCTATGCACAAAAGCAAATGGGCGAAATCCACAACCTACTCGAAACGGTTACTAAGTGGTCTTCAGAGTTACAACGCTTAAGCCCAGAGCAGCTTAATAAGCTAATGAAGCTTGGTTCAGGAATTGGCAAGGTTATCGATCTAAAAGATAAAATATTTAAAAAAGAACATGATTAAACAAATAAAAAAAGCCGCTTAGCGGCTTTTTTTATTACACAACAGCGTATAAATTATATTTTTGGATAACCAATTCTATCTGATAGATAGCCCACGCTGGTGGCAAAGTAATATGAGCGGTTCCAGTGCATAAACACTTTGTAGTTATCATACGCTAAGTACATACGCCCATTAATGTCATCAGGCATTACCAGTGCAGCGCGTACATCAACATTAGGTAAGTCAGACCCGTCAGCTTTGCGTACACCCAGTGCTTGCCAGTCTGCAAGCGAGCGCTCTGAGTCGTTCCAATATTCTAACCATTGCTTACGTGTTTTAGTGCCGCGTTTTAGCACGTATTTACTGTCAAAATTTTCAGGTAATTTTACCTGGCGACCCCAAGTTAGTGAGTCATTCCAACCTTCTTGTTTTAAATAATTGGCAATCGATGCAAATGCATCTTCTTTGGTGGTCCAAATATCTTTACGGCCGTCGTTATTGTAATCAACCGCGTAGGCGTTAAATGAGGTAGGCATAAACTGAGTTTGCCCCATTGCTCCAGCCCAAGAGCCTTTAAATTTATCAAGCGTAATATGGCCTGACTTTAAAATATCTAATGCTGCCCAAAGCTGGCGCTTATAAAGTGCTTCACGACGACCATCAAAGGCAAGCGTCACTAGCGATGAAATAACATTATGGCCACCTTGTATTGTGCCAAAGTTACTTTCAAGGCCCCATAATGCCACTATAAAGCGTGCTTGTACGCCAAACTCTTTTGCAACTTGTTCAAGTACATCTTTATTTTCTGCGTAGAGTTTACGTGCACGATCAATTTTCCATTGCGGTACACGTTTTGGTAAGTAGGTTTCGAGGGTTTCTTTAACCTCTGGCTGGTTTTTATCAGCCGATACAACTTTTTCTTTGTATGAGGCAGTCGCAAATGCATCGTCTATTAACTTGCTATCGTACCCTTTAGCAATGGCCTCTTGTTTTAAGTCACTTAAATAAGTTTGAAATTCGGCCTGCGTTTTAGCAACTACAGAGCCACTTAAACACACTGAGCATAAAATTACGGCTAACTTTTTAATCACTATCAACTCCGTTTTCTTTTCGTAATTGGCTAAGTAAATTTTCTTCCGGCGGCGGAATTTGCAAATAATAACCCTTGTCTGGGTCAGCTAACGCTGCTTTTACTGTTTCAAGGTCGGCACCGCCTAAATGATCACGCTTTGCTAAATTGATAATCATTACATAAATAGGTTGACCAAACATAGCCAATAAAGGTTCAGGCACTTTACTAAAATCATCTCTTTTTTCAACAAATAAGAAGGTATCCGCTTTTTTCTTACTTTTATATACCGCAGTGAGCATAATGGCCCTATTTAATCTTGCTTAACATTGCCGCACACTATAACATGAGAGTAATAATAAGTTAGAAAAATTAGATTAGAAATTTCATTAAAGGCCTTATTCAGCCTACGTTTATCTAAAATTAATTTCTAATCAGACAAATCAATTGAGCGTGTATGTCGGAACAAATTTTTGAGCTAAAAGGGAACCTTTTCACGTTGTCAGTATTGCATCTTTATAGCACTGATATCGCCCTTCTAGCAGAACAGTTGTATGTAAAAATAGCCCAAGCTCCTCGTTTTTTTGAAGGAGCGCCTATTGTTGTTAATTTAGAAGAAATTAAAAACAGCTCACTTGATTTTGTACATTTAAAATCTCTCATTGAGCGTATGAGCTTTAATGCTGTAGGTGTTTGTAATGGCTCAGATGAGCAACACACGCAAGCTAAAGCCGCTGGCCTTTCTGTACTAAATTACTCGCAAGATGCTAAAAGTGCACCCGTTAAACAAGAGGCGCCTAATACCTCTATTGTTGAAAAAAACGTGTACCTACCTGCGCAAGTAATTAATGGCACGGTACGCTCAGGGCAGCAAGTTTATGCAAAAGACAGAGACTTAATTGTACTTGGTGCAGTTAGCCATGGTGCAGAAGTAATAGCCGATGGTAATGTGCATATTTATGGCACCTTACGCGGGCGTGCTATTGCAGGTGCAAAAGGGATTAAAGACGCCTGCATTTATTGCCAAAAGCTCGAAGCCGAATTGGTTTCAATTGATGGCAATTACTGGATCAGCGACTCATTACAAGGTGAGCACTGGGGCAATGCAGTACAAATACAACAAAAAAACGAATCATTAGAAATTTCAGCTTTGGTTAAAGGATAAATCTCATGGCAAAAGTAATTGTCGTTACCTCTGGTAAAGGCGGTGTTGGTAAAACAACATCAAGTGCTGCAATAGGCACCGGTTTAGCTTTAAAAGGCTATAAAACAGTTATTATCGATTTTGATATTGGCTTACGTAATCTAGATTTAATTATGGGGTGTGAGCGCCGCGTAGTATACGATTTTGTAAACGTAATAAACGGCGAAGCCAACCTAAATCAAGCGCTTATTAAAGATAAACGCGTTGAAAAATTATTTTTACTACCCGCATCACAAACACGTGATAAAGATGCCCTTACCCGCGAAGGCGTAGAGCGCGTTTTAAACGAATTAAAAGAAGACTTTGACTACATTGTGTGTGATTCACCTGCAGGTATTGAAGCCGGCGCAATGATGGCGATGTACTTTGCTGATGAAGCAATTGTAACAACAAACCCTGAAGTATCTTCGGTTCGAGATTCAGACAGAATTTTAGGTATTTTACACAGCAAATCAAAACGTGCTGAAGAAGGCCTAGAAAATATTAAAGAACACTTATTATTAACACGCTACAACCCTGAGCGAGTTGAAAAAGGTGAAATGTTATCGGTAGAAGATGTTAAAGATATTCTGTCGATTCCTTTACTTGGTGTTATTCCTGAGTCGCAAGCGGTATTAAGTGCGTCTAATTCAGGCCAGCCAGTAATACTTGATGGTGATTCAGATGCAGGGCAAGCATACGCTGATGCAATCAATCGCTTACTCGGTGAAACAGTCGATTTTCGCTTCTTAGATGTTGAGAAAAAAGGCTTATTTAAACGGATTTTTGGAGGTTAATGTGTCTTTACTTGACTACTTCCGCTCAGAAAAGAAAAATAGCGCGTCATTAGCAAAAGAGCGATTGCAGATCATTGTCGCGCACGAGCGTTCGCAACGCGGAACACCGGATTACTTACCACAATTAAAACAAGATATTTTAGATGTGATCCGTAAGTACGTAAATGTAAACACTGATGCAGTGCAGGTACAGTTTGATCAAAACGAAGATGATTTAGCGGTACTTGAGCTCAACGTGACATTACCTGACGAAGAAAAAAAGTAGCACAACTAAAAGCGGCATTTTAAATGCCGCTTTTTGCTTTACACACTTACTACACGTATGTGGTGCAATATTTTGTGTTTTAAATTTAAAAGTTTACACGTAAACCAAGTAAAAACTCATGGCTTGCTGCACTGTCAATTTAAAGCCATCGGTAAATGCATCTTGCCCCGTTTGCACATCACCAAATTCAATGTATTGATACTCAGTGTATAACGACATAGTTTTAGTTATTTGATAGTTAACCCCTGCGCAAATATTCCATGTAAATTCGGTTGAATCGTCATCAGCATACGCATCGTAATAGCCATCAACATTTCCATCGAACGCGTCAAAGGCGCTAATGCCTGCACCACCTAATTTTGCAGAATAGCTGTTATCGGCAATCCCTAACCCTGCTTTAATATAAGGCGTAAACGCGGTGCTGTTATCAAAATCGTAAAAGCCTTCAATTGTATAAGTGGTGGTTTTTAAATCCCCTTTTAATACAAACTGCTCACCTTCACGTGCACCCACGCCAACTTTTGTATCGCTATAGTCAGTATCATGATAGCTAATACGCGCCTCTACTCTAAATTGAGGATTGAACTGATAACCTAAACCAATACTGCCTACACTGCCCTCACCGGCATCAAATTCAGATGGAAAATCACTATCTACGGCAATATTGTTACCAATGGCTTGAGAGTCATTTGCTTGCGAACTATAGCCTACATGTGCAGTTCCATAAAACCCCTCTGCACTAGCTAAAGTAGGCGCGGTACACGCTAAAGCAATTGCTGCAACTATACTTTTTTGTAATGTGTTCATTGTCATTCCTGATTTTTTAACAACCAAATTATTGGGCTGTAAGGCTAATGTTGAATTCGCAGCTAATATAACTTTTAGATACACAAGCGAATAGATACAATAACGGCATAATACAATTCCGACTTTCAGAACAATGATTAACTATTTACGACACATGGCTATTTTTGCCAAAGTGGTTGCTGGCGGTTCATTTCGTATTGCAGCTAAGGAGCTTGGCATAGCACCTTCACGTGTTAGCCATAGTGTTTCTGACTTAGAACAGTTTTTAGGCGTCACTTTATTGCATAGAACAACCCGTAAATTGTCGCTTACCCCTGAAGGTGAAAAATTTTACGCCCACGTAGAAAACATAACAAAACACGCAGAGGCAGGTTTGAACTAAATTAACTCTGTGGGTGATGAGCCTATAGGGTCTTTAAAAATATCGCTGCCCGCCTTTTTAGCAAGCTCCGAAATTTCAGCCGCGATAGCAGAATTTGTGCAAACATACCCAAAAGTGAACTTGTCTCTTAATTACACAGACCAAGTAATAAATATAATGGATGAAGGACTCGATTTAAGTATTCGAGTTGGCTGGCTAGAAGACAGCTCACTCATGGCGCGTAAAATTGGAGAAAGTAAACGCTTTTTAGTTGCCTCAAGTAAGTACGCGAGTAGGCATCAACCCCCTATGCACCCAAACGATTTAAAACAGTGGGATTGGGTTCATTTTAGTATGCGCGGCAGCACTGTAGATTTTACCTCTCCAAATGACGAAGTAGTGTGTATTTGTGAAAAGTCGCGCGTAAATGTAAATAGTGCGCTTGCAATAAGTCACTTTGTATCTGAAAACTTGGGTCTTGGCATATTGCCCGAAAACCTAGTAAAAAAACAATTAGCACAAGAAGAGCTCATTCACATTTTACCTAACTGGCAACTCAAGCCGCTTGGTTACTATGCGGTATGGCCAAATAATGCACACAGAGAAAACCTAACACTATTATTAGTGCGCTTTTTAGCTAAGCGCGGTTTAATAACCGCAGAGGATTAAGCAAGTACCCCTTAAGTGAATATGTTATTATGGGCCCATTACTTTGCTTTATGCCTGCTATTACTTTGCTATGTTAAATCACGCTTCTTGTTTTACTTTATTTGATTGCTCTGTAGATTCTATAGCGCTTCCAGATAAATTTACGTTTCCGTTTTACTACCAGCCTCATCCGTTATCTGTTTTAGCCGCAACACAATTGCAGCAGCAACTTGAAACGCATTTACCGTATAACGAAAATGACAGCAGCAATACAGCAACGAATGATGGCAAAATGTTTGGTGTACTGGTTGTACAAAACCAGCAACAACAACTTGGCTTTTTAGCGGCGTATTCAGGCCAGCTCGAAAATTTAAATACCGATATAGAATGCGTGCCTAATGTATCTACAATGGCACTGGAAGATGTGAGTTATTTAAAAGAAAGTAAAATAATTAACGACATAAATGCGCAAATACATGCCCTAGAAAATGCAAGTACATTGAATAAATTAACAGCGTCATTAAATGCCGATAAAGCCGCGTTTGATCAGCAGTTACACGCTCAACAAAGCGTAATGCAAGCCAATAGAAAAACACGTAAAAAGACGCGCAGTGCACTTGCAATTGAGCAAAGCCAAGCAATAACGCCTGAGCAACAAGCAAGCTTGAATGAACTGGCCAAACAAAGCATAGAAGATAAAAAACACTATCAAAGCATAAAAGATCACTGGCATGATAAAATAACTCAGCAAGAGCAGGCGCTTAATGCCCTACACGACGAAATAAAACAGTTAAAAAAACGACGTAAGGTTTTATCTAAAAACCTACAAAAACAAGTGTTTGCACAGTACCAGTTTTTAAATGCAGAGCATGAAGTTAAAGATCTCAATGCCATATTTGCAGCATTGCCAGAGCATACTCCGCCATCAGGTGCTGGAGATTGCGCTGCGCCCAAGCTATTACAATACGCTTACCTTAATAATTTAAAGCCAGTGGCTATGGCTGAGTTTTGGTGGGGGGCCGCACCTAAATCGGCAATACGCCAACATAAAAACTATTACCCTTCTTGCTACAGTAAGTGCCAACCTATTTTATCGCACATGTTAAAAGGCCTCAGCATAGAAGATAACCCGCTACTCGTTAACCCTGCTGAAGGTAAAACGCTGCCGATAGTCTATCAAGACGATGATATTGTTATTGTAAATAAGCCCAGCGAGTTTTTATCTGTGCCAGGGGTCAATATTGAAGATTCTGTGTATTTACGTATTCAAACGCAATTTCCGCACGCTACAGGCCCGTTAATTGTGCACAGACTAGATATGTCTACATCAGGTTTATTAGTGGTAGCGCTCAATAAACGAGCCCACAAAGCACTACAAAAGCAATTTATTGCCCGCACTATTGATAAACGTTACATTGCGCTGGTTGATGGTATTGTGCCTAAGGACAGTGGCAAGATAGAACTGCCATTGCGACTTGATTTTGACGATAAGCCACGCCAGCTTGTTTGTTATAAAAACGGCAAACCCGCACTTACTACATGGCAGGTGCTTGAACGTAAAAACAATATTACACGCCTACAGCTCTACCCTAAAACGGGCCGCACTCACCAATTAAGGGTACACTGCGCTCACCACTTAGGGCTGAATATGCCTATTATTGGTGACACACATTACGGTAAAAAAGCCAACAGGTTACACTTACATGCCGAGTATTTGGCGCTAGATCACCCCATTACCCATAAGCGGTTAACGTTCAGCGTAGCGCCCGATTTTTAATACCAATTCGCATAATTAAGTGATCTATTTTGAGGATGAAAAAACGTGTTGATAGCAAGGCAAAAAAATCGCTATTTAGTTGTTCTAAATGAGAATTTTTTAACGCAGATAGCGACACGTTTAGCCCCTAAAAATGATTAAATATTATTGCGAATTGGTATAACATAGCCTGTTAGCTTAGAAAGTGGGTTTAATTATCCCACTCTTTAAGTGCGTCTTTAACAAAACTGTAGCGCCAAGAATTAAGTAAATCAGGTTTAATATGATTTAGCTTTTGCCCATCGGTGAGTTTCCAATTCCAGCTAATAAGCTGATTAATTTGCTTTTTAGAGGCCATTACATCCTCTGGTATACCCTGCTCTTTTGCCACTTTCGTAATTTTTTGCTTAATATCTTTAGCTACTTTTTTATAAGCCGGAAAATCAATTAAACGTTTAAGCACTGGCGGATGCTCATCAACCGGGAGTGCTTTGGCCTTTTCAATACACTTTAGTATTTCGACTCCAGAGCGGTTTACTTCCATCGACTCAACACCCGGAATTTGTCTCAGCGTATTTAAGCTCGAAGGCCCACGTTTAGCAATTTCCGTCATGTTGTGCTCTTTAAGCACAAAGTTAAGCGCTAAATTTTTACGAATAGCTTTATTACGACGCCATACAGCTAATTCTTTTAATACCGCGAGCTCGTGCGGTTTTAGTTGCCATGCGTTTTTTATATCTTTGTAAAGCAGCTCATCTGGGATTTGAAAGGCGCGTTTATTTGCAATTAACTCGCTCTCATTTATTACAATATTAAATAACTCAGCTTTATTTATACGCTCAATTATTAGTTCAAAACAAGGCAGTAAATGAAACGTATCAGCGGCTGCATAATCGAGCTGCTTTTTAGTTAATGGGCGCTGTAGCCAATTAGTTCGCGATTCACTTTTGTCTATTTCTATGCCTAATAGCTCTTTTACCATCAGCGCAAAGCCCATACAGTTGCCTTCGCCTAAAAGCTGAAGAGCAAATTGTGTATCAAACAATGGAGCGGGTACAAAGCCTGCATATTTTTGAAATACTTCAATATCTTCTGAAGGTGAATGCAACACTTTCAGTACTGATGGATCTTGTAATATTTGCCAAAATTCAAATAACGAGAGTTCGGCCAGTGGATCTATAAGGGCAAGATGCTCGCCATCATATACTTGAATAAGTGCAACTTCAGGGTACAAAGTACGGCGGCGCATAAACTCAGTGTCTATGGCTAAAATAGGCTTGTTTTTTATTTGCTCAACAAAGGTATTGAGTTGATTTTGTGTTTCGATCAATTGGTATTGCACTTAATCTCCTACAATAAAAAAGCCGGCTAATGCCGGCTTTTTTATAGTTTACTAATCTTTTAGGGCTCTTCTGAGAATTTTACCTACATTTGTTTTAGGTAACTCATCCTTAAACTCAACGAGTTTAGGCACCTTATAATTAGTTAAATTATCACGACAGTGATTTATTATATCTTTTTCAGTTAAAGAAGGGTCTTTTTTAACAACAAAAACTTTAACTTGTTCGCCACTTACATCGTGCGGGATACCAATAGCCGCGACTTCTAGTACGCCGTCGTGCATGGCAACCACTTCTTCTATCTCATTTGGGAACACATTAAAGCCCGATACAATGATCATGTCTTTTTTGCGGTCAACAATATAGAAGAAACCTTCATCGTCGTATGTGGCAATATCGCCGGTAGCAAACCAGCCATCTTGCAAACATTCAGCGGTTGCATCTGGGCGGTTATAGTAACCTAGCATAACTTGTGGGCCTTTAACCCATAGCTCACCGGGTTCACCTTTTGCCGCTTCTTCTCCGTTTTCAAGCATTAGCTTAATTTCGGTATTAGGAGCAGGTAAACCAATAGAGCCATTATAAGCTTCTAAATCGTACGGGCTTACAGTTACAAGCGGTGCACACTCAGTTAAACCGTAACCTTCCATTAATTTAGAATTAGTCACTTTTTGCCATTTTTCAGCTACAGGACGTTGTACCGCCATACCGCCACCTAATGACATTTTTAAATGACTAAAATCAAGCTCTGCAAACCCTGGTGTGTTAAGTAACCCGTTAAACAGGGTATTTACACCGGTAATAGCAGTAAATTTATGCTGATTAAGCTCTTTAACAAATGCTGGCATATCACGTGGGTTTGTAATTAATACATTCAAACCACCGTATTTCATAAACGTTAAGCAGTTAGCCGTTAACGCAAATATATGATAAAGCGGTAATGCAGTAACAACAACTTCAGTACCACGGTCTAATACTTTATCTAAACAGCCCGATACTTGCTCAAGGTTACCAACCATGTTGCCATGACTTAACATCGCCCCTTTAGATACGCCGGTTGTACCACCTGTGTATTGTAAAAAGGCCAGATCAGATAAGCTCATTTCTGGGCGCGTATACTTTGCAGGGTCACCTGCTAGCACATCTGAAAACTTAATTGTATTTGGCAGGTTGTAGCTGGGTACCATTTTTTTTATGTATTTAACCACAAAATTAACGATATGCTTTTTAATACCACCCACCATGTCGCCCACTTGGGTAACAACAATGTGTTTTACATCCGTTTTTGCAAGTGCTTTTTCAAGCGTGTCTGCAAAGTTAGCCAATATAAAAATAGCTGACGCGTCAGAGTCTTTTAATTGATGCTCAAGCTCTCGTACTGTGTAAAGTGGGTTTACGTTAACCACCACACACCCTGCACGTAAAATACCTAAAATAGCGATAGGCGTTTGTAATAAGTTAGGCATCATTACGGCAACTTTGTCGCCTTTTTTAAGACCTAAATCATTTTGAATATACGAGGCAACACGTTGTGTCGCTGTATCTATTTCATCATACGATAATGTTTTACCCATATTCGTAAATGCAGGTAAATCTTTGTAATCGGTAAAACTTTTTTCGAACACTTCGAGTAACGAGTTGTAATGCTCAGGATCGATTGTTTCAGGCATACCTTCTGGGTAGCGCTTAAGCCAGATTTTTTCCACTCTTAGCCCCTGTTTATAATTATATTTTTATTAACCTTAATCTAAGTAAGGCACTTTAACAATTGAGCAAATACTCTAATGCAGGAATAATCCCACATTTGGCGCTAATTTACAATTAACATGCACCATTTTGCAGCATAAAGGCTTGAATATGCTCAAAACATAACCCACTGCTTTGCATATGGCAATGATGCCCGCCATCTACATTAATTACCTTCAAGTTGTTGTAATAGCTAATATACTTGGCCAAATTTTGTTTTACAAACGAATAACCTTGGTTACCTAAAATTAATTGGCTTGGTGCAATTAATTGTTTTATTGCACCAATACATTGCGCTTCATCAAACCTAAAACCTGAGTGATTTTTAAGCTTAGGGTCTGTTGTTAACTCATACCCTAGTTCACTTTGCTTAATATTACGACTCATCAATAAGGTGATCAGTTCGTTATTTAAATCTGTTGTATTTGCACGCGCATCGATAATCGCTGATTGCGATTTATAAACGCGCTTTTTTTTATTGTAGGCGCGCTCTCTGCTCAGTATCGCCCCTTTTAATTGCTCACATACTTCATCACTGGGGGTTGTAACACAGCCAATCCCTTCAATAAAGGTAACTGAATACACATACTCACTAAAACAACTAGCAAATAAACCAGCCACCATTGCGCCCATTGAATGGCCGACTAAATGTACCTTTTTTGCCCCTAAGCTCTTTATAAGTTGGTACACATCGTCAATATAATCAACAAAATAATAATGAGCGTCCTGTGCGCGCCAATCAGATAGCCCATGCCCAGCAAACTCAACACAATACCAAGTATGCTGCGGGTTAACTTTATCTAGCATAGGTGTAAAACTATTACTGTTATCTAGCCACCCATGCAAGGCTATAACCAGCTCATCGCCAGTGCCTTTTTGTAAGCCACGCAATGTTATATTTCTTGTTTTTATTTCAAATTGCTGCAACAGACACCTCTTTTTAACGTGCGACATTATTTATAACATACTAGTTGTCAGACCTCTAATACCAAAAGTTTTTATATTTTTTATATTTATAAAGACCACTTTATTTGTAAGGTTAACTTTTGAATTTTAATTATGTATTTAATTTCAATAACTTAAAATATTTTAAGTTTCATTAATTCAATAAATAATTACAAACAGAGCTTAAATACTCTTCAGGTAGGTAATGTATACCACTATATTCATTACACTATAATTAACATAAGCTAAAAAAATGGCTGTATTGTTTTAGTGACAATTAGCCAAACCTGTTTATATACTTTGCTTTTTATTCTTACTTCATTTCATTATTATACGAGGGCGTATTGAACTTTGTGGATTGAAATTTGTTCAATCTACGGGCGGTTAAATCCTGGTACGAGGTTTGTAACCTTGTGGACGGAGTAAAAACCTAGCAAAAACTTAATCGCCTTAGAAAGAATTTTTGGGCAGCGCATGTTTGGTATTTATGCTGCAAATTCAACACGCCGTAACCATATACAATTGTGGTGCTATTTAAACAGCACATTCATAGGGATAAAAATGAAAAACCAACTTAGCTTATTAGCGCTTTTATGTGCATCTACCAGTGTTTATGCAAGCGATGCACCTAAAAATGTAATTTATATGATTGGTGACGGGATGGGTCCTGCCTATACAACCGCTTATCGTTATTTTAAAGATGATCCAACCACCAAGCAGATTGAAACAACCGTATTTGATACTATTTTAACAGGCATGGCGCGTACTTACCCTGACGATCACACTTATGTTACCGACAGTGCTGCAGGTGCAACCGCACTGAGTAGCGGCCACAAAAGTTATAATGGTGCTATTGCAGTCGATACAGACAAAAAGCCCGTTAAAACCATGCTAGAAATAGCAAAAGAACGTGGTATGACAACGGCATTAGTCGCTACCTCGCAAATTAACCATGCCACCCCAGCTAGTTTTGCTACACATAACGAATCACGGCGAAATTACGATGCCATTGCTAATGAATACATAGATAACAAAATTGCCGGTAAACTCCCTGTTGATTTAATGCTAGGCGGCGGTACGCAGTATTTTATTAGAGAAGACCGTAACCTCGTTGATGAATTTAAAGCAGCTGGTTATCAATATAGCGATGATATAAAAAACCTTGTTCAGATCACACAAGTACCGGCACTTGGCTTATACGCCCCAATGGGTCTGCCGTTTGCGCTTGATGCTGATTCAAACCACTTAACGCAACTAACAGCTAAAGCATTTGATTTACTCGACGGCCAAAATGAAGACGGCTTTTTTGTAATGATTGAAGGCAGCCAAATTGATTGGTGTGGACATGCTAACGATGTAGCCTGTGCCATGGCCGAAATGGATGACTTTGCACAGTCGATTGAAAAAGCAAAAGCCTATATTGATAAAAACCCTGATACTTTATTAGTGGTTACTGCAGATCATTCAACTGGTGGGTTAACCCTCGGTGCGCACGGACAATATAAGTGGGATACAGAAGTTATTAAAGGCGTTAAAGCAACAGCCGTTGAGCTGACAAAGCGATTACTCGCTGCTGATGACCTAGAGCCTATTTGGCGCGCCAACACAGGTATTGAATATACACCGGCTAATAAAGTAAAACTTGAACAAGCGAAAAAAATGGGCGAAACAGCGCTTAATTTAGCCATTAAAAGTATTATTAGTGACGCCAGCTTTACTGGTTGGACAACAGGCGGACACACCGCTGTAGATGTACAAGTATTTGCCTACGGTAAAGGCAGTGAACACTTTAACGGTGCTCAAAATAATACAGATATTGCCGATAAACTAATTGGCTTTATTAAACAGTAGCCATAAGCTTACGCAAAAAGCCCGAACCTGTGTTCGGGCTTTTTATTTTTTACTGTTACTGGGGCTAAGCGTATATATCGACGCCTATTAAATCTTGTACTTCGGCGCGACGCTCTAAATTTGCAAATTCTGTATATGTTGAAATTGCTTTACTCACCGTTGGGCTTGGTTGGTCATAAATAGTTTGGCTGTACTTTGCGTTACTAGTGTTTTGATTAAAGTATTGATTAGCAAGCTCTACACCCGCTTTACTAGTTTTTACATAATCTGTGTTTGTTTTTTGACTGGCGCTATCATCCGCTAAACCTTGTGGTTTAGAGGGTATAATTTTTGTAGAGGTAACCTTTGCAGGAATATCTCCAGTAAAAAAACCAGCGCCAATTGGCAAAGTCATAGATAACTTCCAACAATAAACATATTAAAAATTATGATTTAAAAACACCCAATTTGCAACTCTTATGCTTATTCGCGACCCGGTAGTTTTTTCCATGTTACTGTATCGCGCACATATTTAGGTTGCGCATCACTTGCTTTAACAACCTCGCCCTTTAAAAAGGCCGTGTCTACATGGCTAAGCATATAGCGAGCATCTGGCAAAGTAATGTCTGTATTTATGGTTATATTGCTAACGTTTTTAAGTGCATCAGGGTAACTTTTAAATCCCGTGCCAACGGCAATCGCGTGTAACTCTTCACTGCTTATGTGCTCTTCGCTTAATAACTCTGGTTTTATAACACACTCTTCATTTACCAACTCCATGCGTGCGTTATTTACCTGGTATTGGGCAAAATAAATTTCTCCCATGCGTGCATCTATAGCTGAATACACTACTGGTGCCTGCGTTTGCTCGTACGCTTGCTGGGCCATAATTGCCAAGGTTGAAACACCCACTAATGGTAAATTGGCTGAATAAGCTAGCCCTTGTGCAATAGCAACACTAATGCGTACACCGGTAAAGCTACCTGGCCCTTGGCCAAAGCCAATAACGTCTAAGTCTTTTAATTTACACTGTGCTTTATTAAGCAGCTCATCAACTAAAGGGAGTATTTTTTGACTATGTTGCTGTGGGCATTCTTCAAAATGATGAAATGTTTGGCCCTCAAAGTGTAAAACTATAGATAACGCTTCGGTTGAGGCGTCTAGGGCAAGAATATTACTTTTAATCATTTTAGTACTCTAGTTAATGTGTTTTAAAAATGTGTTTGCATCTTCTAAGCTTCGCGTGCGGCGCATCGGCGGTAAGCTTTTTAAAAATACTTGGCCATATTGGCGCGTTACTAATCGGTTGTCGCAAATAACCAGCACGCCTTTATCTTTGTTATCTCGTATTAAACGCCCCACGCCCTGCTTGAGCGCAATAACAGCTTGCGGTAACTGTATATGAGCAAACGGGTCTTTGCCTTGCATTTGGCAATCTTGCATTTTGGCTTGCAGTAATGGGTCATCCGGTGCTGCAAAAGGTAACTTGTCAATAATAACACAGCTTAGCGTGCTACCACGTACATCAACCCCTTCCCAGAACGAGGCAGTACCTAACAATACCGCATTACCATGGCGCGTAAATTTTTCCAGTATTATACGCTTAGACATTTGCCCTTGCATATAAACTGGGTAGTCCATTTGTGTGGTTAACCCCTCAGCCACCAAATGCATCATTCGGTAACTTGTAAACAGCACAAAGCAACGCCCTTTAGCCGATTTAATCAGCTCTAGGGTTAATTTTATAATTGCATGAGGCATGTTCTCTGCGTGCGATTCAGGCAAATATCGTGGTAAGCATAAAAGCGCCTGATTAGGATAATCAAAGGGGCTATCAACCATCATACTTTGCGCAGGAGTAATACCTAAGCTTGCATTAAAGTGATCGAGCTTATTATCAACCGATAACGTGGCTGAGGTAAATACAAACCCTGCGCCGGTGTCTTTCATCATTTGAGCAAATTTAGCAGAGACATTAAGTGGCGTAATATTAACCGTTAAATAGCGCCGCGTGGTTTCGTACCAATAGCTAAAGCCCGTTTGTGCGGTATCAAAAACACGCTCTAACTGACCTTTAAACGCTAAAGTGCGCTCAAACGGATGCTCTATTTTATCACTGCGCTCTAGGCACAGTTTTAATACCTGATAAACAAAGTCTAAATCGCTAATTACCCGATGCAGCGCTGCGCAAATTAATTTATCACTGAGCTTTTCGCGCCAATCTCCTCGGCTACCATCTACACCAAACTGTAAACGTAAATCAGCCACACTGGTTTCAAGCTTATTAAGGCTTTTGCCAAGCTGCAGCATATCGGGAATTTCTGCACGGTAAATAGCGCGTAAATCGTTAATTAAATCCACCAGCTTTTTAGTGCTAATACTTTCACCAAAGTAGTCACTAGCAATTTCGCTAAGCTGGTGTGCTTCGTCAAAAATATAAGCGTCGGCGGTGGGCATAAGTTCGGCAAAACCGGAGTCTTTTACTGCCATATCAGCAAAAAATAAATGATGGTTTATAACCACTACATCCGCTTCGGCTGCATTTAAACGCGCTTTGCGTATATAACATGATTGAAAGTCTGGACACTCTTTGCCTAAACAATTATCGGCTGTCGAATTAACATAGGGCAGTACCTTGGCGTCTTCTTCAATACCAATACAATCAGCTAAATCACCCGAGTGTGTTTCACTGGCAAATTTTGCAACCATAGCAAGTTGATGCATTACATCAGGATCGTCTGTTGGTACATGGGCTACATGTTGGTTTAGCCTATAAGTGCACAGATAATTAGCGCGCCCTTTTAACAATGCGGTTTTTTTAGAGGCATTAAGTGCTTTTACTAGCTGAGGTAAATCGCGGTGGTATAACTGCTCTTGCAAGGCCTTAGAGCCTGTAGAGATAATTGTTTTACCATTAGATTTAAGGGCAGGCGCTAAATAGGCAAACGTTTTACCTGTACCAGTGCCCGCTTCAACCACTAACTGCGTGCTATTTTTTAATGCATCGTTAACGGCAACGGCCATATCAATTTGAGGTTGGCGAGGCGTGTATCCATCTAAAGATAACGCTAACGGCCCGGTTGCACTAAACAGCTGTTTGATAATACCAGTCACTTTACAAAAAATAATAGCGAGATTTTACGTAAGCCTGGCTATAAGGGCAAGCCAATTGAAATTAGAATTTTGTAAAGGGGCTCACACCCCTTTACACGTTATTGTGCATTTACAGATAACGTGACATTGCTGGCATTGCTATACCCTTTTAAATCGATATACCAATTACCTGTTTGTGGCGCAGAAAACGAACAGGTTTCGCTATTGCCATTTTTATATGGCCTGCACAAGTACTCAGAATCACTAGAAGGAGTGCCAAAGTTTACATATAAATCAGCATCGCCACTGCCACCAGACATTGTTATATCTAATGATGCGTACTGCGTATTTAAACTTTGGCTAAAGCGCTGCCAGCTCCCAGCAGAAACATTTATGTTTGTAATGCTCCGATTGATAGGCTCAATACTCCCCCCTTCATTGTAACTTCCGGTTAAGGATACATTTTCTATCGCATTCCATGCGTGTACCATCACATAGTAAACTCCTTCACTAGAGGGATTAATATCGCAACGTTCATTACTACTTGAGGTAGTGCTTTTACAATCATAATCGTTCAGTGTAGGTGTTTGGTTGTAGCGCACGTATAAGTCTGCATCCCCTGTGCCCCCTGTCGTAATAAATTTTAAATTGCTCGCACTTTGTGGCACAGCTAAAGTGTAAATAAACTGCTCTTTTGCAACCCCTGTGATCCCACTAAGTGTTTGCCCATTGGTTAATTGGTTATTAGTAGGGGGCGCGGTATCGCCGGCATTTTTTGCCATTTCGGCAACATAACTTACTGCCAACTTGGCGAATTTACTGGCATGTTGAGCATCAAACTGGTTATCGTTTTGGGTGTGAATAAGCGGGTTTATATCGCCCATTTTTGATTCAAAAGGCATAGAGGCTGCAAATCCTTGCTGATACCATGACGCATGATCAGAACACCCATAACCACACTGATCAAATCCATAATTTAATTGCGGTAAGTAGGTATCTAAAAGCGCTGCTAAAAACTGATTTTGTGCATTGTTAGTATAATCAGTCATCATAACTATATCTTCAAGGCTGCCATTATTGCCTGTCATATCAAACTGCACCATGCCCACTACATTTTTACCCTGCGATTGGTAGCTGCTTGCAATATCACTTGAACCTCTAAGGCCGACCTCTTCCGCTGCAAACGCCATAATTTGAATCGTACGCTGTGGTTTGTAATTAGTTTGTACAATCGCGCGCAGCGCCTCTGATAGCACAGCAATGCCTGAGGCGTTATCATCAGCACCAGGTGAACGTCCATTGCTGGGGTTTGACTGATTTATCGAATCAAGGTGGCCGCCAATAATAACAATTTCATCTGCTTTTTCATTGCCTTCAATTGTCACTATAACCGACGATTGCGCCCAATTATGCGGGTAAGTTGCAATGCTAATATCACTGCGACTTTGCGCTATTTGTTGCCAATATGTGTTTAACCAATTTGCAGCATCTATCCCTGTTTGTGAGGTGTAATAACGATTATTAAAACTGGTTAAAGAGTTAACAGTGCTATCGAGGTTAACGGTGCTAATTGATGACATTAAATTTTGTACTGTTTGTTCGTTATCAATAGAATAACTAAATGCTAATGTATTTTGTATAGTATGCGCCGCGGCTAATTGTGTTGCGTAACTGCTCGCCTCTTGCCATGAATCATGTGCCACAAACCCACCGCACCGATTATAATTGTGGTGCATAAATTCGCTTAGATTATTTACCTGATCAGCAGGTATATTTACCAAGTCTATATTTTCGAGCGCACTTGTTGAGCGCTGTGCAAAGGGCAATCTTTGTACTAATCCATGCTGGGTATACTCATAATGTGCCGCTGCAGTTGAATCTATGCTTACCCACACTTTGTTTGTTTCACTTTGTGCTACAACGCCCATTGTAGTAAATAAGCTCAGCGCACTTAGTAGTTTAAAAGGTTTCATTGGTATTCCTTATAATTGGCAATACTGGTATCCATAAAATTAAAAAGGGGCACTAGGCCCCTGGTATCAATGTTTAATTCGCAGACACACTCAGTGTTACTGCGCTTGCATTACTGTACCCTCTTAAATCTAGGTACCAGGTACCTGATTGTGGGTTATCAAACGAACACGTTTCACTGTTGCCATTTTTATAAGGTCTACACAAATAAGTTGACGTACTCGACGCTGAACCATAATTTACATAAAGATCGGCATCGCCACTTCCACCAGAAATAGTAACGGTTAAATTACTATAGCCCGCTCCTAAGTCTTGAGTAAATCGAGCCCAGCTATTAGTTGAAACACTAATATTAGACTCGGTTCTGTTAATCGGTGTGACACCTCCTGTTGAATTGTTAAAACTCCCAGTAAGCGATACATCAGCTATAGCATTCCATGCTTCTACCATTACATAGTAGGTGCCTGCTTGGACGTTCGAAATACTGCAATTTTCGGTGCTTGAAGAGGTGGTACTTTTACAGTCATACGTATTCAGTGTGGGTTTACTTGCAAACATTACATATAAATCTGCATCGCCCGAGCCTCCAGCGGTATTAAACTCAAGATCTGTTGCCCCCGCTGGTACATCGAGTGTAAAAAACATCTGCGCTTTTGCAGAGCCGCTGATCCCCGTACGTGCTACTTTATTTGTTAACGCCTCATCCGTAGGCACAGGTGTGCTCGAGCAATCGCTCCCTGCACTTAGGTTTGAACTAACTCCCACTGCGGCCAATGCAGCTTGTACATCGCTTGGGTTGTAATTTAAGTCACACGCAGCGTCCATAACGCCGTTACCGGCCAAATCCCAATTTGTACTCGCACTCCAATAAAGCTGATTTGCACGCGCCATGACTACAAATGCTTTTTTAGTATCCCAACCAGGTGTAGTAGCAAGGTTATAAAATGCTTTGTTAAATACACCCGAGCTATAGTGCACATCCATGCCAGAGGTATAACTACCTTGATTATCTATAGAGCGTCCATCCTGTGATGGGTTATTCATATAGCGAAGCGCGCCATTGCCTTTAAAAATATCTTGTCCGACTAACCAATCGTTAGTGCCTTTCATGTAATACTCAGCCGCTTCACCAGCCATATCAGAAAAAGCTTCATTTAAGCCACCAGACTTACCGCTGTAAATTAAGCCAGAATTCTGTTCGGTAAAGCCATGGCTTACCTCATGTGCTGATACATCAAGGCTTACGAGTGGGTAAAAAGTGCTTTGCCCGTCGCCAAAGGTCATTGCGCTGCCATCCCAAAATGCATTTTCATAATTACTTGAATAATGTACGCGCATTTTTAACTGAAAACTTAGCGGTGGCGACCCCACCCAGTCGTTATACATATTAAAAATAACGTTACCAAAATAATGAGCATCGTTAAGCGGCGAATAAGCCCCATTTATCTCTTTTACTGTATTCTCTGGGCAGGTAAATGAATGGGCAGCAGAGCCACTTGTACCGCCATTGAGATTTATAGTTCTTACATTGGCATTATCCATAACACAGGTGTTACCAGATTGAGACACATCTAGGTTGCTAAAGTCAGTACCGTAAATATATTTACCTGTTTTGAGATTCCCCCCTGGTCCCGTAGCATCAGCATGTTGTAAGTTATCGTAGCTGAGCAAAACCTCACCGGTATTAGCATCGATTATTTGATAAGGGCGTGATGGCGATTTGCCGTAGGTTACATACGATACTTCATACACCAAATGCGCCTTACTTTGTTGATCAACCCAAATCACTAACCTTGATTTCTCATTGTGTTTTTTTAAACCTTTAGTTTTTGCAGCTATGCCTACATTTTGGCTTTGAAGCATGGCTTGTTTTACAGATAATTTAGCGCTTACATCGTTTATATCGCCTTCAATATCGTACACCGCAGCGCCATGGGCTTTTTTAAGCATGCCATTTTTAAATGTAAGGCTTAAAGTGTCACCAATTACTGGTAAACCTTGATATGTTTGCTGATAACGGCGAGTTACTTCACCGTTATTACTTATAAACTCTTTTAATACAACTAACTCGTTCCTTACACTTAACCCAATCAAGTCTTTAGGGCTAGTAGATAAAATGGATGCCGAATTTGATTGCATCATATTATTTAAAGCCGTTTGTTGATTTAGGTATTTCTTGTTCGCAGCTACTGCATCTGTTGCTTGAACCAAGGTTAAAGCAGCAAAAGTTGCTAATGTGATTTTTGATAAATTCACGTTTACGCTCCGTCAAAATATTTAGTTTGTAGTGGATTTGTATTAACCGGAACTACTTGTACCCGATTAAGGATCAAGCTTATGTTACAAATTTGAGTTATGAAAATTAAACATTTAATTTACAAGTAAAGTATTAGGAAACGTTAGAACAACAGAAATTACAGTAGGTTAAAAAACACACAAAATCAGTAAAACCTTAAACAGATACAAATTGTATACATATATTTACACTAAATTACACTATTACACCCGCAAAATAGCCGCGTTTACTTTATTCAATTAACGGCATTAATTAGCCATTACGTTGCCTAGGCAACTTTGTGTTAATCTCTTCATTACAAGCAATAACACCAGTAAATTTGCATTAACCATATGTCTCCTAAAGACATAAAAAAAGTGCTAAAAGCCCTATAAATACTGTGACACAGCCTAGTCACAGGAGTAATATACGGCTCGTTTAATTCGATCTTTTTTGTTCTCTAAAATAAATTTAAGGTTAGCCAATGAATGCTTGGTATCTCATTTGTTTTCTCTCTGCTATCGCAATTTTTATTGCTTATGCAAACCAGTATGTTCTTAAAATGCAAACAACGATTGCTATAACAACGGGCTCGGTTGTTATATCGTTGTTATTAATTATTTCAGTTAAGTTATTAGGCGATACAACTGCATTAGAAATGACGCAAATTGTAGCCAGTATTAATTTTAATGAATTGCTTTTAAAAGGCATGCTTGGATTTTTGTTATTTGCAGGTGCTTTAGAAATTAACCTGTTGGCACTGCGTAAACAACGATGGGAAATAACCGCTTTAGTTTTGTTCTCTACCGTAGTCTCTACTTTTTTAATTGGCTATTTAAGTTTTTATATTTTTGCCGCACTCGGCTGGCCCGTCCCTTTTATTTATTGTTTACTTTTTGGCGCCTTAATAAGCCCAACCGATCCAATTGCTGTACTGGCAATTATTAAACAATTACGCGCCCCTGAAGGTATTTCGGTACAGGTAGAAGGCGAGTCTTTATTTAACGATGGTATTGGTTTGGTAATTTTTACTACGCTGTTTTCTGTTGCATTTTTTGGCACCGATGCCAACCCAGCCGACATTGCAGAGCTGTTTTTTGTTGATGCCATAGGTGGAATCGTGTTTGGCTTAGCAATGGCCCTTGTGGGTCACTTTTTAATTATTAACTGTAAAGATGTAAATATACGCCTATTAATAACCTTAACCATTCCAACTGCGGGTTTTGCCGCTGCCAATGTATGGGAAATATCAGGCGCGCTTGCCATGGTAACCAGTGGTATTATTTTAGGTAATATTACTCGCGCAAAAGCAACCGAGCGCACAGGGCCCGAAAACACGCGCTATATTAAAGACTTTTGGCACGCCACCGACAGCTTTTTAAACGCTTTGTTATTTTTGATTATTGGTATGCTGATTGTCACTATGCCAGTAACAATGGGTGAAATTGGCTTAGGCCTTGTTATGATCCCTGCTATTTTATTAGCACGTTTTATTAGTGTTGGTGCGCCATTTGTAATATTTAAGCGCTTTAAAAACTACGACAAACACAGCGTTAAAATTTTAACATGGGGTGGTTTACGTGGAGGTTTAGCATTAGCTATGGCTGCAGCTATTCCTCGGGATCAAGTATTTATATCAGGCAGTGATCTGCATGATTTAATCGTTATTGTGACCTATGTTGTGGTTATATTTTCTATTATTGTGCAAGGTTTAACTATCTCTCCTCTCATTCAAAGCAGTATTAAATCTGCCGAGCAAAATCACTAAGTTTTATTTATTAAACCCGCAGTCTATTCACTGCGGGTTAGTTATTTATGGGGGATTATTTTTAGCACGGTTTTATTTATTTTAAGCGTAATAAAAATAGTTTTAATTTTAAATGTTTTTTATAGGGCTAATTATGTCCAGTAAGTATACAAGTGTTTTTTCGTTATTTTATGGCATTACACGTCGCCACGTTTTTCTCTTTCCTTTGTTCTTACTCACTTTTTTATGTTTTTCTGCTTTTGCCTCTACGCCTGCCGAGCAAGCTAAAATTAAACAAATATCACAACTTGCAGAGTACGTAGGGGTTGATTACGTTGGCGCGGTGCAAAAAGGCGAGGTAGTCAGTAAAGACGAATTTCAAGAAATGTCTGAGTTTGCAAATTTAATAAGCACGCTAGCCACACAGTTAAGCAGTGCTAATAATCAATACAGTCATATAAAAATACAAGCTGGCGCCTTACATAACGCCATTATAAATAAACAAAGCGTACAAAGTGTTCGTGCTGCGAGCTCAAAGCTTAGGGAGTCTTTGCTTGAATTTATGCCACAGCTTTCTTTGCCTACATCTTTATTACCCCTAAAACAAACAAAAGCACTTTTTGCAGAAAATTGCTCTATGTGCCATGGCATAAATGGACAAGGTGATGGCCCACTTGCTAAAGGTTTAACACCACAGCCCACCAACTTTACGGATAAAGAGCGAGCCACAAATCGCACAATTATGGGATTATATGAAGCTGTATCCAATGGCATAGACGATACGCCAATGGTTGCTTTTAGCCAATTTAATGAGCAACAACGTTGGTCACTCGCCTTTTATGTAGGAAGTTTAGCTTTTCAAGATATAACTAAGCCGCAACACAATAACCAGACAATCAGCACTTCAGACATCATTAATCTTAACCCTGCGCAGCTTTCACAAAATCAATCCCCTGCCCAAGTTCAATTTATTAAGTGGCTGCGCGGTAATCCAGAACACTTATTTAAAAACAAAGCTCAGCCACTTAGCGTTGCACGCTCGCAACTTATTGCAGCGCAAAATGCACATGGTAATGGTGAATATGCAAAAGCCAGCGAACTGGCTATCAGTGCCTATTTAGATGGTTTTGAGCTGATAGAAAATAACTTAAATGCATACGATGAAAGCTTGCGTAAAAGCATTGAAGTACAATTGATGAACTTACGTTACACATTCAAAAATGAAAAAAACACCGAGCTTGTCAGTGCGCAAGTTAACGCTGTACTTGCACAATTAACAAAAGCAAACAACCTACTTAATGACACCACACTTAGTGATGGCGCCTTGCTATCAGCCAGTTTACTTATTTTACTGCGCGAAGGTCTAGAGGCACTATTAGTTGTTATAGCGCTAATGACCGTACTTATAAAAACCAAACGCCAAGATGCGCTTAAATACGTTCATATTGGCTGGGGAATGGCCCTCATAGCAGGTGGCTTAACATGGGCAGCAGCGCAAACATTAATACAAATAAGTGGTGCAAGCCGCGAAGTAATGGAAGGTATAGGCGCCCTATTTGCAGCTATTATTTTGCTATATGTTGGGGTATGGATGCACAGTAAAACTAGTGCTCAGCAGTGGCAGGCATATATTCAGCAAAATATTAATACGCGATTAGAGTCTGGCACACTATGGGGGCTCACGGGCCTCTCGTTTATAGCGGTATATCGTGAAGTGTTCGAGACGGTATTATTTTATCAGTCGTTATTAACGCAAAGCTCGCAAGCACAGTATTCATCGGTGGCTATTGGGTTTGCATTGGGTGTGGTTTTATTAGCGCTTATTGCATGGGTGTTAGTTAAATATTCGATTAAATTACCTATTGCTAAGTTTTTTGCCTATACAACTTATTTATTATTTGCACTTGCCTTTGTATTAATGGGTAAAGCTGTCATTGCATTACAAGAGGCTGATTTAGTCGCGATTAGTGTAATGCCGATAAACTTTGATATTGCACTACTGGGTTTAAAATCTACGTGGCAAGGCTTTATAGCGCAACTTACCGTAGCTGTTATATTTAGCTTTTACATTATTAAAGCTAAAAAGCACTAACAAATATATAAAGCGTAAAGAACAACACGCCCTTAATAGTAAAAAGTTGTACGTGGCTTTTTACTATTAAGGGTTTAGATCATGCCCACGTATCTAAATGTTTATTCCCTTCGTCATCTACGGTAATCGCTTTTTCATTAGCTGCACTTGCACTTTTTTTGCCCTGCGCCTGCGCTAATCTTTTTTTGTTGAGCGTCTGCTTTTTTTCATTTTCAAGCTTAATTTTTTGCGCTTGCGGCATATTTTGCACACCTGCAATATGAAATGTACTTTTTGGCTCAAGCTCTAACCGCGAAATTTTCCCTAAAAAAGGGATCATTATATCCATACTCCCCTCCTTAACCTGTTTATTAAAAAATTAGATAAATTGACCAACAAAGCCCAATTTGCCTACAATTTAAACATTAAAACAACTAAAAATACTGATTAGCTCTCAATATTATCGGCAGTTATAAGATATGCTTTAATTTGGTAAAAAAAAACTTGCCTTAGCTAGGCGGTTTATGTTTTTATGAATGCGAAATTTATTGAAACAGATTAAAGCTTAACGCTCACTAAATAGCGGTAAGCAAAATAGGATACAAAAATGCGCTTAAACCTGACAACAGTACATCATCACCACCATTCACCGGAATAACCTGTCAGGTCTTTCGCTGAGAGGTTATTCCTAAAAGGAACCTCTGGCGATTCAAAACACATTGATTCATTTTCGCCCTGAGGTTCCCCTCGGGGTTTTTAGTTTTTAAATTAAAGGAAAATGAATAATGAGTAACACAAATCGTCTACGTATCGCCATCCAAAAAGGCGGTCGCCTGTCTAAAGATTGTCAAGATTTACTAAAGCAACTAGGTGTTAAATTAAACCTACGTGAGCAACGCTTAATTGCACACTCAACCAATATGCCAATTGACGTACTTCGTGTGCGCGATGACGATATTCCGGGCTTAGTAATGGACGGTGTTTGTGATTTAGGTATTGTTGGCGAAAACGTACTAGTAGAAGTACAAGCCGAACGCGAACGCCAAGGTGTACCAAGCGAAGTTAGCAAACTAGCAAAACTAGACTTTGGTTACTGCCGCCTTGCACTTGCATGGCCACAAGAGCTTGGCCCACGTGATAAAAGCTGGTTTGAAGGCAAACGTATTGCAACAACCTACCCAGAAATTTTAACGCAGTGGTTAAAGCGTGAAGGCATTAATGCAAGCACTGTAATGCTTACAGGCTCAGTAGAAGTAGCCCCACGTGCCGGTCTTTCAGATGCAATTTGTGATTTAGTTTCAACCGGTGCAACGCTTGAAGCGAACGGCTTGATTCAAGGTGATACAATTTTAGAATCAAACGCGTGTTTAATTCAAAATAAAGACCTGCAAGATGAAGACAAACTAGCGCTAATCAATAAGCTTATGCCGCGCCTTCGTGGTGTTAAACAAGCTAAAGAAAGCAAATACATTATGCTACACGCGCCAAAAACTAAACTTGATGAAATTTGCGAAATTTTACCAGGCTCTGGCCAACCTACTCTACTTGCACTTGCTGGTAACGAAGAGTACGTAGCACTTCACATGGTAAGCAGCGAAACATTATTTTGGGAAACAATGGAGCAGCTTAAAGCCCTAGGCGCTAACTCTATTTTAGTAATGCCAATTGAAAAAATGATGGAGTAAGTACCATGCTTCGTTGGAATGAGGAATCTTCACAAGTACAAGCAGCGGCGCTAATGCGCCCTGCGGTTTCTGCCAGCGCCAAGGTTGAAGCTATATGCCAAACAATTATGAGCGATGTGAAAGAGCAAGGTGATAAAGCCTTACTTGATATGGCTAAAAAGTTTGATAATAGAGCTAACCCTCGTTTACGTGTACCGCTTGATGAAATAAACGCATCAGAGCAAGCACTAAGCGCAGAGCTTAAATACGCAATTGACACCGCTTATGCAAACGTTAAACGTTTTCACGAAGCGCAATTGCCTAAAGATATTAAGTTATCAACCCAACCTGGCGTTGAATGTGAACTGAAATATCAGGCCATCGAAGCTGTGGGTATTTATGTACCAGGTGGCAGTGCTCCACTGCCATCATCGGTTATTATGCAAGGTGTACTTGCACAATTAAGTGGTGCTAAAACCGTCGTACTTGCCACCCCTGTGCAAGGTGATGAAAGCATTAACCCTGCGATATTATATGCAGCTAAGTTATGTGGCATTACAACTTTAATTGAAAGTGGTGGCGCAGGTGCAATTGCCGCAATGGCCTACGGCACCGAATCAGTACCTAAAGTGAACAAAATTTTTGGCCCAGGTAATAGCTTTGTAACGATGGCAAAACAGCTTGTTGCGCAAACAATTCCTGGTATGGCAATCGATATGCCAGCAGGCCCCTCTGAAGTATTAGTGATTGCAGATGAGCGTGCAAACCCAGAATTTATAGCGGCAGATTTACTCTCGCAAGCTGAGCACGGCGCAGACTCGCAAGTTATTTTATTGTGTAACAGCGAAAGTATCATTGAGCAAACGCAGCAGGCGCTTACGCGCCAGCTTGCTAACTTAAGCCGCAAAGATACAGCCGAGCAAGCTCTGGCTAATTCATCACTTATTTTAGTCGACTCTGTTGAGCAAGCATTTGACGTATCAGCGCAATATGGCCCTGAGCACTTAATTTTGCAATTAGCAGATTCAACACCTTACTTAGATAAAGTAAAAAATGCAGGCTCGGTATTTGTTGGCGACTACACGCCAGAATCAGCGGGCGATTACGCATCGGGTACTAACCACGTGTTACCTACCTACGGTTACAGTGCAACCTATTCAAGCTTAAACTTGCTTGATTTTTTCCGCACTTACACAGTACAAACTATAAGTAAAAGTGGCCTAACACAGCTGTCAAAAGCTATTTTGCCACTAGCAGATGCAGAAGGCCTTGATGCACACGCAAATGCGGTTTCAATTCGTTTAGAGGCAATTAAAAATGAGCAATGAGAGCGCACAAGCGACTAGCTTATTACCACAAAATATTGCAGCTCTTGCTGCCTATAGCTCTGCTAAAAGTGAAAAGCTAACAGGGTCAACGTGGTTAAATGCCAATGAAAGCCCGTACGCTAAAAATATTGAGCTGAGTATTGAAGATTTAAATCGCTACCCAGATCCACAGCCGCAATTGGTTATTGACCGCTATGCTGCGTATGCAGAGCTTGAAAGCGAAAACGTATTAATGACGCGCGGCGCCGATGAAGGCATTGAGCTTTTAGTACGTACCTACTGCGAACCTGCAAAAGACAGTATCGCGTTATTTTTGCCAACCTACGGTATGTACAAAGTAACCGCTGATACTCATAACGTTGCAATCAATGGCTTAACCCAAGCGTTATTACTTGATGGCAGTGTTGATGAAATAGTTGAGGCAGTGGGCAGCTCAAAATTGGTGTTTATTTGTAATCCAAATAACCCAACCGGTAGCTTAACCCCCCTTGAAAAAGTAAAAGCAATTGCAACAGCGCTTACCGGTAAAGCTTTAGTTATTGTTGATGAAGCCTATATTGAATTTTGCCCTGAGCAAAGTGCTACAGCGCTGATTAACGAATATAGTAATGTAGTGGTACTGCGCACTTTATCTAAAGCGTTTGCACTTGCAGGGCTAAGAACCGGTTTTACACTTGCACAAGAAACTGTACTTGCACCTATTCGCAAAGTGATTGCGCCGTATCCGGTATCGGGTGTGATAGCAAGTATTGCAGCACAAGCCATAGCGCCTGATGCAATTACATCAATGCGCCGCCAAGTGACTATTTTAAATAGTTTAAAAGCTAAGCTTGTACAGTGGTTAAACGCATCCCCAGCTGCATTAAAAATTCTCACTGGTGAAGGTAACTTTGTTACCTTAAAATTAGCCGACAAAAACTACTTTAAAGTAGCACTTGAACAAGGTTTAGTGATGCGCGCGTTTACCCTATACGGTGAAGACGATTGGCTACGTATCTCCATTGGTAATGAGCAAGAACTTGAGCAAGTAAAAATTTGGTTAGATGGCCTTGATAAGCCAGCAACCTCACCTCTTTTATCAGGACAAGAAGTATCATGAGTAACCCCTATTTATTTATTGACCGTGACGGCACCATAATTGAAGAGCCAATCACCGACAAACAGGTAGACAGCCTAGAAAAATTAGCGTTTTTACCTGGTGTTATCCCGGCTTTATTACAATTACAAGCCGCAGGATACCGCTTAGTAATGGTATCTAACCAAGATGGCTTAGGCACAGACAGCTTCCCGACTGCAGACTTTGATATAGCACAAGATAAAATGATGGACATACTGCAAAGCCAAGGCATTAGCTTTGACGAGGTATTAATTTGTCCACACTTTGACGAGCAAAACTGTGATTGCCGTAAACCTAAAACAGGCTTATTAACTGAGCTTATGCGCTCAGGCAAGGTTGATTTAGCTCGCTCATACGTGATTGGCGATCGCCAAACCGATATTGGCCTTGCTCAAAACTTATGTTGTGAAGGCATTTTGTATGATGGCAGCTGGCCTGCCATTGTTACAAAGCTTACAACTGCCAACCGTGAAGGTCGTGTTACGCGTAACACCAAAGAAACCCAAATTGATGTAGCCATAAACCTAGATCAAACTAAAAACGGTAGCATTGAAACCGGCCTTGGCTTTTTTGATCATATGCTTGATCAAATTCGCACCCACGCCAACATTGGTCTTAATATTAAAGCGAAAGGCGATTTACACATAGACGAGCACCACCTTGTTGAAGACATAGGTATTGCCCTAGGTGTTGCGCTTAAACAAGCGCTGGGTACTAAATCGCAAATAGCGCGCTATGGTTTTGCACTGCCAATGGATGAATGTAAAGCTGAAGCACAAATTGATTTATCGGGCCGCGCTTCATTTGTATTAAACGCTAACTTTAGCCGCGAAAAAGCCGGCGATTTAGACGTACAAATGGTTGAGCACTTTTTCAAAAGCTTAAGCGATAATGCCGCTATTAGCCTTATTTTATCGGTGAGCGACGGTAACTGTCATCACCAAGTAGAAGGCTTATTTAAAGCGTTTTCACGTGCCCTTCGTATGGCAGTAGCACAAGACACGACCCAACAAACAGCCAGCTCTAAGGGATGTTTATGATTGCCATAATTAATACCGGGTGTGCCAATATAAATTCAGTTCGTTTTGCCTTTGAACGTTTAGGTCAAACGCCAACAGTCATTACCTCACCAGAGCAATTAGCTGGTTTTGAGCGTGCAATATTACCAGGCGTTGGACATGCATCTGTTGCCATGAAACGCCTTGTAGATAATGGCTGGCAACAAGCTATAAACGAATACCAGCGCCCACTTATGGGAATTTGCTTAGGTATGCAGTTACTGTGCGAAAGCACCGAAGAAGGTAACGTACAATGCTTAGGTAAAATACCAGGCCAAGTAAAAGCCCTTGATGTTGGCAATTTAACATCGCCGCATATGGGTTGGAATAACTTAAGCGTAAATAAAGAGCATGCACTCACCAAAGGCTTAACACAAGACGAGCAAGTGTACTTTGTACATAGCTTTGCGCACACCGTGAACGATGCAACACTTGTAAGCGGCGAATACGGCCAAACCTTTTCAGCCATAGTTGCAAAAGACAACTACGCTGGCATGCAATTTCACCCAGAGCGCAGTGCAAAAGTAGGCACACGTTTATTACAAAATTTTGTTGATTGGCAGTTATAAACGGCCCATTAACCAACCATAAAGAGATTATTTGTGATTATTCCAGCATTAGACGTATTACAAAATCAAATTGTTCGTTTATACCAAGGTAAGTACGACACCGCTCAGTTTTACCCTTTTGAGCTTGGCGCACGTTTAAAAGAATACGCCGACAGCGGCGCAGGTAAATTGCACCTTGTAGATTTAGAAGGCGCACGCGATCCAAGTAAAAAACAGTGGCAACATATCCAAGCTGCAACGAAAGCGCTTAACGTACCGTATCAAGTGGGCGGCGGTATTCGCTCAGAGCAAGATGTAAGCGATTGGCTAAAAGCCGGTGCTAACCAAGTTGTTATTGGTTCTATGGCGGTAGAAAAACGCGAGCAAGTAAAAGCCTGGATTGAACAATTTGGCGCAGAGCACTTTGTTATTGCCCTTGATGTAAATAAAACAGCCACGGGCTGGGCTCCTGCAACCCATGGTTGGTTAAGTGAATCTGAATTTGGTTTACTTGAGCTTGTAGATTTTTATGTAAGCTTGGGCGTTATTGATTTTTTATGCACGGACATCAGTAAAGATGGCACCATGACTGGCCCATCGTTTGAGCTTTACGAAGATTTAACTCGCCATAACAGCAGCATTAAAGTGCAAGCTTCGGGTGGCGTAAGCTCACTTGATGACATTAAAAAGCTTAAAGAGCTGGGTGTAGGCGGCGTTATTTTAGGTAAGTCACTACTTGATGGCGCATTTAGTGTTGAGGAGGCGTTGGCATGTTATCAAAACGCATAATCCCGTGTTTAGATGTAAAAGACGGCCAAGTAGTAAAAGGCGTTAAATTTAAAGGCCACGAAATAGTGGGCGATATTTTAACAATGGCAAAAGCATACAGCGATGCCGGCGCCGATGAACTGGTTTTTTACGAAATCAGCGCAAGTGTTGAAAAACGCCTACTTGATGTAAATTGGGTAGAGAGCATTGCCCGCCACATCGATATTCCATTTTGTGTGGCTGGCGGTATTAAGTCGGTAGCCGATGCAGCACGTGTACTAGAGCGCGGCGCTGATAAAATAAGTATTAACAGCCCCGCTATTGCCCGCCCTGAGCTTATAAAAGAGCTACACGATGAATTTGGTAAGCAATGTGTTGTTGTAGGTATTGATAGCTTTTACGATGAAGTGACCGGTGAATACTTAGTGTATCAACTAACCGGCGATCCTAATGCATCAAGCCGTACACGTTATAAAACCGAGGAATGGGTTAAACGCGTACAATACTTAGGCGCTGGTGAAATTGTTTTAAACTGTATGAACCAAGATGGCGTACGAAACGGTTACGACAATGAGCAGCTAAGTAAAATGCGCGCATTATGTAATATTCCTTTAATCGCATCAGGCGGTGCAGGCAGTATGCAAGATTTTGTTGATGTATTTAAACAAAGCGAAGTCGATGGCGCATTGGCAGCAAGCGTTTTTCACAAAAATGTGATTAACATTGGCGAATTAAAACAATTTTTAACTGATAACCAAGTGGCAGCACGACTATGCAAGTAACACAACAAAACCAAACTCAAGTAGATTTTGCTAAAAGCGAAATGATCCCTGCGATTGTTCAAGATGCTCGCTCTGGTGTTATTTTAATGCAAGGCTTCATGAATAGCGAAGCACTAAAGGTAACGCTTGAAAGTAACAAAGTAACCTTTTACTCGCGTTCAAAGTCACGTTTATGGACCAAAGGTGAGTCATCAGAAAACTACTTAAACGTAGTATCGGTGCATACCGATTGTGACTACGACTCAATTTTAGTACTGGCTAACCCAGAAGGCCCAACATGTCACTTAGGCACACAAAGCTGCTTTGGTGATGACGCAAAACCTAGCCTAAGCTTTTTAGCTCAATTAGAAGATGTGATTGTTGAGCGTAAAAACGACGACCCAACAAAAAGCTACACCGCTTCATTATTTGCTAAAGACTTAAGCCGTAGCTGTCAAAAAGTGGGCGAAGAAGGCGTAGAAGTAGCGCTTGCTGCAATGAAACACGATAACGATGAGCTTACTAACGAATCGGCTGATTTAATTTACCACCTTACTGTATTGCTACAACGCCAAGGCTTAGCTCTTGAAGACGTTGTAAAATGCCTACAAGGTCGCCATAAATAATACTGCTGCTTTATTTTAGCGCATTTACAGGCCCATATTTTATGGGCCTTTTTACGTTATGGTATTTATTTTTTTACATAGGTTGCGTATGGTGCAGCTTATCGAATTCTTTTAGCGTTGCTTATGAATAAATCAATTATCACAGCCTTATCCTTATTGGTACTAACAGGCTGTGTAAGCCAAAAAGCCCCTGCGCCTAAAATAGTAAAAACGCAAAACGCATGTAGCCCACTAAACACATTACTTAATGCGCACACTAACGGCTTTAATGCAGTAAAAGCAAATAAAGTGGGAAAGGATTTTATAAACCAGTGGCATGCTAATACTCATTTTATAGGCAATACCTGCACCATTACTCAACATAATAAGCAGTTTAGTTATCAATGCACGAGTGAAAACAAACAAGCCCATGCCACAAATCTACATATACAAACAGTGGATAAAATACGTCAATGTGTAGCGTCACAAGGCTGGTACGAAAATACGAAAGAGTCAGCAACCTCAATGAGTAGTAACTTTGTTTTGGATGAAGCTCACCCAGTTATCACCTTATTTACCTCTCAAAGCAGAACGCGCTATATTACCCGTTTTGAAATTGCTCCACCGCTAGGAAATTAAATGCAAAAACCCACACACTCAAACACTAAGTTAAAAACAGACTGTTTAGGCATATGTGAGCGCCGCTGCGGTTATTGCACTGGCTGCGGGCGAACTAATGAAGAAATATTTGATTGGATCATCCTCAGCCAAGAAGAAAAAAACGCCATTTTAGCGCAGCCGCGAGCTGACTTAAAAAAGCCATAAATTTGCCACTTGCGTGTAACAGCCCCCCTTTAGTATTGCTAAAAACGGTAAGGGGTGAACATCATGGCAGCATTATTTGTAATAAACTTAGCGCGCTCAGCGCAGCGACTCGCAAATACTCAAACGCAACTGGCACGTGTTAACTTGTCATTTGAACGGATTGATGCCGTAGATGGCGCACAATTAAGTACACAACAAAAGTTCCTACATTACAGCCCGCAATTAAATAAACAGCAGTATCACTATCCGCTAAGCAATGGCCAAATCGGCTGCTATTTAAGCCACCGTAAAGCATGGCAAAAAATAGTTGATGAAAAACTAGATTACGCGATTGTGCTCGAGGATGACTTTTATATTGATGAGAGCATTCATAATGCGATAAAAAATATTGAGCAGCTACAGCAGCCCTGGCAGCTTATTAAACTCGCCGCTTATGAAAACCGCACTCGCCCTATTGCCTATCAGCAAAACCTAAATAACCACCAGCAATTAGTCATACATAAAAAGCTAATGACCGGCTGTTGTGCTACGGCAATCAGCTATGAAGGGGCTAAGCAATTACTTAAAGCCACAGCTCAATTTGGCCGCCCTGTAGATTGCGACTTACAGCATATTTGGGAAACCCACGTAAATGGTTTTTCGCTTATGCCATACCCTGTTTCGCAAAATACAGACATACAGAGTGATATTGCAAGCTGCGCTACTAAAACCAAGGTTAAAAAAGCTTTTTTTAAACGTAAGTTTCAACAATTACACAGCGGCGTTTTAAATAAACTTTATACAAATGCATTTATAAAACAAAGCAAGCAAATTAAACTTAATAAAAAAGGCGCTTCAAAAGCACCTTCTTTACTTACGCAAGGTTCTTAATTTTATAACTATGCTTTATCGAGCGCTTGGCTTACATCGGCAATAATATCGGCAATGTTTTCAATACCGACTGATAGGCGAATTAAATCACGGCTCACACCTGCGCTTGCAAGCTCTTCATCATTTAATTGGCGGTGCGTGGTTGACGCTGGGTGACAAGCCAGCGATTTAGCATCGCCAATATTAACTAAACGCAAGATCATATTAAGCGCATCAATAAAGCGCGTGCCTGCTTCAAGGCCACCCGCGATACCAAAGCTTAAAATGCCTGAGGCTTTACCACTGGTGATTTTTTGGCTCATTACATTATATGGGCTTGATGTTAAACCAGCGTAGTTAACCCAAAGAACTTTAGGGTGATTTTCTAGGTATTCAGCCAGTTGCTGCGCGTTTTCGCAGTGGCGATCCATTCGTAAGCCTAAGGTTTCTAGGCCAATTAAAATGTCAGATGCGTTTTTAGGCGCAAGTGCTGCACCGGTATTTCTAAGTGGCACTACTCTACAACGACCAATAAAGGCTGCTTCTGCAAAGGCATCGGTATAAACCACATTGTGATACGACGGATCGGGTTCATTCATCATTGCAAAGCGTGTGGCATTGGCTTTCCAATCAAATTTACCTGAATCAACAATCATACCGCCAATAGCTGTACCGTGTCCGTTTATATACTTTGTCAGTGAATGAACCACTATATCGGCACCTAACTCAAATGGGCGGCATAAATACGGGGTAGCTACAGTATTATCAACAATAAGTGGCACCCCTTTACTATGAGCAATGTTAGCTAAACGCTCAATATCGACAATATTACCTGCGGGGTTACCAATGGACTCACAAAATACTGCGCGGGTATTATCATCAATCGCGTCTTCAAAGGCGCTAAAATCATCAGCTTTAATCATGCGTGCTTCAATACCTTGGCGCGGTAACGTATGGGCAAATAAGTTATATGTACCGCCATATACTTGGCTGGTGCTCACAATATTAGTGCCTACTTCACACAAGCATTGAATAGCATAGGTAATAGCTGCCATGCCCGAGGCTACCGCTAGCGCACCAATGCCCCCTTCCATTGCAGCAATACGCTGTTCAAGCACCGCATTGGTTGGGTTCATAATACGAGTATAAATATTGCCTGGTACTTTTAAGTCGAATAAATCAGCGCCGTGTTGCGTGTTATCAAACGTGTAAGATGAGGTATTATAAATAGGCACTGCTGCTGATTTAGTGGTTTCTTCAGACTCGTAACCATGGTGCAGTGCTAATGACTCTAATTTCATAATTATTTCCTTCAATATTGTGATGATTAAACCTAGCATTATTAGCTTATAAAATGCACATGAATTAAATTAATGAATTATGAGTGTCAGGGGTATTAAAGTTTGCGGCATGAGTTTTGCTCAATCTAGAGGGTGTTTTATTTCACTGCATAGGTTTTGTTTTATCAAAATACCAAAGCAGAAGCAGTAAAGCCTATCATATTAATGTGTAGCGTTATTTGGCTAAAGGGTTTAAATACTAAATGCGGTGGGCGGCTCAATATACGCTATTTAAAGCTCAATGGGTTTTAGGTTAACACTTATAATAAATGTACTTATAACGCTTTAAAATCAAGTAACTGTAACGCAGGCAGCGGTTTACTAAAGTAGTAACCTTGAATCAAATCGCAATTTAGTTCGGCTAGTAATTTTTGTTGTGCTGATGTTTCTACGCCCTCAGCTACCACACTTAAGCCTAAGCTATGCGACATTGCAATTGTGGCTTTAACTAAGCTGTAGTCTTCTTGGTTTTCGGTAATACCACAAATAAAGCTGCGATCTATTTTTAATACCTCAAACGGATATTGCCTTAAATAGCTAAGCGATGAGTAGCCTGTGCCAAAGTCATCCATGGATAGTTTAATACCGAGCTTATTAAGTGCATACAATGACTCTGTTATATTGGTTTGTACGCTCATTAACACGCCTTCGGTTATTTCAAGCTCGACATTTTTAGCACTTACTCCGGTTTTTTCTAACGTGCTTGCTATAAAACTTAGCAGCTCTGAATCTCTAAATTGGCTTGGTGATAAATTAATTGCCATGCTGTAGTTTTGTTGAGTGCTTGCCTGCCACTGCGTTAAAAATGCTAATGCCTGCTCAATAACAAACTTTCCAATAGGAATAATTAAACCTGTTTGCTCTGCTAACGGAATAAATTCATCGGGCATAACCTTACCAAGCACACTATTGTTCCAGCGTAATAGCGCCTCTGCCCCAATTATTTTAAGTGTTTTAGCATCGCATTTAGGTTGGAAATACAATTCAAATTCGTTTTTTTCAAGAGCAACATGCATTTGCTCTTCAATTGCTAACCGCCTTTTTATGGCGGTATTCATTTCGCTGGTAAAGCAGGCGTAGGTGTTTCTGCCAAGCGCTTTTGCTTGGTACATTGCTGTGTCTGCATGGCGTAATAAATCAGAGGCTGTTACCCCATTATCAGGGTACAAAGCCACGCCAATACTTAACGTTAATAACAATTCGCGACCATCTATTTCAAAGGGAGTTCTAAAGCTTTTAA
This sequence comes from Pseudoalteromonas sp. R86517, assembly GCF_042466295.1. Taxonomy (NCBI): domain Bacteria; kingdom Pseudomonadati; phylum Pseudomonadota; class Gammaproteobacteria; order Alteromonadales; family Pseudoalteromonadaceae; genus Pseudoalteromonas; species Pseudoalteromonas sp. R86517. The sequence continues at coordinate 648,860 of NZ_JAXHCB010000003.1, forward strand.
GTAAGCGTGTAACAATCGCTTCTAACTGTTTTTTACTGCGAAGCTCTGATTGTAGAATAATAAATTCATCGCCCCCTAACCTGCCTACGGTCGCGTTTTCATTAACTATTTGGCTCAGTTTATTAGCGGCGGTGATAAGTAATGAGTCGCCAATTTCATGCCCGAGTGTGTCGTTTACTTTTTTAAAGTCATCTAAGTCGATAAAAATAACAGCGGCTAAAGTGTTTCGTTCGCTCGCAGTGTTAATTAGCTGAGTAAGTCGTTTTAAAGAATAAAAACGATTAGGAAGTAGCGTTAAGCTATCGTAATAGGCTTGTTTACGTATAAGTTTGTTTGACTCATGCTGCTCTGTTATGTCGCGAATTATCACCATTACTTGGTCTGAATGATGTAAATAACTCACTCGCGCTTCGAAATACAAAACGCCTTTGGGTACTAAAAGTTCGTATTCAAAGCATACATTACCTTTGTGAATTAACAGCTCTTGAATATTGTCTTTAAACATTTTGGCTACAGTATAGGGCAATACGCTAAACATCGATTTATTTAAAAATTGCTCAGGCTGTAAATGTAAGTTGCTCAAATCATTTGCGTGGTAATCAACTATGGTGCCATCCGGTTTGAGTAAAAAGTACAAATCAGGAATGGCTTCAAATACTTTTTCGAGCATCTGCTGTTTATCCATAGCTTGCGCTTGTGCTTGTTTTACATCGCTCAAGTCTATGTCGATGCAGTACATCTGTTTTACCCCATGCTGATTTGTAAACATAACATGGCTTGAAAACACAGTAACATTGCTGCCATTTTGATGCTGTAATGTAAGCTCAGCCGCGGGTATTTCGATATCGTTTATGAGCCACTCACGATGAGCATCTATAACCGCATCTTGCATTGGGGGCGGAATAATTAAATCTTCTAGTTTTTTTCCGGTTCCGTATTCCTTTGTATAGCCATAAAGCAGTTCACTGCCTTTATTCCAATAAATAACGCGGCGCTGCTCATCGTATCCTTGCACAGAAATACTGTGTATCGCATCAAATAACTGATGCAGCGGATCGTTAAGCACAAATTGATGTGAGAGGATTTGAGTGGTTTTTAATGACTTCATTTATACGCAACCTAGAGTCGTTATTAACACAATAATAGGACGTACTCTTAAAATTAGCACTTTTAGGTTGGTTTTTAAGTGATATACCTTTGCATAAGATATAAAAAAAGGAGCCAAAGCTCCTTTTTTTAAACGCTATTATGATTAATCAGCTTGCACATTAATCGGGTGCTCTACCCCCACCCATGCTTTAAATAAGGCCCGTTGAGATAAAGTTGCACTTTTATCAGCAACCACCTTTTTAGGTTTATCATAATCTTGCGATAAAATGAGGGTTGTCGATTGAAGTGCATCGCGACGAATAAAATCGATAGTGACTTTTTCACCCGCTTTAAATACTTCTAAGCTCGATTTTAGATCTTTTCCAACATGCTGCTTGTTAACCGCCACAATTTTATCGTCTGTTGTGAGGCCCGCCTGCCATGCTGCTCCGCCTCTGCGAACGTGGGTAAGTGTTAATAACTCACCGCTATTTTTTGCAGTCGCATCAATGCTTGCTAGTGGCTTAGCGCTCTCAGGACGAGTAAGCTTTAAGCCAACTTTACCTAATAAAGCATCAAAATCTATATTAGCTGGGGTGCTCACGTTATCGTGCCACCACGTTGTGTAGTCTTCACCTGTTAGGTCTTTTAATATTGCCAGTACATCTTGCTCAGTAAACCCTTGTGGTAACGTGTGCTTGTTGTATAAAGCGTTGTGTACTTGGCGGTAATTAACTTTTGCCTGGGTTGTTTCTAATAAATGTATATCTAACAACATAGAAAGCAATGAGCCTTCTAAATATATATTGGTGCTGTAATTACGCGCGTGGTCGCCGCCTTGGTTTATCCATTTATCAAAGCTTGTTTCGCTGGCACTTTGTACTTCTCGACCTGGTGTTTGTAAGTGACGATTAATCGTTTTACTCATCACTTTAAAAAACTCATCGGTGGTTTCTATGCCTGAGCGCACTAATAGATGATCTTCAAAGTAGCTAGTAGAACCTTCCGAAATCCATAATAAATTTGAGTAGTTCATGTTGGTGTAATCATAAGGCGCCAGCCCTTTAGGGCGGTAAGCTTTTACATTCCAGGTATGAATAAATTCATGCGCAGCGGTACTTATAAAGCCTAAGTAGTCTTCGCGGCTACCAAAACGATTCCGTGGGCGCTGTATAATGGTTGAGTTTAAATGCTCAGTTGCCCCGCCAGCACCCGATGTAGCATGCACCATAAATACATAACGCTCATACGGGTAGCTATTCCAAATAACATTACCTGTGGTCACTAATTTTTTTAAATCAGTAAGCATTAGTTGCTCATCGTAGTTGCCTTCGCCCCATATGACTAACTCGTATTGGCGGCCATCTACTTCAAATTTATGAAGTTTGTTAATTCCTGTTTCTATTGGTGAGTCTACCAGTACATCGTAATCTGCGGCTTTAAAACTGTGTTTATTACTCGCATTTTCCATGCCTGATACAGAGCGCCACGCTTTAGGCACCTTTAAATCTACGGTAACTGGTTCTTGGCGAAATGATTCACTAAACATAAAAAAGCCAGATGCATCAATAAAAGCATGGCTATCGTCTATGTGGCGTGCACGTTTTCCTAACTCGTTTGCATAGACTTGGTAATCAATATTCACGTGTGTTGGCTCAGCTAAATGCACTCGCCATGTACTGTGATTAATTTTTTCCCATTTTAATGCATTGCCATTGTCGTCTGTGGCCGCAAAGTAACGTACCCCATTGGCTAAATTTAATATTTCGTAGCGACCAGTACGCCATGCAGGCAATTTAACATCGATATGCGATTGCGCCGACTTTGGAAACTCTACACTTACATTACCTAAATGATGTTGTGGCTGTGTAATACTTAAAGAATAATTTACATCGGCTAACGCAGGGGCTGCACAACAGGCCGCTAACATTGACAGGACTAAACGCTTTTTCATAATGACTCAAGGTTACTTATTATTTGAAATAAGCCTAACAAGGCATAAATTAAAAGTGAATTAAAAACGACAAACAACCTAATAGCTCAGTTTACATGCAGAGTCTAAGTAAAAATGCTAAGTTTTTAATTAGATAACTACACTTAATATGATTTTGTTGTAAACTGAAGGTAATGTAATTAATACGATGGCGGTATGCTTAGGTGTCTGAAAACTCTAACGCTGTAGATAAAAAGTTAAAGCTAGCAATTGAAGCAAGGATAGCCATTGAAAATGCGCGTAAGCTCCAAGTTGATACTTTATCAAATCTAACTGCAAAATTGTCTTTAAGCTGTAAAGGGCTTGATATTGAGCTTGATAATAAACTCGCCAAATTTAGAAGTTCGCTAAATAAAGGTGTCGGGTTTGAAATATTATCCCCTTTAATAGATGACATTTTATTATTACTGCAAAACCAAGAGGCGTTACAAACAGCCCATCAGCGAGAGCTGTTTTCGAGCGTACAAACAGCCGGTAAGCTTTTACAAAAAACCAAAGGCTTACCAGATGATACCCGTCGCACTTTAAGACATTTACTCGACCACGAAATTAATAATGTACAGTCAACGCACGACTACATCCCGATATTAAATCAGCTTATTAACTTTTATCACCATGCTTTGCATAGCAAGCTTTCAACCACAGATGAAACAAGTACCAATGCTTCTCCTCGTATGGCTAAAAAGCTGTTAGAGCTTGCAAATGAGCTGGTATTAGAGGATGAATCGACTGAACAAATTAAACAAATAAAAAATACAATTACCGAAAACGATAATGTAGAAACCCTGCTGCAAGCCGCTTTAAATATAATAAGCGTCGTGGTCAAAAATATCAGTAAAGAGCGCCAATCGGCACAAAGCTTTTTAGTCTCGCTTAACCAAACATTAGAAGAGTTGCACTCATCAATTGTATCTACCAGCCAGCACTCTAAATCAATGGGCGAAGAGTTCGATACACTAAATAAACGTATTGAAGGAAAAATAAAGCATTTAAACGAGCAAACCCAATCTGCTACGTCTATTTCCTCTTTAAAAGAATTAGTTGATAACGAGCTAAAATCACTCAGCCAAGACTTTATTGCTAAAGAGCAGCTAGAAAGAAAAGACCGCGAAACGCTGATTGCCAGCTTTGATGAAATTAACGAGCGAATCGGCAGCTTAGAAGGCAAACTAACCAAATATAAAAAACGCCTAAACGAGCAACGCTTTAAAAGCTTACTCGACAGCCTTACAAAACTTCCTAATAGAGCGGCTTTTGATGAACGTTACAATCACGAGCTTCACTTATTTAATGTCCAAGCCTCGGATGTTACCCTAGTGGTTATTGATGTGGATCACTTTAAGTCAATTAATGATAGATTTGGTCATACTGCAGGCGATATAACCTTACAAGTTATTGCAAAGGCGCTGCAAAAATCAGTAAGGCAGTCTGATTTTATAGCCCGCTACGGCGGAGAAGAATTTGTACTACTTATGCCTGGGCTTTCGTTGTTGAACGCTGCGCAGCCGCTTGAAAAACTTAGAAAAGTGATTAAAAATATTCCTTTTAAATTTAGAGAAAAAGAAATAGAAATCACCATTTCGTTAGGCGCTACACAATTTAAAAAAGGCGATACACCGCTCAAAGCATTCGACAGAGCAGATGACGCCCTCTATGAAGCAAAGAAAACGGGTCGGGATCGCCTTTGTATGAGTAAATAATGTCATAATTCTCAATTAGTTTGAGTGCTAAAGTAGATGACATGCAGTTTTTACATTTTAAGCAGCAAGGAGAATGCCGATGTTAATACAGTTAAACCCGACTGGGGTTTTAGATTTACTGTCACAATTGGAAGTTGATTTATTAGAGCAATCTTCAGCCAGTGAACGTTATCGACTTTTTAGAAACTGTGCCTTAGCCGTCCTTAACGTAGGCAGCCACACAGATGCAAGTAATGAAATTTACGACAAATACCAAGACTTTGATATTCGTTTAGTCAGTCGCGAGCGCGGCATTAAAATTGAATTAGAAAACCCTCCCGAAACCGCCTTTGTTGATGGCGAAATAATTACCGGTATTCACGAGCATATTTTTTCGGTGATCCGCGATATTTTATTTATTTGCCAAAAATACGAAAAAGATCTTAAAGAACAAAAAGCCATTACCCACATGGTATTTGATATGCTTAGAAACGCCGGGGCGCTGCGCGTTAACAGCGAACCAAATATGATTGTGTGTTGGGGTGGGCATTCAATTAACGAAATAGAATATAAATATACAAAACAAGTCGGTTACGAGCTTGGCTTACGTGGTTTAAATATATGCACTGGCTGCGGCCCGGGGGCAATGAAAGGCCCGATGAAAGGTGCCACTATTGGCCATGCTAAACAACGTATTAGTGAAAACCGTTATCTTGGTTTAACCGAGCCTAGTATAATTGCCGCAGAGCCACCAAACCCTATTGTAAATGAGCTGGTAATTTTACCCGACATTGAAAAGCGCCTTGAAGCATTTATTAGAACGGCGCATGCAATTATTATATTTCCAGGTGGTGCAGGTACTGCAGAAGAATTACTTTATTTATTAGGTATTTTGCTGCACCCAGATAACGAAAAACAGTGTTTGCCTGTTATTTTAACCGGCCCTAAAGAAAGCGAAGCGTACTTTAGCGAGTTATGTAAGTTTGTAGAGCTGACATTAGGCAAAGAAGCCCTTGATAAGTTTGAAGTAATCATTGATGATCCAGCTCTAGTAGGGCAAAAATTAAAATCAGCTATGGCAAATGTACGTAATTATCGTAAAAGCCAAGGCGATGCCTACTACTTTAACTGGACACTTAAAATCGATAACGATTTTCAGCAACCTTTTGCACCTACGCACGAAAACATGGCAAGTTTAGATTTGCACCTAGAACAGCCCAAGCAGCAATTAGCGGCTAACCTACGTAGAGCGTTTTCGGGGATTGTTGCTGGCAATGTCAAAGATGAAGGCCTACGCGCTATAAAAGCACATGGACCCTATGTGTTAAGTGGTGAGCCTGATTTAATGAAAGATATGGATAAACTATTACAAGCATTTGTAGACCAAGGTCGTATGAAGTTACCCGGTAGTAAGTATATCCCTTGTTATGAAATAAAAGCATGAGTTTGACTATTTGAAACCCCATTTACTTTTAATTGATGCGCTTAATTTAATTAGGCGCATTTACGCAGTTGACGCTAACCAAACACACCATAGTGAAGAGCAGATGCTAAAGGCCAGTTGCGCGCGCGTAGCACATGCTTGCAAAAAGCTTTTACAGTCAACAAATGCCACTCACGCTATAGCTGTTTTTGATGGCGACAAAAGCTGGCGCTACCACTTTTATAAGCAATATAAACACTCTAGGGCCCCCATGCCCGACACGCTTAAAAATGCGCTGCACAACTTTAAAGAAGCTATAGAGCAAACGGGTATCGTTGTATTTGAACCGCTTAACGATGAAGCCGACGATATCATAGCCACCTTAGCCGACAAAGCTGCAAAAAATAAGATAAACAGTACCATTGTTTCTACCGATAAGGGTTTTTTACCTTTTTTGAACGACTATATTTGTGTGTACGATTATTTTAAAAAGAGCTACCTAGATTGCGACAGCATTGAGCAGCGCTTTGGTATTGAGCAAAGTAAACTTATTGATTTTTGGGCCTTAGCGGGCGATAAAACTAACGATGTACCCGGCGTTAAAGGCATAGGGACTAAATCGGCTCAGCTTATTGTAAATACCTACGAAAGCATAGATAGCGCCATAGAAGATGATGCCCTATCAAGCAGTATTCAAAAAAAGCTAGTTGAGGAAAAAGACATGTATGTTATTTCTAAACAATTAGTCACTTTGCGTACAGATATACAGCTAGGTTTTAGTTTAAAGCAGTTAAGGTTGCATTAGTCGCATGTTGATAGCACTGTTTAAGCGCACAACATATACTCACTTTATTGTTGCGAGTGTGAGTTAAAAATGATTAAAAAGTTTATAAGATACTTAATATTAGGGTTAGGCTTGTATGCACTCATTGCGACTTTAGTGATCACCTTTTATAAAGATGACCCGCAAGCAATGATTTGGCAAGACCGTGAGGCCTTTAACGAGCGCTACATAAGAAAGCTGTCAATTGATGAGGCGGTTACTTTAAACAGTGTACTCGATTATTTAGGAAGCCCCGATTTAACCTATGCCAAACGTAATAAAGACCAAGTATGGCAGATTGTTTTTTACCGTACTCAGCACCAAACTTCAGATGGCATAACCACGATGGATGAATGCACCGGCTTATTATTTAAAAATGGTGAGTTATTTTTATGGGGCCCCAGCGCCTATACAACTTATCAGGAAAAGATCAGGTGATGGCCAATGGATGAGCCTATTTCAAAACAGTTAGTGCGGTTACTACACAACACACATCAAATACTAACAATTTATAGTGACAAAACGCAGTGGCAACATCTTTATCCGCTTGTTGTACAAACAGCCCAGCATTATCGCGTTTTGTATCAGCAACACCCACACGCTTTACAAGCGCGTTTAAGCTTGTACACCAGCCACTACGACTTTGCTACAAACCTCGTTATTAACCAATGTGTTATTAGCACCGCACTGTGCGCTAGCCAGCAATTTGATGACGAACTAACCGAGCTTTATATTGGTGTGGCATTGGTAGAGCATTGCTGCGTTGTAGCGCAGCATAATAAAATTGCGCAGCAGCAAATGCTTACACTCAGCGATAAAAAAATATGGCGTTTTCGCCATCAGCTAGCAGCAAAAGTGTTGCTCAGTGCACAGCACCCTACTCAAAATAGCGTGCGTATGTTGGCTAAATTAAATAAGTATAAGCAAGCGTTACTAAGTACTAGCGACATAATGCTATACGACAATGCCATAACCTTGTGTGCATTAAGTAATATTATCGCGATGAACATAACCTATACATCGAAAAAGAACCCATTAAATTTTTACAAAGCTTTGGGTGAATTGTATGTCAAAACAGCTAACCCATTTGCGCAAAGGTTAATTAAGGATTTAATAGCGCATATAGGCCCACACCTGCCAGGCAGTAAAATTGTTTACAGCGACCAAGCAATGGTTTATCTAGCAAGTGATGAGACTAATAAGCATATACTTATTAATGCCAATAATGAGAAAAAACTGGCGTGGTACAAGGTTAAAACCTCACTTAAAGATCAACCACTGCAATGGCTATGTACTGATAAACGGGTATTATTTTTAGCCTGGAACAATGAGCACCTGGTACGTAAAGCCCCGGTGCAGATAAGTTCAAAGGCCGAATTAATAGCGTTAGTGAGTCATATAAAAGTAGCGCATGAATATAGTTTTAAAGGCTTAGATAAGTTACTGGCCCCTTTTAGTGAAATAACACAGAAGCTCTGCCAAGCCGTCAGGCCCTATAACAATCAGCACCAAGCCGCCAAAGACTTACGCCATAGCTTGTCGATGGTCGGCTACGATAATGCACCGGCGATTATTCAGCGGGTTATATTTGAGCAATTAGTGGATACATCACATCATCCGCACAAACACATCGTACTGAATAAACTTAATAGCTTTATTAGTATTTTAGCTTTAATGGTAAGTAATAACCCAAAACAGCAATTTGAACATATAGCCTTGCCCATCTATGGTTACGTGCATTATTTATTAACCCATTGCAGTGCACAGCTCTGTGCAAAAGTAACCATAAGTAGCGTGCCTAACCAAACCTATAGTGCCCCATTAGCAGCCTTTTTTGGGGTGGAAACGATTAATAATGAACATTTAAATACAGAATTAACACAGCTACTGAGTGATAATCCATGGACCAAGCCCCTACTCGATGCTGAACAACAACCTAAAAAAGCGCTAAACGAGCAGCATAAATTATGGATTAGTTTAAAGGTCGTGGCGCAAACTATTTTTAAACCCGCTCTGCCTTTAACGCCTTGGCAAAAACAAACTTTAAATGCGCAGCTAAAAGCACAAGGCTTTAAATCTGAGGATGATTTTTTTGCGCAACTGCAAGGCTTATCGCTATATAACAGCATTTAAGTCACTTATGCTGACTATAAACACAGGTTATACCCTGTATTTATAGTATAAACTGGCAAAATGGGCGATAAGTTGGTATAAATGCGCCCTCAAAATATATCCACATACGTCACATAAATGACCTAACAAGCAGTTACTATTATTAGTAATAATTTATGTGCGTTTTTTATTCTTTTAAAGGAAAAGTCAATGGCCAAACAAACCATCACAGTGATCAAAGGCGACGGCATCGGTCCGAGCATTATCGACTCAGCACTTGAAATATTAAAAGCCGCAGGTTGCGATTTTGATTATGAATTTGTTGATGCAGGCCTTGCTGCACTAGAAAAAACTGGCGAGCTACTTCCTCAAGAAACAATTGATACAATCGCTAAAAACAAAATCACTCTTAAAGGTCCACTAACGACGCCGGTAGGTGAAGGTTTTACGTCTATTAACGTAACATTACGTAAGCAGTTTGGTTTATACGCAAACGTACGCCCTGTTAAATCTTTTGTTGGTACTAAAGCACGTTACGATGATATCGATATCATTACTATTCGTGAAAATACCCAAGGTATGTACTCAGGTTTAGGCCAAGTAGTGAGCGAAGACGGTAACGAAGCAGAAGCTAAATCTGTAATTACTCGCGAAGGCGCTGAGAAAATCATCACTTTTGCCTACGAGTTAGCAGTACGTGAAGGCCGTAAAAAAGTAACCGCAGTACACAAAGCAAATATCTTAAAATCTACCTCTGGCTTATTTTTAAAAGTTGCACGTGAAGTTGCTGAGCGTTACCCGCAAATTGAATCAACTGAAATGATTGTTGACGCAACATGTATGAAGCTAGTTATGACTCCAGAAGAGTTTGACGTTGTAGTAACAACTAACTTATTTGGCGACATTTTATCTGACCTTTGTGCTGGTTTAGTTGGCGGTTTAGGTATGGCACCAGGTGCAAACATTGGTGAAGATGCTGCTATTTTTGAAGCCGTTCACGGAAGTGCACCAGATATTGCTGGCAAAAACCTAGCAAACCCTACTTCAGTAATTTTAGCGTCTATCCAAATGCTTGAGCACTTAGATATGGGCGACACGGCTGAGCGTATTCGCAGCGCAGTAGCTGATGTAATTAAATCGGGCGATCGCACAACACGTGACTTAGGCGGCAGCCACGGTACAACTGATTTCACTCAATCAGTAATCGACCGTTTATAATTTAACAAGGTTAATCTTGTTTTAAGCCTAAAAAGCCAGCATATTGCTGGCTTTTTTGTATTTTAACCTTTGCTGATAACATTACTTGGCATAACTACGCTATTTATTTTAAATAGAATTTTTAATGCAGCGAGCATCACCTTTTATACCACTGGTGTTAAGTTATTAGATATTTAAGTCGATTGGTATTACTTCACAAAATCATTAAACTTTATTGCTGGTACGCCGATAAAACCCACTTATCACTAATAGCGCAATGAAATAACCTATTGCCCCACCACTTGATGACGATTCACTTTGCGCTTCTTGTACCGAGACTGTTAGCTCACTACTTATAACTTCATAGGTTTGACTGTCTGTGAGCACAAGTTTTACTGAATAGCTACCTGCACCTTGGTAATTATGACTTGGGTTTTGCGTTGTACCTAGTGGGCTGCTATCGCCATAATCCCAGCTATATGTATAATTACCAGTTCCCCCTAATGGTGAGCTATTAAATTGTACCGCTAAGTTATTTGCCGTATGGCGTGTACTTAATTGCAGCGGTGCATTAACACTCAAAGCATGCTGTTGGCTAACACTTATTCCTTGCGTACCAGTTACTATTAACGCGAGGGTGTAATCTCCAGAGTAGCTAAATTGGTAATCTAGGTTTTCAGTTTGCGATACGGGTTCACCATCTATAAGCCAACTCATGTTGTAAGGTGCTTTACCGCCAGTTACGATTGCTTGAGCAGATAAAATCGCACCGTTTAACTGATACGTTAAATTTTCAATTTCTAGCGGCTTTGTGATACTAATTTGTTTAGTTTGTGTTTGCGTAGTCGTCTCACCCATTGCCGAAAAGGTAACGCTATAGGTACCGTAATCGGCATAGGTATGTGTAGGACTTAGCTCAGTACTCGATTGCCCATCACCAAAATCCCATAAAAATGTATCTCTGGGGGTTAACTTTAAACCGGCTACATTAAAGCTAACGGTTGCATCATTTACTGTTGTGGTTATTTGTTGTAGCGCATCATAGCTAAGCAAAAGCTCTGCTGTTTCACTTTCAGGGTGTTGGCTGACTATTTCAAAGTTAAACCCTTGGGGAGTAAGCACCACACCTGATTCAGCCTGCTGCGTAAAGCTGTAATCAAAATGATCATTAAACTCACTAATGGCAGCTAAGTCTTGATCGCCTAAACCTGCACTTTGCTGATATAAACTAAATGCAGCATCGCGTACTTGTATAGGTGTATCTGCAAGTGTGGTGCTACTTGTACCGCGATAAATTGGCTTTTGATCCGCATCAACCACTAAATTAAAACCACCCCCAGGGTGATCAGTTGTGTTGTTGTTATCAAATGCACAATTGCTATACCACAATAAAACTCCCGGTGAATATTGCTCTGCTTGTAAGCCGGCATCCACACCTCTGTGCGCACGTAGCTGTATATAGTAGTGGGCTGGTTTAGCATAAATATAACTACTCACGCGGCTAAAACCATTTAACGCTAAGGTAGACTCTGACTGCTCTGCGTTATTTTGCCAAATCACAGTATTGTTGTGTGTTATTTTTAAATCATCGACTACAAAACCATAATACTGTGTGTTTGTATCGGTAATATACTCAATACTTAATGTAATGGTTTGTCCTGCATATTGTGTTAAATCAAACTCATGCATTAAAAAACCATTAGGTTGCTGCGCATCTGCATGTAAAAACGAATCACCACTTATATACGGGCCTATATCGCCATAATAAGGATTTGTCTCGATTGTATAATTACCAGCTAAAGGAGTTTGATTTACCTTTACTTGTACAAGGTCATAATCGCGCTCAATACTGTAGTAAGCTAAAAAGCTAAGTGTCAGTGGTGTAGCCGCCTCAGGTAAGGTCACGGTTTGTGAGAGCGTGTGTGTTAGATTGTTACCTGTACCAGAGTAAAATTGAAAATCACCTTCAACCGGGGTTTTAAATTTTTCTAGCTGCTGCGCAAGTGTCACTTTAATTTGGCTTTGCTGCTGAGAAAGTGAGCTAGTATAAACAAGTGACTGCTGAGGCTGACTGCTCACTTCCTCCATGGTTAAATTAAGCTGGTTCACCCAATTGCCTTGGTATCTGTTTTGTAAATACTCAAGCGCCTGTGCACTAAACATAACGGGCTGTGAACCTCTAGGCCCACCAGCCCAGCTACCAGTAGACATTATTGACCAAGACGATACAGGCTCACCCACGGTATTTGACTGTAAATCGTACTCATCTGCTAAACCTAAGTCGTGACCAAATTCGTGCGCAACGACACCTATGCTGGCATCTATTGGATTTATCGTATAACCCGATAACTTAACGCTACTACCCGCAATACTGACAGGTTCACTGTTTTCATCAAATACGTAGTAGCGGTGAGACCAAATTGCATCAACGCCTAAATAGCCACCACCGGATTCTTCACCAATACTGGAATGAAAAACCATAACATGGTCGATAATGCCGTTTGGCTCGTTGATAATGTCATCGCCGTCAATATCATCTAAATCTGTTAAATCATATTGCGTTAAATCAATATCAAATTGTGCAGTGGCTTTTTCGACTGCTTCTTTTATCAGTGCGGGGGCATTTATATCGCGCGTGTTACCTACGCGCTCACCATAGGTTTTTGCATTACTATCTGCCCTAACCCACCCATATACTTGCCCGCTAAAAGTTAAGCTAGCGCCTGATGCGTCGTAATAATAATCGTATACGCTGCTAAGCGTTTCATTATCAGGACCAACAAAGCCACCTTCATTAAAAAGCAATTGTTGGTAATGCTCCTTTGTATAATTTTCGTAATACATATCGGTATCATCATCAACTAGTTGATTGTCATCGTGCTTTAAATCAGGAAAATCAATTAAAATAGCCAGTACTTTAACCTCATTTAGCGCGATGCTAGGGCTAGCCGCACTTGCATATTGCAGCTGCTTATTGGCTTGCTTAGCGGTTAAGCGGGCTTTCATGGTAGAAACAGGTTTTAACTGCAAAGGGTTAAGCCGTGCAGTATTCGCTAAGTAGCTTTCAACCGTTGGCTTGTTAGTGGTTTGTTGGGTATCAGCGCGTTTATTTAACCAATACTCTATTCTTTGTTTGTTAATAATACCTGGGTCATGCGCGCTGGTATTTGCTGCGTTAAGATTTAGGCTGCAAAGAAATAAGCCAAGCCATATTATTTTTTTCACTGTATCTTCCCCAGATAAATTATTGCTCTATCATACCTAATATATGCATTAAGCACAGCGCTCAAATTACCTATTTACCCATTATGTTTACTCGGTAAAATTAGCATAATTTCTTCATATTTTTTATATAACTACAAATAGCGTGCAATTTTTTAGTATTAAAACAAATTAATTTGAAATTTTAATCCAAAACAGCCCTTTCAAGGTTGACATAAGCACGTAAAACCCTTAAAAATAACCCCATATAGAATTTTTAATCTAAAGCAGCATTTTGCTTTTTATAAAGTGACAATTATGAAAAAACAACTTCACCTTTTATTCGTACTCGTAGTGGTCTTAGTGATAAGCCCAGCGGGGATGTATTAAAAAGTGAAATTGCTTTTTAAAAACCCTCGCACTACGCGGGGGTTTTTTTATGCATAAACAGCGCACAGAGGAATGAGGATGAGCAAACAAGAATATAATGGTTCTGAACTAGTTGTTCAGGCATTAAAAGAGTTGAAGGTTAAGTATATTTTTGGCTACCCAGGTGGGTCGGTTTTAGATTTATACGATGCACTTTTTCAACAAGAAGATATTGAACATATTTTAGTACGTCACGAACAAGCCGCAACCCATATGGCTGACGGTTATGCCCGAGCTACTGGCGAAGTTGGTGTTGTACTTGCTACCTCAGGCCCTGGCGCAACTAACTGTATTACAGGTATTGCTACCGCTTATATGGACTCAATTCCGATGGTGGTATTATCGGGGCAAGTACCTACTAGCTTAATTGGTGACGATGCATTCCAAGAAACTGACATTGTTGGCTGTTCTCGCCCGGTTGTAAAACATAGTTTTAACTGCAGAAGCGCTGAAGAAATTCCGGCTATTTTGGCAAAAGCGTTTTATATTGCAAGTACTGGCCGCCCAGGACCCGTTGTTGTTGAGCTACCAAAAGATATGCTTAACCCTGCTATTAAGTTTGAGTACAACTTCCCTAAAACAACAGAGCTTAGAACCTACAGCCCAAATACAAAGGGCCACTCTAAACAAATTCGAAAAGCAGTTACCGCAATTTTAGAAGCTAAAAAACTGGTTATATACTCAGGCGGCGGTATTATTTTATCTAACACCTCTGAGCAATTAACCCGCTTAGTTGAATCGCTAAATGCACCTATCACTAATACATTAATGGGCTTAGGCGGTATTTCGGGTATTCACCCAAATTACGTGGGTATGCTGGGTATGCACGGCACGCTTGAAGCCAATAAAGCCATGGCAAATGCCGATGTAATTTTAGCACTGGGAGCGCGTTTTGATGACCGTGTAACCAATAATGTTAAAAAGTTTTGCCCTAATGCAACCATCGTTCACGTAGATGTAGACCCAACCTCTATTTCTAAAACGATTAAAGCACACATTCCGGTTGTGGGCTGTTTAGCCACTGTAATGGAGCAACTGCAAGCCGGCATAGATAAAAGCAGTATTCAAATTGATCGCAGTGCACAAGAGGATTGGTGGCGACAAATTATTAGCTGGCGCGAGCAAAAGTGCCTAAGCTACAACACCGATGGCGACAAAATAAAGCCTCAAGCTGTTATAGAAGCAGTGTATAAAGCCACTAATGGTGACGCATATGTAAGCTCTGATGTAGGTCAGCACCAAATGTTTGCAGCGCAATATTATCCATTTAAAAACCCTCGCCAATGGATCAATTCAGGGGGCTTAGGCACCATGGGCTTTGGCTTACCAGCAGCGATGGGGGTTAAGCTTGCCTTTCCTGATAAAGAATCAGTGTGTGTAACCGGCGATGGCTCAATCCAAATGAATATTCAAGAGCTATCAACATGTTTACAGTACAACTTGGCTGTAAAAGTGGTTTCGCTAAATAACCGCTCACTAGGCATGGTACGCCAATGGCAAGATATGATTTACGGCGGTCGCCATTCATCTTCATATATGGACTCATTACCTGACTTTGTAAAACTTGTTGAAAGCTATGGCCATGTAGGCATAAAGGTAGATACTTTAGATGAACTACAACCTGCTATAGATAAAGCCATGAGCATTAACGACCGTTTAGTATTTTTAGATATTAACGTTGATGAAAAAGAACATGTATACCCAATGCAAATTAAACTAGGTGGCATTGATGAGATGTGGTTACGTAAAGGAGTAAAAGCATAATGCGTCGTATATTATCTATTTTATTAGAAAACGAACCGGGAGCCTTATCTCGCATTGTTGGGCTTTTTTCACAGCGCGCCTACAACATAGATAGCTTAACAGTGGGTACAACTGATGATGAATCACTGTCACGTATCACCATTACCACTATGGGTGATGATAGAATCGTTGAGCAAATTACCAAACAAGTTAATAAATTAGTTGATGTACTTAAAATTATTGATTTAACCGAAATGAGTCACATCGAACGTGAATTATTACTTGTTAAAGTATTTGCCCAAGACGAAACCACCCGTGCAGCGGTTACACGCGTTGTAGACGTGTTCCAAGGTGCTATTTTAGATATGGGACGCCAAAGCTACAGCTTACAACTGGTAAGCAGCACAGACAAAATAGAATCGTTTTTAGACACCCTACGCCATGAAACCGACATTATTGAAGTGGTGCGCTCTGGTGCTGTAGGGATCGGCCGTGGTGACAAAGCGTTAAAAGCGTAATTAATTAAAGCTTAAGCGTTTAATATTAAATCCCTGATAAGCAATTAGCAGGGATTTTTTATGCTAAGCCTTGCCTTACAACGCTCTGCATTAATACCTAATTAGGCATGTGGAAATAAGCTTAACTTAGGTAAGCTCACTGCTTTAATACAGGCAAAAAAAAAGAGCTAAATAGCTCTTTTTTAAAAAATTCTGTAAAACGCCAATTAAGGGTTTACTTGGTCTTTAAGACCTTTACCTGCTTTAAAGCTTGGGATAGTTGCCGCTGCGATTTGGATCTCAGCACCCGTTTGTGGGTTACGGCCAGTACGTGCTGCACGTTCTTTAACTGAGAAAGTACCAAAACCTACTAATGCAACTGAATTACCTTCTTTTAAAGAAGAAGTTACAGCGCCAGTAAACGCGTCAAGTGCACGTGTAGCAGCAGCTTTAGAGATTTCTGCATCAGTAGCGATTTTTTCAACTAATTGAGCTTTATTCATTGTTAGATTCCTATTCGTTATTATTTTGCCTTCGCAAAACCTATCTTTATGCATTTTTAAGGAGTTAGCAACAGCAAATTGCATTTTTTGCTTAAATACTTCGAAAATGCGTAAAATTTTAATAATTCTCGGTAAAATACAGCGTGTTGGGTTAACTAAAACTTAATTTAAGTACACAAAAGGCACACTTTAAATAACACACTGCTCTATATTTTTTCGATAACTAAGGTCACTTCCCCAACCTCGACACCAAACTTAACAATAGACGTTCGGTTTATCAAGCGCGATTGTGTAACCAGGTACATCCAATCATCAAAATTCACCTCAAGCGTACTACCGTCATAGGGTAAGGCCACATTGTAGTTCCAATGAAACACACTGCCTGCGCTTTTACCGGTTGCAATGCCAAGCACATCATCAGCACGTCCCACTAAGCTATTATCGTCATTAAGGGTGACATACCAAATACGCTTTTGTGTTTCACCATCGTCATACACAAAGTCTTCCTCTATAACGCCCTCGTTACCTTCCCAGCGCGCATTCATAGAGACAACAAGTTTACGTGTGAGTTCGCCTTTATAATCTTGCACAACGCCGTATGCTTTTAAATCGCCACTAAAAAACGCTTTAAAATCAAATTCTGGGTTGCTGCTATTGTAGTGCTCTACTTTTGGCGCGGAGCAGCTCACTAAAAATAATGCGGCCATTAAAATACATAGCTGTTTAAATTTATTTATATTGCGCATGTTAAATCCCTAATAATTGTTTTCTAAGTGCTGGCTCTGAGGTGTTTGGGCTTAGCCAAATAGCTAAAAACTGATTGGCAAATTGTGAGTCTGTAATTTCACCTAACTTTTTGTCATTATGATAAAAAGTAGCCTGACCGTTTAGTGATGTTTGTAAGCTTAACGACTCGCCTTTTTTAATGTCTGGCCAAAGAGCGAATAATTTATCAGCATACTTAGCTGATAAATCACTTTTACCTAAATGCAGCCATTGCTCTTTAGTGGCTTTAACAATGTCTTTTGCTGCAAAGTCTCGCAAATAGGTGAGCGTAAATTTAACGGGGTGCGCCCCCTGTTTGTAACTCCCTGAGCGGGTATATAACGTTGCATCGTAAACATCCCAAAATAAATATTCCATGCGAGCCTCGCCCACTTTTTTAAAGTCAGTTTGCTCTTCGCTAAAGCTCAATGGGGTAAAAAAAGTAGCCATAATCATTGTGGCCGTTATTGTCCATATTTTTGCGGTGATATTCATACAAGCTCCTGTTATTGCTTGCTAAAATTTATAATCGCTTTAATTTTTTGGTTAATAATAAGAATTAATGTAAAGGCAGCAGCCCACAGTGCGCCGTACAGAAGCCAAAACATCCACACAGGTGAATAAATACTAAGCACGCCAAATTGAGCACCTGAATAATAACTAATTGGCGCAAAGGCTAAGCACACTAAATAGGCTTGCCAAAGTTTTAGGTTAGTAATAAACGCCATTGATGTGTTTAAGCAAAGCAATAATGCTGCCCATAGCAAGGCTAACCAAAGCGGAAAAGGGGATACTTTAAATTCCAAAAGGTTTAGCTGCACAGCAAGGTATTCACATAACAGCGCAATTGGTAAAGCTTTTACTAAAAGCAACGCGTCGAGCTTATGCTGCTTTGATAAAACAAACATAAGCACAACAATACCAGAGGTGTATAAAACAGATTGAGCTTCTAAAAACAGTGATAAAAACCACACTGTTTGAAAAAGCACAAAATTAATAATTAAGGGCAATTTCGTCATTTTGACTGGTAAAACGTGGTTTACGCGCCGTTAAATGAACGGTACTGGTTGCTCGCGTTCTAAAAGCGCCTTCGCAGTAAGCAAAGTAAAATAACCATAATCTGTAAAAACGCTCATCAAACTTGTCACTGTCTAGGGTGTGCCAGTTATCAATAAAGCGTGTGCGCCAATCGGCTAGTGTTCTAGCATAATGCGCGCCTATATCGCTTACAGTATGAATAACCATATCGGTATTGTTCTTAATTTGCTCGCTCATCTCATTAATTGAAGGCAAACAACCACCGGGGAAAATATACTGCTGAATAAAGTCAGAGTTTTTTAAATAATGTTGATAACGTTGATCGCCAATAGTGATCGCTTGGATAAGCATTGCACCGTCTTCTTTAAGCAAGCTATTACATTGCTTAAAAAAGCTTGGTAGGTATTCATGCCCTACTGCTTCTATCATCTCTATTGATACAAGCTTGTCGTATTGCCCTTCTAATAAACGATAATCAAGCTTGAGCAAAGTTATATTATTTTCAAGTCCTAACTGCTTAACCTTGTTTTCAACATAGGCATATTGCTCATCAGAAATCGTTGTTGTGGTCACATGGCAGTTGTAATGTGTGGCCGCGTAAATCGCAAACGCCCCCCAGCCTGTGCCAATTTCAATAACTGAATCGCCTTCGTTTATCTCTACCTGCTCACAAATTTGTTTAAGCTTGTTTTGTTGAGCATCCTCAAGAGAGGCCTCTTTTGATGGATAAACAGCGCAGGAGTAGAGCATTTCCTCGCTTAAAAATGACTCGTATAAATCGTTACCTAAATCGTAATGTGCAACGATATTCTTTTTCGACCCAGATTCTGAGTTGCTGTTTTTGAGATGGTTAAAACGGTGGGCTAGGCCACTAAAAAACGAGAATTTTTTTTCAAAAGCATCTAGTTGTTTTTGGTTTATGGCAAAAATTTCGATGAGTTTGGTCAAGTTATCACATGACCATTGCCCAAGAATATAAGACTCACCAGCACCCACACTGCCAGATAGCGCAAATGCTTTGTACATGGCAGTGTCGTTAACGGTAATCGTGGTTTTTAAGTCTGAATGTTGTTGACCAAATACTGTTGAGCGACTGTTTTCAACTAACACTATTTGGCCTGTTTCAATACTTGCAAAGGCTTTGGTGACTAGCTTTTTATATAAGTTTGTAAACCAACCTGTTTGCTCTTGGCAGTTTATACTCGAGACTTTTTCCATCTTAAACCCTTTATAATTGTATCGCTACCTGCAACTAAGCTTGTTTAACTATACTAAGATTTTCCTGAATGACCTAAAAAAGGAACCCTTTTAATAAACAGCTTAAGTGCTTGCACATAAATACCTTTGAAAATAGACAAAGTCATCGCAGGAAATTTTTTTAATAATTTATTAACTTCTTGCTTCGTTAACTGACTTCGCTTTAATCGTAAAGACGCGTCGAATAACAACTCATCCCCACGTTTATTTTCTATATGAATTAATGTGTTATCGGCTGTATGTTGTACTTGCCAATGGTAGTCCATATCTAAATTCATAAAGGGTGATACGGAGAAAGCCTTCTTAAAGTTCACTTTTTTTTGTAAGGGCATCAAATAATAATGGCGCTCATTCCACGGCGTATTGCTTACCTCAGCCACCATATATTTAAAGTTATCGGTGCTATTACCGTAAAAGTAAAAATTTACAGGGCTGAAATAAATGCCCATACACCTAAGTTGGCCAAGCATATAAATATGCGAAAACGTCTCTTTAACGCCTAGTTTTTCTATTTGGCACTGTGCACGTTCAATAATACTTAATGGCTCTGAGTTTGGCAGTGTGTTTAAATAATCGGCTTGATTAAAACGCAGTGCTTTAAACCCAAAAGTACCTAACATAGGGTGAATGTTATTAAGCAATAACGGATTTTTTAAATCTACCCACATCATATAAAGCGGGTATTTAAACTGATGATTTTTTACCGCAAAGCGCCTGTGCCTTACATCGCCTAAGTATACAGCGCTATTCAAATTCAACACCTAATTGCTTAGCCACATCTACCCCACTGCGAACACCATCTTCATGAAAACCGTTATACCAATAAGCACCACAAAAATAGCTATTATTTTGGCCATCAACAGTGTGCTTGAGTTTTTGTGCGGCAATGGATGCTTCGTTAAAAACAGGGTGATGATAAGTAAACTCACGTAATATATTTGCTTTGTTAATCCCTTCTAAGTGATTAAGGGTTACACAAAATTGTGTATCTGAGTCTATACCTTGCAGTATATTCATTTGGTATGTAACAACCGCTGCTTTGTCGGTGTTTTCGTTTAGTAAGTAATTCCAGCTAGCCCAGGCGGCTTTTCTATCTGGCAGTAAACTGGTATCTGTATGCAGTACTACCGAGTTTTCGGTATAAGGGATTGCACCTAATACAGCCTGTTCTTGCTCAGTCGCATCACCAAGTAATGCAAGGGCTTGATCTGAGTGACACGCAAATACCACTTTATCAAATTCAGCTTGTTCGCCATTTTCAAGAGTAATAATTACTTTATTATCTACACGCGTAACCGTCTCAATGTCGGTATTTAGTTCTATCCGCTCTGCAAAACCTTTAATAAGCGGCTTAATGTATTGCTTAGACCCACCAGGGATTACATACCACTGCGGCCTGTTTGTAACATCAAGTAAGCCATGGTTGTAAAAAAAGTTTACAAAAAACTCAACCCCTACATTTTGCATCTCTTTGATGCTGGTTGACCAAATTGCCGCCCCCATAGGTAAAATGTAATGGTATTTAAAAAAGTCATTAAAGCCGTGCGTATCTAATAACTGACCCAGTGTTTGATCTTTAGGGTAGTTTTGCTCGCTGTGCATTGCTTTACATAATTTATTAAACTTAACTATATCGCTTAACAAGCGCCAAAACTTAGGCCTAAATATATTTCTTTTTTGAGCGAATAAGCTGGCAAAGGTGTGTCCGTTGTACTCAAAACCACTTGCTTGATTATGAACACTGAAGCTCATTTGTGTTTCTTGTCTGTCTACGCCAATGCGCGCGAGTAGTTTTTCAAAGTACGGGTAAGTGCGGTCATTAAATACTATAAAGCCCGTGTCTATTGCGCGTTTAACCCCTGCATCAGATATCTCTACTGTCGCGGTATGACCACCAATGTAATCGTTTTTTTCAAATACAGTAATATCGTAATGCTTATGCAGTAAATGAGCACAGGTTAAACCCGATACGCCAGAACCTATTATTGCTATTTTTTTCAACGGGCTAATCCTTTTGCTAAACGTAACCAAAGTGGTAACGGTAAAATACGTAATGCTTTTAAAATAAGCGTAAACCGATAAGGAAAATGAACTTCTTTACGGCGTTTATTGATCCCCTTAATCATATAATCGGCGGCCTCTGTTGCAGTGACGGCCATAGGCATTGGGAAATCGTTTTTATCAGTAAGGGGAGTTTTAACAAAACCAGGGTGCACCAACGTAACATCAACATCGTTTAAGTCGATTGCTAAGCTTTTCGCTAAATAGCTTACCCCGGCTTTAGATGCGCCATAAGCCTCAGAGCGTGGCAGAGGTAAATACGTAACGCTTGAGCTAACAAGCACAAGTTGTCCGCCCGCACTAATTTTTGGTAATAGTGCCTCTAGGCAGTAGCCCATTGCCAGCAGGTTTACTGAAATAACTCGCTCAAACAAAGCGCTGTCAAAGTTACGGGCATCATCTACATACTCACAGTTACCAGCGTTAAGAATAACCTTATCAAAAGCACTAAACCCCAGGGTTGCTTGCTTTATGTCTTTAAGGTCTGTGGCATCAAACTGACACGCTTTAATATTGGTGTGTTTTTCAAGCTCAGCTAACTTTTCAAGGTTTCTACCGCAAGCAATCACGGTGTTGCCTTGCCGAGCGTACTTTATTGCAAGCTGCTCGCCAATACCTGAGGTTGCACCTGTAATTAAAATATTCATCGCTACCCTGCTCGTTTATCTATGTAATTTATAACGCCACCTAAAATAGGAATATGCTTGTATAGCATCTCACCGACATTAAAATAGTCCCGGTGGTTAATAATTTTACCTTCTTTAAAAACCAGCTTACTGTGCCCTTCTACCGATATAGTTTTGCCAGAAGCCAGTTTTGGGTGGGCGTAATGCATAGTCCAATACAAAAATGCTTTGTCATCACGCTCGTAGGTGTCGCTAATATCAAACTGACAATGCTTAACATTACTATATAGATTAGAAAAATATCGGGTAAGCTCGCTTAGCCCGTGTATTTCGTGCATTGGGTCTTTAAATTTAATTTGCTCGCTGTAAATATCATTAAGCAAATGCAGGTTTGATTTATCGAGTTGTTGATATATTTCTACAAATTTTGCTACCGGTAATGCTGTTTCCATATCACCCCTTAAATGCAGCTATTGCACGCTCGCGAGCTGCTTTATGATCTACGATTGCCGGCCAGTAACATTGCTTATCAGCCCCTATTGACGCTAAATAAGCATGAGGAAAATGAATATGTTTATCTGGCACTTTTTCAAGCTCCGGTAAATATTTACGTATAAATTTACCATTAGGATCAAAGCGCTCACTTTGAGTGATAGGATTAAATACGCGAAAATAAGGCTGCGCGTCACAGCCAGTGCTTGCAGCCCACTGCCAACCACCATTATTAGAGGCTAAATCGCCATCAATAAGGTGCTGCATAAAAAACTGCTCGCCTTCACGCCAATCAATTAATAAATGTTTGGTCAAAAAGCTGGCAACTACCATTCTTAAACGGTTATGCATCCAGCCGGTTTGAACTAACTGTCTCATCGCTGCATCAACGAGTGGGTAACCTGTTTTTCCCTCACACCAGGCTTTAAACTCAGCCTCGTTTTTACGCCATTTAACGCCATTGTACTTTTCGTTAAAGTTATCACCACGAGAAAGCTTAGGAAATTGCGCAATTAAATGACGATAAAATTCGCGCCAAATAAGCTCGTTTACCCAAGTAAAAGTTTTACTTTTAGATATTGTTAAAATATCTGGGTAGCGGTTTTGAATATTAACCAGTAACTGCTTAGGGCTTATAATACCCAGAGCTAAATAAGGGCTTAAACCCGATGTGCCTTTAATACTGGGTATATCACGCTGTTCGTCGTAGCTACTTAATTTGTCGCAAATAAAATTATCAACAATGGTTGCTAAGCTTTCATCATCAACCGGCCATTTTTCTGAGCTGCCATCACTTTTAATGGCCTGTGCGTTGTTATTTATCGGCTGTTTTTTTAAAGGCCACGGTAATAAGCTAAAGTGATTATCTTGATGTTGTTTAAGCCACTGTTTTTTAAATGGCGTAAACACTTTGTACATTTCGTTACTTTGGTTTTTAACACTGCCTACAGGCGCTATTACATCTCCCTCATAGAGGGTAAACGTAATATTTTTATCATCACACTTTGCAAGTATTTGCGCATCACGATTTACTTCATTTAACTCATACTCTTTATTAGCAATTACATGTTTTACCTGATGTTTATCGCAAAATGATAAAAGCGCACTTTCACAATCGTCAAAGTAAGGGGCATCAATAATATGCAGCTCTATTGCGTACTGCGCTAGCTGCTCGCGTATATAATTGAGACGTCTTTTTAGTAAATCTATTTGAATGGGAGCGGCGTTGTGTTGTTGCCATTGCTTTTCGCAGATAAAAAAAATGGCCTGTTTAGCGCCATTATTTAGCGCTTCAATAAGCGCTTCGTTAGAAAAAAGGCGCAAATCGCGCCTAAACCAAAAAAGTGTATTCATTATATGCCGTAACGTAATTTTAGTTCATTAGGGTAAGGATTAAAAAACACCTGCTTTTCTAGGTATTCATTAGGGTGTACTTTCAGATGATGTTTTAACAAGGTAAGCGGTACGTACAAAGGCACTAAACCTTGACGGTATTCATCGATGGCATCGCGTAGCTCTTGCTTTTCAACCTTAGATAAGTCTTTTTTAAAGTAGCCCTGCAAGTGCATTAACGTGTTGCAGTTATTCCTGCGTGATGCAGGCTTTTTAAGGCCGTTCATTAACCCAAGAATGTACTCATCTGCTAAAGCGTTAATATCATCACCTTTATAAGTACCAAGTAAATTACCTAAGTCGCGGTAAGCTTGATAATTATGAGCCATTAATAAGTACTTATATTGCGAATGAAACTGGGTAAGCTTATGCACTGTGAGCGGCTCAGAAGCTAATAACTGCCACTGTTTGTACGCGTACACGCGCATTACAAAGTTTTCGCGTAAATGCATGTCGTTTAAGCGGCCGTTTTCTTCACATGGCAGTAATGGATTGTGCTTCATTATTTGCTCAGCAAAAAAACCAACGCCTTCGGAGGTATTGCCGGTGCCCGCTTCGTTATAAATTTTAATTCTTTCCATACCGCAGCTTGGGCTTTTCGCACAAAAAACAAAACCACTTAGGTTTTTAGCTTGCTCTGTGGCTACTTTTTTACCGTATTCAGTTAGCTTAGGCCCAACATCGCCAGTGCCATCTGGGCGACATACTTTTATTGTATCGCCTACGCGTACTTGGCGTATGGTTGGCCTAGGAATAGGTAACCCTACGGCTACCTCTGGGCAAAAACGCGTGTACTCTACATGTTTTCCAAGTTCATCCATACAAAAGTTAGACTTTTTATGGCCTGTATCAAAACGTACTTTTTCGCCTGCTAAGCAGGCGCTAATACCTATTTTTATTGTGTCTGTTTGCATAAATTCTCTTAATAAATCAAGTTACCTATAGGATTAAGTAACTTACTGAGCCCTTTATTAAAATGTAGCGCACTACTGACTACTGTAAAGCATAAACAGCCATCTTTTGTAAGTGGGGTGTGCTGATGAGAGCCATCTTGCCAAATAAAGTCTCCTGGCACGTAACTACCCTCTTCATCACTAAACTCACCATCAAGTAGCAAGGTTACTTCAAAACCAGTATGAGTATGCTCGGGGATTTCGCCCCCTGCGCCAATATGTAAAAGGCTTGAGCGCAATGGGCCATCATCAATAGCAACGCGAGAGCGAGCAAGCTTACCCACTTGCGTAAAACGCCCATGCGAAATGCGTGTTAAGGCGCGTGGTAATTCGTAGTTATGCTCGTTAACTTGTACGGTTACCGGCTCAACTTCGTAAACTTCATCAATGCTAGCATCGGCGGTTATCAAATCTAGCAGGTCAGCGTCAAAATCTGGCGCTTGTAAATCATTACTTAAATTTAATGTATCAGGGGCGTATGACGCATCGCTAAATACATCCTTTGCATTAGCGGCTTCAAGTTTTGCCACTTTTGCTTGGCAAACCGGGCACATATCAACGTGTATAGATACCGCAACGCTTAACGATGCAGGTAACTGCGCTGAACAATATTGTGCTAGTAAAGATTCACTAGGGTGATGTTTAATCATGCTGATCTCCCATTTCATTACGTAATTTTTGCAAGGCTAAACGCAATCGTGATTTTACCGTGCCTACAGGAATATTTAATTGTTGAGCAAGTTGCTCTTGCGACATATCTTGGAAATAAACGCCTCGGACGACCTCTCGCTGTGCGGTTGGTAGTTTGTCTAGGTATCGTTTAATTTGTTGATCTTCCAAGTGGTCGCTAAATTCAAGTGTTGTATCTTGAGATTCGTTAATAAGTGGCCAAATATCTTCGCTTATATTTTCTTCTTTATTACTTTTCATTTTACGAAGCATATCAAATGAGGCATTACGCATTACGGTATATACCCAGGTCGTCGCAGCCCCTTTATCGCTGTGATACAAATGCGCTTTACGCCACACTGAGGTTAATGTTTCTTGTACAAGCTCCATTGCTTGTGCCTCAGAGCCAAATTGCTTAATTCCAAAGCGTTTGATTTTTGGCGAAAAGTATTCAAATAAGTAAGCAAACGCTCTTTTGTCTCGCGAAGTAGCTACATCAAGCAGAGCTTGCATAAGCTCTGCACTTGGCGTTTCTGGCATGGCAGTATATTTACCTGTATTAGGTTCACAACGTGGTGAGGGTTGTTGACTTACCATAATAATTAATCCCGTGTATGCTTTTGTACATATCTATACGCCAAGCAATTAAACGCAGATCACATTATTTTAGGCAAATTCATTGTTGATCACAGTATGGAGGAAGTTTAGTAAGTTAGCAAAGTTACTTTCGAACGCAAGTTGCTGTTTTTTATCAATAGATATAGGTAATAGTTCAAGCCAGCGCGCAGCTACCCAGGCTAAATTATCAAACTTGGTTTGCCTATATAAACTAGAAAGCTCTTTATTGTTTAAAAATATGTCCTGCAAAGAATCAGACAAGCGTTGATTATCAGCCGAAATTTCACTGTGTGAGTCATTGTACCAATACGGCGTATTGCAATCGCTTAATAAGCCATGGCGCAATTCACTTTCATCTTGGTATACGTCATTTATTTGCACGCTTTTAGCAGCGTACACATCAATGAGTAGCATATTGCTAGGGTCTTGATCAAAGTCGATAATATCGACCAAACAGCCCTGAGCGCTAATATTAAATGGCGTGTCGTGCTGGTAGGTGCACAGTACAAAACCGACATTATTTTGTAGTGCGGTCTTTACCATGTTTAAATACCTAGGCTCAAATATACGCAAACGCGTATAGCCTTCTGGTAAGACAAATATTGGTAATGGGAAAATCGCACGTTTCATAAAGTCTACTTCTTTAAATTACACTGCCTTTATTTACGTGCGCTTTTACTAAGTCGATCAGCTTACTCAAATCGAATTATTTAGCTATTAATTAAAAGTTGATCCAACTTCCCATACTTTTTATTACTTGAACCATATAGTAAACACTAATCATGCTTACAACAGGCGCCAACATAAGTGCAAATAATCCTAATTCGTTACTCATCGTCTTATCCTTTTACACT
This sequence comes from Pseudoalteromonas sp. R86517, assembly GCF_042466295.1. NCBI lineage: Bacteria > Pseudomonadati > Pseudomonadota > Gammaproteobacteria > Alteromonadales > Pseudoalteromonadaceae > Pseudoalteromonas > Pseudoalteromonas sp. R86517. The sequence goes on from NZ_JAXHCB010000003.1 coordinate 676,274, forward strand.
TATTTAGCTTTAACTTGCGTAGTTACCGGCATTGAAGACTGCGTGGTAACGTCAGCTTGTTCTTGCGCTTGATTTACAAATTGCTCAAGTACTGCCTGGGCATCAAAACTAAGGCTCTGCGAAATTGATTGTTCAAGTTCTGCCGTTGCTTGATTAATATAGCTTGTTACGTTTTGCGTTATAATATCAGTTACATCTAGGTCCACTTCACTCGCATGTACTTGCGAAGAACCTAATACTAATAAACTTGCCATAGCGATTTTAATTGAATGTTTCATAATGGTATTCCTTGTTGTGTATATTGTTTAGACGCAATAACATAATCAAGGGTTGTGCCAACAGAAAAATAAAAATTAAATCATTGATATTTAAAGACTATATCAAAATCCATATAACAACGCAGCATTCAGGCTTGGTTAATTTAACTAACTTTTTTAATTTTTTGACTAACTATTAGTAAATATTTTTAGTTCACTGTTTGCAGTTTAAAACAACGACTACCATTACTTTTTATTTTGCGTATCGGGTTTAACTTTTTTACCTAACCGATAAGCATCAACCATACTTAGTAACCAAATGACCACCATTAAAGGAAGATATTTATATTCCCCTAGCTGTGCACATTCACCTGATGGATTACGGGCGGCTTGTAAAATGCCTGAAGCCGTCATCGGAATTTTACCTGCTAAAATTTCATTTGCGCTACATTGCGCTATAGCCAAAATATCACCTAATGTCATAAACAAAAGTAGCGTGAATACACCTGCAAAAATACAGCCTATTAAATGCTTTTTAATCGAAAAGTGCCCTGCCCCAGGATACACAATGGCAGTAAGTAAAACGGCTTTGAGCTTTTTTTTCATGATAAACGTGCCTTAATTAATTGAGACTATACGACCACACTATACCCGATTAATTCCCTTTAAAATCAATAAAAGTACGGTGACTAATTTACAGTAACAATGCTGACATTGAAACATTGAGCGTACACCTGTACACTCAAGTTTAATTAATAAGTGGTAGGACTAGTATGACTATAGAGGCACCCTATTCTCGCAAAGAAGAAAAACTCAATGTATTAAGCCATGCACTGGGAGTATTTTTTGCTGTGTTTGTAATGTGGGATTTATTTAAACAAGCCACCAGCGTAAAAGCTTATATTAGTACCGCTGTATATGGGGCTAGTTTATTTGTATTGTTTTTATCATCCACACTTTATCACGCCAGTGTACAGCCAAAATTACGCGCTTTTTATAAAAAGTGCGATCACTGCGCTATTTACGTATTAATAGCAGGTACGTACACCCCATTTTTGTTGCTATCTCTTAATGGATTGTGGTCTTGGGGCACACTGAGCTTTATTTGGGCAATCGCGCTTGGTGGCGTTGCTTATAAAGTGCTAGTTAAAAATGGTAATAAAAAAGTCTCGCTGGCTACCTACTTACTTATGGGCTGGTTTGCCCTTGCGATTGTATACCCACTTTATTTAAATATTGATGTAAAAGCACTGTACTGGTTACTGGCCGGCGGCATTTTTTATAGCTTAGGTACATTATTTTATAGCGCTAAAAGCACTCAATTTAGCCACGCAATTTGGCACCTCTTTGTAATAGCTGGGTGTGTGTGCCACTACATTTCAATTACTAATTACGTGTATTAATGCATGTAATTAGTAATTTTACGCTATGCACATAAACCGCATTAATTTGGCTACCCTTTTATATAAAAGCGCGTTGTAGCTTAGGCGTTATCACCTAAGCCTTAATCAAAACGCTGTTATTTACGGCTTTGACTATAAGCCTATCACTGTCATTACTCGCCTAATTAACTAGCTCGATAAACAGCGTGTAACATTTTCGGTACTCTTATCCATTTTTTACCCATTTTATTCACTTACTCTTTTCTTAGTTTAAAAATAAATGCATTAAAATAAGTAACATAGCTTCATATTTTAAATGTAACGCTATGGTATATCTATTGCTCCTTCAATATAAATGGTCAGTAAAACCTTGGCCAAGCAAATACGTTAAAGGAGATACAAAGTGGGCGCATTACAAGCTGACTCTACAATTGAGGCAAGTGCTAGATTAGTCAGTTGCTACTTATACTCAATATTTTACAACCACACTCACTTTTACGTCTATTCCTGCCAAGCAAAGAGATAGGTAACAAGCATTGCTGCGTTATCTACCATTAGGCTCTTTACGATTACATGCAGTTAATCCAACTTAAACTTTACATTAAAGGAGACGTTGATATGCCAACTAACCAATTTACGATGCAAGACCCTAGAAGCCAATATCAAATGGGACGGACCGAAAAAGACAGTGATCAACCAGACCCAGGCCTAGATGAAATTTTAAAACCTAAAGCAGATCACGGCGAAGATACCTATGTAGGTAGCGACAGGTTAAAGGGTCGCAAGGCGTTGATCACCGGGGGCGACTCGGGCATTGGCAGAGCGGTTGCCATTGCATTTGCCAGAGAAGGTGCCGATGTGGTTATTAATTACTTAGCCAGCGAAGAAGCCGATGCGAAAGAAACACTCGATATTTTAAAAGCCACCGGTAACAAAGCATGGGGAATTGCAGGCGATATCTCTGATGAGAGTTTTTGTAACGACCTTGTGGCGCAAAGCGTTGAAAACTTAGGCTCAATCGACATATTAGTGAATAATGCGGGTAAGCAACAGTTTGTTGCCGAGCTAGACGATTTATCTACCGAGCAATTTTGCCAAACATATGCAACAAATGTATTTGCTATGTTTTGGATAACAAAAGCGGCGGTAAAACATATGCCACTGGGCGCTAGTATTATTAATACAACCTCTATCCAATGCTATCAACCCTCTGCTGGGCTTCTTGATTACGCATCGACTAAGGGCGCAATTACAAGCTTTACTAAAAGTTTAGCAAAAATGGTTATTGATAAAGGCATTCGGGTTAATGGGGTTGCTCCAGGGCCAATTTGGACCCCGCTTCAACAAAGTGGCGGCCAACCGGCTAAAAAATTGCCTGAATTTGGTGATAACGTACCATTAGGTAGACCAGGCCAGCCTGCTGAACTAGCACCCACCTATGTATACTTAGCATCGCAAGAGTCAAGTTACATTACCGCTGAAATAATGGGTGTTACAGGTGGGCAGCATCTACCTTAATCATGCTGGTTCACTTATATTAGTTAATCTTAGCTTATTGAGTTTATAAAATAATAGCGGCGTATATACGCCGCTATTTTTACCTTGCCTTTTTTCAATTATACCTAAATAAGCCCCACTAAGTATTGGTGAGGCTCTGGTTAACAATACCTTAGACAACATCTTAGCTTGGTACTAAAAACCTGTGTTCATACAGCACTATTTAGCTCAGTGTGAGCAAGAGTGCGCCGAGTTAGACACGCATAAATTAACTGCATAAATAACTTAAGCCGATTAAGTGTTACCTTTTTTAGCACGTATACCGCGAATGAACTCTTCTAAATAAGGCGTAAATTCTAGCGCAAGTGCTATAAATAGCACCGTTGCCAAGTAAGTTATTGGTAAAGGAGAGGCTTTTAATTGCAGCGTAAAGTCAGGAGGAAAGCCGCCAGGTGTAAATAAAGCGGTAAATTGTTCCCAATGGCGCGCAATAATTAATACCAAAGCTAATAGGGGTATCATTTCTAAAAAACTGTGTATATGTTGCTCTACCGGCCCTACCCTTCGCTTACTTACCGCATAAGTTACATCCCACATTGCTGTAAGCTCATGCAGAAAAAACAACACAATACAAATGGCAATAATCAAACTATTAACTTCAAATATTAAAACGAGGATTAACGGAATGCCCACCTCGGCAAACATTAATAAATGAATAAATGACTCTTTAGCACCGCTGGTTGTAGAAATATTACTACGTCGATGACAAAACCAATCAGCAATGCCAGCAGCAAGCCACACAGGGATCACAAAATACATCAAAATCAATAAAGTTGGGTCAGTCATAGTTTGTTAGTCCTTAATATTTGGTTTTAATAACCCTCATGCTTAAAACTAAACATTTACACTTCATCAGCTTCTTCATTTATCACTAGCGATGTGAAAAAACGTATTTTTCAAATAATTTATCATTCACTTTTAAGATGGCTTGAGGATTACTTACGTTTTTACCTTAATGTAAATGAGATACCATTTTTAAACGCGCCCTTGAGCCAACATTTGGTATGCTCAATATCTATTTACAACTAATAAGTAGTTCAAGTGTTATGCCAAATCTCGACGCTTAATTGATTTAATGCCATTTTAGCTATAGGTAGGTGTGGAGGTGTTTTTTACTTTGCCGAATATATTTTTGTTGTGTAAGAAATAGAAAATATATCGCTTATCATTGTAAGTTTTTCATTCACAAAGCTAGATAAGGAGGTTGTGGAAAAGGTAAACTACAAGCTGAATAACCCTATTTTTTGTAGATTTACGATAGCTAAAAACAAAAAAAGTAAGCCGCACACTTGTAATAAAGCAGCCTTTAAAAGCTCTTTTACGAAAATACATTCACTACTGCCATCTACACTCGCGCATATTTACTTTGTCGTTTTTAAAGCTAACCCCTTCTAATAATAGCTTTTGGCGCTGCTCTTGGTATTTATCACTGCCTGCAGGAAATGATATTTTACCTTGGCTGTTTACTACTCTGTGCCACGGTATAACAGAATCATCTGGCATTTGCTTTAAAAGGCGCCCTACTAAGCGTGAATTTTGCGGATAACCGGCAAGCGTTGCTACTTGCCCGTAACTTGCTACAAAACCTGCAGGTATATTTGCAATAATGGTGTAGATGAGGGTTTCTTTATCAATATTATCTGTCATTAACGTACGCCTCACTGAGTACTTTAAATTGCTCCCAAATAGAGCGTGCGACAGGGCCATGGTGTATTGCATCACGCCTAAATGCACGTACTTCTATACCAAACTCATCTTCTCTGTCGTTTATCTGTATTTGCTGCAACAGCCCGGCTTCTATTTCAGGGCCACAATAATCTATGTTCATCATTGCCCAGCCGGCACCAGCAAGCAAAAACGACTTTAAATTGGTTACATCGTCAATCTTCATTAAGGCAGAGCCTTTTGAGTAAGAAAGCTTGTCGCTGTCTATGCTTAAGTCACTTTCAAACATGGCCAAACACGGGTAATTTTGTAGCTCGTTAAAGGTCATGTACTTAGGAAACGCTTTAGTAGATGCAATAATTCCAATGTTTAATTTACCAATTGGTAGGCTTTCTAAGTGCCCTGTTGCATGAAATAAGTCAAACCAGGGGCCGATGCCTAACTCCACTTGCCCACTATTTACTTGCTCTAAAGAGACAAAGCGTTTGCCACTGGTTAAATTAAACTCTGTACGCTTAAATAGTCTAAAAGTATTACTTATGATCTCGTTATAACTGTCTTTTTGACAAATTTGCTCGTAGCAAATTCGATATTGTGGCTCGTTACCCAGTGCAAGCTCTTTAGCAAGCTGTGCTAGCTCATCATTTGCATGCAATAATTGTTGTGCTTCGCGATGAAAAACACGCCCTTTTTCAGTTAACTGTAATCGGTACTTACTTCTATCAAGTAGTTCAAAGCCAATTTTTGCCTCTAGGTTTTTAATTGCTAATGTAAGCGCAGGTTGAGTTTTATGTAATTTAAGCGCCGCGCCACTTAAACTTGCACTTTGTACAATGGCATCTAAAATTTGTAATTGATTCAGCTTCATACTGCGCTCAACATGATCATAAATAAAACTTATTATGTTTCTAAAATTTAATGAATTTTATTTTATATGGTTGCGGCGTATCCTGCACTTAATTATTTTGCCCATCATTGCCACGGAGAAGACATGAAACTCTTTCGTCTATGTATACTTACTACGACTTTACTTACCTTAATGGCCTGTTCAGAGCCAGAAAAGCAAGTAAAAGAAGAGCCCATTAGGCCTGTAAAGTTATTCAATATAGGACATGATTCGCAAACAAATGTGCGCAGCTTTCCTGCTGAAGTGGTTGCTAACCAAGGCTCGTACTTAGCATTTAGAGTCAATGGTGAACTAGTTGAGTTTCCGGTATTAGCAGGTGAAGAAGTTGAAAAAGGGCAACTTTTAGCAAAGCTTGACCCAGAAGACTTTCAATTACAATACGATGATAGAAAAGCCCGTTATGAGCTTGCTAAATCACAACTTAGCCGCATTGAACAATTACTTGAAAAAAGAATCGCGAGTCAATCAGAGTACGATGAAGCATTAGCCAATATGCAAGTGGCAGAGTCTGCCTTTAAAATTGCCGAAACCAACCTAGAATACAGCGAACTGCGCGCCCCATTTGCAGGGACTGTAGCCAAAGTATTTGTTAAAAACTTTGAAAACATTCAAGCCAAGCAAAACATTTTACGCCTAGAAACCCGCGATTTAATGGATGTAGAAATCCAAGTTCCTGAAAAAATAATAGCGCGCATTAAAAAAGGCAGCGACTACCACCCTACCGTTGTGTTTGACGGTTATGATAATAAAGAGTACACCCTTGACTTAAAAGAGTGGGATACGCAGGCCGATCCTACTACGCTTACCTACAAAGTTGTTTTTTCGCTGCCAGTACCTAAAGACTTTAACCTACTTGCAGGGATGACGGGCCGTGTATTTATCGATTTATCAAAAGTAACCAGCTCGCAAGTGGCTTACACTATTTTACCGGTAGAGTCGGTTTTTTCTGAAGCTAAAGAAAGCGTGTCGGATAACGCCTATGTGTGGATATATAACCCAGAAACCGGTGTTGTTAATAAACAAGCCGTTAAAGTGGGCCAAGTACACCGCGACGGTATTGAAGTGCTAAGCGGTATTAAAGAAGGCCAAATTGTCGTCTCTGCTGGCGTGCACTCATTAGATGAAGGCATGAAAGTACGTCCATGGAATAAAGAGCGAGGCTTATAATTATGAGCTTTGCGCAACTCTCCATAGAGAAAAAAATAATTAGCTGGATGTTTGCACTACTGCTGTTAATTGGCGGGAGTGTGTCGTACTTTGATTTAGGCCAACTAGAAGACCCAGAGTTTACGCTTAAAACCGCCATGGTTATTACTATGTATCCGGGTGCATCGCCACAACAAGTAGAGGAAGAAGTCACCTTTCCTATCGAAAATGCAATTCAGCAACTCCCCTACGTAGATTATGTGACCTCTATTTCATCAAATGGTAAGTCGCAAATATCGGTAGAAATGAAAAGCACCTACCGAAAAGAACAGCTGCGCCAAATTTGGGATGAAATGCGCCGTAAAATTAACGACTTAGCGCCTTCACTCCCGAGTGGCGTTTACCCAAGCACCATTTTAGATGACTTTGGTGATGTATACGGCGTTATGTATGCGGTTACCGGCGATGGCTACTCTTATGATGAACTTAAAGATTACACCGATTACTTAAAGCGTGAACTCGTACTGGTTAAAGGTGTGAGTAAAGTGACCATTGCTGGTGAGCAACAGCCTCAAGTAATGGTTGAAGTGTCTACCCGTAAATTAGCGCAGCTCGGAATTGCCCCAAGCCATATTTTTGGTTTACTGCAATCGCAAAATACAGTCTCTAACGCAGGTAAAATTAGAGTGGGTGATGAGTCTATACGCTTTCACCCAACCGGCGAATTTAAAGATGTTAAAGAGCTCGAAACCCTACTTATATCTAAACCCGGTGCTAGCGAGCTTATTTACTTAGGTGATGTAGCCAAAGTATTTAGAGAATACGCAGAAGTACCCAGCAATGTTATTCGCTACAACTCAGAACAAGCGCTTTTAATTGGCGTTTCGTTTATGAATAGCGTGAACGTAGTAGATGTAGGTAAACGTATTGACGAGCACTTAGCAGAGCTTGAATACCAGCGCCCACATGGCATACATGTAGAATCGGTGTATAACCAACCTAAAGAAGTAGAAAAATCGGTAGATGGCTTTATTGTCAGCCTAGTAGAGGCGATTGCCATTGTAATTGTGGTACTGCTTATATTTATGGGGTTAAAAAGTGGTATTTTAATTGGCGGTATTTTATTACTCACCGTTTTAGGCACCTTTATATTTATGAAGTTGTTCGCCATAGACCTGCAACGTATTTCTCTGGGTGCGCTTATTATTGCCCTTGGTATGCTGGTAGATAACGCCATAGTAGTAACCGAAGGCATATTAATAAATTTAAAGCGTGGCCAAACTAAGTTAAAAGCTGCAGTTAATATTGTAGAACAAACTAAATGGCCGCTACTAGGCGCTACAGTTATTGGTATTACTGCGTTTGCCCCTATTGGCTTGAGCTCTGATGCGACCGGTGAATTTGCGGGTAGCTTATTTTGGGTATTGTTTATATCGCTTTTACTAAGCTGGATCACCGCCATTACGCTTACGCCATTTTTTGCAAATTTAATGTTTAAACAAGATGAATTTAAAAAAGCTAAAAATGCTGAGGGCGAAGAGGAAAATGACGACCCATACCAAGGCTTTATTTTTACCGGCTATAAAGCACTTTTAGATGTGTCTATGCATTATCGTAAAACCACGCTTGTGCTTATGGTCGTGCTCCTTTGCTCGGCTGTGGTTGGTTTTGGTGCGGTTAAACAATCGTTTTTCCCCGCCTCTAACACGCCTATGTTTTATGTAGATTACTGGCAGCAACAAGGCTCCGACATAAGAGCAACGCTAGAGGGAATTAAAAAGCTTGAAAACTACCTTCAAAAAGAAGAGCTAGTTGAAGAAATAACCAGTACTACAGGCCAAGGTGCTCCACGCTTTATGCTTACTTATGCACCGCAAAAGTCGTACTCGTCATACGGGCAGCTCATTATTAGAGTAAAAAACCGCGAGGCGGTGGCTGTAGTAATGAAAAAAGTGCGTGAATACTCGCAAAATACACCGCTTTCAGCTGAGCTTAAAATTAAGCCTATGGAAATTGGCCCCTCCACCGATGCTAAAATTGAAGCACGCTTTACAGGCCCTGATCCGGTAATACTTAGACAATTAGCCGCCCAGGCTGAAGAAGTGATCGCACAGGACGACGGCGCTTATAATATTCGTGATGATTGGCGGGCACGTACTAAAATGATTCGTCCACAATTTAACGAACAAAAAGCGCGCCGCTTAGGTATTAGTAAGTCAGACCTTGATGATGTTCTGCTTACTAGCCTTTCAGGCAAGCAAGTGGGTGTATACCGCGATGGTACGCAACTTCTGCCAATTATTGCTCGCTCACCGGCAAATGAGCGCCTAAATGTAGAAAGCGTTCACGATTTACAAATATACAGCCCAGTACTGGGTGTATTTGTGCCAGTAACACAAGTGGTTGACGAATTTGTGGTTGAATGGGAAGACAGCCTAATTATGCGCCGCGACCGAAAGCGCACAATAACGGTAATGGCCGATCACAACGTATTAGGCGATGAAACTGCCGCTAAGTTATTTGCACGCGTGCGCGGACCCGTAGAAGCAATAGAGCTACCGCGTGGCTATAAATTAGAATGGGGCGGCGAGTATGAGTCGTCATCGGATGCGCAAGCCGCTATATTTGGCTCATTACCGCTGGGTTATTTAGCGATGTTTGCGGTAACCGTACTGCTGTTCAATTCACTTAAACAGCCTCTAGTTATTTGGGCTACAGTGCCACTTGCCATTATTGGTGTGAGTGCGGGCATGTTAATAATGAATGCGCCATTTAGCTTTATGGCACTACTTGGATTACTAAGTTTAAGCGGGATGCTGATTAAAAACGGCATAGTGTTGGTCGATCAAATAAATCTTGAGCTTCGCGATGGTAAATCGCCTTATCAAGCTGTGTTTGAATCTGGCGTTAGCCGTGTACGCCCTGTAGCCATGGCGGCTATTACCACCATTTTAGGTATGATCCCGCTGTTGTTTGACGTGTTCTTCCAGTCAATGGCGGTAACTATTATGTTTGGTTTAGGTTTTGCAACCATACTTACGCTTATCGTAGTACCTGTGCTTTATACTGTTGTATTTAGAATAGACTACGAGCCTAGAAAGTAATTTAAAAGCCTTACAGCACGTTTAAAACGCAGCTTACCTCACAGTAGCTGCGTTTTTTATTATTTAAACCGAGGTTAAAGATGGACATAATAAACTAGGTTGTATTTGTATTCTCTTTGGCTATTTTAGCTTTATTACCGACGAAAATGGCAATGTAGATTTAAACAACTACCGTTTCACGGGCGGTATTGCACTGGTAATAACAGGCATGTTTGACGGTACTTACGATTTAATTAAACGACTGCGCTCTAAAAACAGCGTATCTACATTAGCCGTTTATTTAGAGCTTTTTTTACTTTATATTGGCGTTGTGTTTTATAAATAACCCCTCAAATGACAGCAAAACAACTTTTTAGAATAATAATTACCGCTAGTTTACTATTCCCACCCCTATTTTTTATTGCTTGGGATGAAAATCTCGATCCCCCCTTTATTGCCAATACCGCTTATGATTTTTTAACACATAAGCTGCTTCCTGTTTTGTCAGTAATAATTAGTATTGCAGGGGGGATGTACGGATACAAAAAGTACAACGCATGCATAACATTTAAATCAAATTTTAAAGACTACTTAGAGGATGATGGGAAGCTTAGGGGCTGGCTGGGTATTTTGTTTATACCGGTTTTAGTTTATTTATGGCTGTGGGCTAGTTTTTGTATTTCAGTAAAGTTATGGACGTATTATTATAGCGACAATAGCTGGCAGCAAGAGTACCAGCTACTGGCTGTAGAGGCGTGTCCGAGTGATTACGAATACAGCTGCGCAAAACTGGTTGTGCTTGATTTACAAACTTACAGAAAGCGCTCTTTTAGGTGGTATTTAGATAAACCAGCATTAAAGCGGCTAAAAAATGAGAAAATAAACATCGTGGGAGTTAAAAGCCCACTCGGTAACGTTGTACATCAAATACAATGGTAAGTGCGCACGCTATTTTTTTAAACTTAATGTGCCAGATGAACGCGCTTTACCGTTTGCTGGCTTTTTGTTGTTTGCACTTTTGCTATCGCCTTGCGTATTTTTGCTAGCGCCCCCTTTACCTACATAGGTGGTTGAGCGCTTTTGAAAAGGGGTATTACTTCTTTGAGTGCGAGTGCCTCGCTCATTATTAAAGGCGCGTGGGTTTTCACCCTGAAAATCACGCTTTTTAGGCTCGCCTTTGTTATTGGCATTTTGCTTATTGGTATCAACCGAGTGCTCTTGCGTTTTACCCGAATCAGCAATGGAGTCATTAATTTGCGCCATTTCTACGTCGGTTAAATGTCGCCACTGGCCTACTTTTAAGCCCTTTAACGTTACATTCATAATGCGGGTACGTTTAAGGGTCACAACTTCATAACCTAGGTATTCACACATACGACGAATTTGGCGATTTAACCCCTGCGTAAGCACTATTTTGAATTCTTGCGGAGCTGTTTGTGTCACTTTACATTTTTTTGTAACGGTATCTAAAATAGGAATACCGTTGGCCATTTTGCTCACAAATTGGCGATTTAGTGGTTTATCAACTGTCACCACGTATTCTTTTTCGTGGTTATTACCCGCTCGCAAAATTTTATTAACGATATCGCCTTCGTTAGTTAAAAAAATCAATCCTTCTGAAGGTCTATCTAAACGGCCGATAGGAAATATACGGGTGGGATAATTAACGGCTTTGACAATATTACTTTGAATTTTACTCTCGGTGGTACAGGTAATACCCACTGGCTTATTATACGCAATGTACACGCGTTTTGGTTTTTCGCGCAGCTGTTTTCCATCTACTAAAACAGTATCGGTATCAGCCACTTTTACGCCCATTTCAGGCGTATTACCATTAACCGTTACACGACCTTGCTCAATATATTTATCGGCTTCACGGCGTGAACAAAAACCTGTTTCACTAATAAATTTATTTAAACGTTTTAATTCGGTCATGGCACTTAATGGTCCTAATTTTAAAGGCGACTAGTGTAAACCACACGCCATTATTTTTCGCCCCTAATTTAAACCTTTACGCATTAATTTTTGCAATTTTTGCTTGAGTTAACCTGCGCCAAACATATTCCAGTGGCCCTTGCTCATAATAGCGACAATATAAAGCTGTAAACAATAGCTGCACGCTAACTAGGCCAGTCGCGATTATCCAATAGTCTATTCGGTTAAAACTTAATACCCACTGCGGATACAACACTTTATAAAGCAACAGCTGCATAAGTGTTTGGCATATATATAAGGTAAAGGCTAAACGCCCAGCTTGCTGAATAAGCCGACCCACATGGGCACTGTTATTGCAAAATTTAACGATGAGATGAATATAAAATACAGCCATGAACAATGCGGCAAAGGTATTTATAAACTCTTGTATGGCGAACCCTGCTCCCCCTGTGAACTTTGACGCATAAAGCCTCATGCCTGAAAAAATAAAGGCGCCAGCTATACAAACAATAAGGTGCGGCTTAGTTAAACCTTTACTAAAAACCTCATTTTTATATAAATATATGCCAATCAGCATTAGCCCTACGCACAGCCACATGATCATGATAGGAACAACTACCAGCATTAATACATTCATACCTAGATTACTCAAAAAGTAATCGCTGTAATACGGGCTATATAAATCGATATACTGTGCTGAATCACGATAAACGACCTCATCTGGTGCACTAAAGAGCACCAACCCCGTGACTACACAACCAATTAAAAGAAACTCCCCTGCCCTTTTTACAAGCAGTTGGTTATTACTTTGCAAATATTTTAGAACAAACCAGCCAGATACACCGTACAAAAATAAAATGTCGCCAGCCCAAAGTAAAAAACCATGTACCAAACCAAAAATGATAAGCCAATGCAATCGCGCTTTTAAAGGCGCTGTTGATTTAACTTTTTGCCATTGAATATAAAGCCCTGCCCCAAACAGTAAGCTAAACAGCGTTCTAAATCGGCCATCAACAAAAAAAGTACTCACAGCATGGATAAGGGTGTCACTAAAAGGGGAGGTAGATAAAGGAATATAGCTATAATCCATTAAGCCAAACGCATAGCCATTCATATACACTAAGCAAAGCACGGCAATGCCGCGAATAAAGTCCATATTATAATTTCGCATAATGAGCGGTTACTGTCCTTTAACTATTATTTTTATAATTATCTGCCCAATCTACGGCTTGATTATATAATCCTGGCAGCACATCACTTTTAACATTAAGTAATATAACGGCTTTTTCTAATGTCCACCAGCTACCTGTTTCGTACGCTTGTACTACATTTAAAATATAATATAGGGTGTTTTTTTCGTTTAATAATGCCGCTTTAATATCATCAGGAAAAGGTAACTTTTCGACTAATAAACTCATAGGTTGATCGAGTATGGCATCTAGTAACGAAAACAAGCCGGTTAAAAACGCCTCACCCGCCAACGATTTAGACACCTGCTTTGCTATTAGCTCACAAAAGCGTGCTCTAACTACACACACTTGCATTAGTTCTGCTGGCTTTTTACCCGCGGTGTGCGCGGTAACAATTAAACTAACAAACTTTTTTAAACGCTCATGCCCTAAATACACTAACGCCTGCTTAATAGATGATATTTTACTCTGAATAGGAAAAACACCGCTGTTAATTAGCCGCATAAGCTTATAAGCCAAGGCCGCATCGGCTTCAAATAACGCACTAATTTGCTTTATATCTGGGCTTGGTTTCATTACTTGCGCGTAAATAGCCACAACTAACGCATAGTTATAATCAATGTCTTGCTGTTCGTGCATTGTGGGCTTGGCAAAAAAGTAGCCTTGAAAGTAATCAAACCCCATTTTATGTGCTTGGTGATAATCTGCTTGGGTTTCTATTTTTTCTGCTAATATTTTTATTTTTTTATGCTGTTTTAGTTTTTCTACAATCTCGGCAATATCTGATAAAGGCGTTTGCGCAATATCAAACTTTACTAGCTTAATAAACTTTAAAAATCGCTCCCATTGCTCGTTATAAACAAAGTCATCTAATGCGAGTTTATAGTTTTTATGAAAAAGCTCTCTGCAAAGCTGATAGTTATCATCGGTGGGTTCAATGGTTTCTAACAGCTCAATGACCACATCTTTACAGGGTAAAAAGTCACATAAATTGTGCTTTAAAGAGTCTGGGCCTATATTTATCAGTGCCGTTTTACCTGAGGTGATGTGGCGTGTGCCTAAATTAAGCTGGTTTTCCATTATTAGGCGAGCAGTTGCTTGACCTTCTTCTATATCGGGAAAAAAGTTTTCAGCACTATTACGAAATAAAAGCTCGTAAGCAACTACATTTTGCTTACGATTGAATATTGCTTGCCTTGCAACAAATACAGACACATTACCTACTTCTTATTTTTATACTCAAACTAAGTAATTAATAGCGTAAATAGGTATAAATGTCACTTCTACTGCGTTTAATTTTAATGATTTAGCAATACATGCTTGAAATATAATCAGCAGCGACCGTTTCCCACGAAAAACGTGCTCCTTTAGCATTAGCTGTAATGTTACTCCATTGCTTAGGATTTTGCTGTTTTAGCGTAAGGGTTTCAGTTAAGCATGTCATTAACCCATCAACTTGTTCATTCAACGAGCCGCCAGAAAATGCAAAGCCATTGTTGTTGTGGCTTACGGTGTCTTTTAAACCGCCAACACTGTGTACTAAACAAGGTTGCCCTGCGCGCATAGCAAGCATTTGACTAATTCCGCAAGGTTCAAACGAGCTTGGCATTAAAAATAAATCCCCTAGCTCATATAGGCTATCGCCAATACCTTGCCCATAACCTTTTAAAAACAATAAGTTTGCATTGCGTGCCATGGCCTTGGTGAAAATGCTTTCAAGGGCTTTGTCACCAGAGCCTAAAATAATAAGACGACCATTAAAACGGTTAATTATTTCACACACTTTATCAAGCGCTAATGCATTACCGTATTGTTGGCAAAGTAATAACACCTTTTGCTCGGTCAGCCTGCCAACACTTGTTACGAGGGGCCCATCTATAGGCGTGTTTTTAAACTGCAGCATGCGCTGATGCGCCACATAGTAGCTCGTTTCAAGCTGCTCATGTTTTGCCATCCAGTTAAATAAAGTATATTCAATACGCTCATACAAGCGCGATAAAGTAACCTGCTCAGGGTTTTTCTCAGGGTATTCACAGCCATTTAATATTCCCACCACCTTGCCTTGAGCCGATTGATTTTGTAAATCAAGCTCTAAGCCTTCTCCACCAAAAAAACCTTGCTGATAATTACTCGGCTTTAGTACCTCGGTACTGTAAGTAGGTGAGACTAAATGAACTTTATCTGCCAAATTTATAGCACTGCGCATAGGGTTAAAACAGTGTGGGTAACGAGGATCGCACAAATGTTGCCCGTTATAACCTAACGAAGGAAACCAAGCCTCTAAACTCGAGTCGTCGTGTTTAAAAGGCCTGATCCCTTGCAGTGCTAAATTATGAACTGTATAGGCAATATGTAAATTAGCGAGCGTATCGTAGCGTTTATCAAATTTTAATAATACGGCGACACACGCGCTATGCCAATCGTGTAAATGCAGTGCTTGAGGGCGCGTTATTAAACCCTGAAGCAGCGCTTCACATAGAGCGGCACTAAATAATGCATATTTTGTTGCATCAGTAGCAAAAGGTCGCCCGGGTTCGTCATTGCAATACACCGAACCCGATTGGCTAAACAGTGGGTGCGAAATAACAAATTGATTAATGTGTGTGTTGTCATCACTTATTTTAAATAAAGATAATACCTGTGGCTGCGCTCTAAATATAACAGTGACATCACCTATATATTCACGTTGCAGTTGCTCAAACCCATAATCAGGAATAACAACATCTACGCTCACGCCTTGTGCTGCTAGTGCTTTTGGGGCATCTCTGACTACATCTGCTACCCCGCCCACTTTAGCGTTTGGTAGAGCATCGTTTTCTGCGGCAACCATTAATACATGCATTTATTTACTACTTCCTTAACCTTTGTTATTCGCATCCGATTTTAAGCGAACTTTTTATTTTCGTGTGCTTGACGTTCAAGCTTTTTAGCAAGTTCCGTGAGCATATCACGGGTGACTAATACGATGCCTTTTTTAGACACCCTAAAGCCATTTTCTTCATCGGCTTTTCTATCGTAGCCAATTTCAAGCCCTGCGGGTATTTCACAGCTTCGATCAATTATGGCTCGCTTAATTTTACAATGACGATTAATGAGAGCTCCGGGTAAAATTACTGATTGCTCTATTTCGCAAAATGAACGCACGTGCACGTTTGAAAACAGCAGTGATTTTCTAACCACTGAGCCCGATACAATACACCCTCCTGATACCGTTGAGTCTACCGCCATACCTCGTCTATCTTCATCATCAAAAATAAACTTAGCCGGTGGCAACTGCTCTTGGTAGGTCCAAATAGGCCAGGTTGGATCGTATAGATCTAGCTGTGGCTCGGGCATTACCAATTCCATATTGGCTTCCCAAAACGAGTCTAACGTTCCTACATCGCGCCAATAAGGTTGCCCTTCTTGCATGGGATCTCTAAACGGAAACGCATACACACTGTGCTCTTCTATAATTGCCGGAATAATATCGTGCCCAAAGTCGCGGCCAGAACCTTCATTTTCAGCATCTTTTTTTAGCTGCTCAAATAAAAACTCAGTATTAAACACATAGTTGCCCATAGAGGCTAAGCAGGTACCTGGCTTACCAGGGACAGAGCTGGGGATCGAAGGTTTCTCATCAAAGCGACATACCCGATTTTTTTCATCAACGGTCATTACCCCAAAGGTATCTGCAGCCTCTTCAACAGGTACTTCAAGGCAACATACTGTCATGTCGGCGCCTTTTTGCACATGCTCTGCTAATAAAGCGCCGTAATCCATTCGATAAACGTGATCGCCTGACAAAATCATCACATATTTTGGCAGTTCGTGGCGAATAATATCCATGTTTTGAAATACCGCATCGGCAGTTCCACAATACCACTCATCACCATTACGCTGAGATGCGGGTAAAATTTCAACCGACTCCCCCAGCTCCTTTTTAAAATGGCCCCAGGCGCGATTAACATGGCGAATCAAAGAGTGCGATTTATATTGTGTGGCTATGCCTACACGCCTCACACCCGAATTGATACAATTTGATAATGGAAAATCGATAATACGGTGCTTACCGCCAAAATAAACAGCGGGCTTTGCGCGCCAATCTGTCAATTCGTGTAAGCGTGAGCCGCGTCCACCAGCCAGTATTAACGCGTACGTATCTCGGGTTAAGCTACTTATGTAACGATTTGCATAACTAGGCATAATACTCTCTCCGTTTAGTCTGTGCTCTTAGTGGCATGGCTCGTAGTTGCGTGTAAGTCTGTTTCACTAATAGTTAGGGGGGTTAGGTGCCAAATATCTTCACTGTATTGGCTTATGGTTCTATCGCTTGAAAATATGCCGCTTGCGGCCGCATTTAAAATACTCATTTGCGTCCAATGCGTTTGGTCTTGATACGCAGCCTCTACCTGCTTTTGCGCTGCCACATAGCTTTCAAAGTCATGTGCAACCAACCACGGATCGTGAGGGCTTTTAATAGCATTAATAATGTCGTCAAATAAATTAGGCTCAAACAGGTTAAATTGCCCGCTTTCGAGTAACTGCATTACATGGCTTAGGTCGCTGTTTTGCTCTATTAAATGAGAAGGGTTATATCGCGATTTAATATCATCAATTTGATGAGCCTGCGCACCAAACAAAAAGAAGTTATCAGCGCCAACAGCGTCTCTAATTTCAATATTCGCCCCATCTAACGTACCAATAGTAAGCGCACCATTCATCATAAACTTCATGTTACCGGTGCCTGATGCTTCTTTACCTGCGGTCGATACTTGCTCTGATAAATCGGTTGCAGGGCAAATAGTTTCCATGGCGGTTACATTATAATTTGGCAAAAACGCAACTCGTAAATAAGGCGCTGCAAGTGGGTCTTTATTAATAACCTCAGCTACGTTATTAATTAGCTTAATTATTTTTTTAGCCATGTAATAACCAGGGGCGGCTTTACCCCCTAGTAGCACACAACGTGGTACTAAGTTTGTGGTATCGCCTCGGCGTATACGGTCATATAAATGAATAACATGAAGTACATTTAATAACTGGCGTTTGTATTCGTGAATACGTTTAACTTGTACGTCAAACATCATCTCTACATCAAAATCAACACCACAGCGCTCTTTCACTAAATCGACGAGACGTTGTTTATTTTCGCGTTTAACATTTTGCCATTGCTGATGAAACGCAGTGTCGTCGAAGTAGCGGCGTAATTGGCTTATATCTGCAAAATCGCTAACCCATTTTGAGCCAATTTTTTCTGTAATTAAATGACTTAAGGCCGGGTTGCAGTGTGCTAACCAACGCCTTGGGGTAACCCCGTTGGTTTTATTATTAAACTTGTTAGGCCAAAGCTCGTAAAAGGTTTTAAATAGCCCTTCTTTTAAAAGTTGGGTATGTAGTGCGGCCACACCATTTACCGAATAGCTACCCACAATCGCTAAATAAGCCATGCGTATTTGCGGCACGTCGCCTTCTTCAATTAACGAAAGCGCGCGCTGTTTACTTGCATCGCCTGGCCAATGCTGTGCCACTTGCGCTAAAAAGCGGGCGTTTATTTCATAAATAATTTCTAAAATTCGCGGCAATAGTTTCGCAAAAAGCGGCACTGACCATTTTTCTAATGCCTCTGGCAATAGCGTGTGGTTAGTGTAAGCCATTGTGCTGGTTGTAATTTCCCACGCGTTATCCCAATCAAGCTCGTAGTCATCAACTAACATGCGCATTAACTCTGCCACGGCAATACTTGGGTGCGTATCGTTTAATTGAAATACATGATGTGCAGCAAAGTCACTAAAGTCTTCGCCGTATTGTTCAACCCATTGCGATACGATATCTTGAATACTCGCTGATGATAAAAAGTACTGTTGGCGCAATCTAAGCTCTTTACCATTTTCACTGCTGTCATTTGGGTAAAGCACCATTGTGATTTGTTCTGCTAGGTTTTTTTGCGCTACCGCTTCTGAATAACTCCCCGCATTAAACTCGGTTAAGTTAAATTCGTCGGTCGCTTCTGATTTCCATAGCCTTAGCGTATTAACAATGTCGTTTTTATAACCAGGAATAGGCACATCATATGGCACAGCTAATACGTCGTGACAACCAACCCATTGACGGTGTTCGCGCCCATGTTTATCGGTATAACTTTGTACGTGCCCAAAAAACTTCACTCGTTGTGATTGCTCAGGCGCGGCAAGCTCCCACGGGTGCCCCTCACGAAGCCAGTTATCGGGTTGCTCAACTTGGTGGCCATTTTTTAATGATTGGTTAAACATACCGTATTCGTAGCGAATACCGTAACCAACCACGGGAAGCGCAAGGCTTGCACAACTATCTAAAAAGCAGGCAGCTAAACGCCCAAGGCCACCATTACCTAGCCCTGCATCGTGCTCTGCCTGGGCTACGGTTTCAATTGTGGTGCAATACTCTTGCAGTGCATTGGAGACTTGCTCGTCTAAGTCGAGATTTAAAATTGCATTACCAAGTGCTCTACCCATTAAAAACTCTAGCGATAGGTAAGCTGTTTTACGGCGTTTTTCTTGCTTGATTTGTTGTTTGGTTTCTCTGCAACGTGCAACCAGCCGATCTCTGATTGTCAGCGCAAGCGCATGATATAAATACAGTTGCGACTCACCCACTTTGTCACGCCCTAAACTGTAATAAAAGTGCCGAGTTAAATCATCTTTTAAAGTGCTTTCATCAATTACAGGGCCTTCTTGCCACCCTTTTACCACACACACATTTTCGTCTTGCTTAGACATGACCATCGTCCTCTAAATTTGCACTAAAAACCCAGCTGCTTTGTGCTGAAATTTCGACTATTGCATCCTCTTTACTACTCACCGATGCGTTATGTACACTTGATAAAACCATGTCCCATTGCGCCGCGATAGGCGATGGGGGTAACTTACAAAAAACTGTTTTTTTACTCGCATTTAAAATGATTAATAAGGCGTATTTATTTTGCTTATCTAACAAGCTATACATTAAAAACTGGCGCTGTGGCTCGTGCCAATGCTCGTTGGTCATTTTTACGCCTTGCTCGGTAAACCATTTAACCGTAAAGCGCTCGTCAATATCTTCTGAAAACACACTGTGTTTAAACGCACTGTGACCACGCCTTATTTTTAGTACATCGTCAATAAATCGGGTTAGTGAATGATTTAGCTGTGAGTCTTTCCATGCCAACCAACTGGTGCGGTTATTTTGACAATACGCATTATTATTGCCCCCTTGCGAGTGACCCATTTCACTGCCTGAGGCAATCATAGGCACCCCTTTTGAGAGTATTAGCGTAAGTAAAAAGTTCTTTTGTTGCTGCAGCCTTAGGGCAATAATTTTGGCATCATTAGTAAATCCTTCAACACCACAATTGGTGGAATGATTAGCGCTGTGGCCATCGCGATTTTGCTCGCCATTCGCTTCATTATGTTTATGCTCATAACTCACCAAATCGGCAAGCGTAAAACCATCATGGCTGGTAATAAAATTAATGCTGTTTAGCGGCCCGCGCTGGCTGTGCTCAAAAATATCAAATGAGCCATGAATACGTTTTGCTACATTTGCAATAACGCCTTCTTCGCTTTGCCAAAATCGGCGTATTACATCTCGGTATTGGTCATTCCACTCTCGCCAAGGTGCAGCAAAAGCCCCCAGTTGATAGCCACCTGGCCCTATATCCCAGGGCTCACTAATAAGCTTTACACGACTTAATACAGGGTCTTGCTCAATGGCTTGAAAAAACGCATGGGCGCTATTAAAACCATGGGCATTTCGGCCTAAAATGGTGGCTAAATCAAACCTAAATCCGTCTACTCCCATTACTTGCACCCAATAACGTAAGCTATCAAGTACCAGCTTTAAGGTTTTAGGATGATCAATATTAATGGTGTTACCGCAGCCTGTATCGTTTATATACACCTGAGGCTTATCAGCCACCGTCCGGTAATAAGCTAGGTTATCTAGCCCTCTGAGCGATAAAATCGGCCCATCGGCGCCCGCTTCTGCGGTGTGGTTATAAACCACATCTAAAATAACCTCTATATCCGCTTTATGAAGCTCACTAACCATGCGCTTAAATTCGTTAATGTCATCATCAACTAAATAATCTTTATGGGGGGTAAAAAAGTTGAGTGTGTTGTAGCCCCAATAATTTTGCAGCCCTTTTGCTGTTAAAAACTGCTCACTTATAAAAGCATGTACAGGGAGCAGCTCTAGTGCGGTGACCCCTAAATTATGCAAATGCTCAATAAAGCTAGGGTGGCTTAAGCCTAAAAACTTACCTTGTAAATTTTTAGGGATATTAGGGTGTCGGCACGTGGCGCCTTTTACATGGCACTCATAAATAACGGTATTAGACCAGCTATGGTTTGGCTTTTTGTGTTTATAAGGCTGGCTATTAACAACCCGTGATTTAGGTATATCAATGGCATTATTAACGGTGCTTTTCGTGCCAATAGGCATTTGCCCATAGTGGCGCTCACTCCATGTAAATTCGCCAAATAAGTCTTTAGCATAAGGGTCAATCAGCAACTTGTGCTCGTTAAACAGCAGGCCTTTTTCAGGACTGTACTCCCCTTCTACGCGATAACCATATAATGCGCCTTCGGCTAAGGGCGCTACATGGGCTGTCCATATACCGCCTTCGTTGATATGCATGGTTACTTTTAATATTTCAGAGTGCCCACTTTTATCAAATAAGCACACATAAGCTTGTGTTGCTTTAGGTGCGTACAAGCTAAAGTTAACGCCGCCACTGCTAATAGTTGCGCCAAGTGGCTGTGGTTGCCCATGTGAAACCTCAAATCGATTACTCATCTTCAACCTTTTGTAAATAAATAGTCGTTAACCCGCCCACTGCAATTTTAATGCTATGCGAAAAGCCATGAGCGCTTGCCTTAACGCTACTAACCGTGGCGTTTTTGTTTGCTGTTACTTTAATACCTGAGCCAAAAAAAGCGTCATCATCGGTGTTTAAAATAACCTTATACTTACCCGCTGCGGGTACACCAATTTCATACTCTTGATAAGAAACAGGCGTAAAGTTTGCCACTACTACAATAAAGTCGTGGGCATTTTTAGCATAACGTACAAAACTAAATATACTTTGCTCGTTATTGTTGTTATCTATCCATTCAAAACCCGCAGGGCTTGAGTCGAGTTCATACAGTGCAGGCGACTTTTTATAAACAGTATTAAGCGCTTGTACAGTGTTTTGTATACCGCGGTGGCTTTTATGTTCTAGCAAATGCCAATCAATAGAATGGTTGTGATCCCACTCTTTTCGCTGTGCTATTTCGCCGCCCATAAACAGCAGCTTTTTACCTGGGTGCGCCCACATAAATGCGTAATACGCACGTAAATTGGCAAATTTTTGCCAATCATCACCGGGCATTTTTTCAATTAGCGAGCCTTTACCATGTACAACTTCGTCATGACTTAGCGGTAAAATGTAATTTTCGCTAAATGCGTACACCATAGAAAAGGTCATTTCGTGATGATGATGCTGCCTATAAAGCGGATCATGTTGCATGTAATGAAGGCTGTCGTTCATCCACCCCATATTCCACTTGTAGCCAAAGCCTAAGCCATTGTGATCAACACTTTGAGTGACCCCCGGCCACGCGGTCGACTCTTCAGCCACCATCATAATGCCCGGATTATTTTTATAACTACGCAAATTTACCTGCTTTAAGCACTCAATAGCGCCAAGGTTTTCTCGCCCACCATAACAATTGGCAACCCATTCACCTTCTTTGCGGCTGTAATCTAAATAAAGCATTGAAGCCACCGCATCTACGCGCAGTCCATCAAGGCCAAATTGCTCTAGCCAATACATCGCATTAGAGATTAAAAAGCTTTTAACCTCCGGGCGGTCGTAATTATAAATATAGGTATTCCAATCAGGATGAAAGCCCTGTCGAATATCGGCATGTTCAAATAAATGCGTGCCGTCAAAGTGGTGTAAACCATGCGGATCACTAGGAAAATGCCCGGGCACCCAATCAAGTAGCACGCCTAAGTTTGCTTTGTGGCACTGCTGTACAAAGTATTTAAAACTGCTGTAATCACCAAAACGACTAGTTGGTGCAAACAACCCCACCGGCTGGTAACCCCAAGAGCCATCAAACGGGTATTCACTTATTGGCATTAATTGAATATGCGTAAAGCCCATTTCAAGCGTGTAATTAACAAGTTTGTCGGCAAGTTCGCTATAGCTTAAATAGCGGTTTTCTTCAGCCCTTTGCCATGAACCCAAGTGCACTTCGTAAATACTTATGGGCGCGTCTATATGGTTACGCTTTTGACGATTTTTAAGCTCGCTATCACTGAGCGAAATAGGCGTTGCTTGCTGTTGTAACACACTGGCCGTACCCGGAGCTTGCTGCATTTTAAAGGCAAACGGATCTGCTTTTTCAAGCACATCGCCTTGCTGTGTCACAATAGAAAATTTATAACAGGTATCGGGCTGAAGCCCTGCGATAAAAAGCTCCCATACACCACACGCAGGATGAAAACGCATATAATGACGATTAGCTTGCCAAAGGTTAAATTCGCCAATAACAGATACACTGGCTGCATTAGGCGCCCACACACAAAAACGCACTCCATCAACCCCTTGTTGATTAATAAAGTGTGCGCCTAAATGTTTATATGCATGTTCTAAACTGCCTTCGTTAAATAAATACATTGCATCTGTATCTAGGCTGCTTGCAAAGCTATATTCATCGTAAAAACATAATGCTGAGTTTGCATATTCAACGTTGCATTTATAAGGTTGCGTTGGCATTTCGTTGCTTGTTGCAATGAATAAATCGCTACTGTTATAACGCTTAGCAATAACTTTTTTATCATTAATAATAATATTTACATTTTTAGCCGCGGGTAAATACACGCGTATTTCGTAGCCATTTTTATAAGCATGTGCCCCTAAAAAACTAAAAGGGTCTTTAAATCTGCCGCCTTGTAGTGCAGTTACCTGTGCGTCGTAATGGGTCTGTAATGAATCCTTTGGTGCGGTACTACTCATATCCTTTCCTTATTGAATTAACTGCAGCCAAGGTACTGGCATTATTTTTAAAAATAGCGTTGCTTGAATGAGTTAAAACACGGCGCCAATTTGGGTATTCGGTATTAGTGCCGGGTATATTCACCGGATACGTTTGTTTATCTAAATCATCAAGCTGAAGTGCAAATAAACGGGTCTCACTGCGTGCAAGTGCTTTGGCAAGTTCACCGTAAACGCACATAGCATCGCTAGTTTCGCTAAGTTGCTCTGCGCTATGTAACCGTATAAAACGCAGTAATCGTTGTTTTTCTTGTTGTCGTTCGTGCAATTGCTGTTGGTACTGCTGATCATCAATAAGCTGATACTGACGTTTAATATCTAAATCATCTGTTTGCCACCAGCCGCAAAATGGCGGTACGTCATGATTCGCTATCATAATTAAACAATGCTTAGGTAATTCTTGTAACGGTAAAAACTCACCATCATGTTGTTTTTCAAAATAAAATAAGCTATTTGAATAAATACCACTTACAGCAAGTGCGTGTTTTACCTCGGGCGGGACTATGCCTAAGTCTTCACCTATTACTATGCACTGATTAAGGTGAGACTCTATTTTTAAAATAGCCAATAAGTGCTCGAAAGGGTAATAAACATAACAGCCATCTTGTGTATGGTTATTTTCAAAGCACCACCATAAGCGCCTTAGTGCCATAACATGATCAATGCGCAAACCGCCAACGCCTTGCATGTTTGCGCTAATAAGTGAGCGATAAAAGGCAAAGTGATCATTTTTTAATTGTTGCGGGTTAAGCGCAGGCAGCCCCCAATTTTGCCCTGCTTGCGCCCAAGGGTCTGGCGGTGCGCCAACATTGGCATTATCACTAAAAAGTGATTGCTGAGATTGATACTCAACGCCATCTCCTGCACAACCAACAGCAAGGTCATTAATTAAACCTATTGCCATGCCTTTATTTAAACAGTGCTGCTGACAATGGCTTAATTGTAATTTAGCCTGCCATTGTAAGTAGTAATCAAAGGTAGGATTGGCTGAATTTAGCGTAGTTAGGGTCTGGGCGTTTTGTTTGCAAAACTGGGCAAACTCATCGCGTCGTGAAGCGCTGGCATGTGCTTCAAAATGACTAAATAGCGCTTTAAATAATGTATATTTAACTGCGCTTACTTTTTCATAATTTATAAACTGTTCATTGCTGTTAAAAAGCGCTTTTACCTCATCACTGTGTAACAAAGCATCTAATTGTGGATTGTTTTTAGCATCAGCTGATAGTTCAACACAAATGTACAAAGGATTTAATAACGCACGGCTATTAGGGCTATAGGGACTGGCTCGCTCACTTTGCTGTGCAAACAGTAAATGTAACGGGTTGAGTAATATGTAGTCCATGTGCTGCTGAGCACATAAATCACATAGCTCTAGTAAATCATTAAAATCCCCTACACCTAGGCCTGCTTTGTTTTTAACTGTGTACAACTGCAGCGAAAGCCCAGTGCGCTTAGTATCATCTACTTGAAAAACTTTTTCTGGGGTGGCCCACAATTGAATCTCTTTGCTTTGCTCCCCTACACTAACCAGCGCCTGATGATAACCTACCGGAATAGCCCCTAACGGCACTGCTACTTCAATATAACGCACGCCATGTACATAGTAATCGCCAGTGATGGCCAAATTATGTAAATTAGCACGCTCATAGGTAACGTTTAACTTTGGCAACGTTATCGCAACAGGTAAATCACGTTGACGCTCATCTATGCGAATATAAAAAAGGTTATCAGTTAAATTCACTAAGCTGGTATCGGGTGCTAACTCTAACCAAGGCGCAACATCTAATTGATAATTAAGCTGTGCTATTTGGTGTTCATCTTCGGTATTTACACCACAACATTGTAAGGCACGTTTGCGCGTGTCTTCGCTAAATATAACCTGCTCGCCCGTGTATTTAGTAAACTCATAACCGATACCGTGCAGATAAAACAACTGCGAAAGTGCGTCCATTTACTCGCCTTAATTTATGCGTTGAGTGTTCACTATGCTATTTTCTGTGCCAAATGTATTAGGTAGGTAGTCATCTGCTTGGTGGTCGTTATCCCAAATATCACCATTAATTAAATAACGAAAATGAAACTGCTGATCAACTGGCAAGCGTTGCTTACATTTAAAGACCCCTTCTTTTTTATTAAGCTTCATAGGCACCGGCTGCCAATCGGTAAATTCGCCAAGTAAACTTACTTGCTCTGCATCAGGGTGGGTAAACTCAAAGGTAACTTCAGCTTCATTTTTTGTTTTGAAAAAACGTTTATTCAACATAGTAGGCTCCAACTAAACCAAAATGGGTACTTAATCTTTGCCACAGGGCCGATACAACACTTTAAAGGGCGATGTGGGGTGCATTTAAACATCATTAAACGCGGGTAATTTAAACAAATTTTTATTTACGCATTATTACAGTGCAAAAAAGTTTTTAGCTGCACATATAAGGTGCGATTACGATAAAAATTTTCGCTTATTAATGACAAACTAATGTACAGCAAGTATTAAACCAACTTAATCATTTTTTATTATTAATATATTGAGCAAAAAATCGTATAAAGGTTCACACTAACCTATAAAATTCTTTCGTTATCAGTGTGCTTAAGTAATAATACACAGCATCTTACGTCTCTGAAATACCAAAAATTTCATGTTGAAAAAAAGCATTTTATTTACTACGGTAATTGTATTTATTGCACTTGCCTCCTTTGTAAGCCTTTCTATACATACCCTTTATAGTAAAAAGCAATTATCAGTAGACCCTAAATTAAAAGAAATTTCAGGCATTGAGTTTGATAAAAAAAAGCGTTTGTGGGCGATTAATGATGGCGGTGACGACCCAAAACTTTATCGCCTGGGCGAAGATGGCGCTATTGAAAAAGAAATCCTTGTTACAAATGCTAAAAATATAGACTGGGAAGAC
The DNA here is from genome assembly GCF_042466295.1 of Pseudoalteromonas sp. R86517. Classification (NCBI taxonomy): domain Bacteria; kingdom Pseudomonadati; phylum Pseudomonadota; class Gammaproteobacteria; order Alteromonadales; family Pseudoalteromonadaceae; genus Pseudoalteromonas; species Pseudoalteromonas sp. R86517. The sequence continues at coordinate 703,349 of NZ_JAXHCB010000003.1, forward strand.
ATGACGCAAAATAAATTTGGTCATTTTTTCTTAGGTGATTTTGGCAATAATAAAAACGACAGAAAGTGGTTAACTATCTATAAAATAGAAAACCCAATAGATATAAAAACAGAGACCACCGAAGCCGAAATTATTAAGTTTACCTATCCTGAAATGGATGGCACTCCCATTACCCCTAACAAACGCAACTTTGATTTAGAAGCCTTTGTAGAATACAAACGCCATTTATATTTATTTACCAAAAATAGAACCGAACCTTTCGATGGCATAACCAATGTTTATAAAGTGGGCGATCATGCAGCCAATTTTGATGCTCAGTTAATTGATTCATTTAAAACATGCACAACTCTAGAAAAACTCTGTTGGATCACATCCGCTGCTCTTAGCCCTGACAGGACTAAACTTGTGTTACTTGATTCTACAAGCATTTGGCTGTTCGAAAACTTTAAAGGCGACAAGTTTTTTTCTGGTGATGTGTCTCGAATCGATTTAGGTATCGTCACGCAAAAAGAAGCGATCACCTTTTATGATGATAATACACTTATTTTTACCGATGAAGAATTTAAAGGGCTGGTAGGAGGAAATGCTTACGTTATTAAATTAAATGAAGCACAAAAAACCGTTATCAGACAAGCGCCAAAGACTGCCGTAAATAAATAGCTACACAAAATTTTGCTATACACGCGGGCTTTAATAAGACGCTGCACACGCTATTAATTTAATGCGTTGTTATTAAATGAGTGCAGCGCTTTTTCTACATCAACTCCCAAAATAATAACGCCAATATGATCGCCCTTGGCATTTTTTATCGGAAGACTTAATTGCACCTGAAAATGATGTGTTGAAGCATCATATTCAACACTGTCAAAGCGATACGCTAAAGACTGCTGGTATACGAGGCTAAATTTATTCTCATCCCCTTGCCAATAATCACTGGTGATTTTGCTTATAGCCACATTTTTACCTTGCTTATCTGTCACTATAATTTCGGTAATTATGCCTTTGAACTGCCTTTGCCATTGTTTTAAATATAATGAAGCATCAGTAAGTAACATTTTTTTAGCTAAATCATGTTGATGTGTTTTGACTTCTTTTATCCAATGCTCGTCAGCGAGTTTAAGCGCTTTGTTTTTCAGCTTTATATGGTTACTTTGCGCCGCGGCATCGGTAATTATTGGCTGTGAAATTAACGCCTTTATTGGCTCTAACAATGTATTTAGTATTTGTACTTGTTCACCCTGTGATAAATAAAACGGTGCAGGGGCACATTGAGGAATCGTTTCGTTGAATTTTTCTAAAAAAGAAGGGTGCGAATTAATAAGCTTATTAGCAGCAAAAACACCTAAAGGCACATAACGATAAAATGAGCGCGGGTAGGATGAAGCGTCAATACCTAAGCGATTGGCAGCATTATTAAAGTCATCTAAATCAAGTAATACTTTGTCTACTCTATGATGGTGAAGTACGTTTACTATTTCTTCCAGCGAGTTTACTTCAAGCAGCGAGGTAATATTTTGCGTTTTAAACCAATTAGCCTGATAACTGCCATGGACCACGCCATAACGTAATTTTTTGGGGTCTTTATTAACGCTATCGGGATGAGTAAACCAGTACCAATTTTCTAGGTAAATAGGTGATGACAACTTACCATACTGGCTCATCTCAGAGGTTAAATGCGTTGTAAAATACCCATCCAACCTATCTTGTTTTACCTCGCGACGAGCCCTCAGCCAAGGTAACGATTGCAACTCAAATGTCATGTCCATATTGTGTAAAATACATTGCACTTGGTTAACCGCATTATCTGGTGTTGTAAGCGATACATTGGTACCTAATTTTAAGGGTTCAGTTAAAGTTAAAAGTGCAAAAAATAACGTTGTGGGCATAATCCATTGCTAAATAATTGTGTTAATTACAATAAGTATAGTAAGGCTTTACCAAAATACCTAACTTCGATAAAATTAAATATTAAGTTAAATCAATAGGTAACCTTTCGCTTTAGTAACACTTAACTTTAACGCTTAAATTTTGTTTCTAAAATCACTGACGACGTTGTGCGCTCTACCCCATCTAAATTACCTATATCATCAAGTAAATGGCTTAGCTTTTCTAAGTTTTGCGCTTGCACTACGGCAATTAAATCAAACTCCCCACTTATGGCATAAAGCTGGGAAATAGCATCAATCTGTTTAAGTTCTAAATTGGTTTTAGTGGTGAGTTTTTGCATCACCTTTATAGATACATGAGCCGAGACCATACTGGTCAAATAGTCTTCACCGTAATCTACGCTATAGCCTTTTATAACTCCTGTTTCTTCAAGTTTTAACATACGGCTTTGCACGGTAGAACGCGATAAATTAAGCATGCGTGCCAAGTCAGAAATACTGGCTCTTGCATTGGTTTTTAAAATTGAAAGTAGCTTTTCGTCTTGTGGAGTTATCATATTGCTTATTAATTTCGTTATTTTGACTTTTATTGTAATCATTTTTCACAAAATAGCACTGCAAATTTAACCTACAACCTTCGATAATAGTGCTTAATAACAAAAATTACCTAGCTGAGAAAACGCTAACGTTTTTATTTTGCTAATCTTTATTCAATATTCACAATTTTTAGGTGTACATAATGCAAGTAACAAGAGACTTATTTAACGATGTAATGGTGCCAAACTACAATCCGTCGGCAGTTATTCCTGTACGCGGCGAAGGCTCACGTGTGTGGGATCAAAATAACAATGAGTTTATTGATTTTGCAGGCGGTATTGCCGTTAATTGTTTAGGCCACTGTCACCCAGCGCTTGTATCTGCTTTAAAAGAGCAAGGCGAGAAAATTTGGCACTTATCAAATGTGATGACTAATGAGCCAGCCCTGCGTTTAGCACAAAAAATGGTTGAAGCGACATTTGCAGATAAAGTGTATTTTGCAAACTCAGGCGCAGAAGCCAACGAAGCGGCTCTTAAGCTTGCTCGTCGTTTTGCACTTGACGAACACGGCGAAGAAAAATCACAAATTATTGCCTTTAACAAAGGATTTCACGGCCGTACATTTTTTACAGTAACGGTGGGCGGACAAGCTGCTTACTCTGATGGCTTTGGCCCTAAACCTGGCGACATTATGCATTGTGATTACAACGACATTGCAGCATTTGAAGCACTTATTAGCGATAAAACATGTGCCGTAATGATGGAGCCACTACAAGGTGAAGGCGGCATTATTTCACCTACCGACGAATTTGCTAAAAAAGTACGCGAGTTATGTACTAAACACAATGCACTGCTAATTTTTGATGAAGTACAAACAGGCGTTGGCCGCACTGGCGATTTATACGCTTACGAAGGTTTAGGTGTAGTGCCCGATATTTTAACGACAGCTAAAGCTTTAGGCGGTGGTTTTCCTATTGGCGCTATGATCACTCGTACTCATATCGCCGAGCACTTAAAAGTTGGTACGCACGGCTCTACGTACGGTGGTAACCCACTAGCTTGTGCAGTAGCAGAAGCTGCATTTGACACCGTAAACACACCGGATGTACTCAACGGCGTTAAAGAGCGTGAACAACTATTTCGCGATGGTTTAAATGCAATAAACGAAAAATACAACGTATTTAGTGAAGTACGTGGTAAAGGTTTACTTATTGGTGCGGTATTAAACGATAAATTTGAAGGCCGTGCACGTGACTTTTTAGTTGCCAGTGCTAACAATGGTTTAATGAACCTTGTTGCAGGCATGAATGTTATTCGTTTTACCCCTTCTTTAGTTATTCCATTTGAAGATATTAAAGAAGGCCTAGCACGCTTTGAAAAAGCAGTAAGCGACGTAGTAAACGGCTAATTTAATTAAGCGCGCCTTAGGGCGCGCTGTTGGAGCAAGTAATAAATGCAAGTATTACGTCCTATTACCACTGAAGACTTTGCTGCACTTAAGCAAATTGCGATTGAATCGGGCCATGGGTTTACCTCACTTCCGGTTGACGATCAGCAATTAAAAGACAAAATAGACCGCGCCGAAAAAAGCTTTGCTAAAAATATCAATCAGCCGTTAGATGAAAGCTACCTATTTGTTTTAGAAGACAGTGAAACAGGTGAGGTCATTGGCACAACCGCCATAGAAGCCGCTGTTGGTTTATCTGTGCCTTTGTACCATTACCATTTAGGTAAAACAGTACACCACTCGCCTACACTTAATGTTTATAACACCGTTGATATTTTAAGCATGTGTAACGATTACACCGGATGCTCTGAAATATGTACTTTGTTTTTGCGCGAAAACAGCCGTAAAGGCTTAACCGGGCGCTTTTTATCACGCTCACGCTTTTTATTTATGGCGCAGCACAGCGAACGCTTTGCCGATACCGTGATTGCTGAAATGCGCGGCGTAAGTGACGAAGATGGTCATTCACCGTTTTGGCAGTGGCTGCAAGAGCACTTTTTTAGTATTGAGTTTCCCAAGGCCGATCATTTAGTGGGGCTTGGCGATAAAGTGTTTATTAGTGAGTTAATGCCTAAATACCCTATTTACGTAAACTTACTCAGTAAAAAAGCCCAAGCAGTGATTGGCAACGTGCATGAAAAAACTAAACCGGCACTTAAACTGCTCGAAAAAGAAGGTTTTGAGCACCGTGGCTACGTTGATTTGTTTGATGCAGGCCCAACGGTAGAAGCCAAGCTTGGTAATATTCGAAGTATTCGTGAATCTCAAGTATGCCCTATTACTATTGGCGAGCTGGAACATATTAGCCAGCACAGCTCAGATACTTTAGCCGTTTGTAATCAAGGTGTAAGTGGGTTTAGAGCAACCTTTACCCAGCACGCCCACTATAACCACGCTAAGCACACATTAGTAATAAGCCAAGAAGTGGCTGATGCCCTTAATTTATCCCAAGGAGATGCAGCGCGTTTTTTCCGCCTGTAAAACAAATATGAACACACACCTTATAAATAACCAATGGCATACAGGCCAAGGCCCCGCTTTTAGCTCTGTTAATCCGAGTAACGGCGAAGTTGTATGGCAAGGTAATGGCGCAAATGCCGAGCAAGTAGATGCTGCAATCAATGCAGCTAGAGCCGCACAAGTACAATGGGCAGATACTACATTTGAGTCGCGTATAACCATACTTGAAAACTTTGTAGCACAATTAAAAGAGCACAGCGAAGAATTTGCAGCCATTATAGCGCGCGAAACCGGCAAGCCTCTTTGGGAAACACGCACAGAAGTAGGCGCTATGACAGGTAAAGTGGCCATTTCGATTAAAGCGTACAACGAGCGTACCGGCACCACTGAAAACCCAATGCCGGGTGCAAAAGCCTTTATACGCCATAAACCACACGGCGTTGTGGCTATATTTGGCCCGTATAACTTTCCTGGGCATTTACCTAATGGCCATATTGTACCGGCTATTTTAGCGGGTAACACCGTGGTATTTAAACCGTCTGAGCTAACCCCTCACGTTGCTGAATTTACTTTATCACTTTGGTTAAAAGCAGGCTTACCAGCAGGTGTTATTAACCTAGTGCAAGGTGAAGTAGAAACAGGTAAAGCACTTGCTTCGCATCAAAACATAGACGGCTTATTTTTTACCGGCAGCTCAAACACCGGCCATTTATTACATAAACAGTTTGCAGGCCACCCAGGTAAAATATTAGCGCTTGAAATGGGCGGTAATAACCCATTAATCGTTAAAAATGTAGCCGATGTAAGCGCTGCAGTGCACGATATTATTCAATCGGGCTTTATTACTTCTGGCCAGCGCTGTACCTGTGCACGCCGCGTGTTTATTGAGAAATCGCTCAATGGCGATGCTATTTTAGAAAAACTGATTAGCGCCACTAAAAACATTGTTGTTGATGACAGCTTTGCTGGCGATCAACCATTTATGGGTGCCATGATCAGCGAAAAAGCCGCCTTAGGCATGGTTGCAGCGCAAAATGAATTAGTTGCAAGTGGTGGCGAAATACTTGTTGAGCTTAAGCAGCTAAAAGCAGGCACTGGGTTTGTAAGCCCAGGTATTATTGATGTAACTAACATTACAAACATGGCCGATGAAGAACACTTTGGCCCGCTCATTAAAGTGTATCGCTACAACGACTTTGACAGCGCAATAGCAGAGGCTAATAACACCAGCTTTGGTCTATCAGCAGGCTTACTTGGCGATAACGAAGATGATTACAGCCACTTTTTAAAGCGCATTCGTGCCGGCATCGTCAATTGGAACCGCCCTATTACAGGTGCCTCTAGTGCAGCACCGTTTGGTGGCATAGGCGCAAGTGGAAACCACAGAGCAAGTGCGTATTATGCAGCTGATTATTGTGCCTACCCTGTAGCATCAGTTGAGGCCGATAAGGTAAACCTGCCACAAACTTTAGCGCCAGGCTTAGTAATTGAATAAGTGAATAACCCAATTTAAGGATTTAACATGCACACTAACGTAAATACATTATTTGAAAACCTATGGGATAACTATTTAGCCGTTACCCCCTCGGCAGATAAAATTCATGATTTATTAGGCTCAACGCAAAAAGATGACATTATTAACGACCATATTGCGCTGCGGACCTTTAATATTGAAAAAGTAGGCCTAGAAAAACTAGCCGCGCACTTTTTAGCACTTGGTTATACAGAGTGTGGTGAATACCACTTTGAAGCTAAAAAGCTCTATGCTAAACACTACGAGCATAGCGACCCTAAGCAACCTAAAGTATTTATTTCTGAGTTATTAGTAGAAAAGTGCTCGCCAGAGTTACAAGCTATTGTGACAGATATGGTAGAGCAAATAGATGAAAGTGCTGTAACTGCCGATAACTTTTTATACTCAGGTACCCATTGGCAAGTAAGTAGCGACACATACAAGCAGTTACTTGCTGAAAGTGAGTACGCAGCGTGGATGTCGGCATGGGGCTACCGTGCAAACCACTTTACTGTAAATATTAATATGCTTGCTAAGTTTGATAATATTCAGGATGTTAACCAAGCACTTAAAGACGCAGGCTTCGCCCTAAATACATCAGGCGGCGAAGTAAAAGGCTCACCAGAGGTATTATTAGAGCAATCATCAACCCTTGCAGATGAGTATGCTGTCACCTTTAGCGACGGCGAACTGCGCATCCCTAGCTGTTTTTATGAGTTTGCCATTAGATATCCTAAAGCCGATGGCGAGCTTTACACAGGGTTTGTTGCAGCCTCTGCTGATAAAATCTTTGAAAGCACTAACGCGCGTTAAAAATAAAACATGCCTTAATGTTTTAACTTAAAAAAAGCCCGTTTGGGCTTTTTTTTATGACAAAAATATTTAGAACATTTACACTAAGTTTTATGCCTGTATTTACTAAATTTTTGATTATCTTGCATGTACTGCTTATATCATCATTGAGCCATGCAAATGAACCACTTACATTACTCTCTAGAGCGAATGCGTCTACTGATGGCTTTTTAAACTCAGATAAAACGTTCGAAAGCCTGCTCAATCATACAATTTATACTAAATTGCAGTGGACCAACCAAGCTCGTTTAATCAAGCGTCTTATGGGTAATGAAGCAGTATGCAGCTACGATATAATAAAAACGCCCGAGCGTGAAAAACATATTTTGTTCTCAAATATACCAACTACTATTTACGAGCAACGAAAAATATACGCATTTAAACGCACCTTACAAAACTTTCCTGAACGAGTCTCTGTTGCTCAACTACTAGAAAAAGATTTTATCCTTGCCGTAGACTCAGGAACGAGTTATCAAAAACTTGAGCCTGTTTTAACAAAGTATAATGAGCAAATTGCAGCGATAAGCTCAGAAGATACCAGCTCTCAACTGCCTCAACTTCTCATCCATAATAGAATAGACATGATTGTCGATTACGAGGTTAACGTACTTGGTGCACTCACCAGTGAGCAATTAAAACAAATAGATAGCCGTGAAATAGCTGAATTTCCAGAATTTGTTAATGGCTACTTTGCATGTAGTAAGTCAGAGCTTGGCGAAAGAGTAATAAAAACCATCAATATTTTAATGAACACCCCCGAAATTTACGACCGCTTACAAAAAAGTTTACAACAAGCCTATAGTGCTGATACATCTAGCGCTATGATGCTTGCTTACTCTCAAGAGCACGTATACTTAACCTCTGATGAGTAAAATCAATCGTCAAGACAAACTCCACAAATCAACATAAGCCACTGATTTTAATAGCAAATAAATTATTTTAAATTTATTTAAAATTTTTATTGCGCTAAATAAAAACCTACATTATTATCTCGCCGCTTCTTGATGATAGCCAATCCGAGTACATTACAAACCCCGTTTGTAGCAAGGCGATAGAGCAACTATCCAAGAGTGAATTTGACTGTGCGTTTGCACTATTGATCTCACTCAACTGACTCGTGGATACACCATACCCGAGCAGTTGCTTAATTGACTCGGAAAATAAAATGGCTTTATCAACACAACAACAAGACACCGTAACTAAAGTACCTGCAGCAGCGGTTGCTGCAAATCAAGCAATTGATTGCGCGCAACCGAGTATTGCCCACATTGAACAACTTGCTTCTCAATTTGGCGCACCTCTAATGGTGCTTGACTGCGACGCTATACGTCGTCAATACCGTGCACTTAAACATGCACTGCCTGGCGTTGTGTTACATTTTGCTTTAAAGCCTTTACCGCATGCTGCTGTTGTGCGCACTTTGTTAGATGAAGGCGCAAGCTTTGATTTAGCAACCAGTGGCGAAGTTGACTTAGTAGCAAGCCAAGGCGTACCAAGCGAGCGTACAATTCACACGCACCCAATAAAGCGCGACAGTGACATTCGCGCCGCACTTGCCTACGGCTGTACAGTGTTTGTGGTGGATAACATTAACGAGCTTGAAAAATTTATTGCCTATAAAGATCAAGCCGAAATTTTAGTGCGTTTAAGCTTTCGTAATAAAGATGCATTTGCTGATTTATCTAAAAAGTTTGGCTGCAGCCCAGAGGCGGCAATCGACATTATTAGCCTTGCCCAGCAACTTGGTATTCGTATTAAAGGGTTATCGTTTCATGTTGGCTCGCAATCACCTAACCCAACTAAATACGTTGAAGCGATAAATGCATCTGCAAAAGTGGTTAAACAGGTTGCTGAGTTAGGCTTACCAGCACTTAGTACGCTCGATATTGGTGGTGGGTTTCCTGTGCCATACAGCGCAGATGTGCTACCAATTGATGTATTTTGTGCGCCTATTAATATCGCGCTGGCACAATTACCAGAAACAATGCAAATTATTGCTGAACCCGGCCGTTTTATTGTAGCAAGTAGTGTAACCAGTGTTGCCTCTGTAATGGGACAAGCCACGCGCGAAGGTAAAACATGGTACTACTTAGATGATGGCGTTTATGGCTCTTTTAGCGGTTTAATGTTTGATGAGGCAGCCTACCCTATCGATAGTGCAAAACAAGATGGCGAGCGTTTTGAGTCGGTACTTGCAGGCCCAACATGCGACAGTATAGATGTAATAAGTGATTCAATTATGCTGCCAAAACTAAACAATGGCGATTTAATTATTAGCCGTATGATGGGTGCCTACACACTTGCTACAGCAACCGACTTTAACTTTTTTAAACGTGCTGAGGTCGTTGTATTAAACGAGCAAATGCACAGCCAAGTATTAACAGGTTAAGAAAATAAGTTCCTCGCTATAGGTACGCTGGCTTGTACCTATACATTTCAACGCAGTTGCTCATTCCAACTGCGTTTTTTTATTGCGTTAAATAACTGGGGCTTGTTTACCTTTTTGATCAGCAAAGCAGGCTCTAATAAAAGCAACCTGCACTACTTATTACAAAAATAATGGTTTATAGTCGTTTTCTAACTGTTCAAACGATAAGTCACCTATAAATCTGCCAAAGCTTAGCCATGTTGCTAAACCTCGTAAATCTTTAAAATGTGGTGGTACAAATTTTGGGCTTTCTATTACACCTAAACTATGTAATTGCGATATAAGCCTAAAATCATCAATCGATATTTTTCCGACCAACAATAATGGCAGCTGATCAATGCGCCCAAGCTGTATAGCAACACGAATTAAGTTATATACCAGCACAAATCCTTTAATGTAAGCAATATCCTTAGTAAAAGGTAAGCCTGTTGCCGTGCTGCCCCTAAAAACACGTTGTGCTAACGTATAGCTTTCATCTTTTGAAAGCCCTTGCGCTAAGTAGTCACGGTATATATCAACAAACTCTGCGCCATCAATCACTTTAGTAACTGCTTGAATACGATTTACTAACTTTGATAAACGCCTAGGCGTTGATTTAAGGGTAATTATTTCCGTTAAAACAGCTAAGCCTTCTTGAGTCACTGTTGAGCTTGGCGTCCCTTTACTTAAACAGGTTAAATAAGGCTGAGCTAGCCCGTTTTGCGTTGTACCTACGTGTATCCACCCTTCGTGCACTTCTAAAATATCGAGCTCACGCTGGGAGAATTTAACATCTTGATTTAGCTTAATGTTATTTGCACCTGCAGCAGCATCACTGACAATCCCATCGCTGAGCATAACCTCTACATTAATACCCGCCATACTGCTATTTACTTGCTCAGATAAAATACGCACGGCATCACTTGCATTAATATTTTTAGGATCATCTGGCAAAATATCGGCTATTAATAAGTTTTGCAGTGGTTTTTCTAGCATATTGGCAAGTTCGAACAGTGAAGGTTCACCCGCATGAAATAAATCCTTTGGGTGACCAAAAAGCTCTACCGACAAATCATGAAACTCAGGCGTTCCTCTATACTCAAGCATACTGAGCACCGTTTTATACTCACTACACATTTTACCCATGTATTGAGAAATAGGATTTAGCTGACCTAACTGGTTAATAATATTGCGATGCAAGTTAGAAAACGCTTGGCGTAATTCGCTGGGGACAAATCCTAAATCTCGTTGCTGGTAATAGGCGCTATCGATTAGCGGATTTTTTTGGCACTTTTGCCTGAAAAACGTCTCTTTGATTTGTTTATCCCAGTTAATGGCATCGAGTATTCTAATGGGTGTTTGTAAAGCAATTAATTGCTCTGACAGTTCGCGAGTTTTAAGGAGTAAAGCCTTGTCTATCATGGTGTAAGCTCAACAAAAAATGAGGCTTGAGCATAAGGTAAAACCAGTTAATAGCAAGATTATTTTAGCGCTTTTTAGCCATTGTTTTTACGGTGATCGACCCTCATATATAAAACGTAATAGGTTTAAACAATAAAGGGTTAATGATGAAAAACGAACTCGATAACAAGCAGATCCTCTCTGTGTACGAACGTATTCAGCAGCGCGGTAAACAAAATGATATTGGTAAACATTATCAAGGTGTTACGGCTTACTCTGACATTGACGGCTACACTATTTACTTAGAAGGTAGCGGCGTATTATTGCGCTTTGGGTTTCATAATGCTTATCACCTAGATTATGAGCATGACAAACATAAAGACGACTTTTTAAAAAAACTATACAACATTGCTAATGAGGAATAATGCAGCCAAGACGCATTCGTAAACGCACCACAAGCAAGCAAACCACCTCGTTTATAAACCAGGTCATTACTGAGCTGCAAGCGCACCCAGAAAAGCTGGAGATAATCCGTCGAAACCTAAATGAATACCGCGAACAGACTCACCTTAAACGCGGTTTTTTGCTGGCTATTGAACGCTTTGACTGGGTGTTTGAGGCCAGTAACGATGTTAATTTTATATGCCAACAAATCTTAGCCGATGATTACATAGGTAATCGCCTTAGACGCTACCCGCTATTATTTAAAGGCGTTATTAATAGCGCCTAATTTACACGCCTTTTTTAACCTTAACCCCTCCTCTTATAGCCATTACACACTGCTACTTTTTTAATTAGTACACTAATTAAACATGTGAAATGGTTTCGTTTGCTTATTTAAAATACCCTTCGTACTCTAACTATTACCATTCTAACGAATATTTATCTTTTTTATTACTCATACCCCGTAAACAAATCCTTACTATTTTTAGCGTTTAAAAATAAAAGTGTAACCCATTGAATATAGTTGACTTTATTAATAAAGACCTACATATGGTACTACTACAAATTAACCCGTTTTTATTAATAATCCATCTACATCTTGGTATCTGGTTGTTTACTTGCGCCTTGAATTGTTAGAGCTATTACATTAAGCTTATCTTTATTGAACGTTCAATTAATAAAAATTATGCCTAAAGTCGGAATGGAACCTGTCAGGCGTCAGCAGCTAATTGACGCGACCATTGAGTCAGTTGCACAGCGCGGTTTGCAAGGAACAACCATTAACACCATCAGTAAAAATGCGGGTTTATCATCTGGCATTATTAGCCATTACTTTGGTGGTAAGCAGGGGTTAATAGAGGCAACCGTTAGGTATTTGTTATCGAATTTAAAAAATGAATTAATTGAAAAAGTTGAGCCAACCACCAGCGCAATTGAGCGTTTGATGTTTATTGTTGAGGCCAACTTTGCACTTGTTCAACAGCGCAATGACACCACGCGTACGTGGTTAAGTTTTTGGGCGCAGTCAATGCACGATCAAGAGCTGCACAGGCTGCAAAATGTAAACAGTAATCGCTTGCAAAGTAATTTAGCATTTTCTTTTAAGCAACTAATGCCCGTAAAGCAAGCAAAACAAGCTGCAGAACTTAGCGCCGCCATGATTGATGGCCTATGGTTAAGAGCAGTATTAAGTCAATCTGACGAAAACCAATTTAAACACAGTGAAACATTAGCAAAAAGCTATGTACATTCACTCATCAAGCAATATGGAGCCTAGCGTGACTACACCTGTCTATCAAAACTTTATTAACGGCCACTTCCTTGCAAACCAAAGTGGTGAAACTTTTGATGTAAAAAACCCAGCCACAGATGAAGTTATTTACTCGGTAGAAGTAGCCGACGAATTTATTCAAAACGCGGCTATCGAAAGTGCAAAACAAGGCTTTGCTCAATGGTCAAAAATGAGCCCAATAGAACGTAGCCGTATTTTATTAAAAGCGGTTGCTTTATTGCGTGAGCGTAATGATGAGCTTGCCTTAGTTGAAGTGCTTGATACAGGTAAACCAATGCAAGAAGCTAACTGCGTTGATATAGAAACAGGCGCAGATGTAATTGAATACTTTGCAGGCCTAGCACCAGCGCAAGTTGGCCAGCAGCAAATGGTTGGCGAAGACTTTTACTATACCCGCAAAGAGCCACTAGGCATTTGTGCTGGTATTGGTGCATGGAACTACCCGCTGCAAATTGCATGTTGGAAATCGGGCCCTGCCCTTGCCGCAGGTAATGCGTTTATTTTTAAACCTTCAGAAGAAACCCCTTTAGGTGCTATTAAACTAGCTGAAATTTTTGTTGAAGCAGGCGTACCTGCCGGCGTATTTAACGTTGTGCAAGGAGCCGGTGATGTAGGTCAGTGGTTAACCTCTCACAGTGAAATAGACAAAGTGTCGTTCACTGGTGAAGTAGGCACAGGTAAAAAAGTAGTGGCAAGCGCTGCCGGTACATTAAAAGACGTAACAATGGAGTTAGGTGGTAAATCACCTTTATTAGTGTTTGAAGATGCCAATATTGAGCAAGCAGTCAGTGCTGCCATGTTAGGTAACTTTTATACGCAAGGCGAAATTTGTACTAACTGTACCCGTATTTATGTTCATAAAAATGTATATCAACAATTTATTGATGAGCTTAAAACACGTACTGAGCAAAATATTATTGCCGGCGACCCACAAGATTTAAATACTAACTTTGGGGCACTAATTTCTAAAAAGCATCAAGAATTGGTAATGAGCTACATAGAAAGTGGCTTGGCCGAAGGTGCAACGCTACTTACTGGCGGTACAACTCTTTCTCCTGAATCAGCGCCTAATGGCTACTTTGTAGCGCCTACGGTATTTACCGATTGCAACGATGACATGACTATTGTTAAAGAAGAAATTTTTGGCCCAGTTATGAGCGTGCTTGTTTTTGAAGACGAAGACGATGTTATCGCCCGTGCAAATGGTACACACCTTGGCTTAGCTGCAGGCGTATTTACTAGCAATATTAAACGTGCGCACCGTGTTATTCACCAATTAGAAGCCGGTATTTGTTGGATTAATGCTTACGGTAATTCACCTGCTGAAATGCCTGTTGGTGGTTACAAGCAATCAGGTATTGGCCGTGAAAATGGCATAGAAACGCTTGATCATTACACGCAAACTAAGTCTATTTATGTGGGCATGGCCGACATAGAAAGTCCGTTTTAAGGTGGCAACTATGAGTAACACTTACGACTATATTATTGTTGGCGCCGGTTCTGCAGGTTGTGTACTTGCAAATCGCTTATCTGAAGATACAAACAATAAAGTGCTATTGCTAGAAACCGGTGGTAGCGATAAAAGTATATTTATAAAAATGCCAACTGCGCTCTCTATTCCTATGAATACAGATAAATACGCATGGCAATTTCACACTCAGCCAGAGCCGTATTTAGATAACCGAGAAATGCATTGCCCACGCGGTAAAGTGTTAGGCGGTTCGTCATCAATTAATGGCATGGTATATGTACGTGGCCACGCGAAAGATTTTGACGAGTGGCAGCAACACGGTGCTAACGGCTGGGATTATCAGTCGTGCTTACCTTACTTTAAAAAAGCAGAAAGCTTTTATTTAGGTGAAAATGCTCACCGTGGTGGCACAGGCCCGCTTGGCGTTAATAACGGTAACGAAATGCAAAACCCGCTTTACACCACCTTTATTAAAGCAGGTGTAGAAGCAGGGTATGCACACACAGACGACTACAACGCAGCTCAGCAAGAAGGCTTTGGCCCGATGCACATGACTGTTAAAGACGGTGTTCGCAGTTCGGCCTCGCGCGAGTATTTAGACCCAGTAAAATCACGCAGTAACCTAACAGTTATTACAGGTGCTTTAGCACAAAAAGTGATTTTAGAAGGCAAAAAAGCCACAGGCATTGAATACACAGTAAATGGCACTCTTAAAACGGCGCATGCGACTAAAGACGTTGTATTAAGTGCAGGTCCAATTGGCTCACCTCATATTTTACAGCTTTCGGGTATTGGCGATAAAGCCATACTTGAAGAAGCTGGTGTTGAGGTAAAGCATCATTTACCAGGCGTAGGTCAAAACTTACAAGATCACCTTGAGTTTTACTTTCAGTATAAGTGTAAACAACCTATTACCTTAAACGGTAAATTAGGTCTTATTTCAAAAGGCTTAATTGGCGCTAAATGGCTACTGACCCGAAAAGGCTTAGGTGCAACAAACCACTTTGAGTCGTGTGCGTTTATTCGCTCAAAACCAGACGTTGAATGGCCAGATATTCAGTACCACTTTTTACCAGCGGCGATGCGCTACGATGGGCGCAGTGCATTTGCGGGTCATGGTTTTCAGGTGCATGTAGGTCATAACAAACCTAAAAGCCGTGGTAGTGTCACTATTCAATCAGCTAATCCTGAGCAACCGCCGAAAATTTTATTTAACTACTTGCAGCATAAAGACGATATTGAAGGCTTTAGAGCGTGTGTGCGCCTAACTCGCGACATTATTGAGCAAAGCGCATTTGATGACTACCGCGATGAAGAAATTCAACCAGGTAAGCACATTCAAAGCGACGAAGAAATAGATGCCTTTGTACGCCAAGCAGTAGAAAGTGCCTATCACCCGTCTTGTTCTTGCAAAATGGGCGAAGATGACATGGCCGTGGTTAATTCTAATACCCAAGTTCACGGTATTGAAGGGCTGCGTGTTGTTGACTCGTCAATCTTCCCTACGGTGCCAAATGGCAACTTAAATGCCCCTACAATTATGGTTGCAGAAAAAGCAGCTGATCTAATTTTAGGTAAAACCCCACTTACACAGGCATCGGTAAACGTTGCCATGAGCAGTAACTGGCAAACAACGCAACGTAATAGCGAGATTTAATTAAGCCATAACGTGCCTAACACTATGTAGGGCACGTTCAACTTGCAGTGGCTCACGGCGTAAATTGGTTACGCGGTGTTTGTGCAAGTAATAAAACAAAAACGGAGAACTTATGAGTTACTTTTATTCATTTTGGGAGGGCGATAATGACTATATGGCTTAGTGCTGGCATTATATTTACGCTACTTGCTGTTATTACTATTTTATTTAAATGGGGTAACGTACGCGTAGTAGGCGTAACACCAGTGAGAACTTTTACCTTTATCGCAATCTTATTTACCTCAGGCCTAGACGTTGGCCTAATCATGTTTCCATTAACCGAATTTGCAGGTTATGCAGACATAAAAGCAAGCCCAGAATACGCGTTTGCAAACCCACTGGCTATTGAGTTTGGCTATTGGGGATTCTTGATCTGGGGATTTTACTTTCTTACGTGCTTTTATTTCTGTGTAATAGAGCCCAAAGTTAAATTTTTCGAAATTTCATGGGTTAAGTTCATTAATAACGTAGTTATTATTGGCACATGTGCCTTTACAGCTTACCTACTGCTTTCTAACTTGCCGTGGTACTTACCAGAGCTAGGCGATGGTTCGAGCGTTATACCTACCTTCTACTTTATTGTATTTGCAGCTATTTGCTTTGCTGTGTACTCAAGTACAGATATTAAATACGTGCGCTTTTTAAGTATTTCTACAACGTGGTTATTTATCGCATTAATTGCCTTTATGTGGGCAGGTGCCTTTGTCGTTGGTGATAGCGAAATGTCGGCATTTACCAATAACCTTGCTGAAATTGGTACTTACTTTGCCAATATAAATCAGTTTGTTTTACCGCTTAATGACTACCATGAATTTTATCTATTTTGGTGGTTTGCGTGGAGCATTATGATTGGCCAATTTACGTCTCGTTTTGTAGGCGGCCTTAAAACATACCAAGTATTAGGTGCAATGTTGATATTTCCATCTATTCCGATTGCGATTTGGTTTAGCGTACTTTATCACTACCACGAAATGGGTATTTCAACAGCGGGTATTAAAAACTTTGCCATGGTATTTGTTGGGATAGTGTTTGTTATTAATTCGCTTGATTCATTAATACGCTTATACACAGATAACCTTAACTTAACGGTTAAACGTTTAGGTAAAATGAACTATATGATACTCAATATTGTTGCCCTTTCGTTACTAACCCTATTGTTTAAGCTTGAGTTTTTACAAATTCAATGGGTTGGCGCGTTAGTAATTGCACTGTTTTTTGGTTGTGCTGCGTTTATTGGCTACAGCAAATTTAAAACGGTTAACAATATAGACAGTTCGCCAAAAGCAAACAAAATAGATTACACAAAAATAGAAACTGTACATTAGGGATCAACAATGAATAACAAACTAAAACAACTAGCAGTAGCGCTACCTTTCGCGCTTTTATCAACTACAGTGTCAGCTAACTGGTCAACAACCATTACAGCAGCATCTGACTATACTTTTAACGGTGTAACTCAAACTGATAGCGACCCTGCAATTCAAGCAAGCCTTGATTACGCGTTTGACAGCGGTGTTTATGCGGGTGCATGGGCATCTAATGTAGATTTTGGTGATGACACTGATTTTGAACTTGATGCCTACCTAGGAAAATACGTGCAATTAACTGACACGGTTAGCGCTGATTACGGTATTGCTTATTACACATACCAAGGTAATAACAGCGACGGTAACTACGCCGAAGCCTACACAAAATTTGGCTATGCAAGTGAGTATGGTCAAACAGAGCTAAACTTTTGGTATAGCTGGGATTACTTTGGTACAGGCGCTGGCCATGTTATTTCTATGATTGCCCACACCTTTGAAATTGCCCCAAATCATGCCATTCGTGCAAGCTTTGATATTTCTAATTCGCTTGATGGCGAAAAATGGGCATGGGATGTAAACCAAAAGAAATCATACAAACATTACCGCCTAGCGTACCAAACTAGCTACGAAGGCTTTGGCATTGAGATTGCTGCTGAAGACACAAGCCTAGATTACGATTACGCTGATGAGCGTATAGTACTTGCTATATCACGCACATTCGATTTATAAAATTGTAGTTGTTAGATTCTACAAACAAAAATGCCACTTTTAAAAGTGGCATTTTTTTTACTAAATTTTAAGGCTGTAGTCCTAAAGAACTTAGTTTTATTTAGAGGCAATTAAGCACAATATAGGGTTTAACATTTCGTGGCCTAAATAGCTGGGCCAGTGAATGCTCAAGTTAATCGCTATCGGTAGTGGCAATTTAATACCATAGCCTGAGCCTAAAACCCTCCATAAGCTATTAAATTACCTATAATAAACAGGCTCTAACTTTCTATTTCCCACGCGCTGGTACCCGCTGCAGATAAGTTAGCGGTATTTTTACGTAAAACTTTGTTACCCACATTTATAGATGATTGAGGGCGACTAACCAAATAGCCTTGCACAGAGCTTACTCCCATACGTTTTACAAGTTCAAACTGCTCAATTTCTTCTACGCCCTCTGCCACTATTTTAAGTCCTAACTTTTGACCTAATTCGCTAATCGTATTAAGGATATCGTTGTACTTTGGACTTTTATCGGCTTGAGAGATAAACGAGCGATCTATTTTTATTACATCAATGGGCAAATCAGCCAATGTGCTTAATGAGCTAAAGCCGGTACCAAAATCGTCAATAGCAATTGTCACACCTTCTGCACGAAGCCGCTCAAGCTCTTCAATCATACTTTTACTGGCTTTAATAAACGTAGACTCTGTTATTTCTAGCATTAAAGAATGCGATGGCAGCCCTGTGTTTTTTAGGTTTTTCATTATCCAATCGTACACTGAGCGGTGTTTTAGTTGCACACCCGATACATTAACCGAAATTTTTACTTTGCGCATTCCGGCATTATGCCATGCCGCCATTTGCCTACACGACTCATGCATAATCCAATCGCCAAGCTCTAAAATAAGGTTAGACTCCTCGGCAATAGGTATAAACTCCGCCGGTGAAATCATCCCTTCTATAGGATGATCCCAGCGTGTAAGCGCTTCAAAATAATCTATCATGCAATCTTCTACATGCACGATAGGTTGAAAAGATAAGTAAAAGTCTTTACACGCAACCGCCAAACGCAGCTCTTCTAATAAATAGTGATAGCGGCGCATTTTATTACCCATCTCTGGGGAGTACACTTTAAAAATCCCTTTACCATCGCTTTTTGCACGGTACATTGCCACATCGGCCAATTGCAATAATGATTGTGGGGTTGATGCGCTCTCTGGGTACGCCGCTATACCAATACTGGCGCTAATTTTTATTATTTTATTACCCAGTACAAAGTCTTTTTCAAGTTCACTGAGTACGTGCTTAGCAATATCGACCACTTTATTATCGGTATCTACTGACTCAATAAAAATTGAAAATTCGTCACCGCCTAAACGTGATAAATTTTGCTCTAACTGATTCGCCTCGTTAATATTACTTAATTTATGATGGCGTAATACGTTCGCTAAGCGCGTAGCAACCTGTACCAAAATTTCATCACCAAAGCTGTGGCCAAACGAGTCATTTACCTGTTTAAAGCCATCTAAGTCAATAAACAATAAGGCGCATTTAAGCTGCTCTTCATCAGTAAAATTTATTTGCCTATCTATATGCTCAATATAAGCATGGCGGTCAATGAGCAAGGTTAGCTTATCTTGGCAGATACTTGTTTGTGTTTGCTTTAAATAATTAGCGACATGGGTATTTAAATTGTTTATTGACTGGCTTAAATTGCCAAGCCCTGACGGGTTGTCGTGTTGGGGTTGTAGGTTAAAGGCTACAAGCAATTGATTAGCGTTGTTATTTAGCTGTGCAATTTGATGCTGATAAGAGATTTTTTTACGCTCTTTACGAATAATTGTAAAGCCAACGAACAATACCATACACACCAATATAAAGTTTATTGGCGACGTTAACGTCATTAAAATAAGCTTTGTTGCGTTTGCAGCGATAAATTCCGTGTCGGTAGTTTTAACTAACAAAAAATCGGCAGAAGGCTGGTGTATTAAATAGTGCCCATTGAGCATAGGGTTATACCAAGGCGCCATTTCGAGCGTTGTATCTACAATATCAAAGTGGCGTAAATCTATATCAGGGTTGAATAAATTAATGCGGTTAATTTGGTTGGTTAGTTCGATGTTTAAACAAAAGCAAAACAAGATAAATACAAAAAAAATGCCGCCTAAGGGTTTAAATTTATTCATCAACAAAATCCATCTAAATTACTTATCCTATAAACCCGTTACTAAAAGACGATTATATCGCCTATTTTTAGTACTAAGCAAGCCATAGCACAGTCCTTATTCATTGAATTTTTAGAACTGTACTCAAAAAGAATAAATTAATGCTTAATAATTAACTAATTATAGAGAGTGATGAATAAAAATAAACCTTAAGCTTAAAATGTTTGAAAAAACTAATATTACAAGTATTTAATACATACCATCGATTAGTTCGATAATTTTTTCTTTCGCGTCTATAAACTTATCCAAACCACCGCCGGTGCGATAAGATGCTTGCGCAATTTTTTTATTGGTTTGAGCGTCTGTAACCCAAATATTCGCGTATGACATGTACAACGCTAAATCCCAATGCCAGTTAGCCACGTAATAAGCAACGGCATTACACCCTGCGATGTCAGCATTAGGTAATTCAGTTTGATACTCCTGATGTTTCAATACATAGTTAGCAGCAATTACACGTGTTTTGACGTTATGTTTTGCAAACCCTTCTTCCATTGCTGTGACAACGCCTTCTTTAACTGCCTTATGTTCAGCTATACATACTACTTCTGGTTTCACAGTGTCAAAGCGAGTTATATCTTGCTTAGCAGCACAACCCGCTAGGGTTGCTACCATTGCAGCTGCGATAGTTATTTTTATTGTTTTCATATTCATCCTTTTAATGGTTATTTAAAGTTGCCATGCATAGCTCACTTTTGTAAAAAATGTGCGTTGATCTCTTTCAACGTGTTTTAGGGAATCGTCTTGATAGCTTTTATCTGAGTAGCCTAAATAAAATAATGTTTGAGCATTAATTTTGTACGAGTAAACTAATTGGCTGCCATAGTCTTTATTAATGTGGCTAACTTGGTAGTAGTAGGCGTCTTTATTTCTATCAATGTCTTCAAATTGCAATATAAGCTTGAGCATAGCGCGCATGCTAAATTTATAATAAAGCCTAAAATCTAATAAGTTAGCAGTATAAACTCGCTCCCCTTCAGGGTTATCTAATACGCTGTAGTTATGCGTAGCGTCTACTTGCCAATGATCGTTTATATCCCACGTAACTTGCGTTTGCGTAGCATACGAATCGCCAATTTGCTCATTGGCGTAATCAATGCGGCTGCCATACTCACCATAAAATGAAAGCCATATATTATTTTTAGGTTTAAAGCCCGTATAAACAAAGCCAATATTTTGGTTATAAAAAGCATCATTATAGTTTTCATAACGATGCAGTAAGCCAATTTCAAAAATAGACTGCTTTTGCCCTTTTAATGTTATAAACCCTTGGTATTCTTCTTCAAGTAGGTCGCCATTTTGCGCCCATGTTTTATCCCAATCAGCCTCATAAGACCATGACGTTAATAAGCCAGATTCATCTGCATACCAGGTTTGTCCGCCCCCAAAGCCTACGTTCTCATAATCTACTTTTTCTTGATAACCTAAGTCAGTACGATAGTCTTTACCTATATTTTCGTAGCTAGCAAACAAATTGTAGTCACGTTTATCACGGGTAAACTCTATAGCGTACGCTTCATCAGATTGAGTTTTAGATAAGTTATAGTTACTTGTTAAAAAATCAGAGTTTTTAGAATCTGTTGTAGCTACCTGGTAGGTCAGTAGATCTGATTGATTAAACCAATAGCTGCCATCGACAGAAAGCACCGTATTATAGTAATCATCGCTTTCGCGGTGAGTCGTACTTAGCCCTATAGTGCCTTGTTGGCCAATATCGTATTGATAACGCGCCGCTGCTGCATGGGTTTTATCCTCTAAAATTGCAAAACCAGAGCCTTGATTTGTTGGCAATAAAATATTGCTATTATTGTCATCGGCATACATAAATGCATAGCTATGTTGCCCTGTTTTACCTGTTAATTTTGCCCCTACTTCAGGCTCTGCAATAGTGCGGGTGTACAATAGTTCAAATAAACTGCTTTTAAAGTAGGATGCGCCATCTAAAAAAAATGGTCGTTTTTCTGCATAATAAATTGAGTACGTGGTATTTACATCAAGGGCTAACGCATCACTTTCTATTTGCGAAAAATCTGGGTTTATAGTGGCATTAATTACCGCATCTTGTGTAACCCCCCAGCGTAAATCAAGGCCAGCTTCGGTGTCTATATCACCATTATCCCACTGCCCTGGCAAGGTAGGTTTTGAATCATTTCTGAGCGCCGTAAGTGTGGGCGTTAGTTGCAGATTTTTGCTGGCTTTTATATTTTTAAAACCATTTAATTTATCAAACTGACATAAACTGCATTTTATATCTCGGTCAAACCCCATATTTGAAAGCTGATACAGTACATCACGTTGGTAATTTCGCATAAGGGCAAAGCCCCATGTTAAATCTGTTTTATTTTCAGGAAATCTTAGCGCTTTAAAAGGTATACGCATTTCAACCACAAACCCTTGGTCGGTAATTTGCCCTGCGCTATCCCATATTGCATCCCAAGACGGGTCTGATTGCCAGCCATCGGTGTCACTCATTCGCGTATCACCTTGCGCACCCAATGGATTTACATAAAATTCGTAAGCTGAACGTTCGTCGTTAAAAGTGTCAATAATTAAAATAACCGTATCATCTTGCCAAAGCGTATCTCTGTCGCGAAGAGACGCTGTTATTTCGCTCGGCTGTGGATCTTCGGCTACAAAAGCAACATATAAGTGGCTGCCATCTTCATACATGTAAGCATCGGTTTTAACCGGTGGGGTGCCCTTTTCGTTAGGCTCATCTTGAAATGCTATAGGAACTAAAGTGGCATTTTGCCAGTGGGGCTCATCAAGTACGCCATCTACAGTAATATCTGCATTTATATGTACAAGAGAATGCTGCTGTTTTTCACTGGCATAAAGGTGGTTAGAAAATAAAAGTGCTAATAAGAAGGGGAATAAAGCACTGCATTGTTTTTTTATAATTATTAAGTACTGCATAAACATCCATTTAGACGTGTTTACCCTTAAAAGGTAAACTTATTTATGCAGTGTAATTTAAGTCAGTACATTTGTTAATAGTTTGATACTAAAAACAATAGCTTTTTTAACTAATTAATATTAAAGGCTTAATTTAAAAGCTAGGTTTCAATTAATTTAAGCTTATTAGCCACACCATTCCAACTATCGGCATCAGCAGGCGCTGGTTTTACCTCAACAATGCGTGGCCACACCAATGCAAGCTCAGCATTAAGCTCGGTAAACTCTTTTTGGTCTTCCGGCAGCTCGTCTTCTTGGTAAATTGCTTCAGCTGGGCACTCTGGTACGCATAATCCACAATCTATGCAATCAATAGGGCTTATTGCTAAAAAGTTAGGGCCTTCGTAAAAGGCATCTGCAGGGCACACTGCCACACAATCTGTGTATTTACACTTAATACAGTTTTCGGTGACCACAAACGCCATAATAGTTTAAACCTAGTAATTAATTATCTAAAGCGAGGATCATACCCAACCCCATTAAAAACACAATAAATATGTGCCATCTGCGGTCAATTTAACGTAATATATGCGCCCTTAATGTATAGCCATTACGTGCCCTACACTTCTTATTGTGAGCGGATACTATTACCGCTAAGACACCTAAAAGAGATAACAATGATACGTTTAACCGAAATAAAGCTGCCGCTTGATCATAATGAGGACGCTATAGGCCAAGCCATAGTTGATAAACTAAAAATACAGCCAGCGCAGCTACACAGCTACGATGTGTTTAAACGTGGGTACGATGCACGTAAAAAAACGGCTATTTTACTTATTTATACCCTCGATATTGAAGTAGATAACGAAGAAGCGCTGTTAAACGCATTTGCAAAAGATCAGCACGTAAAACCCGCCCCTGATACCTCATACAAATTTGTTGCCCACGCCCCCGCTAACCTTACTGAGAGACCTGTAGTAATTGGCTTTGGCCCGTGTGGATTATTTGCGGGCTTAGTGCTGGCTCAAATGGGTTTTAACCCTATTATTTTAGAGCGCGGTAAAGAAGTACGCGAACGTACCAAAGACACCTTTGGCTTTTGGCGTAAACGCACCCTTAATACAGAGTCTAATGTGCAGTTTGGCGAGGGTGGCGCAGGTACATTTTCAGACGGTAAACTATACAGCCAAGTAAAAGATCCAAAACATTACGGGCGTAAAGTTATCACCGAATTTGTAGAAGCCGGCGCACCAGATGAAATTTTATATGTAAGTAAGCCACACATTGGTACGTTTAAACTTGTTACCATGATTGAAAAAATGCGCGCACGTATTATTGAACTTGGCGGCGAAATCCGCTTTAGTACCCGCGTAGACGACATTCATATAGATGATGGACAAGTAACTGGCTTAACGCTTTCAAACGGTGAAAAGCTCAATACCCGCCATGTAGTACTTGCTGTCGGACATAGCGCCCGTGATACCTTTAAAATGATTCACGATAAAGGCATTTACGTAGAAGCAAAACCGTTTTCTGTGGGCTTTAGAATCGAGCACAAGCAATCGATGATTGATGAGTGTCGTTTTGGGCCTAACGCGGGTAACCCCATTTTAGGCTCTGCTGATTATAAACTCGTTCACCATTGTGATAATGGCCGCACAGTTTACAGCTTTTGTATGTGCCCAGGAGGGACTGTTGTAGCCGCCACCTCTGAAGAAGGCCGCGTAGTAACAAACGGTATGAGCCAATACTCTCGTAGTGAGCGCAATGCAAATAGTGCCATTGTAGTAGGTATTACACCTGAAAAAGACTTCCCTGGTCACCCGCTTGCCGGCATTGATTTGCAACGTAAACTAGAAGAGCAAGCCTATGCATTAGGCGGTAGCAACTACGATGCACCAGCACAGTTAATTGGCGACTTTTTAAAAGGAAAAACATCGGGCGATTTAGGTGATGTACAACCATCGTTTACACCAGGAATAAAACTCACCGATTTAGCAAATGTACTTCCGCAGTTTGCTATCGACGCTATACGCGAAGCCATTCCAGCCTTTAATAAGCAAATTCGTGGTTTTTCTACAAACGACGGTTTATTAACAGGGGTAGAAACCCGTACATCATCACCTATTAGTATCAAGCGCGATAAAAGCTTCCAAAGCATAAATACTAAAGGTTTATACCCAGCGGGTGAAGGCGCAGGTTACGCAGGTGGTATTTTATCTGCAGGTATTGATGGTATTAAAGCGGCTGAAGCCGTTGCACTCTCAATGTTAGAAAACGCTTAACCCTTTTAAATTATTAATCAAAAACCTCACTTAGTGAGGCTTTTTTGTTTACACCTTGAGCTAAATTGAGGCACAAAAAAACCTGAGTAAAACTCAGGTTTTTTATAAATGCTAAATTTTTTAAGCTTACTTTTTAAGGGTAAGCTTGGCGCCTTTTAAGCTTTTACGTACATTTGAAATACGCGAGCGATTTACCGCACGTGCTTCGCCTGTTGCTTGCCCTGTAGGCTTATTAGTACGGCTACGACGTAAATGCGCTGGTTTTTTACCTATTTTATCAATAAGTACTTCACGGCTACTTACTTCATAACCCTCTAAGTAAACACGTTTGATTTTTTGGCCAATTAACGACTCTATTTCAAACAAGGTGTTTTCTTCTTCGCGGCTTACAAACGAAATTGCTTGGCCTTGATTACCAGCACGACCTGTACGGCCAATGCGATGTACGTAATCTTCTGCAAGCCATGGTAAATCAATATTAATTACTCGTGGTAGGCCTTCAATATCAATACCACGCGCAGCAACTTCGGTAGCCACTAAAACACGTACTTTGCCTTCTTTAAATTCACGAAGTGCACGGCGGCGGTTACCTTGCGATTTATCACCATGACATACAGTGGCAGGAATACCATCAAGGTTAAGCTCTTTAACCAGCTCATCCGCCGTTTCTTTCATGTTTACAAACACAAGTACCTGTTGCCAGTTCTTTTTACCAATCAGCTCAGAAAGCAGCTCTTGCTTACGACGCTCTTCAACTGGGTACACAACATGCTGTACCGTACTTGCAGTACTATTAGTTTGATCTACGCGAACAATTTCAGGCTGTTTTAATACTTTTGCTGCAAACTGCTTAATAGCCGCTGGAAAAGTGGCTGAGAAAAGTAAAATTTGGCGCTGCTCGTCACAACTTTTAATAACACTTTGCATATCTTCAATAAAACCCATATCAAGCATACGGTCAGCTTCATCAAGTACTAAGTGTTTAACACTTGCTAGGCTTAAATTACCTAAACGAATATGATCAAGTAAGCGCCCTGGGGTTGCAACTACAACATCTACGCCGTCTTTAAGTGCATTTGCTTGGCCTGCGGTATTAACACCGCCAAATAAGCTCACTACTTTTAAAGCGGTATGTTTTGCATAGGCTTTAAAGTTATTTGCTATTTGCTCTGCCAGCTCACGAGTTGGCGCAAGCACTAACGCGTGCGGAGCATTGCTTGTGCTTAGCTCAGATTCAGTTAATTTTTGGATGATAGGTAAAGCAAACGCAGCCGTTTTACCTGTGCCTGTTTGGGCACTTGCTAAAACGTCTTTACCTTTACGAACAGCCGGAATAGCTGAACGCTGAATGGGCGTAAGGGTGTGGTAATTAAGTTCGTCTAACGCCTGAATAAGTTCAGGGGAAAAACTAAAAGATTTAAAATTCATGCTGTATAACCTGCGGCCACATTTATCAAGGGTCGCAAATTATACAGCAAAAACGAGTCAACAGTTAGTGATTAGTGTTTATAAACTTGATTAATCTTGCTTATACCGTTTAAAAATAAGAGATGTATTAATCCCACCAAATGCAAAGTTATTACTCATGACATAATCGGTGTTAATTTCTCGCCCTTGTGTCTTAATATAATCAAGCTCAGCGCAATCATTATCTATATCGGTTAAATTTATTGTAGGTGCAAACCAATTATCGCTCATCATATTAATAGTAGCCCATGCTTCTATTGCACCACACGCCCCTAAAGTATGCCCTAAATAGCTTTTTAAAGAACTAATAGGTTTAACTCCCAGCGCATTAAAAGTAGCATGAGACTCAGCAATATCACCTCTATCGGTTGAGGTACCATGCGCATTGACATAACCTACTTTATCAGGTGATAAATTGGCATCTTGCAATGCCATTTCAATGGCTATTTGCATGGTATCTGAAGATGGTTGAGTAACATGTTGTCCATCAGAGTTACAGCCAAAACCGACAACCTCAGCCAATATATTTGCCCCTCTAGCTTTAGCATGCTCATACTCTTCAAGTATTAAAGTACCGGCACCTTCTCCTATAACCAAGCCATCACGGTTTTTATCAAATGGGCGAGGCGTATTTTTAGGGGTGTCATTTTTAATACTTGTAGCATACAGCGTATCAAATACAGCTGCTTCGGTAATACAAAGCTCTTCTGCCCCCCCTGCTACCATTATTTTTTGACGACCAAATTTAATTGCCTCATAAGCGTAGCCAATACCCTGCGAGCCAGACGTACATGCCGAACTTGTGGTGATCACTCGTCCTTTTATGCCAAAAAATACGCCTACATTTACTGGCGCTGTATGTGCCATCATTTGAATATAGCTTGTAGCTGTGACTCCAGACATTGAGCCACTTTCCAACATATTTGCAAATGCGAGAAGTGGCGGTGTTGAGCCGGTGGATGAGCCATATGCTACACCGGTAGAGCCATCTGTAAGACTTTTATGTTCAAGTAAATCAGCTTGCTCAAGCGCACGCTCAGTTGCACGTGTGGACATAAGTGCCACTCGCCCCATTGAGCGTATTTGCTTACGTTTATAATGGTTAGGTTTTTCAAAATGGGTGACAGGGGCAGCTAAGCGCGTATTAAGCCCATCAGCTTTATCCCATTCACGCATTGTTACAACTGCATTTTCACCTTTAATCAAGGCGCTTTTAAATTCATCCCAATCATCGCCCAATGCGGTTATAACCGACATCCCTGTAACAACAACACGTTTCATTAAACCATCCCGCCGTTAACCGAAATAACTTGGCGAGTGATGTAAGCAGCATCATCAGACATTAAAAATGCAACTGTACCAGCCACTTCGTTCACTGTTCCCATACGTTTAAGTGGAATCATTTTCATCATTTCAGCAACCGGAAGCTCATCCGTCATTGCTGTTTCAATTAAACCAGGCGCTACACAATTTACAGTAATTTTTCGCTTAGCTAGTTCCAGCGATAGGGCTTTGGTAGCGCCAATAATACCTGCTTTCGCTGCGCTGTAATTTACTTGCCCTCTGTTGCCAGCAATACCCGACACTGAAGCCATAGTAATAATGCGCCCACCTTTACGAGTTTGTACCATGGGCATAACTGTTGGGTGCACAACATTATAAAAGCCATCTAACCCAGTTCTAATTACGCTATCCCAATCATCGCCCTGCATTGCCGGAAAAGCCATATCATTGGTAATGCCCGCATTACACACCACACCGTAGTAAGCACCATTGTTTGTAATATCTTGCTCAATTTGTTGCTTTGCCGCTGCTCTATCGCATACGTCAAATTGTAGTAGTGTAGTGCTTTGTCCAAGTGCGTGTATTTCTGCACATGTTTGCTGAGCTTGCTCTAAACCAGTTCTGCAATGAACAGTAATGTCATAGCCTTGAGCTGCAAGTTTAAGTGCAATAGCCTTACCTATACCCCGGCTAGAGCCGGTCACTAAAATTCTTTTATTCATTGGTTTTCTCTTATAAATTCCAGCGGTTCTTCTGGCTGAAATACATTTATTTTTGCATCACACAGTATTTTTTTATTTTCACTTATTTGGCATTCAAACACACTTAAACCAGATTCTTCTTGGTAAAGCTTGTGAACATAAATAGTTAAGGTGCTGTTTTTATAAAACATAGCCTGATGTGTTTTATATTTTCGCGTGCCGATCAAAAAGCCAATTTTAACCACTTCATTAATATCGTTAGCTAATGCTCCAGCATAGGCAGCTATAGACTGGGCCATATATTCAACACCTATATAACTTGGCACTCCCTCAATTTGCTCATTATAAAAAGGGCTTTGGGGTGTAATAGTCACAGAGCAGGTTGCACTTTCATCGCTGTATTCAACTAACTGATCTATTAAGATCATAGGAGCATCGTGGGGTACAACCTGCTCTATAGAATAATTATTCATTATGAGTACCTAAAATCAAACTGGCATTATTACCACCAAACGCAAATGAATTAGATAGACAGTAATTTAATTTAACCGTGCTAGCTTGCTCAATAACGTTGATATCTGCGAGCTTATTTCTGTGTGTGCATTTATTAAAAGGCAAAGTAATATTTCCTCTCCCTCTGAGCAACAGCCAACAAATACCTGCTTCAATTGCACCAGCTGCACCTAAAGTGTGCCCAGTTAAGTACTTACTGGAGCTCAGCGGTGTATTGTTGCCAAACACACTATTAATTGCAAGGGCTTCCATTTCGTCATTTTTAATTGTTGCTGTGCCGTGTGCATTTATATAGTCAATATCACTAGGTAATAAGTCAGCAACGGCCAGAGCTGCTTTCATTGCCGATTTTGCACCATTACCGCTAGGGTCTGGCGCCGAAATGTGATGAGCATCAGAGCTTTCCCCACCACCTAAAAACATGACGCCATTTTCTAACGGTGCTTCTTTACTCATGACAAATAACGCAGCACCCTCACCAATATTAATACCATCTCTGTCATCGCAAAAAGGCTTACACATTCC
This sequence comes from Pseudoalteromonas sp. R86517, assembly GCF_042466295.1. Classification (NCBI taxonomy): domain Bacteria; kingdom Pseudomonadati; phylum Pseudomonadota; class Gammaproteobacteria; order Alteromonadales; family Pseudoalteromonadaceae; genus Pseudoalteromonas; species Pseudoalteromonas sp. R86517. The sequence goes on from NZ_JAXHCB010000003.1 coordinate 733,227, forward strand.
AGTGCTCATTGATGCCAAGGCATTAAATCCATTAATGGTAAGTTTGCAAAGGCTGTCTACGCCACCACAAATTACAACGTCTGCTAAGTCAGCAGTTATTAAAGCTTTTGCGCTAATGAGAGCTTTAGCACTTGAGGTACATGCCGTTGAAATACTATAACAAGGACCTAACGCCCCTACTTTTTCGGCTATGTAATGCGAAGGAGTAGCAAGTTCTTGATCAGCATATAAAAAGTCACTTGGCCAAACACCTGAACTGTCGTGTTCAGCTCGAGCTTGTTCGCCATCATGCACCCCAGATGTACTTGTACCTACCACAACAGCAATTCGTGATTTATCAATATGTGAAAAACGCTTAAGTGTTGGGGATATTTGCTCAAGGGCTATATCAATTAGCGTATCAATACGGTGCTTTTGATTTAGAGGAACGCAGTCCACGTGCCCAACATAAAATGGCAAACCCTCTGTGCTTAAATCTTTTGTCTTTAAAAGCTGTGGGGCTTCATTATTTTGTAAGTTATTTAGGCTAATAATTGTATCTTCAATGCCTTTGCCCATTGCACTTACAATGCCTAAATCATTTAACCAAAAAGTCACTAGTTTACCTTCTCAAATGTAATTTGATAATGTCGCTCACTATTATTTAGTACTGTTTTATTATCGCTGTAATTTATTGTAATAATCGAGCGGTTATTTTTTACTACACGCCTTTGTGTGGCTATCTGCTTTATAATCGCCCCAGATATTTTCTCATTAAGAAATAATACAGGCCAATGCACTAAGGCAATATCTGCCAATATATAAGCAGGGTCTAAATCAACACCGACTATAATTTTAGTAACATTCGGTGGTTGGTTATTTAGTTTTTCAAGCTTTAAAATAGGTAAGCCTTGTGTAGTCATTAACAATAAGTTGATAGTACCCTGCTTGTTTATTTCTAATTGTGCTAATAATGTATGCTCTTTCTCATTGTTTTGAATATATAAAACATGCTGCCAATTTTGATCAAACATTTGTACAGGCACATGCGAAATATCAAGTGTAGTGGCTGCAGAAATATCAACACGCTCACTGCTTTTATATGTGCTACTACATGCTGTTATGCAAACACACACTAAAGCTATAAAAGTACATCTTAAAAAGTGTCTGGTATGAGCCTCAATAACTGGGATTAATTTTGACATAGCTGCGCTAATACATTTAAACGACGCTCACTTTGAGCAACAAATGGATTATTTTTATCCCATGCGTAACCCGCTAAAATAGCACTGATCATTTCACGAACCTGCGAGTTTTGTTCTGAATAAAAAATAACGTCTTGAAATCGGGTATCGTACCAACCTTTAACAAAGGTTTTAAAACAATCAACTCCTGCCTGCAATGGCTCGGCGTAACATTCCTCAAAATCAATCACTTCTCCATTTAAATAATCATCAATAAGGGGGGCAATTAAGTGTGCAGACTTTAAAGCAATAGTCACCCCAGATGAAAACACCGGATCTAAAAATTCACCCGCATTGCCTAGTAAAGCAAAATGCTTTCCATGTAGCGTACATACATTAGCAGAGTAACCACTAATGCAACGCGCTTGTGTTATAGGTACGCGATTAGCTAAAAGTTTTTTTAAGTAAGGGTCTTGCTCTATAAACTGTTTTAAGGTGTCAGCTTCACTAATCTCATTAAAGCGTGTTTGCTTTGCCACAACCCCAATGCTGGACGTGCCATCACTAAAGGGGATGAGCCAATACCAAACATCATTAAATTTAGGGTGAACGGTTATTAAAATTTTATTTCTATCAAACAGCTCGTCAGTAATGCCATCATTAAAGTGACTGAAATAAGCACTACGCACAGGAAAAGTAGAAGGTTTTTCTAAATTTAAAAGTTTTGGTAAAACTCGGCCGAAACCACTCGCATCAAGTACAAACTTAGCCCTTACGTCATACGTTTGTTTTTTATTATTTTGCACTTGCAGCGTCGCACTAGCGGCTTCATCAGTAAAACCAATAACACTATGCTGATAGCGAATTTCAACGCCTTGATGCTGCGCTCTATCAGCAATCAGCTTATCAAAATCAGCCCGTTTAACTTGAAAAGTAGTACCCGGGCCTGGGCTAAATTTTTCAGTAAAATTTATAGCTGTATTTTGGCCATTACGATGAAACGCAGCACCATCTTTAAATTGAAAGCCAAGCTCATCTGCATGTTCATGTATTGTTTTAACTAGCCCAGCATCCGCTAAATACTCCATACATTGAGGTAATAAGCTTTCGCCAATTGAAAAACGAGGAAACACTTGTTGCTCTAGCACCAGCACTTTCCAGCCTTTTTGTACTAATAAGCTACTTACAAGTGCACCTGAAGGCCCTGCTCCTATAACCACAACATCATACTGCTCAAGGTTGTTCAAATTATTATTCCTTTTGAGACTTTAATACACTTAATGGAGATAAAATATATACGGCTAAAATCCCTACCATAACAGTAAGGCCAAAACTAAAAATGGCGGGGGTATTTGAAAAGGCGAGCATACCAAATACACACATCGAAGAGGCGGCCGACAAGCTAATGGCCAATACATTTACCGCCGTTAAGTTGTTAATTTGGTAAAACACTAAATAATCTATGGCTAGGCCAATAATGAGTAAGCCACCTAGCAGATTAAAAATTGAGATACTTCCTTGCGCTGCATTACATACCCAAAGCATAGTCAACAGGCTAGCACTTAATGTTATCACCTGCACAGTGCCAATCCGAAGGCCAAATTTATAGCTAAATAAAACAAAGCAAATAACAATGGCCACGCCCAATGTAAGCAATAAATACTGGCTGTAGTTTTCAAGTAAGCTACTGATTTGCTCAGGCTTGTTATATATAAACGCATCTTCATAAGCATTAACGTTAGAAGTTAACGCGTGCGTGGATACTCCCGATACAGAAAACCAAGTAATAGCTTTATTAGGCTCAACAAACATTTGTGCATTTAAAAGTGCTGAAAAATGACTACTTGCTAAAGCGTCGTAACTCAAAAGTTCTGTGTTAGCAGACTCAACTTTTATCCCTGTATATTTTTCAGTGATAGTTAACACATCGTTTTTAACAGCCCCATTAAAGAGCGCTAAATTATTTTTTTGCGTGCGCTTACTAGGTAACCAACGCTTAATAGCATTGTGTTTAAGATGTGGGTTAATACGCTTTAAATCATCTATTAGTCGCTCTTGCTTTTGCAGTAGTTGTTCAGCATTTGATGCAAATAAAAATACAATGTGGGCATCTAACTGTCCCATTAAAGTTAAATGCTTTTGCTCATTAAGTATTAGTTGTTGTGGGCTTGCATTTAGTAAACGTACATCGTTGTTAAATGAAATGGGTTTAAGGTAAAACAAAAACATTAACACCAGCCCCAATACGAGTAAAACCGATTGCTTACAACGGTTAAAGCGCACCATTAAACCTAATAACTGCTGACTTTTAATCAAACTTCGCTCAGAGAGTACAAGCTTAGATTGCCAGATAGGTAATATAATTAATGTGAATAACCAGGCGCTCGCAAGCCCAGCAATTACAAACACTGCTACTTGCGATAAAAGTGAAATTGGCGCACCTAATAAACAGCTATAGCCGAGGCCTGTTGTAATAAAAGATAAAAGCAAGGCTGTTTTTGTGCCTTTACTTAACCCACTACTTTGGTAAAAACTGTTGCCATACGCTAAATCAGTCATCGCATGAAATGCATAATCAATAGCTATACCAATTAGGGTTACAGCAAAAACTAGTGTTAACAAATGAATCGAATTAAACACAAATACCATGGCCGTAGCACCACCAGCCAGTGCACTAAGTACGGTTAAGCTTGCAAGCAAAATGCTACTGACTTGCCTAAATACCCAAAACACCATTAAAAGTAATGCGATTACACTAAGGCCACCAAATAAGCTCATTTCATACTTAGCTTGCTGAGCGTTTTCAGCTGTATGAAAAAGAGCACCTGAATAGCGAATAGTGGTCTGTGGGTACGTATCATTTAAACTTTCAAGCTTATTTTTAATGCTGCTCGCAAGCTTAATAGACTCACCAATTGGGAGGCTATTGTTAGGAATGGTAGCCAATATAACAGCATAATCAGTATGATTTAGACGGCGCGTTAACCGCTCATTTTTTAAAGAGAATAACTGACTTTGTTTTAAATTATCGCCTATAAATGCAGCAAGACTTAAACTAATATCGGCTTTTAGGGTGGCACTTACAAAAGGGTTTCCTAATTGATTTAATTGAGTAAGGTAAAATGACTCAAACTGTGCTTTATCAACCATACTATTTTTATAATTGTCGCTAAGCAGCGCATGTTGATACGCAGAGAACACTGAAGATAACTGCTCAATGCTTGGCAGTTCAAAGCTATTTTTTATATCACGTTTTAACAGCCATGATTTAAGCTCGTCATGTGCTAAGTTTTTACCATCACCAGTAAATGAAAACATAATACGGTTTGCATTTTTTTTAAAAAAGACCTCTTCGCCGTACGCCAATTGAGAATGTGATTTTGGTAATAAACTAAACATATCAGCATTTAATACAGGCTTAGTGATATACAAAGCAGCACAAAGTAAAACAGCTAAAAAACCAAACCATGTAATAAGTACACTAATACGTTTAATCACGTCACTTTTCCGAAGGTTACTTACACTTATTAATTATTAGGTGTATTTGCATAAGAAAACTCTATTACTGTGTTGCTACCCGAGTGCTCATTTAAGGTTATACTTTGTACACGCTGGTTATTTTCACAAAGAATAAAATGGCTAAACAGCTGTTTTAATAGCGTATCTTTTGGCTTTAATAATAAACAGCCTGTTTGATTTGTTACATCAAACCGCGCATATAAGGCTTTCATATCTAATGCGAGTAAGTCAGTTAATAAGCCTACAAACTGCTCGCTGCCAGGCTGAGGAGTAAGTTCACCCTCTTTATTTTTCACAAATACTTGGCCATTCTCGATTAGTAATGTACTTTGCACTGGTGTTTTTACATACCAAAGCAGCTTTTCCCCTTCAAGTGTAAACTCCCCTTTAGAGATGAATGGTTTAGAGAAGCCGGCAAAATGCTTTAATTGCTTAAATTCACCCGAAACTGTCGTAGCAGCTAATAAACTGGCACTAAAAAAAACAAAATAAAGAGCACTAACAAACACACAATTTTTTAAATAATTCATAGCATCATCCAATATTAGCTAAGTATTTTTGCAAGCTTATCAACTATCACCGCTGGTGAGGCAAACTGCATTTCTTTAGTCGTTATCTCAACAGCCACTTGAGTGGTAGTCGCTTTAGTAATACGCTTATTCGTTATGGCATCTGTAATTACATAATCAATTTTTAATCGGTTTTCGAACTCTTTTAAATGCGCGGTCACTTTAATTTTTTGGGTAAATATGGCGGATGCCACGTACTTAATTTGCATATCCACTATTGGCCACGCATAACCCGACTCCATCATTTGAGGATAGTCGTAATCAAATAATCGCAGTAACTCACAGCGAGCCACCTCTAAGTAGCGAGGGTAATTACCATGCCATACAACATTCATCGGATCGCAGTCATGAAATGGAATTTCAATTTCCACTTCATGAGTTAGCAAAGCGCCTTTACTATTCATATAAAGCCCAACGTTTTTCTTGAATATAACTAATGGTTTGTCTAAGTACCGCTTCCATTGGCCTATCTTCAGTTAGGTTTTCGAAATAATGAGTTATGTCAGTATACATCGCTTGCATATCTGCAGTTAAACTTGAAAATTCAAGTTCGCCTTGTTTAATACGCAGCCTCACCCCTTGAATACTTGCTAGTAACGTACTTGCAATAACCTGCTCTGTAAGCTGTAAAATACGCAAACAATCACGTGAGGCAATAGTCCCCATACTTACTTTATCTTGATTATGGCACTCAGTAGAGCGAGAAAATACACTTGCAGGCATCGTTAACTTAAGCGCTTCAGCAGTATAGGCACTGGCGCCTATTTGCACGGCTTTAAAGCCATGATTTATGTAACGACGTTCAGCCTCACTATCTGATAAATTTGATGGTAATCCATTATTAAATTTAGTATCGACCAATGAAGCGATTTGCCTGTCGGCTAAATCTGCCAGATTTGCAATCGCCGTTTTCATACTATCCATTGCCATTGCAATGTGGCCGCCATAAAAATGGCCACCATGAAGTACATGTTCACCCTCGCCATCAATAATGGGGTTATCGTTTGCAGAGTTAAGCTCGTTTTCTATCATCTGCCTGAAAAATGGCAAACTATCTTGCAATACACCAATAACATGCGGTGCACAGCGAATAGAGTACCTATCTTGCAGTCTATCAGCGTTACGAGGATGGTCATGATGGTTTAAATCATCTCGTATCCATTTAGCAACTTGTTGCTGCCCAGGATGAGGCTTAACAGAGAATAAAATTTCATCAAAATGATGACTATTACCTTTAAGAGCAAGGCTAGACAATGCAGTAATCCTACTTGCAAGTTTTGCTAAATAATTAGCTCTATCAAACGCTAAACAAGCCAGTGCGGTCATCACAGCTGTACCATTCATAACTGCAAGCCCCTCTTTTGGGCGAAGCGTTAAAGGCTTTAAACCAGCCGCTTGCATTACCTGCGCGCTGTTAAGTATTTTATCTTTGTAAAAAACATCACGTTCACCAACCATAGCACCTGCTACATACGACAGTGGGGTTAAATCACCGCTAGCGCCTACCGAACCTTCTTGAGGAATAACAGGTACTATATCAAGGTTTAAATAGTCTTTGAGAAGATTAAGCATTTCCCAGCTTACGCCAGAATAGCCTTGTGAAAGTGATGCTAAGCGAGTAGCTAAAATTGCACGCCCTTGTACTTTATTAAACACATCGCCTAGTCCACAACCATGAAAGCGCGTTAAATGTAATGGTAGCTCATCAACTAAGTTAAGTGGTACAGGAACCGTGACTGAGTCACCATAGCCTGTAGTTACCCCATAAATCACACCATCTTCTTTGAGTAGAGAGTCTAAAAAGCTAAGCGCGCTATCAATTTTTGCGCTAAATTGCTCGCAGCCACTTAATTGCACCTGAGTATTTTGATGTGCAATATTAACAATATCTTCAATAGAAAGTTGTTGGTTTCCAAAAAGCTGTACTTCCTGAGCTGACACTCTACTTCTCCTTTGCATTGCTGCGTTCTACTTGCTGATCGTTTTGCCAAAAATCATAAAAATTAAACCACTGATAAGGATACCGCGCGGCATAAAAGCCTAAACGTGCAGAAAAATCTGTAATTACAGTGGTTAATAGACCTTGCCTTTGTGAGCGGGGTATTTTTAATGTTTGGCTATAATGTTCAAAAATCACATGATACTTTTTTGTTTTTTTATCTTTTAAGCAAAATAAAAAGTAAACGGGGCAATCTAATAATGCAGCTAATATAAAAGGCCCTTGAGAAAAAGATGCTGGCTTACCTAAAAACTCAACACGTGTTGATCGCTCACCCGTTGTAGCGCTTGTTCTATCACCAACAATAACGACTATTTCACCCTGCTCTACTTTATCTTTTAATAAAATAGCTAGATCAGGCCCCATATCGCTCACTTGAATTAAGTTAACCGACACCGCGGGGTTAATTTTTTTAAGCATTTTATTAAATTCAACAGCGTGATGAGTAAATACAAGCACATTAATTTTTTTACTGCTGCGATGCTGGCTCAGTGCTCTACATACCTCAAGGTTACCCAAGTGAGAGCCAATAAAAATGGCCCCTTGCTGTTGCTCATTTAAATCAATAAACAGCTGTTCATTAGTATATTGGATATCCTTTTTTGAAATCCGACCGAGCCAACCATCAATTTTATCAAGGGCGCTATCGGCAAAACTACAAAAATGCATAAGCTGTTGTTTAAAAGTTACTTTACGCTCAACATTATTGTAATTATTAACTTGGACTAAAAACTGCTTAGAAGCCGCGCGTGCAACTTTACCGGTAATAAACAAATAGCAAACAACCGGGAACAAAATAACCCACAGCCCTTTACGACCAAGTACTTTATGGGCAAATAGTAATATTTGTATACCTAAAAAGTTACCTCGCTCTTGCATTTTAGACCAATGTTTAACGGCCATAACGTCTCTTATATTTATGCCATAGTAAAACAGGTGAACGAAGCAGCATGCCAAAAAATAAACGCGTATGTAACCACGAAATACGCACATTATCTTGGAGTGGCTGGAAGTGTGACAAGCCATTTTCTGGGTAAATAACCTGGCTTGGTAAAAAAACAAATGGAACGTTGCGCCAATATAACCTAACCAGTATTTCTGGATCAAAGTCCATACGCTTACCGAGATTAACCTCACTCATAAGCTTATTAGTCACATTTAAAGGGTAGACTCTAAAACCACACATTGAGTCCACAATTTTAAAGCTGAGCGTTTCTATCCATACCCACACATGGGTTAAATAACGTGCTAAGTAACGGTGCTTGGGAACCGATTCATCATACACTGGGCAACAACTAATTAATGCCTGTGGGTGTGTGTTTGAAAGCTCAATCAACTTTTTGATATCTGATAAATTATGTTGCCCATCTGCATCTACTTGTATTGCATGGCTATAACCTTGCTCATACGCGCAGCGCAATCCTGTTTGTACCGCACCGCCTTTGCCTTCATTTTGCTCATGCGATATAAGAGTGAGGTGGGCATATTTTTTCTCAAGAGTAGCAAAAAGAGATTTAGCCTGCACACTACTGGCATCATCAACCATTATTATTGGCAGCGTATACTCAGATAACGTTGCAAGTACTTCATCTATAACACTTACATGATTAAAATTAGGTATAACAATACAAAAATTATTCATCTGTATCACTTTTAAACACTATACGCCCTGAGGCGTGTTGGCCTTTATCTGATTGATACGAAAAGCCATACTTACCGCCAGGCTTTTCTTCAACAGTTAATTTAATTGTTAGACCAGGGGTAATAACAACCTGAAACTTAAGCACTTCAATATCTTTTACTTCACGTTTAACATTAAAGTATTTTCGCACGGCATCTACGGCCCAATCGAGCTGCACTACACCTGCTAAAATAGGCCCTTGACTAAAGTGACCTTTAAAATAATCTAAACTTGGCGGTATAAAAAGCGTTAGGCAATGACTCTGCGTTGACGATACACAGTTAACAAGTTCAGGCTTTGTGTTAATCAGCTTTGACAAAAAGAGACTCCAATACTTTTAAATTTATTTTAGCTTGCGTGTTGTAGGGTAATTGATTTAGAAAACGCCATTTTTTAGGCGTACAGATCCCTTCAAAACGATTCAATGTATGTGCTTTTAAAAGCGTATTAGTCGCTAACTTTCCATTGGCGTTTAAATATGCTTGTCCTTTCTGTGTAAGCACTATAACAGCGCCTAATACTAAACGTTTCCCATTTAGTGTTATTACTTTAGCTTCCTGTACCCACTCACTTTTGCATAAATGTAGCTCTAGTTCGTCAAGGCTTAAGCGTTTTTCTTCAAGCTTTATAATACGGTCAAAACGACCTAGTAATTCAAATTGGCCATTTTGAAATAATGTACCTCGGTCATCTAATAAATAGTTTGTTTGCTCAACTAAAGGCGAATTCAACACTAATCGTTGTTCAGAGGTACTGTGTAATGTGATCCCTAAAAATGGCTGCCAATGACTAACGTTCTCTAAAGACACAACCTGACGATATGCAATTCCGCCAGTTTCGGTGCTGCCAAATACTTGAGTAATGGGTTTATTTAGCTGTTTATTTAAAGTGACAGCGTCTTCATTTTGAAGCGGCCCACCGGATGAGAAAACCCACTGTAAATGTGACTTTTCTTCTATTAAAACGTTATCTTGATGCAGCCGCTTTAGCTGTGCCGGACTGGATATAAACACGGCCTGTGTAATTGTTTTAAGTTTAGTAGCAATATGCTCGGGGTAGTTAAGCAAGTCTGTATCAATTATGTGGTTATTGCTAAGCGGCCATAACACTCTAAATAACAAACCGTAAATATGCTGATGCGAAACACTGGCAATAAATACAGGGTTACGTTTTAAAGCAAACGTACTGTTGAGCGTTTTTATCTCTTTATTAAGCACACGCCACGATTTAAAAATAGGCTTAGCTTGACCTGAAGAGCCAGAAGTATAAAAAACAAGGTTACCTTCACTCGGCCAAGCAATTTTATTGAACGGTGTGTAGTTAGGTGTCGTTGTTAAATTACCAATATTTTCAAATGGCGTAGTCGCATGTTCGACTAAATCACTATCGCCCAAATAGTAAGGGGTTTGCTCTAAAAGCGCATTGAGTGTTTCGCTTTGACCATTAGGCGGTAAAATTATAGTCCAGCCTTTATGCGCCAATGCAAAAAGGTTTACAGCAAAATCATAGCTACTACTGTTGAAAAGCACTGCCGATGCTTTAGTAGGCGATTGCGGAATTTTAGCCAAAACTTGATTAATATCATTAACAAATTGACGCTCAGATAACGCTGAGCCATTATGATTAAATCGAATATTTATGCTTGCGTTATCTAAAGTATTAAACACCTGCATTCCTTTTTACTTTTTTCCTTACTAACCACTCTATTGCAAATAAAACACCCATAATAATGTATGCAATAAAACCGTTATAAAATGCCCACACATCAAGACTTGTAAACACACTAGTGTATAACGCTATACTGGCGTTAAAAACAAAAAAAACGCACCATATTTTAGTTACATTTTTAGTGTACGAAATGGCTCTTTTATCAAGCTTTGGCTCAGTGATACGCGCAAACGTTTCTATGATACTTGGACCTTTATAAAGCGAGTAAGCAAAAACAAAAAACATAACAGTATTTACAATAACCGGATAAAGCCGAATACCAAAATCACTGCCCATCGTTTTTGATAAGCCAATAGCTAAAATTCCAAGTAATGAGGCTGGCTTTATCCATGGCATTTTAGCTAATAAAGGCTTGCTTAACCAAAGCCTTATTATTAACAGTGTTAATAAAATCACAGTGAGTAAATAACTGTTGAAACGTGTCAGCCCTATATAAACAATGAAAGGGTAACAGGTTAAAAAAATCATTATTAACGCTGTTAAAAATGCCTTAAACATGCTTATTTAACGAGCTTTTCTATTTCAGATACAACATCTTGCACAGTGCGAACTTGTTTAAATGCGTCAGGCTCAATTTTCTTACCTGTAATTTCACGTAACTTAACAACTAAATCTACAGCGTCAATACTGTCTAAGTCTAAATCTTCGTACAGGTTAGCTTCTAAAGAGATATCTTCAGCATCTATTTCAAATTCATTTTCTAAAATGCCGTGTAATACATCATAAATTTCAGCAGCGGTTTTCATTATTATTCCTAGTGTGTGTTAATTAAGTACGTGATTGTTCTATAAATTGCGCTAAAGAGTTAACACTCGCAAAATGCGCTTTAGTTTGTTCTGAATTTGCATCAATTTTTACGTCAAATTCTTTTTTGATAGCAAGCCCGAGCTCTAGCGCATCAATGCTATCTAGCCCTAAACCATCTACAAATAAAGGCTCGTCGTCTTTTATATCGGCAGTGGTCATATCTTCAAGATCTAGGCTCGAAATAATCAATTGTTTAATTTGTTGTTTTAATTCACTCATATATAGCTAAGCTCTTTTGTAAAGTATTGTTGTAAGCCTTTCGTAAGCTGGCGGGACTGTATTGCAGGTACGTCGCTTGTATAAATAATATCGCTTTTGAAAGAATGTGGTGCTAGTTGCATAGAAAAATGCGCTTGGTATGGGGCTACTTTGTACCAAGGCGTCCCTTTAGTTAACGTATTAGGTTTCATTTTAATCAATACGGTGGTTATAGGGGCATGACATCTAAGGGCTATATTTGCAGCCCCTCTTTTAAATTTAAGCGAATTATGAGGTACTGAACGTGTTCCCTCAGGAAAAACAATTAAGTTATTCCCTCTTTTTAGTGTTTGCTCGCATTCTTTTAATAATTCTTGCGGGTCTTCATTGCTTATATAACCTGTACTTTTTATCACACCACGCATAAAAGGGTTTTTAAAAAGGTGTGCTTTTACAACGCAATCAACATTTTTAATAACCGATATAAGTACCACAACATCAATAAGTGATGGGTGATTAGCCAAAACAAGCTCGCCTTTCAAATTAGCTAAATGGGCTTTATCTTTAATATGAAAACGGATAGCGCCAGTATAATGCATTAAAGCGACAAAAAATTTAAAGCTATAATGCACTACCGTACGCGCATTTTCTTTTTGCTTTACAGGACAGCGTTGAAATAAACGTTGCACGGGGAATAGTAGTAAGGCTAAAAATAGCCCACCTAAACCAAATACACTAAAACAAAGGCCAGTGGCTATAATGCGCCAAACAAGGCCTATTACTCTTATTATTGTATTAAGCATAGTGTGTTAACAACCAACCATTAGCACTGGCGCTTTGTTTGTTAAACATTGCTTTAGCAAGCTCTAAACTTAAAGGAGTAGTTGTTTGTTCGCTATTGTTAGTGGCTTGTTTAGTTAAACTAAAATGAGCTTCTTTTTCTGTAGCTAAACGTATAACTAACGCAATAGAATGTGTTATTTGTGCCTCATCAACAAATGTTGTGTACGGCTCTGGGAGTGACTCATCTGTATGCACAAGTAATATATGTGGTTGTTTATACTCAACCAACTTTATATATGCTTCAATCAAAGCGCAAGCAAAGCTATCCTTACCCGCTGCGATAGCGTTCATAGGTTGGGTGTTACCGCTAATAATGCTATACATACCAATCGCAGCGTTGTGCACACTTAAACCAAAGCCTGTCGGAGATAGAGGTTGTTTCTCACCAAGCTCTCCTAATAAATTAGCTGTTTTATGGAAATCGCCATGGCGTGATGAAAAAATAACAGGCATGTTTTCATACCCTTTATCATTTGTAACCTGGTGCGCAGTATGTAAAACCATTTTTACAAATGGTGTCATTCTTCTGCGCTGCATTGCAGGTACCCAACTTAATGTAATTGGTGATGAGTCGTACCAATTTTCAGAGGGGCTTTGTCGCTGTTCAGGCTTAATCCATGTAGCGAGTTGTTCAACAACAAATTTCACAAATAAACGTTATTTAGTAAGTAAGGGGGCGAGAATTTTACCGATATTAGCAATAAAAGTAAAATATTCATTAAATAAATGCCAGCACTTACTAACTGTTCAGCGCTGGCTCATATAACCTAAGAAAGCAAAGCAATATCACTTTGTTTTATACACTTAGCTTTATTGCCCACAATATCATCAACGTTAAGCGCGTTTATTAAGGCCTCGCCTTGTGCTTGTTGCTCATCGCTCAGTGGAACATACGGTAATCTAAATACGGGATTTACCGCGCCTGTCATCATCATTGCGGTGTTTATTGCAATCGGGTTTGGCTCGCAGAATAGCCAGTTCATTAAAGGTTGTAATGAGGTATTTAACGCATCATTTTTAGTATCCATTAATTGGCGGAACAACCCTGGTATAAGATTAGATGTGACCGATATAACACCGTGTGCATTGTGTGTGTGGCGTGCATCGTGTGCTTCGTCATCGTTACCTGACCAACACGCAATGCCTTGCTGTTCGTAATGGGCAATACGCTCGTTACCACCACATTCTTTTACACCAATTAAATTAGGGTGTTTTGCTAATGGCTCAATAATATCAGGGGTTAAATCTTGCCCTGTGCGCCCTGCTACGTTGTAAATAAACGCAGGGCCAATATCCAGTACACGTTTAAAGTGCTCGTTAACACCGGCAATAGAGGTGCGGCCATAATATGGGTTAATTTGCAGCGCGGCATGCATACCACTTGCAAAGCCATACTTAGTGGCTTTAATAGCTTCGCGAGTATTATTGCTCCCCGTATTCCCTACAATCACCAGCTTATCGCCATATTTATTTGCACTGTGCGCGATAAGCATTAAATGCTCTTCCCAGTTCATTAGCTGGCCTTCGCCGGTTGTACCACCAACCACAATGCCATCTACACCCGCTGCAATTTGTATTTCAACGAGTTCATCGTACTTTGCTAAATCTATTTCACCATTCGCTAAGTATGGGGTTTTAATGGCGGTAATTAAGCTTGCTTGTTTAATTTGTTCTAGGGTGCGCATAAAAATTCATTATTTATAAAACTTGCGCTATTTGTAACATACTTGCACGCATTTTTGCAGGCCTAAGCGAATAATAAACGTAAAATGGCTTGTGTTATTTAGTTTGATAATACAAAATACAAATACTGTACATTTAAACAGTGTTTGTATTTTTAACTTTAAGCGAGCCATTATGCGTTTATCTGACTACTTAGCCACTCATTTTTATAACACCGATGAGCTTTGCCATGCTTTAAATATTGATGCCGAGCAACTAGATACATGGCAGCAGCAAAGTATTTTTCCTAAACCAAGTTATTGTATAAAAAGCCAATTAAGTTGCAGCTCGTACTCTGGTTTGTATGAATGTGAAGAGTACGATGACTATTACCCGCGCGGCTGTGTAAATTGGGGGCAAGGGCTAATAAAACAAAAAATTGAATCCTCAAGCAATGCCTTTAATTACTTTGCGCAGCAGTACACGGCAAGCCTGAGTAAACTTGCCCAGCAAGGTTTTAGTTTTAATGAAGAATTATTTGGCTGCGAAATAGACGAGCATTTACAGCAAGTGTGGCAACAGTTTTTATGCAGCAAATACGGCGTACTGACACAAAACGGTTTAATTGACGAAATAGTATGTGTGGATATAGGCCGCTTGCTGGTAGACGATATTACTGAATTGCGCACTAAAGGAAGTTTAAATCAACAAGAGCGTACGCAGCTTCACCCCGCGATGAAATTACTCAATAAAGCATTAGGCCACGGCGCCGATCACGAAAAACAACACACATTACGTGCCCGTTACATAGATGCACTTATTTTAAAGTACGATTTATCGATTAAATAAAATGGCTGAGGTTTTAATACGAGGTGGGTATTTAAAAGACTAAGTAACGCAAATGGCGATGTATGCTTACGCCGCCACTGTATTTTACTCATTAACTAATATTAAGAGTGCTTTTACTAGCCGATGGTGTTGTACACATCAATATTGCTGCTTGTTACAAGCCCGGTAACTTGGGTACCAAATGCTTTGTAGTGAGGCTCTTGTTTATGAGCTTCAAAGTGTTCTTGCGACGCCCACTGCTCACTTACAAGGTACTCGGTATTGTCTGAGTCTCGTTTAACCGACAACTCGTAACGCAAACAACCCACTTCTTGACGTGAATACTTTTGCAGATTTTCGAGCGCAGTTAAAACAACCTCTGCGTCGATATTTTTGCTCGCTATAGTGGCAATTACCGTTAACATACGGAGTCCTTTTAAAAAAATAAAGGTGCAGCTTTGCTACACCTAATGTTGTTTTGCGTATTTTATTACTGATCCCACTGCGGCGCAAAATCAGGCGTTGCTTGGCGGTCGCCACAATCAAGTCCGTCAATACGAGCAATGTCTTCAGCGTCTAATTTAACATGGTCATTAAAGTTATCTTCTAAGTTTTTACGCTTAGTTGACGATGGAATAGTGGTCATGCCGTTGGCATTAACCCATGCAATAACTACTTGCGCTGGCGATGCCTCATGCTTATTAGCAATATCGATAATAGTTTGATCTTTTAGTACTTTACCAACTACAAATGGCATATACGCTGTAACGTGAATGTCGTGCTGGGCACAAAAAGCGCGTAGCTTAGTATTGGTTAAATACGGATGCACCTCAACTTGGTTAGTAAATATTTCACGCGAATCAAGTGTTTGCATTGCTTCGTTTAAGTTGGCAATAGTAAAATTAGATACGCCAATATGTTTTGTTAAACCAAGCTGCTTAGCTTTTAAAAGCTCCGTTAAGTACTCACTCATTGGCTCATCATTTGAAGGCGCAGGCCAATGAATAAGCAGTAGATCGACAGAGTCTACTTGTAATTTCTCAAGTGACTTTTCAACGCTGGCAATAAAGTCAGTTTTATTAAGTTTGTTGTTCCACACTTTGGTGGTTAAAAATATTTCGCTGCGCGGAATGTTACTATCTTTTATGGCTTGGCCTACTTGCTCTTCGTTACCATAAATTTGCGCAGTATCAATATGACGAAACCCCACTTCTAACGCCATTTTTACTGAATTGTAGGCGGTATCGCCTTCTAAACGGAATGTTCCCATGCCTAAATCTGGCATTTCTATTACACGTTGTGTCATGGCTCTATCCTTATAAAATAATCGGTTAAAAATACAAACTGTTTAAAGTTTTACGAAATACACCTTTTACTTCTTTTGTGTTGTCACCTAAAAATTTATGACCTCAATACAGGTAATGAGGTCATAAATTTAAGTTTCAACCTTAACAGAATACTTTATGCTTGTTTCACTTCTCGCTTATCAAGCATGCCACTGTAACGAGTTACTACTAATGCTAGAGCACAAATTGCTGCGCCAATCCAAGCGGTATCTTGAAGTGACATGCCCTCTACTACACTGCCACCAATAATTGAGCCCAGTGCGATACCAATATTAAACGCTGCTATGTTTAAGCCCGATGCGACATCTACCGCATTAGGAGTATGCTTTTGCGCCTGTTTTACGACATAAAGCTGTAAGCCCGGTACGTTACCAAACGCAAATGCACCCCATACTAAAATAGTCAGTACGGCCGCTACTTTTGACTCCATCGTAAAAGTAAAAGCCAATAAAATAATTGTCAGCGCGCTAAATATAATACTCAGTGCGCTAATTGGGCCGCGTTTATCAGCCAGTTTTCCGCCCCAAATATTACCAATGGCTACCGATACACCGTAAACCAGCATAATTAAACCAATCGCTGAAGGAGCAAAACCTGTTTCTTGCTCTAAAATAGGTGCTAAGTAAGTAAACGCAGTGAACGTGCCGCCGTAACCTAAAATTGTCATTAAATATACGAGTAATAAGCGCGGCTTAACAATAACCTGAAGCTGCTCTTTAAACGTTGCCGGAATAGACTGTTTTAAGTTTTTTGGTACTAAAATAGCGCTGCCAATTAAAGCGATTAAACCCAGTACCGACACCACTAAAAACGTTGCTCGCCAGCCAAAGTGTTGGCCAATCCAAGTGCCTAGTGGCACACCCGTCACTAGCGCTACAGTAAGTCCGGTAAACATAATAGCAATAGCACTGGCTTCTTTATCTTTACTTACTAAGCTTGTGGCAATCATTGAGCCAATTGAGAAAAACACCCCGTGAGCCAAGCCTGTTAAAATACGCGCTAGTATTAATGTTTCGTAACTAGGCGCTTGCCATGCAAGTAAGTTACCTAAAACAAATAAGCCCATTAAGCTTATTAGTACAATTTTACGGTTCCAACGCCCAGTTAGTGCGGTCAGTACTGGTGCACCAATGGCAACCCCTACTGCATATAAACTAACTAGCAAACCCGCTGAAGGTAGGCTTACGCCTAAGTCGTTTGCAATAGTAGGCACTAATCCCACTATTACGAACTCGGTTGTTCCTATTGCAAATGCGCTTAAGGTGAGCGCCCACAAAGCCAATGGCATAATTAAATCCTCATTATTAGTTAAGACTTACAGTTTGACTAAAAATGTGTTTGCAAAAAATAGCATTAGTGACAAAATACTTTTGTAATTAATGCAAAAGTAAGGTGCTCACGTATGGCTCAGCATGCAAAAACCGAAGACTTAGAAATGTTTTTAACGGTAGTAGATAGCGGAAGCTTTTCAGCAGCAGCTAATTTGCTTGATCAGCAAGTAGCAAAAGTGTCGCGGGCCGTGTCTCGCCTTGAAAACACGTTACAATGTACATTACTAAATAGGACCACTCGCCGATTAGAACTAACCGAAGAGGGCCATACCTTTATTAAATATGCTCGCGATGGCTTAAACACCTTACAAACCGGCGAAGAAGCCATAAAGCTTTTAAAACAAGCCCCTAGTGGAAAATTACGTATTGACGCAGCAAGCCCCTTTGTACTGCACCAATTGGTACCTTTAATTGCTGAATTTAATGCGCAATATCCTCACATTACGCTTGATATAACCTCCCACGACAGCATTATTGACTTGCTCGAACATAAAACCGACTTAGCAATTCGTATAGGTGAGTTAAAAGACTCTAACCTACATGCAAAAAAGCTCGGCGTAAGTAAATTGCATTTAGTTGCAAGCCCTAGTTACCTTAAACATACACCGACTATTTCGCACACCAGCGACTTAACCCAGCATAAACTCATTGGTTTTACCGACTCGCCCAAACTTAATAACTGGCCGCTAAAATCGCCCACAGCTTTAAATTTTGGCTTATCTGCCAGTAGCGGCGAAACTGTACGCCAGCTATGCTTGGCAAACCAAGGGGTGGCGCTGCTTTCGCACTTTATGATTGGTGATGATTTAAAATCAGGCAAGCTAATAGAAATACTGCCAGGGAGTATCAGCACGCCAAACAACCGCGAAATTGTGCAAGCGGTGTATTACAAAAACAGTGCTGTATCGTCGCGTATAATGGCTTTTTTAGATTTTATAAAACCACTGCTGAAATTGTAAGTGACGTTTTTATACCAAACGCTTAATTAAGTAATCTATATTGTGACTGGAAAAACGTGTGGATAGCTAAGCAAAAAATTTGCTATTTCGTTGTTCTCAGCAATTGCTCCTGCATTGCTCTACCTTCTGCATCCATGCAGTCGTAAATTAAAATTTTTTAACGCAGGTAGCGACACGTTTAGCCCCGCAATATGATTAAGTATTATTGTGGATTGGTTTTAAGCCCAAGGGCAGCATAACTAACACCCTAAATAAGAAGGAATAAAATGGACTCGTTAACGCAGGTAGTTTTAGGTAGCGCAGTAGGTTACGCCGTATTAGGTAATAAAATTGGCCGAAAAGCCGCTTTATGGGGTGCTGCTTTAGGTACTTTACCCGACTTAGATGTTTTTATTCCTTATGGCGGGCCAGTGGAGGCATTTACTTATCATCGAGGTTTCAGCCATTCGTTTATAGTGCATTTATTAATTAGCCCACTTATTGTTTGGCTTATTTTAAAAATACACTCCGGTATGCAAATACATAAAGCACGCTGGTTTTGGCTGGTATTTTTATGTTTATCGACCCATGCATTACTTGATAGCTTTACAGTATATGGTACGCAATTAATCTGGCCGCTTAGCGAGCACCCTTTTGCTATTTCAAATATATTTATAATCGATCCCCTGTACACCCTGCCGTTATTCTTGGCCTTTCTGCGCACTTTAATACCTAAAATACACACACCGCGCATTTATAAAATTAACGCCGCTATGCTTGTGCTCAGTAGCCTTTATTTATGTAGCTCTCTTATTTTAAAAGTAATAATTAACAATAAAATAGACGCCGCGTTTGCACATAAACACATACACATTAATAACTATGTAAGCACCCCCGCCCCGCTTACAACCTTGCTATGGCGAGTTGTTGCGATGTCTGATGGGCAATATTACATCAGTTATGCCTCGGTATTTGACTCCCCTGAAGAGGTTACAATAAACAGCTATAACACAAGCCCCGCTTTGCTAAACGATATTAAAAATGAATGGGGCATAAAACGTTTGCAGTGGTTTACTAAAGGTTTTTATAGCGTGAAAGAGCAGCAAAATAAAATTGTTTTATCTGACTTACGTATGGGCATGGAGTGTTATTACGTATTTAATTTTGCAGTTGGTGAAAAAACCAACAAAGGAGTGCAGGTAAGCAACTTTGAAAAACTAAATCAGCGCTCAAATTTAAGTAGCCTAAGTAAAGTGTGGGGTAGAATTTGGAACCCTGATGTCAGTTTAGCCCCTCCCTATGCAGACAAAAACTGTATGAAAACGCCTTAACACTCTGATTATAATTGCATTCATTAATCTGAGCTGGCGTTAAAATATTTAAGTTTGCTTTCGCTAGCTAAAAATTTTAAGTGAAAACAAAACAAATTAGCAGCTTGAGATAATTTTATTATCCAAAGCTCAGGTTGGTGGTTAATTAATAAGGCGCAGCTAAGTGAGCGTTTCAGCTGCGCCTAAGTATTAATTTTGGTGCTCGTATTGGCCGCGGTATACCTCAAACACTTTTAAAACAGTGTGCTGTTCTTTATTTAGATTATCAAACCAATCGTCAAATAGTTCGTCGTTATCTTGCTCACTTAACGCCATATATTGTGCTAATAGCTCAATAATATCGTTGTGTGTACAGTCTATTGGATTAATTTGCTCAGATAAGACTGTGTGATCGCGCTCTCTAAGGGTTTCCATCACCCCTTGGTCTATTTGTTCTTGTTGTGCTGCGTCGCTCATAGCTTACCTCTAAACCGTAAAAATTTTCTTGTTAACACTTTTTATATAGTTATAACAGCCTAAAAACTAATAGCCAGTATTTTTGGTTTAAGTGGTTATTTTTTGAATTGTTTGCGCAATTAGCCAGCAAAAATGCCAGTAAATGAGAGTAAAAATCATTTGCACACATGCCGTAAACGCGATAACCTATAGTTATATTATCACATAACAACTTAAGGCGTATTATGAAACCTAATATCCATCCAGATTACAACGTGGTTGCTTTTCACGATACAGCTGCCGATAGCTACTTCATTATTGGCTCAACCATTAAAACAGACCGCACTATTGAGCTTGAAGGGAAAACGTATCCGTATGTGCCTATTGATGTGTCTAGCGACTCGCACCCATTTTATACTGGTAAGCAAAAAACAGTGGCTAGTGACGGCCGTGTCGCGCAGTTTAACCGTCGCTTTAAAAACTTATCTACTGCCAAAAAAGGTGAGTAATGAAAGTATTAAGCTCGCTTAAAAGCGCTAAGCAACGACCAGGATGTCAAATAGTGAAGCGAAAAGGACGTGTTTTTGTAATATGTAAAGACAATCCACGTTTTAAAGCAGTACAAGGAATGAAGAAAAAATAACACTAATTCCGTGAAGTATACGGGTAAACGAACCATGTTTACCCGTATTTTTTATTTAACAACTACAGAAAACTCAGGTTGGGCCTGAATCACTTTTTTAACAGTACACGTATTAACCGCAGCAATAAGTGCTTTTTTATATTTTTGAGGAAAGCCATCTGGTAAATTAATTTCGATAGAAAATAATTTTTTACCTTCTTCATCTACGTTTTCATTATTTTGCGTAAGCGTCATCCCTTGTGTAGAGATATCGCGTTGCTCACAAAATTTACGTGCATAAAACCCAGCACATAGCACCATGCTTACTAAGAAGTAGTCAAACGGTTCTGGGTGTTCGGCACCGCCACCAGCACTAATACTTTGATCGCTTATTACTTCAAGGTCGCCAAATTTTGCACTTTGTTTTTGACCCTCTAACAATGACACTGAAATTTCCATTACTATTCCTTAATTAATCTGCACCCTAGATAAGAGCTTTACTAAAATATTGAAAAATGAGCATTCAAACTTTTTAATCTGCAGCTATACATTTTATTAAAACATCACAAATCTGCGCATCAATAATGCGCTACTGCGAAAAAGTTAGCATATGTAGCGCTGAAATAACTGCTCGACATTAATTTACAAAAAAGCTGAGGTTAATTACCAAACAATAAGTCAAAAAAACCTGGAGGCTCGTGCAATTCATGATACTTCTTGCGTAAATCATCTATATTTTTAAGGGCTGGCTTTGCTGCATCAAGCCCGCGCTCATTCGCTAATTTTTTTGCCAACTTTGCTTGCGCAATAACTTTATCTAGCCCTTGTAGCGACATTTGTGCTTCTTTATGAAAGGTCGCTTTTTTACTGGTTTCAACCAAAGTAATAAACTTATCTATGGCGGTATTAAAGCCACCTATACCTACTGCTTGCACCGCATTTTTATATGCAAGGCCTGTATTTTTCATATTAACTTCGAGATCAACTTCTTGCTCTGAAAAGGCCGCAGTACTGAATACAAAAGTAAAAATTAAAACTAAAAACTTCATGGTAAAACCTATTTATAAAAAACAGTATAAGTGTATCAAGTTTACGTAATAAAGTAACTCAAGGCGCATAGGAAGCTAGGTAACTGTAAAGGGGCTTTACAATAAACGAGTAAGTAACAAGTATTACCTTTATAAATGTAACTAAACAGTAAACACAAATAATACACCTTAAAAACACACCCCATAAAAGGGACAATAGAAATTAACACCGCCTAATAAAAACTCAAAAACATCAATACAAATACATGAATTACGTATATTAAATACAACTTAAAAACAGTGACAACAATTTCAATTAAAAGAATAATCTTATTTTAAAACAAAGGTTAAGCATGTTTTTTTCATTTAATTAACACTGTATTTGGGCTTATTTTATTGTGATTTCAGCGAAAATTAGTTGTTCCCATATATATCCATGTTAATTGTTAATGTGCAATGTAAATAATAAATAAACAGCTCGTAGTAATTAATACACATTGCACAAGAGCTGTACCTAAAATCACAAGTAATCATCTAGGGAATTTCAATGAAAACGTTTAATATAGTCTCTCACAGTATTAAAGCTGCACTTTGTCTCTCAACTGCAGGTTTAGCATTTTCATCATTAGCGGCAGAAGAGGATGAAAAAAAATTAGAAAGAATAGAAGTAACAGGTTCTAAGATCAGCCGTGTAGGCGCAATAGCCCCAGCCCCTGTTACCGTTATCTCTGGCGAAGATCTTATTAACACCGGCGCAGTTAATATTGGTGAAGCCTTAAACAAATTACCAGCGTTAGGTAATACATACTCACTTGCAAACTCAGGCAGGTTCATTGGTACTGCCGGTTTAAATATTCTTGATTTACGTAATATGGGTACAGACCGTACCTTAGTACTTGTTAATGGAAAGCGCCATGTTTCAAGTTCTGCGGGCTCTCAATCAGTCGATACGAATACTATTCCAAGTGTATGGGTTGAGCGCGTTGAAATAGTTACCGGTGGTGCATCGGCCGTTTATGGTGCGGATGCGGTAACGGGCGTCGTTAACTTTATCTTAAAAGACAACATTGAAGGCTTAAACGTAAGTGTGACTAAAGGGGTTTCTGATCTAAGTGATTATAACAACGAAAAAGCCACTTTTTCATATGGTAAAAACTTTGATAATGGCCGCGGTAACGCAGCATTTGCAGTTGAATACTCTGGTCAAGACTCATTAAACGCACTTGATCACCCGTGGACAGACGGCTCTTACTCAAGTTTACGCAACCAAGCACAAACTGATGCTAATAAAGATGACCCAAACTTTCCTGATAAAATTTACACACCAAATGCAGGCTACTATGCAATTAATAACGCAGGCGTATTTAGCGTAGGTAACGGCTATGTAAATACGTTTAATCCAGATGGAACACAGCGTGATATTTATATTGGTGACAATGTTGATGGACTACTGTGTGCCGATTGTGACTCGTTTAACCTTGCACAATTTGATGAAATACAACCTGAATTTGAAAGATACAATGTTAATTTCAAAGTCAACTATGACGTAACAGAAGACTTAAATGCTTATTTTGAAGCAAAATACGTCAACAGTGAAGGTGAAAGCATTGGTCAACCAGCATTCTTCTTTGGCGATCCTAGAAATACAATCAGTATAGATAACCCATACTTAGATGACAGCGTCAGAACATTAATGGAAGAGGCTAATGATGGTGAAGGCGTCGACTCGATTAATGTTTTACGTATGATGACAGATTTAGGTCGTCGTATCGAAAATAACACGCGTGAAACCACGCGCTTTGTAGCGGGTTTAAAAGGAACAGTTTTAGAAGATTGGGATCTAGATGCTTCAGTGGTTCGTGGTAAAACCGAACTTGAGCGTGTAAATGGCGCTAATATGATTTTAGATAACTATTCTTTCGCGCTTGATGCAATTGAAGATGACGAAGGCAACATTGTATGTCGTAGTGAAGCTGCACGTGCTGACGGCTGTGTGCCTGTAAACATTATGGGTTTTGGCGCACCTAGCCAAGAAGCCATTGATTATATTAATACCGTATCGACCGGTACTTCTGAAATCACACAAACAGTGGTTTCAGCTTCGCTGGCAAATGGTGCACTTTTTGAAGTACCGGCAGGTTATGTTGGTATGGCATTTGGTGTTGAATACCGTAAAGAAGAAAGTGAAACAATTGAACCTGATAACGCTGAGGGGACTTTCTTCAATGCTTTAGGTGAGGATAAGGGCGAATTTGATGTAAATGAAGTTTTTGCTGAGGCCACTATCCCTTTAGTCTCTGATCTTCCTTTTGTTCAAGATTTAGTACTGGATGCAGCTGTGCGTTACGCTGATTACAGCACCATTGGTGATGCAACAAGCTGGAAGCTTGGCTTAGATTGGACTGTTAATGACCAAGTACGCTTGCGATTTACACAGTCTGAGGCACTAAGAGCGCCTAATATTGGTGAAATTTTTGGCGCACCTAGCCAGACTTTCTATAACGTAGATGATCCTTGTTTAGCCGATAACTTAAATGATTTACAAAATAGCGACACTCGCCGTGCTAACTGTGCTGCGCTTGGTGTACCAGTTGGCTTTGAATCAGACTACGATTCACAAACACTTGAAGGCTTACAAAGCGGTAACCGTGATGTTAAAGGTGAAGAATCAACAAGTACAACGATAGGTTTAGTGTACCAGCCTGATTTCATTGAAAATGCAGTATTAACGCTAGATTACTGGAAAATAGAACTAGAAGATGCGATTTCTACAATTGCATCTCAAGAAATTCTGGATCGCTGTGTCGACAGCACTTCAGGTATTGAAAATCAATACTGTGATTTAATAACGCGTGATGCAAACAGTGAAATTACGCTAATTCAAAACTCAGTTCTAAACGTATCAGGCCAAGAAGCTTCTGGTATTGATTTTGAACTTGCTTATGACTTTGATGCCCTTGAGGGTAGCTTTGCAACCCGTTTAATTGGTACTTACTTAATTGAACGTAAAGAGTTCCCATTCCAAGATGAACCAGAAGAGTTCATTGAATATGCGGGTACAACTGGCGAAGCTGAGTGGCAAGCTAACATTAATATAGAGTATAGCTACGAGCGTTTCTACACCTCTTTAAGCACTCGATATATTGAACAAGTGAGCTTATACACAGAACAAGAACTTGAAGACAACCCTAACCCTAGTAGCTTAATGAACTATGGCACTTATATTATTTCAGATATAACAGTAGGTTATAACTTTGATAATGGCATGGGTGTTAAATTAGGTGTAGATAACGTATTTAACAGAGAGCTTCCATACGGTACACGCGGTACAGGTAGTGGTAGTGCAAGTTACGATAATATTGGCCGTTTTGGCTATGTAAACTTATCATACGATTTTTAGTTTTTAACCCTCCCTAGAAAGGCCCTTAATTGGGCCTTTTTTATTTTTTTAGATGAAATTTACTCAATTTATTGTTTTTAGAAACATATAACTGTTTCATCATGTTACTTTTTCGGGGCCAACCGACACAAAGTAATTACATTAAAAACACATTAAAGCTCACTTTCAACTCAGCAGTTCAATTTACGAGCAAAACATAGTTAAGCCCCACGCCAACTTCAAAGCCATTAAAAGATTAAAAAACAAACCAATAAATCAACCAAACGTAAACACACCTGTAAAACAACAAAAAATGTAACACTAAGCCCTTTTAACCCTCATTAGTATTAACAAAACCCGAGTGATTTATTGTTGCGTTAATACTAACAAGCGGCAACTTTAGACAATTTAATAAAGAGTTAACTTACTGAAAAAGCAAAAATTACGACGCTTCTATTCATTGTTTCAGCATGCAATAATCGCCGGCCCTATAACAAAAGTTATAGGGCTTAGGCTAAATGCACTGTGTATTTAGCTAAAAAGTTAATGTATTTAATTATTATAAAATCTCCTTTGGGAAACACATGAAACGTCATAATTTACTTTCTACTAGTATTAAATGTGCATTAATTACTGCTGCTGCAACAGCGAGTAATTCTGTACTTGCACAAGATGAGCAAGCGACAAAAATTGAACGCGTTGAAGTAACGGGTTCGCGTATTTTACGTGAAGGCGCTATTGCACCGGCACCAGTAACAGTTATAAGCGGCGAGCAGCTAATTAATACTGGCGCTGTAAACATTGGTGAAGCGCTAAACAACTTACCAGCACTTGGCAATACATATTCAATGGCTAACTCAGGCCGCTTTATTGGTACTGCTGGTTTAAACATTCTTGATTTACGTAACATGGGTACCGACCGTACCTTAGTACTTGTAAACGGTAAGCGCCACGTATCTAGCTCAGCGGGTTCTCAAGCTGTAGATACAAATACTATTCCGAGCGTCTGGGTTGAGCGAGTAGAAATTATTACTGGTGGTGCATCAGCTGTATACGGTGCAGATGCGGTTACAGGTGTTGTCAACTTTATATTAAAAGACAACATTGAAGGTATGGATTTTAGCGTTACCCGTGGTTTTGCCGATTTAAACAGCTACAACAACGAAAAAGCAACGTTCTCGTACGGCTCTAATTTTGATAACGACCGTGGTAATGCCGCTTTTGCTATTGAGTACTCAGGCCAAGATTCATTAAATGCACTTGACCACCCTTGGACTAGCACATCTTTTAGCAGCTTACCTAACCAAGCCCAAACGGATGAGAACAAAAATAGTGCTGACTTTCCTGATAAAATTTTAACACCTAATGCGGGTTATTTCGCCATCAATGATGCAGGTGTTTATGCACTTGAAGATCCAAGTAAATTTATTAATAGCTTTAACCCGGATAGCAGTGCTCGTGACTTATACATAGGCAATAACGCAGATCCATATTCATGTGCAGAATGTGACTTTTTTAACCTAGGCCAATTTGAAGAAATACAACCTGAGTTTGAGCGTTACAACGTAAACTTTAAAGTTAACTACGATGTTACCGACGATTTAAACGTCTACTTTGATGCAAAATACGTAAACAGCCAAGGCAAAAGCATAGGTCAACCTGCGTTTTTCTTTTTTGACAGCGACAACAGCATTAAAATTGATAACCCTTACCTAGACCCAGATATCAAAGCGCGTATGCAAGAGGAAGGCGTTGATTCAATCATGATAAACCGCATGATGAGTGACCTTGGCCGCCGCGTTGAAAATAATACCCGTGAAACAACGCGTTTTGTTACAGGCTTAAAAGGAACTGTGTTTGAAGATTGGGAATTAGATACATCAGTTGTGTATGGTCAAACTGACTTAGAGCGCGAAAATGGCGCTAATATGATTTTAGCCAACTACTTTAATGCCCTTGATGCCGTTGAAGATGCAGATGGCAACATCGTATGTCGCAGCGCTGCTGCACAAGCTGATGGCTGTGTACCGGTAAACATTATGGGTTTTGGCGCACCATCTCAGCAAGCGATTGATTACATAAATACGGTATCTGTAGGTACGTCAACTATTAAGCAAACCGTGGTTTCTGGTTCACTTGCCAATGGCGCTATTTTCGAATTACCAGCAGGTTACGTAGGTGTTGCGTTTGGTGCTGAATACCGTAAAGAAGAAAGCGAAACAAAAGAGCCAGATAACGCAGAAGGTACATTTTTTAACGCTTTAGGCGAAGATAAAGGCTCGTTTAATGTGCGTGAAGCATTTTTTGAAGCAACTATGCCTATTTTAACTGACTTACCGCTTATTCAAGATTTAGTATTTGATACCGCAGTACGTCATGCTGATTACAGCACAATTGGCGAAGCAACTAGCTGGAAACTAGGCCTTGATTGGACTGTTAACGATGAACTACGTGTGCGTGTAACGCAATCTGCAGCACTTCGTGCGCCTAACATAAGTGAAGTATTTGGTGCAGCAAGCCAAACGTTCTACAATGTAGAAGACCCGTGCCGCGCTGAAAACATAGCTAATTTATCAAATGCAGCAACACGCACAGCAAACTGTGCTGCATTAGGTGTTGCAAGTGACTTTAACTCAGGTTACGACTCAGCCTCTTTAGATGGCTTAACAAGCGGTAACCGTGATGTTAAAGGTGAAGAGTTTACAAGTACAACGGTAGGTATTGTTTATCAACCAGAGTTTTTAGAAAACGCTGTGCTTACTATAGATTACTGGGAAATTGATCTAGAAAATGCAATTGACACAATCGACGCGCAAGAAATTCTCGACCGCTGTGTTGATAGCACAACAGGTATAGACAATCAGTACTGTAATTTAATTACACGTAATGCCAGTGGTGAAATTTCGCTGATTCAAAACTCAGTGCTTAACGTAGCTGGTCAAAAGGCGTCTGGTGTTGATTTTGAACTAGGCTATGACTTTGATGCGCTAGAAGGTAGCTTTAAAACACGTTTAATTGGTACTTACCTTATTGAACGCAAAGATTACCCGTTCCAGGATGATCCTAGTTCATATATTGAGTACGCAGGTACAACCGGCGAAGCGAAATGGCAGACTAACCTATCTGTAAGCTACTTAATGGATAACTTTTATTCAACGGTTGAAACACGCTTTATCAGCGAAGTTGATTTATACACAAATGTAGAGCTTGCGAGTAACTCGAACCCAAGTAACCAAATGTCTTACGGTAAATACTTTATTACCGATATGACAGTGGGTTACAACTTCGATAGCGGCTTAGGCGTTAAAGTAGGTGTTGATAACCTATTTAATCGTAAACTTCCGTACGGTACACGCGGGACAGGCGAAAACAGCGCAAGTTACGATAACATTGGCCGCTTTGGCTACATTAACTTAAGCTACAGCTTATAATTAGTAACAACGTTTATTAATTAAGTTAAAGGCTCGCACTGCGAGCCTTTTTATACCAATGAGCTTAGTTAAGTGATCTATTTTGCAAATTGGTATGACTGCACTTTATTTAATATTACTTAACCATACACTTTGATAAGGCTCTAGCTCTATAGTGAGTTGATCCTCGGTAATTGTTTCATTAGCCACTAAATCAAACCACTGCTGGGTGTTAATTAAGTTTAAATCTGCAAGGGTAAGTACTTGTGGTTTATCACTTATGTTATAAACGCAAAATATACTTTGACGCCTGTCTATACTTTGCCGCCAAAAACCAAATAACCCCCCCGCTAAGTGCAGCGTAAATTGCGTGGCATTAGGGTGAAATGCACTTTGTTTTTTTCGAATACCTAATAAATGCTTAATACCATTAAACACTTTGTGATGATGGCTATATTTATCACCTAAAGCCGATAATAGTTTTGACTCTTGCCAACGATGACGGTTAATTGCACGGTTATGCTGTGAGTTTTCAAAGCGTTCGTAATCGTTCGTTGTGCCAAGCAAGCTATGAATATAAAGCCCAGGGATCCCTTCGAGCGCAAACATAATGGCGTGTGCACACATAAACCGCTCAAGGCCAAACTTATCTTGCCCATTGTGCGTGCCTTGTAATGCATCAAAAAGTGCAATATTTAGTTCATACGGTGTGTGCGTACCATCGTTACTGGTGCGCATTGATACACGCCCACCAAACTGCATAGACGTACTCACCAATGACGCTACTTCGCTTGGTTGTAACAAGCCTTCTATTGGCCTAAGTCCAATGCCATCGTGCGAGGCAATAAAGTTAAAGTATGTGGTGCCGTTTTGCGCAGGCGGCATACTCATCATCCAGTGCTTAATGGCCGTGCTATCTCCACTGAGTAATGTATGCAGTAATAAAGGCGGTAAGGCAAAGTTATAAATACTGTGGGCTTCGTTGGCGTTACCAAAGTAAGAGAGGTTTTCTTGGTTTGGTATGTTTGTTTCGGTAATTATGACAACGCTTGGCTCAGTATGCTCTATTAGGGTGCGAATAAGCCTAACTGCTTCATGCGTTTGCGGTAAATTAATGCAATTTGTATTGAGTTGTTTCCATAAAAATGCAACCGCATCTAGCCTAAACAAACGCACACCATTATCTAAATAATGGCGAATAATGCTTATAAATTCTTTTAAAACTTCCGGGTTACCAAAATCAAAATCAACTTGGTCGTGGCTAAATGTACACCATACATGTTTTTCGCCGCTTGGTGTGGTCACCGTATTTAATAGCGGTGACGTACGCGGGCGTACTACATTAGATAAATCATCGGTTAAACTTGCCGTTTTAAAGTAATCTTTGCCGGGGTCTAAATCGTTTAAAAAGTTTTCAAACCATACACTTCGGCTAGAGCAGTGATTAATCACTAAATCTGCCATTAGCTTTACATCTTTGGCAATATTTTTTATATCTTGCCAATCACCTAGCGATTCATTTACTTGCACGTAGTTCATTACCGCAAAGCCTTCATCAGAGCTATACGGGTAAAATGGCAATATATGCAAAGCATTAAGCTGCATATCGCACTGCTCTTTTATAAACCGGTGCAAGGTTTTAAGCGGTGCTTCTACCGGTTTTGCAACAGCTTGGTCTCCCTCATCGTGCTTAATAATAGAGTCGCCATAGGCTATTAGTATAATATCTTGCTCGTCCCAACGGTTTGTATGGGGTGTAGGGTCGCGCAGCGGGCTGTCGCCTAAAATTATAGTTATAAGCTGCTCAGCCAGCTCTGTAATACTTAAGGGCAGTTCAACATCTTTATAAATAATATGTAGATGTTGCTCTACCCGCTGTAAAAATAATTCACTTACTGTATTCACACGCGCCCCTTATTATTGTTTTATTTATTCACTAAATTCTTTATTATCAAGATCAACCGCTTCTCTTAAGCGCTCAAAAACATCTGGCATGGCTGATACAACACGGTTCCAACTTGGCACAAATGGCGCTTCCATTGGGTTATCTAAAAAGTGCTGACCTGCTTCCATAACATTTTTGGCGAACATTTCTACGGCTTTTTCTTCTTGGTGCACATCTAAGGTTAAACCATTCATCAGTGCATCGTTATGGTACGTTTCTATAAAGTCTAAACCAATACGGTAGTAAGTTGCTTTTAAAGAACGAATTGTTTCGCTGGTAAAAGTAACCCCTTGAGTGGCTAATTTTCTAAATAGTGCCTTGGTTATGTCTATCGACATTTTAGATAAACCGGCGTTTTGGTCATCAAGAGAAAGTTCCTGATGCTTATGATCGTAGTTATCAGCAATATCCACTTGGCATAAGCGATTATGCGAATAATTACGGTACATTTCACTTAGTACGCCAATTTCAAGACCCCAATCACTCGGGATACGAATATCGTTTAGCACATCACGTCTAAACGAAAACTCCCCTGCTAACGGGTATCTAAAGGTATCCATGTACTCAAGGTAGTCGGTATTGCCTAAAATAGTTTTGAACGATCGTAATAACGGCGTTACTAATAAGCGCGATACTCGGCCATTAATTTTGCCGTTTGCAGTACGTGGGTAAAAGCCTTTACAGAATTCATAATTAAAACGCGGGTGTGCTACAGGGTAAATTAAGCGCGCTAACAAACCTCTGTCGTAAGTTAAAATATCGCAGTCGTGCAGGGCTATCGACTCTACCTCTGAGGTGGCCAATTTATAACCCATGCAATACCACACGTTTCTGCCTTTACCAAGCTCACGCGGTGCAACGCCTAGCTCTTGTAATTCTTTATCAAGCGCTTGCAAACGGGGACCATCGTTCCAAAGCACTTTGTGGTTTTGGTTAAGCTCTTTAAAAAAGCCTAAAGCATGGCGGTATTGTGACTCGTCTGCCCTGTCTAAACCTATGGTAATTTGCGATAAATAAGGAACCTCTCTGAGTTCTTTTACAATGTTTTGCAGCGCTGGGCCTTCAAGCTCACTAAACAACGAAGGGAGTATTAACCCCATTGGACGTTGCTTACTAAAACTAATTAGCTCTTCTTCAAGCGCTTCTACCGGTCTATCGGCGATGTTATGTAAGGTTGTGATGATGCCATTTTGATAAAAATCAGCCATGTGATTTTCGCTCCTCAATAGTATTTAAAATGCTGCTAATACAAGGCAATGTGGTTATTTCTTCAATCCAACCCAGTGGAGCGGGCGATTGCGAATAACGCGCCTTGTTATGTGTTAACTTAACCGGCTTTTTACTGCTTGGGTTATGTATGATAATGGCGATATCAGCTTGCTCTAGCATCTGCTTATCGTTGTCACTATCACCTAGTGCAATTACCGTGAGAGGCTTTCTAAAATGTTGTGAAATTTGTTTAACTAACCACTGCTGTGCAGCGCTTTTATCGGTGTTTTTAGCAATATGTATAAACCGCCCGCCTATTTTTATGTCGTAGCCGAGAGCTTTAACATCGTTTACAAACGCATTAAGTAATTCATCGCTTCCGTGCCAATAAAGTGGGTCTGAAAAATCGCGTGTTTGAGCGCGCCTTGCATGCGCTTCATCAAGCCCGGTGAGGGATGATATTTGCTCGCTCGACAAATCACTAAATAACTTATAATGCGATTTATATTCGCTGCTTAAGGAGTCTAAATCACTAAGTAAGTTAGATAAGGGTGATGCAAATGCATAACACCAATACGCCCCTACTTGTGTGCAGCCAATGGGTTTAAGCTCAAAATAATCAACGGGTAAATAAGCAGCCGCGCCATTTTCAACAATAAAAGGCTGTTGAATATTAAGCTCGTTTTTAAGCTCAACCACTTCGCAAAATGTTTTACTCGTATTAAACACCACAGGAATGTGGGCTGCTTGTAAGTCTTGCAGCAAGCTACTGATATTTTTAGTGTTGTAATCGGCGTGATCGAGTAACGTGCCATCTAAGTCGGTAAATATAATAGGTTGCAGCGTATCGTCGCTGGTTAAGTGCATAGCACTAATATCGCGATTACTATCAAGCTCTATAAGGGCGTTAGCTTTAGCGCTTAGGGTGTTTAAGTTTTCGCGAGTAATACGCTCAAAGTGAGAAATAAAGTGCACCAGTTGCTCATCACTCATGGTGCCATCGCCCTCGCCTTTAGCAGCAATAAGCTTTTGCTCTTGCTCTTGTCGCCACTTAAATACATCTTCAAAGCTCGGCGCTTTGAGCATCACCGTATAATCTATTTTACTAAACACACTTTTGTATTCATTTGCTAGGCAACTGTTTACACAACGACGCCACACGCCTTCTTTATCGTGCTGTGTTTCTAACTTGTTTATAGGCTCACTTAAAGAAAATAACGGTTGTGGTTCACTACCTACACACCAACCTTCTAAAATAATAATATCAATGGGTTTATTGTTACATTGCCATGTTTGCTCGGGGCTGCAATCGTCGTGATGCTTGTCAAATTTAGGCAAAGGCACGCCAACCTCTTTTGCAAGTAACCGGCTTATGGTGGTATTCATTAACCCTACATCGTGGGTGCCAGGCACACCACGGGTGGCAAATAATGGGTGTACGTCTTTGGCAAGTCCTTGGCGGTGCGCTTTAGATAAGTAAAAATCGTCAATAGAAAGCGCGACACTGGTAAACGGCGTGTTGTTACTAAACCAAGTAACTAAAAAATCTGCGAGGGTGGTTTTTCCTGAACCTTGGCAACCATTTATGGCGACAAAAATAGGGGTGTTATTTTTTTTTGATTCTAGAATATCGTGTGCAAGCGGGATAAAAAATTGCTCACTAAGGTACTGATACTTTAAAGGCAATTGGTGCTTTGCTAAAAATGGGGTTATATCCACAATACTGGCCTCTGACATAGTAACTCCTTATATTATGAAGTAACAAATGCAGGTACTAGACCACTATTATTTTTATTTAATTATTAGTAACTTACAAAAATAGCGCAATTAGTATGCGCTATTTTGGTGCGTAAATTTTACATACAGTGCAAAATTAATCAGTTTCTGGTTCGGCTTTTGGCAATACTAGGTTAAGTACAATACCTAAAATGGCGCACAAGCTAACCCCTTCTAAGCTAAATTGGCTACCCCCAATATGCATACCGCCAATACCGCATACTAATATAAGTGCCACAATACTTAAATTACGGGGTGCAGTTAAGTCATCACCAGATTTAACCAACGTATTTAAGCCCACTACTGCAATTGAGCCAAACAACAAAATCATTATGCCACCCATCACAGGTACAGGAATTGTTTGTAAACCAGCGCCCATTTTTGCCACAAAGGCCAGTACCACAGCAATTATGGCTGTCCACATCATTACTTTAGGGTTAAAGTTTTTGGTCAGCATCACTGCGCCAGTTACTTCAGAGTAAGTAGTGTTTGGCGGACCACCAAATAAAGAGGCAGCGGCAGTGGCTAAGCCATCACCAAATAAGGTGCGATGTAAGCCTGGTTTTTTTAAAAAGTCTTTATTGGTTACTTGGCTAATAGCCATCATATCGCCAATATGCTCAATAGCAGGTGCAATGGCAACAGGTACCATAAAGAGAATGGCTTGCCACTTAAATTCGGGCCATGTGAAGTTTGGTACAGCCAACCAGCTCGCTTCGTTTACGCTACCAAATTCAACCACACCCATTACCAGTGATAAAACATAACCTGATATAACACCGGCTAATATAGGGATCAGCTTATATACACCTTTGCCCCACACAGCAAAAATAAGTGTTACAACAAGAGAAAACAGCGAAATAATAATGGCTTTATCGTAAGCAATAAGTTCAATACTGCCGTCGCCACTTTTACCCATTGCCATATTTACCGCAACCGGTGCAAGGGCTAAACCAATCACCATAATAACGGGGCCGACGACCACAGGCGGCAAAATTTTATGAAGAGTTGCCACCCCTTTAAATTTAACCAATAGCGCTAACAGCATATAAGCACAGCCCGCTGCCATTAAACCACCCATGGTGGCTGGTACGCCCCACATTTGTACTGAGGCAATAATAGGCGCAATAAACGCAAATGATGACGCTAAAAATATAGGCACCTTGCCTTTCGTCACTACCTGAAATAATAAAGTACCTATACCCGCTGTAAACAAAGCGACACTTGGGTCAAGCCCCGTTAATAAAGGCACTAACACTAACGCACCAAATGCTACAAACAACATTTGGGCGCCGGTTAAAATGGTTTTTATAGAAAATGTAGAATTATTTTGCACTGTTAAACCTTAGTAAACCGTACCGAAAATTTTGTCACCTGCATCGCCAAGCCCTGGGATAATGTAACCCTTTTCATTTAAATGGCTATCAACTGAGGCAGTAAAAATCTCAATATCAGGGTGAGCGGCTAATGTTTTTTCAACGCCCTCAGGTGCAGCAACCAGTACAATTACTTTAATGTCTTTACAGCCTGCTTTTTTAAGCATATCGATAGTAGCAATCATTGAGCCGCCAGTTGCAAGCATTGGGTCTATAACTAAGCTTAAGCGCTCATCAATATTGCCTACTAACTTTTCAAAGTAAGGTACTGGCTCAAGCGTTTCTTCGTTACGCTCAAGGCCCACTACACTTACCTTAGCCGCTGGGAGTAATGACATTACGCCATCCATCATGCCAAGGCCTGCGCGTAAAATAGGCACAACAGTAATTTTTTTGCCTTTAATGTGCTCTACTTTTAATTTGTTGCCGTCCCAGCCAGTAATTTCGTTATCTTCTAACTGTAGGTTTTTAGTTGCTTCGTAGGTTAATAAAGTACCTACCTCTGAGCATAATTCACGAAAGCTTTTAGTACTTATACCGTGAGCGCGCATTAAGCCTAATTTGTGTTGAACTAGAGGGTGTGAAATTACGTGAATTGACATGATAAAAACCTACTGATACAAGAATTGTCGGTATTTTATATTAAAAAAGGTCATTTGACCTGCAATTTTAAATAAGTTTTCATAGATCGTGCCAAAATGCATTGATTTGCTTGATATTTATGCAAGCGACACACTACTTTATGTTTATAAATTGTTATCTGATAACGTTAAATTTACTTGCGCCATCATGTAGCTATTTATTTTAAAATGAGTTGGGCTCCAGCCCGCTAAAAAACGATAAAAATCGGCCCAAGCTAATGGCCATAATGCATGCCACTTTGCAATCACGTCATCAGCATTTATTTGCGGTTGATACACTAAAAGCGCATTTTTTAATTGGCTAAAGTAGTAACGTAAATACTCATCGGCGCAGGTATGTAATTGCTCGTTGCTTAAGCAGCTGGTCATAAAATACATTACATCGCAAATCCCTACCCCAGCCCCTGCATACTGAAAGTCATAAGCGAGTATTTCACTTTGCTCATTTGCAGCAAAATTGGCAAGCTTAGCATCGCCATGTATCAAGGTTTTGTAGTGTGATGCTTGCAGTGTTTTATCAATTTTATGAGCCGCATTTTTAATATCGGACTTTTTGTCAGCGCTTTGTTTTAACTTATTAAACTCATCTGGCCGTGTGCTCAAATGCCAATAGTTCCCTTGTTGCCATAAGCCCTTTGCGGGCTTATTTAAATTAAAGGCATGAAAATGGGCTTGCCACGTAAGTATTGGTTTTATGTCAAGCGCACTTGCTTGAGCAAAACCATGTTGCGTAAAGTTTTTAAACACTAACGCATAATCATCACCATCATTAATTGCATTAATACAGGTAATACTTTTAGCGCTTGTCGGTAAGTACGCGCTGTATAACCTATAAAAATTATATTCAACTTTATAAGACTGCTGCTTTCTCTTTAATGCAAATTCGCTTTGCTTAATTTTTGGATGGTTTATGTGGCGTGGTATTTTAATCGCTTTAATAACACATGGCTCAGCATCAAGTATGCACTCGACAATACTGCCACACCCGCTCCAAAGCGATGTTAGCGTATCGCCCATTTCAATGTGTTTAAAATGAGGCTGTAAAAGAGGAAGGTAAAATGCCATAGCTATATTAAGTCATTAAGTTTTTTATAGTTTAACATTAGAAGGTATTTTTAATAAAACGATAGCATCCATAGCCCCTTTCTTTTTAAAGTGACACCCACCTTAATTTCTACAAAGTGAATTACAAAAAGTTAAAGTTACCTAATGAATTTATGTTTTTTAACT
Organism: Pseudoalteromonas sp. R86517; assembly: GCF_042466295.1. Classification (NCBI taxonomy): domain Bacteria; kingdom Pseudomonadati; phylum Pseudomonadota; class Gammaproteobacteria; order Alteromonadales; family Pseudoalteromonadaceae; genus Pseudoalteromonas; species Pseudoalteromonas sp. R86517. The sequence continues at coordinate 770,221 of NZ_JAXHCB010000003.1, forward strand.
GTCCAAAAATAATTTGAGTTTTAAAATAGAGGTATTACTAAATAAAGCTCAAATGCCAGCCACAAAAAAACCTACATTATGTAGTTGGAGTGCTCAAAAAGTGATTTGGCTCTAAGCGAATAACTTTGCGCAGTTACTGATATTCGCTCGCCGCTTTCGGTTTAAGTTTTCGCAATACCCTTCTTGTGAGGCTGGCCTGCCCACTGCACCATGAAATATGCGCGTAAATTGTGTGGTGAGTTTTAACCAGTTTTCTGATGATATATTAAGCCTTTCTAGCAAAGGAAGGGTCATATTATCTATATGCCCTTGCTTATCTTCTCGCATTACTCGCCCTGTTAGCTCAACGAGTTCAAGGTACGATTTAAGCTCAAACGGCAGCCCTTTTGGCATTACTTGACGTGACATGCCTGCAAAGCGAAGTAGTTGTTTTGGCTGCTTGCCTTCTTTTGCACATATTAAGCGTACTTGAGCGCTGGTATGGTCTGACTCTTCTGGCGTGTTAGCCATCTTGGCTCTAATAGGGTTTAAATCTACATAGGCCATACACGCTGTAATTGCGGCTTCATCAAGTAAAGCTTGCGATTTGAATCTCCCCTCCCAGAACCTCCCTGTGCAATTATCGTCTTTATTTGCTCTACGCGCTATATCTTCATTTAACAGGCGCATAAACCAGCTAATACTTGCTAAACGTTCTCGGTATTGTTTTACCGTTTGGTTGAAAAAGATGAGTTCAACTTTACTTAGCTTCTCGCCTTGTATGTATTTTTGCGTTAACAATGTGCCTTTACAGAGTTTATGCCAGCGAATAACAATCGCTTTATCATTCAGCCTATTTGCTTTTTTATCATCTACATACAGTACTAAATGGGTGTGATTGCTCATTACGGCATAAGCGCACACATCAATACAAAATACCCTAGCTAATTCACCCAGCTTATCTTCAACCCATCCTCGTCGATGCTCGTAAGATTGACCAGTGAAACGGTCTTCGCCACATAAAAATGCACGACGAACACACCGTGAAACACAATGATAGTATTTTGTATCAACCAAACTTACTTGTCGCTTTCTTGCAATTGCCATAAGACACTCTGCTTATTTTTCGCACTAAATAAAAGCTAGCCTTTAATTGCGTTAAGTGCAAAATTTAAGATGGGTGTCTAGTTTATTATTGCTCTAAATAAAAGCTAGCCTTTAATTGCGTTAAGTGCAAAATTTAAGATGGGTGTCTAGTTTATTATTGCTAAATAAGGGCTAGGCTTAAACTTCAAAAAGTGCAAAATTTAGGATGGGTGTCTTGTTTATTTTTCGCTGAATTGACTTGTTAGAGGCACGGATCTTCAGAGCTTAAAATCTCTGCGTACCACTTTTCTTTGTAGAGAGCTTCAATTGCACCACACTCGAGTTCATCATTTAAATAAACAGGAAATTTTTCCCAGTAACTAATTTCAAGACCTCCACCAGATACTGCAATACCTCTCCTGTTTATCAATATACTCGCAACAAAATTTCCATCATCGAATGTATGCGCAACAGCTAGAACAACACCAAGGCTTGTTAGCTTACTTTGTATTTCTTTTATTTTGGTTTCTTGAGACGAATTGTTTTCACAGTTTTGACTGATATATTTCATTGAGCCGAGTTCAACTCTACGTAAACATTTGTCGCTCTTAAATAATTCAACGATAGAAGTTATTTCAGTTTCATTTACCTTAAACCAGTCATCAACATCACTGATTTCCATATCAACACCTTCTGTACCACATCCTGATAGCAAGAATAGGGCTAGAAAAATGGTTGCTAACTTCATAGTGCCTCTAACGCCCGCATAAGTGGCGCATAAAAGCTTGGCTATACTAAGCGAAGAATGAGCGCAGCCAAGCTTTTTGCGTCCGCCCTTAATGCGTTTGTTATATGTTTGAGCGCTTAATTTCATTTAATGTGTTTACAACACTAGAAACTTTTTGAAACGCATTGTTTGCGTATGCAATGACAAAAAAGTTACCTCTTTTATTGTTTAAGCCTAAAAGTTTATTTGTTAGATCTGTTTTTCGAAAGTGTAAATCAATATCAGCTTGTGAAATATTTAACTCTATTGTAATTCCTTTTACCTGACCATGAAGGGTTTCACTTTTTATAATACCCACATTTTCCTATGCAACATTAAGAGACGACTGATTATTAACTTCATCGAATGAAGTTGGGAAACTTATCCCTCGATTGTCTGCTGAAAAGTAAACCCAACCACGCCAGTTACTTGGCTTTAAAGCCGGGAACATGAAGATCAAACCTAACATAACAAAAATGTATTTAAAAACTACAGGAGAATTACCTGCCCAATTACCATAAGTGTAAAAAGCAAACAGCATCAAACAAGATACAGCCAGATAACAAAAGCAAATTAACTTAGCTCCCCATGGAGGTGTTTCATATTTAAACATTTGATTTTCTTTGAATATGCACCAATATCAAGAAACATATAACTTTCCAATAACGGGCGCAGGCACGTGGGGCATAATGGCGAAGCCGCCCCGCGTGTATGCGTCCCAGCGAACGCAGTGAGTGCGTTTATTGGCTTGTTAGTTGCCACGCTAATACATCCTAGAGTAACAGCTAAAATTGCGCACAACGCTTACTCACTTTTGACGAATAACTTTTTGAAAAGTTCTTCTGATTTGGCAAGACCTTCTTCAGTTAAAACAACAGACTTAGATTTGCCAACAGGATCGTGAATATATCCTTTTTCATAAAGCCGATCGGTGATACTCCAATCTATTTGTTTCCAAGCCCTACCAAACTTGTCATGAAGAGTAAGGTAAAACAGAGCAAGTGCCGCTTCATCGATTTTATCTTCATCTATTTCCACTGCTGTCTCCATTTTCATATGGCTACTAACGCTTTGCTAAGCGGCTAAAAATGGCTGGCTATAATAGCGAGGAACGAAGCACAGCCAGCTGTTTGTGTCCGTTTAAGCAACTTGTTAAGTGCCGTTTACTCGAAAGCTAAACAACCACTTTTTGACAGTAAAGTATTAGTAGGTGTAATTAAAGCCCATTCAGGATCACCTTCTACTGTAGAGAATGAACACACCCAAGTATTGTCAGTTAACTCGACAACGACTTCAGGGAGCCTAGATTGAAATGAAATATTAGAAAGAAATAAACCGTTTAATGTCGCTAAATGATTTTTAAAAGCACTTTCTTCCGACCAACTACCAAAAGCAATTTGATTACCTTTTTCAACTCTCCAACTCCATTCGATCATAATTGTTAGATCATCTACTTCTAAGAAAATGGCACTACCATGACCTTGACGGACACGACTAACCACTTTTCCAATATAAGGTTCAATGAATTCTCTTATGTCATTTTCGGAAATTATGCTCATAAATCCTTTAGGCATTTAACAATTTTGTCTACGACATTTGTCGTTTTATAAACCGACAAATGTCCATATATTACAACGCATTTATCTTAACCATCAAATAAACACCTGTAAACAATTAGTTAACTGATAATTATTTTTAATCAGTGCGAAAATACACCGAAATGGTGGAGATCAGTAATATTGGACAAAACAATATGCACTGTCTATATATACAGTTAAATTTTGCTAGAGATTCATATCATGAAATCACCTTTTTTAACTATGATAGCCGAACAAATGTATCTAAAGCATTATGCTAAAAGTACCATCAAAGCGTATTTATACTGGATAGCTTCGTTTATTCGTTTTAACTCTATGAGGCACCCAACAACGATGGGAGATAATGAGGTCGAACTTTTTTTAAATCATTTAGTCAACCAACAAAATGTTGCTCCTAATACTCAAACACAAGCCTTAAATGCGTTGAGCTTTTTATTTAAAGTATGGAAAATAAACTAAACAGCTACTCTAATTGAACAAGCAAAACGACCATCAAATGAGCCACCATTAGCCCTGCCTCTATATTACACACATAAAAAAGCCCCGCTTGGTTTTAAACAAACGAGGCTCCACACTAATTTTTTAATCAAGAATAAAAGCGCCGATACAGCGGGCGCTTTGCATCATTGAATTTTATTGATTAACTACACTTTTAAGTGGGTTAACTGGTTGAGCGTTGTCATCAAGTAAGTTCATGTCAAAGTCGAACTCATCAACGCGAATCGCTTTTTCACGTTTTTTGTTGTAATCAATTAGTTGCGCATGTTCATCCGCAGTAATTACATTTGCCGCTAATGCGTTATCTAGCGTAATGGCAAAACGTGTACCTGGTTTAATTGTTTTAGCGCGCAGCGCTTTTTTAACTTTAGCCAGCTCAACAAGTGATGCCATTTTAGCTTTATAAGCTTGCTCGTTTATGTGATGACCGTCACCTTCTACAGGCTTAACTAAATGCGTAATTTGCGCTTTAAATGCGGTATCAAGCTGTGCTTGTTTTGCTAATTCACGAATTAAGTCGTCGCTAATTTTTGGCATTTTAGTTGAGTAGTTCATTGTTACAAAACGAATAAACTTACGAGTACCACTTGCAGGGAAGTTATCTAAAAACTTATGCAGTGCTTCTTCAGCGCTTTGTAGTGCAAAACGTGTCGCATAGTGGAAGTACGGCGCTGCTTGCTCGCGCTCGCTGCTTGCTACTTTTTGCTCGTAATACTTAATTGATGCCATTGCCGCGTATAAAAAGCTCATTACATCGCCTAAACGTGCTGATAGCATTTCAGCCTGCTTTAACTTACCGCCAAGTACGAGTAACGAGAAGTCAGCATACACTGCTAATTTTGCAGATAGTTTATGCACGGCTTTTTCGTATTCACGTACTTCGGGTAATGCAGAGTTTGCACTTGCAGTAAATGGTAAAACACCTAAACGGAACGCACGTAAGCTATTTGCTGTGCTGTAACCAATTGTTTTACGCAAAATGCCGTTAAACTCTTTATCTGCACCTTTATCTTCACTATGGATTGATTCAACCATAGATTGTAAATAAGGGTGACAACGCATAACACCTTGACCAAAAATCATCAGGTTACGTGTAAGAATGTTCGCGCCTTCTACTGTAATTGCAATAGGCTGTGCTACGTAACCGCTTGCAAGGGTATTTTGTGGGCCATTTTGAATCGCTTTACCCGCTTGAATATCCATTGCAGAGTCTAATACGTCGCGGCCAAGCTCGGTCATGTGGTATTTAGCTATTGCTGTAACAACCGATGGTTTTAAGCCCATGCCTAGGCCTTCAGTTGTCAGTACGCGCATTGCTTCTTGAAGGTATGTTTTACCTGCAATGTCTGCTAGCTTTTCCTGAATACCTTCAAATTGACCAATTGCTAAACCAAACTGCTCACGCACTGCTGCGTATTCAGATGCTGATTTAAACGCCACTTGTGATGTACTTACACCTAGTGCAGGTAATGAAATACCACGCCCTGCGCCTAAACAGCTAACCAGCATTTGCCAACCACGACCGATGTTTTTCTGGCCACCAATAATAAAGTCCATTGGTACAAATACTTTGTTACCACGTGTAGTACCGTTATAAAAACGAATACCCATTGGGTCATGGCGGTTGCCAAGCTCTACACCTGGGTGATCTTTAGGAATAAGCGCACAGGTAATACCTAAGTTTTCTTTGCCGCCTAGTAAACCTTCTGGATCCACTACTTTAAATGCTAAACCAAGTACCGTAGCGATTGGTGCCAGTGTGATATAACGCTTATCCCATGTGATCTCAAGGCCAAGTACTTCTTCGCCGTTGTACATGCCTTTGGTGACAGTACCAATATCTGGAATGCCACCTGCATCAGAGCCCGCCTCTGGGCTTGTTAAAGCAAAACATGGAATGTCTCTGCCGTTTGCTAAACGCGGTAAGTAATGCGCTTGCTGCTCTTGTGTACCAAAGTGAAGTAATAATTCACCTGGCCCTAAAGAGTTAGGAACCATAACAGTTACCGCTACTGCAGAGCTTTTAGTTGCAATGGTTGCCACAATAGTTGAGTTTGCATAAGGGCTAAACTCTAAACCGCCAAACGATTTAGGAATGATAAGCGAGAAGAAACGCTCTTTTTTCAAAAATTCTAATATGTCATCTGGTAAGTGAATACCGTTTTGAATAACTGAATCGTCAATCATGCCTAGTAGCTCTTGTACTGGGCCATCTAAGAATGCTTGCTCGTCTGCACTTAGGGTAGCAGCCGGCACATCGCGTAGTGCGCTAAAATCTGGCTTACCTTGATAGATAGACCCTTCTAACCACACATCACCCGCGTCTAGCGCTTCTTGTTCAGTGATTGAAATACTTGGTAATACTTTTTTTAATTTTGTACGTAAACTCATGATTGAACTCATCCGACCAGATAAATAATACCTACATTACGTCATAAAAATCAGTTTAGATCAATTACTCTATTCAATTAATTAACAGTTTTTTCAATTTATTTTCTTTACGGTGACGTAAACTGTTGAAACTAAAAGGCTTACACTTGTGCGCTGAAATACCTCTATTTGGCAACAATTAAGCCCCATACTCATAAAAAGCTATTTTTTAAAATAAGGTGGGCAACGTTAATTGCTTATTTGCACAACGTGTTTGCCTGTAAAGCCACCCGCTATTTGGTTATTTAAGGCAGCACTGACTGAGTCAGCAGTAAAGTCAACCGCAGTGATTGCCGGTGTTTTAATATCGCCCGATAGCGCGCCTTCAAGCAATAAATTGCCCATAAAACTTAAGCGCTGCTGTGCACATAAACTATTGGCAAGCCACGCACCACCAATAGACACCACACTAATATTAGGCGCTCGGTGGTACATTAAATCTTGATCAAAATGAGGCAGCGAGTTTAAACACGCGATACGCCCGCAAAAGCGCATTAATTCAATATTTCTAAGCGTTGATTCACCGCCCATGGTATCAATTACAGCATCAAACCCTTGCGGGCCAAGCTCGCGGCGAATTTTGTCGCGTAACTTTTTGTCGTTATAATCAAATACCACATCGGCACCTAGCTGCTTTACCAGCTTGTGATTACGCTTTGAAGCGGTGGTAAATACATCGGCACCGCGTTGTTTAGCATATTGAATGGCAAACTGCCCTACCGCACCAGAGCCACCTTCGATTAGGATTTGGTCGCCCTCAGTAATTGCAATTTTATCTAAGCTAATAAGGGCGGCCATACCAGCACACGGTAACGTAGCAGCCTTTGCAGGGCACAGCCCATCGGGCACAACCGATACAGCAAAGTTAGGCACCGTGGTGTATTCACTCAGTACCCCTTGCTCGCCAATATTGGCATGCCACATTACTCGTTCGCCAACCCCAGGAAACACACCTTTGTTAGCTTTAACTACCACACCAACGGCGTCTAGGCCTAAAATATGAGGGTATTGCCACTTACAAAATCCCGTTTTAGCAAAATAGGCATCAGCAGGATTGAGGCCTACATACTCAAGCTTTACCAACAATTCGTTGTCGGCGCACTCGGGTATATCAACCTCAACATCTTGCAAGCGTATTTGCTCATCTGGTTGTGATAAAACAATAGCGCGCATTGTTTGTAAGGGGCTGCCTTGATGTGATAATTCAGTATTGCTCATTCAATTAACTCTACCTATTTTGTACTGCTCAGTGCATAGCTCCATTGGCCGTTAAATGCCTGATAAGCATTCACTTTAGCAAGCAATGTAGCAATAGTTGTGTCAACAGCGTTTTCTTGTGCCATTAAAACATCCTGGCGTGCATCTAACAACTCTAAGTACGGTATTTGGCCTTCTTCGTACATCGCCTGTGCTTGTAAAAATGCTTTATTTGCAAAGCCATAGCGCTGTTTAGCATAACGCTCTTGCTGTTGTTGATTGACCAACATTTGCAATGAAAGTTCACTTTGAGTCACCGCATTTAATACTATTTGCTGATAGTCGCTGTAGGCAGCTTCACTTAAAAACTGCTGTGCGTCGCGCTGAGCAAGGAGTGCGGGGTAACTTAATATTGACCATTGCAACTGGGGGGCTACTTGCCATTGCTGATCAGTATTTTTTAAGCCCGTGCTGTCTATGCTCACTACGCCTGCAAAGGCTGATAAGCTAATATCAGGTAGTAAGGCTTTACTTGCCGCCACACTTAAGCTGTTGGCTTGGCTAAAATCATACAATGCACGGCTTATATCAGGGCGAAGGGCAATGGCGCTATTGGCATTTTTAAGCGCAACGCTAAAGCTTTGCTCCAGCAGGTTTTGCTCATTGTCTATCGCAATGTCTTGCGCAAGCTTACCTGTAAGCACCGCTAAAGTTGATAAGTCGCTGTATTTAGCATACTCAATAGCGGGCATTAGGGCTTCTTGCTGCCTAAGCTGTGCCATAGTACGGTTTAGGTCAAGCTCGTTGGCAACGCCTTCATCTACACGTGCTTGAAGTACCTCAATGCTTTGCTCTAATGCGTTAATTTGCATGGCTATGATGTGTTGTTTTTCAACATTACCTTGATAGCTTACAAACCCTTTAACAACAGACGATACCACTTCAATTTGCAGTGAACGTACTTGCTCGGCTTGGCTCATGGCCGATGCATTTGCAGCATCAACCAAAGCAGTAATACGGCCAAATAAATCTAACTGCCAATCAAGCGCTATGTTAGCACTCGATTGACGGTCAAACACACTCGGTGCATCGCTTCGTGCTGCGCCAATATTTACCCCGCCTTGGGGTAAATATTGCGCTTTTTGCTCACCAAGTCGGGCAAGGGTACTTTTGAGCGTTAATTGGCTTGTTTGCAAATTGTAGTTATTGGCAAGTGCGCTATTAACCAAAGCATTTAGCTGCTTTGATTCTAACTTGTGCCACCAATTTGTTTCATCTGCAATGGCAACATTGCTGGCAATATTTGCTTGAGCTACAAAATCGTTAATAGCGTTTTGCTCGCTTTGTGTATCTATTTTGCTAGCGCAACCAGATAAAAAAGCAGCCACTAACACAGCACTTAACGTTAAGCGCGTTTTGATAGGTTTAGCGATTAAATTAGTCATGCGATATCCCCTTTGCTTTTTGCTGCTTTTTCACAACTAACATGTAAAACACGGGCGTAAATAATAAGCCAAACACCGTTACGCCTATCATGCCTGCAAACACCGCGTTACCCATTGCGTGGCGCATTTCGGCACCTGCCCCCGTTGCAAGTACTAGTGGTACAACCCCTGCTGTAAAGGCAATTGAGGTCATTAATATTGGGCGTAAACGCATACGACACGCCGCTAATATTGCCTCAAAGTGCGTTAACCCACCGCCGTGTTGGTCGCGGGCAAATTCTACCATTAATATGGCGTTTTTAGAGGCAAGTGCCACCAGTACAATTAATGCAATTTGAGTAAATATATTATTGTCTGAGCCTACAAACCACACACCTAATAGTGCTGAGAAAATAGTCATAGGTACAATTAATATTATGGCCAGTGGCAAACGTAAACTTTCGTACTGCGCAGCAAGCACCATAAATACAAGCAACACAACTAATGGGAATACATAAACCATGGTGTTACCTGCAAGTACTTGTTGGTACGTTACTTCTGTCCACTCGTACTCAATACCTGTTGGCAGGTTGTCGGCTAATATTGTTTCAATAGCAGTTTGTGCCTGATCAGAGCTATAACCGGGGGCTGGGCTGCCGTTTAGTTCTGCACTTGGGTAACCGTTGTAATGCATTACACGGTCAGGTCCTATTGTTGGTGTAACTGTAAGTACCGAGCCAAGCGGCACCATATTTCCTGCACTGTTACGTACTTTTAGGTTAAGGATTTGCTCAGGGTCAAGACGAAAATCAGCATCAGCTTGCGCATTAACCTGATAAGTACGACCAAACATATTAAAGTCATTCACATACACAGAGCCTAGATATATTTGTAATGCGTCAAATACTTCATCAAGAGGAATACCTTGAATAAGTGCTTGCTCGCGGTCTATATCAATATCCATTTGTGGTACTTGAATGCGAAAGCTTGAATATAAGCCCATTAACGCGGGATCTTGCTGCGCCTTACCAATAATGGTTTGCAAACTATTAAATAGTGCATCAAAGCCTTTATTTGCTCTATCTTCAATTTGCAGCTTAAAGCCACCTGTTGTGCCTAAGCCTTGAATTGGCGGTGGCGGAAATACAGCTACAAACGCTGCATCAATAGCTGCAAAACGCTGATTTAACTGCGCGGCAATTGCCATCGCTGATTGACTAGGGTCGGTACGTTTATCAAAGCTCTCAAGTGGCGTAAATACAATGCCGCTATTTGGGCTATTAGTAAAACCGTTTACCGATAAGCCTGGAAACGCCACGGTGTGTGCAACGCCTGGTACTTCTAATGCTATTTTTTGCATTTGCGAGAGCACATCTTCGGTACGGTCTAAACTGGCTGCATCTGGCAGTTGCGCAATCGCAACTAAATATTGCTTATCTTGCTGTGGAATAAAGCCACCGGGTACGGTATCAAACAATTTAATTGTACCGCCCACCAGCGCAACATAGGCCACCATAACAATAACGCTCATACGTATAAGCTTTTGTACCAGCTTTTCGTAGCCTTTAGCACCACGGTCAAACACGCGGTTAAACGGTTTAAATAACCACGCACCAAACAGTTTATTAAGTAAACGCGTGAATGCATCTGGTTTTGCATCGTGCGACTTTAATAATAATGCCGATAGCGCAGGCGACAGGGTTAAGGAGTTAAACGCCGAAATAACAGTCGAAATAGTAATTGTTAGTGCAAATTGCTTATAAAACTGACCCGATAAACCGGTAATAAATGCAGTAGGAATAAATACCGCACACAGCACTAACGCTATCGCAATAATTGGCCCGGTTACTTCGCTCATAGCAACACGTGTTGCCTCTAAAGGCGAAAGCCCTTGTTCTATATTTCGCTCTACGTTTTCAACAACAACTATCGCATCATCAACTACAATACCAATTGCCAGTACCAAGCCAAACAGCGAAAGAGTATTAATAGACACGCCTAGCCATTGCATTACAGCAAACGTTCCTATTAACGAAATTGGCACCGCAATCAATGGAATAATAGACGCGCGCCACGTTTGTAAAAATACAATAACCACAATTACAACTAATACAATGGCTTCAAGTAGCGTTGCTATAACCGCATCTATTGAACCACGTACAAACACAGTGGGGTCGTAAACAATGTCGTACTCAACCCCTGCCGGAAAATCTTGTGATAAACGCGCCATGGTTTCGCGTACTTGATCAGAGAGCTCAATTGCATTTGAACCTGGGCGCTGAAACACTGGCATTGCAAGTGCTGGCTGGTTATCAAGCTCTGCACGAAGTGCATAGGTATCTTGGCCTAAATCAACACGGGCTACATCAGACAAACGCGTTAATTGCCCCTGTTCGCCCACTTTAATAATGACCTTTTCAAACTCTTCAACACTGTTTAAACGCCCTTTTACGTTTAACAAAATTTGAAATTGGCTGTCGTTAGAAATTGGCTGTGCACCTAAGCTACCCGCTGCAACTTGCTGATTTTGCGAGCGCAAAGCAGCCACAACATCGGTGGCTGTAAGCTCACGCGCTGCTAATGCATCTGGGTTTAACCAGACACGCATAGAGTACTTACCACCACCAAATAAACGAATATCGCCTACACCCGGTAAACGGGCAATTTCATCTTTAATATGAATGTCGGCATAGTTAGATAAATACGCTGTGTCGTGGCTGTTTTCAGGCGAGTATAAATGCACCACCATGGTTAAATCGGGTGATGATTTTTCGGCTACTACACCTAAGCGCTGCACCTCTTCGGGCAAACGTGGTAATGCACTGTTTACACGGTTTTGTACTTGTACTTGTGCACGGTCTAGGTCGGTGCCTAATGCAAACGTTACCGTTAATGTCATGCGGCCATCGCTGGTACCTTGCGAAAACATATACAGCATGTTTTCGGTGCCGTTAATTTCTTGCTCAAGCGGCGTTGCCACAGTTTGCGCTATAACGGTAGGGTTAGCACCTGGGTAATTTGCTGTTACCACAACAGTGGGTGGCACAACTTCTGGGTATTCACTTACAGGAAGTTGAAACAGTGATATACCACCAGCAATTAAAATAACCAACGACAGCATGGCTGCAAATATTGGTCGCTGAATAAAAAAGTGTGAAAATTTCATCGATAAACCTTATTGCTTAGCCATTAACTGGGCGTTGTCGTTTGACAGTGTAAAGGCAACCCCATCGGTATCAATTGTGACTGTATTAGGCGAAATAGGCATACCTGGGCCTACACGTGCAGGGCCATTTACCGCAATAATATCGCCTTCGTTTAGGCCAGCAGTAACAGCGCGTAACGCACCATAGCGCTCGCCTACTTCTATTAATTTGTATTCAAGCACGTTGTTTTCGCCAACGGTTAACACAAAGCGATTTTTTAAATCGGTGCCAATAGCACGCTCAGGAATAATTACTTTTTCGCTCACTTCGTTTGCTGCCAATTTAACGCGAGCAAAAGAACCTGCACGTAATTGATTGTTATCTTGTTCAAATACCGCACGTACACGTAAAGTACCCGTTGCTGAATTAATTTGGTTATCAATAAAATTAATATAGCCTTGGTAAGCAAACTCTTTTTGCCCTACTTTTTGCATAACAACTGTTTGGCGGCTTTGTGCGGTTACATCGTTAAAGGCGCTATTCCAAGTACGCTCATCAACATCAAAGTAGGCATACATCGCTTTATTAGAAACAATTGACGTTAATACACTTTGACCCGCTAATACGTTATTACCTTTGGTAATATTTGCGCGTGAGATAACACCATCAATCGGCGAAACTACTGATGTAAATTCTAAATCGAGCTTTGCAGAGGTAAGCTGTGCTTGCAGCGCTGCCAGTTGTGCTTCGCGCTGGCGAAGCGTTGAGGTACGCGCCTGTGCTTGTTCTGTTGAAATAGCTTTACGTTCTAATAAGCGCACTGCTCGTTTGTCTTCACTTTTAGCTTGTTCAAGTGCAGCTTCTGCGCTGTGTATTTGCGCTTCTAGGCTTGCTACAACTGCTGCAAAAGGGCGCTCGTCAAGTTGAAACAACACATCGCCTTGCTTAACAACATCACCTTCTTTAAATTCAATGCTATCAATCACCCCAGATACACGCGGCATTAACGCAACTTCTTGCGGCGATTCTAAACGCGTGGTGTAGGTGTGCCAGCTTTGTACTGGTTTAATTAAAACTTGTGCTACATCGATAGGTTGTAATTGTTGTTGCTGCGCATTTGGTGCGCTCTCATCGGCACAGCCCGCTAAGGATAGAGTTGCCGCAGCTAATGCAGCAGCAATTAAATGTTTATTCATGAAGACGCTCCTTTATTTATTTACCTGGCATGTTACGGACTATACTTGCGGACAAAAACCATAGATTTATAAATTCATTAATGCCAAAATGGCATCAATAGCATTTATTAGGTGATCATAATGGATACAACAAGCCGGCTTTTAATGCTGCTTGAAGTGGTAGAACAAGGCTCTTTTGCCAAAGCTGCAGAAATAAGAAACATAGACCGCTCTGTTATATCTAAACAAATCAGCCGGTTAGAGGACGAGCTAGGCGTTAGGTTATTAAACCGCACCACCCGTTCGTTTTCGTTAACGGCGGCGGGCGCAGAAATGATTAAAAAGGCGTCAGAGCTAAGAGAGCTACTTGGTGAAACCGTACGTATGGCCGAAAACTACCACTTAGAGCCACGCGGTGTGTTAAAGGTTACCTCGTCAACATTAATTGGTCGGCGTTATTTACAACCTGTGCTTAACGACTTTCAAAAACGTTTTCCACAAGTAGAAGTAGAGCTACGTTTAGACGATAGGCTAGTTGATATTGTATCTGAAGGGTTTGATTTAGCATTTAGAATTGGTGAGCCTAAAGACTCCTCATTAATTGCCCGTAAAATTGCCCGTAACAGGCTGCTTATTGTAGCCGCCCCTGAATTTATAAAAACCTATGGTATGCCACAAACCATAGAAGAGCTGGTGCAGTTACCCGCTGCAAGTTATGCAAGTAACGCTATGCGCGTAGAAACCATAGATTACTACGATAGTAAAGGTGAGCCGTGCGAGCTAAAAATAAAAAGTGTGTACAGAGCAAACGACGCTGAAGTACTGCTAATGAAAGCTATTTCAGGGACTACCTACTTTGTTGCGCCAGCATTTATTATCGATAAAGAAATTACACAAGGTCAATTGGTGCCCATTTTAACGGATGTTAAGTTAAAAGAGTTTAGCCATATGTATGCGGTGTACCCACACAGAGACTTACCGGTAAGAACACGTTTATTTTTTGATGCAGTGAGAGAATACCTAGGTAAAGACAAACCAATTTGGGAAAACAACATCCCAAATTTTGAGCAAATGTACTAGCCTCGTACTTAGGCTAATTGAGGCTTTTCAATCAGGTTGGCATTTGCTTGAAAGTAAACTTTATTGCGGCCATATTCTTTTGCTTTATAGAGTTGTTTATCTGCTTTAATTACAAACTTTTCAAGCGTGTCGCCTTGGCGATACTTAACAACGCCGATACTGGCAGTTACATTTATTTTTAGCCCATCAATCTCAAATGCCGTATTGTTGAGTTTTTCTCTTATGGTTTCGGCCATTGCCAATGCATCACTTTGTGACGCAAAAGAGTGAAGTAAAGCAAACTCTTCCCCGCCCACTCTAAATACATACCCTTTTGCCAATACAACCCGTAATAAAGTGGCGACTTCAATCAGCACTTTATCCCCTACTGCGTGGCCATGGGTGTCGTTAACTTGTTTAAAAAAATCTAGGTCGAGTAAAAACAAATAAAGTTGCGACTTATCTTTAAGCTCTACTGCAAAGTAATGGTTCATTGATAAACGGTTTGCAGCCCCAGTAAGTGGGTCTAACAAGGCCAGATTTTTCAGCCGTTTAGACGATAAAGCACGGCTGCCTTCAAATACATGAGAAATGGCCCAAATGCTGATATAAACAAAGGCAAGATTTACACTGAAGTTAAGCGTTGTTAGAGGAAGTTGCGATGCTTTGGTTAATAATATGGCTCCCTGGAGTACAAACAACAAAGCCGATAATACAATGCCATAGCGCTTACCTAACAGTAGGTAATACAACACAGGTAACGCAAACGACCACACATACAAACCATTTATTGGCTTTGCTAAATAATTACCTAATACAATAACAAAGGTGACAAATATGCACATAACAACAGATTGCCATACTTCGAGTGCGTGTGTGTTTAAGCGGTGGTAGGTGTAGGCACAAAATACAGTGAGCGCTATTTCTAAATAGCCTAATAACGCAAAGTTATTTAAAAAAATATTAAACGCAGCAAAAAACAATGAGACAAAACCAAAACACAAGCACATCCATTTCAGAACGTTTCTTCTTAATGATTTAGTACTACTAAGTGCTGCTATATCCATTCAAAAAACTTAAAATAATAAAAAATTCAGTGTAACGCTAAAATTAAATATAACAAGTAGCTAAACAGGTAAAAACAGTCATTTTATCAAACTGTGTAGCGAAAACAGTAAACTCAGTAGCGAATTACACTACATTTACGCCTTTACCCACCTAACATAGATAAGTTTGTAGTGACCCCGGTGTTACCTTGGTGCAATAAGTGCGTTGGTTTTTTTGTTTTTATATAACGCGCTAACTGATCAATTAATGCCTGATTAGTGTTATCACTCATGTATTCTCTAAGTGATATACCCTGCTCAGAAAACAAACATAAATGCAGTTTCCCCAGTGATGAAATTCTTAGCCTGTTGCAGGTAGCACAAAAGTCACTACTGTAAGGCATTATTAACCCTATTTTGCCTAAATAATCAGGATGGAAAAACTCTTGCGCAGGCCCCGCCGTTACATCGCGTATAATGGGCTGCCAACCAGCGCGAAGCAACTGCTCTTTTATGGATTGACCTGATATATGGTTAGCATCAAAAAATGCTTTATTGTCGTTTGTTTGCATTAGCTCAATAAAACGCATCGTTACGGGCCTGTGCTTTAAATACGCTAAAAAAGGTTCAAGGGCACGGCCATTGTACTGTTTCATTAGTACGCTGTTTATTTTTACTGAATCTAAGCCGCTCTCTAGGGCCGTGTCTATTCCTTTCATAACCGTGGCAAACTTATCATTGCCGGTAATGGTATTAAACATACGTGGGTCTAGGCTGTCGATGCTAACATTTATTGCATTGAGCCCAGCGTGTACCCAATCTTTAACATGTTTATGCATCGAGTAACCATTTGTAGTGGCGGCTATTTTGGTAATACCTTGGGTGTCTTTTGCCGCACGAATTACATCTATAAAATCTTTTCTGAGGGTTGGCTCACCGCCAGTAATGCGTAACTTTGATATGCCATGATGAGCAAAGGCGTTTACGGTGTTGCTAATTTCGTTAAGTGAAAGGAAGTCTCGGTCGTGATCGCATTGATAACCATCCGGCAAGCAATACACACACTTAAAATTACATACATCAGTAATAGATAAACGCAGATAACTAAATTTTCGCCCTGCTGGGTCGACTAGCATAAAAAAGCCTTTAACATTTTAATAATTCATCGCTAAGTTCAAAGCACGTAAAGCCTGTGCCTTACGCGCTTTGTTAGCACTTAACTAGGCCGTAAGACCTGCTTTAAGCTCATTGGGTTTCATGGGTAAATTACGTAACCGCACACCAACTGCATTAAATACCGCATTTCCAATAGCTGGCGCAACCCCAATTACTCCAGGCTCACCTAAGCCCATTGGAAACTCATCACTTTGTACAAACTCTATGTCCATATCGGGCACATCTTGCATTCTAAGTGGTAAGTAAGTGTTAAAGTTAGTGGCTGCTACTTGTCCGTTTTGGTAATTATTTGATTCATGTAACGCAAGGCTTGTGCCCCACAATAACGAACCTTCAAGCTGGGCTAGTGCACCATCAGGGTGAACAATTAAACCTGCATCTACCACGGCGTAAAGCTTCTTAAGCGTAATTTTGCCATCGCTTTTATTTACGTGCACATGGGCTGCTGTGGCAATCCACGCTGGCATATTACGCTCTTGGCCTGAACTTACTGAGAAACCAATGCCTTCATTTTCACCCAGCTTAACATTTGCGACCTTCGCTGACACTTTTTTAAGTACCGCATTTAAGCGCAGCGCTCCGCCTACGCTTTCAGGGGCTTTACCTGCTTGTTTACCTTTGCCATCGAGCATTGATAAACGAAACTCAACCGGATCAATCCCTTGTTTGTGCGCTATTTCGTCGATAAAAGACTCTAAGCTCCATGCAATCCAGCCAGGGCCTACCGAGCGAAGCCAACCTGGGGTAAATGTGCTTTGCGCTAATTCGTTATTAATTGCGCGGGCACGGTGGTTATCTATGCTGTACCAGTGATCGGCTCCAGAGGCTGAAAATGCATCAAACTTACCTTTGCCATCAACCCCTGGTGATAAAAAGCCAGGTGCCATTGCTTTTGTTGGCCAGCCTGCTGCAAAAGCATGTTCCATTGCACTAAGCTCGCCATTTTCATTAAACGAAGCAGTTAATTTAGCTGTAGAGGCAGAGCGTGATTGATCAAATAAGCTATCGTCGGCGCGCGTAAATACCAGTTTTACGGGTTTGCCAATCGCTTTCGCTGTTAATGCTGCAGGCACAGTCCAATCACCAAATAAACGACGCCCAAATCCACCGCCTAAATAATAAGGGCGAATAATAACGTTATTTTGTTCAACCTCTAACGCCTTGGCCAATGCAGGTAGTGTTAAAGACTGCCACTGATTACCGGTATGGATAATCCACTTGTCTTGTTTAAACTCTGCCACTGCGTTAAGCGGCTCTAATTGATAATGGCTTGCTGTTGCTGTGGTGTACAGTGACTCAAGAGACTGCGTTGCCTCAGCCTGCATTTTAGCGGTATCACCTTCATTAACAAATAAGGTGCCAGCGCTGCTATCGTTACATAATTTTTCGCCTAGGGATTGAATATCGGCCTCTGTAACATTAGCTGTTTGCCCTTTTTTATAGGTTACTTTTAGCGCATCTACCGCTTTAATAGCACTGGGGTAATTGTCAGCTAAAACCACCACCCAGCCTTGTACGGTATTACTCGGGTCGTTTAAAATCTCAAACCCTTTATAGCCTTTTATTGTTTTTGCAGCGCTATCGTCCACCTGTGTCACTTCGCTACCATAGCGTGTTGGTGGGATCACAGGGCGCGCATACACCATGCCTTCAAGCTCTACATCTATACCGTATACGGCAGTACCATTTGTTTTTGCCGGAATATCAAGCGCTTTAAAGTCTTGTTTTAAACCCGTTAAGTGGCGTTTATTGGCAGGCTTTAACGGCAGTTTTGCAACTTCTTCACTGCTAAAGGTACGGTTAAACTCACCATTTTTAACAATATCGGCATAACTGAGCGATTTATCGCCTGCAATTATACGCCCTTTGCTCGCGTGGCACTGCTCAGGTTTAACCCCAAGCATATTAGCCCCTGCATCTATAAGGGCTATACGCCCCGCAGCGCCAGCTTGTGAAAGCGGCTTAAAGCTTTGAAACACCGACCACGAGCCACCTGTAACCATGTAGCCCCATTTTTCGTGCGTATCTACATACGTGATTGATACTTTATCCCAGTCGCACTCAAGCTCATCTGCCACAATACGCGCTAAGGCGGTGCCTACGTGTTGGCCCATTTCAGCTTTGGCAATACTAACGACTACTTCACCTTGCTGGTTCATAGTCCACCAAATTGTGGGTGAAAACGATTGTTGTGCAATCGACTCTTTGGCGCTAAGTTCACCTGAAAATATTGCCGGAGCAAATGCCATAACCAGGCCAGCAGTTGCTGTACTAATCATAAAAGAGCGACGGTTTAAGTCTACGGTTTCGGTATTTTTTTGAAATAGTTTTTTCATTGTCGGCTCCAGTTACACGTCTAGCTCTTTGGGGTTAAACATTTGTACTGCACTTTGCGATTCATCAGCTGCACGTTGTATAGCCGATTTAATACGCTTGTACGCCATACAGCGGCAGTAGTTGCCATTCATATGATTTACTATTTCTTGATCTGTTGGATTTGGATTGTCAGCTAATAACGTAGCAGCTTGCATAATTTGTCCAGACTGACAGTAACCGCACTGAGGTACTTGCTCATCTACCCACGCTTTTTGCAGCGGGTGCGCGTTGTTAAGCCCTTCAATGGTCGTAATGTTTTTTCCTGCCACTGCGCCCACGGGTAATACACACGAGCGCGTTGCTTGCCCATCTAAATGCACTGTACATGCACCGCACATAGCAATACCACAACCAAACTTAGTTCCTTTTAACCCTATTTCATCGCGAATAACCCACAGCAAAGGTGTATCTGCACTTGCTTGCGATTTAACCTCTTTGCCATTAACTGTAAACGTCACCATAGCTTGCCCCTTCATTAAGCCTAAATAAAATTAAAGTAACGCATGACCCATACACGTTACTTTTTATACCACCGTACGTTGAAACTATTACGCTTTGCATTGCAGCGCACATTTAAAATGCGCGCAGGCATAACTGTTAAAAATCTAATCTCGTTTTAAACGTTTAACCTAAAGTTTAGGCTATATTTTTTAGTTTATTCGCTTACAGTTAGGTTGTTGTTATTATTAATAAACTGCTTTAATTGCTGTTGAGTGTCGATATCTGTGCTTGCCTGCTTAAGTAAAATGGTATTAACGTCAACCTGTGTATCGCGCAGTAAATGTTGAGCGCCTTTATCGCAATTTAGCGCTGCGAGTGTTTTAAAATCACAGGCAGGAAATACAGCAGGTACGCCAAGGCGCTCGCCATAATCAGCGCACCAGCGCGACGGGTTGTTGTTAAAATGAGTAATTAAAGTATTTATGTGTGTAGCACTAAGCTCAACCTGATCCGCCAGCATAAATAAAATCCCCTCTAATGAGTGCGCCTTACTTATAGTGTGTGTTGCCAGCGCAATGGATTTTCCTAAGCCTATTTGCCAGTGTGGGTTATGCAGTATTTCAACATTTTTATAGCCACGTAACGCGTGTTCAATTTGCGCATGCCAAGCACCGCTAATAACGTATATGGGTAATGTGTCATCACCTTGTAAGGTATCTACGGCGCGGCAAATCATTGGTTTATTACCTACATCGGCTATAAGCTTACAGCCGTTAAAGCGCGACGATTGCCCAGCGGCTAAAATAACCTTTGCTATGCGCACCTTAGTTGCCCCAATTACTTAACGATGTAGCATCTTTATTAGCAAATACCGCATGAATTTCGCTAATGAGCGATAAAGCTATGCTCTCTGGCGAGTCGCCTCCCAAATTAAGCCCAACAGGACCAAATACAGGCGCTACTACCTTATTTACCGTTGTATTTGCATGTTCAAACACTTGCGCTCGGCGATGTGCAGGCCCCAGTAATCCCATGTACTTTAGTTGGCTTTGCTCAAGTGCGGCTAACGCCTGTGAGTCAAGCTCTACACTGTGGGCCATTAAAACAGCGGCATCCACTTTGTGCTGTTCGCAAAATTGTTTAAGCTGCGCAGCTGGGCAACGCAAAATATTATCGGCCTGCTTAAAGTAGTCTCTTTTAGCATTTGCAGCTCGGCTATCCCATACACTTACCATCCACCCGAGTTGTTTAGCAAACGCGTATACTGGTATCGCATCAGCGCCACCGCCAACAATTAATAAATGTGCGCTGGGGTAAATAGCCACTTCTAAACGTTGGACTTTATCTTGCTCTAAAAGCGCTGCTTTGCGGTTTAAAGATAAGTTGTGCTGCTGCGCCACAGTTTTAAAAACGCCAGACCCCTTTGCCACCAAAGGTTTAATTTGCTGTGTGTAGTGCCCCGATTGCTTATTTTTAAGCGCATTAAACATGCTATCTAATTGTAAGTATTCGTTTTCACTATTAACGCTTTGCAAAATAATATGCACCACACCACCACAGCCAATTCCTAGCTGAAATGTTAAGTCGTCTTCATCGGTTGCATCGTAGGTAATAGTTTTAGAGTGTAATGAGGTCATAACCTGTTTGGCGTGGCGCTGAATATCAGCCTCTAAACAGCCACCCGAAAGCATGCCTAAGCGCTGGCCAAGGCTCGAAATAAGCATCATCGCGCCCAATTTTCGATAGCTAGACCCTTCAATTTGGTACAAGGTTGCGAGCACCCATTGTTGTTCATCACGAAGCGGATACCACGTATTGAGCATTCCTTTTAAATCAGTAACCATAAACTGCAGCCATTACAAACCTTAATATGCGCGCGTTTTAATTATCACCATGGTGTCGCTTTGCTTCATTTGTTAGATATAACGAGGATAATCAAACAACAAATAAGTGAGAAGCGTACGTGATATATTTTAAAATCGATCAGATAGGACGTTATTAAATATGAAATATTATCTTAGCATTTATCGAGGGCGAGGTGACCTGTGTGGATTGAAATTTTTCACTCTAGGTGCAATTAAATCGCCTTCAAAGGCTTTGCCCTGACTAAAAACCAAACGCCCTGTTGTAAATTCATCCACCGCAGTACGCCACGCCCTAACTTCCTTAATAAGCGTATAATTTATAAAATGTTACACATGCTTAATTAGCAAACAATACGTTAGCTTTTTGGCTAATGCGAGCCTTGGCTTAAATAAGCATTAATCTTCAATTAAATCGGTGAGCGTATTAATTAGCTCATCAAACTCATCATTTACACTCTCGCGTTGCTGCTCACTCAATGTGGTATTTAGTTCAATAAGTAGGTTTACATAGAGCGCTAAGTTTGCATCATTACTGGCTAATAACTCTTCGCTCATATACGCTTCTCGCTGTGTAATTACATAGCTTAATTGTTTTACAAATTCAGCCTCACTGAGCGCTTTATTTAAAAGTACTTGCTGCGCTGCATTTAAACGCGTTTGCTTGTACTGATGCCAAAGTAATGAAGAGTCATAATGAGCATTGTTAGCTTGGGTAATAAGCTGCGTTTGCACAGGGGTTAACTTTCCTAGCCATTGTTTGTAGTAATCGAGCTGCCTTTCTAGGCGTTCGCTTTTGCGCTCCTGCGCTGTTAATTCAGTAAACTCTTCGTATTCTTCGTTAATTTGCGTTTGGATATTAGCAATAAGCTCTTCGCGCTGCGCATAAGAAAGCGTAAGCCCTAACTGCGCGAGCGGTATATGCGCATGTTCAAGAATGTTTTGAAAATGAGCTCTGGCCAATACCACTTGCGACTTTAATTGCTGATAGTCTAACTGCTGATTAAATAACCCTTTTAGATTTAGTATATCTTGCTTGTAGGCGGGTAATTGCGTGGTGCGGTGCCACTGCTGGGTTGTGTTAATAATACTTTTGAGTTGCTTGTTTTGCTGCTTATTTAGGTCAATGTAGTCATCTACCCAAAACGATGAAAGCCACGTTAAGTTATTATAAGTAAACGAAGCCGAACAACTACACAAAAATAGCAGACTGAGCGCAATGGCTACGCGCGAAACTTTTATATTTTTTATTTTAAACATGAAATCCTCAACTAACGCTTTCTCTCAAACTTTCACATAAATACGCAAAGATGTTAATTTACTTTAATTGATAATAATTATTATTTACTGTTGACACTCCGTCAAATCTAAATAATAATTAATCGCATAAATAAAGTGTAACGACCTCAGTGCCCAAGGAAGAAATACAGCATGGATGCTGACATTTTGTTTTAAGCGCGTGACTGCTTAATGGCTATTATTTACTCGACCCAAGTAATAGCATAAAAGTTCATCTCTACTTGCTACATTGCTCATATTAGTGACGGTTAATATGACATTAAAAGCGCAGGCTTTGGCTTGCGCTTTTTTACTGCTTTAAATTTTCTGTAATATCTGTATCTTACGCTTATAAACAGCGCATTATTAGCAATATAATTGCTTATTTAAGCTATAATTACCACAACAGCTTGGCTAAGTGTTAAACGAGCATATAATCACCAAAGCGTTAGTATTTCACTTAACCCCAAGCACTTGCACCATTTTATACGTGGCTATTAAATAGTAAGTACAAAGTGTTGCAATAAAACAGGTTTTTATACATACACATTGCAACTATTACCTATTGGAGACATGGCTATGTCACAGTTTAATTTAAAAGCATTAATACTCACTGGCGTTTTGCTTTCAAGCCCATTTGCACATGCAACTCTTGAAGACGGTATAAGAGCTGCCAACGAAGGCGAGTTTGCGACGGCACTAAAAGAATTTGAATATTTAGCTGATAAAGGCTTTGCCCCTGGTATTTACGAACTAGGTAAGCTTTACGAGGGCGGCTATGGTGTTACACGCGACTACTTTAAAGCGGCAGAGCTTTATAAAGAAGGCGTTAAAAAAAATCACGCTGACTCAATGTTTGCGCTAGCGGTTTTATACGATGAAGGCAAAGGCGTAAAGCTTGATAAGCAAATGGCGGTTACGTTATTTGAAAAAGCAGCGAAAAAAAACCTCCCCGCCGCACAATTTAATTTAGGTGTTATGTATGCAAATGGCGAGGGCGTAACGCGCGATTATAAACAAGCCAGAACGTGGTACGAAAAAGCCGCTGCTAATAACTACTCACTGGCGCAATTTAATCTTGCGCTCATGTATTTTGAAGGCCTAGGCATGCCAAAAGACTTAGAGAAGTCGTATGTGTGGAACACCATTGCAGAATACAACGGCAACATGCAAGCAAGCCATAGCCGCAAGCTAGATGAGCGTAAAATGCTACCTAAAGAAATAGAAGAAGCAAAAGAAAAAGCCGACAAAATCTACGAAAAAATACTCGCAGGCACGTACGCCGGTGAAGGTCGCTTATTTTAATTTGCGCCTAGCAAAACCTAAGTGTTTAACAAGGGCAAATGCATCTCGCATTTGCCCTTTTTTATACCAATTTACTTAATATATAAAAATTTAAGCAGCTTAATAATAAGGTTGCTCTGTTTGAGTAAAAGCGCGGTACGCGGGTTAAACGAGCTAGACACCAAGGTGTTTTTTGCGTGACTAAAGGTTAAAAACCCCTCTTTACCATGATAATGCCCCATTCCTGAATGCCCAACGCCACCAAATGGCACATCGTCTGCTGTCACCTGCACTAAGGCATCGTTTACAGCAACTGTACCACTTAATGTTTGCTCCATGATGTAATCTTGAGCGTGCTTATCTTGGCCTAAAATATATAGCGCTAAAGGGTGATTATGCGCTTTTATGTAGCTAATTGCCTCATCGAGCTTTTCGTAGGTTTTAATAGGCAAAATGGGGCCAAATAACTCATCTTGCATTAGCGTCATATCATCGCTAGGCGCGGTAACAATATGCAAACCCATTCTATGCTTTTGTTTGTCTTGCTGGTTTTGATCTAGCGGCTTAATTACTTGCGCACCTAACTGCTGTGCTTGTGTTAAATACCCTTCTAAACGAGTGTAATGCGCATCGCTAATAATTGACGTTAAGTTTTTGCCTTCAACCCCGTCTTTAAAGTGCTTTTTATAAAGCTCGCACAATTGCTGCACCAGCTGATGCTCAAGGGCCTTAGGCACAAATACATAATCTGGGGCTACACAAATTTGCCCCGCATTAGCCATTTTACCAAACAATAATGTTTGCGCTGCTTTTTTAATATTAGCTTGCTCAGTAATGATCACCGGCGACTTACCACCAAGCTCCAAGGTAACAGGAGTTAAATTTTCGCTGGCCGCTTTCATAACCAGCTTGCCCACTGACGTTGAGCCAGTAAACAGCAGATGTGCAAATGGCAGTGCAGAAAACTCACTCGCTACATCGCTTGCCCCTAACACCACTTTACAGTGCGCTTGTAGCTCGTCTGCAAATATTTTTTCGATGACTGCATTAGTATGCGGGGTAAATTCGCTGAGCTTAAGCATAACTCTATTACCTGCAGCAATGGCGGTAATAACAGGCACTAATGCCAATTGTATGGGGTAATTCCATGGTGCAATCACACCAACTACACCAAGTGGCTGGTAAGTCACACTCACTTTTGATGGCCACAAACTCAAGCTAGTTGAGCGCTTACTGGGTTTTGCCCATTTTGGCAGTTTTTTAATTATGTGCGCTAAACCCTGAACCGTTGGCAGAATATCGCCAAGTAACGTATCGAACGCGGTTCTGTAGCCAAAGTCTTTTGATGCTGCATCGATAAGCGCTTGTTCATTGCTAACAATTCGTTTGTGCAGCGTTTTTAATAATACGATACGCTTATCTATCGGGAGGTACGACTGGGCTAAAAAGCTATTTTGCAGCTCATTAAACGTATCGCTGAGTGACGGTGTGTGTGTGCTATCAGTATCCAAAAGGTGCTACTCGTGTATCATTTTGCTACGACTATAACGCCGTTCTGATTTTCGAGCAATAACACTAACTATCTAAAAATTACCGTTTTTGTAGGAACAAATAGCCACAATTAACCACTACTCGCTCAATAATTTAGCCCTTAAATTACTTTTATTTAGCTCGTTAGCGGCTCACAAGGAAGCGTAATAATAAATTTAGCGCCGCCTTGCTCGCGGTTCTGTGAGCTTAGCGTGCCATTAAGCGCGCTAATAATTTGCTTAGAAATACACAACCCAAGCCCTAGCCCATCAACCGATTTAGTACTGTAAAAAGGCTCAAAAATAGTCTCTATATCGTGCACTTCTATGCCTGGACCGGTATCTTCAATACACAGTTGCACACTATTATTTAGATAATTGGCACTGATACTCAGCTCGCGAGTAATACACCCTTGCATTGCTTGGCTGGCATTCGATATTAAGTTAACTAACACTTCTTCAAGGGCCGCTTTATCTGCTAACACGTTTAATTGGCTGTCAATTTTAGGCGGTAAAACACTTATATTGTCCTGCTTTAGCTGGTTTTTATTAATCTCAAGTGCCTTGGCTACTGATTCACTTAATGGCACTTCGCTAATAATCGCTTTTGCAGAATCAGAAAAATAATTTAGCTGTGCAACTATCTTATGCACTCTTGCTACTAAGGATTCAATAAACTGTAAATTTTCGTTTAGGGCTTCAAACTTTCCTTTAGCTAGCAAGCGTTTAGCACTGGCTAAGTAAGTATTAATGGTATTAAGCGGGTGATTAATTTCGTGGTTAAAGCCCATGCTAAGCTGGCCAATTGTTGCAAGCTTAGTTGATTGTACAAGCGCATCTTGCTGTGCTTTAAAAGCATTGGTACGTGCACTAATTTCCTGACTGACACTGTGATGGGAATAAACCAGCTTTTTAACGCCAACAAAGCGCCTTAAAACAACATACCCTAGGGCAATAATAAGCGCATAAATTACCACAAAGCCAAATAACGCCGGTAATTGGGCAATATTTGCATTAGATACATTTACTAATACGGTAACCGATGCGTTCAAAAAACGTAATTTTTGCTCTACCGATAAATAGTTATGCTCATCAATTGTGCTAAACAGTAACCTTTGTGATGTGTAATTTGAATGGGCAATCAGCTTAGGTTGATAATCTAAATACGCTCGACGCTGAGCGATGTCTCGCCGATGAGTAATATCAAGCGTAGAAAACGTATTCAGGCGCCAATTTTCCATATCTGAAATAGCAATCACGCTATCTTCTAGCTGCACGTAAAAGTGGCTGCCCTTGGCGGTATTTAAAAGCTCACGGTCACTTTCAAATTTGTTCACATTAACTTTTAAAACAACAACCCCTACCGCTTGATTATTGTTATAAATGGCTTGTGAAAAATAGATGCCACGCTCTTTTGTACGCATACCTACGGCAAAATACGCTACTTTCTCCCCTGCAAATGCGCGCTTAAAATACGGTCTAAACGACAGATCGCTGCCTAAAAAGTTATGATCGGCCTGCCAGTTACTGCTTGCAATCACAGCGCCTTGTTCATCAAGAATATAAATATCTGAGGCACCACTGGCTTGTTGTATATCAGCTAAGTAGTTATTAATCTTTTTTTCGTTATTTTGCGCCGCACCTAAAAAATCAATAACCTCATTGTTATAGGTAAGAAGCTGAGGAATTTTTGAAAAACGCGCAAGCTCAGCATCAATATAATGCTTTAACTGAGTTGCTTGCTGGGCTGCTTTTTGCTCGGCCTGATTATAATAATGAGTTCGGCCATAGCAAAACACGACCGACAATAGCACTATCAGTACAACAAAAGATAAAAGAAGTTTTTTAGAAAAGGAGAACATGCCCTAGCTCACAACAAAATAGCTATAAAATTTAAGGGCGCTAGTTTAACGGGTTATGGGCGCTAACAACAGAAACTTTGTGTTAACAAATACAATAAATCTTAATTTATTTATAAACTGCTGCAAGTCTGTACTGACTCGCAACAGTAAACATCATTAGCGGTACTAAAATTAAGAGTTAGTGGCTAATTGAGGCTTATTTTTAGCGTACTTGTATAAGCCGATCAGTGAAGCTGCAATCCAGAAAATCTCAATTACAAAGCTTGCAAGGTTAAAGTTGTAACACAAACTGATTAACAGCAAAATTGCCCCTGTTAAATTCATTATGTTGTACAATAACCCCGTTGGGGATGCTTTATTAAGTTGTAATAAAAAGAATGCACCAACAACTAAGAAAGTACCCGCCATACCTACAATATCAAATAACAGTGCTATCACACGTTTATCCTTTGCTTAAAAAACCCAACTAACTGGCCCTATCCTTGGGGAGGGTGTTTTTCAATCATTGAAACAGCAAAACCGGGCGAGTATATCAGGCTTGTTTATTGGTACAAGGTCAATTGTCCGCCTTACTAAGCAGCAAATCTAAGTTTTTGTAGTTATTACATTTTTAAACGTATTGGGTTATTTAAAGGTAACCTTACCGCCAATTATTTTATAAGCTGGCGTACCGCGTATGATTGCTGAGCGCGCAAATGGGCGCTCGCATTGGGGGCAAATACACGGTGTAGTTGTGTAATCTTGGGTTATTCGCTCTATAAAACACTTTACTAAAGCGCCTTTGCCACCTTTTCTATATTTAAACAGCGCCGCTTTGCAAGCAGAGCAAAAAATATCGACAGTTTTAGTCGGCCCTTTTTTATTTGGCTTAGCCATACACTCCTTAACATACCTACATTGATACAAAGCAGGCATTTTAGCAGTTAATAAATAAAAACGTTACAGAATCTAGCCTAATAAGCGGTGGAGAAAACGCAGGGGATTAAATAATAGGTACGATATAAAACACCATAAAAGCGTTTCGCTAATCTCTAAAAAACAAACGGTTTAATTGCGCTGATAACACATTCATATTAAATGGTTTAATAATAAACCCCGACACTTTTGCTTTAATAACTTGTTTTACTGTATCAGCGTTATCTTCGCACGTGACCATAATAACAGGTAAATCGACTAAGGCTTGGTCGTGGCGTATATTATCAAGCAAGTTTACACCGTCTACTTTAGGCATATGTAGGTCGGTTATTACTAAATCAAACTTTTGCTGACGCAGTATTTTTAACGCCTGTTGGCCGTCAGTTGCCTCCACAACATTTTTGTAATCAAGCTGCCTTAACATATTAATTAATACGTGGCGCATAAGTGGCATATCATCAACGACTAATATTTTCATAATTATCTTTATTGTATTTTAGCGCTTAGCTTAAAGGTGGCGCCTTATCTAGCGTACTTAGGGCCATACACCTATAATAAAACCCATTAATGTAAATTGTAATGTGTAATACCCTGCATTAATTATAAATAACTTGATTGGCCGCTGCTCATAAATGTAACTGAGCCCCAGCGAGCTACCTACCCAAAACAAACCGATGGCAAAACCTGTAAAGGCGCCCTCTCCCATTCCGGCCTCTTTACCTAAAAATAATGAAAGCACCACCGCCGACAAAAGTGCAAGTACCATACTGCCGCCAAAAATTAACGCAGGTTTTGCTGTTTGTAAATCAAGCTCCGTAAGGCCTGTACACTCTAACCAGGCATTTTTAAAAAAAGCGTTTGAATACCAAATACCGCCAAGCATAAAAGAGGAAAGCGCCGCCACAAGCACGGCAAAAAAATTAACATCAGTAAAATTCATACATACTGCCATAATGCATAGTGTACAAGGGTATTTTGACTGTAGTTAAAAATACCCTAAGCAGCAAATTATCGCCTTTAAAATATATGGTATAGGGCGCGTTGGTTTTTGTGGAGGCTTTTAAAAATCGCCATAGGTGGCACGCGTTTGTGCCTTTAAATCGGTTGGCGAAAGCGCTACCTCAAGCCCTCGCTTACCTGCACTTACATACACTGTTTTAAAGGCCATAGCGCTTGAATGAATAAAAGTGGTTAGGCGCTTTTTTTGCCCAAGCGGGCTAACCCCTCCCAAGATATACCCTGTAGCGGCTTGTACCTTTGGCGCGCTTGCCATTGCGACCTTTTTAGCGTGACTCAGTTTGGCCAATTGCTTTAAATTTACTTGCTGGGATACCGGTGTAATGGCAACAATTAACTGCCCTTCATTGGTTTCAAGCACGAGGGTTTTAAATACCTGCTCACTGTTAAGGTTTAATTTTTCAACGGCTTCTTGGCCATAACGCGTTGTATTAGCATCGTGTTGATAACTGAGTACATCGTGAGGCACATTTTGTTTTTTCAGTAATTCTATTGCCGGGGTCATACAATTTAGCCACATCATTTTAAGCGCATTATTAATCTACAATAAGGGTTAATCATTTTGAAGAGTAACTTAATAGCAGATACGTAAAAAGCCTTTTATTGACGAGGGTATAGGTACAAAGGGTAAAGCAATGTGGGTCAATTGCCTAAGGCAACAAAATAGCTCAGTGAATTAATCGATTGAGTATACGCACTTTATAATATTGCTAAGTCGTGCCCAGTAAAATGGTTAAATCACATGAATTTGAGCCAAAAAAAACGGTGCATCAAGCACCGTTTTTTTTAGTTTTTACGATAACTAATTACTTAGTTAAATCGTCAAAAAACTTTTTAACGCCGTCAAAAAAGCCTTGCTCTTTAGGACGGTTTTTTGAGCTATCTTTGCCCATGCTCTCGTCTAACTCTTTAAGTAACTCGCGTTGACGCTCGTTTAAGTTAACTGGCGTTTCAATCACTACTTTACAAATTAAGTCACCTTGAGCACCACTACGAACCGATTTAACACCTTTGCCACGCATACGGAACATTTTGCCCGTTTGTGTTTCAGACGGTATTTTAAGTTTTGCACGGCCATCAAGCGTAGGCACTTCAATTTCGCCACCTAAACCTGCGGTAGTAAAGCTAATTGGCACTTCGCAGTACAAGTTATTCGCATCGCGTACAAAAATTGGGTGTTCGCGTACAGATACTTGCACGTATAAATCGCCAGCTGGCGCTCCGTGCATACCCGCTTCGCCTTCACCGGTTAAACGAATACGATCGCCTGTATCTACGCCTGCTGGAATTTTAACTGACAACGTTTTCGTTTTCTCAACGCGCCCTTGTCCGTGACACTTATCACATGGGTCTGAAATAATCTGACCTTGCCCCTGACACGTTGGACACGTTTGTTGAACAGCAAAGAAACCTTGGCGCATTTGTACTTGGCCAGCACCATGACACGTAGTACATGTTTTAGGCTTAGAGCCCGCCTTTGCACCACTGCCATCACATGGCTTACAGCTAACCCATGTAGGTACTTTTATTTCTACTTCTTTACCACGGACCGCTTCTTCTAAGCTTAGGTCCATGTTGTAACGTAAATCTGATCCACGTTGTTGACGCGATTGACGACGGCCACCACCGCCACCAAAAATGTCACCGAACACATCACCAAAAATATCACCAAAATCGCCTTGACCACCACCGCCAAAGCCACCGTGACCGCCGCCACCGCCTTGTTCAAAGGCAGCATGGCCGTATTGGTCATACATTTGACGTTTTTGATCGTCGGTTAAAATCTCGTAAGCTTCTTTTACTTCTTTAAATTTAGTTTCGAGATCTTTATCACCGGCGGTACGATCTGGGTGATATTTCATCGCTAAGCGTTTATACGCTTTTTTTATGTCTCTCTCGCTTGCATCTTTGCTTACGCCGAGAACTTCGTAATAATCGCGTTTTGACATATCTATCACACTACTCTTTTCTATTTGCAGCTAGGCTGCGGGATAAACCGATAAATCACATCGATTTATCATGAAAATTTTAAACCTTAAATACATACAAAAGGCGCGACAAGCTGTAGCCTGCGCGCCTCAAAAGTTCATCCTACCCTAAAAACTTGAGCAAATCATGTTGTTTAGGCTAGTTAGAAGCTTAGCTGACAATTACTTGTCGTCTTTTACTTCTTCAAACTCAGCATCAACTACATCGTCGTCTTGCTTGGCAGACTGTTGTGGTTGCTCGCCTGCATCTTCGCCACCTTGTTGCGCTTTAGCTTGAGCGATTTCCATTAGCTTTTGAGACTTTTCAGCAAGTGCTTGCGTTTTAGCTTCAATTTCTGCTTTGTCATCGCTCTTAATAGCAGCTTCAAGGTCAACAACAGCTGCTTCAATTGCATCTTTGTCTTCGC
Organism: Pseudoalteromonas sp. R86517; assembly: GCF_042466295.1. Classification (NCBI taxonomy): domain Bacteria; kingdom Pseudomonadati; phylum Pseudomonadota; class Gammaproteobacteria; order Alteromonadales; family Pseudoalteromonadaceae; genus Pseudoalteromonas; species Pseudoalteromonas sp. R86517. Next base: position 801,760 of record NZ_JAXHCB010000003.1, read on the forward strand.
TTGGTAGCGCATCGCCAGCTTCTTCAATTTGCTTGCGAGTACCGTGTACCATTGCATCAGCTTGGTTACGAGTTGCTACTAGCTCTTCAAACTTTTTATCTTCTTCAGCGTTAGCTTCTGCATCACGAACCATTTTTTCTACTTCTTCATCGCTTAAACCTGAAGACGCTTGAATCGTGATTTTTTGCTCTTTACCTGTATCTTTATCTTTCGCTGATACATGTAAGATACCATCCGCATCTACATCGAAAGTTACTTCGATTTGTGGAGTACCACGTTGTGCTGGACGAATACCTTCTAGGTTAAATTGACCTAGAGATTTGTTGTCGCTAGCACGCTTACGCTCACCTTGTAGTACGTGAATCGTAACGGCAGATTGGTTATCTTCTGCTGTAGAAAAAGTTTGCGATTTCTTAGTAGGAATCGTTGTATTTTTCTCAATTAGCGCGGTCATTACTGAGCCCATTGTCTCAATACCTAGCGATAATGGAGACACGTCTAGTAATAGTACGTCTTTAACGTCACCTGCTAATACACCACCTTGAATTGCCGCGCCTACTGCTACAGCTTCATCAGGGTTAACATCTTTACGTGGCTCTTTACCAAAGAACTCAGCAACTGTTTTTTGTACTAGTGGCATACGTGTTTGACCACCTACTAAAATGATATCGTTAATATCATTTACAGATAAATCAGCATCCGCTAGAGCACGTTTAAGTGGCTCAATTGACTTAGTTACTAAGTCTTCAACTAATGACTCAAGTTTAGCACGCGTTAGTTTAACGTTCATGTGCTTAGGACCTGATGCATCGGCAGTTACGTACGGAAGGTTAACTTCTGTAGATTGTGCAGATGATAGTTCGATTTTCGCTTTTTCAGCCGCTTCTTTAACACGTTGCATAGCAAGCGGATCGTTTTGTAAATCGATACCTTGGTCTTTCTTGAACTCAGCTACTAAGTAGTTGATTACGCGGTTATCGAAATCTTCACCACCTAAGTGAGTGTCACCGTTTGTAGCAAGTACTTCAAATGTGTGCTCGCCTTCAACTTCATCAATTTCAATGATTGATAAATCGAAAGTACCACCACCTAAGTCGTATACTGCAACAACATTTTCACCTTTGTTTTTGTCCATGCCGTAAGCAAGGGCAGCAGCTGTTGGCTCATTGATGATACGTTTAACTTCAAGACCCGCAATACGACCAGCATCTTTTGTTGCTTGACGTTGTGAATCGTTAAAGTATGCAGGTACTGTGATTACAGCTTCAGTTACTTCTTCACCTAAGAAGTCTTCTGCTGTTTTCTTCATTTTTTTAAGTACTTCTGCAGAAATTTGTGGTGCAGCGCGTTTTTCACCGCCCGCTTCAACCCATGCATCGCCGTTATCAGCTTTGATGATTTTGAACGGCATAATACCGATATCGCGTTGTACTTCTTCGTCTTCAAAACGACGACCAATTAAACGCTTAATTGCAAATAACGTGTTAGTTGGGTTAGTAACCGCTTGACGCTTAGCAGGTTGACCTACTAGAGTCTCACCGTCTTGCGTGTAAGCAATAATAGACGGGGTTGTGCGATCGCCTTCCGCATTTTCAATAACACGTGCTTTATCACCATCAAGTACTGCAACACAAGAGTTTGTAGTACCTAAATCGATTCCAATAATTTTACCCATGAATCTTCTCCAACTTCAAATTCGTTAATACGTTCGATGACTAGTAAATAGGGATGCCACAAAGTTAATTCAACTGTAAAAATGAAAAAAAATTCATTTTTTGTAATTTATTTAACAAAAAACCTTAATAAAAGTAGGGTTTGATGTTTTTTACGCCAAATACACCTATTCAACACAACTAGTCTGACCAGTTGTTATGTGCTATATATGTCTGATAATGATAATTTCAAGGATATTAACGATGCATTTTGATGACTTATTAAAACAAGCCTCTGCTATTTCAAACTCTTCTTCCGCTTCGCTTGCCAATAACAGCAATACAATGGAGTTTCCTGCTAATTGGTGCCAAGGTAGAACCGCTTTTGGTGGCCTTTCTGCTGCACTACTTTATCAAGCAATCAGAAAACACATTGACCCAAGTAGACGATTACTGTCTTTGAGCACTAATTTTGTTGGGCCGCTGCTTGCCGACACGCCTTTTTCTTTGTCAGTTGAAATTTTACGCCAAGGTAAAAGCAGTACTCAGGTATTAGCTAAAGTGATTCAGAGTGAACAAGTGTGCGTTATTGTCCAAGCGTGCTTTGCTATTGATAGGCAATCGGGTGTTAATGTACCGGTTAGTAAAGAAATGAGATTAAAGCCTGTGGATGCACGTCATACATTGCCGTTTATTGAAGGGCAAATGCCTGAGTTTTTTCAGCATGTTGATTTATGTCCGCAGCAAGGCGCTATGCCTTTTAGCGCTGCACAGACCTCGCATTTAGGCGGCTGGATGCGCTTTAAACATACCCCAGAGGCAATTACCGAAGCACATATAATAGCCCTTACCGATGCATGGCCTCCTACATTATTACAAATGTTTAAACAGCCAGCTCCTGCAAGTAGCATGTCGTGGTATTTAGAATTTGTGCAAGAGCCAACGCTTACACCCGGTGAATGGTTAGGCTTTGAAGCAATTACACATCATGCTAAAGGGGGTTATGGCTTAGAAGATGGCTGTATTTGGTCGCAATCGGGGGAGCTAATTGCTTTGACACGTCAAACCGTTGCTTTGTTTGATTAAGTACCGCTTAGCTTACTAATGAGCTTAGTGGTTACCACTCATTATTTGTTGATATTTTCCCTTTGCTTTTATAGATAGCAGGCCTTTATCAAATGTTTTTTGCAGCACTGCGTTGTTAAAATAAGCAGGGCGTGGGGCTTTTGGAAAAATTGGGTGAATATTAACGGGTAATGAGTGCGCATAGTCATTGTTATAGTAATGAAATATGCGCTCATCGAGAATAATTACATCCACCCAGTCTTTCATTAGCCTATCGACTTGCGCACGCTGATTGACTACTTCTTCATAACTTGCAAACTGAGCAACCCCTTTTGCAAATGGGGGTGGTAAATAAGCTGTTGCATTTTGAAATCCTAATACACTTTTATTGTTTAGTTCATTTATCGTCTCAATAGTAAAGTTGCGCTTTTTAAGTGATACCGCCACATTTTTGTAACTCAATACAGGCTGACTAGGGTAAATACCTGCGCCGCGCTTTCCTGCGTAATTAAGCAGTATATCCACATTACCGCTATGCAGTTGCTGCTCGGCGCGCTTGTTAGACATGTAAATAACCACAATATTGTCTAAGCCCTGCTCAATAAGTGCCGCTTTAATTATATTAAGTTGTATACCCGTATCTTTTTTTTCTATTACATAGGGAGGAATAGTCGCACTGGCAGCAATCACAATTGGCTGTTTTTGCCAAGCGGCAGACACTGGCGGGCTCATAAAAAAACAGCTAATAAAGCAAAGTAATAACAGCCTCACATCTATCCTTAACATATTGTTATTGCGCTTAATGATGAATCGCGTTGTATTAATAACTTAAATATAGCAAAATTGCGTAAACATTCTTCTTTGATGGTTATAACTTGCAAACAATTTGCCCGTGCTGCGACCTAATAATTGATATACCCGCAATAGCCGATAAGCAAATGGCAGTGTGCCCGCATTGTCACCATAAGTTGTGCGAAGGCGATGTAAACAACGACAGTAAAGTAGTTGCGCTAAGTATTGGCTCATTACTAATGCTATTAAGCAGCATGTTTTACCCATTTATTTCATTTAGTAGCAGCGGCATAACGCAAACCATCACCCTGCCCGATGCTGCCCGAATTTTATTTAATTACGACAGTGAGTTACTTGGCTTATTTATTGATTTAAGCATTATTGCGCTGCCAATGAGCTTACTGATCATTCTTATTCCAATGCATCTTGGGCTTTTGCAATCCTTGCCTGAGGCCATCGCTAGGCGATTGCTCAAGTTTACCTTGGCCCTTGAGCCGTGGATCATGTCTGAGATATTTTTAATTGGCGTGTTAGTAAGCATGGTTAAAATTATGTCGCTTGCCGACATTAGTTTTGGCACCAGCTTTTGGGCATATATTGGCTTTGTTATTATGTATATTGCGGCGCTTGCCCATTTAAATAAGCCGCGCTTATGGGCACATATTAAACCAGCAACAACACTTGAAGACGCAGCACATGCCAAACGCGCTATTGATCAAAACATTAAAGCTTGCCACGTATGCCATCAGCTGTGTAAAAGTAATGTTTGCCCGCGTTGTCACACTAAAACCCATGTAAGAAACCCCAACAGTGTTCAAAAAGCAACGGCTTGGTTAGTGACCTCTGTGCTGTGTTACATACCTGCAAATCTATTACCAATAATGCACACCACCAGCCTGGGTGATGTGTCACCGTCAACCTTAATTGGCGGCGTACTAACACTTTGGAAAAGTGGTTCCTACCCCATTGCTGCCATTATATTTTTGGCCAGCGTAGTGGTGCCACTGGCCAAAGCCTTTGTGCTTAGCTTTTTATGCTTTATGGTGGCAAAACCTGCTAACAAGCACACAAAAGGCTATACTAAAATTTATCAACTTACTGAATTTATTGGCAAATGGTCAATGATCGATGTATTTGTTGTTGCTATACTCGTTGCCTTAGTGCAACTAGGCAACTTAATGTCAATTACCCCAGGGCTAGGCATTGTATTTTTTACTGTTATGGTAATATGCCAAATGATGGCTGCACATGCGTTTGATCCGCGCTTGTTGTGGGATACACCAAAAAACAAACATTCAGAGAATAAAGCATGACCGAAACGGCTAATGTAACAACAAAACCAAAAATTTCTGCTATTTGGATTATTCCACTGATAGCCTTATTAGTTGGTATATGGATGTTGTATCAATACCAAGCAAATGTAGGCCCTACTATTTATATAAAAATGCCCCACGCAGAGGGCATTATTGCAGGTAAAACAGAAATAAAAGTGCGCAGTGTTAAAATTGGTCAAATTGATGCTATACGCCTTTCTGACTCTCAAGATAGCGTTATTGCCCGCGCACAAATAGACAAAAACTATAATGAGCTCCTCACCGACGATGCTAAAATTTGGGTTGTTAAACCCCGTATAGACGAAACTGGCATTAGTGGTATGAGTACGCTTTTGTCGGGTGTTTATTTAGAGTTTTCACCGGGGGAGAGTAAAAAACTAAAAGAGCGTTTTGTATTACAAGACGAGCCGGCCCTTATTGGTAAAGATGTAAAAGGTGGGCGTTTTCAGTTACTCAGCTACAACGCTGAAGTACTGGAGGTAAGCACTGGGATATTTTTTAAAAACTATAAAATAGGCCAAATAGAAACCGCTACTTTTGACTGGAAAAACCAAGCAATGAAGTACGGTATTTTTATTAACGAACCGTATCAAAACCTCATAACATTAAACTCTATATTTTGGGTTAATGCCGGCATTGAAATAGATTTGTCGGCCGATGGTATTAATATAAGTACCGGCTCATTAAGTAAACTCCTCAAAGGCGGTATTTCGGTTGGCTTACCAGAGCAACAAGCCCCAGGTGACTTAGCCCAAGACGGCCACAACTTTTCGCTAAGCCAAAGCTACAAAGAAGCACTAGAAGAGCGCTTTTACGACTTTGATTACTACATTATTGATTTTGAACAATCTATACGTGGCCTAAGACCCGGCGCGCCTGTGGAATATCGCGGCACCCGAATTGGTACCGTGGTAGAAGCCCCCGCTAACGTTATTGTTAATGGCAAACCTGCACATTTTAAAAACCATAATACGGCGGTGCCGGTACTGATTAAAATTGAGTATGGCCGTTTATATCACGATAGCGCAGCGGCCAAAGAGTTTTGGCAAAGTAGCCTAACCGGCTGGATAAAAAATGGTATGCGCGCTTCTTTAAAACCCGGCAACCTTTTAACTGGCGCAGTGTATGTAGATTTTGATATATACCCCGACGCACCAAAAGCGCATTTAGCAAAACTTGCCCAATATGATGTATTTCCGAGTATTTCTAGCGGCATTACGGTGCTTGCCGATCAGGTCTCGGATGTGCTTAACAAGGTAAACGATTTAAAAATTGAAGACAGCCTAGCTCAAATGCAGGCTACATTTAGCGACTACCAAGCGCTTGCTAACGAAATGCGTGCGTTATTAAGCCAAAAAGATACCCAAAACTTACCCGGCGACTTTAACCGTAACTTTGATAAAATGACCAAAAGTATGGAGCAGTTTGAAGTGACCATGCGTCAATTTGATAAAACCATGGCAAGTTATCAGGCCGGCTCTGAGTTTCATCATCAATTACAGCAAACCTTGCTTGAATTTAAACGCTTAAGTGAAGAAATTCAGCCGCTTACACGGGGTTTAAACGAACAACCTAATATGTTTATTTTTGATAAAGCACTCCCTGCTGATCCACAACCAAGGAAGCAATAATGAAACACTTATTTTTAGCCATAACCGTGTTAATTACCCTTGCAGGGTGCAGTGCGTCAATTCAAACCGCAACGCAGTATTATCAGTTTGAACAACCCATTGCTTCATCATCACGCCATGTAAAAGAAACTGATGCCCAATTAAGAGTGCAAACCGTGGCCCTTAGAGGCGCATTAAATAATTTGGGCATAGCAATGAAAATTGATAGCAACCAAATTCATGCGGCAAATTACAACCTATGGGGTGAATCGCCCGATGTGATGCTCACCGCTACAGCGCAACAAACCCTTTTTAATGCAATGCCTAATTGGATGGTTATTAAGGGCTTACCGGTAATTACCGAGCTTGATCAGCAAACGTTTTACGAGCTTGAATATGAAGTGCACCACTTTAATGGTGATATGCAAGGCAACGCTGATATTTCTGGCCTGTGGCGCTTATATTACACCCACCCAGAAACCGGCCGCCGCCTAATTAGTGTGCATAATTTTTCGCATGTAGTTCCAATAGAAGATGACGGTTACGATGGCTTAGTGGCTACCCTTGAGCAAACTTGGCAAAACATAAACCTAAGCGTAGCAAAAGCCATAGAGCAAGCGCGACTTTAATAACCATATATAGTTACGGCGGTTTTATCATTATTAATAACCGCCTTGCCTACCCTATTAAAACCTAACTTTAATAATACACACTGAGATGCGGTGTTATTGGCTGCGCAGATAGCACTGACCTGTTTTATCCCAAGTGCGTGCCTATTTTGTAATAGCGCTTTGGCCGCTTCAAAAATATAACCGTTTTTCTCATAACGGGTTAACAAGGCAAAACCTAAATCTGGCAGTTGCAGTACGTCGCGTTTATAAAAACCCACAACTCCTACTACTTCACCATTGTGTAAAGTAATAATATAAGGGCCAAACCCTTGGTGTTTATGGGCTGCCCTAAACGATTGCTCAATGTAACGCTTGGCATCGCTGTGCGTATAAATGGCTTTATCGCCAATATATTTTATAAAATTTGGCTGATTCACCAAAGTAAGTAACATGGCGGCATCGTGCTCATTTGCATAGCGCAATAATAAACGTTGGGTTTTAAATACGGCCTCCACGTTATCTCCTATAAAAAGTTATTTTGTACGTAAATTTTTATTGACTGAAATACAAAACCGGATTATTTTTGCGCCGATGTTTTTACAGGCACAACAATAGCGGCATGCTTCTCTTGCACCGTCTAGCGCCAAAGCCAACGCGTTTCCCTTTCGCTATTAATTTAACATAACAGCAAAGCACCCTACGCGGCAAAAGCAGTGACTTGGCACGTAATAACTATTACCTGCTTTGTTTTTGTTAAGCAATTTATTATTTAAATATGCTTTTAATTTTGTTAATCTTTAAATGCTTGAACCTTCTGCATTAAGTTTACTGCCACCAGCGGTGGTTGTGGTATTGGCTGTTGTTTTACGCCGCCCTATTTTATCTTTACTTATTGGCGCTTTAGTTGGCTTAGTAATAGCCGACCCAGCTCAGGTGCTTGCTAACTTTGCCAGCACATCACTTAAAGTAATGACCGACGAAACCATAGGTTGGTTAATACTCGTGTGCGGAGGCTTTGGCGCTTTAATCGCTTTATTAGTGCGCACTGGCGGTGCGTCGGCGTTTGGCAAATTAGCGCTAAAATACACTAAAGGTAAACGCTCTTCTTTATTTATGACCTTTTGTTTAGGTGTGGTTATTTTTATTGATGACTATTTAAATGCGCTTACCGTTGGTGAAACGATGAAACGCATTACCGATAAATTTAAAGTTAGCCGAGAAATGCTTGCCTACGTTGTAGATTCAACAGCGGCACCTATTTGCGTACTTGTCCCTTTATCGACTTGGGCTGTATTTTTTGGCGGCTTGTTAGTCGATAACGGCATTGCCGAGGAAGGCAAAGGCATTGCGGTTTATATTCAAGCCATTCCTTATATGTTTTACGCCTGGTTTGCAGTATTGGTGGTTTTGTTAGTGGTACTGGGTGTAATACCTGCTATTGGGCCTATGAAAAAAGCCGAAAGGTTAGCGCACGTTGAGCAAGCCACTGTAGACCCTGCGCAATTTAGTGATATTCAGACAGCCGACGAATACGCTGTAAAAGCAGTAGAAGAAAGCTTTGAAGATGCAGACCCTAAAGGAAAATTACACAACTTTTTACTGCCTATAATTTTACTAGTAGCCTTTACAGTTTACTTTGAAATAGATGTATATAAAGGCTTATTGGCAACTATGGCGGTAACGCTTCCTTTTTATGCACTACAAAAATTAATGAGCTTTAGCGAAATGATAGAGCGCATGCTTGATGGCTTTAAAAGCATGATACCGGCTATTGGCACTGTAATAGCCGCATTTATATTTAAAGATGTGTGCGACTTAATTGGCTTAGCGCAGTTTGTGATCGGTAGTTTGAGCCCGTACATGACTGTCCAATACTTACCGGCGGTGGTATTTATTGCTATGGCGGTGTTAGCGTTTGCTACAGGCTCTAGTTGGGGTATTTTTGCAGTGTCGATCCCAATAGTTATGCCACTGGCAACTGCCGTTGACGCTAATATTCCACTGGTTATTGGCGCGTTGTTATCGGCCTCATCATTTGGTAGCCAAGCCTGTTTTTACTCAGACTCTACCGTACTTGCAGCACAAGGCTCTGGCTGTAATTTAATGAGCCATGCAGTAACACAACTGCCTTATACATTAATTGCCGCGGCACTTGCCGTTGTCGGCTTTATTGTTATGGCATAAATTAAGTTAATACAAATAAAAAACCCCAATGTAGTACTACATTGGGGTGTTTTACCAATCCACAATAATACTTAATTAAGCGGATTGGTATTATTTAGCTGTATAACTATATATAGCTTATTTTTGTAATTTAATACCATTGTAATAGGTTTCAAGCGATTGAATTTTGGTTTGATTTGGTAAATCAGCAAAGTCGCTTTCTACAAACTTAGTACCACGTAACTGCACATTTAAACGTGCGGCTTGTGGGTTTAACATAGTTTGTTTGTAGTACTGCTTAATATCTTCAAGCGTTACTTTTTCAACTTCATCAATTAGCTTTTGCTTAGAGTCAAAGTTAAAGTTTTCGCGATACCAATCGGTAATAAGTGGCCCCATTTCATCGCTTAGGTTTTTAGGCTGCTCTTTTAGCGATACAAGCGTGGCATTTTTAAGTTGAGCAAAAGTATCTAAGCTCATATTATCAAGCTCTACCGCGTACTCTTTTTTGAATTGATCAAAACGTGCCTGTATTTCTTTTGGCCCTTTAACAGGTGTTTGAATAAACAAGCCAATTGCCGAGTAATCCTCTATTGGGCGAGCCAGCGCACCTACGGCGTATGCAAGCTGCTCTTCGGTACGCATTTTATCAAATGCAATGGTTCTAAAGTGGCTTTGTAACACCGCGGCTTGCGCTTTTTGTTTATACCCTGGCACTGGGTGAACGGTCATATCAACAACTGCCACATCGGCAACATCAATATCTTTTTGCAATACTCGCGTTTCGCCTGGCTGTGGTAACCATGCTTTACTGCGCGCAAATTCACTCGATGTATGATTGCTTGGTAAAGTGGCACTTAACTCAGTGGCTATCGATTCTATATCTTGTTGGTTGTAATTACCGTAGCTAAATACACGTAAATCGTTGGTGGCAAATGTGGCTGTTTTTAGCTTGTTTAAATCGGCAACGCTTAACGATTCTGCCGCTTTTATCAGTGCCTCTGTATCAAAGCTGCCTGTGCGGATAAGTTTAGAGTAGGCGCCAAATGCTTGTGCATACGGAAATTGCTTTTGCTGATTTAACAAGCCACGTTTGTAGCGATCAATTGCTTGAGTAAATGCTTGTGCCGTTACATCGGCTTTTAACCCGCTTAGCGCTTGTTTTAAAAGTACGTCTTGCTTATCGGTAAAGCCACTCATTGATAAAACTAAACCATTACTTGGCGCTAGGTTAACGCTCATGCCGGCAATGGCGGCTTCGGTGCTTAGTTGGCTTTGTTGAATGTTATATAAGTCGGCCCATACTGAGTAAAGTACTTCAGCATTAATTTCATTTAAGCCTGGTTGGGTATTAATATATACCTCAACCAAACCCTTTGGCTGGGCAGCAAATTTTTGGCTTGCTTGGCGCCATACTTTTACGCCGTTTTTATCGTAAGCCAGTTCAGGGTGTTTTTGCTCTTTAAACTCAGCTGTTTTAATCGCGAAGCTTTCAGGTAGTAAGTTATTTACACTTGGTAAAGCAAGCTTAAACTCGCTTGATGTTTTCCAACTGGCAACTTCGGCATCGCTAATATCTTCTATGCGGTATTTACCATCATAAAAATGCAGTTGCGAGTCGGTTTCTTCTTGTTGCGAAATATACCAAACGCGCAGCGTATCGGCATTTAATTGTTTAAGTACCTCGTTTATCGCCTCTGCGTCAAATTTGGCATAATAGTAAGGCGCATCAATGGCATGATTTAATGGGTAATCTTGCATGCTGCCAGTAAGCGCGCTGACATAGCTAAACTCATCGCCTTTTTCTAAAAATTTAAATTGATTGCTAAGTGATGTACGAATTTCATTAAAGTACTTAGCATCTACACCTTCTTTTTTAATCAGTTCAATGTATTGCATAATAGTTGCGACAATTGTTTCGCGGTTTTTCATGCCTTCATCGGTTAATTCTAGCGAAATAGTAAGCGCGCCGTAATTGCCGTACTGACTAGGAGATGGAGACGCTGTTAATTGCGATACCCAGCCTTTGTCGCGTAGTAATTGAGCTGGGCTACCTGGCATTTCATTACTTAATAAATAACTGACATAACGGTTAGGTTTAACCGCAAAGTCGCTGCTGTTGTTATTAATCGTAAACTCAAGTTGCAGCTGTTTTACGTCTTCATTAGGTGAGTAATATACTTTTTTACCACCGGCTTTATCAAAATCAAGCTCTGCAGTAACGGTTGGCTTTTCAATGTGTTTATTTTTGATATCGGCAAAATAAGTTTTTGCTTTTTGCTCCATTTGCTCAATTGGCAAGTTTGAAATAAGCGCTACTTTCATGATGTTAGATGAATAGTATTTATTATAAAAGTCGACCGTTTCTTTGTGTAATTGGCTGCCTTCTTTGTCTCCTAGCGTTTCTAGGTTACCAATTAAAAAGCGATTTGCCGGGTGATCACCCATCATTTTACGGGCAAGTTTAAACTGGCCAAAAAAGTCCATTTCGCGGCGCATTGACCACTCGGCATTAACAGCGTTTTTTTCTTTATCTGCATATTCAGGGTACAGCTTAGGGGCTTTAAAAAAATCAGCAAAACGGTCTAACGCTTCATCAAAGGCATCGTTATTAATTTTAAACATGTAGTTGGTAATATCGAGCCAAGTATACGCATTATTTACCCCGCCATTTTTGGTCATAAAGTCAGAGTAGCCTTTTGTATCGGGGTAGCGCTCTGTGCCTAAAAAAAGCATATGCTCTAAGTAATGTGCCATACCTTGCTGCATCATAGGGTCGTGTAGTAAGCCTACCCCTACACTTAGCGATGCTGCTGATTTTTCAGCGCTTGGATCAGAGACTAAAATTACTTCTATTTCGTTTTCGAGGGTAAGGGTTTTATATTCGCGCGTATCATTTGGGCTTACAACTAATGTGTCTGAGAGTAAGGAGCTTTGCGAAGAACTAGCCACCGATGAGGTAGATGATGTATTTGTACAGCCACTTAAAACTGCTAAAGCGATGACGCTAAAACCAAGAATTTTTTTCATTATGTTTTTCCATTAAAATTGCACTTAGGATGCGCTCAAAACAACTTAATAGAGCTAAATTAACACTAACAATTAAGGGTTTACCACAAAATAATACTAATTTATGTAACACATTGTGAAAAACACCTGCATACTTAAAGTCAGTAAAATAATAACGAAGGAAATAGGATGGAAAAAATAATAATACTCGCCATGTTTGCACAAGTAACGTTATCGCTCGTTGTAATGTTAATTATGGGCAAGCGACGCTTTGCTGCTGCAAAAAACAAACAATTACAGTTGAGCGATTTTAAAACCATGCGCCTTGATAACGCAGGCGATACCGTACGCGTAGCTGATAGAAACTTTACCAATCAGTTTGAAATACCAGTGCTTTTTTATATCGGTTGTATTGTTGCATTGCAACTTAACAGCGCTAGCTACTTAATTACTGCGCTTGCGTGCTTATTTGTTATTTCGCGTATTGTGCATACGGTTGTTCATATTGGCAGTAATAATGTAAGAATGCGCTTTAATGTTTTTTTACTAGGCTGCGCCAGTGTGTTTGCTTTATGGCTTGCGGTTGTTTGGCGAATTTTAGCATTTTAGTAAAAGCGGCTTAATTAGCCGCTTCTTTATTTACTGTTTAACACATAATTAGTATTTAGCGCGTTTTAAGCGTTTACCCACACCAAGCAGTGCAATTAAGCAAAAACCAACACCCATACTCCCACCCGAACTGCTTGATGAACCAGCCTCTGCTGATGAATCGTCTTGGCTTATTAATGTATTGGCTGTTGGGTTTAAGTTGGCAGATGAAAGCGGGTCGTCATCTAATACCACCACACTATTAATAGTTACAAAGTTAGCGCTGCTAAGAGCGACATCGCTACTTGAGCATTGTTCACTGGTTATATCAACCAATGGGATATCGCCGCAGTGTACCAATCCAGCAATATTATCGAGCGTAGCTTGGCTTTGTGCTGTAATTTGTCCAAATACTGTAAAACCGCCATTTTGAGTATCAAGCGCTTCGCTATTATCAACCATATTAAAAAACCACTGGCTCGTTGCACTGTTTTCATCGTTGGCTAATTTAGCCATCGCAATTGTGCCCTTCACATTAGATAAAACAGGCTCATTAACAACAGCAGGCTTGGTGGTTATTGGCACTAATTCGTCGGTAAATGTAAAGCCACCACCTTGTATTACAAAGTCGCTGACTGAGCGGTGTATAACGGTTTGGTTGTATGCGTCATCTTCAATATAACTTAAAAAGTTAGCAACCGTATTGGGGGCTTGTTGATCAAACAAGTTAAGCTCTATCACCCCGTGCGAAGTTTGCATTTCAACAATAGTGGCTTGGCTAGTAAAGCACGAAAACGCAAGTAGTGAGCCAATCAGGCACTTTTTCATTATGAGTCCTTTTTGTTATTGTTATTTAAATTAAGTGTTAATACCAATCCACACTATACGCCAAGGAAAAGCATTTAGAAGGCACAACTACAATTAACACCCTTTTAGTTACACTTCATTACATATTCTTTTAAATAACACTCGCTGCATTCGCTTTGTGTAAAAACATTTAATAATTTAATATTACTTTTAAAACTCGAATATAAAAAAGTATAAAATAAGTACGTTATTTATCGCTAAATTAGTTTAAACTAACCGCCTAATAAATTAAGCACACCATAATAAATGGGTATTTCATGCGTATAATTATTTTATTTTCAGTTATTTTATCTGTTATAGGTTGTACAAGCTCACCTTTAAACACCTCCACTGCCCCACAGTATATTACGGTATTACATACTAACGATAATCACGGGCGCTTTTGGCATAACGAAAAAGGTGAATATGGTATGGCAGCGCGTAAAACGTTAATTGACGCTTTACGTAACAAAGCTCAACAGCAAGGCCATGCAGTATTGCTGCTTTCTGGCGGTGATATTAACACCGGTATACCTGAATCAGACTTACAACACGCAGAGCCTGATTTTAAGGGAATGTCGTTACTCGGTTACGATGCTATGGCCATTGGTAACCATGAATTTGATAATCCACTGAGCGTTTTAACTAAGCAGCAACAATGGGCTACCTTTCCCTTACTGTCTGCAAATATTTTTGACAAAGCAACTGGGGAAAGCGCATTTCAAGGCTATAAAATTTTTGAAAAGGGGGGCTTAAAAATTGCGGTTATAGGACTTACCACTACAGACACCGCTAAAATAGCTAACCCACAATATATTGGCCATTTAGAATTTAAAGACCCTGTTGATGTGACGGCAGCTCTCGCTAAAAAAATTAATGAGCAATACAACCCCGATATCACTATTGCACTTACTCACATGGGCCATTATGTAGATGCAAACTTTGGGATTAATGCCCCGGGTGATGTCACACTTGCCCGCTCTTTACCCGCTAATACCTTAGATATGATTATTGGTGGTCACTCGCAAGAGCCGGTTTGTATGGCAGCTAAAAATAAAAATGACGATAACTTTAAACCCGGTCTTGCGTGTAAGCCCGATCAGCAAAACGGCACATGGATTATGCAAGCACATGAGTGGGGCAAGTATGTGGGTAAGGCAGAGTTTAAGTTAGAAAACGAAAAGCTCACCCTACTCGATTATAAATTGCTGCCAGTTAATTTATATGTTGATGAAATTCAAGCCGATGGGTCTAGTAAACAAGTATTAGCCAACGAATACATTAAACCCGATCCGACCCTAGAAGCTTTTTTAGCAAGTTACCAAGCAAAAGGCGCAAAACAAATTGCAGGTAAAATTGGCAGTGTTGATGCGCGTTTAGAGGGCGATAGAAACAAGGTACGTTACCAACAAACTAATTTAGCGCGTGTGATTATACAGGCACAAATGAATGTGGTTGGCGCCGACTTTGGCCTTATTAGTGGTGGCGGAATAAGAAGCTCTATTGAAGCTGGAGATATTAGCTATAAAGATATTTTAAAAGTACACCCGTTTAAAAATCGCATTACTTACATGGACTGGCAAGGGCGTGATTTATGGAACTACTTAGAAACAGTGACCAGCTTCCCTGTTGATGCAGGTGCCTATTTGCAATATCACAATTTAGCGTTTACCCGTAAAAATGGCAAATTAGTCAGTGTACTCATTGATGGTAAGCCACTTGATGAAAATAAAACTTACCGTATGAGTTTAAATAGCTATAACGCATCAGGTGGTGACGGTTACCCTGCTATTAATAAACTTAAAGGGTTTGTGAGCACAGATGAAACCGATGCCCAGGCACTTAAAACCTTTGTATCGCAAAATAGTCCTCTTAAAGCTGCGCAGTTTGCACCTAAATAACAAAACGTTATTAAGAGATAATGTTTAAGGAAAGTAGCTGACTACTTTCCTTTTATTTCTATGTTTCCCTTTGCAATATTTATTAAACCGTAACTGTGTAAACGTGAGCGAGAGCCCTCGCCATATGCTTTAGGCGGATAATAAATGTCTTTCATATCAGGGTGTTCGTTTAAGACTTCGTCTAGGGCTGCACGAATTTCACTGAGTGTTTTTTCTAAGCTGCTATTAAAATTTGGCCGCTTGCGTATAGTATGCCCAAGCTCAATCAACCTATAAAAGTACTTATTAGCAAGCTCTATAAGCTCATCTGGCACGTATTTATTTTGATTTAGCACAACATCTTTATTATCACGACAAAACTCTATTAATGCTAAATAAAAGCATAACGGTTTGTTAGCTAAACACACTGTAGCCTCAGGCATATAACTATTACTGAGTGTTTTAGTGTTTAAATCAATGATCAATGCCAGCTCTTTTGGTTTCCCTAAGTCAGTATCAGCGTTTAATGATGGGCCTTTAGCATCTACAGGCATACCTATAATAGACTTCAGCCATTTGCTAAATAAAATACTCAAAACCAAAAATAACAAGCAAATCAAAAACCTGTTTTCTGACCAAAAATGTGCGTTTTTCTCAAACACTAAAGAGACATGGGTAGTGCTCGACTTGAGTGTTCTTACAAACTGGTTTGGCTTTAAAGTTAAAGGTTTAGCAGATTTTGGCACAATTTTAACTAAGCGAAGGTTATTGTCTAAATAGCCGTTGAGCTTTAATAAGTAGTCTTGCACTGCATGTTGGTTACCCGAGTGCTTTAAAAGCTCATTAGAGAGCGCAATTAACGGTAAATCCAGCGCAACTTGTTTTTCGGTTTCAATAACCTGGCGTTTAATAGCGTCACTCTGCTCATTAATTACAGACACATAAAACACTAAACAGTTAATAATAAAAACAGCGCAGCCAAAAAAAACATATTTATACTTATCCATTTTTAACGCTCTCATCTTTAGCTGTTACCTGCTCTGAACTGCAATCCCAGTACGATTGCGCCTCTTTGTAATAACTCAATGTCTGCTCCTTTGACATATCAAGAATATGACGCTGTACAGCACATAAAAGGTCTGTATTGTTTTGCTGCATTTTTAGATACCAGCGCGAACCTGAAATTTTATTACTTAAAGGGGTTATATAATTTTTTGAAAAACGAGCAGCATCACTTTCTTTCCAAAAAGACGCAATAATATCGACCTGCCCATTAGCTAATAAGTCACGAAGCTCGCTGTGCGAACTGGCGTAAGTAATATCTAAATTGGCTAAATTAATATTTAAATCTTTAAACATTTTCTTTGGAAGTATATGGCCAGAGCGGCTTGTAGGGTAATCTAATAAGCCTATACGCTTATCTAAAAAGTATTGTTTTGTTAAACGTGGCTTTTCTTTTGAGGAGATAAAAAATGCGGTGTAATCAGAAAAGCCCACCACAGATTGATAGTTATAAGTTAGCTCTGCATTAAAGGCATCCATTATATTATTTTTTGCAAGTACGAGGTCTGCAATCCCTTTGCCGACAAAATCGAAGCTTTCCGTTGTACTGTCACCCCAGTAACCTTTAACTGAACCGTATTGTTTCGTTACCACGGTATCAAGGCATAGAGACTCTGTAAGCTTCTCTGCCACGCTTTGCGATGGCGTAAATACAATAAGCTGATTTTTGTTTTCACTGGCTGTTGTATAACATTGTGTTGACGTTTTTATTAGTTCTGGGAAATTTATTTCATCACTTTTAACGCTCACCTTTCCAACAGACCATGCAGCAACCATAACCAGAAACAAAAGTGTAACAAACGACAGTTTATGTAACATGACCTTTCCAAACCCCATCAATAAGATGTACCTAACAACACTAAGGCTTTATTTGAACAATATTATTTACTTATTACAACAGGTAATTTTACCCATCAAAGGTAAGCTATTGATTTAATGCGATTATGAATAAGAAATAATGAATACTCTTGACTCCTTTCTATATTTAGCAAAAACAATCACAATGTTTACACCAGCTAATAGGTGAATAAAAATAAATGCAGGAAACATTGATGCGCATTAAAATTGCTACTCTCGTAGCAACAACGTTAATAATTGGTGCTGTTTTTACAACTTCTAAAGCGTATGCGTGGGGTCAAAATGGTCATCGAATTGTTGGGCATATTGCTGAGCAACATGTGAGTGATGAAACAGTGCATAACCTGTTGCCACTATTAGAAGGACAATCCCTAGCTCAAATTTCTACTTGGGCAGATGAAATGCGATCTAGTCCTGAACTATTTTGGCGTAAAAAATCTTCACGCTGGCACTACATAAACCTTCCTAAAAATAAAACACTTTCTCTAAATCACGCACATACACACAGCAAAGACGATGTAACAAATATTCTAGAAGGTATTTACTTCTCTATTAATACACTTCAGTCATCTACCTCTTCCCTTAATGAAAAACAGTTTGCTTTAAAGTTTTTAGTTCACTTGGTTGGCGACAGCCATCAACCATTTCATGCTGGGCGAAGTGAAGATAGAGGCGGCAATTTAATTAAAGTTGATTTTTTTGACAACGAAACCAATTTGCATAGCCTTTGGGACACTGGATTAATAGAAAATGAAAACTTAGCTTACACTGAATACGCTAAGTTTATAGATACCGACGATGCAGCATTAATTAAAACATACTTAAACAGCAGCCCTACTACTTGGCTGATGGAATCTCACAAACTGGCCGAAGATATTTATACCTCAACCAGTGATGAAGTGAGCTATAGTTATGTTTTCAAATACAATCCGCTTGTTAAGCAGCGTTTGCAAAAAGCAGGCGTTAGGCTTGCGGGTGTATTGAACTATTTATTTGATTCGTCAGATGACAATAAAAAATTAAAAATAACGACAAAATAACAATCAACCTATAAATAAAAAACCTACACACGGGAATTAATTTATGTTTATACACGGTCTGGAGTATAGCTAAAATAATACAGCTAAAAATGTATTAATTACAAAATGTAAATAATTAATTGTAAAAGGAATTATAAAGTTTGCATTTCATAATACTGTCACATAACGACGGTAACATAACAATAAGTAATTAATCCAAATTTAGTTAAGTATACAAGTATAAATTGTGCAAATTAATTTTGCATATTACAAGAGTATAAATTCAACAACACTGCTGACTTTATACTACTTAAAATAACAATTTAATTATAACTTTCACGGGAAATGAAAATGAAGACTAAACTTCAAAAAACAGCACTCTCACTTGCTATCGCTGCGTGTGTAAGTGTAAGTGGCGCTGCATTCGCCAACGAAACAACCTCTGCGATTAAGGGTCAAATTACCGGTCCAAACGGTAACCCAGCTCCAGGTACCAAAATAACAATTTTACACGTACCGTCTGGCTCAGTTAAAACAACAGAAGCAAACGATGCAGGTTACTTTACTGCTAAAGGCCTTCGTGTTGGTGGTCCTTACAAGGTAATCGTTGATTCTGATGTTTATGCTGATCAAGAATTTAATAACATTATCCTAAACATTGGTAACGATTACCCAGTAAATGCTGCACTTGAGCCACAATCAAGCATGGAGCAAATTGTAGTAACAGGTGCACCTATCAGCTCTATGTCTGGTGGTACTGGCCCAGCGTCTACATTTACTTTAACTGATCTTGAAAACACGCCTGCTATTAACCGTGATTTAAAAGATATCATTCGTATTGACCCGCGTATCACAATTGATGATAGCCGCGGGTCAATCAACTGTGGTGGTGGTAACCCTCGTTACAACAGCTTAACGCTAGATGGCGTTCGTATGAACGATAACTTTGGTTTAAGCTCTAACGGTTACCCTACTATTCGTGCCCCTTTCTCGTTTGATTCAATTGAGCAAGTTTCAGCTGAGCTAGCACCATTTGACGTACAGTACGGTGGTTTTACCTCATGTAACATTAATGCGGTAACAAAATCTGGTGGTAATGAAGTTCACGGTGGCATCTTCTACGATTTCACAAGTGATTCATTCAAAGGCGACGAAATTGAAGGCGAAGACGTTGATAACGGTAACTACACCGAAAAACGTTACGGCTTTAACGTTGGCTTACCGTTAATCGAAGATAAACTATTTTTATTCACTTCATATGAAAAACTTGAAGGTGTTCAACAGTTTAACTACGACGGTTTAAGCAGCGGCAGTGTAACTGCAGATGATATTGCTCGTATTACAAGTGTAGCTCAATCTGTATATGGTTATGACGTAGGCGGTATGCCTTCAAGTATGCCGGTTGAAGATGAAAAAATCTTAGTTAAATTAGATTGGAACATCAACGAAGATCACCGTGCAAACTTAATCTATAACTACAACGATGGTAATACGGTTTCACAGTCTGATACTGGTTCTAGCCGTGTTTCATTATCTAACCACTTTTACGACCAAAGTGCAGAATTTACCTCAATCATCGCGTCTGTTTACTCAGATTGGTCAGATGACTTTTCAACTGAAGTTCGTATTGGTAAATCAGAACTAGATGCAACTGTACAGTCACTTGATGCTGCTAGCAGCTTTGGCGAAATGCAAATTCGTACAGAAGATGGTGGTACGGTTTACATTGGTCCAGATGACTCTCGTCAATCAAATGATTTAGATTACGATACCACTACATTTAAAGTAGCGGGTACTTACTACCTTGACCAACACACAATTACTGCTGGTTATGAGTTTGAAGAGTTAGACGTATTTAACTTATTCGTACAGCATACTGAAGGTGAATATCGTTTTGATTCAATCGATGATTTTGAAGATGGCTTAGCTGACCGTGTTTACTACAATAATGCTGCAGCGACTAACGATCCAAACGATGCAGCTGCAAGCTTTTCATACGCTCAGCATACGTTTTATGTACAAGATGAATACGCATTTACAGACTTAGATGCAAACATCACGTTTGGTTTACGTTACGATAAATACACAAGTGATGACGTACCTAACTTCAACCAAAACTTTACTGACCGCTACGGCTTTAGTAACCAAAGCACGTTCGATGGTATTGATTTACTTCAACCACGTGTTGGCTTCCAGTGGTATGCAACAGACGAATTAGAAGTACGCGCCGGTGTTGGCTTATTCTCTGGTGGTAACCCAAATGTGTGGTTATCTAACTCTTACTCTAACGATGGTATTACAAACATCGGTACATTCCGCAGCCCAGTTGATTTATTCAATACGCCAAACGTAAATGGCGGCGCGCCTGGTTTTGAAGTACCGCAAGAGATGTTTGATGAAGTTGCTAACACTGTTATCGGCTCGGGTGATTCAGCAACAAACGCTGTTGACCCAGATTTTGAAATTCCTTCAGAGTGGAAATACTCAATTGGTGCAACATACACAACTGAAAACGAGTATGTAATTTCACTTGATTACTTATACTCTAAGAAGAAAGATGCTGCCTTAATGCGTGACATCGCACTTCAGGATTCGGGCGAAACTACATTTGATGGTCGCCCTCTTTACGAGTCTATTGAAGGCCGCTCTGGTGAGTACCTTCTTACAAATGTAAGTGGCGATAGCGGTGATTCATCGGTTATTTCATTAGCAGTAAGCAAAATGTTTGATAATGGCGTAAGCGTTAATTTTGGTTACGCGTACACAGATTCAGACGATGTTAACCCAATGACAAGCTCTGTTGCTGGCTCAAACTACGGTAACATTGCGCTAACGGATCCGGGTAACCCTGGTGTTGCATCATCTGATTACGAAATTCCACATCGTTTTACTATGACGCTTGGCTACTCTCATGAATTTGTAGATGGTTTTGCTACTCGCTTTAACCTATACGGTGAAGCATACAAAGGCTTACCATACAGCTACACGTTTGATGGTAGCGATCGTAACTTCGGGGATAGCAACTGGAACGGTAGTCGTCAGTTACTTTACGTACCACTTGAAAACGATCCTAACGTTGTTTACGACATGAGCGCTGATGAAATTAACGCGTTTAACGACTTTATCGCGTCTAACGGTTTAGAGCGTGGTGAAATCACTGGCCGTAATGCTGAAAACTCAGATTGGTTTGTTAAATTTAACTTTAAAGTTACTCAAGAATTACCAGGCTTTATGGATGGCCATAAAGGTGAAGCGTTCTTCGTAATTGATAACTTAACTAACCTATTAAACGATGATTGGGGCGTACTTAAAAAAGGTCCTTTCGTTGGCGCTAGCATGATTTCTACAACGATTGATGAGCAAGGCCGTTACGTTTACTCAGGCTTTAATGAAAACAACGC